>CAVXKS010000011.1:142500-920664 GCA_963762465.1 uncultured Acidobacteriaceae bacterium | reverse complement strand
TATTTACCTCCGAGCCCACCTCTTCAACGATGCCCATGAACTCATGGCCGACGATGTCGCCGGCCTCCATGGTCGGAATGTAGCCGTCGTACAGGTGGAGGTCGGAGCCGCAGATCGCAGTCCGTGTGACACGAAGGATGGCGTCGTGCGGATTGACGATCTCAGGGTCGGGCACCTGATGAACTTTGATATCGCCCGTTCCCATCCAGCAAACTGCTTTCATTCGGCTCTCCCTTGCTGCTCGGCTACAGCTCCAGGTGGGTTTGGATCCTCTCAGTGGATCGTGGTTCCCGGAGGCGTGGGGTTGTTCTCGCCGTAGAGATGCTCCTTAAGGCTTCCGATGAAGCCGCGAGGGCCATGCGGGTTGCGGTCAACGTTGGGAATCTCGCCGGTCTCAGCCAACTGCTTGAAGTGGCGAAGGTCTTCGATGACGATCTGGCGTGGAGAGCGCTTCGCGACGGCGGCAGCGGCCATCCCAACGCTCCCGCCAGGGAAGCTGGCCGACTCCTGCAGCACTACAACTGTGCCGCGATCGCCGGCGGCGGGACGGAAGAGGACCTCGCCGGATTCCTTGATCGAGGAGTCAATTGAGCGCCAGGCGATCTTCTCGCCGGGGATGTCTTCGACGATCTCTGTGTCGTACTCAAGCCGCCTGCCGTTTGAGTCTTCAGGGTCTCCCATTACCCAGTGAATCAGCTTTGGGCTCTTCGGCTCGGCGGAGACGACGTATTCCATCCATCGTGGAGCCAACGTGACGTTCTTCCAGAGCTCATAGAGGGTCTGTGCGTCGAGGCCGATCGTCTGGACGGTGTGCGCCCGCATTCTGCCCTGATGGGTATCCTGGGCCAGCGGAGAAAAGATCGCTCCACGTCCCGCCGCGGCCGGAAATTCGGGCAGTGTCGAGTCGAGACGGCTGACGTGCTCCGGCATAAAAGCGCCCTCCAGTACCGGCGCCAGAGTTACGGCGCGTTCATGTCTACGACGGCAGACTGGAGACGGGCGATGCCTTGGTGTTTTGAGCCGGTTGGGAGCAAGTGGAACGCTGTTGGGTGGGATGAAACGAAAATGAACCCCGGTCAGCGATTGCGGAGGGCAATCTCGATCGCATGATTGACGTCGGCCTGAGCGAACTCGGCTGCCACGCGGATCCCGTTCATGATGGCTCGCTCATTGGAGCTGCCATGGCCCACAATGCAAACGCCACGCACGCCGAGTAGCGGAGCGCCGCCGTATTCGGAGTAGTCGATACGCTTCTTGAAATTGTGAAAGGCTTTGCGACTGAGAAGAGCACCCATCTGCGCCGTCACGGTGGCCTTCAGGCTCTCGCGCAGAGAGGTCGTAACTAACTTGGCAACGCCTTCGCTGGTTTTCAGGGCGACATTGCCGACAAACCCGTCGCAGACGACGACATCGGCGCGGCCGTTGTAGAGATCGCGGCCTTCGACGTTGCCGATGAAGTTCAGGCCAAGCTCGCGCAGCAGCGGCAGGGTATCGCGGGTCAGATTGTTGCCCTTGGTTTCTTCTTCGCCAATGGACAGCAGCCCGAGGCGCGGATTCGAGATGTGCAGAACGTCTTTGGCGTACATGTGGCCCATGACGGCGAACTGCACGAGATTGTTCGCATCGCAATCGACGTTCGCGCCGACATCAAGGAGCACGCAGGGTGCGCCTGCAGTGGTAGGCAGGACGGTCGCCAGTGCGGGGCGATCGACGCCCTGAAGCGAGCCGAGGACCATCTTGGCCGTGGCCATCGCGGCGCCGGTATTGCCAGCGGTTACGAATCCGCCGGCACGGCCTTCGCGCACCATCTTGAGGCCGACGCGCATTGAGCTGTCGCGCTTGGAGCGGACCGCGAGAGCGGCCTTGTCCTCCATGCTGATCCACTCGCTGGCCTGAACGAGGAAGACCGCGGGGCGGCGCTTCCGCTTGCGCCCATTGCGGCCGACCCCCAGCGCTTCGAGGGCTTCGAGCGGGTTCGGGAGGGATGCGCCGTTCTGGTCGTCATCGTCCTTCAGGGCCGCGCGCAATTTCGGGCGCAGGACCTCCTCTGGTCCGACCAGGTGGACGCGGACGTCCAAGTGGCGGGCAGCCAGAATCGCCCCGCGGATCTCAGGGTCGGGGGCCTTGTCGGACCCCATGGCGTCGAGAACGATGTCGATCGGCATGCCCTCTGAGCTTCTGATGTGAGCCTAAATGCGGAGTGTAAAGGAGATGTGAGCCGCTGCGATTGCCTCGACGGTACTTCCCGTGAGGCTTACCCGGCGCTCTTACTCGGCGTTTTTGGCTGCTACGACGGCCCGGCCCTTGTACTCGCCGCACTTGGCACAGACCGTGTGAGGCCGCTTGGGCTCGCCACAGTTCGGGCAGGTGGAGACACCGGTCGGGGTCAGGAAGTCGTGGCTGCGGCGCTTGGCGGTGCGCTGTTTGCTGTGGCGCCGTTTCGGATTAGGCATGGAAAACCTCTCAAACTGAACAGCCGCAGCAGGTTAGCACCGGGCTGGAAAACTTGGTGTTGCAAACTCTGGGCGCGCTCAGGCCTTGTTGCTGAGGCTCAGCCCGGCGAGCGCATTCCAGCGCGCATCCGTGGCAGCTTCCCCACAGCCGCAGTCGGCCACGTTGCGATTGGCGCCGCACTTCGGGCAAAGGCCCTTGCACTCCTGCTGGCATAGCGCACGGGAGGGCAGGTTCAGAACGACCTGCTCGCGCACGGCGTCCTCCAGCAGAAGGCCGCTCTTTTCATAATACCCGATTTCGGTCTCATCTTCGGTGATCGCGTGCTCGCCGGCCTCGGTTTCCACGCTGACGGGCCGGTAGATTAGGTCGCAGTCGCCACCGAGCGGCATCTGGACGGGTTCCAGGCAGCGGGCACAAAGCAGTTCGAAGTTCCCCTGGAAGTGGGCACGCAGCCGGATGTCCTCGACGAACTCGCGCGGGCCGCGGTGTTCGACGATGAGGTCGGCCCTGCCGGTCAGGGCAAGCGGGCCGATCTGGCGGATATCGGGGGCGTAGTCGATTGCGCCCTCCGGGATGCTCTCGTTC
The DNA here is from genome assembly GCA_963762465.1 of uncultured Acidobacteriaceae bacterium. Lineage (GTDB taxonomy): Bacteria > Acidobacteriota > Terriglobia > Terriglobales > Acidobacteriaceae > Granulicella. The sequence continues at coordinate 917,625 of CAVXKS010000011.1, read as the reverse complement.
AGCGGGAGAGACTCATCGGCAAGTTGGACAGGCGTAATCAGCATGTCTCTATTTTAGATTTCCGGCGGCCAGGGAACAAGGAAGCGGGCCGGGTGGCAAACCCCTCAAAGAAACGTTCGAATTCCAGCGACGCCCGCCGCGCCAGCCGCAACGCAGGCGCCGGCGTTCTCGAGTGTGATGCCGCCGAGCGCCAGCACCGGTACAGGAGCTGCGAGTTCGGCGCCCCGCTGTAAAGCTTGCAGGCCGACGCCTTCGCTCAGCAGATCGCCCTCGAGTCGCTTCTCGAATACCGGGCCAAAGAGGATGTAATCGGCGCGTCCGTCGCGCGCGTCCACGATGTCCTCCGTCGTGTGGCAGGAGATGCTGACAGTTGGAGACGGAAGACCCGCGTGATTGAAAAGCGCACGCACCTGTCCCGGAGTGAGCTCATCGGAGCGTGAAGTAAGGTGAACGCCATGCGTGCGCGCCGCAATCGCCACATCGGCGCGTCCGTTGACCAGAAGTCTCGTCGATGCGTTCGTCTCGCGAAAAATGCGGAGTATGGCTTCGGCCAACGTGAACAGTGCGCCGGCGTCGAGAGTTTTCTCTCGCAGCTGGATGATGTCGATGCCGTCGGCGGCCCAGCGGCGCACCTGATTCTGCAAGCGATCGATGTGCGCGGTGTTCACGAAATCCGCAGCGGCGCCGTCCGTGATTGCACAACGGAGCATCCGACCAGTTTATCTGTGCCGCGCTCCGGCTGGCCTATTCCAGGCGGAAGGCTATGATAGACAACGGCACAACCGGAAGAGCACCTTGCTCAGTGGTGCGGCGGAGAGTTTCCTCCCAGGAGAGCGCAACGACGTATGGCCAATCCGTATGACCTCATCGTCATTGGCTCCGGACCGGCAGGTCAGCGTGCCGCAATTTACGGCGCCAAGCTGAACAAGAAGGTTGCGCTGATTGAAGCGCGCGAGGTAGTCGGCGGTGTATGCATCAACACGGGCACGATTCCGTCGAAGACGATGCGCGAGGCCGTGCTGCACCTGTCGGGCTACAACTACAAGTCAATCTATGGCATGAACTATCGCGTGAAGGAGCGGATCACGATGGCCGATCTCGCCTTCCGCGTGCAGCACGTGATCAAGACAGAAATCGATGTGACCGATGCGCAGCTCTCGCGCAACAATGTCGAGGTCATGACGGGCACAGCTAGTTTCGAGGATCCGACGCACGTAAAGGTGACGAACTCAAAGGGCGGGACGGTCATCGAGGGCAAGAACGTCATCATTGCGACCGGAACAAAGCCGGCGAGCTCGCCCAAGGTTCCGATCAACGGCACGAACATTGTGAACTCCGATCAGGTACTGAACCTGGCGAACCTGCCGAAGACGATGATCATCGTCGGCGGCGGCGTGATTGGTGTGGAGTACTGCTGCATGTTCGCGGCGCTGGGCGTGCGGGTGACACTGATCGAGCGGCGGCCGCGGCTGCTCGAGTTCGCCGACCAGGAGATCGTCGAGGCACTGAGCTATCATCTGCGCGACGCTCGCGTGACGATGCGATTGAACGAAGAAGTGGAGTCGGTCGAAGAGAGCGAAGGCAATGTCGTCGCGAACCTGGAGTCGAAAAAGAAGCTGCAGGGCGACGCGCTGCTGTACGCTGTCGGCCGCCAGGGGAACGTCGATGAGTTGAACCTTGCGGCTGCCGGCATTGACGCGGATGCCCGCGGGCGCATTCCGGTGGACAAGGACTTTCGCACCAAGCAGCCGGTTGTGTTTGCTGTCGGCGATGTGATTGGATTTCCGTCGCTCGCATCCGTTTCCATGGAGCAGGGAAGGATTGCTGCCGCGCGCGCGTTCGGCGATGAGAGTATCGTCTCGAATCCCAGCTTCTACCCCTACGGTATCTACACCATCCCGGAGATCAGCTTCATCGGCAAGACGGAAGAGCAGCTGACGGAAGAGGATGTGCCGTACGAAGTCGGCGTGGCGTACTACCGCGAAATTGCGCGCGGACAGATTCGCGGCGACACGACCGGCCGGCTCAAGCTGATCTTCCACCGCGAGAACCATTCGATTTTAGGTGTCCACATCATTGGCGAGGGCGCCAGCGAGCTGCTGCACATCGGCCAGGCTGTAATGGCTCTGGGCGGCAAACTGGACTACTTCGTGGAGACTGTCTTCAACTATCCAACGTTGGCGGAGTGCTATAAGGTTGCGGCGTTCAACGGCTTGAACCGCGTCTCCAAGCTGGATTAGCGGAGTTTTGCGGCAGGAGTGCGGAGGCGATTGACTTCGGTTGCCGCTGCAAGCTACTTTCACAGGTTTTAGGCGATGCTGGTTTTCTCGAGCGCACGCCAGGGTCAAGGGCCCGGAGGAGCCGGAGGATGACAGAACGCGACAGGGCGGGCAAGGAGACCGGAGCCGGCAGCGGCGAGCCCGTGGAGGCGGTCGGCGTCAACCTGGCTGAGCGGATCTACGCCGGCCTCGTCGTGGCGCACAAGCTTCAGGGTGATCTGCTGTCCTATCCGCCGGGACCGATTCCGGAGGATTCCGACGACGACGACTCGCTCGTTGAGCTGCCGACGGAATCGATCGTCGATGGGGTCTGCGATCTCGTGTTCAAGGCTGCCAGCCGGCACGAATCCAGGATCAAAGGCGTCGGCGTAGCGCTTCCAGGGCTGATTCGCAATGGCGTGGTCGAAGAGGCGCCCAACCTGCCGCAGCTCAAAGGAGCGCGCATTCAGGATCTAATCGCTTCGGGGCTCGAGTCAGGTGGTCTGAAGACGCCGGTGACGATCCTCAACGACGCGGACGCAGTCGCAGCCGGCCTTGCATCACAGCACGGCAAGCTCGAGTACCAGGTGCGCGTCTGGACCATTGGCACAGGCATCGGGTACGGGTGCTATCCGTTCATGGAGGGCGTGTGGGAGGGCGGACACACGGTGGTCACCCTCGACGATAAGGAGAACTACTGCGGGTGCGGAGGGCGTGGCCACCTGGAGGGCATCATGGGGCACCGCGCGATGCGTCTGCGCTTCCTGGACATGGAGCCTGAAGAGGTTTTCGAGTCAGCCAACCGCAGGAGCGATGCGCGCTGCGTGGAGTTCAAGCAACTGTGGCACAAAGCGTTGGCGGCAGCGACCGCGACCACGATTCACCAGGCAGGAGCGAGGAAGTTCTTCATCACCGGCTATAACGTGCGCTTCCTGGACCTGAAGATGCTGAAGGATTACCTGCACCAGATGGTGAAGATGAGCCCGCTGCAGAGCTATTCGGTGGAGGTCGTCGACGACGATCAGACCACCCGCGTGGTGGGTGCCGCGGTCGCGGCGGAGCAGGCTGTCGATCGTTGCTGATTTCAGCGCTGGCAATGCGGGCAATACACTGTCGTGCGGCCGCCCACCACAAGTTTTTTGAGCGGCGTGGAGCAGACGGTGCACTCCTGCCCAGCGCGGCCGTAGACCTTGTGTTCCAGTTGAAAGAAGCCGCGCACCCCATCTGCATCCACGTAATCGGAAACCGATGATCCTCCGAGTTGAATCGCGTGCGCGAGCACCTGTTGGAGTGCGGCGTGTAGCCGAAAGAGTTCGTCGCGCGTCAGCCGGCCGGCGGATCGCCGTGGACGTATGCCGGCCCTGAAGAGGCTCTCGTCCGCGTAAATGTTGCCGATGCCATGGAGGATTGACTGATTCAGCAATGCCGCCTTGATGGCCAGCTTGCGTCCGCGGAAGAGCTGCGCGAACTCGTCTGCGGAGATGGTCGTAGGCTCTCTTCCCGGACCGCTATAACCCTGGGGCTCTTCACGTGTGAGCGGAACGACTGACAACCGGCCGAAGCGACGGGGGTCGACGAAGCGTATCTCGCGTTTATCGGCCAGCGTGATGACGGCGTGCGTGTGCGGTGCAACCGGGACCTCAGGCTGCGAGACCAGCAGGCGGCCGGTCATCCCGAGATGCACAAGAAACTGCGACGCCGGCTTCTTCGCGCGCGTGAGATCGAAGAGGATTGACTTGCCCACGCGGCGCACGCGTTCGATGGTCGTGCCGCTCAGCGCCTGCGCGATCTCTTCCTCCGGAGACTTGAAGGTCTGCGGCTTGCCGCTGGTCCACACGCGCACGATACGCTGTCCGCGAACGCGCGCGTTCACGCCATTGGCGACGGTTTCGACTTCAGGAAGTTCAGGCACGGATATTCGATGCGCGGAGTGAGTGATTGGCCGCGCGACGGTAGAAGACATACCCGAGCACGTTGGCCGCGACGATCGTGCCGAGGATCTTCGTGGCGAACCCAACTGCGCTCGCAACCTCTACGAACGGGTAGGCGTTCAAGACGAAGATCACGATGGACGTCAGTGCCCCCAGGCCGCACCATGCGATTGCCCAGCCCGGGAGATGCCGCCGGAGGTTGCTCGGCCCGAAGATGCCAATCGCGAACATCGCAATGTACGCAAGCACGTAGAAGTCGGTCGAGGCGTTGTTAAGCACGTCGAACGCCTCCGCCGCGCGCACGCCGAACGAGCCGAAGACCAGCATCGCCGCCACGATCGCGGTTGTGAAGTAGATGGAGTTTGCGGGCGTATGGAAGCGTGGATGCAGACGCGTGAACCAGCGCGGTGCAAGGTGGTCCCACCCGGCCGTCATGGGAAGCCGCGTCACGCCGGTGAAAAGATAGCTGCAGGCGCCGAGGATTCGAATTTGCAGCAGGAGAATGGAGAACTGGGCCAGCAGTGTCGCCGCCCTGCTGCCCGCGAAGGCAAGCCGCAGCGTCTGCGGGATCGGCGCCACGTAATTGATCGCGACACCTGGGTTCGCGTTGTGAAAGGCGAGCACCGAGCCCGTCCCGAGCATGAACATCGCAAAGATGATCGGCGTCGCGATCACGACGCTGCGGCCGATGTCGCGCGCGGGCGAGTGGGTCTCGCCGGCGAGGATCGCAATGTACTCAAGGCCCGAGGACGCGAAAAGAATCTGGCCCACAAGAGCGAGTGACTCTTTGTCAGAGTGCGGCAGAGCGAATGTGAATGGCGCAAAGTGCACGGGATGCCCGTGCAGCAGGGCCCAGAAGGGCGCGAAGATCAGCAGCGCGAAAGCCAGGATCATCGACGCGCCGCTGACGTTATGAATCCATTTGCCCAGCGACAGGCCGCGCACCGCTGTCCACGCGAGCAAAGCAACCAGCATGCCAAGCAGCGAGTACACAAACGCATGGCTCTCCGGCAGCGAGGCGGCCGACGGGCCGATCATGTACGACATCTCGCTCGGAATCTGGAACAGGATTGTGGCGATGCTGGAGAGCGCGTATAACCAGATGTTCCATGCCGTCATGAATCCGAGTGCGTCACCGAAGGCCCGCCGCGCCCACACGTACAGGCCGCCTTCGAGCGGCATCGTTCGGTTCAGATAAAAGACCGCGACCGCCATCGGCAGATAAAAGCTGACCAGCGCGAGTAGCCACACGATCGTCTGCGCGCGGCCTAAACCTGCAGCAAGCCCGACCCATGAGCTTCCGACGACCGTGAGGACCTGAGCAAGCACGAGATCACGAAGCCGTAGCTGTCGCCGGAGACGATGCTCCTGCGCCGGCTCACCCGTCCCAGGCGCGTCCAATGCGGCTTCGCTCATCCGAGCATCGTCGCACAAAATCGTGGATGTTCAGCTACGGAAAGGATGAAGCCGGCGCGCGAGCGGATGCAATAATTTCACGCATGCTGACTTCGTCCAACGGTTCCTCTGTGGCGCTCAATCGCCGCACATTGCTCTCTGTCTGCGCTGCGGCGGGACTCGGCCAAACACTCTTTCCCGGGGCGTTGCTGGCACTCGCGTCAACACCGCAGGCCGGCTGGAAGCTCCGCATCGACGCGCCGCGCAATCAGGAAACGACGACCTGCGCGGATGGCCGGCGATCACCCCCGCGATGATCGACGCCGCAGCCGTCGATTGCCGCAGTCCACATCACAGACGAGCAAAAACAGATGATGCTGGACGGGCTTGTGTCGCAGCGCAATAACGCACTGCGCGTGCGTGAACTTCATCTGGCGAATCGTGTGGCGCCCGTGGCGATGACCAATCCTGTGCCCGCAGGCACGGCTCCTCCGTCGATCGAGCAGCCACAACCGCTTCGGCTTGGGCCGGCACCGAACATCGCGAACGCTCGTTGCGGAAGCAAAGGACTCCGCCGGCGATATCGCGAGCGAGGCGTGGGCGTTTGCCACGGTCCGCGAGCTCGGTGTCGCGCTGCGCCAGCGCAAGGTGACCTCGGTCGGGCTGACGAAGATGTACCTTGCGCGCCTGCGGCGCTACGATCCGCTGCTGAAGTTCGTGATCACCTACACCGACGACCGCGCGCTCAAGCAGGCTGCGCAAGCGGATCGCGAGCTCGCCGGCGGTCACGATCGCGGCCCCCTGCACGGAATTCCGTGGGGCGCAAAGGATCTCCTCGCCGTGAAAGGTTACCCAACCACGTGGGGCGCAGCGGGATTTGAGCATCAGCAGTTCGACGACGACGCGGAGGTGGTGAAGCGTCTGGACGCAGCCGGTGCCGTGCTGGTCGCGAAGATGACTCTCGGCGCGCTCGCCCAGGGCGATCTGTGGGGCTATCCTCCGGATTCCGGCAAGCCGGGCGGCCGCACGCGGAATCCGTGGAATCCGCGTCAGGGCTCTAGCGGAAGCTCGGCGGGTTCGGCGAGCGCGGTCGCGTCCGGCTGCGTTGGATTTGCAATCGGCACGGAGACATTGGGTTCGATCTCTTCGCCCTCGACGCGCTGCGGAGCAACGGGTTTGCGGCCGAGCTTTGGCCGCGCGCCGCGAACAGGCGCCATGGCGCTGTCGTGGTCAATGGACAAGATTGGCCCGATCGCGCGTTCCGTCGAGGACTGCGCATTGGTGCTCCACGCGATCTCGGGTCCTGACGGGCAGGATCTCAGCGTGCAAACCGGAGCCTTCAACGCCGACCTGACAATCGATCCGCGCAAGCTCCGCGTGGGCTTTATCAAATCGGCGTTCGACACGCCCGTCCTGCAACCGCTCCCGAAGGATGAGCTCGCGACACTTTCGGACGCGGAACGCTCGAAGCACGAGACAGAACACGAGGCTCAGTTTGAGCGCCGTTTGTATGACGCCAAGTACGAAGCGGCAACGCTCGACCGCCTTCGCGCGATGGGCGTCACGGTCACTCCCTGCGAACTGCCGGACTTCCACTTCTCCGCGCTGCTGAGCATCCTGAGCGCAGAGGCCGCGGCGGCATTCGACGAGTTGACACTCTCCGGCGGCGATGCCTTGCTGGCGGGACAGAAGCCTTTCGACTGGCCGAATCAGTTCCGCACAGCGCGTTTCACGCCGGCGGTCGACTACATCCAGGCGCAGCGCGCACGTACGCTGGCCATCGCGCAGATGCATGATCTGTTCGCAAAATTCGACGTCATCGTTGCGCCGAGCGGCGGAATCCAGCTCACCGCAACCAACCTCTGCGGACAGCCAGCAGTGATCGTTCCGAATGGTATTCGGGGCGACGATGCTCCGCCCCCGCCTAGTACCGAAGACGGAGCGCTGAACAACGTGGGTGGCCCCGGAACGCCGGTTTCGATCACGTTTCTTGCGCCGCTTTACGAAGAGGCGAAGGCCTGCGCGCTCGCGGATGCCTATCAGCAGAAGGCCGGCTTCATGGCGCTTCGGCCCAAGCTCACGTGATTTTCCAGGGAGAAAAAGCTTCTCGCGATATGCGGCTTCTATGACACCTTCGGCGAGCTCTGCCTTCACCATGTCGCTGACCATCTTTCCGTCGGCCCGGATTCCACTGGCGAGCATTCGCTGCTGCGCAACCTTCATCACGGCGCCCATATCTCTCGGTCCCGGGCGGTTTCCGCCGTTGCCGTTGGTGATGTGCTCGATCGCCTGGCGCACCAGCGTTTGCACCTCGTCTTCACTCGCAGCCTTGGGCAGATAGCGCTCAATCAGCCCAATCTCGGCTTGCTCTTTGGCGGCAAGCTCCGGCCGGTTCCCCTTCGTGAACTGCTCCACCGATTCACGCCGCTGCTTCAGCAGCGTCGTCAAAACGCTCTGCTCTTCGGCAGGCGTGAGCGGCTCGCGTTTGTCGATCTCCTTCGCCTTCAACGCCGACTTCACCAGGCGTAGCGCGGTCAATTTCTCCTCTTCGCGCGCTTTCATCGCGGTCACAATATCTTTGTTCACGCGCTCTGCGATCTCCGGCATCTCGTCTCCTTCATCCCAATTCACCAGCTTATCAATGTGTGAGTCTTTCTGTTCCCGATAAAATAAAAACCATGATTCGTAAGACGCGCCTCTTTACGCCGGGCCCCACACCGCTTCTTCCCGCCGCGCAGTTCGCCATGGCGGCGGCTGATATTCATCACCGCACGCCCGAGTTCCGCGCGCTCTTTCAGCGCGTTCTCGGTCAACTGAAGGAGTTCGTCGGCACCAGGAATGACGTCATCATCCTCTCCAGCTCCGGCACCGGAGCGATGGAGGCTTCGGTGTCGAATCTCACCTCGCCGGGCGATCGCGTCCTCGTGCTCTCCGCGGGCAAGTTCGGTGAACGCTGGTCCGCGCTGGCCAAGGCCTTTGGCTGTGAGGTCGATCTCGTGAGTGCGCCTTACGGGCAGACATTCTCGCTCGATACCGTGAAGGCTGCGCTCAAGCTCGAGACGCGCGCGGTCTTTATGCAGGCGAACGAGACCTCGACCGGCGTGCGCCATGACGTCCAGGGTGTTGCGAAGCTGCTGAAAGAGCACAAGAGCGAGGCGCTGCTGGTCGTGGATGCCATCACCGGTCTCGGCACGCAGCCGCTGGACATGGATGCGTGGGGCGTGGATGTCCTGATTGGCGGCTCGCAGAAGGCAGTCATGATTCCGCCCGGCCTCAGCTATCTCGCAGTCAGCCAGCGCGCATGGGACCGCATGGAGGCCACCTACAATCCGCGCTATTACTTCGATCTCCGCAAGGAGCGCAAGAATGCGAAGAACGGCGAGAGCGCCTACACGCCCGCGGTGGCATTGATCGCCGCCCTAGGCGCTGCGCTGGACTGGATCGCCGCTCAGGCCGATGGCGATCTGGTCAAGGGTCGCGAGAAGCTCGTCGCGAACGCGGAGCTCATCGCCGAGATGACCCGTGCGGCTGTGACGGCGCTTGGGTTCAAGCTGTTTAACGCAGTCAGCCCCGGAGCAGCCGCTACCGCGGTCTACGCGCCTGAAGGCGTGGACTCCGGCGTCATCTGCAAGGAGCTGAAGTCGCGTTTCGCCGCGATCATCACCAACGGCCAGGGCGAGATGAAGGGCCAGATCTTTCGTATTGCCCACCTGGGCTTCTTCGATTTCCTGGACACCATCGCGCTGATCGGCGCGCTGGAGCAGGTCATCGTCAAGAGCATCCCCCAGCTCGGCGCAAAGTTCGGCGACGGCCTCATCGCGGCGCAGAAGGTCTTCGCGGAACGCACAGCGAAGTAAGTTGTTCCATTTAGAACCCGGCGGCGGCTTCGGCCGCCGCCGCTTTTCTGTCCCCTTTTCCTCGCTCTCCACACCGGGGACTCGAACTGCACAACATAGGATGCCCACAACTGGTCATCCCAACTTTAGACTTACTACTGTCCTCTTCCGCAGCAACCCTTTCCAATGGCCGCCCAACCCATTCCCGTGTCCCTGAACGACGGTCTGCCCGCATCTGTGCAGACCGAGGTCACAGTTCTCGGCGCGATGCTGCTCGATGCGGTCGCCATCGTAGACGCCACCGAAAAACTTCGTCCCGAAGACTTCCTGCTCGACTCGCACCAGCGCATCTACCGTGCAATCCTCGATCTCCAAACAGTCGGCCACGCAATCGACACCATCACCGTGATGGAGGCGCTGAGCAAGCGCAAGGAGCTCGATGCCGTCGGCGGTCCCGCGTACCTCGCCTTCCTTACTGAGGGCATCCCGCGTCACCCCAACATCGAGTCCTACGTCCGCATCATCAAGGACAAGAGCCTTCTGCGCCAGCTCCTCGGCATCTTCAACGAGGGCATGGCCGCAGCCGCCGACCAGGCCGAGGACGCGACCACGGTCCTCAACAATGTTGAGGCGAAGCTCGCCGATGTTGCGGACTCCGCCATTCAGCGCGGCCTCTCCAACATCCCCGAGATCGTCGCCAACAGCTTCGGATCGATTGATGCTCTCTATGAGCAAGGCCGTGAAATTACCGGCCTCGCCACGCATTACATCGAGTTCGACAAAATGACCTCGGGCCTGCAGAACGGCGAACTCATCATCATCGCCGCGCGTCCTTCGATGGGCAAAACGGCCTGGGCCATCAACATCGCGCAGAACTGCGCGGTCCGCGACGGCAAGGTCGTTGCGGTCTTCTCGCTGGAAATGTCGAAGGAGTCGCTGCTGCGCCGCATGCTCGCCAGCGAGGCGATGGTTGGCTCGCGCAAGCTCCAGACCGGCTTCATCCCGCGCGAGGATCGCGGCAAGCTCATCTCTGCCCTCGACCGCCTCATGGGCTCGAAGATGTTTATCGACGACACGCCCGGCATCATACTGGCGGAAATGCGCGCCAAAGCGAGGCGGCTGCAGCAGCAGGAGGGTGCCCTCGATCTGATCGTAATCGACTATCTGCAGCTCATGACAGGATCCGCCGGAGCGTCCCAGAAGAAGTTCGAGAACCGGACGCAGGAGGTCAGCTCGATCTCACGCGGTCTGAAGGCACTCGCAAAGGAGTTGAGAGTGCCCGTTGTTGCGCTCTCGCAGCTCTCGCGCGGAAGCGAGCAGCGTACCGGCGACAAGAAGCCACTGCTGTCGGACCTGCGCGAGTCGGGCTCGATCGAGCAGGATGCCGACGTCGTCGCCTTCATCCATCGCGAGGAGTACTACGACCGCGAGAACGAAGACCTGAAGGGCAAGGCCGAGATCATCATCGCCAAACAGCGTAACGGCCCCACCGGCTCCATTCAGATGGCCTATATCGCTGACTTCACACGGTTCGAGAACCTCGACACCATGCACGGTGAGACCGGCGGAGATGCGTATTGAGCGATGAGTCCACACCTTCGTACCTTATCGGGCCGGAGCAGTGTGAGACTTTTCTCGTGGCCTTCGAAGACGGCTCTTTGCCGGGCACCGAGTGGACCCACCAGGCTCACATCGCCATGGCAACGATGTATCTCGCGCGGTACGGTGATGCCGTGCTGCCGCACACCCGCGCCGCAATCCGCAACTATCTTCTGGCGCGCGGCAAAGCCATCACCAACTACCACGAGACGCTGACAATCTTCTGGCTCGCTATCGTCGCCGAAGCCTTGCGAGAGCAGCGCACAAGCTCCCAGCACGATGCCGTTTGCCGCAATTGCGCTCGCTTCGGCTCTCAGAGCAAGCTGCACGAGCAGTACTACAGTTTCGACGTGTTCAACTCCCCGGACGCCCGAACGCGCTGGATTGCGCCGGATATGCTTCGGCTTGCCGTCCCCTTCCCAACCGAAGCCTGACAAAAAACTGCTGCTCCTGACATGCTCCTGACAGTATGCTGTCAGCAGCCTCGTCCTACTCTGCCTGTGTAGTTCGATATCACGTTCTCAGAGGAGACAGTCATGAGCAAGTTCGAAGCAAACGCAATCACCTGGTTCGAGATTCCCGTCAGCGATATCGATCGCGCGCGTGGATTCTACGAAAACGTCCTATCGTCCAAGCTGATCCCGTACCCGGGGGGTGAGCCGTGCTTCATCTTCCCCACCAAAGATAGCGGCGTCGCTGGCTGCATCGTGCAGCGTCCGGACTTGAAGCCAGCCGCAGATGGAACCATCATCTTCCTCAATGCCGATGGCCAGCTGAATGCCGCGGTCGATCGCGCCAAATCAGCCGGTTCCAAAGTCCTCGTGCCGCGCACCGAAATTCCCGGTGGGTTCGGCTTCTTCGCCTGCATCCTGGATTCGGAGGGCAATCACGTTGGCCTGCACAGCCGCGGAGAGTAGCACCACCGCAGGAGGCACAACCGTATGAGGCGCGCTGACCGCCTCTTTCGCATCGTCCAGATGCTGCGCTCCGGACGCCTGAAGACCGCTCGCGCACTCGCCGAGCGGCTTCAGGTCTCCGAGCGCACCATCTATCGCGATGTCCGCGACCTGCAACTCGCAGGCCAGCCCATTGAAGGCGAAGCCGGCGTCGGCTACACGTTACGACGCGACTTCGATCTGCCGCCGCTTATGTTCACCCCTGAGGAACTGACTGCTCTCGTGCTCGGTGCCCGCCTGGTACAGGCGTGGGGAGGCGCAGAATCTGTGGTCGCGGCGAAGTCGGCATTGGCCCGCATCGAAGCCGTCCTGCCGGAGCAGCTTGCGGCACGCGTTGACGCGATCGCACTGTATGCGCCGGGCTTCAAGATGCCGATGGCGCATCGCAAACTGCTGGACCAGCTTCACGCTGCCTGCCTCAGCAAAACAGTTCTCGAGTTCAGCTATACCCGACTCGGCGAAGACGCGTCGCGCGCCGAACAGCGCACTGTGCGCCCGCTCGCGCTCGCATTCTGGTCCGGCGTCTGGACCCTCGCCGCATGGGACGAGCACCGCAGCGACTTCCGCACCTTCCGGCTAGATCGCATCGACTCGCTGGTCATCACCACGCGCATCTTTACACCGAAGCGTGGCGAGCGTTTCGAAGATCTCATGCGCCGCGTGCGCGCCGAGGCTGCCGCGTCTACTCCGTCTCGCCCGGCGTCAGCTTCGGATTGATCTTGATCGTAGCCTGTTCATAGGGGCGCGCCGCCGCCAGCGCCGCCTCGAGCTGCTTGTCGTAGCCATAAATGTCGTTGAAGAAGTGCATCGTCCCGTCTTCGTCCGCGTTCGCGGTCAGGTAGGTGATGTTCACCGCGAGCGTATTCTTCAACCCGACCTGTTTGTTGTCCTCCGGCTGGCCGCCATCCGTAGGGCCATACATCGCCTCGTGAATCTTGTCTTCGTCCCAGTCGCCCTGCCCATCCAGCACCCAGTCCGCCATCTTCTCGGCGTCATTCAATCGAATGCATCCGTGTGACCGGTCGCGCCGTGACAGGTTGAACAGGTTCATCTCCGGGGTCGAGTGCATATACACGTCGTACTCATTCGGAAACATGAACTTCACCAGGCCCAGCGAGTTCTTCGGCCCCGGCAATTGCCGCACGCTGTATCGTCCGTGTACGAGATCGTTGATGGTCCAGTCCGTAACCGGCGTTCCATTGCCCGTCGTCACCTCGTAATTATTCTTTTGCATGTAGGCTGCGCCGCCCGAGCCAAGGTGCTTCACCAGCTCCTTCTTGATGATCGAAATCGGCAGGTTCCAATACGGCCGAAAAATCATATAGCGCATGGTCCGCACGAACATCGGCGTATCGTGGTTGCCCTCCGCCTCGCCGTCGACCACCTTCATCTTGAATGCGAGATTGTGGTCCTCGTCATACGTGCGCACCATGAACTCCGGCAGGTTCACCATGACGCGCGGCTGCTGAAAGTTGTCGGGCAGCCACCGCCAGCGCTCAAGCGAATCATCAATCTGCTGGACGCGACGGCTCATCGGCACATTCAGCGCATCGATCGTGCCCTGGCCCAGCTTGCCGTCGTCACTCAGCCCGCTACGCTCCTGGTAATGTTTCACGGCATCTATGAAAACCGGATCGTAGTGCACCGGAGCTGTCGTATTTGCAGGGGCATCACCCTCCAATTGCAGTCTGGCCCACAACTCCGGAAGCGCCGGATAATTGCCGCCCTTCGCCACCGGCTTGTCGACGCCTGGCAGTGGCGCCGGCGGATGTGCGTTCTGTTCTTGCGCAAGCTGCATATACTTCGGCAGAGCCTGCTCGGTCTGCTGATACATCGGGTTCTGCGGCTCAAGCTTCGCAACAGCCTCGTTGATCTCGTTCGCGTCATCATCGACGAATTGATCGTCGATCAAGCTCGGAAGGTCGAACTTCGCGCGCCGGTTTGGGACATCGATATCGAAATTCAGCGACTGGGGATTGACGCGGCCGAGATGAAGGTCCGAGACATATCGCATCAGCGCAATCGTCATCGCAACATCGAACTGTGCAACCGTGGACTGCGCCTCATCGGAACTGTCGTGAGCCTTATTGATCTGTTGCAGCTGCTGCATGCGCTGCTGCCAGCGATCCGCATCGTAGTCCGCTGGAACCAGGCCCTTCTGGGCAGCGTTTGAGAACAGCTGCATCAGCGCTTCAGCCGATTCCGTCGGCTTGCCGTCGCGCGTCCACGCCAGCTCATAATTCCTGCCGTCGTAGAACTGCTGCACCTGCGGCTGAAACGGTGAGTAATTCGGCCACCGCAAAATCTTCAGAGTGCCTGACCCCGCCAGCGAAGCGAGGTCATCCGCGTAGTCGGTCGTATTCTCCTTCGACTTCGCGCGCCGGTGGTGGAACTTCGCCCACAGCGCCTTCACGCCGCCGCGGCAACCGCTAAGGGGAAGAAGAGAAGCCAGGAGAAGAACAGCAAGCAGAGAGCAGATCGTACGGCGCGTCATCAAAGAGTGCAGCCTCTCGAGTATCAGGAACAGCGTATATGGGCTGTCAATCCTAAGATGCCGAAAATTGTCCGCGAACAAAGTCGGGTATCGGCCATCAAAGCGTGAGGCCCGCCAGGCTCGTCCAGCACAGCGCCGCCTGGGTGACAAGGATCGCAATACTCAACACAATGAAAAGCCTGCGCTGCCGGCTCTCCAGAATGTCGGCAAACACGCCGCCGATAAACGTGAACAGAAACGGAAGCGCCCACACCCAGGGCGCGCTGAGGATCTGGGTCGTGTACAGCACAAACAGCACCAGTGTCATGATCAGCGGCGTCGTATTGCCGAAGTAGCGGCTCGGCCGGCTGCTGAAGTACACAACCAGCGCCACAGCCGCCGCCACCAGGATTCCGGCGTTCGCGTGCGAAGTGCAGAAACTGCGCAGCGCCATGGTCGTGAACCAGAATCGCGCGCTTCCGCCGGTAAAAACATACATGAACGCCGACGGCCGGAAGCTGAACGATGCGACCAAAATCACGAATGCGCCCATCGCCGCATACACCATAATCTGCGAGACATAGCTGCGCCGCCGCTCGGCCAGGTAAAACAGAAACGCCAGCCCGGCGATGAACCCGATCATCGCCGCGAGCAGATGCGCCGCTGCCGTCAGGCCCAGCGCAGTCGCCAGCAGAAAAATCCGCGGCTTCCACTTGCTGCGCGGCCCCTGCAATGCATGGGCGACCCCAATCGCCGTGTACACCAGCCCATACAGTCCCCAGAGTGCAAGAATCTCGTTATTCGGATGTGTCGCGTACCGAACTACCTCCGGGCACAGCACATAGAGCCCGAGCGCCATCTCGCCGCCTTCGTTGCCAAACAGCCGCCGCGCCACCCACCACAGCCCTCCACCAAGCCACACGGCGAACAGCACAAACGGCAGCCGGATCAGGTACTTCACATAGCTCAGCTCATGCCGCGCCTCCCACGTCGTTCCGTTCAGCGACCCTTCCGAATACAACCGGTTCTCCGGCTTGCGCAGGTGGTCGATCCCCAGTAGAACGATGCGCTGCGCACTCAGCGGGAATCCCGCCAGCCGGTAGGCCAGAGTGCCGTCGCCATTCAGGTTCCCGCATGTCGTGAAGTAGCCCTGGAGCGGTGACGGCCGCTCCCACATCTCCCGTCCGCACCGCGCATAGCGGTAGTCATTCGCGTCCAGCGGCTGGTGCGCGATCGTGTACATGCACTCAGCAAACAGCAACAAAAGAAGAACGGCCGCGACGCGCTGCGCCCGGCCGAGCACAAATGCTCGAACTCTCACCTCTCTAGCGTACAGGTAGCTCCGCGGGTACAGGTGGGCCGCGCCTGTACCTTAAAGGCATGGATTCTCTCACCTTCACGCCGGGGCGCGCCTATCTCAAATCCAACTCGCCGGTTGTGCCCTGGACGGTGGTCTTTGAGGACGAGGGCGCCGCCGGTTACCTCTACGCGTCTGACCGCTCCGAGCCTACAGAAGAGCGGGGAATCCTGGACGCCATGCTCATCTACAACGTGCGCTCGCTGGAGGAGCCGACACGCGAGCGCCTCGCCGCCGTGCAGTGGTCCCGCGACGGCATGCAGGCCGTCTTCTATCTCGACGGCACACCGCAAGGGTTCATCGACTTCGCCGCACGCCAGAGCTTCTGCCGCTCCAACTTCCCCAATTTTGTCGAGCAGGCCGGCGAGACCTGGCGCAAAGCCTCACATGCTTGGGACGAAGCAAGAATCAAGAGCTTTGAAGCATCGCTGTATCACTGAAAGAGATGCAAGAAACCGAGAACGCGACACGCTGAAAATGAAAAACGAGCAACGAGCCTGAGCGCGCTCGTTGCTCGTTTCTCGTATGTTTCTCTACTTCTCATTCAACGGCCGCGCCTGCTTCTCGTGCATCGTCGCATGCAGCGCATCCGGCGTCACATTCGCTGTTGCGCCTTCCATCTTCGTCTTCCAACTGGCCGCGTAGACGTGCTTCTCGCCCTTCATCAGCGCGTCGAAGCCTTCCTTCGCCACGTCGTACGGTTCCGATTCCTTCTTCCCCTCGGTCCCAACCTTCGTGTTGTCCATGCCCGCGCGATGGAAGAAGTCCGTATCCGTCGGCCCGGGCTGCAACACAGTGACGGTCACGCCGGCGTCGACGTGCTCCAGCTCCGCGCGCAAACTCTTGCCGAACGAAAGATCGAACGCCTTCGAAGCCGCATACACCGCCTCGCGTGGCGCGACCATCTCGCCTGCAATCGACGACGTGATCAGGATTCTGCCTTCGCCCTGTCCCATCATCTTCTTCACCGCATGCTTGGCAATGTGCACCGTGCTTTCGCAGTTCAGGCGCACGAGATTGATCTCTTTATCGAGATCCGTCTCGTAAAACAGCCCGCCGACACCAACGCCCGCATTGATCGCGATCGCGTCCAGCTTCCGCCCCGTCCCTTCGACCGCTCTCCAGAACTCATCGCATCCTTCGCGCGTCGCCAGGTCCGCCTGCGCGACCGTCACCTGCACCCCGAGCGCCTGGAAGTCCTCTGCTGCCTCGCTCTAGCCGGTCCCCGGCCGACCCAATCACAAGGTCAAAGCCGTTCTCCGCAAACACCTTCGCCAGGTTGTATCCGATACCGCTCGATGCTCCCGTAACCGCTGCCAGCCGCTCTGCCATAAAAAAACCTCCGGGGCCGTTGACCCAGTTAGCGGTTGGATGCGGGTCGGCACGGCAGCCGGAGGCGTTGTTTTTGGCCCGGTGAAAGAGGCGGTCTAGTCCCAGTCCTCGTCTTTCTCAGGATGCCAGCGAAGAGTCATGAGACATGGCGATAAAACCATCAGGATGAAGACGGCGGCGATAAGCAGGCTGTGCATTGCGGCTCCGGGCTACGAGAATGAGCGAGGCCTAGCGTCTCGCTTGAGGAGCCACGGACGATACCCCCCGAAGGTGGAATTACCCGAACGGAAGCAGCAGGGCAATCGCTTGCCTACGGAAGCTCGCCTCCCGATACAGCCCGTTCCAGGTAGAATCCCGGGCATTTACCGGTCTTTTGCGTTTCTCGTGCGACAACTCAGACGTTCACGCTGCGTGAGTTTTTGGGCTCCAGAGTTCGCGTTGAAGAAAGGAGTCGCACGCTCCGCGGCAGCTGAGAAAGCCGAGAGTGCCCCCAAACGCAGCAGATCCCTGCTGTCTACTGTCTGCTTATCTGCTTTTTTGGTGCCGAAGAAAGGACTCGAACCTTCACGCTGCTTGCGCTTGCCTTCGAGAGTTGGTGCTGAAGAAAGGACTCGAACCTTCACGCTGCTTGCGCGTTGCCTTCGAGAGTTGGTGCCGAAGAAAGGACTCGAACCTTCACACCCTTGCGAGTACATGGACCTGAACCATGCGCGTCTGCCAATTCCGCCACTTCGGCTCACCACAACCAGACGCCCACCCGCATCTGCCCGCGTGAATTCTTAGTGTTTCAAAGGTGCCCCCCTCTGTCAATTCGCGCCACGCCCGCGTAAACTGTGCCAACGCATTCGCGTCTGTTCAGGCGCGTTTGCGAACGCTGAAAAGGGGTATCGTCGCGCCCATGAGTGAGCCTTCGACGGCCGTTTCTTCGACGGCATCGTCCCAGCAGATTCCGGAAGAGCTTGCGCTGGAAATCCG
The DNA here is from genome assembly GCA_963762465.1 of uncultured Acidobacteriaceae bacterium. Taxonomy (GTDB): domain Bacteria; phylum Acidobacteriota; class Terriglobia; order Terriglobales; family Acidobacteriaceae; genus Granulicella. Next base: position 899,513 of record CAVXKS010000011.1, on the reverse strand, counting down.
GCGCATGGCGCACGACCTTTCCAACGCCCTCGAGATCATCGTTCAAACCAGCTACCTGCTCAGCATGGCCGAGCTCAAAGAGCCCGCGAGCGACTGGCTGCGCATGCTCGAGTCCGGCGTGAACAAGGCCCTCGAGCTCAACCTGCAGCTCCGCGGCTACATCAAGCAGCACACGCCGAAGTAGGAAGTTAGCAAGTGAGGGGTTAGCGAGTGAGGGAACACCCGAGCGCGGTATCCGCCGGTTTCCTGACTCCTCACCCCTAACTCCTCACTGACCGACCTAACTCCTCACTGGCTTCCCGCAATGGCCGCCACAATCTTGTCCATCACCTTGCGGTCATCCGATCCGCTCGGCGCGTGATCGTCGACAAAGATCGAGAAGATCACCTGCTTGCCGCTCGCGTTATCCACATAGCCCGATAGCGCCCGGCTCTCGCCCAGCGTCCCCGTCTTCGCAAACAGATGGTCCTTCAGCGGCGGGTCAGGGAAGCGCGACGCCAGCGTGCCATCCTCACCACCCACCGGCAGCGCCGCCTTCCACTGGGCAAACCACGGCTGCTTCGTCGCATAGGCCAGCAGTTGCGCTGTCGCCCGCGGTGTAACCAGATCATGCCCGCTCAACCCCGACCCGTCATAGAAGACAAAGTCTCCGGAATCCAGCCCCGCGTTCAATAAAAACCCGTGGCGGATCCGCGCTCCCGCAACAGTTGAGCCCTTTGTGTTGTTCCAGCACGGTCCAAGCCACCAGCTCCCCAGCCTGTGCAGCAACAGCTCCGCGTGCAGATTCTGGCTGACCTTCAACGTCAGCGTCACATCCTCCGCCAGCGGTGCCGAAGTGTGCGAGGCCAGAACGTCCTGTGGCACCGCGACCGGACAACTCGCCGGACAAAGGCCTTTTCCATCGACGGCTCTCTCCTCGCAATCCGTCAGCGGGGCATTCACCCTGCTCAGGAATCCGCCGCCATCATGCATCTCGCGATGATGCGCAACCGCCTCTCCATCCACTCGGATCCCGCGTTCCGCCAGCATCTGCTTCAGCGCCATCGCCACATACATCGCCGGGTCGTCGATGCTCACGTGCTCCACGTCCGGCTCCGAATCCAGCGCCATCGAGCCATAGATCCGAAGCACGCGGCTTCCCGGCAGCCGTTCCACATTCACGTGGCTGCCCGTCCCCGCTTCAGTCACCTCCACTTGCGAATTCACCGTGTAGTACGGCACATCGTTCTGCTCCAGCGTCACCGTCGGCGCGCGTCCAGGCTTTCCTCCCGGCGGTCCCGGCAACGTCCCCGGCGTCACCGTCAGCTTCAACTCGTTGTCAGCGATCGTCAGTGCGCTCACCGGTGCACCATACCCCCACACCAGGTCCCCCACATCCCAGCTATCTGCAAACGGCTCGTGCGCGAACAAAGTGTCATCGCCGACGACGCGTCCCGTCACCCGCTTCACACCCTTCGCCGCGAGCTGATCCGCCATTGCCCGCAGATCATCGAGCCCAACCGGTTGCTGCGCAGCCTGCGCTCCCTTGGGACGCTGCGCCGGCGGAAGATAGGGCAGGTCATCGCTTGCAAGGTTCGCATCGCCCGCGCCCACAATCGTCAGATCGCCTTTCACCGTCCCCTTCGCGTCCAGATCACCGACAATCTTCGTCGTCACCGTCGCATCCGGCCCGAGCAGCGCAATCGCCGCCGCGGTCGTAAACAACTTCGCATTCGACGCCGGACGGAACAGCTTGCCCTCATCCAGCCCATAAATCGGAGTCCCATCCAGCGCCGTCACCGCGATTCCCCAGTGCGCCCGGCTCACACCCGGGTCTGCCAGCAGCTCCGCAATCTGCGCACCCAGCGGACTCGCCGTCCCGCTCGGAAACACCGTATGCACAGGCGGCTGTGCAGATGTCCCCGCCACCTGTGCCGCAGAGCTTTGTGCAACGGCTCCGCAACTCCACAACAAAACAGACCACAACGGCACACATCGTAATCCGCGCGTCAGCACGCTCATTCGCATGCACCGCAGTCTACGTGAGCTCTGTTCCTGTTGCTCTCGCCATCGCGATATTCATCCTCCGCAAATTTCTTTAGATCCCGGTTGACAACTCCTCCGTCCAATGTGTCTACAATGTCGCGCATGTCGCTTGCCGCACGTCCGTTGTACCGCTGGCAGCTCCGCACTCAAACGATGGAGCTCGGCAGTCGCACGTACCTGATGGCGATCGTCAATCTCACGCCGGACAGCTTCTCCGGAGACGGCTTCGGGTACGGCCCTGACGACGAAGCAATCGCCGCCGCGATCCATGCGCACGACAATGGCGCCGACATCGTCGACCTCGGCGCAGAGTCCACCCGCCCCGGCGCCACACCGCTCTCCGCCAACGAGGAGCAGGCGCGGCTCCTGCCTGTGCTCGAAGGCCTCTTGCGCGAGCGCCCGCAGGCGGTCGTCTCCATCGACACCTATCACGCCTCCACCGCGCGCGCCGCCATCCGCGCCGGCGCCGAAATCATCAACGACGTCTCCGGCCTCGAGTGGGATACCGATATGGCACGCACCATCGGCGACGCCGGGTGCGGCCTTGTTCTCATGCACGCCCGCGGCCGTCCGCCGCAGTGGAAGCTGCAAGCCCGCCTGCCAGCCTCCAAAGTCCTGCCCATCGTCTTCTCCGGTTTGTGCGAGCGCCTCACACTCGCCGAGGCCTCCGGCCTCTCCAGCGACAGCATCGTCATCGACCCCGGCTTCGGCTTCGGCAAGGTCGACGACGAAAACCTCATCCTGCTCGCGGGTCTTCCGCGCCTGCACGAGCTCGGCCGGCCTCTGCTCGTCGGCCTCTCGCGCAAGGGCTTCATCGGCAAGGCTGTGCGCCACGTCCAAAGCTCCGAGCTCCCCCCGATCGAGGCGCGCCGCGTCGGAACCATCGCCGCCAATGTCGCCGCAATTCTTGCCGGCACTCATGTGCTTCGTGTTCACGAGCTCCAGGCTGCGCGTGAGGCCGCCGCCATCGCCGATGCGTTGCTCGAGATCGAAGAGCCAAGCCTGCGCAAGGTCGTCGGCTACGACGCCTGACTTCGCCAGCTAGCTCTCGACGATCGTCAGACCGTCATGACCTCTTTTTCCTTCGTCTTGAACAGCTCTTCGATCCGCTTGATAGCCGCGTCCGTCATCTGCTGAATCTCATCGTTCGCGCGCTTCTCGTCATCGGCGGAGATCTGTTTGTCTTTCATCGCCTTCTTTACCGTGTCGTTGCCGTCCCGGCGAATGTTCCGAATCGAAGTCTTGTGGTCTTCCAGCACTCCCGCCAGGTGCTTCACCGTGTCCTTGCGCCGCTCCTCCGTCATCGGCGGGATCGGCACGCGGATGACCTTCCCATCATGATTCGGGTTGAACCCCTGGTTCGACGCGCGAATCGCCTTCTCAATTGCCCCCACGATCGACTTGTCCCACGGCTCGATCGTAATCAGCTGCGCCTCCGGCGTCTTCAGCGTCGCTACCTGCGACAGCGGCACCTCTGACCCGTACTGTTCCACCCGGATGTTATCCAGCATGTGGATCGAGGCACGGCCCGTCCGGACGCTCACCAGGTTGTTCCGGAAGTCTTCCACAGCCTTATCCATCCGTGTCTTTAGCCCTGCGGAAAGCCCCTTCAGCGCCTCGATTCCAGCCATACCTGTTGCCATCGCTTCTACCGCCTCCTGCCGTACATTGGCGATTCTAAACGCACTTTGGGCTGCCGTTTTGTACCCTGCCCAAAGTCATCTGAAATCACTTCGCTACGACCTTTGGTGTAGCTCAAAGCGATACCTTCGTGGGCGAATCCGAATTGACGCTAGCCATCCCACGCCCGTATTCTGACATCACGTATTCAAGGCAGCAGAGATGCCTGCCCTGAGCGCAGGGTGGTCGTGCATCGCAAGCCCCCCAACGAATTGTCTCGACGTCACGGGCCTAGGTCCGAGGCAGAAAAAGGATCGACTATGAAGAAAGCCATCCTTTCTGTTGTGCTTGCGATCCCGCTGATCGTGGCTCTCCCAGCGCGCGCTCAGAGCGGTTGTGAGGACTCGCCTGAGAATCCGACCCTCGTCCTGGCTGGACTGGCGGGCGGAGTGTTTGCGGTCTCCTCTTTGCGTACGCGGCTGCGTGCCCGTCGCGCCCCCAGGCAGAAATAACCTAACCACACTCTGCAGTTACCCATGGACACGGCGAAAGCCGTGCCGCACCGTCTTAACTTCAGATCAGGGCCTTAGCCCTGATCGATCGTGTGCCGGCTTGTGACTACAGTCCACCTCCTCCGGAATTTCTCCTCCTGTAATCTGGGCTCAACTTGCTTGCGTCCTTAACAGACCGCGTGTCCTCCTCTGATTCCAGAACTCTGAAGCCCTCTGCCATCGCGGGCCTGGCGTGTCTCGCCGCGAGTGCCGGGCTGCTCACCATCTTCAGCTCCGTCCGGATGCTCTGGACCATCTGGCGCACCGACGACCTGAAGTCCATGGGCATGGTCGTCCCGTTCGTCTGCGCGGTCCTCATCCTGCGCGAGTGGCGTCGCCTCGGCTGGGAGACCCAGGGCACATGGTGGGGCTTCGCCGTGCTCGCCATCTCCGCCGCGCTCATGTTCCTGCGCGATCAGACACTCTTCATCATCACCATCAACAAAGACTGGCTGCTCCAGATCCCACCCTTACCGCTCGTCGCAGTCGTCTACACGGCCGGCATGGTGCTCCTCTTTGGCGGCAAGCGCCTCCTGCGCGCTGCCTGGTTTCCCGTGCTGCTCATGTGGGCCGTCATTCCCGTGCCCCAGACCTTCAGCCGCTTCATCGACCTCCCGCTTCAGCACGCCGCCGCTGCCGTCGCCCGCGCCTTTGCCCACGCCCTCGGTCAGCAGCTCACGGAGGACAAGCTGCGCCTCATGTTCACGCCGGAGTTCGGCATGTTCATCGCGCCCGGCTGCAACGGCATCCGCGGCGCCATCACGCTCGGTCTCGCGGCCATCGTCGTCGCGTATCTCTACCGCTTCCGGTGGTTCGTGTTTGCGCCTGTCGTTGCCGGCGCCGTGCTCCTCGGCTATATCTTCAACTTCCTTCGGCTTTGTCTTCTGGTCATCTACTACAAGATCGCGCTCGGCCACACGTGGCTGCAGAACCACGCACGCCAGGCGGATCTCGTTATCGGCGGGTGTCTGTTCGTGCTCGCGCTCGTGATCTTCTTCGCCGTCGCCGAGCGCCTCCGCCGCGCACCTGCAGATGTTTTGCCGGAACCGCAATCCGCTCCGCCAACGCCGCGCCGCGCCCGGCCCTATCTCGCTCGAATCGCCGCCGCCCTCGCATTGTCCGCCATCTTCGGTGTCGAAGCGATCCACTCTCTTCGCGCGGAGCAAGCCTACGAGGCGAGCCGCCCGACGCCCGCCGGCCTTCCGCAACGCATCGGCGACTACACGCTCGTCCGCACCTGGACCGACACCACGCTCGAGCGCACCGTCGTCTACATCTGGGGCGACTACGCGCCGCCTCCACCACCTCCCGGTGTCGAGCCATCGCCGCACATCGAGCTCGGCATCTCGCCTCAGCTCGGCGTACACGACGCCGAGGTCTGTCACATCGCGCGCGGCGAAGACCCCACCTGGCACGGCCAGATCGTTACGCCCTCACCGGACGGCCACATCGACCTCACCGCCGCCGCTTACAACAACGGCGTCACCCAGCGCCTCGAAGCCTCCACCGTGTGCGACGCCGGCGCCTGCCGCCAGTACTCGGAAACCACGCAACACGTCACGCTCGTCTATGCGCGCCCGCACCGCGAAATTCCCATGCAAGCCGACCGCACGCGTCCCGTCCCCGTGTTGCTCAAAGTCGAGTCGCTCGACGTCCTCTCTACCACCGCTGTGGTCGAGCCAAAGCTTGCCGCGGCGCTCAAGGCCTTTCTCGCACAGGCAAACCTGGTCCAGATCACCGCACCGTATACCGTTCGCTGACTCCGGAAGTTGAAGGCAAACTTCGCTCTGGATGCGCCTGTCGCCTATAATCAAATCTCCCGCCGAGACCGAGCAGGACAGAGCATTTTTTGGAAGGTGTCACCCGGAGCCAGAACAGTTTGTGCCGTTTTCCCTCAAAGAAATGGCGTTCGACGGTTTGCCCAGGACCACAATCTCAGGAAAAATGTTCAAGAGCTAAAGTGCAGTGAGGGTGTGGTTATCTTTACCGGAATCCGAGTGAGCGCAAGCTCCCTGAAGTGTACGTCCCAGCCTGTGCGCATGCGCTCGAGCCGCTCTCGGGTCCTGCTTTCTTTGCTTCTCCTGTTCGTCGCTGTCGGCGCTCCGCATCTCCACGCGCAGGTTCAGGCTCGTCCGCAGTTCTCGGCCGCTCCGTCAAGCCCGCAGATCCTCTGCCCCACCGAGGTCATCGGCAACCGCCGCATCCCCAAAGAGTCCATCCTCGCCCGCACCTACCTCCAGCCCGGCGACGTTTTCGATCCCGCCGCTGTCGAGCAGACCTTCAACGCTCTCTGGAACACCGGCTACTTTGAGGACGTGCGCATCGAGCGCGTCGACGAGCCCAAGTGCATCCAGTTGCTGATCTACGTTCGCGAGAAGCCCACCATCCGGGCCATCAACTACACCGGCCTCAACTCCTTCTCTGTGTCCGACGTCCTCGATCGCTTCAAGAAAGAGAAGGTCAACGTCACCGTCGAAAGCCAGTTCGACTGGACGCGCGTCAAGCACGCCGAAGTCGTCCTCAAGGAAATGCTCGGTGAGCACGGCCATCAATACGCCATCATCCGCACCGAGATAAAAACGATTCCGCCGGCGTCCGTCGAGCTCACCTTCCACGTCAAGGAAGGCCCGACCGTCAAAGTCGGCAAGATCGCCTTCACCGGGAATAAGAACCTCAGCTCGCGCGAGCTGCGCTCCGCGATGCACTTCTCCAAGCCCATCGGGATTCCGCACTCCATTTTCTTCGAGAACATCTTCCCCCGCACCTTCGACGCCTCCAAGCTCGATGAGGACGCCGAGCTCGTCCGCGAGCTCTACAAAGAGCACGGCTACGCCAAAGCCAACACCGGCGAGCCGCAGACCAACGTCCGCAACGCCGGCGGCATCAACCCGTTCACTCTTCGTCCCTCCAAGGGCAAGCGCGTCGACATCCTGATCCCCGTTGAAGAAGGCGAGCGCTACCGCCTCGGCGGCATCACCTTCACCAATAACAAGGCCTTCCGGAATACTGCCGCATTGCGCGCGCAGTTCGCGATCAAGGATGGCGACTGGTTCAATGGCAAGCTCTTCTTCAAGGGCCTCGAGAACCTCAAGAAGGCCTACGGCAGCCAGGGCTACATCAACTTCACGGGCGTCCCCACTCCGCGCTTCGACGAAGCCAAGCACCTCATCTTCCTCGACATCGATTGCGACGAGGGCAAGCAGTTCTACATCTCCCGCATCGAGTTCACCGGCAACACCCTCACCCGCGACAAGGTCATCCGCCGCGAGCTCATGATGGAGGAGGGCCAGGTCTACAACTCGCAGCTCGTCGACCTCTCGCTCCTGCGCCTGAACCAGCTCAACTACTTCGACACGCTCAAAACCGACCAGGACGTCGAGACCCACCAGAACTCCGACGCCGGCACCGTCGAGCTCCTCATTAAGCTCAAGGAGAAGGGCAAGAACTCAATCGGCCTCAATGGCGGCATCTCCGGCCTCTCCGGCTCCTTCATCGGCCTCAACTACGAGACCAACAACTTCCTCGGCCTCGGCGAAACCCTCTCCGTCCAGGCCAACATCGGCGACCTCTCGCGCAACCTCAGCTTCGGCTTCACCGAGCCCTACCTGCGCAACAAGCCCGTCTCGCTCGGCATCCAGGTCTTCGACTCCAAGTTCGACTACAACCCGGCCAAGAGCTACGCCATCAGCGGACAGTCCGCCAACCTCACCAACGCCGAGCAGTCGCTCCTGACCAACTACAACCAGTCGACCACTGGCCTGAACATCTCGACCTCAACGGCGCTGCGCAAGCTGTTCCGCCGCTCCGGCGTCGCGCGCGTCGGTCTCACCTACGGACTCTCGCGCTCGGGCATCACCACCTTCAACGACAACACCCGCAACGTCTTTGAGACCCTCGCCTTCCGCGCGGGCATCGCCGGCCAGAACCAGCTCAACGGCATCATCAGCTCCGTCCTCACGCCCAGCTTCAGCTTCTCCACACTCGACCGTGCGGTCGGCCCCCATCGCGGCAAGGACTTCAACGCAGCCTTCCAGTTCGCCGGCATCGGCGGAAACACCAAGTACTTCGCCCCCACCATCACGTGGCGGCAGTTCTTCCCGATGAAGGGCCTCCGCATCAGCCCCGAAGGCCGCAACATCCTCGGCTACCGCGTCATGTTCAACGAGGTCACCGGCTTCGGCGGAGAGGTCGCGCCTCCCTTCGCCCGCATCTACGGTGGCGGCGAAAACGACATCCGCGGCTTCGACATCCGCTCTGCTTCGCCCTACACCTTCATCCCCACGCGCACTCTGCTGAACCTCACCAATCCCGACGGCAGTCTCGTCCCGCGCGATCCCTCCAATCCGCAGCTGAACCAGAACGTGCAGATTCCGCTGCCCGTCTACCGTCTCGCCTCCATCGGCGGCGATACCAGCTTCACCTCCAACGTCGAGTACCGCATCCCCATCGTCGCGCAGGTCAGCTTCAACATCTTCACGGACTTCGGCCTGACCTTCAACACCCAGCCCGGCCAGCTTCGTCAGAGCGTGCTCGGCATCTCCGCCCTCAACGCTCCGCTCTACGGCTGCCCGCACCTGGACGTCGGCACCGGCAACTGCAGCGGCGGCTCTGAGGTCAAGTTCCCGCTCTACCTGAAGACCGTGCCCGGAACCAACTTCGTCCCGCGCATGTCCAACGGCGCCGAGATCTCCTTCGTCCTGCCCATCGTCAACGCGCCGTTCCGGATCTTCTACGCCTACAACCCGCTGCGTCTCTACAAGGAAGTCCCGCAGCAGTTCGCGCTCCCCAATATCTGCCCGCAGTCCACTCCGAACTGCGCCAGCTTCAAGAATCTCTTCCCGTTCCAGGACGCTCCCAACGCTGCGGCCTTCAGCTACCAGGAAGCCGTCCAGTTCTACGGTGCCGACTACGTGCTCCGCGAGCCGCGCAAGACCTTCCGCTTCACCGTCGCAACCACCTTCTAATCCCTGTCCCACAAACACGAGAGGCCGGCGCTCAGCCGGCCTTCCCCTTTACACGTCATCTACCCTCTACCCTCTACTGCATATTCGGCGCCCCCACCGCCGCCGCGTCCACAACCTCCTGCACAAACTGCACATGAATGTGGATATGCCTCGCCACATCCGGCAGAAACTCCGCCACCAGCGCGCCCGAGGGATCGCTCGCGATTTCGATAAACACTCGCCGCGCCGTCGACGCGGAATCCGTCTGGATCCCCGGCACATACAAATTCGAAAGCTCCGCGCTGATCGGAATCGTCAGCAGTGTCGCGAAATTCGGCATCGGCCGGTCGTCGTCACTGCGACCCACATAGGTGTGTGCGATCGCGTGCAGCAGACGGCGCTTCACGCTTGCGTGCGGCATCCGGTGGTAACGCGGGTCCTGGTGCACCACTGACGGAATCGCGTACGTCTGAAAGAACTCGCCCTGCGCATCCTCCACCAGCCCATACCCCGTCAGCTTCGCGAACCCCCGAACCCCGGCCCCATACGGCGTATGGCTGTTCCACGCCACCGCGATCGCCGAGTAACCGGCAATCGTCACGAAGTTGAACGGATCCATAAAGTCGCGCAACGCCAACTCGCCCTTCTGGCGCGACGTAAGCGGTTGCACATTCGTCGAGCTCACGAACGGCGAGATCGGATTCTCGGGCATGCACGGCGGCGGCCCCTGCAGGGGCATCTTCTCCCTCGGGTAGTCGTTGTCCTTGCACCGGTGCGGCCTCGTCTTCGTCGCACCTTGGTCATCATCTGCCACTTCGCTGGCCTGCTGACCTCCTGACTCGCTGACTCGCTGGTTCATCTGCGCGCTGGGCGCATCCGGCAGGTCGTCGCTCGCGCGCGATCCTGCGCTCTGCCCGCTGGCTGCAGCCCCCACGCCCAGCAACGCGGCCAGCACCACCCATAGCGCCTCGCATCGCCACCGCGCCTCCACGCCTCTCGTCTGGTCACGTCTCAGCTCGTCCCCCAGCCCGTGTGTGAACGCTTGCGCCTGCGGAATCGCGTTCTGCCCCAAACGGCCACACGCTCGCCGTTACGGCTCCTCTTTCATGGACGGCCAAACGCTCCCCCGCGGTTCGCTACCTGGTCCCACTTTGCCCATGTTTCAACCGCACAACCCGCAGCAGGTCGCTCGTGAACTCGTCAAACGCAAAGCTCAGTGCCGCCCCGCCCATCGACCCACCGAATCCCGCGAGATTGTCGTGGAAGTTCCGGTTGCTCTTCGGGTAATACAGGTTGTTCAGCGCCGTCCCCGCTGCCTGCCCCAGGATCAGCGAGGTATTCATCACCGCGTGCCCATCGCTGCTGTCACGCGTCACCAGCGCCCGCGTAAGCGCATACCAGGCACGTTTCGGCAGCCTGTACTGCGACCCCAGCGCAAAGTAGCGCGGATCCTGGTGCAACATCACAGCAAACGGTCCGTTGCTCAGAAACGCCTGGCTGCTGTCGCGGATCGCCGCCGCCCCCAGCCGCTGCGCAAACGCGCCGCTATTGGTTCCATAGTTGGGCTGGCCATTCGTCAACTGGTCCCACCCCGCTGAAACAAAAAAGCTTCCCACGCTCGTCAGCGAGTACAGATCGCGTGTGGCCAGCGTGATCTTGTCCCACTTGTGGACCTGCGGCGCTGCCATTCCCGCCGGGATCACGCGCGAAAACTCCGGCGCCACAGCCATGGAGCTTGTCGCCGGCACATTCGGATTGGCCGTCATGAGGGGCTTCCCGTTCTTATCTTGCTGCTCTGGCTGCGGCGCGTCCGGCAGGCTCGCGTCCGCAGTCGCCGCCTCGATCGCGGCAATATCCGCCTGCGAACCCGCGTTGACAGCGGCCTTCGCCGAGACGATACCCTGCGCCCCCGCACGCAGCGCCGCTCCCACCAGGAGCCCTGAAAGAATCGGCCGCAAGTACCGGCCTGAAGAGAAAGAATTACAGCAAACTCGACGTGCTCGCATGCTGACCTTTTTGGCTCGCCCGAAGATTCGTGGCGCCCGCTGAACTTCGAAACGATTCCGCCCGTCCGTAAAGGGACGCCTGCGGCCCTGTATGAGTTGTCCTTCTATGCATTTAGCTCTTTCAGTGGCCACTCTGTCGAACTGACCCCCAGGATCGAATCATTAACGACTGGCTACTAACCACCAGCAACACCTCCGTCCCTCCCTCCCTTTACCACTTCGGCACAGCCTTTCCCGCGTACCGTTGACCATTGCTCGCTTTCGCATCAACCATGAAGAGTGGCCCATCTCGGGCCGCACTGGAGGGCCCTGCCCATGACTTCTGCTGGAGACCAAAAGCCGAACCAAAAGCCTTTAGACCAGCGCCTCCAGGAAGCCGCCAGGCGCGCCGAGGAAGAGCTCCACCGCCTCGTGAACTATCTCGACACCGAGGTCGTGCCCGAGGTCCGCCGCAACAGCTCCACAGCCCTTCGCGCAGCCGCTGTTCGCCTCCAGAAGCTTGCCGAGAATCTCGAGAACGCCCGCTCGACCGACTCCCCCGGCTCCGGCCCGAAGCCTCCCTCGAGCACCTCCTGATGCGGCGCGTGCGCAACCGCTCTATCCGGGTGCCCTACCCCCGCCGCGAAGCCACAGGGTGGGGCATCGCTTGCGGTAGCACGCGAGAAACATCGCTCGTCCCGCCCCTGTTACCCCCGGATCATCCAAACCCGGGTGGGCCATCGTTTCACGGTTTCATCGCGAAACGGTGGGGTAACGCGCGTGACTCGGGGTCCCCGGCGAGCTTGCTCGCTGGGGTGAGTGGTAGCGCGCGACCGCTTTTGCTGTCAGGCGCCGTAGCAACCCTCTTCGCCATCACCGGCTGCCACCACAAACCGCCCCAGGTCTCCCAGCAAGCCCCGCCGCCGGTCACCCGTTACCCCTCCCGGCCCGCCAATCCCGCTCCCTCCTCACCGTCGGTCGACGACACCGCCGGCCCACCCGTCTACACCGAGGTAGGCCTCGCCAGCTGGTACGGCCCCAGCTTCAACCGCCGCGCCGCCGCCGACGGCAGCCTCTACGACCAGGACGGCCTTACCGCCGCTCACCGGACGCTGCCCATGGGCTCGACCGTGCGGGTGACCAACCTGGCTACTGGTCAGCAAGTGTTTGTTCGCATCACCGACCGCGGTCCCTTCGTTCGCGGCCGCATCCTCGACCTCTCCATGGGCGCCGCCAAAGCCGTCGGCCTCTACCGTATGGGCGTCGGCCGCGTCCGCGTCGAGGCCTTCCGCCACACCTCCGCTGACCCACCCGGCCGCTGGTGCGTCCAGACCGGCCCCTTCGTCAAGGAAAATGACGCCACCGACCTCAAAGAAGCCCTCCTCAAGCGCTACCGCGGCGCCCGGGTCGCTGAATTCCACGGCCCCACCGGCTTCTGGGTCCGCATCGACCCCGTCGACCACGCCCGCTCGGATGCGCTCGAAATTCAGGACTGGATCGGCGATCCCGACCCCTCCGCCGTCCCTTACCTCGTCCGCATCGATTGACTTCGCCTCTGCCTTTGCGTGTGTTTCTGTGATCCCTGCAGGGGATCCGCGTTTGCCTTTCTTTTCTTCGGACCTGCAACGTTTTCCGCCGAACAAACAACCGAAAACAAACCTGTCAAGCCCCGAAACTGCTCATCCCTCTGAAAACAAACGAGAAATCAATGGCAGAACAATTCGCTGAAACCGCTATGATGAAATTAGTAAGTGTGACAGGGCTGCCCGCCGGCAGCCGTTTTGCGTTCGAACTGGCGACGCAGGGGACCCGACCCCGTCTGCTATACTGATTTCTGCTGTTTATCTGCAGTTTCTCCACTAGGAAACACCCATGCCCAAGTTGAAGACCCACTCCGGCGCGGCCAAGCGCTTCAAGAAGACTGCGAGCGGTAAGTTCAAGCGCGGTCAGACGAAGATGCGCCACATCCTCACCTCCAAGTCGAACCAGACCAAGTCCAAGCTTGGCCGGATCGTCCTGGTGAGCGAGGCCGACACCCCGAAGGTCGCCCGCATGCTCCCCTACGCCTGAAGCGTAGCGAGCAACAAGTATTCGAATCGAGCCGCAGGTTTCCAAAACCTCAAAGGGCCACAAAAGCGTCGAGGCCCCTCGTCAAGCGTCAGCTTGAACGACACCAGATTCGAAGCAGCAAGCGCGTGAAGAGGTACACCTTACCTCCAGCCGCTGGAACGACGCAAAGAAAAAGGAGCACACGATGCCTCGTGTAAAGCGCAGTACAAAGCGCAACGACCGCCGCAAAAAGATCCTCAAGCGCGCAAGCGGCTACTTCCTCACAAAATCCAAGCTCTACCAGGCAGCCCAGGAGGCCGTCGAGCGCGGCCTCAAGTTTGCCTACATCGGCCGCAAGCAGAAGAAGCGGCAGTTCCGCTCGCTCTGGATCGTGCGCATCGGCGCCGCCGCCAAGCTGAACGGCATGAGCTACTCGACCTTTATCAACGGCCTCAAGAAGGCTGGTGTCGGCCTCGACCGCAAGATCCTCGCCGACATCGCCGCCAACGACGCCGCCGGCTTCGCCGCCCTCGCCACCCAGGCCAAGGGCGCGCTCGAGCAGGCCCGGTCGCAGAAGGCCGCCGCGTAAGGCCCATCACGGAATTACGAAAGAGGCATGGCTCATAGCCATGCCTCTTCTGGTTTGGCCCTGCACTAGCTCAATTGCTCTCAGGCCGGGAGCTGTTGCGGTTGATGCTCACCCCACCGTTCGTCGTACCGAACTGCACGGTCGCCCCTCCGGTTCCGAGGTTCGCGTCGATGTGCCTTCCGGTCGTCTGCCCGCCACTGAGCGGCAGCCCAACCGACACGCCTCCATTGGTGGTGCCGGCGACCAGATGTGCGGAGTACTGCGCGGGCAGGCTGACTGAAATGCCTCCATTCGTCGTGTCGGCAAATAAGCCCGCTCCGTTCCAGCGCTCTCCGCTCAGTGTCGCCTTTATGCCGCCGTTCGTGGTCCTGACATGCACCTCGCCCGCGAGGTCACGCAGGCTGATGCCGCCGTTCGTGGTGTCGGCTCTGGCGTTTCCATCAAGCCCGCTCAGCTCGATGCCTCCATTCACGGTATGAAGCTGGGCCGTCAGATGTCGTGGCACCAGGAGACGGAAGTTCACGTACCAGCTACGCCGCGTGAAGATCGAGTTGCCAGGGCCATCGGCACGGATGGTGTCGCCCAGGTCGATCTTCACCTGGTGCGCCAGTGACTCGGCGTCGTCCCGGCTGCCCGCGCTCGCTACCACGCGGGCCTCCAGAGCGATATCGCTACGGTCCTGCCCAACGACCTCTATACCGCCATCGCGGTTCGAGATCTTGACCTCTCCACGGGAGGGCAGCACCGTCTTCCGCAGCTCGCAGACGTGCTCCGTACCCATTCCGAAGAGGTTGTAGTTCCTCGTTTGTCCCTCAGCGCCGTTGCAGGCCGCGGTCGTGAAGGTCTGTGCATGAAGCAACGGGCTGAGCAGCAGGGCAGCGGAGCTTGCAAAAACAAGTTTGTGCATCGTCATGTCTCCGGACAGAGTCTGGGCCCCAGAAGAAATACGTGCTGAACGACCCGGCGGTTCCCACGACAGCGCAGCACGTTCTTACGAAGAGGGGGTATCAAAATAGTAACTATTCAAAACCGCTCAAAAACGACTCAAAACCGCTCCAAAACCACCCTTAAAGCGATATCCAACCCGCGCGAATTGCCAGCAGGGAGCACGTCGCAATGACGATCCAGAGCGCCACTCCCTGCACCATCGGCCGCACGCCCACGCGGCGAATTGTCTCGCGCGAAAGCCCCGCGCCGATAAGAAAAAGTACAACCGTCAGCCCGCTCTTTCCGAGCCCATTCAGCTTTGCAAACAGAGCCGCAAGCTGCGGCAAATACGTCCGCGCAACCGCCGCAAGCACAAACAGCCCGATGAACCACGGGATCTGGATCTTCACCTTTTTGCCATCCGCTCGCTTACCAGCTTTTCGGGAAAAGATCAGCGCTATCACCAGCGCGACGGGAATAATCCACAGCGCGCGTGCCAGCTTCACGGTTGTGCCCACTGCCAACGCCTGCGCGCCGTATTTCGCCGCCGCTCCAACAACTGAACTCGTGTCATGAATCGCGAGCGCCGCCCATAACCCGAACTGTGTCTCAGACATGTGCAGGCGCCAGCCGATGAACGGAAACAGCAGCAGCGCCACCGCGTTCAGTGTAAACACGGTTCCGAGCGCGATCGCCATGTCCTCTTCACTGGCGTCCGCCACGGGCGCAACCGCGGCAATCGCGCTGCCGCCGCAGATCGCGGTTCCACACGTGATCAGCAGCGATGCCTTTGGCGCTACCTGCATGAGCTTCCCGAGGCTGAGACCCAGGATCAGCGCGAAGCTGAGCCCTATCGCGGTGTACAGAAATCCTGCGCGGCCCGCGTGAATCACCTCGCCCAGGTTCATCCCAAAGCCGAGCAGCACGACCGAAGCCTGCAGGAGGAACTTCGCGACGGCCTGGCCCTCCTTCGGCATCGGATGAACAAACGCCAGCCCGAACGCTAGCCCGGCCACCAGCGCCATCGGCGGCGAAAGAATGCCCGCGGCAGCCAGGATGATTCCGATGAAGAACAGGGCGGTGCGGTTCATAATGCTCCGACTTAAAGTGTCGGAGAACACGTGGGCCGCGTCCAAGCAGTAATTCCGTTGGCCGATTACTTCTTCTTATCGCCTTGTCTGCTGCTGCGCCGCTTTTCGACAGCTTGTGCGAAGGCTGCAAGGTGTTCCGCGAAGGCGAGGGCCGCGGTGTTGGTCTTTGGTCCGCGAGGATGCAGCATGCTGAACTCGCGCGTCACGCGCAACCCTTTCACCTTCACGACGGCGAGTGTGCCCAGCGCACGCTGGCGTTCGAGAGCGAACCGCGAGGGAAAACCTGCTCCCAAGCCAGCCTCGACACACGCCAGGATTGCTTCGGTTGAGCTGAGTTCCATCGCGATCTGAACGGGCAGAAGCGGCGCTCCTGCGCGCTTGAGCGCCTGCTCCAATACTTCGCGCGTGCCCGATCCACGCTCCCTGACGAGCAGCTTCGCTGACGCGAGCGCGTTGAGAGAGATCTCTTTGCCGGCCCACGCGTGCCCGCATGGAACAACGAGCACCAACTCGTCTTCCAGCCAGCGCTCGACGCGCAGCTCCTGGCGGTGCGCGGGTCCTTCGATGAGGCCGATGGGCGCATCGCCGCTGGCGACCGCCTCCACGACGCGCTGCGTGTTTGCGCTCTCGAGCTCCAGCCGGGCAGCTGGATGCTGCCGTGCAAACTCCGCCAGTAATCGCGGCAGAACATACTGCGCGATCGTGGTCGAGGCGGCGACATGCAGCGCACCGCGGACCTCACCCTGCAGGGATCCGATCTCCTCGATGGCGCGACTGAGTGTGGACTCCGCCTCGGCTGCACGGCGCAGCAGCAACTCGCCTGCGCCGGTGAGCCTTACCTTTCCGCCGCTGCGGTCGAAGAGCCGCGACCCAAGCTCCTCTTCGAGCGCTTTGATTTGCTGGGTCACCGCCGGCTGCGTGATGTACAGGACCTCGGCCGCGCGGCGAAAGCTCGCCTGGTTGGCTACTTCACGAAACACCCGCAGCCGAAAGTTTTCGAGCACTCGTTCTCCTTGCGACGACGATAGCAGCCGCGTATTGCATGGTGCCGATTGCATGTTACAAGGGAACATGCGGTCCCTTGCGATTTTGCTGGTTCCTGTCCTGGCGATTACGTGCGCGCTGCATGGCCAGAGCGAGAGCGTGACCTCGACTGAAGCGAAGCCCGCGCCAACGGTAGCGGCAAAGACAGCTTCCATGCAGCACATGCCTGGGCTCGTGCCGCTGCACTGGGATGCGAAATCAGGCAAGCTGTATCTGGAGATTCCGCTGGGCGCAGACGCAGCGCACACGCGTTCGCAGGATCTGCTCTACACGGATTCGCTGCCGTACGGCATGGGCTCGAACGATGTTGGTTTGGACCGCGGGCAGATCTCAGATGGCCGCATCGTGCACTTCGAGCGCACCGGTCCAAAGGTCCTTCTCGTTGAACCGAACTCAGCCTTTCGCAGCGGCTCAACGGATCCGGCGGAGCAACTCGCAGTGAGGCAGTCGTTCCCGGAGTCTGTGCTCGGGGGCTTCAAGGTTGAGGCGGAGAATTCTGACGGCACAGTGCTGGTGGATGCGACCGACTTCTTCCTTCGCGACGTTCATCACGTTGCGCAGGCGCTTGCGCGAACGAAGCAGGGAAGTTACAAGATCGACGCGTCGCGTTCGACGATTGCTCTTGATCACACAAAAGCGTTCCCGAAGAATACCGAGGTCGAAGCGGAGCTGACGTTTGCGCTGGACGGCGAACCGCAAGGACACTTCGTGAGCGACGTAACGCCTGATCCAAGTGCGATGACAGTGCGCGAGCGTCAGTCGTTTGTTGAGCTGCCGCCGCCGGGATTTGCACCGCGGCGCTTCTCGCCGCGCGCGGGGTATTTTCCGACGAGCTACCGCGAGATGAACGCTCCACTTGGCGATCCGATCGATCAGCAGTTCATCATCCGGCACCGATTGATCAAGCGCGATCCGAATTGCACGCATGCGTGCGTTGCGGTTGCGCCGATTCAGTATTTCGTCGACCGCGGAGCGCCAGAGCCGGTTCGCACGGCGTTGCTGGAAGGCGCGCGCTGGTGGGATCAGGCGTTTCAGGCTGCGGGATGGGCGCCGGCAACCTTCCGTGTTGACCTGTTGCCGGAAGGCGCAGACCCGATGGATGTTCGCTACAACATCATCCAATGGGTACATCGTTACACGCGCGGATGGAGTTATGGCGAGGCGATTGCTGATCCGCGAACGGGTGAGATTATCAAGGGCAATGTGACGCTCGGCAGCCTGCGCGCGCGCCAGGATTTTCTGATTGCGGAGGCGCTGCTCGCGCCTTACGCTGACGACACTTCGAAATCCGATGCCGCGTTGCAGATGGTGCTCGGGCGCATCCGTCAGCTTGCGGCGCATGAGACCGGCCACACGCTGGGGCTCGCGCACAACTTCGCGGCGTCCAGCTTTCCGCATCCGCCGACCGAGACGATTTCGGTCATGGATTATCCGCATCCGTACGTGACATTGAAGAACGGCGTGCCTGATCTGAGCGAGGCTTATCCCGCCGGGATTGGGGTGTGGGACAGGGTCGCGGTCGACTATGGCTATCGTGAGTTCGATCGCGACGGTAGGCCTGTTGAAGATCCGGCGGCGCTGGCAAAGATTCTCGCGAACTCGGAGAAGACGGGGCTGATCTACATCACGGATGAGGACGCGCGTCCGCTGGGCTCTGCGCATCCGCATGCTCATCTGTGGGACAACGGAACCGATCCAGCAGATGAGCTGAATCGCGTGCTTGAAATTCGCTCGGCTGCGCTGGCGCGGTTTGGCGAGAACGCGATCAAGCCAGGAACTGACGTTGCGCAACTCGAAGACACGCTGGTCCCGCTGTATCTGTTTCATCGGTATCAGACGGAAGCTGCGGCGAAGGAGATCGGCGGGCTGGACTATCGATACAACGTGCGCGGCGATGGGCAGATGCTGCCCGCGATCGTCGATCCTGCGGATCAGAAGAAGGCGCTCGAGGCGGTGTTGAAGACGCTTGCGCCTGGAGCGCTGACGTTGCCCGAGTCGCTGCTGAAGCGGTTTCCTCCGCGTCCGCCGGGCCTTCCGCGCACGCAGGAGTCGTTTGCGGCGCACACGGGATTGACGTTCGATCCGATTGCGGCGGCTGAGTCGTCTGCGGATTTGACGCTTGCGCTGCTCTGCAATCCTGAGCGCGCAAGCCGGCTGATTGAATATCACATGCGCGTTCCGCAATCACCGTCGCTGCGCGGCGTGCTGGAAGCGATCTCGAAGACAACGGCGGAGCGGCCTGAGGCGGGGCATAGCATGTCGTCGGAGGTGGAACGCGCGGTTGAGTTTCGCGGGCTGGAGGCGATGCTCGCGCTTGCGGTGAACGAGCAGGCAGCCACGCAGGCGCGAGCGATTGCGCGATGGCACATCCAGGACTTGCTGAAGCAGTGGACGACAGAGCCGATGCCGACGGATACGGCAGAGGCGATTCATCGTGCGGCCATGATCGAGCGCATCCAGGAGTTCGAGCGTGATCCGCAGAAATTTGTTCCGGTGAAGCCGGTGGACGCGCCGCCCGGAATGCCGATTGGCGATGATGAAGAGTGAGCTGCGGATGAGAGTGCGCAGCGTGTTCTCGTTCGTCGCGGTTGCTGTGCTGGCGGTGTGTGGCTGTAGATCGCAGGCTCAAACGGCTGCGGCGGCGAGTGCTCCGCTGCAGGTTGCGTTCACGTTTGATGATCTGCCGGCGCACGGACCGCTGCCGCCGGGTACGGCGAGGCCGGCTGTGGTGCACTCGATCATCGAGACGCTGAAGCGCGAAAACATGCCGCCGATTTATGGGTTTGTGAACGGGTTTCGCGTCGCACGATATCCGTATCAGATTCACATTCTGGAGGCGTGGCGGGCTGCGGGAAATCCATTGGGCAATCACACGTGGTCGCACCCGGAGTTCGACAAGCTCACGGTCGCGCAGTATGAGGCGAACATCGCGCGCAACGAACCGCTGCTGCGGAAGCTCGCGCCGGCAGACGAATGGCATTGGTTCCGCTTCCCGTATCTCGAAGAAGGCAACACGGTGGAAAGGCGCGAGGAGCTTCGTGCGTGGCTTTCGCAGCATGGCTATCGCATCGCCGAAGTGTCGATGGATTTTCAGGACTACAACTGGAATGATTCGTATGCCCGCTGCGCGGCGAAGCACGATCGAACAGCGATTCAGTCATTGCACGACAGCTATCTCGCGGCGGCAGACGAGTCGATAAGGGTCTATCGAGGGATTGCGCAAACGCTCTACAAGCGCGATGTTCCCTATGTGTTGCTGCTGCATGTGGGAGCGTTTGATGCGCGCATGTTGCCGGAGCTGATTGCGTTGTTTCGCGCGCGCGGGTTCACGTTTGTGACGCTTGAGCAGGCGATGGCCGATCCGATCTACAGCTTTGATCCGAAGGTTCCTTCGCCGGCGGGTAACACGTTCAACGAGATGGTGGCGCAGTCGCGCAACATCAATACCCCGGATATTACGGATCGGTCAAAGGAGCTCGGCGCGATCTGCCGCTGATGTCAGCGCCGCTAGACCTTCAGGCCGACCATCCTCATCAGCGCTACACCATTGCGCGTTGTTACAACACCGTCGCGCAGCTTGAAATCGAAGTGCATTTCGCCGCCTTCGATCCGCTCTTCGAAGTGCACGTTGCGCAGTGCGCCGACGGCATCGCCGATCTGCGTAAGAGCGAGGTCGTGCGTGCTGATCAAGCCGATGGCGCCGCTTTTCAGCAGCGCGTGCGCGATGCCGCGAGCGCCGGTCAGGCGGTCGACGGAGTTCGTGCCGTCGAGCAGCTCGTCGAGGAGGAACAGAGCCGGAGGCTGCTCGTCGGCCAGAGAGCAGATGGTGCGCAGCCGCAGGATTTCGGAGTAGAAGCGCGAGCGTCCCTCCTGCAATGAATCATTCAGACGGATGCTTGCGCCGACGTGTAGCGGTGTGAGGCGCAGCCTATTTGCGCGAACAGGTGCACCGGCCATGGCGAGCACCGCGTTGATTCCAACTGCGCGCAAGAGGGTGCTCTTGCCGGACATGTTAGAGCCGCTCACGAGCAGAAGCCGCGTTTCACCGCCAAGCGCGACGTCGTTGCGCACGCACTTTGCGGCGGCAATGAGAGGATGGCCGAGTTGCGTCGCTTCGAAGCGAGCCTCGCCATCGAGTATTTCGGGGAAGGGATCTGCGAAATGTTCGAAGCTGTACGTGGCAAGCGATTGCAGCGCTTCCAATTCGGCGAGCGCGTGCAGCCAGGAATCGAGGAATGCGCCGTGCGTGCGTCTCCATACCTGCGCAGCGCCGGAGAGCTGGACAGAATAGAGAAGGGGCGCGTCGAACATGCGAACCATGAAGTTGCTGCGGTGCTCCATCAGGCGTGTGAGGAATGCGAGCCGATGCAGGGCGTGTGAGGCGTTGTGCTGGTTCGCACGAAGAGCATCGCGAAGATCGCGCAGCAGAGGGGAGGAGAACTCGCGTGCCTCCGATCGCGCGATGAGGATTGAAGCGAGCTTCAGGCTGCCGCTGACGCGCTCCGCACTTATGAAGAGCGCCTTCGTTCGCTTCTGGAAGGAGAAGGTGATCGTCGCGTCAACGATCACAATGATGACCAGCAGCAGGGCGTGATCGGTGATGAGGTATCGGGCCCCGGCGAACAGTGTCAGGACAACCAATGCAGGTGCGAGCCAGCGAAGCCACTCAGGGATTTTCGGATCGCTGCTGGTGCCCCAAGCGGCGAGCCCAGGAAGGTCAAGATGTTCAAAGTCTGTCTGGCCGCAGCTCGCGAGCTCTTCACGAAGATCTCCCAGACCGCGGAGTTCCACGATGGCGGCCTGACGGGCAAGGATCCTGTCGCGCGGTGCGGGCTCGAGCAGCCAAGCGGCGAGCCTATCTTCGCCGGCAGAGGTTCTTGCAGAGTTCAGCAACGTGAATAAGCCTCCGTTGCGGAAGAGGTCCAGGTCGTCGGCAAACAAGCTTCCTGTGGCGCTCATCTCGGGGTCGCGCGCAGGCAGATCTACCCAGGCGTCATCGATTCTCGCGATTCCGCGTTCGAAGAATTGAACTGCACGCTGCGCCTCGTCCCTGCGCCCGAGGACTTGGGAATGGCGCCTCGCCACAACCACGAACACCGCAGCGATCGCCAGCAGCCACCACGCCGAAAGCTCGTGGCCATAGAACGCGAGCCACGCGACGGTAAGGCCTGCAATGAAGAGCGCGAGGCGAAGGTATCCGAGCAGCGCATGCTGACGTCCGCACGCTACGTCCTCGGCCTGCCGCGCAGCGATTCGGGCCTGATAGATCTCGCGCGGAGTCTGCTGGCTGCTGTCGGTAATTGCCATCATTCGTAGGATTCATTTCCTCCGATGAGCGGCTGGGGAACTTCGGGCCGATTTGCGGCGTAGACGTCCAGCAGACTCGAATACCAGATTCTGGCGTATGTTGAAGACGAGCTCCGCGAATAATTCTATGGCGCAAACGACTGATCTCCGCGGCGAGCGGTATGGCGTGCTTCCGATTCTCGTTATCGCTGCGGGCATTCTCGTGCTTCATCTGCTCACGAATATGCGCTACGGGTTTCATCGCGATGAGCTGCAGTTTCTCTCCGACGCTCTGCATCTGGACTGGGGATATGTCGCGTATCCGCCGCTAACGCCGTTTGTCGAGCGGCTATCGATGTCAATTTTCGGGGTGTCGCTCGAAGGCTTGCGGCTGTTCTCCGTACTGGCGCAGGTTGCTGTTGTGATCACCGCGGGCCTGATCGCGCGAACGCTCGGCGGTGGCCGTGTTGCTCAGACGATCGCCGCTCTTGCGGTTGCGCTCTCACCGATAGCGCTCTTCGAGGGCACGGAGTTTCAGTACACGACCTTCGAGCAGTTTGCGTGGGTGCTCGCGACGTATGGCGTGGTTCGGCTGCTCAGCAGCGAAGACGAGCGATGGTGGATTTGGATCGGTAGCTTCTGCGGTCTCGGGCTGATGACGAAGTACACGGTCATCTTTTTCATAGGCGCTCTGCTTGCCGGATTTCTTCTCACACCGGCAAGGCGACTGTTGATGAGCGGCTGGTTTGTGCTGGGGTGTGCTGTCACAGTTTTCGTTGTGTTGCCGAATGTTCTGTGGCAGGTGCATCACGGTTTCATCTCGCTGCACTTCCTCGAGCATATTCACGCGCGCGATCTCCGCATTGGGCGGGGCAGCGCGCGGGAGTTCTGGCTGTTCCAGGCGATCGTGTCCGAGAATGCCTTCGCCATTCCGGTTACGATTGCCGGGTTGGTTGCAGCGTGGCGCAGCATCCGGTATCGCGCGGTGAGTATCGCCTTTGCGCTCACAATTGTTCTGTTCGCCGGGATGAAGGCCCGCGGGTACTATACCTCGGCGGTTTACCCGGTCATCGTCGCGTACGGCGCGATGACGATCGCGCAGTGGGCGCCTTCCCGAAGCCGTGTACTGGGTCGAAGCATCTTCGCCGTTCTGTTGGCAGGCGTCCTGGGCTTCGGTGTGTACTTTGCGTGCATGCTGGTTCCGATTGCAAGCGGAGGACCGCTGAAGGCCTTTGCGCTGGCGCATAGCGCGGATCTGCGCGAGGAACTTGGCTGGGACACGTTTGTGCAAACCATCGCACACGTCCGCGACGCACTGCCTCCGGAAGCACGAGCCAGCGTCGGTGTGATTGTAGGGAATTATGGCGAGCAGGGAGCAGTCGAGATGCTGGGGCGGAGCTACGGGCTGCCTGCGCCGATCAGCGCAACCAACTCGGCGTGGCTTCGGGGCTATCCTTCGCCCCCGCCGGGCACGCTGATCGTTACGGGATATGATGCCGACGGTGTGAACGCGGCATTTACCAACTGCCATCTAGCGGCGCACATTCCATATTCCGCGAATCTCAACAACGAAGAGAGCAAGTACCACCCGGACATTTTCGTCTGTGGACCGCCGCGGCTTCCATGGCCTGAATTCTGGAAACAGTACCAGCGATTCGGCTGACGTCTTCCGTGCTGAGGGCGGAACAAGGGCATCCGCTATCCTAGGTACATGCCCTCTGTGGTTGAGAACCCCACGACCAGCGCCCCACCCGACGTAACTCCCGCGAAGCCTTCGTTCGAATCATGGGGCCGCTATCCCGTGTATGACGCCGATGTGCGTTCGATCGAATGGCAGGACCAGTTCCCGCGCGTGATCGACGGCGTGCATCACGGGGCCCTTCCTGTAGGGATGGGCCGCAGCTACGGGGACGTTTGTCTATTGAAGGACGGCACGCTGGTTAAGACGACCGGCATGAATCGCCTGCTTGGCTTTGATCCGGCTTCCGGTGTTTTGACGGCAGAGGCCGGCATCACGCTGGCGCAGATTCTCGACTTCGCAGTGCCGCGCGGCTTCTTTCTTCCTGTCTCGCCAGGGACGAAGTACGTTACGCTCGGCGGCGCGATTGCCAATGATATCCACGGAAAGAATCACCACGTCGCGGGCACGTTTGGATGTCATGTGCCGCAGTTCGAGGTCGTCCGCTCCGACGGCACGCGCCTGCGCTGCTCGCCGCGGGAGAATCCGGACATGTACTCGGCGACGATCGGAGGACTTGGTCTCACTGGAATGATTACGTGGGCGCAGCTTCGTCTGAAGCGCATTGTGAGCCGGCAGATCAATTACGAGGGCATTCAGTTCCACGGCATCGACGAGTTCCTCGATCTCACCGCGAAGTCGCAGAACGTTGAGTACACCGTGAGTTGGATCGATGTCACGTCTACGGGCAAGAACTTCGCCCGCGGCATCTTCATGCAGGGAGACCACGTTCAGATTCCGGGCGAACTGAAGCCGTCGACCGCGCCGAAGCTTACGTTTCCGCTGGAGCTTCCGGGATGGGTGCTGAACGGCGCCAGCGTGGGTCTGTTTAATACGCTCTTCTTTAACAAGCAGATGAAGCATCGTGTCACTGCTCTGCAGGATTATGAGCCGTTCTTTTATCCGCTGGACGCTGTCCTCAAGTGGAACAAAATGTACGGCAAGCGCGGCCTGCTTCAGTTTCAGTACGCGATTCCGTGGGAGCATGCTCGCGAAGGAACTATCGCGATTCTGCACGAGGTGGCGAACTCCGGTCTTGCGAGCTTCCTCGCGGTGCTCAAGGTTTTCGGCGATGTGCCGTCGCCGGGCATGATGAGTTTTCCGAAGCCGGGCATTACGCTGGCGCTCGATTTCCCGATCAAGCCTGACAAAAGCTTCGCGCTATTCGATAGGCTTGCCGAGATGACGTACGAGTTTGGGGGGCGACTTTATCCGGCCAAGGACGCGCGCATGACCGCATCGCAATTTCAGGCGTTTTATCCGCAGTGGCAGCGGTTCGCGCGCTACAAGGACCCGGCGCTCACGTCCAGCTTCTGGGAGCGCGTCGTCGGCGCACAGGGATTCATGCAATGAGCGCAACTCCCGCGATCGATCCTTCAACTTCGTCCCGGCGCACAGCGGCAACCTCTGAGCCGAAGCGCATCCTGGTGCTCGGCGCGACTTCGGGCATTGCGCAGGCGTGCGTCCGACTATGGGCGAGCCGCGGCGACCATCTGTTCCTGGTCGCGCGCAACGCGGGACGCCTCGCCGCCGTTGCAGCGGACGCCGCCACGCGTGGCGCCGCTTTCGTTGACACTGCTGTTGCTGACCTGAACCGCACAGAGCATCATGGGGATCTGCTCGCGCATGCGATCAACAGGCTCGGCGGTCTGGACGTGGCCTACGTTGCGCTGGGCGTGCTGGGCGAACAACCGAAGGCGGAGCGCAACTTCCACGATGCAGCCGAGATCATCCACACCAACTACACGGCGCCCGTAAGCCTTCTGACGTGGCTGGCCAGCTACTGCGCGCAGCGGCATGCAGGCACGCTGGCGGTGCTGAGCTCCGTGGCGGGAGACCGCGGCCGGAAGTCGAACTACGTCTACGGGAGTTCAAAGGCCGGCTTGACCGCATTCGTAGATGGCCTTCGGAATCGAATCGACCGCGAAGGCGTTCGCGTGATCACCATCAAACCTGGCCCGGTGAAGACGTCGATGACCCACGGAATGAAGGGCCGGGAGCGCTTCGCCGACGTTGACAAGGTTGCGGCGACGATCGTGCGTGCCATCGATCGCGGCGATGACATCGTCTACGTCCCGGGACAGTGGCGGTTGATCATGGGCGTGATCCGCGCGATCCCTGAGCGTGTTTTCAAGAAGCTGAATCTGTAGGTTACTGCGGCAGCGTTCCACGAATCGCGTCATCCAGCATGATGTGGTTTTTTTCGAGCAGATCGCCGAGGTCGTGATCGAGCTCAATCTGCGCTTTCTTCCAGTTGGAGCGCGCCGCGATCTCGGTCGAGCGTGCCTGCGCGAGATAGGCTTGATCCTGCAGCACGGCAAGATCTGTGGACTGCCCGACGCTTAATTTGTCGCGCTCCGCGTCGAGCAACTGCTCCTGATACTGACGGCTTGAGGTTGCGGCAATAAAGGCGGCCTGCGCGGTCTGCAGCGCGATGACGGCAGTTTCGATCTGTTCGCGAATCTGTTGTGACAACTTCTCGGTTCGTCCTTCCACCTGGCGCAGCTCAACCGTGTCGCGGGCGGCATCGCTGGCCGCGACACGGTTTCGCAGAGGAAGCATCAGCTCAACGCCGGCCTGGTAGATGGTGGAGGTGCGCAGTCCACCTGCTGCAAGCTCCGCGGGCACATTCGGCTGAGCGGTTCCCGGCGAGCCGATGATTTCGAACGGCTCCTCTGTCGTTCCACGCACCTCAACGTTCCCGTAGAGATTTATTTGTGGCAGCGCTGCGTTGCGACTCGCCTCAACGTTGATCTTTCCAGTCTCAATCTGCAGCTTCGCCTGCGCGAGATCCGGTCGTTTCGCGAGACCGTCGCGAACGAGCGCAGGCACGTCAATGGGCTCCATCTGGTCCGGCACTATGATGCGGTCGGTCGGCACGATTTCGTCGAACTGTGCCGTGAACACGGGCGACGCCGTGCGCAGCAGTTGATTCTTGAGGATGATCTCCTGCTGTTTGTAGAGACCCTGCGCCTGGATGAGTGAGAAGCGGCTTGAGCTCTCGAGTGCCTGGGCGCGTGTTAGCTCGATGGGGGCGAGCGTGCCGAGCTGCACCTGGCTCTGGTTGTCTTCACGCAGCTTGGTTGCGGCCCGGAGGCTCTCCTGCTGAACGAGCACGTTCTCACCGAGCGATACGAGATCGAAGTAGAGCCGCGAGACTCCGTAGATTGTGTCGAGCACCTGCTGCTCGAACAGCAGCCGGGAGATCTTCTGGTTCGTGCGCGCGATGCGGACGTAGCGCAGGCTAACGTTGGGTCCGCGACCGCGCAGCAGCGGCTGAATCAGCGTCACGGAAGTGCTCGGCGAATAGAAGGGATTGTACTTCGAGGAGGATCCGTAGAGCACCTCGGAGTCATTGTTGACGATCGCTTCGAGTTGCGCGCCAGTTGAGAAGCCCTGTACGTACCCGAGATTCAGCGCGGCGAAATTCAGCGGCGCTGTGGACGTGGTGCTCTCTGTGGTGCCGCCTGTGATGTTGGTCAGATTTACCGTGTCTGACCGGCGGAGCCAGCCGGCAAGGCCGACCAGCTGCGGATCAAAGAGCGGAATGTTCGGCCCCGGCGCGTATTGGAATCCGGTGCCGAGTTCAGATAACGAGAGCGTCGTCTGGGCAGTCGAGTTCAGGCCGGTCAGATCCGTCACGGTTGGCGCCACGGGGTTGGTATTGGTCGTCTCTGCAGCCAGCAGCGGCGATCCCGGGCCGCCGACTCCATTCGGCGGCTCGGCTACCGAGTAGTCAATGCCGCGCAGATTGCCTCCGCCCTTTGCGCGCACTTCATCGGTACGCGCCAGCACGAGATCGTAGCGCTCGGCTTCGACATCGAGATTATTTTCGAGCGCCAGCGCGAGCGCGTCCTGCAAAGTCAGGTAGAGTTTTCCGTCGCGAATCAGGGATTGCAGCCGCGTCTCGCTGCCATCAAACAGCGGCGGTACAACGGGCCGTTTGAAGGGGCCGAGAAAGCCGAGGAAGTTTGGTGTAATCGCGTGCACCTCGTCCCGCTCCGGGCGAGTCCTGTTGTTCATGGTCGCGATAATCTGTGGCGCGGGCTCTTCAGGTGTGTCGACGTGCTGCGCAAGCGGAGAGATCGGTGGCGGCTGCATCTGTGCATTCGGCGCCTGCTGGGCATTGGGACCGTCTGGAACGTTGCGCTGCGTCGGCGCGGGGCTCAGCGCCGGTAGATTCATATTGGGCGGCAGCGCAGGTGAAGGTGAGGGCTGGTCCGGCTGCTGTTGGGCTGGAAGATCGCTCTGCTGCGCGTCGGAGGGCTGTTGAGCCAGTGCGACCTGACCTGACCACAAGATCAGGATCGCGATCGAACGCCACAGCCAGCCCGCGTTGATGTTGATCGTCCTCACGGCTTGCTCTCGCTGTCGTTGCGGTTCTGGTGATTCTGGCCGCTGTTGTTGTTCTGCTGCTGACTCTTCTGGTTCTGCTGCTGCTTGCCCTGAAGATTCTGATTCGTGATTCCCTCGTTGCTGTACCGTGAGTTGCCGCCCGGCGGCGCATTCTGCGGAGCTTGCTGCGGCTGCCGCTCCTGCGTTTTCACGAACTGCGGCTGCACCTCCACACCGTCCACGACTTCGTCCGTCACATTCGTGACGATGACGTCGCCCGCCTGCAGTCCGGTGAGTATTTCGATGACATCGCCGAGATCGCGTCCGATGGTCACCGGAACGATTTGAACCTTCCCGTTCACGATCTTTGCGATCGTCGTCTTGTCATGACGAATCACGACGGCATCTCCAGATACGAGCAGTGGGCCCTCGATACCCTGCGCGGGTGGGAAGGTCACGACCGTATACATTCCGGGGACGAGCTTGCCATTGTGATTGTCAATCTGCACTTCGGTCAGCATCGTGCGCGTGTTCGGGTCGACCGAATCCGCCGTGCGTGTGATCTCACCCGTGAAATTCAGGCCGGGATACTCCTGAAACGAGAGCTCGGCGTGGCCACCTGCGTGGATGGACGTGACGTAGCCCTCGGGAACGGATACCAGAATTCGCAGCCGCTGCGTCTGCGCGATGCCGAACAAGGGGCCGCCCTGTCCGGGAGACTGCGTTGAGGTTGCCGCGGAGCTTATCGAGCCGGAGCTTCCGCCATTGTTTACCTGCCCAGCCTGCGCAGAGCCACCCGAAGTGGAGGTCTGTCCCTGCGGCGCCGGCGCGCCCTCCGCTCCGGAGGTGATGCCCGATGCTGCAATTAGCGCGCCCACATCCACGTTCCGTTGCGTGACCACGCCGGAGAATGGCGCGCGCACAAACTCGTAGCTCTGCAGCGCGACCATGCGATCAAGATTCGCGTGGTATGCATCGACATTTCGCTGCGCTGCCGCAACATTCGCCAGTTGTGATGCGTAGTTCGCCTCCTGCTGATCGCCCTCCTGGCGCGAGAAGACGCCTTTGGCTACCAGCACGCGATACCGCTGCACCGTTACGGTCGCCAGCGCCAATTGAGCTTTCTGCTGGTCCATCTGCCGCTCCGCCTGCATCAACTGCTGCTTGGCCTGAGCGACCTGCTGGTCGAGATCGGGCGCATCAATCACCGCCAGCAACTGGTTCTTGCGAACGTGATCACCAATGTCTGCCAGCCGTGTTTTGAGATATCCGCTGGCGCGAGCGTAGACGTATGCCTCGGTCAGCGGAATCGTTGTTCCCGGAAGCACCAGTCCTTCTTCGGTTCGCGCCGATTCAACCTTGGCTACTTCAACAACCGGCTTTGCATTCTGCTCCTCTTTCGCGTGCTGGTTGATCCTCTTGTCGCGATTGTGCCGCGGGATCCAGCCGATGAGCAGCATGACCAAAAACAACAACGCAAAGGCGATCAGGAAGATCCAGAGTTTGCGGTGGTCGGCAGGCTTGCGGACGCGTTCGCGGGCCAGCGTCCTTTTTCGTTTGCGGCTGGAGTTTGTCTCTTCGAAGCTCTTACCCAGGCGTGCATCGTCCAGCGCATTCGGATCGGCGAACGCGCGCGCGAGTCGCTGCCGTTCGGCGTAATCGGGATCGGAGAATTCACGGCCGAGCTCATACTGGTCGGCTTCGCTGCTGGCTTCGAAGTTCTTCCCAAGGCCGCGTTGCTCCGGGGTTGGACCGCGCTCAAACCGCTCGCCAAGCCGGGAAGGATCACTCTCCTCTGGCCAGGGCAGCCGCCGCTCGTCGTCGTGCTTGTTCGGGTCGTCCATCTACGCGGGCTGCTCCTGTGTGCTGCCATGGGGTCTTTGCTTGCGGGGCTCTTCGCCTTTGTGATACTCCTCCTCGATTTCCTTCGTGTAGTCGATGGGAGGATGCTTCTTGAGCAGGGAGTAAATCGTCGGCACGAGGAACAGCGTGCCTACAGTCGCAAAGATCAGGCCTCCGATTACGGCGCGCCCCAGCGGCGCATTCTGCTCGCCGCCCTCGCCGAGGGCGAGTGCCATCGGGAACATGCCGATGATCATCGCGAGCGCAGTCATCAGCACCGGCCGCAGGCGCGTATTTCCTGCGTTGATCGCGGCCTCACGGCGATGTTTGCCTTCAAGGCGTTCATCGTTCGCGAAGACTACCATCAGGATGGAGTTCGCCGTCGCCACGCCGATGGTCATGATTGCACCCATCAGGCTCGGCACATTGAACGTCGTCTGGGTGAGGAAGAGCGTCCACAGAATCCCGCAGAACGCGCACGGAATCGCCATCAGAATGATCAGCGGATCGAGCCAGCTCTGAAAGTTGACCGCCATCAGAAGATACACGAGCCCTATGGCGAAGATGATGCCCAGCCCCAGCCGGGTGAATGAATCGTTCATCGTCGCTACCTGCCCGCGTAACTCCAGCTGCGTCGCCTTAGAGACCTTCTGACGAGCGATGATCTTCTGAATCTCGCTTGCAACGCCTCCGAGGTCGCGCTGGTCGACGCTCGCATAGATGTCGTAGACGGGTTCGATGTCGTAGTGATTCACGATGATCGGCGACTCATCGCGCCGGAACGAAGCGATGTTTCCCAGCATCTGCGTCGCATTGGCTTGCGGAGTCGTGATCGGGGTGCGCGAAAGCTCCGGCAGCGAGGAAATCCTGTACTGCGGCGTCTGCACCACGACGTTGTAGTTGACGCCATTCTCCGGATTCAGCCACTCGTTCGGCGCAACCTGCGACGTGCCTGAGAGAGAGATCAACGTGGACTGCGCCACATCCTGCTGCGTCAGTCCAATCTGCCGTGCCTTCGTGCGATCCACATTGATATCGAGCGTGGGATATTCCACCAGCTGATGAAGGTGTACGTCCACGGCTCCTGGAATTGCCGCGACTTCCTTCTGCAGTTTCTTGGCGAGCACATAATTGTCCTTGCCGTGTCCAACCACTTGTAGATCGATGGGCGCGGGCAGGCCAAAGTCCAGAATCTCATTCGTAATGTTGGCGGGCGCGAAGAAGAACGTTCCATCAGGAAATTTCTGCCGAAGATCGTCGCGCAGGATGCGCATGAATTCTTCAGTCTGCTTCTTGCCTGGCGTGAGTGAGATCAGAATCTCGCCGTCGGAGGTTGAGACAGGCGGCACACTCGAAAAGGCAAGATTGATGCCGCTGTTCGGCAGGCCGATATTGTCGAGCAGAAGGCTGACTCGGCCGGCGGGAAGCACACGGCGAATCTCCGCATCGACCCTGGAGAAGTACTGTTCCGCGTCCTCGATGCGCATGCCCTGCGGCGGCTCAACCTCAAGTCGCATCTGGCCGGAGTCCACGTAGGGAAAGAAGTCGCGCCCAATAAAGAACGTCAGCGGAATCGATAACACCAGCAGCACTCCAAAGAGCAGCAGCGTGATGCCGGCATTATCGATGCACCATTCGAGCAGTTGCTTGTAGTAGTGCTGCAGCCGCTCAAACTTGTGGTCGAACTTCATGTGCCAACGCCACACAAAGTTCCTCTTCGCCTCGCGGTCGCTCTCGCTGGGGTCCTGGTAAAGAGCAAGCTCCTTGTTCAGCAGGAAGTGCATCATCGTTGGCACCAGCGTGCGGGAGAGGAAGTAGCTGGCCAGCATCGCGAAGACGACAGCCATCGCTAGTGGCGTAAACAGAAACTTCGCAGCTCCGGTCAGCAGCACCACTGGCACGAAGACGATGCAGATGGAGAGTGTCGAGACAAACGCCGGCGCGGCGACCTGCTGGGCGGAATCGAGAATCGCTCGCGTCAGTGGTTTTTTCAGCCCCATGTTGCGATGCGTGTTCTCGATTTCAACCGTCGCGTCATCTACCAGGATCCCGACCGCCAGCGCCATCCCGCCAAGTGTCATCACGTTGATCGTCTGACCGATCGCACTCAGGACGACCAGCGACGTCGCAATCGACAGGGGAATTGAGATGCAGACGATCAGGGTCGACCGCCACGATCCGAGGAACAGGAGAATCATCAGCGCGGTCAAGGCGGCGGCGATGATGGCCTCGCGCGCCACCTCGTCGATACTGGTGCGAACGAAGATCGACTGATCGAACAGCGGCGTGATCTTCAGCGGCGCGAGCTCGGTTTCAATCCTGGGCAGGTGGTTCTTGATGTTCTGCACAATGGAGAGCGTCGATGTGTTGCCATTCTTCAAGACGGTCAGCAGCGCCGAGCGCTTGCCGTTCTCGCGAACAATGTTGGTTTGAACGGCGTAGCCGATGTGGACCTGCGCGACGTCCTTGATGTAAACGACGGCGCCGTTCGCCGCCCTGATGGGCAGATCGTTCATCGCGGCAATGGTCGCGGGGCTCGAGTTGGTCCTGACCACGAACTCGCGGTCGCCGATCCGCGCCGTTCCTGCCGGGAGGATCAGGTTCTGCTGGCTCATGGCCGTCGAAACGTCCGCTGCAGACAGGTGATGTGCGTACAGCAGATTGGGATCCGTGTCGATCATGACATCGCGAACCTTGCCGCCGTAAGGAGAGGGAAGCGCCGCACCCTGCACGGTGGCCAGCAGCGGCCGCACAAAGTTCAGGCTTGTGTCATAGAGGTCGGCCTCGCTCAGCCCCTGCCCACCCATGCTCAACTGCAGAATGGGCACCGCCGAAGCGTCGTACTTGATGATGAACGGCGGAGTTGTTCCGGGCGGGACAATCCTCAGGATCGTCTGCATGATCGCTGTGACCTGCGCCTCGGCCGCAGCAATCTGCACCCCCGGCTGAAAGTACACCTTGATGACCGCGATGCCCTGGTGGCTCTCGCTCTCCGTGTGCTCGATGTCGTTGACGGTTGTGGTCAACGCGCGCTCCGAGATGGTCACAATGCGACCGGCCACCTCCGCCGGAGTCAGGCCGGCATAGTTCCAGACAATCGTAACGACAGGAATATCGATGTACGGGAAGATGTCCTTCGGCGTCTCAATCGCCGCTCCGATGCCCAGCACCGCGATCAGCAGTGACAGCACGACGAAGGTATAGGGGCGGCGCAGGGCCAGCCGTACGATCCACATATGCGCCTCAGGAGGGCTTCGTTCCGATACAAGTTCAGACGCGCGAACTGGTCATCGAGACTCTCGCGGCGTTGCCTTCCATGAAAACGAAGGCCGCTCCATTATGAAGCGGCCTCGTCGTTTGCGATGCTCACGACCTATTTTTTCGCCTGCTCGAACCGCTTGTTCACCTCAGGCCAATTCACGACGTTCCACCATGCAGCGAGATACTCCGGCCGCCGGTTGTTGTACTTCAGGTAATAGGCGTGCTCCCACACGTCGTTGCCCAGGATCGGATAGAGCCCCTGCATGAGCGGGTTGTCCTGGTTCGGCGTGGTCATGATGGCCAGCTTGCCACCTTTCCAGACGAGCCATCCCCAGCCGGAGCCGAATTGCTTGGCCGCGGCGTCGTTGAATGCCTTCTTGAAATCTTCGAACCCGCCGAAGTCAATCTGGATCTGCTCTCCGATATTTCCCGTCGGATTGCCTCCGCCTTTCGGCGCCATAATCTGCCAGAACATTGTGTGATTCACGTGTCCGCCGCCGTTGTTCCGCACGGTCGTGCGAACCTCCTCAGGAACGCTGTTCAGATCCTTGATCAGTTCCTCGGGAGTCTTCTTGCCCAGGTCCGGATGCTTCTCCACCGCACCGTTCAGGTTTGTCACATAGGCCTGGTGGTGCTTGTCGTGGTGCAGCTTCATCGTGGCCTCGTCGATTGTCGGCTCGAGTGCGGCGTAATCGTAGGGCAGGGGAGGGAGTTCGAATGCCATAACAGTTTCTCCTTGTGTTGCGAGTAACAGCAGGTTGCAAAGTGACGGCGGAATCAAATCTCCGCTGGAAAGGAAGTAGTGTGGCCTGCTCCGCTTGGATGCGGCACGGAAGCCGGGCGACTCAGCACCCTTGAGCTTAGCGCAGTGGCCGAAACTTCGCTTCAACTCATCGACGAACCCATATTTGGCGCGGTGGGATCCTGTCGCTCGTCCGGGTTCGATGCCCGTAATTTGTTCTCCGCCGCAGATGTGGTCTCATGGTTTGCGATGAGTTTTCTGAACGAAACCTACCGCTGGCTGGACGACGACGCTGCGGCCTTCGGTGCTCCGGGCCTTGCTCCCCGCTGGACGTCCAGCAAAAAAGACGCGGTCTCCACCGCCTATGCCGCCTCCAGCCGCATCTGGTTCACCGCTTCGCATGGCATTCTGAACGAGATCTACTATCCCACCATCGACCGTCCGCAGACGCGGGACATGGAGCTCCTCTTCACGGATGAGGAGACCTTCTTCCACGAGGAAAAGCGCGACTTTGAGTACGACTTCCACTACATCGACTCCGACGCGCTGGCTGTCCGCGTCACAGCCAACGATCTCGGCGGAGGCTATACCGTCACCAAGGAGTTCATCACCGACCCGCATCATCCCGTCGTTCTCGTAAACGTGAAGATCGAGGGCGACGAAGAGATTCTCTCGCGGCTGAAGTGCTACGCTCTGCTCGCGCCGCATCTGGATGGCGGCGGCGCGGGAAACTCCGCCCGCTCCATAGACGTCGCCGGGCGGCGCGCCATCCTCGCCTGGAAGAACGGCATCTCGCTCGCGTTCGGCTGCAGTTGCGGCTTCTCGCGCAGCAGTTGCGGCTATGTCGGGTCCAGCGATGGCTATCAGGACCTCAGCCAACATCAGAAAATGACCTGGAACTTCGGCCAGGCGCTGGACGGCAACATCGCCATCATGGGCGAGATCAACGTCGCCTGCGTGCGCAACTTCACGATCGCCATCTCGCTCGGCGACAACCACCACGCCGCGCTCGCAGGCATGACCCAGACGCTCGCGACGCCGTACGAAACCCACCGCAAACGGTTCATCGAGCAGTGGCACCGGGCGGCGTCACCCGAGCGCCTCGCGCCCGCCTCCACGGACAGCGGCAGCCTGATGCGCATCTCCCACAACGTCATCCTCGCCCATGAGGACAAGATCTACCCCGGCGCATTCATCGCGTCGGCGTCCATCCCGTGGGGCGCGTCGAAGTCGGACGACGATCTTGGTGGGTACCACCTGGTCTGGACGCGCGACATGATTCAGTCCGCGACGGCGCTGCTGGCCTGCGGGCGCACCGAGACGGCGCTGCGCGCTCTTGTCTATCTCGCCTGCACACAGCACCCGGACGGCGGGTTCGCGCAGAATTTCTGGATCGACGGCACGCCCTACTGGTCTGGCATTCAGCTTGACGAGGTCGCGTTTCCGATCATTCTGGCCTGGCGTCTGTGGAAGATCAACGCGCTCGGCGGCTTTGACATTGTCCCTTTCGTCACGCGGGCGGCCAGCTTCCTCGTCCGCTACGCTCCGGTCACTCAGCAGGAGCGCTGGGAAGAGAACGCCGGCTACTCACCCTCCACGCTTGCGGCCGTCATCTCCGCGCTGATCTGCGCCTCGGATATTGCCTGCGAAAAGTTCCCAGAGCTCGCCGACTTCCTGTGCGATTACGCTGACTGGATCGAAGCGCATCTCGACGAGTGGACGACCACCATCGCCGGCGTCCTCCTGCCTGAGGTGCCGTATCACTACATGCGGATCCGCCCGCCGGCCGAGGGCGAGCCGTTCCACAATCCGCAGATCCCTCCCGGCATGATTCACATCGCCAACCGCGAGCCCGGCGAGAAAAATGAATTCGAGGCCCGCGAGGTCATTGACCCCGGCTTCCTTGAACTCGTCCGCTATGGCATCCGCCGCCCCGATGACCCGCTTATCGTTGATTCGCTCAAAGTTGTCGACCACGTCCTCAAGATCGACACGCCCTACGGCCCCTGCTGGCGCCGCTACAACCACGACGGATACGGGCAGCGCAAAGACGGCGGCCCATACATCGGCTACGGACAGGGCCGCGCCTGGCCGCTGCTCACCGGCGAGCGTGCGCACTACGAACTTGCGGCCGGCAAGGAGGTCGGGCCGCTCATCAACGCCATTGAAAAATTCTCCTCGTTCGGCGGCATGCTCCCGGAGCAGGTCTGGGATTACGCCGACATGCCCTCCGAAGGGCTCTACTGCGGCCGCTCCGCCGGCTCCGCGCAGCCGCTCTGCTGGGCGCATGCCGAGTACCTCAAGCTTCTCCGCTCCGTCACGGACGGCCACGTTTTCGACCGCATCTCCGTCGTCGAAGAACGCTACGGTGTCCCGAAAGACCAGCGCACGTTTCAGAACCGAATGGAGATCTTCCGCGTCACGCGCCCGATCTCCGCCATGGTTGCCGGTGGCACCGTGCGCATCATCGACCCCGATCCCTTCCACGTGGTCTGGACCGCCGACAACTGGGCGACCACCAACAAGACTGACGCCAGCCCGGTCGACTCCTTCGGGTCCTTCGCGGACATCACCGCCCCGGGTGATTCCGGCGCGCTCGTGTTCACTCTCTACTGGCCGAACTTAAACCGCTGGATGGGCCGCAACTATGAGGTCGTGGTCCACGCTGAACAGCCGGCCCAGGTGCCCGCCTCTCACAAACCGCAAAACTAATCACGGTGAACCAAAACCGTTCGACTATCATCTAACATTCATGGCGAAGGCCCGAAAACATCTCTCGGACGACGAAATGCAGGCTATCGCCCGAGCGCTCGCCGACCCTCGCCGCTTCGCCATCCTTCAGCAGATCGCCCGCCAGGATGCCACTCCCTGTGGCTCGCTGGCGGAGCAGAAGATCCTGAGCCCCGCCACGATCTCGCACCATCTCAAAGAGTTGGCGGAGGCTGGACTGATTGAAGTCGAACGTGACGGCCGGTGCGCCTCGCTTTCGCTTCATCGCGACGTCTGGGACGCCTACCTCGCCCAACTCGCCAAACTGTAACCACCCACAAACCGTAATCCGGATCGGCGGTCATCCTGAGCCGCAGCCGAAGGAAACTGTGTATTTGTGTCTCCTCCGGACCAGGCTGTCCTCTATAACATTTCGATAAATATCAAAACTTCCTGAATCCTTGCCCTGCTCCGCCCTCATCCATTTCGATATACGTCGAACAATTCGACAGATTCGAAAAGGAGAAAATGCATGGCAAAGCTCACAGGGAAGGTTGCAGTTGTTACAGGGGCCAGCAAGGGAATCGGCGCCGGCATCGCGAAGGCCCTCGGGACCGCAGGAGCCTCAGTCGTCGTCAACTATGCGTCCGATAAGGCCGGTGCAGATCGCACGGTCGCCGACATCACGAAGAACGGCGGAAAAGCGGTCGCGATCGGCGCCAGCGTCGCGAACCCAGCCGATATCAACAAGCTATTCACCGAAACCAAGAAGGCCTTCGGAAAGGTAGACATCCTCGTCAACAACGCGGGCGTTTATTCCTTTAGCCCTCTCGAGGCGGTCACCGAGCAGGAAATCAACCGCATCTTCACGACGAACGTCACAGGGCTCCTGCTCACAACGCAGGCTGCAGTTCCGCTCTTCCCCGCGGAAGGCGGCAGTGTCATCAACATCGGCTCCGTGGTCAGCGAGCTCACACCGCCCAACACATCCATCTACACCGGAACCAAGGGTGCAGTCGACGCCATTACACGCGTTCTCGCCAAGGAGCTCGGGCCAAAGAACATTCGTGTCAACTCCGTAAATCCTGGCGTCACCATCACCGAAGGAACGAACACCCGGGAATCGCGGGCTCCGACTTCGAAACACAACTCCGTCACGCAGACGCCCCTGGGTCGCACCGGCAAGCCCGACGACATCGCCGACGTCGTCACCTTCATCGCCTCCGACGACGCCCGCTGGGTCACTGGTTCGCTGCTCCAGGCCGGCGGCGGTCTTCGTTGACGAAGTATTTACCTCAGTGACCGAAACTTCGGTCAGCAACTCGGTCTCATCCATACACGGCGCAAAACCGTGTATGGGTCGGGCCGCAACAACACAGGAGAAGACCATGAACCTCGTCCTTACACTTCTTCCCCTCGGGCTCGTCGCCGCCAACTACCTGGTTGCCGATCTCCGCGACCGTCGCCGTCCCGACCACGACGCGATCTGCGGCTGAGCTCTCACAGGCAGCTCAGCCGCACGCTGCGTCCTGCTACGCCGGCATCTGTTCGCCCGGCACACTCAACATCCAGCCCACGCCGAACCTATCCGTAAGCATCCCGAACAGCGGAGACCAGAAGTTCTTCTGCAGCGGCATGGTCACGTTCCCGCCGGCATCCTTCAGCGCGTCGTAGATCCGCTGCACCTCGGCCTGGTCCTTCGTCTCCACGCACACCTGGAACCCTCCCAAGGGCGCCGAGCGTCCCGGAGGCGCATCACAGCCCATAAGCTGTCCCCCGCCGAGCGGAATCGACGTGTGCATCACCTTGTCCTTCCAGTCCTCCGGCACCGGCGAGCCCTCCGGCGCCTGCCCATAGGTCATCGTGAACGGCTTGTCCGCGCCGAACACGCTCTCGTACAGCGCGAACGCCTCTTTGCAGTTGCCGTTGAAGTTCAAATGCACACTCATCTTCATTCCATTCTTCGAGCTCATCGCACTCTCCTGGTAAGATTGTTTCTTTCATCGAACCGGCGCATTTCAGCTCGGCTGCGGCCCCGGGACGCTCAGCATCCAGCTCAACGCCGAAACTTATCCGTGCACATCCCGAACATGCGGAGACCAGAAGGTCTGCGCCAGTGGCATGATAGACGTTTCCGCCCGCACTCAGTGACTCATACATTCGCCGCACCGTCGCCTCTTCCGCATCATCGCATTGACGATCTGAAAGCCTCGCCAATCGGCATTCCCTTTTCCCGGAGGCGCGTCGGCTCCCATAAGTGTGCTGTTGCCCACCGGCAATTGCCGTGTGCATTACGAGGTTCTTCGGCTCCGGCTGGCACGGGCGAGTCCTTCGGCGCCTCGCCATACCGCATTGTCATCAACGCGCTTCTCCGTACCAAAGACCTTCTCGATAGAAGCTGAAGGCATCGTCGCACTTACCTTGAAGCAATGCACCAGCGTGTAGCATTCTGGGTTCATCGCGCATCTCTCCTTTTCGTTTTGGTTGTCTGAGATCTGCTCTCTGTTCTCTACTGTTCTCGCGTTCACAAACTCGCCAGCTTCTCCAGGCTCTGGCTCCATCCCTCGCGCATGCCCTTCAGGTAGCGCGCGGCCTCCGGCGTGCTCCTCGTCACGTGCACATCCAGAACAACTTCCGTTCCGCCCTCCACCTCTTCAAAGAACACAGACGTCCACGTCTCAAACACCTGGTTCCCATCTTTATCGACCGGCCCGGACGTGAAATGGAAGCGATACGGAGGATAGAACTCCACGAATCTGCCTGTCATCGGATACACAGTTCCATCCGGACCCTGCATGTGGATGAGGATCTTGCCGCCGCCGCGCGCCTCCATCTCGCACACCGGATTTGTGAAGCACTTCGGCCCCCACCACTGCTTCACCATCTCCGGCTTCGTCCACGCGTCGAACACCATCTGCCGGGGCGCTGCAAAGAACCGCCGCAGATGCAGCTCGCTCGGGACATCGTCTGGCGCCGCCTTCCGCTCCGGCTGGACGCGCAACATGAACTCCGCAAAGCAATCGAACGCCGAGTTCCATCCGCCGTTGTGTCCGTCGCGCTCGCTCTCCGTCGCAAATGGCGCCTGATGAAAGTGCATGACCGTCTTTCCTCCTCGCTCTTCAAATCGAACAGTAATCACGTTCTCCTTCGGTCCATCGTCAAGTCCCACGCTCGCGCGGCTGTCCCAGCCGAACGTGTACTTCAGCAGCTCCGGCGGCCGCATCTCGAGCACCGTTCCGCCCTGCCCGAGCGTCACAAGCCGGTCGCTTCCCGGCCGTTCGCCGACCATCGTCAGGTGCCAATGCCCGCCGGGCTTCGAGGAGGTTGTAAACTCCGTCGTCGTAAATCCGCGCGGCCCCATCCACTCCTTCGCCATTCGAGGGTCGGTCCACGCCTTCCATACCAGCTCGCGCGGCGCGTCGAACGTCCGCGTAATCGAAATTTCATAGCCCTGCGCGGGCTCCATTGCCACTGCACTGTTAGTTAGGCTTGCGGACATTTCTCTTCTCCTTACGCGCTCTTGTTGTCTTCCGTTCCTTCGATCCCGATCCGGATCCCTTCACCTGCTCGGCCTGCAGATGTTTCAGGAAGCTGTCCAGCCGGTCGAAGCTCTCTTCCCAGAAACGCCTGTATTGCTCGATCCATCCGGCGGCTTCGCGCAGCGGCTCCGCCCGGAGCTTTACCGGCCTGTACTGCGCCTGCCTGCCGCGCTCGACCAGCCCGGCATTCTCCAGCACGCGCAGGTGCTTCGAGACCGCTGGCATGCTCATTTCGAACGGCTCCGCGAGCTCCGTCACCGACGTCTCACCGAGAGCCAGCCTTGCCAGGATGGCCCTGCGCGTCGGGTCCGCCAGTGCCGAAAACGTGTTGCTAATTGCGTCATTCATTTATGTAACCATTAGGTTATATAACCTATAAGTTAAATAAACCCGACACGCGTTGCGTGTCAAGAGTGGTTTTCTTTTTTCTGGATTTCGAAGTGAAAGCTTCCGGCCGCGGTCCAGCTCGCGCTACCCGCGGCTGAACGGGTGTCGCACCGCGTCCGGGTCGCCGGAAGTCATTCTCCATGCGGCACGCAGGCCAATAAACAGGATGAAGAGCGTGATCAGAGCTCCGGGTATCGAGTCACGGAATTCCAGAAACGGCTCCTCGAATCCGAACCTGGTAAGGACCAGCAGGTTATGCAGGGAGAGTCTTACCGGGCTCTGCTTGCTGACGTTCCAATACAAAAGCAGGGCGTTCGCCGCAGCTACAGAGAAACAGGTGAGGGCCAGGGCCGAGATCTGGAAAGGGCGGCCTCCCTGTCCTTTGGAACCGGCCATCATGGCCTTCGCGATTAGAAATGCAACCACAATCGAGAGATAGCCAATCTCGAAATGCGTCAGGTAGATGAATCCGGCGTACAGTAGTGCACCGATCGCCGCACCGCCCAGTCCGAAGGCAAGTGCCCGCGTGAGGTTTGTGGAGTTGAAGGGCGCGATAAGGATCGGAGCCGTAGCAGGGATGCTTTCCCGATACTCGGCCGTTTCTAAGTTACTCAAATTGAGACTCATAGAGGTGGCGGCAGCATACCATCCGCCAGCTGCGCGGCGAAGCAATTTTTGACCAGTTCCCATGCGAAAATATAAGAGATGATTTCTGTTTCCAATGTCACCATGCGCTATGGCGCGAAGCTCCTCTTCGAAGACGTTTCGGTCACGTTTCACGACGGCCGCCGCTACGGTCTCACCGGCCCCAACGGCTCCGGCAAGTCCACCTTCATGAAGGTCCTCACCGGCGAGCTGGACGCCCAGAAGGGCACGGTCGTCCGCCCCAAAAAGTTCGGCGTGCTCAAGCAGAATCAGTACGAGTTTGACGCCTTCCGCGTCATCGATACCGTCATCATGGGTAACAAAGCCCTGTGGTCGGCGCTGGAGGAGCGCGAGGTCATCTACTCAAAGCCTGAGATGACCGACGAGGACGGCATCCGTCTCGGCGAGCTCGAGGGCATCGTCGGCGAAGAGGATGGCTACGAGGCCGAACCGAACGCGGCCATCCTCCTCCAGGGTCTCGACATCCCCGACGAGCTGCATGAGCGCAAAATGTCCGAGCTCCAGGGCGGCCAGAAGGTCCGCGTGTTGCTCGCGCAAGCGCTGTTCGGAAATCCCGACGCGCTGTTCCTTGACGAGCCTACAAACTATCTCGATCTCGATTCGATTCACTGGCTTGAGAACTTCCTAAACCGCTACAACGGGACGGTCATCACCATCTCGCACGATCGCCACTTCCTGAACTCGGTCTGCACGCACATCGCCGACATCGATTACGAGACGATCATCACCTACACGGGCGGTTACGACGAGATGGTCATGCAGAAGACGCAGATCCGCAGCCGCATTGAATCGCAGAATGAGCAGCGCGAGAAAAAAATTGCGCAACTCAACGAGTTCATTGCACGCTTCTCTGCCGGTACACGCAGCTCACAGGTGAACTCTCGTAAGAAGGAAGTCGAGCGCCTTCAGACAACGGAACTCGCGCGCTCCAACATTCAGCGCCCGTACATCGCGTTCAAGATGGAGCGTCCCAGCGGCAAGCACGTGCTTGAGTTCGAGGGTGTTAACAAGAGCTACACGCAGCCGGACGGCTCCACGGAGCACGTCATCCGCAACTTCAGTGCATCGGTCCTGCGCGGCGACAAGATTGTGCTCGTCGGTCGAAACGGGCAAGGGAAGACCACGTTGATCAAAGCGCTGCTCGCCAACGCGAACATCGACCAGACTGAGAAAAGCGACATCGATTCCGGCGAAGTGAAGTGGGGACACGAAGCACAGATAGGCTACTTCGCGCAGGACCACACGGGTGCAATACCGAAGGGAACCACCGCGGCCGAGTGGCTGCACAGCTTCGATCCGAAGGCCGCGAAGGAAGACATTCGCGGCCTGCTCGGGCAGATGCTCTTCCGCGGAGAAGAAGGCATGAAGAAGACCGAAGCACTGTCAGGGGGTGAAGCTGCTCGCCTGCTCTTCTGCAAGATCATGCTGCAGAAGCCGAACATTCTTGTCCTTGACGAGCCGACGAACCACCTGGACCTTGAGAGCATCATGGCGCTGAACACGGCGCTGCAGAAGTACGAAGGCACGGTCTTCCTAGTCACGCACGATCAGGACCTCATCGAAGAAGTCGGCACGCGCATCTGGCACTTCGAGGGCGGTCCCACGGACTTCCACATCACCGATCACAAGGGACCGTATGAGGAATATGAACAACAGCTCGCGTTAGCGGCCCGTTAGAACTCGACCGGTTTGGGAAGCGCATAGCGATTCCAGTACACTCAGCTTCAAAGAAAAACTCAGTCGCGCACTTCACCGGAGCAGGATTTCGCCGGGGTCTCTAAGGAACGCCAAGAATGGCAAAGGTTGTCGTTGTGGGAGCCGGTGCAATGGGTCTCGCCGCTGCGTACCGCGCAGCGAAGAATGGACACGAAGTGGATCTGATCGAGGCCGCACCTGAACCAGGCGGCATGGCCGGCCACTTCGACTTCCATGGCGTCTCGCTCGAGCGCTTCTATCATTTTGTCTGCAAGACCGATTATCCGACCTTCGATCTGCTCAAAGAGCTTGGCCTGCCAGATGCGATGCAGTGGCGAGCCACGTCCATGGGCGTGTTCACCGGAGGTAAGCTGCACGGGTGGGGCGATCCCATCTCGCTTCT
Source organism: uncultured Acidobacteriaceae bacterium (assembly GCA_963762465.1). Taxonomy (GTDB): domain Bacteria; phylum Acidobacteriota; class Terriglobia; order Terriglobales; family Acidobacteriaceae; genus Granulicella. Next base: position 856,086 of record CAVXKS010000011.1, on the reverse strand, counting down.
GCGATTTCCGCATCTCTCGTTGTGGCAAAAATTCAGATACGGTCTGTTTGCGTTGGTCTCTGTTCGCAAGAATGAATGGCCGGCGATTGAACGGGAATCGGCGAAGACCTGGATCGTGCGCTGGTGTGGCGAAGGAGTCTACCGGCTCCTTTGGGAGCCACTCTTCGACTACAAGTTCTACGAGTACGCGGACAATATCTCAGCGTTATGGATATGGACACGGATTCGCCGCATCGGACGGTCGCGCCGGAACCTCATGAAGGAGGAGCTCGGATTCATTGAGGGTGGTTCGATCACGCTCGTGAATGCTCTAGTGGATGCGATCCAGAAGAACGGCGGACGTGTTCATCTCGCGGAACCGGCGACGGAGATAGCATCAGAGAGCGGCCGCGTCACGGGCGTGCGCACATCCAAAGGCTTCTATCCCGCAGATGCCGTAATCTGCACGTCCCCGACCCCTTTGATTGCCTCACTTGTTCCGTCATTGCCTGCGGATTGGAAGGAGCGCTACGCGTCTATTCACAACATCGGTGTGATCTGCGTGATCTTCAGGCTGCGGCGCTCCGTGAGCCCCCATTTCTGGTTGAACATTTCGGAGCCGGATATCCAGATCCCAGGCGTAATCGAGTTCACACGGCTGCGGGATGTGGGCGGCGACCACATCGTCTACGTGCCGTACTACATGCCGGTAACGCATACGAAGTTCTCATGGCCTGATGAGCGACTGCTGGATGAGGCGTTCGCTTGCCTGCAGCGAATCAACCCTGCTCTGAGACGCGACGACATCGTTGCGACGAAGATCGCGCGTCTGCGCTATGGGCAGCCGATCTGCGAACCTGGATTTGCCGCAAAGCTACCGCCGGTGCAGACGCCGATTGCGGGTCTGCAGATTGCGGACACCTGCTACTACTACCCTGAGGACCGCGGAATCGCAGAAAGCGTGCGGCTCGGGCAGCAGATGGCGAATGCAGTTGCGCAAACGAGCGCGAGCCCTGCACAAATGCCGGTGATTGCACAAAATGCCTAAGTTTATAGACTGGAAAGAACAGACCCAGCGCTGGCCGGCCAGGAGGTGCAGCAGTCCTGCCCGGCGAAGCGCCATCCAAAGGGATAGACCATGCTGAATGGAAAAAGAATTGCAGTCGTTCTGCCGGCTTACAACGCTGCGAAGACGCTGGAGAAAACGGTTCGGGAGATACCGCGCGACGTTGTCGACACGGTGATTCTGACCGATGACTGCAGCAAGGATGATACGGTCCCGATCGCGCAGCAGTTGGGGCTGGTTACGCTGCGACATGATAACAACCGCGGCTACGGCGGGAATCAGAAGACCTGTTACGCCGCGGCTCTGCATGAGGGCGCGGACATCGTGGTCATGGTCCACCCGGACTATCAATACACGCCACTGCTGATTACTGCGATGGTTTCGATGATCGCGTATGGCGAGTATGACGCTGTGATGGCGTCGCGCATTCTGGGCCGGGGCGCGCTGAAGGGCGGCATGCCGAAGTATAAATACGTATCGAATCGTGTGCTGACGCTGCTCGAAAACATTCTGATCCACGAGAAGCTGTCGGAGTATCACACGGGATATCGCGCGTGGAGTCGGGAGGTTCTGGAGCGTTTGCCGCTGCTCAGCTGCTCGGACGATTTCGTGTTTGACAACGAAATGCTTGCACAGACTTTCTACTTTGGCTTCCGCGTCGGCGAGATTTCGTGTCCGACGAAGTATTTCGAGGAGGCCTCGTCGATCAATTTCCGGCGCAGCGTGAAATATGGTTTCGGTGTCCTGGGCACCGCGCTGGACCTGCGGTTGAAGCGAATGAAGCTGAAGCGGCCAGCCATCTTTGAGGATCGGCCGGGCGAGAAGCTGCTGGATGCGCCGCGGCCGAGTCCTCTGGCGGAACCAGTTGCGCGCGCCTAAGGACAACGTGGATGCGCTGAGGCATCCGCCTTCTCTGAATGTATGAGAAAGACATCCTGGTATCGCGCGGCGCTGGTTGGAGCTGTTGCCATTGTGTTGTTGAACACGTGGTATGCGGCGCGCGCGCTGCATACGCTGATCGCGGCACAATTCTGGTACTCGCATACTCTGGAAGTGATCTCGCAAACGGAGACGCTATTGGCGCAGGTGCGCACGGCGGAGAGTTCGGCGCGCGGCTTTGTGATGACCGGATTGCCTGCGTTGGAGGAACAGTACGCGACATCGACACGGGAGATCCACCAGAGCACGGAAAATCTGCAGCGGCTGACGATTGACAACGGTTCGCAGCAGGTGCGGATTGCGGCTCTGAATGACGGCATCTCAGCCAAGCTCTCGAAACTTGAAACGCTGCTTGCGGTGCGCCGCGTGCAACCGCAGGGCGCGATCGATCCGGCGCTGCTGGCTCCTGTCGTTCAGGGGGCGCCGGACCGCATGGACAGGGTACAGGCTACGGTTCACGAGATCGAGGCAGAAGAACAGCGGCTGCTTACCGAGCGGACTGCATATGCGGCCTCGGCGCGGCGTCAGGTGTGGGGTAGCTTTACGCTGGCCTTCGCGCTCGACTTCCCTCTGCTTGTAAGCGCGTTTGAACTGCTCGTTCGCGCGGCACGGGACCGGGAGCGGATTGCTGCGAGCGCGGAGGAGATTGCAGCGCTGAACCGGCAGTTGACCGAAACGAATGAGGAGCTGGAAGACAGAGTGGCGCAGAGGACAAGCGAACTGGCGCAATCGAACGAGGAACTGGAGGCGTTCAGTTATTCGGTTTCGCACGACCTCCGGGCGCCGTTGCGCACGATCGATGGATTCTCGCTCGCGCTGCAGGAGGACTTCGGCGGCAAGCTGGATGAGCAGGGCAAGGACTACATCAACCGCGTGCGCAATGGCGTACAACGGATGGGTACACTGATCGACTCTCTTCTGCAGCTCTCGCGCGTGACACGATACGAGGCGCAACGCGAGCGTGTGGACCTGTCGGAGCTCGCGACACAGGTGTTCCACGACCTGCAAAGCCTGACACCGGAGCGTAAGGTGCAGTGGATGGCGGAGCCGGGCCTAGTTGCCGAAGCCGATCCTCGGTTGATGCGCGTTGCCTTTGAAAATCTGATTGGAAATGCGTTGAAATTCACCGCGCGAACAGACGATGCGAGGATTGAGTTCGGGAGTAGCTCGCAGGATGGCAAGACCGTATACTTCGTTCGAGACAACGGGGCAGGCTTTGACATGAAGTATGTCGATCGCCTGTTTACCGCATTTCAGCGACTCCATGGCGAGCGTGAGTTCAAAGGCTCAGGTATAGGCCTTGCGACCGTGTCACGCATCATCCGCCGCCATCATGGATCCATCTGGGCAGAAGGAGAGCCCGGCAGGGGAGCCACGTTCTTCTTCACGCTTGCAGCCTGAGCTTGCGGTCGAGCACAGGAAAGTCCAACAATGAAAATAATTCGGAAGTCGAGAGTGAGATGATGATTCTTCTTGTTGAAGACGATCCGGACCACGAAGCGCTCGCTATTCGCGCGTTGCGCAAGGCCAATGTAGCGAACGAGATTGAGGTGGCGCGCGATGGCGCCGAGGCGCTGGATTACGTGAATGCCGCGAGCAGCGGAGCAAAGCCGATGCCGCAGCTTGTTTTGCTTGATCTGAAGCTGCCGAAGGTGGATGGTCTCGAAGTGTTGCGGAGTATTCGCGCCTCGGAGAAGACGGCGCTGCTACCTGTTGTGGTGCTTACCTCGTCTGATGAGGAGAGAGACATCGTATCGAGCTACCGGCTGGGTGTGAACAGCTATATTCGTAAGCCGGTGAATTTTTCGGATTTTGCCGAGGCTACGCGTCAGCTCGGAATGTATTGGCTGCTGCTCAACCAATGTCCACCGCCACAATAAACTCGTCGCGGAAGCCGCTCCGAGTGCTCCTCATCGAAGACTATGAGGAAGACGCTCTGCTGCTGGAGCGCTTTCTGTCCCGTGCCGGCTACACGCTCCAGGCCCGCCGTGTTCAAACGGCAGACGAACTGCGCGAGGCGCTGGCGGACCCGAGCTCCATCGATCTTGTGCTCGCGGACTATACGCTGCCGAGTTTCGGCGCGCGCGACGCGCTGGCAATTATCCAGGACAGCGGCGTGGACGTACCGTTCATCATCGTGTCGGGCACGATCGACGAGGTCTCCGCCGTCAGCGCCATGCGGGCGGGAGCGCATGACTATGTCCTGAAGGGGCATCTGGATCGTCTGCTGCCGGCCATCGAGCGCGAGCTTGCCGATGCGCAGAGGAGACGCGAGCGGCTCCGCACAGAAGCCGAACTGCGGCTGGTGCAGCAACGGTTCTCGGCCACCTTCAATCAGGCTGCGGTCGGTATGGCGCACTCGACGACGACGGGCCGATTTCAGCTCGTGAATCAACGGCTCGCGGAGATGCTGGGCGTATTTGTAGAGCGGCTTGTTTCGCTTTCGATTACGGATTTCATGTTACCGTCCGAGCGTGAGATGGAGTTGGCGGAGTTGCTGGAGCTGGTGGCCGGCCGACAGACAGGCCACCGCGTCGAGCGCGAGTTGCTGCGCTATGACGGCACGACGTTTGCGGCACAACTTACGGTATCGATGCTCCGGCACGATGACTCGACCGCGCCGAGCATTCTGTGGGTGGTTGAGGACATCTCTGCGCGAAAGGCCGCGGAGCGCGAGACTGCTGAGTTGATGAGGCGACTGATCAGTTCCGAGCGGCTCGCTGCGGCCGGCCGCATGGCGAACACGCTCGCGCACGAGATCAACAATCCGCTTGAGGCACTGACCAACGTCGTCTACCTACTGCAGACGCACGATCTTCCACCGACCGCGCAGGAGCTGGCTGCGATCGCTTCGCGCGAACTGGAACGCGTGGGGCACATTACACGATCTACACTAAGCTTTTATCGCAAAGCGCCGGGCCGCACCCTCGATCTGTACACGATGTTGGATGAGGTGGTGCAGCTCTTCACATCGCGTGCCATGCAACATCACATCGAGATCCGGACGCGCTTCAGTGAAGACGTACGTGGGGCGAGGTATGATCCCGCGCTGCGGCAGGTGATGGCCAACCTTGTCGCGAATGCACTCGAATCAATGGAGAGCACGGACGGTCATCTCAACATTCGCGCGCGAATTGAGGGATCCCACGCTGTGATCCTGATCTCCGATACGGGGCACGGGATCGATCGTGCAAACATGCGCTCCGTGTTCGAGCCTTTCTTTACGACCAAGGGTGAACGCGGAACGGGTCTTGGCCTTTGGGTGACGCGGGGCATCCTGGAAGAGCATGGCGGGCGCTTGCGGCTTCGCAGTTGCACGAGGGGCCGGCACCGCGGAACTACAGTGCGAATCGAGCTCCCCCTGTTGCATCAGTCCACCGCGTCGCTAACATCGGCGGCACTGGTCAACTGAAGCGGGATCGTGAGGAGACAGGCTCGGTGGCCGGATTTAGAATCTTGCCATGGAAACGCGTCACGGTTCTGTGCAGAAGAATGTGCTGGGTCAGCCGCTGGAAACGTGTGGCTGTGAGCCGATGACGGGTTTCTTCCGCGACGGCTGCTGCAAGACGGGGCCCGAGGACCTGGGGATGCACACGATTTGCTGTGTGTTGACCGAGGAGTTTCTGCGGGTGTCGAAACAGGTGGGAAACGACCTTTCAACTCCGATGCCGCAGTTTGGATTTCCGGGACTGAAGCCGGGCGACCGTTGGTGCGTGTGCGCTGCGAGATGGCTGCAGGTGCAGCGGGCTGGAGCGGCCTGTCCCGTGGTTCTTGAAGCGACACACGAGGCGACGCTGGAGGTCGTGCCCTTCGATCTACTGCTGCAATATGCGGTGATTCCCGAAACACTGCATTGATGATGGCTAGGTAAACGCTTCCAGTTCATACGATTTTGTCGAACCTGATGCCATGCGTGCGAGTGCTTCGCTTCTTGACAGGGCCAGAACGGCTCGGTCATCCTAGTGGTGAACTCTAAAACGTCACCTTTTTGTATCGCGAAGATTCCAGGGGATCCTCCTCACCCCTTGTCCTGAGCGTGGGCCGTAATCTCGGTCTCGGCACGTCGTACAACGCAACCAGGAGCTTCCATCATGTCTCAGAGTTTTGTTAAGGCACTCACCGTTGCCGTCTTAGCGATCGTGTTTCTAGCCTGTTCCGATCGCTGCATCGTGGCGCAGACCTCAGGTAACGGCAACATTGTGGGCACCATCACGGACCCTTCCGGTGCCGCGGTGCCGAATGCGACAGTCGTGGTGACCAATACGGACACAGGTGTCTCGCGGACGCTCACGTCCAATGGCGACGGTCTGTACACGGCCAACTTCCTTGTGCCCGGGCACTACGAGGTTCTGGCCAGCGCGTCTTCGTTCGGCAAGGTGGACCACAAGAACCTGACACTCACGGTCGGTCAAATTCTGACAGTTGATGCCGCCCTCCCCAACGCATCGGTGAGTTCGGCGGTTGAGGTGACGGCCGAGACGCCGATCCTTGATACCCAAAAGACTGAGGTTTCGCAGACGTTTGATCCGGTCCTGATCGACAACCTTCCCGTCGCCACGCGCAACTGGTCCGCCTTCGTGTTGAACACGCCGAACGTCGTGCCGGATGGCGGCACCGGTCTCGTCGCCTTCCATGGCATCTCTGGTCTCTACAACCAGAACTACGTCGACGGCTCCAACAATAACCAGATGTTGTTCTCGGAAGCCCGCGGCCGCTCTTCCGGAGCCCCTTACATCTACTCCATCGACTCTATTAAAGAGTTCCAGGCTGAGACCTCGAACTACTCCGTGGAGTTTGGTCAAGCCGCTGGCGGTCAAGTCAACGCCATTACCAAGAATGGAACGAATCACATTCATGGCGATCTCTTCTACTACTTGCGGTACCCGGATCTGAACGCACTCGACCCCTACAGCAAGTTCCAGGCGCTGCACAACGGTGGAAACGCCTTCCTGCTCACGCAGCCTATTCATCAGCAGCAGCAGTTCGGCGGCTCGATCGGCGGGCCCTTCCTGAAAGACCGTCTGTTTTACTTCTTCACCTATGACGGCTTCCGCAAAGTCGGCCGCGTGCTCTACACCGACAACAATACGATTACGACGACTCCCGTCCCAGGAACAAATTACACGAACGTCACGACAACGATTTCGCCCAACCAGTGCCCGGTCGTCGGAACCGCTAATTACAACGATCCGACGGGCCATCCTGCCACTACCGGCATCACCGCCGCACAGTGCCTCAACGCGATCACCTTCCTCCAGGGTGTGTCCACCGCTGCTCCCGGTCGCTTCCAGAAGGAGACCCTCTTCTTCCCCCGCATCGATTACCACATCAGCAGCCGCAATGATGCTTTCATCGATCTCAATGATGTGGACTTTGACTCCTCCTATGGCTACAGCGGGGGCAACACCTTTTCCAACAGTTCGCCCTCAACAAACGGTCCTACCAGCTATCACGAGCGCTTCGTGGTCGGCGGCCTGACCACCCAGATTGGTAAGGAATCAATCAACCAGATCCATGCGCAGTGGGGTCGCGATCTTGAGACCGCCGGCGCCAACGCCCCCGGCCCATCAATCGGCATGGGCGTCACTACCTACGGCATGCCCAACGCGCTGCCGCGTGTTGCCGAGCCGGACGAGCATCGTATCCAGTTCACCGATGTCTTCTCCACCACCAGGGGCCATCACACTTTCAAGTTTGGTGGCGACCTCAACTTCGTCCACGAGATTATGATCAACCTCTTCCAGGGCGGAGGAATCTACGGCTACTCCGGACCGAGCAGTGTCGTGAATTTCCAGTCCTGGGTCCAGGACATCTTCGCAGGCCAACCCGGAGACACCGACCCCTTCGCCGGTTACCACTACTCCAGTCTCGTCCAGACCGTCGACCAGGTGAACACCGCAGCCGGAACGCAGGGCAGGGACGACTTCTGGATGAAGATGTACGACGGCTTCGCAGAAGACCAATGGAAGGTCAGCTCCAAGTTCACCCTCACGGCCGGCATTCGCTATGACATCCAGATCACGCCGCCGACCACGCACGTGAACAATCTCTTCCCGCCAATATCCACCATCTACACGCAGACCATCAAGAACACCAGCCGCATCCAGCCGCGTTTCGGTTTCTCCTGGTCACCCATGCAAGGTACGGTGGTTCGCGGCGGCTATGGCATCTTCTCGGCTCTCAACCAGGGCAGTACTTACTACGCTGACCGCGTCGAGAATGGTGTCGTTCAGCTCAACTACAGCTATTCTGGCTGCGCTTACTACACGCCTATAACGCCAACTAACCCGAAGCCCACACAGAACTGTCTCAACGTGCCTGCGCCGGGCAGCGCGCTCGTTTTCCCCAACCTGCCCTTCTTGCCCACGGGTCCTTCAGTTGCCGGCACACTCACGCCGACCGGCGGCAACAAACCGCAGGTTACGCCCCTCGCCGCGACGCCGTCCTACAGTTTCCACGGGCTCGATCCTAACTTCGTTCCGCCCTACACGCACGAAGCGGATCTCTCCGTCGAGCAGGCCCTTCCGGGCAAAATGAGCCTTCAGGTCGGCTATGTTGGCACTCGCGGAATGCGTCTGCCGGTCTTCCTCGATTCAAATCTGGTCGGCCAGACACCGCATGGCACGAAGTCATACGCTGTGCAGGATGCCAATAACAACGTCACCCGCATCCTCACCGTCCCCGTCTATCTGCCGAGTGATCGGCGTAACACTAGCCTGTCCGCCTTCAACACCGGATATTCGGTCGCGAATACCTGGTACAACTCGTTGGCCGCCACGGTGCGTCGTCCGTTCAATAACGGGCTGGAGTTCATCCTGAACTACACCTGGGCCCGCGCCACGGATACCGGTCAGGTACAGGGAGCCTTCGGCACCTTCTACGGTGGCGACGTCCCGCTGGACCCCAATAATGTTCGCGGTGAAAATGGCCCCTCAGACATTGATGTCCGCAACCGCTTCAACTTGAGTTTCGTCTATCAGCCCCACATTCTCGAGTCCAAAGCTTGGGCCAAGCATCTCGTGGATGAGTGGACCTTCTCCGGTGGCGAAACCGCTTCCGCCGGCCAGCCAATCTCTCTGAGCATGACGAGCACGGTCTTCTCCGGCAATACCAGTCCCTCCAGCTATGGTGACCTGGGCAATATCTACGGCGGTGCCATGAGCTCCAGCTCCGGCGGCGCCACCACAGGCCGTCCACCGCAGATTGGCCGTAACAGCATCGTAGGTCCGGGCCTGAATAACTTTGACCTCCGGGTTTCCCGCAACATTCCCATCCATGAGCAGATCTACATGCAGTTCTCCGCGGATGCGTTTAACGTGCTCAACCATCGCATCATCACCGCGGTAAACGGCAGCTACTCCACCTTCCTCGCGCCAGGCGCCAGCACCGGCGCCGAGAAATGTCAGATCATCACGGCTCCGGCCGGGTCCTCGCAACAGGGTTGCATTGTGCCGTTCGTCGCCAGCACACCGCTTGCGGCATTCGGTGCTGCATCGGCTACCAACAACGGCCTGTACACGGCCCGTCAAATGGAGTTCAAGGCCAAGCTGTTCTTCTAATCTCAAGGAATACCAGCGACAAATGGCCCGGAGAGATCCGGGCCATTGTCTTTCTATGCGTCATGCCAGCAGTCCTAGGTCTCCTGACCATTGGTGGGCTGCTGCGTGGCATCCGAAAGCGTTACCTTCAGGTTGAACTGGCGCTGTCCCCGGAATACCGTCACCGTTACGGTATCCCCTGCATGATGCTCATTAAGAACATTGGAGAAATCCTGCTTGTTGGTGATGACCTCGCCGTCGATTTTGGTAATGAGATCACCGCCGAGCACGATGGGTGTGAAACCGAGGTAAGCGCGCTGCGATCCGCCATGCAGTCCTGCACGTTCTGCGGCGCCGCCCGGCAGAACGCGTTCGATCAGCACGCCATAGTCAGCGGGAAGCCCAATCTGCTGGGCCAGATCGGGGCTGATCTCGAGGGTGACGGCATCCAACGAGGGCCGCCGCACGCGGCCGTAGCGGGCGAAGTCGTCCAGCACAGCCTTTGCCGTTGAAATTGGAATCGCGAAGCCAATGCCTGCCGACTGTTCGACTCCGCCGTTCGGATTGCCGGCGATCATGGTGGTGATGCCGATGACCTCGCCACGCGAGTTCAGAAGCGGCCCTCCCGAGTTGCCAGGGTTGATGGCTGCGTCAGTCTGAATGGCATTGTCGATTTTCACCCCGGACGGCAACTCGACCGAGCGCAGCGCCGAGATGATGCCGCGGGTCATCGTTCCCTGGAACCCGAACGGATTGCCGATCGCATAAACGCGCTGCCCCACGGCGAGGTGAGTGGAGTCCGCCAGCGTTGCGGGCTGCAGATCGGGGGCGTTGTTGATCTGCAGCAGGGCGATGTCATGCGCTTTGTCTGTGCCGAGAACCGTGGCCTTGTACCTCTTCTTGTCAGCAAGTGCGACCTCGACCGATTGCGCGCCCTCGACCACGTGGTTGTTCGTCAGGATGTGGCCCTGCTTGTCGATGATGAATCCGGAGCCCTGCCCCTGTTCCGGTACCGGCTGGTAAAAGAAGTCGTAGGCCACCTGCGTTGACGTGATGTTCACCACCGACGGAAGCCCGCGCCTGTAGACGGCGATGTTCTGCTCCTCTTCAGGATCGAGCGTCGGCGCCGCCGAGGCCTCGCTCAGCCGGAAGGTTCCCATGGGCCCGTTCAGGGTTGAGGTGGTCACACCCGGAACCTGTGCGCCGTGCACCAGGTTGGCAATCGTGCCGATCGGGAAAAAATGCGTGGTCAGCAGGTAAAAACCACAGAGGATGAAGAGAACAAGCAGGACGGAACGGAGCTTCATGGCGGATAACCTTTTCGGGCGCGCAAAGCGCCCTGCCATGATTTTACGGATTCCCGTCGTCGTCTGTTCCCGTTTTCAGTAGCAGTCCGAACTCGGCAAGTGCAATTGGAATCAATTCGTTTCTTGAAATGGGCCACCGCGCTCCATTGCCAGCAGACGCCGTTTGCGCTCCACGCCCCAGCGATAGCCGGTCAGCCGTCCGTCCGCACCTAGCGCACGGTGACATGGGACGACAACTGCTAGCGGGTTCGCGCCGCAGGCTGCACCCACCGCACGCACGGCTTTCGGCGCACCGATCGCCTGGGCAATCTCGGAGTAGGTCCGGGTTTCGCCGCGTGGGATCATTCGCAGCGCCTCCCACACGCGATGCTGAAACGAGGTCGCGCGCACATCGAAGGGCAGGGAAGCGGCGCTCGCGCTCTCGGTCAAATGCGAGAGCACGAACCGCACAGCCTCGCCTAATCCAGAGTCATCCCGCTGCAGCGTTGCTTTGGCAAAGCGCGACTCCAACTCGCGCTCGGCTTGCCGATCGGAGTCGGCAAAAAGCACCGCGCAGAGGCCGCGGTCGGTTGCGGCAACGAGCACGCGGCCTAGAGGGGATTCGGCGGTTGACCACCGAATTGTCTCGCCTGCACCGTGGGCCTTCATGGCGGAGGGTCTCATGCCGAACGCGGTGGCCGAATTTTGATATAGGCGGCTCGATGAGCCGAACCCGGCAGCATACATCGCATCCGTCACTGAGGCGGCAGGCTCGCGCACCTGGTCTCGAAAACGCTCCCGGCGTTGCGCCCTCGCGAACTCTGCGGGTGTGACGCCGAGTACGCGTTGAAATCCTCGCAGCAGCGCGAATCGACTGAGCCCAACGGCGCGCGCCACTGAATCCAGAGAGGCAGATTCTTCAACCGCTTCCCGCAGCATCTGTGCGGCGCGAGTGATTGCCTCTGTCTGAGGATCTGTGCGGCCGTCGCGGCGCGTGGGCTGACAGCGCAGGCAGGCACGGAATCCGGCAGCCTCGGCCTGCTCACAGTTATCGAAAAAGCGGACATTGTGGCGGGCGGGACGACGGCTGGGGCAGTCAGGCCGGCAATAGATTCCAGTCGATTGCACCGCGTAGACGAACGCTCTTTGCGCACATGCGTCTCTGGCAAGTACGTGCTGCCAAGCGATTTCGTCGTCCAAGAACATCGATCTGTGCATCCTTACTTCCGGCATTGCAGTTATGTGTTCCATGCGACGATCGTCGCTCGGGACCGCGGCCCTGAGCACTCCGTTCTGTGCGTCCAAATCGATTTTGCAAAGCCCGCGCCACTTTCCGCGCGCGGCTTGCGCCGAGCGTACCGTTTCGGGAAGACCCGATACTTTTGTATACCCGTTTAGCGACGCTTGCAGTAGTCTTACCGCAGCGGAGCGGCCACGTTGAGGATGTCCCCCGTTTAGCTCACCTCGTACGGTTCCATGAATGCCGCTTCTGCGTTGGTATCTTAGTGCGTTTCTGGTTTCGGGCTCCTGTTTCGCTGGCATGTCGTCGAGCGCGCAGAGCTCCGATGCGTCAGCTACCCTCTCAGGAACCGTCAGCGATCCTTCCGGTGCCCGGATCCAGCGCGCGTCTGTACATGTTCACGGTGACGACCTGGATCGCGATACCGCGACGAATGCTAGCGGCGGATTCACGGTCACACTTCCGGGCGGCAGCTATACGGTCACCATACGGTCCCCGGGCTTTCGCGCGCTCAGCCGGGATACGAGCCTCGAAGCTGGTGATCATCGCAATCTGAACTTCAAGCTGTCGATCGATGCGGCCGAGGAGAGGATCAGCGTCCCACTATTGGGAGGAGCAACCGACGGTCAGGGCTCCGTAAATCTCTCGGGCAATCAGCTTGATATTCTCTCCGACGATCCTGACACGTTGCGCGAGCAACTCACTGCAATGGCGGGAGGCGGTGTGGGGCCCACCGGACCGGAGTTCCTCATCGATGGCTTCAGTAACGGCCAGATTCCGCCGAAATCCGCCATCCGCGCCATCCACATCAATAATGATCCCTACTCAGCAGTTTATGATCACCCGGGCTTTGGCAGAGTCGAGATCGAGACCCAGGCGGGTGGTAACCAGCTTCACGGCATGCTCGATTTCGGCGGGACCGGCGACGCACTCAACTCCCAGAATCCGTTCATCACCGGCGCAGAGCCGCCGTACCATCAACTTCTCTTTCGCGGCAATCTGGGTGGACCGATCGGCAAAGTCACGTCGTACTTCGTCGCGGGAACCAGCAGCGATCTCCAGAACAATGCAATCGTGAATGCGATCAATCCACTGGCCCCTCAGGTCAGCCTCTCCGAGGCGATCCCCAATCCGCTGCATGATGACGACTACAGCTTCCGGCTCGATCACCGCTTCTCGCCAGCCAACCAGATCAACGGCCGCTACGAAATTCACCGCCTGCATCAGACGAACGCCGGTGTCGGTCTGCTCGCCCTGCCCGACGAAGGTTACACGAACAGCGCCCTCACGCAGACGCTGCAGCTTGCCGACAACGAGGTGTTTAATCCGAAGATCGTCAATGACGTGCGGTTCCAGTACATCCGCACGCGCCTGACGCAGGAGCCCAACGGCACGCAGTCGACGATCATCGTCGAAGGTTCGTTCGCCGGCGGCGGATCGCCGACGCAGCAGTTACGTGATAACCAGGACCAATACGAGCTGCAGGAGAATCTCTCGATCGATCGCGGGCGGCATTTTATCCGCGCTGGTTTGCGGTATCGACTCTTGCGCGATAGCAACGATTCACGGGCCGGCTACAACGGGCAGTACATCTTTCCCGATCTAGCCTCGTACGAGGCCGGAACGCCCTCAGAGTTCGCTCTGACTGCGGGCCAGTCGAGCGGTGCGGTCAGCACGGGTGATTTGGGCCTGTATGCCGAAGACGAGTGGAAGCTCACACGCAGCTTCACACTGGATTACGGCCTTCGTCATGAAACGCAGTCCGCGATTCCGGATCACAACGATCCGGCCCCGCGCGCAGGCTTCGCCTGGGCGATCGGGAGCAAGACGGCGAAGGCTCCTTTTCTGACGCTGCGAGGAGGAACTGGTCTCTTTTATCAGCGCCTCACTGCCGCCGATCTGTTGTCCTCAGTCCGGCAGAACGGCGTCAATCAAGTCGCGTACTTCGTCCAGAACCCCGGCTTCTACACTCCCAATTCAGTACCGCCCGTCTCCTCGCTGACCGCCACCGAACCGACAATTTACCGCGTCGACCCGCACCTCGTTACATCGCGCACGCTCGTCAGCAGCGTCGGGGTGGAACGTGTGATCGGCCATATCGGCACGATCGCCGCGAACTTCCTTGAGGCTGACGGAAGACACCAGTACCTTCTGCTCAATGCGAACGCACCATTGCCGGGCAGCGGTGCCAGGCCGCTCGGAGCCGGCGAGAACGTTTATCAATTAACGGCAGAGGGAACCGGGCACGAGCAAATGTTCTTCAGCAATTTCAACTTCAACCTGAGCCGCCGGTTCTTCCTCTTCGGGTTGTACGTTGCCCAGCGCGATCACAGCGACGCCGATGGACCGTCCTCGTTTGCTTCAAATCCGTACAACATCCGGCAGGACTACGGCAGGGATGATTCAGATATCGCCCAGAACGTCTTCATGGGTGCCGGGATAAATCTTCCGTATGGCCTCGCTGTTCAGCCGTTCGTCTCAGCACACAGCGGCCGCCCCTTTAATATCACCACCGGCACCGACCTGAACCGCGACACCATCTACAACGACCGGCCTGCGTTCGCGACGGATCTCTCCCGGCCTTCCGTGGTCCGCACGGCGTACGGCAGCTTCGATACGAACCCGCTACCCACGCAACCGATCATCCCGTACAACTACGGTCGCGGACCGGCACTTGTCTGGGTCGATCTGCAGTTGACCGAAGCACTTCATGTTGGCCGGCGCCCAGCCATGAAGGCTGCTCCTCAGGCTGCCGCAGGACCGGCCGCGAAGCAAGCGTCTCATCCGGAGCGCCCCTGGACCTTGAGCTTTTCCGTCGAGGCGCAGAATCTTTTCAACAACGTGAATCCTTCGCTGCCTGTCGGCGTGCTTTCATCGCCGCTGTTCGGGCGCTCACTATCAGTTGCAACTGACTTCAGTCCGCTCACGGCGGCGAACCGCACGATTCTGCTCCATTCGACGTTCAACTTTTAGCAAGAGTCGCGCTCACGGGCAAAGCAGAAGGGGAGCCATCTGGCTCCCCTTCGCGTTGCTTGTTGCTTGCGTAAGGCCTGTTACTTCGCGACCAACTCCGCCTGCGCGCCTGCCTTCAGCGTCGCGGCCTTGTCCGTCGCCTCCCAGGTGAAGTTCTCGCCCGAGCGGCCAAAGTGCCCGTACGCCGCGGTCTTCTTGAAGATCGGGCGCCGCAGGTTCAAGCTCTCGATGATGCCCTTCGGTGTGAGTGAGAAGTTCTCGCGCACCAGCTCAATCAGCCGCTGCTCGCTTACCGTGCCTGTGCCGAACGTATCAATCCGCACGCTTACCGGCTCTGCCACGCCGATTGCATAAGCAAGCTGCACCTCGCAACGGTCCGCGAGTCCGGCAGCCACGATGTTCTTCGCCACGTAGCGCGCCATGTACGCCGCCGAGCGGTCAACCTTTGTCGGGTCCTTGCCCGAGAACGCGCCACCGCCGTGCCGGCCCATGCCGCCGTACGTATCGACGATGATCTTGCGCCCGGTCAGTCCGGTGTCGCCCATCGGTCCGCCGATAACAAACCGTCCGGTCGGGTTGATGTGATACTTCGTCTTGCCGTCGAGCAGATCGGCCGGAATCACAGCCTTGATCACCTGCTCCAGGATCTCCTTGCGGAGCTGCTCGTTGCCGACATTGTCCGCGTGCTGCGTCGAAATAACAACCGCATCCACGCGCACGGGGCGGTAGTTGGAGTCGTACTCCACCGTCACCTGGCTCTTGCCGTCGGGGCGCAGATACGGCAGCTTGCCGTTCTTGCGAACCTCAGTCAGCCGTTCGGCCAGCCGATGCGCCAGCGAGATCGGAGTTGGCATCAGCTCCGCCGTCTCATTGGTCGCGTAGCCGAACATCATGCCCTGGTCGCCGGCGCCGCCGGTGTCCACGCCTTGAGCAATGTCGGGGCTCTGGCGGTTGATCGTCGAGATCACGCCGCAGGTGTTGCAATCGAACCCCTTGAGCGCGTCATCGTAGCCGATTTCGCGAACTGTCTCGCGCACCAGCGTCTGGAAATCGACGTAGGCTTGGGTGGTAATCTCGCCGGCAACGACGACGAGTCCGGTGCAGGTCAGCGTCTCGCATGCCACACGGCTCAACGGATCCTGCTCAAGGCAGGCATCCAGAATCGCGTCTGAGATCTGATCGGCAATCTTGTCCGGATGACCCTCGGTCACGGACTCTGAGGTGAAGAGAAAACGGTCGGTTGTATTCGCCAAAGCGAAGGACTCCTGAATGAGATAGCCGGACCTTCTTCGGCAAAGGGAAGACGCTTGGAAGCCGCCCTGTCCTGGTTGAGCCAAAGAACCCGACGACCGGTCTCCTCCGCTGCACACGCTCCACCTCGAGAGGCAGGGCAGACTTGGCGGGCTCCGGTCGCTCTACAGCCGATGGGAATCGGATCTGCGGAACCTTCTTATTCTACCCTGTCAACCGCCGCGCTGCTGCGCCGAAACATGCATCGGCGATATTCCCGCACTGAACGGGGTCTCTGTGCAGCCGACGGCGATCAGCTGGTCGCCAAAGAAGAAGGCGCCCGCCGAAGCGGGCGCCCAAGCGGTGCTACACAGGTTTAGAACTCGAGCCTCCCAGCAAACTGGACGATGCGGGCGTCGCGGTAGCCGGTAACCTCACCGAAGGTGCCGCCACCTGCAGAGGACGTGCCGATCGTCTGCACGTTGGTGTGGTTGAGCGCGTTGAACGCTTCCATGCGCAACTGGAAGTTCAGCCGCTCGTATATGCGGAAGTTCCGGTGGATCGCGAGGTCCAGCCGATTGAAACCAGGACCCTGGATCGTGCCGCGCCTCGCTGTCGGAGCCTGCGAGGTCTGGCTCGGGCGGCGCCGCAGCAAAGGCTCCGGTGTAGAACCACAGGGAGTTGTACCCCTTGTTGTGGATCTTCGTGCCGTACCCATTGTTGGGATCGCCGAGCTGGTTGAGACGCAGACCGGCGCTGGTGTTGCCGAAGGCGCTCAGACCCGCATTGTCCGTAACATATCCAGTGTTCGTGCGGCCGTTGAAGACGCTAGTCGTTCCGGCCGGCAGGTTGTAGGTAGTTGTTGTTGCCTGGCTCGCGGAAACTGTCAGAGGCAGGCCGGAGTCGATGCTGTAGATGCCCGAGAGCTCCCAGCCACCGATCAGGCGTCCCTTGAAGTTCTTCTGATCACGGTACCAAGGCAATTCATACACGCCATCGAAGGTCAGTATGTTGTTGCGATCATCCGCGGCCCGGCCATATTCGTTATTGAGGTGGTAAATGTCCTCCGCGAATCCGGAGTAATCAGCCTGTGCGTTCGTGAGGTCACGCGACCAGGTGTAGTTGGCGTCGAAGTATGTCTTGCCGGAGAAGCGCTTCGTGAACTTCACCTGCAAGGAGTTGTAGTTCGAGCTGAAGATCGTCCGCAGCGAATCGACAGCGAAATAGCCTAGATACGGTTTGATCTGGTTCAGTGCACGGTCGCAGGTCGTACTCAGCCAGGACTGCTGACCGGTGTCTGGGTCGTTACAGGAGCCGCCGGAGTTGTTCGGCTGCACCTTGCCGACCCACGCGCCAGGCACGGGCTGGTTGATGTCCAGTGCGCCCAGCAGGTGTGTGCCATGATCGCCGAAGTAGCCGACGTCGAAAAACGTCCTCGGTGTGATCTGCTGCTGCAGGTCCAGCGAGAACTGCTGTACGTACGGCTGCTGGAAGTTGAGCGGAACCGCCTGAACGCGGCCAGGCGTGGTGGAGAGACCCGTTGTCGCACCGCCCGCCGGGCTGTCGAATGACGTCTGACCTACGGAGTAGGTAGCCACGGCCGGCGGGTTGTTGAAGACCGTCGTCTCGTAGTAGCTCACCGGGGCATTATCGAAAGCCCAGCCATAGCCGCCGCGAAGCGATGTACGGCTGTCGCCGAAGACGTCAAGAGCGAAGCCGAAACGCGGCGCGAAATCTCCCTTTTGCGATTGCCCCACCTTGTTGCCGTAAGGCGATGCCTGGTTGTTGTTCGCCGAGTTCGGGCCGTTGTAGATCAGTCCATTGACGTAATTGATGCCGGAGTAATCTGCATTCGGGTTGGGCGCCGTCGATTGGCCTGCGTTGCTGCCCGCCTGCGAGCATGTTCCGCTGAAGCAAATCAGACCCGTGGTGGCGATCGTAGGCGCCTTCGTTGGGTCATATTTGTTCGGGTCGAAGTTGCTCAGGAGAAGGTTGGCGTCCCAGGGCTGCCCGTAATACGCGTACCGTACCCCGATGTTCAGCGTGAGGCGGCGGGTCGCCTTCCAGTCGTCCTGGGCATAGGCTTCGTACAAAGCGAACTTGATGTCTGTGACCGGATCGCGCGAGAGCTGGCTGAAACCACCATTCGCGTTGCCGGTGAGGAAGTTGGCGAAGCCCTGCGCTTCGTTGGCCCCGGCATTCGAGTTCACCGGAGACGATTAGAGAAGCCTGTATCACCTGCGAACGAGAATGAGCCCTGGGTCCCTGTCGTGTTGTTTTCCAGCTTCTGGTAGTGGTTGTAGCTGAAGCCGAAATGGAAACGTCTGGTTACGGAAGACCTTCATGACATCGCCGAAGGCCTGGTGATTAGTGCCATGATCCACGTACGCGATCGAACCATTGAGCGACGTCATGCCTGCCACGCCGACGGTCGGGATCACGCCTACCGTGTTCGGGAACACCAGGCTCGGCTTGATGTCCTGAGACCCCGCCGATGCAAGGAAGCCCGAAGGTGTAGACACGATGTTGCCGTTAGAGAATGCGTAGCCCGCAGTCACCACCAGCGTCGGATTCACCGTCACTGTTCCCTTGGCCAGGTGCTGCGTGCCCGGGTTCACCACTGTCGTGAGGTTCGCGCCCGGAATTGGCACCGTAGTGAACTGTCCCTGGGGGAGAGTTTCGGGGAATGTATCGTGCAGATACCGGTAGAAGACGTTCACCCTCTGACCGAATTGCTGGTCGATGCGCACCATCGTGTCGTTGTTGTTGAAGATGTTCTTGAAGTTGGAGAAGATCGTGTGCGGATCAAAACCGTGCGCGATGTCGTACGCTGTATCAGGAACCGGGATCTTGCTGTAGACGTCTTTCATATACTGCTGAGCCGTGGGCGAGATGTTCGTCACCTGCGTGCCGGTGGCCGTGCAGGTGTTCACTTGGGTCGCCGGGTTGGTGGTATAGGCCGTGCACACCGTTACTGGCGCGAGCTGCCAGGTGCCGTTGATCTTCTGGCCAGACTGGGAAAAATCCCCAGCGCGCTCAGAAGCCTGCGGAACAAGAGCCGTGGTCTGCGCCGCATATTGGATAATGCGCTGCCACTCTTCTGAAACGAAGAAGAAGGTCTTATCTTTGCCGTTGTAAACCTTGGGAATCCAGACCGGGCCGCCGACTGAGAAGCCGAAGATGTTGTATCGATATGGTGTTATGTTGCGCGCCCAGGAAGTCGTTCGCGTAGCCGTTCGCGTCGAAAGCATCGTTGCGCACATACTCGTACGCGCTGCCGTGAATCTTGTTCGTGCCAGACTTGGTGACGACGTCGACCTGGCCGCTCGCGTTTCGTCCGAACTGCGCGCTGTACTGTCCGCGCAGGGTCTTGAACTCGGCGATGGCGTCAGGGCTCGGATAGGTGTACAGCGTCAGGTTCGCGCCGCGATCCACGTTGTCCGCACCATCGATCGTCCAGTTGTTCTGGGTATTTCGTCCGCCGTTCACCGAAAAGTTCACCGTGCTCGACGCGCCGCTGAGACCGGAAGGTCCGCGGGTCAGATCGTCGGAAGCGCCACCGAAGGCCACGCCCGGCTGCAGGTTGAGCAGCGTCTCGTAATTGCGCGTCACCAGCGGCATCTCATTCATCTGCTCAGAGTTGATGAGCCCAGAAGAGGTCGCATCCTGCAGGTTGACGCCCAGCTCATCGGCTGTCACCGTCACGGTCTCGGTCGTGGAGCCCGCCGGCAGGGAACGATTCACGGTGATCTCATCGTTCACGTGCAGTTCAAGGCCCGTTACGGAGCTGGCCTTGAAGCCCTGATCGGTAATCTGCACGGAGTAGTGGCCGAGGGGCAGCGCCGAAGCGGTATAAAAGCCCGCTGCATTGGTGACGACAGTGCGTTCCACATCACCCCGGTCCGTATTGGTGAGCGTCACCTTCGCCCCTTTGATAGCAGCGCCTGTCGTGTCCGTGATTGTTCCGCTGATGCTGCCGCTCGTAGCGTCCTGCGCTCTCGCCGCCACGAGTGCGGTAGCTATAAGAGCGGTACAGAAGACCGCCCTCATCGTTCGTATGTATCCAGTCATCTGTTGCCTCCAAAAAAACTGCTGAACTGCCGGTCTAGAGAGTGCGCCTCGGGACCCGCTCACATGCTCCCAGGGCATATTCCCGCGCCTCGATTGGGCTCAGAAAAGCAAAAACGTCCCGGAGCCGTACGGCTCAAGGAACATCGGGCAAATCTGTTCACATCCTCCACGTGTCCTGCTTAATCAGCTCCTGGCGGAGCATTTGTTTCACGCGGTGTAAATTTTTCAGAGTTCAAGCCGAACATTATGCTGACGTCCCTATGGTGTCAAGCGCATTCTGTCCGACGGTGCCGGTAAATGCTCCGGCCCTCGTCGAATGCTCCGATGTCCCTGCAGTCCGCGCGATTTGTGCGTTTTCCGCAGTGCTTCGGGATTCATCCTTTGTGCCGTCGTGGGCAAGTTTCGAGCGTCTGATCCTGCGCCCCGTTTGCCCCGTTCGATCTGGTCTTTTCAGGGCGGTACAAATGTTTCACAGAATCGTATACCTTGGGAAGCCAGGCCACCTCCATCGGAACCAATGCACGCACCTCCCACAGTCCGGGGCGGCTTCCGACTGAGCTACGCCGGTCCGGCTCGCAGTTATCTCCGGTACGTCGACGAGGGGTGCACGCGTATGTCCATAAAGAAAGAAGCCAAACACCCGCACTTTCCATCCAGCATGGCTCTCCAGTTGCAGCAACTCAGCGACGGACGCCGCGAGGTCATCCGCCCTGTCCTGGAAAACCCCCGTGAATTCGTTCTGCTGAACGTCCGCGACATGGCCCGCCGCCTGGAAACCGGACCCGCCACCGTCGTCCGCATCGTTCGCGCGCTGGGTTTCGACACCCACAAAGACTTCCAGCACTATCTGCACTATCTGTCCGTCTCAAGCGCCACCATCCTGGACAGCATGCAGGCCGGGGGCAGCATGACCGAGACCTCAAAAGTCCTGCGCGGTTCCCGCCACCAGATTCAGCAGAACATCGAATTCGTGCTCGAACGGCTGGATCTGGATCAGGTTCAGAACATCGCGACGCGCATCGATCAGGCAGAACGCACACTGCTTCTGGGCGGCGACATGGCCGCGCCACTCGTTGAATATATGGAGTATCACCTGACCATCGCTGGACTGCCCGTCGTCGCGGCCACCAGCCCCGGTCGTGCCAGCCACCTCGCGCGTTCGGCCAGGAAGAACGATCTTGCTGTCGGAATCAGCTTCCGCCGCGGCCTGCGCATGACTATCGAGGGGGTGCAGCGGGCGAAGGAAAACGGCTCCTACTGTGTCGGTGTGACCGACTCGCCGCTGTCACCGCTGGCGCGGTTCTCTGACGAGCTCGTGATTGTCCCCATCGATAGCCTCTCGTTTGCCGCCAGCTACGTAGCGCCAATCGCTCTGATTGATCTGATTACTGCAGGCGTTGGCAGTCTGCGGAGGAAACAGGTCGTTGACCGCCTACGGGAGGCCGACTTCGAGCAGAAACATGGGTATCGCTGGTATCAGACTGAGTCGTAGCCGCGGGAGCCTGTCGCCTGCGAGACTCTGCTGGTTGCGGCCGGCGTCGTCTTCGGCTGCGCGATCAGGCGTGGCCGAACCGTGAAATGCCACGCAACCCATGCCAGGGCAACGAGCCCCACCAGCATCAGCACGACGCCGAACCACCGCCGCTGCTGTGCACCGGAGGCACTCAACCGATGCTGCCGTACGCTCTCGGCGAAGGCTTCCCAATCGGGCTCGGTGGTAGTGCTCAGCTCACTGGAGGTGAAGCGGTCCATCCACTCGCGCTCTTCCAGGCCGATGAACTGGCAGTAGCTGCGCAGAATGCCTTTGTTGAATACACCGCCGGGAAGATCAGAACTCCGTTCGTCTTCAAGTGCCCGCAGATATCGGATCGACACCCGCGTGCTCGCGGCAATCGCCTCAAGCTCCACGCCGCGCTTCACCCGCTGCTGTTGAAGATCCGTTCCAAACCCCACGTGCATCTCCGCTGTTTTCTTAGCCCGCCTTGTGACGATGGCCGTTTTGCCGCGAGACCCATGGACCTAGTGCTGGTTGAGCTCCCGGGGGAGTTCCAACAGGAGCACCGTTTGCCCCTCGATCGTCCTCGTCTGGACCGGATGAAGCTTCTCGGCCAGCTCCGTAGGACTCCCGGGGAGGTGTTCGCCGTCAAGAATTGCATGACTTGCGTGTAAGTCCAATGCCTCGTTCGTGATTGCGTCTAACCCGTTCGCGGGCATGGGAATTGCAGGCAGCCCTGTAGTGACCGAAAACTGAACGGGATCCGGGGTCATCACGATCGTCGAACTCGGTTCCTCCGTCGCTCCTATCGCCTCCAAGGCCCGCGCCTGAGCCCGGTCGGCATCCCCGATCTGATTCATCGGATCGATCGAGCGCCGGTCATCCATAACCCCGCTGACCAGGTAAATCGCCGCGACAGTTCCCACGAGCACCGCCGCCACCCTTCGGATCCTCGCCACCCCTACGATCGCGAGCACGACTACGACCGAGACGACCGGGAGCAGCGCCGTGGAACTTCGCAGAGCTGAGAACACCCCGACTGCCGGCAGCACCAGGCCGTAGACCACCAGGACAGTCACACCGAACGCAACGGGGCCAGCCATTTCTGGCAGCCGTAATCCTCCGTTGGTTTCGCGATCATGCCGCAGCGCCAGCGCCGGCAAGAAGACGAGCGCCGGATATCCCAGGACCAGCGCCAAGACCCTGTAGACGATCAGCGCCGTAGCACTCACCCGCATCGCGAGCAAATGCTTGACTCCATGGGACAGCATGGTGTGCAGGCTCACCGGCACGCCATAGTTGCTGAAATCGCTCAGGTCGTTTAAATAGAGCGCCCGTCCCGCGCCTGCCGGAAACGCCGTTCCAAGGACATGCCGGTACAGCAGATGCATGGGCGCCAGCGCCAGCGCGAAGCCCACCAGGATCCCGATGATATATACGGGCGAGCCGCCTGATGCAATCCGTTCTCCACGCCTCTGCCGATCGTGCGCCGCTCTCCAGCGCAGCCATAAAACGAGGAGCAGAGGCGCCAGCAGCAGCCCTGCATCGTTGCGAATCATGTATGCGGCGCCTACACATACCAACGCAAGCACATCCTGGAGCAGCCCCTGCCGCCTGATCGTGAACAGCGCCAGGAACCATGCGATCGCCGCTGCGTAGAACAACGTTGGATCCGGCGTCAGCGAGCCTCCCCATCCCGGCGAGAGAAGCAGGCACAGGGTATAGCTGGCCAGCGCAATCTTCCTGTTGCCCGTGGTCTGCTCGGCAATGAACCACGCCGCCGAAGCCCACACTACGCCGGCGAGTGCGGCAACGAAGAGCGCGCCATGCAGTGTCACACCGCCGAATGGCTTCAGCACTGCAAAGAGCAGGGAAACGCCCGGACGCCAGTATTCCAGCCCGGTATTCGGAACCTGCAGACGATTGAGTTGCAGGTCAAAGAGAAACGGCACCCGAAATGCGTGATACCGCGCCAGATTCTGCGCCAAGCCGAGCGCATAACAGGAGTCAGGTGTGCCGCAGAATGTCACTTTCCGCGCAAACCACACCCGAAGCGCAACGACAAACAGCGTCATGATGGCGGCCGCATGGCGTTCCCGTCCGGCCATTCGCATGCGCTAGACCTCGGCTCCGTGGCCATTCAGCGGCGCACCGCAGGAGATTCGCCGAATTGCAAGTTCCATCGTTATCGGAATCAGCACCACAGCGAACGGAATAAAGATCCGCACTTCATCCAGTTTGCCCAGCAGGATCCAGAGAACGAGATAAATTGCCGCGCCCAGCAGCAGCCCTCGGGTGCCAGTATCCAGAACGGCTCGCTGCCGCCAAGCCTGGAACCCGCTCCACGCCAGCGGAACGATAAAGATGAGAAACGGCGGATAAGTCAGAGGCTGGTGAAGATCGTGTGTCACCATGAACACCGGAATGTTGCCATAGCTTGCATGCGGGTACAGAACGCGCATGATGTAAAACTGCGTGCCTGCCGCAACAGCGATGCAAACGGCTGCTGTAAAGATCGACGCCCGTCTTGAGATCGACAGACCCCGCCCGGTACCCACTGTGCTCGCCAGCAGGATTCCCGCGTTCAATGCGCAGGGGACATCCGCCCTGATCCATGCCTGGGCAGCAGCGGCGGCGATCAATCCGCAGATTGTAAGCACCGGTCGGCCGCGCTCGTCTCGCCGAAGCGTCCACAACCACGCCATGCAGGCTGTCAGGCCGAAACTCGGCAACGTCTCTGGCCGGAAGAAGAAGCCCACCCACGCCATGTAATAGCACACCAGCAGCACAAACCCGGCTGAGGCAAACCATTGCAACGCGGTAGTCGACTGGCGAATCGCCGGCCTGCGCAGCAGTAGATCGTAGACCAGCAGAGCTCCCGCAATCGCTGCGAGGACATCCATCAGCGTGAAGCCGTACCGAAATTCCCACGAAAGGTGCTGCACCAGCCACCACGCCGTCATCTTTACGCCGATTCTGTACTGTTCCGGCGCCGCGCCGGCGCCCTGCACAAACGGCAGCCAATAGCCCTTCGCGTAGTGATCGACATCGCTGTACTGCCAATAGCTCTGGTCACAAACCCCAAGTACGGTCGCAAGCAGAAGGACGCGCGTCAACAGTTGTGGCCTGAGCATCCTCGTGCCCGCCTGCGGGCCCGCAATCTCGGTTGCGCTGTGTTCGAGCCGCGCAGTCTCGCTTCGCAGAGGTGGCTCCATTCCGTCTGGCGATTTTACCGCATCGTCTCGCCGCGCCCGGGACCCCTTCGCGCTCCGTTTCGCGTACTCTGGAACCAATGCGGCTGCCGTTTCCGACCAGAATTTCTGTTCAGAAGACCTTTGTCTTCGCGGCACTCGTGTTCATCGCTCAGCTCATCCAGCACACTGACCTGACGTTTGCTGTTTTTTTCTTCGCATACATCATCCTGAGTGCGGTCACGTTCAACGCGGCGGGCGGCTTCGCGCGCGCTTCGGGCGCCTACGTATTCTGGTTCTCTCTACTGACGTGCATTGTCGGCGGCCTCTGGAAGATCGTGCTTAACGAGCCCGGCGATTCGAACCTCGTTTCTCCCACTGTTACGCTGTCGACCTATGTCGTCAGTATGATGACAATCTTTGGCGCACTGCAGATCAGCCGGAGAGTTACCCGCAACACGCAGGGTCTCAGCGTTGCCATGCGCGCCGACCGGGTTAACCTGGGCCATGCCGCTCTGGGCTGCTTCGTCGCCAACCAGCTCGTCGCCTGGGCCAACGAGTACCTTCCACATGGCAACGGAAGCCTGGTCAACATTCTTAACCAGGAGAACGTGTTCCTCCCTCTTTGCGTTCTTCTCGGCACAATCCACACCATCCGTATTTCGGGCGGGCGCAGAAGTGTCAGCATCCTCACCTTTCTAGCCTCGGGGCTGATGTTCTTCTTTGGGGGCCTGATCAGCTACTCCAAACAAGGCATGTTCACGCCGATCGTTTGCTGGGGAATAGCCGCTGCTTCACAGAGGTATCGTCTTCGGGGATGGCAAGTCGTCCTGCTGGCTGCGTTCGCGGTCTATTCGGTGGAGATTCTCTCGCCGCTGTCACAGGTCGGCCGGGCCTTGATTCCTGCTGGAGCCGGGGTGGGGGACCGCCTGGCCCTGACCGTGAACCTCTTGAGTCATCCGAAGACTCTTCGGGCTGACTATCTGGAATCGATGGGAGTTACCGATGAATCCAGTCACGTCACCGGATACGCTGCCGGCTACTTCGATACCCCTCAAGGTCTCATGGACCGGCTGAACATCATCCGTGCCGACGATCGCCTCGTTACCTACACCTTGCAAGGCCACACTGTCGGCAAAATGCGTGTCGTTTATTACTTCATCGATTGGATCCCTCACTTCATCCTTCCGAACAAAGAGGCGCTGATGCCCGTCGGTGTCAGTAATTCGGGGAACTTCTACGCGCACGAAATCGGCGGTCTACTTTCTCCGGACGACTACACCACCGGCATCTCCTTCAGTCCTTCAGCCGAAGCGTTCCACATGGACGAGTTCGAGGGCATCGTCGTTGTCGGAGCCTTTGTCTGGACACTGCTCTTCATCGTGGTCGACTTCATCTGTGGTGATGTTCGTCACTCACCGATCGGCCTCCTTGCCGTCGTTGCTTTCGCGCATGTGGCGCCCGAGAGCCTTATCGGAAATTTGGTGTACTTCATCTTCTTTGGTGATGTCGGCATCGTGATCGCCGTTCTTTTCTGCGCTTACTTCGCACCCATCATGGGCCAACTGCTCTCCGGCCCGCAGGAGCCGCGCATTGGGCGCCTTGAAAACCTGCCGATGTCCACGACCCAAGCCTGAGCCAAACTGCGCCACTCGCGTACACTTCTCTTGCGGCAACTGCGGCCATGAACAAGCTCATCCTCGGCAATCTCGTCCATCGTCCTCTGCGCTCGATCATCAGCGCCTTCGCCGTCGCGATCGAGGTCACCATGATTCTCTCGATCGCCGCCATCATGTTCGGCATCCTCAACGGCAGTCGGCAGCAAACCACCGGCATCGGCATGGACATGATCGCCCACCCCGGTGCCGCCACAGCCCTTATGAACACCTCCGCCGCCTCCGCGGATGTCCGTATCGCTGATGTTATGCGCAAGCTTCCGCACGTTGAAGTGGTCGCTCCGGTTAACATCAAGCTCACGGCCGGCTCCTCGCTGGAAAACATCTACGGCATCGACTTCGCCACGTACAACGAACTGCGCCCCTTCGTCTTCCTCAGCGGCGGCCCCTTCCAGCAGCCGTACGACATGATCATCGACGACCTGCAGGCCGCCAGCGGCAAGGGCTTCCACGTCGGCGACACCATCAAAACGCTCAACCATAGCTTCCGCGTCTGCGGCATCGTCGAGCACGGCAAAGGCAGCCGCAAGTTCATCCGGCTCGACACGATGGACCAACTCGACGGAAACCCTGGGAAAGCCGCCGAGTTCTTCTTGCGCACAGAGAACCAGCCGCAGTATCAGGAGACCGTCCGCAAGGAGATTCTTTCCACCCCCGGCCTCGAGGACTGGAGCGTGCAGACCATCCAGGAGTTCCTCTCGACGCTCACGCCAGAGCGCATGCCAGGCTTCAACATCGCGCTCCGCGTCGTCATCGGCATCGCGATCATCATCGGCTTCCTGGTTATCTTCCAGTCGATGTACACCGCTGTCATGGAGCGCACGCGCGAGATTGGCATCTTGAAATCCATGGGAGCCGGACGCGCTGGCATCGTATCCGTCGTTCTGCGCGAAACCGGCCTGCTTGCTGTCGTCGGCGTCATACTCGGCGTGGCCGCGACGTACCTCTTGCGCACGCTCCTGCACGCACGTTTTCCCACCCTCAGCTTCCAGATCACACCCCGCTGGGTTCTCAGCGCCGTCGTAATTGCACTCTTGGGCGCTCTGTTCGGGGCGCTTTATCCAGCGCTCAAGGCCGCGCGGAAGGATCCGATCGACGCGCTATCCTATGAGTAGCTAGAAGCCGTGCGCGCGTCCGAGATCGCTCCGCGCCGTTCGTAAACGCCTCGTGGAGAATCTGATTTGCCCAATCTGAGCCTCGCCACTCCACCCGTCGAGCCCTCCGTGGGCCACAAGGGCCGGATCGAGCAACTCGATGGCGTTCGCGCAATCGCGATCCTTGCGGTGATCATGAATCACTGCCTTGCCGTTCCGCTGCTCTGGGTCGGTGTTGATGTTTTTTTCGTCCTCAGCGGTTTTCTCATCACCGGCATCCTGCTCCGCCGGAAGCAGGACCGTCGCGGCGGCTACTACTCCGGCTTCTACTTCCGCCGCCTCTTTCGGATTCAGCCCGCCTATATCGTCTCCATCATTCTCTATGGCACTTTCTTCACTTGGCTCTACTTTCGTCCCTGGCCCTACTATGCCTTCTTCGGAATGAACATCCATCCGTTGCTCCACGACTGGCCTCTCGGTCTTCCAGTCTGGTCGCTCGCGGTCGAAGAGCAGTTCTATCTCCTCTGGCCAACCGTCGTCCTGCTCACCTCTGAGCGCAGTTTGTTTCGCCTTTCCGTCGCCGTGGTCATATTCACGCCTGTTCTACGCTTCATCTGTGCTCATTTTGTCTACACGGGCGCTATCTATGTGCTCACTCCATTCCGTGCCGACCTCCTCTGTGCCGGCGCGGCTCTGGCGATTGCATGGGAGCACCGTAGCGCACGCTTCGAACAACTCTGCCGCGAGCGGTCGTGGCTCGGCGTCATCCTCGGGTTTGGTGGTCTTGCCGGCCTCTACGCAATGCCCATCTTTCGCATCGCGAGTCATAGTCCCTGGAGTGCCGCGATTGACTACTCGCTCTCGCTCATCGGCTCGACGGCATTGCTTGCCTGGGCGCTGGCAGGACGGGGCCTCTTGTATCGTCTGCTCACACTCAAACCCATGCGTTACATCGGCCAGATCAGTTACATGATGTATCTCCTCCACCAGATGGTTGAGCTGCGCCTCGCGCGCCACATGCCGCGGAGCTATACGTTACTGCCCACACTCGCGATCACCATTGCATTCGCATCCCTCTCATGGTTCGCGATGGAACGCCCATTGATTAATTTCGCCGCGCGCAACTCGTTCGCTTCACTGTTTCGCATGCTTACCGGCAAAGGCCGGGCGAAGCCACTCACCGCAGAGTAATTCTTCTGTAGATTGGACTCGATGCCGGCCAGTCGACAGCACAAACCCGCCATCCTCCGGCACATTCCCGGACTTCTGCTCCTCGCAGTCGCAGCCGTTTTCTTCGCGCTGCACTTCCTCCATCTCACCGCCGACTTTCCCAACAACTCGCCGTGGATGGACTGGGCCAAGTACACCGACGAGGGCTGGTACGGGGACGCCGCCATCCGCCACTACCTCACCGGCCACTGGTACTGGTCGGGTGACTTCAACCCCGCCGTCGCGCTTCCCCTCTGGCCCGCCATCGAGATCCTCGTCTTCAAGTTCACCGGCGTAACACCGGTCGCCGCGCGTGCCCTCACGCTCTGCGTCTTCGGGCTGACGCTCTTCGCGTTCTACATCCTGCTGCAGCGCGCCGCGCGTGCTCTGCATCCCAACGCCACACCACTGGCCGGCCCGCTCTGTGTCCTGTTTCTCTGCCTCAGCCCGTACATCTACGTCTTCGAGCGCATGGCAATTCTCGAGCCGCTGCTCATCGCGCTCACCGCAGTCGCCCTCATCGCCGCCTCACACGTCGAGCCCCTCAGTCTCAGTCTCTTCCGCTCCTCTCCTCGACGCAAAAGCCTCCGCGCTGTCGCGTATACCGTCGCTCTCGGCGTGCTCATTCCCGCCATTGTGCTCACCAAGACCACAGGCGTGTTTCTGATGCCCGCCATCTTCTACATGGTGTGGGCGCGCTCCGGCTACGGCATCCGCCACTTCCTCCAGGTCGCCATTCCACCAGCTGCGCTCGGAATCGCGCTGTGGGTCATCTACTTTGTGGGGTTCGTCCATCCGCACTATCTCGAGGACTACCGCTACCTCTTCTCCGCCAACGCCTACACCGGCGTCGAGCTCCAACCCCTCGCCACCATCGTTCTCAACGCGTTCGGCGACGGCATGTGGATGGGCCACATCCTCTACCCCGCCTTCTTCATCGTGCTCGCGCTCGCACTCTTCTGGCGTCCGCGCCTTTTTACTCAGCCCCTCTTTCCGGCTCTGCTGCTCTGGATCGGTGGCTACTTCGCTTTCCTCGTTTACCACAACAATCTGCAGCCGCGGTATTACCTCGTCATCGCGGTCCCCACCACCGCAGTCCTCGCGCTCGGCCTCGACAACTTCCGCCAGGCCCGCGGCCGCGTCGAAACCACCATCACGTCGATCCTCGTCGCCGCCGTCACGCTCGCCATCGCAATCCCCGACGCGCGCCTTCAGCTCGACTTCATCCGCCACCCCACCTACCAGTTCGAAGCTGCCGCACAATCCATCAAGCGCATCGTCGATTCAGACCCCACCCACTCCCGACTGATCCTCTCGATCTCCGGCTCGGATATTTCCCTGATGACAGGGCTGCACTCCATCGACGATGACTTCGGCACGCTCGACCTGGATCAGCGCGTTGCGAAATACCACCCCGGCTGGTACATCGCCTGGAACGAACTCGACGACGACAAAGCGGACGCCATCACACCGCTCTACCGCCCCGTCCGCGTCGCAGCTTTCCCCGCGCTCGACGACCCCGACCGCAACCTGCTCATCGTCTATCGTCTCGACCCCAAGCAGCCCACGGCCGAAGTCTCCCCGCGCAAGCGCCACATCCCCAAACCGCTCCAGACCAAACTCGGCCAGCAGCCCGCCACCACGCAGCTCCAGCACTAACGCCCCCGTTGTCCATCGAGCTCACCAGCGCTTTCGATGGAAGATGCTGTAGTTCACCTCCACCATCAGGACCGTGCTTATTGCCTTTCCGTGACACTTGGCGGGTTCAAATCGATATTGCCGGACTGCATCCACCGAGGTTTCATCGAGTCCATATCCCGCCGGTCGGGCGACCCAAAGATCTGTTGGCTTTCCAGTCTCATCAAGCACCAGGGCTACCAGAACCCTCCCGCCAATCGCGGCTCTACGGGCTTCCTCGCTGAACTCTGGATCGGCAGTGTACAGAGCCTTTGGTGGAATGAGCGCCTCGCTGGGGTTACGGCCGCTACACGCGTCGGTCCCTTTCTCATCACAATCACACATCGGCCTCCGCTGACGGGGAGCCATTCCATTCGCCGATTGATGCGCAGGGAGCATTTCCCGCAACTGCTTCGGGACAGCGGCCACAGCTTCGTCCGTTGATGCATAGAACAGTTGCTGCTTTAGCTGGGGCAGC
This sequence comes from uncultured Acidobacteriaceae bacterium, assembly GCA_963762465.1. GTDB lineage: Bacteria > Acidobacteriota > Terriglobia > Terriglobales > Acidobacteriaceae > Granulicella. The sequence continues at coordinate 824,944 of CAVXKS010000011.1, read as the reverse complement.
ACCTGGACAGGATCAGCCCCCTTCAAGTCAACCTCGATCTCCACAGATCTGTCACCGTCGCTGATCACAAAGTTGTCGCTTGCATCGCGCAACAGCACGCGTCTTGTGCACAGCAGCTTCAGTTCTCCGCGCTTCATGTCCACGTAGTTCACGTCCAGCACGCCGATCATCCGCCAGCGTGGCGGATCAAGCTCGATCGCCATCCCCGACCACACCGCGTGCACCATATCCTCGCCGCTGAAATTCCGCAGCACAAGCTGCTGCTTCAGCACCGAGTCCCTGAACTGGATCTCAGCATCCTTGTCCTTGCTCGCCCGCGCAACCGGCGCGCACACGAGCACACACAACACAACCCCACACCATGCTCCTTGCATGCGCAACATCCTACTGCACCATGCAAATCAGGCCACTATGATCGAACTCCCGCACGCGCTTTCGTATACTCGCCCCATGCACTTCATCGGCGCACAGCGGGTCATCGGATGACCGGAGTCCAAAGTCTCGAGGCCCGCACCGCTCTCGGCAGCGCATTCGCCATCGCCGGCTTCTTTGCGGCCTCAGCGAGCGCCATCCATTCCCCCTCGCGCCGCACGTTCGACCGCAGCATCGTAATCTCCTTCATCCTGTCGCGCTTCGCGGTATTCTTCGGCGTCTTCTTTGCGCTTCACCTTCCCGTGCGCGGCGACGTCCCCGCGTTCTACGTTCCCGAAGCGCACTCGTTGCTCCAGCATCAGCTCCCGTATCGCGACTTCCAATCCAGCTACGCCCCACTGCACACATTCCTGGACGCCGCTCTCCTTCGGCTCTGGAACTCTCCCCTCGCGGTCATCCTGTTCGCCATTCTGGTCGAGTTCCTTATCCTTCCCGTCTGGCTCCGCGCCGCGCGCCTCTTCGCCTCCGAGCGCGCCGTACGCATCGCCGCCGTCCTCTACGTCGCCAGCGCCATCAGCCTTCAGTTCGTCACCATTGATGGACAGGACAACGTGGTCACCGCCGTCCTGCTCGGCCTGGCGGTCCTTGCCATCGCCCGCCAGCGCGACGCGCTCTCAGGAGCCCTCCTCGCCTTCAGCTCCGTCCTCATCAAATTTCTCTCCATGCTCTTCGCTCCGGCATTCATCCTCGCGGCGCGGCACTGGCTGCGCTGGCTCATCGGTTTCGTGATCGTCATCATCGCGGGCTATGGCGCATTCGCCCTCCTGCACCTGCCCATCCTCGAACCACTTTCACGTGAGGGCGGCCTTCGCACCGCCAGCGACCTTCCTTACCTGCTCGAGTCGGCCGCCGGCCACACTGCCCCCACGAAGTTCGAAGACGGTCTGCTCGGCCTCGTTCTCCTCGTTGTCATCGCGGTGATGCTGCGCGCGCGTCTTCGTGCCGCTGACGAAGCTCCTCTGCTGCGCCTTGCGGTCTTCGGCTGTGCCTCGTTGAACCTTGCGCTGCTCGTCTTTTCGAAAAAGTCGTGGCCGCCCTATCTGGTCATCACGCTCTTTCCGCTCTGCCTTCTTCTCGGCGAAGGCACGCGCCAGCGTCTCCGCCTCGCCTGCTTCGCGCTCTTCAACGTAATCGCCGTCACCACCCACAGCATCTGGGCGACGATCTTTGGCCAGTTCCTCGCCGAGCCCTTTCACCACGCACTCGCTCAACGACAGTCGATGGCCATCGTATTTTTGCTAACACAGATTTTGCTTGTCGCTGGTTACGCCTGGCTGCTCATTGAAAGCATCGACGCCATGCTCTCACCCACAGTCTCTACCATAACGTCGCCTGCAGGCTTTTGAAGCTCACATTCAGATACAGATCAACCGTGACCGCATTGCCGTTCAGCGTCGCCGGCTGAAACTGATACTGCTGGACCGCCGCAATCGCCGCCTCATCCAGCCCCAGACCCGCGGGCTTGGCCACGCTTACGTGCGACACCTTGCCGTCCGAATCGAACCACAGATACAGCTTCACATTGCCGGTAAACTTCTGCGCGTTCGCCAGGTCCGTGAACGTCGGGTTGTAGGCCCGGACCAGCGTTGGCGGCTTCACCTCACCACCCACATGCATCGCGCTCTTCTCTTCCGGCGTAAACGTCACCGCGGTTGCGGTCTCCGTGACAAAGCTCTCCTTCTGGAACTTCGGCGCCGAATTCACCGGCAGAAAATGCTGCATCGCATAGGCCTGCCAGTACTGCGGCAGGGAAGGGGCCAGCGTCGCTAGGTCCTTCGCGAAGACCACATCCAAGGCGCGATCGAAATTCCCGCTCCCATCGCCTGCGATCTCCATGCTGATCGCGCCCGCATCCTGTTCGGTTTTCGCCGGCACGCGCCGGATCTCATCGTTCGGCAGGAACTCCAGCGCCATCCGCTGGCCCTCAATCTCCAGCGAGTTCCCATTCACCCGCACCGACCGCACATCGATTCCCGACTCCGTAAACGGAACCGTCTCGGTCGAGGATTGAATCTGTCCCTGCGCATCGAACTTCAGATTGTCGTTCGCCCAGAATCCGCGCAGAAAAAGCTGCCTGCCGATCAAGCGTTCAGCGATCGCCTGTCCGTTCGGTTGGATATCCGCGCCCAGCGCCGCAGCATTCGCTGCCAGAAAAAGAAACCCCGCTACCGCGGCGTACAGTCGACGCATCCTCACCTCACCTAACCCGAGTCCCGATATCAGTTCGTTGCTTGCCGGGTTAGTCTCTGTTGCCCGAACCGCCTTAGACACTCCCAATTTCGCGCCATCTATGCCCCATCGGCAGCGTTACTTTCGTACCCCGCACGAATCGCGCGCCCGAGTCCCTACAATAGATATCGACGCCATGATGAAGTTCCTTGAATCCATCGCCGATGCCTTCATCATGACCTTCGGCATCACGCCGCCCAGGCCTGAGCGCCGCCGCGTCGCCTCCATCTTCATCGGCTCTGCGCTCTTCCTCACCCTCGCCGGCATCCTCGCCCTTTTTGTCGCGGCGATCATCAAACTCCTCACGCGCTGAAAAATACCTGTAATCTGCTGAAAACGATTGCCCTAAGCGCGATCGTCGGCCCCGAAAACCTGCTGCGGAAATGATTGACTTCCGGGAACGACCCAATTATTCTGAAGACTCGCGCAGTCCTGCGCCTGCACCGTAGTACGCCTTTAAGCCTGCCCGCTTCGGGCAGTGTTGAGGCAGCCGGACCAGGACACTGAGGCGAGGCTCACCGCCGCCCCCGCTGATTCCGGCACCTGCCGGTCTCGCTGTTCGGCACCGATTCCAAAGCCCCGCTCCCCGGCCATCGCTGTACCAGGCTCTGTGCGCTATCACGCAACTCCGGCCCCTCTCCGGGCAGCCTCCGCGGCAATCGTGCTGCGCGTGGCCTGTCGCCCGGCTCGGCCGCCCAACGCAGGCACAATATCTTCGCGCTTCACGCCGGCCACGAAGACGGCAGATGTAAGGAGTAAAACGTGAATCTGAATCAGACAACGACGATTCCCAGCGGCAAGGATGTTCAGCGCAAGTGGTTCGTCCTGGACGCCAGCGGCCAGACCCTCGGCCGTCTCGCCTCGCGCGCCGCCAACGTTCTTACGGGTAAGAACAACCCGCTCTACACGCCCTACCTCGACATGGGCGACCACGTCATCGTCATCAACGCCGAGAAGATCCACGTCACCGGCATGAAGGCGGAGCAGAAGATGTACCGCCGCTACACCGGCTTCCCCGGCGGCCTGCGCGAAGAAGGCTTCACGAAGCTGCTCGCCCGCCGTCCCGAGAAGATCGTCGAAGAGGCCATCAAGGGCATGCTTCCCAAGTCCAAGCTCGGCCGCCAGATGGCCACCAAGCTCAAGGTCTACAAGGGTACTGACCACCCGCACAAGGCGCAGCAGCCCACCGCGCTCAGCGCATAGGTTTTTTCAAGGGGCACGGCTTCAGCCGCGCCGCAAATGGAACCGAAATTCAAAGGGGCTTCAGCCCCTGGGGTAACAGCCCCGAGGACCAACAGAATGGCAGATTTGATCCAGTACTACGGAACCGGCCGGCGCAAGAGCGCGATCGCTCGCGTCTTCCTCCGCCCCGGCTCGGGTAAGTTCACCATCAACGGTAAGCAGTTTGAGGAGTACTTCGTCACTCCGGCCCAGCGCGTCGCCGCCAAAAAGCCGCTCGGCATTGCCGACATCAACGAGACCTTCGACGTCCTGTCCACGGTTAAGGGTGGCGGCATCAACGGCCAGGCCGATGCCGTCAAGCTCGGCATCGCCCGCGCCCTTATGGAGTTCAACGTCGAGCTCCGCAAGGCTCTCAAGGCCGAAGGCATGGTCACTCGTGACGCCCGCGGCAAGGAACGCAAGAAGTACGGCCAGAAGGGCGCCCGCGCTCGCTTCCAGTTCTCGAAGCGCTAAACCGCTTCAGGGATTAGGGAACAGGGATCAGGCATTAGTTGATTGGCTTGCTAATCCCTGATCCCTAATCGCTCGAACTACTCAGCTTCACCCGCCCGCAATGCGCGAGTGGCAAGGAACCAAATCTCCCAGCCGAACGGGATCAATCGTCTGTCGCCTAGGCCCGTGGCCGGACACACAGACAGCGATGCCCAGATAGGAAAAATTATGGCAAGCATCACCATGAAGGAGCTGCTCGAAGCTGGCGTTCACTTCGGGCATCAGACCAAGCGCTGGAACCCCAAGATGAAGGAATACATCTTCGGCGAGCGCAACGGCATTTACATCATCGACCTTCAGAAGACCCTCAAGATGTTCAAGGAGGCGTCGAAGTTCGTCAGCGATCTCACCTCCGGCGGCAAGCTGATCCTCTTCGTCGGCACCAAGCGTCAGGCGCAGGACGCCGTTGCCGAGGAGGCCACCCGCGCGGGCATGCCTTACATCAACTCGCGCTGGCTCGGCGGCCTGCTCACCAACTGGGTCACGGTCCAGAAGTCCGTCAAGCGTCTCCAGGAGCTCGACGACATGTCGACCGACGGCCGCTACGAGCTGCTGACCAAGAAGGAAGTCATCAAGCTTGAGCGCGAGCGCAAGTCGCTCTCGACCAATCTTTCCGGCATCAAGAACATGCGCCGCCTCCCCGACGCGATCTTCGTCGTCGACTCGAACAACGAAGCCATCGCCGTCGCCGAAGCCCGCAAGCTCGGCATCCCGGTCGTCGCCGTCGTCGACACCAACTGCGACCCAACCGTGGTTGACTACGTTATCCCCGGCAACGACGACGCCCTCCGCGCCATCCGGCTCTTCACCACGAAGATCGCCGACGCCGCCTACGAGGGAACGCAGATGATCTCCGACAAGGCCTTCGCCCAGGAGTACGCCGACGTCACTCCGGCCGCAGCCGAGACGCACCTCCTCGTCGACGACGACGACGTCGCCCGCAACGAGATCCAGATCTCTGCCGGCGCCGCGGCCGACTCCGTCGAGGACACCGAGGACGAGGAAATCGACCTCAACGCTGCCCTCGGCGGCGGTATCCGCAAGGCGCCTGCAGCCGAGACCGAGCCAGAGGCCGACATCGCGCCTGTTGAAGCGACCGCCTAACCATCTTGCTTTGAAAGGGCGCGGCTTTAGCCGCGCCGTAACAGCCCTTACCTAATCTCCAGGGCGTGGGCTTCAGCCCACGCCTTTTTCACGCGCCTCATCTCTTATGAGGCGAGAAGGATTGAGAACCACAATGCCCACCACTGAAACTCAGAAGATCGACGCCAAGCTCGTCAAGGAACTCCGCGAGAAGTCCGGCGCCCCCATGGGCGACTGCCTCAAGGCCCTGCAGGAGGCCAAGGGGAATATGGAGGAGGCGTTCGTCGTCCTCCGCAAGCGTGGCATGGCCTCGGCGGCCAAGAAGGCCTCGCGCACCACCAACGAGGGCGCGGTCGGCACATACATTCACGCGGGCGGCAAGATCGGCGTCCTGCTCGAGCTCAACTGCGAGTCCGACTTCGTCGCCCGCACCGAGGACTTCCAGGAGCTCCTCAAGGACATCGCGATGCACATCGCCGCCGTCGACCCGCGCTACATCTCCCGCGAAGAGGTGACCGCTGCCGACGTCGACCGCGAGAAGGACATCTTCCGCGCGCAGGCTGCCGCCACCGGCAAGCCGGCCAACATCATCGAGAAGATGCTCGAGGGTAAGATGGGCAAGTTCTACGAGGAAGTCTGCCTGCTTGAGCAGCCCTTCATCAAGGAGCAGTCCCTCACCATCCAGCAGCTCATCTCGCAGAAGATCGCCAAGCTCGGCGAAAACATCAGCGTTCGCCGCTTCGCTCGCTTCAAGATCGGCGACCCCAACTACACCATCGCCCAGTCCAAGCCGGCCACAACCGACGAGTCTGCTGCGTAGTGTAAAGGCCCGACTCTAATGGGCCGTCAACCGCCTTACCAAATCCAAAGAGGCCCGGACTTCAGTCCGGGCTTTTATTTTGCGAACTACGCGACATGGTCGTACCTTTCTCAGGACGATGAAAGTCTTGCGGGCAACAGTTCACCTCATCGCCGCCACATGTTTGATCGCCAGTTCATCCGTCGGAGCGCAGCACCGCAATGCGCAAAATCTCGCGCCCGTCGAAGGCCCGGTGACGACAATTCCGCATCGCGACGTGATTGCGCATGACGTACCGGCATTTCCGCGTGTCGTTCCCGGCCCGGGCGTGACTCCGAAAATCGCTGCAGCAATCAACGCGTCGCTGACCCACGCGGAAGCAGATGTGCGCTCCCAGGCGCTCGACTGTGATGCGGTCGGACGCAAGATGGATCACAACCTGCACGCTTGGACCCGCACGGTAGATGTGACAATGCGCGGCCCGCGCTTCCTGGCATTCCTCGCGAAGGATGACTACTACTGTGGGGCGTATCCAAATTTCGGAATGCAGACTTCGCTTGTCTATGACCTCACCACGGGAGAACAAGTGGACTGGACGAAATTCCTTCCTGTAGGCACTGATCCCGCAAACTGGCCCGCTCTTGAGGCAATCGCGAAGCAGAGAGCCACGGCGGAATGCAAGGACGTATTCGGCGAAAACGAAACCGTCTCGTTCGCGCTCAGCTTGAACGCACGCACCGGCACGCTGGACGCCAGACCGGATAGCCTTCCGCACGTTATACAGGCATGTGCTGAAACGGTCGCGCTGGACGCGAGCACCCTCAAACGTCTACGGGTCGCAAAATCTCTGATCGATGCGCTGGAGGAAGCGCACGCGCTCCAACAAGGAAAATCCTCACACCGCTCGCCGTAGCGATGGCAGGAGCCGACGAGTTGGATCCTTACAAGGACTGACCTCCCGCGGAATCGCACGAAAAAAAGCAAGGGCCGTGGTCGCAACCGGCCCTTGCTTCCCAAGGAGGCCCGTTACTCCCGATCCCAAACGCACGTGCATTTCTTTGGATTGAGAGTGACAATCTGCGCCCCAACCCTCCCGAAAGTCAACCGCATCATCGCGCAGCGCTGGATTCGCAAAATGTGGACTCGCAGAATTTGCCCTTCATCCTCCGCCGCAACTCCGCCGTTGCCTCCCGATGACACATCAGGCACAGCGTCCGCAGATTATCTAGGTCGCACTCGCCACCACCCTCCGCGACCGGCAGAATGTGGTCCGCGTCCCATAGAGATCTTCGCGCAGTCACGCTGCGCATCCCCCACATCTCCAGCGCCTCAGTCCGTGCCGCGCCCTTGCTGCGTTTCAGCTCGCGGTACGCCTTCACCGTGTCGACGCCGCACTCCGCGCACACGCCCTTATCGCGCAGATATACCTGGTCCCGCAGATACCCCGGGTCCGATCGCAGCCGCCACTCATGCACGCAGTAATCCGAGCAGAAGGTCCGCCGCCGCTTCGCCAAGATCTCCAACTGGCACCATCGGCACAGCCGCCGCCCATTCGGTCCGAGCGGCAACTCCTTGCGGCTTGCGACTCCCGCCTCGGCCAGTCTCCGCCCCGGGCGCTTTATGCTCTCTTGATGCCTCACCTCTCCAGCGTATCCGCCCTAGTGCACGCTCAGCGCGAACGTGGTGCTCGCCGTGGTACTCCCGCTCTTTCCGGTCACCGTCACGACATAGCTTCCAGGCGTCGTTCCAGACGCGCCCTGCGCCGCACAATTCGGTGTGCCGCCGATAGGCGCGACCGCTCCGCCGCCGCATCCCGTCATTACGCTCAGGCCCGCCGCCGCCGCAATCACCATCAGCAGGCCGCCAATTTCACGTTTTAGCCCACGCCTCTTCGCCACCGGTACCAGCAGCACGCACAGTCCAGCGAACGCCAACCCACCCAGCTTCACCGCTGTCGTCGGCGACCCACCGCCGCCTCCGCACGTGCTCGCCGACGCGCTCGCCGCCTGCGACGAAATCGTCACCACTGCGCTCCCACTCGGGGCCGCCGTGCTCAACGTCACCGCCCCAGGGTTCACCGAGCAGCTCGGCAGCAGCGTCGCCGTTCCTTGCGCCACAATCGAGCAGCTCATCTGCACCACGCCCGTGAACCCGTTTGCTGCCGTCGCAAACACCGTCAGCGTGTTGCCGCTCGTCGCCCCCGCCGTCACGCTCAGCGACGTCGGCGTCGTTCCCATCGTGAAGCTCCCAGCACTCGACGACGTTCCCGCCGCACTCCCGCCCGTCGTCATCGACGCCGCAATCAGCTTCGCTGCATCCACCGACCCCCAGCCCGTCGACTCATCAAATCCCGTGCCAACCTCAAACCCTGCCAGGCCTCCCGTCAGCCCCGCGGCAGACGGCGTGCTGTTGTTGCACATCGACGGAATCGATACCGTGCACCCCGCCACACCGGCCGACGCCTCGGTCACATCATGAAATGCGCTCGGCGAGCTCGCTGCCAGCCGGTACAGCAGTGGATTCAGATTCCCCGCCGCAGCTCCCGTCGCCGTATTCATCAGCGCCACAATGCCCGCCATCCCGGGCGCGGCCGCGCTTGTTCCGCCGAACACCTCAAACTGCTGCTTCGAGCAATCGCCACCCGCATACGCCAGGCACGCCAAATACCCATCATGCGTCGCCGAGCTCAGCGACACGTCCGGCACATCGCGCATCCCATCCGCCGGCACACCCGTGCCCGTCTGCCAGCTCGGCTTCGCAACATATGCACTTGCGCCTCCGCCCGTACCCGACGCCACATAGGTCGTCCCGGACTGCGGCTCATTCCACGCGCCCTCCGGGATGTAGCTCACCGCCGAGCTCTGCCCACTCCCGTTCTGCGCGCTCCAATAGCTTCCCGCCGAGCTCGTATCCGCAAACTCCGTGCCACCCACACACGTCGCATAGCTGCTCGAGCAGATGTAGTTGATGCTCGCCGTCTGCGTTACCGGCAGCTTGCTCGAGTCGCCGTCGCATCCCGCCGCGCCCGAGTCGCCACTCGATACCATCACGCTGATGCCCTCAGCCGCCGCCGCCGAGAACAGCGTATCCCACACCGCCACGCCCTGCTGGCCCGCATTCGCCTCGCAGTCGCCAAACGAGATACTCATCACCGGATCCAGCAGCGTGTTCACCTCATACTGCGCGGCCGTATAAATCCCGCTCACCGTCCGCGAGTCCCCGCTCACAACGAGATCCACCCCGGCTCCCGGCGCCGTGCCCATCACCCGGTCCACGTCCAGCGTCGCCTCGTCCTGGTCGCCGCCGTTCGTCGTCCCCGGATCAATGCCGCCCGTCGGAACAATCACATTCGGCTGGGCTGTTGGTAATCCAGTAATGCTCTCAAACTGGCTAATGTCCGTCGCGGCCACGCGCGAGCGCCCCACAATCGCCACGCGCTGCGCCTTGCCGGCAACCGTCGCGCCCGTATTCCCGCCCGAGTACACCGACGCCAGATCATAAATCGTCGCAAAATCATTCGGCGTCACAAAGTGCTGTCCGTTGGTCGCGGTGAGCATCGGCCTGGCGGCCGTCTCTGCTGGACCCTTGGCCTTGAACGCTGCACCCTGATTTGCCGCCACGGCAAACCCGATGCTCTGCGGATGCAGCGAGCTCTGCGACAGGCCATGCACGCCCGCAATCACCGCCTCGAGCGCCGCCGGAACGCTCGGCTCTGAAGTCACGGATAGCCTCGTGTCCGAACCCACCCGAAACTCCGCAAAGTTCGTCCGGAACGCATTGCTCACCGCCGTCACGCTGCCCGTCACATCCAGCAGCACGCCATTCGGCTCCACGCGCGTGACCGTCAGCCCGTCTTGCTGCAGCCAGCTCTCCACGGCCTGCAAGTCCGCCGGAGCCACGCCAAACATGCTGCCCACCTGCGCCGGTGTCAGCCACTGGTGATACAGCGCCGACCCGGGCGTCTGTTGTTCAGCTAACAATTGCTCGAACGCGGCCTGCGTGGCTGCGTCGCGCTTTAGCACCACCGTGACCTGCAGCGGTGCGCTCACCGGAACTGCCGTCGCCGCAGTGTTCTCCGCGTGCACCCACCCAGGCAGGTGCCCGCCAAGCTGCACTCTCGTTGTTAAATCGGGGTTCGCCGCCACGCGCCGCAGCGGCGTCGCACGTAACGCACTTAGCGCACGCCATGCGGCACCGGAATCAGACTGGGCAGAGCAGGGAATTACCAGAGCTGCGGCGGCTGCAAGAAAAAGCACGCCGAAGCTCCTGAAGGGGCCGAAGAATAGGGGTCGCAAGCAGAAGTCTCGTTTTCGGGGGTATGGCAGCGTGGACGGCGCTCGAAAAATTAGACGGTCGTCACCCATAAAGGTTACAGTATGCGACCTTTGGGTAACAGAAGACATTACTCGTGGGAGAACGGAGGTTACTTTCAGGTAAGAAGCCGCCTCGCGTCTTCCGGTTGCCCAAGTCAAGCCGCTCTAACCCGGCCTCTCTGCCCTCTATCGTCCATGCACTCCGTTTCACCAGCTATCCTGTCCTTCGGAGAGCCGCTCATGTCCCGTACCGAATCCACAATGGTCCAGCTCGGCACCATTGCCCCCGCCTTCGAGCTCACCGACGTCCTCACCGGCCGCGCCCTCGGCCGCGACGACGTCTTCGCCCTCTCCTGGGACGACTCCCTCTCCGACGCCGCCAACATCGCCACCACCGGCGGCCCCGCCAAAAAACATGGCCTCCTGGTCATGTTCCTCTCCGTCCACTGCCCGTTCGTCAAGCACATCGAGCAGGAGATCGCCAACATCGCCCGCGACTACGCCTCAACCATCGCGTTCTGCGCCATCATGTCCAACGACATCGCCGCCTACCCCGATGACTCCCCCGACAAGATGCGCGCCCAGGCCGCCCGTCTCGGCTGGCGCTTCCCTTATCTCTACGACGAAACCCAGGAGGTCGCCCGCTCTTACTCGGCCGCCTGCACGCCCGACTTCTTCCTTTTCAACGGCGCCATGGAGCTGGTCTACCGCGGCCAGCTCGACGACTCCCGTCCCCGCCGGGCAGATGGTTTTGGGAACGACATCCCCGTAACCGGCCGCGATCTCCGCTCCGCCCTCGATCGCGTCATCGCCGGCAAGCGCCCCGACCCCGCCACCCAGCGCGCCTCCATCGGCTGCAACATCAAGTGGAAAGGCCAGCCGTGACATAGATTCCGGCTCGACTTATCGCAGCGACAACAGTGGGGACTGCTTTGCAGCTGTGGGTGCCATCCTATGAAGCAGCCGCCATTTGAAAGCGGGGCAGCATGCCGAAGTATGTGACGATCGGGTACGGCGACCAGACCGGCTATGGAAGAACACCAGAGAGTCTTCGCGAAGCCGCTTATGCGAGTGACAAGCAACTGCTGGACAAGGGAGCTCTGATGGGGATCGCAGGCACTCCAGTTCAGGTACGAAACACCCTCGGCAAAGGCGTCGAAACAGAAACAGGCCCCTTCATGTCCTCACGCTTGCCGGTCGCTGGTTTCGCCATCATCGAGGCTGACGATCTTCCATCGGCCATACAAATGGTCTCCTTCAGCCCATGTGCAGTCGCATACGGCGTCGTTGAAGTCTGGCCGCTCGACAACTCCTGATCACTGGCATTTCCCCAATCCGTTGCCGCGGCAACGCACCCCGTGGAGCTCTGCGCTCCGCTATCCTGAACGTGCATGGACCCAGTACTCGAACAACTCAAAAACGGCGTTCGCCGCTTCCGCTCCGAGACCTTTCCCGCCTTCGCCGACGTCGCGACTGATCCCCAGCGCCCGCACACCCTCTTCATCACCTGCGCCGACTCCCGCATCGACCCCAACGCCCTCACCTCCACCGGCCCCGGCGAGGTCTTCGTCACCCGAAACATCGGCAACATGATTCCCGCCTACGGTGAAATGCTCGGCGGCGTCTCCGCCGTCATCGAGTTCGCCGTCGCCGGCCTCGGAGTCCGCCACGTCGTCATCTGCGGCCACACCGACTGCGGCGCCATGAAAGCCCTGCTCGACCCATCCAGCACCGCCAAAATGCCCAGCGTCCGCAACTGGCTCAAGAACGCCCAGACTGCCCTCGCCGTCTCCACCACTCTCCACGAAAACGACATCCCCGCACCTGGACAAACGGGCCAGACACATGGCGCCGGCAGCATCGTTTCGACCCAGGCCCGTCCGCTCATCGACATCCTCACCGAGCAGAACGTCCTCCTCCAGATCCAGCACCTGAAGACCCATCCTTCGGTCGCGACTGCCATCACCCTCGGCGAACTCACCGTCTCCGGCTGGATCTACGACATCCACACCGGCAACGTTCGCATCGCCGAGAACAACGCCCTCACCTTCACGCCCCTTACATAGCTGTTCACATGGGCATCACTCTGCGAGCCATCTCCGCCCAGGACAAAGATCGCTATCGCGAAACCCGCCTGCAGGCGCTCCGCGATACACCCTTAGCCTTCGGCAGCACCCACGCCCGCGAGGCCGCATTCACCGATGTCGAATGGCAGCAGCGAACCGCGAACCTCGCCTCCGGCCACTCCGTCGGCTATCTCGCGCTCGACGGCGACCTCACCTGCGGGCTCATAGCCGCGGTTCCGTCAGAACAAATCTCCGGCTGCTTTACCGTCGTCTCCATGTGGGTCGCGCCAACGCATCGCCGCCGCGGCGTTGGCACTCTGCTCATCGACGGAATCAAAGAGTGGGCTCGGGGTCGCAGCGCACGTGAGCTTCGCCTGATGGTCACCAGCAAGAACCCATCCGCCATGGACTTCTATCGCCGAAATGGCTTCCACGCGACCGGCCGCACTGGACCCTATCCCAACGACCCCACTGTCTTTGAACACGAAATGCTGTTCCTTCTTCAGTAGCCGTTGCCAATGCCCGATGGGCTCCTCTACTTGACCAAGGAATCGTCGCCTTGACCAAGGAATCGTCGCCGTCCCGGACCCTGAAATGGACGAAACAATGGGAGGCCGTCCCAAACGGCACTCCCCTGGAAATTCGCCCTTAATTGCTTTACCTACCGTTTCGTCGCATCCGAACCATGCTGCTTCACCATCTTGTTGTAGATCCCCAGCAGCAGAAACGGCGCCACCCACTGCCCGATAAACAGCGATTCATGCTCTTTCCGGAACGCCTGGCACGCCACCGACGCCCCAATGGCCGCAATCGCCAGCGCCAGGAACGCACTCGAAGGCGCCTTGGACGTGTACTTCTCAATCGCCGACGTAACCTGATCTTCCTGTGATTCCCCTGCCTGTACCCGATAATCCGGCATCCTGAACATCTCCTTTGTGGCGATCGCCTCCTCCTAGAGATGCCGCTTTGCTCCGGCCGGCTTTCGCTCTGCCAAATTCCACCCGTGCATTTCCAGTGCTATCACTAACCAGTCCCAAAATGGTGCTCCCTAATAATCGTAACTAGCTGACGCTAAAGGACATTACGGTCTTGCCAGCCATGTCCGCGAGCACCACTCCCCTGTGACTCTCAACTTGCACATTCTAAAGAATTTGCGAAGAAACCCTCTAGGATCAATATTTTGCGCATATCCAACCTGTATTTTCAATATTTTGCGACCCCCGGGGGGGAGGGGGGTACCCCATCGGTTTGACATCCAAATCGGACACCCTTAGCCTAAGAACCTGATGAGCTCACGCCTCCATCCCCATGGGCACCACCGTCACGCGCACAGCGCGACGGCGGCTGTCTGTATGGCGAGCTAGCAAAGCCAAACAGGATTCGGAACCCAGCCCGCCACCGCGCCTCGCGAGCGGGCTTTTTGCTGCGCGGGCGCCAACTCCCTCACAATCACTTAAGGACATCATGACCAGCACAGCAGCCCAACCCACACTCGACTTCGCCAAGGCCGGCGGCCTCATCGCCGGAATCGTGCAGGACGCAAAATCCGGCGAAGTTCTTATGCTCGGCTTCTTGAACGAGCTCAGTTATCAGAAAACGCTCGAGAGCGGCTTCGTCACCTTCTGGTCCCGCTCCCGCGACAAGCTCTGGATGAAGGGCGAGACCAGCGGCAACCGCCTCCGCATCATCTCCGCCTCCACCGACTGCGACAACGACGCTCTCCTCTTCCGCGTCGAGGTCGAAGGCGACGGCCTCGTCTGCCACGAAGGCACTGTCAGCTGCTTCACCAAACCCATCTCGCTTTCCTAACTCCTAACTCAAGGATTCCCTGACTTCTCATGGCCAACAAGCTCAAGCTCGGCATCCCCAAAGGCAGTCTGCAGGACGCCACCATCGCTCTCTTCGGCCGCGCCGGCTGGAACATCTACGCCTCCGGCCGCAGCTACTTTCCGTCCATCGACGATGCCGAGATCGAGTGCATGCTCGTGCGCGCGCAGGAGATGGCCCGCTACGTCGAGCACGGTGCGCTTGACGCCGGCCTCACCGGCAACGACTGGGTCCTCGAGAACAACTCCGACGTCCACCGCGTCACCTCGCTTACCTACTCCAAGGCCAGCCGCACCGCCGTCCGTTGGGTCCTCGCCGTGCCTGAGGATTCCCCCTACAACAAACCCGAAGACCTTGCCGGCAAGACGATCGCCACCGAGCTCGTCGAGTTCACGAAGCGCTACTTCGCCGAGCGCAAGATCCCGGTGACCGTGGAATTCTCGTGGGGAGCGACCGAAGTAAAGCCCCCCACCCTGGCCGACGCCATCGTTGAAGTAACGGAGACCGGCAGCTCTCTTCGCGCGAATCGGCTGCGCATCATCGAAACCCTCATGGAATCCGAGACCCAGCTCATCGCGAACAACAAAGCATGGTCGGAGCCGTGGAAGCGTTCTAAGATTGAGACCCTCGCGCTGATGCTGAACGGTGCGATGGCAGCGCAGAATCAGGTTGGTCTCATGCTCAACGTCGAGAAGAAGAACCTCGACGCAATCCTCAACGTTCTGCCTGCGCTTAACTCGCCGACGGTATCGCATCTGCGCGACGAGAACTGGGTCGCCGTGAACACGATCCTCGAGCAGTCTGTCGTTCGCGACGTCGTCCCCCGCCTCAAGGCCGCCGGTGGCACGGGTATCGTCGAGTACCCGCTCAGCAAAGTGGTTCTGTAACTGGATTCGTTCTAAGGAGTCTGCAGTATGAAGCTCTCAAGCATCATCATCAGCGCGGTCTGCCTCGCGTTTATCGTCTGGCGCGTCGTTGCCTTCCTCCTCGAGCGGCACCGCCAGAAGGTCGCCGACCGCGAAGGCGTTGTGGTCTACGCCACGTTTCTCTCGTCCGAGCCGATCAAGTTCTTCGGCCGCCCGCAGACCGACGTCGAGAAGATCACGCTGCGGGTCCAGGAGCCGGGCAGCACCGAGGCGCGCGAGGTCGTCATCAAGACGCGCACGCAGCCGGGCCAGCACATGAGTGCCGGCATGCGCGTGCCGGTCGTCATCGATCCCAGGAACCCGAAGCGCGTCTATCCGGCGAGCGAAGAATCTGCCAAGCGGGCGGTTGCAACCGGCTCGCGTCTCGAACGCCGGGTGATGCAGCAGCAGATGCGCAAGCCTGGCCGTGGCGTCCCAACTCCACCCTCCGGTTATCAGCCACCCATCTCAAAGGTCCGGCCGCGCCGCTAGTTAGCAACAAGGAAGTCCATTGAAGATCCTCAAGACATTCGGCGAGAACGCGAAGAGCACGGAGGCTGCAATTCGCCAGCTCGAAGCACGAGGCGCGACCAACACTGCGAAGGTGGACGCGACCGTGCGCGAAATTCTCACTGCCGTGCGCGAGCGCGGCGATGCTGCGCTGCGCGAGTACGCCGCACGCTTTGACAGCCTGCCTGAAGGTCAGCCTCTGCTGGTCTCCAAACAGGAGATGCAGCGCGCATGGGAGGCGACATCCGAAGAGCTGCGCGCCGCAATGCGTCTTGCACAGGCGAATATTCGCACGTTCGCCGAACGCCAGCTTCCGCACGCGTGGAGCTTCCGGCCGACGGAAGGCATGGAGGTCGGACAGATCGTTCGCCCGCTCGGCTCAGTCGGTTGCTACGTACCCGGCGGCCGTTATCCCCTCCCATCCACGCTGCTGATGACGGCGACGCCCGCGCAGGTCGCAGGCGTAGATCGCATCGTTGTCTGCTCGCCCAAGCCGGCGCAGGAGACGCTCGCCGCGGCGTATCTCTGCGGTATCACCGAGTTCTACCGCGTTGGCGGAGCGCAGGCCATTGCGGCCCTCGCCTACGGCACAAACACGATCGCTCCTGTCGACAAGATCGTCGGTCCCGGCAATCTCTACGTAACTGCAGCGAAGGCCATCGTCTCCGCGGAGACCGGGATCGACATGCCCGCCGGACCCACGGAGATCGTTGTCACGAGTGAGGCCGGTGATCCCAACGGCATCGCCGCTGACCTTGTCGCGCAGGCTGAGCACGATCCGGAGGCGCTCGCGATCTTCATCACTTCCAAGGCGGAGTTCGCAGAGGAGGTCGTCTTAGAGGCCAAGCGGCTCGCCGAAGACAATCCCATCGCGCATCAGTCACTCAGCGCGAATGCGGTCGCCTTCGTGACTTCGTCGCCCGAGGAAGCGCACGCACTGACCAACCGACTCGCGCCTGAGCACCTCACCATCGACACCGGAGCGGACCTGCGCTGGGTTAAGAATGCGGGCTCCGTGTTTGTCGGCCACCACACGCCGCAATCGATGGGGGATTACGTCTCGGGCCCGAACCACGTATTGCCCACCGGCCGTAATGGACGCGTCCGCGGCGGCCTGAGCGTCATGGATTTTGTGAAGGTCATCACCGTGCAGCAATACACTCGGGAAGCGCTCCGCGAAGTCGGGCCACATACCATTGCGCTCGCCGAAGCCGAAGGCTTGAAGGCGCACGCAGAGAGCGTCCGCGTGAGAATGCGGGAACGGCAGTGAATAGTACTCAACGGTGAAGAGTGAATAGTGAATAAGACAACGACGCTCGTGAACGAACCCGACACTGCAACAGAGACGGTCCCGCAGCCGCGTGCGCGGGTCCTTGCAATGCCGGAGTACCATCCGCCGCTCGCCGGCCGCAACGCGCTGCGTCTCGACTTCAACGAGAACACGTTTGCGCCGAGCCCGCGCGTTTTCGCGAAGCTGCAGCAGATCACTGCTGCGGGCCTGACGGTTTATCCCGAGCGCGAGCCGGTGGAGCGCATTGTCGCGCAGCATCTTGGCGTCGAGTCGAATCAGGTCATCCTCACGAACGGCGTGGATGAGGCAATTCACCTGATGGCCTGCGCGTTTCTGGATGATGGTGACGAAGCGCTGATCTGCACGCCCACGTTTTTCATGTACGACGTTTCGATCGGCATGATGACCTCGGGCCTGAAGAAGGTACAGACTGACGACTCCCTCGAGTTTCCGTTCGAGCGATTCCTCGCCGCGATCACGCCGCGGACAAAGCTCATCATCGTTGCCTCGCCCAACAATCCGACTGGAGCAACGGTTAGCCGCGAGCACCTGCTCGCCATTGCGGCGGCGGCGCCAGAGGCTGTGCTGATGGTTGACGAGGCCTACTTCCATTTCTTCGGTGACTCGCTTCTTCCGGATATTGCGACTGTGCCGAACCTTGTGGTTGCGCGGACTTTTTCGAAGGCGTACGGGCTAGCAAGTCTGCGTGTGGGAGCGCTGTTTGCGGATGCGCGGCTGATTGCTTTTCTGCGCAAGGTCAGCTCGCCGTACAACGTGAACGGGGTCGCGCTGGCAGTACTGCCGGAGGCGCTTGCGGACGCCGAATATCTCAACTGGTACATCACGCAGGTACATCAGGGACGCGAGCGCGTGTTCGCTGCGTTGCGTCAGCTGGGTGTACGCACGTGGCCGAGCGCGGCGAACTTTGTGTTGATGGATGTCGGGCCGCGGCACAAGGACCTTTGCGGGCGGATGCGGGAACGTGGGGTGCTGCTGCGCGATCGCTCCTCTGATCCGGGGTGCGAAGGCTACGTTCGCATCACCATCGGCGTGGAAGAGCATGTGACGCGAGGCATCGAAGCGCTGCGCGATGTGTTCCGAGAGATGCAGTGGACGCCTGCGGAATCGCGCCGTGCGGCTGCAACATCCGGCGAGGAGCGGGAGTTCGAATAATGCCACGACGCAGCAAACCTCTTGTGATTGCAGCTCTGATTCCATTGCTGGGGATTGTTGGATTCATCGGCGTCGATCGCCTGCAGCACACGCGGTATCTTGTCGCGTTTGTGGTGCTCTGGTGCATGCTCTTCGCCGCTCTTTTTGTTTACATCGCAAGCCGGACACTTGCAGCACGGCGCGTTCGCGGAAGATAGGAGAGAAGTATGTCCTTGGAGCAGAGACGCAAAAAAGTGGTTGTTCTCGCGGCATCGGTAGCCTGCATGGCAGCCCCGTGTACTGTATTCGCGCGCCGCTTCCCGCATTTCGTGTGGGTGTGGATCGGTCTCATGGTGCTTATGCTTGTTTACACGGGCGTTGAACTCGCGAAGCTGAAGAAGGAAGACTGATGAGTGACATCTTCGAAGAGATCGGCACAAAGCCGCAGCCTGCCGGAGCTGCGCGCGTCGCCGCGATCGAACGCAATACGCTGGAGACGAAGATTTCGCTGCGGCTCAACGTCGACGGAACGGGGCAGTACAGCGTATCGACGGGAATCCGATTTTTCGATCACATGCTGGAGAGTTTCGCGCGCCATGGCGGGTTCGATCTCGAGCTGAAATGTGCCGGCGATCTCGATGTCGACCAGCACCACACGGTGGAGGATGTGGGCATTGCGCTGGGCGAAGCGTTTGCGGAGGCGCTCGGCGACAAACGCGGAATTTTGCGCGCGGGCTACTTTGTGATGGCCATGGATGAGACGCTGGCGGTGTGCGCGATTGATCTGTCCGGACGCGTGGCCTGTGTTGTCGATGACCAGGTTAACGTGCCCGTCGTTGGCGATCTGCAAAGCGAACTGGTGCCGGACTTCTTCGATGGATTCGCGCGTGGATCAAAGGCGAACGTCCATGTGAAGACGATGTATGGCCGCTCGAATCATCACAAGATTGAGGCGATCTTCAAGGCGTTTGCGCGGGCCATGCGCGGCGCGTGCTCGCGCGATGAGAGAATGCGCGACCTGCTGCCGAGCACGAAGGGGCTGCTATGAGCCTCGAGCTCTCGAAGGAGGCGCGCGCGGACGCGATTGCGTCAATCCAGCAGTATTTCGATAGTAATATGCCGGAGCCAATCGGGGAGCTGCCGGCCGGCTTGCTGCTGAACTTCTTCGTCGAGGAGATTGGGCCGGCCATCTACAACAAGGCGATTGCGGATGCGCAGGCGCGGCTGACAGTGCGTGTGGCTGACTTGTCCGGCGAGCTGTATGAGGATGAGTTTCAGTACTGGCCGCGACTGGATGCGAAGCGAGCGCGCCGATGATTGCCGTCATTGATTACAAGGCGGGGAATCTCACAAGTGTTGTGAAGGCACTGCGGTACCTGGGTGCGAACGATGTCCTTGTAACGCAGTCGCCGGAAGATGTGCTGCGCGCGGATAAGGTGGTGCTGCCGGGTGTGGGGCATTTTCAGGCGACGCAGTTGTTGCATGATCTGCAACTCACGCAGGCTACGCGGATCGCGATTATGAATGGCGCGCCGTTCCTGGGGATCTGCGTAGGGTTGCAGTGGCTGTATGAGGGATCGACTGAGGCGGATTCGACCGACGGTCTTTGTCACTTCTCCTCCAAGTGCGATCGGTTTCCGGCGATGGAAATTACGCAGATCGATGGGAAGCAAGTCGCTGCGCAGTTGAAGGCGCCGCATGTTGGGTGGAACTCGCTCGAGGATATTCGTCCGGACTCGCGGCTGCTCGCTGGCATTGCGCCGGGGAGCTTTGTTTATTACACACATTCGTGGCGCGCGCCTGTGTCGGCGGACACGGCCGCGACGACGAACTATGGCGGGCCGTTTACGGCCGCTGTAGAGCGCGCGAATGTGATGGGCGTGCAGTTTCATCCGGAGAAGTCGGCCGAAACGGGGCTGCGCGTGTTGAAGAATTTTCTGGAGCTTTAATGCTGACGAAAAGAATCATCGCCTGCCTGGATGTGCGCGGCGGGCGCGTGGTGAAGGGCATTCAGTTTGTCGACATTGTGGATGCGGGTGATCCGGCGGAGCTGGCGCATCGGCATGCGGCGGCGGGTGCGGATGAGATTGTGCTGCTCGATATCACGGCGACGCATGAGGGGCGTGGGACGCTGCTCGATACCGTAAAGCGAACGGCGGCAAATTTGTTTGTGCCGTTCACGGTCGGCGGCGGGATTCGGTCGGCGGAAGAAGCTGCGGCGGTTTTTGATGCGGGAGCGGACAAGGTGAGCATCAACTCGGCGGCGATTGCGCGGCCGGAGCTGATTGGAGAGATTGGGTCGAGCTTTGGCGCGCAGGCGGTGATTGTGGCGATCGACGCTCGCAGAGGCGTGGGCCCCGCGCGCGCAGGGTACGATCCGGTTGGCGAGGCCGAGGTGTATGTCTCGGGCGGCCGCAAACCGACCGGAAGGCGGGTCGTCGAGTGGGCGCGCGAGGCGGAGCAGCGCGGGGCGGGCGAGATTCTATTGACGTCGATGGACTGCGATGGAACCCGCGACGGCTTTGATTGCGAGCTGACGCGGCGAGTGTCGGAGGCGGTGCAGATTCCGGTGATCGCCAGCGGCGGGGCGGGGCACGCGCAGCACTTTG
Source organism: uncultured Acidobacteriaceae bacterium (assembly GCA_963762465.1). GTDB lineage: Bacteria > Acidobacteriota > Terriglobia > Terriglobales > Acidobacteriaceae > Granulicella. Next base: position 803,994 of record CAVXKS010000011.1, on the reverse strand, counting down.
CCGAGGTGTTCAAGGCTGGAAAGGCCGATGCTGCGCTGGCTGCCAGTATCTTCCATTTCGGGATTACGGATTCCCGTGCGCTGAAGGCGGAGGTTGCCGCGGCGGGTGTACCGATGCGGTTACCCTGCTAGACGAACGCCGCGGTTTTGCACAGTTCCGGTGGCATCCAATCATGCGGAGCGACTGCATGGCCACACGCAAGAAGCCCTGTACTGAAGCAACCGCAACCGCCCGGCCTGGACTTCCGCGCGCGTACTACCAAGTGCATGCGCTGCTTGAGACAATGCGGGCGATGCAATGTTGTGAGGATGACCTCTGCACGTTGCTGGCTGAGATTCAACGCAACGGGAAGCTCGGCGCAGGTGTTCGGCGCGAGCTGCTGAACGTGCTGCACAGGATGCCCGTGATGAATTTGCACGCCGAGATGGACGACTGCTTTGCCGCACTGGAGGAAGCCGCAGCCTGAGAGAATAGCCTCATGCTGATTCCCTCCATCGACCTCATGGGCGGCAAAATCGTCCAGCTTGTCCAGGGCGAGAAGCTCAAGCTCAGCTTCGACGACTTTGATTATTGGATTGAGCGGTTCTCAAAATACCCGCTGGTGCAGCTGATCGACCTTGATGCGGCCATGCGGCAGGGCGACAACCGCGAGCTGATCACCATGGTCTGCAAGCGCATTCCGTGCCAGGTGGGCGGCGGCATTCGGACGGCGGCTGACGGAAAGCGGCTGCTGGATGCCGGGGCGAAGCGCATCATCTATGGCTCCTCACTTTTTGGCGAGGAGCCGCAGCGCGATCCGACTGCGCTGGAGTTTGCCGATGGCGCCGAGGAGTTTGCGCTGATCACGACGCGCAAGCACCGGCTCATCCGGCTGGAGTTTGCGGCGGACTTGAAGAACCAGCTTGGCGAGGATGCACTGTGCTTCTCGGTGGATACCAAAGATGGCCGGGTCGCCGTACGCGGGTGGAAGGATTCGGTCGACCTCACTCCCGAGGAGGCGATCACGTGGCTCGAGGATTACTGCGCCGCCTTCCTCTACACGCACGTGGATAGCGAGGGAACGATGCAGGGCTTCCCGATGCATGTAGCCGCGACTCTTCGCGCTACAACGGGCCGGCAACTCATTGTTGCCGGCGGTATACGCGAGCGCAAGGAGATTGATGATCTCGACGCGATGGGAGTGGATGCAGTTGCCGGCATGGCCGTGTATTCGGGTGCGATCGACGCCTAGCCGTTACTCGATGTTGCCCGCGTTGTCACTGTCGTTGGGCACGGCGTAGTAGCCTTTGCGCGCGTCGACTTTGAACCCTTTCCCGCAGTCGAGCTCCACCTTCCGATATGTGCCGTCGGCGGTTTTGTTTGTGGGCGTGTAGCTGAGCAGGTATTGCGTGCGGAGCTCGTCCTGGATCTGGTCGAACGCCTGCTCGAGCTTGCGGCCGCTGTTGCCAACGTTGATCACGCGTCCGCCCGTTTCGGCGGCGAGCCTGCCCATGTCGCTCGAACCCATGTAGATCTCACCCTGGGAGAGATACATTTCGCGGTCGGCGATGAGGATGGGATACACGATGACGTTGGCCTTCTGGGCGGCTTCGATCGCGTCCTTAATCTTCAACTGAGAGCCTTCGTCCTGGCCGTCGGTGAGGATGATCAAAATCTTGCGGCCGGTCTGCGATTGCAGCTTGTCGTGGGCAGCGAGATAGACCGCGTCGAACAGCAGGGTGCCGCGGGGATTGCTGGTCGGGAATGGCCCCCCGCCGATGCCGGGCACGCCGGCAGAGGAGCTGGCGCTGTTGATGGTGGCCTTGTTGATGGCACGCGCTAGCTCGCGCGGAGAGTTGGTGAAGTCCGAGAGCAGATCCACGTTCACGTCGAAGGAGATGAGGAAGGCCTCGTCCTTCGGAGTGAGGACCTCGCGCAGGAAGCGTGCCCCGGAGTCCTGCTCGAGCGGGAGGACGTTCGTCTGGCTGCCGCTGGTGTCGAGGAGGATGCCGATCGTCAGGGGCAGGTTTTTCTCCTGCGTCATGCGCTTGATGACCTGGGCGTTGTGGTCCTCGGCCACCTGGCAGTCATCCTTGCGCAGGCTGGTGACAAAGCCGTTCTTATCACGGACGGAGAAGTAGACGTTAACCAGGTTGACGTTGACCTTCAGGGTCTGCGCGGTGTCGATGGGTTCAGGGGCAGCGGCCGGAGCGGAGCTGGGCGGCGGCGGAGCGTCGACAGAAGGAGCTTCCTGGGCACAGAGGCGTACGGCCGGCCACACGAGGAGCACGAGCAAAAGGACTGCAAAGCGGCGCAGGGAGACGGGGGGCATACACCGTATTAGACGCCTCTCTTTGGCGTTCGGCGACAGCGGACCGGCGGCTCCGGTGGGATACGGCTAACCGGGCGCAACAGGCCGGGTTAGCCGCGCGTCTGACACAGAGAGAGGCGGGCTGCACCCAAACGGCCCGGCTGTTAGTCTCAATAGGCAGCACTCGCCCGCATGAAAGACCGGTTTGCGCCGGGTTGCGTGTGTTGAAGGGTTTGCAGGGAAGGAAGAGCGACAGGATGGTGTTTGGACGACAGAGTATCGGGGCGGTTGTGCTGGCGCTAGCGCTGGCCGGGGCAGCGCCCGCAGGCGGCGGGCAGCAGCCGTCCGAGCAGAACACCAGCCCGACAGCCCAGCAGAATGTGCCCAATGCGCCCACGCCGGCGATTCCAAACGCGCCCGCGCCCCAGACTCTGCCGCAGTTGAACACGATCACGCCGCCAGCCCCGATCGCCCCGGAACCGCCTGCAGGGGGCACAAATCCCGACGCAGCCGACAACGGTGGAATCACACCGACGAACAGGCTGCCGTCCGCCCCGGCCGTGCAAACGCAGCCGGGCGGCCAGGAGCAGGCGCCCGTCATCCCTGCAGCCGGCCAGGGGGCGCAGGAGGCGTACACGCTTGGTGTCGTTCACGTCGACTTCGTTCAGATTCCGTTCACGGTGAAGGACTCGAAGAATCAGTTCGTTCCGGACCTGAGCTGGCGCGACGTGCGCGTCTACGAGAACGGCGTTCGCCAGCACATCGCATTCTGGAGTCCAGACCCATTCCCGCTTTCTGTCGCGTTCGTTATCGATCAGGGCGTGTCACAGGACACCATGGACAAGATCAACACCTCGCTGAGCGCACTGCAGGGAGCGTTTGCGCCGTATGACGAGGTCGCGGTCTTCACCTACAACAATGGCGCTCCGATCGAGCAGACGACCTACACGGCCGCCCAGAGCAACAGGCTGGGTGCAGTGCTCGAGCGCTCCAAAGGAAAAGGCCGCGAGGCGACCGGGTTCATCGACGGCCCGCTGGCGCAGACGACGTTCAAGAACAATCAACCCGTGGATCCAAACACCCAGCCGGTCCGCAACCAGAACAGTACGTACCAGACCCCGGAGAGGGAGTTCCACCCTCTATTCGACGCGCTCTTCGCCGCTGCGCAGTCGCTCGCCAAGGTCGACATCAAGCGCCGCCGCGTGCTGTACGTGATCTCCGATGGAAGGGAGTATGGCTCGACCGTGAAGGAGAAGGAGCTGGTTCGGTATCTGCAGACGAACAAAATTTCCGTATACGCCACAATCGTGGGTGGCTCGGCTCTGCCAGGCATGGGCTTTCTGGATCGAATACATCTGCCGCTAACGATGCGGGATGACGCGCTTCCACGCATTGCCACCGCGACGGGTGGCGAGTGCGATCCCGAATGGAGGCCGCGCGGCATCGAGAACAGCTTTGCGGATCTCACAAAGACCGTGCGGACCCTGTACACGGTGGGCTATTACACGCATCTGAGCCCGCTGGATAGCCGGTTTCGTCATACCGAGGTTCGCGTGATGCGGCCGAACCTTACGGTGAACGCTCCAGACGGCTACTACCCGACGCCGCGCAACGTGCATCCGGCGCAGCCGGTCGCAGGGGCCGACCAGGCGCCACACTCCGACAACGAGCCAGCGCAGCCCGCCGCCAACCCGCCCTCTACGCAGCCGTGACCATTGCGGTCGCGATGATGCCGGCGCCGTCGGCCAACATCCTGCTTGCACTCGCCGCCGCCGCCTCATGGGGCGGCGGTGATTTCTCCGGCGGCATGGGCGTGAAGGCAACGGGCGGCACAACCGCCGGAGCGCTGCGCGTAGTGCTCGTCGCGCACGCGGCTAGTCTCGCCGTTCTGCTGGCGATCCTCGCGATGCGGCACGCCCCCCTTCCGCACGGAGCGCCATTGGCGTGGGCACTTGCGGCCGGGGTCACGGCGGGGATATCGCTGACCGCGTTCTACATTGCGCTTGCGCGCGGAGCGATGGGCGGATCCGCGGCGCTCAGCGGCTTGCTGGCCGCAGCGATTCCCGGGGCGGTCTCAAGTGTGTTGGAAGGCGTTCCCGCGCCCCTCCGCTTGGCTGGATTTCTCCTGGCGCTGGCAGCGATCTGGTTGATTGCGGCGGGACCGTCACCCGAGGCAGAGCATGCGGTCGATGGCTCGGAGCCGACGGAAAAATCCAGCACCACGCTGGTGCTGGCGCTCATCGGAGGGATCGGCTTCGGCATTTACTTCGTCGCGCTGCGGCTGGCGAACCCGCTCGGCGTGCTGGAGCCGATGGCGATCGCTCGTTCGGCGAGTCTCGTCACATGTGCGCTTCTGCTGGTCGCGGTGAGCGTGCGTTCAAGGCGTGCTGCAGTTTCAGCGCCGACCAAACTGACGCGCATGGCTGTGGTGTGGGCGCTTGGGGTCGCCGTGCTCGATACCGGCGGCAACCTGCTGTTCCTTGCGGCGACGCGTGCCGGCAGGCTGGACATCGCGGCGGTGCTGGCCTCGCTGTATCCGGCGGGGACGATTCTGCTCGCCGCTTGGCATCTGCACGAGCGGCCGACACGGCGGCAGCTTACGGGCATGGCGGTAGCGGCTGCTGCAGTAGTCATGATTACTGTTTAGGGATCACTTCCGTCCCGAATCCGACGGCATCTCATTCGCGCTGACCACGCCGGGATTCACCTTCTTCGCGACTTCTTTCGCGGCTTCCTGCGGAGTCTCGTCTTCAAGATTGATGCCGCTCGGATCGAACGTCGGTTCGGGATACTTCAGCTTCATCCGCTCCATCGCGTCCACGATGATGTTCGAGATGGCGACGTTGCGGTAAGGCTTGTGGTCGGCCGGAATAACGAACCACGGCGCGTGTTTTTTGCTGGTATTGCGGAGGATCGTCTTCGTACGCGCACATGTACTTCGGCCAGAACGGGCGCTCCTCGAAGTCAGACGGCGACAGCTTCCAGTGCTTCTTCTTCTCGTCGATGCGCTCCTGCAGCCGCCGGGTCTGCTCCTCGCGCGAGATGTGCAGGAAGAACTTCAGTATCACGACATCGTTGTCGGACGAGCATTCGCTCCCAGTCGTTGATCTCGTCCATGTGGCGAGCCGCTTCCTTCGCGCTCATATGCCCGTGCACGACTGGCGACAGCACGTCTTCATAGTGCGAGCGGTTGAAGATGCCGATCATGCCCTTGGGTGGCACCTGCGCGTGGCAGCGCCACAGGAAGTCGTGCCGCATCTCCAACTGTGTCGGCACCTTGAACGACGCAACCTGGCAGCCCTGCGGATTCACGCCCGAGAAAATATGCCGGATCGTGCCATCTTTCCCCGCCGTGTCCATACCCTGCAATACAACGAGCAGAGACTTCGACTGACACGCGTAGAGCAGCTCCTGGAGGTTGGCGAGCTTCTTCTCATTGGCCTCCATCGCCGCATCCATCTCGGCCTTGTCGCTGAACCCGCCGGTTTCGTCGGTGGGCATGTGGCTGAGCCGGAGCTTGGTGTGCGGTTTCACCAGATACGGCGATTTCAACTTCATCGGCGGCGGCCCTCCCTAAATACGAAGACGACGGCTGCGTCGCAGACCGTCGTCCTTACCGGTGCGAGAGATTCTCGCATCGTGACAAATCTTATCGTCTAGACCGAAGCGGGCGGCTTCGGCGCCTCATCTGCCTTGGGGGTCACCGTGTGCGCGGTCTGGCCCGGCGTCGTCTTGGAGTTGGGCTCGTCGGTGATACCCTTCATGCCCTCCTTGAAGCCGCGCAGACCCTCGCCCAGGCCCTTGCCGAGCTCCGGCAGCTTGCGGCCGCCAAAGAATACGATCACTATGATCGCGATGAGGATGAGGTGTGACGGTTGGAATAGATCGCCCATAACGAAACGCTCCCTGCTGGCGCCCTCGCCTTGCGGAGGACACACGTCCTATTGTCGCACGTCCAGCGTGCGTCTGAACGGCTCAAAGGAGCTCCGGAAACAGCCTTCCGCTTTGCCGGTATATCCTTGAGAACGACGCACCGTTTCTGGCGCGCATTTAGGGTAACCACGCGCGCACAAGCGCCCCAAGCGAGGAAGATGCTCTTCACGAATCTGACGTCTGTTTCTTTTGCCCGGCGCTTCGCCGGACGCTTTGCCAGCTTCGCTCTCGTGGCGCTTCTCGCCGGCACATCCAGCTTCGCCCAGAGCTCAACGCCCACCCAGGCCAACCCCGCTCCTGGCACGGCGCCCATGCAGCAGCCCTCCAGCTCAAGCTCAAGCACAAGCCAGTCCAACGGGCAGGCCGCTCCCGGCACCGCCCCGATCAGGAGCAATCAAACGGCTGCCGAGCTTGCGCCAGGCAGGGGCCCAAGTTACCAGAACCGCTGGGATGCCTACGGCGGATTCGCCTTCGCCAACGGCCAGGCTGGCCAGAACCTGCCCAAGCGCTTCAACATGGGCGGCGGCGAAGGCCAGTTTACCTATTGGCTGACCCACCACCTCGGTATCGCGGCGGATTACCGCTATGGTGCAGGCACTACGCCCGTGTTCCCCAACAACATCTACAACCGTCCGCTCGTCATGGAGCACACCTTCGCCGGTGGCGTGCAATACCGCGGCCCGCGCAACCGCTATGTGGCGGTCAATTATCACGCGTTTGGCGGCGCAGTGTACGGCATCTTCAACCGCACGGTGAACCAGTACCCGAACGGACCGAGCCCCTACTCGGCGTGCCCGGTTGAGCAGCCCGGTCAGATCGGTAACCTCGGAATGTATTGCAACCACATCGCGCCCTGGGGCGCAGTCGGCGGCAGCATCGATTTCAATCAGGGACCGAAGTTCGCCATCCGCCTCTCGCCCGACCTCACGTTTGAGCATTTCGGCACCGAGACCCGCGAGTTCGTCGGCATCTCGCTTGGTCTGCTCTATCGCGGGGGCCGCTAGTTCCGGCCGGCGTCTCCGATCTAGTCGTCGCCGGACTCGCCCTCTTCGATCAATGAGCTGACGCCAACCACATCGAATGTCATCGGCTGCCCGCGCGTCTGCTGAATCGTTGCGCGCATCGGCGTCCGCTGCCACTTTGACAGCGCACAAGCCGGATGCGGCGCGTCCGGCTGGGGCCACGGGCTCAGTTTCTGCTGCACGACTGCCTTGCGCGCGCCCAGTTCGGCGACCACTGCAACCAGCCCGCCCTTCGCAGTGGTCGCGATCCCGCAGTAGGCAGCGTAATCGCGAAACCACACCACGTCCGAGACCTGCGGATCGAAGTCCGGCAGATGCAATGCCGCAATGTGACCCGTCATCCGATCCACCATCAGCCAGGGTCCGGGCTGCCAGCTCCAGTGCACCGCCTCGCCGGGCAGACCATCGTTCAGGTGCAGCGCGCGTTGAACGACAAACGTCCGGTCCGTGACCTCGTGAATCGGCCCGACCGTCCACTCTCGCTGCTTCTCATCCACAATAAGCGGCCGAACGTGCAGGCTTGTCGCGTCATCATCTTTGCTTTCGGGAGTCGCCTCAGGAGGTGCGTACGCCACCTTCCGCGCGGCTCCCAGCGCGACGGTATGGACCTTCACGGCACCTGCGATTGCGGGACAAAGAAAAGCAATCAGCAGTGGCACAACGGCCGAGCGAAATGTCTGCATGGCGCGAGCCTAGCAGGCGATTCGCCGATACGCGCTCACACGATGGCGGTATCAGCGCAAAGAGAATGCCCCTGCCACTCGAGTGAATGGGCGGCAGGGGCGATGTCCGCGGGCCAGTTCTCCGCGCGCTTCAGCTCAATTCGGCCAGTCTCTTACGCCTTCAGGCGCCGACGCAATGCACCCGCAGCACCGAGGATGCCCGTGCCCAGCAGCATCAGTGATGAGGGCTCGGGTGTTACAACCGCCGCGTTGCCGGTCGGATCCGGAACGGCCTGGTCTGTCACAGCCGCAGCGAAAAGAACGTTGCCGGTGTCAGTGAAGTTGATGGGCGTGCTGCCAATCGACTGAACGGTGAATACGAGGGAGGTAACCTGCGGGTCAGAGGCCTTTTGGCACGCGCCACCCTTGTAGTCGCAGTCCACGCCATAGGTGAATGCGCCGTAGAGATCCGAAGGAGGTGTGTAGTCTGCCTCGAACCCGGCCGTTAGGGGCGTGATGGTGAACGCGCCGGCGGCAAGATTGAACTCGATGGCATCGCCATCACTGGCAGGGCCACCTTGATTGAAGAAAATGTTCCGGCCGGAGTCGATCAGGCTTACCGTGACCGTAGCCTGGGTGGCGCTCGAATAATCCACCTGAACGGTTCCGTACGTCGGTCCACACTTCGGGCAGCTCACGCTGTTGTTCCACTGAGCCTCTGAAAACGTGTACGTGTCCGCATGTGCCACTGCGCTGAAGCCGAGCGTCGCGAGCGCTGCGAAAGCAAAAATTGGTTTGAACATATCGGGAGATCCTCTCAACGAAGAAATGGAAACAAGCCGCATGACAGGAAGCAAAGGCACAAAGCCGTCGTCGCCGCGCAGCGTCGCCCTTGCTCAGCCATCTAAACTTGTGCTGCTGAATCTGAGAACCTGTATGCAATTCGGGGGCCAAGGCGGGGTGTTCATCCGGCACGACATAATCCTCCGGAAACGGCCAGGTTCGTTTCGCGCAAGTGCCCCGGCGGTGTGTCATTTGCAAGTCTTTGCACACCCTTCGTGGCCACGGAGTACCACTTGCTACGGCTTCCCCCCGTCCGATCCGCTACGGAGCACGCGTCTGGACCGTCTTGTCTGCATGCGTCTCATCGCCCTTGTCTATTGAATGAGATAAGGTGCCTGGCCGGCCGCTCGGGTCGCGGGATGCCCGTCCGGATCCACTGCAGCCCAGAGCCCTTCCCTTGAGGGCCCTTTTTCGATAGACTTACAAATGGTGTCTCTGTCTTGCGCCTGGCCTCTTGAAAATGGATGGCACGGGACTACCAAGTCAGCAAAAAACCAGTCATTTTGGGCGAGGGGCCGCTACCGTAACGGGCCCCTTCGAGGAGAGCGTTTGTCGAAGGAAGATGCGATTGAGGTAATGGCAACGGTCGTCGAGACCCTGCCGAACGCGCTGTTCAAGGTGGAGCTCGAGAACAAGCACCAAGTCCTCGCGCACATCTCCGGGCGCATGCGCAAGAACTTCATCCGCATTCTCCCCGGTGATCGCGTGGCCATCGAGCTCAGCCCCTATGACCTGAACCGCGGCCGTATCGTCTACCGCTACAGGTAGCAAAAAGTTGTCCGTTGTCCGTACTCAGTTCTCAGTGAGCCGGAGAAGCGACAGACAACAGCAATCACTGAAACTGGGAAACTGGAGTTTTTCAATGAAGGTCCGTGCATCTGTAAAGCCGATCTGCGACAAGTGCAAGGTGATTCACCGTCGTGGCGTCGTTCGTGTCATTTGCGAGAACGCCAAGCACAAGCAGCGCCAGGGGTAAGAGAACAGAGATCAGAAAACAGAGAACAATCGATCTCTGATTTCTGAAACCTGATCTCTCCCAAAACGCGGCCCCACCGGGCGAGTTCGCCGAAGTCAAGGCGTGCGATGAACCCGGGGAGACTTCAGCCAAAGCAAAAGCTATGGCCAGGTCAGCCGCAAGTCCACTAACCCCGCCCTCCGATGACCGGAGTGAGCCCCAACCGAAAGGCACACCATGGCACGTATCGCCGGCGTCGACCTGCCACCCAACAAGCAGGCACGCATCGCGCTCACGTACATCTATGGCATCGGCCAGCCCCGCGCCCTGAAGATTCTCGACAAGGCCGGCGTTGACCCGCACGCCAAGATGACCACGCTGGATGAAGACCAGCTCAACAAGATCCGCACCGTCATCGAACAGGAAGGCGAGATCGAGGGTGACCTCCGCAAGGAGATCGGCCTCAACATCAAGCGCCTGATCGAGATTCAGTCTTACCGTGGCCTGCGCCACCGCCGCAGCCTTCCTGTCCGCGGCCAGCGCACCCACACCAACGCTCGTACTCGCAAGGGCCCCCGCAAGGGCACCGTTGCCGGTAAGAAGAAAGCGACGAAGTAACCCATGGCGAAATCACAGAACAAGGGTACCGGCGCGAAGGTTGGCAAGAACAAGAAGTTCAAGAAGCGCGAGCGGAAGAACGTCCCGTTCGGGCTCGTCTACATCCAGGCGAGCTTCAACAACACCATCGTCACCATCACCGACCAGCAGGGCAACACCATCAGCTGGAAGAGCTCCGGCTCGCTCGGCTTCCGCGGCTCCCGCAAGGGAACCCCGTTTGCCGCGCAGCAGGCGGCGATCAACGCAGCCAACGCCGCGCGCGATCACGGTCTGCGCTCGGTTGATGTCCGCGTCGCCGGTCCCGGCTCCGGTCGTGAGAGCGCGATTCGCGCCCTCGCCGCTGCGGGTATCGAGGTTCGCTCGATCCGCGACGTCACGCCGATGCCGCACAACGGCTGCCGTCCGCCGAAGCGCCGCAGAGTGTAAGTACCGGGTTGGGTGCTCAATGTCACAGCGAGTGAAAAATCGCTATGTGTTGTTGAGCATTCGCCTGGTGTCCGTTTGCGTCGTCGCCGCAATCATCTGGCGTGACTATGCTCGCGGAGGGAACATCGCATGGATGCAGGATGTTGCCACAATCGGTGTCGTTATCTTGCTGAATGTGGCAATGGCGCAGGGAAGAAGACTCTCTCAGCGCAATATGCAGAAGTATGGATTAGATCCGGATCGTGATGAAGGGGCCAGCCAGCCTGTAAAGCGATCGACAACCGAAGTCAGGAGATAGAAAGAAAATGGCACGTTATACCGGACCCGTCTGCCGCATGTGTCGCCGCGACGGTCAAAAGCTGTTCCTCAAGGGCGCGAAGTGTTTCACCGACAAGTGCCCCGTCGAAAAGCGCAACTTCCCCCCCGGACAGCACGGCCAGTCGAAGAAGGTCAAGAAGCTCATCGGCTACGGTCTGCAGCTCCGTGAGAAGCAGAAGACCAAGCGCATCTACTTCACGCTCGAGACCCAGTTTCGCGCGTACTACGAGAAGGCCTCGAACAAGACCGGCGTCACCGGCGAACTGCTCCTGCAGCAGCTCGAGACCCGTCTCGACAACGTCTGCTACCGCCTTGGGTTCGCGATCTCGCGCCGCCAGGCTCGCCAGATCGTGCGCCACGGCCACGTGCAGGTGAACGGCCGCAAGGTCAACATCCCGAGCTTCCAGTGCAAGGTCGGCGATGAGGTTGCGATCCGCCAGGGCTCAAAGGAACTCGCGGTCCTTCAGTCGTCCAAGGACTTCGCTTCCGGTCAGAACCGCGTCAACTGGATCGATGCTCAGCCTGACAATCTGTCCGGCAGGATCATCGCTCTGCCCAAGCGCGAGGACATCAACCTGCCCATCAACGAGCAGCTCATCGTCGAGCTGTACTCGAAGTAAGAATTCAGGGATTAGGGCACAGGGATTAGGGATTAGCTTCGGCTGCCCTAATCCCTAAGCCCTAATCCCTAACGCCTCGTCTCACCTAGTAGCACCCCTGAACCACTGCAGAATGCTTCGCAGCGGCGGGGAAGAAAGGACTCACCATGCTTTGGAGAGGTTTCCAGAAGCCCAAGCGTCTCGCCGTCGAAGGCGAAACTCTGACCAACAACTACGGCAAGTTTTCCGCGCAGCCGTTTGAGCGCGGATTCGGCACCACGATCGGCAACGCTCTGCGCCGGACCCTGCTCTCGTCCATCGAGGGCGCTGCCGTCACGGCCGTCAAGATCGAAGGTGTGCTTCACGAGTTCCAGTCGATCACCGGCGTCGTCGAGGATGCGACCGACATCATCCTCAACCTGAAGCAGATCCCGTTCAAGCTCAACGGCGACGGCCCCAAGGCCCTGTATCTCCACGCCGACCAGCCGGGCGTCATCACCTCCGGCATGATCGAGGCCGACTCCGACGTCGAGATCCTCGATCCTGATGTCTACATCTGCACGGTCAGCGAGGGCGGTCGCATCGACATGGAGATGCGTCTCAAGCGCGGCCGTGGTTATGTCTCGGCCGACAAGAACTTCGACTCCGACCTCGGCATCGGGTTCATCCCGGTCGACAGCGTTCACTCGCCTGTCCGCAAGGTGAACTACCTCGTCGAGGCCGCGCGTCTTGGTCAGATCACCGACTACGACAAGCTCACGCTCGAGATCTGGACCAACGGCACCGTGCTTCCCGCCGATGCGCTCGGTCTCTCGGCCAAGCTGCTCAAAGATCACATGAACATCTTCATCAACTTCGAGGAGGAGATGGAGGCTGGTGGTCTTGCGGACCACGACGGCCCGGCGATCCGCAACGAGAACCTGAACCGTTCCGTTGAGGAGCTCGAGCTCTCCGTGCGCAGCTACAACTGCCTCAAGAACGCCAACATCGCGACGATCGGCGAGTTGATCCAGAAGACCGAAGCCGAGATGCTGAAGACCAAGAACTTCGGCCGCAAGAGCCTCAACGAGATCAAGGAAATCCTTGCTCAGATGGGTCTCTCGCTCGGCATGAAGATCGACGAGAACGGCAACCCCGTCCCGGGCCCGACCTCCGTCCTCCCCGCCGCCACGCTCGCCGCCAGCTACGGCGCGTTCGACGACGAGGACGAGGAAGACGAGGAGTTCGAGCCCGTCAACGAAACCGAGACCTTCTAGTTTCGGTTTGCCACAAGTCTGGGTGCCCCATTCATCGCGCAGCCTCATCGCGCGATGAGTGGGTATCCGCAGCACGCATCATCGATGCATACCGGTCGACAGCACAAGCTGGACCGAAGGAGAACGAAGCATGCGCCATCGCAAGGGCGGTTTCAAACTAGGCAGAAACACAAGTCATAGAAGGGCGTTGCTTCGCAACCTCGTAACGTCCATTGTCATCAACGACCGCGTTCACACCACCGTCACCAAGGCGAAAGCCGCGCGTCCGCTGGTCGAGCGCATGATTACCCTCGGCAAAAACGGCAGCGTTCACGCTCGCCGTCAGGCGCTCGCCTACCTCATGACGCCCGATTCCGTCGATCGCCTCTTCGGCACGGTCGCTCCTCGCTACGCTGATCGCAATGGCGGCTACAGCCGCATCGTGCGTACCGGTCCCCGCAAGGGCGACGCGGGCGAAATGGCGTACATCGAGCTGCTCGGCGCCGAGAAGGAGCTCAACGAGAAGGCAGAGAAGCGTGCCGAGGCCCGCCAGCGCCGTCGCGAAGAGATGCAGAAGCAGCTCGACGAGCACAGCGCAGTCAACGACGGCAGCGACCCGAACGCCCAGCCCTAAACTCCTCAGGATCATCTCCACTCGAAGGCGCGCCTACCTGGCGCGCCTTCCAATTTTCTGCGTGCGCTACACTAAACCCCGGATGCCAATCGTCGAACTCCACAACATCCGCAAGGTCTACGACACAAAAGTAGCCGTGGACAGTCTTTCCCTCAGCATCGAACCCGGCACGATGTTCGGCTTGCTCGGTCCGAACGGCTCCGGCAAGACCAGCTCCATCCGCATGATGATCGGCATGACGGTGCCCGATTCCGGCACCGTCCGGCTCTTCAATCAGCCCTTCTCGCGCAACCTGCTCAATCGCGTCGGTTATCTGCCGGAAGAGCGCGGCCTCTACAAGAAGATGAAGGTGCTCGATCAGCTCACCTTCCTCGGCCAGCTCCACGGCCTCAATGAGGCGGAATCGCGCAAGCGTGCCCGCAACTGGTGCGAGCGGCTGCAGATCACCGAGGCGATCGACAAGAAGACCGAAGAGCTCTCCAAGGGCATGCAGCAGAAGATTCAGTTCATCGCTGCGCTCTTGCACGAGCCTGACCTCATCATCATGGACGAGCCCTTCAGCGGCCTTGACCCCGTGAACGCCGAGCTGCTCATGAGCACCCTCGTCGAGCTCCGCGCGCAGGGCAAAGCCGTGCTCTTCTCGACGCACCGCATGGACCAAGTCGAGAAGCTCTGCGACGCGATCGCGCTCATCTACCAGGGCAAACTGGTTCTCTCCGGCTCCATGCGCGAGGTCAAGTCACGCTACCCCCGCAACCACGTGCAGGCCGTTTTCACGGGCGACGACACCTTCCTGCGCAGCCGGTACGTGGAGGACGCGCGCAACTACGCCGGCGTCGCCGAGATCACGCTCCGCTCACCCGATGACGCTCAGGCGCTGCTCGCCGAAGCCGTGGCACGCGGCACCAATCTGACGCGTTTCGAAGTCATCGAACCCACGCTCGAGGAGATCTTCATCACCACCGTGAAGGGCACGCCCGAGTTCGCCGAAGCCGGAGGCAAGGTCCATGCATAACATCTGGCTCATCGCCAAGCGCGAGTACATGGAGCGCGTGCGCACCAAGGGCTTCATCCTCGCAACTGTTCTCATCCCTTGCTTCATGGCCGCACTCGTCGGCGGCAGCGCGTTCTTCATGGCGCGGACGAAGACCACCTCGCATGTCGCCGTTGTCTCCTCGGATCAAACGCTCGCTCAGGACATCAAACATCAGCTTGAGACCGGCAAGAACAGCGAAATGACCGTCGATGTGATGCAGCCGTCAGGGGCCACGCGCGCCGGCCTCGACACGCAGCTACATACGCACGCCGCAGACCTCGCCGGCTATCTTTGGATCACGCCGCCGGCACAGCCGGGCGAGCGGCCCCACTTCGAATACCACGCGCGCTCTGCAGGCGACATCTCGACTGAAGACGCCATTGAGAGCGGTGTTCACTCCGTGCTCACGCGAGAAGGCCTGCTTAGCCACGGCCTTACTAGCGCGCAAATCGACCAGATCACGGCTCCGGTCGACATAGACACCAGTTCCAGCGGCAACAGCGCAATCGCCTTCGGAATCGCCTATCTTTTCTTCTTCCTCATGTACATGGTCATCATGCTGTACGGCATGAACACCGCGCGCAGCATCATCGAGGAAAAGACCAGCCGCGTATTCGAAGTCCTGCTCGCGACGATCAAGCCCGACGAGCTTCTCGCAGGAAAAATCATCGGCGTCGGCGCCGTCGGTGTTACGCAGGTTGCCGTCTGGATGATCGCGGCGGCGGCGCTCGCCTCCAGCAGCATGGTTGCGCACCTCACTGGCACCAACAGCGTGCACAGTGTTCTCAGCGCATCTCAGATCGGCTTCTTCGTCCTGTATTTCATCTTCGGTTTCCTGCTCTACTCCTCCGTGGCCGCCGCGCTCGGCGCCATGACGAACTCCGAACAGGAGCTCCAGCAGCTGAACATGTTCCTCGTGCTTCCGCTGGCCTTCTGCATGGTGATGCTCTTCCCGACGGTGCGCGCGCCGGACTCCACCTTGTCTCAGGTGATCTCCCTCATCCCGTTCTGCTCGCCTCTGCTGATGAACTTCCGCACGGCACTCACCAGCGTTCCCGCGTGGCAGATCATCCTCTCCGTCGTGCTGATGTCGATCACGATCGCCGTGGTCATCTGGATCTCCTCACGCATCTACCGCGTCGGCATTCTCATGTACGGCAAGCGCCCCAACCTGCCGGAGATCCTGCGCTGGCTGCGTTACAGTTAGTCGCAAGCATCGCCTGAGGCGCATGGAGATCGACCTCGCTCAGCTCGATAGCAGCGCAGCCACAAGCGATCTCCTCCGCGCACCTATCTGCATCATCGGCGGCGGCATCGCCGGCCTGACCCTCGCACACAAACTCGTCATGCTCGGGCACGAGGCCCTCCTCCTCGAATCCGGCGGCCACGCGCGCGAAGACTTCAGCGCCGTCGAGCAAGCCGGTCAGCCGCACCCTGGCACCGGTGAGCCACGCCCACGCGTGCTTGGCGGTACATCGCTCACCTGGGGCGGCCAGCTTCTCCCGTTCCCACCCGGCGAAACGTCCTGGTCCATCTGTTCCTCCGATCTCAACCCATTCACCAGCGAAGCCGAACACCTTCTAGCTGTCGACTCGCTGCCCTACGATGCCTCAGCGTTCTTCCAGCAGACGCGTCAACCTGCGCCGTCGCTGCTGAATCAACTTCCTCACATCGAAGCCTCGCTCTCGAAGTTCACTCCGTTCTCGCATCGCAATCTCGCGCATACCCTAGGAGGCAAACTCGGCCCGCACAGCAAAGCACGCATCGTGCTGCACGCAACCGTCACCGAGCTCCTGCTCGCCCGCTCCCGCGACCACATCGAAGCCGTCCTCGTCCGCACGCCGTCAGGACACACTCACCGCGTGGAAGCCGAGCAGTTCATCCTGGCGACCGGCACGATCGAGACTGTCCGATTGCTCCTCGCCTCCTGTTCCGTGGCTCCTGAGGGCGTCGGCAATCAGCATGACCAGCTCGGCCGCAACTTCCACGACCACCTCACGATTACCGCTGCTACTCTCCACGAGCCCGGGCGCACGCAGTTGCTCAGTGCCGCGCGTCCTTGGATTTATAGAACCACGGCGTCCGGCAACACACTACACGCGCTCAAGCTCTCCGCCTCCCGCGAACTCGAAGCCCAGCTCAATCTCACGCCTGTTCTCGCGCACATCACCATCGAGGAACCGGATCGCTCGGGCATCGGCGCACTCCGCGCCCTGCTCCGAGCTCGCCAGCAGAGCAGCTTCGCCTCAGCCCTGCGCACGACCCTGCCGCAACTCCCGCCAGCGCTCGCCGACGCCGCCCGCCTCGCGCTCTCGGCACGCACACAGCATCGGCGTTATGTATCGCCGCACGCCGTCGTCGAGTTTCGCCTCAACGCGGCACAGCGAACACCATCATCTTCGCGCATTACAATCTCGCCGGCACTCCAGCCCATCCTCGACTGGCGTATCGATCCCGTCGAGCTCGCCACGCTGCGCGCATTCACCGAGCACCTGCGCACGCACTTGAAGCTGGATGGTCTTGCCTGGAAGCCAGCCCTCCTCACACCCGACCAGTCGGCGCCCATCCCCAATCTCGACGACGCGCGCCATGCGATGGGCGGCGCCTCGATGGGCCTTGACCCGCACACCAGCGTCGTCGATGCCGACCTCCGCGTTCACGGCCTTCGCAATCTCTTCATCGCGTCCGCCGCAGTCTTCCCCGACGGCAGCCCTCAACTGCCCACGCTCCCGCTCATGGCCCTCACCCTCCGGCTCGCGCAACACCTGCACAAGCTGAGTTCGGGCTAACGCCCGAACCTACCGCTGACTCGCTACACTAGCCTCGTGCACGCTTTCACGCGCAAGCAGCGATTTCTGCTCGCCATCATTCCGCCCATTGCCACGCTGCTCATCCGCGTGCTCGGCGCCACTCTCCGCTACCGCGACATCAATGCGGTCGATGCCTCAGGCGACCGCGTGCCCGTCGGTATCGACATCCCCGGCCCGACGATCTTCGCCTTCTGGCACCGCACGCTTCTCGTCTGCGCACACCGCTTTCGCAACAGGCACATCGCCATCCTCATCTCTCCGTCATTCGACGGCGAGCTCATCGCCCGCACCGTCGCGCTGCTCGGCTTTCATCCCGTACGCGGCTCATCCTCGCGCGGCGGCGCGTCCGGCCTTCGTGCCATGGCGCAGGCCTACACCGAAGGCCACCGCTGCGCCTTCACCGCCGACGGTCCGCGCGGTCCGAACATGGTCGCCAAGCCCGGCCCGGTGCAGCTCGCGCAGCTTACCGGAGCCACATGGATCGGCGCATACTACGCCCTGCCGAACCAGCGCTGGGAGCTCAACTCCTGGGATCGCTTCATCATCCCGAAGCCGTTCTCGACCGTCACCTTCACCTGGCCAACGCACACTGCACCGGAGCTCACCGCCGTTCAACAGATACTCGATCAAGCCGTCCGCATGGCCGAGCTCTAATCCCTGATCCCTGCTCCCTATCCCGGTCCTATGCTCGTCTCCGACTTCCATTACGACTTGCCGCCGGAACTCATCGCGCAGCATCCACCTGCAACGCGTGGCGCCAGCCGCATGCTTGCGCTTTCGCGCACGACCGGAGAGTTCGCCGATCATCTCTTCGCCGAGCTGCCGCAACTCCTCTCGCCCGGCGACCTGCTCGTCCTCAACGATTCACGCGTGCTACCCGCACGTCTTTACGCCACGCGCGCCGGCCTGCACAGGGAACACAACTCACCAGAGCCCAGCGCCCTCATCGAAGTTCTGCTGACCGAGCACCTGCCTTCGCCGGAAGGGCACAATGACTGGCGGGTTCTCGTCCGCCCCGCAAAAAAAGTTCAACCCGGCGAGACACTGCATTTTCGCCAGCCGGCCGCTGATCCGTGTTCCCTGATCCCTGATCCCTTGCTGCACGCCACCGTCCTCTCCACCGGCGAATTCGGCGAGCGCACCCTTCGCTTCGCCCCCACTCCGGACTTCATTTCGATCGTCGAGCGCATCGGCCACATGCCGCTGCCGCCCTACATCCATCGCGACAAGCATCAGCCCGACTCTCCCGAAGACCGCGACCGCTATCAGACCGTCTACTCGCAGCAGTCAGGCTCCGCCGCCGCGCCCACTGCCGGCCTGCACTTCACACCCGAGATCCTTTCTGCACTCACCGCCCGCGGGGTCGAACTCGCATACATCACTCTGCATGTCGGCCTCGGCACCTTCCAGCCGGTGCGCGTTGCCGATACCCGCGACATTCGCCTTCACGCTGAACCCTACACGCTCTCCGCCGCAGCCGCGCAGGCGCTCAACGCGGTGTATCGTACCAACCGCCGCATCATCGCCGTGGGCACCACCACCACGCGCACGCTCGAGCACCTCGCCCGAACCTTCGAGTCAACCCACGGCCCGCTCTCGCGCACGAACCAGCTCGCGCTCCAGCCGCACTCCGGCAGCACCAGACTCTTCCTTTCGCCCGCGCCCGACGGCGACGCAAACTTCAAACTCGTCCGCGGGCTCCTCACCAACTTCCACCTGCCCCAGTCCACGCTGCTCATGCTCGTCTCCGCCTTCGCGGGAGCCCTCAGCAAAGATCCTGACAGTGGTCGCCAAGCCGTGCTCCGCGCCTACGCACACGCAGTCTCCGCGCGCTATCGCTTCTTCAGCTATGGCGACTGCATGCTCATCACTTAGTGTCTCTGCACGCGATCTTTGAACTGCTCGATCAACGCGTGCACGGTCATCGGCCACGGCCTGTCCGGCTGCCCGGCGTAGGTCTCCGCCCACAGCAGCCTCCCGCGCGGAGTTCCCGGCAGCGGCGCGTAAATCCGCAGTGTCGCCAGCGGTTCTCCCGCCGGCCCGATATGGATCCCGGTCGACTCCATCGGAATCAGCAGCATCGTCAGGTCGCCTTGTTCGCCAGCGGGCGCCACGCTCTTTCCCAGCTCCCCGATCAGCTCCCGCAACTGCCTCGCCGTGAACCGGTCAATCTGGTGCGTCTCGATCGAAATGCTCTTCGCTTTATTGAGCCGCGGCACAAACGCCTGCCAGTCGCACGTGTACACCTGCTTATCCAGCGTGCATCCCGGCGCATTCTCACTCTGCGCCGGCGCAGCCGCGCTACTCGCCAGAGCACCCCATATCACTACCAAGCAACCCGTTCGCCAGCCCGACATACCTGCACTCTAGCGCACCCTTCGCCGACTCCGCCAATTCGCGGCTCGATTGAGCAGCGCAGAGCTGCTTTGCTTCTCGCGTCCAATCGGTGCCGTACCATCAAATGCATATGCCTCGCGCGCCACAAACCCAGGCCGGCAGCCACACCAACGGCGCAACCACCGGCAAGCCGCCCGTCTATCTGCTCGACACGATGGCGTTCATCTTCCGTGCCTATCACGCCATGCAGCGCTCGCGGCCCATGTCCACGCGCACCGGCATTCCGACTGCGGCCACGTACGTCTTCGTCAACATGCTCAACAAGCTGCGCAAGGACTTCAACCCCGAGTTCCTCGCAGCCGTCTACGACGTCGGCGCTCCCGTCCACCGCGACAATCTCGCGCTGCAGCTCAAGGACGTCAAAAAGTTCAACATCAAGACCCAGCAGTTCGAAACCACCGAGTACGGCGGCTACAAGGCCAACCGCACCGAAACGCCACCCGACCTCATCCAGCAGCAGCCCTACATTCGCCGCGCGCTCGAGGCCTTCCGCATCCCTATCCTCTATTACGAGGGCTTCGAGGCGGACGACGTCATCGGCACGCTGTCGTGCCAGCTCTCCGCGCTCGGTCATCACGTGTACGTCGTCTCCTCCGACAAGGACATGATGCAGCTCGTCAACGAACACGTCTCCATCCTCAACCCGACCAAGGACAACCTCGTCCTCGACCCCGCCGGCGTCGAGCAGAGTCTCGGCATCCCGCCGCAAAAAGTCATCGACGTCATGGCCCTTCGCGGCGACTCCATCGACAACATCCCCGGCGCCCCGGGCATCGGCGACAAGGGCTCCATCGAACTCATCCAGCAGTTCGGCACCGTCGAAGCCGCCATGGACGCTGCCGTCAACACGCCTGACGCGATCAAGCGCAAGACCTACCGCGAGTCGCTCGCCAACAACCGCGACAACATCCTGCTCTCGAAAGAGCTCGTCACCATCCACACCGCCGTGCCCATCCAAGCCGACCTCGAGCTCATGCGCACGCAGCCCGTCGACGCCGCCGCGGCGCGCGCCCTCTTCACCGAGCTGGAATTCACTACGCTGCTCAAAGAGCTCGCCCCCGCAGCCGATAGCAAGCCGGCGACCTTCACTCTCAACGCGGACGCAAACGAACTCGCCCAGCTTCTCGCCGAAGGCCGTACGGAAAACCGTCTCGCCATCGCGCTAGCCGAGACGGCACAATCCATCGCGGAAGAATCGATTGCGGAATCCACCGATCCAAACTCCAGTCCCGACATCGAACCCGAGCCCGAACCCGAAGCACCACAAACACTGTCGCTGTTCGGTCCCGGAACTCCCGAAACAACCGACCGCGCGAACTCTACCCTCTACCCTCTATCCTCTACTCTCTCGGAACCTGACCCCGCCTGCCGCCTCGGCCTCGCCGTCACGCCCACGCACGCCATCGAAGTCTCGCTCGACACACCCGGCCTGCGCGAAGCCCTCGCCGACCCCACTCTCCCCAAGCAGGTCCACGACCTCAAAGCCGTCCTCCGCGCGCTCCAGCCTCACAACGTCACCCTCGCCGGCCCCATCACCGACGTGATGCTGCAGAGCTACCTCCTCAACCCCACCCACGGGTCACACACGCTCGTCGACATCGCCGCGCGCACCACCAGTCGCGCGCTCGCACACCAGCCGACCAAAGATCACCCCAACGACCCCCGGCGCCTCCCAGAAGCCGCCTCTGCCATCGTTCGCCTCACTACCGTACTCAGCGAGCAGCTCGCAGAATCCGCCCCCGTAACCCACAACATCCCCAAAGACCAGCCCGAACTTGGCGGCGCCGTCACGCCCGAGATGCTCTTCGCCGACCAGCAAAAACCCGCCAAGAAATCCGCGAAGAAATCAAAATCTCAAACCGCCACAACCGCATCGCTCAGCGAGCACTCCACGCTCATCGACGTCTACACCCACATCGATCTCCCACTCGTCCCCGTGCTCCTCCGCATGGAGCAAACCGGCGTCCGTATAAACCCCGACCTCCTCCGCGAGCAATCCTCGCGCCTCGGCGTGCAGATCGACAACCTCGCCGAGCGCATCTACACGACATCCGGCCACCGCTTCAACGTCTCCTCGCCCAAGCAGCTCGGCGATGTCCTCTTCAACAAAATGAACCTCCCCAAGCCGCTCAAGTACGGCAAGGGCAAAGTCGTCTCCACCGCGCAGGACGTCCTCGAAGATCTCGCGTCCGATTTCCCCATCGTCCGAGACGTCCTCGAGCACCGCCAGCTCTCCAAGCTCAAAGGCACGTACCTCGACGCGCTGCCACTCCTCGCCGACGCCGATCAGCGCATCCACACCACCTTCAACCAGGTCGGCACTGCTACAGGTCGTCTCTCCTCAACCAATCCCAACCTGCAGAACATCCCCATCCGCACCGCCGTCGGCCGCGAGATCCGCGCCGCCTTCATCGCCGCGCCCGGCAACCTCCTCATGTCCGCCGACTACTCCCAGATCGAGCTCCGGCTCATGGCGCACTTCTCGCAGGACCCGCTCCTCCTCGACGCCTACCGCACCGGCAAAGACATCCACACGCTCACCGCCGCCGAGGTCTTTGAAGAGGACCCCGCTACCATGAGCAAAGAGACGCGCGCCCGCGCCAAGGCCGTCAACTTCGGCATCGTCTACGGCATCTCGCCCTTCGGCCTCGCCGCGCAGCTCTCCATCGACCAGCGCACCGCCCGCGCCTATATCGACAAGTACTTCGACCGCTACAAGGGCGTCGCCACCTTCATCGAAGCCACGCTCGACCAGGTCCGCCGCGAGCAGGCCGTCCGCACCGCCTTCGGCCGCGTCCGCCCCATCCCGGACATCCACTCCCGCAACCCCAACCAGCGTGGCTTCGCCGAGCGCACGGCCGTCAACACGCCGCTGCAGGGCACCGCCGCCGACCTCATCAAATTAGCGATGATCCGCATCGACGCCGAGATCGCCCGCCGCAATCTCCGCTCACGCATGACTCTCCAGGTGCACGACGAACTCCTCTTCGACGTCGTCCCCCAAGAATCCGAAGAGATGACCGAGCTCGTGCGCACCCAAATGGAATCCGTCGGCCAATTTTCTGTTCCCATCGTTGCTGATATCGGGCTCGGTCACAATTGGCGCGACATCAAATGACACCGCAGCCGTTCCGGTAATCGCCGGCTGGCATCGCGTTTTGCGAACCGCACATCACAAACCACAAGGAGAAATTTTCACGTGCCTGACAACAACCAGTCCCCCATCACGCGTAGCCAGCTCATCGACGCTCTCAACGAAGACCTCTCGCGCGAGTATCAGGCCATCATCGCCTACGTGAACTACTCACAGGTGCTCAAAGGCGCCGCCTACATGAGTATCGCCGACCAGCTCGTCGAGCACGCGAAGGAAGAGCTCGATCACGCCCTCAAAATCTCAAACTCGATCGACTACCTCGGCGGCATGCCAACGGTCACCCCGAAACCGGTCAAGACCTCCGAAAAAGCCGAAGACATGCTCCGGTTCGACCTCGAAAACGAGCGCGTCACGATCGCGAACTACCGCCGTCGTGTCCGCCAGTGCGATCCGCTCAACGAGTTCGCCATCGGCGAAACGATCCGCGAGATTCTCCTCGACGAGCAAGACCACCTCAGCGACCTCGCCACCGCCCTCGGCATCGATCCGCCCGACCCCGGCATCGCCGACTAGAAGAAGGACCTAAGCCTTCTCCACTCTTGGTGGCCCATCCTTTCACGGTCTCGTCGTGAAAGGGTGGGATATCGCCCGCTAAGACGCGCGAGTGCTCTGGCTTTGCTTTCGCTCTTGTCTTTGCCGCTGCCGCTGCTTTTGCTTTGTCCTGCCCTTGCTTTTCTTTCTGTCATTCCGAGCCGCACCGGGGTGACCGACGAGCGTTCTTTGCTCGTTGGGGTGGCCAGGCGAGGAACCTGCTTTTTGCCTGGATCACCAATCCGGTCGCCTGCCCTTTCGCATCTCCGAAAGCGTGGGGTAAGAGCCGCGTTACAGAACTAGCTGAGTGCTTCCACGGTCCCACCTTCGCCTCATTTGTATCGCGCAAATACTCACGCTTCGGGAAGAACGCGAAAGCAGCACCATGTCTTTCATAAATCGTGCTTGCCGGAAATCAGGGTTGGCGTAGTCTAATAGGCAAGCGCACCTGCAAGTCCCACGTACATATGGCTGAATGGCAGAAGTCTTTCCCTGCACTTTCCAATGAGAAGGGCCCGACCGCATTTGCAGCATGGAGGGAATGGGTCCTTGCGTTCGGATTCGCTTTTTTGTTCCTCTTCCTCAGCACTGACCGCACCATATATCTCTTCGACGAGGGAATTAGCCTCACGGCGGGGCTTCGCGTCAGTGCGGGCCAGGTTCCATATCGCGACTTCCATTTCATCTACGGTCCCGCGCTGCCGTATGCTCTCGCAGCGTTGTTCAAAGTCTTTGGCCCAACGGTCTTTGTTGCTCGAATGTTCGACCTCGCGATCAAGTCGCTGCTGGTTGCCACATCTTTCGTTGCCTTGCGTAAAATTTGCCGGCTGAGTATCGCAATTGTTTTCTCTCTTGCCTTGCTACTCTGGGTCTTCATTCTGCAGATTCACGTCGTGGCCGTGACTCCGGCCTCACTGTTCGGCGTTTGGGCTCTTTTGTTCCTTCAGCCTGTATTCATCCGGCACGTATCGTATCGTCGACTTGCGGGAACGGGATCCTTGATAGGTCTGACGACGCTTTTCCGTCACGACTGCGGGTTTGCTCTTCTAGCAACGGTGTTCGTTGTGTTCTTCGCTGTGCCATTCCTGCGGCCGGCGTCCTCTCCGATCGGCTGGAAACAGCTTTCATTCAGTTTTCTCGTTCTGCTCGCCGGCTTTGTTTTGGTCGTCCTTCCGCCGCTAATTGCGTACCTTGCTGTCGCTCCGTGGCACGACATCTGGTTTCAACTGGTCGAGTATTTCGTCAAGTACTATCGTGTGAGCCGCGGCCTTCCAATGAGCCGCGACCTCGGCCGTCTCGGCGAGTTTTATTTCCTGCTGCCCGGCTTCACAGCGCTTCTCGCCGGCTTGGCCTGCCTCGCGCTCTGGCGCACCCGTTCTCGCGCGGAGCGTGCTACGCGCATTCCCGTCGAATCGGGCCACATAGGATTCCTCCTCAGTTTTGGTTTTCTCGCCGGACTCATGTGGACCAAAGGTCTTGTTCGCATCGAGTTCTCGCAGAACTATCTGGCTCTTGTTCCAACGCTCTTTGTGCTCGGCTGCCTTGTACATCTGGCCATCCGATACCCGTATTGGCTTAAGGTTCCGGTTTATCTCCTGGGCGGTCTATGTTTGCTCTGCACCATTCGGTTTACCCTCTTCCGCACGCACTCCAGCTTGGAGCAGAAGAGTCTGGTCCTTCCTTATCTTCTGCGGCCTCAAACACAGGCTCCCTTTCCGCCCGATCGTAATTGGTGCCGGCTCCGGAATCCCGCCACCTCGGACATGTGTTACCTCGTCAGTCCGGATCACATGCATGCAGTCGAGTTTCTTGAAGGCCGGATATGCCCTGGCGAGACGTTATACGTCGGCTTGCGCCATCACGATCGCATCTTCATAAACGACAATGGCACCTACTTCATGCTCGATCGTCTCCCCGCGACGAAGTGGTCACACATGGATCCACACTTGCAGAACACCGTTCCCATTCAGCAGGAGATGATCTCCGAACTGCAGGCGAACAAACCACCGTACATCATCCTCGATAGCGAGTATGAGAGCTTTCACGAGCCGAACGACAGCTCCGTAAGCTCAGGCGTCGTGCTTCTCGATAACTTCATCATGCAGCAATACCAGCCTGTGAAGCAGTTCGGGCCGCTCACGATTCTCACGCGCCGCGCTCTCATCTCAGACGGGTCAACTGGTTCGACATCTCCCCAAACCGGCCGAGGGTGTACTGTCAGCAATTGAAGCGTCCACCGCGATTTGCGAGCCAGCCCGCACCGATCAACTCTGCCCTTGCCTGGCTTGACGCCACTTGTAAAATAAATGTAAGCGGAATGTCTCTATCACGGCGGTTGGCCGCGCCGTTATCCCAGGTGGTGACAGATCTAAGCAGCCTGTTCTGAAGACTTTGCAGTCTCCTGAATAGCTCTGCTCCGCGTCCCCAGACAATTTCGCCTCCACCGGTTGTGCTCTCCATCTGCCATAATGATGGCCTCCTTGAAAGCGAACCGGAGGAGCTCTATGAAGCCGAGTTCCGGAGCACTCACCCTTGTTTCTCTTGCGCTTTGTCTTCCTCTCAACGCGCAGGACGCTGTCACCCCCTTACCATCCGCGGCTAAACCGGCCAGTGTCGCCGCAGCTTCCACCAACACCGTCGGGCTCTCCGACATCCGAATCGTGCGTCTCAGTCAGGTGCGCGGCAAGGTGGCGATCGATCGTCACATCGGCCGCGGCTTTGAAGAGGCCTTCGTCAACATCCCCATCACTGGCGGCACGATGCTGCGCACGGAGGTCGGCCTCGCCGAGGTCGAGTTCGAAGACAACAGCGCAATCCGCTTGACACCCGACAGTGAAGTCGAGTTCACGCTGCTGAAGCGCAACATGGCAGGGGCGACGATCTCGAACATCAAAGTCATGCGGGGGATGGTGTATGCGAGCCTCGCAAACAGCAAGGCAAACAACACCTTCACGATCGCGGCGGGTGAGACGACCGTCGAACTTCATCCATCAAGTCACATCCGCCTGACTGTCGATTCGTCGCAGTCGAATCTGTCGGTGCTTGATGGTGCGGTGGACTTCATTGACGGCTCGACGACCACAGCACTCAAGCGTGGTAAGTCGCTCGACTTCGACCTCATCGGTTACAAACCACCGGAACCGGCGAAGCTCGAAGAGACCGCCTTCGATCAGTGGGACAGGAATGGCGTCGAGTATCAGAAGCAGTACTCGTCGCTGCGCTCGTCGGGTGGCACAGGTCTTCTCTACGGCACAAGCGATCTCAACTATTATGGGGGGTTCGTTAACATGCCCGGCTGCGGCAACGTGTGGCGGCCATACTTTGTCTCGTCCGGGTGGACGCCGTACGACAACGGCACGTGGGCCTATTACCCGAACGTTGGCTATTCGTGGGTGTCCCCGTATCCGTGGGGCTGGATGCCATTCCACTCCGGCACGTGGATGTCCTGCGGCGGCGCGGGTTGGGGCTGGCAGCCTGGAAGCCAATTCATGGGCCTGCAGAACACAGCGCTGGTTTCGACTCCGGCCGGCGCGGGTGGCTCGCGTTCTCTCCTGACAAGACCGCTTCCCCCGCGTGCGGGTTCACCGGCGATGGTTCCCGTGAATGGACGTCCGCTTGCCGTCTCGAGCGTCTCTGCACCCGGTACATTCACCTTCCGCACAAACTCGGCAGGTCTGGGTGTGCCGCGCGATGCGTTTGGCGATCTGAAGTCCATCTCCTCCGACGTCGCGCATCACGGCGAGGCGCACACGGAGATCGAACGTTCCCTCATCGGTCCACGGAGCGGAGTGGCGAACGCGACGCGCGGAGCGAACGGCCGCGAGGTCTCGTCGATGACGCCTGGTTCACGCGGCGTGGCGACGTTCAGCCGTCCCGGCGGCGATACCCGGAACGGGATGAATGATGGCATTCGCGGAATGAACGGCGAAATGCGCGGCAACGTGGACAACGGCATCAGGCCAGGAGAATCATCCGCTCGTGGCTCATGGCAGCGTCCCGAACCTGGCGGCGCTTCAGCCGCTTCGATGCCTCGACCCTCCAGTGCTCCGTCTGCGCCCAGTGGAAACTCGTCGTCGGCGAGCGGAGGAAGTCGCAAGTAGCGTGAATCCAATTCGGCGAATTTGAAGCCATCATGCGGCTCCGCGGATGATACCCTCACGGCTATCCATCTCTGCGGAGCCTGCATGCGTTTATCGCGTTCTGTTGTCTCGCTGTGCGTTGCGGTGCTTGCTCCACTGGCTTGCGCTCAGGCACCCCAGCTTCCGGGACCCGGGCCGAAGCCCACCAGCTCAACCCAGCCGGTTCCGCTGCCGCCCCCGAATCCGAAGTCGCCGCCGCAGCTCACAGCGCAGGACGTCACGGCCTTCCTCGACGGCTTTCTTCCGCTGCAGCTTCAGCGCGATGATGTCGCTGGCGCAACGATCTCGATTTACCAGAACGGCCGGCCGCTGATCCTGAAGGGCTACGGCTACGCGGATTTCAAGAAGAAGACGCCCGTCGATCCCGTTGTGACGACGTTTCGTCCGGGATCCATCTCGAAGCTCTTCACCTACGTCTCGATGATGCAGCTCGTCGAGCAAGGCAAGTTGAATCTTGACACAACATCCAGCAATATCTCGACTTCAAAATCAATCCGGAGCCTGGAACCGTCACGGGCAAATGGCCGCCCATCACGCTGCGCAATCTTGCAACGCACACCGCAGGATTTGAGGAAGAGCTGCACGACTTCGGCTCCGACAAGTCCGGCAAGCTGCCGCTCGACATCCGCACGTTCCTGATCCGCAATCAGCCGCATCGCTTTGCCGCCCCGGGCAAGGACCTCGCGTACTCGAATTATGGAGTAACGCTGATCGGTTACATTGTGCAGCGCGTCTCCGGCGAGCCATACGTGGATTACGTGCAGCACCATATCTTCACTCCGCTGGGCATGACGCACTCCACCTTTCAGCAGCCACTACCCAAGGGGTTCGTCGCGACAAAGGGCTATCTGCACACCTCAGCGGATGACACCGGCTTCGAGGGTATGACGGCCGTTCCGGCGGGCGGGCTATCCTCGACCGCTGCGGACATGGCCATCTTCGGGCAGATGCTGCTGGGCAGAGGAACGTACAACGGTGTGCAGATCCTGCAGCCCGCGTCTGTAGCGCTGTTGCTTACACCGCAGTTCACGCCGGCTCCCGGCGTCACTCCGTGGGACCTCGGCTTCTATGACGAAGACCGCAATGGCATCCGGTTTATCGGCCACGGCGGCGATCTGCTCGCGTGTCACTCGCAGTTCTGGATCGATCCGACGCATGGGCTCTCGTTCTTCATCAGCTACAACTCGCAAGGCGCCGCGCAGAAGGCACGCGGGGAGCTATTCGACGCGTTTGTCGACCGTTATCTTCCCGGTGCGCCCAACGCACATCCCGGGTACCTGAAGCTCACAGCCAAACAACTGCATCCATACACCGGCTACTTCCTCAGCTCGCGCCGTGAAGACTCGACGATCTTCCGGCTTGTCGGTTTGCAACTCAGGCATATCGAGTCCACCAAAGATGGCAACCTGACGATCTCAACGGCGAAGGACTTCTACGGTCATCCGATCGACTTCCATCCGGTTGGAAACGATTCGTTCTATGACGAGACGGACCAGAGCACGATCCATTTCGAGCGCAATGCGCACGGCCGGGTTATCGGTTACGTGTCGCCGGGCCATTCGGATCGCGCGCCGCTGCTTGTCTCGGGCCCATGGCTCAGCATCCCACTGACGGTCGCGCTTGGGACGATGCTGCTGCTGGTCATCGCGGCGCTTGTGCGTACCTTCCGGAGGATCTTCCAGCGCAAGCGCGCCAAGCTCGCGCCACAAACTGGCACTGCATGGGTGACCTTCGCGATGCAGTTCGCGGCGTTCGCTGTCGTTGCGCTGCTGATCGATTTAGCCGATCATCATTGCTCATGTGTCGGAGGTCTCGAACTTTTACCAGATCGGTCACCTTGATCCGTGGCTGCGCGTCGAGGTTGCGCTTGCAGCTATCGTGTTTCTCACGCTGATCTTCGCGTTCTTCAGCGGAGTGCGTGCGCTGACGCGTCCGTTGCGCATGATCACGAAGGTGAAGTTCGCGGTGGTCATCTTCTCGTGCGTTTATCTCGGCTGGTTTCTGCTCTTCTTCCACCTGATCAGTTCACCAACGAGGTTCTAGCGATGAAGCAGAATTCAAACACGCTCCGCTTCACGGTAGCCGCAGGCGCGATCGCACTGATCGCCGCCGCCAGCGTGGCCATTCCAATTTATGTCATTCGGCCGTTCGTTCCTGAGGACCCGCACGCACTTGCCTTCGCTCTAGAGCTGCGCCGGACGGCTCCGGCCATTACGCTGCTCTGCATGCTGGCGCTGGTTGTGCTGAGCGCCGCAGCATGGAAGCGAACACGCCGCGCTGACGCGCATAACCTTCGTGCTCGCTCTCGTGATTGCCGCGCTCAGCCTGGCTGCTTCGCGTGTAAACATCTTTGAGCGGATGTTTCACCCGAATCCGTCGCCCTCGTTTGCAACGGCCGCGCAGGCCACCGTGGAGAACAGCGATATGGTCCTTGCGGTCGATCTCGGCGGTGAACGACGCGCGTATCCGATCCGCTACCTCGGCTATCACCACATCATCAACGACACTCTTGCCGGCCAGCCGATTGCCATCACCTATTGCACCTTATGTCACACGGGCCTGGTTTGGAACCGGGTCCTCGACGGGCGAACGCTGTATTTTCATCTTGGCGGCATCAACAACGGGAACGCGCTTCTGCGCGATGCCGAAACGTCGAGCATCTGGCAGCAGAGCACGGGTGAGTGCATCTTCGGTCCTCTGCGCGGCAGGCATCTTGCGCTTGTCTCCTCTGAGGAGCTGAGCTTCGCGCTTGTGGCGGAAGGAAAATCCGGACGGAACGGTTCTGCGGCCCGATCCTGTTTTCGAAGCCGAGTACGATCCTAAGGACTGGGAGCAGCACGTAGCTCGAACACGAGTTGTGGTGGACGTATCAGCCTCGGGAATCAACCCGCATGAGATTGTTTTCGGAATTCAAACGGGCGGCACACATCGCGCATATCTCATGCGGTCCCTATACAGCTCGGGGCTAATCGAAGATGCGCCTGCGAACGCCGCCAATACCGTTCTGCTCCTGCTCGGCCCGGACAACGCGTCGGTCCGCGCCTTTGAGCCCGGCAAGCTCACCTTTGTCCGCGCGCAAAACCCGACAGACGACGCCTTTATGACCGACACGGAAAGTGGCAGCACCTGGAGCTTCCAGGGCTGCGTGGTTGCAGGCAAGCTCTCCGGCCAATGTCTAAAGCCAGTCGACGGCCACAAGTCCTTCTGGTTCGACTGGGTGAACCACTACCGCGAGACAAGCGTTTATCGCGACTAGGCACCGAGCTCTGCACGAATCGCATCGGCGATGGCGTCGGCGTGACGGCGCATGGCAGCTTCGCTTTCGGCCTCGATCATGACGCGCGCGAGTGCTTCGGTGCCGGAGTAGCGAATGACGACGCGGCCCGAGTCGCGGAGTTCATCTTCGGCAGAGCGGATTGCGGAGACGATCGACGGAATCGTGTCGAGCGGCCGCTTCTCGCGGACCTTCACATTCACGATCACCTGCGGATAGTTCTTCAGGTCGGCGATGAGTTCGCTGAGCGTCTTGCCGGACCGATGCACGACGTCGAGAACGACGAGCGCGGTGAGCAGGCCGTCGCCGGTGGTGGCGCGGGCAGGGAAGAGGATGTGGCCTGACTGCTCGCCGCCCAGCGAGGCGCCACTCTTCTTCATCTCTTCAAGGACATATTTGTCGCCCACGGGCGCGCGCAGCATCGCGATCCCGGAGCGCTTCAGCGCAGCTTCGAAGCCCATGTTCGACATCGTGGTTGCGACGACGACATCATTCGCAAGCTCGCCGCGCGCCTGCAGATCGCGTGCGCAGGCGAGCATCACGGCGTCGCCGTTGACGACATGCCCGTGCTCGTCGGCGAAGAGTGCACGGTCAGCATCGCCGTCGAAGGTGAAGCCGAGCGAGGCGCGGCGCTCCCTCACTTCGCGCGCTACGACTTCAGGATGCAGCGCGCCGCAGTTCGCGTTGATATTGCGCCCATCCGGCGAGGCGTGCGTGACTTCAACAGTGCCTTTGAGCGAATCGAAGAGCTGCGGTGCGATAACGCTTGCCGCACCATTGGCGCAGTCGATGACAACGCAACGGTTGTCGAGCGAGATGCCGGGAACGGCGCTGAGCAGAAACTGCACGTACTCACGGCGGAAATTTTCGTTCACCTGCGGAAGCTCTGATCTCTGTTCCCTGTTTCCTGGTCCCTGCTCCAGCACGCGCTCGATTTCGCGTTCGATCTCGAGCTCGACCTCGTCGGGCAGCTTGTAGCCGTCGCCGCCGAAGATCTTAACCCCGTTATCCTGCCACGGATTGTGGGATGCGGAGATAACGACGCCGGCGCTGAAGCGGTGCTTCTTGGCGAGGAACGCGATCGCCGGAGTGGTGATCACGCCGGCAAACTCACTGGTCGCACTGCCTTCGTGCAAGCCGGCGATCAGCGCGGAGGCGATCCATGGGCCGCTCTCTCGCGTGTCCATGCCGAGCACAACGCGGACAGGCGTGCCATTCTCCCGTAGCTTGCGTGCCAGCGCGACACCGACCGCGCGAATCGTCTTTGGATCGAGCGGCGGCTCGCCTGCGACCGCGCGAATCCCATCTGTCCCAAACAGCTTGCGCATCCATCTCTCCGATAGCTGAATTGCCCCTTATTGATGCTAGAGCATTTCTCCTGACACTATAGTTTCAATAGATATCTATGGAGGTCGTTTTCCTTGGGAGAAACGACACCAACGGTCTTCGCCTTGACTATCCCTTCAGGGAAAATGCTCGAGCGGAATGTGCGGCGGCGCGGTTTAGTTCTTCTGGATTATGGTTGCGCTCAGGCTGCCCTGGTGAAGGCGCGCGGTAATCTGCTCGCCCTGCTCGACCTCGGTGCTCGCACGAAGGAGTTTGCCATCGGGGCCGTAGACGAGAGCGTAACCGCGCTCGAGCACGCGTACGGGGCTCAGAGCCTGCAGCTTCGATCCGGCGCGGTCGATCTGTGTGGCGCGGCTCGAAACGGTCGTCTTCGCTAGAGACGAGAGTCGGCTGCGGAGCGCTTCGAGCTTTCGGGAGTTGTCGCGCAGTCGCGCGGCGGGATCATACCGAAGCAGACGCGTCTCGATCCGGACGCTGCGATCGCCCGCGAGGCGAAGCCTGCGGAAGAGCGCGTTGTGCATTCGCAGATCCAGCTCATCGCAGCGTTGCGCCTTGCGATTCAACGCGTCGTGCACGCGGCGCAGCACCATCTCGGCTCCGAGATGCGAGAGCTGCTGCCGTGCGCGCAGGATCTCGAAGCGTCCGGCACGGATTACGCCGGAATGCAGGCGATGGACGCGTTCTTCGATGCGATGCTGTGCGGCGGTCACGATCTCGGCGGCAGCGGAAGGAGTCGGCGCGCAGACATCTGCCGCGGCGTCGGCGATGGTTGAGTCAGTTGCATGGCCTACGCCGACGATCACGGGCACGGTGCATGCGGCGATCGCACGTGCGATGCGTTCGTCGTTAAAGCCGTGCAGGTCTTCCCAGCTTCCACCACCGCGCGCCACGATGACGACGTCGGCGCGATCCGCATGGCGGCTGAACCAGCGCACGCCGGCTGCGACCTCGATCGCGCAGCGCGGGCCCTGGACGGACGCGGGATAGATCAGCAGGTTCACTGCAGCATGGCGGCGACGACAGACCTTGACGATGTCGCGCAGCGCGGCGCCCTGCACGCTGGTGACGACACCGATGCATTTGGGGAAGGCTGGCAGCGGGCGCTTGCGGTCGAAGAGGCCCTCGCGGCGGAGACGCTCCTTGAGCTCGCGCACGGCGGCGAGCAGCGCACCGAGCCCGCGCGGTTCCATCCACTCGGCGATGAGCTGCATCTGGCCGCGGCTTTCGTAAACGCTGAGTTGGCCGCGGAGACGAACGGCGTCCCCATCCTTGGGCCGGAAGCGGATGAGCGAAGCCTGCCGCCGGAACATCACGACCGAGAGCTGCGCTGCGCCATCCTTAAGGGTGAAGTAGCAGTGGCCGGTTGCCGCAGGGCGCCAGTTGGAGATCTCGCCTTCAATGGTGATCTGGCTGTAGCTGTGCTCAAGCACACCGCGGATTTGCCGGACCAGATCGCCGACGGTCCAAACGCGCGGCTCGGGCGGCGGCGCGGCGAGCTTCGCAGGCTTCGGAGCTTCGATGGGTCCCGGCGTTAGTTTCGGCTCGGGAGCATCGGTCCTCTCGGGCAGGGCGATAGCGTGGTCCGCCGCCGGGAGCGTGTCGAACAGGCCCGGCATCTGTGGGCGCAACTCGGTCTTCGTTCTGCCTTTTCGCCGCAGGTCGGCGATGCTCGGCAAGGGCTCGCGGGGACTCATCGCAAGCTCGAGTTTACGCCGGGCAAGCCCGTGCGCCGCTCGCGTCGCCAGCTCAGCTAGCGGCGCAGAGCTGCGCGCCTCGAAGCAGATCGCCCGCTTCCTTCAGCAGCAGCTCGGGACGACACGGCTTATTCAATAATTTCAGTGGCCGCTTCATCCGAAGTGCCTCGAGCTCAACGCTGGCCGCATGCGTGAGATATCCGGTCAGCATAATCATCTGACATCTCGGCATCTCGCGATTGATAGTCGCAGCCAACTGCAGGCCGCTACCTCCCGGCATCGTCACGTCGCACAGCAGCAGCTCCGGATCAAAGCTTCTCGCTTTGCGCAGGGCTTCCGCCGCTGAATAACATGCCTCCGAGTCAAAACCGTTCACCGCAAAGATCAACCGTAGCGTGTCCGCCACGAGTCGATCATCATCGACTACAAGCACTCGCTGTTTCATTGGAGGTCTTGCCTCCTCCCTGGCGCCCGGAGAAGAAACAGAGGAATCAAAACGCCGAAGCAACCGGCGCAGTAGTGGAGAGAGTAGCTGTAGAGTAGACGAACAAACCTGCGCTGTTCCACATGAAATTGCGGATTTTCTCTCTTTTTATTGACTGCGTCGTTTCCATCCGCGCGACAATCTAAGGTCAAGCGATGCATATCTTCCTGCTGGTGCTCGGGTTACTCCTGCTCGGAGCGGTGCTGCTGGATTCCTTCCAGACGATCATCCTGCCGCGGCGCCCCGTCGTGCGTTTTCGCCTCACGAGAATCTTCCTTCTTTCCACGTGGATTCCGTTCACGTACATCGTGCAAATGGTCCGCGATCACCGCAGGCGCGAGCAGCTTTACAGCTTTTATGGCCCGCTTTCGCTGCTGCTGCTGTTTGTCGCCTGGGCCCTTGTGCTGCTAACAGCTTTTGCCCTCATCTACTTCGGCTTGCATGTGCCGTTTACGGATCCGTGGCGTCCTGTTACGGCCTTCGACCGACTGCGGAGCTGCTTTTATGTGAGCGGTTCCACCCTTTTCACGCTGGGACTGGGCGACGTTGTGCCGGCAAACCACGCCACACGCTTTCTGGTGGTTCTGGAGGCAGGCACTGGTCTTGGCTTTATTGCGCTGGTGATCGGGTATGTGCCGGTGCTCTATACCGCCTTTTCGGCGCGTGAGATGACCGTAGCGCTGCTGGATGCGCGCGCTGGCTCGCCCCCCACGGCCGGCGAACTCCTGCTGCGGCACCGGTTCGAGGGCGGGAATCAGGCCCTTACGGAGCTGCTTGCGGAGTGGGAGCGCTGGTCCGCGTCGATGCTCGAGACGCACATCTCCTACCCGATTCTCTGCTATTACCGCTCACAGCACGACAACCAGAGCTGGCTGTCCGCGCTCACAGCGGTGCTCGACACCTGCGCCCTGCTGATTACCGCAGTCGAAGGACCGGCGCAGCGTCAGGCGCAGCTGACGTTTGCGATCGGCCGACATGTCCTGGTCGATATCGGGCATGTGTTTCACCGCGAAGGTGCCGAGCAGCGGCTGCGAGAAGGTGCCTTCACGCGGCTGAATGACGATGAGTTCAGCCGTCTATGCGATCTGCTGCGGGGTTCGGGCGTCGCGCTTTGCGGTGATCTCAACGTGCGGACGCGGCTCGACGCTCTGCGCAAGCTGTATGAGCCGCATGCGTGCGCGATGGCCCACTATCTGAGGCTGGAGCTGCCGCACTGGACGCCGCCGCCGATCAACCCAGCGAAGCCTGACATCTGGACATCCATCGGCCGGCTTCGGAGTCCCGCTGAGTTAGTCCGTCCACTGGCGACCCACGTCAGCCTCCAGGCCACGGCCTCGCATCTGGGTGATGACGAAGGCTTCCTCTAGCCTGCGACCAGACAACAACAAAGGCCGCTCTCACGAGCGGCCTTTGTTTCGATTCGGTGCTGACGTATTGGCATGCTGAGCTATTGGCCCATGCCCATGCCCATACCAGGTCCTGCGGGCTGCGGATTCAGCCTCTCTGACGCGACCTCTGCGGCGGGTCCGGGATTGCCCTTGGGGTCCTTATCCTTGTCCTTCACCTCCGCCCAGACGCGCTTGGCGTCGGCCGTCTTTCCTTCCGTCTGGTAGAGGTCGCCGAGCCGGATCTGCGCAAAATATGGTGGGACGGTCGTGGCCTTGCCTTTGCCTAGCTCATCGAGCAGCTTCTCAGCGTCCGCGTTACGCCCCATCTGCTCATACAGGCCGGCCAGGGCAGACTTGCCCAGCGCCGCGGTATCGCCATTCCAGCTTCCCACGACTTTCTTCAAAGCATCTTCGGCTGCGCTGTTGTTGCCCTCGTCCATGTAGGTGAGACCCGCCATATACAGCGCCATCTTGCCCGGCTCGGTCATGCCGTACTTGTCGGCTACTGCAACGAACTGCACGTTCGCTGCGGCTGCGCGCGCCTTGGCATCAGGGAAGGTCTTGATGCCGGGGGGCAGGTTCGGCGCCTGCGAGGCAAGCGGCGCCTGGTAGGTCTGCATCGCTTCGCCAAAGGCGTTGGCGGCTGCGTCACTCCGGTGCTGGAAGAGTGTGTATCCGCCAACGATCAGCAGGATCAGAGCGACCGCGATCGCCCCGATGATGATTGCCTGCTTCTGGTTCTGCTTCGCCCAGTCGACGCCATGTTCCGTCAAGGTGACAAACTGGTCCTGCTTCTTCAACTGCCGCTTGGTTGCGTTGTCCACTCGTTCGCTGTTCCCGTCTTTTTTGAAGGATTCTCGTCGCCCCGGAGCACTGTGGGCGCAAGCTCAAGTGTACCAGCCAGCCGTTGCAGGCCTCGCCGGGCGCGCGGTTCACGAACTGCGGAAAGCGCGCGGGAGCCGCAGAAACAGTATCCCAATTGAAATCTTTTCGGGGTGCAATCTATCCGCCAACCTGCTGATCTTTGGTGTTTTTTAAGCCTCTTGCCAATCGTGTTGCGACGGGCATAGTATCTGGCTCGCAATCGAAACAGTGCACACGTACCGGGGCACCCGAGACCGGCCCAGGCGCTAGTTCCTCGATCGTTCTTTGATGTTGCAGGGTCATTTCCGCGCCCGCTGGTCCAGGTCGGTGCGACGAAACAGGAGCAGCACAAGGTATGTCATGGTACGCCTATTGCATAGCTGAACGCAGTGCTTTCTCTGAGTTAGCCCGTCATCGCCGTCCGATGCCCCTGGCAGGCGTCACTGGTCTTTTTGGAAACCAGATCTTTCTGTTTCCGGCCGCCGATCTCGCCGTTGTTGTCTCCGAGCACCTTGCCGAAGATGGCGCTCGCCTCACCGGCCCTGAAGCTCAAACGGCCGCCCGCGATCACGCCCGAGTCATCTCCGGCTGCTTCGATCGGTCCACCGTTCTTCCGTTCCGGTTCGGCACCACGTTCGACGATGACGACGCCCTGCGCCGCTCGGTCCGCTCCAATCAGCGTCATTTTATGGCGAACGTAGAGCGTCTGCGCGGCAAGGCGGAGATGCACCTGAAGCTCCTCGTCGACGATATCTGCCCCGAGTCCCGCAACGGGCTCCAGCACCACAACGCCGGCCAGGAGTACCTGTCCCACCTGCGCGAGTCAGCCAGCCGCCAGCGCGAGCGTCAGTCGCGCGCCCGGGCGCTCTCGGTACAAATGCACCGCATGTTTCTCCCATTGGCAGAGGAGATCACCTGCCGCCGTATGGATTCCGGCAAGATGCTTCTCGATATCGCTCACCTGGTCGACAAAAAAACGGTCGAGCGGTACCAGAATAAGTACAGCTCTGCGACGCAGCAGATGAAGGACTGCGCGATGCAGCTCTCCGGTCCGTGGCCGCCGTATCATTTCGTTCACCGCGAGCCCTCTCACCGGGCACACGTGTAGAGCCGGTATAAGAAACCCAAAGAAGCCTCGGCGGCTGCCGAGGCTTCTTCACGCTTGGGCGACTATTGCTTCTGGATCAGGAACTCGAGGCGGGTGCCGAACAGGCGGGAGAGCGGCTGCAGCGTGAGCAGTCGAGATGGCAGGTAAAGCAGCTCAATCAGCCGCTCGCGAGGCTCGTTCGGAATTTCGTGGCATCTCCGGAAATCAGCCACACGGAAACCTGTGCGCCGGAAGAGTGCCTCAGCGGTCGCGCGTGTGAACTCCCACGTGTGCAGAGGCACATGGCAGTTCTGCCACAGCCATGCGCGTCCGGTCATGCTCGCGAGGGCCTTGAAGTAGTGTGATTCGAGCGACGCGATATCGGGAAAGGTAATCAGACAGTAGCCGCCATCTTCGAGGATGGTATGGACCCGCTCAAGTGTCACAATCGGGCTCACGGCATGCTCAAGCACGTCCGTCATCGAAACCAGGCTGAAGCTGCCGGACACGAACTCGGCCGTTTCAAACGGCTCGTTCGTAATGGTGAGACCGAACTGCTTTCTGGCGAACGCCGCCGTGGTCGGGTTCACCTCCAGACCCTCGGCGGCGAATCCACGTTCCTTGAAAAGAAAGGGAAACAGACCCGTACTGCAGCCGATGTCCAGCGTGCGCGCGCCGTTGCGGAGACGCGGCTGCACCCAGTCGATGTAGTGGTTGAATTTGTCGCCGAATGCGGCACGCGTCATATCTCCGGTGAGCAGGTCCTCGTGGTATCCATCACCATAGAAGCCCACGACGTCGTCCAGCGTCGGTTGTGGATCGGTAAAGTGCTGTTTACATGATTTGCAGCGTGCAAGATACCACTCGCGCCCACGGGTGCGCCGAAAGATACGCTCGGTAGAGGATGACCCGCAGTTTGGGCAAGCGGAAACGGCAACTGCACAAGACTGATCAGGAAGCACGTTCGAACACCTCGATGCCGGGATACCCTGCCAAAGGTGAATTTTGTCTCTTTTACCCCGTCCCGCCCAGACCGGTCAATCGCAATCGTCAGGCCATCGCTGCCACGCCCGGTGCACGACGTGGCCGGTTTGCCCCTGAATTTTGGGTTCGGCCGGATGAGGTGTGTTCGGGAAACGGCGGTCTTTCCAGCGGAGTAACGGCTTCTCCAGCCAGTGCCAGGAAACGTAAGAGATCGCGATTGTGAAGAGGCTTGCAAGCAATGCCTCAGCCAGTGGGGAACGGGTGACGAATCGATTGACTCCGGCGGCTGCAAGGATATGTACCAGGTACATCGTGTAGCTGATTGTGCCGATAAACACCAACACAGGCGAGCGAAGAAGTTTCGTCCAATGGGCCCCTTCGTGGAGCAGAATGATCCCCAGCAGGGCTGCCATAGCTACCGAGAAGAGAGGCAGTCCGAATACCAGATAGAGCACTGAGGCCCGAATCTCACGGCCAAGTATCGGAGAGATGAGAAAGAGGAGAGCCGCCAGACCCAGCGCAGAGATCGCCGCGGTCGCTACAAGGGTGCTCTCCCCCCATTTGGGCTTGCCGTGCTCGCGCCAATGCTCCAGCAGGATTGCCAGCAGGGCGCCAAACAGCAGGGCGTCGAACCTGTAGACGAGACTAAAGTAGGCGAACATTGCGCCTACCATCCATCGAAGCAGCATTTCCGCGATGCAAACCGCCAGTGCAATTGCGACGATCATGGGGCGGGAAAAGCGCAAGACTATCGGAGCCCAAAGTAAATAAAAGTACTCTTCAATGCTGAGGGACCAATAGGTATCTGCTGCCGTTCGGGAATTCATGGGAGCTCCGGGGTGCACAACCGGCAGCGAGGAACCGAGCAGTGGAACAAAATGAGCGCTTCCTAGGTGGGCAAGAAAGACCAAAGAGGCACCCGGAATTGCCTGAAGAAAAAGCAGCTGCGAGACAACCAGGTACTTCAGATTCAAAAACATCCAATTTTCATGGACTGCTATGACAATCAGGAATACCGTCACGCAAACGTAAGGCGGAAGGATGCGAATGAAACGTCGTGAGTAAAAGGTCGTGTATGCGCCTTTTCGGTCGCGCAGGCCCAGGAGGATAGTCGTGATGAGGTATCCGGAAAGCGAAAAGAAGATCTCAACGCCGATCCAGCCGAACTCGGGAAGGCCACCCGCCATTGAGGCAAACCCGGGATAATGACACCCGAGCACGAGCAGGATGGCAAGAGCCCGGAGGCCATCGAGTTCGAGGACACGTGAGCCGGGGCGACGAAGGGTCGCACCTCGGCGAGATGATTGGGCGGCTAATATTTCCATTAAGCACCTGCGCTGGATCCGTGCCTTAATGTGTGCTTTTGCGTACAGCTGCCTATTGCAGCTTGATGTTTGCGCCCTGCTCTAGTGTGCTGCGCTTCCGGCGGCTCAGCACCGAGCTGCGTCTGCGGCGCCGTCCGCTCGCGTGATCAATCTTTTTCCAGAACGCAGCGAAGTAATCGATGGCGGAGATGATCGACACGATCGCCATCCAGTAGATCGCCGTCATGGCGATCAGGTGAACTCCGACAACGAACCACCCGAAGTTCCAGTAATCCCAGCGGTGATTGAGGATGGCTGCGACGACGCTCACGATCTGGATGACGGTCTTCAGCTTGCCAATTTCACTCGCCTCAATGGTGAAGCCTTCGCTGGCTGCAATGGAACGCAGGCCGCTGACCAGAAACTCGCGCCCGATGACGAGTACTGCAATCCACGGCGGAACAATGCGCGGGTTATACGAGACCAGCACAATGTAGGCTGCCGTGACCATCAGCTTGTCCGCGAGCGGGTCCAGCAGCATGCCCATCGTCGTGATCTGGCCGCGCCTGCGGGCAAGATAGCCGTCGAGGCCATCCGTGATTGAAGCCAGGATGAAGACTACC
The DNA here is from genome assembly GCA_963762465.1 of uncultured Acidobacteriaceae bacterium. Lineage (GTDB taxonomy): Bacteria > Acidobacteriota > Terriglobia > Terriglobales > Acidobacteriaceae > Granulicella. The sequence continues at coordinate 763,343 of CAVXKS010000011.1, read as the reverse complement.
GACGCGATGATCTCCTGCTCGCCGTGCGTGTGGAACGGGAACTTCGGGCTCAAGATCCAGATGAGCACCGGAACACAGCCGATACGGCTCAGCGTGATGGAATTGGGCAGGTTCACGTATGCACGCCAATTACGCGCATCGATGCGGCGTTCGCTGCGCGCCAAACACTGTCATTCTCCCACATCCGGTCGTGACCCGGCTGGTCGGAAAATTCAGCTCTGCTCGGTCTCCACGGACTCTGACGGACGTTCTTTGAAGCGGTACATCTTCCGCCCGCAGTTCCGGCAAACCCACGGATACAGCCCGTAGAGCGTGAGAATCCAGCGCTCCCACAAGCCCACGCGATGAATGCGCTGGAACCGGCGCTGGCCGCAATCAGGACAGGGTCGCAAACTCACCTCAACGATGCGTCCCGACTGCGGCCTGCAGGAGACTAGGAACTACGCGTACATTCCCCTCTGCTTGGTTGTAAATGCCACGCGATCGATCGCCAGCATATATGCCGCAATTCGGTTGTTGACGCCGTGCTGTACCGCATATTGCAACACGTCGTTGAAGCTGTCCACCATTATTCGGTCCAGCCGCTGGTTGACCTCCTCCTCGGTCCAGAAGTAGCCCATCCGGTCCTGCACCCACTCGAAGTAGCTGGTGGTGACTCCGCCGGCGTTGGCCAGAATGTCCGGCACAACGAACACGCCCTTCTCCTCGAGGATCTGGTCCGCAACCGTGGTTGTCGGCCCATTCGCGCCTTCGATGAGGATGCGCGCCCGAATCCTGTCGGCGTTGCGGCTGGTGATGACGTTCTCGGTTGCCGCGGGAATCAGGACGCCGCACTCCATCGTCAGGAGCTCGTCCTTGTCCGCCGCCTCGGCGCCCTTGAAGCCGTGGATCGAGCCGTGCCGCGCCTTCCACTCCAGCAGCTCGCTGATATCCATCCCTTTGGCGTTGTATAGCGCGCCGTCGTATTCGCCGATGCCGATAATCTTGTAGCCCTTCTCCCACAGCAGTTTGGCGGAGTTCGAGCCCACGTTGCCAAACCCCTGCACGATCACCGTCGTCGACTCCGGCGACATGTTCAGGTGCTTCAGCGATTGATCCGTCACGACGCTCACGCCGCGGCCGGTCGCCTCACGTCGTCCGCGCGAGCCGCCCAGGTTTACCGGCTTGCCCGTCACCACGCTGGTCACCGTCTGGCGCATGTGCATGGAGTAGGTGTCCATGATCCATGCCATCGTCTGCTCATTCGTATTCATGTCCGGCGCGGGAACGTCCTTCTCCGGCCCGATGAATTCGATCAGCTCAGCGGTATAGCGCCGCGTCAGCCGCTCCAGCTCGCCCTGGCTCATCCGGCGCGGATCGCAGATCACGCCGCCCTTGGCTCCCCCAAACGGGATGTTCACGACCGCGCACTTCCAGGTCATCCAGCTCGCCAGCGCGCGCACTTCATCCAGGCTCACGTCCGGCGAGTAACGGATTCCGCCCTTGCACGGCCCGCGGGAGGCCGAGTGCTGCACCCGGTAACCGGTGAAGACTTCGATGGTCCCGTCGTCCATCCCCACCGGAATGTGGACGATGATCTCGCGCGATGGATACCGCAGCACCTTCCAGAGCCCTGCGTCCAGATTCAACTTCTTCGCGGCTAAATCGAACCTCGCCGCCTGTGCCTCCCATGGATTGGTCTCTTGCTCAAGGGAAATAGGAGCCGTAACCTCTGCTGTTACCATGCCTGCTTCTTTCTGAGCACCGGGCTTGTTTGCCGCGGTCCTCGCGTTAACGGAATCCGGGCGAGCTGTTAGCGCTGCTCCCCCGGGCACCAGCTTTTCTTCGGCCATTGCTCCTCCTCCCGGGATCCCCAGCGAACTTGTTCGCTGGGGTGGTTGCTGCGGGCCCACGTCTTGTATGACGCGACCCACACTCTACAGGAGCGAGAACACTACCGTCCTCCGAGTGAATTGGAGGCCCCTATTTTCGACCGGGAACCCCCAAACCCCGCCGATTCTAGGCCCACCTTCGTTGCACTGGCAATGACCCGCGCACCCTGCCAGACACCTCGTTCGTAGCCAGTGCGGTACCCTCATACCGATGCCCTCCGCGCGCACCCCAACCACCCCGTCCCTCAACGACTTCGCCCAGCTCGCGCGCACCCACACCCTTGTCCCTGTCACCCGGACCGTCGCCGCGGACCTCGAAACCCCGGTCTCCGCATTTCTGCGCGTCGCCGCCCACGAGCCTGAGGCCTTTCTGCTCGAATCCGTCGAGGGCGGCGAGACGATCGGCCGCTATACCTTCATCGGCATCCGGCCGTTCCGGACGATGACTGCGGCGAATGGGCAGATCACGGACGCCCTCAGCGGCGCAGGGCCAGTAACCCGCCCCGGCGACATCTTCGCCGAGCTCAAATCGGCCCTGGCGGGCCATACGCCCGCCCGCCTGCCCGGGCTGCCCCCGTTCACCTCCGGCGCGGTCGGGTTTTTCGCGTACGACATCGTCCGTCAGATCGAGAAGCTGCCTAGCCTGGCCGCCGACGAGCTCCACGTTCCCGACGCCCACCTCATGTTCTTCGACGAGGTCCTCGCCTTCGACCACGTCCGCAAGGCCATCCACCTGATCGTCACCGCCGGCGCCCGCACGCCGCTGACGCAATCCGGTGTCGAATCGGCTCATATGGATGCAAACACCCGCCTCGACCGCCTCGAAGCCCTTCTCGAAGCCGCACTGCACAAACCTACACACGAGCCCATCGCCGAGCCGCTTGGCCTTACCCCGCGGACCCAACCGCAGGGCTTCCTCCACGCCGTCGATACCGTGAAGGAGTACATCCGCGCCGGCGACGTCTTTCAGTGCGTGCTCTCGCAGCGCTTCGATTGCACCCCCGGCGTCGACCCCTTCGAAATCTACCGTTCGCTCCGCATCGTCAACCCGTCCCCGTACATGTACTTCCTGCGCTTCAACCTTGCGGGGCAGGGAAGCGCCTCCAAGCAAACAGCCCGGCGCGCGCACATCGTGGGTTCCTCCCCCGAACTCCTCGTCCGCGTTCACGGCCGTGGCCTCGAGTACCGCCCTATCGCCGGCACGCGCCCGCGCGGGGCCGACGAATCCCACGACCGCTCGCTCGAAGCCGACCTCCGCGCCGACGGCAAAGAGGTCGCCGAGCACATCATGCTCGTCGATCTCGGCCGCAACGATCTCGGCCGCGTCTCCGACTTTGGCACTGTACGCGTCAAGGACCTCATGTTCATCGAGCGCTACTCGCACGTCATGCATCTGGTCAGCGCATTGGAGGGAACCCTCAAGCCAGACCTCGCACCCATCGACGCCCTGCGCGCCTGTTTCCCCGCGGGCACGCTCTCCGGCGCGCCCAAGATCCGCGCGATGGAAATCATCGAAGAACTCGAGCCCGCCCGCCGCGGCGTCTACGGCGGCGCGATTATCTATGCAGATTTCTCCGGCAATCTCGACTCCTGCATTGCAATCCGCACACTTTTCATGGAAGGCGAGCGCGGCTATATCCAGGCGGGCGCCGGCATCGTCGCCGATTCCGTCCCGGAGCGCGAAGCCGAAGAGTGCCGCAACAAAGCCGCGGCCGTCGTGCGTGCGATTGAGCGGGCCCGCTCGGCGTAGCAGGAACGGTCGCACGCGAACTCGCCGCAACGACGCAAGCCGGTTGACGCGCTATCTGCGCGGGCCTACATTAAGGCCGCCCTTCTGCACTCTCAGGCCCCGTTGTGAACACTTCACTCAGGAGTTCGCCTATGCGCGCCTTTCATCCGATCTGTCTCGCCGCCATCGCATTGTCCGCCATGCCCGCACTCGCCCAAAGCCCTTGGAACGGCACATGGAAGCTTAACCAGGCCAAGAGCCATATGACCGGTGACACCCACACCCTCACGAAATCCGGTAACAAGTATCACTACGACGGGGGCAGTGTCGCGTATGACTTTGCCTGCGATGGCAAGGATTATCCGACCATCGGTGGGGAGACTGTGACTTGCAAAGAGACCGCCACGACCCTCGACAGCACGTATAAGCAAAACGGCAAGCTGGAACAGACCATAAAGCGTCAGATGGATCCCGGTGGCAAATCGTACACAGGCACGACCACCTACATCATCCCTGCTGGTGGTACAAGCGTCACGAAGACCACCTTCACCCGGGTGGGCCAGGGCACCGGAATGGCCGGCACGTGGAAGTCCGTCTCCACCTCCAGCAGTCATGTCGGTAGCTTCACGATGGCAGTGAACGGAAATGCCATGCGCTTCGAGTCACCCGAAGATCATGCGACCTGGGACGGCAAGCTTGATGGAACTCCGGCGGCCGTGCACGGTCCAAATATGCCGAACGGGATGATGGTGAGCGAAAAAATGGAAGGCCCCCAAAAGATGATCAGTGAAGTGACCATGGGCGGCAAACGTCTCTGGCACACCGAGGACACACTAAGCCCCAATGGTAAGTCCTTCACTGAGATCGGCTGGGATCCAGCCAAGCCGAACGAGAAGCAAACCACCATCTACGACAAGCAGTAAGTTCTGCACTGATATCTGGCTTAATCCTGCCCCGATAAAAACAATGCCGGCCTCCGAAGAGGCCGGCATGCATTTTGCCAAGCGGGTAGAGCTACCGATTACATGCTCCCACTGGGGCTGGGCGCGGCCGAAGCCGATTGTCCACTCTGGTCGCCGCCGCTGATGCCCTGGTTCACGACAATCGTCACGACCACGCGCCGGTTCTGCGCCTGTCCGCTGCGGCTGTGGTTGCTCGCAACCTGCTCCGTGGTTCCCATCGCCGCCGGTGCGAGGATCCGCGTCAGCGGAACTCCTGCCTGCTGGATGATCGTAAGCACGTTGTCCGCGCGCTCGCTGCTCAGCCGCTGGTTCAGCGCCGGATTGCCGACCTTCGACGCATAGCCCTGCACCTCGATCATGGCCCCCGGGGTATTCGCAGCCTGCTTCACAAAGTCGGTCAGCTCATCCTTGTACTTCCTCGTGACCGCAGACCGTCCGTTGGCGAACTGAACCGTGTAGGTTCCCTTCGTTGCGTACTGGTCAAGCGTTCCGATGCGCGTGTTCGTCTGGCCAATCGCCTGCGTGTTCTGTCCCGTCGCCTGAACATTCGCCGCGAGCCCCTGCTTGGTCGCGTCGATGTCCGTCCGCGCCGACGCAAGATCCGTCTGGCCCTGCTCGATGTCCCGGCGATCGCTGCGCAGCTGATCCTGCTGCTTCGCAACCTGTTCGTTCACCGGATTCAGGCCCGCGTCAATCTGCTTCGCAGTGTTGTATGAACCGCGCGAGAACTCAACCTTCTTCGCGACCAGCTCGTGATTCGGGTCATAGCTTCCGTCAACCTTAACCTGCAGGCCTGGTACAAGCTGCGTAATGCCGAGGTCCTTATGGCTAAGCCCAAGAAAGCCGCCCTTTTCCGTCGCCTTGGTGTCGTTCTGCAGAAGCACGGTGACGCGCGGGCTGTCCGGCGTCCTCACGAACATCGTGGAACCGTCTCTTCCGATTACAAGACCCTCGACAACTGCGTGCTGCCCGGTCGCTACGCCTGGTGCAGCGGTTTGCGGAACGCTTGGCGCATCCTGCGCATTGGCTGCAACACCCATCGATGCGAACATGGCCAAAGACATCGCCAAGCCGGTATTTCTGATTCCACGCTGAATCTTCATGAATTCACTCCTTTTCGTTTAGCTGACGGGCCAGCGGCCTCCGGGATCCCGTATGTCTAACGGTCCGCCCCGCGCGACGCCATACAGGCACCGCAGCAGAAGCTTTCGTTTGGACGTACGAATACCGAAAAGGGGACCAAAGTGTTAGCCGGGAGATATTTTTCTTTCACGTAAGCAAATTCGTTTTGAATCGAGCAGTACGGACGAGCGCTCTCGAGTGCCACGCCAAAGCACGTAAAATAAACGAATGCGCTCAGTTATCTGCTGAGCCCAGAGGATTTCTTTCATTCATGTCTGTGATTCTTGAACACCTGCCCGTGGGGCAGAAGGTCGGCATCGCCTTCTCCGGGGGCCTCGACACCTCCGCCGCGCTGCACTGGATGAAGCTGCACGGTGCGCATCCGTACGCATATACCGCAAATCTCGGGCAACCCGACGAAGAAGACTACGATGCGATTCCGCGCAAAGCCCTCGAGTATGGCGCGGAGAACGCGCGCCTCATCGACTGCCGCGCGCAGCTTGTTCGCGAAGGCATTGCCGCGCTGCAGTCCGGCGCATTCCACATCTCCACCGCAGGCGTCACGTATTTCAATACGACACCCATCGGCCGCGCTGTCACGGGAACCATGTTGGTAACTGCGATGCAGCAGGACGACGTCAATATCTGGGGCGACGGCTCGACATTCAAGGGCAACGACATCGAGCGCTTTTATCGCTACGGCCTGCTCGTCAACCCCGGACTGAAGATCTACAAGCCCTGGCTCGACTCCGCGTTCATCGACGAGCTCGGCGGCCGCGCCGAAATGTCCGCGTTCATGCAGCGCGCCGGCTTCGCCTACAAGATGTCCGCCGAGAAGGCCTACTCCACCGACTCCAACATACTCGGCGCCACGCACGAAGCCAAAGACCTCGAGCATCTCTCCACATCGATGAAGATCGTCACTCCCATCATGGGCGTCGCGTTCTGGCGCGACGACGTCGCTATCAAGCCCGAAGATGTCACGGTCCGCTTCGAAGAAGGTTGGCCCGTAGCCCTCAACGGCAAAACTCTGTCCGACCCTGTAGCCCTGATGCTGGAAGCGAACCGCATCGGCGGCCGCCATGGCCTCGGCATGTCCGATCAGATCGAGAACCGCATCATCGAAGCAAAGTCGCGCGGCATCTACGAAGCCCCCGCCCTCGCTCTCCTCTTCGCCGCCTACGAGCGCCTCATCACCGGCATCCACAACGAGGACACGATCGAGCAGTATCGCGAGAATGGCCGCAAACTCGGCCGCCTCCTCTATCAAGGCCGCTGGTTCGACCCGCAGGCCATCATGCTTCGCGAAGCCGCACAGCGCTGGGTCGCCAAGCCCATCACCGGCGAGGTCACACTCGAGCTCCGCCGCGGCAACGACTACTCCATCCTCAACACCGAGAGCGCCAACCTCACCTTCCACCCCGAGCGCCTCTCGATGGAGAAGACCGACTCCGCCTTCTCACCACGCGACCGCATCGGCCAGCTCACCATGCGCAACCTCGACATCACCGACACCCGCGCCAAACTCCTCACCTACGCCGACACCGGCCTCATCACGCTGCCGAAGGGCAACGAGATGCCGAAGCTCAACTCATCGAAAGACAAGGAGTAACTCAACGGGCGAGGCCCGGACATGTAACATGGCTTCCAACCTCAATGACCGATGAAGACAACGCAGAAGGTCGCTCTGCCATTGGCTTAATAGGGAAGTCTCAGCAACCGCAGGTGGCTATGGACTCTTCAAGGTTATTTTGACACGCGGCCAATTATGAGAGTGCTTCATACCGAAGTGTCTGCAACAGGAAAAGTGGCGATCGTTGAGAACGATCAGACAACCAGGCACTCGGCGGTCTTGAGTATTTCTTGGTCATCGGAGATCACGTCTACTCTCCAAGAGAGTTACGTCACGCTGTTTACTCTGACGCGGTTGTATTTTCGGCAGGTATGAATTGCTTTACGGCCTCGTGGGATAGTGCCACTCAACTGTCGGATGGATTGCCGAGAACGACACAATACCTGCGGGTGAGATTAACAGAGAGCTGCATCAATCTCATGGAATCACTGTTCTGTACAAGAACAGCTTCTTCCCAGACCGCCAACCAAACCGCTCCCTAGAGCCGTCGTGCTCATCCCCACGCAAACTCCACCACCTGCTCCACCTCCGGATGCAAGCTCCTCGCCACCGGACACGTATGCGCCGCGCGCTCCAGCTTCAACTGATCTTCCTCGCCGAGCGCGTTCGGCATCCTGATCCTCACCGTCAGCCGCTGAATCTTCCTCGGCGGCGAGCTCGTCATCTCTTTCTCAACGACAGCCGTAGCCCCCGCCATGTCCAGATTCAGCGTCCGCGCCGCGATCCCCATCGTTGTTAGCATGCAGCTGCCCAGTGCGGTCGCGCACAAATCCGTAGGCGAAAAAGTCTCCCCGCGTCCCTGGTTATCCTTCGGCGCATCGGTGTAAAGCTCCGTTCCAGAGGGTCCGTGCACTGTTTTGCAGTGCAGATCGCCCTGATATTCCAATTGAATCGCAACCATGTTCTTCCTCGCAGCGTGCACTCGTGAGTTAATCTAATCAGACTCTAAATCTATCCAAGCAAGCGCATGGCCAAGAGACCGACAGCCCCGACGATCGACCAATACCTGCGCCAGCGCCTCACACCCGTTGAAGGTGCGATCCCGCAGATTCCCGGCATCGAGATGTTCGGCAACTCCATGCCCGCCGGAACGGTCGGCGGCGATCTCTTCGAGTACATCAACTTCCAGCAGCGTTACGATATCGACGCCCGCATCCGGCGCGCCGAACGCCTCGCCAAGGAATATCTCGAGCCGCTTGCTCCCGGCGTCACCGCGCGCAACGCCGTCGACGATCACATCCACTGGCTGAAGGGAACCGAGGGCTACCGTCCCGATATGGAAGCGGCGTACCGCTTTGCCAAGAGCTCCGAGCAGCTGCGCGTCGCCGAGGATCTCCCTGAGCTCCACTCGACCGCCGGCATCCTCATCGTCGATGCCCAGGGCCACGGCATCATCTCCGCCAAAATCGCCTCCACTGTTCATGACATCTTCCATGCTCTTCTGCTCGACGAGCTGGACCAGTACGGAAAGACAACACCGGAGCTGTTCGAAAAGCTGAACCTCCGTCTCGCGCTATCGGTCTCCGCGCGCAATGCCCTCGGCATGGCGGAAAAAGAACACTCGCGCGAGGTCGCCACGCTGCTCTACGGCGAAGTGCACCCGGACGGCTCCTTCCGCTTCGCCAACTTCGGCCATCCTCCGCCGCTCGTCTTCTCTGCAGAAACTTCAACGCTCCTCAAGCTCGATGAAGACCAGATGGCGCAGTTCCTCGCGCTCGGCCTGCAATTGCCTGCCGATCACCCCGACCGCCGCAAGTATTTCTCGCTCGCTCTTCGCAAGCGGCAGTTCACGTCCTCTGACGTCGCCGAAATCACGCTGAACAATCCCGGCGACATGCTCGTCCTCTACACCGACGGCGTCTACGACGGCAGCGACGAGCAGGCCCGCGAGCAACTCGAATTAATTCTTCGCGAAAACCAGCACGGGTCCGCCCGCGAAATCTGCACTGTCCTGATGAACTACGCGATCGAGCAGGACGATCTCCTCCGCCAGAACGGCGAGGAAGCCCTCATCGACGACAAGACTGTCTTCCTCGTCAAGCGCACGGAATAGCCCTGCATTGCAGCACAGCCGAAAGGGAAATGGATTGGTTGAACGTAGAGAGTTTCTTAAGGCCGCCGGCGCGTTCGCCGTCACCGCACTCAGCACGCGCAAAGATCTCATCGCGCAAGCCGCTCCGGACGATGGCTTTCAATTTGTCTCCGACAGCATCGAAGCGCAACTGCTGGCAAACGCGCCGGAGTTCAAAAGCCTAAACATCGATGGCCTCGGGAAGGGGCGGCGCGGTGCAAATATCCTCTCCGACACGAACGGCGGCGGCTTCCAGTCATCGGTCTCCACGTCCGGCAATACTCGCCGCGTCGAATATCGCGTGGATCAGGCCGGGCCCTCAGGCATTCCAGCCTGGACCATCGAACTCTCTCCCGATCGCATCACGCTCACTTCGCAGTGGTCGCCGGAGTACCAACCCACTCGCTTCACCTTCCGCTTCAATCTGAACTCAGTCCACAGCACCGTCCTCGGTCTCTTCCAACAGGACGGCCTGCTCGCCACACCCGCGCTCATGCACTTCCCCGGTCAAGGCTCGATGCGCCTCACCTCGAGCGTTCCCGATTTCGCACTCACCTATGTCTCCAACCGGCCGCAGCAGGTCGCGATGCTCACGCTGCCCGGCGCCACCTTCGAGCACAAGCGCATCGTCTACACGCTCGACGTCACCGCGATCTATCCCGCACTGCCGGGCATCGCCGGCGACGAACGCTTCGACGCCTTCCGCCGCAACTGGCTCGACGCGCTCCAACTCAATCCCGAACTGCAGGCGCTCTCCAACAACACGGCCAGCGACAGCTGCGCGTTCTGCTACTACGAATTCGCGGACATCGCCGCGCTCACGCCTCCGCTCGCTCCGAACGCCTCACCGCTCTGGACGTCGTGCGCCAGACGCTCGACCGAATGCTCGCCGGCGGCTGGGCCTACGGTCTTGCCCGCAATTCCTGATCGCCCCAGCGTCGACTCCGACACCTATCCCTCGATGATCATCGCCGCAGCAAACTGCGTGCGAGCAGGGAAGAGCGATGCCTGGCTCGCCGCAAACTATCACGGCATCCGCGACTGGATGGAATCTCTTCTCGCCACCGACATCACCGGCAACGGCCTCGTCAAGTACGGCCTTAGCGGCAACTCGAACTCCTGGGGCGAGATGGGCTTTCCAAAGCTCCGGCCGTCGAACTGGTGGGACACCATCGGCTTCGGCTATGAAGACGCCTACGCAAACGCCCTCACCTATCGCGCACTTCAGCGACATGGCCATGCTCGCCCGCAAGCTCGGCAACTCCGCCGACGCCGACGCGCTATGCCGCGCGCCGCCGACAATCTGCGCACCATCTTCTACGAACGCTTTCTTCGATCCCGCGACCGGCGTCCTCGGCGGATGGCGCAGTGCCGATGGCGAGCTGCACGACTACTACTTCCTCTGGGTCAACGGCATCGCCATCCACTACGGTCTGGTCGAGAAGCCACAAGCCAACGCGATCATGGACAAGCTGCTCGCCAAGATGCAAGAAGTCGGCTACGACAAATTCAACATGGGCCTGCCCGGCAACCTGATCACCGTCGCGCTCAAGGACTACGTGCACCGCACGAAGGACGGACGCTACGGCGGCGGCGTGCTCCCCGACAACTCCGACGGTTTCCAGAACTACGAAAACGGTGGCGCGACCGGCGCGTTCGCCTTCTTCACGCTCGCCGCACTCTACGACCTCGGCCGCAAAGAAGAAGCCGACAAGATCCTCTTCCCGATGCTCAAAACCTACGGCGACTGCGGCTTCGAAGGAAAAGACGCCAAAGGCCATTCCAACGACTGGCGCCGCTGGGACGGCACCGCCGAGGGCTACGAAGGCCTCCTCACCGACGACTACTACGCCCTCTTCGCCGTTCCTCTACGCCAGACGGAAATGCCGTGGGCCGCGGCTTCGCCCGCTCACGACCAACACCCGTCCGCAAGCGCCGCGTAAAATCAAAGCAGCGATGATCTTCGTCCTCGACAACTACGACTCCTTCACCTACAACCTCGTCCAATACATCGGCGAGCTTAGCGCCTGCGGCCCGTGAGAGCAGAGGACATTGTCGTAAAACGCAACGACGAGCTCACCCCCGACGACGTCATCGCCCTCCGCCCCACGCGCATCCTGCTCTCGCCCGGCCCCTGCACACCACAGGAGCCGGCATCCTCATCCCGCTAATCCAGCGCCTCGCCGCGCTCGCCAGCCGACGAACAGATCCCCACGCTGGGCGTCTGCCTCGGCCACCAGGCCATCGGCGCAGCTTTCGGTGCCGAGGTCGTCCGTGCCCCGCAGCTCATGCACGGCAAAACTTCGCCGATTGAGCACGACAATCGAAGCGTCTTCCGGGACCTCCCACAGCCGATGACCTGCACACGCTACCACTCGCTCATCGTCCGCGAAGACTCCATCCCCAACGAGCTCGAAGTCTCCGCCCGCGTCGCCAGCGGCACAGGCGCACCAGACCCGGGCACCGTTATGGGTCTCCGCCACAAGACGCTCCCCATCGAAGGCGTCCAGTTCCACCCCGAATCCGTCCTCACCGATCACGGCAAGCGCCTCATCGCCAACTTCCTGCGACAATAGGGCCGATGCCGCGCCTGTCGCCCCATTCCGCCGTGGCGAACCGTAGCGGTACCTTTGCGCCCTTTGTGTCAAAGCTTTTGCGATCTCTTCCGCTTGCCACAATTTTCACGGTCGCTGCTGCCGCACAGCAGCCGACACCTGCGTCCATGGGCACCGTCCCCACCCGCGACGCCCTCGTGACCGGCGGCCTTGAGGTCCGCGGCGAAACAGCCCGCCTCCTCACCAACGCCAGCATCACCGCCTACGACCACTCCGCCGCCATCTCGCTCGCGCGCGGCGGCGAGGTCCTCGTCTGCGCCACCAGCCAGTTCCACCTCCTGCATTCCGGCACTGAAAACTCGCTCCTCTTCGGTCTGGACCGCGGCGCCATCGAACTCCACACCGACTCCGCACCCCAGGACGTCATCCTCACCCCGGACATCCGTTTCACCCTCGAGCACCCCGGTCATTACGACCTCCGCCTCCGCGTCACGCCCAACGGCGACACCTGCGTCGAGAACGCCGGGCCCACCGCACCCGTCCTCACGCTAACCGACCCATTCTCTGGCGCCGACTACCGTCTCATCCCCGGCCAGCATGTCCTCTTCGAGCATGGCAGCCTCCGCGAGGTCGTCGATAACGAACGCTCGCCTTGCGGCTGTCCACCCGCACCTGCGCCCATCCAGCAGGTCGCCGCTGCGCCCGGCCAGCCCACCACACCGACCGTCGCCGCCGCCGACCATCCCTTCCCCGCCGCCGCCAGCGAAGGCCTCGCGCCCACCACCGCACCCGCCAACTCCGAACCCGCTGGCGAGAAGCACACCCAGGTCGCCACCAGTCTCAGCTACGACGCCGCCCATCCCAACGTACTGCCTCCCAGCGCCGTCGAACCTCCTGTCCGGACTGCCGCTCCCACCGCTGCCGCCGGTTCGCCCAGCGGCACCGCCGCCACCGCTTCATCCACGCCGCCGCCGACCCCGCCCGGCGCGCACGATCTGGCCCACGCCCTCGGCCGCTTCTTTCACAAGCTCTTCCATCCCCACACTGACAACGCAACGCGCAGCTCACGAACCCATAACGACTAGCCAGCACCGACTCTCGCCCCCGCTCATTTACAATCAACCTGTAGGGCCGCCCATCTCGCCGCCCCGCCAATCCACACATTTGTCAGGAGTTCCTTTTATGGCGATTCCCGCCACGCAGATGCGCCCCGGCATGGTTATCAAATTTAAAGACGACCTCCACCTCGTCTTCTCGGTCGAGCACCGCACCCCGGGCAATCTGCGCGCGTTCATCCAGGCCAAGCTGCGGAACATCCGCACCGGCGCCATGTACGTAGAGCGCTTCCGCTCTCCCGACCCGATCGATCGCGTCGTGGTCGACGAAGTCAAAATGGAGTACCTCTACAACGACGGCGACGACTACTACTTCATGGACCAGGAGACCTACGAGCAGACCCACCTCAAGCGCGACACCCTCGGCGACGCCGTCGAGTACCTCACGCCCAACCTGCTCATCTCCGTCAGCTTCCACGACGGCAAGGCCGTTGGCATCGAGCTCCCCACAGTGGTGGAGATGACCGTTGTCCAAACCGAGCCCGGCATCAAGTCCGCTACCGCCAGCTCCGTCACCAAGCCCGCCACCACCGAAACCGGCCTCGTCGTCCAGGTCCCGCCCTTCATCAACGAAGGCGAAAAAATCCGCGTCGACACCGCCGAAGGCGCCTACATGTCCCGCGCCTAACTCGCAGTTTTTCTCAACCAACTCAAAACCTGTCATCTCGACCCAAGCCCGGGTGCCCATTCATGCGCAGCTTCATCGCGCATGAGTGGGTTTCGTTTGCGGCAGCAAACGAGAAATGACCAGTTGGGCCAGGAGCCGCTTATTCCCAGCCGAAGATACCTCTTGACACATCGAAGTCATCACCATATACCTAGCAATGCTAGGTATAGTTCATGGCTACTACTCTAAACCCGCCCTCCGCCACCGACGACTCCGGACGCTGGGAGGCCCAGCTCCGCAAAGGCGCGCTTGAGATGGCCGCCCTCGCCAGCCTCTCCAGTGGCCCGCTCTATGGCCTTGAGATCCTGCGCTTCCTTGAAAAGCACTCCCGCCTGGTCCTCGCGGAAGGCACCATCTATCCGATCCTCAGCCGTCTCAAAGCCGAAGGCTTGCTCACCTCCGAGTGGGTCGAAGCTGACGCCGGTCATCCGCGCAAGTATTACTCGCTCACTCCCGCCGGTCGCCGCCGCCTCCGCGCCATGGCGGAAGCCTGGTTCGACTTCTCCCGCGGCCTTTCCACTCTGCTCAAACCCGTCCTCGCACAGGAGCCCTCAAAATGAACACCGCTGCTGCCAATCCGCAGATCCAGCCATACCTGCTCGCGCTCCGCGCCCAGCTCGCTCCCATGACCCTCGCCGAGCGCGAAGACATCGTCCGTGAGATCGCCGCGCACATCCAGGACTCCATCGCCGAATCCGGAGAACCCGCCACCGTGGTCCTCGCACGCCTCGGCTCGCCCGACGAGCTCGCCGCGCAGTACAACGAAGGCCTGCTCCTCCGGCGGGCCAGCCGCAGTTTCTCTCCCTTGCTGCTGCTGCGCGCCACTCTGCGTATCGCCTCCAAAGGTGTCACAGGCGCACTCGTCTTCTTCGCCGGCATGCTCGGCTACGGCATCGGAACGGCCTTCGTCCTCACCGCTCTGCTGAAGCCCATCTTCCCGGCCCACACTGGTCTCTGGATGGTTGACGGTCGCTTCCTTACTTCGGGCACCATGCTGTACGCTCCGCAGCCTCCCGCGCAGGAGATTCTCGGCTGGTGGTATGTCCTCATCGCACTCGCGATCGGCTGCGCCTTGATCGCCGCAACGACTCTCGCAACCCGCGCCTTCCTGCGATTCTCGCGCCGCTTGCACACCCGGCTCGCAACCAACGCTCCAGTCGCAATCGCTCACATAATCTAGTCCAAGCAAAAGTGGCCGCATGGTCGCCTTCCGCGTTTGCCTCGTCCCGCGCCCCTGCGAGACACTAAGCTGTCCTCGATGGTTCTTCACTTCCTCATCCGCGGCCGAGTCCAGGGAGTCGGCTTCCGCTGGTTCGTCCACCGCGAAGCGTCCGAGCTCGGCCTCCGCGGCTGGGTGCGCAATACCGACGACGGCTCCGTCGAAGTCGTCGCCACCGGCCCTCCCGAAGATCTCGAGGAGCTCCGCGCCGAGCTCAAGAAAGGCTCTCGTGGCAGCCGCGTCGATCAGGTCATCGAACACGAGCTCGATGAGTCCGAAGCCGCCAGCCTCAAAGACTTCGAAATCCAGGGCGCCTGGTAACCATTTCGCCCTCCCTAACTCCTGACTTCTAACTCGCTAACTCTACCCTCTACCCTCTACCCTCTACCCTCTACCCTCTACCCTCTACCCTCTACCCTCTACCCTCTACCCTCTACCCTCTACGAAAGAGCCATGCCCGAAAAACAAATCAACTGCGAGCCGCTCAAAGCGCTCATCCGTTCCGTCCCTGATTTCCCGCGCCCCGGCATCCTCTTCTACGACATCACCACCGTCCTCAAGGACCGCACCGGTTTCGCGCAGCTCATCGACGCCTTCGCCCAGTACTACATCGGTAAGGACATCGACGTCGTCCTCGGCATCGAAGCCCGCGGCTTCATCTTCGGCCCCGCGCTCGCCTACCGTCTCAACGCCGGCTTCGTTCCCATCCGCAAGCCCGGCAAGCTCCCCGCCGCCACCGAAACCGTGAAGTACGACCTCGAGTACGGGTCCGACTCGCTCCAGATTCACAAGGACGCCATCCGTCCCGGCCAGCGCGTCATCATTGTCGACGACCTGCTCGCCACCGGCGGCACCATGCAGGCCAGCGTCGAGCTAGTCGAACGCCTCGGCGGAGTCGTCGCCTCCCTCGGCGTCGCCATCGAGCTCGACTTCCTCCGCGGCCGCAACCGCTTCCCCAACCACGACGTCTTCTCGCTCCTCCACTACAACGAGTAGGATGAACTCTTCCGTTTCTATGCACACGTATAGATCTCAAGCCCTGCTTGCGGCGATGTCGGTCATCCTCCCGTGCCTTCCTCTTCATGCACAGACCGTTGATGCGCGACAGCATCTCGAAAAGCTCATACAGGCCAACTCGCTCGATGTCGCAGGCTCGCCGCCCTGGCACCTGCGCATGACGTTTCAAATAAACGACCTCAACGGCAAGCCCAAAGACAGCGGCACGATCGAGGAGTGGTGGGCGTCACCACAATCCCGTCGCCTGGAGATCAGGAGCGCCTCTTATAACCTGACCATCCCAGCCGGTCTATCCGATCCACCCGAACCGTCCACGCCCACTCGCGAAGCCTATCTGGTCCGCCAGCTTCTCAAGGAAGTCGTCCACCCCATCCCCGACTACGGCGACTTCCAAGGTCTCCAAGTCACCGAAGACAACCGCAACTTCGGCAAGTTGACCTTGGCCTGCATCAGCGTTACACGGCCGCCGCGGATTCCCGCAGACTTCTGTTTTGCTCCCGGAAGTTCCGTTCTTCGTGTACACCTTGATGAAGCGCAGTTCGCCGCTGCCCGCAATACGATCTCCACATTCGGTGGAATTAATCTCGGCTTCGACAACGCGCTCGCCTACGGCGAAAAAGTGGCGATCACCGCACACACTGATAAGCTCGAGGGCTTCCATCCTGACGGAAACATCGCGCTCTCGACCTCTTCTGTCGGGCCGCCGCCGATTATCCCCGGTGTCGTTCTCGCCGGCCACATTCTCAAGAAAGCTCAGCCAATCTATCCGCTCATTGCGCGGCGGCAACGCAGTACGGGTACTGTTCTGCTCTGCGCCAGAATTTCAAAGCAGGGAACCATCACCGGGCTCGACGTCGTCTCCAGCCCGGACCCGCTCCTGACTGAGTCCGCAATGCAGGCCGTCAGGCAATGGATCTATCAGCCGTATCTCCTCAACGGCTCACCTACTGAAGTCGATACGACGATCACCGTCAACTACAACATCACTGCCGGGCCGTTCCACTAAGATTTCACCCGGCTCCAACTCCCGAACCACCAGGAGCTTCCATGAAATCCTTCGGCTACGCCGCTGCCTCCCAATCCGCGCCACTCGCCCCCTGGCACTTCGACCGCCGCGACCCCAACCCCGACGACGTCTCGATCCTTCACTACAACGAGTAGCCGACCGCACAAAGTGGTCTCCGCGTCCTCGGCGAACACAGAACCGTCTATCATCACGGGGCAGTCGCGCTATCAGGAGCTTCAGCGATGTGCAGCTTCTCTGGGTACTTTTTCGCGATCTTCATCAGCTTGATCTCCGGCTCGATGATGGCCGCGTCTGCGCAGGGTAACGCGCCAGACATGCACATCGAAGTCATCGTGAGGCCCGCAAGAGTTACCAACCAGGACAGTCCTCCGTCACCTACCCTGAAGGCCGGCCAATTACGGTTGTCCCAGAACGGCAGGAAGCTTCCGTTCCACCTGCTCCGTCCTGGCGCTTATCCGCAACACCTGCTCATCATCACGGACGCGCCGCTACGGTGCGCCGCCATTCCGAGACCCGTGATTGAAGGGATGTTTGGCAAGGGCTGGGCTATCCGAATCGCCGATATAGAGGGCATGGCAACGGCTGAGCTCACCAGCGAGGCGGATCTCCAGTCCGCATGCGGCACTATGCAGCACCTCTCTACTGGCAAGTTGATCCAGGACCTCGCACAGCGGGACGGAAGGCGCGCAGTGTTGTTGACCGGAGCGGCCACTCCCGGGCTCATCGAGAATGTCCACAGTATTCCAGAAATTTATTGGGTCGACGGGGGAGTCCAGATGCGATCGGAAACTCCGCTGCTGCGTATACCTCAACCAAACCCGGTCTCTCCGTCGGAGGTCACGGCAACAGGATTTACGCTGCCCTGTCATGAAGTAGGCGGCAGAATCGCCCCGAATGATCCCTGCAACATCACCATCGGGACCATGTACCGCAAATCAGGTTTCCGCGGCGGCATAAACCATGAGACATCCATCAATGCTGCGCTTCAGGCGATCGATCACGCTGGTGACCGGTATTACGAAATGACCTTCCATTCCGCAGTCGACGATCCCGTTCAACTTGCCCTGCACCACCCGGGATCAATGAGCGTGACGGTCACGATGTACTCGCTCTCAAACGCAGCCCCGAACGTTCCGCCGCACCGTGTCCTCAAGACCGGCGAACTGACCGTCCGGCAGCAGTAATGGTTGCCGGCGCATGATCGCCGTGCGGACGATCCGATTCCGTACGACCGCGGATCTATCCGCCCTGCGTCAGTCCCGCTCGGATCCACGGGCATACTAATAGGTGAACCCAACTCCCAGGAGCCCCCATGAAATCCTTCGGCTACGCCGCTGCCTCCCAATCCGCGCCCCTCGCCCCTTGGCACTTCGACCGCCGCGACCCCAACCCCGACGACGTCGTCCTCGCCATCGACTACTGCGGCATCTGCCACTCCGACATCCACCAGGTCCGCGGCGAGTGGGGCAACATGCTCTTCCCCATGGTCCCCGGCCACGAGATCATCGGCCGCGTCACCGCCGTCGGCTCCGCCGTCACGCGCTTCAAGCCCGGCGACCTCGCCGCCGTCGGCGTCATCGTCGAGAGCTGCATGCACTGCGCCAACTGCAAAAATAATCTCGAGGTCTACTGCACCGACGGCGGCGCGCGCGACACCTACAACGCCACACTCCGTTCCGGCGACCGCACCTACGGCGGCTACGCCGACACCATCGTCACGCCCGAGCACTTCGTCCACACCCTCAAGCCCGGCATCGACCTCGCCGCCACCGCGCCGCTCCTCTGCGCCGGCATCACCACCTACTCGCCGCTCCGCCACTGGGGCGCCGGCCCCAACAAAAAAGTCGGCGTCATCGGCCTCGGAGGCCTCGGCCATCTCGCGCTCAAGTTCGCCCACGCCTTCGGCGCGCACGTCGTCCAGTTCACTACCTCGGAATCCAAAATCGAAGACGCCAAAAAGCTCGGCGCCGACGACGTCGTCCTCAGCAAAGATCGCCGCCGCCATGCAGAAGCACGCCGGCAGCTTCGACTTCATCCTCGACTGCGTCTCCGCCCCGCACGACATCAACGCCTACCTGCAGCTCCTCAAGCTCGACGCCACGCTCTGCCTCGTCGGCCTCCCTGACCAGCCGCTCGCCGTCTCGCCCTTCTCGATCCTCGCCAACCGCCGCTCACTCGCCGGCTCCGCCATCGGCGGCATGAAAGAAACCCAGGAGATGCTCGACTTCTGCGCCGACAACAACATCGCCGCCGAAATCGAACTCGTCACCTACGACCGCATCAACGAAGCCTACGACCGCGTCCTCTCAAACGACGTCAAGTACCGCTTCGTCCTCGACAACAAATCCCTCAACCAGAGCTAGCAACCAATCGGGTGCCCACTCCATCGGGTGCCCCACCCTCGACGCTTAAGCGGCAGGGTGGGGTATCGTTTGCGATAGCAAACGAGAAGTCGTTGCATTTTGTCTTTGCTTTCTCTCTGTCATTCCCGAAGGGAATCTGCTGCTCGCGTTTGCTTCACACCCACAGCGCAAACATCGGCGTGTTCGCCTGAAACACCTTCGGCCTCACACCCAGTCTTCCCGTCGCCGCATCATGCGAGAACACCGTCACGTTCCCCTGATTCCCATTCCGCCCTGGTTACAGCACACCAGCCACCTCCTCGACGGATCGAACGCGATATACCTCGGCACCTTCCCGCCGCTGCTCAGCCGCTGCATCTCCGTCAAATAGCCACTCTCATCAATCCGCCACACCCTGATCGTGTTCGATCCCTCGCCGCGCGTGCACGAGTACAAAAACCGCCCATCGTCGCTGATCACAACCTCGCACGCCGTTTCGCCCTTCGTGCTCGTACCCTTGTCCAGCGTCGACACCACGCTGTTCTCACGCAGCCGCATCACCGGCTGGCCTTTATCGATCCGCCAGTCGTACAGATCGATCGTGCAGTCCAGCTCATGAATGCAATACACAAACTTCTCGTTCGGATGAAACGCCACATGCCGCGGCCCTGACCCAGGCCGCGCCTGCACGCGAATCGGCACGCGCACATAATCGCCCACTCCCGGCCCGATCGGGAACACGAGAATCACATCATCGCCCAGGTCGCACGCCAGCACATATCTGTTTCCCGGGGCAATCGTCGCGCAGTGAATATGCGCCGCATCCTGCCGGTCCGCCACCGGCCCATGCGTCTGCTGCGTGTACTTGAACACACCAATCGCCTGCGCCAGCGCGCCCACATTCGTCACGCGAAAGCCAGCGAAACTTCCTCCCGCATAGTTCGCCACAAACGCCATCTGGCCCGTCGGGTCCACTGAGACAAAGCACGGCCCATCCCCCTGCGACCCCACCTTATTCAGCGGAGTCAAACTCAACGGCCCGCCCGCCGCTGCGTTCACATTGAAGCTCGAAACCGCCGCACCCTCGCCGCTCACACCGTTCACGGCATAAACCACCGGCAGTGACGGATGCTTCGCCAGGTACGACGGCCTCGCCGTCTCGGCCGCCAGCTCCACCGGCCCCAGCGTTCCCGTCGCCGCATTCCACGCCGCCCGGTACACGCCTTTCCCGGCATCGGTTCCCAGCAGCACCCACCGCGACCCGCTCGCCGATCCCTGCGCCGCAGCCATCCCACGCAGCGCAAACGGCAGCGCGACACCACGTCCAACAAACTGCCGCCGGCTATATCGCACTCGCCTCACTCCTCACGCCAAACTGGCAACTGAAAACTGGCAACTGGAAACTGAAAGCACAAACCGCGCAACGACCACTACGCTTGCTACGCGCCGTCCACGAACGAGAACCCGGAACCTACGCGCCCGTCCGCCGCTCGCCCACCGCACCCTTCGGCGTGTTATCTCCTGGCCCAAGTCCCATGGTGCCCGCCACCGTATCCGGCTCGCCTGGCAGTTTGAAGTCCAGCTCCGCCGGGTGCGCATCCGAGTTCACCACCGGCAGCGCCGGCAGCCTCTCCACGCGGCCGTCAATCTCCTTCACCACCGCGGCCACCTGCTCCAGCACTTCCTCCACCGTCATCGTGTAGAACTCGCGGCCGTTGTCATACCCGGTCTCAATCATCTGTTTCAGGAATCGGCCCGCCGCCTGCGCTGCAAGATAATCGGTGATCACCTTGCCGTTCCGCTTCTTCTGCTCCACCCACGAATCGTTCGGCATCGCAATCCACAGCGCGCGCCCATTCACGGCAAATCGAATATCCGTCGCATCGGCATGCCGGGTCGAGATCGCGACCACGGTACCCTTCCACACGCAATGCTGCGGCTCTTCGGTCCAGCGGTCCGTCGCTACAAAGTCTTCATACATGGCACCCTCAAGACTATCGGCCCGCGCCGCTGCTGCGCAACATGGCCAAACCGTCCGTTTCGCATCCAATCGAACAAGCGATCGCCGGAGGCCCTCTTGAATCTGCTCATCGTCGGCGCCAACGGCAAAACCGGCCGCGCCTTGGTCCAACGAGCTTGCGAGCTCGGCCACAACGTCACCGCACTCGTGCATCACCCACCAAAACAGCCCCTGGACTGCGCTCGTACGCTCCAGGGCGACGCCCGCGATCCCCAACTCCTCGACTCTGCCATCTCCATGCAGGATGCCGTGATCGATACCGTCGGCACACGCAAGCCGTTCCTCAAGACCACGCTCGAAACCGACATCGCGCGCAATCTCATCACCGCCATGCAGCGTCACAACCTCCGCCGCATCGTCGCCGTCTCCTCACTCGGCGTCGGCGACAGCATCGCCAATGTGCCGCCGCTCTATCGCGCTCTCATGCCCTTCTTCTTCCGCGGAGCCATTCCGGACAAACAAGGCATGGAAGCCGAGCTGCGCTCCAGCAATCTCGACTGGACCATCGTCCGTCCCGCTGGGCTCACCGACGGCCCCGCCACGCACGCCGTTCAAATCGTTACCTCTGAGTCCCGCCGGCACGTTCGCCGGATCTCCCGCGCAGACGTGGCCGCCTTCATCCTTCAGCATCTCGCCGCCGATACTCTCGTCCACAAAACCGTAGGCATCGCAACTCAATAACTCGTCAAGCAACCGGCGTTGCATCTTCTTTCAGCCCCTGCCGTTTAGCGTCCCGCCGCTAAACTAGACGCTGGGCCTCGCATCTATCTAACCAATCAACTCTGGAGGCCAATCTTGCGCTCACTGCGATCCCTCTCCGCCCTTGCTCTTGCTACTCCTCTTCGCCGCTGGCGCGCTCGCCCAGACCAAGCAGGCCGACGTCCTCATCTTCACCAACGGCGACCAGCTCACCGGCCACTTCGAACGCGCCTCCGGCGGCTCCGTCGTCTTCAAAAGCGACATGGCCGGCGAGCTGACCGTCTCCTTCGACAAGATCAAGGAGCTTCGCTCGGCTGGCAGCTTCTCCATGCTCAAGAAGGGTCCACCCAGCAAATCCAACCTCGTCGGCCAGGGCCAGGTAAGCGTCGCGGACGGCATCGTCGCCATCACTGCCGCCGCGCAGCCGCCCGTCACGCTTCCCATCAAAGACGTCGGCTACCTCGTCGACACCCCAACCTACGACCGCGAAATACATCACGACATAGGCTTCCGGACCGGCTGGACCGGCTCGGTTACAGGTGGCGCCACCTTCGTCCGGTCCACCGACAACAACACCAGCTTCACCGCCGGGCTCGCTCTGGCACGCCTCATCCCCACGGTTACATTCCTGCCGCCGCGCCAGCGCATGACCCTCAACGTGATAGAAACCTACGGCAAGGCTGTCTCGCCCGTCATCCCGCAGACCATTCCGCCCTCTCCTTCGCCGGTCGTCACCAAGACCAGCATCTTCCACGCCGACGGCGAGCATGACTGGTACTTCACGCCTCACCTCTACGGCCTCGCCAATCTGGCCTTCGACCACAACTTCGCGCAG
This sequence comes from uncultured Acidobacteriaceae bacterium, assembly GCA_963762465.1. Lineage (GTDB taxonomy): Bacteria > Acidobacteriota > Terriglobia > Terriglobales > Acidobacteriaceae > Granulicella. Next base: position 740,459 of record CAVXKS010000011.1, on the reverse strand, counting down.
GGCCTTCAGCTCCAGCAACTCTACGGCGGCGGCATCGGATGGACCGCCCTACAAACCGCAAAACAGCAGTTCGACCTCAAGGCTGACGTCCATTACGAACGCCAGCAGTTCTTCGTCTCCGCGAGTAACGTTGGCCTGATTGGCAGCATCTTCGGCGAGAACTACAAGCGCAATCTTCCCCGCAAACTTCGTCTTCACCGAGGAAGGCACCTACACCCCCGCCTGGAACCACTCCATGGACTACTCCGCGATGGCTCTGGTCGGCATCGTCCTCCCCACCTGGAAGCGCCTCGGCATCAGTTTCAACGGCACCGACAACTACCTCAATAACCCCTCACCCGGCTACAAAGCCAACTCCTTCCAGCTCGTCGGGGGCCTAAACTACGCCTTCAAATAGCACCTGCGCGATAAACGTCTTGCAACTGGCCGGGCCCGTAACTCGTGTGTTTCCAAGACCTTGACCCCAATAGCCCGGGGGAGGGGGGTACTCCCCTTCCTCCGATGTTCTAATGGAACGATGCGAGCGCTGCATCGCTCGCCACGTTCTGTACTGCAGGAGTTTGCCCTCGATGGATCTTCGGAAGTTCGCGGCTGGCTGCACCGCCGCACTAGCAGCGGTCCTCATCACCACCTCCGCCGCCGCCCAAACCCCCACCCGCCACGAAACCAACTCCAGCCGCGAAGCCCGTATCCAGCGCACCATCCGGGACACCTATACGCACCGCTGGGAGGTCTTCGGCGGCGGCGCCTACATGCGCTTCCATTCCGGCGAGTACACCCAGAACAACAATGAGGTCACCTGGAACCTCGCGCCCCATTACTATCTCAATCCAAAGCTCGCCATCCTCGTGGACGCGCGTGGCATGTTCGGTAACGGCAAGCCGCTCCGCAACGGCTTCCAGGTCGGCAACCCCAACCCGCAGATTAACGAGTACGCCTTCACCGGCGGCGTCAGTTACCGCTTCTACTCCAGCCTCCGCTTTGCCCTCAGCGCGGAAGGTTCCGGTGGTATCGTCGACGGCAATTTCTCCGGCGCTTCCAAGGGCCTCAACTTCCAGCAGACAGGGTTCTGGCAGGACGCCGTCCGGCCCGCCGCCGTCTTCAACCTAGCCGGTGACATCAACGTGTTCCCGAACCTCGCGTTTCGCGTTCTGCCCACGTATGTCCTGACGACGTTCACCAGTCCGTCCGGCGGTTCCGTGCAGAACAACCTGGGCATCAATGCGGGAATCGTCTTCCGCTTCGGCCGCCAGAAGTAACCTTTTCGGCCTGCGTCCCAGGCGTACCATAAAGGTATGTCGAAGGGCTGGGAATCCAAGAACGTCGAAGAACAACAGGCTGAGCAGGCGCAGAGCAGGGAACCCAGACCGCAGGGCGAGGCTGCCGACGCGGCCTCCGTCGCCGACCGCAAGCGTCGCATCCAGTCGCTCGAAATGCAGCGCGAGCGCGTGCTCTCCGAGCGGACCTCCAGTCCTCACCGCCGCTCCGCACTCGAGCTCGCCCTCGCGACCATCGAGCGCGAGCTCGAACAGCTTGGCTGGTCGATCAAGATCTAGTTAGCAAGTGAGGAGTTAGGAGATACAGTCTTTCCTAACTTCCTAACTCCTAACACCTAACTTTCTCCCCTAACTTCCCCCTTGTCAGCACAAACGGATTCGCCTGCGCCGTCGGCGTCAGCACCACCTGCTGAATCATGACGTGCGGCGGTCGTGTAGCCGTCCACACAATCACGTCGGCGATGTCTTGAGGCAGCAGTGGCTCGACGTTCTCGTACGTCTTCGCTGCACGTTCTTCGTTCCCGCGGAACCGCACACGGCTGAAGTCCGTCTTCACCATCCCCGGATCAACCGAGGTCACGCGCACCGGCGTTCCGTTCAGATCCAGTCGCAGCCCGTCGCTGATGAACCGTTCCGCAGCTTTCGTCGCACAGTACACGCCGCCGTTCGGATACGCGATGTGACCTGCGATAGAACCGAGATTGATGACATGCCCGCTCCCACGCTCGACCATGCCCGGCACCACCGCACGCGTCACATAGAGCAGTCCTTTGACGTTGGTGTCGATCATCTCCTCCCAATCCTGGAGGGCGTCGAGGTACAACTTCGTCAGGCCGCGGCTTAGGCCCGCGTTGTTCACCAGAACCTCAATCTGCCTCCATCCGTCCGGCAGCGAGCCGATCGCCTTCTCTACCTTGCTGTTATCGCGCACATCCAGTGCGAAGAGGTGCACATCCTTCGCGCCGAGATCCCTTAGCTCCTGCTCTATCGCGCGCAGCTTGTCCAGTCGCCTCGCGCATAACAGCAGCTTGGCGCCTTCGCGCGCAAACGCCTTCGCCGTCGCCTCGCCGATGCCCGCAGTCGCGCCGGTCACAAACACAATCCTGCCTGCCAGAGAGTAGCTCACCAGATTTACCTCGCTTTCGTTTCGCTCTCTATCGCTTTCGTTCTCTCTTAGAGATACACGAAGACCGCGACAAAGTTCATCGCGGTCTCATGGTTGCGTTTGGAATGTGAAAAGCTACTGGGGGTTCGAGACTCCGGTAGGATTCTGCGGCGGCAGCGGAGCAGGATTTTGAGCGGGCGCGGCAGCCGCTCCCGGCTGACCCTCCGGCTGCGTCTGTACGCCGATGGAAGCCCCAGAGACCACGAGGTTCACGCGGCGGTTCTGCTGCCTTCCGGCAGCCGTCGCGTTATCGGCAACAAAGTTGGTTGCACCGAAGCCCTGCGCGCTTACATTGCCCTGCGGCACTCCGTTCTGCACCAGGAAGTCGCGTACCGAGTCCGCACGGTTCTCACTCAGCGTCTGGTTGTACGCCGGCGCGCCAGTCGAGTCCGTATACCCCTCGATCTGCACCTTCAGGTTCGGATAGATCGTGAGAATCGTTGCAACCTTCGCCAGGCTCACCTGCGCGTTGGGCTTCAGCGTGTATTTGTTGGTGTCGAAGAGCACATCGCCCATGTGCACGATGAGTCCGCGCGCCGTCTCGGTGGTCTCGAGCACGCTGTTCAATTGCGTGCGTAGCTTCTCGCGGGCGTCGGCCGCGCTCTGCTGGCTCTCCTGCGCCTGCTGCTGTGCCGCTGCAGCCTGTGCACGCGCGTTGGCTGCTTCCGCTTCAGCGCGAGCCCGCGCCGCGTCGGCTTCGGCTTTCTGTGCTGCTGCACGATCCGCCGCGGCCTGTGCCTGCTGCGCTTCCAGTTGAGACTGCTGAGCTTGCATCTGCGACTGCTCGGCCTGCATCTGAGCCTGCCGCTTCGCGTCCTCCTGCTGGCGCTGATGCTCCTCATCCTGCTTGCGCAGCGCGGTGATGCGGGCATCCTCGGCGCGTTCCACTGCTTCGCGTGCATCGGTGAACTCCATCTTCACGTCGCGATGCTTCGAGTCCTGAATCGCCTGCGCATTCTGCAGATCGGTCTGGACCTCCTGCATAATGTCCGCCGCATACTTGTTGGCCCCGGCCTGTGCCGCGATGCGCTGCGCGTTGTAGGCCTCGAACAGCGCCAGCGGAACGTGCTCGCGATCGGTCACCGGCATCGGATTCGCGTGAGCGCCTTCAGTGTTGGCGTACAGGCCACGTGGCAGAAGCTGATAGTGAACGTTTACCTCTTCCAGCACGCCCTGCGTGCGATCGGAGAAGACGTTCTTCAGCACGACCACATCGCTCGGCTGTGAGACGGCGAAGTACGGCTCGGCGGTCACGATCATGCCGAAGGACTGCAACGAGCTCGTCACATCGAGGCTCGCCTTGTCGCCGGCGAGCTCGAGCTCCCCCAGATTCTGCGGGCGTCCGTCGGCAGAGATCGCCCACAGCACGTAGGTCAGATACTCCTTGCCGAAACCGTTCGCCGTCGTGAGGCCGGAGAACTTTGCCGAGATATGCGTCTTTCCGGTCTGCGACTCAACCTTCGCATCACCGTGCGCGTTTGGCATCAACTCCGTGCCGGTGAACTGCACATGTGTCGATCCGCTCCGGTTGAGATAGTTCACTGCGTCCAGCTCTCGCTGTACGACCTTGACGTGGTAGGTATAGACCCCGTTCGGCCCCTGCGCGACGACATTGGCGCTCTTGGCGCCCGGCGCGACGGTGGTCGGATTCGGCTCCTGCGCTCGAGCGATAGAGCTCAGAACGCACGCCAGCGAGAGCGCGGTTGAAACGACCGCAAAACCTTTAAGCTTGTCAGACATTGTCTTTCTTCTCCTTACCTGCCAGTTCACACACGGCAGGCGCGCGCCTCATGGGCACCCTAGCAAGTGCGATGCGCGCGAAAGAAGAAAAGGTGGCCCAATCCAAGAGCCACCTCGCGATGAGTGCAATATGCGGAATAGGAGCGGCTTTGCGGAAGCCTTTCTAAGCTAATTTACTGGCCCAGGATCGGGATTCCGCCGACAGCCATGCTGTGCGCGATCTTCTCCTTCCACTCCTCCGGGCCGGTGATGTGCACGCTGGTTCCGTTGCTGTCCACCGCGACGGTGACGGGCATATCAACCACTTCGAACTCATAGATCGCTTCCATTCCGAGGTCCTCGAATGCAACCAGGCGCGATTTCCTGATGGCCTTCGAAACGAGATACGCCGCACCGCCGATGGCCATCAGGTACACGGCCTTGTTGTCACGAATCGCATCGATGGCTGCAACGCCGCGTTCGGCCTTGCCGATCATCCCGAGGAGGCCGGTCTGCTCGAGCATCTGGCGCGTGAACTTGTCCATGCGGGTTGCGGTGGTTGGCCCGGCGGGCCCGACGACCTCGCCGCGAACAGGATCGACCGGCCCGACGTAGTAGATGAAGCGATTGGTGAAATCAACCGGAAGCTTCTCGCCGCGGTTGAGCATGTCGGTGAGGCGCTTGTGTGCCGCGTCGCGGCCGGTGAGCAGCTTGCCGTTCAGCAGCAGAACCTCGCCCGGTTTCCAGCCTGCCACTTCCTCGCGCGTAATCGTGTCGAGGTTGACGCGCTTGCCGCCGTGCGCTTCGTAGGTCATGTTCGGCCAATTATCGAGCGACGGTGGATCGAGATAGACAGGGCCGGAGCCGTCGAGGACGAAATGCGCGTGGCGTGTGGCGGCGCAGTTCGGAATCATTGCGACAGGAAGGTTCGCAGCGTGTGTCGGCCAGTCAAGGATTTTCACGTCGAGCACAGTGGTGAGCCCGCCCACCCCCTGCGCACCGATGCCGAGCGCGTTGATCTTGTCGTAGAGCTCGATGCGCAGTTTTTCAATATTGCTTAGCTTGTGACCTTTAGCTCCGCGTGCCTTGAGCTCCTGCATGTCGATCGGGTCCATCAGGCTCTGCTTCGCGAGCAGCATCGCCTTTTCCGCGGTGCCGCCGATGCCGATGCCCAGCATGCCCGGCGGGCACCAGCCCGCGCCCATCGTCGGGATGGTCTTCACTACCCAGTCGACAATGGAGTCGGACGGATTGAGCATGACGAACTTCGACTTCGCCTCGCTGCCGCCGCCCTTTGCGGCGACGGTGACGTCCACGTTGTCGCCGGGAACGAGGGAGACCTCGACCACGCAGGGCGTGTTGTCCTTGGTGTTCTTGCGGCTGAAGGCAGGGTCGGCAAGGATGCTGCCGCGCAGCTTGTTATCTGGGTCGAGCCACGCTTCGCGCACGCCCTCATCGCACATGTCCTGCAGCGACATGGTCGCGGGACCGTCGCCTTTCATCAGGTGGCACTCGAGCCCGAGCTTGATGAAGATCGTGACAATGCCGGTGTCCTGACAGATGGGGCGGTGGCCTTCGGCGCACATTCGCGAGTTGACGATGATCTGCTTCATCGCGTCTTTCGCGGCAGGCGATTGCTCGAGCTCGTAGGCGCGGGCGAGGTTGGTGATGTAGTCGACGGGGTGATAGAAGCTGATGTACTGCAGCGCGGCGCGCACGCTTTCGATGAGGTCGTCCTGCTGAATCGGTTTCATATTGGCACCAACCACCTATTTTAGTCGCGCACTGTGAAACGAGCTTCGGCCGCGCCGCCTGTAGAATCGGGCATTGGACGACGCTGTGACCGACGCAATTGTAGACATTCGCGGACTGCGCAAGGTATACACCGGCAAGGTGCCGGTGACGGCTGTCGATGGAATCGACCTGCAGGTGAGGCCGGGTGAGTTGTATGGCCTGCTGGGCCCGAACGGGGCGGGTAAGACGACGACGATTTCGATTGCGACGACGCGGGCTGTTCCGACCGCGGGCGAGGTGCGGATTGCGGGCGTGGATGTCGTGAAGCACCCGGCGATATCGCGGCGCGCGATTGGCGTGGTGCCGCAGTACAACACGCTCGACCGGTCGTGCACAGTTGCGGAAAACATCCGGTTTCATTGCCTGTATTTCGGCATGAGCGGCGTTGAGGCAAGAAGGCGTACAGCCGAGCTTCTGGAGCAATTCCGCCTGCATGATCGCGCGACGGCGTATCCGCAGCAGTTGAGCGGAGGCCTGGCGCAGCGGCTGCAGATCGCGCGTGCCATCGCGCATCATCCACGCGTGCTGTTTCTGGATGAACCGAGCGCGGGTCTCGACCCGCAAAGCAGGATTGCGATGTGGGATGCGGTGCGCGCGCTGCGGGCGGAGGACATCACGGTCGTGCTCACGACGCACTACATGGAAGAGGCGGATGCGCTGTGCGATCGCGTGGCCATCATCGATCACGGAAAGATTCTGGTGGAAGACACGCCGGCGGCCCTGAAGGCGAGCGTTGGCGGCGATAAGCTGTACGATCTGCGCCTGGTGCAGACCGGTGATCGGGGAAAGCTTGCGGAGCATTTGCGTGAATTGACGGGTGTCACGGGCGTTGAACCGACGGAGGACGGCCTGCGTGTGCTCGCGCAAACGCGTGAGGGGCTGCTGCCGCAGGTAATTACAGCAGCGAATGCGTACGGGCTGCGCGATGTGACGACCGCAGAGCCGACACTCGAGACGGTATTTATCCGGCTGACGGGGCGCGATTTGCGTGAGTAGGGGAGAGTAAGACGGTGGCGATGGCGATTGCGGCGCAGCAGGCGAAGGCGATTGGAAGGCGTGGAAGCTATACGCGCGCGTTCCTTGGATTGATGCTGCGCGATCTTTTCGTGCTGCGGCGTGAGGTTGGACCCTTCCTGGTGCGCGTGGGGATGAATCCGCTGCTCTTTCTGTTTGTCTTTACGTACGTGATGCCGCACATGTCCGGCGGCGCGGCGTTGAATCCGACGGCGAACATGGCCGCGGCGGGTGGCGGCAGTTTTGGGACGGTGCTGCTGCCGGGGCTGATGGCGGTGGCGATTATGTTCTCGGGGATTGCCGCGGTGGCGCTGCCGCTCGCGCAGGAGTTCGGCATCACGCGCGAGATTGACGACCGCGTGATGTGTCCGCTGCCGATCGGCGCGGTTGCCATAGAAAAGATCGTGTTCTCGGCGCTGCAGAGTTTTGTGGCGGCAGCCATTGTGTTTCCGCTGGCGTACTACGTTCCGAGCACGCCGGTATCGGCGCATGTGTCGAGCTGGCCGTTTTTGATTGCAGTGCTGGTGCTTGCGAGTCTGCTCTCGGGCGCGCTGGGATTGACGATTGGCACGTCCGTGCAGCCGAAGCAGATTGGGCTGGTGTTCGGTGTCGTCGTGGTGCCGATCACGTTTCTCGGCTGCGTTTATTATCCTTGGGCGGCGCTCGGTCCTTTGAAGTGGCTGCAGATTGGTGTGCTCGTCAACCCGATTGTCTACATCAGCGAGGGGCTGCGTGCAGCGCTCACGCCGACCATGGGCCACATGCCCAACTGGATGATCCTGGTGCTGCTGAGTTTTTTCCTGGTGCTGCTGACCTGGTTGGGAATGCGCGGTTTCCGGCGGCGCGTCGTCAGCTGATCGAGCGATTATTCGGCAGCGTACGTATGCTCTGGTGCGACAGGTTCTGCGACCGCGCCCTTGCCGAGTTTGTCGGCAAGGTCCTTCGCGATGAGCGCGCCATGGAAGCGGCCATTCTCGATGAAGATCTCGTTGGTGCGCTCGCCTGCGACGACGACCCCGGCCACGTAGATGCCCGGCACATTCGCCTCGAGTGTCTGCCGGTTGCAGATGGGACAGCGCGAGTTCTTCGCATCCAGCTTGATGCCGAGCGACTCGATGAAGGCGAAGTCGGGACGATAGCCCGTTAGTGCGAAGACGTGGTGGTTCGGAAGTGTTTTGGCGCCAAGTGGGGTTTTCAGGACAACATCGTCGAGGCCGATGCGCTCGACGGTAGTGTTGAAATACGCGGTGATCTCGCCGTGCTTGATTCGGTTCTCGATGTCCGGTTTGATCCAGTATTTGATATGGCGATGCAGCTCCGCGCCACGATGCACGAGCGTGACGCGCGCTCCGTGACGCCAGAGCTCGAGTGCGGCGATTGCGGCGGAGTTCTTGCCGCCGACAACGATCACGTCACGGCCGAAGTATGGATGCGGCTCGTCGTAGTAGTGAGAGACCTTCGGGAGGTCCTCGCCGGGCACGTTCAGATGGTTCGGCAAGTCGTAGTAGCCGGTGGAGACGATCAGCTTGCGCGCGCCATGCTGGAGCGAGCGGCCGAAGCGGTCTTCAGTGTGCACGGTGAAGTTGCCATCGCTGCCCGTTACGCCCATGACCAGCTCGTACGGGCGGACATCGAGCTGATAATGCGCGGTCACCTTGCGGTAGTACTCGAGCGCCTCGCCGCGGCTGGGTTTCTGGTTCGGCGAAGGGAATGGAACGTTGCCGATCTCGAGCAGCTCCGGCGTGGTGAAGAAGGTCATGTTCGCCGGGTAATGAAAGAGCGAATTCGTTAGACAGCCCTTGTCCACGAGTACGACATTGCAGCCGACGTTCTGCGCGTCGATGGCGCAGGCCAGGCCGGTTGGGCCGGCGCCGATCACGAGCACGTCGTGGATGGCTTCTTCGCTCATAGATCAGATTGTATGGATGACCGAAAGGGCCGCAAGGATGCGGCCCTTTCGGTCAATCCATTGAAGCCAAAGTTTATGCGTCGATGTCGACCAGCTTATGGCTGATGGCGAACAGCGCAAGCTCCAGACGCGTGCTGACGCCGGTCTTGTCGAAGATATTCGAGAGATGGCGCTTCACGGTCTCTTCGCTGATCGTGAACTGCTTGGCGATGTCCTTGTTCGAGCAGCCCTCGACGATGCACGTGACTACTTCGAGCTCGCGCGGTGTGAGCCCGTAGGTCTTTTTCTCCGGTACGGCTGCGGCCTGTTGCATCAGGTCATGCAGGGCGGAGAGCAGGTTGACGACGCGCTTGCCGCCGATCCAGTAGTCGCCGGAGAGCACAGCCCGCAGGCTCTCGCCGAGATCGCTGGCGACCGAATCCTTGAGCACGATGCCGCGTGCCCCGATCTGCAGTGCCTCGATGATCTGCTGGGTCGAGATGAGGCTGGTGAGCAGCACGATCTTTACGCGCGGCGAGCGGTTCATGATCGCGCGCATCGCCTCGAGGCCCGGCAGCTTGGGCATGGCGAGGTCGAGCAGAAGAATGTCCGGCTCCAGCTCGAGCGTCTGGGTGATGGCTTCGTCGCCGTCATTGGCTTCACCGACCACCTCGAAGCCGGCCTCGTTGTTCAGCATGTTCTTCACGCCGAAGCGGACGACGGGGTGGTCATCGGCAACGACGATGCGAATCGTCGAGTGACCTGGAACTCCGGTGGGTTGCGGTCCGGAAGCTGGTTTGCGAAGTACAGGTGTGGGCATCGTGTCTGGGCTCTCCATGCGCCTGATGGACGGGCGCTACAATCTTTCGCTTAGCATACGCTGGAGCCGCTTACACGCCGAATCGAAATCCGCAAGGGCAGAGGTATCGACCGGGGAACCCCCTTCGGTTGCAGCGGCGAGCGCCTGTAACTCCAATGCGCCCACCATTCCACAGCTTCCTTTGATGGTGTGGGCCTCCTGCCGGATTGTGGCCAAATCACCACGCTCGGCGGCAGCGGCGATGCGGTCGATCCGCACACGAACATCATCGAGCGTCATGTCATATAGCTGACCCAGGGAGTCGCCGCCGATCTTGGACTTGAGCTGTTCAAAGATCGTGTCATTGAGCGGAGGACGGCCGTTGCTGCTCTCGTTGGTAGAAAGCTGCTCGTCAATGCTCGTCGCAGATTGCGCCGTGCGTGTGCGGGCGTGTCCAATCGCCTGCGCAAAATCAGCAACCGAGAACGGCTTGTGCAGGAAGGCGTCGAAGGCTTGCAACTCCTCGCCGCGTGGTCCGCTACCACTCATCGCCAGGATAACCGTTTCAGACGGAAGGATACCGGCGGCGCGTTCGGCGGTCAGCGCCTTTGCCAGCTCACCGCCGCGCATTCCTGGCATCTGGATGTCGCACAGGATGACGCTTGGCTTCGGGGTGCCTTCGCGCGCCACCTCAAGCGCCTCTTCGCCGGAGAGCGCGCGGGTGACGCGATACCCGTCCACCGTAAGCAGCGCGTCGAGCAGTTCGCCCATGATCGGATCGTCATCGACGATCAGCACTTGTGTCTCTGCGGTTGGTTCCGTCATGCCAGTTCAGATTAGCCCAGCCGCAGCGCCTTACGACCCGAGGGGCATCTGCTGAGGTATGCCCCCACAATCTTCTTCTGCGCCGCATCGTGAGGCAACACGATAAAGTTAGGCCAGCCCTGATGATGTGTTCCTCTTTTCAACACGATTGGCTTGCGTCTGAAGAACGCGACCGGCATGCGCCGCGTCGCCACGATGTGGGTGAGAGGCGTTGAGGTCGACGGCTGCCATTGTTCTGCTGCTCTGGTATTTTGGCTCCGCCGCGCCCCCTTCTCCGTCGCGGCATCTGCGCTATCAGCGCGAGATTCTCCTGCCGCAACAGGCAGCGGGACAGGCCTGCGTGGTGCTGGATGGCGCGGTTTTCGCGCACACGGAGAGCACAGGTGCGGGCGACGTTCGCATCTATGCTCGGAACGAAGAGCGTGAGTTCGAAGTCCCATTCGCGCTGATCGAGAGTGGACCGTCCACCACGGATGCGCAAGCCGCCACGGTGGGCAATGTTGCTGTGCGCCAGGGTGCAGTGACATTCGATCTCTCGATGCCCGCCGGCGACTACACCGAGGTGGACCTGGATCTGAAGGCAAGGAATTTCGTTGGAGTGGCGGAGGTTTCCGGTGTGGACTCGCACGGCAGGAGGACCGGGCTTGGCGCGTTTTCGTTGTTCGACCTAAGCGCGCAGGGGCTCGCGCGCTCGACGGTGCTCTCGCTTCCCGATGCGAGTTACCCGGAACTGCACATTGAGCTTCGGCTGACAGACCTGGAAGGAAAAGCCTTGATCGTCGAGCGTTCGATGATCTCCGGAGCAACTGTGCCTCCCAGCCGTGATGCGCAGACGGTGTATACGACGATTGCTTCGGCTTCGAAGATCGAGCAGCAGGGACATTGGTCGATTGCAACCACGGTCGTTCCGGCACATGTTCCGATCGAGCGCGCGCAGTTTGTGGTCGAGCCGGAGTTTCATGGCGATTTCCTGCGGGACGCGACTGTTGCGGCCAGCCCAATGGACACGGGCCTGGCGGCACTCGGCGCTGCCGAGGGAGTGTCCGGCCATATCTTTCGCGTGGTGCGCAGTGCGACCGAAGGCGTTCCGCCGATCGACTCCCGCGCGCTTGCGATTAATACCGTCATAGGAGCGAACCTGCGCTCGCCCGCAAAGGTGACGGCGAGCGTGGATAACGGCACTGCTGGGCCGCTGCCGATTGCGCGTGTGGATCTGCAGATGCGCGAACGTAAACTCTGTTTCAACGCGCGGCGGGGCACCAGCTATACGCTGCGCTATGGTGACGCGGAGCTCTCCGGGCCGTCGTACAGCTACGCGCGACATTTTGTGCCGGCCGAGCGGCCTGTCATACCTGCACTCGGGCCTGAGCAGAGGAATCCAATGTATGTGCCGGCTGGAGCGGATAAGGAACAGCGAATGCCGGGACGGGATCTACCGTGGATTCTGCTGATCGCCGGCATCAGCGTTGCTGGTGTCATCGCGCTGCAGTTTGTCCGTTACAAGCATGAGGGCATTGGATGAGGTTGCGGCGGTTATCTGCGCTGGCGGTCCTGGCGGCCGGGGCCCTGCTGTTTTGTGTACCGTCAGCGACCGTGTCGGCGCAGAACTCAGGCAGTGCTGAATCCAGTTCGCGGGCTGGCCTTGCGGACGCACGGCGGGAACTCGCGGCCAAGCACTACGCCCGTGCGAAGGAGTTGTATCGCGCGTATCTGCAGAGGCATCCGGACAGTGTCGACGCTGAGCTGGGCGTGGCCGATACGGAGCTCGCGCTGCGCGAGTATGAGGCTGCAGAGATCGACTATCGCCGTGTTGTTGCTGCTCAGCCGCAGCTCTGGGTAGCACACAAGAACCTTGTGATCGTGGAAGCGGAGCTGGGCCGCTGGCATGAGTTTGATCGCGAACGTGCCGTTCTGCGCGGCGCGCGCCAGCGTGGAGCACCGGGCATCAGCGCGCGTGAGAGCGACGTCATCGATTCGTTCGAGGTGAACGGACATCGCTGGCTCGTACGCGAGTACTTCGAGCCGGTCGGCCGCTCGCAAGCGCGCTATAACTTCGAGCGCTTCTCGCCGGAGGGACGCGCCGAGCAGTACGTCTCGCTGGAGCCGACCGCGGCCGCCGAGGCTGCGCTCAAGCCGGGTGATGTGCACATCGGCGCTGACACACAAACCGCGCCACATTCAACTGCCGGCGAGTTTTCGCTGAACTGGTACAGCGGCAAAGGCCATGGCACCATCGCGAAGTACCCGAAGGGCGAACCAAGCTACGAACGCGCGCGCGGGGATCTTATCCGCTGGCTGCGCCGAAAGCCGTGAAGCGACGTTGGCGACGCTGGCAGACGCGGTGGTCCTGATTCGCCTGCTCTGGATCGTGCCGGTGCCGTTAACGCATCCGTATCGTTGAGCGATATGGTTGTTTCGCCAGATTTTTGTTTTCAGCGCTCATGGTTTGTGGTTGAATTCGGAAACACAAAAGCAAAGCCTTCCCCAACTGGGGCCAATCGAGCATAAAGCCTGCGCATCTGCGAGGTTTTTGTGTCGGTCCGGGCTATCGTGCGGCCCTGGTCCAATGTTTGGGAATTACGCGAGCTGCAGAGTCCTTTCGCAATAGAAAGAGGCGTGGTGTGCGGGCATTTTCCTTCTTCTCCTCGTTCATGAGCGTTTTGAAAGGCCATCCAAGAAAGATCGCAGCGTTGCTTCTCAGCGCGCCGATTTGGCTGGCAGCTTGTTCAACTCCGTCCCTTCGCCAGATCACGGTGACACCACCGCCCGGGACCGAGGTGCTGACCTCAGTCGGGCAGACGGCTCAATACACCGCGACCGGGAGCTACCAGCAGGGCACACACCCGGTCACGACGCAGAACATCACGAGCTCGGTCACGTGGAGTTCGTCCAATAGCTCCGTGGCATCGGTCACCTCGACGGGTGTGGTATCCGCAGTCGGATCAGGGACCTCGACGATCACCGCAACGGGGAATGGTCAGAACGGGATGCTCTCGGCTTCGTCGAATGTCACAGTTTCGCTTTCCACGACAACGGGCAGCAATCGAACGCTGAGCTCTGTCACGATTGTTCCTGGGTCGCAGATTGTCACCCATATTGGCGAAACCAATCAGTATCTTGCGATAGGTACCTTCACGAGTGCACCCACTACGCAAGACCTCACAAGTCAGGTGACGTGGAGTTCGAGCGACGTCTCTGTGGCCAGAATCGACGCGACCGGATTGGCGACCTCGGCAGGATTTGGCATTACAACCATCACAGCAATCTATACGCCCGCACCGGGGGGAACGCAGTCAATTACTACCGCCACAGCAACGTTTAACTACGACCGCGAGTGGTGGCACCGAGACGCTTCCCACAATAACCGTCTACAAAGTGGGTCTAAATCCAAACGCTGGAAGTGTAACGGGCTACTACTATCTTCCAGATTCTGGCAGCCCCGGAACGAAGATTTCTTCGGTCAACTGTGCGCCGAATGCTAACGCGGCATCCTGCACGGCGAGTGTACCGGTCGGGGTCATCGTCACGTTGAACACAACCACGACCGCGAACTTCGGTGGATGGTCCAACAACTGTTTGCCTGTAACCGGCGACCCGTATACCTGCACTATTTCAGTTCCAGCACCTAACACTCAGACAGGCGCGCTTGGAGATGTCGCCGTTGGCGCGATCTTCAACTGATCAGTGCTGAACGCTATAGATTGCGGGCCGCCGACGGTTCTCAATGCTTGCTTACAGCTACCGCAGAGCCGAATCCACTTCGCTGTAGTAGCTCGGCGCCTTCAGGAGTTCGCGAGGCTTGGAGCCATCGGCTGGGCCGACCAGGCCGTCGCGCTCCATCAGGTCGATCAGGTGCGCGGCGCGGCCGTAGCCGATGCGAAGACGACGCTGCAGCAGCGAGGTCGAGGCCTTGCCGAACTCGAACACCAGGCGAACGGCGTCGTCGAACATCGGATCGTTCTCCTCGCCATCGTTGGCGCTGCCCAGGCTGTCGCCCTTCTCGTCCTTCGGTCCTTCGAGGAAGCCCTCAACGTACTCGGCCTGCCCCTGCGCCTTCCAGAACTGCGTGACGGCGTTGATCTCTTTCTCGGTGACGAATGGTGCATGGACGCGTTGCAGACGTGAAGTGCCTGGCGGAAGGTACAGCATGTCGCCGCGACCGAGCAGCGACTCGGCGCCGTTCGAGTCGATGATGGTGCGCGAGTCGACCTTCGTCGCGAGGCGGAAGCTCATGCGCGTCGGCACGTTGGCTTTCAGCAGGCCAGTGATGACGTCGACCGACGGGCGTTGCGTTGCAAGCACGAGGTGAATGCCGACGGCGCGGGCCATCTGCGCGATTCGCGTGATCGCCTCTTCGACGTTGGCGCGATCGAGCATCATCAGGTCGGCAAGCTCGTCGATGATGATCATGATGTACGGCAGCGGCTCCTGGTTTACATCCTCGAAGAGGTAGTCGCTTCCGTTCTCGAACAGCTTGTTGAACTGGTCGATATTGCGCACGTGGTTCGCCGCGAGCAGCTTCAGCCGGCGCTCCATCTCCTTCACGGCGTTGCGCAGCGCGTTCGCAGCCAGCTTGGCTTCGGTGATGATCGGCGTGAAGAGGTGCGGAATGCCTTCGTACATGCCAAGCTCGACGCGCTTCGGATCGACCAGGATCATGCGCACCTGCTCGGGCGTGGACTTGAAGAGCACGCTCATGATCATCGCGTTGATCGCGACCGACTTACCGGAGCCCGTCGATCCGGCGATGAGCACATGCGGCATCGCGGCGAGATCCGCCGTGACAATCCGGCCGTTGATGTCCTTGCCCAGCGCGATCGGCAGCTTCGACTTCGACTGCACGAAGCTCTCGCACTCGACCACATCGCGCAGCCAGATGGTCTCGCGCTCGGAGTTCGGCACCTGGATGCCGACGGTTGACTTGCCGGGCATGCGCTCGATAAGAATCGACTCGGCCGCCATCGCGAGGCACAAATCGTCGGCCAACCCCGTCACGCGCGAGTACTTTACGCCAGCGTCAGGGCGGAATTCGAACGTGGTCACGACGGGCCCGGGATTGATCTGCTCGACATTGCCGTTCACGCCGAACTCGGCGCATTTCTCCACCAGCAGGCGAGCCTCTTCGCGCAAGGCGTCCTCGCGGACCTGGGTCTGCACGGTATCGCGAAAGAGCAGAGAACTCGACGGCAGCTTGTAGCCGCGAACGGACTTCGGCGGCAGAGCGATCGCTTGAATGTTCGCGTCCGCGCGCTTTCCGAAGGCGATGTTCTGCGCGGCAATGTCCGCGACCGGCGACGGCATGGGCGGTTCGGGAACAGCGACGGGCCTCTGACGCGCCGCAGGAACGCGAGCTGGCGAGGGCTCCGGCATCGGTACGTCGGCGGATTTCTTCGTGAGCAGTGGCGCCGGCGCTCTGCGTTCGGGGGCCTCGAGCCAGTTGTCGTCATCCTTCCGCGAAGGAGCTTCGTTGCGTGCTTCGATGAACGGCTCTGCCACTTCCGCAGAGCGCAGCGGTGCGGCGGCTGCGGCGAGTTGCGCGGCGTATGGTGCCGCGGCAGCAGTTGCGGTGGCAAGCCCGCTCGGCGCGGGGGCGTCGACCAGAGTGCGTGGAATGTTCTGCCAGACGGACACGCCGTCCGGGGCTGCGGCCTGCTCTGCTTCAACCTCCGCAGCCGGAACAGCAGTGCGACGGCGACGGCCGAACCAACCGAAGAATCCGGCCAGCAGAGAGTCTCCGCGATCGCGCTGCTTCGGCGCGGCGGCCTCCTGGGCTGCGCGCTCGCGGGCGGCGATCTGTTCGCGGCGGCTGAGATAACTTGCTTCTTCGTCGGACTTCACCCTGACGGCACGGCTCTCTGCACGCGCTGCACGGCGCTCCTTCCACCCCAGATAGCGTTCGCGCATGCGGCGGAAGAAGCCGAAGTGCTCGGCAAACCACTCCGGCGCGGTCGCCAGCAGGAAGCTTGTCGTCAGGTACAGCGAGAGTGCCACCATCAGCGCGGAGATCACAGCCGCGCCGGGGAAGTTGACGAACTCAATCATCAGGTCCGCGAGCAGGCGGCCTTCCACGCCGGCGACGGGAATGGCTCCGCGCCACAGCATCTGGCCGGGCAGAAGAGCGATCGCAGCCGGAGCAAACACCAGCCACAGCAGCAGGCCACCGGCCTTCACCTTCGTGGACCCCACAGGACGCGAGCGCAGCCACGCGAACCCGACCCGTCCGATGACAACCGGCGTGAGCAGCACTGCGACTCCGAGCACCTGCAGCAGGCTGTCGGAAAGATAGGCTCCGACCAGCCCGGCCCAGTTGTGTGCGGGACGAACGCCCATGCCTCCGCCGACTGTGTTCAGCGACGGGTCTGCGGGGTTGTACGTAACGAGGGAGAGGAGAAGGAGGGCGGCTGTGACGAGGACGATCAGCCCCAGCATCTCGTTGAGGCGGCGGCTTCGTGTCGGGGCAAAAACCAGTCTCTGGGACTTCATGGATGGATGGGCGCACGCGGTCCACAGCCGCTGCGCACGTGCTGATCTTGCGCAGCGCAGGCCAACGGACCGAAGACCACCAGAGCTCTTTCATTGTTCCATACCCGACGGTGGGTTGCGCACCGGCGTGGCCCGGAACCAGACTGGTGACCGCCACCTTCGGGGAGCCTGCGGGCAACCGTCCAACTATCTAGCCAACACCTGACGTAACTCCTTGCATCCAGCTATAAGGGAGGCGCCCGTGCCCGGATACCGGTCATTGGTTGCTCACCCTTGGGATGACCGGGGCGGGAGATTTTCGCGATTTCTCTCCCTTGCTGTCGGCGAAGGAGAATCGCGCACAGCCACGGACCCGGTCGCACTTATTCAGGAACGGGGAAGAGAATCATGGCAAATTCACTCGACGGATCGGAAAAGAACCGCGATATGGAACGGGTCCTGCTTGATGTTGTCAAGATTTTGCAGGACGGACAGAAGGGGTTCGCCGACATCGGGGAGCACCTCAAGGATGAGACACTGAAGCGCTACTTCCTGGCCGAAAGCCTGAAGCGCGCCAACTTTCGTGCAGAGCTCGAAAACGAGCTGCATCGGGCCGGCATGGCCGATGTGAAGGAGTCCGGAACCACTGCAGGCGCGCTGCATCGCACCTGGGGCGACCTGAAGGCGAAGCTGGGCATGGGCTCGGATCACGAGCTGCTCGCAACGGCAGAGCAGGGCGAGGACACGGCCAAGAAGGCGTACAAGGATGCGCTGGATCACGACCTGCCGCTGCCGATCCGTCAGCTTTTGACGGAACAGCAGGCGCATATCCAGAACTCACACGATTACGTGAAGGGCCATCGGGATCAGAAGGCAGCGTAGTCACGCGACATAACGGCGTTGCAACAGAGGCGGCCGTCGAGGCCGCCTCTGTTGCATTTGGGACTGCTTCGGAGGCGAGGTGATTCGGTGCGGGTTGGCAGAGTTCTGCTCGGAAGTCTGTTCGTCATCGGCGGCGTTGCGCACTTCGTGTTTACGCGAGCCTACGCGAACGTAGTGCCGGGCTACCTGCCTGCACCCCGCGCCCTCGTCCTGATTTCGGGAGCGGCAGAGATCGCCGGTGGCGTTGGCGTTCTCATTCCGCAAACGCGACGGTACGCGGCGTTCGGGCTCGCGATTCTTCTCGTCTGTGTCTTCCCGGCCAATGTCTGGATGGCCCAGCACCCTGAGCGCTACAGTATTCCTGAATGGCTTCTGCGGATCCGCCTGCCGTTGCAGATCCCTCTCATTTATTGGGCTCTCCGCTACGCGCGCAAACAGCCTCAGTAGCCGAGATGGTGCAGGTAGAACACGACCGCGCTCGCGATGATGCAGTAGATGCCGAACCAGTACCAGCGGCCATTCTCCAGCCACGAGCTCAACCAGCGCAGTGCGGCGATGCCCGCCACAAAGCTGAGAATCATTCCCAAAATACCTGCCGCGATGCTCGAGTGGAGATTGGTCGCCTGACACCCGGGCGTTGCGTCGTGCGCCGCACGAAAGACCCTCCACGCCTCGCGCGCTACTGCTGGAGGGGTCAGAATCACGGCAAGTGCGAACGAGAATCGTTCCGCGCGGCTGCGCTCCGACCCGGTCAGCAATCCGGTAGAGATCGTCGCACCGGAGCGCGAGAAGCCGCGAAACGGCAGGCATAATCCTTGCACGGCACCCATCCATCCGGCCTGCTTGAATGTGACGTTCTCGCCCGAGCGAGACGCGGCGCGCTCATAACTCAGGTTCGCAAGCGGTGACTTGTTGCGCTCTTTCATTCCGGCAATCAGAATCAGCACGCCGGCAGCAAACAGTGCAGGAGCGACGAGGTCGAGGCGCGAGAACAGCGCTTCGACGTCCCCCCTGCCAAAGGTGCACGGAACAGCGGTCGGCGTTACTGCGGCAGTCAGAATCTTCTTCTGCTCGTGATGCTGGATCACATGAATGATCGGGTATCCAATCACGGCTGTCAGCGCCGTTGCCCAGATCGCTCGCACGACGAACCGCTTGAACGCATCCGCGCTGACGAAGAACGTTCGCTTCCACTGCCGCCAGAAAAAGGCAATCACGGCGAACATCGTTCCCGTGTGCAGCAGCACGAGCAGCAGCGTCATGTCGGGCGCGGACGGGTCCAGGCCCATTAGCTTCTCAGCGACAACTACGTGCGCGGAGCTGGAAACGGGAAGAAGTTCAGCGAAACCCTGCACGAGGGCCAGGATCAGCACTTTGAACACGGACATGCCCTGATTTTATCGTTCGCCGCACGTCGACCCTTCACGCCAGAAGAACATTTGCACTGGAAGAGCATTTTGTGGCAACGGACTTCAGTCGCGATCGCTGCCGTAGATCGGGATGCCTTGCTTCACGCGATAGGCGATACTCTCCGCCCGCGCCGCGTAATCGGACTTTGGATATTTGTGCAGCAATTGGTCGGCGATCGCCTGGCAGTTCTGCGCGGCTTTGCCGGCGTTTTTATTGTCGTCATCGACGGTGTACATCGTCACCAGCACGCCCTGCCGGTAGGCCGCCTGGTACAGCGCCTCAGCTGACTTCGGGCCGCCCGGATAGTGGTCCGCGTACTTCAGGTAGAGCTGCGTCTCCATCTCGGGGCACTTGGCCAGTCCCTGCCAGTCCCCACACAGCTTCTCGTCGATCAGGTCATACGCCGCCCGCGCTGCCCAGTCCGAGTCCGGATACATCTTCATCACCTTCTTCAATTCGCCTTCGTAGAGCTGCGGCCGCAGATACGCCTCCTGCTCATGCGCGCTCGGCAAAGAGCTGATGTCCAGCTTGTCCAGCTGCCAGCGGATGTCGGCCGAGCGAAACGCCGCCTCGGGCGCCAGCGGAGAGTTGGGGAAGTACTCTGCGACGCGCTCGTAAAGCAGGTGCGCCTCCTGTGCGGCGTCCTTGGGCGGGTGTGGCTGTGCCGCCTGCGCCTCGAGCTCCGCCGCCGCGCCGTAGAGGATCGCATCCCCGTTCGGCGTTGTCGGCCCAACCACGCCCTGGTCGTGGATCCAGCCCGAGAACTGGTGAGTTGACTGGCTCGGGTCCTTAAACTCGGGCTCGGAGTCCGGGTCCTCCTGCTCCTTCTCGTCCGTGTTCGCAAAGACATTCACCCACGCGCCGTTGCGGCCCATGATCGCGAGCTCGTGGCCCGGCGTAACTGTCGCAATCGGCGGATTATTGCTGTCCGCCTGCACGTACAGGTTGGCGACATGCAGCACCGTCGCCCGCGCGGTCGGGTCGTCATTGCCTTGGTCGTTCTTATTTTTTTTCTTCTGCGCGAAGAGCAGAGCGGGGGAGAGCAGCAGCAGGGCAGCGGCGGCAAAGCGTTCGTGGGGCATACCTGCAAGATTAGACGGTCGAGCGCCTCCGTCGTGTCAGGCGTGGACTGCGGCAGCCTCTTGTTCCAGCTCCGCCCGCAGATCCGGGTCGAGATTGCCACCCGAAACGATCACCACCACCCGGTGTGCGGCGGGAAGCTCATGCGCGTGGAACAGGGCGGCCGCCAGACTCACCGCCCCGGAGGGCTCGGCGACGATGTTGGTCGCCTTCAAGACAATTCGCAGAGCTTCGCGAATCTCGTCCTCGCCCACGGTGACGATCCCGTCCACAAACCTCAAAATATGTTCGAAGTTGCGCTCTCCCAACGATTGCGTCCGCAGCCCGTCGGCGATTGTCCGCGTCGTCTTCGGCCGCCGGCCATTCTGTCAGCCGCTTCGTGTCGAAGGACTCCTTGCCGTCCGCCGCGAGCGCCGGCTCGCAACCCCAAACCTTGGGCGGTGCAACACCTTGGGCGTCGGCCGACAGCTTGATGCCCGTCGCCACGCCAGACAGCAGCCCGCCGCCCGAAACCGGCGACAGCACCAGGTCCACGCTCGGCAGCTGCTCCAGGATCTCGACCCCGCAGGTCGCCTGCCCGGCGATGATCGCCTCGTCGTCATACGGCGGCACCATCACATACCCGTGCTCGGTCACCAATTCCTCAGCCTTCAGCTTGCGCTCTGTGCTCGCCGGCCCCACCGTGACAATCTCCGCACCCATGGCCTTCGTCGCCTCGCGCTTCACGCGTGGCGCATTCTCCGGCATTACGATCACGGCCTTCGCGCCCAATGCGCGTGCCGCATACGCCACACCCTGCGCATGGTTCCCCGATGAGTACGTAATCACGCCGCGCTTCAACTCTTCCGCGGAGAGTCCCGCGATCTTGTTGTACGCCCCGCGCAGCTTGAAGCTGCCGATCGGCTGCGCCGACTCATCCTTCAGGTAAATCTCGGGAATCGTATCCGACAGCTCCGGCCACCCCGCCATGCGCAGCCGCGCACGCGACACCCGCACCAGCGGAGTTCGAACAGCGGTGGAAGCGATGCGCTCGCGCGCGGCCTGAATATCAGCGAGGGAAATCAGCTCAGACATCTGCTTCTACTCTACCTCCGCCGCATGCAGCACCTCGGCGAAGAAGTGGACCAGCCGCAACTGATCCGTGGCCGTCGGTCCAGCGCCCCCATCGGACCCGTTTGCTCAGAACAGCTACAATCGCCGGTCATGTCAGCGGCGGAACAGCAGCAGAATCGTAAGCGCCAGCAGCACCACATTCAACGGCAAAATGATCGCCAGCAAGGCAAAGCTTGTTGCTACTCTTTGCTCCAGTCCCGCTGCGCGCTCCTCGGCCGCCTCGGCTGCCGCCCGGGCAGCGTTCACCTGCTCTGTTATCTGCGCGAAGCGCTCGCCCTGCTCGTTCAACTGCCGGTAGATGCTCTCGTGCGAGCTCGTCACACGGCCGATATCGGCACGCATCTCTTCCCCGAACTTCGCCAGCGCGCCGCGGGTCGCGTCGTCGCCCGCAACCTTCGACTGTAGAAATCGGTCTGCCGTGGGCAGGAGCCGCGCGATATGAGGAGCCAGTTCAATCAGCTGTGCAAGAGCTTTGGGCCACATGCACGGAATTGTAGCCGTCTCACGCCGAAACCACCGCCGAATGTGCCAGGCGTCGCCGCCGGTGGTTCATCACTGCCCAGACGATGCTCAGCACGCAGGCAACCCGCGATGAAGATCTGCGACCAAACGCAATAAATGCACCACTTCTGGATCACGAACGCCTCCAGGTAGCTCAGCATGCCTGCGCAGAAGAAGCCAATCTCCGCCAGTTGCAGCGTCAGCGACGTCCTGCCGGCCAGCGCTGCAACCGCAATCAGCGCATAGCCGATAATCCCGATCGTCGCCACAGGGATGTGAATCTTCTTCGATCCGGGCTGCTCATCGAACGACTCCGCCGGAAACACCGAGAAACGCGAGTGGTTCACCGCGCCGCAGTCCCACTTCTCCGTCACGGCGCACGGCGGCGCCTGGCTGGGATCCTGCATGTGAATGCGAAGGGCGAGCGCCGAGTCAACAAGACCCGCAAGGGCAATCAAAGCAATCAGGAAGCGCATCTCCCCGTATTGTAGGCTGCGCGCTCCCGCCTCGCATCGGCGAAAATACAGGGAGACCTCGAAGCCAATAGCGAAACACTGAGGAAACGCGATGATTCAGACCACAGCCCCGGAAGCGTCGTCCACTACCACTGACCTGCTGCATCTCTGGTCGGCACTAAAGACAGCCGAAGACGCGCAGTCCTGGATCGAGTCGCACCTCCAGGCCTCGCGCGATCGCATCGCCGAGCTCATCGCTCCTGCTTCCGCTCGCTCCGCCGTCGAAACGCTCGCGCTCTACGACCAGGCCGCATGGCACCTGCGCATGGCCGGGAGCCAGGCGCACGTGATGTTCATGGTGCATCCGGCCGCGGACGTCCGCGACGCTGCCCAATCGCTCTCGCAGATCGTCGCCGCCGAAGGCGTCAAGCTGAGCCTGAACCGCGACGTCTTCAAGGTTCTCGAAGCTCTTGACGTCGTCAACGAGGACGCCGCAACGCGCTACTACCTCGAGCGCACGCTGCTCGGCTATCGTCTAGCCGGCGTCGACCGCGACGACGCCACGCGCGAAAGGATCCGCGAGCTTGCCGATAAATCCACCGAGCTAGGCATGCGCTTTTCCCGCACCGTCCAGGACGATGTCCGCAAGATCGAAGTCACCGACCCCAACGAATTGCGCGGCCTTCCGCCAGACTTCCTCGAGCGTCTTGGAGTCCGCGAAGAAAACGGCGAGCTCACTGCCGACAAACCCGTCGTCCTCACGACAGATCCGCCGGTCCTCGCGCCCATCATGACCTACGCAGCCAGCGCCGCGCTGCGCCGCCGCATGTATCTCGCCTACAACGACCGCGGCTATCCCGTGAACTCCGAAGTGCTGCTCGATCTTCTCAGAGTCCGCGAGGAGATGGCCGAGACCCTCGGCTTCCGCAGCTGGGCGGACCTCGCGACGTAGACCAGATGATGGGTTCCGCCGCCAACATGCGCAAGTTCCTCTCCGACGTCGAGCACGCCGCCCGGGAAACCGCCCAGCGCGAGTTCGCCGAGCTCGAAGCCTTTGTCCGCAGCCGCGACGCCAAAGCGCTCCCGCTCACGCTCAGCGACGCGCGCTTCTGGGAAGAGCAGTATCGCCGTTCCCACTACAACTTCGATTCGCAGTCCGTCCGCCCATTCTTCCCCTACGAACAGGTCGAAGCCGGCATCCTCGCGATCGCTGGAAAACTCTTCGGCGTGCGCTTCGAGCGCAACACCTCCGCCCCCGTGTGGCACCCCGACGTCAAGACCTTCGAAGTCTTCGAAGCCTCGTCCACCAAGAAAGAGCCCATCGGCCGAATCTACCTCGACATGCACCCGCGCGAAGGCAAGAGCAAGTGGTTCTCCGAGTGCTCGCTGGTCGGGGGTGTGCTTGGCAAGCAAATTCCCGAAGCCTCCCTGGTCTGCAACTTTACGCAACCCAACGAAAAGGATCCGGCGCTGCTGCAGTACTCCGACGTCGTCACCTACTTCCACGAGTTCGGCCATCTCATGCACGAGATTCTCGGCGGCCAGCAGCGCTGGGCCGGCCAGAGCGGCATCGCAACCGAAGGCGACTTCGTTGAGGTTCCGTCACAGATGCTCGAAGAATTCTTCGAGCGCGCCGATGTCCTCCGCACCTTCGCACACCACTACCAGACCGGCGAGCCCATCCCGGAGGAGACCGTCGCGCGCATGACACGCGCCAGCGCGCACGGCCGCGCTCTCTCCACGCTCACGCAGGTGATGTACGCGACCTATTCCATGGAAACGCACGACCGCCGCGCCGCCGAGCTCGATCTCGACACGCTGCTCCGTGAAGGCTACGACCGCTTCTCGAAGTACGAGTTCGTCGACGGCAACCGCATGTACGCCGCGTTCACGCACCTCGTCGGCTACACCTCGAACTACTACACCTACCTGTTCGACAAGGTGATCGCGCTCGAGTTCTTCGCTGAGTTCGCGCACCAGCCCTCGAACGAACTTCTCAGCGGTGCTGTAGCCCAGCGCTATCGCAACCTCGTCCTCGAAGCAGGGGGATCGAAGCCCGCGAAGGACATCGTCAACGATTTCCTCGGCCGCCAAACTAGCATGGATGCCCTGCGTTCCTGGATCGGCCGCGAGTTCGCGGCCTGAGCCGTACAAGGCCCACGCGCGCGTTCGAACGGCAGCCAGCCGCTTAGCTTCGCCCCGGCCACAATCGATGCGGCAACAGATACGTGAACCCCGCAAAGCTCTGCCAGCGCGTTGACGTGCTGGTGAAGCCGTGCGAGAAACCGCCGTCCAGCACGAGATTTGGCCGCAGGGTGTAGCTCAACGCAAACAGCCCGTCGACCAGGTTCGCGCGGCCGACGTAGCTCCCCGCGGCCGTTGCATGCACCAGCGGCTGCGTAAAGTGGTACAGCTCGACCGCTACCTGCAGGTTGTCCCTGACCAGTGGGTGGTTCACCGAGAGCGTCTGGCCAAACTGCGCGCGCCGGAGGGTCGTCTCAGCTCCCCTCCTCGGAGAGCTCTCGGCATCAGTCTGCTCATTGAAAAGATAGTTGCTGTCGTAGTGAAACTTGCCGAAATCGCCGCTCACCAGCAGTAGCACGCCGTTTGCATAGCCGCCCTGATCGATGTCCGGCGTGGTGCCTGCGTGCACACGCCCCAGGTAAGCAAAGGAAACGGTTGGCCGCGTCATCACCCGGTGCGCAGGCTGCGGAGTCTTCGCGGTCTCGGCCGGCGCGGAGGGCGGCAGATACAGCACAGCCTGCGCTCCCAGCAGCACGTCGCCGGAGCCGCCGGACGAATTCGCGTCGCCCACCTCACGGCTGTGCGCGAAAGGCTGTGTCTGCGCTTCGATCATCAGCCGCTGATGTACGGCTAGTTTTGCTACAAGATTCAACCCATACTGCGAGGCGGTTGCAGGTGAATCCAGCGACCCGAGATACCCCTGCTCGAACTGCAGGTATCCCACGGGCGGCAACGTCGCCGGGTTCGTGACCGTAGGCCGCGCCGGATTCGCCGCCGGAGTCTGTGCGTGACCGCAAGTGAATGTTGCAGCGCCGCCAAGCGCCACACATACAGCCATTCCCCTGCGTGCCAGCCATCCGCGCATGCAGCGATGCTATCCCTTGCGCTTCGCCTTCACGGCTTGCTTCGTGTTCCTCTTCGGCGCTGCAACTTTCACCGGCGGCTTGCGCGCCGTCTCCGTCTTCGCCGCGCTCTTTGCAGGCGGCTTGGCTTTGCCGTTCGCCTTCGCCGCGGCCGCACCCTTCGCCTCCAGCTTGCCATTCGCCGGCGCCTTGGACGCTGCAGAGCTCGCCGTCGATCTCGAGGACGACTTCACCTGCACATCTTCAGACTGCGCCACCGCACGGCCCAGCACACGCGGAGGCGGCCCCGCAGCCGGCTCCGGGTCGGCGTGCGATCCCGCAGCACGCGGGCCCACATCCACCCGGGTCGCCGTGCCGGGTACGTGTCCATCTGCACTCGCGTTCTCTGCGTTCTGGCGCAGCGCGTGCAGCACCACGCGCAGCATCTCTTCTTCCGGCGCCGGCTTGCCCGTCCAGATCTCAAACTGCCGCGCGCCCTGCTGCACGAACATCTCCACGCCGGAGATCACTGCAATCCCTTTTTGCCGCGCCATGCGCAGCAACGGCGTTTCCACCGGGTTGTAGACCAGGTCGAAAACGACTCGCGCGTTCAGCTCCTCCGGCGTCAGGATCGCCGCCGTCTTATTGCCACTCATCCCAGCCGGCGTTGCATTGATAATGACATCGAAGCTTTGCTTCGCCACGGCCTCGCGCTTCACGGTCTTCGCGCCAGCCTGGCGCGCCAGCTTCTGCGCCGTCTCGGGCGTGCGGTTCAGGATGCAGACCTCGGCACCCTTATTGCGACATCCAAACACTGCGGCCCGCGCCGCGCCGCCCGCGCCGAGCACCAGCACCTTCGCATCGCGCAGGTTTAGGCGCCGCTCCAGCGGCCGCACAATCGCGTCAACGTCCGTGTTGAATCCGTAAAACTTCCCATCCGGGAACCGCCGAATCGTGTTCACCGCGCCGATCTTCGCGGAAAGCGGATCGGTCCGCTCGAGGAAGGGAATCACCCCCTCCTTCAGTGGCATCGTCACGCTCAGCCCCTGGATCGGAATCTCCCGCGCCAGCTTGAACAGATCTTCCACGTTCTTCGTCTGCAACGCCAGATACACCGCGTTGACCGTCTCGCGACGAAACGCCGTATTCATCATCAGCGGCGACATCGAGGACTTGATCGGATCGCCGGCCACGCCATAAACCTTTGTCGCGACATCCACCTGGTCGATCCGATAGGTCTCGAGCAACGTGCGCGCGGCAATCTGCCCCGGCGCAGTCGCCTCGGCTTGCGTCGCCGCGGCAAACGTGAAGACCGAGCCCGCCCGCAGCCCGAGAACGCGCGAGATAATCCCGGCCTCACCCATGCATATGCCAATGATGCTCGCGTTGGAGCGGTCTTCCATCCGCTCCAGAAAGTGCATCAGCTTCAGGTTGTCGGTCAGAGTTCGTGCCGTGGGCACAACCTTGAAAAAGTCCGGCGCGTAGGGCTCCATGCGAGCGTAGACCGCGTCCAGATCGCCCGTCTGTTTGAAGTCATGAAAGCTGAGAATCACCGCCGCGCCGGCATCGCGCAGCCGCTGAATCGTGTTCTTCGGCAGCTTCTCAATCGACTCCAACTCAACGTCAACAAGATGAAACCCTGCCTCTGCGGCCTTCAGCAGAATCTCGAGCGCCGCCTGGTTCGAGCCCTCGAACCGGCCGCCGTTGTCCTTGCACCGGCAGGTCGCGACCACCGTCGCCGCCCCGTTCTCTCGAATGAATTGCTGCAGGACCGGCAGCGCCGCCGCCGGTTTGGGCATGTAGTCCAATCGGAACTCAATGAAAGTAGTGTCTTTAAGGGCGGCGGTGGCCTTCTCCACCATCTCGTCGGCGTTTTGGCCGGTGATGGCGATGCAAATCTTCCCAATTCGGGAACGGAGCAGGTGGGAGGCGATTTGGGTAGTCGTATTCATGCTGGCGAGCGCGGTATCGTACCGCCGAAGTTCCTCATATGCAATATAGTCTTGAAGATAGCTCTGGGACCGGGCACCGGCAGGATTCGTTGCCCGAAGCCGTGCGGAACGTGTTGATTTCTCGTCCAACTTCCGAATTTGGACGCGCTGGCAGCCGAAGAGTTGCCATTTGCTTCAGCCTCCGGTGTACGACTATTTACCCCGTGCAACCCGCGCAGCGCCTCGTGCGTCTAATCAGATAACTGAGAGGCTAATTTCAGACTGTCCCACCCGTAGTAGCATCTCCCTCTTTTTTGCCCTCGGGCATCCTCTACATTCCTTCAGTATCCCCTCCCCGAAAGCCTCTCAAGGGCCCGCTGGAAAGCGGGCCCGATCACTTTAACGCGAACGAACCCGAATCGCCAAACAAGAGCGCTCACAAAATCGCCGAATAAAATACTTCTGTGAGCAACGATCCTGCAGAGTGGCGCAGAAACCCCACGCAACTAGCCGAGAGCCCGGAAGCCATCGCCGCCGTGGACGCCCTGTTCGCCAGCATCGGCCTGGAGCACGGCCGCCGCGCCACCCGTGCCGGAACCTGGGCCGACGGCGAACGCATCCGTCGCGCCAGAACTTCGGAATCCCCCGCAAGCGCCCGCACCCAAACCAAAAAGCCTCGCCGCGCCCCTGGCGTCATCCGCCCTGCCGGCTGGGAGGCCTTTCCCTGGCTGCACGCCGGCTTCAGCACCCGCGAGGGCGGCGCCACCACGGTCTACGGCAACCCCGCCGACCTCAACCTCGGCTGGACCGCAACCGACGCCCCCGAAATCGTCGCCGCCAACCGCAAGCGCTTCTTCGAAGCCGTGGCCGGCCGCAAACCGGCCCAACTTGTCGCCGTGCGCCAGTTCCACAGCAACCTGATCCGCATCATCGATTCCAACACAGAGAAACTCGCCACGCCTGAGGGCAAGCCAGTCCTCCGCGGCGACGGCCTCATCACCGCCCAGCCCGACCGCCTGCTGGCAATCCTCACCGCCGACTGCGTTCCCGTCCTCGTCGCTGACACCCGCCGCCGCGTCGTCGCCGCCTTCCACGCCGGCTGGCGCGGAACCCTAGCCCGCATCGTCGAGCGCGGCATCGGCACCATGCGTCTCCAGTACGGCTCCCGCCCGAAAGACCTCATCGCCGCTATCGGCCCGGGCATCGGTCCTTGCTGCTACTCCGTCGGCGAAGAGATCCGGTTCGACTTCGAGAGCCAGTTCGCCTACGCGCCCTCACTCTTCTCCGAGGTCTATGACTCCGACCCCGTCAAGGACAAATACCCGTTGCTCTTCCTCACCGCCCGCGCGCCCGGCCACTCCAACATCGGCCCGCAGATTCATCTCGACCTCATCGAAGCCAACCGCCGCCAGCTTCTCGATGCCGGTCTCAGCGCCTCAAAGATTTCAGTCGTCGGCGAGTGCACCGCCTGCACGCGCCTGCCCAACGGACAACGCCGCTACTTCAGCCATCGCGACGAGCACGGCTACACCGGCCGCATGCTCTCCGTGATCGGCATCGGCCCGGACTGACGATTTACGGCTTCTTCTGCAACTCCTCAAACAGCGCATCGCGGTGGATCCACGCGTACGCATCCAGCTTGTTCAGGTTCACTCTGTAGACCCACACAGCCGCGATCGCCGTCGCTGCAAACACCAGCGGCACAACCCACTCCACCTTCCAGAACCCTGACACAAACGTCACGCCGCCGCCCACCAGCGCGCACACCAGCATGATTCCCATACTGAGGAACGCACTCGCCGGCCGCGCCTGCTTCTGCGCCGTCCGTCCCGGGTCGATCTTTTTGGGTGAGCGCATCGACATATAGTTACCCACCGTCATCTCCACCAGCAGCGTTGTCAGCATCCACAGCATCGCGCCGAAAAGCACAATCGCCGACGGCAGCTTCGCCGAATACGAGAGCACCGCCAGGATCGCCGCGGTCTCCGCAATCGCAAGCCCGGCGCACAGCACATTCTTTCCGATCATTACTTCGCGCATCCGCACCGGCGCGAAAAAGTACGTCTGTGTCCCCGCTCCATCCAGGCCGAACGAGTTGAACGCCATCGGAAATACCCCGAGCAGCCCATAGGCCAGCGCGCCAACCAAGCACCGTCGGTCCATGCCACGACCGCGACGCCCACCGGCCGGCGAAGATCAGCACCATCACCAGCGGCATCACCAGACCATAGAACAGCCCCGTATTGCGCCGCAGATACAACAGCTCCTTCGCCGCTACCACCCGCACCACATCCGCCGGGCGAGACGCCGCCGCAACGAAGGTCGCACTCGGCGCCGCATGCGTAACCTCATGCTTCGCCGCCTTCGCGGCGCGCACCACGTTCGCCGGATCGCTGAGGTTCTCTCCGCGATATTCCGTGCGCATGCGCAGCGAGAACACAAACAGAAACAAGCATCCCCACGCAGCCGAGAGCAGATTCTCACCCGCGAACGCCGCCACATTGCGGTGCGCCGCTGCTGCAATCGAACCGCCTGCCAGCTCCGGCGGCAACGCCCGCAGATAAGGCTCCGCCTTCGCAGCCGTCTTCTGCACAGCGATGAACTTGTTCAGGTCCACCCTGCGATTGTGATACGCCGGGTTATATAAAAAATTCAGCCCCTGCGCGCCGATCGAGAACAAAAAAATCAGCGCCGTGAAAACCTCGCGTGCCCTCCGCGTTGAAAGCCAGCGATCCACCCACGCGAAGATCATCCGTGTGAACAGCACATTCACCGCCGCGAACACCGCCAGCGCGCTGAACGCCCATCCTGCTAGCGCTGGCCTCGCGATAGTCACGCCGCCCGCCGCTGCCAGCGACATCAGCGTCGCGACGATGTTCCCCGGCGCCAGAATCCCGAAGAACAATCGCACCGCCGTGTAGCTCCACACGCCCATCGGAAACCGGATCAGCTGTTTCGGATCGAACGTCGTCCCGGGCTGTCCGAGATTCAGGTTCGCCAGTTGACTCAGAAAAAAGATTGCCCAGAGCACCCAGCTCACTCGCTCAATGTGCCCGCTCACCACCGCCCACAAGGCAGTCGCGCCCGCGCCAAAGCAGAGCCCTCCGACGATCAACAGCGCTACAGGAGCCACACTTAGCGTTGCTGCCAGGTCACTCTTTCCGCCCTTGCGTCGGAAGCCATTCAGGTACATCTGCCAGCGCAGCCGCGCGATCGCACGATACTGCGCGCGTGTCTGTGCCGCCGTCCATGCCCTCGCGCTCAGCTCAGCCACGCGAGCTCCCCTTCGCGCACCCCGGCGTCACCGTTTTCCTTGCCAACCACACTCAGAAAAATCTGTTCCAGGGTTAAGCGCGATCCCTCTCCATCAGTTTCTGCTGACGGCAGCTTCGCCTGCACGCCCGCGCGCAGCTCCTCGAGCGACCCATGCGCCACAATGCGTCCACGATCGATGATCGCAATGTGCGAGCACAGCCGCTCCACAATTTCCAGCACATGCGAGGTCAGAAAGATCGTCGCCCCACGCGCGATCATACCCTGCAGCATTGACTTCAGCGTTCCCGCCGCAACAGCGTCCACGCCCTCGAATGGCTCATCCAGGAACAGCACCTTCGGCCCGTGGATCACCGCGGCCGCCAGCGCCAGCTTCTTTCCCATTCCGTGCGAGAAATCCGCGATGAGCTTCTTCGGCTCGTTCGCCAGGTTCATGAACTCCAGCAGCTCCGCGGTTCTCGCTTGTGCCGTGCGCCGGTCCAGCCCGTACATCCGGCCAACAAACTCCAGGTACTCGCGTGCCGTCAGTTTGCCGAACAGCGCCATACCCTCGGGCACAACGCCGATGTTCCGCTTCACCTCAAGAGGATTGCGAAACAGGTCCTCGCCCAGAATCTGAATGCTGCCCGTTGTGGGCGCAAGCAGTCCCGTCATCATCTTGATGGTGGTGGATTTCCCGGCTCCATTCGGGCCAAGGAATCCGAAGAACTGTCCCGGCTCAACTTCCAGGTCAATGTGATCGACAGCCGTAAACTCATTGAAGCTTCGGCTGAGGTCGTGCACCGCAATCGCAGACATGTTGAGCCGAGTTTACGTTATTGCCGCTTACATCGCCGGCGGATGATGCGGGTCTACATTACTCTCGTTCGCATGCTCGCCCGCAGGCTCGGAGTTGCGCCCGCCCCTCTGCGTTCGGGAGGCCGCCTCGGACGGGTTCACCAGATCGCGCAGCTCTTTGCTCGGCTTGAAGAAGGGAACCCTCTTCGCCGGAACAGCCACCGCAGCTCCCGTCTTCGGGTTGCGGCCTGTGCGTGAATTGCGCTGCCGCGTTCGGAAGCTTCCAAAGCCCCGGACCTCCACCTT
The DNA here is from genome assembly GCA_963762465.1 of uncultured Acidobacteriaceae bacterium. GTDB lineage: Bacteria > Acidobacteriota > Terriglobia > Terriglobales > Acidobacteriaceae > Granulicella. The sequence continues at coordinate 708,702 of CAVXKS010000011.1, read as the reverse complement.
GTCGTTCGCCTTCAGTGCACCGATGATTGACTCAAACAGCGTATCGACAATGACCTCACCATCGCGGCGGGTGAGATCGCCGAGTGCGGTGACCTGGTCGACTAGATCAGCTTTCGTCATGAGGGTCTTCTCCCGGGCCAGAGAATCTCGCGCTAGGGCATTTCTCTTGAAGGTGCCGAGGGGAGCTTTGGTGCTCCGCGCCGTTTTCCTGCGAAGAAAACGGCATTCGACATCCCTTCCGACTGCACGTATTAGGAGAAATGCTCTTAACGGTTCATTGCCCCTTTAGTCTAAGCCACTTAGACGGTTTCCACTCACCAACGTGACTCACCCGATGCAAAAATTACAGGTTTCCGCCCACTGGTCTCGCAAAGTGAGATGCGGACCGGCGTTCCCGCGCATCAACTCGCAAAAAGAAAAGCCCGTGCCGAAGCACGGGCTTTTGGTCGTAATTCGAGACTACTGGGTCGGCTCCGTGCCTACCAGGTTGCCATTCGTAATCTGCGCCGACACCGGTGTAATCGTCGGGTAGCCGGCGCCTACAAGCTCGGTCACCGTCAAGCTGCCCGGGGTGCAGTTGGTCGTGTTGCAGCCCGCGTTCGTCACCCAAACGTTGCCGGTCACATCGACTCCGATGCCATACGGCATGGTCGCCGTTCCCCCGTTGTTGGTGCCGTGCAGAAGCTCGTCGAAGGGGATATTGGTGGCCCCGGTGCTGTTCAGATAAATCGCACTGCCCGTACCGGTCGGATTGTTTACCGGAACCTCCAGCACCGCGGCGCTGCTGCTGTCCGCAACCCAGAGTTGTTTTCCGCCATCGATCGCAAAGCCCCATACTGCGTCCTGAAGCGCGCCGCGGAAGTTATAGCAGGTCGCCACCGAGTACATGCAGATACCGGCGTTGTTGCCGCCCGTTCCCGCGGACCGGATGCCGAGATTGTCGCTGCCGGTGTAGATCACCTGTCCGCTGTCGTCATTGGCATTCACGATATCGTTCGAGGCTGTACCTAAGACGTAGTAGTCGCGCATCGTGGTGGTTGTCGGATCGGTGATCGCCACCGCGTCGCCATTGTTCACATCGCCAGCAATCGATTGAACCGGGAACGCGAACGTCACTCCCGAGACGATCGAGTAGCCCGATCGGCTCGCTGAGATATTCGCCAGCTCGTAGCGGCCGCCCGATGCCGTAATCCCAACGTTGACCCGGTTGTCGCCACCTACCGTTACGCTCTCGCTGGTGGTGCTCGGCAGGGAGACTGTCTCTGTGGTCGCGGGCGCTGTAACCAGGTAGCCCGGAACAGTTGAATTCGCGCTGTCGTTGAACCACGCATAGCCGTTCGCGTCGATCGCCACCTGCTCTGGGAACGTCAGGCCTGTCGTGTTGAAAGGACCGCTGAACGACTGTGTCGTCGGATCGAAGAACGCCGCCCCGACCTGCCCCGCCGCGTTGCTGGGGAACCAGATTCTGCCCGCGCTGTCGATATCCAGCGTGCTGAGCGTGCCCGTGTTCACTGACAGTCCGAGCGATGACGTCGTATAGCTCACGCCGATGGACCAATCGTTCGGGGTCGTCGCCAGTCCGGCGAACGGAGGGGTCGTAGTTCCCAGGTTGTACAGATTTGCGACCTCGGTGGCCGGATACAGCGCCATCTGTACCGCTGCCTGAAGCGTGTCGGACGGCCGGGTGGCCGAGGCATTCTTCGTCCAATTAAACAGCTTGCCGCACGGTGTCTTTGTCTCGGTCGAATTCGGAGATCCCGCAGTGTTGATGCAGGCCGCCAGAATGTTCGCAATTGTATTGATTTTTTGCCATTCGACCGTCATGCCGTTCCCGCCCTGGTTCGGCGCGCCCATGTTGCTCAGCACGATCGTGGGGATCGTGTAATCCACGCCCCTGACCAGGCCGGTCGAGTACTGAATGTGCCCATTCGCGCTCGTCGACGGTCCGCCAAACCAGTCATTCGCCGCGTTGGCTCCGCCCAGCGTCGTCGAGAAAAAGTGCGACAACGTGAAGGCCAGGCCCACAGTCGTGACCTCGTTCAGAATCACGAAGCTCTGCTGCGCGTTGCTGCACGTTCCCAGACTGGCGCCCAGCACGGCCGATCCATTGTTGCCAGCCCCGGCGTTGCCGCCGATTCCGAGCAGGTACACCGGCGTGTCCGATTGCGGACACGTATACGCTCCCGGTGAAAACGTGAAATTGCCGTTCGTGTCGGTCGTCGTCGACGCAAGAATCGTCCCTGTCGATCCGTAACCTGACGTGCCCATCGCGATCACAGAGATCGTCGCTCCGGCAACCGGCTGCTGTCCACCGAACGTCCGCCCCGTAATCGCGGGGGAATCAACGTTCGCTGTCACCGTGGACATCTGATCCATGCCACAGCCGGTGAGTAGCAGCGCGGGCACGAGGGTCGTCACACCGCAAAGCATGAGTTTCAATCGCATAGGGCCTCCGGAGTCGGAACGTTCGAGGGATGCAAGGGTTCTGAAGGTGTTATACACCGGCACTTGAACGGTTAAGAGCCTCCTTAGAATATGTAGGTTGCTAAAAAAAACCAAACCGCGAACGTCACGTTACAATCGCGTCCGCCTCGCCTCCCGGAAAACCCTCCGCCCCCGCGGTTCGGGCCCGGTCTAAAACGCCCCAAGCTGCCCATTGTCAGCTATTTGTGGAACTCCCATCGCCGCTGCTCTGCCCTTCCTGCGGAAAGCAGACCAAGTCCCGCCCGACCCCCTTTTTGCCCGGAATTGTCGGCCTCCCGACCCTCAACCTATTTCCACAAGAAGTAAAAACCAGGTGCCTGATTCAGCACACTTGCCGGATTTGCGAACAGCTCCGTTGTGTCATCCCCGGTCACCAGCCCCAGCAATCCATGCTGGTCTCTCGCCGGACGGACCACGTGGGGCTCCCCCTTTATGCCCACGCGCTTCGCCGTTTCCAGCAGCGCTGTCCTGAAACCGGCCTGCTGGTCGATCAGTCCCAGCGGCTGTGCCTGCTCTCCGGTCCACACCTGTCCCGTCGCCATAGGCTGAATCTTATCCGCGCTCGTATGCCGTCCCGCGGCCACATCGCGGATGAACTGCCCATACATGTTGTCGATCAGCCCCTGAAAGTACGCCTGCTCCTGCGGGGTCATGTCGCGCGTCGGATCGCCGGCATCCTTTAGCTGCCCATCGTGCAGGTTCACATTCTTCAGCTTCGCCCACTTCAGCAACTCGCCATAGTTCGTCCACTCCATAATCACGCCGATCGACCCCACCACACTCGCCTGGTTCGCATAGATCTTGTCGCACGCGGACGCGATGTAGTACGCCCCTGACGCTCCCACGCTTTCCACCGACGCCACCACCGGCTTGTGCAGATCGTTCCTCACGCGCAGCACCTCGTGATACACCTCCTGGCTCGCCGCCGCTCCTCCGCCGGGCGAGTCAATATGCAGCACAATCGCCTTAACCCCATCATCCTTCCCAAACCGTTCCAGCTGCTTGTCGATCTTGTCGGCGTCCACAATCACGCCCGTGATGTCGATCACCCCGATGCTCGGCTCGCCGAAGCTCGACGTCCCGCCCACACCCGACATCGCCACCACCAGATGGCTGAACATCACCGCGAACGTGATCATCACCACCGCCACAATCACCGCGAAGATCGCGGCCCAGAACCACCCCGACCGTCTCGGCGCCGGATACCCATACGGCGGATACGCATACGGTGCCTGCGTCTGCGCCCCCCCTGGCGCCTGCTGCGAATGCGCGGAAGCCTGCTGCGAAAACGGCGGATACGGCGGTCTCGGTTGCTCACTCATAACCGCCGAGTGTAGCAGCGCCTCCACGGCCACGTCTCGCACACCACACTCTCTTCCAACCACCAACCTGGCACCAACCACCAACCACCTAGCACCTTGAACCTAATCCCTGATCTCTAATCCCTGATCTCTCCGCAAAATGACGTATCATGAAATCCGCCAGCGCACTGAGCACGCGCAGCGCGGACCAAGGCACGTGAACTCTCCCAGCCTCAGCATCGTTATCCCGGCCTACAACGAGGGCGCGCGGATCGAGAACGCCCTCGATCGGGTCCTCGCCTGCGTCGCCGAGCGCCGCTGGAACGCCGAGGTCCTCGTCGTCGACGACGGCTCCTCCGACAACACCTCCGATATCGTCTCCGAGTGGATGAAGTCGCACCCCAACCTCCACCTCATTCACAACGACGGCAATCGCGGCAAAGGCTACTCCGTCCGCAACGGCCTCCTCCAGGCCGTCGGCAACATCGTCATGTTCACTGACGCCGACCTCTCGTCGCCCATCGAAGAAGCCGAGCGCCTCTTCGCCGCTCTCGACGCCGGCGCCGACGTCGCCATCGGCTCCCGCTGGCTGGACAAGCAACGCCAGACCATCCACCAGCCGCTCTACCGGCGCTTCTTCGGCCGCTGCTTCAACTGGGTCACCCGCAAAGTCATGGGCCTTCCGTACAAGGACACCCAGTGCGGCTTCAAGGCCTTCAAACGCGAGGCCGCCCAGGTCATCTTCCGCCTTCAGACCATCGAGCGCTGGGGCTTCGACCCCGAGATCCTCTTCATCGCCCGCAAGCTCGGCTACACCATCGTCGAGGTCCCCGTCACCTGGGGCCACGACGAGCGCTCCCGCATCAGCTATCTCAAAGACGGCACCAAGATGCTCCAAGGACATGGCCCACATCCGCAAAAACTCCATCCGCGGACGCTACGACGAAGCCATCGCCGCCATGAAAGACACGAGCACCATGATCACCGCACCCGCGGCCCGACCCGACCCCATCCCCCACCCGCAAGCCCGCTGAACCCACAATTCTCGCCGTCATTCTGAGCCGCAGGCGAAGGATCTCGGTATTTTTCTTTCAACCAGCCGCTAAATTCGGGGCTCCTCACTTCTAACTCCTCACTCCTAGCTCCTCACCCCTCACCCCTCACCCTAACTCCTCACTTCTTTCTGCCCTCATACTGAAACACCTGCTCCAGCGGCACGCCAAAAACTCGCGCAATCCGGAACGCCGTCTCCAGCGATGGCGAGTACTTATCCAGCTCAATCGCAATCACCGTCTGTCTTGTCACGCCGATCGCGTCCGCCAGCTCCTGCTGCGTCATGTTCCGGTCCGCGCGCAGCTCGCGGATCGTATTCCTCAGCCCCGGCATCAGAGCGGCCTCCGGTACGCCACAATCTGCGTCACCGTCTTCACAATGTCCGAGATCACCAGAATCCCGTAGAACACATTCAGAAAATGCAGCGCAAGGAAGCGGGCATGCACCGGAAACTCCCCCGCATTCGCCATCGTATGCAGCCACAGCATTCCTAACCCAAACACCATCAGCCCCGCCAGCGTTACATACCCGGCCCGATACCCACGCAGTTGTATCAGCTTGTCGCGCTCATCTCTCATGCGGTGCCGCGTTACCGCCGCGATAATCGACTGCAAGATGATCTGCAGCACAACAATCGCGAAGATCGTCCCCGCCACCTTGTTCACCGAATTATCTCGATGAAGATTTAGAAAGAAGTACGGCAGATACACAATCAGCTCCGCCGCCAGCGATCCCCACAACGTCCTCTCCTGGTAAGAAAGACTGCCCATCGCTCCATCTCCATGTCAAAAATGTTTGACATGACAAGAAGTAGCTCATCTGTAAGCTGCATGTCAAACATTTTGTACATAAGATTTGAATAGGTAATTACGTCGTCCGAGTTATCGAGATGCGGGTGCGCCGCCTTGCTGCTGAGAGGGCGACGAGACTCAGTACAAAGCACCACATCGAGGGAGCAATGAGCCGCAGAAAGATCAGATTATTTAAACTCAAAACTCGACGACTGCCAGTCCACCACCACCGGAAAGCCCAGCGAGATTCTTCGACGCCCAAAAAGAGCAGCCCTGCCGCCAAGAGGCAAAACAGTACTGCCCCCATCGTCGTTTTCCGAACGCCCCTACTGCCAAGACGATGATCGACGTACAAACCGACCAGCCACCACCACGCAATGATGGCGGGAAAAAGCGTCACATAATGCAAGGGACCAATCAGACGATCCCTGAAAGGGATTGAGATCGCCGTAGAGATGAGAAATCCTGGAAGGTTGAGGGCCAACAGCAGCGTGTCTGGTGTCTGATAGGGCCACAGCGGCGCTCCAGTATCCCAGGCCATTCCCATCGACATGATGACGTGCTGATTGTGAATATCCCAAAGCATCAGGATCGTGCTTGCCAGCCCCATGGCAACGGGAAGGGTGTATCTATATGGCAACCTCACGGTTCGACCTCACGCCTTCTTGAGCGGGAACGACCAATGACAGTCGCAAGGCCCACGCTGGTAAATGGAAACTGTATGCCGAACGGGTCACGACAGCCCACCCGCCCATGCCTAAACTCTCTCAGGCATGCTTCGTTCCTTCTTCATCGGCCTCTCCACCAACCAGCCCTTCCGCAAATTCTCCGAGCGCTCCTCCATCGGCCGCCGGGTCTCGCATCGCTTCGTCGCCGGCATGACTGTTGAAGAAGCCACCGCCGCCGCCGGCGAACTCAATCGAAACGCATAGCCGTCGCCCTCGACGAGGCTCGCGTGAGTCTATCACCGACGCCCGCACGCCAAACTGTGCCGAGCCTGAAACAGGGCACCAGTCGGTGGGAAACATCTGTCATGTGGATCGGACCGAGTTCAACGTCCGGAGAAGTCAAGACACTCCTGCATCCCATCTCCCTCACACAGGTCTTGTCTTGATTGTCTCAAAACGCCTCTTGTACTTAAGGATCGGAGATTCGATGAAATGGTAGCTGGATGCAGCGACACCAATGGTCAGGATCAGCAAACCTGAGTATGCCGGAAATTGCACCACCAGCGGAGCGATCTGAAGACGCGAGTGAGTCAATGCAAACAGAATCAGCGGATAGTGAAACACGTAAAGTCCGTACGAAATCTTCCCCAGATAAACGGTGGCCTTTGGAGGTGACCTGGGAAGGTCGAGGATCGAGATAAGGATGGCGGCTACGCCCAGCGATGCAAATAGGTATCCGGAGAGCAGCATCATTGTGCTCACCGGTTCCACCCCATGAAGTCCACACCGCCTCGCCTGGTAAACGAAGCCAATGCCGCCTGCGAACAGGATCGCCCTTACGGATGCTGGAATTCGCAGTCTGCGGCCATAGCACAGCATCGCGACAGCGGCACCGGACGCAAAGAACTGGAATTGCACGAAACTGTTGGTCCACACCTGCAGAATGGGCTGTGGCCTTTGTCGCGCTATGACAGCGAGTGCCAGATAAGCTCCAGCGAATGCTGTACCGCAAACAATCCAGAGCGTCCGGCGCCCGCCCAACTTCGCTACCAGGGGCACGAAGAAGTAGAACTGCTCCTCAACCGAGATGCTCCACAACGCGCTAATCGGGCCTAAGTGCTGCCAGCCGACGTGAGCTACCCAGATGTTTGCATACATCAGAGACAGTGCGAGGAGCATATGGCCGTCGATCCGGGCGGCGGGCCATTGAAGACCGCACAAACAACAGGCCGCGATTACCAGGAAGTACAACGGCCATATCCGCAGCGTCCGGCGCACCGCAAAAGCTCCCAGTCGAATCGTCCCGGTCCTGTCGCGTTCGCGAAGCAGTAAGGAAACGATGAGGTACGCGCTGAGACAGAAGAAAACGCCCACACCGAAAGCTCCGGCCTCGCTGATCCTCCGACACAGCGAGTTCTCGAGGGGGCAGTGGGAGACAAAAACCATTAGGAACGCGAGGAATCTCAAAGCATCGAGTTCGGGTTTATAGAAGCTGCCAGCCCGCGCTGACGCAGGCCGCGTCGCCTCCTCGAACCGACCGCCCCCCACCGAGTCCGGTCGATCAGTTTCAGCCGCGCCCAGATTTGTACGGGTTGCCCCCCGAGTCGCCGGAGCTCTCGATGACTTAGATGGAACCATGCCGCTCAGCAAAGGAGTCGTAACTAGAGGGCATTATAACGGCGGAGACAAAACCGCACGGAAACCTCTGCCGATGCCCTAAGCTATCTCCTGCATGCTTCGTTCCTTCTTCATCAGCCTCTCGACCAATAAATCCTTTCGCAAATTCTCAGAGAACTCCTCCATCGGCCGCCGCGTCTCGCACCGCTTCGTCGCCGGCATGACCGTCGAGGAAGCCATCGCCGCCGCAACCCAGCTCAACAGCGAAGGCATCGTCGTCACGCTCGACTCCCTCGGTGAATCGGTGGACGACGCCAAACACGCCGAAGCCTCCGCGGCGATCTACCACCGCCTGCTCGACGAGATCGCCGCCCACAACCTCCGCGCCAACGTCAGCCTCAAGCTCACCCAGATGGGCATGGACGTCGGCGGCGAAAACTCACCCGAAGGCCAGGCGCTCGCCGAACGCATCGTCGCCTCGCTCGTCGAGCACGCCGCAAAATATCAGAACTTCGTCCGCATCGACATGGAAGGTTCTCAATACACTGAAGCGACGCTCGGAATGACAGAACGCCTCTTCGGCCGTTTCCCCGGCGCTGTCGGCACCGTCCTCCAGGCATACATGTTCCGCACCGAAGCCGACGCCGACCGCCTGCTCCGGCAGGGCATCCGCATCCGGCTCTGCAAGGGCGCCTACAAGGAGCCGCCCGAGATCGCCTTCCCAGCCAAGTCCGACGTCGACGCGAACTACCTCAAGCTCGCCGAGCGGATGATCACCAGTGGAGTCTTCTGCGGCATCGCCACCCACGACGAGGCCATCATCGACCAGCTCTGCCGCTTCGTCGACGCGAATAAGGTCCCCAAGTCCGCCTTCGAGTTCCAGATGCTCTACGGCATCCGCCGGGACCTCCAGCGCAAACTCGTCTCAAAGGGCTACGGCGTCCGCGTCTACGTCCCGTTCGGCACCGAGTGGTACCCCTACTTCATGCGCCGCCTCGCCGAACGCCCCGCCAACGTCCTCTTCCTCGCAAAGAACTTCTTCCGCACCTGACGCCAAACCACAACCGGGTACCCTCCCTTTCGCGTCCGGGAAAGACGCGCGATCAGTCTCGCGCAAAAAAGCGCACAAACCTCAAAAGAAAGCGGAGCTCCCCTTGTGCGGATAATTGCTTTCTTCTCAATATTTTGCAGCCAAAATATTGAAAAGAAAGAATTTAAGTGGCGAACACAAATACCATGTTTTGAATATTTTGCAGAATCAGGGGGAGGGGGTACCCTTACCGCGGCTGCTGCTCCGACGGCGGAAGCAGCGGCTCTACTTGCAACAGATTATTGAGCGTCGACCTCTGCGCCGGACTCATGTACTGGTACTGTGGCGAGTTCATCGCAGCCGCGCGCTGGTTCGGCGGCAGCTCCCGCAGCTGCCGGAAGCCCTCCGCAACCTGCCGCCGCTGATCCAGCGGCAGCGCCCCGAGCTGCGAGAGCGAGTTCCGCACCTCAGTCCGTTGGCCCGCGGAAAGGTGCTCCATCCGCTCGTTATAAGTCAGGATCCTCTCCCTCCGCTGCGGATCCATGGCATTGAGCTGCGCCAGCCGGTTCCGCATCCGGTCTTGCGTTTGCTGCGGCAGCTGGCTGAACCCCGGCTCGCGCTGCAGCGCCTGCTGCTGCTGCTGCGGAGTGAGGTTCCGGTGCTGGTTCATCCAGTCGGCTAGATGCTCGCCGCGCGGCGCGCCCGGCGCCTGCGAGTTCCGCCGCTCGATCTGGGAAAGCTGCGAGCTCTGCCCCTGATTCGGCTGGATATGGTTCGGCTGAACCTGCTGCTGCGGTGCCCTGCGCTCCACCGGCGCCGGAGTCTGCTGCTGCGCATACCTCTCCGGCCGACCGCCCTCCGGCCGATACTGCTGCTGCGGCGCGTAGGTCCGATACCCCTCCGGTCCCGCCTGCCTATACGCCGGTGCTCCGGGCCGATACGCGGGCGGTGCCTGATGGTACGTCGGAGCCGACTCGTGGTACGAAGGTGCCGAGGGACGAGAGGACTGCACGCCGCCTCCATGCCGCTGCCCCGCCGCCACCCCCGCGCACATCCCCGCCACCCCGATCACCAGGGCGAAGCGCCAGCCGCGAGTTGGAGTGATACGTTTCATCGAAGGTTCAAGCTCAAGCTTGGGCGGCTTTGCTGCTGTTCTTTCTCCTTACTATCGCGCTCGCTACCGTCTGCGGGCCTATCATACCGAAGCCGCCGTCCGAAGGCGGCGGCTTATCGTTGAACCCAACTCGCCCCGCCTAGGTTGTCGGTGGATCCCCCGAATCGTCATTCGCATTTGGATCCAGCAACTGATCCATCTGTTGATATGCCTGGGCATTATTGTCCAGGATCTTCAAATCGTTCACCGTTGCTGAGGGCTGCGGCTGCGAATGGTTCGCAATCTCCACACCGGCGAAGCTTCCCGCTCCCGCCAATACCAGCAGCATCAGCGCACCCGCCATCGCCGAGCGAAGCTGCCGTCCGGTGCTGAAGGTCAGGAACGCATACAGTCGTTCAAAGAGGCCCTCCGGCTGAGCTGCAGCGGCTTCACGCACACGTGCACGCAGCCTGGAGTCAAAGTACGGCGATGGCTCGGGTACCGTCCACGCATCCATCATGGCCATCGTGGAGCGAAGCTCAGTCAATTCATCCGAGCAGCTGGCGCACGCCTTCAGGTGTGCAGCAATGTCCGGGTGCCTGGCCTCATAGCCCTCTTCGAGAAGCAGATCCGGGAGATGCGATTTGCACGTCTTGCAATTCATAGCGTTCATATAAACCCCCTCTTCGGGTGGGTGTTGCTGTTCCGGTTGCCGTCGCAGCGGGTTCAGTCGCGCAGTGGCTCCGGTTCTGAGAGTCCCTCAGACAAATCCTTTGAGTCGCTCCCTCAGCGTCTGGTACGCGCGGAAGAGCAGCGACTTGGTTGCAGACTCGGAGAGCTTCAGAACCTCGCCGATCTGCTTGTAATCCAAACCTTCGTACTTGTGCATCAGAACCGCGGTTCTCTGCCGCTCCGGCAGTGCCATCACGTGCTGGCGGATGGCGTTCATTCGTTCCCGGCGAAGCATGTCCGCCTCGATAGTGGGCGTTTCGTCGGCAACATCGGGCGTCGTTCCGGTCTCGGCGTCCGGCTCATCCAGGTAGACGGTCGAGGCCGAGCGCTCGTGCCGTGTGTCGCGGGCGTGGTTTACGCCCAGGTTCGTGGCAATCCTGTACAGCCACGTGCTGAATCGGGCCTCAGCCCGGTAGGTTTCCCGTGACCGGTAGACCCGAAGGAAGACCTCCTGGGCAAGTTCTTCGGCCACAGCCTGATTGTGGACCATCCGATACATAAAATGGATGATCGGCTTACGATATTTTGCCAGCAGTACATCAAATGCCGCCATATTGCCGGCGCGGAGCTCGAGCATGATCTCGGCGTCGGTCAGGGCAGAGAAGTCACCCCTGGCGATAGCCGCGGCCCGTTCTTTTGCCCTCTCGGGACTCAGATCAACCGCGCTTGCCGGGCGGTCCGCCGGAAGATCATGACCCAGTACCCCGGGATGGAGCGCCAGCGTGCTCATATCTTCCTCAACCCCATCTTTCTCGCGAGGTTGCGCCGTCTCAACCGAATCTGCCGGTTTGACCGGATCGGGCGGGCGGTCTGCGGGGTTGGAACCGGTCATCCGCCGTATTGTACCCGTGCGACTCGGCCCTGGGACAACGGCTTCCAACGAAGGCGGGACCGCGGGCGGCGGCCAGTCGCAGCAGCCGCTCTTCTCTGCTATTCTCAAGGGGAAACAAGCGGCTGACCCGGTGGGTGTTCAGCTTCTGCTGCCGCAATGGCGGGCGCATAACTCAGCGGTAGAGTGCCACCTTCACACGGTGGAAGTCGTAGGTTCGAATCCTGCTGTGCCCACCAACTCCAAGCGCATAAAACAATCAGTTGACCCTTCGACCTGCTGATCGGCGCTCAGGGAGTATGGCTGCTCTGCGCTGCAACTATCCGGCGGCGTGTCTCGCGGACGCTGGTTCGTATTGATACTTCGCACCCTACAATGCCATCATCCGCACCCTTGCAGGGCATCTCCCGATGGCCGGCATGAGCTGCACCAGAGAGGCAATGGGATGAAAGGTCGAAACAGTCGTAAGTTGGCCGAGGCGCTGACCTCAAACTGGCAGGCGGAGATGCGCGGATGGCACACATATGGCACCCTGGCCGACCGTGAGAGCGATCCGCACCGCAAGAGTGTGCTGCGAGGGCTCGCCCACGCCGAGAAGCACCATGCGGATCTCTGGGCCGGGCGGATGAAGGCGCTCGGGATCGCGGTGCCTGAAGTACGAGGGACCTCAGGCTGGCGACGCGGACTCACTGGCGGCTCGCATCGGCGGCGATCAACTGGAGTTGCGGCGGCTGGAGCTGGACGAGAGCCGCGACATTGCTCGATATGGCAAGCAACTTCGCGATCTTGGCGATCAGGAGAGCGTGGCGATCCTGGAGGAGGTCATCGCTGACGAGAAGGATCATTATCAGGCGCTCGGGCATCTCATCCGGCGCCGGCGGCCTGCTCCGGAAGTTACCACCGAGGAGGCGCAGCGCGCACTGGATGAGCTGGTCGCCGCCCGCGATGCCGGACAGCCGCGCAGCCGGGAGCTGGATTGGAGACGCGATCTACGGTGTGAATGATGGGCTCGGAGCGATCTTTGGAATTGTCTCCGGAGTCTCTGGTGCGACGCTCGGCAACAGTCACTTCGTGCTGATCGCGGGGCTCGCTGGAATGATCGCCAGTGCGCTTTCGATGGGTTCGGGAGCTTACCTTGCAGCAAAGAGCGAGCGTGAAATTTACGAGGCAGAGTATGCCAGGGAAGAGGAAGCAGTCAGCCTGAACGAAGCGGAAGCGCGCGAGCTTCTCACTTTGAGCTACCAGGTCCGCGGACTGAACCGTGACGACGCCGAACGCTTCGTTGACCACATCGCGAGCGACAAGAAGAGGCTGGTGAGCGCGCTGGCGCGGGAGCGGCTAGATACGACGGAAGAGGGCCTCACCAAGCCGATGGTCTCGGCGGTCTCCGGCGCATTGTCTACGGCTGTAGGTGCGTTCATTCCGATCGTGCCGTTCTTCTTCACGTCCGGCTACACCGCCGTGATTATCGCCGGCATCGTCTCGCTCATTGCGCATTTTGCCGTGGGCGCTGCCAAGTCGCTGATTACCATCCGGTCATGGTGGAGCAGCGGGCTGGAGATGACGCTGATCGGGGCGGTGGAAGGTGCGGTCACGTATGGCATTGGTATCGCGCTGGGCCATATCGGCGGCGCATCCTAAGCGCCGCTTCATTCAGGTTGTTATGCTGGCGACTGCGGCAACTATTCTTCTAACCGCACATTTCTCAGCGAGAGGAAAGCAATGGCCAGGATGGCTCCAGAGGAGCTTGCAAAGAAGATTGGTGGAGGGCTGCTCTCGTTTCCGGTGACGCACTTCACGGACGCCTTCGAGTTCGATGAAGCGCCGTATCGCGAGCACATCGAATGGCTGCTGCAGCACGCGCCGCAGGTCTGTTTGCGGCAGGCGGTACGGGCGAGTTCTTCTCGCTGACCTTGCAGAGTTCACAGCGTCGTGACGGCTGCGGTTCAGCAGACGAGCGGCCGTGTGCCGGTGGTCGCAGGTTGCGGATACGGCACGGCGATCGCGAAGCAGTTTGCGCAGGAGGCGGAGGCGGCTGGGGCGGATGGCCTGCTGCTGCTTCCTCCTTATCTGGTGAACAGCGAGCCGGCGGGCCTGATGGCGCATGTCGAGGCCGTTTGCGCGTCTACCCAGCTTGGCGTGATCTTCTACAACCGCGACAACGCGATCCTGAATGAGTCGGCGATTGAGCGCCTTTGCGAGCGCTGCCCGAACCTGGTCGGATTCAAAGACGGCTACGGCGATATCGAGCTGATGACGCGCATCTACGCGCGGCTGGGCGACCGGCTGACCTACGTTGGCGGACTGCCGACGGCGGAGACCTTTGCGCTGCCGTATCTGGAGATGGGAGTGACGACCTACTCGTCGGCGATCTTCAACTTCCTTCCGGAGTTTGCGCAGGATTTCTATCGCGCGGTGCGGCGGCGCGATCAAGACGAGGTATTCAAGCAGTTGCGCGAGTTCGTTCTTCCGTACATCGAGATTCGCAACCGGCGGAAAGGGTATGCGGTCTCGATCGTAAAGGCGGGATGCGCGCTGTCGGCAGACCGGCCGGTCCGGTTCGCACGCCGCTTACCGACCTGGATCAAAGTGAGATGGACACGCTGAGCCGCTTAATCGCTGGACGCTCATGAGCGCATTGCGATGACCGCAAGCAAGCAGACGCATGTGCGCTACCTGATCGTCGCGATGCTGTTCATTGCGAGCTGCTTCAGCTACGGCGATCGGGTTGCGCTGTCCATCGCGGGTACGGCGATGGAGCGCGAGCTGGCGCTGGATCCCGTGAAGCTGGGGTTGCTGCTCTCCGGTTTCGGCTGGGCCTACGTGGCGGGCAACTGCCGTCCGGCGGATTGCTGGACCGGTTTGGATCGAAGCGCGTCTATGGGATCAGCATCATCTGCTGGACCATCTGTGCGTCTCTCATCGGTTTCGCCGGATATCTGATTCCGGCGATGGCGTTCAGCACGATCTTTCGTGCTGCGGCTGGTCTCCGGACTGGCGCAGTCGCCTGTGTTTCCTGGCAACGGGCGCATTGTTGCGGCGTGGTTTCCCACGGCGGAACGCGGAACCGCATCGGCGATCTTCAATGCATCGCAGTATTTCGCGCTGGTGATGTTCGGGCCGCTGTTTGGCTGGCTGACGCAGAGTCATGGGTGGCAAAGCTGCTTCTGGTTCATGGGCGCCTTCGGGTTTGTGCTCGCGCTCGTCTGGTGGAAGACGGTCTACAACGTCGAGGAACATCCACTGATCTCGCCGGCGGAGATCGAGCACATCGAGAAGGGCGGAGGCCTCGCCAATCTCGATCGCGGCAAGGGCAAAGCGAATCCACTGACGTGGAATGGCGCGAAGCAGCTGCTGAGCCAGCGAATGCTGGTCGGCATCTACATGGGCCAGTTCTGCATTACGACACTGACCTACTTCTTCATCACCTGGTTTCCGATTTATCTGGTGCAGGCGCGCCACATGTCCATTCTGCGCGGGGGGATTGCGGCGGCTCTGCCGGCGCTCTGCGGCTCGGTGGGCGGCGTTCTCGGCGGTATATCCTCGGACGGTCTGCTGAGGCACGGACACTCGCTGACCTTTGCGCGCAAGGCGCCGATCATCGCAGGCATGCTGCTCTCGGTCACGATGATCGCGTGCAACTTCACGAATACGCAGAGCGTGGTGATGGTCCTGATGTCGCTTGCGTTCTTCGGCAAGGGATTCGGCGCGCTGGGCTGGACGGTGATCGCGGACACTTCGCCGAGAGAGCTGATCGGGCTGAACGGCGGCATCTTCAATCTGTTCGGCAACTCGGCTGGGATTACGACGCCGATCGTCATCGGATGGATCGTGAAGAAGACCGGGTCCTTCAACGATGCGCTTGATCTTTGTTGCGGCGACAGCGCTGCTTGCGATCTTCAGCTACCTTGTTGTCGTCGGCGAGATCAAACGACTGGAGATTCGTCAGCCCGTGCGCGCGAGTGCTGTTGGAGAATGAGTTGTGAGTCAGATTGAACAGTCGTTGGGCAAAACACCGGTCGTGACCGGGATGCGGGTGATTCCAGTGGCTGGCCAGGACAGCATGCTGCTGAATCTGAGCGGTGCTCATGCGCCATTCTTTACGCGCAATGTTGTGCTGCTGAACGACAGCGCGGGGAATCTGGGCGTCGGAGAGGTTCCTGGCGGCGAGAAGATCCGACGTGTTCTGGAATCCGCTCACGAGCTTGTGGAAGGGAAGCCTGTCGCTGCATACCGTGCTGTTCTGAACTCTGTACGCACCCGATTCGCAGGCGAAGATGCAGGCGGCCGCGGACTGCAGACGTTTGACCAGCGGACCACGATTCATGCGATCACCGCGATCGAATCGGCAATGCTGGATCTGCTCGGTCAGTTTGTCGGCGTTCCAGTTTGCGACCTGCTCGGAGAGGGCCGGCAGCGCTCGAGTGTCGATGTACTCGGTTATCTGTTCTACATCGGTGATCGACACAGGTCCGATCTGCCGTATCGGGATGAGACCGGTGAGAAAGACGAGTGGTTGCGGCTGCGCAATTGCGAGGCAGTCACAACCGAAGCTGTCCTTCGCCTTGCTGCCGCAGCACAGGTCCGCTACGGATTCCGCGATTTCAAGCTAAAGGGCGGCGTCTTTGCGGGCGCGCGCGAGATGGAAACGATCGTCGCGCTCGCAGAGCGATTCCCCTCAGCGCGAA
This sequence comes from uncultured Acidobacteriaceae bacterium, assembly GCA_963762465.1. Classification (GTDB taxonomy): domain Bacteria; phylum Acidobacteriota; class Terriglobia; order Terriglobales; family Acidobacteriaceae; genus Granulicella. Next base: position 692,416 of record CAVXKS010000011.1, on the reverse strand, counting down.
TCACCATTGATCCGAACGGCGCGTGGTCGCTCGACGAGGCGATTCGTCTGTGCACCGGAAAACGGAACGTCCTGGCGTATGCCGAAGATCCCTGCGGTGCGGAGAACGGCTTTTCTGGCCGGGAGATCATGGCTGAGTTTCGCTCCGCCACGGGTCTGCCAACAGCAACCAATATGATCGCGACAGACTGGCGCGAGCTCAAGCACGCGGTGCAGTTGCATGCCGTCGATATTCCGCTGGCCGATCCGCACTTCTGGACGATGCAGGGATCTGTGCGTGTCGCGCAGCTCTGTCATGACTGCGGACTGACCTGGGGCTCGCACTCCAACAACCACTTCGATGTTTCGCTCGCGATGTTTACGCACGTCGCTGCCGCTGCGCCGGGCCAGATTACGGCGATCGACACACATTGGATATGGCAGGATGGGCAACGCCTCACGAAAGAGCCGCTGAGGATTCAAGATGGAAGGATTCGCGTGCCGGATAGCCCCGGACTCGGAGTCGACATTGACCTCGAGCAGGTGGAGCAGGCGCACGCGCTCTACAATAAGTTGGGGTCTGCTGGACGTGACGACGCGCGCGCGATGCAGTTTCTCGTTCCAGGGTGGCGGTTTGATCACAAGCGCCCCTGCATGGTGCGGTGAACTCCGCCTGATGCGCCGCTCCCGGACGGTGAGGAATTCGAGATGTTGAAGCGAGAGGTGTCACGTCCGCTGTATGTCCAGGTGCATCCCGACGACAATGTTGCCATCGTCGTGAATGAAGGCGGACTGCCTGCAGGGACACGGTTTGAGTCGGGCCTGGTGCTCACCGAAGATGTCCCCGAAGCGCACAAGATTGCACTCAGCGACATCCATGCTGGCAAGCCGATCGTCCGTTATGGTTCGGTGATCGGGTTTGCCGAGGGAGAGATCGAAAAAGGGAGTTGGGTGCATGAGCAGAAGATGCGCCTGCCGAGCCCGCCCGCGCTGGATGGGCTTCCGCTCGCGACTGCCGTGCCTCAGGTGCTATCTCCTCTTGAGGGCTACACCTTCGAGGGCTTCCTGAATGATGACGGCTCCGTCGGCACGAAGAACATTCTGGGCATCACCACGACCGTGCAATGCGTGGCTGCAACGGTCGACCATGCAGTAAAGAGAATTCGCGAGGAGATTCTCCCGCGCTTCCCCAACGTGGATGATGTCATCGCACTTACCCACAATTATGGATGCGGCGTTGCCATTGACGCCGTCAACGCCGAGATCCCGATTCGCACCCTGCGCAATCTCAGCCTGAACCCCAACCTCGGCGGCGCGCCAATGATCGTGAGCCTCGGTTGCGAGAAGCTGCAGCCAATGCGGCTGATGCCTTCCAGCACGCTGCCCATCCTTAGCGCATCGCCGTACGTGGTGCAACTGCAGGACGAGAAACACCACAGCTTTGAGGAGATGGTCGCCGCGGTGATGCAGATGGCTGAAAAGCGCCTGGAGATGCTCAACAGCAGACGTCGCACGGTGCGGCCTGCATCCGATTTGATCGTCGGCGTGCAATGCGGAGGCAGCGATGCGTTCTCTGGTGTGACGGCAAATCCCGCGGTCGGCTACGCTACCGATCTTCTGGTACGGGCCGGCGCGACGGTGATCTTTTCCGAGGTGACGGAGGTGCGCGACGCTGTGCACCTTCTGACCGCACGCGCCGCGAACGAAGAAGTAGCCCGCGATCTCGTGCGCGAGATGGCGTGGTATGACGCCTACCTCAGTGAAGGCGGCATAGACCGCAGCGCGAATCCAAGCCCCGGCAACAAGCGCGGTGGGCTGACAAACATCGTCGAAAAAGCCCTGGGCTCAATCGCCAAGGCGGGCACTGCGCCGATCAATGGCGTATTCGGGCCGGGCGAGAAGGTCACAAAGAAGGGGCTGATCTTCGCAGCCACTCCCGCCAGCGACTTCGTGTGCGGAACACTGCAACTCGCCGCCTCGATGAACATGCATATCTTTACGACGGGGCGGGGAACTCCTTACGGCCTTGCGATGGCTCCGGTCATCAAGGTGGCGTCACGATCCGCGCTCGCTCAGCGTTGGCGCGATCTGATCGATATTGACGCAGGAACGATTGCCACGGGTGCGGCGACCATCGAGCAGGTGGGTTGGCAAATTTTCGGCATGGTGCTGGAGGTCGCGAGCGGCCACCGGCAGACGTGGGCCGACCACTGGCGCCTGCATAACGACCTCGCACTCTTCAATCCGACGCCGCTTACCTGAGCGGCGCGCCAGTTACTCCTAATGGCTCGCTACATACGATGGTTTCCAGAGCGACCACCGAATTGGAAGCGAAATCGAGAACTGCAAATTCGGTGTATCCGGTGTGAGGCCGACACCCATGCTCACGTCCATCAACCGCCCCGGCGCAAACATATACGACGTGCCGATGCGCAGCGAGCCTTCCACCAGGTACGAAGCGGGCAATGGCTGGCCATTCAGTTTTGCCTGGCGCGTGAACTGTTGACTCCAGCCGACTGTCATTGACGTTTCCGGGTTCAACGACAGCACCGAACCCAGCTGGAATCCGTATGCATCGCCCGGACGAATGTAGCCGACTTCGCTGGTTATGTCTGGATTCGCAGGATCGCTGATCGGAATTGTGTGATGTGCCCCGAAGTTTTTCGTGTAAGAGAGGCTGCCGAAGAACACAAGCGGATCATCGGTCTTAGCTGCAGTCAATCCTGCTGTCACGCCGTTAAATCCCGTTCCTAACGATGTTTCGGAACTCGTAAGATCATAGGAGTTTGTTCCGGTGTTCGATTTGAAGTGCAAACTCGCCAGAAGATCGGGAGCGCTGCCGTGTTCGGTTTGGAATTGGTATGACGCCCCTCCCGAGATGTCGCCCAGTCCAAACTGACTCTGTGTCTTCTGGGTCTCCGTTGCATCCACCGTACGATTGAGAACGTAGCCGTAGGGCACATTGGCATCCAGTTGGAGATGCTTTGTGACGCCAACGCGCGACGTGACGGAATTGATCAGGATGTCTCTGCGCAAGCGCTCCGAGGTGATGTCTCCGACCACCAGAACAGGGAACAACGCGAACCCGTTCACCGTTACGTGGTCCGACGAGAGACTGAAGTACGACGCCGCGTCATCAACCTCCAACAGCCCCGGAGGCAGCAACAGACCGCCGCGAACCAGCAGGGCGCGATCCAGTGCCGCTGAGGCGTGTCGTTCTGCTTCATCGTATGTTGAGTTGCTGATCGTCGTGGCAAGCGTCGTTGTCGGCGGCGGCGGTGCTATCGCAACGGCTGAAGGCACGGGTCCATGACCGGTCAGTCCCGGTGTTGTTAACGGCGTTCAGCCGGGACTCGAGCTCCTGCACACGCTCAAGAAGATTTCGAATGATGGCGTCGCGCTCGCGCAAGGCTTGTTGGATCTTTACGTCGACGACATCCGCCTGCGTATTGCGTACCTGTGTTGAGCGCTCCGCTTGTGCCGCTGGGTTTGCAGGTGCCGGTGCCGCAGCGGCAGACTGCGTTTGTGCGCTTAGGTTCGCCGCAAGCAGCAGAGCTGTGCCTAAAACGAATGGCCGTAGAAACATATAGCCCTCCCCGTCAATACAGGCCATTGGTAGGCGTCGTCACCCCGAGGCTGCGCGTAATAAAGGTCTCGTCAGGAATCAGCTTCGCTGAGGAGCTGATTTGCTTGGCGACCTGCATACGCTCATCCGGAGGGTGAACGATAAAGACAATCCCGTTCTTCCAGAGCTTCTGGAAGCGGTCTGTCTTCATCGTGACGTTGCCAAAGCCAGGATCAGCAAGAAATACTCTGCCCTGAACGATGCCTTTGACAACAACAAAATGATCGAAGCCCTTCAGACGGATCGGGACGATGACCGCTGTCTTCTGGCTGGCCAGTTCGTCCATGGACATGTCGCTGAAGCCATCAGCCGAGTATCCGCGCGCCTGCGCAAAATGTTTCATGTCCAAAAGAGAAAACCCATGCCTCGCGCGAACAAGGGCAGGGTCGGTTCGATGCAGCATCCACACGACGATGTCCGTCTCAGGTGTGGCGTCTTTGAATTGAAAGGTGAGAAGCGTGCTTAGCGCGGCAGCGCCGCAGCTTATGTCCCACCGCTGCCGTGTCACTCCCTCGTTCCGGAGGTCCTTCAGCGACGCGACAGGTTTACCCCACCCCGCGTCCTCCCCTGGCGCAAGCTTGTTGGGAGCCTGCGCCAGGGTGACGGCGGATGTTGCGCTCAGCAGTACAATTGCGATCCCGATCCCGAATGAGGTCATTAATGCGATTTCCCGCTGAGGTTGGCCTGCGTGATTGTTCCAACGGTTGAGTTGATGTTCACATTTAAGTTCAACAGCACGTTGATAGCGGAGTTCACAGCATTGATGTTGATGAGCGAACTCATGTTCTGCTGTGCGTTTCCACTAAGATTGATCGACCCCACGGTTGTGTTGGTCGTCGTGCTGTTCGGGGCTTGAATAACAAGCGATCCGATACCAGAGACAAGGCCGTTTGCTGTGGGCACCTCGCCCGAAAAATTGATGACGTTGCCCGGACTGACGCTTGTCGTCACTCCGGCCGCCGTCACCCGGTCGAGCATGCCGTCATCGAGGACTTTCTTCCTCGACTGCGACACGGACGTCTGTGTCGCCAGCAAAAGACCGATGACCAAAAGAGTGCGGTGCATGATTGCTCCCCTCGCGATGCGTAAGCGCCGCGCGGCGGAGTCACCTCCAAATAAGCAAGGTGACTCCGTCCGTGGTCATTAACGGGACTGGGTGATGGTGTTGCTCTGGGTTAGGCTGTTTCCGGAGTAGATACCCGGCGTGTAGCCGATGTTCACGCCATTGGCAACCATGCTTCCGACCGCGTTGACGATGTTCACGCCCGACGCGCTCGATTCAGACGAACCTGCCATGGAGAGTGAACCTGTGTTGGTGCTGTTGATCGTGGAGCCGTCAACCGCGATGTTCTGGCCGACCGCAGAGCCGATGGTCGTCGGTCCCATGTAGGTCAGGGCCAGCGTGTCGCTGCTTGTGCTGCTGTGAGCGTAGTTGTCGGTGGCGGTCAGGGAGTGGCTGGCCGTCGTGTTGGTCGCGAAGTTGTTCGTTGCCGTTGTTGTATGAGACGAAGACGACTGCTCAGCGGCTTGCTGGGCAAACGCGTTCGTTGTGGAGGTCGCAGCCTGCTGCTGGCCGCCAACCGAGGCGTTGTGGTTGTAGTTGTTCGTCGTCCCGGTCGAGGCGCCGAAGCTTGCGCTCTGCTGCCGGTTCGAGGCGCTCGAAGCGTTCGCACCGAAGGCGGCGTTGTTGGTCAGACTGGCGTTGTTGGTCAGAGCACCGGTCGAGCTGGAGGTCGAGCTGCCCTGGCTGGCGGCGGCGCTGTTGTTGTTGGAGGTGGTTCCGGTACCGCCGGTTGTCGAAGTGTTCGTGTTGCTGCCGGTCGAGTTTGCGTTGTTGGTGCCCGTATTCGACGGATTGCTGAAGCCGTCCGTGCCTGCGATGGAGCTGGAACTGCCCGAGCCGGTCGAACTGCTGTTCTGATGTTGGGTGTTCGAGCTCGAGGAGCCGTTGCTGGCGTGGTTGGTGCTTGCGTTGGCGGCGAGGTTATCCGATGCCGCGAGGTTGTCACTCGCGCTCACAGCGCCACTGGACTGGTGAGCCGACGACGACTGCTCCTGTCCGCCAACGGACGCGTTGTGCGCAAATTGGTCGGACGTGGAGGTCGACGCACCGAAGCTGGAGCTCTCGTTCGCGCCATGTGCGAAGTTGTCCGATGAAGACTCGCTCGCGCTCTGGCTACGGGTGCCGGTATTGGAGTACGCCGCCGCATCCGTGGTGGTGTGGTTGTAGTTCGACGCTGTCGTCAGGCTCGCCGCATTCGTCGTAGTCTCGGTGTGATTGGAGGTGTTGTTTACGGTTAGATCGGGTCCATTGCTGTACCTGCTCAGCGTGGCATCCGAATCCGGGTTAGTCTGGCCGATGTCATTGGCCTGGTGCACGGTCGCCGCGTTGCCGGATGCGCTTGTCGTTGAAGGAAGCGGAGCCGCCCAGATGTTAACGCCATTGGCGACGCTGCTGTCGACGGCGGTTGTGATGTTCACGCCGCTGGCGCCGCTCAGAGAGCTGCCCGCGAGGGAACTGGTCGCTGTCTCGCTTGTCGTGACTGTTGAGCCGGCGACGGCGATCGAGTTGTTGTCGGTCTGGCCGGCCGTCACGTTGCTCATCTGACTATCGCTGATCGCATGAGCCTTCGATTTGCTGTTGTTGTCGCTCTGAGCTGCGGCAACCCCGGCAGCAAGGAAGGACGCTGTAATGAGAGTGCAAACAATTCTGTTCACGAAATCCTCCACACATGTGCGTTGTTGAAGAACACGACCAAACCCGCTGGCCGGAACGGGCAGCGGAAGGGCCAATTGAACGTGAACCTCCGTGCCCTCTTCAGGAGAGGGGTGACGCGGTCCGCGCCATACTCGTTTAGTAGGGGCCTAAATTGGGATTGAAATCGGGCGGCTGACAGGACAGAGTGTGCTTTAGCTCACTTCCGTCAGCAGCCGAGCGTGATCAACCTTTTTGCACGTGAGCCCAGGGACCCGGAGAAACTGCTCTTCTTTTGCTCCGCCCATTTATCGCGCAATGGGATAGTTCAAATCAGGCATCACCGCGGCGCCTTCGCTCTGGCTTCGATCCCTGGTGTCCTGATTCGAACTTAACCTTCGTCTTGCAATTCCGTGGCCAAGCAAATAGCGGCGTAATCCTGCACTTTTCTACAAAACTGCGTGGGTAAATTGCAGGAAAGTGCACTTCTCAGAGGAACTACTTTGCTCCTCGTATGGCCTCGTTCCATTCGCGCGCAGTAAAGAGAACACCACGACGGTGCTTTCGTCAACTGCCGGTCTGTGACAAACGGAAATGGTGGGCCCACCAGGACTTGAACCTGGAACCAACGGATTATGAGTCCGCTGCTCTAACCAATTGAGCTATAGGCCCCACGTGAACGTAGCGCGCGCCTCAGCCCTCAGCCAGGCCGCGTGCGCTACGACGTAAGTGCATTCTAAATTGCGCCGTTCGTAATTACCTATGGTTACTCCTCCAGGTCTTCACCCGCCGGCTTCTTCGCGGTCGCCGCAATCTTCTCCGAAATCGCGGGCGGCACAAAGTCATAGTGGTCCATCTCCATCCGGAAGCTGCCCCGCCCCTGCGTCATCGAGGTGAGCGTGGTTCCGTAGCTCAGCATCTCGGCCAGCGGCACCTGTGCGTGCACCACCGTGCCCGCACCTGCGCTGTCCATCCCCTGCACGCGTCCTCTGCGGCTGTTCAGGTCGCCAATGACTGCCCCGGCGAAGTCGTCCGGCGCCTCGATCTCCACCTTCATAATCGGTTCCAGCAGCGCCGGTTTGGCCTGCTCCATGGCCGCCCGAAACGCCAGCCGCCCGGCCAGCTTGAACGCCATCTCGCTCGAGTCCACATCGTGGTAACTGCCGTCGTACACGACCGCGCGAAAATCCACGACCGGATACCCGGCAAGATACCCGCGCGCTGCGCACTCCTGAATCCCTTTCTCCACCGCCGGCACGTACTGTCGCGGTATCGAGCCGCCAAAGATGTCGTTCACGAACTCGAAGCCGCCGCCGCGTTCCATCGGCTCAATGCGAATCTTGCAGTCGCCGAACTGCCCGTGGCCTCCGGTCTGCTTCTTGTGCCGGCCATGCCCCTCCGCCTTTGCCCGCACCGTTTCGCGATACGGAACCTTCGGGGCCTTCAGCGTCACCTCCGTGTGGAACCGCCGCTTCAGCCGCGAAACGATGGTCTCAATATGCATCTGACCCGCGCCTGCCACCAGAAACTCATTCGTCTGCGGGTCGCGGTAGAACTTCAGCATCAAATCCTCTTCCATAAGCTTGTGAAGCGCGGGTGCCAGCTTGTCCTCGTCCGCACGAGACTTCGGCTCAATCGCATAGGTCATCGCAGCTTCGGGCGCCGGTGGCCCCTGCATGAGCACATCGTGTCCCTTCGCGCCGAGCGTGTCGCCGGTCTGCGATACGTGAAGCTTCGCCACGGCACCCAGATCGCCCGCATGCAGCTCCGGAACCTCCGTCAGCTTTCGTCCCTGAACGATCGACAGATGGCTGAGCCGTTCCGTCTCACTCCGCGCATAGTTTTCCACCGACGCATCGTTCTTCACGCACCCGCTCATCACCTTGAAGAACGAAATCCTCCCCGCAAACGGATCCACCATCGTCTTGTACACATACAACGCCACCGGCTGGCCATCGTCGATTTTGCGCTTCACCATGTCGCTCGATCCGTTCCCCGCCGCTTTTCCTGCCGCGCGCATCGTTACCTCGCCGCGCTCGACCGGGGATGGTGCATACACCTTCAGAAAATCCAGCAGATGATCTGTTCCAACGTTCTGCAGACCACTCACATACAGCACGGGGAAGATCCTGTCCTCACGAATTGCCTCATGCAGCGCGGCGATGAGGTGCTCTTCCGGAATCGTGCCCACCGCAAAGAACTCCTCCATCAACTCATCCTTGCCCTCGGCGACCAGCTCAATAAGCGCCTCATGCGCGGCCTTCGCGTCGGGCTCCATCGCATGTGGGATCTGGCCCTTCGTTCCGCGTCCTTCGCCGCCCGGCGTGTACAGATACGCGTCCATCGTCACGAGATCGACGACGCCATGAAATCCCTTATCGTCCACAATCGGCAGTTGCACCGGCACGACCGGCCGTCCCCACCGTTCACGAATGCCCTCCAGCATCTCCATCCGCCCGGTGCGCGAGTCGGCCTTCGGATGATCCACCTGGTTCATCACCACAACGCGCGGCAATCCTATCTCGGCCGCATAGTTCCACACGCGGTCCGTGCCTGACTCCACTCCGGTCTGGGCATTCACGACGACCAGCGCCGTCTCTGCGGGAACCATCGCCGCGCGCGCCTCGTGCAGAAACATATGGAATCCCGGCGTGTCGATCATGTTGACTTTGATTCCGTCCCACTCGGCGAACGCCGCCGCATTCGCCATCGTCATCTTGCGGGCAATCTCTTCTTCGTCATACATCGTGACCGCGCCAGAGCTATCGCGGGAGGACACCGCCGGCGACTTCGCGGTCTTCAGAATCGCCGTGATCAGTTCCGTCTTCCCGCTGTGTGCATGGCCCACGATGGCCACATTTCTGACGTCGCTACCGGCATAGACCTTCATCTCTGGCTCTCCTTCATCTCGCATCGCAGGCCGCCGCGCACACGCTCGCGCACAGCAACTCTCCTGCCAGACGAAGGCAAGAGCTCTCCTGCCAAGGTCGCCATTCTAGTCCTTAAATTCCCATCGCTGCACGGAGCCCAACGACGCCTAAGATCGCGCGTAATCCCTGGCCGTTGCCGCGTCCCTTAGCCCCGGCGGGCTGAGCATCTTCACTACCAGAATGGCCACGGGCACGAGGAAGATCATCGAATTAAGGACCCACATCTCCGCTCCCGCCAGCACCTGGTCATTCAGCGGCGTCAACGATGAGATCCTCTCCGCTGCGGCGTACGACGGATAGAGAACCTTGCCCGAGAAAGCCAACACTGCAGACAAAATTGTGTTCACCACATCGGCCGTGAGCAGGTAGGGAATCACCATCCATCGCGACCACCGTCTCCGGCTCGGCCACGGCTCAACAACTACCCACCAGAACGCAATGGACGTGAACAGAAAACACATGTGCTCCGTGTTGTGCCAGGCCTCTGACCGCAGCGTCAGCTCGAATGCCTGCGGAACATGCCACCCCAGGTAAGCTACATTCATCAGCAGCCACGCGACTGCCGGATGTGCCAGCCCATGCGCCACGGCATGCACTCCACGCGACGCGAACACCGGCCGTAACCCGCGAATCAGCCATCGCGGCAATCCCCGCAGCATCGGCACCAGCGGCGCGCCCAGCACCAGCAGCGGCGGAGCCACAGACATCAGGATGAAATGCTGCAGCATGTGCGCCGAGAGCAGGAAATCATCCAGCGCATCGATCGGCGACGCCAGCGCAATCCACACTGCGAGCAGCCCGCCGAAGAAGCATATCGCCCGCCACGGCCGCATATCGCGCGCCCGGGTCCGCTGCAGTGTGCGCCAGCCGCGCAGATACAGCGCACCTGCAATGATCAAACCAATCGCCGGCCAGACTGGAAAGCTCCACGCCGCCAGAATTCCGTGCGGAAACTCCTCCATTCCTCACTGCCTTTCTAATGAGGCGTATTCTGCTGCCCGCCACCATGGACTACCGTGGAGTTCGGTGGCACACCGCCGCTCTGCACAACCACGCGCGAAGCATCGCCCGCAGCAGGCTCATAGTTCGGGTGCATCGTGTCCAGAAACCGCACCAGCGCCGTCGTCTCCGCCGGCGAGAGCGTGCTTCCATACGCCGGCATATTTCCGCCGCCCAGCAGCACCTGCCGGATCATCTGATCTTCCGTCAGCCGCGTTGCCACATCGCCCAGCTCCGGTCCGCGCTGTCCCCCAACTCCGCCCAGCGCGTGGCAATTCCTGCACTGCTTCTGCTGGAAGACATTCGCTCCCTGCCGCTCCAGCGGCGTACGGTTCTTCAGATACTGCACCGGCACCGCCGCTCCGCTCCACGCATCCATATGCGGACTCCACGGCGTGTACGTGCCCAGATGCGTCCACACTCCCCAGCACACGGCGATGAACATCAGCGAAAACACACCAATCGGTCGCCGCCACCAGCTCTTCTCGCCGACGCCGGCGATAAACGGCAACGCGACCAGAAACGCCACTGCAACCGCCGGCACAATCAGAATGAACGGCGTCTCCATCTCGGCGGCAGATACGACAGCACCGTGTAGATCCACAGGAAGAAGAAGTCTGGCTTCGGCACCGTCTGGATAATGCTCGGGTCCGGTATGCCCGTCGGCCCATACGGCCCAAACATCGCCGCGCAGAACGCCACCGCAAACAGAATCGCCGCCGAGAAGAACAGGTCTTTCCACACCGCGCCCGGCACAAACGGCAGCCCATCCGTGTGCGCCAGATGGTTGTACTCCTGGATGTACGTGTCGCGCCGGACGAGGCGACCCGGCACCGGCCACTCATTGATGCCCAGCTTCACCACCATCCACACATGCAGCGCCGTAAAGAACAGCAGAATTCCCGGAATCACAAACACATGCAGTGCGAAGAACCTTGTCAGCGTTGCGCCGTTGATGATCGGTCCACCCAGCAGCAGATGCACCAGCGCTCCGCCGATGAACGGCACGCGCCCCATGATCGACGCGCCGATCCCCAGCCCCCAGTACGCATCCTGATCGAACCGCAGCACCTGCCCCGTGAACGCCATGCCCAGCGTCATCAGCAGCATGAACACGCCCAGAATCCAGGTCAGTTCGCGCGGGAACTTGTACGCTCCGAACAGAAACACCTGCGCCATGTGAATGAGCACAACGGCGACCATGAAGTTCGATCCCCATCCGTGCATAGCGCGCAGAAACCATCCCAGCGGAAGCTGGAAGTTCAGCACCTGCAGCGTCTCCCACGCGTGCCCCGCCGAAGGCACATATACCAGTGCCAGCAGGATGCCCGTAACGATCTGCAGAATCAGCAGCGTCAAACTCGCGCTGCCGAACACGTACCACCAGCTCGCCGTGCTCTTCGGCACAGGGTGCAGCACGGCCTCTTTGATCGGCCCTTCGAGCTGCAGCCGCCGCTCTAACCAATCGTAGGTGTCTTTGTACCAGGCCATGGAGCAATCCTTACTAAGTCGTTAGTCGCTGAATTCGTCGCAACCTGTGGGTCTGTCTTCGCGCCGGGGCAGTCCGCACTCGCGCGATTCGACAGCGTCGGCATCTGTCCCGCATCGATCATCAATTGCCCGTTCTCAACCTTTGCGTCATACGTAAACAGTCCGCGTTCCGGCGGTCCCGAAGCCCTGCTCCCATCCGCGTAGTACACGCCTCCGTGGCACGGACACATAAACAACTGCGACTCGGAAAACCAGCGCACAGGGCATCCCAGGTGCGCGCAGTTGATCGCAAACACCACAAACTTTCCCGGCGCCGTACACCGCACATACGCCGGTACGTTGTCCGTCGCACCATCCCACGACTCTTTGAACGGATTCCGAAACACGATCAGCTTCGTATCGCCCGGATGAAATTCGTTCACACCGCCAATCGCAACCCAGTGCCTGTACTCCTTGCGCCGCAGCGTCGGTCCCAGCAGATAGACCACCACCGGCGTCGCAATCGCAATGCCCACAATCGCGTTCAGCGCGATCCCCACATTCATCATGAATGTGCGCCGCGATATGCGTTCCACCTCGAGCCGGTGCTCCTGCTCCTCCGGAGACGGTGGCGGCAACTTCTCATCCATCTCGTTCACTCCTCTCAAAACCCTCGTCTCAAAACCAACGTGCCCTCGCTAACGCTTAGCCGGCGCAATCGGCTGCGCTTCGCCCGGCTTCTCTGAAGTCGTGTTTTTGTCCGGGTACGGCTGCCCCGGATTGGCCGGCCGTTGCGCCATCATCCACGCAGTCACATCGCTGATATCCGCGTCTGTAAGCGGATGCCCCGGCGCATCGCCGCGCCAGTCCGGCTGCCCAATATCCGGCCGTCCTGCAATCACCGTCGTGCGAATCGTCTGCGGATTCACCAGCGCAAGAAACGACCCATCCAGAATCGACCCAGCCGGGCCCGGCTTCTGTCCCGCTGCACCATGACACCGCGCGCAAGCCGTCGCATACACCCGCTGCCCTCTTCCTGCATCGCCGCCACCCTGAGCCTTATATGGCGGCGCGTTCTGTCCCGCGAGCACATTGCCCTTCGCCCATCGTGCTCGCATTCCGCTCACAATCGCGTTCACCTGCGCATCCGTCAGATTGCCTCCTGCACTCTGCGCAAACGCCGGCATCAGCGTGCCCTTCTCTCCATTCGCAACCACATCGCGCAGCGTCGCATCATCCACCAGCGCCTCATACACCGGATTCGCCAGATTCGTCGCCTGCCCATTCTGCCCATCGACACCGTGACACCCGGCACAGTTCTGCCCATACAGCTTGTCGAACGACATCACCGCCTCCGGCCTCGGCACGATATCCGCCGGACTCGGCCTCCCCGGCAAGCGGCAGCCCGCCGCCAAAATCAATCCCGGCAACAAGCCCGCCGCCACGCGACTCCTCATGGCCTCGGCTCCTGTCCGTGTTCGCCATGTTCGCCTGGAGAGTGCAGCCCCGGCGTCTCCAGCCCCAGCCGCACCGGCAGCGGAAGCTGCTTCAGCCGCTCCAGTTTGCCCAGCTTCGTCACCGTGTAACCTGCCACAATCCCGAAGATCACCTGCGCGGCCAAAAACGACCACCAGTCGATCGTCTGCTGCAGAAACGGATTCACAATTCCCAACGCGCTGTGCAGCACTCCCGTCCAAAGTACCGGCGCAACGAGTCCGCCCAGCAGAATCGGCCGCTTCGGCCAAATCGGCAGCATGGCTCCGTACAGAATCCCAACCAGCAGCGTCACTGCTCCCTGGATGATGTTCGCCGTAATAAACGCGCTAAGTTTGAAGTGCGTCAGCTGATACATCGTCGGGTTCGTCCACGTTCCAACGCCGGCCCCGCCCAGCAGATTCACCACGTACCAGATGCTGTGAAAGCGAATAATTCCGTACAGCTCCGCCGGAATCACCATTGCAATTCCGCCCGCGATCCCGCCCTTGATCCCGCTCGCAAACGTAAACGTCTGCAGAGGAAGTTGCGCGCGATGCGTCTCATCGACCTGAATCCTCGCCACACCTTCCCGCGCCGGCTCGATGTCGACCACCGTCGTATCCACTTCGACGTCCACGTGCTCCTCATACGGCAGCACCGCGCGAAACCACCCGATCGCCGGCACTACAGTAAGCACGATTCCCAGCCACATCACCCAGGCCGACGTGACCATTGAGAAGAAGATCAGCGTCACGCCCATCGCCATCAGAAACGGCCACATCGTCGGCGCGGGCAGATGAATCGTTCCGTGGACCCTGGCATGCACAGCCCCGTGGTGCGTCTCGCCCGTGTGTCTCGTGCTTGTCTGTGCCGTCTCGTCCATCATCTCCCCACGATGTACACCACGGTAAACACCACAACCCACACTGCATCCACAAAGTGCCAGTACAGCGCCAGCACCTTCACGCGTTCCGCATGTGTCGGATTCAATCTCCCCGTCAACGCAAAGATCAGCGTGATCAGCAGCATCATCAACCCGATAATCACGTGCGACGCATGCAGCCCCACCAACGAATAAAACGTCGTGCCGAACAGGTTCGTCGCAATCGTCAGGTGGTCATGCGTAATGAGCTTGTCCCACTCCATCCCCGTGCCGACGAGGAACACCAGCCCCAGCACAATCGTCACCGCCCACCACAGCTTGAACGCCGCCATCTTCCCGACATGATCGCGTGCTCCGCGAGATAGATAAAGAAGCTGCTCGACAGCAGACACACCGTGCCGAAGATCGGCAGCTCCAGCACCTCGCGCGGCGTTGGCCCCGATACATCGCGCCCGAGATAGTAGAGGTACGCTACGACGAAGATCGTGAAGATTGCACTCTCCGCGATGATCAGCGAAGACATCCCGACGTAGCCGCGCGATGGCAGCTTCCACGCCTCGGGGTGCTCGATATGTCCCAGCGGTACCGTGCCCACAGCGGCTCCTTAACAGCTCACAACTCAACAAACGCAACACGCTCACTCATATGCCGAATCCGGATCCTCCGGATGCTTCAAATCCCACAACGGCCGCCTGCTCGCCACCACCGGATCCACCGCGAAGTTATACGGCGGCGGCGGCGAGTGCGTAGACCACTCCAGCGTCCACCCGTCCCATGGGTCCGGTCCCGCCTCCCTTCCTCTGAAGTACGAGTGCACCAGGTTGTACACCAGCACCGCGACCGCAATCGCCTGAATGAACCCTCCCACCGACACAATCTGGTTCCAGATCGCCCATCCACGGTCCGCCTCATACGTGTAGATCTGCCGCGGCATTCCCAGCAGTCCCGGTATATGCATCACGTCGAACGTCAGGTGGAATCCAATCACCATCAGCCAGAAATGCCACTTGCCCAACCGCTCATCCAGCATTCGCCCTGTGATCTTCGGATACCAGTAGTAGATGGCCGAGAAGATCATGAACACAATCGCGCCCACCAGCACATAGTGGAAGTGCGCGACGACAAAGTACGAATTGTGCAGCTGCCAATCCCACGCGCTTACCGACAGCATGATTCCCGTCAGCCCCGCGATCACCCACTGAAACAGGAATGCAATTGCGAACAGCATCGGCGTCGCAAATCGGATGCGTCCGCCCCACATCGTCGCCAGCCAGTTGAACGTCTTAATGCCCGTCGGAATCGAGACCAGCATCGTCGAAAGCGTAAAGAACGCATTCCCAAACGATGTCATGCCGATCGTAAACATATGGTGCGCCCACACACCCAGGCTGATGAACGCAATGCCCACGCTCGCCGCGACCATCGCCGGATAACCGAAGATCGCCTTGCGCGAAAACACCGGAATGATTTCATTCGCGAACCCGAACGCCGGCAGCACCAGGATGTAAACCTCCGGGTGTCCGAAGATCCAGAAGAAGTGTGCCCACAGGATCGCGGACCCGCCCATCTGCGTGTCGAAGAAGTGTCCGCCAAGGTAGCGATCGATGGTCAGCATCGCCTGGCATGCCGTAAGCGGGCTGATTGCGATCAGCACCATGCCGGCCACCGTCGCGTACAGCCACACCAGCAGCGGCATCCGAAATAACGTCATGCCCTTGCAGCGCATGCAGAACACCGTCGCCAGGATGTTGATCGCGGTTCCGATGCTCCCAATCCCGTTGGCCATGATCGCCAGCGCCCAGTAGTCGGTCGAGTGTCCCGGCGAAAACGCCCGCTCTGTCAGTGGCGCATAAGCGAACCACGCCACATCCGGCGCCGTCCCCGCGCCCGCCAGTCCGCTCCCGCCGATAAAACTGAAGTACAGCATCAGTCCCGCGAACGCGCTGATCCAGAAGCTGAACGCATTCAGCCGCGGGAACGCCATATCCCGCGCGCCGATCATCAGCGGAATAAGGTAGTTGCCAAACCCAAACAGAATCGGCATGCCCACCAGGAACACCATCGTTGTCCCATGCATGGTGAACAGCCGGTCAAACACGTACGGCGAAACCAGGTGGTTCTCCGGGAAGAAGAGCTGTGCGCGAATTAGCAGCGCTTCACATCCTGCAACCAGCATGAAGATCAGCGCATAGGAGATGTACATGATGCCGATCTTCTTGTGATCGACCGTCACCACCCAGTCGTGAATCACCTCCAGGTACGTTCCCGCAAAGGGTCGCGGCGGCGTCTGGTCAACAACGCCTTCCACGCGGTTCGGGATGGGCACGCTCGGAGTCGCCATCGTTGCTCCTTCAACAAATGCTGCCTAGTGAAGCGTTAGCAAATACGCCGCAATCTGCGCGTTCTGTTCGTCCGTCAGATGCATGGCCGGCATCAGGCAGCCGGGTTTGAAATCGTTCGGGTCATTGATCCACCGCACTAGATTCTGCTGCGTGTTCGGCAGAATCCCGGCGCCGATCGTGTCGCGGCTCATCAGATGCGTCAGGTCCGGCCCGTATCGTCCATTGGCGATCGTGCCCTTCACGGTGTGGCAGTTCACGCAGGCCTGCTGCTCAAACACCATCTGTCCCGTGTGCGCGTCCTGCCCTTGTGATCCCTGCGCCACATTCGTCTGCTGCCGGTTCTCGCGGATAACGCTTGACGGGCCGCCACTCATCGCGCCCTGCTGGCCCTGCGCAGACTGAAACGCGGCCTGGGGCAGCTCCGGCTGGGCCTGCTGCTGCGCCTTCATCCACGCCTCAAATTTGTCCGGAGGATCGACATACACCCGCAACAGCATTTTGGCGTGCTCCGGCCCACAAAACTGCGCGCACTGTCCCAGGTACACGCCCGCGATATGTGGGTCGAACCACAATTCATTCACGCGGTTCGGCAGCAGGTCAGTCTTTCCAGCCAGCCTCGGCACCCAGTAGCTATGCATCACGTCCGCGGAGGTCAGCTTCAGGAAGGTTGCCTGCGGGTGCTCCTTCGTGCTCAGCGGAACGTGCAGCTCATTTGCCGTTACCACGCCGTACTTCGGATAGCGGTACTCCCACCAGAACTGGTGTCCCACCACGATCACGTCCAGCGCATTCGCGGGCTTCGGCGCATCCTGGACCGCGAAGATCACCCTCGCCGTTCCCAGAAACAACACCGTAATCAGCAGCACCGGAATGATCGTCCATGCCAATTCAATCTGTGTGCTGCCGAACACCTGCGGCGGCTCTGTCCTGTCATCCGGTCTGCAGCGGAACCGAACGAGCGCATACACCAGCAGCGAACTCACCCCGAGAAAGATCCCCGCCGTAATCAGCAGCACGAACAAGGACAGCGCGTGAACCTCGTGCGCCGGTGACGACACAGGCTCAAAGATGTTCGTGTTGATAAAGGAACTTCCGCTCTGCGCCTTGCTGCATGCCGCAGCCATGCAGCCCAATAGCACCGGAATGACGCGAACGCGGAACACCAGCCTACTCCTCAGGGTTGAGGCGTACGAACCATGCGAGGCGCACTTTCTGCCTCATACGGAAGACCCGGCGCACGCGTCGTTCCTGTCACAATGCGCCAAAAGAACGAAACCAGCCGAAGAGGATTGTCCTCTTCAATTGCAACGGTACTCCCTCAGAGCGGCAATCACCCGTATCGGGTTGCAACTATGACGAATACCGCGCAACACACGCCCGGTTGGTTCGCGCTGTCGTCGCGTTTTCTCCGTTCAGACCACCGATTCGTCTACGCGATCGCAGCCTACCGGCCGACCCCGCGTCGCACGCTCACGCCTTTTTCCCGGACGTAGTGCCCGTCTCTCCCGGCGCCGACGGATTAATCCGATCATCCGCATTTTCGGGCGTATTCGAGTTCACATGCGTCTCGCCCCGCCCCGCCGTCGCCGGATTGTCTCCCCTCGGCCCTGACGGTTCAGCCTTCGAGTCTCCGCGGTCGCCTTCCATCGTCCCGCGGGCGTCGTTCGCCTCGTCCTTCGCCATAAAGCCTCCTCAGCCTCTCCCTTCGATGCCGTGGCAAACTCTCGCGACAGCTCGTCTCGTTGCCTCCACTAACTTCTTACATGCGCTAAAGATAAGAACCGCGGCCTCGCCATGCCACTTCTGTTCTCCTCGCCTGCGCGCCTTCTGGCTTACCCCGGCCCGCAACTCCCTTGTACTCTAGGGGTCTAATCCTTTCGTCTCACTAGGCGAGTTACCAGCGCACCGAACTTCTCCGGACCGGGCCCCAGGCACGCTATCCGTCTACGTCAACGCTCCAACTTTGACCAAGGGCTCCTTCGCAGGATCTTCCATGACACCAACCCGCTTCACCCCCGCTCTTCTCATCCGCGTTACGCCGGCTCTTCTCGTGATTGCCGGCCTGTTTTCCGCCGGTGTCACTCACGCTCAGCAGCCTCAGGCGCGCCTCTCCGCTGCCATCGCGAACACCTCTCGCGCTACGCTGGCCGGCTCGCAGCCTCCCCGCGCCCGGCTCGCGCATGACCTTGGCACCCTCGACCCCGCCACGCCGCTCGAGGCCATCACGATGTACTTCAGCCGCAGCGCGCAGCAGCAGAGTGACCTCGACGCCCTCATCGCCGGCCCAGCAGGATCCTGCCTCGCCCCAGTATCACGAGTGGCTCACGCCCGCCGAGTTCGGCGCGCGCTTCGGTATCGCGGACGCCGACATCGCCAAGACCCAGTCCTGGCTCGAGTCCCAGGGCTTCACCGTCCAGAGCGTCAGCCCCAGCCGCAACAGCATCACCTTCTCCGGCACCGCAGCCACCGTCGCCTCCGCCTTCGGAGCCCCGCTCCACCGCTACAGCCTCGGCGGCGAAAACCACATAGCCCCTTCCGCCGACATCACTCTCCCGTC
The DNA here is from genome assembly GCA_963762465.1 of uncultured Acidobacteriaceae bacterium. Classification (GTDB taxonomy): domain Bacteria; phylum Acidobacteriota; class Terriglobia; order Terriglobales; family Acidobacteriaceae; genus Granulicella. The sequence goes on along the minus strand of CAVXKS010000011.1, from coordinate 673,461 downwards.
CGCGCTCTCCGGCCTCGTCGCCGACATCCGCGGTCTCTCGGATTACCGCCCCCACGCACACGTTCGCAAGGGCGACGGAGCAGCCTTCAAACCCAACTTCACCTCCGGCCAGACCGGCAATCACTTCCTTACGCCCGGCGACATCGCCATCATCTACGACATCAAGGCTGCCTACAGCGCCGGCTACACCGGCTCCGGCCAGACCATCGCCATCATGGGCCAGTCCGCCATCTCCAACACCGACGTGACCCGGTTCCAGACCGGCATCGGCCAGACCGCGAACCCGCCCACCAGCATCCTCGTCCCCAACACCGGCATCTCGCACATCTACAGCGGAGATGAATCCGAATCCGATCTCGATGTCGAGTACGCCACCGGCATCGCTCCTGGCGCAACCGTCGACTTCGTCTACGTCGGCGCGAACGCCCAGTCCACCGTCTTCGACTCGCTCACCTGGGCCATTCAGAATCGCATCGCCCCCATTCTCAACATCAGCTACGGCGAGTGCGAAGCCGCCCTCGGCCAGTCGCAGTACAACTCCCTGAATGCCCTTCTCCAGCAGGCCGCCGCGCAGGGCCAGACCATCGTCTCCGCCGCCGGCGACGACGGCTCCAGCGACTGCTTCGATCCCACCAACGCCAGCACCATCGCGCAGACCCAGGGCCTCGGCGTCGACTTCCCCTCCTCCAGCCAGTACGTCACTGCTGTCGGTGGAACCGAGTTCCTCTCGGCAGACGTCGCAGCTTGCACCAGCAGCACCAATCCCTGCACAAGTAGCCCCTATTTCTCCTTAAACGGCAGCTCTGACGTCCTCGTCTCCGCCCTCTCTTACATTCCCGAGCAGGCCTGGAACGACAACTCCACCGCCGGTATCGCCTCAGGTCTCTCGTCCGGCGGTGGCGGCGTCAGCATGTTCACCCCCGCGCCGTCGTGGCAGACCGGCGTTCCCGGGATTCCGCCGGGCGCCACCTTCCGCCTCCTTCCCGACGTCGCCCTCGACGCCTCTCCCGACAACGCTCCCTTCGCCTACTGCAGCAGCGACAACACAGCCTGGGCATCGGGGCAGCAGGGAAGCTGCACCACCGGCCTGCGCGACACCTCCAGTCAGGACCTCACCGTGGCCGGCGGCACCAGCTTCGCCGCTCCCGTCTTCTCCGGCATGGTCGCCATCCTCTCTCAAGCCCGGGGCTACACCTGGCAGGGCGTCGTAAACCCGACCCTCTACAGCCTCGCCGCCAACCCCGTCACCTACGCCTCGGCATTCCACGACATCATTGCCGGTAACAACGAGTGCAATCTGGGTGTTACCTACTGCGGTACAGGCACTGACGTGACGAACTACGCCGCCGGCGTCGGCTACGACGAAGCGACGGGCCTTGGCTCCATCGACCTCAACAATCTCCTGGCTGCCTGGCCCAAAAACACCGCCACCAACACGGCCAAGGGTTTCACGCTCAGCTCCTCGGCAGTTTCATTCACGCAGGGCTCCGGTACCACCGGAACGGGCTCCGGAACCTCGACCATCACCATCACTCCGGTCAACGGATACACCGGCACCGTCTCCTGGACCGTTACCTCCAGCTACACCGTCACCAACAGCTCCGGCACTGCCGAGACTGCCTGCTACTCGATTCCGAACGCCACTGTCTCAAGCTCGTCGCCAGTTACGGCGACCCTGACTGTCACCACCGGCGGCAGCTCCTGCCCATCCGGCACAACAGCTTTGGTCAAATCCACAGGAACGCAGACTGCCGCCGCCCACACACCCGCTCAGCCCCGCCACCGCAGCCCGGCGGTCCCGGCGCTCGCCATGATCGGTCTGGTGTCGCTGCTTTTCGTCGGCCGTCGTAGCCGTCGACTTCCCGCCCTGCTCGCCGTCATCGTCCTCGCTGGCGTCGATCTTGGCCTCTCCGGCTGCGGTGGCGGAACCTCCACCGGCGCCGGCGGCGGTGGTGGAGGCGGCGGCCCCGTAACCACCAACTACACCATCACCGTCGTCGGCAAGGACACGGCAACGAGTTCCATCGTCGCCAACACCACCTTCGCCTTCACCCTCACCGTCCAGTAGTCGGGCCCACACTCGGTGAGGGGACCAGCCCCGGTCGGCACCCGCCCTCCGGGGCTTCTGTCATCTGCGCCCTCCGTGCCCTCCGCGGTCCGCCCTCCGCGATTCAGCGGAGCTCGTTCAGCGGCGCCTCGAGGCCAGCTTGAGCAATGCTTGCGGACTCCCTTCGCGTCATCGCAGCTCGGCGCGCAATCAGCACAGCGGCTGCCGAGTACGGAGCCGCCACGATTAAATCGAATACGTAGTGCTGGCCCGAGGCGAGCGTGGAGACGAGGACCACCGCCAGATGAACCAACCCCGCAATCCCACCTGCCCTCCAGCGCCGGCCATACCACCACACCAAAAGCGCCGTCGAGCAATGGACCGAAGGAACACCATTGGGCGCAGCGTGCAAATGCAGCACGTGCGGGACGAACGAAACCGGCGGGGCAGGGAACGCGGGAAACGCAAACCGTGGCCCGGAGACCGGAAACACCGCATACAACACTGGTGCCAACAAGAAGTTAACCGTCAGCGCCACGGCGACCTCCCGAAGCTGCGCGGAAGGCTTCCATGCATAGGCCATCAGCAGGATGGCGACTGCCAGACCGAGCAGGCCATACGTGAAACTAAGAAACCAATACCCCCAAGCCCTTTCCAACAGCGCACGTCCGAGCGCAAACGCCGGCTCTCCTCCGATCATTTGGTCCCAGTGGTACACGTACAGGTCATAGCGTGTACTGATCAGCGCACCCTCCGCGTTCGCCACCGCCATGCAGACGATCGCCCCAGCCGTAGGAACGAAGGCACACGCCGCCATGCGCAGGTCCCGCCCGTTCTTCAGCGCTGCATACCGCAGCCCGAACGCGGCTGTCAGCAGGGAACATAGGCAAAACGACGGTTGCGTGAGAAGAAGTGAAACACTCGGCTGCACGGTTTGCCCAGCCTAGACTGAGCACCGTGCGCAGCCAAGGACTTTCTTTCAACCCTCAACTCCCCAGCACTCAGATCCCGGATGCCGTCGGAACCGCCAGATTCGCGCTCCCCGCCTTGGAGCGAAACAGCCTCGTTCTTCGCAAGCCACAGCATTGTCGCCGCATAGGGAACGGCGGCCAGCAGATCCACCGCATAGTGCTGGCCGCTCGCCAGGGTCGCAACCACAATCAGCAGCAGATACACACACGCCACTGCCAAACCCGGACGGCTCTTCCGGCTGAACCATGCCACCAGCAGCGCGGTCGACAGATGCACCGACGGCACGCCATTCGGCGCCGCCTGTATCTGCAACATATGGGGAAGCACCCAGCCGGGTTCCACCGGAAACGCTGGAAACGCGAACCTCGGCCCGCACACCGGGATGAGCAGGTAAAACACCGGTGCGATCACCAGATTCAAGACGAAGGCCCACACCATCGAGCGAACATCCGCGCTTCGCCGCAGAATGTGCCAGGTCAGCACAAAAACGACCGCGATCGGCAGCAGCCCATACGCCACATTCAGCAGCACTTCAGCCCAGATGTGCGGCGCCACGATGCGGCCCAGCACAAACGCCGGCTGACCCAGATACCGATCCATGGCGTACGCATACAGGTCCATCTTCATCGGCCGCAGCCCTGACAGGGAGTTGGCCACAGCCTGCGCCAGCGGGTCCGCAATCACCCCAAAGATGCCGATCAGCAGCATGTACTCGCTTCGCCGCGCATCGCCGGGAACCAGGAACCACCGCACCGCCACAGCAAGAATGAACACGAAGCCAATAGCAACCGACGGATCGAAGATAAGCAGATTCAGCACGGGGTTCTATCTCGTCGAGGTAGTTTGCGGCAGTATCTCAACTTCGAAGTCCTCTGGAAGGTCATGGCGTCAGCCGTGTCGCAAACATCAGCCGAACGTCCTCCTTTTCCACCATCAGGCCGCGCTCTCCACCGCTCCTCACCTTGCGCCCACCACTCCTTGGAACTACCCTTCAACCTTGTCAGGCTCTGTTGACCAGTTTTGCACCGCGGCGAAATCCGCTGGTGATGCGGGCCGGGCAATCTTTCCACAGCAAAAGGCCAGCATTTTCGCGACCCCAAATCGTCCAATGCCCATTTTGGGGAGTATCTGCGACAACACCACAATATCTAGTTGTTTTATACTTGACTAGTACCAGAGCTGGCGGTACTTTCGACCTCACTGCCCGGCTTTGGTGAAGCGCCTGACCCCTTGGCTCACACCGTGACCCAGGACTTTTAACCCGGCTCGCTCCCACCCGTAGGACGCGGAGGCCGGCTCGAGAAACCCAGGTCGAGTTCAGGTCAGCTTCACCCCAAGCCGGTGCCTCGAGCACCGCCGACATCATCGCCCGATTTACGCCCGCAGGCCCCAGGCCGCGGCCATTTCAGCTCTTCGTGAGGTTCCGCCCATGGCCGATATCGTGACCAACGTCCCCGCTTCCCCTTCCGCCTCGACCTCGTCCAAGCCGGCAACCTCCGACAGTGGACTGAAGAGCGCCCGCGGCCTGGAATTCACCCGCCACTTCACTAAGCCGAACGTCTCCCCCTTCGACGAGCTCACCTGGGAGTTCCGCGACGCCATCATTCAGGACTTCAAGGGCAAGATCATCTTCGAGCAGAAGGATGTGGAAACGCCCTCCTCCTGGTCCATGACCGCGACCAATATCGTCGCGTCCAAGTACCTCCACGGCCAGGTCGGCACGCCCGAGCGCGAGTCCGGCGTTCGCGCGCTCGTCTCCCGCGTCGCCGAATCCATCCGCGACTGGGGTATCCGCGACGGCTACTTCGCCTCGCAGGAAGACGCCGAAGTCTTCTTCGCCGAGCTCTGCCATCTGCTCCTCAACCAGAAGGCCGCCTTCAACTCGCCCGTCTGGTTCAACGTCGGCTGCGACCGCCTCGAACCGAACTCCGACGCCCACAACTGGCACTGGGACGCCGACAAGAACGACACCGTCTTCTCCAAAACCGGCTACACCCGCCCGCAGTGCTCCGCCTGCTTCATCAACTCCGTCGACGACTCCCTCGACAGCATCCTCACGCTCGCCAAGACCGAGGGCATGCTCTTCAAGTGGGGCTCCGGCGCAGGCTCCAACCTCTCCAAGATCCGCGGCTCGATGGAGACCCTCTCCGGTGGCGGCACCGCCTCCGGCCCGCTCAGCTTCATGCGTGGCTTCGACGCCTTCGCCGGCGTCATCAAGTCCGGCGGCAAGACCCGCCGCGCCGCCAAGATGGTCATCCTCAACGTCGACCACCCCGACATCTCCGACTTCATCGAGTGCAAGGTCGCCGAAGAGCGCAAGGCCTGGACCCTCATGTCCGCCGGCTACGACGGCAGCTCGCCCGACTCCGAAGCCTTCACCTCGATCTTCTTCCAGAACGCCAACAACTCCGTCCGCGTCACCGACGAGTTCATGAACGCCGTCGCCAACAACGACACCTTCTTCACCAAGTCCGTCAAGAACGGCGCGCCCGTCAAGGAATACCGCGCCCGCGACATCATGCACCACATCGCCGAAGCCACCTGGCAGTGCGGCGACCCAGGTATGCAGTACGACTCCACCATCAACCGCTGGCACACCTCCAAGAACACGGCCCGCATCAACGCCTCGAACCCCTGCAGCGAGTACATGTTCCTCGACGACTCCGCCTGCAACCTCGCCAGCTTCAACCTGATGAAGTTCCTCACCCCCGGCGGCCAGTTCGACGTCCCCGCCTACCGCCATGCCATCGCCGTCGTCACCACGGCCATGGAGATCATCGTCGACGCGGCCGGCTACCCCACCGAGCAGATCTCCCGCAACTCGCACGACTACCGTCCGCTCGGCCTCGGCTACGCCAACCTCGGCGCCCTGCTCATGGACTTCGGCCTGCCCTACGACTCCGACGCCGGCCGCGCCTTCGCCGCCACCGTCACCGCCATCCTCTGCGGCGACGCCTACGCCCAGTCCGCGCGTATCGCCGAATCCTGCCCGCCGCTCGGCGCCGCCACCTCGCTCACCCAGCGCGTCGAGCGCACCGGTGGCGCCTGCCCCGGCTTCTACGTCAACCGCGAGCCCTTCCTCGACGTCATCCGCATGCACCGCGCCGAGGTCAACAACATCGATAAAAGCCTTAAGCAAAGCACCAAAGGACATGTAGACGCCGCCGGCTTCATCGCCCCGCAGCTCTCCGAGCTCAAGGCCGCCGCCCAGCTTGCCTGGGACGAAGCCCTCGTCCTCGGCGAACAGTTCGGCTACCGCAACTCCCAGGTCACCGTCCTCGCCCCCACCGGCACCATCGGCTTCATGATGGACTGCGATACCACCGGCATCGAGCCCGACCTCGCCCTCGTCAAGTACAAGAAGCTCGTCGGCGGCGGCATGATCAAGATCGTCAACAACACCGTCCCCGGCGCCCTCTTCAAGCTCGGCTACAAGGACGCCGAAGTGCAGGGCATCGTCAACTACATCGACGCCACCGGCACCATCGAAGGCGCGCCCGGCATCAAGCCCGAGCACCTCGCCGTCTTCGACTGCTCCTTCAAGCCCGCCAAGGGCACCCGCTCCATCTCCTGGCAGGGCCACGTCAAGATGATGGCCGCCACCCAGCCCTTCCTCTCCGGCGCCATCTCCAAGACCGTCAACCTCCCCAACGACTGCACCGCAGCCGACATCGCCGAGGCCTACACCGAAGCCTGGCGCCTCGGCCTCAAGGCCGTCGCCATCTACCGCGACGGCTCCAAGGGCACCCAGCCCCTCAACGTCTCCGCTGTAGACAAGAAGGACGAGAAGCCCGCCGCGCCCGCCACGACCGACACCGCCGTCGACGCCCTGATCGCCGCCAACGCCCAGGCCGCAGCCGACGCCGCCAGCCTCCGCGACGAGCTATCTGGAAAAGAAGCCGAGCTCGCCTCCACCGCGACCCGCGCCGCCCAGCTCCAGCAGACCAACGCCACCCTCGCCGCGCAGCTCGAAGCCCTCCGCCGCTCCATCACCGAGGGCAACGACACCCTCGACGCCCAGGCCCCGCCCGTCGCCATCCGCCACCGCCTGCCCGCCGAGCGCGCCTCCATCACCCACAAATTCTCCGTCGGCGGCCACGAAGGCTACGTCACCGTCGGCCTCTACCCCAACGGCCAGCCCGGCGAAATCTTCGTCCGCATGGCCAAAGAAGGCTCCACCATCTCCGGCCTCATGGACTCCTTCGCCACCGCCGCCTCGCTCTGCCTCCAGCACGGCGTCCCGCTCAAGGTGCTTTGCGAAAAGTTCGCCCACACCCGCTTCGAGCCCTCCGGCTGGACCGGCGACGAGCAGATCGGCTACGCCAAGAGCCTCATGGACTACCTCTTCCGCTGGATGCAGCTCCGCTTCCTCTCCGGCCACCAGCTCTCCCTCTTCAGCCTCAAAACCCTCGAAGCCCAGAACGCCCCCGCCCCCGCGTCACTCCCCTTGGCCGCATCGTCCAACGACGCCGTCATCCTGAGTGGAGCGGAGCGAAACGAAGGATCTCTGTATTCCGCCCCCGGCCAACTCTCCGGAGCCGCACCCACTACCGCAGCCAGCTACGAACCCACCTCCACCCACGGAGCGAGCGCCGAACACCTGAACGACCGCCGCGCCCCCCAGCAGGGCATCGCCCCCGACCTCGCGGCCCGCACCGGCTCAGAGCCTTCCCAGACTCCTCACTCGCTAACCCCTGACTCCATCGCCCCCGACCGCAGCTTCATCCACGCCGCCGAAGCCATGAAGTCCATGTACAACATGGGCGACGCCCCCTCCTGCTCCACCTGCGGATCCATCATGACCCGCAACGGCTCCTGCTACCGCTGCATGGAATGCGGCAGCACCTCCGGCTGCAGCTAAACAGAGGAAGAGAACTCGGGACCTCACTTGACCGAACAAACAGCTACAACCAGCGAACCGGGAAAGCCTACTGACAGAGACCGACAGGCGTACAGCGACGCACGCAAGGACTGCATCAATGCGATCCGGAATTCAAGCGAGAATTACGACAAGAATCTCATTACGATCTCATCCGCCTTTATAGCGGTTCCCTTCGCACTCATCAGGCAGGTTTCATCCGACAAACATCTGATCGGCGCGATCAACTTTTTCCTGGCCGCATCGCTTTTCCTTCTGACGATCGTTCTGGTAATCGTTTCTTTCCAACTAAGTGCAAAAGTGCATCGCTGCGAGATTCCCCGGCTGCGAAAGTACTATCTTGAGTGTGACGACGACGCCTTAAAGGGTCCAACGCCCTGGAGTCGCTGCCTTACTGTACTAAACGCCGCTAGTGGAATTTCCTTTGTCGCCGCAATTACACTGACCGCAATTTTTGTTTATCGGAATATAGGGAGCTTTCAATGAGTAACCACAAGCCCACACCTCCTAAACCCGCGCCTCGTCCACAGCCCACACCCACTAGAGATCAAGCTCCGGGCAAAGTGGAACGGGGACATAACAGCGTCCCGCCCGATCCACGCGAAGCTCCCAGTAAGAAATGAAAGTAAAGATAGACCCGTGCGAGCAGGCTATCTTTTCGTGGCCCCAGATACAGTGTGCTAGAGCAGTGATGACTGGCTAGTCTTGCCTGATAGTGCCAGTCGCACCCCCGCAGGCCGCGGCCGCGGCAGAAAACAAGCTAACGAACTTGGCTTGACTCTCCTTAGAATAAAGCGCAAATCCAGCGAAGGGATCTCCGTCTGGCGTGATCGGAGCTGACAGTACTACGTTCACAGAATACAGCGGCGGCTCATCGATCTTAACGTAACCAGTCACGTGTCCTAATGGAATGAGCTCAGTCGTTCTCGTGGTATATTCGTCGCCGCCCTGCTCAATCTGGACCCTCAGAACGCAGCCAAGTACATACGCCCCGCGGTAGTATGTATAACCTCCATTGGCGCTGCCCCCAAATGTCGGAAATGCTTCTTCAAGAGTTGCGATTGCTCTCGGAACGCGGGCTCCAGCAGGGTGATGCAGCGCCCGTATGGTTGGCGAAGATAGTTTCAAATGACAACCCATCCCAATCTGTCTTCTGAACGGATGCATTTGCGTATAAGCGGCGTCGATTTTGCTGTCTGCATGAACCGTCGCGCTTGCCTTCGCATCTGGTTCCATCTCGGTCAATGTAAAAGGATGAAGCCCAGGGTAGTCCAGTGAGACAAAACAGTCAGTCATTCCAGGAAAATGCGCCGACGCTTGCGCGGACAGGTAGTAGTCATATTTTCCCGACTCTTGAATGAGAACTTCGATCGAACCCATAGACTTGCCGGTGTATTTGTCAGTGAAGTGAATAACCTGACTCCCCGGAGAGTCGATATTGATCCACCCTGTCTCGCTGGATGCACCCACTGGTATAGCCTCACCGTCCGCATATTCGAGCGCCGGATATTGGTCGGATTTAGATGGCGCAGGATTTGTTGGTTGAGCTTGCCGAGCCTTCGATTGCGTAGGGTGCTGTTGCTGTGAGCTCGACAAAAGGCAGATTACAGACAGTACCAGGGCGATTCCCATGTGAGCTCCTAGCAGTAGCTGCCAAATCGGCTCATGATAGCACCGCCGGTACGCCATATATCACGACTTGGTCGGCACGCATTGCGTTCCCTCATAAGTGGGCTCAAGGGGCACGGCTCACTGCGTGCCATAACCCACCCGAGCAATCCCAGGGGCTTTAGCCCCTGAGGTACGCTTGACGAACTCATGGCCAAGCCCACACGCCTCACCAGCCACGGGACCTTCTTCGTCAAACCCAGACCTACAACCGCCGCCGCCTCTTCCAGCACACCCCTACAGCAGAACTCCTCCTCGACACCCTCCAGCACTACCGCCGCGAAGGCCGTTACAAACTCCACGCCTTCGTCGTCATGCCCGACCACATCCACCTGCTCCTCACCCCAACCGCCATCACCCTCGAGCGCACCATGCAGCTCATCAAAGGCGGCTTCTCTCGCCGCCTCGAATCAAAGCCCCCCACCTGGCAGCGCAGCTTCACTGACAAGCGCATGCGCACCCGCGAAGACTTCCTCACCCACCGCGACTACATCCACCACAACCCCGTCCGCGCGCGCCTCTGCCAAATTCCCGAAGACTATCCCTACTCCTCTGCTTTTCACGCAGGGACCCAGCGCCCACCCACCGACCGATAATCGCCAGCCAAAACTCGCTTTCCCGAATGTTGTCAAGCCCCCGGGAAAGTGGAAAAGCCGGGTAAGTACAACAAGACAATCCAGAAAATCTGTCTAAAAATAAAGGGAATTAATTACCCTCAACTCGCTACAATTGAAATAGAAGGTTAATTTCCAAGCTCAACAGGCTGCGACGCCGGCACACATGCCGCTCGCGGCCTTTCTCTTTAACCCAAAAACAGGAAGGAACCATCCAGGTGAAGAAGATCAAGACCCACACTCCGAAACCCCAAACCACCCTCCCGCGCCATGAACAGCGCGCCCGCCGCACCCGCGCCCGCGCCGACCGCCCCTCCGCCTCCCGGAAATCCCGCAACACCACCGTCGCGACCCGACCCGCCACCTTCCACACCAACCCTCTCCTATTCGGTCACTAAGTCGCCGACCCGCAAATTATTGAAATCAGAGAATTTGCGAGCAAAATCTCTGGAATCAAGATTTTGCCGCCACACCTCACCCGCAACTCACTGATTCCAAAGATCCACCCAAAAACGAAGGGGGAGGGGGGTACCCACCCCTCCCACGCCTTATTCACTACTCACTATTCACTTACTCCAAAGGAGTCCCATGACCACCATCTGCCGGCACATCAAGACCAACGGCGAGCGCTGCGGCTGCCCAGCACTCCGCGACCACGCCTTCTGCTACTTCCATCGCAACCTCGCTCAGCGCCATTCTCGCCCCGCACCCGAAATCCCCACCATCATTCATCCCCTCGATCCCACCCGCGAGCCCCACATCGCCGCGACCCAACCCGCCCTCAACCTCCCTCCACTCGAGGACCGCGAGTCCATCGCGCTCGCCGCCTCCATGATCATCGGCGCCCTTGCCCGGAACTCCCTCGACAGCAAACGGGCCGCCACCCTCCTCTACGGCCTGCAGGTCGCCAGCGCCAACGCCCGCGCCCTCAACTTCCGTCCTTCGGCCCAGTACCAGATCATCGAAACCACCCTCACCCCCGCGGGCGACGAGATCGCCCCCGACGAAGACCCCGAAGGCGAGATTCTCTACCAGGAGTTCGTCCGCTCTCTTGACCAGGACGAAGAAGAAGATGACCCGGAGACTCATGACGATGCCCGTGTGCCAGAATCCGCCACATGGTGCTAGAGTTCACTGCGTTAGACCCACCGGCCATATCCAGGGACCCAGACACAACGCGACCTGAAAGTCGCTTGGGAGGTCTCATGAGACGTCGTCTCTTTCCGGCTGTGTTTCTCGCCCTGCTCCTCGCTTCCACAACCTGGAGCCAGCAGCTCTCAACGCGCCTCACCAACAAAGACGTCATCGACATGGTGAGCCTCGGGCTTTCCGACGACCTCATCATCTCTAAGATCCGCAGCGCCAGCGCCGGTGACACCCTGCAGTTCGATACCAGCGTCAACGGCCTGAAGGAACTCAAGGCCGCCAAGGTCTCCGACGACGTGATCAAGGTGATGATTAATCCCATCCCTCCCGCCGGCCCCGTCATTGTTGCCGCGGCGCCCATGTCCAACGACCCCAACCTTCCACCGCCGGAGGTCGGCGTCTACTGGAAGAACGGCAGCGCCTTCACCCGCATCGAGGGACAGGCGATCAGCCAGGCTAAGGTCGGCGGCAAGGCCGGCAGCATGTTCAGCTACGGCCTGCGAAATGAACATTGGGATGCCTATCTCAACGACCCGCACTCCAGGAACGTCGTCAGCGAGCATCAGCCCGTCTTTTACATCTACGTTCCCGACGGCGGTAGCGCGTCCGACTTCGCTCTGATCATCCTCGAAAAGAAAGGCGACCGGAGAGAGTTCGAAATAGGAAGCTTTGGCGGCATTACCGGCGGCAAATCAGGCGTAAAGCGCGACAAGGAGATAGCCTTCACCGCGGAGCACGCTGGAATCCGCACCTACAAGCTCACGATTGATGCAGCTTTAAAGCCCGGTGGTGAATACGCCTTCTTCATGGGCACTGGTCAGCAGGCAACCATGGCTGGCGGTGGCACCGGAGGCGCCCGGTCAGGAGGCGCCGCCGCGGGAAGGGTTTACGATTTCAGAATCCCGGAGTGATCAGTCGGTAAGCACCTGCAGCCGATTCCGCTCAAACACAACGAAGAGAACCTTTCGACTCTCACCCGTAGCGTAGTGATGAACGTCCCCGATCTGGGGTAACTTCCTCATGTCGCGCAGACGATCGCGTTGCCACAACCCAGCTTCGGATGCGCTTTGCGTTTCAATGTGCACTCCAAACGCCGACGCTACACCTCTGAGAAAATCAGCAAACACGGACTTGGAAGCGCCGGAAGCTTTGATCTTCCATTGTGCGGTCCACGAGCGTTGGTACAACGTCATCACGCGTTGGCGATGGAATTCGGCTTCAGAGATAGTAAACCGTGTCACAGCCGCCAAGCGTCTGTCGTGCGGGGTGCTCATGAGGGGATCCTCTTTCTATTAGATGCCGACTCATCGGAATGGCCTCATTTTGGTTTTGGAAGATGGCTCCCGTCTTGGCTTTTTACCCTTTTGCCTCCGGCAGCCGCGTCCCATCGCTCCGTAAGCTCCGACCGGGTGGCGAAGCGTAGTGTGGAGGAGGAGCAAAGGTCCCATCATGTCTTCCCGAGGCTTCTTCGAGGCGCACATCACGACCCATCAACACGGCTCCTCCGAGATCGATTACAGGGCCGTACACCGATACATGGCGGCACACGGATTCGAGCGTGTCATTCAGACCACGGCTCAGAAGGCCAATGAAGTTCCAGGGATCTATCGCTTGCACAATGCTCAACTTACGATGGTGCAAGTCGTGGAGCTGATCCGGTCCTCGCTTGCCCCGTTGCGAGGCGGCATAGCAGTGCAGGTCCTCAAAATCGACGAGGAGGCCCTGTTGAATTTCGCATCGGCTCCCGCCAGTCCGGCAGATACTGAGCCCAGATTCGATCCATCGCTATCGTCCGGAAGTAAAACCAAAGCCCAATCCGGCTACCCCGCCTGGAGGCGTCCCAGATAGGCCGAAACGACTAAATTGCCGTTCCTCCGGGACACCCGCCCAGCCCACTTGACTCGTCGTTTGGTTCTATTCCCGTTCACCGTCAGGCAGCTATAGCCCGCGCGATAGCTGCTCTAATGCGACCCAATTCGCACTTGAGGACCTGCTTTGTCGGCAAGTGCTCCTGGTCACGTGTGACGTACCGGATGGACGGAGCGTCCAAGACGAGCGTCCCAACCTGCCGGCTGATCGCTGCGCGCTGATGGGCCTCAGCGACCAGTAAGCAAACGAAAAGCCCCGGTCGCCCGGGGCTCTCGGATATCTGTTGGAAGGGTTAGCAGCGCTGCCAGCGGCGGCGAACGACACCCGCGAGACCGAGGAAGCCGGTTCCCATCAGCGCGAGGCTGGACGGCTCGGGCGTCGCGGAGGGCGTCGGAATGCCTTTGAAGGCGATCGAGAAAACCGGATCCTCCTGAACCAACTTGACGTCCAGGGTCACCGGAATCTGGAAGGCAATGTCGTCGGAGTCCAGCAGGTACGCGGCGTAGTCGCCGGTTGCATCCGTCGAGAACACATCCACCTGGAAGTTCGTATCGCCCACGGTGTCGGTAAATGCAAAGCCGTTGGTGTCCACCAGCTCGGTGGCGGAGTTCGGAAACAGCAGGTTGTCATTCAGGAGGCCGCTCCCGTTGTTGAACTGGCCTACGCCGAGTAATCCGGTCACCCCGAGGCCGTAGCCCTCGGTTCCCGTAATGTCGGTGATCGTGTACACCGCGTTGCCGTCATCGGTCGTGGTGAGGTCCGCTGACCCCGTGAACTGGCTGGCGCCGTTTTCAGTTCCGGTGATCGTGCTCGCGTTCGCTTTGGTGGCGGCGCAGGAAAAGGCAAGGATGGCAACAGCTAGACAGGGCCCGAAACGCATGGGAACAAACTCCTCAGTAGGTTCAGAGGCAAGTGTATCGGGGTACCGTGACAAAAGTAATGCACCAAACGTGGTACGCGGTTGCAGGTTGGGTACCCGCCGGGCGAACGGTTACATGAACTTCACGCCGTTCTCGCCGATGATTGCGAACACGTCTAAGAGGTTCGTCAGGCCGAGAAGGTGGCGAATCTGCTTATTGAGGTGCATCAGCTCCAGCCTGCATCCGGCAGACTTGGCGCCGACGTACAGGCGCACCAGCGTGCCCAGCCCCATGCTGTCGGTGTGCTTCAGCTCCGCCAAGTCGAGCACAATACGCGGTGTTGTCGGAATCAGCTCTTTGACGGTGCGGTAGAGGAGATCATCGGCGCCTCCGGATACCAAGCGCCCGTGGCAGCGCACGATGATGAGGTTCGGGACCGGGCGTTCGATCTCGGTCCACAGGACGGGCTCGGCCACAATTTCAGGCATCTGGGATCTCCTGGCGAAACATAGAGGGCCTTTGGGGACGAGCGGATTATCCCAACTCCAGGTCGTCAGCGCCACAGAAATCTCGGGCGCTCTCGTTTCGCGGTGCTAGTCTTCTCAGGCACAAGGAGAGCCCCCATGTCCGAACAGAACCGCAACTTCTCTCACCGATGGTTCGAGGAGGTCTGGAACAAGCAGCGCGAGGACGCCATGGACGAGCTTCGGCATCCGGAAGGCCGCGCCTTCGGATTTCCATCGCCCGGCTCAGAACTCAGCGCCGAAAGTTTCAAAGAAGCTTACCGGCAGTTCAACCGCACCTTCTCGGACATTCACGCGGTTGTGGATGAGGAAATCGTGGACGGCGATCACATTGCGTGTCGGTGGACGGCGTCGTGCACGCATACGGGAGATGGTCTGGGGTTTGCAGCGACGCAGAAGCGGGTTACGTTCTCGGGCGCGTCGTTCATGCATATGCGTGATGGCAAGATGCTTGACGGCTGGAACTTCTTCGACTTCACGCGGGTGGTTCAGGAGCTTCGCGAGTCCTGAAGGGAAGCGCCTATACCCTGGGCGAAAAGTCGGTCAGCTTGAGGAAGGTGATGTCGTGCTTGTTCACGAACTCGCCGTCCTTTTCGCTTTCTTTCTTGAGCGCGACCCACTCGGGATCGGTCCGGAACTTGGCCCATGCCGCATCGGCGGCGGCGCGGCTCTTGTGGCGGAGCAGGTAGACGAGCGTGCGGCCGGCGAGGGGCTCGTCGGTGGGAACCCAATAGCCGACCGGATGCATGCCGAGACGCTCGAAGATTTTGGTCTCGCGGGTGCGGAAGCGCTCGAGGATCAGCGGCAGCTTGCCCTCGTTCAGGTGATAGATGCGCAGCTCGTATACGGTGTCGTCGTTCGCCTGGGCCTGTCCCTCGCTGGTCGCGCCTGCTGTCATCGCCATCGCCGCCATTCCTGTCATCAATGCTCGCCGGTTCACGTTCGTGCCTCTACGGTCCATTGTGCCGCATTGGGGGTCGCGACATTCTCCGCGAGGGCGGTTTAAAGTTGGCAGCAGTGCAGATTCGCAGGCTGGTTCTTCTCCGGGTTTCGTTGCTGTCGTGGTCCCGGAAGGAGATCTCAGCAGAAGGCGAGGACGAAGATGATGCCGACAGCCATACCCGCATCGCCATCCGATCTGCTCGAGTGTTCCGCCAGCAGGGCGGGGAACCTCTCGCCGCTGTTGCATGCGTTGTGGCATGAGGCGCATGGCGATTGGGAGCGCGCGCATTCCATCACTCAAACGCTGGAGACCGCGGATGCTGCGTGGGTCCACGCCTACCTGCATCGCAAAGAGGGCGATACGTTCAACTCGGGCTACTGGTATCGCCAAGCCGGGCGCACGGCGTTCACGGGATCGCTGCATGCGGAGTGGACCGCGCTGGCCACGCACCTGCTAGCGCAGGAGACAACGCCGATTGCGAGGAGTTCCGGGTTGAATGCAAGTCCCCATAGCTCGGAGTGAATGCGGTCGATGTGTTTGCGGCGTGGCCGGGCAACAGGCGCTAGGGCCGGATCATCGGAGGATCGAGCGGATCGCCGCCGGACCTTGTTTTGCTTTCGCCCGGGTGCTGGGAATGGGTAGCCGGCCGACGCAAGGTTCTCAGTTGTAATAAGAGTGCGCTATTCTTGCCGCCTGATGGCTGCTGATGGTGACCGATGTGAGCCAGCCAGGCAGCTCCCAATCGTCCGACAACGGTAGCCGGATCGTCCCGGCGACTTACCTTGAACGCTGGAGGATGCGATGGCGCAATCTCCGCACGACATCGCGGTTCGGTGGTTTGAAGAGGTTTGGAACAACGGCAGGCTGGAAGCTGTCGATGAGCTTGCCACGCCGGACGCGAAGGGCCACGGCTTTCCGCAGCCGGAGTCGGTGCTGGACCGCGAACAGTTCAAGCAGTATGTGCTGGAATTTCGCGAATCGTTCACGCATATTCACCTGAACGTGGATGAGACGCTGGCCGAGGGCGACCGTGTCGCTGCGCGCTGGACCGGAACGATGAAGCACACCGGATCGGGGCTTGGGTTCGCGCCAACCGGGCAAACGGTGCACGTCCACGGAATGTCGATCTTCCACCTTCGCGACGGACTTATCAGCGAGGGATGGAATGCTCTGGACCTGGGCAGCGTAGTGCACTTCCTGAGTGCGCTCTCCGCGCGGCCCTGAGCAGCTACTGCTTGGCGCTGAGCGTGGACTGCACCTGCGAAGAGATTGGCTGGTCGGCGGACTTGAGGAGCAGGGTTACGTCCCACATCTGCTCGTCGCTGAGGATGTGCTGATAGGAAGGCATGCCGGTGAGGCGGATGCCGTTCTTTACCTTCCAAAAGGTTTCGCCCGGGTCGTCATCACTGACGCCGACGACGTTCTTCTTTCCGTGCTTTTTCCAGAGCTGCGGGGCGCTCGGATACATCCACTTGGCGAAGCCGGAGTCGTGCCCGGGGAGGCCGTGGCAGGCAGCGCACTGCTGCGCATAGATCTGCGCGCCCGCCTCGTACACCTGTTCATTGCCGGCGAACGGTTGCTGCTCGATGTTGTGAGCGATGCGTGCGTTCAGCGGAAGGCGAACGATCTGTGCCTCGAGCGGGAACGGCTTGTCGGAGGTGGCCACGGGCAGCGACCCGAACTTTAGATATCCCCAGACGCCGCCGACAAGAATCACCAGCGTTACGATTACCCCGAGCAGAAAGCCACCTGCAGCCCGCATGCTGAATATCTCCTGTGATTGCAACAGCAAGTGCTGCAAATCAGCAATAAATCTCACTTTACATGAGTTTCCACCACAACTTCCGGCAATCTCCCGCGTCTGAGCCGATAGCAGAAAGGGCAACGGCCCACTGGAAGGAGCAAGTTCATGAGAAAGCAACTGCTTACTGCCGCATTCGCGACTGCGCTTGGGATCGCAACGGCTGCGGGAGCGCAGGTTTACGTACGTATCGGGCCCCCGCCGCATCCGCGCGAGGTTGTGCCGCCTCCTCCGCCGATGCACCGGGACTGGGTGTGGCACGAGGGCTATCACCGGTGGGATGGCCGCGGGTATGTATGGGTTCCCGGAGCGTACGTCGCGCCTCCGTATGCGCATGCGCGTTGGGTTCCGGGCCACTGGCGGCCGACGCCGCGCGGATATGTTTGGGTGGAGGGTCACTGGGCCCGCTGAACACAGCTTCGTAACTCAACGGCGAGCGAGTCTGCTTGCCGTTGAAGTTTTTTGCGCTTGTATTATCGACGAATGATTGAACCTGGACTGGCTGAGCGCGCGCGGCGCATCAAAGTATTGCTTTTTGATGTCGACGGCGTTCTCACGGACGGCAGCATCACGATTATCCCGAACGCGAACAGCGCGGAGCTTTCGGGTGTCGAGGTGAAGAGCTTTTCCGCGCACGACGGGATGGGGATTGCGCTGGCGCATGTCGCGGGGCTGAAGGTGGGCTGGATCACGAAACGTGTTTCGCAGGTGGTGGCGATTCGCGCGCGCGATCTGCGCATCGAGCATGTGTATCAGGGCCAGCACTACAAGGTGCAGGCGCTTGATGAGGTGATTGCGCAGGAGGGATGCACGCTGGACGAGATCGCGTATGTCGGGGACGACATCATTGATCTGCCGGTGCTGCGTAAAGTGGGGCTTGCGGTGGCGTCGGCGAATGCGCGGCCGCAGGTGAAGGCGATGGCGCACTTTGTGACGCAGCATCCGGGCGGGCAGGGCGCGGCGCGGGACACCATCGACCTGCTGCTGGAGGCGCGCGGTGTGCTGAGTCTAACGATCGAGCAGTACCTCGATCCCGATAATGCGGAAGCGAAGAAGGCAGACATCGGCGTCGGGAATATGTAATCGCGCTTGTCAGTTGCTAGATGCTGACGTGCTCCATCCATGTGACGACCTGGCCGCGTTCGTCGGCTTCCTGCACGGCGAGATGGACCATCGGATGACCGGGGGCCGCGCCGTGCCAGTGCTTCTCATCGGGCGCGAACCAGGCGGCGTCGCCGGCGGTGAGGCGTTCGACCTCGTTGCCCTGGCGCTGGGCGTGGCAGACGCCGCTGAGGACGAATATCATCTGGCCGCGCGGATGCGTGTGCCACGCCGTGCGCGCGCCGGCAGCGAAGGAAACGACGGCGCTGCGCTGCGAGGGGGAGTCGTCCGCGCCGAGGACAGGTTGAATCCAGACCTCGCCGTCGAACCAGTCGGCGGGCCCGCGCTGCGTTGCTGTTTCGGCACCACGAATCGTCTTCATGTCTTTCAAGCTACACCGTTGTTCATAGGCGAAGAAAGCGCGAACGCGGCGGTACAATCAGGCATGAGCTCAGCCCACGCAATGGAGAGGCCGGTGCTGTCCCATCCGGATTTGGCGTGGGCGCACCCGCTGGTGCAGGAGTGGTTCGTCGCGCGGTTCGGCACGCCGACGGAGCCGCAGATCGCGGGCTGGCCGGCGGTCCTGCGCGGCGAGCCGACGCTGATCTCTGCGCCGACGGGTTCGGGAAAGACGCTGGCAGCGTTCCTGGTGTGCATCGATAAGCTGCTGCGCGCGGCGCTGGAGGGCAGGCTCTCGGCGCACACGCATGTGGTGTATGTGTCGCCGCTGAAGGCGCTGTCGAATGATGTGCAGAAAAACCTCGAGGGACCGCTGCGCGAGATTCAGGAGCTGGCGCTGACGCGCGGGTATCTGTGCCCGGAGATTCGCGCGGGTGTGAGGACGGGCGACACGCTGGCGAAAGATCGGGCGACGATGCTGCGCATCCGCCGCACATCCTGGTGACGACGCCGGAGTCGCTGTACATTCTGCTGACGGCAGGGAAGCCGCGCAAAAATCTGGAGCGCGTGTCGACGGTGATCGTGGATGAGATTCATGCGCTGGCGGATGACAAGCGCGGGTCGCACCTGGCGCTGTCGCTGGAGCGGCTGGACGCGCTGGTGTGCGGCGAGAATCGGTTGTCGCCGGGCGCGATGCTGACGGGCATGAGCTCGCCGCCGCAGCGGATTGGATTGTCGGCGACACAGAATCCGATTGAGCTGGTTGCGGATTTTCTTGTGGGTGCTGGACCGGAGCGCAAAGGGGCAACGATCGTGCAGGTGGGGCAGCGGCGGAAGCTCGATCTTGCGATTGAGGTTCCATCGAGCGAGCTGGGTTCGCTGACAACGATTCCGATGTGGGAGGAGATCTACGACAAGCTGGCGCGGTTGGCGCTGGAGCACCGGTCGACGCTGGTGTTCGTGAACACGCGGAAGTTTGTCGAGAAGATCAGCTTCGAGCTGGCGGCGCGGCTTGGACCGGAGGCGGTCGCGGCGCATCATGGGTCGCTGTCGCGCGCGCTGCGGCTGGATGCGGAACAGCGGCTGAAGAATGGCGAGATTCGGATTCTCGTTGCGACGGCTTCGCTGGAGCTGGGCATCGATATCGGCAACGTTGATCTGGTTTGCCAGATCGCGACGACGCGGTCGGTGTCGGTGGCGATGCAGCGCGTCGGCAGGGCGGGGCACTGGCGCGGCGCGGTGCCGAAGGGCCGGATGTTTGCGCTGACGCGGGACGACCTGATGGAGCACTGCGCGCTGGTGCGCGCGATGCGCGCAGGGCGAACTGGATCAGTTGGAGATTCCCGAGCAGCCGATTGACGTGCTGATGCAGCAGATTGTCGCGGCGTGCGGTGCGGAGTCGTGGCAGGAGGATGCGCTGTATGAGGTGATGCGGCGAGCGTGGCCGTATCGCTGCTTGACGCGCGCGGAGTTCGACGAGATTGTCGCGACTGCTGCATGAGGGAATTGAGAGCTCGCGTGGACGCTATGGAGCGTACCTGCTGCGCGACCGTGTGAACGGGCAGCTGCATGCGCGGCGCGGCGCGCGGATGATTGCGATCTCAAACGGCGGAGCGATTCCGGATACGTCGTCGTTTGCGGTGATGCTGCAGCCGGAGAACGTGCAGATTGCGACGCTGGATGAGCACTTCGCGGTGGATTCTTCGCCCGGCGATGTTGTGCTGCTGGGCAATACGAGCTGGCGGATTCAGCGGATCGACCCGCAGGGCAAGGTGCTGGTGGAAGATGCGCATGGCGCGCCGCCGAGCATCCCGTTCTGGGAGGGCGAGGCTCCGCAGCGGACGGCTGTGCTGTCGAGTGGAGTTGCGGACCTGCGGCAGGAGATTGATCGCCGAACGGATCTACTGACGCCAAACGATCTGGTTCGCGGGTGCGCATCCGAGGATGCCGAGGCGCAGCTTGCGGATGCGCTGGCATGGCTCGAGAGCGAGTGCGGCGTGAATGAGTCGGCAGCGCGGCAGATTGCGAGCTATATCGTGAACGGGCGTGCGGTGCTCGGGGCTGTGCCCACGAAGACGACGATTGTTGCAGAGCGGTTCTTTGATGACGGCGGCGGGCAGCAGCTGATCCTGCATGCGCCGTTTGGTGGGCGGCTGAATAAGGCGTGGGGGCTGGCGCTTCGAAAGCGCTTCTGCCGTGGGTTCAACTTCGAGCTGCAGGCTGCGGCGACGGATAACGGAATTAATATTTCGCTGGCGGAGCAGCACAGTTTTCCGCTCGCAGATGTATTTCAGTTCCTGACGGAGCAGACGGCGCGCGAGCTGCTGGAGCAGGCGTCGATTCCATCACCGTTGTTCAAGAATCGATGGCGCTGGGCAGCGGGGCGTTCACTGCAACTGCTGCGCATGCAGAAGGGCAAGCGCGTGGCGCCGCAGATCCAGCGCACGCGATCGGATGATCTGCTGGCGAGCGTGTTTCCGCATGCCTCGGCGTGCCCGGAGACGATGGTTGGCGATATCGAGATTCCGGATCATCCGCTGGTGCGCGAGGTGATGCGCGACACGCTGTCAGAGGCGATGGATATTGATGGATTGAACGAGGTGTTGCGCGCGATTGCAGCGGGTGAAATTCGATGCGTTGCGGTGGATACGGTGGTGCCGTCGCAGTTCGCGCATGAGCTGATCAATGCGATGCCGTACAGCTTCCTTGATCCGGAAGATGCTGCCGCGCGGCGCACGCGGGCGGTTTCGCTGAGCAGGACGCTACCGGATTCGATCAGTGATGGCGGCATGCGGATCGACCCGGAGGCGATTGCGACCGTGCGCGAGCAGCTCTGGCCGGATGTGCGGGATGAGCACGAACTGCATGACCTGCTGCTGTCGTTGGGTGCGCTGCCTATTCATTTCCTGCAGACGCAGGCGGAGATCAGGCGTGAGAAGACGAGGCATTGGGAACTGTTCTTCGACCGCCTGCAGCAGAGTGGACGCGCACAGCTTGGCGCGGTCGGCGCACGCGACGCGTGGATTGCTGCCGAGCGGTTCAAGGATGCCGCGCTGCTTTGGCCCGAGCCGGTTTTGGATGAGGCGGCGAGCGCAGAGAATGGCGCGGCCTCACGAGAGGAGGCGACCGCGCGATTGGTGCAGGGGTGGTTGCAGCTTGTGGGCCCAACGACGGCGGCGCACCTCGGGGAGATTGTCGGGTTGCATCCGCGGGATATTCATCAAGCGCTGTTGAAGATGGAGATGCAGGGCCTCGCGATGCGCGGTGCGTTTGAGCGCCCCCGGCCTGCGGACGATCAGCCGTTTGAGATGGAGTGGTGCGAGCGGCGTATTCTGCATCGCATTCATCGGCTTGCGGTCCGCTCGATGCGTCAACGCGTTGAGCCGGTTTCAGCGACGACGTTCATGCGCTGGCTGCTGGAGTGGCATCGTTTGGCGCCGACGCAGGACGTCGCGCGACAGCTTACAGGTGAAGAGGCGGTGCTTGCTGCGATCGAGCAGCTTGAGGGATTCGAGGCGCCCGCGGCGGAGTGGGAGCGTTCGCTGCTCCCGGCCCGTGTGCCGAACTACGATCCGCGCTGGCTGGACAATCTATGCCTCGCCGGGATTGTTGGCTGGGGACGAATTTCGCCGCATCCGGCGTGGCAGAAGACGGATGGATCCGCATCCACGCCGCGCCGGGTGATTCCGACCTCTGCGGCGCCAGTTACGTTCTTTCTGCGCGAATCTGCGGAGTGGCTGCACTCAACACTGTCGGCAAAGCGCATCGACGAGTTCACGCTGGCGCAGTCGCTCTCACCGGAGGCGCAGCGGATTCGTGCGCTGCTGGCGGAGCGTGGTGCGGCGTTTACGGCGGATCTGCAACGGATCTCCGGGCTAAGCAAATTGCAGACGACTACGGGGCTGTGGGAGCTTGCGGCGGCGGGGCTGGCGTCTGCGGATGGCTTCGATCAATTGCGCGCGATGATGGACCCGCGGCGCAAATCGGTTGCGCTGGCGCAGACGCCGGCGGTGAGCCTGCGCAAGCGCGCCGCTGCGCGGACGACCGCCGGGCGTTGGTCGCTGCTGTGGGATCCAGCGGCGTCTGCGGAGCAGGACGCACACGCTTCAGGAAAGCGGCTGGCGAACGCGAGCGAAGATGAGCGCTCACGAATCATTGAGGCAGCGAAGCACGCGGACGTGGCGCTCGAGGCGCATGCGCGCATTCTGCTGGCGCGATACGGTGTGCTCTTTCGCGAGTTGCTGGCGCGTGAGGCAAATGCTCCTGCGTGGCGTGATCTTGCTCCGATGCTGCGGCGACTGGAGGCGCGGGGCGAGATTCGTGGCGGGCGATTCGTCAGTGGAGCGTTCGGCGAGCAGTTCGCGCTGGAAGACGCAGCTGAAGGATTGCGGGCGGCGCGCAAAGGATCGAGCGAAGCGGTTGTCGCGCTATCAGCAGCCGATCCGCTGAATCTGGTTGGAATTCTTGTACCGGGTGAACGCGTGGCGGCGGTGCCCGGCCGGCAGATTCACATAAGTAATGGAGCCGTCGAAGGCGCGGTGAGCCCGTCTGGCATTGCTGCGGATGCGATCCCTGTGGCCGCTTCGGCGCTTTCTCTGTGCGCGGAGGCCGCAGCCCAATGAGCGAATTGAGTCGCGCGTACTCAGCCGGCGAGCAGACAGCCGCAGAGCCGCGCTCGGATGAACCGGTACTTTCGCCCGCACCGCTCGCGGCTGAAGATTTCTACTGCGAGAACGGGTTTGTGGTGTTCACGGCGGTGTATCACCGGAAGCGAGGCTACTGCTGCAACTCGGGCTGCAGGCACTGCCCGTTCGGCTAGTGCGATGTCGAACTGCCGAGGCTCGGCGGCTTGGCCGACGCTACGGAACGCGCATGCAACTGCACCGCATTGGCGATGAGCAGCGTGATGCGTGGATCCTTAGCGTAGGCGTTGAGAGCCGAGTCTTGGTGGATGGCCGAGCGCACATCCAGCCCCGCATCGCTGCCTTTGCCAAGCCAGAAGAGCATGCGGTCGGCATCGTGCTCGCGCGCAAACAGCTTGGCCATCTCGAGGCACATGCCGGGGTAATTGTGGGCGCCGAGAATGTGCGCGGTCGTGCCGCCGCTGTCGGTGCCACTCATGATTGAGGGATCGAGCTGCAGCGCGCGAGAGAACTGGCTCCGCGCATCGTCGGCATCGCCCTTCTCGAAGTATGCCAGGCCGAGGTTGGAGTGAAAGACTGCGGAGTCGCGGTTGAATTTGACGGCGCGTTTATAGGCGTCGATCGCGGCGCGATAGTCCTGCATGGCATAGTAGGTGACGCCGAGATTGTTCCAGGCTGTGGCATCCTTCTTGCGCGCGCGCACGGTGCGAAGGAACATGGCGCGAGCGAGGTCGATCTGGTGAAGCTCGAGACGGACGATGCCCATCTTATTCAGCAGTGTGCTGACGTCGCCGCCGCGTTGCAGGGCGTAG
Source organism: uncultured Acidobacteriaceae bacterium (assembly GCA_963762465.1). Classification (GTDB taxonomy): domain Bacteria; phylum Acidobacteriota; class Terriglobia; order Terriglobales; family Acidobacteriaceae; genus Granulicella. The sequence continues at coordinate 649,183 of CAVXKS010000011.1, read as the reverse complement.
CCGTAGTAGTCCAGCGCGTCTTCGGGGAAGCGGCGTGCCCGCAGAACATCCCCCGTGGTTTCGAGTTGGGCCGCGGTGGCTGTCTTCGGGTTGGGAAGATGCGGTTGAACCAGCGCCCAGTCAGGACTGTTATGCAGATCCGCGCGCTCCTCCGCCGAGGTGAGCGGGGCCGACTGCTGTGGCGGAACTGCAGAGGATTCAGCGGCGTAGGCCGCCAAAGGCGCGAGAACGAAGGCGAGCAACAGTACGCGGGAACGCATACGTCACCTCCCGGAGTCCGACAATATCTTCTGCCTCCGAGGGGCTGCCGTCAAGAACAACAAATCCGGGCCGGTCAGCGGCGTGCGGGGACTGGCACGGCGAGCGGACCACCGGGAAAGGCTGGTCTCGCATAATATCCGGCGATGGTGTGTACCGCTATGCCCGGCCGCCTGCACCTTTACCTGCAGCTCGTGGTACTCGTTCTCGTGCTCGCCCGGGGCCGGAGTGAACGTCAGCTCGTAGCCGCCGTTGCTCTGCACAACTGCATGCTGGATCAGCCCGGAAATATCATTGCTTCCATTCAGCACCAGCCCGCCGCTTTGCTCGGCGATGACCTGGAGGCCAAGATCTCCGAGGTCCACGTCACGTGAGCTTCGTGGCGCGTGCAGGAAGGATTGATAGAAATTGGTTCGACCTACATCCTCAACAGTGCCGATTGGATTGACAGCATCGACCACGGTGTTGGAGCGGTATAGCTCGGTAGTGAGGGCAACGACGTCGTTGAAGGCCCGAGTACGTTGAGAGGTGTTCAACTCAATTCCGGGCCCGCTGAGCAGCGGCCACCCGGGCGAGATCCAGATGATTCGCTTTGGGCCGTCCTCGGGCAGCTTGGAGACGAGTAGCTTGAAGTTTGTCAGTGAGATCTCAAGTCGCTCCGTCGCACCGTAGAATCCGGCAGCCCGCGTGAGATCCCGCAGACCAATCGAGAACTGGTCGAGCGACGCGCGCAGTGCGTTGCCGTCGCTAGTGAACCCAGGCTGAATCTGCATTCCGCGATCCTGCAACACGGCGAGCGTTGTCGGCTGAGCGAGATGCCCCCCATTGGAAGACAGGAACTGCTCAAGCTGCTGACGCGCGTAGGAGACCTCGCTATAGGGCAGATTCACAGCATCGAGCACGATGACGATGCGAGTGGGAGTTGCGCTGAGCGCCTGGAAACCGGTGATTGGCTCCTGATGCTTGTTGTCGAGCAGCGTGAAGTCGTTCTTCGTAACGCCTTCGACTGGATTGCCATTGCGCTCTGTCACTGAAACGTGGATGGTCATGTGTTCGGGGTCTGGCTGAGCCGGCTCCTGAGCTGACAGCGAGGCGAGTGGAAGCGTTGCGAGTGCAAATAGCAGAAAGCCAATACGACAGTTGAAGCGCATAAATCTCCGTGGGTCCTTTACCCTTTGATGCTTGGTCTTTGATGCCCAACGGCAAGCAGTCTCGCAGGACTAGTGTGCTGCGCCGGTCGGCGTGCTGATGGATGCAGTTGTGGTCGAGGCGGGCGCCGGAGCAGGTGGCGGCAGAACTCGCACTGCTACACGCGGGAAGCTGAAGCTGCCGCCAGCATCGTCGATGACATTGATCTGGCAGACGTAGGTGCCGGGCTTCAGGTCAGTGAGTGGAACGTCGAACTGGAAGGCGACCGCACCGCGCTGCGGATCGTTGAGACTGGTCGCGGTGACAACGGGTGTCTCGTACACCTTCACGCCGCCGGAGAGCAGTTCCATGCTGGTGAGAACGCGGACAGGCCCTTCGTCTCTACGCGTCAGGCCCGGCGAGTCCGCTTGGGCCGGCGCTCCCTTCTCGCGTGTCGGGTCGTAGACCTCGTAGAGCAGATACATGTGCTGGTCCTGCCGGAAGACGTGTGCGACATTGGGCACCCACTGCACGCCGTCGCGGTCGAGCGGGTTGGCGGAGTTCTTGTCTTTCACCGGCGTGCGCTGGTTCGAGAGCACGACCGAGCTCAGCTTAACCGGTGCTTTCTTGAGATCGGGCACGTTGATCAGCGTTTCAAAGCTGCCCATGGCTCCGGTCTGGTTTTCGCGCACGACGAACTTCAACTGATAGCAGCCGGGCGCGAGCGTGAAGCCGGTGGAGTACTGAATGTTCTTGCGCTCGACCTGCTGCGCTTGATTGACTGCGAGCTTTACCGTGTCACGCACGTTGCCCACGCTGACGAAGTTGTGCTCGTCCTCTGTCGTGCTGATTGCGCAAACGTCTACGTCCTTACCGACGGGCCGGCGCACCTGGCCCATGATGTCGAGGCTCGCTTTATCGAGGTCCTTCACCTTTGCGAACGGAATCTGCGAACCGGGAACGATGAGGCTGACCGGCACAAATAGCTCGCCATTGTGTGAATCGTTCGCGCGGAAGTAGAGAGCCTGGAGGTACATCGCGACGTCTGTGGCGGGCAGGTCACTGCGCATCTGTTCCTGCAGCGCGAGCTCGCGATCCTCGGTCTTCTGGTGCTTGAAGTCGGCAGGGGCGTAGTAGCCGGGCCGATACTCGAGCTTCACGTCGGGACGGCTCACCTTTACAGTCAGGTGGCGATAACTTCCGTCCTGGCGCTGATCCGTCGATTTGAAGCCGAGAATGTAGTAGGCCGCAGTGTCGTTCTGGACCTGCTGGAACGCAGGAGCGAAGTCGTTGGCGTCAAAGAATGCCTTGCCGCCGGTGTCGCTGCTCAGTGTGGCGAGCGTTTCCTGCGACGAGAAGTTAGCGTTGAACTGCGCCGTCACGGCCGAACCGTTGTAGGCAGAACTTCCGCGCAGGCTGCCCTTTGATGCATCGCCGCCCGGAGGCATCGCCTGCAGGCCGCGGGAGTCGACGCTGTAGATGGCGAGGTTCGCCTTGGCGGCTTCGTTCGTCGCTGCGCGCAGGCTCGCCTGATTTTCGATGCCGTTGCGCGTGAGGCCGCCCGAGAAGTAGAGCATCGACTTGCGCTGATCGACGTGCTCGAGGCTTTTGGCGATGGAGCGGATCGCGAGCAGTTCGCGGTCGGTGTTCAGGCTGTTGTACTCGGTGTCATCCGCGGCGAAGGCGGTCGTGTCGTCGGAGGTGGCGTCGGTCGTGCCGGTGCCGCCGTTCGCGAACCCGCTCGTGTCGTCGCCGTTGTATCCCGCAAGCACGCGCAGCAGAGCGTTCTTGTCGTTGGTGAAGTCCTGATCGAGACTAAGACCGGTGGACATGCTCACCATCGCAACCAGGTCGGCCGGCGCCATCTTCTGGGTTACGTACTGCTTCGCGGCATCGACGGCACGATCGATGTCCTCGTCCTGCATCGAGCTCAGGTCGAAGAACATGACGATGAGACGATGGTCTTTCAGCTTCTCGGGATCGGAACCGAAGCTCCGCTCGAGGAGGTCGGCGATGCTGGCCTTTCCGCTGACAGTCTTTTCGGCGAGCGCTGCCGCTTCGTCGACATTCTCATAATCGAAGCTGGAGACCTTCTGCGGTTTGCCGTTCTCGAAGATCTGGAAGTCGCTGGCCTTCAGGTCCTTCACAAGCGCGCCGGTCTTGCGGTCGCGCACGACGATGTTGGTGAGCACGATGTTCGCGTTCACGCTGAGCGTGTAGCCGCCGGGCGTCTGCTGCGCGGCCGTGCCTTGCGCGTCCGGAGTCTGGGGTGTGGGCGTGGGCGTCTGTTGCGGCGAGCCCCCCAGCATCATCGCCACCGCCGTTGCCGCAGTCACCAAGTTCTTCATATGCTCTTCCTCTGCGCTCCCTAGAACCTGTAGCGGGCCTGCACTTGCAGCGTGCGCATGGCCGCGGCGCTCGTAATTTGCCCGAAGTTTGAGGAGCTCGCGTCGACATCCACGCCGCTGTATTGGACGGTGTTGAACACGTTGCTTGCCGTCACGCGCGCTTCCAGGGAACGGGTCTCGCCCATCGTGAAGGTGCGCGAAAGCGAAGCGTTTACCTGCACAAGCCCCGGACCTTCGATCGACCCCTGCGACGCCGTTCCGTAGGCGCCGGTAGCGGGGGCAGCGAACGCGGCGATGTTGAACCACTGGCCCACCGTTCCCGCTCCGTTGATGGACTGCGCGAAGACGCGGTCGGGGCGCTCGGTGTAGGTGTTCGCGGCGGCCGCTTCGGACTGATTGCTGGAGTACGTTGGCGTGAGATACGTGCCTGTGCCGAACGTGAAGCTGCCGCTCAGCGAGAATCCATCCAGTGCATACGCCGCGAATCCGCCTTTGTTCAGGAACGCGCGGTTCGGGCCGAACGGAAGCTCGATGAGCCAGTTGCCGGTGAAATTGTGACGCCGATCGAAGCTTGCGTTGCCCTCTTCGAGATCGAGACGATAGAGGTTCTGCACCGGCTTGCCGATCTGCCCGCCGACGCCCGACGCGTTGTCGATGGCGTGCGAGTAGGTGTAGACAAAGCCCATCGCGATGCCCTTCTGCTGCCGCTTCTGAGCGCTAACGACAAGCGCATTGGAGCGCGAGGACGCAGCGGACTCTTCCCAGTCAAACGGTGCAATTCCCGGCGTGGTTACACCGTTGGGCGTTACGTTTGGAGAGCCGACGACATCGAGATGACTGCCCAGCGCTCCGTTGTAGCCGAGGTTAAGCACGATGTTCAGGGGAACCGTGCGCTGCACATTCAGGTTATAGATCTGCACCATGCCAAGGCGATAATTCGGATCGACGGCCCAGTTGTTCTGAATCTGATACGCACTCGCGGCGCAGCCAAACCCGTTCGCGAGATTGAAGTTTGCGGCGGTCGCAGGGCGGAGATGACTTGCCCCGGTGATCTTGTCCTGGTACGTGTAGCTGGGTTGCGTGGTCGTGCATCCAGTCGTTACGGGCGTCGGATCGGTCACGGTCGGCGCATAGGCAGAGTTGTTCTGGGTTTCCGCGAACGGCGGCTGATGCGAAAGATCGCGCGCGAACGTGGCGTACTGCCCGGTGTTGTACATGATGCTGTAGCCACCGCGGAGCACGGTATCCTTGGTGATTCCGGAGTTCTTGGGTCGGTACGCAAAGCCGAGCCGGGGCGCGTACATCGCGTGGTCCGGATCGACGAGCCCGGCCTCGCGCCCATTGCCCGGCGTTACGACCTGGTACGGCAGCGGTCCGCTACTCGGATACAGATTCACAAGCCGGTTGTTCTTCTCGCTGTAAGGGCCGAAGTATTCGTAGCGCAGACTGTAGTTCAGCGTGAGGTTTGACTTAATGCGGAAGTCATCCAGCACGTACCAGTCGAAGACGTTTTCGCGCAGGTAGGTCTTGTATAAGCCGGCCTGGATCGATGTGCTGTTCGGCAAACCGAGCAGGAAGTCGGCGAAAGCGTCGCCCGAGTTTTGACCACCGTAACCGAGAACCTGGTCGGACGGATTTGCTGTGGCATAACCGGTGAAGCTGAAGCTCCCGAACGGATTGTTGCCGCCAATGGAGTCCGCGTGCACGCGGCGCACGTCAACGCCGAGCCGCAGATTGTGTTTGTTGTGCCGCCACGAGACGAAGTCGGAGAAGCTGATCGTCTGGTTAATCAGCTGGCTGGGTGTCGTGTTTGAAAGCGGCTGGAAGTTGCCGATCCGGAGTGTGGGCACGCCGTTGTAGAAGTTTGGATTGGCGAAGCCGCCGGAGTTGTTTGGAATGTTCACCCCGGCTTGTGCCGAAGGATTTGTGCTGGTGTTCGTGAAGTAATTGCGAACCTCTGTATTCAGCCGGTTCCAGTTGACGTTCGCATTGTTCGAGAGCCGGCCATAGCCGATGGTGTATCCGGCATTAACGGAGTTTCCGTCGCTCTCCTGCGCGCCACCCAAAGGAAGAAAAATGTTCCGCTGGTCTGAGGCGGAGTGCGAGTAGTTGTAGCCGATGTTGATGTTCTGCCGCAGCGATGGCTTGACGTTGCTGCCGTCGCGCCGCGGGCCGCCACCGCCGAACCGCCCGAAGGGCGTGTTCGTGGCTTGCCCGAGTGTCCGCACGTAGCGCGTGTTCATCACGAAGTTATTGTTGCCGGCGTTCGAGATCGTCTGATAGTTGTAGCCGTTCGTGAACGGAACATTCGGCTCTGGATAGTAGGCGAGCAGAGCAAGCGCCTGGGGCGAGACAGGCACGGTCGCATTGGCAAGGTTGTTGCCGGGAATCGGCTGGCCGGTTTTGGGATCGTACAGCTGGACAGGCTTATTGCCGCGGGTCGTTTGTATATAGGATTGCGAGAAGTCTCCCGCGCGCTCCAGAGCTGTCGGCACGAGGCCATCGGCGAGGAACGAGTTCAGGTTGCGCTGCCCGCTGATGTTCAGGAACCCGAACTGTTTCGTGTTGGGCTTCGTGAGCCCCGGAATGTACGGGCTTCCGGCGAGGCTGGCGCCGAAGCGGTTCTGATATCCCGAAGGCTGTGCAACAGGACGAAGCGTCGGCGACCATGGCGCGGAGTTCAGCGCATTGTTCGCACCCTGGAAAAAGATGTTGCCGTGCGGCTGCGCTGGATTGAAGTTGCGGAAGCCCCCAAACCCGCCGCCCGGGCCACCTCTGCGGAATCCACCGCCACCACCGCCGGCACCCGGTCCGCCGCCGGGGCCGCCCATCATTCCGCCGATCACCGCGACGATCTGGTTCGTGGGATCGGCGCCCTGCGGAAGCTGGCCGTTGGCGCGCGCCTGCTCCACGGCATCCTGCACGCGCTGACGGATCTCGTCCTCGCTGAAGTTCGCGAGCCCGTTAGTCTGGCCTGTCTGGCCGCTCACCGCGATGGATTCGGTGCTTTGAGTTGCCTCGTCGGTGCCCGTCTGCGAGAGGTTGCCAAGCGTCGGCATCGCTACATCGCTGTTGCCGTTAACCGCGCTCGCGTCCGTGACACCGGTTTCGCCAGCATTCAGGCTGAGGTTCTGCGTGCCCCGGCCTACGGAGGTTCCGTTCGCTGTGGCTTCCTGCTTCGCCTCGGCTGCGGCGACGCGGCTGGCCAACTGCATCCCGAAATCCGAGGTCTTGACCAGCGCGGCGCCAGCGGTCCCATCGCCGGCATTGAGCAGAATCTCCTGGGTAACCGGCGCGAACCCGGCCAGCTCGGCGCGGACAACATATCGGCCGTTGCGCGGAATCGTCATGGCATACGTGCCGTCGATCCCGGTCGCTGCGGCGTACTTCCTTCCGGTAAGTGTGTTGGTCGCGGTTACGGCGACGCCGGGCAGCGGGACGCCACCGGGTTTGCCCGGCGTTCCGGCGATGACGGTCCCACGGATAGTTCCGCCTTGTGGTGCCGGGGCTTGCGGGATGGTCTGAGCTGGAGCGGGAGACTGGGCGGCCGGCTGCGGCGCCGTTGGGGACGTGGCGCCCGGCTGCGCTGTCGCAGGCGCTACCGTCTGCGCGCTCAGCGGCAAAAGCGCAGCGATGCATACGACCACACCGCACCCGCTCACCCTTAGCCTCACCAAGTTCTCCTCCCGAATCTCTGGAAACACTCCTGGCCGCCCGCGTCGAACGCGTCGTACAGCCGCTTCTCTAGGCTTATTTGGGCGACGGCGTCGAAGAAGGCTTGCCGTTTTCCTGCGTTCCGGTCTGCGAGGTTCCAGTCTCTGAACCTTCCTTGTTATCCGTTGAGCGGCGGCGCCCGTTTCCCGGCGTCATCACCGTCAGCTCCTTGGCAACGAAGCGGCTGCCCTTAACCTCGCCGGGCCCGCCCACATGGTCTCCGACCTTGATGTCCGCCAGCGTGATGCTTTCTGTGTGGACGCTGGCGCCACCGTCGCCGCTGCCGACCGTTCCCGGTTGCGGTGTCGGACGGTTCCCCATCATGAGGCGGCCACGGTGGAACGACGTGCCCTCGTCAAATCCAATCGTCTGCGAGATGCCGTCCGGCCGCTCGACCGTCATGGTCGCGTTATCCATGTCGATTGCGGTGACCGTCCCGGCGATCAGCGTCTTGCCCAGGTTTGCGAGCTGCTGCTTTCTCGCATCCTCCATTCGCTTCATCTGCTCGGCATCCATCGAGATCACCACCGCCGCGTGCATCGTCTTTTTCGGCGCATCCAGGTTGCCCATGGCCATCAGCCCGTCGCCGGCCTTCAGATCGGCCAGCTTGCCAGGTTCTCCGCGGCCGCGCATGACGCGTGTGTTGTCGGTCGTGGCGACCTGGTATACGGCGCCATCCACCGTCTTGATCGTCACCTGCGGTCCCGAAATAGCAGTGATCACCCCACCGACGCGCTGCATCCCGGCATATTCCGCGTCCGGCACCCGGCCGGTCCGCCTCCTGTGCGCTGGTGTTCATGGCACAAACCGGCATCAGCAAAGTCATCAAGACTGCTGCTGCCCACTTCCTCTGCCGGCTCATTGCTGCTCCTTTTCTTATCGAGTTCCTACGAATTAAGACGGCGAAAAGGAAGGGAAGACGCGTTCGTGTCTATAAATTCTGTTGCGAAGGATTTTGTCCGGCAGGCTCATATCTTGCGTGCACCTGTCCCTCTCCCTGGGCCGGTGCGGTTCGCGTCGCTTCCCGAGGAACCGTTTTGCCAGCTCCGGAGCGGACGTATGACCGGCTCCAACTGAAATTGAACCTGCTGACATTTTCGAACATCTCTCAGGCGTACACTCTGCGTTATCTCGCGTGAACTTTTCGCGGCCAGAGCAACGGCGGTATAGACGCGAGCATCGGATAGCAGGAGCCAGCCCTGTCATGTTGATCCAGCAGTCATCAGCCCCTACGCTGCTCGCGCGCTTTCGCGCTGTTCGCTCCGCCACGATGCAGTTTTGTGGTCCGCTTACGCCGGAGGACATGATGGTGCAGTCCTGTCCTGAGGCTTCGCCAATCAAGTGGCATCTGGCGCATACGTCGTGGTTCTTCGAAACCTTTGTTCTCAGCGAGTTCGTAGCCGCCTACCAGCCGTTTCACCCGGATTTCCGTTGGCTGTTCAACAGTTACTACAAGGCGCTCGGCGAGATGCCGGAAAAGAAACTGCGCGCCAGCTTCTCACGGCCGTCGCTCGAACACATCCTGGCGTTTCGCGAGCACGTCGACGCCGGCATCACGCGTCTTCTCGAGCAAGGCACTGAAGACGAAGCCTTGCGGCGGATTACCCTGGGGCTCGAGCACGAGCAGCAGCACCTGGAACTCGCCGCGACGGACATCAAGAACGCCTTCTTCACCAATCCGCTGCGGCCAAGTTACCGCGATCGCGGCATAGAGGATGGTCTTGAGACCATCGCGCCACCGCTTGAATGGGTCAGCTTCACTCCTCCTCAGCCGGGCCTGGTCAGCATCGGCGTAACGCCCGACCCGAACGCGCTGGACAGGTTTGCATTCGACAACGAGACGCCGCGCCATCCGGTATATCTCGCGCCCTTCCGCCTTGGCGCGCGGCTCATCACCTGTGCGGAGTTCCTCGCCTTTGTTGATGAGGACGGCTACTCTCGGCCCGAGCTCTGGCTGTCCGAGGGGTGGGACACGATGCGCGCCGAGGGATGGCATGCGCCGCTGTACTGGCAACGCGATCGGGCAACCAGGTCGGGCTGGAGCATCTTCACGTTCGACGGCACGCGTCCGCTCGAAGAGCTCTCCGAGACGCCCGCCTGCCATCTGAGCTTCTTCGAGGCCGACGCCTTCGCTCGCTGGAGCGGAGCGCGGCTCCCGACCGAGTTCGAGTGGGAGTACGTCGCGGCGCAATATCCTGTCTCCGGCAATCTCCTCGAATCCGGCGCGCTGCATCCGCTGCCTCCGGTCGCCCTGGAAGACCGGCACCAGCCGCAGCAGCTCTACGGCGACGTGTGGGAGTGGACGGCCTCGCCCTACACGGGCTATCCGGGGTACAAGCCGCTGCCCGGCGCGCTTGGCGAGTACAACGGCAAGTTCATGAGCTCTCAGATGGTGCTGCGCGGGGGTTCCTGCGTCACGCCCGCTTCGCACATTCGCGCCAGCTATCGCAACTTCTTCCACCCAGCGACGCGCTGGCAGTTCAGCGGGCTGCGCCTGGCGCGTGACGGCGCAAGCTGAAGCAACCAGAGCCAAATATCAGCAGTCGCAAACCACAAGCGGTAAGAAACGTAGCGAGGCGACAACTTCCATGATCGAAGCTCCTGAAGCCTCGCGTGAGGCGCTCCTGCCCGACACTGAATTCCGTGATGCCGTGCTCGCCGAAGCCCTCGAAGGGCTCGGTGTTCCAGCCGGTAAACAAAAGACGCTTCCGCCGTGGCTCTTCTACGACGAAACCGGCTCCGCGCTGTTTGAAAAGATCACGGACCTGCCGGAGTACTACCTTACGCGCGCCGAGCGCTCCATCTTCGCCGAGCATGCTGAGCAGATCGTCTGCAGCGCAGGCAGTCCGGTCACGATTGCCGAACTCGGCTCCGGCACCGCGTCGAAGACGGGCCTCCTGCTCGCCGCAGCCGCGAAGCATCAGCCCGAGCTTCTCTATCAGCCGATCGACGTCAGCCATTCCGCGCTTGACCAGGCTGCGGCTGCGATCACGGCAGCGATCCCCGGCGTCACCGTGCGTCCGCAGATCGCCAACTACATCACGAACAGTTACAAGATCGAGCGCATCGACAACTGCTCCGTGCTCGCGCTCTACATCGGATCGAGTATCGGCAACTTCGGGCCGGAGGACGCGCATTGCATCCTGCGCAAACTGCGCAAGCAGGTGAAGGAGGTCGGCGACGCAGTCCTGCTCGGCGTTGACCTCGCGCCCAACCGCGACAAATCTGTGGAGCAACTGATCGCCGCCTATGACGACGCGGCCGGTGTGACTGCGGAGTTCAACAAGAACATCCTCGCGCGCCTGAACCGCGAGCTTGGCGCCAACTTCAATCTCGACAAGTTCTGCCACCGCGCTTTCTGGAATCCGCAGGACAGCCGCATCGAGATGCACCTCGAGAGCATGATCGGCCAGACAGTCCACATCGACGATCGGCAGATCGTGTTTGCGCCCGGCGAGAGCATCCACACGGAAAACAGCTACAAGTTCACGGAGCGCGGTTTGCGCGAGATGCTGCGCGATTGCAAGTTCAGCTCCCCGCAGTGGTTCGAGGACGACGACCACCACTTTGCTGTCGCGCTCGCGTATCCGGTCTAGCGCGTCCGCTTGTATTCGCCGCTCTTTCCGCCACTCTTCGATTCGAGCACGACCTCGCGAATGCGAATGCCCTTATCCAGCGCCTTCGTCATGTCATAGACCGTAAGCGCGGCGATGGCGGCGGCCGTCATCGCCTCCATCTCGACGCCTGTACCGGCAACCGTCGCGGCTGTTGCCCGAATCGCGACGCCACCGGCAACCACTTCCGCCTGCACATCGACGAAGCTCAACGGCAGCGGATGGCACATCGGAATGAGCTCGCTGGTCCGCTTCGCCGCCTGGATACCAGCGAAACGAGCGACCTCCAGCGGATTGCCCTTGAGATTCTTCGGCAGCGCATTCAGCACCGCATCATTCAACTCGACGAACGCACTCGCCACAGCCTCGCGCCGCGTGTCCGCCTTCGCGCTCACATCGACCATGTGGGCCTGACCAGCTTCATCGAAATGTGAAAGCTTTTCGCTCATCTGAACGATGCTACCGCAGTAAGACTCTCACACTGTCGCCTGCCGCAAACCGCTCGACCTGATTGGGCAGCACCACAAACCCGTTCGCCCGCGCATTTGCGGCGAGATCGCCCGAGCCTTGCCAGGGCACGACGCGCACACTCACATGCTGCCAATCGCTCTCGACGATCGCCGGCAGAAATCGCGTCACACGCGCGCCGCCCTTTACTTCCTCTGCCAGCGCTTGCCTGAACAAATCCGCGGCGCAATCTCCGTCTGGCCAGCTAAGCGCGCGCAGCATCGGCGCAACAAACAGCCGGAAGCACACCTCAGTTGAGACCGGATTTCCCGGCAAGCCGAAGAAGTACAGCCAGCCGCCCTGCTCGCGCGCGATCCTTCCGAAGACCAACGGCTTGCCCGGTTGAATCCAGACGCCGGTGAATAAAAACTCTGCTCCGGCTTCGCTCAGCGCCTTCTCCACGAGGTCGTACTTGCCCATGGATACACCGCCGGAAAGCAGCAGCAGATCGGCACCACGCGCCTCCGCGAGTCGCGCACGCAAATCGTCCATCGCGTCGCGCGCAATCGGCAGACGCACAGCCTCTCCGCCTTCGGTCGTGACCATCGCCGCCAGCGCATAGGAGTTGGAGTTCCGAATCTGCCATGCCTCCGGCTGATGATCGAGCTCCACCAACTCATCGCCGGTAGCAACGATCGCGACCTTCGGCTGCTCGCACACGTTCAGCCGCGCAAGCCCGCAACTCGCGGCCAACGCAATCTCCGCCGCCCCGATTCGCCGCCCGGCCGCGATCACCTCCGCGCCAGCGCGGGCCTCCGCTCCCCGGGGCACAACATTCTCGCCGGCCTGCAACGTCCGCCCAGCCGCGACGCGCAGCAGGGCATTGGTTCCGATCTCCGCGTGCTCCACCATCAGCACAGCATCGGCACCCTCCGGCAGCGGCGCTCCGGTCATGATCTCGATGGCCTCGCAGTCGCTGACCGCCGCGCCGCGCCACATTTCGCCCGCCCGCAATGAGCCGACGATCTGCAGCGGCTGTGTATTCGAGTCCGAAACATCGACGCTCCGAACCGCATATCCATCTCGCGTCGAACGCGCAAACGGAGGCTGGTCCCGTTCCGCGCGCACAGACTCGGCGAGCACCCGCCCGACGCGCATCCTTCAAAAGCACCGGCTCCGGGGCCCGCGCCGCTTTCGCTACCGCCGCGGCATGCCGCAGAACCTCGGCCAGCGCCTCCTCGAACTCCAGCACTCGCTCGCTCACACTCACCTCTCAACAAGCAAAAGCCCCGGCCGAGGCACTCGACCGGGGCTCGCGCTGTGCAAGCTTACTTCTTCTTGCCTGCCCTGTAGCTGGTGTCCACCTTCTGGCCGAGGCTCGTAAGAACCTCTTCCACGGCCTGCGCGTGCGGGCCATTCGGTGCAAGTTGCAGATACTTCTGGTACGCCTCGACGCAGCCTGGGGGCGGAATGATCTTCTGCGTCTTCTGATCGAAGCTCGACTTGGCGATCAGGGCCTGACCCTTGATGAAGTACGGATCCGGCTTGTTCGGGTCCGCAGCAATCGCCTTGTCCGCCGCAGCCGCGGCAGCGTCGGTCTGTTGCGCATTGAACAGCACTGCAGCCTCGTTTCCGTAGAACATGCCGGCATTGGTCGGCTCCGCCTTCACCGCGTTCTCAAACGCCGAAGCCGCATCGGTGGTCTTGCCTTCCTTTGCGTACGCATTCCCCACGCCGTTCCACGCCGCCGCCTGGTCGGCCGGCACCGGTTTCTTCGACGCCGCATTCAGCTCGGCGCCCTTCTTGTACGCCTCGATTGCGTCGTCGTACATCTTCATCGTGTCAGCATCGCCGCTTACCGGCTTGTGGGCATCCTTATCAGCCTTGGCCAGATGATCGCCCTGCGCTTCCAGCGTATTGCCATAGCTGATCCACAGGATGCTCTCATCGGGCTTCGCGTCCACCGCCGCCTTCATGTCGGCGACGTCCTTGCTCACATCGCCCGCGGCCGGCCGCGCGGCCGCGAGATCCGTTCGCACTGTGGCGAGCGTGGCATTCAGGTTGGCGATCTTCTTGTTCGCCTCCTGGGCCGCGGCATTGTTCTTCTTGTACTCTTCGAGCGCCTTCTTCTCCTCCGGCGTCATGCTGTTGATGTACGCAGCCCGGGTCATATCGAAGTCGACTGTCTTGTCATCGTTCGCCTTGATCGTGACCGGCATCTGGAAGTCGACGTCCTTGCCCTGCTCCTCCACAACGATGGCGTAGTCGCCAGGGGCAACGTCCGTTGCCTTGTAATTGCCCTGTGCATCTGTCGGAACGGTGTTGAGATACTTGCGGTCCTTAGGGGGCTGAGTAATGTCCTTCGTAAACTTCACCTTCCCGTCTGTCACGGGCTGCCCCGCCGGGTTGGTCACCTTTCCGTGCACCGTGGCATTCTGGGCAATTGCCGGTGCCGCGGCCGAAAGCGCAACCACGGCTGTCGCTGTCAGCAAAATCTCTCTCCAGGTTCTCATCTGTTTCCTTCCTTCATGCGAATCATCGCGGTTCTCGTCCGCGGTCCACTCTCATTTGGACGCGCAAAACCGGCCCATGCCACCATTTCTTCGGCAGGGTCAGCACTGTGGGCAGCACTGACCAACTTACATGCATCCCCGCCCCCCGTTCAACTCCGCGCAGATCAGGCGACGGTCAGGGCTTAGCGTCGTTTCGGCTCGTTGGCGATCTCCGCCGCAGTTACGTCCTCCATCGTTTCCGGCGACTCGAGCGGGCCCGCGAGCACCTCCCGTGCCGCGGCCTCGTCCTCCGGGCGTACCTGCAGTCGCGCCGCAAATGCCGGCGGAATCAGGCTGTTTGCGTTCTCGCCCTGCAGGAACGACGTAATCCCCATGGAATCCAGCGCCATCCGCGCCATGTTGGCACTCACGGGCTCCGCAAACTCCGCCACGGTCACCAGTCCCTCGGCCGGGTATGCCGCCGACTCCTCCGTCAGCCGCTCCAACTCGTCGTTCTGCTCGCTCATGCTCGTCTCGTCTCCGGCACCGATTGCCGGCACCTTACTTCTGTTCGATGGACTGCAGGTGAAACGTAATCGTTCCCCAGAACAGCCGGGCCTGCATCTGCACCGGAAGATGGCGCGTGTCGTCCGTGTACCAGATCCATATCTGGCCGCGGTTCTTCACCACGCCCTCATCGGCGGTCGCTTGCACTTTGACGGTCTGAAACGTCCCTGCGGGTGTCTTAATCTCTTCTTTCGATTCAACTTTCATCCCGACCGTCACCGTCCGCATGCTGTCCGCCAGAGGAAAATACATCGTTTGCCCCAAATTCAGCGGCTGCGACTGCGTATAGAAGATGGCCGAAAGCGAATCCGTCACGCACGCAGGGATATTGGCCTCTCTGTGCGTTGCCGTGCCCTTCACCAGGTTGCGCTCATTCTGCGTCTGGCGTCCGTGCGCATAGTCGAACATCAGCTCGCTGGCAATCTTGCGCCGGCCCTCCTGAATTTGTTTGTTGAAGCCCGTGGAGCAGCCCGTCTGCAGATTCAAGCCCGACTGAAAGCGATCCACGACGGGGAACAGCATGTTGATCGCTCCGATAGTGTCGGCTGTTGCCGACAGCTTCAGCGCGTCGCCGACCTGGTCGATGTGAAACACCGCAATTCCTGCCGTAAACACACGCCAGTCCACCGTAAAGGTCAGCGTCTGGTGTTGCGGATACTCAAATCCCGCAATCGGAGGCTGCAATGGAGGGATGGCTCTCTGGGGGGCGGGCGTTCGCGACAGGATCTGTGCGGTCAACCCAAGCGCCACGGCCATGGTCGTGCCCAGCACGCAGACAGATCGTAGAGCCGAGCACATCCAGGCCTTCAAAATGCCGTCTCCCCCTGCGTCTAGAAATGCCCGCGATACAGCCACATACGAAGAATCAACGCCACGTACAGCGCAGCCGCACCGATGCTCGCATTGTACTCGCGGTGATGACGATACCGCTCGCGCGAGAACCTGCCCATCCCCCGTTCCGTGTCTGCAAATCGAGCCGGTGTGAGCCGTGGAAACAGGCGGGGCACGCGTTGCGCATACTCCTCGAACTGCGGAAATGTGCCGCGCAGAAATTCCTCTTCGGAGAGGATCGTCGGCACATATATCGCAAGAAACATCGCGACGAGCAGGGCCACGAGCCACCACCGGCCAGCCGCCACGGCAAACCCTGCCGCGATCGACATCGAGCCCAGGTACAACGGATTGCGGGTGTATGCGTACGGTCCGGTGCGCGTCAGCTCAGCGTTCTTCTTCACATACCCAGCTGCGTATCCGCGCAGCCACAATCCTGGGAGCACAAGCACCAGGCTCCACACCAGCGTCGTCCAGCTCGGCCGCGCAAAAATGAGGAACACGGCCGCCACAACAAACCCCAGCGGCACGCGCGCTCTCCGCGCAATTTTCCGCCATCCTCGCAGCTCTGTTCCCATATTTCCATCTTCGCAGATGTGCTGCTGTGCTTTTGCCTCGCTTGTCTTGCTTGTCATCTGAGCGCCGCAAGGAATCCGCTGTTGTACATCAGTCGGCCAACGCGTTAATCTCCATCATCACATCAGCCACCGTGATCCTCGCCAGCCCGGCGTCGATCTCCGCGAGGCGCTTGTGACTCGTCACCGATCCCACGCCGCGCATCACGCGCATCGGCCCTGATCCCCACGGCCCATTCCGTGCCGGATCGGTCGGCCCATACAGCCCAACCAGCGGAATCCCGAGCGCGGCTGCCAAATGCGTCGGGCCTGAGTCGCCGCCGACCACCAGCGACGTCCTCCGCATCAGCGCAATCAGTCCGGCCACGTTGCATACCACCCTCTCCGCCGCACCACCGCTAGTCGCGACAACACTCGTCGCCACCGGATCGTCTTTTTTAGGTGCATTCACGAGCGGAACGAAACCCATCGCGCGCAGCTCGCAGGCGAGCGCTCCATAGCGCTCCGCAGGCCACTGCTTCGCTCCCCATCCGGCTGACGCTGCAAGCAAGCAGACTTTGCGATCTCCGACTAGCTCCGCCGCCCAATCATCAGCCCAGCCCTCGTCCGGCAGCTGCACCGCTGCGGGCTGAAGTGCAATGCTGCACGCCGAACCCAGCAGGGCCGCCCCTTGCTCGACCACGTGCTTGCCAATGCGTGGCCGTGAGCTCCGGTACAGATGCGCCGCGGCCGCCTCGCGCGGATTCTCGTAACCGGCAAACTCCCGCGCGCGCGCGAATCGCCCAATCACCGCGGATCGCATTGTGCCTTGCATATCCACAACGACGTCGTAATGCTCGTTGCGCAGCTCTCTACGCAAGTTCGCAACCGACCGCAGCGTCTTCCACGAGAACGGCGCCGCGGTCCACATCTTTGTCTCGGCGAGATGAACGCGGTTCACAATCTCTCCGCGCCCTTCGCTGTTCACCAGCAGCGGAGCCCATCTTGGATCCACCACCCAGTCGATCGTCCAGTCCGGTCGAGCACTGCGGAGCGCCGCCGCCGCAGGGAGCGCGTGCAACACGTCGCCCAGCGCTCCAACGCGCACGATCAGCAGCTTCACGCGCGCTGTTCCCCGAGCCGCGACTCCAGCGCACTCACCACCGCGTTCGCGTCCGCGAACTCCGCCTCGAGTCCCACCACCATTAACGGGCCTAGCGTCTCCAGGCGCTCGCACATCGCCTTCGTCAGCTTCACGTTGTCCTTCTCAGTCGTCACAAACCCGGTAGCGTTCAACTGACGTCCCAGCTCGAGGATCCTCTTGATATCACGCATTCCGTAGGCATGATGATCCGGAAAGACGATCGTGTCCACGACGCCGCATCCCGCCTCGGTCAGCATCGCCTGAAATCCCGCCGGCCGGGCGATCGCGCAGAATGCCACCGGCCGCAATCCTGCAGTGAAGACGAGCAGCGGGGCAGGGAACACGAGCTTCCGTCGCACTACCCACATCTGTGCGCCCTCGCGCATAAGCTTCCACACGCGCTCCTTCACGTCCTCCAGTTCGTCTTCACGGATCACGAGCGCATCCGCCCGGGCGAGCGCACCAAACGGTTCGCGCAGATTTCCCGCAGGCACCAGCCGATCCTCCATGTCCTCCGCCGTCAGCAACACAACATCGAAATTCCGCGCCAACTGCCGGTGCTGAAATCCATCATCCAGCAGGTGCACAGCCTTGGCGCTCCGCGGCGGTGGATGCATTTCCTGGTCATTCACGTGATTGTGGTTATGGTTGTGATTTGATCCGCGGACTTCCCCTGCAACGCCGCTCTCCGCCGCGCGTCCCGCGGCAAACCTGTTTCCGCTCACCCATACCGGAACGCCCGTTGCCCGCGCAATCACGACAGGTTCATCGCCGTAGCGCTCTGCCGCCCGATCTCCCATCGCGGCGACCCACTCCACACCATGCCCAATCCGCCCGTATCCCGCGCGAGAGCACATCCACGTCCCACCCACGCGCCCGCAGCATCTTTGCCAGCGAAATCACGACCGGGGTCTTGCCCGCGCCGCCGGCTGAGATCGACCCCACACTCACCACCGGCCGCTGCAGCCGTTGCACTCTCAACAGCCCTGCCTTGCGCAGTCCATCCTTCAGCGCGATCCCAGCGCGATACAGCGGCACCAGCGGCCACGCCCACGTTCTGCGTGCACTCACGGAGCGCCTCCCCGCAACACCTCCACAATAACGCGTACAGCGTGGCGTGTCGCGCCCTGCTGCTTCTCAAATACGATGCGTCCCCGCTGGCCCATACCTGCCGCAGCCTTGCGGTTCGAAAGCAGTTCGACGAAGGCGTCGCGCAATTCGTCCCGGTTCTCCACCACCCGGATCGCGTTCGCCTTCTGCATCGTTGAAACAATGTCCCGAAAGTTCTCGTACGAGGGTCCAATCACCACCGGAACCCCGAACTGCGCCGGCTCCAACGGATTGTGTCCTCCACGTTTAACCAGACTCCCTCCCACAAAGGCGACATCCGCAACTCCATACACTGCGGCAAGATCGCCGATCGTATCGAGTATCACGAGCTCCCGCAGCTTGTCGCCTTTTACTCCCGCTGTTTCGTGTCCCAGCCACTTACTCACGAGCGCATAGCGAAATTCGAACGCAGCCGCTTCCGCCGCCGCGAACCGCTCAGGATGCCTGGGCGCCAGGACCAGCAAAGCTTGGATCGGCTCCTCCGGTGTTCCCTTTCGCCAGCCGTGCAGCACCGCCAGTTCTTCCGACGATCCCTGCTTCCCACTGGGATCGTCGGTCGTGCTTCCCGCGACGACAATCTGCCGTCCCGCAGCAGCCTCCTTGATCAACGCGGCAACCTTGCTTTCCTTCGCCGCATGCACGTCATACTTCAGGTTTCCGATCGCACGCACTATCTCTGCGCTGGCTCCCATTTCGACAAGCCTGCGCGCGTCCTCTTCGCTTTGCGTCAACCATAGGTCCACTTGCTTCAGCACGCGTCTCCACACCCTGCGCACCGCCATTCCGCGCGCGAAGGACCGGTCGCTCACTCGCGCATTTACCACCATCACGACGGTCTCTCCCTTGTGACACTCGTGCAGCACACGGGGCCAGATCTCGCTCTCCACCAGCACCAGCGCCGCGGGGTTCAAGAGTCGCAGATACGGTTTCACCGCAAACGCGAAGTCCAGCGGAAAATAAAAGACCCGCTCCGCCCCGAACCGCTCTCGTGCCAGCGTCTGCCCCGTGCGGGTTGTGGTCGAGACCACAATTCGCCAACTCCCGCCACCGTCATTCAGCGCCGCTTCCAACTCGCCCACCATCCGCGAAGCCGCGAGCACCTCGCCCACGCTCACCGCATGCACCCACACGACCCGACGCTGCTCGGCAAAACCCGCGACAGCCTCTCGCAAACGCTGCGGAACCCGGCCCAACCGCTCAGACATTCCTTCGCGATAGCGCTCCGTCGTCAGCATCCGCGCGATCCACCACGGAGAGCTCACCACCAGCGCGATCGTCATCAGCGCGCTATACAGCCACATCACTGCGCACGCTCACAAGCGATCACCTCGGCACAGATCAGCACACTTTGGCCGCGTCGCATTTCCCAGAGCATAGAACATCTCTCCTGAAGGTGTGCTCCGAGGTACGAAACGAATGAGCCGTTCCTCGAGAAGAAAAGAGCCTCCCATGTTTTCCGAGGCCACAGTATCAGGAGAAATGCTCTAATCCAACTGTATGTCTTTTCAGTTGCGGCTCCTCCTCACCCTCACCCTGGCGGCGCCGCTCGCCGCTCACGCCGACAAGCCACGGAAGGTCCCACCGCCCCTTCCGGCCGCGCAGTACCCGGCGCACGACACGCACGAGCAGGTCACGATCGCCGCCGACCCCGCCGACAGCAAGGAGGCCGCGCCGCACACGCGCCTCGACTACCTCGGCCACGGCTTCATGCCCATCCGTATCATCGTCACCAATGACTCTTCGCAGGCCCTCTCGCTCGATGACGCGCGGATCATCTTCGTCGCCGCGAACGATTTCAGCGAGAACGCTGCCACTGCTGAAGAACTCGACCGCGGTATCTGGCCAGCCCGTAAGCAAGAGATCCCGACGACGCCCATTCCTATCGTGATTCACAAGAAACCGAAGCCGGTCGATGACCAGATCCGCCTTGATGACGCCGACTTCGGCTTCAAGTCCACCACGGTCGCGCCGCACACCACCGCTGCCGGCTGGCTCTACTATGACATCCGCGATGTCGAGCATGACCCTCTGAAAGGCGCGACAATTGAGCTGCGCAAGGTGCGCTGGGCCTCGACAAACAAACCGCTCGAAACCTTCGAAATCCCGCTCGCGCCCACTGCCGCGGCTGCAGCGAACAATACCAACCACTAACTACTAACGGCTAACCACTCGTTCTCATGCTCAACATCCGTCCCGCCACGCCCGCCGACGTTCCCACCATGCTCCGCTTCGTCCACGAGCTCGCTCGCTACGAGCGCGAACCCGACGCCGTCATCGCCACCGAAGCCGACCTCCTTCGCGACGGCTTCTCCCTCGCACTGGGCGGCACGCCGCTCGACACACCCGCTCGCTTCCGCGCTCTTATCGCCGAGCTCCCGGAAGACGGCGCAATAACTGCCGCCGGTTTCGCGCTGTACTTCAACAGCTACTCCACCTGGCTCGGCCACCACGGCATCCGGCTGGAGGACCTCTACGTCACCCCATCGCTGCGCGGGAAGGGAATTGGCCGCGCACTGCTGACTCGTCTCGCGCAGATCGCCATCGACGAAGGCTGCCCCCGCCTGGAGTGGGACGTGCTCGACTGGAACGAGCCTGCCATCGCTGTCTACCACCGCCTCGGCGCGAAGATGCAGACCGAGTGGCGCATCATGCGCCTCTCCGGCGATGCCCTCCATACCCTCGCGGCTTCGGAGGGTTGATGTACAAAATTACGTCGGAGTGCGAAAACGTCCCTGCGAATGAAGGAGAACAGGCTGCAAGCGACATAACGAACGAGTTCAGGGACCTCCGTCAATGGCATGCAAAGGCAACCTGCACCTGGACGGGCTCCAGTCTCGTTCTTATGGTTGAGAACGACTTCGATGAGAACGGCCTTGCGACACTGGATGAATTCTCCGATTTGATCTCGGGA
Organism: uncultured Acidobacteriaceae bacterium; assembly: GCA_963762465.1. GTDB lineage: Bacteria > Acidobacteriota > Terriglobia > Terriglobales > Acidobacteriaceae > Granulicella. Next base: position 628,065 of record CAVXKS010000011.1, on the reverse strand, counting down.
TATGTGGCCACGCCCTTTGACGGGGACATTCTAATCCGGAGCGTCACTGAAAGCTGATGTAGTTCGCCCCGTATCCTTAACACAGCATGAAAAAGATTCACATCATCGGCGGCGGACTCGCCGGCCCCGAAGCCGCCCTCCAGGCCGCCGCACTAACATCCGATTTGGGCTGCAACATCACGCTTTCCGAGATGCGCCCATTGCGCTCGACCGAAGCCCACCAGACGCCGACTTCGCCGAACTCGTCTGTTCCAACTCCCTCAAGTCCGAGTCCGAAAACACTGCGCCCTGGCTGCTCAAGCAGGAGATGCGCCACGCCAAGTCGTTCCTCCTCGCCGCAGCCGACGCCTCTGCCGTGCCCGCCGGCCACGCCCTCGCAGTCGACCGTATCGAATTCTCCCGCCGCGTGGCCTCGCTCATCGCCCAGCAACCCCGCATCGAAGTCCGCCGCGAAGAGATGACCTCAGTCGATGAAAATAGGGACGACACCATCACCGTCCTCGCCACAGGCCCACTGACCTCGTCGCCGCTTGCCGCCGACCTCCAGCGCCTCACCGGCGCCGACCACCTCGCCTTCTACGACTCCATCTCGCCCATCGTCGACGCCTCCACCATCGACATGGACAAGGTCTACTTCGCCGCGCGCTGGGATAAAGGCACGCCAGACTACATCAACTGCCCCTTCACCAAAGAGGAGTACGACCGGTTCCTGGACGCCCTCATGTCAGCGGAGGAAGTCCAATCCAAAGAATGGGAGCAAATCCCCACAGGGAATTCTGCCAGGCTGCAGTACTTCGAAGGCTGCCTGCCCATCGAAGAAACCGCACGCCGCGGCCGCGACACTCTGCGCTTCGGCCCGATGAAGCCCGCCGGCCTCACCAATCCGCGCACCGGCAAGTGGCCCTACGCGGTCGTGCAACTCCGCCAGGAAAACCTGCGCGCCGACAGCTACAACCTCGTCGGCTTCCAGAACCACCTCAAGTTCGGCGAGCAGGCGCGCGTCCTCCGCCTCATCCCCGGCCTCGAGAACGCCACCTTCCTGCGCTACGGCCAGATCCACCGGAACACCTACATCCACGCGCCCTCGCTCCTCACCGAAACCCTGCAGCTACGCAAGCACCCGAGCATCCTCATCGCCGGCCAGCTCTCCGGAGTCGAAGGCTACACCGAATCCATCGCGAGCGGTCTTCTCGCCGGACGCTTCGCCGCCGCGCTCGCTCGCGGAGAGCAACCGCAACCCGCGCCACGCCTCACCGCCAACGGCTCCCTCACGCACTACATCACGCATGCCGAAGGCAAGCACTTCCAGCCCGCGAACATCACCTTTGATCTGCTCCCGCCACTCGAAGACGATCTCCGCAAAAAGATCCGCGACAAAAAAGAACGCCACCGCATCCAGTGCGAGCGCGCCCTCAGCGCCTGGAACGACTGGCTCCAGAAATCTCTGGCTCTGGTCTGAGTCGCGTGCTACGCTGCGCCTACCTCAACCATGCCACCGCTTAGCGCAGCCGACTCCATCTCGCCCGCATTCTCGCGCACCAAACTCATCCTCTTCTCGCCCTTCATGAAGGGCCGCACGTGGAAACTCTCCGCGACCGGATATCTTGCGGCAGCCGGCAATCTCTTCCTGCCGTTCCCGATGGCGTATTTGTTCGTATTGCCCGCAGTAGCGCAGTTCGGTCACGCAGCGATTGCGATTCTCCTCACCGCGTGCACATTGCTTACTTTACTTTTCCTGTTTCTCTTTGTTCTTTGCTCTCGTCTGCAGTTCGTCTTCTTTGACGTCGTCCTCAATCGCGAGCAGTTCGTTGCGCCGCTTTGGCGCAAGCATCGCAACGTCTATGGTCCGTTGACGTGGCTCAGAATCGCGGCCGGCCTCGCGCTCGTTCTCGCGTTGATTACGCCCATCGCCGCCTACAGCCGGCAGTTGTTCACCGCATTCGGATCTTTGTCCTCGCTGAAGCCAGGTGAAATGCCTCCTCCTCAGTTCTTTCTCCTGTTGTACGGAGGATTCTTCACCATCTATGCCGCAGTGGCGGCGCTCTTTTTCATCGGTTCTCTCGCGTTTGATTTCATCGTGCCCTCGCTCGCCCTGGAAGGCGTTCCGCTGTCTGAGGCATTCCGTCGCGTCGGCGCTCTCATACGGGCCGAGCCCGGACAGTTCTCTCTCTACTGTCTGCTCAAAATCGTCCTCGGCTTTGCCGGTTACATGGGCATCGGCTTCGCGTTTGAGATCCTCGTCCTTCTGGTCTTCGCGATCGTCGGCGCCGTCTCTCTGCTCTTCGGCTTCCTTCTGCACCTCGCCGGCATTCCTACGGCAATCCTCGTTGCCCTCGGAGTCATCCTCGCCATCTGCGTGTACAGCTTCCTCTTCTTCTACGTGATGGTCATCGGCATCGGAATGCTCATCACATTCCTCGAGTCCTACTCGCTCTACTTCCTCGCTGGCCGTTACCCGCTGCTCGGAGAACTCCTCGCACGTTCCACGCCGCCCCCACAGCCGCCGCCGCTGCCGCAGCCCTGGAATCCTGCCTTCTACACGCCGCCGCCGGTTTAGCGGCTCGACGCCAGCTGCGTATCCATCGCCTTCCGTGCGGCGGCGATCTGCGGCAACGTAGCATCCGCTGCGCTCCACGCCTTCAGGAATGCCGCATAATCGCGTTTGGCCGCGAGTTTATCGCCACCGAGGTCCTCCGCGCGAGCCAGACCATACAGCCCAAAGCCTGAGTTGGGCCGCTCGTCGAGATCAGCCTTGAACGCCATCCCGCGCGCCCGCATAGTCGCCGGCCTTCATCAGCGCTTCGCCCTCTGTCTCAACCACCGGCCGTACGTATCCCGGAGGCTCGCGATAGCCCATCGCCTTCTCCTGCCGTGCGGCCTCGGCAAAGAGCTTCTTTCCCTCGTCCAGGCTCTTCTCGTGCACCAGGATCGCTCCCCGCAGTTCCAGCGATGCGATGCGCATCGTCTTCAGCATCGGCTCGGCATCGGCATCCGGCATCACCGGCATCGCGGCCGGCTTGTTTGCGTCCTCATGCTTCTCCGCCGAGTCTGCCGGGTTCATCTTGTCGGTCTGAACGCTCTCCGCGCGCCACAAACCCGCATCCATCCCATCGGACGCCGCCTTCGCTGCCGCAACGTCGCCGCGGTCTAAAGCCGCCATGCCGCTCGCATACGCGTGCAGCGCCGCCGCCAGCGCGCGCAGGTTCTTTGAGCTGTCCTTTGCCAGAATCTTCTGCGCGTCCAGCAGCTTCACCACAGCCGCCCAGTCGCCCATCCGCAGCGCCACCGGCAGCCGGTTGCTGATCCGTGCCATATCGTCCCGGGACGACCAGATGTAGAGCGTCGTCGAAAGCTCTCCGCGCGCATTACCCAGCCGATCGGAAAGCGCATTCGCCTGTGCCAGCTTGCCTTCCTCCATCAGGTTGGCGATCGCGTACATCATGTTGTGCACGTAATTCCAGTCATTGTCAGGATTGACGTGCTGCTCTCGCATGTAGTGCTCATCCACTTCCATGGACGCCGTGAACCAATGCTCCGCCGTGCCATAGTCACCCACCCTGTAATAGATGTGGCCCGGCATGTGCACCATGTGCCCCGAGTTCGGCGCCAGGCTCGCCAGCTTCTCCGCGCTCGCAATCGCGCGCTCCGGATGATTGCCCGGCTCCATCGCGTGAATCCAGTAGTGGTTCGCCGCCGAATCGTTCGGCGCATCGCGCAGCACGGCTTCCAGAATTGAAATTCCTTCCCGCGTTCCGGCCTTCGGCTCGTTCTTGTCGTCGAACCCCTCCATCAACGCCTCGGCGAGAGAGATCCGCGCCTCCACATCCTGCGGATTCTCCGCCACCAACTTGCGCAAAATCGGCACCTCAGGATGCTGTCCCTCCTTGGCCGTCGACTCCACCTCCGCCGCCTCGATGTAAAGCTGCTCCGCGGGGCTCGTGTGCTCCTTTAATCGGCTCGCCTGCTTCAGCGCATCCAGTCCATAGTTGTGGGTTGGCATCCGGCTTCGAAATCCCTCGATGTTGAACAGGCCCCAGTAGCACATTGCGCAGTTCGGATCCACGCGCACGCCCTGCTCGAACGCCTTCGCCGCCTCATAGTCCCAGAAGTCGTTCGTCAAACTAAGCCCTTGATCGAACCACGTCTGCGCTTCTGGCGTTGCCGTGATCTTGATGTGGCTGTTCCCGATGCCGGTCATGCGCTGCGGAACTGGCAGCTGATCGGGCGCCGGAATTGCCTTCATCTCCGGCATATTCATCCCTGCCATGCCGCTCATCCCGCTCTGCTGCGCAGCACTGATGATGAAAGCCCAACTCAGGACCGCTCCCAGCAAAGAACAGGACAACACCAGACGCATATTGAATTTACGAGCCATGATGCAAGAACTATACCCCTCCGCATCACGGCCGATTGGCAGCGCATTGCCGGCGCTTTTATCATGGATGCATGCCGTTCCCGATCAAAACCTGCGTCCTCTGCGGAGAGGAGTTCGAGCTGCGCCCCAACAAGCCCGGCTACGCCAACCGCTGCCCCGAATGCAGCACCCCGGAAGCTGAAGCCGAAGCCGCATCACGTGGCAGCGCCAGCGGCTTCCAGGGCAAGGCCCTTGCCGAAGCCAACGCGGAGCGCCGCAAAGTGATGCGCGACATGCTCTACCGCAAGGACAGCTGAGGGCGTTCACTCCGCCCGTTTCTTATTCCTCGCCCGTACCTTGAACCAGATCGGGCTTCCGATAAACCGGAACGCCCGCCGAATCTCATTCGCCAGAAATCGCTCATAGCTGAAGTGCAGCTTCACGTCGCGGTCTGTGAACAGCACAAACGTCGGCGGAGCCACCGCCGCCTGCGTCATGTAGTAGATCTTCACGCGCCGATTCATCGGCACGCTCGCACGCTGAAAATCAATCTTGTCCAGGAACCGGTTCATCGCTCCCGTCGATACGCGCTTCCTGCGCTCTCTCGCCACCAATTCCACCTTCTTAAAGATCTCCTCGACGCCCCCGCCTCTTGCGCTCAAGCCGTCCGCCGCGGACACAAACAGCAGCGGCGCATAGTCCAGGTACTTCAGCGCATCGCGCACCTGCTCCTCATATACCTTGCGCTCGGCCGGCGGCTTCCCATCCAACAACCGCTTCCCATCCGGCCCAACCTCCGTCATCAAATCCCACTTGTTCACCACGATGATCACGCTGCGCCCGCTCTCATGCGCATAGCCGCCGATCGTCGCATCGCTCGCCGTCACACCCTCCGTAGCATCGATCATCAGCAGGGCGACATCCGCGGCCTCCAAATGCTTACGGCTCATCACCACACTCAGCTTCTCGGCCATCAGCTTCGTCTTGCCCTTGCGCCGAATCCCCGCCGTATCGATGAACCGGAAGTCGTGCCCATCGCGTTCCACCACCTCATCCACCGCATCGCGCGTCGTTCCCGCAATCGGGCTCACAATCGCGCGCTCCGTCCCGGTCAGCGCATTCAGCAGCGTGCTCTTGCCCACATTGGGCCTGCCGATGATCGCAATCTTCGTCTCCCGCTGCACATGCTCGCCATGCGTGCGCAGCTTGCGCTCCCGCGGCTCCCTTTCCGCATCGCGCAAATCTTCATCGGCGATGAAGTCGCCCTCGTCCTCCTCAGCTTCTTCCTGCAGGCCCTCCATGTTTTCCGTAGGCTCTTCACTCACCGTCTTCGGAGGCAACGCCGCCCACACATCATCCAGCAGGTCCGCTACACCGATTCCATGCTCGGCAGAAACCGGCACCACATGCCGAAAGCCCAGCGTGCGAAAGTTCTCCGCGCCCGCCTCCAGCTCCGCCGAATCCATCTTGTTCACCGCCAGAAACAGCGGCTTGCCTCCGCGCTGCAGCAGCCGCGCGAGCTCCACATCGGGCGCTGCCAGCTCCGTGCGCCCGTCCACCACCATGACAATCGCGTCCGCCTCACCCAGCGCGACGCGGGCCTGCCGGAAGATCTCCGCCGGAATCAGCGCCTCATCATCCGGCACCACGCCGCCCGTATCCACGATCCGCACGGTGCGCCCCGCCCACTCCACCTCGCCATAGATGCGGTCGCGTGTAATCCCCGGCTCGTCGCCCACAATCGACCGCCGCGTCCCCGTAATCCTGTTGAACAGCGTCGACTTGCCCACATTCGGCCGCCCGCAGATCGCGACCAGCGGCATCTCCGCGGCCTCGTGCGAGGCACCCGCGGTCGCCTCGAACATTTCATTCGCCAGCTTCTCGACCTCGCGGTCCTGGCGTTCTTCATGCCGGCTTCCCGCACCTCCCAGCCGCAGCGTCGCCTTCCCGTTCCGACCCTCGACCTGCCCAGTCTCGCGCTCGTCCTGCTCCGGCCGCAGCGCCGACCCATGTCCTTTGGTCAAGGAGCGGTCCCGCTCCGTCCGGGCGCTTTCCAAAACCACCGCGCGTTCGCGCTCCGGACTCTGCTTCGGCGTCTTCGCCGCCTTGGCTTCCGCGGCTTTCTTTGAACTCAGCTCCTTACGCTTCTTCGGCGCGACATTCGCCATCTGCGCGCCCGTTCGCGGAGCCTTCCCCTTGCGCGGCCGCGTGCTCGCCTGCCGATGCTTCTTGCCCATCCTCTTTTTCTGTTCGCGCCTCGGTGCCATAACATCCTCAATCTCGTTGCCTTACCATGGTCGCATGCGGAGCACGCTCCACTCATCCGCGACACAGGACATCATGCAACCCATCCGCTTCGGAATCCTCGGCTTCGGTTATCACGCCGCCTTTCGCCTCGTCCCATCCTTCCGCAACTGCCAACACGCCACGCTGAGCGGCTTCCACCGGCGCGACCCCGCCAAAGCCGCCCGCGACGCCGCAACGCACGGCGTGCGGGCGTTCGAAACCGCCGAAGCTCTCTGCGCCTCGCCCGAAATCGACGCCATCTTCATCACCAGCCCCGACGCGCTTCACGTCGCCGACGCGCAGCTCGCGTTCGCGCACAACAAGCCCGTTCTGTGCGAAAAACCCCTCGCCGCCACCGGTGAGCAAGCCGAAACCATGCTCGCCGCCGCCAACGCCTCCGGCAAACTCTTCGGAGTCGCGCATCACTACCGCTGGGCGCACGCCATCCAGCAGATTCGCGAACGCGTCGCGGCCGGCGAAATCGGCGAGATCCGCACCGCGCACGCCGAGTTCAACTACGCCGCACAGTTCTCCCGCCGCCCCTGGATCACGGACCCGACAATCGCCTGCGGCGGTCCCATCGGCGACGTCGGCTCACACTGCATCGACTCCCTCCGCTTCATCATGGGCGATGGCCCCAACGGCGTGCGCGTCCGCAGCGTCTGCACGCTTGCCACGCAGGACGCCCACTCCGGCCAAGTCGAAGCCTCCGCTTCCATGCAGCTCGACTTCGCCAACAACGTCGTCGCCAGCGTCAACGTCTCCGCCCGCGCCCACTACCGCACACAGATTGAAATCGTCGGCGGCGACGGCGTCCTCGTCGCCGAGAACGGCATGACCGTCGACCACCCCGTCGACGTCGTCCTTCGCCGCAAGGGCGTCCACGTCAACACCAACACGGTCAACAACGCCGACGCCTACACCCGCATGATCGACAACTTCGCCCAGGCCCTCCGCGGCGAAGAACAATTCCTAGGCCCCGGCACCGAAGGCGTCCACAATCAGCACATCCTCGACGCCGCCTTCAAAAGCTGGCACTCCGGCAAGCGCGAACGCGTCTAAGAGGTTGACAACGACCCCATCCGATCACACACTGGCTACCTAAAGATATGCTATTTGGGTCGTTTTGGAGCCGGGTCAGCGATCGATGGATGACCGGCATCGTTGCGGTGTTCACCTTTTCGATTGCAGCCATCTTTGTCTGCTTGATCACAGCATTCTTCGCAGGAGCGTTATCACCTCATGGCGTCGGAATAGGAAACCAACTTGCTTGGGGAGCAATAGGAGTCTTAGGCCCCCTAAGCTGCATCTTTCTCTGGTCCGGGATGCGCCGTTATCAGCAGATGCGCGGACCGTCTGACCGGTTCGGCGACACTAGGATCATTCGCTTCCTGATGCTTGTAGGGCTTTGTTGGTCAGCAACCCTTTATTTCCTGCTGGTTTTTCTTCCCTATCGGCGAACCGTCTTTGTTCGTGAACAAGTCTCTTCGAGCCGGAAGTCAAGCTCGGATGTCAAGATGTTCAGCCTGGTTTTAGCAATTGGCTGGGCGATCTTTATGGTTTTCATCGCTGCGTTGTTCGCCTTTCCGAAAGCGGTTGTCCGGTCCATGCACGGGGCAGTCTCATTGATCCCGCTTGTGATGATCATGCTCATGCTCGCAAGCGGCGCTTACATAGTGATTCGGTTCATTCGTGGTTCCGGTGGTAACTAATCGTCACCATCGAAACGGAGGCGAATAAACGGCGATTATCATAGACACACCGCGTGCCGCTGCCCTCCCAAGCCGAAGTCGACCGCAAGACCCCACTCAGCGAAGCTGCTGCCGACGCGCAAGCTTCCGTCCCTCCACGACTTCTTCTCTCCCGGCGGCCTCCTGGCCCGCTCCACCCTCGCCTTCGAGCACCGCCCCGGCCAGTACGCCATGGCGAAAGCGATCGAACAGGCCTTCGCCGACAAGCGCCATCTCATCATCGAAGCCGGCACCGGCACCGGCAAAACCCTCGCCTACCTTCTCCCCGCGCTCCGCCGCGCCCGCGACGAGAAGCAGCGCATCATCATCTCCACCGGCACAAAAAATCTGCAGGAGCAGCTCTTCTTCAAGGACATCCCGTTCCTCGAATCTCTGCTCGGCCCGCTGCGAGTCTGCTACATGAAGGGCCGCGCCAACTACCTCTGCAAGCAGAAGCTTTACGCCCTCCGCGACAATCCCGTCCTCTCCGGCCTCGACGACATTTCGCAGTTCCACACCATCCTGCAGTGGGAGCGCACCACCGGAACTGGTGACCGCGCCGACATCGACGAACTCCCCGAATCCTCCGCGCTCTGGCACAAGCTCGACGCCCGCAGCGAAGTCTGCTTCGGCCAGACCTGCCCCAACTGGGAGCCCTGCTTCATCACGCAGATGCGCCGCAAGGCGCTCGAGTCCGACCTCGTCATCGTCAACCATCACCTCTTCTTCGCCGACCTCTCCATCAAGCAGCAGGCCGCCGGCGCCTCGGATGCCGGAATCCTCCCCGAAGCCGCCGCCGTAATCTTCGACGAAGCCCACGAGCTCGAAGACGTCGCCTCGCAATACTTCGGCATCGCGCTCACCAGCCACCGCTTCGACGAGCTCGCCCGCGACACCGAAGCGATGCTCCGCGCCAAAGGCGCCAGCAGCGCCGCCATCGAAAGCTCCACCGCCACCATCCGCGAGCGCTCGCGCCTCTTCTTCAGCTCTCTGCCAGAAACGAACGCCGCCCAGCCAGGCCGCATGGAGTTCACGGACCGCGCCGACTTCCTCGAGTCCCACGGCGACTCCTACCTCGGCGCCGTCAACGCACTTGTTCGGCTCGAAGGCGAGCTCGACCGCATCCGCGACGTCGAAGAAGCCGCCGGCTTGCGCAAGCGTGCCGCCGACATCCGCGCCCATCTCAAATTCCTCCTCGAATCCACCGACCCCAACACCGTCTTCTGGATCGAGCGCCGCGCCGCCTCCAACCTCCGCAACGCCGCCCGTGCCTCCCGCACCGAAGCCACGCCCGTTTTCCAGTCGATGACGACCCACCTGCAAGCCACACCCATCGACGTCTCCCAGCTCCTCGCCGAGACCCTCTTCGCCAACTATTCCTCGCGTCATCCTCACTTCAGCGACCCTCACCGTCGCCGACTCCTCCGGCACGCCCTCGTTCGACCACCTAAAAAAACGCCTCGGCATCCCATTTCCCAAAGAGCTCGTCGTCCCCAGCCACTTCGACTACGCGCCGCCAGGCGCTCCTCTATCTGCCCCAATACCTCCCGCCGCCGCGTCACCCTGACTTTCTCGCCCACGCCGCCGAAAAAATCCGCCGCGTCCTCGAGATCACGCGCGGCCGCGCCTTCTGCCTCTTCACCAGCTACTCCCAGATGCGTGAGCTCCACGACCGCCTGCTCTGCGAGCTCCCCTATCCGCTGCTCCTGCAAGGCACCGCCCCGCGCCACCTGCTGCTCCAGCAGTTCCGCGAAACCCCCAACGCCGTCCTCTTCGGCACATCATCCTTCTGGCAGGGAATCGACGTGCAGGGCGAGCAGCTCTCCTGCGTCATCGTCGACAAGCTCCCCTTCGCGGTTCCCTCCGACCCCATCATGAAGGCGCGCACCGACGCCATCACCGCCGCCGGAGGCAACGCCTTCAACGACCTCCAGGTCCCGCAAGCCGTCATCGCGCTCAAGCAAGGCTTCGGCCGCCTCATCCGCTCCCTCACCGATCGCGGCGTCCTCATGCTGCTCGACTCCCGCATCCGCACCACGCGCTACGGCGCCACCTTCCTCGACTCACTCCCGCCCTACCGCCGCACCGACGACATTACCGAGGTCGAACGCTTCTTCCAAGCCTGAGCGCAGTACCTCTTCCGTCGTAATAGGACGCGCATTTGCACGCTTCCCTGGGAGAGACTATGCTTCCGCTTCACCCATCCAATGGAGGCGCTATGAACAGAAAATACATCGACTGCAGCCAGGTTCCGAACGAGGCAAACTGTACACTCCAGATCTCCGGTACCGAAGATGAAGTCCTTGACGCCGCCGTGCTGCACGCCGTCAGTGTTCACGGCCACAAGAACGCGCCCGAGTTGAGAGACGCTCTCCGGGGAATGTTGAAGGACGTCCCCGCCACTGCGGCTGCGAGCGCCTGACCTCACGCCTCAACCTCTGCGCGACCGCGGGCCTCTTTCGAGAGGCCCTCTGATTTCTGCACCTGTTTTCGCTTTCACCATCTCTTCGCAACAGCACTCACATCGCGCACGGAGGCAATCTCATGCGAAGTCAAAAGCCTGCATCTGTCCTCATCATCGCAGCAGCCCTCGCGTTCCTCGGCGGAGATCACATCCCGCAAATCGTTCGAGCGTCAGACCATCAGGAAATCACTACCGCGAAGGAGAGCCCATCCGCCATGAGCTCACACCAGACTCAGCAGACAACCGACTCCGCAACCCGCGCAGCCATCGATCGCTTCAACGCCGCATTCAACCGCCACGATGCCGACGCTCTCGGTCCCTTGCTCACCGACGACACTGTCTTCGAGGACACGTCTCCCGCTCCTGACGGCCGCCGCATCGAAGGCAAAGCCGCCGTCGTTGAATTCTGGAGAGGCTGGTTCGCGCGCAACCCAGACGCCAGCTTCCAGGCCGAAGATGTCATTATCTGCGGTGACCGCGCCGTGGTGCTCTGGGTCTACAGCAAGCTCCGCAACGGCCAGCCGTGGCACCTCCGCGGAGTCGATGTCTTCACTGTTCGCGACGGCAAAGTCGCCGCTAAACTTGCCTACGTCAAGGGTTGAGATCACACCACGCGCCCGCAGTTTGGAAAACGCCGCTTGCAACGGTCGAGCAATCAGCCTCTCACCGCACCCGCTCCGCATTCCCTTGGTTGTACGCCTCCCGGTTGTGTGCCGGGACTCCATGGGACAGACATCGAGACAAATAAGTGCTCTCGAAACTGAATCCCTCAGGAATATACTTGGCCCACTTCACCAGGCTTCGCCGCCGAGCCGTGAATTGAGGCGTGCCCTTTTCCACATTCTGTGACCTTGCGTAGAAGCTTGGAGGTTCCATGCTGTCCACGATGATGCACAGCCCTCTGCTCGTATCCGGCATCCTCGATCGCGCTGGCAAACTGTTCGGAGACACCGAGATCGTCTCCGCAAACGCCGACGGTTCGAAGGTCCGATCCACGATGCGCGATCTGCGCCGGCGGTCGCGCCGCCTCGCCGCCGCATTGCAGCACGCAGGCATAAAGCCCGGAGACCGCGTTGCCACCCTCATGTGCAATCAGATCGAGCATCTTGAGGCCTACTTCGGTGTGCCGGCGATCGGGGCTGTGCTCCACACCGTCAACTTTCGCCTGCACCCCGACGACATCGCATATATCGTTCGCCACGCCGCCGACCGCTTTCTGATCGTCGATCTCCGTCAGCTCGACGTGTTCAACCAGATTCGGCTCAAGGTGCAGTTCGAACGCGTGTTGGTCGTCGGCAACCCGGAATATGAATTGCCCGAAGGAACAGAATCGTACGAAGCCTTTCTCGCCGCGACCGACCCGGACCCGCTCTACCCGAATCTGGCAGAACAGGATGCAGCCGCGATGTGCTACACCTCAGGAACCACCGGGCGCCCGAAGGGCGTTGTCTACTCGCATCGCTCGATCGCCTTGCACTCGCTCGCGATCTCCTTGCCGGATCAGTTTGGCCTCGGCCGGTTCGACACCGTTCTGCCCGTCGCTTCCATGTTCCATGTGAATGCATGGGGACTGCCCTACGCCGCGGCGCTCAACGGAAGTAAGCTGGTGCTGCCCGGCCCAAACCTTCAGCCCACAGCGCTGCTGGACCTCATGGAATCGGAACAGGTGACCGTCGCCGCTGCAGTTCCCGTCATCCTGCAATCCATGTTGCACGCAATCGATGAGCATCCCGACCGTTGGAAGCTGGCGAAGGATCTACGCATCTTAGCCGGCGGCTCGACCGCACCGGACTCGATGTTCCACCGCTTCGATCAAATGGGAGTGCGCCTGATTCACGCCTGGGGAATGACCGAAACCTCGCCTGTAGCCGCTCTCTCGAGGCCGCACCCCGGCATGAAGGACTGGCCGTCCGATGCGATCTACGAAAAGCGCACCCGTCAAGGAGTTCCGGCGCCCTTCATTGACGTGCAGGTGGTTAGCGATTTCGGAGAGGCTCCATGGGACGGAGCCACGCCCGGCGAGTTGCAGGTGCGCGGACCCTGGATCACCGGCAGCTACTTCGGGGGCGAGCAGCCCGACAAGTGGACCGCAGACGGTTGGTTTCAGACCGGCGATGTAGCCACCATCGATTCTGACGGCTACCTGAAGCTGACCGACAGAGTGAAAGACCTCATCAAGTCCGGCGGAGAGTGGATCAGTTCCGTCGATCTCGAGAACGCATTAACGGATCATGAGGCAATTCGAGCCGCTGCCGTCATTGCCGTGCCTCACCCCAAGTGGCAGGAACGTCCGCTCGCCCTGGTCGTCCTGAACGATGGCCACGCGGTTGAGGATTGCGATCTGCGCAGCTTCCTCGAACGGCGTTTCGCGCGCTGGCAGCTTCCCGACGCTTTCGTGCGCGTCAAGGAGCTGCCCTACACTGCGACGGGAAAGCTGATGAAAAACAAATTGCGGCAGGAGTTCAGCGCCTGGGACTGGGATCGTCTCTGATCACTTAGACAATCACGCCCGCTTGCTGCTCACGGGCTTCGGCTTGCTCTTGCTCCCCACATTCAGCGCCACCGCAGCCCGGATCAGCTCCTTGAGCGCCTTCTCGTTCACCTTCTCACCTTCATGGAAATCGATCGCCCGCCGCACATTCCCCTCCAGGCTGGAGTTGAACAGCCCCGCAGGATCCGGCAGCGATGCTCCCTTCGCAAAAGTCAGCTTCACCGCGGCCTTGTACGTCTCGCCCGTGCACACAATGCCGCCGTGTGAGAACACGGGCGTGCCCGTCCCCGATGAAGGCTTGACCCACTTGATCTCTTCCACGATCTCCGGGTCTGCCGCGTGAAGGATCTCGCGCAGTCTCGCCAGCATCTCGCCTCGCCAGTCGCCAAGCTTCTTGATCTTCGCGTCAATCGACGCAGATGCAGATTCGCTATTAGATTTTTCCGCAGCGTTTTTCATTGCAAACCTTCCAATACGCCTTCCAGTGCCCCAAGGAATTTCTGCCAGCCGTACTGCGCACCCCTGTACGCCGCCTGCTGATCCGCGCCAAACCCAGAGTGCTCCATGCGGAGCTGCGTGCCGCCATCCGCTGGTGTCAACGTGAACAATACAACCGATTCAAGCCCCAGCGTGCCCCAGCCGTACGAGAGCTGCTTCATCGGCTCAATCACCAGCACCTCGCAGTCGATAATGCCATTCCAGTTCGGTACCGCCGGCGCGCGGAACTGAAACTTCCGTCCGACCTCCGGCTCGAAATCATTCTCCATCAGCCATTGCGCCACCAACCGGCCTTCCGTCAGCGCGCGCCATACCTTCTCCGGCGGATGCGGAAACACTCTCTCGATCACCACACTGCGAGTACTCTCTGCCGCGTCGCTCATCCGTCCATCCTTTCCAAAACTGCTTCAAGTCGGTCGAACCGCTCACGCCAGAACGCGCCGTACAGCTTCAACCAATCCACCACCGGCCCCAGCGCCTCCGGCTGCGCACGGTAGTGCGTCTCCCGTCCCGCACGCCGGTGCCGCACCAGCTTGGCCCGCTTCAGCACGGTCAGGTGCTTCGAGACGGCCGGCTGCGACACGCCCGCATACCGCGTCAACGCGTGCACGGTCTGCTCGCCCTGCCGGCTCAGCTCCTCGAATATTGCCCTGCGCGTCGGATCGGCCAGAGCTCGGAACACGTAATCGGGATTCGTCAGCGTCACGTGAAAACCATAGCCAAACGGTTATGGTTTGTCAAGCCCTCGATCTTAAATCCGTCCTGCACCCCAAATCCGTCATCCTGAGCGAAGCCGTTCACAACGTAAACCCGCCGAAGTCGAAGGAAACCCCCGAGAATGTCCCGACCATCAGTTGCGGCATGAACCTTCAGCCACCGATCTCCCTGCGCCCTACACGATATCCTTGAAGGCAGCCTCATGGGACGCAACCTCTACATCCTCGCCGCCACCATCGGTGTCCTCGCCCTCCTCTCGTTCGCGCTCTCTTTCAGTAACATCGCGCAGGTTCCCGGCTCCCCCGGCGACGTCCGCCTCTGGCGGACCACCTCCCTCGCCCTGGTCTTCGTCGGCCTCCTGATCGCCCTCGCCGGCGTCCTCTCTCAACTGTTCGAGCAGGCCGAACGCCGCGCAACCGAGCAGCGCCGACACCGCCGCCGCCGGCGTTAATCCACACCCGCCGCGTATAGTCTGCGAGCTTAACCCGCTGCGCCGCTAAAGTCCGGACCTAAACTCTCTTCCTCGAAGACTTTGCGCAAAAAAGTAGGGGGAGGGGGGCGCCCCATACAATAAAACCATTGGAGCCGCACGATGTTTGAGGTGACAGTCCAGGACAGCTTTTCCTCAGGTCACTACCTTCGTGACTACTACGGCAAATGCGAGAACCCGCACGGACACAACTACCGCGTCGTGGTCACCCTCATCGGCGAGGAGCTCGAGCCCAACGGCCTCCTCCTCGACTTCAAGCTCCTCAAGCGCCTCCTCCAGCCCACGATCGAGTACCTCGACCACCACATGATCAACGACCTCGAGCCGTTCACCTCGCTGAACCCCTCGGCCGAGAACCTCGCCAAGTACTTCTTCGACCGGACCTCGACGCAGCTCGTGGAGATCACCGCAGGTCGCGTCCGGGTGAAAGACTGCGTAATCTGGGAGACGGACACCAGCTTCGCCCGGTACTACGAGTAACGACTACAATCGTCGCAGGGCACGAGCCCGAGACCTCACGACAGAGAAGGCCCGCTCATGATCGCCTACATCGTTCTTATCTTCGCCGCGCTCAGCCGGTTCGTTCCGCACGTGCTGCACGGCACCGGCGTGAACTTCACCGCGGTCGGTGCCGGCCTGCTCTTCTTCGGCTCCCGCCGCCCCCGCTGGCAGGCCGTTACGGCGGTCGCCATCCTTTCGGTGACGGACTTTTGCCTGACGAAGTTTGTGTATGGATATCCGTTCCAGATGCGTGAGTATCTCGTCACCTGGGCGTGGTATGCGGCTGTCTGCCTGTTCGCGAGCGGGCTGCTGCGCAAGGTGACGGTGCTACGGGTTCTGGCGGGTGTTCTGGCTTCGGCGACCAGCTTCTTCCTGCTCAGTAACCTCATAGTGTGGTTTGGCAGCGGGATGTATGGGCACAGCGCGTCAGGGCTTGTCGCGTGCTATGTCAAGGGACTGCCGTTCTATGCCAATGATCTGGTTTCGACCGGAGTTCTGTCTGCTGCGGTGTTTGGGCTGCCGGTGCTTGCCGCAAAGCTGACCGATGCCGCGCATGCGCACCAGAATCAGCCACTCGCGTAACCAGCGTTACTTCTAAGCCTCTTCTTCGACCGGCAGCCGAACTCCACGGCGCCGGTCGAATACTTTGCGGATCATATAGAACGCGATGAGGAAGAGCGCGGCGGAGATGATCCCGATCGCGATCGCCACGTGCTCGTGGAAGAAGTGCCGAGCCGAGTGGAAGAGCTTCGGGCCGAAGTAGATGTAGAGAATGGAAGCCACAACGAACTGGACCATCTTGCCGCAGAAGATTGCCAGAACGAAGTGGACGGGCTTCATCTCAAAGACTCCGGCGGCGAACTCGAAGAGCTTGAGCGGAAACGGGGGCGGGCACAGCGCCGGGATCATCATCGCCAGGAACTCCTGGTTCTCAAAGCGGTCCCGCATGCGCTCATAGCGCTCGCGGTTGATGCGCTTCAGGAGGAAGAGTTCGCCGCCGGCGCGGCCGATGAAGAACGGAACGAGCGAGCCGATGGCCGAGGCGGCGGAGGCGATGAGGCAGTAGATCAGGAACTTGTGGTGGTTCGTGGCGACATAGCCGATGACCACGCCGTCCATGGAGACGGGGATCGGAATCAGGGCGGAGTCAATCAGCGCCAAGCCGCCGACACCCCAGACGCCCAGCGGTTTCATGACCGCAAAGAGCATTCCTGAAAACTTATGCAGCAGCGCTATCGGTCCAAGTTTCACAAATCCCTATTCTAGTGTCGAACGGGCCCGAGCCCGGCCAATGCGATCTCGTCTGGTTGACTCGTCTAGTTTCGATGCTCGGTGTGTCCGGCCAGCAGTTCCAGAGCATGGGGCAACAGGTGAAGGATGGCCTTGAGGCCGTTCCCGGCGCCTGCGGGGCTTCCGGGCAGGTTGACGATCAGGGCACGCCCGGCGATCCCGCAGACGCCCCGGGTAAGCGCTGCAAAGGGTGTCTGATCCAGGCCGCGAAGGCGGATTTGCTCGGAGATCCCGGGGACGAGGCGGTCACACACATCGAGTGTGGCTTCCGGCGTAACGTCGCGCTCCGCCAGGCCGGTGCCGCCGGTGGTCAGGACGAGATTGGCGCGTTGTGCGGCATCGCGAAGAGCGGCGGCGAGTTGGCCGCGGTCGTCGGCGACGACCTTTGAGTCAATGACTTGCGCTCCGTCGTCGCGGAGCAAACGGGTGAGCAGCGGACCGGAGACATCGGTCTGTGTTCCGGCGGCACAACGATCGCTGGCCGTAATCACAATGGCGGTTCTTCCCGTCAGAGAAGGTGCTGTTTGTTGCATTTACCGAGGATAGCCGAGGTGGTCCCGCGCTCCGGGCTGCTCAGCGTGAACTAAACGAAAGATGAGAGAATAGAGAAGCCAGCATCGGCTCGGTCTGGCGACGGTTACCGGCGGTTCTCGATGGGCCGCAACATTCCATGACGCCTGTCCGTCACAGACGAAGTAGCTCGCGATGCCATTGATTACCCCCACGGACCCGGAACAGCCACGCCCTGACACAGAGGGGAGCGACTCCGCGTCCAAACGCGGGAGCGACGGCCCCGTAAGTTTCGTTCCGCACGATGAGAACGGCGCGACGGCACGACAGCCGGTGCGCATCCGCACTGGGCGGTATGGCGAGATTGACGAGCACGAGCTTATCCACCTGCTGGACTCGATCCAGGATGAGCGTGCACGCAGCCGGTTCCGCGAGTCGATCTATATCTCGCTGTTCATCTGGATCGCGATTGCGTGGCTGGTGCTATATGGGCCGAGGTACTTGTGGCACGCGCCGAAGCTGGTGACACCCTTCGAGGTTCTGAAGCAGCGCGAACTGACGCAGTTGAACCTGCCGCAGCTTCATGTGCCGCCGCCGACGGTGCCGCGTGCGCAGCCCAAGATTGACAACCACACGCTCGAGCACCTGAGGTCGATGGAGCCGCCGGCGAAGGCCGCGCCGCCTCCTACGTCCGCGGCAGCGACTCCGAAGATCGCACCGACACCTGCGCCGTCGATCACGAATGCGGCGCCGCCTGTACCCGCCCCGTCGCTGCCGCTGCCGAATGCGCCGCAGCCGACCGCGAGGACCACGCCGCCGGTCGTTGCCGAGGCGCCAACTCCGCAGCCGAGCACGAAACCTGACTTCAATATCTCGCCCCGGAACTCCAGCAGTCCACCGCGGGACCACAGTGGCGGCGGATATAGCCCGAGAGGCGGGTCTCCGTTGAGCTTCGGGCCGGGCGGAGTGGAAGTTCTCTCGGATACGCAGGGTGTGAATTTCGATCCGTATCTCCGCCGCTTGATTGCGGATATTTATCGGAACTGGCTTCCGCTGATCCCGGAAGAGTGCAGGCCGCCGCTTTCAAAGCAGGGCGAGACGCTGGTCCGGTTTACCATTCTTCCGGATGGAAGGATTGGAGCGATGTATCTGGATGGATCGACGCATGACGATGCGATCAATCGCTCGGCGTGGGGATCGATCACGAGCGAGGGGCAGTTTCCGCCGCTGCCGTCTCAGTTCCATGGACCGAACCTGGAGCTGCGGCTTCACTACTACGTCAACAAACAAACGGAGTAACGGTTAATGCGGAGTGCAGGGCATCGCGCAGAGCCGCCGCGTTCGCCTGCCCTGCGCGAGTGCGATCAGCGTGATGAGCGTGCGCGCAAAGAAAGACTGCGCGCGCGAGTGGGCCGGGAGCAGCTGAGCCTGTTGCGCGGGCTCATTCTGCTGGCTCTTGTCATCCTGTTTGCGAGCCTGGCGAGGGCGGGGTTTGGGCGATTGTTTGTGCCCGGCTGGTGGCGACAGTGGTAGACGCTGCGATTGCGGAGATCCCGGACAAACTTTATCCGCTGGTGGTCATCGTCGGGCCTACGGCGAGTGGCAAGAGTGCGCTTGCGCTGCATCTGGCGGAGGAGTTCGGTGGCGAGATCGTGAGCTGCGATGCGGTGGCCGTGTACCGCGGCCTGAATATTGGCTCAGCGAAGGCGACACCGGAACAGCGGACGCGTGTGCGGCATCATGCGATCGACATCCTGGAGGCGGAGGAGCCTTCGACGGCCGGAGATTATGCGCGGGCGGCGCGTGCTGCTTTGGGAGAGATCAAAGCGCGTGGGAAGCTCCCGATCGTGACCGGAGGAACAGGGTTGTATCTGCGCGCGCTGCTGGAGGGACTGGCGCCGGCGCCAGCGCGCGATGAGGAGTTGCGGGAGCGATTGCGTGAGCGGGCGGCACGGCGCGGACCGGATTATCTGCACCGTGTGCTGCGACGGTTGGACCCGAAGGCGGCAGCTGCGATTCATCCGAACGATGTGCCGAAGATGATTCGCGGCATTGAGGTGACGCTCGCGGCACGGCAGCCGCAGACTGAACAATGGCGCGCCGGGCGCGACCGGCTGCAGGGCTTTCGTGTGCTGCAGATGGGATTGAATCCCAGGCGGGCAGCGCTGTATGCGCGGATCAATGAGCGGGCGGCGCGGATGTTCGACGCAGGATTGATTGAGGAGACGCGTGCAGCGCAGGACCGGTTCGGCGAGCCGTGCAGGGCGTTGGGATCACTGGGGTATGCACAGGCTGCGGCGCTATTACGCGGGGAGATGACGCGCGCCGACGCGGTTGCGGCGGCCCAGCAGGGACATCGCAATTATGCGAAGCGGCAGATGACTTGGTTTCGGCGCGATGATCAGATCAATTGGCTGGCTGGATTTGGCGATGATCCAGAGGTTCAGGCCCGTGCGGCGGAACTGGTCAGCAGGCATGTGGCGGATGATCGCCTCGAATGATCGGTTACTGGGCGGCTTTGTGGGCGAGCGTTTCGACCGCCGCGAGATTCGCGACCAGCTCAGGGGAGAAGTTGTGGCGCTGCTGCAACCATGTCGGATCGCTCCAGAAGAGGATCGCGGTGCCGTCCGGCTCCTGAGAGATGAGGATTTTGAGTGGGAGATCGAGCGCGGCGCTGGGGGCGGAGATCATGACGGGCGTGCCCGATTTCGCGTTGCCGAAGATGAGCAGCTTGGTGTTCGGCATTAGAAATCCGACGTTTGCGGCTTCGCCCGAGTGATCGATGACGGCGAAGAGCTTGATGTTTTTTTCGGCCAGGAGATCAGTAAGGCGCTGGACGACTTCGTCGACGGGGCGATGCGTCGTGACGCTGCGGATGCCAGAATCCATGGGTGCTCCTGAGAAGGTTGCCTTATCGGAGCCCGTCTGCAAGGAACAGCTTACTTGGAAGGTGTGCTTGTGGGCTCGTCGACCCAGTATTCCGTGCGGGCGTCGAGGCGAAGACTGGGGCGATTATTGAGCTGCACGCTGAGCGCGTGGAGGCCGGGGTGCGGCGACTCAGGATGAAAGGTGAGGACGTAACGGTTGGGGACGTCGTTCGAGATCGTGAAAAGATCGCGGCGGAGAGTCTTGGGGTCTTTGAAGCTGAAGTACTCGCCGCCGCTAAGCCGTGCGCAGGTTTCAGGGACGTTCTTGCGGAGACTGTTGCGCGTGGCGATCTCGACCATGCGGGCGAGCCGGAGTGGAGGGAGGAGTTCGGCGAGGCAGTCGAAGTCCTGCTGGCCGCGGCTCTCGGTGGTGTGGGGCGGGGCGTTGGGGTCGCGGCTGAAGCAGCCGTGTGGTGGGCCGGGCGGTAAAGGTGCTTGTCCAACATAGCCCCACTTCTTCTCTTCCTTCCTGAGCTGAGCCTTGGTGCTGGGGAAGCCGAGCGCGTAGATGGAGGTGTTGGTGTCGCTGAGCTCGTGGAGGGCTTCGGTGAAGTCGACCTGGCTGCCCTGGTCGAGGGTTTCGCTGAGCAGGAGGATGGCACGGCGATACTGCGGCGGTTGCTTGCGCAGCAGGTTGGTGGCGAACGACATCGCGTCGAGGATGGAAGCGCCATCGTCGCCGGGCTCGATGCGGTTGAGCTCGGTGGTGATGGCGGAGAGGTCGGAGGTGAAGCCGAAGAGGAGTTCGGGTTCGCTGTCGAAATCGACAATGGCGACGTGGTGCGGGACATTGCCGACGATGGCGTCGAGCAGTGGGCCGAGGTCGCTGTATTCGGGTAGATGGCGGATGCCATCACCACCGACCTCGACGACCACGACGAGTGCGAGCGGCTGGGAGTCGGTATCGGGCTCGAGCTGAAGTTTTTGCGGGACGCCGTCGTCCTTGACGGTGAAGTCGTCGGCTTTGAGGGTGAAGACGAGCTGGCCGGATTTGGTTTTGACGAGGGCAGGGACCACGACGAGCGAGGAGCGGACGCTGATGGTTGCGCTCGGGGTTGTGTCGGCGGGAGTTTGTGCTGCGGGCGGCTGCGCGGGTGATTGGGCGAGGATCGCAGGAGCGATCAGGAACGCGAGAGTGGGGAGGGGCCGCAGCATCGGTTTTCAGTGTATCGAGACGTGTCGGCAGTGGGTTTAGTCGCGAGAGAATAGAGGGATGGACGGGGTTCGTCTGGATAAGTGGTTGTGGGCGGCGCGGTTTTTCAAGACGCGGGCGCTGGCGGCGCGCGCGTGCGAACTGGGTCGCGTGATGAGCAATGGGCAGGCGGTCAAGCCTGCACGGATCATTCATGCGGGGAATCATTTGGCAGTGACGACGGAGGGTGGGCAGTTTCAGATTGAGGTGCTTGCGTTGAGCGAGGCGCGAGGGCCGGCAGCGGTGGCGCAGGCGCTGTATCGCGAGTCCGAGGAGAGCAAGGAGGCCCGGTCGAAGGCGGCAGAGGAGCGCAAGGCGATGGCTGCCTGGGAGCGGCTGCCTGACAGCCGGCCGGACAAGCGGGACCGCAGGACGCTGTCCCGTCTGCGTGGCCGATATTAGCAACGGTGTGGAGCGATTCGGCGCGAACGCGCTACGATAAATTGTTTGCGCCAAACGGGACCAGGAGACACGCCATTAACACGCTTCCTCGCACAATGAAAGCTCTTGTGAAAACCAGCGCCGCGCCGGGCATGGTGATGCGCGAGGTCCCGGTTCCACTGATTGGGCCGACGGATGTGCTGATTGCGGTGGACACCGCGTCTGTTTGCGGCACGGATTTGCATATCTATCACTGGGACGAATGGGCGCAGAATCGCATCAAGCCGCCCTACACGCCCGGGCATGAGTTCTGTGGCACGATCGCGGGGGTTGGTGAGCTGGTGCAGGGGCTTGCGGTCGGAGATTTTGTTTCGGCGGAGATGCATATCGCTTGCGGACACTGCCTGCAGTGCCGCACGGGACAGGCGCATGTCTGTCAGTTTGTGAAGATTCTAGGCGTGGATGGGGACGGCGCGTTCGCGGATTATGTGCGCATCCCTGCGGGAAATGTGTGGAAGCTGTCGGCGGAAATTCCGCGAGAGTTTGGATCGCTCTTTGATCCGTTTGGGAATGCGGTGCACACTGCGCTGTCGGGGCCGATTGCGGCGCAAACGGTTGCGGTGACGGGATGTGGCCCAATCGGGTTGTTCTCGATTGCGATCGCGAAACTGTGTGGAGCGTCGCGCGTGTTTGCGATTGAGCCGAATGCGAACCGTCGAGAGCTGGCGCGGCGCATGGGGGCGGATGTGCTGCTGGATCCGTCATCGGAGGATGTGGACTCCAAGGTGAAGGCCGAGACGGATGGGAACGGGGCGGATGTCCTGCTGGAGATGTCAGGGCACCCGGCGGCCATTCGTCAGGGATTTGGCCTGCTGCGCAATGGCGGACGGGCGTCGCTGCTGGGACTGCCGTCGAAGCCCTTCGAACTGGACATCGCGAATGCGATTATCTTCAAAGGTGCGACGGTGCATGGGATCAACGGGCGCAAGATGTATGAGACCTGGTTCCAGGCTGAGGCGCTGATGCGAGATCCGCGAATGGATCTGAGCCCGGTGATTACGCATCGGCTGCCGCTGGCGAAGTTCGATGATGCAATGAAGCTGCTGGAGTCAGGCGAGGCGAGTAAGATTCTGCTGAATGTTCGAGACTGAGTAGGGCTCCCGGGGGGCTATGGACCGCGATGCGATCTGCCGGGTCATGCAGCAGTACCGGTACGGCGTTGTGTCGAGCGTCTCGGCGGAGTGGACTCCTCAGTCGGCTCTGGTTGGAATCGCCGTGACCGCTGAGATGGAGATCATCTTCGACACGGTTCGTTCGTCTCGCAAATATGAAAATCTACTGCGGCAGCCCGCGTGTTCGTTTGTTGTGGGCTGGGGCGGAGAACGAGACGATTCAGTTTGAAGGGCTTGCGAAAGAGCCGAGTGGTGTCGAACGGGATCGATACCTCGATTTGTATTTTGCAGTTTGGCCGGAGTGCCGCGCGCATCTCGAGTGGCCGGACGTCGCGCATTTTGTCGTGAGTCCGAGATGGATACGGTATTCCGATTACGATCAGAGTCCGCCGCTGATTAAAGAGTTAGAGGGCCTGCGGTACGCAGGCCCTCGCGTGAAGCATCCGACCGTTTAGGGATTCTGTACGACGAGCTGGTCGGCCAATCGGAAATGCACGATGCTCTCGGCAGGGATGACGATGTCGCGGTTTCCGGTGGTGCCTGCGAGAAGCGTGCCAGCGCCCGCGCCGGAAGCTCCGCCGATGGCCAGGCCCGCACCGCCCGATGCAATGCCGCCGATGAGCATGCCCGCGCCGGCTAGTCCGCCAATGAGGCCGGCGGAGCGCTTGCCTTTACCCTTCTTGGAGCGAACGGTGTCGTGCGTGTCGAGGCCGTATTCGTAGCCGTTGAGCGTCATCGAGACGAGACGCAGTTCGAGGACGGAGCGCCCTTTGAAGTGGCCGCGACGATGAGCTTCGTCGATGCGTCCGCGAACGGGGGTTCCGCGCGGAATGAGTACAGTGCCGTCGCGCGTGACGGGCTCGACAATCTCACCGCTGAAGTGCTCCCCGGGGACGGCGTGCTTGACGTCGATGCGTTCGTTGACGCGAACTGCGAGCTCCGTGCCCGCGGGAACTGTGAGGTTATATACAGGAGCAGGGCCTGATTGAATCGGAGCTCCATTCTGCGGTGCCGGGGCTACGCCATTTGTCTGAGGCTGAGCGGCACCGGGTTCGGGCTGAGGGGCGTTCGGACCATAGGCGTTCTGATATGCGGGTGCACCAGGCGCAGAGCCGAGCGGCATGACCACGGGAGCTGTGGCGCGAGGCTTCGGTCCGGGAGGCGGGGACGTAACGGTTGTGGAGACCTGCTCCGGCTGACCGGCCGCGGGTGGCGGCTGCACGGTCGTGGTTACGGTGTTTCCGTTCGTATCGACGTACTGGACCTGCTGCGGGGTCTGCGTAGCGGCGGCCTGGGCCTTGGCCTGATCGACCGCCTTCTGCTGGTCGCTCTTGCAACCAGCGGTAAAGACGAGTGCGACGCATAAAGCGGCCGCGGAAAGTTGAGCCCGGAATCCGTTGTTCATCGATGTTTCTCCTTTCGAACATCGCTAATCTTCAGAGTGCGAAGGCGTTTTGCTTCAGCCGACGAAACGAGAAAGTTATAGAGTTCGCCGAAGGTGTGATGCGAGTGGGACGCGGTTCCGCTGCCTTGGTGAGCAGAGAAGGTTTAGCATCAAGGGGTTATGGCTACTCTTTCTTCAACCGCTGAATCGACGCACGCGGAGCGCCCACAGCTCGCACATCTGACGGCTCAATTGGACGCGCTGCGTGCCCAGGGGACTTACTTCCGACTGCGAGTCCTTGATGATCAGCAGGCGGCGGTCTGTCACTACGACGGGCGCGAAGTGATCAATCTTGCCTCGAACAACTATTTGGGGCTATGCAATGATGCACGGCTACGCCAGGCGGCGATCGCGGCGACGAGGGAATACGGCGTGGGCTCGGGTGCGGTGCGCACGATCGCAGGCACGATGAAGATCCACCTGGAACTGGAGGAGAAAATCGCGGCGTTCAAGGGTGTGGAAGCGTGCGTTGTTTTCCAGTCTGGGTTCACGGCGAATGCTGGAACGGTGTCGTCGATTCTGGGCAAAGAGGATTTTATCCTCTCGGATGAGCTGAATCACGCGAGCATTATCGACGGTGCGCGGCTGTCGCGCGCGAAGATCAAGGTGTTCCGGCACAAGGATGCTGCGCATTGCGAGGAGTTGCTGAAGGAGATTGCGAACGAGCCGGGGCGCAAGCTGGTGATTACAGATGGCGTGTTCTCGATGGATGGCGACATCGGGCCGGTGGCTGCGTTGTGCGATCTTTGCGATAAGTATGGCGCGATCATGATGGTGGATGATGCGCATGCTTCGGGCGTGCTGGGCAGGAATGGGCGCGGGAGTGTCGATCACTTTCACTGCACGCAACGGGTGGATGTGCAGGTGGGGACTTTGTCGAAAGCGATCGGCGCGTTGGGCGGATATGTGTGCGGATCGCGTGATCTGATTGATTATCTCTACCACCGCGCGCGACCATTTTTGTTTTCGACGTCGCACCCGCCGGCAGTGGCGGCTGCGTGCATAGCGGCGTTCGACATTCTTGAGCAGGAGCCCGAGCGTATCGAGCGGCTGTGGACGAATACGAGGTATTTCCAGGAGCAGTTGCGCGCGGTGGGATTCGATATCGGCGGAAAGTCGACGCCAGCGACCGAGACGCCGATTACGCCGATCGTCATCGGCGATGGACGGAAGACGATGGAATTCAGTCGTGCTCTGTTTGACTCCGGCGTGATGGCGACAGGGATTGCGTTCCCGACGGTGCCGGAAGGTAAAGCTCGGGTTCGCTGCATTATGACGAGCGAGCACACGCCCGGCCAGATTGATCGCGCGCTGGAGACACTTACAAGCATCGCAAAGAAAACAGGCGTGCTTAGCTAGCCCATCGGATTCGCACAGGCGGGCGGCGGAAAGAGTGGCATCCAACTGTGTGCGAGAGTGACCTCGCAAGGAGTGCGATATGGCCGATCTGAACACGTTACAGCAGAAGTACGGTCCCGTGATCAACACGATCAAGGAGTTTGAGCCGTATGGAGCGAAGGTGGATGGCACGTCGTTGGATGGCGACAAGCTGGTGCTGAAGGCGGAGGTGCCGTCGAAGGTGGTGGCGAACCGCGTATGGGATGTCATCAAACAGGTGGACCCAAACTACTCGGATCTTGAGCACCAGATCTCGACAACCGGAGGCGACTCGCAGCCGTATACGCTCAAGCCGGGCGACAACCTCTCGAAGGTGTCGAAGCTGTTCTACGGCGATCCGAACAAGTACGAAGAGATTGCAAAGGCCAATAACATTTCGAATCCGGATCGCATTCAGGCGGGGCAAAAGATTGATATTCCGCCGATTGGATAGGCAGGTCGGAGTCTAAGGGAAAAGGACCGCAGGGTGCGGTCCTTTTCCTTTGGTTCCTGAACGGTCAGTAGTCGATGCGTACTGTTTGGATCTGGTAGGGGGTAACGGGGACAGTGACCTTGTCGTTGGTGACGGTGAGAGGGGAGCCTTCGGGCTTCTCCATCAGGTTGACGAGAGTGGCCGATTTCGCACCCGGTGGAACGGTGAGGGTGACGTTATCCGACTCGCCGCCCCACTCGAAGAAGCGAGCGATGAGAGCGTTGGAATCCTCGGCTTTTTTGAGCGCCGTTAGAAGCACGTGAGTGCCGTCGATTCCGAAGAAGGAGTGAGTTGGTGGAAGCGTGCCATCGTGATCGGGCACTTGCATGGCGTGAAGCTTGTAGTTGAACTCCCAGCCGCGAGCCATGGTGTTTGCGGTTTGCCATGTGCCCATGTGTGGGTAGATGGCGTAGTCGAAGATCTGCGTGCCCTGGTCGGCGACCGGATCGGGCCATGTTGGGGCGCGAAGCAGCGACAGGCGCAGGACATTGCCAACGGCGTCGTAACCGTACTTGGAATTGTTAAGGAGGCTCAGACCGTGCGCGGTGTCGCCTTCATCGGCCCAGCGAAGTGCGGGGACTTCGAAGCGTGCCTTTTCGAAGCTGTTCTCGCGAGTGGTGGGGCGCTGGATGGAGCCGTACGGAATTTCGTAGGTGGCGGATTTGTTCGTGGCCGCAAGCGGGAAGGCAGCCTTGAGGAGGATGTGCTGCTCATGCCAATCGAAGTCGTTGTGGACGACTAGCTCCTCGGAGCCGGCGTAGAGAATGAGGTCCTGAACGAATTTCGATTTGTTCCAGGTGCGCGTGACACGGAGAACAGACCGGAGCGGGCTGGTCTCAATCATCTTCACTTCGTCGGCTTCATGCAGCAGGGTGGGAGTCTCGTCGAGTGTGCCGGGATCGATGTTCCAGGCGTCGTAGTTCTTTGGCTTGTCGACAAAGGCCTGGAGTTCGTTGCCGCAGGAGTTGGGCGCCAGGGCTTCGAAGTTACCGCGCTTGTCGAAGAGAGAAGTGATGCACCCGGTCTTTGGATCGACCTTGATGCGCAGCGCCGAGTTCTCGAGGATGTAGCCGGCGCTGGTGAGATCGCTACGGAACTCGTGCTGGCCTTCAACGGCGTGGAGAACGGTGTAGCCGATTGAGGGGACACTGTCCAGTTTGAATAGCAGATGGAAGGTATGGGTGGGGAGATCGCTCGAGAGAACCTGCGAGGGGACGACGTTGCCGCGCTCGTCCTCAAGCGAGATGGTGTCGATGCCGTGAGGCATCTGCACGCTGACCTCCGCTACGCCGCCCCGCTCGAGTCCGAGCGGGTTGAAGACGAGGATGGGCTCGCCCTTGCCGTCGGTGTTGATGCGGGAGGCGAGTGTCTTCAAGGAATTCGTGGAGATCTCGTTTGTGGCCCAGCGAACCTGGTCGTAGTCTTTCTGAGCTTCCTTGTAAATGATGCCAATCCCGGAGCCGGCGGCGAGGTCGTGGAACTGGTTGAACAGAACGTGCTTCCAGGCATCGTTGAGTTCGCCGGTAGGGTAGGTGCGGCCATCGAGCCAGGCGAGAGAGGCGAGCTTCTCAGCGTTCAGCATCTCCTCTTCGGCGTCACGCATGTTGCGCTTGTGCGCGGCCTGCGTGGTGAAGACACCGCGGTGGTATTCGAGGTAGAGCTCGTCCTTCCAGGTGGGCACGGCGATCTGGCCGAGCCCTGGCGTTGGCAGCGCGGTATTTCCGGAGGCGAGGCTGCTGTAGTTCCAGGTTGGTGAGTTAGGGGCGAGTTCCTTCTCGACGTGCTGGAAATAGGGCAGCGCGGTCCCGAACTCTTCTTTGGCGCCCACCTTGTCTGGCTGCATCCAATGGAGGCCCTGGTCGAGCATGGTGCGCGTCGGACCCCCGCCGTGATCGCCAACGCCGAAGAGGTCCATCAGGTCATGCATACCGGGCGCGCGTTTCGCTGCAATGGCAAGATCTGCGGAGAGGCGAATGGGGTCGACGTTCTGGTTGGCGTAGTCGTGGGGGAAATAGGTCAGCACTTTGCTGCCGTCCGGCGACTCCCACCAGAAGAGCTTCAGCGGAAGCTGATTGGTATCGTTCCAGGTCATCTTCTGCGTGACGAAGAAGTCGATCCCGGAGCGCTTGTAGATCTGCGGAAGCTGCCAGGTGTAGCCAAACGAGTCGGGGTTCCAGCCGATCTTGGCGGTGTGGCCGTAGATCTTTTGGAAGGCAGCCTGGCCGACGAGGAGTTGGCGAACGAGCGATTCGCCGTCGGGCATGTTCAGGTCGGGCTCCACCCACATGCCGCCGACGAGCTCCCAGCGGCCTTCGTCCACGCGCTTTGCGATCTCGGCGTTCAGGGCGGGATATTTGTCGGCGATCCACTGGCTGTAAGCGGAGGCGGACTGTGTGTACGTGTAGCTCGGATATTCGTTCATGAGCTGCACGGCGCTCGAGAAGGTGCGCTTGGCGGTATCGACTGTCTCTGTCCACGGCCAGAGCCACGCCGCGTCGATATGCGAGTTGCCTGTGAGGTGGTAGTTCGCCTGCCTCAGGACGGGGTTCAACGTGAGGAGGGTGGACTGCGCTGCGTGCAGGGATGCATCGAAGACCGCCTGCTGGGCTGCACCGAGTGCATGCAGATCGATCTGGCCGATGGCTTTGCCGAGGGTGTCTTTATCTGCAGCGGAGTTCGGGGCTAAAACGGGGAGCAGATTGGCTGCGGAGACAATTTCGGTGGCGATGTCCTGCGGGTCAGGGCGGTCGGCAGCGAACGTGATGCGTAAGCGCGCGCCGCGGAAGGTTTTGTCGTCCACGGTGGGCAGGAGCTTCACGGCAACGAGGATCGATTGCCCGGGCTTAGCGTGATCGAACAGCGGGATTTGCTCAAGGTCTTCACCGAGCGCGACGCGCCGACCGTCGAAGTAGATGATTTCAGGCACGGGACCATTGGCCGTTGCGACGAATTCGAAGCTGATGTCTGTGCCGGTGAGGTCGTAGCCATTCAAGGTTTTGGGAATAGTGATGCGCTGGCGAAACCAGACCGCCTCTTTTCCGGCGCTTGACGGGACCTTGGCGACCGGCCAGGAGCTGTCTGCGAGGGTGGGCGACTCCCCGTGGGGCAAATCGCCTTCGTGAATGCGCCAGCCGCCCTCAGGCAACGT
Organism: uncultured Acidobacteriaceae bacterium; assembly: GCA_963762465.1. Classification (GTDB taxonomy): domain Bacteria; phylum Acidobacteriota; class Terriglobia; order Terriglobales; family Acidobacteriaceae; genus Granulicella. The sequence goes on along the minus strand of CAVXKS010000011.1, from coordinate 598,600 downwards.
GTTGAACTGCACGAGGCAGTTCACCGTGTCCTGCTGCTTTGCGTCGAGAAGTGGAACGAGCCATTGTTTGTTGGCTGGCACTTTGCACTGGGCGAAGAGAGTTGACGCTGTAACTGCGAGCGCAGTCAGGCAGAGCACACGGCAGGTTCGACGCATCAGGAGATTTTGCCTCGCTTGTAGATTGCCGGGGTGCGGCCACAACAGTATGCAGTGTTCGCGAGCGAATGAGTAGCACTCAGGTGCTAAATTTTCTGCACACGGTGAACGTCGCGAACGCCTGGAACTTTGCGCAGGTTCTGCTGGAGACGCGTGAGGTGCCGAAGATCGACCGTCTCGATGACGAAATCGACGTGCACGGAGCCGTCGGAGGCGGGACGGGTTTCAACGCTGCGGATGTTGGTCCCGTCCTCGGAAATGATGGCCGCGAACTCTTTGAGAAGGCCGGAGCGGTCGTCGACCGTGAGGGTGAGTTTGACCGGGTACGTTGTCGGCTTGGGGCCAACCTCCTTGCCGTTGCCGTGAGCGTCGGACCACTCGACTTCAATGCGACGGTCCGCCTCGTAGAGAAGGTTCTGGACGTTGGGGCAGCTTCGCGCGTGCACAGCGACGCCTTTGCCGCGGGTGACGTAGCCGACGATCTCTTCGCCGCGGATCGGATTGCAACATCGCGCGCGGTAGACGAGGAGATCGTCCTGACCTTCGACCTGGAGAGATTCCGATCCCTTGCCGAAGAAGACGCGCTTGACTGCCTCGCTCATGTGCGCGAGCGTGTCGGCCACTGGGCCTGGCTCTGTTGCAGTCTCCTTCGCGTCGACGGCGCTGCCGGGCTCGAGCTTGTTCAAGACCTGGCGAGTCGAGTACTTGCCGAAGCCGATGCCAGCGAGCAGATCAAGTTCACCGTGGAGGCCGTATTCATGGGCGATGCGGTCGAACTCGGGAGGACCGAACTTCTGCAGGGAGATTTTATATTTGCGAGCTTCGCGTTCCAGCAGCTTGCGGCCGATCTCAATGGCGCGCTCACGCTGATGCTCGTTGAGCCAGTGCTTGATCTTGTTTCGGGCGCGGGAGCTCTTGGCGAAACTGAGCCAGTCCCGAGACGGCGTGTGGCCGGTTTGGGTGGTGATCTCCACGATGTCACCGTTGCGGAGGCGGTACCGCAGCGGGACGATGCGGCCGTTGACCTTGGCGCCAGTCGTGGCGTGGCCGACGTCGGTGTGGATGGCGTAGGCGAAATCGATAGGACTCGCGTCCTTCGGAAGGACAATGACCTTGCCTTTGGGCGTGAAGGTGTAGACCTCCTCGGGGTACAGGTCGATCCGGAGTGTCGACATGAACTCGTTGGGGTCGGACATCTCCCGTTGCCATTCCATCAGCTGGCGAACCCAGGCGAGGCGTTGCTCGTCTTTGGCGCTGACGTTGTCGGAGGCCTTGTACTTCCAGTGGGCTGCGATGCCTTCTTCCGCGACGCGATGCATGTCTTCGGTGCGGATCTGGACCTCGAACTGATGGCCGCCCTCGGCTATGAGCGTCGTGTGAAGGGATTGGTAAAGATTGGGCCGGGGCATGGCGATGAAATCTTTGAAGCGGCCGGGCACGGGGCGCCAGGTGGAGTGCAGGAGTCCAAGTACGGCATAACAGTCCTGCTCCGTCTGGGTGATCACACGGACAGCGAAGAGGTCATAGACCTGGTCGACAGGCACGCCGTGGGCGTTCAGCTTCTGTTGGATGGAGTAAAGGCGCTTGATGCGGGACTCGACGCGAGCATGGATGTTCGCGTCGTGCAGTTTTGATTCGATGGTCCTGACAAGGCGATCGAGGAAGGCTTCCCCTTCGCCGCGGATAGCATCGACCTCACCGGAGAGCTTGGAATAGGTGAGCGGGTCGACGAAGCGGAACGCGAGGTCTTCGAGTTCACCCCGGAGTTTGCCCATCCCGAGGCGGTGCGCCAGCGGAGCGTAAATGTCGAGCGTTTCTTTGCCGATGCGCTGCTGCTTTTCGGGGTTGAGGTGCTCGAGCGTGCGCATGTTATGGAGACGGTCAGCAAGCTTGATGATGACGACCCGGACGTCAGTGACCATCGCGAGCAGCATCTTGCGGATGTTCTCGGCCTGGTGGTCTTCGCGATTTGCGAACTTGATCTTGTCGAGTTTGGTGACGCCTTCGACGATGTGGGCTACCTGCTCGCCGAATCGCCGGGCGATCTCCTGCGTGGAGACGTCGGTGTCCTCAACGGCATCGTGCAGCAGGCCGGCTGCGATGGCAGTTGCGTCCATCTTGAGATCGGCGAGCACCTGGGCGACTTCCAGAGGATGGATGACGTAAGGCTCACCCGAGGCGCGGAGCTGGCCATCGTGCTGCTCCTGGCAGAAGGCCCATGCGGCCCGTATCAGGTCGAGATCGTCATGCGGACGATTGACGCGGATCGTTGCCAGAACGCGCTCGAAGCGGGCATTCAGATCTTCCTGGAGCTGTGTTGTTGGGGCGTCGATCCAGGGTGTGACCGGGCTGGTGTCGGTTGGGAGATTGGCTGTGGGAGGCGGCGCAAACGCGCCGGACGGTTCATCAAGCGAGGTGAGCGGCTCGGCAAAAGGGGGCCGCGACGGAACCGGCGGCAATGTCGCTTCCAGACCCATTCCGCTCTCGCTAGGGGCTGTCTCGGATGCGCCGATTTGTCCACCTGTCCCTGGGTTTTGCGCAGAGTCAGGCCGTTCCGGCTGGACTATGGCCATAGGTCATTATACGGAGTGGGCTTGACAGCTCCATAGACAAGAGCGTAATCCGGCTAGGGTTTCGGTCCATTTTCCGATTCAGAGGGACGGAGCGCCTGCTGCTCGCGGACGCTGGGCGCGGGGTGCAGCTCCTTGATCAGGCCGGCAGCTGGACGCAGACCGGCGTGCGTCCAGGCGATCAGCTCATCGAAGGCTTCGCCGACCTCCTCCTCCCGTACGGTGCAGTGGCCTTCGCGGTGAACGTACTGCTGGACGAGGTTCTGGCCGAAACCGGCGGCTTCGACCTGCCGACTGTATTGTGCTAGCTGCGATACCGGGACGACTGGATCGTAGACGGTGTGGAGCGCAAGCATGGGGCGGCCGAGTCGGCCAGTGGGTGTGTAGTGGCGCAGCAGGTAGGCTCGGGCGGCAGGTTGGGCATCGTAGCGGCGAACTTTGTCATTGAGTTCGTAATCGAACATGCTGTTCGTCGCGTTTGTGCCGGAGTAGATCGTGTTGCGGTTGTCGAAGGGATTGCCGCCTGCTCGGCGTTGCATGTCACCGATGACAAAGGTGAAGTAGGCGATGTCGGCGGCGAGTTCGGCATCGGTGTGGAGACCCATAAGCGAACGCATGGCCGCGGCTCCCTGCGGATTTTCATCGAGCGCAGCGGCAATGCGTTCGCGTTCGGCGCGGTCGGCAAGAAAGTCTAGAGGGACCGGGACAAGACGCGGCATCAGGCCAGGGAAGTAGTAGTCGAAGGCGGCCCGCATCGCGAAACGCCGATCGAACGATTCTGAAGTGGGGCCGACGGCGCCGCAGAGGTCGAGACCTCCGAGATATGGCTTGGGATTGAGTTCCAGGGTGACCATAACGAGCGCACCGCCCATTGACGCGCCAGCTGCATAGGTCTCGTGAGGCGGACCGAAGCGCTTCACGAAGTATTGGCGGAGAGCCTCGGTTTCGGGGTAGGCCTGGGGGAGTGCCCAGCCAGTTTGCGAGTAGGCGCTTTCGATGACCGCGTAATGGCGTTCGAGAAACTGCTGCTGGCGTCCGGTGAGACGCTCCGCGATGTGGAAGGTGACGGGCTGCTGCGCGTAGCCGTGATAGTAGACGACGAGATTGTGATTCCAGTCGTTGGGGATATCGATGCGGTAGGCCGCACCGTCCAGCGCGCCGACCTCGGTGAGACCAAAAGGTGAGTGCAGCTGCTGCGACGTCTGCGACGGTTTGTGCTTAGAGGATCCGGCGGGATCGGCCCAAGCGCTGGCTGCTATACAGAGCAGAAGGGCCGCGGCCGCTGTCCAGGGTCCTGGTCGAAGAAACAGACTCATCGGAGGTTGCCCACGATTGTACAGCGCGCCGCGGCCCTCGGCAGCGTCATTGGCTAAGCGTTGTAGGTTGAGGACGAGACGCGGCCGCCGCGGCCAGTCCAGTTGGTGTGGAAGAACTCCCCGCGGGGCTTGTCCACACGCTCATAGGTGTGGGCGCCGAAGAAGTCGCGCTGGGCCTGGAGCAGGTTCGCGGGAAGTCGCCCGGTTCTGTAGCCGTCGAAAAAGGAGAGCGCTGTCGTGAAGGCGGGCATGGGAACGCCGAACTGCACACCCTGCACGACGGCACGGCGCCACGAGCTCTGATATTCATTGAGCGCAGACGCGAAGAACTCATCGAGCAACAGGTTCTCCAGCTTCGGGTTCTTGTCGTACGCTTCCTTGATCTTGCCGAGGAATTGACTGCGGATAATGCAGCCGCCACGCCACATGAGCGCGACACCGCCCATGTTGAGGTTCCAGCCCTGCTCCCGGGCGGCTTCGCGCAGAAGCATGTAGCCCTGCGCGTAGCTAATCATTTTTGAGCAGTAAAGCGCGCGGCGGACATCTTCAATGAAGGCGGGGCGGTCAGTTACGGTCGGCTTGGAGCCTGGTCCGCGGAGAATCTTCGAGGCACGAACGCGCTCGTCCTTGAGCGCGCTGAGGCAGCGGGCAAAGACGCTCTCACCGATGAGCGTGACGGGCTGACCCAGGTCCAGCGCTGAGATGGCCGTCCATTTGCCGGTGCCCTTCTGGCCCGCGGTGTCGAGGATCTTATCGACCATGGGCTGGCCGTCGTCATCTTTCTTGGCGAAGATCTCGGCGGTGATTTCGATGAGAAAGCTGTCGAGTTCTCCCTTGTTCCATTCGGTGAAGACCTTGGCGAGTTCGTCGGCGGTCAGACCGAGACCATCCTGCAGGAGCTGGTAGGCCTCGCAGATGAGCTGCATGTCGCCATACTCGATGCCGTTGTGCACCATCTTGACGTAGTGGCCCGCGCCCTCTTCGCCGACCCAGTCACAGCACGGCGTGCCGTCTTCTACCTTTGCGGCGATCGACTGGAAGATGTCCTTCACGTGCGGCCACGCGGCAGGATTGCCGCCGGGCATGATCGAGGGGCCGAAGCGTGCGCCTTCTTCGCCGCCGGAGACTCCGGTCCCGATGAAGAGAATCCCTTTTTCGGCGAGATCCTTTGTGCGACGGTTGGAGTCGGTAAAAAGGGAGTTGCCGCCGTCGATGATGATGTCGCCCTTTTCGAGGTAAGGCAGGAGCTGATCGATCGTATGATCGACGACATCGCCGGCCTTGACCATGATCATCACGCGACGCGGTCTTTTGAGCTTCGCGCAAAGCTCCGCCACCGTGTGCGCGCCTTCGACTTGCGTACCCTTTGCTTCGTTGGCCAGGAAGTCGTCCACCTTGGAGGTCGTGCGGTTGAAGACAGCGACCTTCGCCCCGTGGTCCGTCATGTTGAGTACGAGGTTCTGGCCCATTACAGCGAGGCCGATCAATCCGATATCGCAAGTTGCATCAGGCATGTTTAGTCCGCTCTCCGAAGTATTTACCGTATTGTAGCGGGCGGACGTGTCCTCAGGCCGGATTGAGCCGCTACTTATAGATGAGATGGATGGTGGTCTCGGTGACGGGACAGGTGACCTGCATGGCAGCGGCCTCAAAGCCTGGCGCGCTGAGACCAACCTTCGGGTTGTTCGAGAACCCGAAACCTTCCTTCGGGAAACCGATCATATTGCGATCCAGCTTGTGATTGGAGTTCTCGTCATGGAGTGCCGCAATCCCGTAGCGGCCCGGCGGAAGCTGGAGTTCAACCGTTGCCTTGTCACCGCTGAAGGGATGTCCTCCATGCAGGACGGCCTTGCTGTTGTTCTCCGGCCAGCCATCCGGCGATTTAAACACGGTCACTCCGGCGTCGCCTTTCTGATTGCGGAATCCATCGATGTGAACTAACAGCTTGCAGGATTCTGCAGGAGTTGCTTGGGCTGCGGCTCGGTTCGGGAGAATAGTCAGCAGCGCCAGACCGGCAAGGATGAGCTTCATAAGACCTCCTGGATGTATGCGATTTTCAGTTCGGAAGCAATCACTTCATCCGATGGCCGTGTTGCGGGACGTTGGCTCCGAAGTGAAATGCTGGACCTACGGAGTAACGATAGCTCCAGAATCCGTTAGCGAGGATGCTGTTGAACGGATGATTCCAAGTGGCGTCCAGCTGAAACCGCGCGCCCACATGTCTGGTGAAGTTAAAGTCCGCTCCTCCACCGGCACCGTAGGCGCCCGTCCAGTCCGTGAGACTGCCTCCCGGTGCGAGAAAGCTGGAGACGGTGACAGCATAGGGATCCTGCGGGTTCGGATGCGGTGTCGCTGTGATCCGGAACGCGCTGAGCGCAGGTCGAATGAACAGCGTAGTGCGTGAATAATGCCGGTACTCAAATTGAACGCCGGCCGTGATCGTCTGGGTGAATGCGTGCAGGGGGATCCTGAGGGTATAGCCGGGCGGGATCAGTCCCGCCTGTGCGAACTGGATTGCTAAGGCTCCGAGTTGTGCCTGAAGCGCTGGCGTTGCGAGGTTTGCGGTCAGCGAAGTGTCGCCGCTCTGGACGCTGTAATCAAAGCCGCCGGCGAGCGATCGATTCACATTGCCTCCGGCCTGAAGATGGAAACCAACCTGATTCAGGCTGTTGAGTCCGGGGCTGGAAAGGTCGGAGAACCCGGTGTAAATGTTGTAGCGTCCGACGTACTCCTGCTGAGCGGCGGAGGTAGCCGCTATTGTAGAGAAGAGCAAAAAGAGAACCAGGATCGGCTTGGGCGTTGTGGGGATTGCGGTCATAGTGAGCCTCGGGTGGACAATTGAGGATTCGACATGTGAAACGCCGTTAATTTGGCGGCTGGATGCGGACCTCTACAGCTGGTCGTAATGCCGGTTATGTCGCCGTCGCGCCCTGCCATAGCACACGGGTGTTCGCTTGCTCCCATTCGAGGAAGCTGCTATCGAAGCGCTCTTCGAGTGCTGTTCGGCGGACCTTCAGGGTTGGGGTAAGGAGTCCATTGTCTGCTGTCCATGGCTGCTGGCAGACAACCATGAACCGCAGTTGTTCGTGTTGATCCAGATGACTGTTGACGCGGTCCATTTCGTGTTTGAGGGCGCTCTCGAGAGCTTCGCGTCTTGTAGGATATTCTGCGGCTGTTCTGAGCTCAGGTACCAGCACTGCGAGACTGAAAGGTGCAGACATACCCGAGCCGAGAACGCAGACCGATTCGAACATCGTTGAAAGCGAGAGCAGTTTTTCGATTGGTGCAGGTACGACGTACTTCCCTTTGGCCGTCTTGAACTCCTCTTTGAGCCGGCCGACGATCCGAAGCCTGCCCTGCTCATCAATCTCGCCGCGATCGCCCGTACGGAAATATCGATCCTGCGTAAAGGCTTGCTGGGTGAGTTCGGGATTCCTGTAGTACCCCAGCATGTTCATTGGGCCTCTGATCTGGATCTCGCCTTCACGGGAGATTCGCGTATCAGCGTAAGGACTTGCGTTGCCGACAAAACCCGCGCGGAATTTCGAGGGCAACGGAACGTGCGTGATGCCGGTCTCCGTCATTCCGTAGCCTTCAACGAAGTTGAGCCCAAGCTTGCGATACCAGTGCAGTAGCTCAACCGGAATTGCCGCGCCTCCGGATGCGACAAGCCGCGCATGCTGAAGACCTAGTCCCTTGAGAATTTTGCTTCGAGCAATGTGGTTGAGGATAGGGATTTTGAGAAGATGCTCAAGCTTTCGTTCCGGCACCTTCTCAAAGACGCCCTGCTGAAAACGGAGATAAAGACGAGGAATTGAGAAGAAAACCGTACATTTTGACCGCTGCAGATCACTGAGGAACGTTGGCTGGCCCTCGCTGAAGAAGATCTGGAGCGGCATGATGAGAGAGTTCATCTCGACTATCGCCCGCTCGGCAATATGGGCCAGAGGCAGGTAGGACAGGATGCGATCGAGCGCGTAGGGAGAGTTGCCGAGCACGGGCTCCATGGATTTGCCCATGAGGCTGAGGGAGCGAAACGACTGCATTACGCCTTTCGGCTGTCCCGTCGTTCCCGAGGTGTAGATGATGGTCGCAACGTCTTCCGCTGCGCGCAGTGACTGGCCCACGAACGTCTTTCCGTTCTGAACGATCCTTTGCCACTCTTCATATTCATGAGGAATATGGTCTGGCTTTGCGTTCGGCAATCGAACGAAGTTCATATCCTGTAGTGGCGGAACGTCGAAAGACAGGCACTGATCCAACTCTCCAAGAAAGCAGGCGACTGGCTCACTGTGCTGGAACAACGACGATACAGATTCATTACGAAGCGACGGGAAGAACGGCACGCTGACGTGCCCCGACATCCATATGGCGATGTCTGCCATGATCCACCACGCACAGTTCTTCGACAGAATGACAATGCGCGAGCCTGCCGGCCAATTCTGGTTGATGAGCCAGCGGGCGATTCGTCGGATTTCGTGCATCGCCTCGGCCCACGTCCAGCTCTGGATCTCACCGTTCCTGGGTTGCGTGAGAAAGGGCTGGCTCGGCCGATCCCGTTCTGAGGAATAGATCCGCTGCAGAGGTAGCTCGGAATCCGGGAGTTCCATCTTTCCCAGCTCCTGTTCGTTCTCAATCTCGCTCTGCAATGTAAGCCTCGCTTTTTTACCGTGGGGTAAGGTAAATAAGTTGCAGTAGAGCTGTCACGAAAAATCTACAGCGAAATTGGTGAACAGCGATCGGACGAGCTCGTGGAATCGCCATGAGAGAACCCTCGTCGCATGATCGAATCAACGGAAAGCTTTTGAAGATGCCAACAACAGATAGCTCGATATCTTCTAAACGCCCATGGAAGAGTTTTCGTGTGCGGCAAAGAGACGGAGATTCGAAGCGGGTGGCGATCCTCGAGACCGCAGCCCGGCTATTCCTGGAGCGCGGATACCGGAGTACCTCGCTTCGCGAACTAGCGGCCCTGCTGAAGATTACGAAGCCCGCACTCTACTATTACTTTCAGAATAAAGAGCAGATTTTGGTTGAATGCTATCGCGCGGGCATAACCTCGATTGAAGGCCTTCTGGAAGAAGGCACACTGACCCGTGGAAGCGGCCTTGAACGGCTGAAGAAATATCTTCATGTTTACGCAACGGCTATCGTGTCTCATGATTTTGGACGCTGCGTAGCCATGCTTGACGACTCGGAGCTGTCGCCGGCGGCGCGCCGCGAGGTACGTACGTTAAAGCGCCGGATCGATGCCTCGATTCGGGGGTATATCGAAGATGGCATGGCGGATGGCTCGGTTGCTGCTTGCAATCCTAAGCTGGCAGCATTTGCCGCTGCAGGCGCGATCAATTGGATCGGCACCTGGTACAGACCCGAAGGAGGCATGACGGCTGAGGAGATCGCTTCAGGTTTCGCTGAACTGCTCACGGGTGGCCTCGCAAAGCGCAACGGCGGCCGCACGATCACGAGCACACGGCAAATGCCGAGGAAAGGGCAAGATCGTCCCGGGCGGCGGATTTCGCGATGACATTTTGCCGTATTTGGCGGTGGACCCTTGTTGGTTGACTTTTTGACCGATCGTTAAGTATTATCCCGGCTGTTCAGGGGAAGCAGATGGCTCCTCTGGACAGAGGAGATCAGGGCATTCGGGAGTGGAACATGGCGTCCGTGGTCCGTCCGTCGGCCGGTGAATCGGATTCACGCGAAGAGATCCGGAAACCCCGAAGCCGCTATGACATCCGGCGGGTCGGCGTTTTGGGAGCAGGTACGATGGGCGCCCGGATTGCGGCGCACGTCGCCAACGCAGGCATACCAGTGTTGCTGCTCGACCTGGCAGCGGCGCCCCCGAACCGAAATGCAGTTGCGATGCAAGCGCTGGATCGGCTCAGGAAGGCGAAGCCTCCGGCATTTGCAGATCCAATCGCTGCCACACGAATAGCGGTAGGAAACTTCGATGATGACCTGGAGAATTTGAGGGATTGTGACTGGATTGTCGAAGCGGTTTCGGAAAACCTCGAAATCAAGCGGGATCTGCTGGCTAAAGTGATATCGCATACAAAGTGCGACGTAATCCTGACAACAAATACGAGCGGACTTCCGGTTTCTACGATCGGCGAAGGACTTCCTGACGACTTGCGCCGCCGCTGGCTCGGAACGCACTTCTTCAATCCTCCACGCTACATGCGCCTTTTGGAGGTAATCCCCACCGCCGAAACAGATCCTGTCGTTGTTGAAACGATTTCGCAGTTCGCGGATTTGAAGCTCGGTAAGACAGTTGTCCGGGCGAACGACAGGCCCAACTTTATCGCGAATCGAATCGGCGTTTTTGCGATGCTGAACACATTTCGCGTGATGAAGGCGCAGGGACTGAGCATTGAAGAGATCGATGTGTTGACCGGTCCGGTGATCGGCTGGCCGAAGACCGGCACATTTCGTTTAGCGGACATGGTTGGAATCGACGTGATCTACAACGTGGCGCGAAACTTTGGGGCTGCTGGCGGAGACGAGCGTTCAGATTTGGGTCTCCCGTCTGAAATGGCTGTGTTGATCGAGCGGAAATGGCTCGGGGACAAGAGTCAGCAGGGCTTCTACAAGAAGGTCCGTGAGAAGGACGGAAGCGAGTCGCGTCTTGTGTTCAACGCTGAAGGGATGGATTACAGGCCTGCAGTTCGAGCTGTATTTCCATTACTCGAAATGCTTAAGTCGAACGAAAGCCCAGCGGAGCGCATTCGCGCGTTGATGAATGGGAGCGAGAAGGACGAGGCGATTGCGTTCTACCGCGCTATGCTGCCGGAACTTTGGATTTATGCGGCGAACCGGATCGGTGAGGTCTCGCGCACCTTGGTCGACATCGATCGAGCCATGAAGGCGGGCTTCAATTGGGAGCTCGGCCCATTCGAGATGTGGGATGCGGCAGGTGTCCCGGAGACGCTTGAGATAATGCGCCGCTCGGGAGTTTCGATGCCTCCATCTGTCGAGAGGCTCCTCGCGTCGGGCGGAACCTCATGGTACCGCGACGGTGGAAGCGAGTTTTTCGAACCTGAGAGTCGGACATATCAGAGGATCGAACAGAAGCCTGAGCTTCTGTCGCTGTCATATTTCGAGAAGTCGAACGGCCGGGTAGCGGGAAATGCGGGAGTCTCGATTAATCGATGTGGGGGATGGAATCGGTTGCTTCGAATTCCATTCGAAGATGAACACGATTGGACGAGATATCGTGACGTTCCTGAGCCGTGAACTTGGTGACGGGAGCACGGCGATGACGAGCTTTGACGCATTCGTCATTACGAGCGACGCAACGAACTTTTCAGCTGGCGCGAATCTCATGCAACTCCTCCTCGCTATTCAGGATGAGGAGTGGGATGAGATTGATTTGATGGTCCGCAGCTTTCAGGCGATGACGAGTGCGATCAAGTTCTGTTCGCGGCCGGTGGTCGTGGCGCCGTTTGGGCTTTGCCTCGGCGGAGGCACTGAGATTTCTCTGCACGGCGCCCGCCGCCAGGCTCATCTCGAGTTGTATACCGGGCTGATCGAGACGAGCGTAGGCCTGGTTCCGGCAGGCGGAGGCTGCAAGGAGATGGCACTGCGGGCATTAGCTGCTGCCAATCGGATCAAGAGCGATGGTCGCGCGGACTCAGTCGAACTGCACGAAACCATCAAAAGTGTATTCGAGACAATCGCGATGGCGAAGCTGTCGGGCTCTGCTTTTGAGGCGAGATTGGCAGACATTCTTGACGAGGCGGATGGCATCTCGATGAACCGCGATCGACTATTGTTCGACGCAAAGACGAAGGCGCTGGACATGGTTCGAAATGGATATTCGGCACCGACACCGAAGAAAGACATTGAAGCACCTGGCCGGTCAGTGCTCGCCACGCTGAAGCTCGGCGTGTACCTGATGCGCGAGGGAGAGTTCATCAGTGACCACGACATGATCGTCGCGAATCACGTCGCCCGAATACTTGCCGGTGGCGAAGTCAGCGCCGGGACACAGGTTAGTGAACAGTACTTTTTAGATCTCGAGCGCGAAGCGTTCCTTTCGCTTTGTGGAGAGCCGAAGACTGCGGAACGGATCGGGTACACGCTGAAAACTGGCAAGCCGCTGCGGAACTGAGGAGTTTGTCTATGAGGGAAGCAGTTCTTGTGAGCGCCGTCAGAACGGCGGTGGGCAAAGCGCCGAAAGGAATCCTGAGCAATACGCGTCCGGATGATCTCGGAGCGATTGCTGTCAGAGGTGCACTCGCGCGCGTCCCAAATGTCGATCTGAAGGAGATTGACGATGTGATTATCGGGTGCGCCATGCCTGAAGGCGAACAAGGAATGAATATGGCGCGCCTTATCTCATTTCGTGCCGGGCTCCCAAACGAACCGGCGGCGATGACGGTCAATCGCTACTGCGCATCGGGACTGCAATCGATTGCGCTCGCAGCCGAGAGAATTCGTGGCGGCGGCGCTGAGGTGATCGTGGCTGGTGGCGCCGAATCGATGTCGTACGTTCCCATGGGAGGCAATAAGATTTCTCTGAATCCGTGGCTGGTTGAAAACCAGCCGGGCTCGTACATGTCGATGGGCCTCACGGCCGAACGTGTCGCAAGACATTATGGAGTTACACGTGAAGAATCCGACCAGTTTGCGTACGAAAGTCATCGCAAAGCTCTTGCTGCTATCAAGGCTGGAGCTTTTCAGGACGAGATAGTTCCTGTGTCAGCCGCGAAAACGGCGCTGAACGAGAGTGGGAAGCCAGTCGAACAAGAGAACGAGTTCATCGTGGATGAAGGTCCCCGGGTGGATACATCAATTGAAGCGCTCGCAAAGCTTCGCCCCGTGTTCCATGCGAAGGGGATCGTGACCGCGGGCAACAGCTCGCAGATGTCCGACGGCGCCGCGGCGGCGGTCGTTATGTCAGAGGATCGGGCCCGAGGGTTAGGCTTGCAGCCTCTCGCCCGCTTTGTGGCGTTCGCTTATGCCGGCTGTGCGCCTGAAGAGATGGGCATCGGCCCTGTTTATGCCATTCCGAGGGCATTGAGAATGGCGGGCCTCAGCTTGAACGACATCGAGCTAATCGAACTCAACGAGGCCTTCGCAGCGCAGTCCCTGGCGGTGATCAAAACACTTGGACTCGACCCGGAAAAGATAAACGTCAACGGCGGAGCGATCGCACTCGGGCACCCACTAGGATGCACAGGCGCGAAGCTAACGGCTACGCTGCTCGTCGAACTGAAGCGACGCCATGCGCGCTACGGGATGGTGACAATGTGTGTCGGCGGAGGAATGGGAGCAGCGGGAATATTTGAAAATCTGCAGAACTAGGAGCGGGAAAGGGAATGGGAACACGCGTAGCAGTCGTCGACAGAAAGCCGGTGACCGGAGGCAGTTTCCTGATTGAGGACTTGACGCCGGCGGACGTGTTTACTCCCGAGGATCTCTCGCTTGAGCAGCGGCAGATAGCCGACACCACGGCTCAGTTCGCAGAAGACAGAATCGCGCCTCAGATCCCACAGATCGAGGCCAAGGATTTTGAGGTCAGCCGAGCACTGATGCGCGAGGCTGGCGAACTCGGATTGCTGGGCGTGGATGTACCCGAGGAGTATGGCGGCGTCGAACTCGACAAGATGACGTCGGCCCTTGTGGTAGATCGCGTTTCGGTTTCTGGTAGTTTTTGCGTTACGTTCAGTGCCCATACAGGTATCGGAACTCTGCCGATCGTTTGGTATGGAACGGACGAGCAGAAGAAGAAATATCTGCCGAAGCTCGCGTCGGGCGAATGGATTGCTGCTTACGCGTTGTCAGAGGCTTCGGCTGGCTCCGACGCGATGAACATTCGGACCTCAGCAAGGCTAAGTCCTGACGGCAAGGATTATCTGCTCAATGGCGAAAAGATGTGGATCTCTAACGCTGGCATGGCAGACCTGTTCACGATATTCGCGAAAGTTGACGGGGAGCAGTTTTCGGCGTTTCTCGTGGAAGCCGGAACACCGGGGCTGACAATTGGCCACGAGGAGCACAAGCTCGGAATTCGTGGCTCATCCACTTGTCCAGTCGTATTGAACGATTGCACAGTGCCGGTTGAAAACCTGCTCGGTGAGGCGGGAAAAGGGCATCACATAGCTTTCAACGTTTTGAACGTTGGCCGCTACAAACTAGGGGCGGCCGCAAATGGCGGAGCACGCAGTGTCCTGCGCGACGGTATTCGCTACGCAAAGGAACGAATCGCGTTTGGAAAGCCAATCGCGTCCTTCGGTCTTGTTCAGAAGAAGATTGCCGAATGCGCTGCAGATATTTTTGCGGGGGAAGCTGCTGCGGCGCGCGTCGTTGGTTCAATTGATGCTGCGCTTTCGAGCCTTGACAAGGCCTCATCAACGTACTCGCATGATGTACAGAAGCGCATTGAGGAGTTTACGGTAGAGTGCTCCATTTTGAAGGTTTGGGGGTCGGAGATGGTGGATCGCGTCGCCGATGAGGTTTTACAGATTTACGGCGGGTACGGCTACGTCGAGGAGTATCCGGCTGAGCGAGCCTACCGCGATGCTCGCATTCATCGGATCTTCGAGGGTACGAACGAGATCAACCGGTTGATCATCACCGGCTGGATCATTAAGCGCGCAATGCAGGGCAAGGTTCCGTTGATGCCGGCCATCCAGAAGGTGATGGACGAGATGATGAACGGAACCGGCGGGCGGAATTCATTTGACGGCCCAATGGCGGAGGAGCACGCTATTTTGGCCAGTGCCAAGAAACTTGCGCTGTTCTGCGCCGGAGTGGCATCGCAGCGGTTCGGTACGCAACTGGCCGATCAACAAGAGGTCATGGGAGATCTCGCCGACATCCTGATCGAAGTTCTTGTGCTCGAGTCCGTAATTCTGCGCGGCGAGAAGATGGGCCCTAGGAAGCCGTTGGGGCCAAAGCTGGCGAAGTATTATTCTGGCCGGTCGTTCAACATCATTCGGAATGCGGCAGAGCGGGTCGTCGGTGCGGTGGCCGAAGGCGACATGCTTCAGACATATTCAACGATGCTGCGCCGGTTGACCAAGCACGAACCGGTCAACCTCGCCGTGCTTGGACGCGAAATCGCTGCACCGATGATCGATGCAGGACGGTACACGATCTGAATGCAGCGGTTAGTTTTCAGGTTACCGCCTAGGTGAGAGCGCGGTCCAGGTGAGTGTAGCCGCCGTCGACCACGATCTGTTGACCAGTAGTGTGTGCGCTCTGAGTGGGCGAGAGCAGAAATAAGACCATTGCAGCAATTTCTGCCGGTTCCGTCATGCGATGATCAAGCGGAATGCGCTGCCTGATTTCCGTCAGCGCTTTCTCCGGATCATCTCGCAAGCTGATCCAGCGTTTATAGAGCGGCGTCATCACCTCCGCAGGTATGACCGCATTTGCACGAACACCGAAGGCCGCAAGCTCAGCCGCCCATTCGCGCGTCAGGGCGAGCTGCCCTCCCTTGGCTGCCGCATAGCCAGAAGTCCCGCCCTGGCCAGTGAGGGCCACCTTCGAGCTAATGTTTACGATGGAACCTCGCGACGCCTTCAGCATGGGAAACGCGTAGTGAGCCATCGCGTAATAATGGACGAGGTTCTGGTTCAAGCTCTCGAGAAACCGCTCGGGTGTGCCAGCTTGCAATCCAACTCCGTCGTTGATCCCGGCGTTATTCACGAGACCTACTAAGGTTCCGTACTGCTTTTCAACATAACGAACCGCACTCTCGCATTGCCTGACGTCGCTCAGCTCGGCTTCAAAGAAGTCGCATGTTTGACCGGCTTGCTTCATTTCAGACATGAACGCTAAGAAGTCATCAGACTTGCGGTTCACGACAACAGGTATGGCACCCTCCTGAAGACAGAGCCGGGTGATCGCCTCACCAATCCCGGCAGCGCCGCCCGTCACGATGACGACCTGATCTTTGAGTCCTAAGTCCACAGAGTTCCTAACGGAGATTGAAGTAGCCCCCGTCGAGGGGGATATCTGCGCCGGTGATAAATGAAGCCTCGTCCGAACACAGGTAATGAGCCAGGGCGGCCACTTCGTCCGGAGTCCCCATCCGGCCGATTGGCTGCGATTCCGAGAGTTCCTCCATCTTTTCCGATTCCTGACCTGGGTAGTTCCTGGCGAGGAAACCATCGACGAACGGAGTGTGTATACGCGCCGGGGAGATGCAGTTACAGCGTATACCTTGAGCGATGTAATCCTTGGCAACCGAGAGAGTCATCGATAACACGGCTCCCTTTGTCATCGAGTATGCGAAACGATCGCTGATGCCGCGCGTGGCGGCTATGGAGGCGATGTTCAGTATGGTTCCTCGTCTAGCGGCTGCCATTCCCTCAATTACAGCCCGCATACAGAGATAGGTTCCTCGAATATTCACCGCGAAGAGCCGGTCCAGGTCTTCCGGGGCTGTCGAGGAGAGGTTTCCGATGTGTGCGATGCCTGCGCAGTTGACCAGAATCTCGATTGGAGCACTCACGCTGCCGAAAGCGTCGGCGACGCTCACCGGACTACTCACGTCGCAGGTATGCTGAGTGACCGCGCGACCGGCACTAGCGATTTGATGGGCAGCTTGCTGCAGTTTGCCGGCATCGAGATCCAGCAGGTGCAACGCTGCTCCATGCTCGGCAAATCTCTTTGCGATAGCCAAGCCGATTCCGCTTGCCGCACCCGTGATGACCGCGATCCGACCTGTAAGGCTCAACGTGGACACTCGATTGCTCCCGTTCGACTCGACGTCTGCTCCACCCTTTGTAAGGGTCTCCTCGGCATGATGTCAAAAGTTTCACAATGCAAAACGCCGCTTACTATAGTTGAAAAGCCTGATCTCGACCTCTTACAATCCTGTGCAGCTGGCGACCACTGGTTGGTTGAGTGTCACATGCCAGGTTCTGATGAGGTGGCGTCTTTGAAGCCGATCATTATTACGCGAGTCGATGTCATCGATTTGCGATTTCCGACCTCCCGCGAGCAGATCGGCTCGGACGCCGTGAACAAAGATCCGGATTATTCGGCGGCATATTGCATCCTTTCGACTGACGCCGGATTGCAGGGCCATGGACTGACATTCACGCTCGGCCGTGGAACAGAGCTCGTCACGCAGGCGTTGAGATATCTGAGTCGGAATGTGAAAGGGCGAACGCTTGCATCCATTACAGCGAATTTGAATGCGTTTTATCTTGAACTGACGTGCGATACGCAGTTTCGGTGGTTGGGGCCGGAAAAGGGTGTGATTCATCTCGCATGTGGAGCGCTAGTAAATGCTGTATGGGATCTCTACGCAAAGAGCGAGGGAAAACCCGTCTGGCGGCTCTTGGCCGACATGGAACCCGAGCAAATCGTAGAGGCAATCGACTTCAGATACATTGAAGATGCTTTGACCCGGGATGATGCCCTGGCAATTCTTAGGAGGGGCAAGAACGGTCAGTGCGATCGTCTCGAGAGAATCAAGAGCCACGGCTATCCCGCCTATACCACTTCAGCCGGATGGTTTGGATTCAGTGATGAAAAGATTCGCCGTCTCTGTCGAGAAGGGTTGGCCGAAGGCTGGACGCACTTCAAGCTCAAGGTTGGCGGAGATCCGGAAGACGATCTGCGCCGTGGCCGGATTGTCCGAGAGGAGATCGGGTCCGGCAATTTCATGATGGTTGATGCTAATCAAAAATGGGGAGTCGAGGAGGCTATCCGTCGAACGAAGCAATTGGCCGAAGTTGATCCGTGGTGGATGGAAGAGCCGACCAATCCTGATGACATTCTCGGTCACGCAAGGATCCGCCGGGAGACATCCATCCGGATCGCAACTGGCGAGCATTGCCATAACGCAGTGATGTTCAAGCAACTGATGCAGGCGGGGTCGATCGACGTGTGTCAAATCGACAGTTGCAGGGTGGCTGGCGTCAACGAAAACCTCGCCATCATTCTGATGGCGGCCAAGTTCGGGATCCCGGTCTGCCCGCACGCTGGTGGTGTTGGCCTTTGCGAGTACGTCCAGCACTTGTCGATTTTCGATTACCTTTCAGTTTCCTGTGAGTTGGACAACCGGGTGATCGAGTTTGTTGACCACCTGCATGAACACTTCCGTGATCCGGTAAAGATTGATCGCGGTCGCTATCTCCTGCCGCAGGCGCCCGGATACAGCATCGAAATCCTGCCGGAATCACTGAATCGGTATAGATTCCCGGAAGGAGAGTTATGGAGAGAGGAAGCCGATGAAGCTGGTCTCATTCAAGCATAAAGATGGCTCAAAAGCCGGTGGAGTGTTGTCTGGAGACAAGATTCGCCGTCTTCCCAGCAGCCGTGGTGATGCCGTGCTCGCGTTTATCGAGTCTGGAAGTGCGTTGCCGGTCGGCGAAGAGATCGCCTTGGCTGATGTGACCTTACTGGCTCCGTTGTCCCGACCGCCGCGGGTGTTCGGAATCGGCCTGAACTACCGGGAGCATGCGGCCGAATCCAAAATGGCAGTCCAGAACGTACCAACCGTATTCCTCAAGCTTGCCTCTTCAATCACCGGACCGGACAGCGATGTGCTTCTCTGGCCGGAGGCAACGCAGCCCGATTATGAGGCAGAACTCGCAGTCGTCATTGGTAAGGCCGGCCATCGAATTCCCAGAGAACGGTGGAGAGAACATGTATTCGGTTACACCATTGTGAATGATGTCAGCGCTCGGGGCGTGCAGCTTGCAACGTCTCAGTGGACTCTCGGCAAGAGCTTCCCAACGTTTACGCCAATGGGTCCATGGATCGTGACTGCTGAGGACATCGAAGATCCGCATGCGCTGAATATCCGCCTCACGCTGAATGGTGAAGTGAGGCAGTCGGCCAACACGCGTGACCTGATATTCGATATTCCTGAGCTCATTGCTTATATCTCGAGCATCGTGCCGCTTGAGCCGGGCGATGTGATCAGCACCGGAACGCCGTCAGGCGTGGGTCTCGGCCGGAATCCCCAGCGGTGGCTTTTGCCCGGCGAGGAGATCGCAATCGACATTGAACGCATAGGCACCCTGAGGAATCAGACCCGGGTGCCATCCTGAGCGCTGGCTACTACGCCTGCTCTGGAGGATTCGTCTGATACCCAAGATGGGCAGAGATGTCCAGCGCGGCTGTCTTTAGCGCATCTGCGATCTGTGCGGTGCGGCCGCGTGTCATTCGAATTGTCGGGCCAGAGACACTGATTCCGGCAGCAATCTGACCCGAGGAATCGAGCACGGGTGCTGCGACGCACCTTGCGCCAAGCTCCACCTCTTCATCATCGATTGCATAGCCGCGACGCTGGATCCGCCCGAGCTCCGCGACGAGCTCGGAGGGGCGTGTAATGCTGTGCGGAGTGAGTTTTTCCAATTTTGTGGTCGCCAGCAACTCATCGCGGAAGTTCGTAGCCTGCCAGGCCAAGACCGCTTTGCCGAGAGCCGTGCAATGCAATGGCCGGCGCATGCCGATCTGAGAGACGAGCCGAAAGTTATGTGGGCTCTCGATCACGTCCAAATAAATGATCTCTCGACCGTCGAGCACGGCCAGGTTCACGGTCTCGCCTGTTTCACGCCAAAGGGTCTCAAGAACTGGGCGACTTACCTTGCGAATCGTGGACTGATACGTGCTCCCCGAGCCCAAGTGAACCAGCCGTGGTCCCAGCAGATACGCTCCTGTACTGTCACGGACGAGATAGCCCTCTCTTTCGAGATGAGCCAGGAAACGGTATGCGGTGCTCTTGTTCAGCTTCGTCTGCTGCGCAATTGAGCGTAGCTGTAGGCCATCGCGCGATCTGTCAAGGAGATCGAAGATCGAGAGAACTTTCGTAAGAACGCCGACGGGAGCAGAGCTGGATTTGCGAACTTTCATAGGTGCGAACCGATCTAATCAGTACCGGGCCATCGTAACAGGGAACGTAAGGATTGGCGATTCACCATGTGAGATAAATATTTTGGGCTTTTAACGGACGCTCCGCTCCCTGGCCCTGCTGCCATCATTCTACCGAGCCCACATCGCAATGTAGTTCATATGTTGAAAAACAATTTTCAATAACTTGGCTACCACGCTTGACCATCGACCCGGTAATCGCCTAAATTTTGCTGTGCAGTGGTGTGCTGTCGAATCAGAGAATCACTTTTGAGGTTAGATACGGATGAATGCGACATTGTCTCGCCGCCATGTACTAAAAGCCGCTGGAGCATCTCTGGCAATGATGGGTGTGCCCGACGCAATGGCCCAGAGTGCCACCCCGAGCAACGCGACCCAATCTGCAAGAACACCTACGGACGAGATGCAGGAGCGCACTCGCGCTCAGAGAATGCAATGGTGGCACGCGGCTAAGTTTGGGATGTTCATTCACTTTGGCGTGTACAGCACGATCGGCCGTCACGAATGGGTGATGGAAGATGAGGCGTGGCCGATTGGTCCGTACACTGCGCACGCCGGCAGTTTTCGTCCGGGACCGAACTGCCCGCGCGCATGGGCCAGGCTGGCCAAGGCGGCGGGTATGAAGTACATGGTGATGACTACGAAGCACCATGAGGGATTTTGTAACTTCGGTACGAAACATACTGACTACTGTGCTCCAAAGCAGGGTCCAGGCCGCGATGTCGTCAGAGAGTATGTCGAGGCGGCCCGTGCTGAGGGGCTTCGTGTCGGCTTTTATTATTCGCTGATGGATTGGCATCATCCCGATGGCGCTCGTTGCGCTACGGACGAAGCCGCGAGGCGCAGGTTTGTCGATTACACCCACGGCCTCATTCGCGACCTATTGACGAACTACGGCAAGGTTGACGTGCTGTGGTATGACGTCGCGTGGCCGCTCGATGCGCAAGGCTGGGAATCAGAGCGGATGAATGAGATGGTCTTTCAGCTGCAGCCGGAGATCATCGTGAACAATCGCAACAAGCTGGAGGGCGACTTTGCGACTCCAGAACAGAAGATCGTTGCTGAAACGAACGGGCGTGCATGGGAGTCGTGCATGACGCTGAATGATAGCTGGGGTTATCAACGCGCCGACGACAACTGGAAGTCTTCGCGGACGGTAATTCGGAATCTGATCCAGTGCGTTCGCGACGGTGGAAATTACCTGCTAAACATTGGTCCCAAGCCGGACGGCTCGATCCCCGAGGAGTCCTCGCGAGTTCTGAACGAGGTCGGGGCATGGATGCAGACCAACGGTCATACTATCTATGACTCGGATCTGTGCAAGGTGCGCCGATCCAATTACGCAAGCTTTACTCGTACCGGGAATACGCTTTACATGCATGTGCACTTCTGGCCAGGTGAGTATGTTGCGATCAGCGGCCTTCGCACTAGGGTCAAATCCGCGCGACTACTGAAGACCGGCGCAGACGTTAAATTCACGCAGGGTGATTTCCAAACGAAGTTCACAGGCCTTCCCGAGAAGGCTCCTGATTACCCAGTCACAACCATCGCGATCGAGTGTGAATCCGAACCGCTACAAGACACCGACTACGTTCGCATCAACAAACCACGCGGATCTGTGTAGACGGGCCAGCAAATAAGAAAGCCGCCACGCTGATGCGTGGCGGCTTTCATGTGGAAGCTCTCAGAACTCGATGCGGGCTGAGAACTGCGCCGATTTGCGGGTTGCACTCGGGTTGGCGGTTACCGTGCCAAAGTTGGAATTGCCGAGCTGTGTGCTGGCAACTGCAAACCATGTGTGGTTCGTTACGTTGTACCATTCCGCGCGAAAATTCAGTCGTGCGGCCTCGGTGAAGTGTAGAGGGAAGCTGCGTACCAGCGCGAGATCGAGGTTGTAGTTACCCGGTCCGTAGAGGTTGTACGGCGCGGTGCGGGGTGAGTTGGGGAAAGTGAAGCTTGGCGCAATCGGCGAGTTGGTCAGCAGCGAAGGCGAGATGAACGGGCCTGTGGGTGCGGTCACCGTCCCGCCACTGGGTGCGATATAGCTGATTGCGGCTGGACTTGCGGCCGTGATGCCCTGGCCCCACTTGCCGTTGACCCGAGCATTGCCATAGATCGGAAAGTTTGGATCAAGATTAGGAACGCAAGTGCTCAGCGCAGGGTTCGTCTGGCAGCTTGACGCGGTGATGGCCAACGGAGAGCCGGAGAAGGCCTGGAAGATCGTCGAGAATTTATAGCCGCCCACGATGGCGCGCTCCCATTCGTGGCTGTTTACGATCGAACGGCCAAACGGCATATCCCAGACTCCAGTGACTACGACATGCTGCGGCTGGTTGCTGGTTGAGACACTCCGCTCCATCTGATCTTGTGCATAACCGCGCGTTGTACCGACCACCAGTCCCGCTGGTATCGCATAGCCCGTGCGGAACGTGCCGCCATCATCGATGGAGCGCGACCATGTGTAATTAGCCATAAATGTGAACCCATGCGACGGACGCATATTGAAGCTCGTCTGCAGAGCGTGATAGCTGGCATTCGCGAAGTCGTTCGCAATGTCACTGACGGCGTTGAAGGCGAACGGCCTTAGCAGAACGTTGAGTTGCTGGCCGGTGTTGAACAGGGTGTAATTGGACGGGCAAACACCCGAGTGTGTGGTGCAGAATGTCGCTATAGAGGATCCGCTCTGCGTGAGACTACTTCCGTACTGAAGGTACTTCGGATCGAGCTGATCAGCCCAGTACCCACGCGCATTGCTGCCATCTGCCACTAAGAAATGACCCTGTGAACCCACGTAACTGATTGTGGATGTGAATGCGTTCGTCCACTGGTGCTGGAACCCGAAGCTCCAGTTGATGTACTCCGGCGCACGCGATCCATAGTACGGATCGAAGTAAGCGATCGACGTGGGCGAAGTAGTCGTGTAGCCGCTGATTGTCGTGTTCCCGGTTCCAGTTGCCGGGCTGGCAGAACGGCCGGGCGCTGTAGCGACGTTTGGGTATGCAGTGCTGCCGGTCGACAGTACCAGAGCGGCCGTCTGATTGCCGTTCAGGCCAGTGCTCACGCTGGACGAGAAGCCAAGGCTGTTGTTCGAACCACCCAATGAGGAACCACCACCGCCTCCGACGGAATTACCGTGGGTAAACATCACACCAAAGCTTCCGCGCCAAACTGTTTTGGAGTCGCTCTGAAACGCGAACCCAACACGGGGTCCAAAGTTCTTCCAGTAGGTGTTTATCGGAGTGTCGCAATTGCACGTGTTTGCCCCGTTACCTGCGAACTGAAGGGCGCCGGGAGAGCCGCTGACCGGATTCGTAATGTTCGGGTTGAAGAAGCTGAGATTGTCATGCACCTCCCGGACCGGAGGGAAGTAATCCCAGCGCAATCCGAGGTCCAGCGTCAGACGAGAATTCACCTTCCAGTTGTCCTGTGCGTACGGGGAAATCGCGCGAAATCGCGAGGCAAACTCCTGCACTCCGTAGGAGGTCATCGAAGACGAGCCGATTTGGCCGATGAGGAAGCTGGCGTAGGCAAGACCGGTGTTGCTTCCCAATGAAAAGTTGTTTGCCTGGCCGGTGGGGTTGATCTGCGCGGTCGGCGTTGGCGAATTAGAAAGTGTTATTGGCGTCGTGCCCGTAGTGGCCGACTGATTCAGATACTGAATCCAGGCGATCTGGCCCCCGACCGTAAGTGAATGGCTACCGAATATCCACTGGACGTTATCGGTCAGAGTGAAGTTTTGGGCAATAGTCACCGACGCTGTTGTTCCCGCCCATTGAGTGGGTGCGTTCGTTCCCGAAAAGCTGGTGATCGGGAACGCGCCCGACGCTTGGCCTGGCGGGAGGTTCGTGACGCCTCCAAGCGAGCCCAAGCCATAGGCAGGATTGTAATCCGCATTGAACGTCGGACCGTTGTAACGTGCGAAGCCGTATTTGATCTGGTTGATCACATGCGGTGTGAAGATGTGTGTTTCTTCGATGATTCCAACGGCGGTTTTCGGAGCATAGGCCTGACCGTAGTTGTACGGAATCGGACCGATGTTGCGGCCAGAAGTGGTCTGGCCCACCGGGAACGAACTGGCCTGGCGACCAACTGCGGCGGTCAGCGTCAGAGTGTCCTTCGAATTGATGTTCCAGTCAACTCGTTCAGTCGTAGACCAGTTCACGAGACCAGTGCGATTCGGCGCAAGGTAGTTACTCGTAAAGCCCTGATTGCTCAGCGCAGGGATATTCTTCTGAAGGTTCAAAGCGACCGGCGAAAACTCACTCGCCGGAATAACGTCAACCGCCGCCGTACCTCCCGGGCCGAGAGTCGGATTTCCGAATGTTCCCGGGGTTCCGGCATACACATACCCGTACCGGTAACGGCAGGGTCCGTTCGTGCTGTTCGCAGTGCAGGCTGCCTGGCTCAAGGGGTCATAGATGCCGATGGCTGTACCTTTGTTGGGGCCCAGTTCGCTGCCAGTATTGGATCCGAGCGCACCCTGAAAGTTTCCGGCCTGCTCAGCAGAATTGGGAAACGTGATGGCCGTAGGCGTCTCACTCGTGTAGCGGAAGCCGTTGTAATTGCCGAAGAAGAACAGCTTGTTTTTCCATGAGCCGAACGGAACCAGCGGCCCGCTGAGGTTGATTCCGAACTCGTTCGAATGCTCGATCGGCTTTGTGGCCTTTCCAGTCAGGGGGTTGATAGTGGCCGGGCCGAAGAAGCCCCAGGTATCGAGTGCGGTGTTGCGGAAGAATTCGTAGAGAGAGCCGTGGAACTGATCGCCTCCCTGCTTAATCGTGTAGTTCTGGACCCCTTGGCCCTCGTACATCGCGGAGTAGCCGTTCGTCTGCACCTGGAACTGGTTGACAGCATCGACTGAAATGGCGGTCCAAACATAGCGTGGATCGCCGTTGCCACCGCCGCGGACGAACACCACGCCGTCGATGTAGACCGCGCTGACAGCGCCACGGCTTCCGGAGCCGTTCACCACACCGGTATTTGTTGTCGCATTTCCATTGGTGTTATTCCCCTGCACGCCGGGCATGAGGAAGGCGAAGTCTGTCGCGCGTCGCTGGTCCGGCTGACCGTACGCGCCCATCTCGATCGGCAGGGCAGAGTACATCTCCTGCTCCATGGTCGCGCCGAGTGTCGCGTTCGTTGTTTCCAACTGCGGTGGTGCTGCGCTCACGGTGACCTCTTCACTCGTGGCGCCCACGGTCAACTTTGGATTAATCGTCTGCGTCTCGAGCGCATTGACGTGTACGTTCTCCTGGACCAGCTTTTCGAACCCGGTTGCTGTGACCGCAACGGTGTAATCTCCAGGATCCAGCGTGGGAATTGAGAAGTCGCCCGCTGAAGTCGTTGTGGTTTTCGTAGAGACGCTCGTTTGTTTACTCGTGACGACAACCTGTGCGCCAGGAACTGCAGCACCACTGCTGTCAGTCACGCTCCCATTGATCTGCCCTTTCCCGGAGAGCTGACCGTTAGCTGCGGGCAAGCTGAGCAGAAGGGCGGCTGAAAACAGCAGCGTCGTACGCAAGAAATTCAGCTTTTGAGACCTTGAGCGGGGGGATCTTGTGGACAAAAACATGGTGCGCCTCCATCAGAATTTGTAACGGCGTGCTTCAGTGACCCGGGATTTTATTGTTTTTCTTTGAACGAAAGCTTGAAGCTGTCAGACCACATCTGTCAACCTCTAAGCAAAAATTTGTTTCCGTTTCAGAACGTAGGACAAATTGCTTTCCAGTCTCAGAGCCAAGCCTTTTCGTGTTGCTCGCGACCAAACGATGCTTGGATGGCTCTCAAATGCTGTCCGCGAATTCAGCGGTTTCAGCGGCAATTTGCGTCGTTCTGCGCGCAAACCACTCTCCAGAATGAACACTTCTGTTCGACACCGAATCGCGTCACTTCCATTCTTGAGCTTGATACGTATCAGGGCTTCACTGGGTCAAGCTGGCCGAGGTTGAGGTTGCGATTCACCACTCAGCTGTACCGAGCAGTGTGGCTCACCCAACCTGCCTGTCAGGATTCACTGAGTCCGCGAATTGTCCTGCTCAACACCGATGTCCGGGCCGAATACGCGAAGGATTCCGCTCGGAGTGGCTTCCTCAAGGGGTGACGACCTCAGTTCACAAAATGGGACGCACCACGGACCTGCTTTACGCCTTAACAGCATAGTCCTCGCGGTATGGCGTAAACACGTCGAGCACCTCTGAGTCGTCAAGTGCCCGGGCCTGATGCTCGACGCCGCCTGGCACGAGAAATGAATCCCCTGTCTTCGCCTCGAAGCTCCCAGCCGGGTGTTCGAATACCAAATGTCCGCCAACGACATACACCATTTGTTCTTGAGGATGACTGTGACGAGTGCCGACCCAGCCTCTGACCATGCGGTGCCGTACAAGCATCATGCTCGGGCTGTAAGCCATCACTTGCCGTCGAAGCCCGTCCTCAGGATTCGTCATATCGCCGTCGTTCGAAGGGATGACCCGGATCTCGTTAGTCATGAGTTCTCCTCGACACATTCTAGTGCGGCGCGACGTAGACCGGAGCAGCGGCTGCTGAAACCGGCGGTAGCTTGACCACGTTGTTCATCAGCGTCGTCTCGGGCACCTCGCCCGTGGACTCAATGGTCACTGTCCCGCCGTCTAGCTTCGCGTTCATTGGCGCCCGCAGGGCCACAACGGCGGTCTTCGGGACGAGATCAGTTGGTGCCTTCAGAGCCGGTGTCATTGTGGTCGCAAGAATTTTGCCGGAAGCGTCGCGCAGTACAACCTTTGCTGGTCGTGCATCCACGGCTCCCAGGCTATGGACCCTCACCGTGATTCTTCGGCCCGCTATTTTCACGTCCTCCGGATCAATGCCAAGATCTGGTCGTGACCAGTAGGGTGTGCCCTTCTGTTTCAGCGTCAGCTCAAGGACGGTCGTTTTTTGTGGCGCAAACGTCACATCGATGCTGCGGCTCCGCTCCAAGGTTGCGAGTTGTGAGGAGAAATCGACCGGCGCCTGTGTCCCGTCCTGTTGCGTGCCTTGCTTGATCTCCCACTCGCCCGGATCGACCTCCCATCCCGTCATCTTCGCCGTGATCGGCTTGTCCTCCAGATTGTAGGCAAGGATTCGAATATGGTCCGGTGTACCCTCAGGCACCAGAATCGCAACCTTTGTGTCATCATCCGCGCCCTGAAAACGCCAGCTTACGACGTTGCCCGGATAATCGTAGTTGCGCATCAGGGCGACTCCACCGAGCCGGCCACGTTGCAGTTCACCGTTGTTGTAGTACACACGGTCGATCCAGAGACTGCCTTCACGATTGATGAACTCGCGATCGAACGCTGTCTCGAGCTGCGACGAATAGACCTTCTCCAGATGAGACGTGTCCCCGGTGAGTTGCCATGCGAGTTGCTCGGTCGTTTCCGACGCATTACCTGAATCAGTACGCCGGTCAGGTGCATTGGTCGATAACAGCTGTTTGCCCCATGTATCGCGTGTGTGAAGAATATCCATTGCGTCCGCGTTGATAGTGCGCAGCGCCTCCGGACCGTTGTCTCCGAACGGCACCAGGTACTTCGGGTCTCCTGTGAACTTGTACGCTCCCCAAAGCACAAACCACGGAGTCATTCCGTTACTGGGAAGATCCTCGTTCGTCTTAAAGTTCACGGTGAAATGCATCGTCATTCTTCCATTTGCGTCCGGCCGGCGATGAGCAAGAAAGCCATCCGCTACTTCAGTCACCATCTTCACCGTCTCCGGAGTACCGTTGTACTCGGCCAGCAGAAGAGCCGGATGAAAGACCATGTAGGAGCGGTCCTTCGCCCATCCCCAGACACCACCCGTCGCCATCTTCGTGCCGCTGTAATACGACGACTGGATCTGCCGCTGTCCCGCCGAGTTATATCCGGTCAGCCATTCAAGCCGTTTCGCAGTCTGCATCGCACGTTCCAGCTGCTTCGGACTCCCATAATCGATCTGCATCGCCTGGCCGAGAACGTTGATGCCGTCTTCATAGCTGTGCAACTCGTCATATTGCCCGGTGGCCAGACCATTTGTGAACATGCCGTCCGCATAGATTTCGTCGAGCGTGCGAAGCAAAGAGTTCTTGAGCTTGTCGGGAGTTGAGCCCATCATCGCAAGTCCTGGCCACCAGTTGAGAAAATCGCTGTCGTCGCAGAGACCTCCGCCAAACTCTCCGTCCGAGATCTGCCGATTATCCACGTACCAGTTGATAAGGCTCTTCAGTTGACGCAGATCCTCGACCTGCAGGAACGCCCATTGCGGAACTCCCGGCGGAGCTTGCGGCAGCGTGAACGGAGGATGGAGTTGCTCATGGTTCAGCTCATTCCAGTACTTGCGGCCCAGATCGTTCTCCGGATCAACGCGAAGCAGGTCTGAAATGTCCGCATCAAAGCGGTTATAGATATTCAGCTTGCGGGAGTTGACTGATTCCTCGACCAGGTTTGCATAGTTATCACGCACCTGCGTAAGCCGATCAGAGATATGCTCCGGCAACGCCTCTTTATAAGGTTTGAAGATCAATCGCACGTGCATCCCTTCAAGCGCGTGCACATTGAACTCCGGGCTCGCCGAAGCGATCGCGAGATACAGGCTCTTTCCATTCGGCAGTATTCGATCGCGCGTGTCTAACCAAAGAGTGTAGGGCTGACCGGGTTTGATCGAGAAGCTGTAGTCCATCATGTTTCGCATCGGCCAGATCGGGTCCTTGATCTGGATGTTCATCGGAACGTATGCACCGTGTGTAGGTGCGATATTCATGGTAGGGAGATCGATCGCGATCCCGTCCAGCCCCGCGTGCATGTTCTGCCAGCTGTACGAAGTGCCGTGCCCTAGATCCGTTTCCAGACCGCGGTAATCGCTCGGAATCAGGAGGTGAATGATCGGCAGCGGCTGAATCGCAGAGTCACTCGACAGGCTCTTCGCTGCAGCGCCGTGGCCGATTGAGGTGCGCCCGCCACCAATAG
This sequence comes from uncultured Acidobacteriaceae bacterium, assembly GCA_963762465.1. GTDB lineage: Bacteria > Acidobacteriota > Terriglobia > Terriglobales > Acidobacteriaceae > Granulicella. The sequence continues at coordinate 569,761 of CAVXKS010000011.1, read as the reverse complement.
CGACTCCAGGCACAGCCACCATTGTCGCTCGTTCACCTGCAGGAAAGCGGTTACGAATAAACTCCGACAAGCTTGTGACCGACGGATTCTGCTCGCGATCTCCGGTAGTCATCGTGTAGCGCAGGACGGCCACGCCCTTCGGCTCTGCGCCGGGATGAACGTAGTACGCTTCGAACTCCTGAATCGGCCATTCCGGTTCCGCATTGGTGAACCGCACCTTCTCGCCGTTGATCGGCTCGCTGAGATCGAACGTCGTTCGTTGCGAGTCGCGGGTCTTCTCGAAGAGGCTCTTCGCGAGCATCGGAGACGTGTCATGTTGGTCAGGGTCGGACACCGCGCCCGGTCTACCTTCGCCGGGCGTCAACAAATCAAACTTTCCCCAGGCGCCGCTGCGAACCTCGAGGTGATTCCACGGCTCGTCTGGAAGGTAGAAGGTTATTGATCTACCGGAGACTGTATAGCAGTCCCAGTCTGGCAGTTGGAAGTAATCCCATCGGCCAACAAGTTTTGAGCGGTTGAAGACACCTGGCCACGTCGTCTCCGGTATCCCATCGGTACCCTTCCACCACCACCGCTTCAGATCGTACGCATCATGAATCTCCACCTTCCGCACCGTCGTTAGCTCCGACGGAAGAGGCTCCGGAATCTTATCTGCGCGGTTCCAGCCATAGCGATACCACCACTCGCTCTCGGCCGCTTTGCTCCACGTATGAGTGCCGCTCTGCGGAGCCGCTGGAATCTGCGCCGGTGTCTCGCCCTTCGCCAGCGACGCAATGTTATCGTCCGAGAGCATCCGATCGTAAATCCGCACCTCATCGATGTCGCCCCCTCGATCATAGTTATAGGAGCTCTCAACGCCGGTCGGCGCGATGATTCGCGAATGAGGCCCAAACTGATCCAGCGCAGCATCGAATGGTCCGGTGGCCGCTTTCGTCGCCACGAGCTTGCCATTCACATAGAAGCGAATGCCCGTGTTCTCATCCCATGCCAGCGCAAGGTGCACCCATTCACTTGCCTTCGGAAGTTTCGGAACCACGTACGACACTCGGGTGCGCCGCAAGTTGTCATCCGTTACAAACGCATCGAAGCCATGTCCGTTGTAATCGATCCGCAACCACACCATGTCCCAGCTCGAGTGGTCGCCATAGCCCACGCGGAAGATAGGGAACTCCGTCTCGTCGACGGGCTCGCGCGATCGCCAGTAGAACGCCAGAGTGCCCCGCTGCGCATAGATGTTTCCCGGCGCCCAGTATGAGAGGAGTTGGTTATTACCGCATTGAAGGTAAGATTCCTTCGCTCCACCCGGCACGATCTTTACGTCGTACAGGAAGTTGGGGTCAGGGTTCCCGCCAGCCGCGTAGTCTGCTTTGAAACCATGATCTCCCGAAAGATAAAAGAGCAATCCCGGATCATGCGGCGCCGCCGCGCCTCCGACGTGTTGCGCGCTGCAAACAAGGGCCGGAAAAATGGCGACAAGAATCGCCGCGTTCACCATGCTGCCAAATCGAAGGCCAGGCTGCGAAAACAGGGAACAAAACCGCATCGTCCGTAATAACCTCTCTCGGGAACCTGTTAGACCGATTTCCGGAACGGTACCAAGCGGAACGCTCAACGCGCAAGTAAACGGCCCTTAGTTACTCAAAAGCGCAATGAACGCATCGTTAGATCCGCAGTCAGGAAGAACTCTCCTATGAACCGCAGAGATTTTCTCAAGTGTGCGGCAACGGCAGCTTTGGCCGCGAACACTTCCCATAGTTTTGGTCAGAATGACGATCCGGTTGTGCACACGACAGGAGGCGCGGTCCGTGGGCAAGTTCGTGATGATATTGCCGCTTTCCTGGGAGTATCGTATGGAGCCGATACCCGCAAAACGCGCTTCCAGCCTCCGCTGCCGCCGGAACCATGGCAGGGCGTTCGCGAGGCCCAAAATTGGGCGGATCGTGCGCCCCAGTTGACCGGAAGAGGCATGACCTCTCGCGCCGGGCAGCACACGCAAAACGAGACATACCGTTTGCCGGCCGACGAAGGAAACGTCAGCGAAGATTGTCTGCACGTGAACGTGTGGACGCCTTCACCACACGCCCGTGGCCATCACCGCAGGCCCGTGCTCTTTTACATCCACGGGGGCGCTTACAACAGTGGAACAGTGAACTCGGTGCTTTATGACGGCACGCGCCTGTGTAAGCGTGGCGAGGTCGTGGTCGTCACCGTAAATCATCGATTGAACGCCTTTGGATACCTCTACCTCGCAGGCCTTAGCGCTGACCCAAAATACGCCGACTCCGGTAACGTCGGCATGCTCGATCTCGTTCTCGCACTGCAGTGGGTAAGAGACAATATCGCCGCTTTCGGCGGCGATCCCACACGCGTGACCATCTTCGGCCAATCAGGTGGTGGAGCAAAATGCGCGACGCTGATGGCCATGCCTGCAGCGCACGGTCTTTTTCACCGTGTGATGACCATGAGCGGACAACAGGTAACAGCCGCGCCAGGAACAATCGCAACAGCCCGTACTCGCGAGTTCCTTGAGAATCTCGGAATCACAACATCTGACGAAACACTCCGCTCTGCGCTCGATGCGATATCGCTCGAGCGTCTCGAAGAAGCAGCCCGCGTAAGCTCCGCATGGCTTCCGGTTGTCGACGACCGCAGCCTGCCTCGCGATCCGTTTTCTCCCGACGCTCCGCCTATCTCAAATGACGTCCCGATGATCCTCGGTAACACGCACGATGAAACCCGCGGCCTCATTGGAGGCGGTCAGCCGGCGCTCTTTTCGCTTACTTGGGATGAGCTTCCATCTGCGCTCGAGAAGAGCGTAGGTAGCTTCCTTGGTCCTGTGAAGCCTGAGACCATCATCTCAAAGTACCGTGAATGGTATCCGCAGTACTCTCCCGCAGACATATTCTTCGCTGCGACCACAGCGTTCCGCTCCTGGCCCGGGCAGGTGATTGAAGCCGAGCGGCGCGCCGAGAGTTCTGCGCAGCCGCGAACATGGGTGTACGAGATGGATTGGCCTTCACCGGTCGCGGGCGGCCGGTTTGGCGCGCCGCACACTGTCGACATCCCGTTCTTCTTCGACAACGTCGCTGTCGCCCCGGGGATGGTTGGAGCAACTGCTGAGGAGATCGAGCGTGCTCAACCGCTCGCGACGGCGATGAGCCAGACTCTGATTGCGTTTGCAAAGGCGGGTGATCCGAACCATCCCGGGTTGCCGCACTGGCCCGCTTACGACCTCAAACAACGCGCAACGATGATTTGGAATACTCCGCCGCATATCTTCGATGACCCGCGAAAAAACGAACGTGAACTCGCCGCGCAGGCCCAATACCGGCAGCCCGGAACTTAATAAGCTCGACCGAACTTTGACGAGCCTTATCAAGAACAGCTAAAGTCTCGGAAAGCTGTCTGACAGGGGGTTTCTTTGCTCGAACGCAGGATTCCTGGTGTCCTCGCCCTTACGCTCGCGCTTTCTGGAATGCACGGACTGCGGGCTCAGGATACGCGCCATGTAAGTGAACCCACGATTCCACGGGCGTGCACTGTCTTAAGGGCGAGCCTCCACGCCAGCGACAATGCTTTGGCCGAGTCGGACGAAACAAAGCTGGACACACAGCGGATTCAGTCTGCACTCGATCAAATGCACACCCGGCGAGGCGGTCGAGCTGCGCGGAAATGGCGAGCCACAACGCATTCCTCAGCGGGCCATTGGAGCTTCGCGAGGGCGTAACGCTGCTTATCGATAAGGGTGTGACGCTATATGCATCGCGCAACCCGAAGGACTTCGACACCGTTCCCGGTACCTGCGGCATCAGTGGACCGGAGAGTCGTCCGTGTAAGCCTCTCATCTCCGTCAACGTGAAGAACGCTGCGATTATGGGAGACGGTGCGATCGATGGACGAGGTGACCGCGGTGTCATCGGCAAGTCTTACACCTGGTGGCAGCAATCCCGAGCCGCCGAGCCAACGAACGCTCACTACTCAGCGCCACGTCTGATCATCGCCAACCATGCTGATGGCCTGATCCTCTATCGCATTCGGCTGCATAACTCGCCGAACTTTCACGTCTCCGTCAACAACACGAATGGGTTTACCGCCTGGGGTGTTCACCTGCTCACTCCCACTGTGCCCGGTACCGACGCGCGAAACACCGATGGCATTGATCCCGGTAATTCCCAGAACATCACCATCGCGAAGAGCTGGATCAAGAACGGTGACGACAACATCGCGATCAAAGCAAACGTCCAACACATGAGCGTCCTGGACAATCACTTTTACACGGGACACGGTATGTCCATGGGATCGGAAGCCCGCGACGAAGATAGCGTCCTCGTCGATACCCTCACACTCGATCACACCACCAGCGGCGTCCGCATCAAGGCAAACGTCCAACGTGGAGGCAGCGTCCGAAATATTACATATCGGAACATCTGCATGAAGGATGTTCCAGTGCCGATCTCTATCAGCCCCTTCTACAACGGCCAAACCACGGACGGTATTGTCGACCTCGGGATGAAGGGAAATCTGATTCCGGACTACAAAGACATCACGTTCGAAAACATCATCAGCAAAACCCCCGGGATCGCTCAGATTGCCGGCCTCAACACCGACCACCTCACAGAAGTCACTCTGAATGGCGTGGACATCCGTGGAGTTCAGCCGGACCAGGTAAGAGCGCAGTACGCCATGATCACCATCGGTCCACTGGGGTCGAATCTCAAATTCACTGGCAACGGAGTAACCTCGAACCCTCCAAGCGCTCCCCTCAAGATCTCCTTCTCGTGCGAAGGCAAATTCGTTCCTTATCAGGACTGACCTCCAATGACAACCGTCATTCCTCGACTCCTTTCTTTGGTGGTGCTGCTGAGCATCGTAGCTTTCCCGTTTATCGCCAGGGCAGACTCAACTCCGGTAGTCACCGTCGCCAAGCAGGGTCCCGCCAGCTTTCATACGCTTCAGGAGGCAATCGATCACGCACCACCAGAAGGCGAATCAATTCGTATTGCCCCAGGAACGTATCGAGAAAAGGTGCATGTCATGAGGCCGAACATTCACCTCGTCGGCACAGGAGCTAGCCCGCAGGACGTTGTGTTGAGCTGGGATGATGCGGCGATTACGTCCGGCGGCACAAGCAAGTCGGGCTCTGTCACCGTGGACGCGGACGGTTTCGAAGCCGAAAATCTCACCATCGAAAACACCTGGGAGAACGAGCACACCCGGACGCAGGAAGGGTCACAAGCTGTAGCTCTGCTCATGAGTTCTGATAGAGCGGTCCTCGATCGTGTGCGCCTGCTCGGCGCCCAAGACACGCTCTACGCTAATAGCCGAACCTGCCATGACAATCTGCCAAAAGACGGCGGTGCGCCACCCGCAGACACGCCCGCATGCAGCGCGTCACGCCAGTACTTTCGCGATTGCTACATCGAAGGTCACGTGGACTACATCTTCGGCGATGCCAAAGCTGTGTTCGACCACTGCGAGTTGCACCCGCGCCACTTCGCTACCGTGATGCTTACCGCGCAAAGCAAGCACTTTCCGGCCGAGGACTCCGGATATTACTTCCTGCACTGCAGAATTACGGGCGAGGATAACGGCGATCACGTGATCCTCGGTCGTCCCTGGCGCGACTACTCCACGGTCGTGTTCTATAACACCTACATTCAGAAACCAATCGCTCCGGAGGGATGGTCAGATTGGAATGGCCGCCTGAAAACCAGCACCTACCGCGAGTACAAATCGCACGGCCCCGGTGTAAACGGCGGAAACCGGATCGTTGCCTACCCCAAACTTACTCCCGAAGAACAGAAGAAGCTGAATCCCAGGGCATTGCTGTCCGGAAATGACAACTGGAATCCCGTAGCAGAAGCTGATGCATTGAGACGTCAGTTGAGAGAAAAATGAACGATAGACCAGGTGGAACATTTCGCGGCATTCAGACACCAGCGGTGCTCGGGACCATTGGCTTCTTCATCGTGACCGCGATCGGAGGAGCAACGATCATCGGAAACAGCGAACCGGCAGAGTCGCTCACCATCAGCCGGATTTCAGCCCTTCCAACTCCGCAGCGTACCGCGTGGCTGACCTACTTCCATCGCTCAGAGCAGCAGGAGAAGATCGATCGCGCTGCTCTTGAGGCGGAGCGACGCGGATTGAAAGACGTCCCGCCGGATCCCCCTCTCGGCCCACCTACCCGCAGCATGCCGCTCAATCGTGAGGCGTCGTGGTACAGCTCCGGCCAAGCGCGCCACATTGCCGACGTGATTGTCAGCTTCCAAATTCCCTCGGGCGGTTGGGGAAAAAACATGAACATGGACGGAGACGCTCGCACAAAGGGCGAAAGCTTCGTCCCAGATAATTCGAATCGTTTCCCAAGCCCCGGCGACTTCGACGCTCCACGAGACTCCTCGTGGCACTACGTTGGGACCATCGATAACGACGCAACCACAACGGAGATGCAGTTTCTCTCGAAGGTTCAGGCAAGCCTTCCGCATGCGGACGGAGACGAGTACCGTGCTTCCTTTCTGCGCGGTTTGCGCTATCTGCTCGCCGCGCAATACCCCAACGGCGGCTGGCCGCAGGTGTGGCCGCTCGAAGGTGGATACCACGATGCAATTACCTTCAACGACGACGCGGTTCTTAACGCAACCGAGCTGCTGACACAAGTATCTGAGGCGAAAGCGGAGGTGTCGTTTGTCCCGGCAGATATTCGCAAGCAGGCGCGAATCGCGGTTGCAAATTCAATCAAATGCATTCTTGCGGCGCAGATCGAACTCGGAGGCAAAAAGACGGTTTGGCCTCAACAGAGTGACACGCTGACGCTGAAACCGGTTACAGCGCGCAACTATGAACCCGCAGCGCTTTCCTCGGAAGAAAGTGCGCATTTAGTCATGTATCTGATGAGCATTCCGCACCCTACAACGCAGCAACGAAATGCTATCTCCGCCGGCGTTGACTGGCTGCGCGCGCATGCGATCAATGGCAAAGCGGTTATCGGAGGCCGCAATACGCCGGAAGGGAGACACGTAATCGAGCAACAGGGCGCCGGGCCACTGTGGGCTCGTTTCTACGCACTCGACACACAGCGGCCTGTCTTTGGAGATCGCGACAAGACGCTTCACGACGACATGAATGAGATATCGAAGGAGCGCCGCAATGGCTATGCCTGGTTCAATACTGAACCGGCAGCCGCCATCAAGATGTATGCAACCTGGTGCGCCAATCACAGTCCCTGTCCAGCATCGAATCAAGATCGCGGCGCCGTCCAGTCCGGTTCTCGTTAGTCACGGCAGTTTATAAGCCGTTGATATCAAGCCCAAGATCAAGCGATCGCACGCTGTGAGTCAAAGCTCCTACGGAAATAAGGTCTACACCGGTTGCTGCGATCTCACGCACCGTCTCAAGCGATACGCCACCACTTGCCTCTATCTGCGCTCGTCCCGCGATTTGCTGCACTCCAGCCCGAAGTTCATCAATGCTGAAGTTGTCCAGCATGATCGTGTGCGCACCCGCAGCCAGAGCAGGTTCAATCTGATCCAGCCTGTCGACCTCGATCTCCACATGCGTGGTATGTGGCAGATTGCCGAATGCGGTTCGCAGCTTTTTTGTGAGGTCTTCATCTCCGGCAGCTTGTAAAGCGGCCAGATGGTTGTCTTTCACGAGGACCGCATCGGAAAGAGAGAACCGATGGTTGTGACCACCGCCGCATCGAACTGCATAGCGTTCAAATAGCCGCAATCCCGGCGTTGTCTTTCTTGTATCCACGATTCGCGTTTTGGTTCCCGCAATTTCCGCCACATATTTCGCTGTGAGCGTGGCAATTCCGGAAAGCCGCTGGACCAGATTCAACGCGACTCGTTCCGCGCGAAGAATGGCTCGCGCAGCACCCTCTATGCTCGCCAGCACTTCCCCGGCGGAAAAGGCTTCCCCATCCCTTCGGCGGAACTGAACGGTGGCGGCGCCGGCAAAAGACATCGCTGTCGAGAAGAGATCCTGGCCGCAAAGGACTCCTCCTTCGCGGGCGACCAGTTCTGCGCTGATCTGCGCATCCTCTGGAACGACAGCTTCAGACGTGATATCGCCCCACGGAGCATCCTCGACAAGAGCCATCCGCACGAGAGCTTCAGTCGTATGCCCCTCAGGCTTCATGAGCATGCGACGGCCACCGATCGTGCATACACGAGAGAGTGCAGCCAGTTCGAAGACATTTCCGGATAGTCGCTCCGGAAATGAGCGCCTCGTGATTCACGCCGTTCGAGCGCGGCGTGCGTAGTGGCACGGGCCAACTGAAGCAGGTTTGCGGTCTCGAGAGAAGATACGGACGTTCCGCTATCTACCTGCCATAGATTCAGCTGGTCGAATGCGCGCTGCAGGTCTTGACCGGTCCGCTCAATTCCAACCATTTCCCACATCAGGCGCTGCAGTTCTTTCCTGTCTAAAAGCGGGCTGGATTTAGCAGATCGTTCCTGATCCGGCGAAATCGCGCGCACATCTGAAGCTGTCGTCGGCCAAACAGCAGTCCGCGGGGACTGATTCTCATTCATGAGAAACGCCGCGCACCGCCATGCGAACACGAGGCTCTCCAGCAACGAGTTCGACGCAAGTCGATTCGCGCCATGCACGCCAGTGCATGCCGCTTCGCCCACTGCAAAAAGGCCTGGAATCGATGTGCGCCCCCAGAGGTCGGTCTTTACTCCACCCATCCAGTAGTGCGCTGCAGGCGTAACAGGAATCGGTTCCGCGGACCAGTCTAGACCGCGAGCGCGGCACGCAGCATCGATGCTCGGAAACCGTCGAGCCAGAAACTCTGCGCCCAACTTCGTTGCGTCCAGCAGGACCGGATCGCCACCCTGCGCCGCCATCTGCATCGCAATCCCGCGAGCGACGACATCGCGCGGCGCGAGCTCAGCATCAGGATGGACCGCTTGCATGAAGCGGCGGCGTTGCTTATCCAGCAGTACAGCGCCCTCACCGCGCACAGCCTCCGAGACAAGGAATGTTCCGCGCCCAGCTAACGCAGTCGGATGAAATTGGTAAAACTCAATATCCGCCAATTGAGCGCCGGCGCGCAGAGCCATGGCGATTCCATCGCCCGTTGCACCTGCTGGATTCGTTGTGTGCAGATACATCTGGCCTGCTCCACCGCTTGCCAGAATGACTGCATCCGCATGCAGTTCGTCGCGCTCTCCGCTTTCGTTGATGATTTTCAGTCCGGCCACCGCTCCGCAAGCGACCACAAGATCGCATGCAAACGTATGCTCGCGCACCTGAACATCAGCTTTGCGCAGCGCTCGAACGAGCGTCGTCTCGATCGATAGTCCCGTTGCATCTCCCTGCGCATGGAGAACTCGCGCTCGCGAATGAGCCGCTTCCAATCCGCGCGCGAGCTCGCCGTCACGTTCGTCGAACGGCACGCCTAAGCCAATGAGGTCTCGAATCCTCCCCGGTCCTTCCGAACAAAGCACCTGTACAGCTTGCGGATTGCACAGCCCTGCACCGGCGCGTTCGGTATCGGCAATATGCTCAGCGACGCTGTCGTCCGGAAAGACCGCTGCCGCGATGCCGCCCTGCGCCCACCGCGTGTTGCTTTCGGCGATCTCCGACTTGGTTACAAGCGTCACCGAAAACCCCTCGCTTAACTGAAGTGCAGCGATCAGGCCCGCGATCCCGCTCCCCACAATGACGATCTGCTTTCGCTTACTCATAAGGAATTCAGGACGCTGCTGCCGGCTGCAGGCTCAGCATGCGCTCAAGTGCAACGCGAGCAGGACCGGCGACCTCATCGCTCACGCTAATCCGATTGAGAACCTCGCCTCGCTCCAGCGCCTCGAGCACCCAGGCCAGATAGCTCGGGTGAATGCGATACATCGTGGAGCACGGACAAATAATCGAATCCAGGCAGAAGATCGTCTGCTCAGGGTGTTCGTTTGCCAAACGCTGCACCATATTAATCTCGGTCCCAACAGCGAACACGGAGCCCGCGGGTGCAGCTTCAACCCTTTTGCGAATGAGATCGGTTGAGCCCGATTCATCTGCGGCGTCGACCACCTCCATTGTGCATTCGGGATGAACGATAACCCGGACGTCCGGATGGCGGAGCCTGGCGAGCCTGATCTGCTCCACGGTGAAGCGCTTGTGCACTGAGCAGAATCCATGCCACAGGATGACTCGCGCGTTCCGCAGAGTCTCAGGGGCCAATCCACCCATCGGCTGATTCGGATTCCAAACGGGCATCTGCTCCAGCGGTACACCCATCGCCTTTGCAGTATTTCGGCCCAGATGCTGGTCGGGGAAGAAGAGAACCCGCTGTCCTTTTTCGAACGCCCATTTCACCACCGTTGCGGCGTTCGAAGACGTACAGACCACGCCGCCATGTCTTCCGCAAAATGCCTTCAGCGCCGCGGAAGAGTTCATGTAAGTCACCGGAACCAGCGGGCTGCGGCCGTGTGCATCCGGCTCCGAGCCGAACACCGCCTCAAGCTCCTCCCAGCAATCTGTCACCGAATCAATGTCAGCCATATCGGCCATGGAGCAGCCGGCCGCAAGATTCGGCAAGATCACGGATTGGTCCGCGCGCGACAGCATATCGGCCGTTTCGGCCATGAAGTGGACCCCGCAGAAAACAATCGCCTCAGCCTTCGGGCGCGATCTCGCCGCCTGCGCCAATTGAAACGAGTCGCCGACGAAATCGGCGTAACGGATCACCTCATCGCGCTGGTAGTAATGGCCAAGGATTACGAGGCGTTCGCCAAGGGCGTGCTTCGCTGCACGGATGCGAAGATCGAGCTCCTCTTTCGACGCTTGGCGGTATTCATTGGGCAGAACGCCCTGGCGGGGAGCGGCGCCTGGAATCGGGTCCTGCATGGACGCGCCTGGACCATATCCCGGTTCCGCATCCATGATCCAGGGCTCTTGCGCCAGCGCCGAGGAACATACGCTTGTCAGCTTGTCTCCTGGCTGTTCACCAATGTGAATCAGCTGGATCGCTTCATCGATCGATCGCACTCATTTCTCCAGCAAGCAGCCCGGGTTCGCCTCCGCTCTTCAGGATGGCGATGCCGGAAGCCGTTTCTAATAGGTTACTGCGACGAGCCGCACAATGCGAGTTCGGGCCTGCGCATCCCGAGGTTTCGCAAATTGACTGCGATTGGGATAATCAACACCATGCGGGTTCTTCTGATTGAAGATGAGGTCCGGTTGTCAGAGAACATTGCCGCAGCCCTGCGCGAGAGTGCCGGGTATGCCGTCGATATCTCGCGAGATGGTCGCGAGGCACTCCTCTTGTGCGAGACCGCGAGTTACGATCTCGTGCTGCTGGATCTGATGCTTCCGGGCATCCGCGGCGAGGATCTCTTACGCCGTCTTCGCAACAAAGGCGACGACACCCCGGTTCTCGTCATCACCGCAGTGTCGGAGATTCGAAACACGATTGAACTGCTCAATCTTGGAGCGGACGATTACGTGACCAAACCATTTGACCTCGGCGAACTCATCGCACGCGCACGAGCTCTGGTCAGACGCGGCAAAGGCATTCGGCAGACCACGGTTGAGTTTGGACCAATTTCAGTGAATCTCAGCGAGCAGACTGTGCTCGTCGACGGCGAAACTGTTGCAGTCTCTCCAACGGAATATCGAGTACTGGAGTATCTTCTCCATCGGCCAAAGACCGTCGTCTCAAAGCAGGAGTTGCTGGAGCATCTCTACGACTTCACGTGGGAGCACCACTCGAATGTCATTGAGGCCCACATCTCCAATCTCCGCAAGAAGCTTCGCGCGCGAACACCTGACTTCACTTTGGAGACATTGCGGGGACGCGGATACAGGCTCGGAACGATGGGGTTGAATTCATGAGAAGCCATTCTCTTACCGGGCGCGCCATAGCTGTGGTCCTGATGGCCGAGCTCATCTGTGCGTTGGCCTTCTCGATCATTTCGCTATGGCACGAGGGTAGAAGCAGGCTTCATGCCTTCGACGTGATGCTGCAGGGTCGATCGGATTCACTGTTGGGCGCGATCCAGGATGCCGAGGATCCGGGCGACAACGTAACAATTGATCCGCGCGAACTCAGACTCCCGAACGATGATATCTATGCGGTATACAACGCGGGTGGCCGTCTCGTCGGCGCCTCCGTGAATGCACCGGCAATCCTGATGCGCCGGCAGGGCGATGGCATTCGAACCGTGGACATTGGGCATCGCCATTATCGTGTCCTGGAACGCGAGGCCCTTCGGATTATCGACCGTGCGGAGACGCATGGAGTGGGTTTGCGCCGGCCGGTCACAATCATCTATGCCTCGCCAACGGATCACATCTGGCGCGAGGTGATTGAGGCTGCGGGCTTTTATATTGCGTTGAGCATTGTGCTGATCTGCCTGACGGCGTTCATCCTGATTTTCGACGTTGCGGAAGCTGATTTCCCCAATCAACGAGCTTGCGAAAGAAGCAACAAACGTACAGGGTCATTCGAAAGAATTCAGGCCGCCACCGTCAGCTCTGAACGTGAAGGAATTGAGGCCGTTGGCAGAAGCGCTTGCGCAGACTATCCAAAAATTGCAGCTCGCTCTGCACATGCAACATCGCTTTTTGAGCGATGCTGCTCATGAGCTCAAGACAGCAGTTGCAGTTGAGCGTTCAACGGTTCAATTGCTGGCTCTGCGCTCGCGCACGGCCGACGAATACTCGCAAGGGCTCGTTCGAATTCTCGAGGATAACGAACGTCTGGAGCAGTTGGTCGCCCGCATGCTGACGCTGGCAGGATTCGAAGAGCAGCGAACGAAGACCTCTGAAGGGGTGGAGCTCGGACGGTGCGTGCAGAAGACGGCCGGCTCCTTACGGCACTGGATCGAAGCCCGCAGCATCCAGCTATCCGTCGAGATTGAAGACAACGTCAAAGTTCCACTCTCGGACGAAGCAGCAGAAATACTCATATCCAATCTCCTGATGAACGCGGTCCAGCACAGCGCCAGCGGAACTGAGGTCTCGATATCGGTCCGTCTGGAACCCGCGGGGCATGCGCTGCTTCAGGTAAAGGACGCCGGCGAAGGTATTTCACCCGAGAGCCTGCCCCATGTCTTCGATCGTTTCTATCGCGAGGACCGCTCGCGTTCGCGCGCGACCGGAGGCGCAGGTCTCGGATTGGCGATCTGCAAGAGCATCGTCGAAGGCGGAGATGGCACGATTGAGATTGACAGCGCAATCGGCCAAGGAACAACGGTGACTGTCAGGTTTGGCTTGCTTGGTGAAGCGCATCCGGGCGAGACCCTCTGCACACCGCAAAGCATGGAGCTCCACGCAATCTAGCCAACACACACGGCAGCTTTCAGGCTGTTTGGGAGGAGGCACCCCCCCCCGGTACTTTCCTCGCAAAGTATTCAAACGCGGGTGTTTAGGTCTGGTCTGCGCTGGTTTGTGTCGACCCGAGAGGAAGGGCTGCCCCGGCGATCGTCAAATTGCCCTTGAGCACTATATCTGGACGTGATCTTGACACACGAATAGGCGCTTCCGGATAATTCCGCCTGCTTCGGTCTGACAACTTACGTGTGCGACCAGACAGATCGCGGGTCGCACCGGCACTTCACCCCAGGCACGCTGGTTCGCCGCATGCCTCTCTGGAGAATCCCTGCGATGCGTCGAAACTGGTTCGGTCTCTTTGCGACTCTACTGCTTTTCCCTTTTGCAGGCGCATCGGCGCAGTCGCCGGTAGCACTGCCGTACACGATGACGTCTCTCGCGGGCACGTCGCCGATGTCGAGCAGCGCGGGAACACAGTGTCCGAATCTGCCGGCGGGAGTGAAGTCCACGGACGCCTTCGGCGACGGCTGTCTTGCGGTGAACGGAATCTTTGGTGCCGGAGGACGCGGGGGCTTGCAGGTGGATTCGTTCGGCAACGTCTTCGTCGGGGACGATATCGGCAGCGTCATTCACATCATCGATCCGACCTCCGGAGTGATGAACAAGCTGGCCGGTCTTGGGACTGTCTGCTCGTCGGCTGTGGACAAGGCGGGTGACGGCTGCCTCGCCGCAACGCAGACTGTCACCAATTCGCAGCGCGGGATCGGTATCGATCCTTACGGCAACGTGCTGCTCGCGGGCTATGGGGACAATCTGCTGCACGTCGTCTGCCGCACGGCGTCACCGCTTTGCACGACCGCCGAGATCGGGACCATGCAGCTGGTTGCCGGATGCGTGCAGAGTTCGGGCTCGAGCGGAACGGGCGGCGTAGGCGCTGATAATGTACCGGCCTTCAAGACGGGTGCGGGCACCTGCAGCGCTGCGCTGGGCGAAGTGGATGCGCCACGCGGAGTGACAGGCGACGTGTACGGCAACGTCTACTTTGCCGACACGTCGAGTTCGCGAACGCGCGTCGTGGTCGGGCCGCTCACGTCGCCGTACTTCAAAGGCAACAACCCGCTGTATGCCGCGCTGAGTGTGTACTATCCGTCGGTGACCGCAGGATATGTGTACTCGGTCGTGAACACTACCGGCACGAGCACGAGCAGCGGTGGAACGGCGACGACTGCAAGCTTGACCTGCTCGGTCACCACCAATAGCAACACGTATAACGGCACCGCGCTGGATACTCTTGGCGACGGCTGCCCGTTCGAGTTCAGTTCGGTGAAGGCGTCGTCCGGCTATACGTCTGGCGTTGCGGTCGATGCGGCCGGCAACATGGTGTTTACCGACCCAACGCACGGGCTCCGCGTGTTCTTTGTATCCAGCGCGGGTTCTGCGGGTGCGGCGATGGCGTCGGTGATTGCCACGAACAACAATGGTGTAACCCCGCAGACCGGATTCATCTACATGCTGGCTGGGGCCGGCACGGGCTCGCTTTCCGCAACGCCTACGACGGGCAACAGTACTGCGCTGACCGATTCGGGCACGACGAAGCTGGCGGTGAGCCCGCAGGGCAATGTGTACATTGGCGATGGTGGCAAGGTTATCTTCTTCGACATCAACACGGGCTATGTGCGCCTGCTGCTCTCGGCTTCGGCCAATGTCACTGCAGGGAATTTCTGCAACGGAAGCTCGGGACAGCGGTCGCTGAACGCGTACAGCGATGCCTGCCCGGCATCGAAGTCAGGATTCGGGAACGGCGGTGGGCTTGGTGTAGCGGTCGACCAGTCGGGCAACCTTTACATGTATGACGCGACCAGCAATGGTTCCGGAACGCTGGTCCGCAAGGTGCTCGCGCAAGGTCTCGCTGAGCAGACGCTGGGGACCGCACTCGCGCAGATATTCGAGGTTCATTTGCCGGAGTCCGCGAGCGGAAGTGTTGCTGGATCGACTACGAGTGTAACGAGCACGCCCGATATTACGGCGGCTGCGCCGATATGCACGCATAACGCGGACAACTCGGTGGATTGCGCGGCGGCGGTGACGGTAACGCCTTCAGCGGCGGGCAATCGCTCGGCGACTCTCACGGTCGCACTGCCGCAGGGAAGCTGGCAGAACGCGCTGGCGAATCTTGCCTTGAACGGAACGGTGACAGGATCCGTGCTCACGCTGGACAATCCGTCGACGACGGCCTCCGGCACGACGACGCCGCTGGCGCCCACGACGAACTCGATATTCAGCTCCATTGCTCCCGACGGCGTGGCGCTGGATGGCGCGGGCAACGTGTACACGATCGACACCAACACCGGAACGATTCAGGAATCGGTGCAGGGCGCCGGTGGTGTTGTGATCTCGTCGAGTGTTCCGTCGAATCCGGGACAGATCGCAGTGGATGCGACGGGCGATGTGTTCGCGGCGGGGAGTGGCACAGCGGCGATTCAGGAGTTGAAGGTCGTGGGTCCGCCTGCATCGGCCGGCGCACCGGCAAGCTTTGCCGCGGGCACTGTGGCGTACACGCCTGCCAACGCAGCTACGGCAGCGCCGCAGGCCATCGCGGTGGATGGTGCAGGAAATCTCTTCGTCGCCGACTATCAGGGATCGTCGGCGGCGAATGCGATCTACCGCATCTCTCTCGAGCCAAACACGCCGCAGTCCCAGACAACCATTGCGACCGGATTTACAAATCCGGTGTCGCTCGCCGTGGATGGATCTGCGAACGTCTACGTCGCGGATAAAGGAGCAGGGGCCGTGTACAAGCTCGCGCCCACCGCCACCGGAACGTATGCGCAATCCACGTTGCTCGGCAACGTGACACCGCTCGCGGTTGCGGTCGATCCCGCCGGTGATGTCTACGTGGAGGACCAGAACAGCGGATCAGTGCTTGAAGTCCCCGTCAGCGGGCCGCAGACGGTGAGTGTGTTTACTGGGCTGAGTGCGCCGAACGGGCTTGCCGTAGACGGCAAGGGCAACGTTTACGTCTCCGATCTGCACAAGGCGAGCATTACGCAAGTTGTGCGCAATGCCGTGTCCTATGACTTCGGCACGAACGAGTCGATAGTGTTCAACGGAGTTCTGGGAGACGCCGGAACGCAGGCGATACCGGGCTCCAATCCGGTAACGAATACAACGAACTTCAACGTGGTCGGCGGAAGCTCGAACGGATGCACGTTCACGAGCAGTGTTCTGGGTGCGTTGTCTGCGGGTCAAAGCTGCACGTTCTCCGCGGCGCTGGTGGGAGCGGGCAGCGGCACGGTGACGGATGTGCTGTCGTATCTGCCGGCCGCTTCGACCGTCGGTAATGTGAGCTTGACGGGAACGCTGCAGGGGACAGCGATTGCAACCAGTACGACCATCAGTGGGCCTTCACCGGCATCGCCGATTTACACCACGTCAGGCAACGAGGCAACGTTTACCATCACGGTTGCGCCTGCGTCAGGAGCGTCCGCGCCGGGAGGAACGATCGCAGTGACGGTCGATTCCACGGTGACGAACTATTCGCTGTCGCCTAGCGGGACGAATGGTGTTGTGACGGTGGCGCTCTCCGGGTTGGCTGCGGGCAACCACATCATTTCCGCGACGTACGCTACGAACGGAAGCTTCACAGGATCGAGCTCCGGCGCAGGGCAGAGCTTTACGATCGCGCCGGTTGCCACCGCTGTGAACTGGGCCCCATCGTCAACGAGCGAACAGGTTAGCCAGGCGATCGGTACTGGAGTGCTGAACGCAACGGTCGCGCCTGTCGTGCCGGGCACCTTCGTATACACGGCCACGCCGTCCGGCGGTTCGCCGAGCTCCGTCGATGCCTCCACATATCTCGGCATTGGGTCCTACTCGCTGACGGTCACGTTCTATCCGGTCGATGCAGTGGATTATGCGAGCTCGACTGTCAGCGTGCCGAACTTCACAGTGACGAAGGCGGACGCGGTTGCGGTTGCGGGTGCGACGACGAACGTTGTTGCGGCCGATGGAACCGGCAATTACACGAGCCTTTCGGCGGCACTGGCGGCGTTGCCGACGACCGGCGGCACGATCTACCTGAAGCCCGGAACGTACACGGGCCAGAATGCAATCAGCTACCCGAACGTGGCGCTGCGCGGATTGGGCGGCGATGCCTCCCAGGTTGTGCTGACTGCGGAAGATGGGGCGTTCTCCGCACCATTTACTTATCCGGGGAGCGGTCCGGGCAACGCGAACGCGAGCGGAGACCAGGGTTCGTCGACGCTGGATGTGACGAGGAGCACGTATATCGGCAACCAGCCGACCGCAGGGAATGCGCAGAACACGCCAAATAATTTCTACGCGGAATATCTGACGATTCAGAACACGTACAACACGGATAACGTGACGACCACGACGTACTCGACGGCGAGCGGCACGTGCGCGGACACGGGCACAGCGCAAACGCTGCAGTCGCTGTATAACGCGGGCAAGCAGTGCAACTCGCAGGCGCTCGCGTTATGGATTGAGGCCGACCAGGCGGTGCTGAACAACGTGAGCCTGATCAGCCAGCAGGACACGTTGTACTCCGGCAGCCAGGGTTGCGGAAGCACCTGCACGCCGGCGCGGCAATATATGTGGCGCGGAACGATCACGGGCGATGTCGACTATGTGTTTGGCGACGCGGCGCTGGTGTTCGATCACACGAATTTCTTCACCACCTGGCACGGAAACTCTGCAAGCGGGACGGAAACGATTGAGGCGCAGAATAAGAAATTCGCGACTGGAAGCGCGAATGATTATCTGAGTGGTTACATCTGCAACTCGTGCACGCTGCTCTCGCAGAGCTCCGGGATGACGAATCTGTATTACGGCCGCCCGTATGGACCGTACTCCACGTGGGTGATGCTGAACTCGTTTGTCGATCAGGTGAATCCTGTCGGCTGGATCGAATTTTCCGGCGACACGAATCTGCCGACCTCCACCTATGCGGAGTTCAACACGCAGCCTTATGGTGATCCGAACCCCGGGACCGCGCCGTATCCGGCGGGCGTGTTCTATGAGAACTCCGGGGACATTCCGGGCTACACGGGCGCGCCGCAGTATGTTGTGACGCCGACGGGCGGCAGCACCGGTGCGGGTGTGACGGGCACGCGCGAGACGACTTCTCAGGATCCGGGCACTGTTGAAGCGGCAAACACGATCAAGACACAGCTGACTGCGGCGCAGGCCGCGCAGTACCTGCCGGTGAACTTCCTGTCAGCGGCGGTTCCTGCGCAGAACTACACAGGGTTTACGCAGAACTGGAATCCCGTTGCGGCGCTCGCGAACGCGGTGAACTCGTTTGCCGCGACAGGCAATGTGACGGCGAACTCGTATGGCTCGAGCGTGACCATTCTCGGGCGTCCGCAGACGCCGGGCGCGGGGGTGATTCCTACGGGAACCTACCAGTTCCTGGACGGCTCG
Organism: uncultured Acidobacteriaceae bacterium; assembly: GCA_963762465.1. Classification (GTDB taxonomy): domain Bacteria; phylum Acidobacteriota; class Terriglobia; order Terriglobales; family Acidobacteriaceae; genus Granulicella. The sequence goes on along the minus strand of CAVXKS010000011.1, from coordinate 551,032 downwards.
ACCGTGATCGCGTCGGGCACGCTGGACGCCAGCGGGGAAGCGTACCTGACGACCACCTCCCTCAGCGCGGGCACGCACCAGATCACGATGGTTTACGGTGGCGACGCGAACTTCAACGGCAGCACGTCCGCCGCGGTGACGGTCACGGTGCCATCCGCGCCGCTGACGCCGAGCGCGACGACGCTCACGGTTGGCACACCTTCGAGCACGTACGGCGGGAGCATCTCGGGGACGGTCAGCGTTGCTCCGCAGTCTGGAACGGGAACGCCGACGGGAACGGTCAGCTTCTACTCCGGAGGGACGCTGGTGGGGTCATGCCCGCTGTCGTCGGGCAGCTGCAGTTACTCGCTGACGGGCGTGCCCGCCGGCGTGCAGACGCTCACGGCGCATTACAGCGGGGACTCGACCTACGCGGCAAGCATTTCCAGCGGATCGGCGATCAACGTCGCGCGGGCGATTCTGCAGGTAAGCGCGAACAGCTACATGATTACGGTCGGGAGTGCGCTGCCCAGCTACTCGGCGACGATTACGGGATTCATCAATGGGGATACGCAATCCTCGGCGACAACCGGCTCGCCTGCGCTTACGAGCACGGCTGCGAGTTCCGCCAACCCGGGGACGTATGCAATTAACGTGACCACGGGCACGCTCGCGGCGCCGAATTACACCTTCAACTTCTCGAACGGCTTCCTGCGTGTGGTTCCGTCGTCGCAGGCTTCACCTGTCGCGACGGGCGACACGCGAACGGTGACAGAGCCGCAGTTCCCCTCGGTGTGTCAGCAGTTGACCGCTGATCTCCAGATGGTCAACAACGATCTCCCGACATCGGCGGATGCGACTGTAACGAAGCCGGACGGTGCGCGCATTCAGGCTGCGCTGAATGCCTGCTCCGGCACAGGACAGGCGGTCGAATTGTCGGTCGGTGACGCGGGGAAAACTGCGTTTCTGACCGGTCCGCTGTCGATGCCATCCAATGTCACGCTCCTGGTCGATCCGGGGGTTGTTCTGTTCTTCTCGCGCAATGTGCAGGACTACGACAAGGTACCGGGCACTCACACATGTGGCACGGTGAACAGCAACAGCGCACCCTCCTCCTGCAAGCCACTGATCGAGATTCCGGGCTCGTCAACGAACGTTGGCATCATGGGGTACGGCAAGCTGGACGGGCGCGGCGGAGACACGCTGATCAACCCATTCCCATCTAGTTACGAGGGCCAGAGCTGGTGGGGCCTCTCTTCGATTGCGAACAGCGGAGGCAATCAGCAGAATCCGCGCTTCATCCAGATGGATACCGGCGCCAGCAACATAACGCTCTACAAGATCACGGTGCGGAATTCGCCGTTGTTCCATGTCTCCACTACGGGCGCAGTCAATGGCTTCACGGCCTGGGATGTGAAGATCGTTACGCCGACGACGTCGCGCAACACGGACGGCATCGATCCGGGGAACGCGACGAACTTCACGATCACACGGTCGTGGATCTCCGATGGAGACGATAACATCGCCGTCGGCGCGTCCGGGTCCAAGCCGGCAGCGAACATATCCGTGACCGACAATCACTTCTTCGCGGGACACGGCGAATCGATCGGCAGCATCACTGAGGCTGGTGTGAGCAATGTGCTGTTCGACGGCAATATGCTCTCGGGCAACTCCTCCGTCGATTCCAACTCAACCGGCATACGCATCAAATCTGCGAACGATCGCGGCGGCGTGGTCACGAACATCCAGTACTCGAACTCCTGTTTCCAGAACCACAACTCACTGATTCAGTTCACATCCCTGTACGACGCAACAACGGGTACGCTCACGCCCAATTACAAGAACATCCTTCTGCAGAACCTGAGCTTTCTCACCGCCGGATCCGTGCAGTTCACGGGGGCGAACAATCCGACGACGAACACGATCAATCCGCTCCAGGTCACATTGGACAACGTCCAGTTTGGCTCGCTCGCGACATCGAATTTCGTAACGACGGGCAGCACCGGCGGTGAGACGAATGCGCAGCTGACCTATGGTCCGGGCGATGTGTCTTCGAACTTCATCAATGGCTGGGCAACGTTTGCCGGCTCCAACGGTGACACTGCAACGAACAACATTAGCGCCAGCAGCGTGACTCCGCCGCAGTGTAGCTTCACCGCGATTGCGCCGGAGCTTACCGGTCCCGGCGGTCTGCCGCAGACGATCACCTACGGCGAGAACGCGACGGCAGTGGTAATTCTTACCCCCGCTGTGGGCGGCGCGGCTTATCCGACCGGGACGGTTACCCTGACGGACGCCCTCACTGGAAGCACAACAACAGCAACCCTTCCTGGAAATACGGACACAGTCTTTGTATCCCTGGCGGGACTATCTGTCGGAACGCACACGTTCACCGCAACGTACTCGGGTGACAGCAACTATGCGCCGGCTGCGGGCTCCCCGTACAGCACGACTGCGCCATACGTCATCACGGTCAATTCGGGCAGTCTTCCCGCCACGACGACGACCTTGTCCGGTGTGCCCTCGAGCGTAAGCTACGGAACATCATTCACGGCAACGGCAACGGTGTCCGGCTCGAGCCCGACAGGCACCGTCGACTTCGTGGTCAACGGCGTGGTGTACGCAACCGCTGCGGTTAACTCCGGCGCGGCATCGACGAGCATCACGCTGCCGTACAGCACCAGCGCGTACTCGATCGATGCGATTTACAGCGGCGATACGGCGAACGGCGGGTCGACCTCTGCCGTCAGCCAGGTCTCCGTGTCGGCCGCACTCACCACGACGCTGCTGTCCGCCAACACGACAACGACCACGCTGGGACATCCGGTGGTCATTACAGCCACCGTGAGCTCTTCGGTGGGCAGTCCCTCGGCCGGGACGGTCACGTTCAGCTACACAACTTCGACCAACAACACTCTGGTGAACCTCACGACGGCATCGCTGGTGAACGGAGCTGCTGTCGCGGCAATCAATCTTCCGGTTGGCACGGACTATGTCACAGGCACGTACGCGCCAAATGGAAGCTTCGGTGGCTCTGTTTCCGCGGCGATGACGATCACGGTGAACCCGCCGACGATCCTCCCGCTTTCGAACAGCCCGATCGCGCTTCCGTACACGATGACAACGATCGCCGGCGGAGCAAGTTCCAACTGCTCTTCCGCCACTGACAGCTTTGGAAACGGATGCCAGGGAACATCGATTGCGTTCGCGAGCAGCGATGATCTGCGCAGCGTCGTTGCCGATCCGTTCGGCAACGTTTACATCACCGATGCTTCGGCGAGCGAAGTGCGCAGGATTGCGCCCAACGGCGTGATCACCAACTTCGCCGGATTTGTCTCCGGGACTGCGTGCCTGCCGACGGCGACCGCAAGCTGCACGCCGACGCAGGTGAAGCTCAACAAGCCGCGCGGAATTGCTTCGGATGCAGCGGGCAACGTTTACATCGCGGGCTACAGCGACAACAAGGTTTACAAGGTCAGCGCGACCACGGGACTGCTGTCACTCGCAGCCGGGACGGGCACTGCGGGAACTCCGGGCGCCAGCAATGGAGACGGTGGCCCGGCAACGTCTGCGAATCTCGACGGCCCTCGCGGGGTATGGGCAGACTCGCTGGGCAACATCTACATCGCGGATACGACAGCGAATAAGATTCGCGAGGTGAATCCGACCGCCGGAACAATCCAGACGATTGCCGGAACAGGAACCTCGTCGTCGACCGGAGATAAGGGGCCGGCTGTTGCGGCGACGATCAGCAATCCGCAAGGCGTGCTGGTGGACGCGAATCTTGACGTCTACATTGCGGACTCGAAGTCGGTTCGCGTCATTTGCGTGACGTGCGGTACGAATTCGCCGCTCGACAATCTTCTCGCGAAGCTTGGGATCGCTTCGCCGGTAAACGGAGATATCTACACAATCGCGGGCGGCGCTTCGCAGGCGTACTCCGGGACATACCCCACGCCCGGCACGAATGTGACGATGAGCCCACAGAAGCTGGCGATGGACGCCGGCGGCAATCTCTATATCTCGGACGGCAGCGGCGCGGCGTGGTTCCTCGACGCGTACACCGGGAATGTGCGTCCGATCGCAGGCAAGACCACGACGAACTGCTCGAGTGAGTCGGATAACTATGGCGATGGATGCCCGGCAACGGAGGCGGTCGTGGGTGACGCGGGGAATGGAATCGGCGTAGGGACGGATGCACTCGGAAACATCTATGTTTCTGACACCCAGAACCTCCGCATCCGCAAGATTACGACCGACCTCGCATCTCCCGCGACCACGATCGGGGCGACTTCAGCTCAACCGATCGAATTGCATTTCGTCCCAGGCGATGCTCTTGCGGCGGCCAACGGTCTTACGATGAGCTCGGCTGAATGGGCGCTAAGCACGCCAACCTGCATGACGAATCCCGACACGACGACGGATTGCGTGTTGAATTCGAGCTTCACGCCTGCTGTTCCCGGCGGTCGGTCTGCGCCGCTCACCGTGAACAGCACGAACGGAAATACGGCGTTCCTTGCGCTGACGGGCGTGGGTCTTGGCGCCGGCGCGACACTCGATCCAGCGACGCAGTCTTCGTTTGGATCCAATCTTGCCGTGGCAGGGCTCGCGACCGACAATGCTGGGAACATCTATGTCTCGGACGCCACGAGCAAACAGGTCCTTGAGTTCACGCCAGCGGCGATCGCACAGGGTGCTGCTGGCGTCGGCTCACCTGTCGCTACGCTGCAGTCGCCCGGCGCCATTGCGGTAGATGCTCGGGCGTACGTATACGTTGCGGATACGTCTGCGGGGACAGTAACGCAGATCTCACCGGCAGGAACCGCCACGACTCTGCCGTTCAACTTCACGAAGCCTGCGGGCCTCGCGATCGATCGGCTGAACAATTTGTACGTCTCCGATTCTTCGGCGAAGACGGTTTATCAGATCAGCCCGATCACAGGGGCAGAGAAGACGCTGGCGCTCGGAACGCTTGTCGCGCCGAGTGGCTTGTCCATCGATCCGTCGGGCAATCTGATCGTTGCGGATCCAGGCGCAGGAGCGGTGTACCGTTTCAATCTCTCCAGCGGAGTTCGCACGACCGTCTCAACGCCAGCGACGTCGCCTACGGTCGCACTGGCGGATGCGGCGGGGAACCTGTTGGTCGCGGACAGTGCAGCGATCGACGCCGTTCCTGCGAGCAGTAGCAGCAGTGCGTTTACTGCGGCGACGCTGACTCCGTTATCTCTGGCGATCGACGGCGTCGGCAATCTATACACGGGAACCTCCTCGGGTTCAGTGCTGAAGCTGACGCGCACGCAGGGGGCCGCGCAATTTGCAGTCGCCGGTCCCGCGCAGACGATCAACCTGATGGAATCAGGGAACCTGGCCTATACGGCCGCGGGATACAGTCAGACCGACACCTCGGACTTCACGCTTACGCCGACCGCATCTGCGGATTGTCAGTTGAACAGCAGTGGCTCGGGAACGTTGGCTGCCGGTGGAGTGTGCGCGCTCACGGCGAGCTATACACCGACCACCTACTCTCCCACGACGGATGCGGTGACCTTCAACGGGAATCTCTCCAACGCTGCGCTCAGCACACCGTCCTCGGTGGAGTTGCTGCTCAGCGGGCCTGCCGCGCCGCCTTCTTCGGCCATCGCGCTCGAAGCATTCTCGCCCGCTTCGCCAGTTTACGGCCAGACGATCACGCTCAGCGCCACCGTTTCCGGCGCAAGCGGTACGACCATCACGCCGGCTGGTAGCGTGGTCTTCAGTGTCGACGGCAACCCCTACAACGCGACACTCACGAACGGGACGGCATCAACAACGGTCAGCGGACTCGCCGCGGGCTCACATGCGGTTGCAGCGGCTTACACCAGCAGTAACGGCTACGCCGCTTCGAACTCATCTTCAGCGGCGCTGAACATTGCGCCAGCTGCGTCGACCGTATCGGTCACTGCGAATCCGAATCCTGCGACGCAAGGCAGCCCTGTGACGCTGAGTGCCTCTGTCACGGGACCGGGCCAGTTGGGAGGCGCTGTCACGTTTACCTCAGGAGCAACCGTGCTCTGCTCCTCGGCCCTGAATTCGTCGGGAGTGGCAAGCTGCGCGTTTACGCCGAAGGTATCCGGAACTCTCTCCATCGTCGCCCAATATCAGCCCGATGCGAACCATCTGCCCTCGTCCGCAGGCCTGTCGCTTCCGGTGTATGACACTGCAGTGACGATGCAATTCGCCAGCACCCAGCTGACGTATCCCGGAGCCACCAATGTGACGGCTTGCGTTGCCGGCGCTACAAAAACGACGGCGACGGGCAGCGTCCAGATCCTGGATGGCACAACTGTTCTCACGACGCTCAACCTTAAGAGCGGGTGTGCCTACTGGTACATCAGCCCAGGACTGAACGCCGGCGCGCATTCGATCAGCGCGGCCTATTCTGGCGACATCAATAACCCTGCCGGCGCTTCGGCTCCGACCGTTCTCACCGTCAGCCCAGTGCCGGTGGATATGTCGATCTCGTGCTGGAATGCATCGTTGCCGTATGGCGCGAATTACAGCTGCACCGTAACGGTCAGCTCGAATGCCGGCGCGGCGCAGGGCTCCATCAATTATTCCTTCGATGGAGGAGCGCAGGTACTCGTGCCGCTGACGAAGGGCAACGCTCAGTTCACGATTGCGACTCCGAGTGCGGGTAGTCACAATGTCGCAATCGCGTATGCACAGCAAACCAACTATGCTGCAGCGACGGCGCAGACGGAGAGCTTCACAGTAACACCGGCCCCGGTGAACGTCGGGCTGTCACCATCGACGTGGTATGCGCACGTTGGAACAAGCGTCACCTTCACGGCCTCCGTTGCTTCCTGGAGCGCGGGGCCGCCGAACTCGACCGGTGCGGTCTCGTTCTACAACGGATCGACTCTGCTGGTTACAGTGCCAGTCGACAGCAGCGGAAAGGCGAGTTACACAACGTCGAGTCTTCCTGTCGGAAGCCAGAAAATTACCGCAACGTACTCGGGTGGAGTGAACTATGCCACCGGGTCCACTACTATCACTGTGACGATCGCGCCATAAATAATGATGCAGTGGGCGATGTGAGGATGAGTTCGGGCTCACGCGAACGAGCGCTCTGCGTCGCCGGCTGTATGCTCAAGAAGCTGGTGAATACACGCGGGCCCAGTTGGCGTCACGCGACCCGGAGGCGCTTCATCCTTCGCGCACATACTTACTTCATTACGCTACTTGCGGTGGCGCTGCTCGGGCCGGTTTGCGTTGCGCAGCGCCCGGCGGAAGCGCACACCTTCAAGGTCGTCGGGGACCACTTCGAACTCGATGGAAAACCCTTCCAGGTGCTTTCAGGAGAGATTCATTACGCACGCGTGCCGCGGGCATATTGGCGCGACCGCATCCGCATGGCTCGCGCCATGGGCCTGAACACGATCGCGACTTACGTCTTCTGGAACGTGCATGAGCCGAAGCCCGGTGTGTTTGACTTCACCGGACGGAATGATCTGGCGGCCTTCATCAAGACAGCGCAGGAGGAACACATGTATGTGCTGCTCCGGGCAGGCCCGTACTCGTGCGCGGAGTGGGAGTTCGGAGGTTTTCCGGCGTGGCTATTGGCTGATCCGCGCATGAAGACGGCTCTGCGCAGCAACGATGCGGCGTACATGGTGCCCGTGGAGCGCTGGATGAAGCGGCTCGCGCAGGAGGTGGCGCCACTGCAAACTGGACTTGGCGGCCCCATCCTCGCAGTGCAGATCGAGAACGAGTTCGGAAACTTCGGCAACGACCCGGCCTATCTGGATCATCTGCATCAGATTTTTCTGAAAGACGGCTTTACGCATTCGTTGCTGTACACGGTTGATCCATCAAAGGCGTTAGACCGCGGACAGATAGATGGCGTGTACTCGGGAGTGAACTTCGGTACGGGCAGAGCGGGCGCGGGGCTCGATGCGCTCGAACGCGTGCGCCCGGGACAGCCGCTCTTTGCGACCGAATACTGGCCGGGATGGTTTGATCTGTGGGGCCATCCTCACCAGACCCGGCCCATTGGTCCGCAACTCGAGGATCTGAATACAATCCTCGGACGCGGCGCGTCGCTGAACCTGTACATGGTGCATGGAGGCACAAGCTTCGGCTTCATGGCGGGAGCGAGCGAGTCCACCGGAGCGTACCGCGGCAACGTCACCAGCTATGACTATGACGCGCCGATCGATGAAGCGGGCCATCCAACGCCAAAGTTCTTCGCTTATCGTGACGTGATCCTGAAGTACACGCACGAGAAGCCGTTGCCGGTCCCTCCGGTTCCTGCGGTCGTGGCTGTTCCTTCGTTCACGCTCACCCGCACCGAGTCTTTGTGGGACACGCTCCCCGCTCCGTTATCGAGCGACGCGCCGAAGACGATGGAACAAATCGGACAGGCGTATGGTCTGATCCTGTACCGCACTCGATTGAAGCAGGCGGCGCAGAATGCCACGCTCAAGCTGGACCACATGCAAGACTTCGCGGTCGTGTACGCCGACGGCAAGCAGGAAGGCACGCTGGATCGTCACTATCACCAGGACCAGCTCGCGATTACCGCGCCTGCGGGAGCGCAGCTCGATATTCTCGTGGAGAACATGGGCAGGCTGAACTCAACGAAGCGGATGCGAGATGAGACGAAGGGCATTCACGAGGCGCTGCTCGATGGACAGCCGCTGCGCGGATGGGACATCTTTCCCTTGCCGATGGATCCTGCGCCGCGGGTCAGCGCGCGGACGAAGCCATTCATCGCCGGTCCACACTTTGCTGAAGGGGCATTCACGCTCAACAAGGTGGCCGACACCTTTCTAGACACCCGCGCGCTCGGCATGGGAGCAATCTGGATTAACGGTCATGCTCTGGGCAGATTCTGGAACATCGGCCCGCAGGCCACACTGTATGTTCCTGGCGTGTGGTTGAAGAAGGGGAAGAATGATGTTCTTGTTTTCGAGCTGCTCAAGAACGATCGGCATCCGAAACTCGCAGGGCTGACGCAGCCCATTCTTGACGCACCCACACCGGATTATGTGAATGATCCGGAGCGCGAGCGCAAACCGAAGCCGACGGACGAGTTCGCACCCGGTCCCGGCGAGAAGCCCGCCGCCAGCAAGGCAGCAGCCCACCCAGACCACTGATTGATCGCGACGTTTGGGCCTAACCTCTGGAATGCTCGCTATGACTCGGCTCCGCATTGCTGTTTTTTTCGTTTCGGCTCTGTGTCTTTCCGCCAGCGCGCAGCGTGTCCGCTATAACTTCAACCGGGGTTGGCTGCTGAACGTTGGAGATTCGTCTGGCGCATCGGATCCTTCGTTCAACGACTCTCAGTGGAAGCGTGTCACGCTCCCGCACGCCTGGAACGAAGATTGCGCGTATCGCGTCTCCATTCACGATCAGCCCACTGGGATCGCGTGGTATCGAAAGCACTTCACGGTTGCTGCACGCAACGGCCGGCGCGTCATCGTCGAGTTTGAAGGAGTGCGTCAGGCCGCCGAGGTCTTCCTCAATGGACACCGGCTCGGGCTGAGCGAAAACGGTGTGATGGCCTTTGGCTTTGATCTCACACCGTATCTTCACGCCGGGGAGAATGTCCTCGCCGTCCGAACCGACAACCGATGGAACTACCGCGAGCAGGCAACGAACGACACGGTTCAATGGAACAACAACAACTTCTACTCGAACTACGGAGGCATCAACAAGAACGTATGGCTGCACGTCATGCCGGCTGTCCACCAGACCCTTCCGCTCTACTCTTCGCTCGGCACGACGGGACAGTACATCTGGGCCGATGATTTCGATCTTGCTGCTCACACCGCAACCCTGCATATCGAATCGCAGGTGCGCAACGACAGTGACACGGCGGCCCCTGTGCGTCTGCGCGCGGAGATTCTGGAGATGCATGGTGCTCCTGTGGGAGCGGCAAGCTCCTCCTCGATCACGCTCGCGGCGCACAGCAACCAAACGCTTTCTGCGCAGCTGCGCGTGCATAATCTGCACTTCTGGAGCTGGGGTTACGGCTATCTCTACAACGTGGCTACATCCCTTCTGCTGGACGGCAAGGCCACCGACACTGTTACGACCCGCACCGGATTTCGTGAGACCGCGTTCCATAATGGCATGATTTATCTCAATGGCCGCGTCATTCAGGTGCATGGATATGCAGCGCGCTCCACCAACGAGTGGCCCGCGCTCGGCACCGACGTTCCGCCATGGATTTCAGATTTCTCCAACGATCTTCTGGTCAAGGACAACGGCGATCTCGTTCGCTGGATGCACGTCACGCCCTCGAAGCAGGACATCGAATCCTGCGACCGGGTCGGCCTTATCGAGTCCATGCCGGCCGGTGACGCGGAAGGCGACCCTCATGGGCGGCAGTGGCAGGCGCGCCTGGAACTCATGCGCGATGCGATCATCTACAACCGGAACGATCCATCAATTCTCTTTTACGAGTCCGGCAACAAGGGCATCAGCGAAGAGCACATGCGAGACATGCTCGACTTGCGCAATGATTTCGATCCCCATGGCGGCCGGGCGATCGGCGCACGCGAGATGCTCGCCTCCCACACCGCTGAATACGGCGGTGAGATGCTATACATCGACAAGTCGGCGACCAAACCGCTGTGGGCGCACGAGTACAACCGCGATGAAGGCGCGCGAAAGTTCTGGGACGACCAGACGCCTCCGTTCCATCAGGATTCGCCACCGTACAACCGCAACCAGGACAGCTTCACGCTCGAAGACGTGCTCCGCTGGGACGACTACTTCCGCGCCCGCCCCGGGACTGGACGCCGCGTCTCCGCCGGCGGCGCGAACATCAGCTGGATTGACGAGAACTCGCACTTTCGCGGCGACAACAACTACCGCCGCTCGGGCGAGGTCGACGCCATGCGCATCCCCAAGGACGCCTTCTTCGCTCACCAGGTGATGTGGGACGGCTGGGTGAACCCCGAACACCCGCGCATTCACGTCAACGGCCACTGGAACTATGCAGCAGGTGCGAAGCGCACCGTCTACGTCGAAGCGACGACGCCGTTTGTCGAGTTGAAGCTCAACGGGCGATCGCTCGGCACCACCCAGCCAACGCACGATTTTCTGTTCACCTTCCCTAACGTCCTCTTCCAGCCCGGCACGCTCACGGCCACTGGCTACGACGCGCACCATCATCCGGCGGTCACGACGACCCTGGCGACCTCCGGTAAACCCGCCGCGCTCCGACTCACCCTGCACACCGGCCCTGGCGGTTTGCATGCCGACGGTTCCGATCTTGTTCTCGTGGACGTCGAAGTCATCGACAGCCGCGGACACCGCGTTCCCACGGCGCTCAACATGATTCACTTTAGCCTCAACGGCCCTGCCGAGTGGCGCGGAGGCATCGCGCAGGGAACCGCGACGCCCGAGCCCATCAACAAGGCACCTGCTAACACGCACGGCCTTGCCGCAACGCCCGTCACTCCGTTTCTCTATTACGACAACTACATCCTCTCGCGTGATCTTCCCGTCGAGGGCGGCACCAACCGCGTCTCGATCCGCTCAACGGAAACTCCCGGCCGGATCACTGTCACTGCACAGGCGCATGGCCTCGCGCCCGCGCGCCTCACCTTCTTCTCTCACGCCGAGCCTGAGACAAACGGTCTCTCGACCTTTGATCCCGCAGCCGCTCTGCCCGTGCACCTCGATCGCGGCCCGACGCCCTCAACACCCTCCTTCCATATCACGCGCGACCCCATCACGATCGTCTCGGCCGCTGCCGGTGCGAACGCCGGCCAGGCCATCAAGTCGTACGATGACAACGAGACCACCGCCTGGACCAACGCATCGGCCATCCGGAGCGACATCGATACCGACGGCCTTGCCCTTCGCCACGCCGCCCCGGACAAGACAACCGTGCACGCCTCTCTCGACACCGCATGGATCGAGTACACGCTCGCGCAGCCGTCGGTCCCGACAGAACTCGACCTGAAGCTCACGTCCTTCCGCGTTCGCCGCTATCCCATTCTCGTGACGCTCGACGGCGAAACTGTTTACCGCGGAAACACGCCTACCAGCCTCGGCTACATCACGATCCCCCTTGCAGCCACGCGGGCAGGGACACACCTGCGCATCCAACTCACCGGCCCGCCAGTGGACGTCGGCGAAGCGCATGAACTCGTAGAGCTCAATGGGCGCGTAGACCAGGCGGAGCCTGTCGGCCAGGCTGAACCGCCGGTCCTCAGCATTGTCGAAACCGAAGTCTACGGGTTGGTTCCGACCCACTGATGCGGCACGTCAGCTTCAGATAAGCCCTTCACATTGATCACTCGGGAACAGGTGCACGAAATCTGTTCAGCATATCGAGTAAAGAATTATTCCCCTATTGACAGTCGTATGTAGATGCTTTTTTAATGAGCGGGCTGCCAGTAACCGAACGTAAGAATTCGTCGTCTGCGGCGTGTATTTCGGCTTTGTCGTTTCGGAGGTCATTCATGCTTAGCTATCTCGTTAACTCTGCGGGCTGCACGCGCCTGCGTAGGTCGCTTGCGATCCTGCTCGCAGCAGCTTTTCTCGCCTGCTTCGCGCCGGCACTCCTCGCGCAGACCGGCGGCGAAGGCGCCCTTCAGGGTACAGTCACCGACCCCACCGGCGCCGCCATCCCGAACGCGACCGTGACCGCCACCAACCAGGCGAGCAACGTGCCCACCACCCGCACCTCCACATCGGCCGGCCTGTACAGCATTAGCCCGCTTATCCCCGGTGTGTACACGGTCACTGTCACGGTGCCGGGCTTCACGACTCTCACGCAGAAAAACATTGAGGTGAACGGGCTCAACGTCACCGGCTTCAATCCCAAGCTCTCGCCCGGCGCGGTCGATCAGTCTGTCACGGTTACTGACGCGCCGCCGCAGCTTGAAACCTCCAGCGCCACGGTGAGCGAGGTGATCACCAACGATGTCTACGAGTCTCTGCCGGTCATCATGAACGGTCAGCAGCGTGATCCCTCTTCGCTCGCAACGCTCTCTGTAGGCGCCCAGAGCGGCGCGCGCGCCCCCATCTTTTCCGGTACCGGCGACTACCTGGCCGAGGTCTACCTCAACGGTATTCCCACGACTACCTCAAATCAGCAGGGCGACAATCGCATCATCGCCAACAGTGTTCCGGTTGAAAGCGTCGATCAGCTTCAGATCATCTCATCCGGCCCGTCGGCCGAGTACCAGGGCGCTGGTGCCATCGGTTTCACCATCAAGAGCGGCGGCAATCAATACCATGGCCAGGTCGTCGACCTCATTCGCAACACAGCGTTCGATGCCTGGGGCTTCGCTGGAAACCAGGCCACGAAATACGCCATCGTGAATGGCGTCGCCACACAGGTCCCGGCCGGCAAGGCTGCCGAACACCAGAACGAGCTCTCGGCTTCAGTGGGCGGTCCAGTGCCGTTCATGCACCACAAGCTCTTCTTCTTCGCCAACTACGACCGGTTCCACAATACATCGACCAACAATGGCACGCCCTTCACCGTTCCCACCCCGCAGATGAGGCAGGGCGATTTCACACAGCTGAACTGCTTGCAACTGGACCCTGCGCAACAGCCCGGATGCATTGCGGCGGGCGGCGCCACCGGAAACGGCCAAATCGGCACGCACACGGACTCGAAGGGCGTCGTGACCCCGGTATACAACGCTCCCATCATTTTCAACCCGCTAAGTAATTCCTGCTCGGGCAGCACCTGCACTCGGCAAGCTTTCCAGGACACCAAAAACAACGTGCTGACCAACAATGTCATCCCGGCGGCCTATCTCTCACCGATCTCGCAATACGAGCAGAAGTTACTGCCGAATCCCAACCTTCCCGGCCTGACGGGTAACTACCTGACCACTGGCTACAGCGGTTACGACAACTGGGAAATTGTGGCCAAGGTGGACTATGACCTCACTCCCAAGCAACGTATTTCCGTGTCATTCACGCGTGGTCTGCGCCAGTCCATTGGCTACGGCGCGGTAATGCCGCTGCCGTACTCCACTGCGTTCTCCAGCATTCTCCATCCGACCATGGCCACCGTTGAGCATGCCTGGACGTTATCGCCTCACATCGTTAACCAGTTCAACTACGGTTTCACCCGCTTCGGCGGAGTGACGTTGAACGCGTCGCAGGGTCTCAAAGGCACTCAGGCCACCGACGCCGGCATCACCGGCCTCCCCGTCGGCCAGGCCACAACGGAGTTCCCCGGCAGCACCTTTAACAGCAGCCCGGCGTTCTCCTCCGCGACCGATACGAATTGGGGGGCGACCGGTGGTTCCCAGCGAAGCTCCAGCACCGTTCCCACTACCTTTACTATCGTCGACAATCTCCAGTGGAGCTTCGGCCACCACAACATCACCTTCGGCGTGCAGACCCAATGGCTGGAAGACAACATCATCAGCCCCCTCGGTACATCCGACGTCTACATCCAGAAATGGTCACCCAACGACACCGCCAACTATGGTCAAAACTCCAACGCAATCAGCGCGAGTACGACCGGCTATAGCTACGCCAGCTTCCTTATTGGTGCGGTCAATTCCGCTTCCGCCGGTGTCCCGCTCTACAGCGACATCGGCGGCCGTTACCACCCTGTTTCGCCCTACGTTCAGGACAACTGGCAGATCCGTCCGAACCTGACGCTGAATCTCGGTCTGCGTTGGGACTACCTGCCTCCGTATCACGAGGTGGCCGACCGCTGGAGCTTCTTCAACCCCAATGCGACCGATCCTCTTACCGGTTCGCCGGGCGAGCTCGAATATGCCGGTAATCGCGGTGCGGATATCAGTTGCCAGTGCCGCACTCCGGTACATACGTACTGGAAGAACTGGGGACCTCGCCTGGGTCTTGAGTACTCCCCCGATCCAAAGACCGTCTTCCGTGCAGGTTTCGCCGTTGCCTACTCCCGCGCAGGCGGCGTTGGCGGTCGCGCAGGTGATGCCACGGGTACCGGGCAAACGGGCTTCGGTTCCAGCATCATCCTGCCCGCGGCGACCACCACTACCGCCTCTGCCGGCCCGTCCTTTTACCTGAACAACAGCACGGCATTTCAGACGGCGGGGGCGGCGAATACTAACTTCGGCGGTCCGGGTTTCACCATTCCCGCGCCCAGCGGAGCCTCCGCCTCGCAGCTCACGGTAGGCACCGGGAATTACGTGTCCAATGGCAAATATGTGTCCGCGGGAACGGCTCCGGATTATGCGGACCCCTACCTCTCAGGTCGCGCCCCGGAGTTCATCTTCTACAACTTCGGCATGCAGAAAGCCTTGACCAACGCCGTAACACTTACGCTCAACTACTCCGGCAGCCAGTCGCACTTCGTCGCTGGACCCCCCGAACCGGGCTTCTGGAGCGGAGGCATGGATCCCAGGTACCTGGTTAGCCTGGGCACTGTAACAATTCCGAAAAGCTTCGCAAACATTATGACCGCGCCGGCAACCGCCGCGAATGTCGCCGTAGCAAATGCCGCCGACTCCAGCGTGAACGCTCCATACCCCGGTTACACTGCTGCCGCAGCGCTCAGTTCCAGCGCCAGCATCGGGCGCATGCTGCGGCCTTTCCCGCAATACTCCTCGCCGCCGGGCACCACCTGGGACAACGTCGGGAACCTCTCCTACAATGCATTCGAATTCAGTTTGAAGATGCGCGAGTACAAGGGTGTCAACTTCACGGTCAATTACACGTATTCAAAGAACCTCGGCGACGATGGCACCGTCCGGTCCTACTACCCGGTTCCGGCAGCTGCCTCCTCCAGCGGGGTCGCCATGCCCGGCAACAACCGCATGGATCGCTCCATTACCATCAATGACATCCCGGAAAACCTGAACGTCTTCGGCTACGGTAAGCTGCCGTTCGGACGTGGCCATATCGGTGGCGACAACTGGGCGGTCCGCAATTTTGCCGGCGGTTGGGAGCTCTCCGGCATCTACAGCTACACCTCGGGCAAGCCGCTGTTGGTCCAGGGCACTGGCTGTAACGCGCCCGCTCAGGGTACCTGCATGCCGGACCTGGCTCCAGGCCGCGACCTCGCCTCCGCCCGTATCAATGGCGACTATGGTAGTTCGGGAGTCACCTACGCCAACTTCAGCCAGAAGAACTATCTCGATACCAGCGCGTTCTCGGCTCTGAATGTCTTCCCAATCGGTGGCACGATCCCCTGTGCCAGCCTGGGCGACACAAGCTTCGATGCGACATACGGAAAGGGTGTATGCGGGAACGCAATCACCAAGATCGGCACAGCGCCCCGAAGCTCCAGCTACCTGCGCCAGCCGAGCCGCTACAACCTGGATGCCTCGCTGCAGCGCAGCTTCCCCATCACCAGCGAACGAGTCAAGTTCGTCTTCCGGGCTGACTGTTTCAATGTGCTCAACAACGTGACGTTCTCGATGGCTCAGGCCCAGACCATCTCCGTGGTTAACCCTTCGACCACCTCTGCGTTCGGCCGCCTCACAGGCTACAGCAGCCCTCGCCGGTTCCAGTTCGAAGGCCGAATCGTCTTCTAACGCTCTGCAAAACGAATGGCCTCCGGTAATCCGGAGGCCATTTCTTTTGGGCCGCTTATCGAAAGCAAGCTATCATCGCGATCGGTGCCACGGGCATTTCACCCGCTCTCGCGCGAATAGCGGACGAGCTTGATCATTTGTCCACAGAAAACTGCGTTTCCCACATTTCTTAGTGGCATACAAATGAATGTTCCACGGGGAACATCGCTGTTCCACACATCTTCAGAACTCAATAAATTCTCGTACTGATGATGGATGTTCCTGTGGCGCTCGATTCGATACTCGACGCACGCAGCAGGATCTCGAAGTTACGCAAGCTTCCGTCCGGACGCATCGCTTTCTTCAAAATGGGATCGATCAGCTCCGGCCGGAGAAGCGCTTCGCCGGCCGCCTGCGTTCCGGCAACATCCAACCCTTGCACCAAAAGCAGGTGCCCATCGCCGCTCAGACTTGGCAGAAAAGAGATAAGAGCGAACGTTTCATGCGCTGGTTCGTTCCAATGGCTGACGTATTCCGGCATTTCGCCAGCCATCGGGTGCGTATTGACGATCGTCGCCGCGCCCATGCCATCGTGATAAATGATGCGGAAGTTCGCTTTGCTGTCGCCAAGTCCAGCCCACGGATTGCTGCCGACAGAACCGAGAATGATCGCATTCGCATTCTTCAGATCATCCAGTCGAATATCGCGTGGGAATCGAAGAATCGCGCGCTTCGGATTGAATTGAGGCAGCCGCGATAACGCGGAGATGATCTGCAGATCGACGAAACTTGTGAAGTCCTGCGTCCGAAGGTCGTTGGCGCTGTGCGGATCAACTTGCGGAAGTTCGCTTTTGGCGTAGTCGCCGTTGACATACTCGGCAAGCGGTAGAGGCTTGTGGGATAGGTCTTCGATGATGTTCAGTCCGGCATCGGCGGGCACGATGTAGGTGGTATATGCTCCGCTGAAAAGGGCATCCCACAGCGGTTTTGCTGCTGTAAGTTGTGCAGGTTCGGTTGCATCGTGCGGTTTATATCTGCCTATCCACCAGGCTACCGAGCAGATTGCCGCGGTATAGGCGGCCAACACCAGAGCTCCGTTTCCACGTCCAACGGCTCTCGCGGATGTTCAATCCGTATGGCGCTCGAACGGCAGGAAGCGAATCGGGGCAGGTGTCGTGATCGCCGGCGGGGCGACAGGGCTTCAGCTGAGGCTTCTTCGCGAGCGTCGACGAAGATCGGGATGTAGCCACCGAGCGGGATTTCGATGTGGAGGCGTTCGGAAGAGCCTTCCTGAAGGAAGTAGTCGGTGAGCCGGCGGCGCAGTTGTCGAGCATAGCTGCGGACGATGTTGTCTTCGAGCGTCCGATAACGCGCGGGCCGGTCGAAGACGTGGACTCCGATCTCGTGCTCGGTTATCTGGTCGGACCTGCCCTGAATGGTTTCGGCGACGATATAGAGAAGAAAGTTAGAGAGCAGGGGTGAGCGGGCGAAGTGGCGGCTGGCGACCGCGCGCTTTGCAACCCGCCAGCGGTCGTCTGTTTCCAGCAGTGTCGTCGTTTCACTGAACCTGTCCTCATGCTCGACGACTGCCGACCGTCCCATGCCGCATCTCCCAATCTTGGTGATAGTGAAAAGCTAACCTTAACCGGCGTTCGTAAATGTAGCATTATGGGCACTGCGGCGTCTCCTCATCCGGCCGTTTCACGGATATTTCACATCTCTTGCAAGTGGTAGAAAAGGCAAGATTTAATATCCCTTATCACATGTGTATTCACCCGGGAAATGGCTGCTATACACTTTTGCGGCTGGCCTCGCGGGGTGAATATGAATTTCGAATACGCATGATCGGCCAAGTACCGTTTGCGTAAGGATTTCCCCCTATCCCTGGAGGCAGCTCAATGAAACTGCAACTGCGAACGACTGCGGCTATCCGCGTGCTCCTGGCAACAGTTGTCCTGGCCTTCACCGGCAGCATGGCCGCCCAGCTGGATACCGGCAGTGTCACCGGCACGGTGACGGATCCAACCGGCGCTGCGATTCCCAACGCCAAAATCACGCTGACCAATACAAGGACGAACGCCGTTGCGCAAACGCAGTCCACCTCGACCGGAACCTATGCGTTCGACGATCTCGCGCCCGCCACCTACACGGTCCAGTCCTCTTCCAAAGGATTCCAGGACTATGTCGTCCGCGGCCTCGATGTCCACGTCCAGCAGGTTCTGACGGTGGACCTGCACATGAGCGCCGGCGACGTAAAGCAGCAGGTGACCGTAACTGCTGCCGCGCCGCTGCTGCAGTCGGAGAACGCGGCCGTGGGCCAAACGATTACCGGGGAGGAGATTAATGATCTGCCGCTGGCCAGTCGTAATTGGGGGTCGCTGGCACAATTGGCGGCGGGAGTTTCCACGGCACCGCCGGGGCAGCCGACGGCGGACTCCGGCAGCACTGAGAGCGCGTACTTCTCAGTGGACGGCGTGAACGTGTGGCAGAACGATTTCCGTCTGAACGGGATCAACGACAACATTGAGTTCTATGGAGGTAACTACACCGGAACGAATGCGGCGATTGTGCCGCCGCCGGATGCTATTCAGGAGTTCAAGGTCCAGAACGGGGATTTTAACGCGGAGTTCGGCCACTCGACGGGCGGCGTCGTGAACGCAGCGTTGAAGTCCGGGACGAACCACATTCACGGAGATGTGTGGGAGTTTGTGCGCAACGATGCGTTGAATGCGAACTATTTCTTCAACGCAGGCAAGCGCAGGCCGGAGTATCGCCAGAACCTGTTCGGCGGCACCATCGGCGGCCCTATTTTCAAGAATAAGACCTTTTTCTTTGCCGATTACCAGGGCGGGCGATTTGTAACGCCGTCTCCGGCTGTCAGCACAGTGCCTACGCTCGGAATGGTGAACAGCGGCTTCACGAATCTGCAGGACAACATTAGTTACAACAGCGGAACGGCAACGGATGCCCTTGGCCGAATAATCCCACATGGGGCGATTCTCGATCCTGCTACGACGCGACAGATTCCGGCCAGCGGAATCGATCCGATTACGGGCCTCCCCGGAACGCCAGGCGCTTACGTGCGTGATCCCTTTTATAACTGCACGGCCTCCGGCTGCCCTGCTTCGAACTATGTTGCTGGCGGGTCGCTCGCCGGCATCAAAGATTTTTCTACTTCAGCACGGGAGGCGCTGCTGAATGTGCTTCCGACCTCACGGCTTGACCCGAATGCCGTTAAGTTGCTGGGAGTCTATCCAGCGCCGACCGTTCCCGGCAAGCTCTCGAACAACTTCAGCTGGATTCCCGGACAGTTGAAAATTACGAACACCTATGACGTTCGCATCGATGAGGATTTCAATTCGAAGAACGTTCTGTTCGGGGTGTTCGACCGCAGCTATTTGACGGCGAACGTGCCTTCCAGCCTGCCGGGGCTCGCCGTTGCTGAGACGGGCGGCCGTGTAGACAGCCTGCCCGCGTATGCCTGGGCGCTGGGGTATACACACACGTTTACCCCGACGCTGATCAATGACATGCACGTCGGCATGGTGCATTCCGACAAGATGCAGCAGTCGGTATATGGAAACACCTTCGGGATTCCGGCACAGTATGGGATTCAAGGAGTGCCGCAGGTTGCGAACAACGGTGGTCTCCCGCCGATTACGGTCAACGGTCTGACCCACATCGGTGTCGGTAACTTCACGCCGACGCTGCAGTACGTGTGGAGTATCGAAGGCGTGGACGAAGTGACGAAGGTGTATCACAACCATGATTTCAAGGCCGGAATTCAGGTGGACGACCTGTACGGCAATATCTCGCAACCGCCGCAAGGACGTGGCGATTTCAACTTCAATGGCCAGTACTCCGATATTCCGAACAGCAACAGCAACCTAAACGGAATGGGCGATCTGCTGCTGACGCCAACTGCGAGTGTAGTTGGCAGCGGGAATGGCGGCGTGGACAACGTTGGCGGGATGAGCAGCTTTTCGGGCTCGAACATCTCCGGGACGGACGATCATCGCTGGTACTGGGGCGCATTCTTCCAGGACGACTGGAAGGTGACGCCAATGTTCACTCTCAATCTGGGCCTGCGCTGGGACTACTTCTCACCGTATGTGGAGGTGAATGGGCGGCAGGCAAACTTTGTGGCGACAGCTGGCAATGGAACGCCGGGAACGTACTACATTACGAAGAAGGGCTGCTCGGTGCCGCGTTCCGCCGCGTTTGATGCGTTGCTGGCAAGTAACAACATTACGCTGGCCTGCGTGGACAACATGGCGCTGGGGAATGCACAGAAGACGAATTTCGCACCTCGCGTCGGCTTCGCATACAGAGTCACGCCGAAGCTCGTGGTTCGAGGAGGCTACGGCGTCGCGTATGGTGCGCTCGGCAACCTAGGCTATGGCGGGACGCTCGGAACAAACTATCCGTTCGTCTATACGGCGACGTTCAACAGCCCGGACTCGCAGCATCCGCTGCTGCTTTCGAACGGTCAGCCGGCGACGATGGAGCAGGCGTTCAACACGGTTTCGTTCGCGGATCCCACAATTTACAACGGACAGGGCTTGAACCTGTACGGAAGACAGTACGACTTCCAGACGCCGTACGTGCAGACACAGAACCTCACGATCCAGGAGCAGTTCACCGCGCACGATTCCATCCAGGTCGGTTATGTGGGAACGGAAGGGCGGCACCTGGACAATCTTGGATATAACAACTCTCCGAGCCAGATTCTGCCCACCTCGGCGAACCCGCAGAACTATGTTCCGTATAAGAGTTTCGCCAGAAACTCAACTTACGAAACGACGAACGCAACCAGCAGCTATAACTCGTTACAGACCACGTACGAGCACCAGACCAGCTATGGGCTGTATGTGCTGGGCAATTACACGTACAGCAAGTGCATGAGCGACCAGCATACGCAGGCGCAGCAAAACCAGCAGTACCGGGCGGAGTGGCTGCCCGGTTTCGGCATCTCGCACGAGTATTCGCTTTGTGATACCGACGCGACGCACTTGTTTCATCTGACGGGTATCTACAAACTTCCGTTTGGTACAGGCCGTCTTTTCATGGCCAATGCCAACAAGGCGATGCAGCTGCTATTCGGCGGCTGGAATGTGAATGCTATCTACAGTCATCAAAGCGGGCAGCCGTTCACGATCACCTGCCCGAAGGCGACCTCTGAATTCGGGTGCTTTGCTTTCGTTGTGCCGGGGCAGAACATGTACGCCGGGCCGCACAACTATACGCAGTGGTTGAACCCTGCGGCGTTTGCGCAGCCTCCTCAAGCCTCGACGATCGGGCAAGCGGACTACTCGCCTTTGGGCGGCAGCCAGCAGCAGGCGCGCGGACCGAGCTTCAGCAATCTGGATTCGGCGATCCTGAAGGACTTCAACATGACGGAGTCGGTCCGGTTGCAGTTCCGCGCGGAAGCCTTCAACACCACCAACACACCGCCATTTTCGCAACCCGGTAACCTGAACTTCACGACTACCCCGTTCAGCACGATTACAAGCACGAAGAACAGCAATAACAACTTCGGCGCACGGACGTTGCAGCTTGCGCTGAAGCTGTTTTACTAGGACAGAAGAGCGCTCGAGGGCTCGAGTAACGTGACGGAGGAACATGCCGGTTCAATTGAGGCTGCTGCCGGGGGCGCGACTCACGTTTGCTCTGGTATTTCTTCTCTCCGTCGGAGGGCCGCAGAGTCGGGCGCAACAGCCGGTCTCGACCAGGGATAGCTCGAAGCCGGACATCACGCTTCATGGCGTGGTGTCCGGTGCGCAGAACCACAGCTATCTGGAAGCGCGGTTCCATGTGCCGGCCGGCGTGCATCGGGTCACCATCACGTTCAGCTACACGGGGCGCGAGCAGAAGACGACGCTTGATCTCGGACTGGAAGACCCGAATGAGCTGAGATGCTGGAGCGGCGGAAATAAATCGACGCTGACGGTGGGGATCTCGGACGCGACTCCGTCGTGTCTGCCTGGGCCCATTCCAAGCGGTGAGTGGAACGTGCTCATCGGCGTTCCGAACATCCGGCCTGAAGTAACGGCGCATTACACGATTGCGGTCTTTCTCTCGCGTTCGGGGTTGGTCGGCGACGAACCCGCTGTGTTGCGAGAACCGCTGCGCTCAGGGCCAGCGTGGTTTCGCGGCGATCTGCACATGCACACGGCGCATAGCGATGGCCATTGTCCGAACCAAAGCGGGCAAATGGTGCCGTGCCCGGTGTTCATGACCGTGGAGGCAGCGGAGCGGCGGAAGCTCGACTTCATTGCGATCACGGACCACAATGCGACCTCGCAGTATGATGCGATGCGCGAGCTGCAACCGTATTTCAACAATTTGCTGCTGATCCCGGGGCGCGAGATTACGACGTTTCAGGGGCATATGAACTTTTTGGGGACGACGGATTTTATCGACTTCCGGGTCGGCAGCAAGGCTGTCCCGACGCTGGATGTTCTTCTCGAGAATGCGCAACGGTTGGGTGCGGTGCTGTCCATCAACCATCCGCGTGCGCCGGGTGGTGAGGTGTGCATGGGATGCCGCTGGACGCCGGAGAGCACTGTTGATATGCATCGCTTCACCGCAATTGAGACGGTGAATGGCGGAGGGGAGGATCCTGCAGAGTCGGGAATTCCATTCTGGCAGGAGCAGTTGAACCTGGGGTATCGGCTGACGGCGATCGGCGGCAGTGACAACCATGAACCGCTGCTGCGTGCTGATGCGACGAACGCGGTAGGTCACCCGACGACTGTGGTGTACGCTGCGGAGCTGTCGACGCCTGCGATTCTGGCGGGAATTCGCGCGGGACGTGTGTTCATTGATGTCGCCGGGTCGGCCAATCGGGTGCTCGATATGTACGCGCATGCGGGCTCCGTTTCGGCTGTGATGGGCGGGCTTCTCGGTGCGGGGGCTGGGGAGGAGGTCGAGGTTGAGGCCCAGGTCGATGGATGTGACGGCGACTCGGCCGAACTGGTCGAAGGTGGTGGAAAAGTTTCCGGTGCTCCTGCGCAAGTGATTCATGGCGATCATGCTTCATTGCATTGGAAGGTGACTGCGGGATCGAGCCGGGGCTGGTTTTTTGTCGAGGTGCGCGACGCTTCTGGGCAGGTCCTGCTGCTCGGGAATCCTATCTACGTGAATTGGAGCACGGCGTCGACGCCTCAGTAGCTCAGATGTGAGCTGTCCTCTGGCTTCGCGGTCGACGAGCGTGTGCGTGCAATATGATCAATGCACCGGCTGCATGGGCGATCGGGTGGAAGCGGCCTGACGGAGAAGCTTGTTGGCTATTCGCCTCGAAGATATCGCGCGCGACCTGGGCATCTCGAAGGTGACCGTGTCCAAGGTGCTGCGGGGCAATCGGGATATCAGCGACAAGATGCGGGCGCGCGTCCTGAAGCGGATGCGGGAGCTTAACTATAAGCCCAACATGCTGGCGAGAGGGCTGGCGAGCGGGCGTACGTACACGGTCGGGCTGGTGGTGCCGGATCTCGTGCATCCATTTTTCGCGGAGCTCGCGAAGTCGCTGGCGGGGACTCTGCGGACGGCGGACATGGCGCTGTTGCTCGCGTCTTCGGAGGAGAGTCCTGAGTTGGAGCAGCAGGAGATCAGGACGCTGCTGGGCCGCAGCGTTGACGTGCTGGTGATTGTCTCGTGCCAGGCAAAGCTGAAGAACTTGAGTGAGCTTTCTGACGCGAAAACGCCGTTTCTGCTGGTTGATAGAAACTTCCCTGATATTGGCGCCAATTTTGTGGGGTCGGACGATTACGAGATTGGCCGGCTGGCGACGGAGCACCTGATTACAACCGGAAGGAAGCGTATTGCGCATATTGGGGGCGGGGGGATGAGCCCATCGGTCGAGCGGCTGCGAGGGTATCGCGAAACCTTGCGCAGGCACGGACTGAAGTCTCCGCAGGAGTACATCGTTGCGCGCGAGAAGGTTGAGGAGTCAGGGGACGAGATGGGGCATCAGGCGATGCGGGAGCTTCTGAAGCTGCGCAATCGGCCTGATGCCGTCTACTGCTACAACGACCTGACGGCAATTGGCGCGATGGATGCCGCGCAGGCTGCGGGCTTCAGCATTCCGGAAGAGATTGCATTCGTGGGGACAGGGAACCTGCGGTACGCGAAGTATCTCCGCATTCCGCTGACTACGGTTGATCAACAACCGGAGATACTTGGTGCTCGCGCGGGTGAGGTTGCTCTCGAGGTGATCGCCAAGCCGGGCTTGCCGGCGAAGACTGTGCTGTTGGCTCCGAGATTGGTCGTGCGTGAGTCGAGCGTGTTCTCTGGCGCGTAGAGAATGCTGCAAGGTCTATGAGAAGCGCGTCTGCTTGTAAAGGCGATATCCGCAGCCGATCAGGCTGGCAAGCAGAATTACCGCAAGCACCGCGACCCAGCGCAGGTTCATCGCAAGCGGAGGGATTGAAGCCTTGCAGGCAAGCCAGATGAAGATGGCGGTTGCCGAGGCGACGATGAGATAGTCCCACCAGCGGCGGCGGTCGGGGCCGTGGCCGAACTCGTCGCCACTCTGGGCGACCAGCGCCTCGTTGTAGTTCAGGCCGTAACGGCTGCACTCTCGCTCGAGCGCTTCATTCCGGGATGAATGTTCGCCCGCAGAAGCTTTGGCCGTGCTGATGAACAGGGCACCGACGATCATGATCAGAGATCCGCCCAAAACGAGCAGCTTGTGGGTGCGGTCAGCGCCCGCAAGCTCTCCGAATACGAGTGCACCCCAGGCGAGTCCCCAAAGCTGGTTGGTATTGGACAGCGGAATGCCGCGGCCAATGCCGAGGTATTTTGCCGCAAACTGCTGAAACATGTCGCCGATCACCCAGACGAATCCGCCGAGGAAGAGCCAGAAGAGAACCTGCCCGGAGTGCACGATCTGGAAGGCGGAGGAGTGACGTCCGCCGTCGAGGGTCCAGGTGAGGAGAACCATCGTGATGAGCTCGCCGACAGTAAAGGCGGTCACGAACGAAAGAGGGTTCATGCCGCTGAGATATGCCTTGCGGTAGGGCACGTACATCGTGCCCCACATGAGGCTCGCTCCTATGGCTGCGAGCACGCCGCCGATAGCGTTGTGACCGGTTGAACTTCCGCCGTGAACCGTGCTGAAGCCGAGCATGATTGCGGCCACGACGATGCAAGCTGCGCCCACAACGACTTTGAGGATTGTCCGCGAGTCGGCGCCGTCGAGTTCGCGGAAGAGCACGCGTCCCCAGAGAAGACCGACGAGGGAGTTCGTGTTCCACATGGGAAATGCGATGGACAGGCCCACGTCGCGAATGGCGAAGACGGTAAGCGTGTTGGCGACTGCCCAGAGCGCGCCGGCAAGGATTGCCCAGACCAGAAGATGTGCTCTGCACATGATGTCGGCGAAGACGTAGGTGGTTCCCTTGAGCAGGGTGGGGAAGGTCCAGCGCGCGGTGAAGACGCCGGTCACCATACAGAGGGAGATCGCGAACGGAGAAAAGCCAGCATGGACGAGCTTCGTCGGGGCTTCAGCAGCGCCCAGCCAGACGCCGGCCGTAATGCCGCAGAGCACTCCGAGTACATGGGTGGATCCGGTGAATCGCGAGGAAGAGGTCTCGGTTTGCGTCGGCATAGAGGTTCGCGATCTGCTCCGTGGAGTTAGTGAAGCCAAACCAACAGGACGATACCAAAGACGAGCACGACGACGGGAATCCAGAATTGCACGTCGGTCAGTACAGCTTTCGCGATGTTCCTGGTTGGCAAGCGGGAGCCTCCTTCAGGCACAGTTACCGGCGAAACAGCAGGTTCTCGATTCGAGATGGCCGATTAGCGCTTGCCAATTATAGAGCAATCTCCGTATAGTTACCGGTAACGATGGATCTTTTTCGGATCCCGGGGAGCCGATTTCATGAGCACAGCATCGCAGCTCGCTTCAGCCAAGCAGAACCCTTTGTCGCCCGACATGGACGAGTGGGAGGAGTTCCTTGAAGGCCGATACAAGGAAGGCAAGTCGCAGGAGGAGTTTCGGCAATACGATGCGACGGCGAATCCTGGGGTGGCGGAGTTCTATCGCCTGAATCACACGTTTCAGACCCATGACTATGTGTTGGCCAAGGAAAAAGAGTACTTCGGATTGAGGCGAGGGGAGAAGAGCATCTGGGAAGCGGCAGAGTATCTGAACACGCTGGTCGACGACAGCGACCCGGATACAGATCTCACCCAGCTGGAACATCTCTTGCAGACCTCAGAAGCGATTCGGCGAGACGGACATCCGCGGTGGATGGTGGCCACCGGTTTTGTGCATGATCTTGGGAAGTGCCTGTGCCTGTATGGTGAACCGCAATGGGGGGTGGTCGGCGATACGTTTCCGACCGGATGTGCGTACTCCGAGGCTGTCGTGTTTCCCGAGTACTTCCGCGAAAATCCGGACTACAACAATCCGGTCTACCAGACGAAGTTCGGCATTTACGAACCGAACTGTGGCCTGGAGAATGTGAAGATGTCCTTTGGCCACGACGGTTACATCTACGAGGTGATGAAGCGTTATCTTCCGATGGAATCGCTCTACATGCTGCGGTATCACTCGTTCTACGCGTGGCACCGCCATGGAGCGTACGATCACCTTTGCAACGAGCAGGATCGAGCGATGTTGCCATGGGTGCTGAAGTTCAACCCATACGACCTTTATTCGAAGGGTCATACCAAGCCGAACCTGCAGGAGCTTAAGCCTTATTACGACGAGCTGTTCGCAGAGTTCTTCCCGGACAAGATCGCCTGGTAGGTGAGCACGGTGTGGCGCGTTTCGCAGAGAGACTCGACTAGAAAGACATTTCTGTTTGCAGAACCTGCTCGACGCTCTCGTCATAGTGCGGAGTTGTCTGCATGAACTTGAGGACACACTCCAGGCTGCTAATCCCGCCGCGCGCGCCTTCTGCCATGCAATTCATGGCGGCGGCCGCGCAGGCGAAGTCAAGCTGGCGCTCCAAGGGCCAGCCGTGCAGCAGGGCAAAGATGAAGCCGGCATGAAAGATGTCGCCTGCTCCTGTCGTGTCGACCACCGGAACACGATACGCAGGCGCGTGATGGACGATCTCTCCATTCCATGCGAGCACACCGCCGGGGCCGAGGGTCGCTGCGGTGAGCCGGCATCCGTAGCGGGCCTGGATCTCGCGAAGCGCCTTGACGAGATTTCTTTCGCCGGTCAGGCGGGCAGGGAAGTCACGGCTGACGATCAGATAATCGATCTTTTCGATTAGCGCATCGACGCCTGGATAGATTTCATCCAGATCAGCGATTACGGCGAGTCCAGCCTCGCGAGCCCAACTGGCGGCGCGAATCGCCGCAGCCGTATCGTGCCCGTCGACATGGAGGGCGCGAGCCTCTGTAATCCAATTACGCTGCAGCTCTTCCGGTTGGAGGATCAGCCGTTCGTCACGGCGGCAGAGAACGGTGCGTTCGCCTTCGGGATCAACCATGATGAGCGACTTCGGGCTTGCGGCGTGGGCGACGGTGATGAGTCTGGCTTCCACTCCGGTTCTGTCGAATTCGCGAGCATGTAACCGTGAGGCCTCGTCGTCACCGAGCTTGCCGACGTAGCGTGTCCGAAGGCCCCAGGTCTGACACGCCACGACGGTGGATGCGACCTGGCCACCGGGCATAAGAGACTCTGTCTCGTATTCGAGCTTAGAACCGCGCTGGGGGAACTCGGACAGACGGATCAAGGTGTCGGTCGCATTCAGGCCCACGCCAACGAGGTCAACGGTAGTGGAAATCATCAAATTCATTGTAGTGCGCAGGTGCGCCGCTGCGAAGAATATGGATGTGTGGCGAGTAGCCACGCTCGGACCGTGATCAGCGGCAGGGCTCCAGGTTCCTGCTACCTTGGTGCAAAAGGATTCGATATGACTCGCCGGACGAAAGAGACGAGCAGTGGGCGGGTTTCGAAGCGACAGCCGGGCCAACTGCAGGATTTGTTGCGCACGTATCCCTTGATTCCGGCGCTACGCTCGCTAAGCGACCTATCCGCCGCCGCTCGGGCGCGATCGCGCGTGGTCTATCTGCTGGCGGCTGGTCTTTCGACACTGGATGAATATCTGCATACGTTGCGTGAGCAGGACAAGGAGGTTCTGGTCAACCTCGATCTGTTCGCGGGGCTGTCGCGCGATGGTGAGGCGGTCGCCTACGTGGCTGCGAGCGGCTGCGCGGGGATCATCTCCACGCATACGGATGCGCTGAACCTGGCGCGGAGCCATGGCATGTATGCGGTGCAGCGAACGTTCATGATCGACTCAGATTCGGTGAGCAGCACGATGCGTTCTCTGCGCAGGTTCGTTCCCGACGCGCTCGAGCTCTTACCGGCTCCTGTCGCGCCGCGAATGCTGCCAGCGCTGCGAAAGGATTATCCGAATGTTGCGACGGTTGGCGGGGGACTGATCTCGGGGCTGGAGGAGGCGGATTCGCTGATTCGACAGGGACTGGACGCGGTCTCGACCGGGAATTCGCAATTGTGGTCGGTGTCGTAGTGCTTGCGTTTCACTGGAGAAGGATGTAGCCTCACTGCTGCTGCGGCAGAGTTCAGAAAGCCGCCCGAGGATTCTGCAGAACTGCAGAGTTCACGGGCGGTTTTCGTGTTTTCGGCCGACACGTGATTGCGGAGAGTTGCATGAGCACACGCGCGGAAAAGTTTGCAACGCTGGAAGCGACGAAGGCGGACAGGCTGGATGTGCTGATCGTCGGCGGCGGCGCGACCGGGCTTGGACTTGCTGTAGACGCCGCGACTCGCGGGTTTCGGACGGCGCTTGTCGAAGCAGGAGACTTTGCGCAGGCGACCTCCAGCCGTGCGACCAAGCTGGTGCATGGCGGTGTGCGGTATCTCGTGAGCGGGCAGCTGCACCTGGTGTATGAGGCGCTGCGCGAGCGAAAGATCATGCTGGAGAACGCGCCGCATCTTGTCCACGCGCTGCCGTTCGTGACGCCGGCCTACAAATGGTTTGATCTGCCGTATTACGGGATTGGGCTGAAAGCGTATGAGGTGCTTAGCGGGAAGTCGTCGCTGGGCCGGACGCGTGTGCTTTCGGCAAGGGAAACCCGCCAGCGCGTGCCGGGGATCGCTGCAGAGGGTTTGAGGGGCAGCCTGCTTTATCACGATGGTCAGTTCGACGATGCCCGGCTGGCGCTGGCACTGGCGCGCACAGCAGAGGATCACGGCGCGGTGGTGCTGAACTACGCGCGTTGTACGGCGTTGAATAAGCAAGGCGAGAAGCTGAGCAGTGTTACGGTCGAGGACGTCGAGACGGGGCATTCGGTAGAGGCGCACGCCAGTGTTGTCATCAACGCAACCGGAATCTTTGTCGATGATCTGCGTAAGGCGGATCAGCCAGCGAGTGCACAGATGCTGTCGGTCAGCCGCGGTACGCACATTGTTGTCGCGGGCGAGGTGCTAGGCAACGGAAACGCGATTATGGTGCCGAAGACTCGGGACGGCCGCATCATCTTTGCGATTCCGTGGCTTGGGAAAGTGGTGATCGGAACGACGGATCTTCCTGCGTCCTCTGCGGTAGTTGAACCGGGGCATGAGGCATACGAGATCGATTTTCTGCTGGAGACGATCAATCCGTATCTTGCACGTCCGCTCGGGCGCGACGATATCCTGAGTGTCTTCTCGGGCCTGCGACCGCTGGTGACCGGCAATCAGGCGAAGACGTCCAAGCTATCTCGGGAGCACACGATCGAGGTCTCTGCGAGCGGCCTGATCACTGTGGCTGGTGGCAAGTGGACGACCTATCGGCGCATGGCGGAAGACACGCTTGCGACGGCGATTCGTGCAGGCATGCTGCCGGACCGGCCGTGTGTAACGCGCGCGGTTCGCCTGCACGGCGCGCCTGAGGAGCGAAGTTTACATGCGGCACTGTCGCGGTACGGCACTGAAGCCGCGGAAATCGCTCGCATGTGGGCGTCTGACCCGGAGATGGCGACGCTTCTGGATCCAGCATTGCCTTTCACGTACGCAGAGGTGATCTTCGCTGTGCGATACGAGATGGCTCGCAGGGTTGAGGATGTGCTGTCGCGCAGAACGCGTGCATTGCTGCTGGATGCCAGGGCGGCGCAGCGGTCGGCGGCTGTCGTCGCGAGATTGATAGCAGCCGAGCTGGGCTACGGCGCTGACTGGATTGAACGGCAAACGAACGAATTCATCGAGCTTGCGCAGCAGTTCTACTTCGTCTCCGGTGCGGTCGCCGAGACCAGCTCTGTGCCTGCGGGGATCCCCATCGGCTGATCGCCTGCGATGATCTGCGCCGAAGCACGGATGCGCGCCGGCAGATATGGATGGATCAGCACCTGGTAGGCGATGCCGCCGAGTACTCCGCCAAGCAGAGGACCCGCAACGGGCACCCACCAATAGTTTTGCGGTGAAGGGAAGGCGGAGCTGCCCCAGCCTGCAAAGAAGCAGAACAGGCGTGGCCCGAAATCGCGCGCAGGATTCAATGCCCAGGCCTCGAGATAGCCCATGGATGCGCCGATTGCCGCGACGAGGAAGCCGATGATCAGCGCACCGGAGTTCGCGCCGGGCGCCTGTTCGTTGTACTTCTCCGTGATCGCAAAGATGCCGAAGATGAGGAGCGCGGTCATCAGTGTCTCGTCCATGAAGGCGTGGAGCGGCGTGATCGCAAGTCCAGGATGTGTGAAAAATACACCGGCAGCTCCGCCGGCGTTGCGCGCGAGATGATGCGTTGCGTTGAAGAGATTTATCACCGGCACGTAGAGCGTATAGACGAATCCTGCGCCAACAAATGCTCCGAGTGTCTGCGCGCCAAAGTAGGGGAGCACCTTGCTCCACGAAAAGTCGCGATATAAGGCGAGCGCCAGCGTGACGGCCGGATTGGCATGACAGCCACTGACGGAAGCTGTGGTGTAGATCGCAATTGTCACTGCGAGACCCCACGCGATGCAGACGCCCCAATAGGCCTGCTGGTAAGGGCTCGGATCATAGAGGCTGTACATCGCGGCTACAGAGTCTCCGATCGCAATAATGATGCCCACCGCGACGGCCTCTGAGATCAGTTCACCCAGAAATGACTTTCTCATGTGCGTTCGTCCTGTGATGCGTGCCGTTCATTGTTGCTGAATATCGTGCTGCCGTTCAGTCGACCCAGTTGAACGATCGGGTGACTGCTTTCTTCCACTGCCGGAAGAGCCGCTCACGTTCCTGCTCGTCACAGCGTGGCTCCCAGGTCTTATCGACAGACCAGTTCGCGACCAGATCATCCGTATCCTTATAGAAGCCGCAGTGCAGACCTGCAGCGTAGGCGGCGCCCAGCGCCGTGGTCTCTCGCATGGAGGGACGGAGAACGCGGCGGTCCAGCAGGTCGGCCTGGAACTGCATGAGCAGATCGTTTGCAACCATGCCGCCATCCGTGCGCAACTGATCGAGCCGGATATGCGAGTCTGCTTCCATGGCCTCGATGACCTCACGAGTCTGGAAGGCGGTTGCTTCGAGCACGGCGCGCGCGATGTGGCCGCGGTTGGCGTAGCGGGTGAGCCCGACGATCACGCCGCGAGCATCGTCCTTCCAGTACGGTGCGTAGAGTCCCGAGAAGGCAGGCACGAAGTAGACTCCGCCGTTGTCCGTGACAGAGCTGGCCAGCGGTTCGATGTCCTCGCTCCTCTGGATCAGGCCCAGGTTGTCGCGCACCCACTGCACCAGCGCGCCGGTGATTGCGATGCTGCCCTCGAGAGCGTAGACCACCGGCTGATTGCCGAATTGGTAAGCGATGGTTGTGAGCAGACCGTTCTGCGACACGACCTTCTTTGAGCCAGTGTTCATCACCAGAAAACAGCCTGTGCCGTAGGTGTTCTTGAGCTGCCCGGGCTTGAAGCAGGTCTGGCCGACGAGTGCGGCGTGCTGGTCACCGAGGATACCGCCAACCCGCAGCCCGGCGAGGCAGCCGATCTTGATCTCGCCGAAGTCATGGCTGCTTGGGCAAATCTCAGGCATCATTGCGCGCGGTATTTCGAACACCCGCAGCATCTCGTCATCCCACTGCAGGGTCAATAGATCCATAAGCTGCGTGCGGCTCGCGTTGGTCACATCGGTGCGATGAACGCCGCCCTGCACGCCGCCGGTGATGTTCCAGAGCAGGTACGTATCGATGTTGCCGAACAGCAGATCGCCGCGTTCGGCGCGCGCCCGTGCTCCGCTGATGTGGTCGAGTATCCAGCGAATTTTCAGGCCGCTGAAGTAGGTCGCCAGCGGCAATCCCGTCTTCTCGCGGAAGCGATCCTGACCGCCGTCTCTCGTCAGGGCGGCGACATACTCTCCGACGCGCGTGTCCTGCCAAACAAGAGCGTTAGTGACGGGCTCGCCCGTTCGGCGGTCCCAAACGATTGTGGTTTCACGTTGATTGGTGATACCCACGGACGCAATCTCGTCGCGTGGCACATTTCCTTTCGCGCAAGCCTCCGCGATGACCTCCTGTGTGCGCAGCCAGATTTCGCGTGGATCGTGCTCGACCCAACCTGGTGCGGGGTAGATCTGCTCGTGCTCCTTCTGCGCCATGCTCACGGCGCGCCCGCGGCGATCGAAGACGATAAACCGTGTGCTGGTCGTGCCCTGGTCGAGCGCCCCGAGATATTTCGCCATCCGTTATTCCTCCGTGCGGGTAAGGAACTTCTGCTGGACCATGGAATGCATCCGGCGTTGCGGGCCCTCACGCGCCGCATTTGGCCGCTAATCTAAATCTCCGCGGAAGCATCGGTAAACCATAGCAGCATCTGCTCAGTACCATCTACCTCGTGCCGCTGGACTGAGCATTTCCGGACGGGGGTTGCTGAGAAAGAAACTCAAACTCAGCACGCGAACGATCGGGCCCTGCAGTGATTGGATCGTCGAGGTGAATCACAGCTCCGTCTTGGTCGTAGCGTTGCCACTCCGGGAGTGAGGGTCCGTTTGGATCGCCGGTCCGAGCGAAGTTTGTCCAGTACCCGATAACCTCGTCGCTCAGCTTGCGGTCGGCGGGTTGCCATGTTGCCCCTTGTCTCACGTCCAGGGTTCCGAAAACATATTCCAGCTCGTCCGAGTGGAAAGCATATATACCCTGCGGATGGTTCGGTTCGGCCGGCCCAGGACGATCGAAGCGATATCGATACACCGGAGCGTGTCCCGTTTTCGCATCAGCCTCTGCCCACTTCCATGCGCCGATCGCGATAAAGGAATCAGTCGTGAAATCGTCGGCGGAGCGGACTGCCTGGGCATCGGTATCGGCGGGAAAGGCAATCAGGAACTGCGGCGCACGGTCGCCGTAATGCTCCTCGGCATAGGCCTTCCACTTGGCAGCGGTCATGTCCTTGGATAGCGTGCCACTTCTCTCGTCGCGGTTCGAGCCGATGATTGCCGGCACGTGCGCCTGGCGGCCGGCTGCGTAAGCGTCCGGCACGGGCTCAGGAAGAAATAGTCCGTCAACCACCGGTGTAAACCCGAAGGGGGCCTTCTTCTGCGCTGCTTCGATAAGCTGCTCGGCAGGAAGCTTCCGCAATTCGTCGAGATTCTTTACTCCGAGCGAGTCGACCCACTGCTGATCGCGTTTGGCCCGATCAGCAGAAGACATCATTGGAATCGCGCCGCCGAAGAACGCGCCGCTCTCCCCGATGACCTTTTGGAACAGCCCGCGGGCTTCAGGAGCAACCGTCAGAGCATTCACCGCGAAGGAGCCGGCGCTCTCTCCGAAGATCGTGACATTCCCCGGATCGCCTCCGAACGCGCCGACATTCGCGTGCACCCATCGCAGGGCGGCGGCCATGTCCATCAGGCCATAGTTGCCGGCATGCCCTCCAGATTCTTTCGCAAGGTCCACACTTGCGAGAAAACCGAACACATTCAGCCGGTAATTGATCGTCACGAGGACGACACCCTTTGGGACAAGCGTCGAATTTGTATAGCGAGGCTCGGAGCTTGCGCCCGCAGCGAATCCGCCGCCGTGAATCCACATCATCACCGGCAGCTTGCTGGTCTGCTTCGCCGACGCAGGAGCATACACGTTCAGGTAAAGACAATCCTCGGTGGGGCCGGGGTCCAAAAAGATGTAGTCGTTCCAGATGTGCCACTGTTCGCAGCGGCCCGCGAACTTGGTCGCATCACGCACGCCTTTCCAGGCAGCGGATGGCTGCGGTGGCCTCCAACGCAACTGCCCAACCGGCGGAGCTGCATAGGGAAGTCCCAGGAACGCCTTCTGCGTGTGATCAAGGATCCACTTGCCGGCGACCTGTCCCTGCGCGGTCCTGACGGTCGGCTGAGGAGCGGTCGCGGACATTGCGGCGCAGTTTAGGGAGAAATACGCAATCAAACCACACAAGAGGTATAAGCTCCGGCACCTGATCTGGAGGAACGTTCGAGAAATGTGCATGAAATTACCTCGTGCAATTTCACTGCGATTGACTCTCATAAATTAGCGGCGGGTACATGGTTCTCACTCGAATGCGGCCACGAGCGATCTTTGGAAACAACTCGATTGTGTATCTGTTGTTACATGCAACCTGCAGCGATCAGGTCCTTTTTCATGCCGGTCCAGCTTCTATCACTGCTCTGCTCAGGTGTCCCGCCGCCCTTCCAGTGAGTTTCAAGATTGACGGCATTCGAGTAGCCGATGTCCTTCAGCGCGCGGAATTGCGCTGTCCAGTCGATGTATCCGATATCAACCGGAGACCACTGGATCTTGCCCTGCGCGTCCTTGGCAGCATTCTTCACATGGCAATGATGAATGCGGTCTTTTGGCAGCGCATTCCAACCGTTTGGAAAGGCGTCCAACTCACCGCGCATGACTGCATTCCCCGGATCCCAATTGAGCGCGAGATTCTTTGTCGGCACTCCCGCCAGCGTTGCGGCTGCCTCACGCCCAGTCGCCGTATTGCAGGCGAATTCGTTTTCCAGGACGAGCAGGGTCCCGCGGCTGCCACAGAATTCAGCGGCCTTCCGCAGCTGATCGTTGATCGCCCCGCGGAACGGCTTCACGTCTTCAATCCGCCAGAAGTCGAAGCACCGGACTTTGTTGGTATTGAACTGCTTGGCTAAGTCAATGGATCGCCGGAGCACATCGTCCTGTTGTTTGAACGTAGCATCGGCCGCTCCGTGCAGATCGGCCTTGGATCCGTATGGCGAAGCCGGAGCGCCGGGCCAGTTCACCTTATAGAGCGGGCTGGCGATATCGGTCACCGTCAGCCCGTATTTGGCGATGATCTTCTGTGCATCCGCAATTTGCGCATCGGAAGAATCCTGCAGGTTCTTTCCCCAGAGCGCACGCAGCTCGACGTACTGCAGATCGTACTGCTTCGCGATGACATAACAGGCGTGATCGAAATCCTGCGAGATCTCATCCGAGATGACGCCGATGTGGAACTTAGACGCGGCGGCAAGCGCGTTAATCGGCGAGTACAGCACGGAACCCAGTGATGCGGCCCCTATAACAAACTGACGGCGAGTTACGTTCTTCAACTCTCAGCCTCCTTGTACTCGATCCAGCTTCGCATAAATGGGCTGGGCGCATGAAAAAACCGCCCGCGGGAACCCAAATTCGGGTCCCACGGGCGGCTTTATCTGATCTCTACCGCGCAATCGGACGTTAGAGCATCGCTGTCGATCTTGTCAATATCTTTGGACCCTAACTTCTCCGGTTCGACTAGCGGCTCACCAGACGGCTGAGGTGCTCAAGTGAGTGCGTCCACATGGCGTCATGCCAGCGCCTCTCTTCTTCAGTGCGGAACCTGCTGTGTGTCAGGTCGAGCGCACAACCGTCCTGCTTGCCCCGGAGTGTGACATGCACCGAGGTAGGCGATGTGGTTGCGTCGATGCAGTTGCGCCAGCTGAGACGTATGACGTCGTCAGACATCGTATGAAAGTGGAGGAGAATACTCCCAACGTGCTGCAGCGACCGGTAGCGTTCAAGCCGGAGTTCGCCGGGACAAGTCGACACGGTCGCACGAATCGTGGAAGTGTCCGGCATATGTAACCATGCTTCAAGATATTCGGGCAGAGTGAGAGCGTAGAAGAGGCAACGTTGAGCGGCGGCGATCTCCGTGCACAGATGAATCTCGAACGAGCGCTTCCGAGGCGGCCTCGAGACAAAAGCAGAAACGGATCCAGCTTCGAGCGCCAATGTCTTCATTGAAGAGTCCCCACGAATCAAAAACACGCTTGCTGAGAAGCATTTTCCCCGCTGAATAAGGGGATGTCGATCCTTGTGTGACAGAGCGTTTTATTTCGTGACGAGCAGCAGAAGCATACGGATCAACTTCGCGCGAGCCACTCGTTGATGCGGGTGCGATAGCTACGGCTCATCACCAGCCTTTGGCCATTGAGCAGCACGACCGACGATTCGCCGTTACTTTCAGTTCTGACTTCCTTTACGAACTGCAGATTGACGATCGAGGAGCGGTGGATGCGCAGGAAGGTCTGCGGGTCGAGTTTCTCCTCTATGCGCGCCATGGTTTCACGCAGAAGGTGTGTCTCGTTCTCAGTGGAGATGCGGACGTAGTTTTCTTCTGCACCAATCCACCGAATCTGGGAGACAGGCAGAAAGATGATACGCCCTCGCGACTTGAAGACAATCCGCTTCGAATAGCCGTTTTCTCGTGACGGCCGAGCCGTCCCGGGAACCGGCGATTGGTCGGCCTTGATCTGCCGACACACGCGCTGCAGGGCGACTTGCAACCGCTCGTTTGTGTAAGGTTTCAGCAGATAATCAGCTGCGTCGATCTCAAAGGCGCGCAGAGCATAGCCGTCATAAGCGGTGGTGAAGATAATCTGCGGCAGCTCGAGATTGCCGCCGCTCAGGAGTTCGTCGATCACTTGAAACGCATCACCGCCCGGCATGCGGATGTCGAGAAAGAGAAGGCGTGGCTTGGTCGTGCGCACGAGTTCGATGGTTTCGGTCCCGCTGGCGCATTCACCGACGATTTCAATCTCGGGGTCTTCGCGCAGCATCTGACGCAGCTTTTGACGCGCAAGCACTTCATCGTCTGCCAGAACCGTTGCAATCATCACTCACCATAGTTCACGGCTGTTTGTTCAATAGCGGGACGAGGCTGGAACGGAAAGCTTAACGACGCCGTCACAAGGCCAGGTGCCGACTCCTCCAGAATGAAACCTTGTCTGTCACCGTAATGCAGCCGGAGCCGTCCCTGTACATTCGCGAGCCCGCGTCCGCCGCCTTTTGAGCAACCCTGGAAGCCGGTGCCGGTGTTCGTGATTTTGATACAAACGTGGTCCCCCTTCCGGTGCGCCTCGATTTCTAGAATGCCGTCATGCTCCAGACGCGAGATGCCGTGCGCGTATGCATTTTCGACAATCGGCTGCAGGAGCATCGCGGGAATAAGGGCATCGTGCAACTCCGGAGCAATTCGCACTTGCTCGCGAACGCGTCCTGCGAACCTTCGTTGCTGCATGGCCATATACATTTCGATAAACCCGATCTCATCGCTCAGCGGAATCAGCTGAACGTCTTCGCGTTGGAGCGTAATACGCAGCAGGCTGGCAAGTTGTTCCAGCATTTCATCCGCACTTCCGATGTCCGTCCGCATAAGGCTGGAGATGCCATTCAGGGCATTGAATAGGAAGTGTGGATTGAGGTTGGCGCGGAGAGCGCTGATCTGGGCATGAACCAGTTGGATCTCCAGCTGCGCGGCCGCAGTTTCCTTTTCGCGGAGCTGTGTGTAGTAGGTGGCGCCACGATAGAAAAAGAAGGCAGCCCAGAAGATGACCATGCCGTCGACCATCTCGTGACTGAGAACCTCGCCAAGCCGCATCCAATAGGTCAAGTGCGATGGACCCATGGGAAATTGCGGAAAGCAGAGGAGCCAGAGCATTTCCTCCAGAACGGTGAGAGCTGCGCTCAGTGGAAGGAGATAGACCAACATTTCGATGGTTCGCACCCGCAGAAGCCATCTGCCCCAGAAGCGAACCAGAAGCCACAGGAACGCGGCCCAAATGAGGTACATCACCTCCCAAGCCCACAGAATCCGTCCGAAATGCAAATGCACATTCAGGCGATGAATCTCCGCCCAGTCCTGCAGCGAGAAGAGAAGGCCGAGGAACAGCCATCCGGCGGCGAACACCAGCGGGTGCATATACAGCGGACGAGGCGTAGCAGGATCGGTCCGGAACAACTTCAGAAAATGCCCTCCTCGGAAAGATTTCGTGAGTACTGAAGGAGTAGTCATTTTGACTAACATGACATACTCCCGGATAGCAGGGTTTTGAAATCGGTGGCTGAGATGCTTTCTATGCAGAGAGCGAACGACGTTCGTCCCTGGGAAGCGTGGATTCGTCACAAAATACGAGTGGCCGGAAGTCATCCTCCCGGCCACGGAACGAGTGTGAGGGAACTTTTAGAAGCGGAACTTGGCCCATAGAAGCAGGTGGCGGTTCATTGGCTCCGTAGCATTCGACCGATTCAGGTAAGCGGGCGTGCCGATATCAAGAAGATTGATATCCAGCGGCCCGAGGTTGTCATGGTTGGTAAAGTTCTGCGCCTCCACTCTGAGAACCAGCATGCCGCGTTCGAGGTGGAACCAAGATGAGGGAACGTCCTTTTCAACGCTGATATTCCAGTATTCGGTTCCTGGGTTCTCAAAGCTGTTACGCCCGATCTCATAGGGCAGGTATTGCGCGCCATGGGGTACGAGCCAATGTTCCTGTGACGGCGAGACAGGCGCGCTCGTGACGGCATCGTAATATACGCCGGGAGTGTATGGCGCCCCGAAGTAGTAGCCGTCGAATGCAGCGGTATCGATGGGCCGGCTGGCATTGCCGATGAGCGGACGATCATTGGCCGGGTTACCGTCGTCGTTCATATCGAGACCATTGAAGTTGAAGGTCGTATAAGGACCGGACTGAAGCTCCGTGGTTCCCGCGACCGTGAAGTGTCGAGTGAAGGCACTGAGCACTGCGTCCGCACCTTTGTTGCTGGAGTGAAATCCTCCGGGCGTCCAGGAGTAAATAAACGATGCATATTGGCGATGGTCCCAAACAGAGGGTCCCCAGTCCTGGCGCAGACCGTTGGCGGCAAGGTTCGCTGAATAGGACGTGGGCGCCGCAAACGTCCCGAAGACTTCGGATGCATCATCGAGATCCTTACCGAAGGTATAGGCCGCACGCAGGAAGACCCCGTGCGAGTACTGGCGCGACACTTCGACCTGCGCACTGTTGTACTCCGAATCGGCTCGGTTCGTGCGGATGTTGATGATGCCCCTGCTCGGGTTGATCCGGACACCATTCACTTCATAGTTCAATTGCTGGTTGGCGAACAGTTTTTCACCACGATTGCCAACGTAGTTGACCGCCAGCTTCAACTGGCCGGGCAGTTGCCGTTCAATCCCGAAGTTCCATTGCCAGGTGAGTGGATTAACCATATGGTTCGAGACGGTTTGGACCGTGGACATCGCGGTGAGCGTTGGGGAGATTGTGTTGAGAAGGCTGGTGGAGTTAGCCAGACCTCGCGGGCAAGTGCTGCCTGTGCACGTCAGAGTTCCAGTCGGTGCATTCGGAGCGGCTTGGGCGCCGTTCACGATGATGTTGGTAAAGTCGGTGTCGTAAAACCCGCCAAAACCGCCACGCAAGACGGTCTTACCGTCAGCGAACATGCCGCCATGCGGGTTCCATGCAAAGCCGAAGCGCGGAGCGAAGTTGTTTTTATCATTGATCACAGGAACAACAGCCGTGATGGATTGATAGGGGTTGTTGATGTCGACCGCTGGATATGGCAGAGAGTTTTCAGGATTTGTCAGGTAGTCGTAGCGGAGGCCGAGGTTGACGGTCAACTCCGGGGTGAGCTTGACGTCGTCCTGCCCGAACGCGGCAGTCCGCCAGCTATGCGGAT
This sequence comes from uncultured Acidobacteriaceae bacterium, assembly GCA_963762465.1. Lineage (GTDB taxonomy): Bacteria > Acidobacteriota > Terriglobia > Terriglobales > Acidobacteriaceae > Granulicella. The sequence goes on along the minus strand of CAVXKS010000011.1, from coordinate 510,741 downwards.
CGACGCGAGTAGGACCGAAGGTCTTCGTGGCTTGGCCAGAAGAACCCAGGTAGTTATCGAGAAAATTGTCGAGCGCCGATGCGCCTCCACCGGCTGTGTAGAGCAGGCCACCGTACGCGTCCTGAGCTACGAGATCGATCTCGATATCGCGGCCGATATCGGCACCAATCCGCCACGTCTGTCGACCGTGCGTCCAGCTGACCGTATCCTGGTATTGATACAGGTCCTGAATCGTACCCTGCGGCAGAATAGTCTGGGCGAATCCAAGCGGTGTCGCCGCCCCTCCGAATCCTTGTCCATTGAACGTGATATTCGGGGCCGTATAGAGCGGATTCGCCTGAGACTCTGGTGTTCCCTGGAAGAGGATGTTCAACCGCGTTTCCGATGCGCGGAACTCGTTGAGAAGTTTCGCCGTGAAGATGTGTGTCCACGCGCCCTGTCCCAGCTCCGTCGGTCCGCCCACCTCGCCGTCAAACCCGGGCAGGCCTGAGAAGTTTATGGGCAGATCAGGATTGAAGTTCGCACGATCGTGCAGATAGCGCCAGGAAAACTGGTCCTGCTGCCGTGGCGTGAAATCGATTCGGTAAAGCCACTGCGTCTCAGGCGCCTGTTGTGCGACGGCAGGCCGCTCGAACAATGCGGTGGTGATCGAACATCCGCCCGGACAGCCCGGACGCGAACTGATGGCGTACGCATTCGCTTCGCCGACATTGACATAGCTGCTGAGGTAGGAGCCGTTGTGAAGGTAACTGTCGAGCAGCGCGACTTGCGGTCCGCCAATCGCCTGCAGTTTTGCATACCCGGCGGTATCGGGGTACTCAAAGGCGCCCGGCTGCGACTTGCCGAAGTAGCGTTCCACGACCAGGCCGCCGAATCCGAACAGCTTATTCTTCCAAAGCGGTCCACCCGCAGTGAAGCCCGGCTGGTGCTCGTCGAAACGTGCCTTTGGATTGTTCGGATAGGGTTTGCCCTTTCGCGTTATCCCGTCGAGAGAGTCAAGTCCGGAGCCGGTATAGAGTTCCCAAACATCCCCGTGGAATTGATTGGTGCCGCTCTTTGTGACGAGGTTCACGATGGCCCCACCAGCGCGACCATATTCCGCCGACGCGGAATTGGTGATGGCGGTCACAGTCTGGAAGGCGTCGGGAATCTGAGGATTGAAGGACTGGCCGCCGATCCCGGTATCGTTTATGTCCTGGCCGTCCATCATGAAGTTGTTCGCGCGCGGACGAGTGCCGTTGACTTCGATCTGTTGAAAGTTGCCGGCAGTTCCGGCGAGCCCCAGATTGGCATCCACGACCTGAACACCGGGAACCGTAACGGCGAGTTCTATGGGATTCAACGTGAAGATCGGCACGGTAGACAGCTCGACACCGCTGATGGTTCCTGCGAGCTGGCCATTCTCTGTGTTGATGGTGTTCGTGTTTGCTTCGACGATGACGGACTGTGACACGCCGCCGGCAATCATGACCGGGTCATAGTCGGTCACGATCGATGGCTGGACATTGAGGTCCTTTACCACCTTTGTAGAAAATCCACTCATCTCCACCTGAATCGTGTACAGCCCCGGATTCACAGCATCGATGCGAAACGCCCCTTGTGCGTCAGAGCGGGAGCTGCGCCTGGCTCCGGTAGCCTGTTCCGTAATTGTTATCGAGGCGCTCGGGATCGCGGCTCCAGTTTTGTCACGGATGACTCCGGCAACTATTCCTTTACTGGTTTGCGCCATAGGTGAGAGTGCACCCGTAACAAGTAAAAAAAGCAGAGTAATTGCTCGGCACGAACGTTTCATCTTTCCCCCTCCGGGTACACACGACTCGATTACCCTGCGTACAGCGTGTGGGCACTCTTTACGAAGCAGCACTCCAACATCCCCTCCCCGGGACCGCTGTACACAGGGCAGTCACTGGCCTGCGTCAGCAATGTGCATGTATGTCTCCCGATTGCGTGCCTCAGGCCGTGGAAGTGACAGGCGGCGGGATCGTGTGACGAGATTACGTCGTGAGGGGATGAAGGGGCTTACTGCACGCCGCCAGTTGCGAGGTGCGCACTGCAAGTACGACCTCGCTCATTCGAATATCTGTAGATCGGCCCTGCGGGCGTATGCATTCGTGAATTGAGGGACGAATGAAGTAATAGGTGTGACGAATCGATTCTTGTTGAACAGGAGTGACATAATCGCTCGTGCATCAGTTCACAAGAGCCTGGATCAGGTGTGAAATTCCGTAGCGGCGGTTGCTCGGTCGGCTGCAGCAGTTCATGCCTGCTCGCAGGACATGGACGCTTCGGAACGCAGCAATTTGATTTCGGTGCACGATCCTGCAGAGGCGTGATGAGGAACGCGGAGTGGGCGCCGCGGCAGTGTAATCAATCGCAATAGATTGACCTCAGCCCCCTGGCGACTTTACGATGCTCTAGTTCAAGTTCCGCGCCTTCGGGGGCTACCGAGCGCTGTTGGGAGAAGTCACATTCATTCCTCCATACCGTCGTCATTCAGCAGGAACGGCTTTGATTCGGCGATTTACAAACCGAGGTTGCGAATGCGTCTTCGTCTTGTTCTTACGCTGTTCGGCGCCTTGTCGATGGCTGCCGTTCGACCGGCCAATGCTGCGGATCACACGGTCTGGGAGATTGGGAAGCCGGATCAATCGGCTTTCGAGTTTCACGCAAATCCAGCTCAGCACATCCTGTATCGCGTCGGGGAGAGTGATTGGACTCGGGACTGGCCCAGTGAGCAGCGGCTGGGCACAGCTTATGAAATCCAGTTCACGTTGAAGGATGTTCCACGGGGCCGGTTCGCGCTGAGAGCTTCGCTGCTGGTCCGATTCGAGAATCCGGACCTGCAGGTTGAGATTAATGGTCATCGCGGCCTGGCAGTGGTTCATCCGCAGCTTTTCTACAACGGGAGTGTCGGCGTATGGGATAACAAAACGATCGTTCTGCCGACGCAGTATCTCGCGAAGGGGATAAACACCCTCGTCCTTAGATCCGTAGTGCATAGATTGCCAGCCGGCGAAACAGTCACACCCGCCGGCCCGATCTCATATGACTGCCTAAGCCTCATTCAGGACGCAGATGCGACGTATACGAGTGACGAGGTGCAGGCGACTGTGACGCCATCCGTTTTTTACCGTCACACATCTGCTGGCGGATTGGTCGAGACCGTGGACGCCAATCTGCACTTCAATGGCGAAATTCCCGCTGGCGATGCGACCCTTAGTGTGCAAGGGCGCAGCTACTCAGCGAAATTCCAGAACGAATCACGATTCGGTGATCTAGCGTTGCAATACGAAATACCCGAATGGCAGGACACAAGCGCAGCGACGCTGGTCATTTCGGCTCGTAGACGCAAGACATTCCATCTATCGCTCACGCCGGAAAGAAAGTGGACGGTCTTTATCGTTCCCCACACGCATGTGGACATCGGGTACACCGACTTCCAGGGTAAAGTGGCGGAGGGCCAAGCGGTCGCGCTGGAGGAGGCAGCCGCGTACATAAAAGACAATCCAGATTTTCGCTTTTCCACGGACGGTTCATGGAATCTGGAGCAATTCCTGAACACCCGGCCTGAGCGAGAGCGGAACCAGATGCTCGATCTTATTCGCAGCGGTAGGCTCGGAGTTCCGGCGGATTATTTCAACCTGCTCACTGGATATGCTTCACTTGAGAGTCTGTACCGGTCGCTGCTTTATACAAAGCGACTCTCTATTGCGCAACACATCCCCTTCGATTACGCCACCACAACGGACGTCCCGTCCTACACCGGCGCTTACCCAACCGTTCTTGCTAGTTCGGGCGTAAAGTATTGGGCCGCAGGGGGAAACCAGGATCGCGCGCCGGTCCTTTCGGGCGAGCAATGGAATCAAATTTCGCCGTTCTGGTGGAAGGGGCCAGACGGCCAGAAGGTGCTGTTCTCATACTCGTGGAGTTACTCCCAGATCGGACGCTTTTTTTCGCTGGAGCCGACGAACGCAATTGTCCGCGAATCGCTGCCGATCTTTCTTTCACAATTTGACAGGCCGTCCTACAAGCCTGACGCGGTGTTGATGTATGGTGCACAGAACGAAAATACCGCGCTTCGTCCCAACCTGGCGACGTTCGTGTCTGCATGGAATAGCGAGTACGAATATCCAAAGCTCAAGTACGCGCTTTTTGCCGATTATTTCAGCTACATCTCTGGGCACTATAGCGACCAGTTGCCTGTGCGTTCGGGAGATCTTGGGTCGTACTGGGAAGACGGTATCGGTTCCGACGCGTATTACGCCGGGCTTGACCGCGAAAATCAAGCAGAAGCGGTCTCTACGGAGATTGCGTCGGCCGCGGCCCACACCATCAACCCGCAGTACCATCCGCCGGCGGACGAAATGCAATCTGCGTGGAATCACATACTGCTCTTTGCCGAACACACGTGGGGAGCGGGAAATTCCATCTCGCAACCCGACAGCATGGAAGCTCATCAGCAACTCGCGGTGAAGGATAATTTTGCCACTCAGGCGCACTTCGAGTTGGATGATATCCAGCATCGATCTTTGTTCGAGCTGACAAGAGCCATTCGCATTTCGAACGGCGGACTCGTGGTGTTCAATCCGTTGAACTGGAAGCGCTCTGGGTTAGTGGAGACCGACCTGCGGCAAGGCGATGCGATTGAAGACCTCTACTTCCATCAGAATGTCCCGTACGAGATCATGACGAGCCGTGAGGGTTTCCTTCACGTACGTTTTATGGCCAAGGACATTCCAGAAGTTGGATACAAGTGCTACCAGATCCACGCTGCAAATAATTCTGTCCCCGCAACCGTTGCCGCGCCTGACAAGTCCATTGAGAATCAGTACTACCGGATCTTGGTGGATCCAGACACCGGCGCTATCCGGAGTATCTTGGATAAAGAACTGAACCGTGAGTTAGTCGATACAAGCAGTCCTTACCGGTTCGGTGAATATCTCTACGTGACCGGGGGAGACCCGAACGGCAACGGCCAAACCCAGATGATTCACCCGAACAAGGCATTTCCCGTGGCGGATCTTACCGTTCACGACTCGGCCAGCGGGAAGTACTTAGGGGAGCAGAAGACTCCTTGGGGACATGTGATCCGGCTGCAAGCGTCCAACGTGAATACTCCGAGGATTTCGCTAGAAATCCGACTTTTCGACGGCGAAAAGAAGATTGAATTCGAGTATTACGTGAATAAAACGGAGACGACAGCCAAGGAGGGCGTCTATTTCGCCTTTCCCACGGTCGTTGCACAGCCGCGGTTCGCATATTCCTCACAGGTGGGCTGGGTTGATCCCGCACACGATATTCTCCCGGGCGGCGATGTTGAATGGTTCAGTGTGCAGCACTGGATGGCGGTATACGACGCCGACGTCGCGATTGGGATCATTCCCATCGATGCTCCTCTCGCGACATTCGGAGATATTAACCGTGGTCTATGGCCAGCAAGCTTCATGCCGAAGAGTGCCACTCTGTTTTCGTATGCGATGAACAACTACTGGCATACGAACTATCGGGCGCGTCAGGGCGGAGAGTTTCACTTCCGGTACGTGCTCACGAGCGGTCACAGTTTTGAACCCGCGAATCTAACTCGCCTCGGAATCGAGAGTCGGCGCGCGTTATCGCCAGAGCGAATCGCGAATCAGGACAAGGCTGGGGTGGCCACCGAATCACTCCCGGCAGAAGGCACAAGCTTTCTCCAAATCGACAACCCAGATGTACTGCTTACAACGTGGAAGGTGGCAGAGAGCGGGGAAGGTACGATTCTCCGACTAGAGGAGATTGCCGGTAAAGAAGAGCACGTTGCGCTTCATCTTTCGAGTGCGAGGGTGCGGTCTGCGCGGCTCTGCAATGCGATGGAAGAGGATCTGACCGATCTGCCGGTAACGAATCAATCGATTCAACTCACGATGAAGCCTCATGAGGTCGTAACGGTAAGGCTCATTCAGTAGACAGCGTCAGGCCGCCGGTGCTGATCGTGATCCCACGATTCCGATTTTAAGGAAACGAGATTCCGGTCGAGAGTGTGGATGGCGACAACGCTGCCGGCTTCTCTTCATTTCCGGGCGCTATTTCGATTTCGATTCCTTGGTGATCGCTTCCGCGGCGTTGCCGGCTACGACCCAGTTTGCTGAGCCGGCCACCACGGCTTCATCCTCGAACCAAAGGAATCCGAAGTCGTCGATGCACTCCGGAAAATCGGGCTTGATGATGACGTATCCCGGGAATCACGGCGCCCGGAATGTAGGAGTGGTCCGCGCGGTTGTTGCTATAAGTCTGCGTCTTCGAGATGTGCCGACGCCAGCTACGTACGAGGTGCTGGAGACCGGGTGCGTGCCGAGGATGTAATTGACGGCGCGGAGCGTGTATTCGGGGCCGACGAGATCCGGAAATGTTTTGTGCAGGAAATACATCCGGACGGCCATGTCGACGACGGCGCCGGATCCGCCCCACGTGCCGAGGCTGGGAGGAACGCCAAAGGGCGTGGCGTCCAGTTCTTTGTCGAGACCGGCCATGTAGGTCTTCACAGCCTCGTGCATCTGTTCTTTTGCGCCTGGATCGAGATAAGGCAATGCGCGGACTGCGGTCCAGCCGCGGAAGGCCATCTGCTGCGCAGTGATCACTTGAGGGAACAACTCTTTCAGGCGCGACCTGTACCGCTCTGCGCCATGGGTGGCGATGGTCAGCTCGAGCGCGGCGGGCCACTCCATGCCGGCGCCAAACATGGCACGGGCGAAGCCGGCAGGCGGAGCTGTTTGTGCGCTGGAGGTCCCGGAACTTGTGGGAGCGCCGGAGGTGCCGCGGCCGTTGCGTCCAGCTTGTGCATTGGACACAGCACCCTGAGATGCCGCGAGCACGCCAGCTGAAGGAGCGCCTGGCATAGGCAACTGATTGGGAGTCGGGTGAGCTTTCTGCTGGTTCCACGCCTTGATGGCGGTGTCGAGGCAGTCTTTCGCTAATGCGGGGTCATAGTCTTTCAGCACGTCTGAGGCTGCAGCCAGCGCGGCGATCGCGTTCCACTCGAAGAAGGGGCTGTCGCTGGTGAAGATCCAGCGGTCGTCGGGGCGGCCGGAGTAGTCGCCCTTGACTTCGTTGGGACCGAGCTTCGGATCGTAGATGCGGCCGTCGGTCTTCGACCGACCGTCGCCGACCTGCGTGTATTGGCGCAGATCGGGTTCGTGCGTGCCGCGGATGGCGTGGCCGATGTTGTGATACTGCGCGAGGATGTAGAGCGCGCCGTGCTTGACCTGCTCGACGGTGTCGGGCACGCCGTCGGGGCGATGCATTTCAACGGTGCGCGCGCTTTCGTCGACGGAAAGCTCGTCGTAATTGAGGTTGAATTCGCGATATGCGAGAGCAAGGCTCTGGATGACACTGAGTTGCGCGGGCTCTTCGAGGTCGAAGTCGCCGGCGTCATACCAGCCGCCGACGTTCATTCCGGGAATGTGATCGCCGCCCTTGTACTTGCCGTCGGTTGCGGTCGCCTGATACCAGCCGTCGAATTGCTCGCCGACCACGGGGGCCATGCGACCGTCGTCGAGGTGCGAAGCGCCGTGCCACATGCGGTAGGCTTCGCGCACCGAGACGTGATCCATCTGCTCGGCGAGGTGATGGTCGAGGCTGTCCTGCCAGATGTTGGCGTAGGCGCTGGGGGAGATCGGGAAGGGCGCGGTACGCTGGTCCGCGTATTCGATGACGTAGAGGCCCGGGTCGTTGACGGGCGTGAAGTCGAACTTGGAATAGACGTAGCGCAGCCACGGCATTGAAGGCGTGATGGGGCCTTCGAACACTTGCTTATAGGAGCCGTCTTCCATGAGGCGAAGCACTCTGGCGGATTTCGGGCCGTTGTACTTGGGGTCCAGTTCGAGGACGGCGACTTTGGAGAAGCCAGGCGCGTAGCCCACCTGGCTGTGCGCGATCATCGGCGGGCGCGTCCAGTTGGGAATTACGTCCGGCCTGATGTGCCACACGATTGCGCCGGTGGTCTTGCCCGCAGGGATGAGCGAACGCAGCACGAACCAGCCGTTCTGGGCGCGGTCGCGGCCGTCGAACAGCATAAGGTTGGCGCTGTCGGACGTGACGTTGACGCGCGCGAGGTTGTCGTCGATTCCGAGCGTGATGGTCTTGCCCTCGGCGAACGGAAGCGGCTGCGTGTAGCCCTTGGCCTTGTCCCAGTCTTCGAGGTAGTAGGCTTTCTTCGGTTCGTCAGGCAGGGGCAGGACCTTGATCATCGGATCGTCGGGGGTTCGCGGGAAGATGCCGGCCTTGGTGCCGTCGACGAGGTAGGCCTTGCCCATGTAGATGGAGGGAAGGAACTCGAGATTGAAGCCAGCGCGGCCGACGAGTCTCTCCGGCAGCGGCTTGTTGAGATTGACGCTGACCCTGACGCCGCCTGGCTCAGCAGCGACTTCGAGCGTGTAGCTGAGATCGAAGGTGGGGAAGGCGAGGGCTGCGGTGAGGGTGTTGTTCGCCTTGTCGGCGTGGCGGCCTTTAAGCGTTGCGACGAGATCCCACTGCTCGGGCGTCGGCATGAGGCGCACGTCGCCGTTGGTGGCGATGCGCTGGCCGTGGAGAATCATCTCCATCGCCGTGTTCTTTTGGTCCACGAAGACCGGATGGTAGGTGCTGTCGTATAGAAATACGCTGAAGCCCTGCGTGTCGAGGTAGTTCTTCTCGTTCACCTTCATGGTGAACTCGGCGCCGAACAGGCTGGGGACGCAAGTCAGGGTCAGGAAAAGAGACGTTATGACACGGGTGAGCTTAGACTGCATCGAACTGCTCCTTCGCCTCCGCCTCAGGTGACATGGAGATCGTCGGGGCGGGAGCCATTGGGTCAAATCAGCCAAAGAAGCTGATTCCGAGAGGGCCAAATTACTCTGGCAAAGCGTACTGCCCGTCGATGTGAAAGTGGCCGCTCACGCCTGGAGCTCCCGTGTCGGGCTGTCCTCCGCCGACGATGATTGTGTAGTCGCCCTGAGCGACGATCGGATTGCCGTCCTCGGTTACCATGCCGAGATCGCGCGCGTCGAGGTGAAACTGCACCTTCTGGTTCGCGCCTGGTTCCAGGTGAATTCGCTCAAAGCTACGGAGGGCAATTCGAGGAGCTCCCTTGACGGACGGAAATTTGAGATACAGCTGGACAACTTCGTCGCCCGCGAGCTTGCCGGTATTCGTGACCGTCACATCGGCGTAAACGAGCTGCCCTGCGGCCACCGGAGTCGCAGGGACGCTGAGGTCGCTATAGGAGAATTTCGTGTAGCTCAGCCCGTATCCAAAGGGATAGAGCGGCTGCCCGCTGAAGTACCGATACGTGCGATTCGCCATTCCATAGTCTTCGAAGTTCGGCAGTTGGTTAACACCCTTATAGAAGGTCACAGGCAGCCGGCCAGCGGGGTTGTTCTTTCCGCTCAGGGTCTCGGCGACCGCGGCGCCGCCTTCCTCGCCGGGATACCACGCCTCAAGAACGGCGTTCGCGTGATCGTTGATCCAATTCACTGCCAATGCGCTGCCGTTCATCAACACAACAGCAAGCGGTTTGCCGGTCGCCGCGACAGCTTCTACGAGGTCTTCCTCGGGCTGAGGCAGATCGATGCTGGTGCGGTCTCCCCCGAGGAAGCCAGGTTCGCTCACCGGCATCTCTTCGCCCTCAAGTTTGCTGGTGATTCCAACGACGGCAATGACAGCGTCGGCGTTCTTCGCCGCAGTGATGGCTTCCGGCGAGACGGCATTGTTCACCTTTGCCCAGATTAGTTCCGCATCGGCCTTGCCATTCTGCGCACCATACGTGATCTCGACCGCAGCCTTGCGGCCCTTATCCAGGTGAACGCGTCCAGTCACCGATGCAACCTCACCGCCGCCGAACGCCATCGCCACCTGTTTGCCATCCACCGACACTCTTGCGAACCCCTGCGAACGAAGCCCAATCAAAAAGTCGCCCGATTCGCTCGGTATGAGGAAGCCAGTCCACTGCACGCCGAAGCTTTTCTTGCCCGCGACCTCCTTCGGCAGGTCACTTGCGGTCAGCTTCACGTTCGGCTCGACACGTCTCACCAGCGTGGTTCTGTTTTCGTCCGGACCCATCCGGCCCTCAGTGTAGTCGGCTCTCAATCCTGGCTTACCTTCCGGAGTGGTCAGCAGCGCGCTCGGCACCGGCGTTCCATCGGCGCGCAGGAACTGCGTTCCCGGAACGAACGTGATCGTCGCGTTCGGGAACTCGGCATGCAGGCCATCCAGAATCGAAACAATATGCGTCGGTTGGCCGGCATAGTTTCCGATGAGCGGCTGCGTCTGATCCGCGAGCGGGCCCACCACCGCAATGCGGCGAATCCCCGGCTTCAGCGGAAGCATGCCGTCGTTCTTCAACAGCACCATGGATTCGTTCGCCAGCTTGCGAGCGTGCGCGCGATGCTCGGCACTGTCAAGTTCCTTCTCGTCAATCTTCGTGTACGGAACCATCTCGGGAGGATCGAACATGCCGAGCTTGATGCGCGCGGTGAAGAGACGAACCAACGCCGTGTCGAGCGCGCTCTCGGGCAAATAGCCCTGTTGCACGGCGTCGATATATGCCTTGTCCACCGGCTCGCCGAAGCGCGACGTGAAGGTGACACACTCATTGTCCATGCCGCGCAGCACGGAGATGGCCGCGCCTTGGGCCTGTGTGGGACGGTAGCGGTGATTCGCGGCGACATCCTTGATGGCATCGCAGTCGGAGACGACGTATCCCTGAAATCCCCACTTACCGCGCAACTGATCTTGCAGCAGGTACTGGTTGGCGCAAGCCGGCTCCCCATTGATCGCGTTATAGGCGCACATGATCGAATCAGCCTTGCCTTCCACGATGGCGGCGCGAAAGGCGGGCTCATAGGTGTCAACCTCATCATGTTTACTTACGTCCACATCGGCGAAGTGGCGCGTCGGCTCCGGTCCGCTGTGCACGTCAAAGTGCTTCGGTGTGGCAATCGCGAGATAGTACTTCGGATCGTCGCCCTGTAACCCGGTGACGTACGCAACGCCCATGCGTGCGGTGAGGAAAGGATCTTCACCATAGGTCTCCTGGCCCCGGCCCCAGCGCGGATCGCGAAAGATGTTCAGATTGGGAGACCAGAAGTCCAGGCCTCCCATGATGCCGGTGTGCCCTTCGCGCTGGTTCTGCACGTGCTTGATTCGGCCTTCTATGCCGATCTGCGCAGCCATAGTGTGAATCCCCGGCGCGTCGAAGGTGGCCGCAAGGCCAACCGGCTCCGGATACTCTGTGACTCCCTGGTTGATCACACCGTGGAGAGCTTCGCTCCACCACTGATACGCCGGGATGTTGAGCCGCGGCACCGCAGCGGAGTTGTTCTGCATCTCCGAGGCCTTTTCGGCGAGTGTCATGCGGTGTACGAGGTCGGTGGCCCGCTGCTCCGGCGAAAGCTGAGCGTTCATGTACGGGAGATTGGCCGAACCCTGGGCACCTGCAGATTGCTGTAGTGCGCAGAACAATCCCATGGACGCAAGGGCGCACAGGGAGAGCAGGCTGAGGCGGCTCTTCATCGATTTCTCCGGAGCGGATGGACGTGTGATTTGCACCTCGCAAATATATCCATCAAGCCTCACCGCAGACAAGGTAGAAGTTCGAATGCCTCCGCACCAGCGCCATCCGAGCTGTAACGCCTGTCCGGGTGACGCTGGTTCGCGGTATTATCTCGGATGACATTTTTGGGCTTTATTTCGCGACGTGTAATGCCCTTTGGAGAACGATTCCGGGAGAGTGATCCATGAAGCTTGTTGTTGTGGCCATGCTATTGAGCTCAGCGCTTTGCTTCGCGCAGGATCAGGCGGATTTCAAGCCTGCGCCCTCCAATGTTCTGGATGCGCAGTTTCCGAAGGTCGACAGCAACTCGCGCGTCGAGATTCGCTTCAAGGCGCCTGAGGCGACCGAAGTGAAGCTGAACTTCTGGAGCGGACCTAAGGTGGACATGGAAAAGCAGGCTGACGGTTTCTGGATTGTGACCACATCGCCTCTGGCCCCGGGCCTGCACTACTACACGATCATTGTAGACGGCGCCGAAGTCAGCGATCCGAACAGTACGGCCTACTTCGGAGGAAGCAAGTGGGCCAGCGCAGTCGAAGTTCCAGAGGCGGGAGTGGACTTCTACCTGCCGAAGGATGTTCCGCACGGACAGGTACGTGAGATATGGTATCACTCCAGCGTGACAGGGACGTGGCGGCATGCGTTCGTGTACCTTCCGCCGAACTACGACAACTCGAAGTCCCGTTATCCGGTTCTGTATCTGCAACACGGCGGTGGAGAAAACGAGACCGGATGGGTGCGGCAGGGCAAGGTGAACTTCATTCTCGACAATCTGATTGCCAGCGGGAACACAAAGCCGATGATCGTCATCATGGCGAACGGCTATGCCACGCGCGCGGGCTACCAGGTGCCCGACCTTTCACACGAACCGTTCGGCTCACCAGCGTTCATCAAGGTTATGCAGGAGCGGATGGGCGCCTTCGAAGACGATATGACTCAGGTGCTGATTCCGTTCGTGGACACAACCTTTCGAACTCTGCCCGACCGGGACCATCGCGCCATGGCCGGACTTTCCATGGGCGGCATGGAAACATTCCAGGTAACGTTCGATCATCTTGATCTCTTCTCTTACATTGGTGGGTTCAGCGGAGCGACAAACGTCTTTAGCGGAAACGGCAAGCTGGATACGAAGACGGCTTTCCATGGTGCGATGGCCGATCCTGCCGCGTTCGCAAGGAGAGTGCACCTGCTGTGGATCGGCGTAGGAACGAACGAGCCGGAACGGATGAAGACAGGACTGGAGGGTCTCAACGCCGCGTTGAATGAGGGAAATATCAAGCATATCTTTTATGAATCCCCGCGTACCGGCCATGAGTGGCAGACGTGGCGCCGCGATCTAAGAGACTTCGCCCCGCGCCTATTTCAGAGCGGCATCAAAGCGCCCTCCGGTCCCTCCCGCGCATCAGGAATGTGACTGTGTATTTCGCAATGAGTACGGGGCCTTCTATGACGTCGGCGGCGCAAGCTGTACCCTTTGAGCTCCATGGAGTCCTCTCCTTTGTTCCCCCCGAGTTGAACCGACAGGCCGTCTTTCGACACTTCCCTTCACGGGCCCACGGACCCACGGATCATCTGGCACGCCGGGTGAAGTGGAACGCGTTGAAGCGCTTCTCCGCAGGGCACAGATACCGGCAAAACGCAACACTATGACTCGCTTGGAATCTCTTCACCGCGAATAAACGTCGCGAGCAGGTTTCCGTTCTCATCCCACCGAGCAAGGTTGGCGATTTTTCCGGGTTCGATCCTCGTCTGCCCTGACAATCCGAGCATTGCAGCAGGATTGTGCGATGCCGCGCTGGTTGCTTCAGCTAGGCTTGCTCCTGTGATCGCGCGTAGCGTGACGACAGCGTGTTCCAGCGTCAATATCGAACCGGCGAGCGTCTCTTTGCCGCGTCGAAGATCGGAGGAGACCAGCGCACGTTCCCTCCGCACCAGGATCTCGGTCTCGCCGACGACGTACTCACCGTCGCCCATGCCGGTTGCAGAAAGTGCGTCGGTGATCAAGATTGAACGGTGCGGTCCCTTTGCCTTCCACCAAAGCCGAACAGCACTGGCCGCAACATGCACGGCGTCGCAGATTAGATCAGCGTAGAGGCGTTCGTCATCCAACACAACGCCGAGCACACCTGGCGCACGATGGTCCAGCGCTCTCATGGCGTTGAACGTGTGCGTCGCCGAAACGGCGCCGGCCTCGATCGCCGCGATCGCGTCGTTTTCGTTCGCGTTCGTGTGCCCAATAGAGCATCGCACTCCTTTGTCTGATAGATGCCGGATCAATTCCAGCGCACTGGAGGGGGCAAAGCCCTGGCTTTCCTCAGCAAATGGTCCGGCATCTGGTTCCGGTGCGATCGTGACCAGTCGGATATGCCCGCGTGCAGCCTGCTGCATTCTCTCGAACAGCTCAATGCTGGGCCTCTGAAGAGCTTCAGCCGGATGCATGCCCCGCTTTGCATGTGAGAGAAATGGACCTTCGATATGGATTCCGGCAGGCTGGGCGAGTCCAGCGGTCTGGCTTGAAGTTTTCTATCGCATCCGCCATTCGCTCCAGCGCGTGCAAGGTGAAGTCCATGGGAGCGGTCACAGTTGTGGGAAGAAAGCGAGCGACGCCGTGTTTGGCCAGGAAGCGCTGCACCTTGAGAAACTCAGCGGGCCCGGCGTTCATGAAATCAATTCCTCGGGAGCCGTGCGTATGGATGTCGAAGAGCGCTGCTGTGAGCGTTGTGCGATCGTTTGCAAGCGCACGTTCGTCGGTTCCGATATCGTACGATCGTGCCGTCCTGCTGCAGGGTCAGAACGGGGTACTGAATCTCATCCGAACCGCAGATCAGTTTGCGAGCGGTCACAGTCTTGAGCATGGTGTTCCTCCGCTCTCGTGGCGACAACATATCTGGCACCCTACTATCTCACCGGTGCCCATCCGAATCATGCTCTCAATATGGTCGCGTCAGATCGAACCCATTGCGTTTGTGCTCTCCCGGCATCACTCTGGCGGTTGACTTTTCTCTGTGGCGGGGAGCAGGATTCTCGGATACGGTTTGGAATCGATTCCAGCGAGCTGCTCCAGGAAGTTTTTCGATAGGAGATTGGTGTGGGTTTCTCCCGGCGTAAATTTGTGGGGACGATTGCCGCCGCTGCTGTGTCGGCAGGCGCGAGCGCCGGCGAAGCGCGCGCCCCGCAAAGATCACGAGAAGATGCATTCTGCTGCGGCCCAGAGGCGATTTTCGAGAAGCCCGTGGGCAGTATCTACCGTGGAACTGAATCGCCATCGTGAAGGTTCACCGGTCTGCGTAAATGAAGTGCACAATTTCGCTGCTCTCGGGTACAGCGGCCCTCTCGAGCCCAGCCCTCCCCACGCTGATCTGAACCAGAGACGTGCGCTCATCATCTCCTGGCGTGACCACCCTCACCGGTTCGTCTTTAGCCACGAAGCGAGCTATGTGCCATGGCTCCAGCTACCTGAGGGAGTTGGGCTTTGCAACCAGTTTTTTGAGACGGGCAAGGCCGCGGAACTGTTCAACAACAATGGACGCAAAACGCGCAACAGCTCGGTCGATATTGTGGAGTCCGGCTCAGGGCGTGTGTGGGTACGCTGGAACTACATCTGCACACACGAGAACGATAATGAGCACGCTAAACTTCGCGGAACTGAGGATTATGTGGCGTATCCGAACGGACTCATATGGCGCCGTATGACCTACGAATCCTTGTCTCCTGATGAGCCTGACGGATACAGTTGGCAGCCAATTGATTTCTTCTGTCCGGTGCGCGCTGAGTTTACGTGGGCGGACCTGTTTCGCCGTGACCAAGAGCACGGCGATTATTGGGTCGGATCGATAGTCGATGCGTACTCGTCGAGGCGTTATGACAAATTCTGGGACGATGCCGGTAAGCCACGGCGGATAGGCGATGCCAAGTTGCTGCTCGCCATTTCTTCTTCTCGAGGTTTCGCGATGGTTGCTCCCTTCAAGGCAGGTATCCTTTTCACCGCGTTGGGCCCATCAAGTGGCTTTCCGGCAGACCGGAGTCAGGTCGTGGACCACTCGTACAAGGACACCGGTGGATGGGGGTGGGGCGCGCTCAAATGGGACCATTGGCCCATCGGATGGATCAACAGCCAGTCCCACGAGGCAGCGTCCCCGAACAAATACCCGTATCACTTCGGTCCATTCTCTCACTACCTTACGGATGTGAACGCTCCGATTCGTGACGCTGAAGCCGACTTTCCTAAGGCGCTGGCGAATATGGATCTCAATCGTTGGACCGAGCGCCAAGTGTTCTATACGTTGATGGGCGTGGGGCAGGATATTGAATCCATACGTGGTGCGACGAGACGTTGGCTCGACAAGGGGACGGCCTGTGCGAACCCGGTTAGCGTTGCGGACCTGGTGTGAACGCCTTGTGCTCCCGGATGCCATAGAAGTAATAACAAGAGCTAAATGCAAATGTGGGGCTGAATGAATCGTCGTGACTTGCTGAAGGCCGTCGGATCCAATGCTGTAGCCGTTGGGGTGTTGCGCCCTCGCGAGATGCTGGGCCAAGCGGAGGGGACAGCAGATTTCTCAGATTGGACCGTAATTGCGCCGGGGGTGTGGAGGAGCACACTGGGCCTGCCGGAGTCCCACACGCCCGTTCGATCGAGGCGCATTCCGCCGAACGTGAATGGATTTCGTGAGCTCTCGCAAGCCAATCAACCGCCGTTGCGGGAACCCCGTGGCTCGATCGGCCGGCGAGGAGTTGAGCTTGAATTGGATCTCGTGCCGAATGAATTGATGTATGGTTTCGGGCTGCAGTTGCTGTCGTTCCAGCAGCGGAACAAGAAGCGTATTATCCGCGTCAACGCAGACCCAAAGGTGGATTCCGGCGATTCGCATGCGCCGGTGCCGTTCTACGTGACGACCCGTGGCTATGGAGTGTTGGTGGATACGTTTCGCCATGCAACCTTCTACTGCGGCGAAGCTCACCCGCGCCCCACGCAACCAGAGTCGTCTGGGACTCTTCAAGTCAATACGCCGCAGATGATGCGCATTCGCGACAGAGGCCTTGCAAGCCATGTCTCGGTCGAGGTTCCACGTTGTCCAGGCATTGATGTGTATCTGTTCGCTGGCCCGCAATTGCGGGAAGCAGTGCAGCGATACAACCTGTTCTCCGGGGGCGGTGTGCTGCCCCCGGAGTGGGGACTGGGTTTCTGGTACCGAGCCGAGATGCACATGGACGCACAGCAGGTGATTGGGTTAGGCCAAGAGTTGCGGGAGAGCGGCATTCCATGTGATGTGCTCGGTCTGGAACCGGGCTGGCAAACGCATGCGTACTCCTGCACGTTTGCCTGGGACAAAGGGCGATTTCCTGACCCTGCGGCGTTTGTGCGCTCCGCTGGAGACCTCGGTTTTCACGTCAACCTGTGGGAGCACGCGTTCACACATCCTGCGTCGCCAATCTTTTCGGAGCTGGAGCCACACTCAGGTGATATTGCTGTGTGGGGTGGGCTGGTCCCAGACTTTGCTGGTGAACCAGCGTGCCGCATTTTCGGCGAATATCACGGCCGCGCCCTGATCGACATGGGAATCAGCGGATTCAAGCTGGATGAGTGCGACAATTCTGACTTCACGGAGGGTTGGTCCTTTCCGGACAACAGTAGCTTTCCTTCGCGCGTCGACGGAGAGGTGATGCATGGCCAATTTGGGCTCCGGTATCAGGACGCAATCCTGGATCAGTTCCGTCAGCGCGGCAAACCAACCTATGGACTTGTCCGTTCCAGTCATTGCCTCGCTTCACCGTATCCGTTCGTACTCTACAGCGACCTGTACGATCATCGGCAGTTTATCCGTGCCTTGGTTAACTCCAGCTTCAGCGGGTTGCTGTGGTGCCCGGAGGTGCGCGACGCAAGTGGTGAAGAGGACTTGATCCGGCGGTTGCAGAGCGTCGTGTTTTCCCCTCTGGCAATGGTGAACGCATGGTATATCAAGAGCCCGCCATGGATGCAGATTGATCGGGAGAAAAACAATAAAGGCGAGTTCGGCGAAGGTTGGGAACGCCTCCGCGATCGTTGCAAGGAGATCATCTCCTGGAGGATGCAAATGCTGCCGTATCTGCACGCCGCGTTTGCGGAATACCAACAGACCGGTATGCCTCCGTTTCGCGCATTGTTGATGGACTATCCTGATGATCCAATGTTGCAGCGACGTGGATGATGAGTACATGATGGGAGACCGGCTGCTGATCGCGCCGATGTTTGCCGGAGAAGCTGAGCGCAAGGTGGTTCTACCGGCTGGTGATTGGCAAAACTTCTGGACGGGAGAAATCGATCAATGGCCGGACCCATACTGTTTCATCGACCATGCGGGAAATTCCCGTATACGCGAAGTCAGGAAGCCTCATGCCGTGGGCGACTGTTGCGCAACATACGCAGGCCGTCGAAGCGAGAAGCATCCATGTACGCGTTTACGGAGACGGACAGCTAGGCTGGTCGTCGCCGAGCAGCGTAGGCGGTCTGCAGCTGCGATGGGATGCTATATCGGGCCGAGGGACCTTTATGCAATCCTCCGAAGGAGATCGGCCGTTCCGGGTCGCCGGCTGGCAGCAAATCGAATACAAGCGCGTAAAGAGTGGGTCTTAACCAGCCACGCACCTTGATGGTCGACGAGGAAGCGAACTGAGCAGGAGGTCCGCATCAAAGACTTAGTCAAGCAGCAAATTTCACGATCGATGGAAACGATCCGCAAGGTCTTCGAAGATGGAGCCATCCACGAAGCGATCGTGCGTGCCGGGGCCATCACCGCCGAATCGATGAAGAGCGGCAAGCTCCTCGTGTGCGGGAATGGCGGGTCTGCAGCGGACTCCCAACATCTAGTCGCGGAGTTCGTTTCCAGGCTTACGGTAGACCGGCCTGCCCTTCGTGCGGTCGCACTGACAACCGACACGTCCATTCTCACCGCCGTTGGCAACGACTACTCTTACGACAATGTCTTCGAGCGTCAGGTGGAAGCTTTGGGAATGCCGGGAGATGTGCTCCTGGCAATCTCGACATCCGGCAATAGCAAGAACTGTGTGAAGGCCCTCAGACTTGCGAAGAAGCTGGGACTTCACACCATTGCCTTCACCGGGAATGGCGGGGGCGCCATGGCGGAGAGTGCCGACATCAATGTGATCATTCCATCGAATGTCACGATGAATATTCAGGAGGCGCATCTCATGCTCGAGCACATATTCTGCATGGTGGTCGAGCGCTTTTACTTCGGCCCCGACTTTGATCGAAAGCCCCATCACCTGGCGGAGTAGCAGCGTCTCGCGAGCATTACGCAAGCTCTTTCAAGATGCGGTCGTAAGTGTGACGTGCGTGTTCATATAACTCCGCCGCTGCTGCGAGCTCCTGAGGGCGAATGCGCTGGCGTTTTTGCTCCCAGCATACGTCCACACCTTTGCGGCACCAAACGATGCTGTCGCGCGATGCGCGAACTGGCTGTTCCTTGAGTTTCACCACAATCGGATTTGTGTGTGACGACGGATAGATGCGTAGAGCAACCCAACTGCTCTGGTCAATTCGGGTCCGGAATCGTAACAGGGCGTATCTGCCCGTCCGCGATGATGGTCGCGCGATCTACAGGCGAGCCGTTGACCACAAGCTCTACGGGTACTGTTCGGGTCTCTTTCAAGCGCGCCCGCTCGAGGTGCCAATAGGGTTTGTCGTATGGAGAGACGCTCTGAATAGCGCGGGTCTCGTCGGTAGGTGTTGGTTCAAGTCGGGCCGCAACTTGTGCGGTCACCTCGACCTCACCGGGCGACGTGAGGGTGACTGGTGTAACGCTGCGCTTTTGTCCATTGATCTCGAAGTCGAAGAGATGGCTGCGACCATCACCGAAGTAGCTCGATCCGTGCAGCAGGGAATTGATCCAGTCTGAATAACCTTGCGTCCGCCAGACGGACGCGCGGCTAACCTCGCATAAGATCGTCCACCTCCCACGCAAGCATCTGTGAGACACGGAAAATCCGTTTCTCCTGCGAAGGGTGTGTCGAATCCGCAGTTCATCGTGTGATACCAGATGTTCAGCTCTGCAAATGGCCAAAGATCACATCCGGAGATGAAATCTATCAGCCCGGGCTGCGTAACATCGGCGATGAATTCGTTCGCGCCCATACTGTTGAAAGGGGGAATCAGCAGATTGGGCAACGCGGTACTATCCACGACCAATCCGTGTGCAGAATGCGCGTAGCCGGCAAAGGCGCCTTGCTGTTTCGCCCAGCGAAGAATTGGAACATTCCAGCTCGGCCAGTCGTCTATCGCTTGTGTTCCCGGATACGCATCATCCTTCAGCCGCAGCAGGACCAAATGCCCGCAGTGACTCGACGGGAAACCAGAGGTTTCGACGTCGTATCGCAGAAGCGTAGAAGCAGACGGTGCGGTCGCATCATGCTGAACCGCTGCAATGATCTCCGCATCTTGCTCCGCTGCGATCGCATGCGCGTCGTGCGGCATACCTTCATGAACCTCTGCAGCATGCTCCGGCAGCGGACGTTCAGGCCTCGCATGTCCGGTAAAAAACTGCTTCTGATATTCGAAGCCGGGACCCCAGTTGAGCACGGAGGCAAGATCCAAAGCCTCGCCATCAGCTTGACGCCGCATGACCAGGGGCGACACACCTTCAGTCGGACTCTCATAATGCGAACAACCCGCCGCGTGCACGTGGGTATCCCCGGAGTAGTAGCCAAACTGTGAAGGATTAATCCAGCGCTGCAAACTTATCTTGAGCGCCGCGCCCGACCGGAAGACATCAAGCGGATGTTCACTGCTCAAGTATTCCGGCCCGCGGCCAGCTCGCACGAGATAACGTCCTTCGGGCAGCAGCAGGTGCTCGCCGCTATATCGGTAGACCTGCGGCTCGAAGTTCAAATCGGGCATCGCGCGTTTCGTCTGAGGAGGGTAGACCCGTCCGAGAGTATCTCTCACCAGTAACGACGCTACTGTTGGTTGACCGTGCTCGTCGAACAGATTCAGCGAAACGGTATGTGCGGGAAGACACCGAAAGAGTATAGGAAGAGAACTGCGATATCCGAGATCCTGTTCGCCCCAGCCACAATCTGCCTGCAGCGTGGCTTCGCGCTGTCCACTATCCCGACTGTAGAGCTGGACGATTCGATATTCCAGTGCGAGGCCAGTGAGTGCTGGTGTCATTGGCGGCGAGTTGAAGGTCGCTACACCCAGCCAGCGGTTCCGGGCTTCTACTTCGTCGACTGCTCCATTCGTAAAGTCGTGAACGCCGGTGATTGCCAGCGAGGAGTGTCGGCCCATCGCACCGCCTTGGGGCGACTTGATCGTCAACACCGGGGTGGTGCCTGCTTCGTTGTGAACACGAACCAGGAAAGTGCGCCAACCGCCCTGGACGAGTTCTGCGGGTGCTGCGCCCCGGCTGACTGAAACTCGCATCTCGGGGTTGATTTCCACATTCATGAGTACATGCGGATTGAGAGCTGCTTGAATTACCTGCAAGCCTGCTCTCTCCTGCAACGTACCCGATGCCTTCAGGGCGTTTCGAATCCCGGATTCGTCTGCATTCGGTAGGGGAGTACCCAGCGCGGCGAACGCCTGCAACAATCGGTCGACCGCGGCTGCAAACGGCTGGAAAGCCACCGGTGAAGTCTCTTGAGCCCAGGTCGGGATCGAGCGTAGGCCGATTGCTCCCGCCGCTGCAGAACCAACCGCAAGGCGTGTCCATTCCCGCCGCGTAATCTCCACGCTGATACCCCTCAAGGCTATGAGTGTTGCAGGCGCGCCTGCAATTGTTCCAGTGTTGCCCCTTTCGTCTCCGGATAGAAAAGGAGCACGACGACAAACTGAAGAACAGTCATTATGGCGAAGAAGAAGAAGGGAGCGCTGCGCGAAAAGTGTGCGACAGCTATCGGAAACAACATCGCGATGATAGCATCGCTCACCCAGTGAGTACCCGCGCCGAGACTCTGCCCCTTCGACCGGACACGATTAGGAAAGACTTCAGATATGTACACCCAAATCACCGCGCCCTGGGAAAAGGCGAAGAAGCAGATGAAGATGACAAGCAGCCACACGACGCGGCCCTGATTCACACCGGAGCGGAAGATCATTCCGGTCATCAAGAGGCAGATGAATGTTCCGACCGCGCCGATGAGCAGAAGCATCTTTCGGCCGATCTTATCGATCAGGAGCATGCCAATGCCGGTTCCGACGAGGTTCGCAAGGCCGATATAGATAGACTGAGAAAATGTCGACAAGCGGTTCAAGCCGGCGGCTGCGAAGATGTCATTCGAGTAATACAGCACGGCATTGATGCCGGATAGCTGGTTGAAGAGCGCGACCGTGACCGCCAAGAAAATGGGCAAACGAAGCGATCTTTGGAACAGGGGCTCAGAGGTCTGCAGGGTTTGCGAGTGCAGAGAAGCGCGAATAATCTCCAGCTCGGCCGATGGATCTTCCGTGCCCATCTTCTGCAGAACCGCCAATGCCTGGTCATCTTCACCCCGAGTGATGAGGAAGCGCGAACTGTGAGGAATGGTGAGGAGGAGCAAGGCAAATGCGAGCGCCGGAACGAACGCCACACCGAGCTGCCATCGCCACTCAGCGAGACCGAGTCCCAGGCTGGCGATCCACCAGTTGGAGATATAGGCAATTAGAATCCCGATGACGATATTTATTTGAAAGGCTCCTACAAGGCGGCCTCGCCACGCAGCAGGAGCAAGCTCTGCGATGTAAACCGGACCAAGCACCGAAGAACCGCCAATGCCGAGGCCGCCGATAAACCGGAAGACCATCAGGGCAGGCCAGCTCCAGGCGGCTGCGCAGCCCACTGCGGACGCGATGTATAGCACAGCCATGATGCGCAGCGCATTGCGGCCGCCGATTCGCTGTCCGATAGGCCCTGCAAATATGCATCCTGCGACCGTTCCCCAGAGCGCGATAGAAACGGTATCGCCCATGAGCTGCGGCGAGAGGTGAAACACCTCCCGGAGTTGGCCAGTCGTTCCTGAGATGACGACGGTATCAAAGCCGAAGAGAAAGCCTCCGAGAGCACCGACAGCGGTGCTGCGAAGGAGGGTGGCGGTCATTCGCATCTGGATCTCCAATCCATTCTGGGTCAAACACCCTCAATACAGGCTGCTGCAATGATCGGCTACGGCACGCGCGAAAGGGTCACTCCACGTTTGTCAGCCAATTTATCATTAGTTGTTGGAATCGGTTCCAAAACCGGTAGAGGTGGAGTACCTTAACCGCACGGTCTGGAGGTCTTCGATTCCGACATATTCTCTGCGCCAACTGGACACGCCTCAGTTCATCGAATGCGCTGGAAATCTCCGGGCGGGGCAGCGGGGATTCGATTTCGCTGGGAGGACTTATTCCGCGCGCTGACGGCATAGGTCATTTTGCGCGCCGACCCCTTCAGGCCCCGTGATAAAAGGGGTTGAATCGAATTGCTGAGTTAAGGTTGTCGGCGGTGTCGGCCGATTGAGAGATCGCTATGGCCAAGAAGAAGCTGAATGCGCCAGCCTTGATGGATGTTGCGAAGCGCGCCGGTGTGGGTGCTGCGACGGTCTCTCGCGTTATTAACGGCGGCCTGAACGTTAGCCCCAAAACTCTCGCCGCCGTACAACGAGCCATTGAAGAGCTTGGCTATCATCCTAACCAGGCGGCTCGCAGCCTGAAGGGTGCGCGCACAAAGACGATCGGTCTCATCGTCCCCAGCGTGGCCGATCCATTCTTTTCCACGGCTGCGGCGGCCATCCAAAATGTCGCCCGTGGGCATGGAACTCTGGTGCTCCTGGCGGCCTCAGACAACCAGCATGGTCGCGAACGCGAACAGATCACGACGTTCATACAGCGACGGATCGACGGCCTGATCCTTGTGCCATCTGAGGCTGCAGATGCCGACATGCTGCGTTATGCCGGATTCCCGGTAGTTTGCTTTGACCGTCCCTTTCCAGGCGATGCGCTTCCATCTGTGCTGAGCGATAACTATGGTGGGGCGAAGACTGCGACCGAATATTTGGTGCGGCGGGGATACAAACGTATTCTCTGCCTTGCAGGTGATCCGAAGCTGTTTACAAGTCAGAGACGCGTGCGCGGTTACCGCGATGTCATCCGGGCCGCGGGCTTGCCGTACCTCGCTGCACTCGACGTGCAGGATTCCGCTTCTGTCGAGACGGCGATGACGTCCTTCCTGAGCGGCGGTGGACGCATCGATGCGATCTTCTGCATCAAAAATGCAATCACGATCGACGTTTACAAACTGCTTCGTAGAGCCGAGATTCCGATCCCACAGAAAATCGCGTTGCTGGGCTTTGACGACTTCGACCTCGCCGATACTCTGGAGCCGCCAATTACTGTAGTTCGGCAGCCGGTCGAGGCGATGGCCACGAAAGCCGCCGAACTGCTGTTTGACGCACTGGGGAAACGCGACACCAAGCAGAACTCTGTAACCCTGAAGGTGGAGTTGGTTGAACGCGGCTCTGTGTTGGATCGGTCTGGCAAAAGAGCGAATTAGGCGCCCACGGGAGCGTCGACTGCGGCGCACAGCGCGGCCACGTCTCCAATTCGTTCACCCAGCTGTGCAGGAACAATCTCGCAGGCAGCAACTGCGCCACGCAGAGCTTCCTTCTGCAGGGCGACTCGCGCTGGTCCGAGCAATTCTTCGCCGAACCGCAGGGCTAAACCTCCAGCTACGATTCTTTCCGGATTGAGAACGTCGACTAATATTGCGAGAGCTTCACCCAGCCGCTGGCCGGAGAGCGCGACAATTCTCTGTGCCACGCTATCGAAATTCTGTAGTTCTGCTGCGATGTCTTTTGCGCTCAGGCCAGTCAGTTTGCGCGCTAGAGTGGTTTGCTGGCCATCGCTCACGGCCTCCCTGATCATCCTTGCACCGAAACGTGCCATCCCCCCACCGCTTGCCCAGCCTTCAACGGACCCTTGCTTGCCGTGCCCGATCGGCCCATCGCGTGTAAGGCGAACATGTCCGATCTCACCGGCGAGGTTTGACGCCCCGCGATACAGCTGGCCGTGCAGAATAAGCCCGGCGCCAAACCCAGTGCCTAGTGTTAGGAAGATCATGTGCTGGGTTCCACGCCCTGCGCCGAAACGATGCTCAGCCAGAGCGCCAGCGTTCGCATCATTCTCCAACGCACAAGGCACACCAAATGTTTCCGCAAGCAGCGATGTTATAGGAACATCCTTCCATGTAGGCAAATTGGGCGGCTGCTGAATAATCCCAGCGACGCTATCCAGCGGCCCTCCACAACTGACCCCAATCGTTTTCGGGGCGCAGTCCGCTTCACGGAGTCCTTCACGAATTGCCTTAGCAATACTGTGCAGTGCATGGTCCGGTCCGGATTCCGGTCGCGTTGCAAACTCGCTGCGCCAAAGAATATTCGGCGGTTCGAGTGAGATACACACCGCGGTCTTGGTGCCACCGATGTCCACACCGACAAATGCCCTCGAGGAGCGATCTGCTACGGAAAAGATACCCGCTGTGGATTGGCTAGCGCTCAAGGGCGTTTACC
The DNA here is from genome assembly GCA_963762465.1 of uncultured Acidobacteriaceae bacterium. Classification (GTDB taxonomy): domain Bacteria; phylum Acidobacteriota; class Terriglobia; order Terriglobales; family Acidobacteriaceae; genus Granulicella. Next base: position 485,660 of record CAVXKS010000011.1, on the reverse strand, counting down.
TCTTTTACTTGTCCACCGTGCGGGTTAATTCGCAGCGTCTTGATCTCGAACGGATGATATTCACCTGTCCAGGTCGCGTGCGCGAAAGGTATCTTCAGCGTGGCTTTCGTAGCATGACCATCTGTCTCATAGGAACGCACGACGAGATCGGCACCATCTTCCGACTCCTTGACGACTTCGACAATTACGTCGGGCGCATCCACAGACAGAAAAGAATCAGCGGCGGGGCGGGTGCCAGGATGAATTCCCTGGTAGACGATCGGCACTTCGTCCACAAGCTCAGCTGCGGCTCTCGGAACGTGGGCCTCTTGCCACGTTCCTTGATGCGGCAGCAACTGCATCCGGAATGTTTGCAATCCTTGATCCATCCATGTGTAGTCAACGCCGGGTTCGAGGGCGCGGGGCTCGTGGTTCGCATACACCGCAGCGCGCGCAATCGACACCCTCAGGTCGCTTCCGTGCACGCTGTAACCGTACTTCGCATCATTCAAAACGGTCAGTCCGTAGAGCTTCACACCGGTTTCGCCACTGACGTCGACCCATCGCTGCCCTGGATTCTCGAAGCCGCTCGTATCGCGGCTGATCGCTCCGTAAGGAATCTCGTAGGTTGCCTTTGGTGAATCGACAGCCACCGGAAATGAAAATTTCAATATCCTCAGGTGCTCGTGCCAGTCCAGAGCACACCTTAGATCCACCTTGTGGCTTCCCGCATAGAGAATCCAGTCGACCGTCAGAGTGGATTGCCCATATGTCAGCTTCTCGCGAACCATTGCGCGCAAAGGGCCATTTTCAATAATTTTAAGATTGTCAGGTTTGAACTGGCCCACCAGCTTGTCATAGACGTGCACCTGATGTGCCCACGTGTCGTTGTTATCGTCGAAAAGCATCGCCCTCATGCCAGGCGCAGCCGAATCAAATAAATTCTCAGCGGCGTCCTTATCGAATAACGTGATGCCGCCTTCCCGCAAGAACGTCACGCGCAGATGTTCGTTTTCGAGTACATCTCCATGTGCACTTACCCTTTGCGGCTTCGCCGGGGCAGGTGTGTCGCGCTTGTGTACACGAATCTGACGATAGCCGAGGGCAGGGACCTCCACCTCCGCGATCAGGCGCTGCCGATGGTTCACCACTGCCGTTGCATTGGTCCACTGGAAGGGAATTGCATTTCCTTGCTCGTCATCCACTTGTGTCGGCGTCCCCGGTTCCCAGCCAAGGTCGTATTCGACAGTGAGCTTCGCCGGCCATGCGTGGGGATTGAAGATGACGATGTACTTCGAATCCGGATCAGTGGTAGGGATTCGCCAGGCAATTCGTAGTAAAGCGTCCATCTGGGCCTCGGCGGCAATGTCGCGAGCACGTCCATACCCATCCCGGATGTCAGACTCATATTCCGGGAGCGTTGTTCCAGCCATGCTGTCGTGAAACTGCAGCAGCAGAATGCGTTCCCACGCCTTATCGAAGGCAGTCTTCGGGTAGACTCCGCCAACAACTGTCGAGCTGATCGCCGAGAACTTCTCGGCGCTTTCGAGCGCGGCTTCCGTTGTGCGGTTCAACTTCTTGCGCTCCCAACCGGCCGTATAAGTTCCCACAGAGTGATGTTGCAGATCACCCTGATAGATCTGAATGTCTTGCGGAAGGTTCTTGGAGACTGTCGAAAAGTATCGGTCAGGTGTCGAGTAAAAAATATCCGGTGCGCCGGGTTCCTTCTGAATCTCCCGGATGGAACGGATGTTCTCTTTGGTCGGTCCTCCTCCGTGATCGCCAATGCCGAAGAACTCCATGTCGGTACGTTCCGGCTGCCCCTCCAGCGCAGTTATAGTGCGCAGCATGTGAGAGCGGACATCGGCCGGATCGTCGTAAAACAGTGGAACGCGATAGGTGAGACTGCGTGTGCCGTCGATTCCTTGCCAAAAAAACAGATTCTGTTTAATCTCCGGCTTTTCCAAAGCATTCGGGCGCATAAATACGTAGTAAGGCATCTCCTGCAGCTTGAGGATCTGGGGCAGATTGCCGTTATGGCCGAACGAGTCAGGGTTATAGCCAACGTCGGCGCGGCGTCCGAATAGCCGCTCCAACGCGCGCTGACCATACAACCCTTGCCGGATCAAAGACTCGCCGTTCGGAATATTGACATCGGGTTCAACCCACCACCCGCCGACGAGGTCCCACCGGCCAGCGTTCACCTGCTGCCGAATCTCATTCAACATCTCCGGATCCGTGGCTTCGATCCACTCATAGAATTGTGAGGAACTCGTCGTCATCGTGAGCTGCGGGTCTTCCTTTAAGCGATCCAGTGCCGAGCGGAAGGTGCTGTGCACTACCGCATCAGCCTCGGAAAGCGGCCATAGCCAAGGCGCATCGATGTGCGCGTTGCCGACCATATGGAAGTGCAGGGAAGCCGCATCGTTCGGCCATGATTGCCGATCGTCCGCTTGCGCAAATGTGGCGACTGGCATCACCGACAACAACACAGGTAGCCATACGAGTTTGATCTTCCAGGGATGGATGGAAAGCTCCGGTGAGCACAACGTCATAAGAGTGCTCGGCGATGGAATGCAAAGAGCCGGTGGTTGGAATCGTTTCCAAGCAGCGGCAACACGAACTGTAGATGTCAAGACATTGGGTGTCAAGAATCGGCGTTATCGTTGCCTGAGCACACGCCCGGCGGAAAGAAGGATCAATGAAAAAAACTTGACACCCGTGCATTGAAACGCGCAAGGTGTTTCCCAACGAAAATTGGAATCGATTCCAAATCGTACCCCAGCCGCTCCGAGCGACGCTCTCTTACGAGGTCAGCCCAATGAATTTGAAGCGATCCAGCATCCTGTCCACAGCCTTAGCCGCGTTGATCGTGGCGCTCGGTTCTCAAGAACTTGTCCGCGCACAGGAGACCCGGGGTACGATCGCCGGACACGTTCAAGATACGACTGGCGCGGCGATTCCAAATGCCAACGTGAGCGCAAAGGATGTTGCGACGGGCGTGCTCACCACCGCAAAATCAGGTGCAGCCGGCGATTACACGCTCCCGTTCCTCGTCCCAGGAAACTATCTGGTCACGGCGGATGCGCCAGGTTTTAAAACCACTCAACACTCAAACGTCCAGGTGCATGTCGGCGACAATCTGGACGTTGATCTCACCCTTCCAGCCGGTGCAGTGAGCGAAGTTGTCACTGTCAGCGACACGCCACCGCTGCTGGACGAGGGAAGTGCAACGCGGGGTGGATTGATCGACAATGCGAAGGTCTCGGAATTGCCGATTGTGGCGCGTAATCCGCTCAATCTGGCGAATCTTGTACCCGGGGTGGTCTTCAACGGAAATCAATCGTTTCAACGTCCTTTTGACAATGGAGACGTCATCAACTACTCGGTGAATGGTGGCCTGCGGCAGACAAATGCCTTTCTGATCGACGGCGCTCCGGACGATGCGTACTCGGACACCGCCGGCGATCGATCCCACGCCAACTTCAATGTGGCCTATATCCCCAGCGCTGAGGTGACGCAAGAGTTCAAAGTCGTAAGTAACTTTTACGACGCTCAGTACGGTCGTACCGGCGGCGGAATTTTCAATGTGGGTACGAAGGTTGGCACCAATGATTTTCATGGCACCGGGTATTACTTTTTCCACCGCTACTGGACGGACGCCAACAACGTCGGCAACAAGTTCAATAACCTTCCGGTCTACTCGCTGGACCCGGTGACGCACCAGTTCCTGGCGGCGCCGAAGCTGGACCAATTCGGCGGAGAGATCGGCGGCCCGGTGCGATTCCCGCATCTGTACAACGGCAAGGACAAGACGTTCTTCCTGTTCGGCATCGAACAGTACAACGAGGACACACCGAGCCCGGGTTTGACGGGGACGATCACCGCTGCAGAACGCAATGGCGATTTTTCGCATGCAGGCGTCAACATCTACGATCCCTACACGACCCGCCTGGATAGCACAGGGCACTGCCCTGCATCCGCGATCAGTTTCCGGGAAATGTTATTCCGACGAGCCGTCTGATCGGCCCTGGCTACAAGTTAGCCCAGGCATTCCCATCTCCGACTTCGACGACCACAACTTCGGCGAATAATTACAACGTTGGAGCGAACCTGAGCCGCGACCGGTATCGCACATGGATTGCCCGCGTGGATCAGAACTTCGGGCAAAAGGAACGTGTATACGGTCGTTTTGCTCATGCTCGGCGCAATCAGACGGACCAGGGAAATACAAATTACCCGCTGCCGCTGCTGGATTCTCAGGATCCGCTGGCACGCATCAACGACAACGCGGTCATCGACTCTCTCACTCAGTTCAATGCGCATCTCACGATGGATTTGCGGGCTTCGTATACGCGCTACAACGAAACGGTCGCTCGCACGCGCGCAGAGAGCTACGACGTTACGCAGCTTGGGTTCTCTCAGAACTACGTGAACGGCCGCTTCGTTCCACTGCCGCCGAAGCTGGGCTTCGACAACAACAACGGCGTAAATCTGCCCGGCGGTCTCGGAGGCACGGGTATCGGTTCACGTGATCCGCGTTTCGGCATCAGCAACACAATCGGATTCCAGCCCAGCATCGAGTACCTGCGCGGCCGTCAGGCGTTCCATCTCGGAGCTGACGTCCGAGATTTCGACTACAACACTGGCGGCGGGTCTTTCGTTCTGGGACAGGGCGGCTTCAACTTCACGCGAAGCCAGACTCAGCAGGATCCCACGGCGAACGGCAGCTCCACGCAGGGCTCCGCGATCGCATCGATGCTTTTGGGGTTCCCAAACAACGGCATTATTCAATACACGCCGAACCTCGGCTATCGCTGGCGCTATTGGGCAATTTATCTGCAGGACGATATCAAGGTCACGCCTCGATTTACCCTGAACGCCGGGATACGCTATGACGTTGAAGGATCTCCTCACGAAATTCAGAATCGGCAGAATCGTGGCTTCGCGTTCAACACTGCTTCTCCGTTAGCTGCAGCGGCGGGCTCGGCGGGTGGCAACTGCCCAGCGTGCTCTTCGCTGAAGGGCGGCCTGCTCTTCTCCGGCGCCACCAGTCAACCTGCGAGTGCATTCAACACAGAATACGGGCACATTCAGCCGAGAATCGGCGCCGTCTACCGGGTCTACAAAGACACCATTTTCCGTGGCGGCTACGGGATGTTCTATCTGCCTGAGGCAGCTTTCGGCGCAGCTCAGGGCTTTGCGCAAGATACGGCGATGGTTCCCAGCAATGCAACGGCTGCCGGGGCAACGATTGCCGACCAGTACCGTCCGCGTGGCAACAATCCCGCAGCTCCGCCGCTGAATGATCCGTTTGCGACGGGCATCCTGCAACCGACCGGAAGCAGCCTGGGCCTTGCGACGTTCGAGGGGCAGAGCATCATCTTCAATAATGTGAACCGCAAGATTCCACACGCTCACCAATACTCGTTCGGTATGGAACAGCAGTTGCCATACGAAGTAAAGGTTGATGCGTCTTATGTCGGCAGCCGCACTATCAACGTCAACACAAACGACAATCAGGCAGGCGGCGCACGCAATATAAACGTCTTGAGCAACGCGCAGATATCGCAGTTGCAGCAGGCTGCCATTGCGGCCGGCTTCGTTCAGGCGAGCGGGCTGTACTCGGGAACGGCGAACCTTAGTGGCTATCTCAGCCAAACGGTCCCGAATCCGTTTGCAGGACTGCTCCCGGGAACGAATCTGAACGGAACGACAATCTCCCGTCAACAATTGCAGTTACCCTATCCGCAATTCCTGAATGTCGCGGAAGGGCAGGAGTCGGTTGGCAGAATCTGGTATGACTCCTTCCAGCTTTCTGTTGAGAAGCGTTACTCTCATGGCCTGACAATCCTCGGCGCGTACACCTGGTCCAAGACCGAAGAGGCGCTCGCGTTTTTGAATCCGCAGGATGCTGCTCCGTTCAAAAACATTGGCGGACAAGATCGGCCGCAGCGGCTGGTGATCTCGGCGGTTTACGAATTGCCGTTCGGACGTGGACATGAAATGTTTGCGAATGACAATCGCCTGACCGAACTGGCCGTGGGCGGCTGGGAGTTGAATCTCTGGTATGTGATTCAGTCAGGAGCGCCTGCCGGTCTGAACTCCGGATACCGCCTACTTGGTGATCCCCGTGTCGGCGTGAACAAGTCTGCGCTGACCTACTTCAATACCTGCACTTTGTTCGCGAACGGTCAAACGTTGCAGCCGAATGCAGCACGCACCGCAGCTAATCAACCGTGCACGAATCCCGTCTGGCAGCAGATTAACAGCACAGCGGGTGAGTTGGTATCGATGCCCTTCCAGAGTGGCTACATCCGGAACCCCAATGCGCCGATCGGCAATCTCTCCGCCAGCAAACGTTTCAAGTTCAGTGATAGAGTGAGTGCCCAATTCCGCTTCGAAGCGTTCAACTTCACAAATACGTACGTTCCGAATGGACCGAATACGAATCCATCCAGCGGGACGTTCGGTACGGTTAGCGTAAGCTCTGCCAACCTGAACGCCCCAAGCGGTCAGTCCAATATCCCTCGTATCGTTCAGATGGGCATCAAGCTCAACTTCTAGGTCCTCCTCATTGCCGGAGAGCTTCACGCTCTCCGGCATCCCATTGTTTTCAGGCAAACAGCTTTTACGCAGAGGGGCGGGTTTCGAGACGCCATTGACCTCTAATCGAAGGCAGCAGAGCTGATCGGAGACCGTTGAAATGGGCCTTCGCACATACAGCCAAGCGAAACAAGACCGTCTTCGGCGGCTCTCCGGCACAAGCGGTATCATCGGCGCGGTCGCTATCGACCAGCGTAGAAGCCTGCGTGGTCTCATCGCCAACGCCGCTGGCCAACACCCCACGGCGATTGGTGATGATCAGCTTGTTGCTTTCAAAGAGACCATCGCGGAAGTACTAAGCCCGCATGCCACCGCGATTCTGTTCGACACAGAGTACGGCCTTTCTGCCGCCGCAAAGCGTGATTCCGCATGCGGATTGTTGCTCGCCTACGAACTTGATGGCTATGAAAATCCGCGACCCTACCGCATGCTCGCGCTCATGCCTGAGCTCTCGGTTCAGCGACTCGCTGAAATGGGAGCCGATGGCGTGAAGATTCTGTTGCACTATTCGCCAGACGATCCTGCGTCGGCGAATCAGGAGAAGTTCGCTCTCATCGAACGTATTGGCGCGGAGTGCGACGCGCTCGGGTTGCCATTTTTTCTCGAGCCAGTTCTCTACGAACCAGCTCATTCCTGGTCACACGTCAATCTTTCCACTGAACTCAAGAACGAGCAGCTATTCGAGTTTGCGAAGAGAAAACCTCAGCTGGTCGTCGATATGATGCGCGAATTTTCACGAGACCGATATCGAGTGGACATTCTGAAGGTAGAGTTTCCGGTCGTCGCGCAATTTGTAGATGGCAGCGGCACCTTCAGTGGCCGCTCTGCTTACTCCTACGACCAGGCAGTCGAGTGGTACCGCGCGGCGGATGCCGCTTCTGGTGTCCCATACATCTATTTGAGCGCCGGAGTTGGCACTGCAGAGTTTCAAGAGTCGCTGCGACTCGGGCTGGCAGCAGGCACCTCGTTTTCAGGAGTGCTCTGTGGTCGCGCCACTTGGCAGGATGGTGTTCCCGCTTTCGTGAGAGACGGTAGAGAAGGCTTCCGTGCGTGGCTCCAAGAGCACGGTGTGGCGAATATCAAAGGTTTGAACAGACTTATCGCGGGCGCCACGCCATGGCCACGGTTCATGGAATCCCGGCAGGGAAGATGACCAAGCGCGGCCGTCGCTGGTATGTGCCATCACCCGCCGTGTTGATGGCCCTGCTGACGACATCGATGTTCATCAACTACATCGACCGGTCGAACCTTTCTGTTGCGGCTCCATTGTTGCAGTCGACTCTGGGTTATAGCACGCGGCAGATCGGTGGACTCTCGTCTGCATTCTTCTGGACCTATGCTCTCATGCAACTCGTTGGGCTCTCGGGCTGGATCTGTGACAACTTTCCGGTCGGACGCATTTTCGCGTTCAGCTTCGGCGTATGGTCGCTCGCCACAATATGCAGCGGTCTTGTGTCGGGCTTCGCTGCATTTTTCATGATGCGGCTGATACTCGGTGCCGCGGAGTCGCTGGCTTATCCCTGTTACTCCCGGATGATCGCCATGGAAATCCCGCAACACCTCCGCGGCCGCGCGAACGCCCTGCTGGATGCCGGGTCAAAACTGGGACCTGCCTTAGCAACGTTTATCGGTGGTCTACTGCTTGCGCGGTATGGTTGGCGGCTCTTCTTCGTTGTGCTTGGGATCGGGGGGCTGTTGTGGATCATCCCTTGGCTACGCTGGATGCCGCGCGTGCCTGCCTCTCAACTGGAGTTCGAGCCCGGCGATTACTCCATTCGCCAGATGCTGACCTTCCGCTCCGCATGGGGCACGTTTGCCGGTCATTTCTGCGGTAATTACTATTGGTTCTTCCTCTTAATCTGGCTGCCACTCTACCTGGTGCGCGACCGCGGTTTTTCCATGGCTCGCATGGCAACCGTCGGAGCCACAGCCTACGCTGTGATCGCATTAGCCACACTGAGCGCCGGATGGATCTCCGACATCCTTCTCAAGCGCGGCGCATCGGTGACTCAAGTCCGAAAGTCTGTGGTGGTCATTGGTCTGCTCGCGTCTGCGTCTATTCTGCCGGTGGCGTTCATCTCTAATTTGAGAGCTGCCATCCCGCTGCTCCTGTTAGCGTGCATCGGCTTTGGAACCTACACCTCCAACCACTGGGTTATCACGCAAACCCTTGCAGGCCCCATTATGGCGGGAAGGTGGACCAGCGTTCAGAATGGGGTAGGTAATTTCTCGGGAATTCTCGCCGCCTGGTTGACCGGTCTGGTTGTAGATCGCACCGGATCGTTCCAAATTGCATTCGTTATCTCGGCTGTCATCGCGGTGGTCGGAGCTCTCATGTGGGGCGCTGTGGTTGGCCCGGTCGAGCAGGTCTCATGGAGGACGAAACTTGAACGCATCGCGAAGTGAGCTCGAAGAACTTGTTGCCATCGCCCGCTCGATGTTTTACCGCGGTTATAGCTTCGGCACCGCGGGAAACATCAGCATCCGTTCAGGCGAACTTGTCTATGCGACCCCGACAGGGTCATCGTTTGGCACGCTCAGTGTAGACACTCTCGCGGCATGCGATCTCAACGGGAAGCCGTTGAACGCGCAACGTCCCACGAAAGAATTATCGTTTCACCTCGCCGCATATCGCGCCAGACCCGACGCACGAGCCGTCGTCCACCTGCATTCGACGTATGCCACAGCTTTGGCGTCAATGCAGAATCTTGACGAATCCAACGCCTTGCCTCCTATCACCGCATACTTCGCGATGCGCGTTCCTTCATTGCCCTGCGTGCCATATCTTCCCCCCGGAGATGTGGGATTGGCTGCGGAAGTGGAGCGCCTTGCAAGACACACACCGGCGATGCTGATGCGAAATCATGGAAGCATCGCGATTGGCAAAACGCTGCTCGAGGCGGCCGCGCTCGCGGAGGAATTGGAAGAAACCGCGCGTCTCTTCTTCTTGCTCGGAGACCGCGTCGAACCGCTCACTGCTGAACAGGCCGCGGAACTGCGAGCGAGGTTCTCGTGATGTGTCGAATTGCCGCCATCGCGGATGATGACACCGGCGCGACAGATCTCGCGGGCATGCTCACGACTGAGGGACTCCGGACGATTGTGGTCACGGAAGATTGCACTTCGACACAGATCGAAGCCTGGTCTCCGTATGCCGAGGCAATCATTCGTTGGTACTGCATCACGATCAATTGCCAGACAGGACGCATACGATCGCAGTTACAAAGCGGTAATAAATCTCCTTCAATTTGACCCGCAACTACTTGCCGTCAAATACTGCAGCACATTTGATTCGTTGCCGGAAGGCAATATTGGCGCATCGATTGATGCTGCGATGGATGCTACTGCTGAGTCGTTTACAGTAGCTCTGCCCGCGCTTCCTTCCCTCGGGCGAACAACGTACATGGGCTACCATTTCGTCCACGAGAAGTTATTGAGCGATTCAACACTCCGTCATCATCCGCTCAATCCAATGACAAACTCCTACCTTCCATCACATCTCCAGTCGCAGACCAAGCGATCCGTCGGACTTGTCACGTACGCCAATGGGAAAACTTCAGCTTGCATAACCGAGCGACTGAATCAGCTGCGGAAAGAAGGTACATCCATCGCCCTGCTCGACTGCATCGATGAAGCTCACCTGGAGCGCAATGTGGAGGCGATCGCAGACATGCGTCTCATCACCGGCAGCTCGGGTTGGGCGACAACGCTGCCGCGGATATGGCGCGAGCGCGGATTGCATGGGCCACCTGCAAATGATCTGGTGCCTCGCAGGACGCCTGGCGGTCGCGGGATTCTCATTGTGAGCGGCAGCTGCTCCCAAGCAACGCGTGCGCAGAACAACTGGATGAAACACCATGGCGGATGTGTCGTGCTCGACCTTGGTGCCGCGCTATTGCTGGAGAGGGGGCACGATTGGAAGGTGACGATCGACACCGCCGCTCAGACATTGTTGGCAGGAGGTACGTGTTTGCTTACGACGGCTGAACTGCAGAGTGCAGCGGACCTGCATGCCGGTGCGTCAGTACTCGGCCTGAATCCTGTCGACGCTGGCGAACGTATTGTGGGCTCGCTCGGATCGCTGGTCAAACAAATCGTAAATATGACCCCACCGCAGGGACTCATCATCGCAGGCGGAGAGACGTCCAGCTCGTTGATGCGAACTCTGGAGCTTGGAGGATTGCGGATAGGCCCAAATATCGAACCCGGCGTTCCGGTCTGTATTGCTCTCTCGAGACCGAATCTCGGCATCGTTCTAAAGTCAGGCAACTTCGGCAGTTCTGATTTTTTTGCACGTGCCTGTTCTGCCATCTTGGACATTCCGCTTGGGAGCGCTTACTGATGAAGACAACTGTCTATGCGATCCATACCGGGCCAGTTCTGGTCGAGATCATCAAGCAGCTCTTTGCCGAGCTTCTTCCCGGTGTTCGTCTCGTGAACATCATCGATGATGGCCTGCTCACAGATGTGCGTGCTGCCGGCGAAGTCACCGCGGAGCTTCGCCAACGTGTCGTCAGCTACGGTCTCACCGCTCGCAGTGCCGGAGCCGACGCGATCCTTAACTGCTGTTCATCCGTCGGTGAAGCGGCGGATACGCTCGCAACTCTTGTGTCCATCCCCGTCGTAAAAATTGATGACCGAATGGCAGAGATCGCCGTTGACAGCGCCGTCCGCATCGGCATTGTGGCTACAGTTCCAACGACGCTTGACCCGACTGAGCGGCTGGTACGCCGCAAGGCTTCCGAGCGAAACAAAGTCGTGACCACATCCCGATATCTCGCCGGGGCTGCTTTCGACGCTCTTCTTAACGGGGACATCGCTCGTCATGACGATCTGCTCAAGACAGAAATTCTCCGCGCCGCTCATGAGAACGACGCCGTTGTCCTGGCACAGGGAAGTATGGCGAGGCTTGCCTCCCAAGTTTCGGGGCAGGTCAGTGTTCCAGTGCTCTCAAGTCCACGGCTTGGTGTCAGCGCGATCCGGGATCTCCTGGAGATCCGATGACGAACCTTGGAGCTCTGAAGAAAACGGAAGAAATGGTCGGGGCGATTGGATTCGAACCAACGACCCCCTGCTCCCGAAGCAGGTGCGCTACCAGACTGCGCTACGCCCCGAACCTGTTGATATTGCCGGAGAGGTACGCGAAAGGGAATCAGCGCTCGCCGGCTGAGAAGCCCGCGTCCGACTGAATCAGTCTAACAGAAACCCGCAGGTGCGAGTTCGCGCACCGCCCGCCACTAACTCTTTTTACTGGATTGCGGCATCGGAGTTGCCGGCGAGGGCTTCGTTCCCTTGGCCTGTATGGAATTGGCAGGTGACGGTTTGTCGTCCTTCATCTGCATCGCTGCCGTTGATGCTTTTGGCTTCGTATGCACCGAGCCCGTAGAAACGGGTTTCGCTGTATTGGTTTGAACCGGACTCGCGGACGATGGCTTGGCTGTCTTGGTTTGCATCCGCGCCGCAGGTGACGGTTTGGCGCTCGTCTGCTTTCCCGCAATAGGCTGGGGAGTCATGGGGGTTGCCGGCGAGGGCTTTTTGTGGGTACCGGGCTTCGTGCTTTTTCCGGAAGGTGTGGAGCTCGGAGCGCCCGATTCCCCAGCAGCGGGCGGATTCACACCCGGAGCTTCCTTGAGGGGTGCGGGAGCTCTTCTCGGACTGGTTCTCCGAGCTTGATGGTGCGAGCTCGAACGCCGGGTTGCGCCGGGTACGCCATACGCCGGTCCGTGGCGAACGATTGAGCTTTCATCGAATGCTTGCGAGTTTGCGCCGTCAAAATGTGCTCCGGGCGGCACAAGCGTGTTGCTGACGAACCGTCCCGGCATTGAGCCGGTGCGAAGCTCGATCCGCGAGCTGTCGATACCTTTTTCCTGCACGAGATATTGTCGAGCATTCAATGCGCGTTCTGCGCCTGCCTCTGGATGCTCATTGGCGGAAGAGTTGCCGACCATCACGAGCTTCGCGCCGGACTGTTGCTGCATCGTGAGCGCGATATCGTCGAGGCAACCCTTCGCCTCGTTATCGACGCGTTCCGGGCGGCGGTGATCACGTTCGAAGCTGATGTGGCACAGATCCTGCGTCTCCGCAACCGTCGGCGTCGGCGGTGTGGTCAGTGTCACTTGCGTATTGGACTGCGCGGTCTGCCCCAGATCGTCTACGACGTTGCATGTGACAGTGATCGTCGTGGCCTGGAGTCCGGCAGTCGAAAGCTTTGCAGTCGGTCCAGTCGCTGTAATCTGCCCCGCGCTCGCACTGTACGAATACGTCAGCGGACGATTCTGCGGACTGGTTCCCGTCGTGCTGATATCAATCGTCGTTCCCGCCGTCGCGGTCGGCGGAGTCGCGGAGCAGGTCAGTGTCGGAGGTTCAAAGGGCTTGATCGTAAATGGGGTGGTGCACGAGGCCTGCTGGCGCGCCTTCATCCCCTGAACGACGTGCGCGCTGACCTCATACTCGCCCGGTGCAAGCCCAGTGGTGTCGATCGCGGCCTGCGCCTGATCTGGTTTCAGCTTGCCGCCGTTCGTTTTCCAGGTATACGCGGCAGGCCGCTTTGAATCGAAGTTGATAGAGGCGGCCGTGACGGTGATTACATCTCCGGGATAGCCAACTGCGGGCTCGGCCTTGCATCCCACGTCGAGCGCCTTCGCCGCAGTGACCTCGCCCAGCTTCACGACGAGTCCACCCGAGAGCTTGAGTGCGTCGATTTCGCCGAATCCGCCTTTGATGGCCTCGGGCAGAACGAGCGGACCATACACGACCTGGGAATACTGCCAGTCCGCCTGAATGATGCGAACCGCGAGATGGTTATGGAAAAACGGAGCCGTGTAGTCCAGCCCGCCACCGCCTGAAACTCCCCATCCCCATGTCAGCGGTTGGTCTACGGGACCGTTATCCCGGACGCCGCCGCCGAGGGCATGCAGGAACGGGATCCACGGGCCAAGCGGGACGCGAAATACAGGACCAGCTTCTGCCGTGTAGACGAGTTGTGAGCAGCCCTCGCCGACACAGTTCGGGTTGTAAACCGCGTGCTCGCGAACACCGGAGAAATATCCGGCCTCCGTCGTGACGCCGATGTAGCGATTGAAGTAGCCCGTGACGCTGATCGTGCCGTTGGCGTTGTTCACATCGAAGTACTGTTTGGATCCCACGCCGCTATTGATCGGATGGAAGTAGCCGTAGCCGCCGTACACATCCACGCGCGAATCCGGATATTCCGTGGCGCTCCTTGTGGCCTGCGCGTTCATGTTCGCGCTCGCGCCCAGAAGGCTGGCGGCGACTGCGAGCTGCGCAATCAGCCGGTGGCGGAATGCGAACATGCGGCGACTCCTTGAGGCTCGAGGAAACGAGCGGCAAAGCACGGCGGGAACTCTCCGGGCAATGTATTGCCATTCTCTTGTCATGTGCGCCGTTCCACAAACCTCCGTCGATGTAGAGAGTTGTGCAACGGGGGTGTAGTTGCAGTATCCCCCGAGCGGGCCGTACACTAGCACCAATGAAGGGCATGTACCGCTGCTGCTACTGTCTCTGCTGTTGTTGTCGCTGACAACGCCCCGGTGCGGGTTGGATCGATGCTCTGCGCGTCTCCTCCCCTTCTTCTGCTAAGCAAAACCACTAACGACAGCTGAATCTGCGCACTGGCGATTCGCCCGGTGCCGGATCCATCTCTCTTCCGGAGGCCTCAATGCCTGCCACTGTAAACGAAGCCGTGTCCACCGTTGATCAGCTCCACCGTCAAAGGTTGAACCATCTTCAGGCGCTGGAAGCCGAAAGCCTGTACATCCTGCGTGAGGCGGTCGCGGAGTTCGCCCGCCCGGTGATGCTCTACTCCATCGGCAAAGATTCGAGTGTGATGCTGCGCCTCGCACAGAAGGCCTTTTATCCGGGCAGGATTCCGTTTCCACTCCTGCACGTGGACACCAGCTACAAGTTTCCCGAGATGATCGCGTTCCGAGACTCCTATGCGGACGAAATTGGCGCTGAACTCATCGTGCACCGCAATGAACAGGCTATCGCTGCTGGAGCAAGTCCCTGGACTTTGGGCACGCAGAACTGCTGCGGCGCTCTGAAGACAAGATCGCTCCTGGACGCGCTCGAATCAGGCGGCTTCGACGCAGCCTTTGGCGGAGCGCGTCGTGACGAGGAGAAGAGTCGCGCCAAGGAGCGTGTCTACAGCTTTCGCGATGCACGTGGCCAATGGGACCCCAAAAACCAGCGTCCGGAGCTATGGAGCCTGTACAATTCGCGGCTTCGTAGGGGCGAATCGATCCGTGTCTTTCCGCTGTCCAACTGGACGGAGCTCGACATTTGGCTCTATCTCTACGCCGAACAGATCCCAATCGTGCCGCTCTACTTTGCCGAGGAGCGGCTGGTTGTAAATCGCGGGGGAACGCTGACTCTTGTGGATGAGACGACACGCCTGCTGCCGCATGAACGGCCGGAAAAGATGAAGGTCCGGATGCGCTCGCTTGGCTGCTCGCCTTGCACCGGAGCGATCCGCAGCGAAGCCGACACACTGCCGAAGATCATCGAGGAGCTTATCGGATTCCGCCGCAGCGAGCGTGAGAATCGCGCCATCGACCACGACGAAGAAGGCTCGATGGAACTGAAGAAGAGAGAGGGATATTTCTGATGATCTCGACTGACATTACGCAGAGCCATGCCTCTCTATCGGATCTTGCGCGTGAGCAGGCTTTTCGTGCCTTCCTCGATCGCCATCTCGACCAGGAACTGCTTCGCTTCACAACCGCGGGCAGCGTCGACGATGGAAAGAGCACGCTGATTGGGCGTCTGCTGCACGACACCAGGAGTGTGTATGAGGACCAACTCGCCGCAATTCGCGCAAGCCGCGTAAACCGTTCTGGCGGTGATCTCGATCTGTCTCTCTTAACGGATGGTCTTCGCGCGGAGCGCGAGCAGGGAATCACGATTGACGTTGCATACCGTTACTTCTCCACCTCGAAACGCAAGTTCATCATCGCGGACACGCCAGGTCACGAGCAGTACACGCGCAACATGGCCACAGGAGCATCGACAGCCGACGTTGCTATCGTGCTCGTCGACGCAAAAGCCTTCGTCAAGGCTGGCTCACTACTCCCACAAACGCGACGGCACACCTTTATCGCGAGCCTTCTCCGCATTCCGCACGTCGTAGTCGCTGTCAATAAGATGGACCTGGTCGACTACGACGAGAACGTCTTCCAGCAGATCCGTACTGAATATCTTGAGTTGGCCAGCAGGTTGAAGCTGCGCAGTGTTGAGCTGATTCCGGTCAGCGCGCTGGCGGGCGACAACATCGTCGATGCCTCTGCTGCCATGCCTTGGTATACCGGGCCTACGCTGCTCCAGTACCTCGAAACCGTGCCACTCCAAACTAGCGACCCGACGTCTCAGCCCTTGCGCTTCCCGGTGCAACTCGTGCTACGGCCCCATGCAGATTTTCGCGGCTTTGCCGGGCGGGTGGAACGCGGCGAGCTCAGCGTGGGCCAGACAGTTCGCGCTTTGCCGAGCGGTCGAATAACGCGGGTCAGCAGCATCGTAACATACGACGGCGAACTCAAGCAGGCGCGAGCAGGGCGGAGCGTCACTCTGACGCTCGAAGACGAGATCGATCTCAGCCGCGGCGAGATGCTCACCGATGCAGGCGCCGAGCCTCCCGTCAGAGGCGATTTATTCCGGGCAAGCCTCGTCTGGATGCATGAACAGCCGCTCGTCGCTGGTGAGAGTTATCTGCTCAAGCACACAACCCGCGTTGTCCGGGCGACCGTCCGCTCCATCCGATATCGGGTGGATGTTGTAACTGCCGTGCATCAACCTGCCTCAACCCTGCACATGAATGACATCGCTGAAGTCGAATTCGAGACGAACGTTCCGCTGTTGTTCGACAGCTACGAAATCTGCCGCTCGACCGGCTCGTTCATCCTGATCGATCCTATGACCAACGCGACGGTCGCTGCAGGCATGATCTCCGCTCCTGTCGAGACTGCGGCACTGCCGCAATCCTTCACGGCGAAACCGGCATTTATCTGGGTCCGCGGCAACCACACTCTGCTGGACCACGTCAGGCAGGAACTCCTGGCCGCAGGCGCACCCGTGGTCGATATCGATGATCCGCTAATCCCGGAGATGACACTGCCTGCTGTCGCTCGTGCGCTTCAACTTGCGCGAGTCACCGCCCTCACCGCCCGCGACGAAATACAGCCGGTGATCAGCGAGGCCATCCGCGCGATCGCCGGGGATGCGTGGATCGAGCACGAACAGGATGTCGAAGATTGGCTCAAGGAGCGGCAATGAGCGATCTGCTGTTCAACACAGTTACAGACCCTGAACGATCATCCGCCGAGCAACTGGTCGCCGATATCGTCCGTGAATCCGGCGGCCACGATCTCTGTCTGACGAGCAGCTTTCAGACCGAGGACATGGTCGTGCTTCACCTCATCCGCCAGCATCTTTCGGATGTTCCCGTGATCTTTCTCGAGACCGGCTATCACTTTGCCGCTCTGCTCGAATATCGCGATCGCCTCGCGCATGACTGGAACCTGAACCTCATCAACGCACTGCCCTCTACCACAGTGGCGGAGCACGAAACGCAGTTCGGCTTGCTGCACGTCATCAATCCCACGTACTGCTGCCAGATGCGCAAAGTTGAGCCCCTCATGCGCTCGCTGGAGCCATACACGTGGTGGTTTACTGGACTACGGCGCGAACAATCCCCAACCCGCGCGAATCTGAAAAAGATTGAAGATCATCGTCTGCCCAGTGGAAAGCAGATGAAGAAGATCAGTGTTGTGGCGGACTGGACCTGGCATCAGGTTGAGACCTACGCAAGAGAGCATGACATTCCCCGGCTCTCCCTCTACGATGAAGGCTATAGCAGCATCGGATGCGAGCCATGCACGGCCCGCCCTGCTGCTGGAGCAGATCCTCGCAGCGGTCGATGGGGCGGCAGAAAGCTTGAGTGCGGCATCCATACGTTCAGCGAGCGGGCGTAAACGGCGGAGTCAGATGCGCGAACGGAGATCCATCGTCGAACAGTGGCAGCAAGGAAGAGCCGCTGCGCATGTCACGCTCATCCGCGTCGAAGGCTCAAGCTATCGGCGTCCCGGCGCGCGCCTGCTGGTGCTCACCGACGGCACTAGCGTCGGCTCGATCTCCGGCGGCTGTCTCGAGGCCGAGCTAGCCCGCAAGGCGCGGTGGACCATACGCAATGGCCCCGTCGTGGAGCGGTTTTCGACCGTGTTCGACGACACGGAAGAAATTCCATATGGTCTTGGCTGCGGCGGTACGCTGGATCTCCTCATCGAACCGGTTGAGACTGCCGGAAGCCGCGGCTCTTCTGAATGCGATGACCGAATCGCTCACAGGCGTTCGTCGCAACGTTGTGACATGGCTTCCGGCAAATGGAAAGCCTCTCCGGCGTGCCATCTATGACGAATCCGGAACAGTTCTCTTCGCGAGCCCCGGCAGCTCGCAAGACCCTTCGATCTTTGACGAATGGCTTGACCCTCCTCAGCGGCTCATGCTCTTCGGCGCTGGTGACGACGCGCAACCAATCTCGCAGCTCGCGTCGCTGATGGGCTGGCCAACCTTCATCTTTGATAGCCGGCCGCAACTCGCGCGTCCCGAGCGTTTCCCCGCCGCCGAAGCAGTCTTCGCATCGGCCGGATTCATGACGGTTGTGCCGCAAGCTGACGATGCCGTGGTGATCATGGCCCACAGCTACGAACAGGATCGCGCATGGCTGAGCAGGATTCTGCCGTATCGGCCCCGCTACGTTGGACTTCTGGGCTCGCGTCACAGGAGTTCGCTGCTGCTGAGCGAAGCTGCTGCGACGCTTCGTTGGACCGTGGACCAGGCATGCCAGAACGTCTTCGCACCTGTAGGACTGGATCTCGGCGGCGATGGTGCGGAAGCAATCGCGCTCGCCACCATCGCTGAAATTCAGGCATGTTGCCAGGGCAAGCTTCCTCACTCGCGGCGCATGACGCCGGAGATCATCGCGGAGCAGATAGCCAAAGGCGGATCTTCGCAATATCTGCAAACCCAGTGTGCTCTGTGAACATCGCCGCTGTTGTGCTCGCAGCCGGGGCATCGCGCAGACTGGGCCGTTCAAAGCAAAATCTCGTGCTCGCCGGAGAAACACTCCTGCAGAGAACCGTCAGGATCGCACACGAAGCAGGCCTGTCTCCGATCGTCGTGGTGCTGCGCAAACAGACGGAACACGCCGCAATCACAGCGTCACTGGGTCTGGTCGCCGTTACTAACGGCGAGGCTGACGAAGGCATCGCATCTTCAATTCGTTCTGGGATCGCAGCTATTTATAGGACCAACGTCCAGGGTGCGGTAATCCTTGCGTGCGATCAGCCTGCGCTTCACGCGACACACCTGCGCGCCCTCGCTGCAGATCAGCTTCGCATGGCGGGCTCTGCGTATGGCGGCTCGATTGGCGTTCCGGCATATTTTCCAGCGGACGCATTTCCCGCGCTGCTGCAGTTACGCCGTGATATCGGCGCTCGTAGCCTGCTGAAGAACGCACGTGCAATCCAGGCAGAGGAGCTCGCTCTCGATATCGATACAGAAGACGACCTGGCCAACGCTCGGGCGATGTTCGAGAGACCCGGCGATCGTTAGCACGAGATCTGCCGTAGAAATTCTTCCAGCAAGTTTGCCGCGACCGCGGTGCGATACATTGCCGTCGACCGAATATCATCGATGGGTTTCGCCTCTTTCGCCAGCGCCGCACGCCCGACTCTTACTGTCTCCTCAAGCTCTTCCGCTGCGAGCGAACGTCCTCGGAGCGCGTCCTCTGTAGTCAAACAACGCACAGGGCGGTCCGCCAGCGAAGCGGCCCCAATACGGATATCGTCGAGTCTCTGCCCGTTCGGCATCGCGACGCACGCCAGCGCCGTCTTTGAAATCGCCTGCGCGTTTCGTGTCCCGACTTTGCGGATGTACTGCTGCCATCCTGCATAGGCGCGTGGCACACTTATCGAATAGAGAATCTCATCGGGCTCAAGCCGCGTTGCCTTGTAGCCGAGATGAAACTCGCTGTACGGGATCGTCCGCTCACCGCGAATACTCCGTAGCGTCACGGTCGCGTCATAGGCAAGCAGCGCGGGCGGAGTATCGGCCGCAGGCGATGCATTGCAGATATTCCCGCCAATCGTCCCCCGATTCTGGTTCGCAATCGACCCAGTCCAGGATGCCGCCTGAACTAACAGTGGCAGCTCCCTCGCGATGGTCTCGTTCTTCCGAATATCCGTGAAGGTCGTTCCAGCGCCAATCTGTACGGCACTATCGCTCACTCGGATAAACCGCAGCTCACGCAGATGCTGAATCGAGATAAGCGAATGTGACCCAAGCCTGCCGGTGTTCAGCGCTACCATCAGCTCAGTCCCGCCCGCGATCAGCGCATGCCGTCCGCGCTCGGACGCAATTTGCGTTAGCACCGATTCAAGAGTTGGCGGCGCGCTCAGCTCATATCCCGCGACGTCAGAGCGCATTCTGTGCCTCGGAGGCCTTTTGTACTGCTTTGAAGATTCTCATGTATCCCGTGCAGCGGCACAGGTTTCCCGCGAGCCCTTCCTGTATTTCCTGGAGGGTCGGGTTCGGATGCTTCTCCAGCAGATGATGTGTCGCCAGAATCATCCCCGGGGTGCAAATGCCGCACTGTGCTCCGCCGTCCTCCAGAAAACACCGTTGAATCGGATGCAGGCGCCCCTCTGTCGAAACACCTTCGATCGTGCACAGGCGCGCTCCATTCGCCTGCAGCGCCGGCACGAGACACGAGTTCACAAGCTCGCCGTCCATCAGCACAGCGCATGCTCCACACTCCCCCTCGCCGCAGCCCTCTTTCGTCCCAGTAAGACGAAGGTCGTCGCGCAGCACGTCGAGCAATCTCTTCATGGGGGGAACGTCCACCTTGTGCTGCTCACCGTTCACCGTCATCTGAATCGCAGCGCTCATGCATTCACCTCGGGCAGAAAGGTGCCCAATCTTTCAGGATCAAGATCCTCGCTCCCGCCATGCCCTGGATCAGTAAAGCTCTGCGCCTTCTCGAAGATGTCCTCCGGCAGAAGAGGAATCGAATCAAAGCTGAGCCCAGTAGCATTCTCGACGGCGTTGAGAATTGCAGGCGCGGGGCCGTCCATGGGAAGCTCGCCAATACCCTTTGCACCGCACGGCCCATGCACGCACGGCACCTCCTCAAAGTGCACGTGAATCTCCGGAAGATCCGCACTCGTCGGCATGATGTAGTTCGTCATCTGATTGTTCATCATCCGTCCGTCCTTCCAGACGCACTTCTCATAGAGTGCATATCCAATTCCCTGCGCCACCCCACCTTCGATTTGCCCCTTCGCAAGCACCGGGTGCATGATCTTCCCGACTTCCTGCAAAGCATCGAACCGCGTTACCGATGCGCTATACGTATTCAGGTCGACAGCGACCTCTGCGACGTAAACTGCCCACGCATACGCAGGATATGCATCTCCGTGGAACAGCTCGTCATTCCATTCCACCGGCCGCACGGGCTCATACCGGACAGAGCACCGCAGCTCGCCGTGCGCTTTCAGGTAAGCCAAAGCAGCCTGTGTAAATTGCTCCGGCGTATGGTCCGCCGGCAGCCCGGATACGGTTCGCAGCTTTTGGAGCAACTGCGCACTGGCGCGTTCGACGAGTTTGCCGATCACCATCGCTGTGCGGCTTGCAACCGTCGGTCCTGAGTTGGGAACGACCGCTGTATCGGGTTGCGCAATCACCACCTGCTCATACGGGATCTGCAGCCTTTGCGCGGCAACCTGGCACAGAATCGTGTTCGTGCCCTGGCCGAACTCCGTGGACGAGACAAGAATCTGCGGCCGGCCGTCAGGCAAAAGTTCAACCTCTACCGCTGAGTTCAATCGCCGCTCGCCTGAACCGGTGAATCCCGATCCATGCATGAACGCTGCAATCCCCATCCCGCGCTTGATCGCTGATCCGCGGTTCTCTTCGGAGAATCGCGCCAGCCTTGCATGGTAGTCGCTCTCTTCCAGAGCACGGCTCAGCAGTCGCTGCATGTCGACGGGCTCCGTCAACAGCTGACCCGTCGCTGTCCGATCGCCGGTCGTAAGAAAGTTGCGCCGCCGCAGCTCTTCCGGAGAGATCCCAACCACCCGCGCCACTTTATCCATGTGACGCTCCAGCGCGAACAGCGATTGCGGCGCACCGAACCCCCGGAACGCCCCGTGCGGCGGAAGATTCGTTGCCATCGCCTTGGCCCGCACGCGCACGTGGGGCCACTTGTATGGTCCGGGCGCATGAATTGTGGCTCGCGATAGAACCACCGGCGAGAGCGTTGCATACGCTCCTCCATCGAGAGCAATATCAATCTCGCATGCAAGCAACTTGCCGTCCTTCGACACTGCCGTGCGGTGACGCGTCCGCGATGGGTGCCGCTTCGTCGTCGCTGTCATGTCTTCAGCACGGTCGTAAATCATCTTCACAGGACGCCCGCACTTCATCGCCAGCAATGCCGCATGTGAGCCGATGACAGACGGGAAATCTTCCTTGCCGCCGAACGCCCCGCCAGTCTCCGTCTGAATCACTCGACACTTCTCTTCCGGCAGGCCGAAGACCAGAGTCAGTGCGTGCACCAGGTAATACGGACACTGCATCGAGCCGCGAACGCACACACTGACAACGCTGCCCTGGGCATCCTTCTCGCACTCCGCGATCACACCATTCGGCTCAATGTAGAGCTGCTCCTGCGCGCCCGTGTGATACTCGCCTTTCACGATGTAATCAGCCGCTTCAAAGGCTGCAGCAAGGCCGTCCTCTGTCTCCTTCCGATTGCCGGAATGCAACAGATAGTGCTTGAAGCAGTTGGCCGTTCCGCCATACTCGCTTCCTTCCCAGATAATCCGGTCAATATCGTCGTTTGCAACGGCCGCCTCGGACTCCTCGATCGTGAACACACCCGGCAACTCGTCATACTCAATGTGCACGCCTGCCACGCCTGCCAGCAACGCCACTTTCTCCGCGTGCGCAAGCAGGAGGATCGGCTCCTCCGGATGATTCACCGCATCGGCAGCCAGACAGGGATGATCTTTTGTCAGATGTACGATCACGTTTTGGCCGGGTATATCGCTCGCGCGCACGATGGCGAACTGTGACCAGTCAACCTCAGGAGCAAAGTGAATCGCTCGAATTCGGCCGCGTGCAATGGACGAGCGCACGGTGGCACCATGCCACATTCCCGGAAGGCTCAGGTCATCTATGTACTTCGTCAGGCCGAGCACCTTCGCGCGCCCCTCTTTTCGGAGGGGCGACGTCCCCACAATCTCATGACGCTCTGGCATAGTTCACGCGTTCAACGGCTCTGGATTCCGAAAAGGATAGTACGAAAGCCGCCTCCGCGTCACGCCCGTGCTTCAAAAGTGACGAAGCCGCGATCGCGGCTGTGCATCCGGCGCTCGCTGGTTCGTTACTTCAGAGGCCCCGCCCGGGCGCTCCATCGTCCGCTCAATAGACCGGCTGACAAGATCGCGTGACCCAAGCCCAACTGCGAGCGACAGCGTCAGAACGATGCCGCCGAACAGGATGCCAAACGCAAGACTCACAATCGAGCCGCCGATTTGAAGATGATCCAGTGCCATCGCGGCAGCAAGCACCATCACCAGCCACTTCACTCCGACAGACAGAATTCGTGCATACTGCAGTTGCGCGTTGACGGCGCTGATGAGCACCGATCGCGCGAGAAAACGCGCGATGACCGTGCCCGCAAACAGAATCAAAATCGCCCCAATCACATGTGTCAGATAGGGCAGCAGGAAGATCGGCATCTGGTTATCGGCAGAATAGGAAGCCGCGAATGCGGAGATTCCGACCGCCACGCCGACCAGCGTGCAAAGCCAGAACATCGCGCGTGCCGCGAGTCGTGAAGGCGGTTGATTGGACGTCCACTCGAACAAACTTGCCGGTGTGCTGCTCCCCGTTCCTCTGCTCAGCCGTTCGTCAAAGCGCATCATCGTCAGAATCCGCCGAACCAGCGCGCCGAGGATCGCCCCCACGACCGCAAATAAAATCACAGCTACAAGAAACGCAAGCAGGCCGGGAAGGAAGCTGACCAGCACGACCAGCACACGATGCATGGACTGACGAAGCGCAAATTCGATCTGCTGACCCATCATCCATTCCTTTCCAGACTGCGTATATGCGGCGATGCCGCGCTCGAATTGAAGCAGGACTGTCATGGATTAAACCGATCCGGCCAGCGCCAGCGGGCCACAAGGTAAGGCTTCTCGCGTTCGAACGCAGCGGCTGTCTCCTCGCGATGCGCCGCCGCACTCGCATCATCCATCACGCTTCTCAAAGTAGAGGCAACCCACGCCAGGTACACCGGTGTGAATGCCCCCAGCAAGTGCCCGCGATTCAGAGAGCGCAGGTGAAATGCAAGTGCAAAGTCATAGACCAGCCGAGCCCACAAAGCCGGAGCCATCGCAAACGCGTCCGGCTCTGCGATCGATAGCTTCTTCAGCGCAAGCAGTGACTGCGGAGGCAGCGCCAGCGCCCAGATCTCCTGGAGGTTTCGGTGAGCCAGCCGGAAGGCCTCCACCATGCCCGGCAGCTCCTCAGCAAGATCGCCGTTGTTCCCATTCTTCGGCGTAGAAGCCGGCTCACGCATTGCGGCGGCTGGCCCGCGCGACCGCTGCCAGAATTGCGCCTTCGCCTCTATCTCCGCAAAAATCCCTGCGGCAACCGTCACGAACAACGTGTTGAAATCGAATGCTCCAGGCGGCGGTGGTATCGGCGCACCGGAATCAACTTGGCGAACCGTAAATCCCGCTGCTGCACTCTCCGCGACAGGCCACAGCAGGGCGTCCGCTTGAGACGCAGCCTGGCGCTGAGCCACCGAGGCCATTCGCTCCACCATGCGTCGTGACATCGCCGCATCCATCGGCAATGGGAAGCGAATGTTCGCTGCAAACAGTGCCCGTGTCAGCGGGTAAAGCAATGCTGAGGTCACCAGTCCGTCATGTGCACCCAGTGTGTACGACGGCACAGCCAGGTCGCCGCCGGCCGCAATCCTGTCCGCCATCTCGCGAATTGCCCTGACAGGGAACGCGGCAACATCCCCACCCAGCAAAAGCACCTGCGCGGCATCGTGTCGCTGCGCCAAGTCATTGGCAGCCAGATAATCGCCCGCGGTCAGCACCCAGTCGCTTCGCAAGCGAGTTCCATCAAACACGGTCAGCGGCAGCGCCTGTGCGGACTCGGGCTCCTCAATATCGGGAGAGGCGATCAGCACCTCATCCGGCCTGAATACCGTCGCAAGATCCGCAAGCAGTCCCGACAGCACATCGTCCGGCAGCGAGGGGACACAGAGCAGCACGCGCGGCGTATCGAGCGTCTGTGGCCGCTGCTCCCCAGATTGCTGTGGTGAAGCGCCGAAGCCTTCGATGCTGGAAGGAGATGCCATAGGAACGGGAGTCACTTGCCCTTCTGCAACTTGGATGCGCTTACAAACAGTCTATGCCGTTCACCCAAGGAGTTCACGCACACCGGCCAGCGGTATATGCAGCCACGTCGGCCTGTTATTCAACTCATACGCCAGTTCATAGCAGGCCTTCTCCAGCAGCAGTGCTCGCAAAAACAGCTGCGCCTTCTCCGGCGCGGGCATCAGGGGAACCGCATCAATCGCCTCGCGATAGCCCCGCAGAAACTCGCTCGAAACCGTGCGCTCCCACAGCGTCGCCCACGGTTCCAGCGTCGAGCTGTGTTCCGGCCGCCGCGCGCTATGCCTTCCCAGCGCCGCATGCGCGGCGTAGCTGAAGCTGCGCAGCATCCCCGCCACATCCCGCAGCGGAGACTGCTTCTTCCTTCGCTCCTCGAGCGACCGAGCCGGCTCCCCCTCAAAATCCACAAACAGGAAATCCGTTCTCGCCCGCAGAAGCTGCCCCAGATGAAGATCGCCGTGGATCCGGATCCGCTGCCCAAACTGCGTCGGATCGCCACTCAATTCAGCAAGCCGTTCCTTCACGCCGCCGCGGCGCGCCAGAACGTCCTGGGCGAGCTGGACAGTCTCGGGCGTCAGCTCGTGCTCGGAGCTGGCCAGAGTGCGTTCCAGCAGCGCCAGCGCAGTTGTTACCTGTTGCTCAATCCTCTCGCGCTCCGTGGCAAGCTCCTCTCCGCTAAACGGCTCGGCTGCAAACGCCACATCACTCGTCGGCGTCGCCAAGGCCAGGTGCAACTCCGCCGTTCGCCGCCCCAGCAGATATGCGGCGTCCAGATAGAGACCCGCGTGCTCCCGCGCCTCAGGAGGAAGATCATTCGGCCCGTCCAACGCCGCCGCAACCCCCAAAGAGGACGGTGCAGGGCATCCAACCACCGATTCGTAATACCGCCCGAGTTCCTCCAGCGTCCATGCCCATCCATCGCCCTGGTTGCGCGCAAAGGCCTGCAGGAACGCAACCGTCGCAGAATCACTCTCGCGGTGCAGGTCCCCGAGGTACGCCGGAATGTGCTCGAAATGCGCAGTATCCGTTAGAAACCGCGTCATCTCCACCTCAGGATTCTCGCCCGGGCTGATCTTTCGAAATAGCTTCAGAATCGCGAGATCGCCATAGATCATGCTGGTGTTCGACTGCTCCGCCGATCCGACTTTCGAGCTCGCCTCAAGCAACGGTTCCGCTTCGAGCGCATGCGAGCGCGTACTGAGCAGCGCGGGGTCCTCTCCCGCTGCGCTCGTTGCATCTCCCTCCACAACCATACGCAGTAACGCTTTGCGGAATCCTTCATCCGTCGTTGCGTCGTACAGCACGGGCCCCTTCTGGTTGTTGTCAACCGACGCAACCACTGCACGCGGATGATTCACGCGCAGGTCCTCGGCCTGTGCGCCAGACGCCATCGCAAGCGGAATCTGGTACACCTCCGTCGCGGTGCTCGGCTCATTCTTGTAGCAAACCTCGAGTGTTGTCAGCGCAGCCTGACTCCCGCGCATGCGTGTCGACGAAAGCACGCGCACGGAAGCGATCGTGCGTGACTTGCCGCCGAACCACCGCTGCTGCGCGATATACCCCGGCACCACCTGCTGCAAGAACGCCTGCGCCTCCGGTTTGAGCATTCCCTCGGCCGTGAACGACGCCGCTGTGGCGAGCTTCAGGTCCACTGCCGGCGTCTTGTTTTCGACGACCACAGGTTCCGGCTCCCGCAGTGCCGGCTGAATCTCCAGCCACAAAAAGCTGTATGGCGCGAGCGTCAGCGGATACGGCTGCGTTCCGATCTCCGGAAACGACACATACCCCAACATCTCCACCGGCTGCCGTCCCTACGAATCGCGCCAGATCGAGCGCGACCGGCTGCGCAAACCGCGACAGGTTCGCCACACACAACACCGTCTCGGACTGCATCCCGTCGGCACTCTGATAATCGCGGATATACGCCAGAATCTTGCGATTGTCCGGGTGCAGAAACTCCAGCGTCCCGCGCCCAAACACTTGGAACAGCTTCCGCAGCGCAATCATGTTGCGTGTCCAGTGCAGCAGCGACGACGCGTCGGCCTGCTGGGCTTCCACATTGATCGCCTGGTAGCCCCAGATCGGATCCATGATCACAGGGAAATACAGCTTTGCGGGCACTGCTTTGCTGAAGCCCGCGTTGCGGTCTGAGTTCCACTGCATCGGCGTGCGCACGCCATTCCGGTCGCCGAGATAGATGTTGTCGCCCATCCCAATCTCGTCGCCGTAGTACATGATCGGCGTTCCAGGAAAGCTGAACAGCAGCGAGTTCAGCAGCTCAATCCGACGCCGATTATTGTCGACGAGCGGTGCCAACCTCCGCCGAATGCCCACATTGATCCGCATGCGCGGATCGGCCGAGTACGCGAGGTACATATAGTCGCGCTCGTCATCGGTCACCATCTCCAGTGTGAGCTCGTCGTGGTTGCGCAGAAAAATTCCCCACTGGCAGTTGTGCGGAATCTCCGGCGTCTGCGCCATGATGTCCGTAATGGGCAGCCGGTCCTCCTGCCGAATGGCCATGTAGATACGCGGCATTAGCGGGAAGTGAAACGCCATATGGCACTCGTCGCCATCGCCGAAATACGGCCGCACGTCAGCAGGCCATTGATTCGCCTCTGCAAGAATCAGGCGGTTCGCATAACCCTCATCAATCGCTGCACGAATCTGCTTGATCTTCTCGTGTGTCGGAAGCAGGTTCTCGCAGTTGGTTCCATCGCGTTCCACAAGATAAGGAATCGCGTCCATGCGCATCGCGTCCACGCCCATATCGAGCCAGAAGCGCATCGCCTTCAGCACCTCTTCCATCACGGTCGGATTATCAAAGTTCAGATCCGGCTGGTGCGAGAAGAAGCGGTGCCAGTAGTACTGCTGCGCTACGTCATCCCAGGTCCAGTTAGACTTCTCCGTGTCCGTGAAGATGATCCGCGCGTCCCTGTACAGCTGGTCCGTATCGCTCCACACATAAAACTCGCGCTCCGGCGACCCCTTCGGTGCCCGCCGCGCACGCTGAAACCACGGATGCTGATCGCTCGTATGGTTGATGACCAGCTCAATCATCACCTGCATGTTGCGCGCATGCGCCGCATCCAGAAACTGCTTGAAGTCGTCAATCGTTCCATACGACGGGTTTACATCCGTGTAGTTCGCAATATCGTATCCGTCATCCCGCAGCGGAGAAGGGAAGAACGGCAGCACCCAAAGGCACGTCACGCCCAGATCCTGCAGATAGTCCAGCTTTGACAGCAGCCCCTGAAAATCACCAATGCCGTCATCATTCGAGTCCATGAACGCACGGACGTGCAGCTCATAAATAATCGCATCCTTGTACCAGAGAGGATCAGTAGCGCTGCAGGGCTTCTTCACTCAGTCGTGCCTTTCAACGGTTCATCTGCTGCGTTTGGATGCGGGCCCGCGCGAATTGTGTCTTGTCTATAACGTTACAAACTACGGCCTCACAATGCGAAACACGTGCGCCGGCATCTCCCACGGCCGCAGCGCGACGTAGTTCCACTGGTTCTTCCATGTATAAGTCGCCCCGGTCAACAGGTCTTCAACCTCAAAGCTGCCCTGCCACGGTAACCCCAGCGCATCCAGCTTCAGGTCCAGCCACGCCGTCTGCTCGTTCGCCGGGTCCAGGTTGACCACCACCAGGATCACGTTGCTCTTGTCCTCCGCCGCCTTGGAGTAGCAAAGAAGCTGCGGATTCGGCACATCATGAAAAACCAGGTGCTCATTCCGCGCGAGCGCCTGGTTCTCTTTGCGAATCCAATTCAGTTTCGTGATCAGCGGTGCGATCGAACCCGAATCGCTCCGGTTCCAGCGCCGAATCTGGTACTTCTCGCTGTCCAGATACTCCTCGCTTGCGGTCTTGCCCGGAGCGGGTTTCGCGGGCCGCCACTCACCCAACTCAAACGCCGGCCCATAAATCCCCCAGTTCGCACTCAGGGTCGCCGCCATGACCGCGCGCAGTTGGAACACCGCGCGCCGTTTCACCGGGTCCGGCTCCTGTAACTGGGCGTGCAGAATGTCCGGCGTGTTCGGCCACACGTTGGGGCGGAAGAAATCCGAGACCGGCGGATTGGAAATCTCCTCGAAGTACTCCTGCAACTCGCCCTTCGTCGTTCTCCAGGTGAAGTAGGTATATCCCTGCGTGTATCCGCCCTTCGCCAGCGCATACATCACATGCGGACGCGTAAAGGCCTCTGCCAGAAAGATCACCTCAGGGTCGGTCTTGTGCATCTCCGTGATGCACCACTCCCAGAACGGCAGCGCCTTGGTATGCGGGTTATCCACGCGAAACACCCGCACGCCGTGCTCGACCCAGAACTTGAACACGCCGTACAGCGCATCCCACAATCCGCGCCAATCCTTCGACTCGAAGTTCAGCGGATAAATATCCTGGTACTTCTTGGGCGGATTCTCCGCATACTGTATGGTTCCATCCGGCCGAATCGTAAACCAATCCGGATGGTTCTTCACCCACGGATGGTCCGGTGAGCACTGAAATGCAATGTCCAGCGCAATCTCCATCCCATACGAGTGGGTCGCGCTCACCAGGTGCTCGAAATCCTCCATCGTCCCAAGCTGCGGATGAATGGATGTATGCCCGCCCTCCGGCCCGCCGATCGCCCACGGGCTCCCCAGATCCCCCGGCTCCGCGTTGACGGAGTTGTTCTTGCCCTTCCGGTACTGCACGCCGATCGGGTGAATCGGCGGCAGATACACAATGTCAAAACCCAGCGCCGCAATCTCAGTGAGCCGGCCTTCCACATCGCGAAATGTCCCATGCTGCCCCGGCACAGGCGAGCACGACCGCGGGAACAGCTCGTACCACGCGGAGAATCGAGCCCGCTCACGATCAACCCAGAGCGGCAGCTCGCGATCCAGCTTCGTCGCGAAGGTCAGGTCCGGATACTTCGCCACCAGCGACTCCAGCTCCAGCGTCAGCGGCGACTCATAGTACGGCAGGTTCGCATCCGCCATCTCCCGTAACTGCGCCGCCGCGTCGGCGAGTCTCTTCGCATCCGCTGTATCTGTCTTCCCGGCGCGGTCGGCCGCCGCCTTCAGCAGGTTTGCTCCGATCCGCAGCGCCAGCGGAATGTCCTGCGGCACAACCTGCTGCGTCGGATGTTTCGGATCCGGCTGCGCATCCAGCCGCTTCACGAGATCGTGCGACCACGTGTCGAAGTGGTCCACCCAGCCCTCAATCGTGAATCTCCATGGCCCGATCCGGTCGACCGGAAACCGCGCCTGCCACAGATCGTTCGTCAGGGGCTCAAAGCGCGCTTCGCACCACTCCTTTTCGCTCTCATGCCGGTAAAGCAGCCGCCCGGCGACATGATCATGTCCATCTCCAAAGATCGCCGCCGTCACCTCCACCACATCGCCGACTACGCGTTTCGCCGGATATCTGCCGCCGTCGACCTCTGGCTGCACCTCCTCGATCACGACGCGTCGGCGTCCCTCCGTTGGCTTCATGCTGCGGCCTCCGCTCCGAAATTCAATCTGCCGTTCGAGTCTAACCCGCCCGCAGTTGCCTCCGGCTCTGCCTGCATCCAACCCTTTAGAAGCAGAAAGCGCCGGCGTGTGCGTATCGACTCATAAACCTGCATGATGTCGCCAAAACGGAGGGTCTGTTGCCAGAGTGGTTTCGAAAGCAGCAAAGCAAACCTCTGCACGGTTCGCGCATTGAGGAATACGCCGTCATCGGTGACCTCGAAACCGCCGCGCTCGTCAGCCGTGAGGGTTCCATCGACTGGCTCTGCTGGCCCAACTTCGCCTCCGGAGCCTGCTTCGCCGCTCTGCTGGGGACCCAGGACAACGGCTACTGGAGCCTTCGCCCGCGCGACAAGATCACCGCCATCCAACGCCGCTACCGCCCCGGCACCCTGATTCTCGAGACCACCTTCACCACCCCATCCGGCGAGGTCCTGCTCACCGACTTCATGCCGCCTCGCGGCAAACACTCTGACGTCGTACGCATCGTCCGCTGCACGCGCGGCAAGGTCGCCATGCGCATGGAGCTCGCACTCCGCTTTGATTACGGCCTCACCGTCCCTTGGGTCACGAGCGCCGACAGTGAACTCCGCGCGATCGCCGGGCCG
This sequence comes from uncultured Acidobacteriaceae bacterium, assembly GCA_963762465.1. Taxonomy (GTDB): domain Bacteria; phylum Acidobacteriota; class Terriglobia; order Terriglobales; family Acidobacteriaceae; genus Granulicella. The sequence goes on along the minus strand of CAVXKS010000011.1, from coordinate 454,480 downwards.
AACATGGTCGTACTTCGCAGCAGTTGCTCCAACGCCAAAGCCGCCGAGCTCCACGGCGAAAACCTCACCACGATCAGCGAGTTCAACCTCCGCGCCGGCCAGCAGCAATGTTTCGTCCTCACCTACGCCAGCTCCATCGAGAAGGTCCCTGAGCCGGTCCCGGTTGACGACGCATTCAACGACACCGAGAGCTTCTGGCAGGAGTGGATCGGCCGCTCTAAATACGACGGCCCGTACAAAGACATGGTCGAGCGCACCCTTCTCACCCTCAAGGCGATGACCTACAATCCCACCGGCGGCATCGTCGCCGCCGTCACTGCCGGCCTCCCCGAAGAGATCGGCGGCGAGCGCAACTGGGACTACCGCTACTGCTGGCTGCGCGACACAGCGTTCACCCTGCTCGTCCTGATGCGCGCCGGCTACACCGACGAAGCCATTCGTTGGCGGCTGTGGCTTCTGCGCGCCATCGCGGGCAATCCCGGTCAGCTTCAGACCCTCTACGGCATCGGCGGCGAGCGCAAGCTGATCGAATGGGAGGCCACCTGGCTGCCCGGTTACGAGTGCTCGCAACCGGTCCGCATCGGCAACGCCGCCTCCGAGCAGTTTCAGCTCGACGTCTACGGCGAAGTCGGCGTCGCACTCGCCCGCACGCCTGAGGCGGAGGTCGACATCCGAGTGCCCGCAACCGACCTGCAGGCCTACCTCATGGACCACCTCTGCGACATCTGGCACCTTCCCGACGAAGGCATCTGGGAGGTCCGCGGCGGACGCAAGCACTTCGTTTACAGCAAGGTCATGGCCTGGGTCGCGCTCGATCGCGCCATTAAGCACCACCAGAAGTTTGGTGGCGCCGGCGACGTCCGCCGCTGGCGCAAGAACCGCAATCAGCTCCACGCCGAAATCTGCAAGAAAGGCTTCAGCAAGCGCCTCAACTCGTTCACACAAAGCTACGGTTCCAACAACCTCGACGCCTCCTGCCTGCGCCTCGCGCTCGTCGGCTTTCTTCCGCCTGACGATCCGCGCATCACCGGAACCATCGACGCCATCCAGAAGCACCTCATGAAGGATGGCCTTGTCCAGCGTTACAACACCACCAAGACGAAGGACGGCCTCAGCGGCGGGGAAGGCGCCTTCCTGGCCTGCAGCTTCTGGCTCGTCGTCTGCCTCTGGCTCGATCGGCCGCAAGGACGAATCCACGCGCCTCTTCGAGCGTCTCCTCTCGCTCACCAATGATGTCGGTTTGCTCAGCGAGGAGTACGATGCCAGAAACAGGCGCATGCTGGGCAACTTCCCGCAGGCGCTCTCGCATATCGCATTGGCGCACGCCGCTTTCACAGTCTCCGGCCAATGGCAGCCTGAACCCTACTCGCCCAGCTTCTAGCACAGCGCGGATGCAACCTCGTCCGCATGGCAGTGATCTATCGGAGAGAGACTGCAATCAGATCTCCAACCCTGACACATAACTCTCGGCCTGCACGCACCTGCAGTCCTGTGAAGGAGATTTGACACCCGTGAAGCGAGTGCCCAGCGCGACCTACAGACTGCAGTTGCACAAAGGTTTCACCTTTGACGACGCTGCGGCCGTCGCCGACTACATCCGCGAACTCGGCGTCAGCCATGTCTACAGCTCGCCCTACCTGCAGGCCGCGCCCAACAGCATGCACGGCTATGACGTCGTCGACCATCGCCGCGTCAACGAAGAGCTCGGCGGCGCAGAGGGGCACACCCGTTTCTGCAAGCGTCTGGGCGAAGTCGGTCTCGGCCAGGTGCTCGACATTGTGCCCAACCACATGAGCCTCGGCGAGCAGAACCGCTACTGGCATGACGTTCTCGAGAACGGCCACAACAGCCGCTACGACAGCTTCTTCGATATCGACTGGAACCCGAACGAAGAGCGCCTGCGCGACAAGGTGCTCGTTCCCATCCTCGAGGACCAGTACGGCCGTGTGCTTAGCAAAGGCGGCATTGCCCTCGCACGCCAGGGCGCGACCTTCTTTGTCAAAGCCTCCGGCCAGACGCTCCCCGTCGCTCCCGAGAGCCTCGCGGGTCTGCTCACTCGCGCCGCTGAATACTCACGAAGCGACACGCTGAACTTCCTCGCCGCCAGTTATGGCCGTCTTCCTGCCGCGGAGTCCGCCGATCGCCGCACAGTTCTTGCACGCCACCGCGACAAGGTCGTCCTGCACAGCCTGTTTGGGCGCCTGCTTAAGGAAGATCGTGTCCGCGAGGGCGTGGATCGAGCCGTCCGCGAGCTGAACGAGAACATCGAAGACCTGCATGCATTTCTTGAGCAGCAGCACTTCCGCGTCGCGTACTGGAAGACCGCCGACCAGCAACTTGGTTATCGTCGCTTCTTCGACGTCAACACGCTGATCGGTCTCCGCGTCGAACGCGAGTACGTCTTCGAAGAGACTCACGCCCTCATCCTGAAGTGGCTTGACCACGGTGTGCTCGATGGCGTCCGCGTCGACCACCCCGACGGCCTCCGGGATCCGCTCCAGTACTTCCAGCGCCTGCGCCAGCGCGCGCCCGACGCATGGATCATCGGCGAGAAGATCCTCGAGCCCGGCGAGTGGCTGCGCGCGAGTTGGCCGATCGAAGGCACTACCGGCTACGACTTCCTGAATACGGCTCTCGGCGTGCTCGTGAAGCCCGACGGCCTCAACAAGCTGGACGAGTACTACGCGGAGTACACCGGCGACACGACCCCCTATCCAGTCGTCGCACATGACAAGAAGATGAATGTCGCTCAGGAGGCGCTCGGCAGCGACGTCAATCGCCTCGCCAGCCTGTTCGTCGAAATCTGCGAATCCAGCCGCGAGTATCGCGACTTTACGCGCGCTGAAATTCGCCGCGCGATTCGTGAGGTTGCTGCCTGCTTCGCCATCTATCGCACCTACGTCGTTCCTGATCGTGACGAGATCACCGACGAAGACATCAACATCATCAGTCGCGCGACCCGTTGTGCTAAGGACAACCGCCAGGACATCGACGGCCTGCTCTTCGACTTCATGCGCGATGTACTCACGCTCAGGGTCCGCGGTGAAAAGGAGCGCGAGTTCGTCTATCGATTCCAGCAGTTCACCAGCCCGGTGATGGCCAAAGGCGTCGAGGACACCGCGTTCTACTGCTCCAATCGCCTCACCGCCATGAACGAGGTTGGCGGCGATCCTGACTGCGATGGCTTCTCGCTCGACTACTTCCACACCTACAACGGGGCGATGCAGCGGACCTTTCCGCAGACGATGACGACGCTCAGCACGCACGATACGAAGCGAAGCGATGATGTGCGGGCGCGGCTTGCTGTGCTCTCGGAAATTCCCGACGAGTTTCACCAGCTCGCCGAGCACTGGAGCCGCCATAACGCGGGCTATACCTCCGGCGGCGTCATCGATCGCGGCACCGAATGGTTCCTGTACCAGACGATGATCGGTGCATGGCCCATTACGGCCGAACGCCTGCGGAACTACATGGAAAAGGCCATGCGCGAGGCGAAGGTCAGGACCAGTTGGGTCGCGCAGAACAACGAGTATGAAGACGCCCTGCGGAAATTTGTTGATGCACTGTTCGGCGACATGAAATTCATCGCGGAGCTCGAGGACTTCGTAAAAAAGATCAACTATGCCGGCCGGGTCAATTCGCTCGCCCAAACGCTCCTCAAGTACACCTCGCCTGGCGTGCCGGATCTGTACCAGGGCGGCGAGCTGTGGGACCAATCGCTGGTCGATCCGGACAATCGCAGACCCGTCGACTACGATCTTCGCCGCAAGCTGCTCAAGGAGATGCGCTCCATGACGGCTGAGCAGGTGATGCAGCGCATGGAAGACGGGCTGCCGAAGCTCTGGCTGATTCACCATGCGCTGTGGCTTCGTCGGGAGCGCGCACACAGCTTCAGCCCCGAGGGAGCGTATACGCCGTGCAATGCACAGGGCCCGCAGGCGGACCGCGTCATCGCCTACATCCGCGGCGGCGACATCCTGACCGTCGTTCCCCGGTGGACGCAGTCGCGCACCTCCTGGGATGGAACGACGCTCGATCTGCCGGAAGGCCGTTGGACGAACTGCCTCACCGGCCAGCACTTTGAAGGCGTGCAACAACTCGAGAATCTGCTCGCCGGTTTTCCTGTTGCACTGCTTACCCGCGAACGGCGTAGCCAGCACGGCCGTTGACGCATCTCAAAACCCTGAGGAGAGCTTGAGGAAACATCGATGCATGAGTTTCGGATATGGGCGCCGCGCGCCGAAAAGCTAAAGCTGCAAATCGACGGCCGTGAACCGCTTGCCATGGAAGGTCCGGACGCGAAAGGTTGGTGGTGCCGCGCCGCGCAGGACGCCAGGGCCGGGCACGGACTACGCCTTCCTGGTCGACGACGATCCGACACCGTATCCCGATCCGCGCAGCGCGTGGCAGCCTCGCGGTGTGCACTCCTTCTCCCGCACGTACGACCAGAGCGCCTTCAAGTGGACCGACAAACAGTGGCACTCGCCGCCGCTCTCAGCCGCAATTCTGTACGAGCTGCACATCGGAACCTTCAGCGAACAAGGCACCTTCGACAGCGCGATCGAGCACCTCGATTACCTCGTCGATCTCGGCATCACGCACGTGGAACTGATGCCGATCAACGAGTTCGCCGGCGGGCGTGGCTGGGGCTACGACGGCGTTTTCCTCTTCGCTCCGTTCGAACCGTACGGCGGCCCTGACGGGTTCAAGCGCTTCGTCGACGCCTGCCACGCGAAGAACCTCGCGGTCATCCTTGACGTGGTCTACAACCACTTCGGTCCGGTCGGGAATTACACGAACAAGTTTGCGCCGTACCTTACCGAGCGGTACCACACGCCCTGGGGCGCCGCTGTCAACTTCAACGAAAGCGGAAGCGATGAGGTCCGCAGGTTCTTCTGCGACAACGCCCTGATGTGGCTCAAGGACTACCACGTCGACGGTCTGCGGCTTGATGCAACGCATGAGTTCATCGACCGTTCCGCCGTCCACTTCATGGAGCAGCTCTCCGCAGAGGTCGAACGCATCGGTGCAACCCTAGGTCGCAAGTTCGTTTTGATTGCAGAGAGCGATTTGAACGATCCGAAGTTTGTGCGTCCTCGTGAGGCGCACGGCTATGGCATGGACGCGCAGTGGAGTGATGACTTCCATCACGCACTGTTTACGTTGCTGTGGAGCGATCCAGGCCGCGGCTACTATGACGACTTCGGCTCGATGGATGATCTCGTCAAGAGCCTCAAACACGTCTTCGTCTACGATGGAATCTACTCGGGGTATCGCGACCACCGGCACGGCCGTCCGTTGGATGGGCTCTCGGCGCACCACTTCCTCGGCTATATCCAGAACCACGACCAAGTGGGTAACCGTGCGGCCGGCGAGCGGCTGGAGCACCTGGTTGGCATGGACGCGGCCAAGGTTGCGTTAGGCATCGTCCTGACCGCACCGTTCATTCCCATGCTGTTCATGGGCGAGGAGTTCGCATCGTCGTCCCCGTTCCTGTACTTCGCCGATCATGAAGACGAGGAGATGCGCCGGCTCGTCTCCGAGGGGCGCAAGCGAGACTTCGCCTCCTTCGGTTGGGACGATGCGCAGATTCCCGATCCTGAGGATGCGGAGACGTTCGAGCGCTCGAAGCTGAACTGGAGTGAGGTGCACGAGGGCAATCACCAGAAGATGCTCGACTGGGTGAAGGACCTGATCCGGCTGCGCCGGACCACCGTGAGCCTGAACGATGGCGATCTTGGACACGTTAAGGTTGCGTGCCGGGAGCAGGACCGCTCGCTGGTGATGCAGCGCGGCAAGGTGCGGGTGCTGGCGAACCTTGGGGAGACACCTGTGAAGATTGACCTGCTCGGCGGTGAGCGGATCCGGTTGAGCTCGTGCGAGGGCGTGGCGCTGGGGGCAGCGCAGATTGCGCTGCCGAAGATGAGCCTCGCGGTGCTGGAACGGGAGAAAGAGTCGTGAGTCGCGCAGGTAGCATTCAGGCAGGAGCTATCTGACGTGGCGGACGAGCCTATCAGGACCATCAGCAGTCGAGAGGTCTATCGCAATCCGTGGACCAGCGTTCGCGAGGATCTCATTGAGCGATCCAACGGGCAGCGCGGAATCTATGGTGTGGTCGACAAGGATCCGGCCTGCATCGTGATTCCGGTCGAGCGGACTGCGGACGGCGATTTTTTGTGGCTGGTGAGGCAGTACCGGTACACGGTGGGTGCGACCTACTTCGAGCTGCCGCAGGGCGGGTGGGAGGAGGCGGAGGTCAATCCGGAGGAGATGGCGCGCGGGGAGCTGCGCGAGGAGACCGGCCTGCGCGCGGAGCGGATGACCGAGCTGGCCAGGCTGTGGATCGGCTACGGGGTAATGCGGCAGCTACATCACGTCTTCCTGGCCGAAGGGCTGACGCAGGGCCAGCACGAGCGGGAGCCGGAGGAGCATGACATGACGGTTCATCGGGTGCCCGTGAGCGAGTTTGAAGCGATGCTGCTGGATGGGCGGGTGATGGATAACTGCTCGGCTGCCGCGTGGGGCGTTTATCGGGTATGGAGGGATCAGAGGTAGGTACCCCCCTCCCCGGAATTCGCAAGTTATTCGGAATGTTGGACTTATCGCCGGACATTGTACGTGAAATTTGATTCCAGAGAACATGGGATCAAAATCTCTGGAATCAATAGCTTGCAACGCACGCCTGCAATCCACGTCTCCGAATTAACACGTGGGACCCCTCATCCGGCACCCACCGCGCCTGCACCCGTAGTATTTGAGCTTGATAGTTCTATTTTATAGAACTGAGTGGAGTTGACTGCCATAACTTTTCCGCAGCAGACGCCCCGCGTTTTGTGAAACATACGCGGATTTGCACACGGCGCGGGGCTTGACAGGGTTTTGGGGCCACCGGTCAGGATGGGAGGGAGATTTCGGGGTTTTCTTCGTAGAAGGTGTGGAGGGGAAGGAAGACGTAGACTTTTGTGCCGTGTTTCTCAGGGTCGGTGCTGCTTTCGATCCAGATTTTGCCCCCGTGGCCCTCGACGAACTGCTTTGCGACGAAGAGGCCGATGCCGGTGCCGATGGTCATGCGGGTAGTGAAAAAGGCCTCGAAGACCTTTTGCAGGTTTTCCGGGGGGATGCCGACGCCATTGTCTTCGACACTCAGGAGGACGCCGGTGGCGGGCTGGTGGACGTCCGAGACGCAGACCGACAGCCGGCCGCCATCGCCCATGGCGTAGATAGCGTTGGCGAGAAGGTTTGAGATGACCTGCATCATTTCGCCGCGGCGGAGAACGACCTTCGTACTGGAATCGATGCAGCGGTCGATGCTGATTCCGTAGGCGGAGCAGCGCGGACTGTAGACGGAGATCGCATGTTCTGCGAGCTGGGCGACGGAGACGGAGAGGGCAGAGGTGTGCTCACGGTAGTAGCCGAGCGTCTGCTTTGCGATGTGGGCGACGCGATTGAGCTCGATCTCGGCGGTTGAGAGATAGGCTTTGCCTTCATCGTTGACGAGCGGGCGCAGGAGGTAGAGCAGGTTGAGGACGGCCTCGAGCGGATTGTTGATCTCGTGCGCGATGGTTGCGGCCATGCGCCCGGTGGCGGCGATCTTCTCAGCCTGCATCAGCGAATTTTCGATGCGCTTACGGCTGGAGATGTCACGGAGGATCTTGGAGGCGCCGACGATCCGGCCGGAAGAATCTCTGACAGGAGAGATGGTGAGCGAGACCTCGAGGAGCTCGCCGGATTTTGTTCGGCGGATGGTATCGAAGTGCTCGATGCGTTCCCCGGCGCTGATCTTGGAGATGATGACCGGCTCGTCGCCGTGCAGATGTTCAGGGATGAGGGTGAGGATGGATTTGCCGATGATCTCATCGGCGGTGTAGCCGAGGATGCGCTGAGCGGCTTTGTTCCAGCTTGTGATGACGCCGTTGAGGTCCTTGCTGATGATGGCGTCGTCGGAGCCTTCGACGATGGCAGCGAGCTCGCCGAGACGCTTGGAGTCTGAATTTCGCTGGCTCTGAATGCGGTCGAGCTCGGTGAGCTGGCGGGCGACCTGTTCACGAGAGCGGGCATTTTCAAGCGCGACTGCGACCTGCGAGGCGAGGGTGCCGATGAGGAGCTCGGAGGCTTCGTCGAAGAGGTCGGCTTCGTCGTGACCGTAGACGAGCGCGCCGAGGATATGTCCGGAGAGATTGCGGAGAGGCACGGCGAGATAGCTGCGGATGGTCCGGCTGTCATGCGGAAGCGCATCGGCGGGGAGCGGGCCGCGGAAGCGGCTATCACGGCTGATATCGCGCGAACGGATAATTGTGCGGTCCTTGAGCGGAGCGGAGAGGGCAGAGCGTGCGGGAAACGTGGAGGAGCGCCCCTCTCCGGAGCCGGAGACGGTGTACATGGGGAAGCTGCCGGGATGCGGGGTGGCCTGATTGCAGATGAAGCTGCCGAAGTCTGCCCCGGTGAGCTGGAGACCGGCATCCGTGGCGCGCTGGGCGATGGCCTCGTGATGCGTGCTCCGGGCGAGGAGAAGGCCGGTCTGTGCGACGATCTCGAGCTTTTCTTCGAGAGAGAGCGCGCGGCTGGAGGTCATGCTCATGAGGGTGAGCCAGGAGCGATATGTGCAGGTTGGAAGGAGGTCGACATGGCTGGGCCTTTTTCTTTTTGACGATGATACTGCGAAGCAGGCCGCAGCTTGGGGTCAATGAAGTTGGATTCGCGTGCGGAGCAGGATGTTGTGCGAGGAGTCTCCGATGTACAACTCAACTGGCTCTTTTTCAACGACGAAGCGGCTGAGCTTGTCGTCCCAGTAGGCGAGGTCAGAGGTTTTGAGCGGGATGGTGACCGCCCGGGTTTCGCCGGGAGCGAGCGTAACCCGCTGAAAGCCTTTGAGCTCTTCTGCCGGGCGGGAGACGGAGGAGCGGAGGTGATGAACGTAGAGCTGGACGACCTCGTCGCCAGAGCGGGAACCGGTATTGGTGACGTCAACGCTGATATGGACGGTGCCGTCGGTTGGGGCAGAGGTGGTGCTGGGGTGCAGGTTTGAGAATTTGAAGGTGGTGTAGCTGAGGCCGAACCCGAAGGGGTAGAGCGGCTCGCCCTTGAAGTACATGTAGGTGCGGCCCTGCCGGATGTCGTAGTCCATCATGGGCGGGAGCTGATCGATGGACCTGGGCCAGGTGACGACGAGGTGGCCGCCGGGATTGTAGTCCCCGAAGAGAACGCGAGCGATGGCGGTACCTTCATCCTGCGAGCTGTGCGCCATGTGCAGGATGGCGGGGACGTACTGCTGGGACCAGTTGATGGTGTAGGGGAAGCTGGAGATGAGCACGAGGATGGTGCGCGGGTTGACGGCGAAGACCTGCTTGGCTAATTGCTCTTGTTCCAAGGTGAGGGATTCGCGGTCGCGGCCTTCGCGGCCGTCTGAGGGAACGGTGCAGGCGAGCGTGCCCCCACCGTCGACGGTCTGATGCCAGTCGTGCGCCATGTCGGGCCCGCAGGTGGGGTCGTTGCCGACGAAGACGATGGCGACGTCGGAATTTTTTGCGGCGGTGAGGGCTTCCTGGCGGAGTTCGCTGGCGGCGTAGTTGATCTTGATGCCGGGGCCTGCCGCGGCGGTGATGCCCGCGAGTGGCGTGACGGCGTACGGAGGCGTGCCGCCGTACCAGTCCCAGTGGACGGAGTCGGCGAGCGGGCCGATAACGGCGATGGATTTCAGCTTGGTGCGGTCGAGGGGGAGAGTGTTGTTGGCGTTCTTGAGGAGGACGACGGATTCGAGCGCGGTTTTCAGGGAGACTTCGTGTGCGTGCGCGGAGTTCCAGGGCTCGGGCTCGCGATCGGCGTTGATCTGCGAGTAGGGGACTTGTGACGGTGGGTCGAGCAGACCAAGTTTGAGCGTGACTTCGAACTTGCGGCGGAGGAGCGTGTCGAGCTCGGCTTCGGTAACGGAGCCTTCTTTGATGGCGGCGTGGGTTTCATCTTTCCAAGTGTCGAGGAACTGATTGATCCCGCTGTGGAGGCAGGCGATGACGGCGGCCTTCTGGTCAGGGAATTTATGGTGCGCGGACCAGAGCTGCCGGACGGCGCCGCCGTCGGACGAGAGGACGAGCGCGTGCCACTGGTCGATCACGATGGATTTGAGGATGGGGTTGACGGCCATGGGGGTGCCGTTGACGGCGTTATAGCTGGCCATGACGCCGCGGCCTCCACCGTCAAGAAAGCCCATGCGGAACGGGACGGAGTAGTACTCCCAGAAGAGGCGTGCGTCGAAGTTGGAACTGGAGCTGTCGCGGTGGTCCTCGTTGGAGTTGGCGAGGAAGTGCTTCATGAGCGAGGCGGCCTGCCAGTAGTGCGGGTCGTCACCCTGGAGGCCGTAGATGAAGGCGGTGACCATGGTGCCGTTGAAGAACGGGTCTTCACCGTAGACCTCTTCACTGCGGCCCCAGCGTGGGTCGCGAGCGAGGTCAGCCTGTGGTCCCCAGAGCATGAGGATCTGGCGATCGTACTTCTGGCTTTGCGTGATGTAGCGCGCTTCGTAGCCTTCGACGCCGGCGGCCTGCTGGATGAGCGCGGGGTCCCAGGTTTCGCCGAGGCCGGGCGGCTGCGGGAACTGCGTGGTGGTGATGGCGTCACGGCCGCGGCCGCCGCGCTGCACGACACCGTGAATGCCTTCAGAGCTTCCGAAGCTGGGAACGCCGAGACGAGGGACGGCGGTGTTGGTGCCGAGACAGTCGATCTTCTCGTCGAGGGTCATGAGGGAGAGGAGATTGTCGATGCGTTTAGCGGTGGGGAGTGAGGGGTCGCGGAACGGGTATGGCTGCTGGGGCGCTTGCGCGGAGGCCGAGGCGAGTGTGAGTGTGAGTGTGAGAGTGGCGCCGGCGAGGATTTTGAGCACTCGTGTGACCTCGTGTGGTGTGTCGAGAGAATGGTAGCGCGAGCTGTGAAGTGTGAAGTTCTCCTGGCGTGGAGAAAGACGGCTACCTCAGCGGCTAAAGCCGGTTCTGTCGCGGGCTGATATGGCAGGGCTGAAGCCGTGCCCCGACGAGACAAAAGCAACGCCAAAAGCAACGGCAACGGCAACAGCAAAGGCGGTCGGGTTTCAGTTTCCAATTGTCAGTTTGGAGTTGTGAGTTAAGGCAGGCTTCAGTTGATGTGCTTGGAGCGGCGGGACATGAAGTCCATCAGGAGATAGTTGCCGAGGGTTTGCGGCGTGGTGAAGTAGGCTTTGCCGCGGCACATGGCGGACATCTGCTGCACGAATTGGACGAGCTGAAAGTCGTTCGCGAGCATGAAGGTGTTGATCATGATGTTGGAGCGCTTGCAGCGGCCGACTTCTTCGAGGGTTTCGGCGATGACGATGGGGTCGAGGCCGAAGGCGTTTTTGTAGATGCGGCCGTCGTCGAGTGTGAGCGCGGAGGGCTTGCCGTCGGTGATCATGACGATCTGCTTCATGTCTTTGCCGGAGCTGCGCAGGATGCGCTGGGCGACACGGAGACCTTCGCGGGTATTGGTGTAGTGCGGGCCGACTTTGACGCGCGGGAGCTGCGAGATGGGAATCTCTTCGGCGGAGTCGTGGAAGAGGACGAGCGAGAGCTGGTCGCCGGGGTACTGCGTGCGGATGAGATGCGCGAGCGCCATGGCCACGCGCTTGGCGGGCGTGAAGCGGTCTTCGCCGTAGAGGATCATGGAGTGTGAGCAGTCGAGGAGGACGACGGTGGCGCAGGAGGATTGGTAGTCGGCCTGCTGGACGTAGAGGTCGGAGTACTCGAGGTTGAGTGTGCCGGAAGAGTTCGGCGGGCCTTCGCGCGCGAAGACGGAGTTGAGGGTTTGGGCAATGTCGAGGTTGAGCGAATCGCCGAACTCGTAGGGCTTGGAGGAGCCGTTGGTCTCCACGCCGGCGGCCTCGTAGAGGGTGTCGTGGCGGCCGAGGGATGATTTGCCGAGCGGGCCGAGGAGGTCGCGGAGGGCTTTGAATCCGAGGAAGTCCATGGCCTTGTCGGTGACTTCGAAGCGGGCGTTCTCGGCGTCGCCGTCGGCTTGTTCGCCGGGGCTTTGTGGCTGGGCGTCGGGGGATTCGGCGTTGAGGAAGGCTTCGTCCTTCATGCGCTCGATGATCTTTTCGACGAGCTCCTGCTTGCCTTCTTCGGGGAGAGCTTCGTATTGCTCCTGCGCGTTTTCGTCGAGGAGCTCGCCGGAGTCGAGCGCCTGGCGGATGGCGTCGCGGAGGTCCTCCATGGAGTCGGAGCCGTTGTTGGGGAACTGCGACCAGGGGTCGTCGAAGCCGGAGTCGAGGAAGAAGTCGGAGAGGGCTTCCATCAAGTCTTCGAGGTCGAAGCTCGTGGAGAGGTCGCCGGTGAACTTGGTGTAGCGGGTGAGCTTCATGCGTGGAGTCTCTGGTACCAGATTAGACGCCTGCGGCGCCGGGAGGATGCGGCTACATGCCCGAGGCGCGGCAGAGAGGATCTGCGTGGAGTTGCGCGAGGAGCGGTGTCATGAAGAATGAGGCCGATTGCGGGCCGAGGGTGAGGCGCAGTGTGGGAAGCGCGCGTAGAACCTGCAGGTAATACGAGAGGTCTTCCATGTTGGAAGAGCCGACGCCTGGGTTGTTGTAGCGGAGCTGGCCGTAGGGCGCAAGGACCTTCTCGAACTGCCGCTTAGCGGGCTTGAATTTCGTGTAGCCCAGGAAGTCCATGGTGACGGTGACTTTGTCAGTGGGGGGAGGAAAGTGATCGTCGGGCGAGGTGGGACGCCAGGGCGGATAGTATGCCGTGTCCGTGATGCTGCCGAAGTTGAAGAAGAGCTCGAAGCGGAGCTTGCCTTTTTTGTCTTGCGTGCACTGCGCCGTGAGTGTGTGGGGCGTGCGATGTCGAAGGGAGCGGCTGAGCTTGCCGGCGATGATTGCGGAGTGTTTTCGAGAAGAAAGAATCGAACGTAGGAGATGCCCTGCGTGGGCTCGAGGCCGGAGACACGCGCGAGATTGGGTGCAAGCGGCTGGAGCTGCGGCGCGGTAGTATCGGGCGCGCCGGTTGCTGTCTGCAGTGCAAAAAGCGTCAGGGCAAATAGCGCGCGGAGATGGACCATCGCGGAAGCCTCGCTGAAGGGCTGGAGAAATCTTGCAGCGAGGGTAGCAGAGAGGCAGACCGATTACCGATAGCCGACATTACGCGAGGGGAGATGGAAGACGAGGCCGGAGGAGAAGGACTGCATGGCGGAGTGGGTCATGCCGGCGCGGCCGCCGGTGTCGTACTGGAAATCGAAGGCGCGGATGTCGAAGAGGCGATTGACACGGATGTCGAGGCCGCCGCCGAACTGAACGACGCCGCTGGTGAGCTGGCTGGTGGTCTGGCGACAGGTACCGTTGCAGATGTTCTGGTGGAGCTGGGTGGAGGCGAGGCCGCCGCCGAACTCCGCGTAGGGGTGGAGCCGGAAGTGGGGCGGGACGAAGCTCATGCGGATGGCCGCGGTGTAGGCCTTGCCGCCGTTGTAGCCGGGCGCGAAGGTGTAACGGGTGTCAAGGCTCGCCTTGAAGGGGCTGAGGCTGGGCAAGGTGTAGAACGCACCGGTGATGAAGCCGTTTGTACGCGGCTTGAGCTGTGTTCCGTTGGCGTAGCTCTGGCCCGAGAAGCCGAAGGCAGTGGAGCTTCCGGTGCCGTAGATGGAGGTTTGGGCATGGGTTCCGGGAGAGAAGGCGAACAGAGCGGCGACGGCGAAAACGATCAACAGACTGCGAAAAACGGACAAGCGAGCCCCTTATTTCTGGATGAACCGGACAATTTGAAACGCAGAATAACCGCGCGGCCGCGGCTTCACAGGAGAGAAGAGCGGCGGGAGACGCGGATAGATTCCACCAGCGTGCGAAGGTCGTTGCGCGCAGCCTCAGCGCAGACGGATCGCAAGAGAAAGCAGCGCAGAGGGAGCTCTGCGGTTGCTGATAACAGTTTAGACGACGTCGATACGGGAACGGCAGCAAGAGGCTAAACGACGGGGGCGGAGTCGCATCCTACAAATGGGCACGACCGATTTTGCGACTGAGGAGCAGAGCTATGAAGGCAGTTGTATTTCACGGAGTTGGCGACGTCCGGCTGGAGAACGTGCCGCAGCCGCGGTTGAAGGATGACAATGACGCGATCGTGCGGATTACGTCTTCGGCGATCTGCGGGACGGACCTGCACTTTATTCGCGGCACATTCACGGGTATGAAGCCGGGCAGGATTATCGGGCACGAGGCGGTTGGGATTGTGGAAGAGGTTGGGAAGTCAGTGAGAAACTTCCGGCCGGGCGATCGCGTGATTGTGCCGTCGACGCTGGGCTGCGGGAGTTGTAACTACTGTCGCGCAGGTTACTATTCGCAGTGCAACCGGATGAATGAGCTTGGGCCGCTGGGCGGCACTGTGTTTTTTGGCGGACCCGAGACAGCGGGCGGACTCGATGGGCTGCAGGCCGAGTTTGCGCGCGTGCCGTATGCCGGGGTGAACCTGGTGAAGCTGCCGGAGGAGATCTCCGAGGACGCAGCGATCATGATGAGCGACATTCTGCCGACGAGCTACCAGGCGGCGGAGATGGCGGGGATCAAGCCGGGCGATACGGTCGCGGTGTTTGGCTGCGGGCCGGTGGGCATGATGGCGATCATGTGCGCGCAGCATATGAATGCGGGACGCGTGTTTGCGATTGACCAGGTGAAGTCGCGGCTGGATGAAGCGCGGCGGCATGGAGCGGAGGCGATTAACTTTGCCGACGAGAATCCTGTCGCAGTGTTGCATGAGCTGACGATGGGCTCGGGGCCGGACCGCGTGATTGATGCGGTGGGCGTGGATGCGACCTGCGCGAAGCATTCGAGCTCGAAGATGAAGAAGCAGTTTCAGCAGGAGATGGAAGATGTGGCACCGGATGTGAAGAAGGCCGAGAAGAAGAACTGGTGGACGGGCGGCGCGCCGAGCCAGGCGCTGGAGTGGGCGGTGGAGTCCGTCGCGAAGGCGGGCACGCTGTCGATCATCGGGGTGTATCCGCCGACGCTGAAGTCCTTCCCGATCGGCATGGCGATGAACAAGAACATCACGCTGCGGACGGGCAACTGCAATCACCGCAAGTATCTGCCGCGGCTGGTGGAGCTGGTTCGCAGCGGCGTGATGCATCCGGAGGAGTTCTTCACGCAGAAGGTGCCGGTGGCCTCAGCGATCGAGGCGTACAGGCACTTCGATCAGCATGAGCCGGGGTGGCTGAAGGTGAAGCTGGAGCCGGGTGCGGCTTTCGGCCAGAGAGCCGCCTAGTCAGCGCGGGCTGTCCCGCTCACGAGGGTCAGGGTTTGCTCGTCTTCGTGGGGCTCAGGTGATAGACCACGCCGAAGTTGAGAAATGCTGCGGTTGCCTTGACGCTTCCATTGGAACCGCTTGCATCGGCGCCATCGTCAAATGCGCGGATGTCGATGCGCGAGGTGGCGCGGATGTCGAGCCCGAAGTCGATCTGCGCAACGCCATTGGTGACGCGGCTGGTGGTCACGCCACAGGAGAAGCCGTTGCAGATGGTCTCATGAAGTTGAGTGGATGCCAGGCCGCCGCCGATCTGGAAGAAGGGGCGAAGCCGGTTCTTGTTCGGTACAAACCCTACGCGGAAAGCGCCGGTGTATGCGCTGCCGCCCTTATAACCGGGGCTGAAGGAGACGCGGCCATCGATGCCTGCCTTGAAGCGGCTGGAGCTGGGAAACGTGTAGAAAGCGCCGCCGGTGAGGCCGCCACTGTCGCCTTTGAACGATCCGCTGCCATAGTTGCCGCCGCTGAAGCCGAAGTCGTTCAGCATTGCGGCTCCGTAGACCGAGGTTTGTGCGGGAGCGGACTGGATGAAGCCGAAAAGAAGCAGGGAGAAGAGAACGGAGGAAAGACGGCGGAAGGTCGTCAAGTAAATTGGCCCCTTGCTTTGAAACGAGAAGCAGATTCAGGAAGAATGAGAATTTCGAGGGCCAGAGTAGCCGATTCCTGCTGATCGCACAATGACATTTTGTGCTCAGGGGGTTGTGCTAGCGGAAGCGAGTGCCGCTCATCACGGCGAAGCTGGAGTGCTTGTACCAGCAGTCCACGTTTGCGAAGCCGGCGTCGCCCATGCAGGCGAGCTGCGCGGCGACAGGGCTGCGGCGATCTTCCTGCTGACGGAAGAGCGAGTCGGCGATCTGCTGCTCGGTGGCACCGTTACTGCGGACATCTGCGAGCCAGCGCAGCTGGTAGATCTCTTCGAGCTCGGGCGTGGGGCCGGCGATGTGGTCCGCGTTGATGAAGATGCCGCCGGGGCGGAGTGCGGAGTAGATGTGCGGCAGCAGGGCGCGCTTGCGGTCGTCCTCAAGGTGGTGGATGGAGAGGGACGAAACGATAGCGTCGGAGTTCGCGGGCAGCGGCTCGGTCGTGTAATCGGCCAGGCTGTAGGTGATTTGTGGATGCTGGCCGAGGCGGTTGCGTGCGAGGGCGAGCATGTTCTCGGAAAAGTCGATGAGCGTGAGGTGGGCATCAGGGAAGGCGGCGCGCAGCATGGCGGAAAAGAGGCCGGAGCCGGCGCCGAGTTCGACGATGCGAACAGCATCCCTGGGGATGAGCTCGAGTGCAGCTGTGTAGAAGGCCTCGTGACCGGGGATCAGTTTCATGCGATCGCGGTCGTAGGTGGCTGCAGTGGCGTCGAATACGGCTCGGCTATTGTTCTCTGGCATGGGGCAAGGATAAGTTGAGCTGATCTTGGTTTAGAACTTCATAAGGATTTCCAATTAGATTATTTCCGCTTCAGCGCTTCGAGTTCGTCGAGTGTGCGCGGCCAATCGGAGCCGAGCAGGCGGGAGAGGGAGCGGTCGGCGAGGACGCGGCCGGAGGTCTGGCAGGTGGGGCAGTAGTTGGTTTCGTTGTCGGCGTAGCGGATGCGCTGGATGGGCGTGCCGCAGCGCGGGCAGGGCTGGTTGAAGCGGCCGTGCACGGCCATCTCGGGGCGGAAGGCGGTGACCTTTTCCGGAAATTTCTTCTCGCTTCGGCGTTGAAGCGGTCGATCCAAAGTTGGAGTGTGTCGCGCGTGGCGGTGTAGAGGCGCTGCCATTCTTCTGCGGTGAGCTTTTGCGTTTGCGCGAGTGGCGAGAGTTGCGCGGCCCAGAGGATCTCGTCGGAGTAGGCGTTGCCGATGCCGGAGAGCACGCGCGGGTCAGTGAGGGCGCGCTTGAGGGTGTGGTTTTCAGCGGAGAGCGCGTTGCGGAATTCGTCGAGCGAGAGGGAGAAGATGTCGAGGCCGCCGGGATCGAGTGCGGCGAGTGCGGCTTCGCCGCGAACGAGATGCAGGGAGGCGCGGCGTTTGGCGCCGGCTTCGGTGAGGACGAGCGAGCCAGCGGGGAAGTCGAAGGATGCGAGATTGTTGCGGCCGCCGAGCTTGGGTCGTGCACCGGACTTGAACTCGCGCCAGTGCAGGCGGCCGGCGATCATGAGGTGCAGAACGAGGAAAAGTCTTTCTTCGGGGTTGTCGTCGGAATCAAAAACGAAGACGATGCGTTTGCCGAGGCGGCGGAGGCTGCGAACTGTTTTGGCTTCGATGGAGTGGATGGGAGGAACGGCGGTGCGGAGCAGAAGCGGGCTGGCGATGCGAAGCTGCTGGAGCGACTGGCCGACGACGCGCGGAGCGAGCGCGGTGAGGTAGGCGGCGATGTCGGGGAGCTCGGGCACGGGAGTTAAAAAAGGATACGCGAGCTAAGGTTTGTGGCTGCAACATCAGGGCAGCGGACGAGAAAAATCGCTCGAAGAATGTCTGCTGGATGGTGAGCGCGCGTGGCTTGTGAGGAAACGATTTCGAGCTGATGCGGCGCCGTGAATGGCAATCGCAAATCCATTCGCGGAGGGGCAACGCTGCTGAAGCAGAAGCTGTCCTACTACTCGCGGCGGATGAAGCCGCGCGAAGCTGAAGAGGAGTAGAAACTATGGCGACAAACGATCGGAACATGGAGCAGCAGAAGAACAAGGGCAGCAGCCAGGATCCGAACCGCAGCCAGTCAGGCATGGGCAGCTCAACCTCTCAACAGTCGGGCAAGCCGGGTAAGTCGGGTAAGTCGGGGTCGCAAGGATCGCAGAGCGGCAGCAGCTCCAGGAGCTCTGGCAGCGGCGACAAGAGATAAGCAGTTTTGACGATATCGGCAGTGCGCGGCTAGAGACCGCGGCTGTGCAAGCCGGCCCGCAGTAGCAACGCGGGCTCAATGAGCGGCGCAGAAGATGACGTCCTATCTTCTGCGCCGCTTTCTATTTGGGTGGTTGTGTCGGGGGAACTATCTGGCGGCGAGTACGGTGGCGCTGCCGCCGATGCGGGTTGCGCTTGCGGGATGGCTGAGCAGGCTCGTCAGCGAGGGTGGGATGCCGGCGGAGCCGAAGCGCGCGAGGTAGAAGTCGAGCTCGGCGATGTCGCCGGAGCTGAAGTTGGTCTTCTGCTCGTCGGCGGTGTACTGCTTGATGATTGCGGGATCGGCGATTGCCTGGCCGAGGAAGACGATGGCGTTGCGGATGGTGCGGCCGTGGTCGGTGACGGCGTAGAGGTCGACGTTCTGGCGCTCGGCGAACTCGGCGATCATGATGAGTGGCTGCAGGGCGAACGACTGGTAGTGGATGGCGTTTTCGTGGCGGGCCATCTCGAGCGGGAAGGCGCCGTTCTGGTCCTCCTGGCTGACGGCTTGTTTGAAGACGTCGACGCCGAAGCGGAAGAGATCGTCGTCGTTGGAGAGCACGCCGATGGAGGTGGCGGCGAGGGCGCGCCAGTAGTGGTGATTGTTGCCGAGCTCGCCGGGTTTTTCGTAGGAGATGAGTTGGTGCGCGGCGCGGTTGAGCCAGACGGCGACGCGCTGCTGCTGTGCGCCGTCAAGGAGCGGGTCCTGGCGGAGCACGGACGCGGTGACGCCGGCGGAGCAGAGTGTCCACTCGGCCTGGTACCAGGATTGCGAGTAGGCCTTGGGGTCGTAGTGGGTGAGCGCGCCGGCCTGCGCCCAGGCGTCGAGCTGCGAGAGCGCGCATTGGGCCTCGGCTTCGTTGCCCGTGGCGACCCAGCGGTTCATGCCGGAGGTGATGCGGTGCTCGAAGGCGCTGTAGGTGCGGGTGGCTTCGGCTTCGGCGGGATTGATGGGGCCGTTCGAGCCGTGCATGTAGTGATGCGGGATCTCCATCGGGCCGGTGGGCGCGACGACGAGCGGCATGGCGGTGCAGGAGCCGAGGTGCGCGATCGCATCGCGGAGGAGAGTGTTGTCGGTGGACTTGAGGAACGCCTGGCGCGCGGGGACGTCGAGCACGGAGGCGGCGGGGTTGGAGATCTTTTGGGCTGGCAGTGCAGAGGCGAAGACGAGGGCGGCGGAAAGCGCGACGATTTTCGTCGTCATGGGGACGAGAGAAGTTTACGCGAGCGCAGGCCGCTTGCGCTCGCCAATGTTGCTACGGCTTTAGTTGAAGCCGCGGCGGGTGCGGTTGAAGGCCTCGCGTTCGCGTTCGCGCATGCGCTCGCCGAGGTTGGCGGCGTCTTCGACGCGCTTGCGCTTTTCGCCGGCCGTGAAGGTGCGGGCCTCGGAGCGGGAGATGCGCTTGTGCGCGGTCATGCCTTCGAGCAGGAACTCGGCGCCGGAGACGGCGAGCTCGGGTTCGGCGTGCTTAGGGAGCTTGAGCGGGGCGAGCTTGTCGAAGAGGCCCTGGATCTCTTTCAGTGACTTGAGCACGGAGGCGGTGGGCTGCTTGTCGTTGAGCTCGACCGTGCCGCCGAGGTTGAACCACTGCTCGATCTGCTGGGTGTCGGCGCCGGCGAAGTAGGTGTCGTAGATGGTGGCGACGGACTGGCGGATGATCTCGCGCATGACGACGTCGGAGCCCTTGAGCTCGCCTTCGTACTCGAGCTCGATCTTGCCGGTGATGCCGGGCAGCGCGGAGAAGATGTCGCCGACGCGCGGAACGACGAGCGATTCGCCGTGCAGCAGGGCGCGGCGTTCGGCGTTGGAGACGACGAGCTCCATGGTGGAGATGGGAAGGCGCTGCGAGACGCCGGAGCGCTTGTCGACCTTCTTCTCTTCGCGCGCGACGAAGGCGATCTGCTCGACGATCTGGCGGATGTAGTGCGGGATGTGGATGCGCTGGATCTGGTCGTTCTCGGCGGCGTAGACTGCGTGCGGTCCACGCTTCCTGCTCGGTGATGGTGATGGCTTCGTCGAGCGACTCGGGGTAGTGGGTGCGAATCTCGCTGCCGATGCGGTCTTTGAGCGGGGTGACGATTTTGCCGCGCGCCGTGTAGTCCTCGGGGTTGGCGGAGAAGACGATGGCGACGTCGAGCTCGAGGCGGATGGGGTAGCCCTTAATCTGGACGTCGCCTTCCTGCATGATGTTGAAGAGCGCGACCTGGATTTTGCCCGCGAGATCGGGGAGCTCGTTGATGGCGAAGATGCCGCGGTTGGCGCGGGGCAGCAGGCCGTAGTGCATGGTGAGCTCGGAGCCGAGCTCGTGGCCGGAGCGCGCGGCCTTGATGGGGTCGACATCGCCGATGAGGTCGGCGACGGTGACGTCGGGCGTGGCGAGCTTTTCGACGTAGCGCTCGATGGGCGTCATCCAGGCGATGGGCGTGTCGTCGCCGAGCGAGGCGATGAGGTCGCGCGAAAATTTGCTCAGCGGAGCGTAGGGGTTGTCGCGGAGCTCGGAGCCGGCGACGTAGGGCGCGTAGGGGTCGAGCAGCGTGGTGAGCGCGCGCAGGATGCGGGACTTGGCCTGGCCGCGCAGGCCGAGCAGGATGAAGTTGTGGCGCGAGAGGATGGCGTTGACGACCTGCGGGATGACCGTGTCGTCGTAGCCGACGATGCCGGGGAAGAGGCTTTCGCCTTCGCGTGGGCCGCCGGGCGCGATCTGCCGCAGACGCGCGATGAGATTGTCGCGGAGCTCGTCCTTGACGGAGCGCGAGACGCGCTCGGGGGTGAAGTCAGGAGATTTGCGAAGCTGGCCCAGTGTGGTCGGAAGCGCGTTTTGCGGCATAGATACAAGTATAGATGTGGCGCGGGGAGCCGGGATTCGCCGTGCGCCCCTCTCGGTCGGGGGAGCCGCCGCAGTTTATTTTTCGGCCGTCACTTTGCAGTCGGTGAGCGTGTAGCGCCAGACCTCATGGTGACTTTCCCGGGTTAGGACCATGTGCGCAGGGATTTCGAAGCCGTCGACAACCTGGTAGGTGTACGTGAAGATGAGGCGATTGCCGGGCTTGAAATTTCCATCCTCACCCATGGTCCACGAGCCCAAAAGAAGTCCCTGCGGCCCCGGATGGAAGCCCAACTCCTGGCGGTCGGCATCGGAGCCTTTAACTGCCATGCTCTGCAGGCTCATGTCGCGCGTGAGCATCATCACGACGTCGAAGGTCTTGATCTTGAGTTCGAGGTTATAGCCGAAAGCCAAAGGTTCGAAGTGGACAGGTGTGCCCGTCGGCGGGAGCAACGCGTTGTTGCTTGCGACCAGCCAGGTACGGAGGCTGAATCGGACTGCGTGCTCGAGGAGACCTTCGGCCATCCCTCCGCGAGGAAGTTTGTGCTCCTGCTCTTCCGTCATGCCGGAGGACACGACGGCGTCCTCGCGCGTGACGGTAACGCGGTTGCGAATAGGCTGGATGTACGTTTCGATTTCGTCATCCGTTCCTTCGTCCCCGACGCGATAGGTATCCGCCCAATGCTGCTTCCAGTTGAAGTCCACGGCGCAGTCGAAGGACTTGAGGCCTCGGTCGAAGGGAGCGTCGTACGCGGCACGCGCCTGACTGAGCAGCGCTGCGTCTTTGTCCGCCGCCTGGGCGTAGCCAAGAACCGCACAGAGGCTGAACGGAATTGCCGCAAGCAAATTTCGCATGCAGCATCGTAAACGATGAGTTAGCCGAGGTCGTCCAGCATCGCCTGCATCTCGCTTGCGGCGTGCGCGTTGCCGCTGCGTGCCGCGGCGGCGAGACCTTCGGTGAGGCGCTGGCGGGCTTCGTCGGTGCGGCCGAGTTTGAGCAGCGTCTGCGCGCACATCTGGAAGGCGGGCACGTAATCCGGGTTGTGCTGGATGGTCGTCGCGAACTCGCGCAGGGCGTCGTCGTTTTTACCTTCGGAGGCGTAGGCCATCGCGAGGCCGTAGCGCGCGAAGGCGTCGGTGGGGTGCTGCGCGAGGATCTCGGAGAGCATGGCGATCTTGTCCATGGATTTAAGGATGCGGTGAGTGTGAGATGGCAACCCTTCGATCGCGATAGCGCGCGATGAATGGGGCACCCGATTACGGGACGAAGACGAAGCGGCCCTCGCCATCGGGTTGGTTCCAGACGGAGGCGACGTCGCGCAGAGGGAAGGTGCGGACGGCGATCTCGAACGGCTGGCGCGCGGCTTCGGCGAAGAAGTCGGCGATGGAGGCGGCGAGGTCCTGCATGGAGGCGCTGCCGAAGCCGCTGCCGAGGAGCTCGAGGCCGGAGCTGCGCAGCGTGGACGGCTTCGAGTGGGATCTTCGCGCCGGCGCTGTTGCCGATCTGGATGTAGCGGATGCGCGCGGTCTGGTGGCTGAGGCCCTTCTTGGCGATGGCTTCGAGTGTGGCTTCGGCGGGCGCGCCCCAGAGATAGTCGAGGACGATGTCGATGCCGTTGTCGATCTCGCGGCGGAGCGCGGCGACGAGCTCGTCGTGGGGGAGCTCGAGGGAGATGGTCGCATCGGCGCCGAGGGATTGGGTTTTGGCGAGGGCTTCGGGATTGCGGCCGCAGGCGATGACGCGGCGCGCGCCGCGGCGTTTTGCGATCTGAACCGCGAGCTGGCCCGCGACGCCGGTCGCGCCGAGGATCAGGATGCTTTCGCCGGAGACGAACTTGGCGCGATACGAGAGCGCCGCCCAGGAGGACATGCCCGGATTGCCGAGCGCGGCGGCTGTGGCGTCGGGGATGGCGTCGTCGAGCGGGATCAGGAACGGCGGGTTGGCGATGGTGCGCTCGGCCATGGAGCCGAAGGGCGGGCGGGAGACGCCGAAGAAGACGCGGCGGCGCGTCGTCGAGCCGGCCTACGCCGTCGATCCCGGGAACGAACGGCAGGTTGCCGGTGCTGCCGTAGTGGGAGCCTTTGGCGAGCGCCTTGACGATGGGGTGCAGGCCGGCGGCGAGGACGCGGATCGCCGACTCGCCGGGTTGGGGTGCGGGGTCGTCGAACTGTGTGTAGCGCGGCGGTGACTGGAAGGATTCGACCAGGGCGGCGTTCATCGGCGGCTCCTGTAACGATCAGGCAAACGTGGGTAATTGTTGGAAGAGGGGCGTTCTGGCAATGAGATGCGCGCGGGTGAGGCCGGACGCGAAGATTCAGCGGGAGATTTAGAATATAGAGAGGGAGATTTCTCCCGGAACTTGAGTGGAGGGTTGGCAAGCAGGATGAGCGAAGGTGTGGCCGCGCGGCCGGTCTCCGAGTCCCAATCCGAACGCAGCGAGATTATCTTTCCCAGCGACGCGAACGCGATTGGGAACCTGTTCGGCGGGCGGCTGATGCAGTTCATCGACCTGGTGGGCGCGATGGCCGCGAGCCGGCATGCGCGGGCGTTCACGGTGACGGCGTCCATGGACCACCTGGATTTTGTGGCGCCGGTCAAGGTTGGCGACCTGCTCATTTTGAAGTCCAGTGTGAACCGCGCGTTCCGCACCTCCATGGAGGTCGGCGTCAAAGCGATGGTGGAGGACGTTCGGGAGGGTCGTTTCCGGCAGGTGGCCTCGGCGTACCTGACGTTTGTCGCAGTGGATGCGACCGGAAAGAGAATCGAGGTGCCGCAGGTGATTGCCGAGACCGAACACCAGAGGCGGCGGTTTGAGGACGCGGGACGCAGGCGCGAGATGCGCAGCGGAGAAGTGGCTCGGCGGAGAGAACTGCGCGCGGCGTTGCCGCCGGAGTGGCATGTCTAGAGGCAGTCAGTAGAGGGTAGACAGTAGAGAGTAGAGAGCAGGATCTGATGGCACACACAGGACAACAGCCGATGGGACCGCAGCCGCTGCCGGGCGTGCAGTATGTAGTGGCGGTGGGTTCGGGCAAGGGCGGCGTCGGCAAGACCACGGTTGCGGTGAATCTCGCTGTGACGCTGGCGAAGCAGGGACACAAGGTCGGTTTGCTCGATGCCGATATTTATGGCCCGAATGTGCCGACGATGCTCGGCGTGACGCGGCAGCCATCGGTGGGGCCGGGCAACATGATCGAGCCGCTGACGGCGCATGGCGTGAAGTTCATGTCCGTAGGGCTGATCTCGCCGGGCGATAAGCCGATGGTGATGCGCGGGCCGATGCTGCACGGCATCATCAAGCAGTTTCTGCAGCAGGTGGCGTGGGGCGAGCTCGATTTTCTGATTGTGGACTTGCCGCCGGGCACGGGCGATGTGGTGATTTCGCTGGTGCAGACGGTGCCGCTGACGGGAGCGGTCGTGGTCTCCACGGGATCGAGCGTGGCGCTGCAGGATGCGCGCAAGGCGTTGGAGATGTTCCACCAGGTGAACGTCGAGGTGCTGGGCATGGTGGAGAACATGAGCCAGATGACCCTGCCGGATGGAAGCGTCATCGACGTGTTCGGTGCGGGTGCGACCGAGCAGACGGCAAAACAGTTTAGTATCGCGTTCCTTGGTTCGGTGGATCTCGACCCGCAGGTGCGTGAAGGCGGCGATCGCGGGATGCCGGCATCGTTGGCAGGAGATCAGTCGGCGCGCGGACGGGAGTTTGCAGCGATTGCGCAGAAGGTGAAGGAACGCGCCGAGCAGGTGGCGGCGCAGAATGAGAACGTGCTGGAGATTTCGTAGAGAAGTGAATGGTGAGTAGTGAACAAGGCAAAGGCGGGGAACTAAAAGCTCAACATGCGGACCGAGATTACAAACCGGCAGCGCGAGATCCTTACGGCGATCGTCGAGCAATATATTGCGACGGGCGAGCCGGTGAGCTCGGGCGCTATTGCGCGTTTGGAGAACCTCGCTTCAGGTCCGGCCAGCTCGGCGACGATTCGCAATGAGATGGCGGAGCTCGCCGAGCAGGGACTGCTGGAGCAGCCGCACACGTCGGCGGGGCGCGTGCCGTCGGCACGTGCGTTTCGGCTGTATGTAGAGCAGCTGAGCAAAGACGATGTTGCGCGGCTGACTGGACCATCCGCTGCTGAAGTGCAGTTGCGGATCGACAACAGCCTGGCGGGGATTGCGGGCGCCGAGGCGCTGCTGGAGCGGACGTCGCATGTGCTTGCGGTGCTCTCGAGCGGGGTGGGGATTGCGATGTCGACGGCGAGCTCGCTGGATACGCTGGAGCATGTGCATTTCAGCCGGCTGGCCGAGCAGCGCGTTCTGGCCGTCGTGGTGACGCGCAGCGGCATGGTGCGGGATCGCGTGCTGGCGCTCGATCGCGACCTCACGATGCTGGAGCTGGAGACGGCGGCGCGGTTCCTGAATGAGAACTTCCGCGGATGGAGCATGGAAAGGATTCGGGCGGAGCTGGCGCGACTGATCGAGACCGAGCGCAGCGCGTACCAGCAGATGATGGAGGCCGCGCAGCAGCTCTGGAACCAGACGGTTGGCGCCGCTGCAGGCGGCCAGGCGGTGTTTGTCGACGGCGTCGCGAATCTGCTGGGGTTGCCGGAAGATCGCGAGCGGCTGCGCGAGATGCTGACGGCGCTGGAGACGAAGGAGCGGCTGATTGAGCTGCTGAACGCTTACGTGGATGCGCGGCAGGAGTCCGTGCGGGTTGTGTTTGATTTGGAGCAGCAGGCGCCGGAGATGGCCGGCCTGGTGCTCATCGCCGCGCCGACGCGCGTTGCCGGGGAAAACGTTGGGTCGGTTGCGGTGATCGGGCCCAAACGGATGAACTACCCCAGCAATATGAGTGCGGTAGCGTACGTGGCGCAGATGCTGGAGCGTGGGTTGATGCCGCGAAGCTCGTAGGCGCATCAGTAGATAGTGAGAAATTGCCCGATGAAGAAATAGAGGCTGGCTATGAGCAATATTCGAGATCGCGCTGCGCGGTGGGGGCGGCCGGGAGTTTTTGGAAAGGACAGACGTATGACGGACACAGAAGAGATGCAGCGGGCGGAAGAGGCGCAGGACGGCACAGCAGCGCCGGATGCGCAGGGTGAGTCAGCAGCCGAGCAGGCGCAGCAGCAGGACCAGCAGACTGCGGAGATCAATGCGCTGCGCGAGGAGCGGGACGCGCTGAAGGATCGTCTCGCTCGGCTGCAGGCGGAGTTCGACAACGCCCGGAAGCGTGAGGTGAAGGAGCGCCAGGACGCGCGCGATTACGCGGTGCAGTCTGCGGTCGAGCCGTTCCTTGGCGTGATGGATAATTTCGGGTTGGCGCTAAAGGCGGAGGGGTCTGTGGAGCAGCTTCGCGCGGGCGTCGAGCTGATTGTGAAGCAGATGGAGGAGGCGCTGCGCGGATTGAATGTGCAGCCCGTCGAGGCTGTCAGTGCGCAGTTCGATCCGCGCGTGCATGAGGCGCTCAGTAGCGAGGAGCGCGACGATGTGCCTGACCACCAGGTGATTGAGGAGATCCGCCGCGGGTACAAGCTGCGCGACAAGCTTCTGCGGCCTGCACTGGTGAAGATTGCGACGAACGCGAAGCAGGTTTCTGACTAAAGAAGATCAACAAGGCGCGCGCCGAAGCAGGCTCGCGAGCGATGATGGGAAGTGTGTAGATGGCGACCGCAACGATGAAGATGGACTATTACGAGGTTTTGCAGGTGGAGCGCACGGCGACGGACGCGGAGCTGAAGGCCGCGTATCGCAAGCTGGCGATGCAGTACCACCCCGACCGCAATCCGAATAATCCGGACGCGGAGGAGAAATTCAAGGCCTGCAGTGAGGCCTACCAGGTGCTCAGCGACCCGGACAAGCGCGCCGCGTATGACCGCTTCGGTCACGCCGGCGTGGGCGCCGCAGGTGCCGCGGGCAATCCGTTTGCCGGCGGAGGGTTTGCGCAGGGAGATATCGGGGACATCTTCGGCGATCTGTTCGGCGAAATGTTCAACATGGGCGCGCGCGGCGGCCGTGCATCGCGAGCGCAGCGCGGACGCGACATGAAGTTCGACATGCGGCTTGAGTTCGAGGAGGCTGTCTTCGGCATCGAGCGCGAGATCAACATCCGCCGCGCAGAGGCCTGCAACGACTGCAGCGGCACAGGCTCGGAAGGTGGACGCCAGCCCGAGACCTGCCAGCAGTGCGGCGGGCGCGGGCAGATTCGCACGCAGCAGGGGTTCTTCTCTGTCGCGCGCACATGCCCGGTGTGTTCCGGCACGGGCTCGGTTGTGCGCCACCCGTGCAAGACCTGCCGGGGCGATGGCCGGGTTCCTCGCGAGCACAAGATCCTGGTCAAGGTTCCCGCGGGCGTGGAGAACGAGACACGCATTCGCTACGGCGGCGAAGGCGACGCCGGCAAGTGGGGCGGACCGTCGGGCGATCTCTACGTCGTGCTGGAAGTGCGTCCGCACAAGTTCTTCGAACGCGACGGCGACGACCTGCACTGCGTGATGCCGATCAGCTTCCCACAGGCGGCGCTCGGTACGGAACTCGAGATTGAAACGCTGCATGGCCCCGAGACCATGAAGGTTCCGGAGGGTACGCAAAGCGGGAAGGAGTTCCGCCTGCGCGGCAAGGGCGTTCCGCACCTGAACGCGCACGGACGCGGCGACCTCATCGTGGAAGTCCGCGTGCAAACGCCGGCGAAGCTGACCAGGCAGCAGAAGGAGCTTATGCGGCAGCTCGGCGAGTCGATGAAGGTGGACAACGTGCCGCAGTCACGCGGGATCTTCGACAAGGTGAAGGAGATGTTCAGCTAGCGAGTCAGCGGGTCAGCAAGTCGGCGGCGGGCGTGAAAGCCTTCCGCTGATTTTTTGTTTAGAGGAGTGCAGAGCAGATGCTGAGGGCGGCGATTGCGGCGGTTTCCGCCCGCAGAATCCGCGGTCCGAGAGTTACGTGGCGCCATCCCTTCTCGCTGAACAGCGTCATCTCCTCGGGGGTCCATCCGCCTTCCGGCCCAACTGCCAGCGCGATTCCTGACTCGCTGATTCGCTGACTCGCTGAGTCCGGGCTGAAGCCCGGACCTACCGCTGATATCAGCGAATTCTCCTGCTCGGTCTCGGCCAGCAGCAGCTTTGTTTGCGCGGCGATCTGCGCAAGCGCCTGGTTCAGCGGGAGCGGATCATCGATCTGCGGAAGGTCGCTGCGGCGCGATTGCTTTGCTGCCTCCAGCCCAATCCTGCGCCAACGTTCGACACGTTTCCCGGCAGCCTGCGCGAGATGCTTCTCCGTGCGTCGCGCAATCACAGGCGTAATTCTTGCGGCGCCAAGCTCTGTCAGTTTCTCGAGTCCCCACTCATAGTGATCGAACTTAATCACTGCAAGCAGCAAGTGCACCGGAAGTGCTGCTTCGGTCTCCAATTCCTCCCCCAGCGCGAACGTCACCTCCTGCTCGGAGACATTGACGACGGTGGCACGGCGAAGGAATCCGTTCGCCACCACGTCGAAAATTTGTCCCGGCGTGGCTCGCAGAACGCGCGCAAGGTGCAGCGCCTGATCTCCGGTGAGGGATGCGGTTGTGTCGGTAAACTTGTCGGCG
Source organism: uncultured Acidobacteriaceae bacterium (assembly GCA_963762465.1). Classification (GTDB taxonomy): domain Bacteria; phylum Acidobacteriota; class Terriglobia; order Terriglobales; family Acidobacteriaceae; genus Granulicella. The sequence continues at coordinate 425,943 of CAVXKS010000011.1, read as the reverse complement.
ATCCAGCGGCGGCGTGTCATCGCCTCTCAGGATACTGCGAAGCGAAGATCTGTGAGGGCACGCGAAAGGCGCATGAATACAGGCCGAAAAACACCTCGGGGGACGCTCTCTATTGGCGTCCCCCGAGTGTGTTGCCTTGGTTTGATGCTTTGCCTTGGTTGCGTTTGCCTGCGCTCCCAATCGATGAACATCATCGACGCTGCAATGCAGCTAACGAAGGTATAGATTTCTTGCGCGTTAGAGTCAAGAGAAAAAAGAAAATTTGGAAGGAATTTCTGACCTGCTTTGCACAGCCTCACAGCCGCTCTGACGGTCTTCAACTTGCGCTCACATCGCCGCTGCTCGCGTTCACTCGCGCACCGCGCCCGAGGGCCAGCGCATCCAAACCACACGTATACTTCGTCGCGAAGTTCGGTTGAGGAGATTCATCGCATGCGTGAAGTTGTTATCGTCAGCGCGGTTCGCACACCGGTCGGGAAATTTCTCGGCGCACTGTCTTCGCTGAGCGCGATAGAACTCGGCGCCATCGCCGTGCGTGCAGCGATTGACCGCGCCGGCATTGACTCTGCGCGGGTCGACGAGTGCATCATGGGTTGCGTTCTTCCCGCCGGTCTTGGGCAGAATCCTGCGCGGCAGGCGGCGTTGCGCGGCGGCATTCCGGATTCGGTGAGCGCGCTCACGATCAACATGGTTTGCGGCTCCGGGCTGCGCGCCGTTGGCCTCGCTGCGCATTCGATCGCGCAGGGAGACAGCGAGATCGCCGTGGCCGGCGGCACGGAGTCGATGTCCAACGCCCCCTATCTTCTGCCCGGCGCGCGCAAGGGCATGCGCATGGGCGACAGCACCGCGGTCGACTCGATGGTGCGCGATGGCCTGTGGTGCGCGTGTGAGGACTTCCACATGGGCGAAACGGCGGAGCTCGTCGCCGACAAGCACGGCTTTACGCGCGAGCAGCAGGACCAGTACGCGCTCGAATCGCATCGCAAGGCTGCCGCCGCATGGAAGGAAGGCCGCTTCGAAGCCGAGATCGTGGGCGTCGAGATTGCGGGCAAGAAGGGAAGCACCACGGTCACGCGTGACGAGAGCGTGCGGGAGGATGCGAGCCTCGAGGCGCTCGCCGCGCTGAAGCCGGCGTTCCGCAAGCAGGGCACCGTCACGGCTGGCAACGCGCCCGGCGTGAATGATGCCGCAGCGGCGGTTGTGGTCATGTCGGCGGAGAAGGCACGCGAGTTGAACCTGAAGCCTTTGGCGACGATCCGCGCGCAGGCGACGAGCGGCGTGGCGCCGCGTTGGGTGATGCTCGCGCCTGTCACGGGTGTGCGCAAGGTTCTCGATCGCGCGGGCTGGGCGCTCTCGGACGTTGATCTGTTTGAGCTCAACGAGGCGTTCGCCGTGCAGGCGCTGGGCGTCACGAAGGAGCTTGGCCTTGGGCTCGACCGCGTTAACGTCAATGGAGGCGCGGTTGCGATTGGCCATCCGATCGGGGCCAGCGGAGCGCGCGTGCTCGTCACGTTGCTGCACGAGATGCAGCGGCGCGACGCGCACAAGGGTGTGGCCGCGCTGTGTCTTGGCGGTGGCAATTCGGTGGCCATGGCGCTGGAGCGCGCCTAGCGACCAACGCAGTACCTTGGTGCACAAAATTTTGCGGCGAACCGCCTCCAGTCGGCGCTATAGTGGCTGCCATGTTCTCTGCAGTCCGGCCTGTTTCGCTCATCCTGGCGACGGCGTGTGTGCCCGCCATGTGCCTCGCGCAGCTCTCGGCTCCTGTGATTGAAGCGAACGGCTCTGCCCGGCCGCCGAACTCCGAAGCGACCTACGAGGCGATGCGCTCCAATCTTCCTGCAGGCCCCGGCTTTGGGGTGAAGGGCCTCACGATTGAGCGGCAGGGCGGCACCTTCCACTTCGACGAGGGTGTCATCTTCTTCTACGGCCCGGTGAGCGGCCACGTTACGGGCGCGGTGTTCCAGGGCAAGGGGCGCTTCAAACTCGCGCCCACCGATCCCAACGAGCGCCGTTCGCTCGCGCTGCTGACCAAGACGCCGGAGATGTCGCAGGACTTCACCAATGTTGTGCTGCGATTCACTGACACGACAGCCGACGAAATCCGCAAGGCCTCGGCCGGCGCGGCGAGCGGTGATGCGACGGAAGCCTGCAGGGCCGCTGCCGAGCTCGCGAAGAACCTGCGCCTGACCCTGCACTGGAATCTTGACGCACGCGTTCTCGAAGACGTTCTCGCCGATGATCCCGCTGACGCACGCGGCAGCTTCTTCCTCGCGTCCTTCCGCGCCGGCGGATTCTTCGCGGGCAAGAACCTGCTGTTCGTCGTCGACCCCGAAGGTGCGCCGTTCGCCGACGGCGATCAGGTCGAGCTCGCGACCTGGGGAACCGATGACTTTCACGGCTGGACTGCCTACCGGATGCAGGGAGCAGATTCCGCCGCGCTTCCCATGCATGTCACCGATGAAGCGGTCGACGTCACGATGGACAAGTCCGGCAAGCTCACCTGCGCCGCGACCGTAACACTGAACGCGAATCGCCCCGGGCTGCGGGTTGTGCAGTTTGATCTCTTTCCCACGCTGCGGGTCAGCGGCGTCTACTTCGAGAGCGGCGCTCCGCTGGAGTTCATCCAGGAGGACAAGAAGGCTGACCCGGGGTTCGCGGTCGAGCTGCAGCATGACGCGCCGACAGATCGTCCGGTGCGCCTGCTCATCAAATACTCCGGCCCTGACGCCGTTCAGCACGAAGGCGAGGGTGTCTACGAACTTCTGCACGCGGCGCGCGAATCGTGGTATCCCGCCCCGCATGCCGTCTTCGGCGACTTCGCGAACTACCGCCTGACGTTTCATCTGCCCAAGGGCCTGCAGGCGGTAGCCACCGGCGACCTCGTCGCGCACGACCACGATGGCCCGGTTGAGCGCTACGTCTGGCAGACGCGCGCGCCGATTCCCGTCGCCGGCTTCAACATCGGCGACTTCAAGCAGGAGGAGATCAAAACCCCGCAGGGCTTCGCCGTGGACGGCTTCGCGAACGTCAATCTGCCTGATTCAGTCGTGAACTTCGCGAACAACGGAATGGGCAGCCTGGCCACGCCGCCCGGGCTGAAGAACCAGGTCTCGCAGGGAAATGCGGCGATCCAGATCTACACGGATTACTTCGGCAAGCTGCCTTACGATCACGTCTCGCTCACCCAACAAACCACTTGCCTCGACGGCCAGGGCTGGCCCACCATGGTCTACCTTCCCATCTGCGCCTTCTGGGACACCACCGAGCAACACGCCTTCGGGCTCCGCGAGTTCGACATGCCGTCGTTCTGGCAATCCGTCACGCCGCACGAGGTCGCGCATCAGTGGTGGGGCGATCTGATCGGATGGTCCAGCTATCGCGACCAGTGGATGGGCGAGGGGTTCGCGACGTTTTCCGCCAGCCTGTTCCTAATGCAGACCTCCGTCAAGATGGACGACTACCATAAATACTGGAACGATCAGCGCCGTTTGCTGTTGGAGAAGAACGCCTACGGCAAGCGGCCCGTCGACGTCGGCCCCGTCACGATGGGCTATCGCGTGAACAGCAGCAAGAGCGGTGAGGACGTCTACCGCGCCGTCATCTACGCCAAGGGGGCGTACATCCTGCACATGATCGAGATGATGTATTGGACGCCGCAGTATCACGACGAGCCATTCAAGAAATCCATGCAGGCATTCGTGCAGCAATACGCAGGTAAATCAGCGTCCACCGAAGACTTCCAGCACTCACTCGAAAAGACCATGCCCAAGTGGCTCGACGCAGCGGGCGACGGCAAGCTCGACTGGTTCTTCAACGAGTACGTCTATGGCACCGAGGTTCCGCACTACGACATCAGCTCGGAGTTCAGCACGGCCGAAGACGGCGTTACGTCGGTGCACGTCAAGATCTCGCAGACCGGCGTCTCGAACAACTTCCTCATGCTCGTCCCGGTGTATTTGCAGATGGCGAACGGAAACACGATCCGGCTCGCCACGGTGAAGATGCGCGGCGTGAATACGTTTGACCAGACGGTGAAGCTTGGCAAGCTGCCTTCGCCGGCCAAGAAGCTGCTGATCAACTACAACGAGGATGTGCTGAGCGATTAGCTACTTCGGTTGCGATTCAGGCTGCTGCTGCGGAGAGCCATCGCCGGCGGGCTGCTTTGCGCCGGGCGCGATCGTGTCGTTGCCGTAGGTGATCTTGATGTTGGAGTGGAAGTTGAATTTCTTGTAGTTTGTAAAGCGGACGATCGCGCGAATGTGGTCGTCCTGGCTCAGCGCGCCGTTCTGCGCAGCAAAGTGCAGGATGCCCTCGGCCTTCGTGTAGACCGGGAACCAGTACACGCCATCGATCTGCTCGTAGTAGGTCGTGAAAGGCGGGCTCAGGTCTTCATGGCCCTTGCGGGTGTCCTGGGGCACGTTGAGTCCATTGACCAGAACGATTTCGTTGTCCTGCTGGTCCACCCAGATCTTCCCCTGGAAATAGCGATGTCCTTTCACCAGGACCTTCGGCGCGCAGTCGAAGACGTAGGTGTTCAGCTCGTCGACATGCTGCTTGCCCAGGTAGGTCAGGTTGTAGTCGGGTAGCTGCGCGGTCGTCAGGATGAATGGGATGCGCTCGGCGATATCGCGCATGTCGTTCTCCGTCAGGATCACGCGCTCGATCGTGTTCTGTGGAGCGAAGACGACGTGCTCCATGCGCTTGCCGGTGGGATCGAAGGTGATGTCGGTGACCTGCTGGTACTCCCCGTCGGGGCGGCCGTTGTCGTCATTGATGGTGTCGATCTTCACGGTCTGGCGAAACTCGTACTGGTTGCGCGCCTGCTCAAACTGCGCCTCACGCTCGCCCATCTTCTGGATGATCTGTTCGATGGTGACGCCGGCCGGCTGTGAGGGGTCGAGGGGGCCGAAGCCTTGCGAGGGGTTCGACTGCGCGAAGCTGGGCGCAGCTATGGTGGAGACACCGACGGCAAGGGCGAGAGCGAGCATTTTCCGAAACATTGGCCTGAATCCCTACTGAAGTAGACGGTAGGCCGACGGAAAAGGTTCTGCAAGCGCGCCCTTCAGGCGGCCGTACTATTGCGCGCCTCAGCCTGGGCCAGCACCGGGAGCAGATTCGTCAGGCTCAGCACGTTGCGCACCTGCTTGCCCAAATGCTCCACAACCAATCCGCTGCCTGCCTGTCGCGCCGAAACGTACAGCCGCACGAGCGTTCCCAGCCCCATGCTGTCCACAAATCTCAGATCCGCCAGGTCGATGACGATCACCTTGGCTCCGGGCAGCAGCGACTTGACCGCTTGATGGAAATCATCAGTGCCCCACGCCACCATACGGCCATGGCACCTCACTACGGCGGACTCACCGTTGCTCTCAATCTCGAAGGTTAAGGAGTGGTCTTCATCAGGCATGGGTGTCTCTCCGGACTCCCCGCGACGTGTCTCCAGGGCCCTGCGGGGAGACGTGATGAATTCTCGCACAGTCGGCACGGATCTGAGAATTCGTGCAAATCAACGCGCTACACTGTCGTCCGATGCGCCTCCTTACCTGTTTGCTTGCCGCAACCCTCATTGGGCCGCTCACCTCCGCCGCCCAGCAAAAGCGCCCGATGACCTTCGCCGACCTGATGGCGATGAAGCGCGTCTCCGACCCGCAGATCTCGCCGAACGGAAAATGGGTGCTGTTTTCGGTGACGGATGTGTCGCTCGAGAAGAACACGAAGACGAATCATCTGTGGGTGGTGCCGCTCGACGGCAGCGGCGAAGGAGCACCAGGTCACCTTCGGCGATGGCGAATCGAACGGCCGATTCGCTCCAGATGGCAAGACCATCTCGCTGACGATGAAGGACCAGATCTACGAGATGCCGTGGGACGATGCGGCGGTAAGGTCGGCGAGCCCATCCAGGTGACGAACGTGAATGGCGGCGCCGACGGCGCGATCTGGTCGCCGGATTCCAAGCGGCTGCTCTTCGTCGTGGACGTCTATCCGGAATGTTCCGACCTCGGCGACTGGGCCAAAGAGGACGCCTGCGACGTCGCAAGCAGAAGGCCGCCGACGCCTCGCCCGTCAAAGCGCAGATCTGGACGCACCTCCTCTATCGCCATTGGGACCGCTATCTCGGCGAGCGGCGCAGCCACATCGCCGTCGTCGACGCCGACGGCCACAACCTCCGCGACCTCACCCCGCGCTCGGCGGTAGGTGATGCCGAGACACCAACCTTCTCCCTCGGCGGCCCGCTCGGTTACGCCTGGGCTCCCGACTCGCACGAGATCGCCTACGAAACCAACCTCGAGGTCGGCTTCGCCAAACCCGGCGTCTTCCCGCAGCCCGGCGAGTCCACCAACAACGACATCTTCACCCTCAAGCTCGACGAGCCCAGCGCGAAAGCCGTGAAGGTCTCCACCTCGCCCGGCAGCGACGACGGCCCGCAATACTGCGCCCGACGGCAAATGCTCGCGTGGCGCTCGCAGGCTCGCAATGGCTATGAGTCGGACAAATTCGATTTGGTGGTGATGGACCGCAGTACACGCTCCGATTCGAAAACCTGACGACCAACTTCGACAATTGGGTCGACGAATTCGCGTGGGCTCCAGATTCGGCGTCCGTTTATTCGCGAGTGCGTTTTCATGGCGAAGAGCCTGTCTACCGTACCGCTCTCCCCGGTAGAGAGATCTCCGTACCTGGCAAGCGACTCTTCGAGCAGCGAGTGGCCGCCTGTGGCGAGTTCTCAAGCCTCGCACCAAGCCCCAACGGAGCGCGGGTGGTTGCATCGGAAATGCGTGTAGACCGTCCCAGCGATATTGTCGTCCTCGATGCTCACCGAAAACTATCAGGCCCAAACACGGTAGACAATAGCGACCCGTCCGGCGGTTTCAAGTTGCGCGAACGAGCCTGAAGTCGCCACGCAACTCACGCACCTCAATGATGCTCTGCTCTCTCAAGTGACTCTTCGGTCCGCTCGAATCCTTCTGGTTCCCCGGCGCGAACGGCACGCAAGGTCGCAGGGCTTCCTCATCAAGCCACCCAACTTCGACCCGTCCAAAAAATATCCGGTCAAATTCCTCATGCACGGCGGCCCGCAGACCGCATGGGGAGACGCCTGGTCCTACCGCTGGAACTGGGAGCTCTTCGCCGCGAACGGATATGTGGTCATCGGCATCAACCGCCGCGGCTCAACCGGCTACGGGCAGAAGTTTGTTGAAGAGGTTTCGGGCGACTGGGGTGGCCGGGCCTATGTCGACCTGATGAAGGGGCTCGATTACGCGGAGCAGCATTACAGCTTCATCGATAAGAACCGCGAGTGCGCGCTGGGCGCGAGCTATGGCGGGTACATGGCCGACTGGGTGCTGACGCACACCAACCGCTTCAAGTGCATCGTGACGCATGACGGGCATGAGCGATGCGGCGGCGGCGTTCGGCGATACCGAGGAGCTGTGGTTCAACGAGTGGGAGTTCCGGCCGTTGGCGGGCAATGGGCCGGATGCTGTGGTCGAGCAGACGAAGCCGGCGCATCCGTGGGACTTCTACGGCAAGCCGGATATGGAGAATCCATTCATCAAGTGGTCGCCGATGCGGTACATCAAGGACGCGCACACGCCGACGCTGATCGTGCACTCGCAGCGCGACTACCGGCTGGATGTGTCGCAGGGGCTCGAGCTTTTCACGGCGCTGCAACTGCTCGGCGTGCCGAGCAAGATGCTGTATTTTCCGGACGAGGGGCACTGGGTGCTGAAGCCGCAGAACTCGCAGCTCTGGTATGAGACGGTGGACGACTGGTGCGACCAGTGGCTCGGCATGAACAAGTATGCGAGCGCAGGGCCCGAGCGCAATCCCGCTGCCGCGAAGAAGGAGCATTAATCCGTGGCATTCGGGCGGGCAAAGAAACCGCGGAAGCCGCTGGAGTATATGGAGTTGCTGGACTACGCGGTGAAGTCGCTGGGCGCGAAGATGAAGAGCGAGCGCGACCTGCGGCGGCGGCTGAACGAGCGTGCTTCGGTGATCCGGATGAGAGCGGACGCGCGGAGGTGGACAAGGTGATTGCGAAGCTGAAGGAGCTTGGGCTACCTGAGTGACGCCAGGTTTGCGGCGGACTTTGCGCGGCTGCGGCAGGAGAACGAGAAGCTTGGCGCAGCGCAGGGTGCAGCAGGGACTGATGCAGAAGGGCGTTCCGTCGTCGCTGGTGAACGAGGCGGTGGGGAAGCAGTATGAGGATGTGGATGAGGTCGGCGCTGGCGCGGCAATATATAGAGCGCAAGCGTCTGAAGCAGCCGAGTGGAGATCGCGAGCAGAAGCAGAAGGAGACGGCGAAGATCATGCGGCGGCTGGTGGCAGCGGGATTTTCGTCGCAGGGCGGTCTGGGCGGTGTTGCGCGATTGGGGTGGTACGGACATCGAAGAGGTGGATGTCGAAGAGTAGCCAGTGAACAGTGAGTAGTGAATAGTGAATAGGGCAAAGGCCGGATCAATGCCGCTGCGGCTGATTGCGATCGACTGGTCGGGGCGGATTGATGTGGCCGGGCAGCGGCGGCATATCTGGGCGGCGGTGTGGACGCGGAGCGAGAGCGGGATCAAGGTTCAGCTTGAGGCGGGGCGCACGCGCGATGAGATTACGGAGTGGCTGATTGAGCTGGCGCGAGAGATGCCGCGGCTGGTGGTGAGTATCGATTGCTGCTTCAGCTTTCCGGGCTGGTTTCTCGCGGAACATGGCTGCGAGGATATGTTCGCGTTCTGGCGGAAGGCGAACGCGGGTCTTGCCGAGCAGTGGCTTGCACGTGAGTGCGATGAGATTGCGCGCGATGAACGCTTCTGGGGCAAGCCGCATAAGCGGCCGGCGCAGTTCTGCGGTCCGGGATATCGCAGGATGTTTCGGTTTGCGGACTACGACAACAAGATTGCGCAGGCGTTGCCGGGTGGAGATGCGGAGCGCGCGGCGAAGATGCGCGGCATTACGCCGAAGTCGCCGTTTCAGATTGGCGGGTCGGGGAGCGTGGGTACGGGCTCGCTGCGGGCGATGCAGATGCTCGAGCGACTGCATGATGTCGGCTTTCGCGTGTGGCCACTCGAAGGCTCGGCGATTGATGCGAAGAGGCCGAAGCCGCTGCTGGTGGAGATGTACACGCGGCTGATGACGGGAGCGGTCGCGAAGTCGAATGCGGAGGCGCGGAGCAGATATCTCGCGGCGAAGTGCAAGACGGATCGCTGTGTACAAGCCGGTCGGCCGGGCGGTGATGACGAAGGCGAGGTCGAGCGAAGATGCGTTCGATGCGCTGGTGAGCGTGATGGAGATGGCGCGGTATGCGGATGAGTTTCGCGAAGCTGAAGGCGACGCGCGATCCGGAGCTGCGCCGCGAGGGGCTGACGTGGCGGCCGGGAGTGAGCGCGTGAGACGACGTTCTGCGCTGGTAAACTGAAGGTTATGCGCAACTTGTCCGGCAATCAGATTCGTGAAGATTTTCTGCGGTTTTTTGAGGGAAAGGCAGCACCGTCGTGTGCACTCGTCCTCGCTGGTGCCGGCGAACGATCCTACGCTGCTGTTTACGAATGCGGGGATGAATCAATTTAAGGATGTGTTCCTGGGCGCGGAGAAGCGCGACTACTCGCGTGCGGCCTCGTCGCAAAAGTGCGTGCGCGCGGGTGGGAAGCATAACGATCTGGAGAACGTTGGGTTCACGCGGCGTCACCACACGTTCTTCGAGATGCTCGGTAACTTCAGCTTCGGGGATTACTTCAAGAAGGACGCGATTGCGTATGCGTGGGAGCTGCTGACGAGTCCGGAGTGGTTCGGGATTGATCCGTCGCGGCTTTACGTGACGATCTTTGAGGGGACTGAATCTGTTCCACGGGATGACGAGGCGGAGCAGTACTGGATCGAGACGGGCGTACCGAAGGAGCGCATCTTCGAGATGTCCATGAAGGACAACTTCTGGCAGATGGGCGATACGGGGCCGTGCGGACCGTGTTCGGAGATTTTCTTTGATTTGGGAGTTGCGGCGAGCGAGACGGGTGAGGACAAGCCGTTTCCGCAGGACGATCAGCGGTATATCGAGATCTGGAACCTGGTGTTCATGCAGTTCGACCGCGCGGCGGATGGGACGCTGACGCCGCTGCCGAAGCCGTCGATTGATACGGGCATGGGGCTGGAGCGCGATTGCGGCGGTGCTGCAGGGGAAGCTTTCAAATTATGAGAGCGATCTGTTTACGCCATTGATTGCTGCGGCGGCAAGGTTGACGCAATCAGATTCGAGATTCGAGATTCGAGATTCGAGTGACGTCGAGAGGCTTGCTGTCAGCGATGAGAAGGGTGCGGCGTCGCTGCGGATTATTGCGGACCATGCGCGGGCGGCGACGTTCCTGATCTCGGATGGTGTGCTGCCTTCGAATGAGGGGCGCGGGTATGTGCTGCGCAAGATTATGCGGCGCGGGATTCGGCATGGGCGGCTGCTCGGGCAGGAAAAGCCGTTCATGCATGAGATGGTGTTTGCGGTGCGGGATGAGATGCAGGCGGCTTATCCGGAGCTGAAGGATTCGGCGGAGCGCGTAAGCAAGGTGGTGCTCGCCGAGGAGGAACAGTTTGCGCGGGTGCTTGAGAAGGGGCTTTCGTTGCTCGAGGAGGGGTTTGCGACGCTGCGTGCTGAACAGCAAATGTTTGCCACTCAACAAGAACTTGATAAAGATTTGGTTGATCTCGGGTTCCAGCCGGTCGGAATGCCCGCTCCATCTGCAGAACTCCTGTTTCCAGGCCGCGACGCTTTCTTCTTGTATGAGACCTACGGCATGCCGTTGGACTTTATGGTCGATGCGGCGCGGGATGCGGGGATTGAATTCGATTACGAAGGGTTTGAGCGGGCGAAGCTGGAGGAGCAGCAGAGGGCGCGGGCGAGTTGGAAGGGTGGGTCGCAGAAATCTGCGGCGCCCGTTTATCGCGAGCTTCCGCCGACGGAGTTCCAAGGTTATGGAGCTACGCGGCTGGATGGAGCGCGTGTGCTCGCGCTGGTGAAGGATGGAGTTGGTGTCGCGACGCTGCAGCCGGGTGAGACGGGCGAGGTGGTGCTGGATGCGACGAGCTTCTATGCGGATTCGGGCGGGCAGGTGGGTGATGTCGGCTGGCTGTATGCGAGCGATCACATCACGGCGGTCGCCGAGGTGAGGGGATGCAGGAAGCCGGTGCAGGGCGTGTTTGCGCACCAGGTTCGGGCATTGCACGCGATTGCGTTGGGCGATGTGGTTGACGCGGTGGTGAATGCGGGCGTGCGGCACGCGACGATGCGCAATCACACGGGGACGCATCTGCTGCATGCGGCGCTACGGCAGGTGCTGGGCACGCATGTGAAGCAGGCGGGGTCGTTGAATGATGCGACGCGGCTGCGGTTTGATTTTTCGCACTTTACGGGCGTCGCCGATGAGGAGTTGCAGGAGATTGAGGACATCGTGAACACGCAGGTGTTCGCGAACAATAAGGTGGAGACGCTGGTGGATGTGCCGATCGATGTCGCGGTGCATGAGCTGGGTGCGATGGCGCTGTTCGGTGAGAAGTATGGCGAGCGCGTGCGCGTAGTGAAGATTGGGGACTTCTCGACGGAGCTGTGCGGAGGAACGCACACGGCGGCGACGGGCGAGATTGGGCTGCTGAAGCTGGTGGGCGAGAGCTCGGTGTCGAGCGGCGTGCGGCGCGTAGAGGCAGTGACTGGGACGGGGTCGCTGGAGTTGTTCCGGCGCGATGCGGAAGTGACGCGGGTTGCGGGGCAGATCGTCGGTGGGGATGTGAACGCAGCGGCGCTGCAGGCGCGGCTGGCGCAGAGCGATGAGGAGATGAAGAAGCTGCGGCGTGAGCTCGAGCAGATGCGGATGAAGTCTGCGAGCGCAGCGACGGCGGACGCGGCGGCTTCGGCCGTGGAAGTGAAAGGTGTGAAGGTCCTGGCGCGGCGTGTGGATGCGCTGGATAAATCGCAGATGCGGAACCTCGTGGATGAGCTGCGCGGGAAGCTTGGCTCGGGTGTGGTGGTGCTGGGAGCGGCGACAAGTGACGGGAAGGTATCGCTGATTACTGGCGTCACAAAGGACCTGACCGGGCGCGTGCAGGCGGGGAAGGTTGTGGGCGCGCTTGCGGCGAAGGTTGGCGGTCGAGGCGGTGGACGGCCGGATCTCGCGGAGGCCGGTGGGAGCGACGTGGCGGCGCTGGATGGCGTTCTCGCGCAGGCGGCGTCGGTTGTGGGAGAGATGATCGGGTAGCGGATCAGCAAGTCAGGGAATCAATGAGTTAGGGAGTTCGGAGACGTGTGCTCGGAGTGAGGGGGCTGCGCCGCGTTTTCAACAGCACATCAGTAACAGGTACATGGGCGAATACCTGCGGTTGATTCGCGGCGTGAGGTGGGCGCGGCGAACCTAAACTGAGGATGGGCTATGCGTGTATCTCGGCAGAGCGGGAGAGGATGCGGCCGTGGCTGGAGGTGCTTAGCCGCGAGCGCCTTTGTGTTGCTGGGTGTGCAGGTGGCGTTTGCGGCACGCAGCGAGGGGAGCGCGTGGGACGCTGCGGTGCTGGCCCGGCAGGTGTTCGAGGCGAAGCCGCAGGGAACGCACACAAAGATTGAGTACGCGCATGTGATGGATGAGTTTCGCGCTATCTACCACGGCAATCCCGGCGATGCACATGCGGCGCGCGCGGTGGAGCAGGTTGCGGAGCTGCTGGGGGAAGAAGGGCGCGAGTTCAGTGATCGCAAGGCACTGCGAGATGCGGCAGGGCAGTATGAGTTTTTAGCGAAGGCGTATCCAGGCGGATCGATCGCTCCGCGGGCGCTGGCGCACGCGCTGGAGCTGCTGGGGCCGGATGCGGCGGATGATTCGGGAGAGGCGAAGAAGGTTCGCGGACTGCTGGAGGGGGAGTATCCGCGGAGCCCAGAGGCGCGCGAGGCAAAGCAGGCATCAGGGATCAGGGAACAGGGATCAGAGGAAGCGGCGGTTACGCCGGGTGCTTCGGGGCGGGGCGAGGGCGAGCATTATCGGAAGGCTTCGGCGGCGAAGATGGATGAGGCGCCGGTCGAACATGGGGAGGCGAAGCCCGAGCCGGGGGCGGAGGTGGATGCGGAGCATCCATCGAGCGCGGCCCATGATGCGGATTATGAGCGGCCGCGCAAGATGGCGACGGTCACGGGGATACGGCACTGGTCAACGCCCAGCTATACGCGGGTGGCGATTGATCTTGGCGATGCGGTGGAGTATCAGGCCGCGCGGGTCGAGAATCCGGATCGCATCTTCTTTGACCTGCACCATGCGCGGCTGGCGCAGCAGTTGGTGGGCAAGAGCTTTGCGGTGACGGATGATGGATTTCTGACAAGGATCCGGGCGGCGCAATTCTCGGGCGATGTGACGCGCGTGGTGCTGGATGTGCACCAGGTTGGGGAGTACTCGGCGTTTCTACTGCCAAATCCTTACCGGCTGATTATTGATATCCATGGGAAGCAGAGAGACCAGGGATCAGAGATCAGAGATCAGGCGACGACGAAGAGCCAGGCGGCAGAGCAGCAGGCCGGCGGAACGGAACCGGGTGCGGACCAACCAACCAACGCAGGTGAGTCGCATGGAGGGGCGACGGAGGTGTCGAGCCTGCCGCCGATGCCGGTGACGGATGGGAGCGCGGTGTTTGGCTTGGCGTCGCGGGATGGGGGTGGAGGGGCGAAGCAGGCGGTGGCGCGGCCGCGGGTGATCATTCCGTCGAAGCCGACGACCTCGAAGCCGGTGCCGAACTCGGTGACGACGAAGACATCTGATGACGGGGTAGAGATTGCGGCGGTGAGCGATCAGCCGGGAAAGATTGAGGCGACGAGAAGGCCGACGTCGCAGCCGATTGTCGACCGCGCGGCGGGCACGGGTGCGAAGAGGGGGTCGCGCAGCAAGAGCCATGTAACCGGCGAGCCAGCTGAGCCGCCTCCACCGACGACGGACGGTGAGGCGACGCTGATGCGGGCGCTGGGCTTGAAGATCGGCCGGATTGTCATCGATGCGGGGCACGGCGGGCATGATTCGGGCACGCTGGGCGCGGGGGGGATTGAGGAGAAGGACGTTGTGCTGGACGTGGCGCTGCGGCTGGGCAAGCTGCTGCACGACCGGTTAGGCGCGGAGATTGTTTATACGCGTGCGGACGACACGTTTATTCCACTGGAGACGCGGACGGCGATTGCGAACAAGGCGCAGGCAGATTTGTTCATCAGCGTGCATGCGAACAGCTCGCAGGATGAGAGCGCGCGGGGTGTCGAGGTCTACTACCTGAACTTCACGAGCGATCCGGAGGCGATGCAGGTGGCCAGCCGCGAGAACGCGGTGTCGACGCAGAGCGTGCATGAGTTAAGCGACCTGGTCAAGAAGATTGCGCTGAAGGACAAGATCGATGAGTCGCGCGAACTGGCGGAGGATGTGGACCAATCGCTGTATGGCGGGCTGGCGAAGGTCAATGACGGGCTGAAGAACCGCGGGGTGAAGAAGGCGCCGTTTGTGGTGCTGATTGGCGCGAACATGCCGTCGATCCTGGCGGAGATCAGCTTTGTTACGAACCCGACTGATGCGGACGAGCTGCGGCGCCCGGAGTATCGCGAGCGTGTGGCGGAGAGCCTGTACGCCGGTGTGGCGCGGTACGCGAAGACGATCAACGGGGTGAAGAAGCCGGTCGCGACGGAGCGGGCTGCCATCGGGCGGTGAGGGTGGCGCGGGTTCGCTAACACTTCGCCTGCGGGTGTAGTCTGAACCATTATGGGCGCGGGGAATAGAGCTGCAATTGGTCTTGTGGCGTGCTCGTTTGCGCTGGGCGTAGCGCAGGCTGGGGCACAGAGTGTAACGCTGACGGAGCCGCCGGTTCAGCTGCTGCCGCAGAACTTCGGCGGATGGCAGCAGGGTGGGAGTTCGGAGCCGGGAACGATATCGCTCACGACGGTCAACAAGGCTGCACTGCAGGAGGCTGGACCTCTGCGGTCGGAGGTGAACACCTACACGCGCGGCGGAAAGACGATGCGGGTGGAGGCGGTTGAGTTTGGTGACCGCACGGGGGCTTACAGCGCGTTCACGCTGGCGGTCCGGCCGGAGATGCGCGTCGGGAAGGATGTCGGCTCGTCGGATGCGGTGGGAGATGGTGCGGTGCTGTTCACAAATGGCGACACGCTGGTGCTGGCGTCGCCGGCGAGCGCGGCGGATGCGCCGGCTCTGAATCAGCTTGCGAAGGTGCTGCCCAAGACGACGGGTAGCGCCGGTGTGGCGCCGTTGCTGCCGAGTTTCGTTCCGGCGGATCACCTGGTGCCTTCCGGCATGCGTTACGCGCTGGGACCGGAGAGCTACGCGGCAGAGGGCGGCGTGCTGCCGGCGAACGCGTTGGGATGGGACAAGAGCGCCGAGGCTGTGACAGCGAACTACGACGAGAAGCATGGACGCGAGACGCTCACGATGCTGATCTATCCGACTCCGCAGATCGCGCAGGCGTTTGAGAAGAGGTTTTCTACCGGCGTGAAGGGATTGGGGCCAAGCTTTGCCAACGCCCGGGTTCGGCGTGACCAGGAGCTGGTGATGGTGGCCTCGGGTGCACTGCCCGGCAACCAGGCGAGCGCGATTCTCGAGAACGTGCACATGAAGCAGATCGTCGCCGTGGATCAGTACATGCCGCCGGTCTTCCATACCGAGGTCCAAAAGGCGTTCAGCCTGCTGACCAGCATTGCGATCCTGTCGGGCGTGCTGATGACGGCCGCTGTGCTGCTGGGACTCTTCCTCGGTGGCGGGCGGGCACTGATTCGGGTGTTGCAGGGCAAGCCGGCAGCGAGTGAACCAGAGTTTCTCAGTCTTCACCTGTCGTCGCAAAACCCGGTGCCCAATTGGGAGGCACCGGGTCCTAATGCTCATTCCTGACCGAAGTAACGGGATTCCAGAAGGCTTTCCGCACGGATCACAGGGGAAAACACCGAAAAGTCACATAATTTCCGGTAAGTCCTTTGCATGCAGTAGCTTACGATTTATGGGAATTGAGTCTTGACACCACCCGGGGGCGAACATACTCTTGCACCAGAGCGTTCCGATGGCTTTGCCTCCGTTGGAGCTGCCTCCCATAGAGAAAGGGTCGCCCTGTTGCCGGGCGGCCCTTTTGCCGTTAAGAGTATTTCGCTGAGCGGGGTTTGCGACGAAGAGGATCGTGTGAGCGGCGGAGACCCGACGTCGTAGCCCTTTTGTTGCAGAGGACGTAACAGCGGAGATTCGGCTGAGTTGGCGGCGGGGGATTTCTGCACCGTAGCACAGAGGCGATAGTGGGAAGGCAATGCTGGCCTGGAAACTGGCCCGAAGGGATTGCCGATGCCTACGATCGCAGTTTGGCTGACGACGGCGGTGATGATCGCGGTGCTCGCACTTGTCGCACTGGGCGATCGCATGGAGCGCGACGAGCTGGAGTAGCGCGTGAGTGTCGAAATTCAACAGAGCTGCGCGGGTTTGGCGTCTCCTCGCTTTGCCGCTAGAATGAGGAAAGCAGGCCGACGTAGCTCAGTTGGTAGAGCAGCTGATTCGTAATCAGCAGGTCAACGGTTCAAGTCCGTTCGTCGGCTCCATTTCTCTGTTATCCCCTCACATTCCTGATTTCGCATCCGCCTAGCGGAGCGACGATGACTTTGCTGCCGGGTAGACCGGCCGCGGCGTGAGCTCTGGTTCGGGCTTCGGCCGTCGCTGAACCTGATTTGATTCCAGTTATCCACTGAAAAGATACGTCTTAGCCATTCTCCGCTTGCTGCGGATGCGTGTGCACCGCATACTCTGGAGCAGAGCCGGTCGCGTGGGGCGGCCGCTTCCAGAACCGAGAGACGAGCGCCGTGAGCCAGTACCGCCGAGAAGACGTTCTGCGCATCCTTCGCCTCCCTCATCGACAGTTGAATGCATGGGAGCGGGCGGGTTTGATCTCCGCCTCGGAACACTATTCGTTCGACGAACTCGTTCAGCTCCGGAAACTTCGAGAGCTGGCCGAGACCCGGATTTCCGTGAAGAGCATCCGGCAGTCGGTTGCTGCGATGCAGAAGGTGGCCGGGCTGAGCAATCCGCTGGTGGAGCTGGCAGTAGTGCCGCGCGGATCGCGGCTGGCCTTTCGGCAGGGCCGGGCACTCGTCGATCCTATGACCCGCCAGATGGCGTTCGATTTTGAACTGGCTCCGTGCGCTGGGCTGGCCGTCGTGCGGCGCAGCGGGGCGGATCCGTACTCTCTAGCCGCGGAGGTGCAGGACATGTTTCTCCGGGCCGTACGCCTGGAGGAGAATGCGACGACGCTGCCGGAGGCGAAGTCGCTGTACGGTGAAATCCTGGAGATGCAGCCGGACCATGCCGCGGCGGCTATCAACCTGGGTACGATCCGCTACAACGAGCGCGATTTCTACGGTGCGGAGGCGTTGTATCGGCGAGCGACCGAGGCCGACCCGGAGTACGCGCTGGCATTCTTCGACCTGGGTAACGTACTTGACGAGTTGCAGCGGCTTCCCGACGCGATCTCCGCGTACGATCGGGCGCTGAGACTCGTTCCGCAGTACGCGGACGCGCATTACAATCTGGCGCTGGCCTATGAGCGCATGCAGGAGCCGCGGCGGGCACTGCGGCACTGGACCCGGTACATCCAGCTGGACCCAAGCGGGCCGTGGGCGAGTCATGCCAAGGCACAGGCCAAGCGGATTCTCGCAGGCGAGCGGCTGGTGATTGTGAGCAGGCACGCACGCACGATGCAGTAGCGCTCCGGGCGGCTAGCGACTCAGGAAAATAGACGAGGAAGGATGCGGAGGCGTCCGAAGAGGCTGCGCTGGTACACTCCGGTGCAGCTTTTGGGTTTGCTAGCTGAACTACTTCGTGAGGAGATGACGCCTGATGGCAACCACCACCACGACCTTCCGCCCGTTTGTGTCCGCCCAGGAGAGCCCGAGAGAGCTGACCGCCCGGGCGCTGATCCTAGGGTCGATCTTCGGGATCATCTTCGGCGCGGTGACTGTGTACGTGGGGTTGAAGGCTGGGCTCACGGTAGCGGCCTCGATTCCGATCTCGGTGCTGTCGATCTCTATCCTGAGGGTGTTTGGGCGGGCATCGATCCTCGAGAACAACATCGTTCAGACGACCGGCAACGCGGGCCAATCGATTGCTTCGGGCGTGATCTTCACGCTGCCGGCGCTTGTGTTTCTGGGCTTTGACCTCGAGGGGTTCCGGATCTTTGCGTTGGCCCTGTTCGGCGGCTGGCTCGGTGTGCTGTTCATGATTCCGCTCCGGCGGCAACTGATCGTTGAAGAGCACGGAGCGCTCACCTACCCGGAGGGGACCGCGTGCGCTGAGGTGCTGACAGCGGGTGAACGCGGCGGCTCGTTTGCAAGTCGTGTGTTCCTGGGGCTGGGGTTCGGCGCGCTGTATGCGCTATTCCAGAATGAGGGGCTGGCAGCGCTGTTTCCGGCTACGCCCAAGAAGGACTTCAACTTCGACCCGGGCGGCCAGCAGCTGATGAAGGGGGCTTCGATCCGGGCGGACGTGACGCCGGAGTACCTGGGCGTCGGGTACATCATCGGCATCCGGGTATCCGCGATCATGCTCGCGGGCGGCGTGGTCTCGTGGCTTGTATTGATGCCGACGATTGTGTTCTTCGGCAAACATATGACGGCGCCGCTTTACCCGGGCACCGTGCCCATCAGCATGATGGATCCGAGCGCGCTATGGCGCACCTATGTACGGCCGATGGGGGCAGGCGCGGTCGCGGCAAGTGGGCTGATCACGCTGCTGCGGACGGCGCCGACGATTATTAGCGCGCTCACGGCAGGCGTTGCCCAGATGCGCAGCAAATCCGGCGTGACGGGTACGGAAGCCGCGTCGCGCAGGCCTTCGCGGATTGAGCATGACTTGCCGATGAGCGTCGTGATCGGGGGAAGCGTTCTGCTGGTTCTGATGATGTTCGCGTTCCTGGTATTCAGGCCGGTGCCGGGCGCGCAGGTGGGTGTGCTGGCGAACTTTGCCGCGGCGATCCTGGTGGTAATCTTCGGGTTCCTCTTTGTGACGGTGAGTGCGCGAATCGTGGGCATCGTGGGCTCGAGCGCGAGTCCGGTGAGCGGCATGACGATTGCGACGCTGATGGCGACGGCGGCGATCTTCCTGGTGAAGGGATGGACGGCACCGGCCTTTGGCGCGCTGGCGATCACAATTGGCGGTGTGGTCTGTATTGCGGCCTCGAATGCGGGCGACACGTCACAGGATCTGAAGACCGGGTTTTTGATTGGAGCGACGCCATGGAAGCAGCAACTCGCGGTGATGATTGGCGTGATTGTGTCGACCCTAGTGATCGGCCTGACGCTGAACCTTGTGAACAAAGGGTTTGAGAGCTTCACGAGGATCCCGCAGCCGAAGCAGCTATCGCTCAGTGCGCTGCCGGAAGGCGTGCAGCAACAGGGCTACTTCACGCGCGATGACGTGAGATTGCGCGCTAGTGCGTCGTCGGGTGCGCCGGTGGTGGGCACGCTTGCGAACCCGCATAGCTACATTCTGCTAAACGCGATTGGATCAGCGGTGCTGGAGGACGGGAAATATCTCTATAACCCGGCGACGCACCAGGTTGAGGTGCAGTGGACACAGGGAATTGGCAGCGAAAAGGCTGCGGCTCCGCAGGGCCGGCTGATGGCGACGGTGATCAACGGGATTCTGAGCCGCAAGCTTCCGTGGGGGTTGGTATTGCTCGGAGTCGCCCTGGTGATCGGCGTGGAGTTGCTGGGTGTGCGTTCGCTGACGTTTGCGGTCGGAGCGTACCTTTCGATTGGTACGACGCTCGCGATCTTCTGCGGCGGTGTGGTGCGCTGGCTCGCCGACAGGGCAATTGCTCGCGCTGGCCGGGCGCCGACCACCGAAGCGGAGAGCGAGGTTTCGCCGGGCAGCCTGTTTGCCTCGGGCCTGATTGCCTCGGGCGGCATCATGGGGCTCGTCGGCGTGGCATTCCAGGCATTTGATAAGACCTTCCCGCACTTTTCGGCGGACAATCTGCTGCACCACGATGCAGTGAGCGTTCTTTGCTTTGCGATGCTCGGGTTCAGCTTGTATTACTTTGCCCGCAAGCCGCTGTCGGGTGAGGCGGTCCTGGAACAGGTTGAACGCGAAGAATAGGCCGCGCAGTGAAAGGAGCCTCAGATGAGCCGATATGTTGCGGTAGTGCTGATCGCGGTGACGCTGGGATGCTCGAGCGCGCGAGCCGACGAGGCAAGCAAGCGGGCCAAGGCCGAGCAGCTTTTTACGCTGCTCCGCATGGACCAGATGATGGACCAGCTGATGAGCGGGATCGAAAAACAGGTGCAGCAGATAACGCAGACCATGCCCGGCGCCGATCAGGCTACTCCGGAGCAGAAGAAGCAGATCGCGGATTTCCAGCAACGCGTTCTCGCTTTGGTGACCAACAAGCTTGGATGGAAGGCGCTGGAGCCCGACTTTATCAATCTCTACGCGAGCACCTACACGGAAGAGGAGCTTGATGGAATCATCGGGTTCTATAAATCGCCGGTGGGACAGAAGATGCTCGAAAAGACACCGGAGCTGATGGCCAAGAGCACGGAGATCACGCAGCAGAGAATGCGCGAGGTGCAACCGGAGCTCAACCAGATGGTGCAGGACTTTATGAAGTCGATTGCCGCGAGCGTGGGAAAGCCCGCGCCGGCGCAGAGTGCACCGCCAGCCAAGAACGGTCCCTAGGCGAGGAGGTTGAGCTCGATTCCACATGGGGCTGGACGTACCGATTTGTTGAGGGCGTTTTTGATGGCAAAGAGGGCTGCAGCAGTTAGCATTCTGGTTTTCATCGCGGCCTTAGCCGGTGGGCAGATTCTGCATTCGAACCAACCGTTGCCGACGTTTGAAGTTGCAAGCGTCAAGCCATGGAGGCCGATGGCCTCGGCAGAGTCTGACGGTTCGGGTGCTCCGCGGAAAGTAACGAAGATCGCACCAGTCGGCGCGAGCAGACCGGTCACGGATCGTCTGGACTTCATTGGCCAGGTTCAGCTGCTGATCGAGTCGGCGTATGGACTCCCACTTTCTTCGGGCAACCGGATTCTGGGCGGCCCGGAGTGGGTGCGAAGTGAGTCGGATCGGTATGAGATGGTGGCCAAGATCGAGGATTCCCGGTTCGCTGCCATGCAGAAGCTCACTCCAGCGCGGCAACAGGAACAGGTGCACTTCAATGGAGCAGGCTCTTCTGGCGGATCGGTTCAAGCTGAAGGTGCACTTTGAGACCCGAGAGATGCCTTTCTACGCGCTTGTCGTTGGGAAGGGTGGGGCGAAGCTGGTTGGCTCGGACGATAGTGATACGACTCAACTCTCTTTGATCGATCGAGGACCGGAGTTGGATCTGACCGCGAAGGCAATCACGCTGGATGAGTTCGTACGCTCTCCATTCCTGAGAATCGACGAGCGTACTATTCAGAACCGGACCGATCTAAAGGGCAAATACAGCTTTACCCTCAAGTGGGCCCGCGAGGGATCGCCGGGCGTGGAATCGACCAGCGATGCGTCGGGTTTATTCGCGGCCCTTCAACAACAGTTGGGCTTGAGGCTGGTGCCAGCGACGGGGCCGGTCGAGGTAATCGTCATCGATCACATTGACCGGCCTTCTGACAATTGATCGGCACCCTCGTTAGAGCTCCAGAATGATGGGCATGATCAACGGGCGCCGGTTCGCGTTCTTCTGGATGAAGCGCTTCAGGTCGCCGCGAATCTTGTCCTTCATCACACCGTAGTCGCGGCGCTCCTCTTCACTGGATTGCTCGAGCGTGCGCGCGACGATGTCGCGCGCATTGCGGAGCAGCTCCGGGTCGTCGGCGGCGAACCCGCGTGTTGAGATTTCAGGCAGGCCTTCGACCTGGCCGGTGCGCTTGTTGATGGCGATGATGGGAAGGAAGAGACCATCACCGCCGAGCTGCTTGCGGTCGCGAATCACGGTGTCTTCGACGACGTCGGCCGTGGAGTTGTTGTCTATGCAGATCCGGCCCGTGGTGATCTTTCCGGTCTTCTCGGCGCCATCACGGTCGAGCTCCAGCACGTCGCCATCTTCGAGCAGAAGAATCTTTTCGGGGATGCCGGTGGCGGCGGCGAGTTCTGCGTGACGCTTCAGATGGCGATAGTCGCCGTGGATGGGCACGAAGAATTTCGGACGCACGAGGTTGATCATCATGCGCAGCTCTTCCTGCGAGCCGTGTCCGGACACGTGGATGAGACCGTGGGTGCCATCGTCGTGGATGACGCGCGCGTCGCGGCGCTCGAGGTGGTCGATAACGCGGTAGATCGCCTTTTCGTTGCCGGGGATGATGCGCGAGCTGAGGACGACTGTGTCGCCGGCGTTGATTTTGGCGAACTTGTGGTTGTCTACGGCCGCGCGCGAGAGCGAACTCATGGGCTCACCCTGCGTGCCAGAGATCAGGATGCACAGCTCGTGGTCGGGGTATTCCTTGATCTGTCCCGGATGAATGAGCAGGCCCTGCGGCGGATCGAGGTAGCCGAGGTCCTGCGCGATTTCGGAGGAGTTGTCGATGGAGCGGCCGATGAGAGCGACCTTGCGGTTGTGCTTGTCCGCGAGCTCCATGGCGATGCGGATGCGGTGGATGGACGATGAAAAGCAGGAGAAGAACAGCTTTTTCTTTGTGGCGGAGAAGATGTCGTCGAGGCGTGGACGGACTGCTTGCTCGCCCGGCGTGAAGCCGGGGCGATCAACATTGGTGGAGTCCTGCAGGAGGCAGAGCACGTTCTGCTTGCCGAGATCGGCGAAGGCCTGGAGGTCGAACGGGTGGCCGTCCGGCGAAGAGAGGTCGATCTTGAAGTCGCCGGTGTGGAGGACGATCCCTGCCGGGGTATGAATCGCGAGCGAGACGCAATCAACCAGCGAATGCGTGACGCGGATGGGGATGATGCTGAACACGCCGAGATTGAATCGGCGGCCGGGCAGCATTTCGATGAGCTCCGCGTCATCGAGCAGGCGATGCTCGTCGAGCTTGCCTTCTACGTAGGCGAGCGTGAACTCGGTCCCGTGGACGGGAACGTTCAGCTCGGAGAGGATCCACGGCAGCCCGCCGATGTGATCCTCATGCCCATGCGTGAGTACGATGCCGCGAACGAGCGCGCGGTTTTCAACGAGGTAGCTGATGTCGGGGACGACGATGTCGACGCCGAGCAGCTCTTCTTCCGGGAACATGAGGCCAGCGTCGATGACGATGATGTCGTCGCCGAAGCGGAGAGCGAGGCAGTTCATGCCGAACTCGCCGAGCCCGCCGAGAGGGATAATTTGCAGC
Source organism: uncultured Acidobacteriaceae bacterium (assembly GCA_963762465.1). Lineage (GTDB taxonomy): Bacteria > Acidobacteriota > Terriglobia > Terriglobales > Acidobacteriaceae > Granulicella. The sequence goes on along the minus strand of CAVXKS010000011.1, from coordinate 402,665 downwards.
TTGTCTGAAGCCATGAATCTTCAGTTTAGAGCAGTTCTCCTGATGATGTGGCCTTCCAAACGGCTATGCGGGTCGATTTCATCGAGAGAAAACGACGCAGGCACGCGTCGCTTCGGACTACACCTTCAGGAGAACTGCTCAGGCGCAGCGTCCTGCGGTCTCTGCTTAGATGGCGCGGAGGACACGCGCGGGAAGCGTGAACAGGGCCGCGATCAGGGCAAAGACACTGTGGACGGCGATGCCGACCAGCCGGAAGGGAAGCAGCAGCAGCCAGACGATCGGATACAGCACGAGCGCCACAATTGCCGCAGGCCAGCAGACCACCAGGAGAATGCAGAAGAGGAGCAGCTTGAGCACTTAATTTGCCTCCAACAGAGGTACGGCTGCGGAAGTCATCCGGTTCCGTGAGTCTCGGTTCACCTCAGAATATCTTCGAGAGCTGTCGAGAGTTCAGTCTTTTCATCACGGTATTTGACTAAGATTGGCGTGTAAACGGAGAGGCCGAGGTCTTTTCCGGCGCCCTGCTGGACGGCCCGCGAGCCGGGAACGACGACCGCTCCCGACGGGATGATGAGCGGCGTGTCCGTCGTGGCGCGCATCACGGTATTGTTGGGCAGGTCGTAGACCGGAGTGCCGCGGGTGAGGATGGTGCCCGCGGCGAGCACGGCTTTGCTGCGGACGATGGTGCCCTCGTACACGCCGGTGTTGCCGCCGACGAGAACGTCATCCTCAATGATTACCGGCGAGGCGTTCACGGGCTCCAGCACGCCGCCGATCTGAGCCGCGGCGGACAGGTGCACGCGTTTGCCGATCTGCGCGCACGAGCCGACCAGCGCGTGAGAGTCGATCATTGTGCCTTCATCGACATAGGCGCCGACGTTGACGTATGCCGGCGGCATCATCACTACACCGGCAGCGAGGAACGCGCCCGAACGCACAGAGCTGCCGCCAGGGACGATGCGGATGCCGTCCTTGGCGGCAAAGCGCCGCGCAGGGTAAGTGCCCTTGTCAACGAAGCTCAGGATGGAATTGCCGGCGGCCTCGCAGCCATTCATCGACTCGAGCGCTCCCAGGCGGAAGCCGAGCAGAATGCCTCGCTTGACCCAGGCGTTTACACGCCAGCCGGTCGGCTGAGCTGGATCTGGCTCGGCCGAGCGAAGCGTGCCCACTTCAAGCGCCTCGCGCAGAGTGAGGAAAGCAGCAAGAGCATCAGGGTTGCCCGCCGCCTCGGCGCCGAGCGAGAACCAGTGGTCAATAAAGTGGTGAAGCTTGTCGAATTGCGGCGTGCTCATGCTGCGTCAGTTTCCTTCCGGGTCGCACGGATGGGGCGTCGTCTTTGGTTGCGGCAATGGGTTCCCCTCAGTGTCGCTCCAGTCGTGCGTCGCGCAGGCCGTTCTCTCGTATTTTCCTCCGATGAACTGCCAGCGGATCAGCTCATGCTCAGTAGCCGATTCGTGGGTCCAGGTGATCACGTCAGGAAAGCCACTCTTCGAATGCTGCTCCATCGCGAACTGTTGGACTGCATCGGCGCGAAGCACGACTCGGTGTTGGCGCAGATCGACGATCCAGAACGAGCAATTGCCGCTCGCTCCACAAAAGTTCTCTCCGTTCGCCTGAACGGCCAATCCGGGTGCACCAGCGAGAATCACCCGCTCCACGCGGAAAGATTCAATCGCTCTGTTCATTTGGCCCGCATCTTCACCCTGGGCCATAGGTCCAAGTTGCGAGCGAAGGAGGTGTTCCACGACAATGCGGTCGTTTGCGGGCAGCCGCGTGAGAGCGCCGTTGGCGTCGTGTAGTTTCACAGCGGGCCACGCGACAACCTGTGCCGCGAGCGTCATCCACATCAGGGCGCTGGAATAGCTGCTCATAGTGAACCAGACTAGAGAATATCCTTCGCCTGCGCTCTAGAAGACACGCAGATTTTCGTGCGGCGAGTTGCTCAGCAGGCCGAGCTCGCCGAGAATGCGCTCCAGCTTGCGGCGCGTCTGAGCCGTTACGGGCACCATCGGCAGCCGGAGCTCCTCGTTCCCCCGTCCGAGCAGCGCCATCACGGCCTTGATCGGGGCAGGGCTGGGCTCGCAGAAGTTGGCCTGAAACAGATGGAAATAATGGCGATTGATCCGCCGTGCAGAGATCCAGTTGTCGTTCAGCGCGGCATTGATCATCTGCGACATCTGCTGCGGAATTGCGTTCGACGCGACGGACACTAGCCCGCAGCCGCCGACAGCCAGCGTCGGCAGCGCCAGTGCGTCGTCGCCGGCGAGCACCTGAAACGACCGTGGCGCCTGGGTCAGCAGCTCGGTAATCTGTACCATGCTGCCGCTGGACTCCTTGACCCCAATGATGTTCGGGATATCCGCGAGGCGGAGCACCGTGGCCGGTTCGAGATTTGCGCCGGTGCGGCCGGGAATGTTGTAAAGCAGAACCGGCAGGTGCACGGATTCAGCGATCGCGCGAAAGTGTTGGTACTGGCCTTCCTGTCCGGGCTTGTTGTAATAGGGGTTCGCTGTCAGGATGCCGGTCAGGCCATGAATCCGTCCGAGCTGCTTGGCGCGATGGATCGCCTCGCGTGTCGAATTGTGCGTGGCGCCCGCAAAAACCGGTACACGACCGTTGGCCGCCTCCACCGTGATCTCCACGACACGCAGCCACTCAGGGTCGGTCAGGGTGGCGGCTTCGCCGGTGGTTCCACAGGGAACCAGCAGCGAGACACCGCAGGCGATCTGCCAGTGAATGTGCGCGCGAAGCGCGGGCTCATCGAGAGTGCCGTCCGAACGAAAAGGAGTGACGAGGGCGGTACCGCAGCCTTGCAAATTCATTTCGAAGTCGAGTTTAGCGCGAATCCGCCGACGGCGCTGATGCGGGCCGGCTGCGGGTCTTTTCCGCGATGCGGCGTGGCGGCAGCAGCCAGGCAAATGACACGATCGCAATCATGCCCAGCGCGCTCCAAGGAGAAGCGAATGCGACCGCAATCGCTCCTAGGTTCATGGTGAGCGAAAAGAGCTGCTTGCCGAGACCAGCGGCAGGCCGAATGCCGGTCCGGCTGCAGATGTTGTTCGACAATATCGCCCATGCCGCCGCGGGTGCGAGAAAGCAGAGCACGTAAACCATGGTCGGCACGGGCTCCACACCACGCACGGCGATCCATTCAGTGCCGAATGGAATGAGCGAAAGGCAGAAGAGGAGCGCCAGGTTTGACCACAGAATGGCGTGCGTAACCTGCTCGAGGTCATCCAGCAGATAATGATGATTCACCCAATAAATCCCGGTCTGAACGAAGCTCAGGAAATAGACGACGATCAGCTTGAGGTCCATGCGCAGGGCGGCCCAGTCGCCGAGTTCACGTGTGGAGGGCACACGCAGCTCGAGCACCATGATGGTGATGATCACCGCGATGACACCGTCGGAAAACGCTTCGAGGCGCGTGGAGTTCAGTTCGCGAGGCATAGAGGTTTTCGGCAGAGTATACCTGCCTCAATACGTTCCAGCAGGATTCTTCGCCAGAAGGTGCTTCATCTCGAGATAGACGCCGTTCGTCCATCCGAAACCCACGACGTTCGTCTTGTAGCCGGTCGTCACTTCCACATTCGACGAGCCAGAGTTCATGTTGTACTTCTCGCGGATCGTGCCGTCATTCTCATAGCCGTTCTGCACAGTCCCCATGAACTTGCCGGCGATGCGGTCGGCGTCCTGCGTATAACCGTAGCGGGCAAGACCTTCGACAGCAAGCCAGTTAGTCGGCGCCCAGCCGAAGGGAGCATCCCACTGCTCTCCGGTATCTTCAGTGCTCATCTGCAGACCTCCCGCGCGCTCGAACAGCGGCAGGTTGGCAACAAGTCGTTTCGCCTGCGAGGGACTTGCAAGGCCCGCCCACAAGGCGTAGTAGGTAGTCACGTAGCCGTAGCTGGATCGTTTCTGCGTGCGTGAATCGTAGTCGACAAACAGACCGGACGAATCATCCCAAAGCAGCGAATTGACCTGTTGCCTCCGCATCGCTGCAACTTGCCTCCAGTGTGCGGCGGAAGAGCGATCACCCAGTGTCGACTCGATGCTCGCGATATCGTTCTCGTATTTGTAGAGAAGCGAGTTCAGGCAGATTGGCGCATACTCCTCCGTGGATCCACTGAACGGGCCGAAGCGCGAACTGGTGTCGAACCCGGACTCACGCATCGCACGATCGCCTTTGTAGAACTGGGGCGTAAGTTCCACGCCATCCAGACGGGTTTGCAGACAGTTCGCCTTATCCGCGCAACGTGCGCCTGGGGTTGGGGTAGCCGGCTCGAGATATCCGGCTGGCGTTTGTTGCGGATGTGCTCTCAGCCAACGGATGACATCGACGTAATACGTGCTGTCATCGGCCATTTCAGGCACTGGACCATGCCCGAGGTCGAAATAGCGCGATAACGCGGTGGTGCCGGCGAGATGTGGGGGTGAGGTCCAGAGCGCGTGATCGCGGATGAGATAGGGAAGCGACTCGCGCAACCACGTTTGCGCTCCGGACGGGTTTTCTCCGCGTTCCGCCTGATAAACCGCAATGACCATGGAACTGAGGAACGGCGGCTGTGATCGCGTGAGGTAGTACGTACGGTTCGCGTTAAGAACAGAGCCGTAGTGATCGATCTCGTAGAAAAAATTTTCAACGGTGCCACGCGCGAGATCAATGCGGCCATCCGCCAGTTCACCAAGAATGATGAAGTAACTGTCCCAGCCGTACATCTCGTTGAAACGGCCGCCGGGCACGACGTACCGATGCGGCAGATACAGCAGCCCGGGCGTAGAGATCACATCCGGTAGGAGCTCACCTTCGTGGTGAATCACGCGCCGAAGCGAGCGCACATCGACGCGGCACTTGCTTCGCATCGCTTCGACTTCCGATGGGATAGCCTCACCCGCCGGCAGATAGAGCACGGGATCTGTCGTGAGCTTCGGGTCGACAAGCGAACTGCAGTCCGTCATGGATCGCTGCAGCTTATCCCACGACTGATGAATGTAGGTTTCTATATCCGGCTGCTTGACTGGCTGGGGCAACTGCGCAGCCAGCGCGAGCCCGACGAACAGAGCAATGGAGATCGTACGGACGCGAGCGAGCACGCGATTGATGCTATCTCAGCCGGGCAGCCTCTTGCGAAAGAAACATGTGGCCTGCGGATTATCGTTGTAGCGCTCGCAAGCGTCGTATCCGCGCGCGTGGTACAAGGCCTGTGCGGCGGTGAAATTCGCACCGGTGTCGAGATAGATCCAGTCAAGTTTCGACGTGGCGGCGCGCTCCACAAAATCCATCAAGCGCGATGCGAGCCCGGCTCCACGATGATGCGGCGCGACGTAGAGTCGTTTGCACTCGGCTGCCGATTCGATGGACGGTAAGCACCGCAGAAGGACGCAGCCCACGAGAACGCCATTTTGTTCCACCACCGCAAAGCCAAACGGATCAGCCTGCTCGATGTACTCCCCGATGCTTCCGGGCGCATCCCGCTGTATCACGTTCCACTCAACGTAATACAGCTCGAGGAGCGCGGTTAGTTGCGGCAGATCATCTCGTGTGGCACGCCGGATGTTCAACTGCCGCGGCGAGCTAAACCCAGTCACCATCGCGCATCAGCGGCTCAGCCGAGCCACTGGAACTCACTCCGTCGATGTTCATCGTCGATCCACCGATCATCCAGTCCACGTGAATGAGGCTCTCATTCGCGCCCAGTTTCGCCAGCTCCTCGTTCGACATCGTCTCGCCGTTGATGAGGCACGTCGAATACGCCTGACCGAGCGCGATATGGCTCGCCGCGTTCTCGTCAAACAGCGTGTTCCAGAAGAGAATGCCCGATTGTGCGATCGGCGAGTTGTGCGGAACAAGTGCGACCTCGCCTAACCGCCGCGCCCCGTCGTCGGTTGCGATCAGCTTCTGAATCGCGTCCTGGCCTTTTGTGGCGGTCACTTCCACGATGCGTCCGCCTTCAAATCGGCAGCGGATGTTTTCGATCAGCGTGCCTTGATGCGACAGTGGCTTCGAGGCGGAGACCACGCCGTGCACCCGATCCTTGTGAGGCGTCGTAAAGCACTCCTCCGTAGGGATGTTGGGTTGGCAGTAAACACCGTTGGCAGCGGTTGTGCCGCCTCCTGCCCACAGGTGCTGGTCGGCGAGCCCGACGGTCAGATCCGTTGCGCCGTTCGGCGTGAAGAAGCGGATCGAACGATACCGCTTCGCGTTCAGCAGATCGACGCGTTGCTTCAAATTCTCGCCGTGCCGCTTCCAATCGCCAACCGGATCGTCTCCGGAGATGCGCGAGGTGCGGAAGATCGCATCCCACAGCTTACCCATCGCCAGCTCTTGAGGCTCGCCCGGAAACACAAGCGCTGCCCACGCCGGAGTCGCGGCAGCGACGATCGTCCAGTTGATCTCATGGCGCGTAATGAGCTCCATCGCCGGCTTATACGCCTTGGACACAGCAATGTTTGCGCGCGAAACCTTCTGCGGATCCTGCCCGGAGAGCAGCGCCGGATTCGCGCCGGTGATCGCCATGCGCGCGGCTCCGGAGCGGAACGCGTTTGCGATGCCGTCGTAAAACCACTCCGGCGCGTAGTCGAAGGTGGACTCTGCTGCATGCCGGTAGCGCGCGAGCGCGAGTTCGTCATCGCTGATCAGCGTCGTCACGAACTTCGCGCCAGCTTTATACGCGTGTTCTACAACGCGCCGCACGAGCGGCAACGCATCCGTCGGGGCGGTGAGCACCAGTTCCTGACCTTCGCGCAGGTTCAGGCCGACGCGAATCGCCACCTCTGCAAGGCGGTCCAGTTTCTGCTCAAAGCTGAGGGAGGCGAAGGTTGGCGCGGCGAGTGTGGCAGAGCTCATACCGTTAGCCTAGGAGGCCGCGCAAGTTCGCGCAACTCCGGCCGACGGATGCAGCACAATTCAGAACCTGTCGAAGACGTCCCGGAAGTCATAGACGCCAGGCTTCGCCGCGACGAGCCACTCCGCTGCGCGCACGGCGCCCTCGGCAAAGGGTAGGCGCGAGTGCGACTCATGCGTCAGCAGGATGCGATCGCCGTTGCTTTCCGCCTCCAGCACGTGCAGCCCAACCGCTTCGCCGTGGCGAATGGAATTGATCGGGATATCGCCCATATTGCACGCTCGCTTCACGACATCACGCAACGTCAGCGCTGTTCCGCTCGGTGCGTCGAGCTTCGTGAGATGGTGTGTCTCGGAGATCGAAAGCTGGTAATTCATGCCCGCGAGCTCCTTCGTCATCATCTCCGCGAGCTTCATCATCATCTGGACGCCGACGGAGAAGTTCGTACCGTAGAGCAGGCTGGCTCCCTTGCGTTCGGCGGCTTCTTTCGCACGCGGCAAACGGTCATACCATCCAGTCGTGCCTACCACCATCTTTCCGCCATTCGCGAAGACCGCTCGCATATTCGCGATCACCGCCTGCGGTGTGGTGAAGTCGATAACGACATCGAACCCCGCGACGAAGGGCGGCGTCAGCGCGGCCGCTTCCTTGTTCTCCTTCGCATCGAGCACGTGAACGCTATGGCCGTGTTCCGCCGCGACTTCCGCAACAAGCTTACCGGTCTTGCCCACACCGAGAACGAGAATGCGCATGAGGGATGGTGCTCCTAAGCATTGGAGATAACGGGCCGTGCTTCCACGTCGAAGATCGCCGGATCAGCGGCTGCGAAGAACTTCTTGTGCAGTGATCGCACCGCCTCCTCCACGTCCTCTTCGTTGATCATGAAGCTCATATTAATTTCGCTGGCGCCTTGCGAGATCATACGGATATTGACGTGCGAGACCGCCGCAAAGACCTGCGCCGCAATGCCGCTCTGCCCGCGGATGTCCTCGCCGACCAGGCAGATCAGCGCCTTGTCGCTCTCATACTTCACATCGGCGATGCGTCCCAGCTCCTCACAGATGGCCGGCAGCGACTCCCGCGAGTCGACTGTCACGGAGATTGAAACCTCCGACGTCGAAACCATATCGATCGCGCATCTGTGCTTGTCGAAAATGTCGAACACCATCTTCAAGAAGCCATGCGCCAGCAGCATCCGGCTCGCCACAATGTCTATGATCGTCAGCTTCTTCTTCGCCGCAATCGACTTGAACGGACTCGCGCATGACGGCGGCGTTGCCGTGATGCGCGTACCTTCGTTCGCCGGGTTGCGGCTGTTCAGCACGAAAACCGGAATGTTCTTCTGTACCGCGGGCAGAATGGTCGCCGGATGCAGCACCTTTGCGCCGAAGTAGGCGAGCTCGGCAGCCTCTTCAAAGCTGATGGTGCGCACCCGCAGGGCATCCGGGCAGATGCGCGGATCGGTGGTCATAATGCCGTCGACGTCCGTCCAGATCTCGATCGCACCGCCGTGTAGTCCGCCGCCAACCAGCGCGGCTGTGTAGTCCGATCCTCCGCGACCCAGTGTCGTGGTGACTCCGTTGCAGGAACCGATGAACCCGCCCATCACCGGCACACGCTCTGCGCTCACAAGCGGAAGCACTTTCGTCCGGAGCGCACGCTCAATCGCCGGCTCGTCCGGGGCAGCCTTGCCGTAATGATCGTCCGTCAGGATCACCTCGCGCGCATCGACGTGCACGGAGTTCAGTCCGCGCTCGGCAAACGCCGCCGTGACTATGACGCTCGAGAGCCGCTCGCCGAAGCTCACGATCAGATCCGAGGTCCGCGCGGTCAGCTCGCCCACAACCGCAATCCCGCGAACCAGTTCTTCCAGGCCATCGAACGCACGGTTGATATCGAGCTCGAGCGACGTAAGCCGGTCGGCCTTCACAAGTTCGCCCGCAACCTGCAGATGGCGCGCGCGCAGCCTTCGGGCAATCTCCAGCGCACCTTCCCGATCGCCGCGGCCGCCCAGAGCCGCCGCCGCGCAGGCAAGCAGTTGGTCCGTAACCTTTGCCATGGCCGAGACAACGACGACCGGTCGCAATCCTTTCTTCACGCGACCCTCGACGATGCTCGCCGTACGCAGAATGGCGGTGGCGTCCTCAACGGACGTGCCACCAAACTTCATCACAACAATTTCAGGATGCGCAGCTGCGGCGCGTGCCTTCGAACTCATGCGGGCACCGCGCTCTCTTCCAGCGCGGCCGAGCCGATGGCAGGGAAGCGCCGAAAATCAAACTTGCCCAGCACCGCAAGGATTTCCGCGTTCAGGATCGCTGCACCCGCCGCGCCGCGCACAGTGTTGTGCGAGAGCAGCGTGAACTTCCAGTCAAAGATCGAGCACGGGCGCAGCCGGCCGACGGTCGTGGTCATGCCGTTGCCGCGGTCGAGATCGAGCTTCGGCTGTGGCCGCGCGTCGCCATCCATGTAGACCACCGGGTGCAACGGCGCGGACGGCAGATGGAGTCCCTCATGTCCCTTCCCGCTTAGAGGCTGGAAGCTCTGCCACGCGTCCAGAATCTCTTCGCGTGTGGTGGGTTTCCGCAGCTTCACGCTCACGCACTCTGTGTGGCCTTCGAGCACCGGCACGCGATTGCACATTGCCGAAACGGTCAGGTCCGCGAATTGGAACCCGCGCGCCTCATCACCCTCCACACGCAACCCGCCAAGCAGCTTCGCGACCTCCTCCTGCAGCTTCTCTTCCTCGTTCTTAATGTAGGGAATCACGTTGCCGAGAATGTCCAGCGACGCAACGCCGGGATATCCCGCACCGGAGACCGCCTGCATCGTCGAGACAAACAGCTTCTCGATCCCGAAGCGCTGGTGCAGCGCAGCCAGGGGCAACACCAAGCCTATGGCACAGCAGTTCGGATTCGTAACCAGATACCCGCCGGAAGTCTTACGCGTCGCCTGGGCCTCGATTACATCCAGGTGAGCTTCGTTCACCTCGGGCACGACCAGCGGAACATCCGTGCCCATGCGGAACGCCGAGCTGTTCGAGATCACTGCGCAACCGGCGACAGCGAACTTCGGCTCCAGCTCACGCGCCACCGGGGCGTCCACGGAGGAGAAGATAATCCGCGGCAGGGTTGATTTTGCATTGGCCGTAGACCCCTCCGGCGTATTCGGCTGCAGCACCATCTCGGCGATGCGCTTCGGCAACGGCGTGTCCAGCCGCCAGGCGCACGCTTCCGCGTAGGTCTTGCCCGCACTGCGGTCGCTTGCCGCCAGCCAGGTGATGTTGAACCAGGGATGATGGGCGAGCAACTGGATAAATCGTTGTCCGACAGCTCCAGTTGCCCCCAGGATGCCTACATTACGCCGTTCCATCTAGCAAGTTTATCGCAGCCATTCCATGGAGCGGGACGACTTCGGCGTGGCCCGCGTCTCTAGCCATCCACCTCGACGACGCGGCGGCGTGTGATCACGCGTCTGGAGCCTCCGCCCCACGCGATAATCAATGCGATCACGTGCAGCAGAAACCAAATCGTGATGCCCTGGTCCTGGTAAATCCAGAAGAGAATCAGAATCCGCGGGATCAGGATCGCAACGATGATCTGAATGATATTGACGGACGCCGGAATAAACGCCGCCGGCAGACTGTGCTGCAGCCAGGCGACAACGATGCAGATGCGGGGCAAAAAAAGCGACAGCACAAGAAACCAGAGAGGAATCTGGTGGACCGGAAACGTAAGAGAGAAGTGCATCGGCAACCTTTCCATCGAAGATGTGCATGCAGCTCTATGGGAACTGTAGCTATAGCAGAACTGCGGGCCAGACGTGTTCAACCAGCTTTGATTCACTTCGCAGAGTAGGTGAAGTCCGCCTTTGCTGTTGATTTTTCCGGAACAGTCACCTGAATGTCGTGCTCGCCGAGCTTCTCGTGCACGGCCGCCACAGTATAGGTTCCCGGAGGCAAGTCGTGAAGTGTAAAGCTGCCGTCCGGGCCGGTCACCGAAAAAAATCCATTCGGCGCCACGTTGATGAACGCCTGCATCCACGGATGATTGTTGCAACGCACCGGAATCATCAACTCCGGCGAATGGAATGTCTCCGTCTGCGGCTGACCACCCGGCATTTCGGACACATCCAGGGAGTGGTTCGCCGGCTCCTGCGGCAACGTATGCACGTTATGCGTGGCCGGGTCGGAGTTCCTGTACTCCACCCTGCCCCCCTGCTGCACGGCAATCACGTGCGGCACATATCGACAGCCCTTCTGGTCCAGCACTACCGGCGGGGCGTTCGCGGCCGCCGACCACGGCCGAATCCCGCTCTTCACATAAACAAACACGTTCGCCAGCTGGCCGTTGTTCACGACGTATTGCTCCGTGAGGTTCTGCCCACCGGGCCCGAAAGCCGCCATGGCGCACGCGGGATCAGCCGACATGTCGATCTTGATCCGCTCCGGAGCCTTTCCGCTGAAGTGCACCACTCCTGAAATATTCCCAGCCGTCGCTGGATCGATCGCCGGTGGAGTGGCATTCGCAACCGGCGCAGATCCAGCCGGTGCATTGGCAGGTCCAGGATTGGCAGCATTGCGTCTGCAGCCGCCCAGTAGTACAGCGGCTGCGAGTGTGGAAACAACAACGGCTCGTCCGATCCTCACGGTGCTCCTTTGGATGCGCAAACTCGCGTCTTGGCGACACATGCGCTTAAGAACTACAACTCGTCCAGCACCGCCTCGGTGAACGCCTTCGTGCCTGCTGTGCCGCCCACATCGCGCGTCAGCGTCTTGCCCTCGGCGTACACATGGTTCAGCGCCTTCTGGATGCGCCCTGCAGTCTCCGGCTCGCCAATATGGTGCAGCATCAGCACCGCGGACTGCAGCAGGGCCGTCGGGTTCGCCTTGTCCTGCCCGGCAATATCCGGCGCCGAGCCGTGCACCGCCTCGAAGATCGCCGCGTCCGCGCCGATGTTCGCTCCCGGCACCAGCCCCAGCCCGCCGACAAACGCCGAGCACAGGTCCGACAGAATATCGCCGTACAGATTCTCCGTCAGGATGATGTCGTACTGATACGGGTTCAGCACCAGCTGCATGCACGCGTTGTCGACGATGTGCTCCAGATACTGGATCTCCGGAAACTCAGCCGCGACCGCCTTGCAGCAGCGCAAAAAGAGCCCATCCGTCAGCTTCATGATGTTGGCCTTGTGAATGGCGTGCACCTTCTTGCGCCCTTGCTTGCGCGCATGTTCAAACGCCGCGCGCGCGATCCGCGTAGAGCCCTTGGTGGTGATGATCTTAAGGGACTGCGCCACATCCGGCTGCACCATCACCTCGAGCCCGGCGTACAAATCCTCTGTGTTTTCCCGGAAGATCACGAGATCGATCTTCGGATAGTTCGTCTTCAGCCCGGGCAGCGACTTGACCGGACGGAAGTTCGCATACAGGTCGAACCTCTTCCGCAGCGTGACGTTAATCGACGAAAACCCCTGCCCGATCGGCGTCGTCACCGGTCCCTTCAGTGCCACCTTGTTCTGCGTCACCGAGTCATACAGCGCCTGCGGAATGTACTCGCCGGTCATCGCAAACGCATCCGCGCCCGCGTCATGCCGCTCCCACTTGAAGCTGCATCCGGTCGCGCGCCCCGCGGCCTCCAGGATGCTGACGGTCGCTGCCGTAACCTCCGGCCCGATACCGTCACCCGGAATTAACGTGATGTTGTGCGTGCGTGTTGCTGCCTTCATTGCGAAACTTCCTTGTCTACTTTTCGGATGCTTAGCGCGGGTGGGCCCGTCGGGGTTTGCTGTCCTTGCCGCCAAGCAGCCCTTCGAGCTCTTCCTTGAACTCGTTGACGTCCTTGAAGTCGCGATAGACGCTCGCAAATCGAATGTACGCCACAGTATCGATCTCCTTCAGCCGCTGCATAATCAGCTCGCCGATGTCCGTGGTCGGTCGCTCGCGCTCCGGCGAATCAACCACAAACGCCTCCGCCGCATCCACAATCGACTGCATCTGCGCCACCGAAACCTTGCGCTTCTGGCACGAATGCAGCAGTCCGGCGAGCAACTTCTGGCGATCGAACTTCTCGCGCCGGCCGTCCTTCTTCACTACCATGTAAGGAATTTCGTCGAGCCGCTCATACGTGGTGAAGCGCTTGGTGCAGCGCTCGCACTCGCGGCGTCGGCGGATGGAGTCGGCGTCCTTGCTCTCGCGGGAGTCGATCACCTTGTCCTGAGTAAAGCCGCAGTAAGGACACTTCATGCAACTTCAATCTTATCAAGCCGTGCCAACAGCTTCGCTGCTGCGCGCCGCATCACGCAGGCTCACGCCTTCAATGCGCGCTGCAATCAGCCCCGCAGGCACGATTCCGAGCGTCGTCACCGCCATCAGAATCGCGCCCGCGGCTGACGCGATTTCGAACGGTACGGAGAAGAACGCGATATACGCCCCTGTCAACACGCCGATCTGCGAGAACCACCCAATCACCGGCAACTGGATCAGCGACCCCGCCATGCTGGACGCCAACAAAAGCATCGTTTGCGGTACAGAGAAGAACGCCAGCTGCGCAGAGTCACGGAATGCCCGGGTCGTTTCGAAGTACGATCCGGCGATCATTGCCCAAATGAGCAGGGAGAGCACGAGTGCCGCGCCAAACTGTCCGAACGTCTTGATCGTGCGCAGCCCTTCGCGAAATTCGAGAATCTTAACGGCAACTGATTCCGCCAGCTTCTTCGAGCCCACTCCCACCGTTTTGCTGGCGAACCCGGCGACTGCGCCTCCCGCGAAACGAACAGCTAGCAGGAATACCACGATGGCTGCCATCAGAACGAGAGCACCCTGGCCGGCCTTCTTGAACTCTTCATGGTGAGGCATGTTTTTTGGTGCCAGAGCAAGCGTGATGGCGAAGAGAATTGCCGCGGATCCGAGATCAAGCGCCCGCTCGATGAAGTACACCGCCAACTGCGTGGCGATCGGTGTTCCCGTGCGCCGTGCAGTCAGGTACGGTCGCGCGAGGTCGGCCGCTCTTCCGAACAGCGCAACTACCGTGAAGCCGACAAACTGTGGGCCGACGAGTTTGGCCGCGCCGGTTGTGTTCGCGGAGCCGAGCAGCACGTGCCAGCGCGGCGCGCGGATCGCGACCGAAAGCCAGATCAACGCGACACCCGCAGCGACGCGCGCCCATGAGACTGCCCGTAATTGCACCTTCAGGTTTGCAAAATCGAAGTGCACACGCCCGCGCGCGAACCATGTGCAGCCCGCGATAATGGCAAGGAGCACAACAGCGATCACAGCATTTCTGGCAGACTTGCTCATCAGCCCTGGGCTCCTGCTTGTTCGGAAAGGTATTTACCTGCTGGCAATCGCCGCGCGTTCTGCCGCGAGCTTGCGCCGCTTGAATTCATTCATGACGCGCGCTACATACGCCCGCGTCTCGCGATACGGCGGAATCCCGTGATACTTATCAACCGCCGCTGGTCCAGCGTTGTACGCAGCTAGTGCCAGCGCCAGATTGTCGTGGTAGCGCGTCAGCAGTTCGTCCAGGTACGCCGTGCCGCCATTGATGTTCTGCGCGGGCTCAAATCTATCTTTGACGCCGAGATTGTGAGCCGTGCCCGGCATGAGCTGCATCAGGCCCTGTGCTCCGGTTCGCGAGACAGCATTGGCCCGTCCATCGCTCTCCGCATGCACGACGCTCGCCAGCAGTTCCACATCGATATCATGCTGCGCGCCCGCGTCGCTCAAAAGACTTCGCATGTCAGCGTTGGAAGGGACTGTCGTCTTAGGCGCCACAACAGGAGGCTCGTCCGGCAGCGTCGCCACGGATTCAATCTCCGCGGCGGGCAGATCGATATAGCTCGCATCCACCCCGCTGCTCAGAAACAACCTCACGCGTCCATCGGCGAGCGGCTCCCGGTGATTGCAGTCGTAGCTGAAACCGTTCCGCAGCGTCACGCGATCAAACGCATGCGCCGTAGCACACACGAACGCGACAACCGCAATGATCAGGGCACATTGGAGCCGGCCGGGGAGCACTGATTATGAGACTACCATCCAGGGTTGGGTAAGCGGATACCCCGTTCGTGCCTCGGTTATCGCTTCTCAGCCTCCGGCAACCGAGGCCCATGACAGCAGTTACCGACGCTTAGTACGCGTTCGTCGCGGCCATGTACCTCCACACGTTCTCGAATTCCGGCAGGAGAGTCGAGCTGTGATGATCTTTCGTCGCTATATCGTTGACGAGAATTCGCGGGCGGCCCTGAATCGTTTCGCCAGGCTCGAGCATCGGCGTCTCCTGCTTCGCCTGCTCCGGCGAGAGGTTCATCAACACTGAACAGTTTGCAATCTGATGCTGCTTATTGAACTCGTCCTTGAGACTCAGCAGCTGGCGTCCTCACTCTGTGCACAAATGACCGTGAGCACGTTGTTCTCGTAGTCAAGACTGATCGCGTGAAATCCCCAGTGACTGAACGCCGTGTGCAGCTTGAGAGTGCCTTCACGCTTCGCGTGCCTACCAACCAGAACAGCAGTAGGCGAGGCTGCGCCGCTTGTTTACCGGCGGGTGAGGGCGGGTGGGGGTTGCAGCTCTTTGGCAATCTCGGATTCGAGCTCGGAGACGGGTTGCAGGGTCTCGATCTTCTCGTCTGAGTTTTCGCTGAGGCCCCCGAAGCGGCGGTCGCGGCGCTGGTAGTCGGCGATGGCCTCGATGAGATGGAGGCCGCGGAAGTCGGGCCAGAGGCGGTCGGTGATGAAGATCTCGGCGTAGGCGATCTGCCAGAGAAGGAAGTTGGAGATGCGCTGCTCGCCGGAGGTGCGGATGACGAGGTCGGGGTCGGGCATGCCGGCGGTGTAGAGCGCGCCGGCGATGGTGGACTCGTCGAGGGAGTCGAGCGCGCCGGCGCCGAGAATGTCTTCGACAGAGCAGCCGCGGGTGTGGGCCTCGGTGGTGAGGTCGGTGAGGATGCGGCGGACGGCGTCGGTGATTTCAGAACGCGAGCCGTAGTTGAGCGCGAGGGTGAGAGTTGTGCCGGTGTTTTTGGCGGTCTGCTCCTCAGCCCAATGCATGGTGTCCTGCACCTCGGAGGGGAGCTCATGCGTGCGGCCGATGTATGTCATGCGGATGTTGTTGGCGTTCATGCGTTCGACGTTGGAGACGAGATAGTTGCGGAGCAGCTTCATCAGGAAGCTGACCTCGGTCGCGGGGCGGCGCAGGTTGTTTTCGAGCGAGAAGGCGTAGAGGGTGATCCAGGGGACGTCGATCCGCGAGGCGGTTTCAACGACGTACTGGACGGATTCGGCGCCCTGCTGGTGGCCGAGGAAGCGCTTGAGAGCGCGCTTGCCGGCCCAGCGGCCGTTGCCGTCCATGATGATGGCGACGTGCTGCGGGAGACGTGTGAGGTCGAGCGTGTCGTAGATGGCGCGCTCCTCGGGGGAGAGCTCGTGCGCGCGATTAGAACGCTGATAGGCGCGGCTGGAGGAGGGGTGGGGCACGGCGACTCGCTGATTTGAGGATAGCTGATGCGAGGGATCAGGGAACAGGGACCAGGGATCAGGAAAGCTGAAATTTGGCGGGGACCGCGGGCCAGACGGATGTAAGCTCAGGATTCAACCAACTATGAGACGGTTTGCGCGATTCGGTGTCACCGGAGTCGCAGGCTTTGTTATCGCGAGTGCCGGATGGTTGTCATGGAGTGTTCATCGAAATCACAGGATCGAAAGGGCGTTCGAGGAATTGCCTGCCGGTGCAACTCGATCGGATGTGAGCCGGAGACTCGGTAAGCCCTTGGACAGGTCGGCATGTATTGCGACTTTCGCAGATCAATCTGGTTGTTCACACCTGATGATCTATCCGTCATCGGTTGCGCGTGCGTTGCCAGCTTACTGGGTGTTCCGATTCGATGAGAACGGGCGGCTAGTCGGCCGAGATGTGACAACCTCGCCATGAAAACGGAGAGGCGTCGCTACGTTGCCCGCGGTGCGGGCTAATGCGCGACGCCTGGAGGTCTGACGGTGGAGCGAAGCCGGGAGTTTAGGCCAGCTTGCGGGCACGCCCTTGCGCGATCTCGCGGACGTGGTTGAGGAAGATCGACTTCTGCGTCGCGGTGAGATGCGCGGTGTACTTCGCGATCTCGGCGAGGAAGGGGTCGGTCATGAGCACGGCGGTCTCGTCCTTGTGGCGCGTGGGCGCGTCGCGGAGCAGGGCGGAGATGTCGACCTGGAGGGCGCGTGCGAGGCGGTCAAGGGACGAGAGCGTCGGCATGGCTTTGCCGTTCTCGATCTTGGAGATGTAGGTGCGCGGGACGTTCATGCGCGTGGCGAGTTGCCGCTGCGAAAGATTGCGGACGTGGCGGAGATCGCGCACGGCCGCGGCGACCTGGATGCCCTCGGCCTGAGGAGCGCCTTCGGGTTCAGAGGCGACAGCGATGAGTTGAACTTTTGGAACGTCCGGGAGCAGAGACTTTTTGCACTTTCGGCAGACGTCGTTCGCGGTGCGGAACTGCACGAGCTTGCAGTGGTCGCACCGGAGGACCTCGCGTTCAGCGCTGACCACTGGTTGGGTCGGGGGCGTTGGTACGGCGATTGGAGCCAGTCCTGTAGCCATGTTTTTGTTGTTGCGGGCGGCTGCCAGAGCGGGGCACCGCAGCGCGTCACGTCCGATAAGGGGGTGAGCGATGTGCCTACTGTGACACCCGGTGCCGGAAGAGTCAAGAGGTATCGCAGAAGATGCTGGCAGAAAAACCGGAAAAAACCGAAGAGGGAATCAGGGTGGTAAATAGCGCGGTCAGCGCGCTGAGTTAGGGAGTGAGGGGTGAGGAGTTAGGAAGTGCGAGAGAGTAGACACTACAGATTGTGAGGCGAGGATGGCGAAGGGGTGTAGTGCGGCGGAGGCGGAAGAGTTGTTGCGGGAGTGGACGAAGAGTGAGTCGCTGGTGAAGCACTGCCTGGCAGTGGCGGCGTGCACGGAGAGCTATGGTGTGCGCGAGGCGGCGCGGCAGGGGCTCAGCTGGGATGATGCGGCGACGTTTGCGGAGACGTACAGGTGTGCGGGGCTGCTGCACGACTTCGACTATGAGAAGCATCCGACGCCGGCGGAGCATCCGTTTGTGGGCGTCGCGTGTTTGAGGGAGAACAGATGGCCGGAGGAGATTCTGCATGCGATCCTCGCGCATGCGGATTATTCGGGCGTGAAGCCGGAGACGCATCTGGACCGCGCGCTGTTTGCGTGCGATGAGCTGGCGGGCTTCCTGACGGCGTGTGCGCTGGTGAAGCCTTCGAAAAAGATTGCGGAGGTGGAGGTTGCGGGCGTGAAGAAGAAGATGAAGGACAAGGCGTTCGCGCGGGCGGTGAAGCGCGAGGATATTACGCATGGCGCGGAGTTGTTGGGGTTGAGTCTGGACGAGCATGTCGGGAATTGTTTAGCGGCGATGCAGGCGAGGGCGGAGGAGTTGGGGTTGTGAGGCGAGTGGTTAGTTGTTAGTGGTTAGTGAAAGCAAGGCAAAGGCTTTGACGCAAAGAGCGCGAAGGTTCGCAAAGGCGCGCCAAGGCGGATAGTGGCAGATTGAACGATCAGCAGCCGCGGAGGATCAGGAGCCAGGCGAGCGAGAGGACGATGGAGCCGACGATGGCAATGACGAGGAGTGGGTTGCGGGTGGGCTCGGGCGCTGCGGAGAAGTGGGTGGTTTCGTGGGCAGCGTCGGGGTTAAAGCGGATGGGGAAGAGTGTGCCGACGTGCATTGCTTTTTCTGAGGTGAGTTCAGCGGTGTGGAGCTCGTCGACGTTGTCGGCGTTGCGCGCCCAGTAGTTGTAGGTGATGCGGAAGTGGCGTGCGGAGGGCAGGCCGAAGGCGAGCGCGCGGCCGGCGCCGAACTCGTATTTGCAGGACGTTACGGTGGCTATGGCTTCGGGCCAGGCGTCACGTGTGCTGAGCGGGTTTACCTCCATCAGAGGTGCCTGACCAAGTAGAGGACTATTGCAACCAGCCCCAGGGCAATTCCGATCGCGAATGGGAGTCGTACCTTTTGCCAGTAGGAGACTAAGCCTGGAACTCGGCTTTCTTCGGGTTTCTGCAATGAGTATTCGATTGGAAATGTGTCGTCTTTCTGATATGCCACCTCGCTATCCGTAGCGAAGTCGGTCATGAAACCGCTATAGACCTCACCGTCGACCCAGTAACTATACGAGACCTTCCAGCAACCTCGCTGCCTTCCCTCCGGAGGAATCCAATCTGCAGAGTAGATGGTCGCGGTTGCTGTCCTCCACTGGCCCTTTGTTTCCACGTCTCCCCTTAGATATTGTGACTGGCGATTCGTTTCACGTCCCACTCCGCAAAGCAGGCGTTGGCTTTTTCGACAGTGCCGGGCAGGGCTACGGCGCGGGAGAGGTCTTCGAGGACGAGGCAGGTGAAGCCGAGGCGGGCGCCGTCGATCGCGGAGAAGCCGACGCAGAAGTCGTAGGCCAGGCCGCAGAGAAAGAGGCGGTGCAGGTTGCGCTCGCGAAGGTAGCCGGCGAGGCCGGTAGGTGTCTGGTGATCATCCTCGAGAAAAGCCGAGTAGCTGTCGATGTCGCGGCGGAAGCCTTTGCGGAGGATAAGCTCGCCGTGGGGGATTTGGACGCGGGGGTCGATGTCGGCGCCCGGGGTTCCCTGGACGCAGTGGTCGGGCCAGAGGGTCTGGGTTCCGTACGGGGTTTGGACGGTATCGGTGAAGGGCTGCTTGCCGGGGTGGGAGCTGGCAAAGGAGATGTGGCCGAGGGGGTGCCAGTCCTGAGTGAGGATCACGTGGTGGAATTTGGTCGCGATGCGGTTGATGCTGGGGATGATCTTGTCCCCGTCGGGGACAGCTAAAGAGCCGCCGGGGAGGAAGTCGCATTGCATGTCGATGAC
This sequence comes from uncultured Acidobacteriaceae bacterium, assembly GCA_963762465.1. GTDB lineage: Bacteria > Acidobacteriota > Terriglobia > Terriglobales > Acidobacteriaceae > Granulicella. The sequence continues at coordinate 382,957 of CAVXKS010000011.1, read as the reverse complement.
CAGAAGCGCGTCTGTGGGGGCGAGCCGAAGCGTCATTACCTGATTGTACGGAGGGGTTATGGCTTTGGTGGGTGGGCGCGGCTAGGCTGGGCGGGTGAATCGGGCACGGCTGGTGGCGAGGGCGGGAGCACGGGTTGGCGTGATGGTCGGGCTGATCCTGGCGACGGTGTGCGCGGTCGCGCAGGGGCCGTCGGCGATGTCGTCTCCGAGCGCGGCTCGCGTAAGTGGTGTGATCGAGGATGAGCAGGGCGCGCTGATTCCGGGAGCGCAGGTGGTGCTGCTTGCGGACGGCGCGGCCCACAAGCTGGCGAGCGGAAGCGATGGGCGGTTCTGTTTTGAGGATGTGCCGGCGGGCTCGTTCAGGGTGACGGCGAGCGAAGACGGAATGCTGGACGGCGTGAAAGAGGGCAGCGTGGAGCCGGCTCAGCAGGTGGAGCTGGAGCCGATGATGCTGCGCGCCGGCGCCGTGATTTCGGTGAACGCGGTGACCCAGGAGCAGATGGCGTCGATCCAGGTCCGGCAGGAAGAGACGCAGCGGATCGGCGGAATTCTGCCCAACTATTACGTGGTGTACGACTCCAATCCGCAGCCGCTCACGAAGAAGCTGAAGTTTGAGCTCGGGTGGAGGTCCGTCTTCGATCCGGCGAATGTGATATTTGTCGGCGTGGTTGCGGCGGGACAGCAGGCGACGGATTCGTTTCCGGAGTATCAGCAGGGAATGAAGGGGTATGCTCGACGGTTTGGCGCGGGCATGGCAGACGCGACGGTGGGAACGCTGCTGACCGGATCGGTGCTGCCGATGGTTTTCCGGCAGGACCCGCGGTATTTCTACAAGGGCACAGGAAGCACGGTGAGCCGGACGTGGTACGCGCTGAAGACGACGGTGATCTGCAGGGGCGACAACGGCCATTGGCAGCCGGCGTACGCGAACGTGCTCGGGAGCTTTGGTTCGGGTGCGGTGAGTGGGCTGTACTATCCGGGCGGCGAGCGCGGCGGAATGCTTGTGGTGGAAAACGGGCTGAGTGCGCTGGCGTTCGATGGATTTGCGAACGTGATGCAGGAGTTCGTGCTGCGCAGGATGACCCCGTCGCGCGGGCGCGAGATGGTGGGCGAGTAGTTCGGCTACAGCCCAAAGACCGCAATCACAAGCAGGATCAGAACAATCGGAGCGACGACGGCCAGCGCGATCGCGAAGGCTTTGCGCTCGCGGCGCGGGTGGTTGAGGCTGTTGAGGCGTGGGTCGAGTGGATCGTACCGGACCGTGACGAACGAGCCTTTTCTGAGCGGCTTGTTGCTGACGACATCGGTGAGATAGAGGTCGCCGTCGACGGGATAGCTGATGGTGATCGCGTAGCGGAAGCGGTCGCGCGGGCTGATCGGTGTGCCGTCGCGGTGCTGATGGCGGCGCTCGCAGAGTTCGACGGTTGCTTTGGCTCGCTTCCATCTTCTCGCGATGCTGTAGCGCATGGGGCCTACCTACACGCGGACGATCATAACCTCTGTGGATTTGATGAGGGCGGCGGCCGTCTGGCCTTTGCGGAGCTGCATCTCGCGAGCGGCGTCGGAGGTGATGATCGAGGTAATGCGTTGGTCGGCGATTTCGAGGACGACTTTGGCGAGCAGCCCGGAGATTTTGACGTCGAGGATGCGGCCGACGAGCTGATTGCGGCCGGAGACGGTGCGGAAGCGATCGCGCGAGGTTTTGGGATTGCCGGCGGGACGGGACTTCATCAGCGGCTTGAGTGAGGACTCCGGGATGCGGTGGTGGCCGCCGGGCGTCTTGATCGTGCGGATGGTGCCGGCGAGGATCCATTGCTTGAGCGTGGGATAGCTGACGCCAAGGGCGGCTGCGGCTTCGCGGGGCTTAAGGAGGATGTCGGCGCTGGGCATGGGACCTCGGGAGAGAAGTATACGCGGGGCGCGCAGATGCGAGATGTGAGAAGCGAGAGGTGAGTTGGGGCGGCGCTGGGCGGTGCGGCAGTTTGCATATTCAAAAAATCGACACATAGAATCGTATTGAGTCGATACGCAGATGATGAAGAGAAGAGCTGGTTGGTGGCTGGTGTTGTGTGTGATATTGACGGGCGCACTGATCGCTAAGGGTCAGCAGCCAGATTCGTTCTGGGGAAGGTGGCAGGCGAGGGCATCGGCGACGCAAGCCGCGCAGCCGCACTGGATTACGCCGCTGGTGCTGGTCACGCCGCGTCTGGAGCAGGAGTTTCGCGCGGATTTCGTGCACCAGTACAACACCAAAGGGCAGTACCAGTGGACCTATGACAACGGCAAAGGGCTGGAGCTGATTCCGGAGCGGCACACCGAGATCCTGGTGAATCTGCCGGCGTTCGTCGATCACGGGAACGGAGCTAAGGATGGGTTTGGGGATCTGTCGTTCGTGATGAAGGAGCGCCTGTTCTCACGGAACGAGGAGGCCGGGAATGCGATTGTGACGTTCTTCTTTGCAGGGACGGTACCAACCGGGAAGAACGGCAACGGAAGCTGCTGCGCGATAGTGACCCCGACGCTGGCAGTGGGGAAGGGCTTTGGGCGGCTGGCTCTGGAGTCGACTGCGGGCGGGTCGTTGCCGGTGACGAATGCGAAGGGGTTGGGGCACACGATCGCATGGAACAACGCGATTCAGTTTCGAGCGATGAAGACGGGTGTCGGCAGGTGGTTGTGGCCTGAAACCGAGTTCAACTCGTCGTTCTTCAAAGGCGGGTCGAATGACAGGAAGGCGCAGACGTTTGCGACACCGGGGATGGTTATCGGCAGAATTCCGCTGACGCATGATGCGAGGGGGATACCGGGGCGGTTGGGGCTGACGTTCGGCGCGGGTGAGCAGATCGCGCTGACGCATTTCAGGACCTACAACCACGCGACGGTGATTACGGTCAGAGTGCCGTTCTGATTCCGTCTAATACCCGATGCGCTCGTGGCGAATCCAGAAGTAGGCGATGAAGGCGAGCACGGCGACGACGGCCAGGATGTAGTAGACCCAGCGCTCGCCTTTGTGATCGCACATGGTGTTGGTTTCGGGGTCGTGGGGGTCGTAGCTGATGCAGAATCTGGAGCCGACCTCCCAGGGCCGGCTGCATTCGAACTCGCCGGTGTAGGGGCGGCCGTTGACCTGATACCGGAAGATGATGGAGTACTCCTGGCCGACGTGGCCGCCGGCACTGGCAAAGTCGCAGTGGTGCTGGGTGGAGGACTCGACGGTGGCTTCGGTCTGGGGCCAGGTTGTCGTTTTGGTGAGTGTGGCCATGATGCATCTCCCGCGCGGGACAGTATGACATTGGCATGCTATCCTTCGCGAGTTTTCTAGTGTTTGTGGATCGGGGATGCATGGCTGGAGGCGCGAAGGCAGGGAACCGGCTTGAGTCGCGGCTGGACACGACGGCGGCAAAGTTTGAGAGGAATCGGGAGGCGACGCTTCGGCTGCTCGAGGAGGTTCGGGCCGAGGAGGCGCGAATTCGCGAGGGTGGCGGCGCGAAGGCGGTAGAGGCCCAGCATGCCAAGGGGCGGCTGACCGCGCGGGAACGGCTGGGGTTGCTGCTGGATAAGGGCTCTGACTGGACCGAGCTCGGGTTGTGGGCGGCGTATGGGATGTACGGCGAGTGGGGTGGGGCTCCGGGCGCGGGAGCCGTGGCCGGGCTGGGGCGTGTAGCTGGCAAGCTGTGCCTTGTGGTGGCGAATGACGCGACGGTGAAGGCGGGCGCGTTCTTCCCGATGACCGCGAAGAAGGTGATTCGGGCGCAGACAATTGCGCTGGAGAATCGGATTCCAACGCTGTACCTGGTGGACTCGTCAGGGGTGTTTCTGCCGCTGCAGGAGGATGTGTTTCCGGACCAGGACGACTTCGGGCGGGTGTTTCGCAACAACGCGGTGATGAGCTCGCTGGGCGTGCCGCAGATTACGGCCATCATGGGGATGTGTGTGGCGGGCGGAGCGTACCTGCCGGTTATGACAGACACGGTGCTGATGACGGAGGGATCTGGATTATTTTTGGCGGGGCCGGCGCTGGTGCAGGCGGCGATCGGGCAGAAGACGCCGGCGGAGGAGCTGGGCGGCGCTGCGATGCATGCGGAGGTGTCGGGGACGGTTGATTTCAAGGAGAAGGATGATGAGGCGTGTATTGAGAGGTTGAGGAGTTTGGTGGGGAAGATTGGCGAGAGGACGAGTGCGCCGTTTTCGCGGGTGGAGTTTGATGCAGAGCGGGATAAGCCGCTGTATGCGCAGCAGGATCTGTACGGGCTGATGGATCCTGATCCGGCGAAGGCGGCGACGAATGCGTATGACGTTCGCGATGTGATTGCGCGGCTGGTGGACCGCAGCGAGTTCGATGAGTACAAGGCGGAGTTTGGGCGAACGGTGGTGTGTGGCTATGCGCGGATTGGCGGGCGCGCGGTGGGGATTGTCGCGAACCAGAAGATGCATCAGCAGATGACGGTGGCGATGGGGCCGCAGCAGGGCGAGAAGCGCACGGAGTTTGGCGGCGTGATCTACACCGAGAGTGCGCAGAAGGCGGCGCGGTTCATCATGGACTGCAATCAGCAGCTTGTGCCGCTGGTGTTTCTGCATGATGTGAATGGGTTCATGGTGGGAAAGGATGCGGAGTGGTCGGGAATCATTCGCGCAGGCGCGAAGATGGTGAGCGCGGTAAGCACGAGCGTGGTGCCGAAGATTACGGTCATCATCGGTGGGAGCTTTGGCGCGGGGCACTACGCGATGTGCGGCAAGGCGTACGATCCGCGGTTTGTCTTCGCGTGGCCGACGGCGCGGTATGCGGTGATGAGCGGAGCGAGCGCGGCGAATACTCTTGTTGAGGTTCGGGTGAAGCAGATGGAGCGCGGAGGGAAGCATTTGGGCGATGATGAGAAGAAGGCGCTCTACGACGAGATCAAGGCGACGTATGATGCGCAGGCGGACCCGCGGTACGGCGCGGCGCGGCTGTGGGTGGATGCGATCATTGACCCGGCGGAGACGCGCGAGGTGCTGATGACGGCGCTCGAGGCGTGTGCGCTGAATCCGGAGGTCGCGAGGTTTAATCCGGGGGTGATTCAGACGTGAGGCGGTTCGCGGTCTGGAGCTTCTTTGTCGCGGTTCTTCTGATTGTGGTGCCAGGCTCGTTCGGCGCTGGAGAGACATACGAATGCCGATCGGAGCATGGGCTGCATTCCTGCAGTACAGTGCAAGCTAATGCTTCCGGTGTGCCGCTCGATTTGTGTACGGCAATGGATTTTGGCATGTTGCCGTGGATGCGTTGGAGTATTGTGAGTGGCGTTGTAGTGTGTTGCGTGAGTGCATGGGCTTTTGGGCGCAGTAGAAAGAGAACAATCGATTAAAGGATAAAACTGGGTGACCCAGGCGTGAATATGGCTCGATTACTCACGATAGTGGCGCTGGGCATTTTCCTGGTTGTGGGCTCAATTCCCTACGGCACGATGACGGCACCTGATTGGACGCTGGACGTTGTTGATCCTTCCGGAGCTCCGATTAAGGGCGCGCTGGTTCGCGAGATTTATCGTAACTACTCGGCGGATTCGCAGGATCATATTGTCGACATGGAATCGGATGCGTATGGCCGGGCGCATTTCGCGAGCCTGACCACGAGCGCTTCGTGGATCGGGCGAATTATCGGAACGCTCTCTTCGCAGACTCCTTTCGTTTCCTCGGGGCCAAAGGCCTATGTGGTGGTGTTTCTCGGCAGGGAATCGAACATGGCGATTCTTAATGGGGGCAATCCGATCTGGGAGGGCTCGCCAGCAAGCGTCAAGTCTACGGTGGTGCTGGTTCCGTTAGACTCCAAGGACACCCACTAACAAGACGTGGCCTTCAAGAGTGTGACTCGATTAGCGAGGAGCTTTGCTTGGTAAAGATTGTCGAGTGTCCGCGAGATGCGTGGCAGGGCCTGCCGAAGCTCATTCCTGCGGAAGTGAAGGCGGACTATCTGCGGACGCTGATCGCGGCGGGATTTCGGCAGATCGACGCGGCGAGCTTTGTGAGTGAGAAGGCCGTGCCGCAGATGGCCGACTCGGAAGCCGTTCTGGAGCTTGTAGACCCGCCGGACGATGTGGAGATCATCGGGATCGTGGTGAATGCGAAGGGGGCTGACCGAGCGGTGAAGACGGGGCGCGTCACGACCCTGGGGTTTCCGTACTCGATCTCGCCGACATTTCTGGAGCGTAACCAGCGGCAGTCGCCGGAGGACGCGCTGGATCAGTTGGAGCAGATTGGCGAGATTGCATACAAGGCGGGGTTAGACATGGTCGCCTATCTCTCCATGGCGTTCGGGAATCCTTATGGTGACACGTGGGACATCGATGAGGTGGTGAGCGCGGTGGATCTGCTGGTGGATGCGGGAGTGGCGCAGGTGTCGCTCGCAGACACCGCGGGTGTGGCGAGCGCAGACTTGATCCACGATGTCATGCGGCTCGTGCTGGATGTCCACGACGGCCTGGAGGTGGGCGTGCACATGCACACGCGTCCGGATGAGGCCGCGGCGAAGGTGGTGGCGGCGTTCGAGGCGGGCTGCCGGCGGTTTGATGGAGCGATTGCAGGGCTGGGCGGATGTCCGTTCGCTCAGGATGCGCTGGTCGGGAACCTGGCGACGGAGGTGCTGCTGGCGGCATTGCGCGACATGGGGGCGGACGTGCCGGAGATTGAACCGCTGGATGTGCTGATGCAGCGCAGCGTGGAGATTGGGAAGAGGTATGGGCAGGCGGTGCAGTAGACAGAACTAGGAGTGAGCGGTTAGGGAGTTAGGAAAAAATGAGTTTGGTGCGGGTGGAGGATGATGGTGGGGTTCGGACGATTCGCCTGAATCGTCCGGAGAAGCGGAATGCGCTGACGCCGGAGCTGCAGGAAGAGCTGACTGTGGCGATTGAGGGCGCGGAGGATGCAGGGGCGCGCGTCGTGGTGCTCGCAGGTGAGGGAGAGGCGTTCTGCGCGGGGCTTGATCTGGGCGTGCTGCGGGCGATTACGGGATTGAGCGCGGAGCAGCATCGGATTGAAGCTGCGCGCGTGGCGCGGATGTTTCGCGCGGTGTGGGAGTGCGATCTGCCGACCATTGCAGTCGTGCAGGGTCCGGCCATCGCGGGTGGAACCGGACTGGCAACGATGTGCGATTTCACGCTCGCGGCGCCGGAGGCGCGCTTTGGGTATACCGAGGTTCGGATCGGGTTTGTGCCCGCGCTGGTGAGCGCGTACCTGTCGCTGCAGGTGGGAGCGAAGGTCGCGCGGGAGTTGCTGCTGAGCGCGCGGATCTTCGACGCGGACGAGGCGCGGCGGCTGGGGCTGGTGACGGAGGTTGTGGCCCGAGAGGCGCTCCAGGCGCGGGCGGCGGAGCTTGCCGGCGAGCTGATGCGGAACTCGCCGCAAGGGATGCGGGCGACGAAGCGGCTGTTGCGCGGGCAGCAGCGCGAGTGGATGGAAACCGCGCTGGAGCTGGCCATGGAAGCGAATGCCGAAGGCAGGCAGACGGCGAATTTTCGGGAAGGCGTGGCTTCGTTTCTGGAGAAGCGGAAGCCGGTGTGGAAAGACAGGGATCACGGGTCAGGGATCAGGGATTAGGAAATGCACGGACAGCGAGAGCCAAAGGAGATTGCTTCCGCTGGTAAGCTGCTCGCATGAAGCTCGTGTGCCTGGCGGTGATGGTTGCAGTGGCGGGATGTGCGGGCGCGCAGCAGATGCCGGCCGGCTCGGAGATGCATGGCGGTGGAGCGGCGTTTCTGACGCTCACGCCGGAGCGAGCCGTCGAGGTCGGAGACGAGGACATGCAGCGCTTCTACGCCGGTGATGACGTCGCGCTGTGGACGCAGATGTCGGCGGCGATGCAAGGCGCAGTCAAAGACCAGAGTGTGCTGAAGGCGTTCACGGAGCACATGGCGAAATACTTTGGCAAAGAAACCAAGGTGCTGCATCAGAGTGCGGTGCCGCTGCCACCGGCGGCGATGCAGTACCGCAGGATTGTGATGTATCACGATGCGGATTACCCGATGGTGGTCAGCTTCACGTTCAGCGGCAGCGGAACGATTGAGGAGTTTCACATCACGGAGGAGGCGAGGCCGGCGGAGTCGAAATACCTGAACTACCGTGACAAGACAAAGCTGACCTTCCCGCTCAAGGGCGAATGGATGATCTACCAGGGCGGGCGGATGGTATCGGAGAACGAGCATGCGGTCACGACGAACGAGCGTTTTGCGGACGAGATCGTGTTGCTGAATGGCGGGCAACTGTTTTCTCACGATGGAATGACGAATGAGGAGTGGTTCGCCTACGGGCAGCCGGTGCTCGCAGACGCGAATGGAACGGTGGTCGCCGTGGTTGACGATTGCGCGGACAGCTCCCCGTACCATCCGAATGCCGACGTAAAGCACGGCAACGTCGTGGTAATCGATCATGGGAACGGCGAGTTCAGCGTGTACTCGCATCTGAAGCAGGGAAGCGTGACGGTGAACCGCGGAGACCAGGTGAAGGGCGGGCAACAAATCGCGGAGGTTGGCAACAGTGGGGATTCGCAGTTTGCGCGACTGGAGTACAACCTGCAAACGACGAAAGATCTGAACGACGCCGAGGGCCTGCCGGCTGCGTTCGACCGCGTGAAGGTGAACGGCAAACACAGGAAGAACGCCGAGCCGGTACGCGGCGATGTGGTGGAGAGACGATGACGGCAGAGACCCGGGTGCGCGTGCGCTACGCGGAGACCGACCAGATGGGCGTGGTGTATCACGCGAACTATCTGGTGTGGTTCGAGGTGGGCAGGGTGGAGTTCATCCGGCAGATGGGGATGGACTACCGCACGATGGAGAAGGAAGAGAACGCGATGATTGCGGTGGTGGAGGCCACGGCGCGGTACAAGGCTCCGGCGCGGTATGACGACGAGCTGATCGTGCGGACGACGCTGGCGGGTGTTCGCGGATCGATTGTGCGCTTCAGGTATGCTGTGGTGCGCGCCACGGACGAGCAGTTGCTCTGCGAGGGAGAAACGGTTCACCTGGTGGTTGGGCGCGATATGAAGAAACGTGACATGCCGGAGCGGTATGCAAAACAGTTTCAGGCGCTGGTACACCGATCGGGCGCAAATGACGGGAGCGAGGGATAAGGCGGATGGATGACATGGGCGTGGTGCTGATCAGCGGAGCGAACAAGGGGCTGGGGTTCGAGACGGCGCGGCAGCTCGGCAAAATGGGTTACAAGGTGCTACTGGGCGCGCGCGACGTGGACAAGGGCAAGGCCGCTGCGGAGAAGCTGCGTGGCGAAGGTCTGGACGTTATCGCGGTGAAGCTGGACGTGAACTCACAGGCGGACATCGACGCGGTGGCGCGGCTGATCGACGAGGAGTTCGGCGGCGTGCTGGATGTGCTGGTAAACAACGCCGGTCAGATGGTGGAGAAGAGCTGGACGAGCAACATTACCAGCGAGATCAAGGTCGAGGATGTTCGCTCGACTTATGAGACGAATGTGCTGGCACCGTTTGCGCTGACGAAGGCGCTGCTGCCGGCGCTGAAGAGGGCCAAGGCGGGGCGGATCGTGAATGTGTCGAGCATTCTGGGATCGGTGACGCTGCAGGGGACGAAGGGATCGCCGACGTATACGACGAAGCTGTTTGCGTATAACTCGTCCAAGGCGGCGCTGAATATGCTGACGATTCATCTGGCGCACGAGCTGCGCGGGACGAAGATCAAGGTGAACTCGGCGCATCCTGGGTGGGCGAAGACGGATATGGGCGGGAGCGCGGCTCCGCTGACCGTGGAGGATGGAGCGAAGACCATTGTGGAACTGGCGACGCTGCCGGACGATGGGCCCACCGGCGGGTATTTTCATGGGGCGGAGATGATTCCTTGGTAAGGGAGGAGCTAGGGAGTGAGGAAGTTAGCGAGTTAGGTTGAAAGGGTGGAGTCCGTCCTGACCCTGGCTCCTAAGTTCCTAACTCTTCCTTGCTCGCTCCCAAGCCTTTGCGTACTTCCAGCTGGTGTAGATGGCGTGGTAGAGGTGCAGCAGCAGGCCCTCGCGGCCGTCGAGGAAACCGAGCCGGAAGATGTAGTTCCAGATGAAGGTGAGCTGCGGGATCAACCAGACGTTGAAGGCGAAGCTGAGTGCGGAGCGGCTGGTGCGGCCTTTCGCAATCAGCAGTTCGGCCCCTAGCGAGCTGTAGCGGTCCATGTGCTCGATGTAGGTCGAGAGCGTCGGATAAGCGTGGTGGATGAGGTCGTAGTCGAGCGTGCGGGAGATGCCGTTGAAGACGATGGTCTCGTGAACCGGGCGCTCTTCAAACTGCGGCGTCTGGACGAAATTGGCGGCGGAGCGGCGGAAGAGGCGAAGCTTGGGATCCGGGTAGAAGCCACCGTGCTTGATCCACCGGCCGAGGAAGAGGTTGCGGCGCTTGAGGAAGAAGGCGTCGGCGGTCGGCTTCGTCATCAGCAGCGATTGCATCTGGAACTGGAGTTCGGTGGAGAGTTCCTCGTCCGCGTCGAGCGAGAGAATCCAGTCACCCATGCACTGGGAGAGCGCGAAGTTCTTCTGAGCGGCGAAGCCAGTCCAGAGGTGCTCGATTACCCGTGCGTTGAAGTTACGGGCGATTTCGGCGGTTCGGTCGGTCGAGCCGGAGTCGACGACGATGATCTCGTCGGCCCACGAGACACTCTCGAGAGTGCGAGCGAGGTTGGCCTCCTCGTTGAGCGTGATGATCGCGACAGAGAGCAGCGGCATCTTCGGGGTGCTGGTGAAGCGATAGTACGTTGGTGCTGTATCTGTAAGCACGGCCGAACTATTAGATTCGCGAAGCACGGGATTAGTCCAGCTTGAGGGAGGGTTCGTTGAGCTGTTCACGGAGGAGGCGCTCAGTGAGGGAGCGGAGTTCTTCGCCGGTACGGGGGAGGGTGAAGGCGTGGGCGGAGTCGTTCCATTCAAGCTTGAAGGAGGTGGACTGGGCAGAGATCCAGACCTGCCGAACGGGGGTGTTTGGGGTGAAGACGAATTTGGCGGAGTTGTCATCGAAGAGCACGTTGAGGACGCCGTTCTTTTCCTCGGTCTCAAAGCCTCCAACTACTTCTTCGGCACGGATGAGCGATTGCTTTAGCGCTTCGAGGGCGGCGTCGGATTCGCGGCGAAAGGTGGGTTCGTCAAGCATGGCCATCGCGTTCAAGTGTAGCGGGGCGGCAGTGAATAGTGAAAAGTGAATAGTGAAGAGGCCAAAGCCGGCTCTATGGCGTTCGTTCACTATTCACTTGGGTTTCGGGTGCACGTAGTAGACGAGGCCGAGGAAGTCATCGGTGAGGAGGAAAGTGTCAGGGCCGAGGCGGAGGATGCCGCAGGGCCGACCGTGAACGACGGGTTTGCCTGCGACGTTGGTGAGGAAGCCGGTGATGAAACGCTGCGGAATGCGGTCTGCGGGTGTGAAGCGGACAATGCGGTACCCGGTGCCGATGCGCGGGTGGCCTGCGCCATGCAGCGCGACCAGGAAGCTCGAGCCGAGCAGCGGATTGTCTGGGCCGAAATAAGCCATACCGAGCGGAGAGCTGTGCGCCGCGAAGGTGCTGTAGGCCGGCGGGACGGAGCTGCACTTGGAGAGAGGTTTGGGCGGGACGCCGAGGTTCGCGTTGGGGTCGGCGCCCCGGTTCTGCGCGGCGAGGTTGGTGCCCGCGGCGGCGATGCCGGAGGATTGCTCGCCGTACACAGAGTCGCCGCTGTTGTTGCTGGCGCTGAGCTTGGGTTGCGTCGTGTTAACGCCGTGGGAGGGAACGCCGGCGTTGGGTGGGCGCTCGGATTCCGTAGAGAGGTCGCCGGGCGGCGGCATCTCGGGCAGCAGTGTTGTGTCGTGGGCAGGCTTGCCGTTTGCGAAGTAACACGTCGGCCAGCCGTAGTTTGGCGGAGGTGAATTTGTAATCGGCCCGGGGTGCATCGCCGAGTCGAGCTCGAAGAATGTGTCCTCGGGCAGCTTGTCGCCGAGATGGTCGTCACCCATGTTGGTGGCGAAGAGAGCGCCTCCGTCGAGATCCGGGATGAAGCGCAGATCGACGGCATTGCGAAGTCCTTGCGCGACGAGCCGCTGATCGGTTCCGTCCGGATTGATGCTGACCACTGCTGCTCGCAGAACCTCGCGCTCCTGACAATAGTTGCAGGAGGAGCCGGCCGCGACGTAAACGCGGGTTTGACCGTGCAGATTGGCGACGGCGACCGTGCGGGTCAGGTGCCAGCCGCCGTACTTGTAGTTGAGGCCGTAGTCTGGGAAACGAATGAGCGTCTGCGGCGCAGAGGTGGGATGCAGGTCGCCGGGGTTGTATTTGTAGCGGACGAGCTTGTCCGTTAGCGGCAGGTAAAGCCAGCTCTGGTGGCTTTCTGCGTCGGTCCAGAAGGCGAGATTGTTGGGATTGCGGAGGTGGTCGAGGTAGTGAGTGATCTTCGTGAAGGCGTGGGTCTTCGCGTCCCAGCCGTCGAGGATGAAGACGCTGCCGCGGGTGTTGTCCGCCAGGTTGTACATGCCCGTGGCGAAGATCCGGCCATCCGGCGACTGGGCCATGAAACGCACGCGCCGCAACCCGCTGGCTGCGATGTTGATGTCGAGATCCGCTGGAAGCGATAAGGTGATCGACTTGCCTGATGCGTAAGGAATCGTGCGCGGCTGGAGCTTCTGCGCGTGCGTAACCGGGGAGCAGAGCAGGGCTGCGGCGAGGCAGCGGGCGAGGTCTTTCAAAGGCATACGAAGCATTGGACGCTGCCGGCCGGGAGGTCTGTCCGGGCGGAGCTGTGGATTACGGTTGCACGGCGGAGCGTCTGAGCTGGCGTTCCGGCGGTGCGCCGCCGGGTGTCGCCGCGGGCGCCGGTTTGTCCGGCTTGGCGGTTGCCGGCTGGCCAGACTTCGGCGGTGTGGCTGCCGGAGTCGGCAGGCTTCACGCTTTCGAAGCAGGGTGCAGAGTTCGAGGTGGGCTCGTAGTGCGAGGTCTCGTCGCTGAACTCGAAGGACTGGCACTCGTAGTTGCGCGTGTGGGTGAAGTCGAAGAGGCGCATCCGTGAGACGGGATCGATGGCGTCATGCACGCCGACGCGACCGGCGGCGGTGACGAGGATGGCGGCGCCGCCGCCCAGGGCAGGCTCGCCCTGCAGCCAGCGTTCGGTGAGGTCGCAATCGCCGTGAGGCGTGTGCGGCTGCAGGTGCGCGGTCTCGCAGACGCGTTCCGCCGAAGCGAAACTGATGGTGATCGCCGCGTGCCCGTTGAAGACGCTAAGGTGAGCTTCGTGCTCGGTGAGGTCGCCGTCTGGTGTGATGGAGACACCGCGGAAGATTGCGGTGTAGTGCTCTGGACCGAGGAGCGACCGCACGGTGCGCAGAAATGTGCCGAGGTTCGTGGTCGGATCGGCGAAATTGGTGGCATAGGTGACGGTCGCAACCCTCCGCCACGCGCTGCCGGAGGGCACAAGAATCGCGCTGACGAGATGAAGGTCTAGCTCAACGGTGACAATCGCGTCCAGCTCGCCGGAGCTGCCGAGCGCAACGTAGTTGATCTGGAGTGAATGCGGCACGGGGACGTGCTCGCGGGAGGCGTAGGAGCTCGGGGCGCCGATAGCTGACAAAGCTGCGGCGCGGATGCGGTCGTCGTCAGCCTGAAGCTGCGCGACGAGCGACTCCGGCGCAGGCTCAATCGCATTGGCCTGGGTGAAGACCAGTGGACCGAGGCCGGAGCTGACCGGAAGGATGGGCGCGGGCGGTGGCGGGGCAGCCTGCGGAGGTGGGGGCGCGGTCGGCGGAGAGGTAATTCCGCTGTGGCGCTGCGCATGCGCGGGGACAGCCGCGGCGGCGAGCGCGAGCAAGAAAAGAAGCTGACGGCGCATGGTCAGGAAACGGAGTACCTCTCCGTTTAGAAGGGAATGTCTTCGTCGGTGATGCCCTGCTCGGCATAGTCGTTTGCGGGCGGGGCGGCAGCCGGCCGGCTGTAACTGTTCGTGGGGTATGCGCCCGAGGACCGCTCGCCGCGCTCCGACGAGGCGCCTTCCCCGCGGCCGCCGAGGAGCTGGAGATCATTGACAAGGATCTCGGTGCGGTACTTCTTCTGGCCCGACTCCTTGTCGTCCCAGGAGCGGGTCTGGATCTTGCCCTCGATATAGAGCTGCGAGCCTTTCTTGACGTAGTCGCGGACGATCTCGGCGGTGCGCTGGAAGCAGACGAGGTTGTGCCACTCGGTCTTATCAGTCCAGTTGCCCTGCTGATCCTTGGCGCGCTCCGCGGTGGCGAGCGAGAAGCTGGCGACGGTCATGCCGCCCTGGGTGGTGCGAATTTCGGGGTCCTTGCCTACATTGCCGAGAAGGATAACTTTGTTGACGCCGCGTGCCATGTTTTGCTCCGTTTCCGAAGTTGAGGATAGCAGAGTGAGCGAGGAAAAAAGCGCCGGAGATCAGCGGCGGTTGCCGGGCATTACGGGCCTGGTTGCGGAGGCCGCAGCCCTGCGATTCATGGTCGCATGGAGCGGCCAGTGGGCGCCGACACAGGCGATCGCTGTATCGACGGTGTTGCCCGGCTGAATGGCGCTCGGATCGATGGATTGCGCGACTCGGACTGTACCGCTGGCATCGGTGAGCAGAAGGAACGGAACGGCATCCACGGCCAGCCGGTCGAGGACGGCGGGCGCGAGAACGATGGTCGGGGTGCCGTTGAGGAGCAGGCTCGAGTCGGCGGGGTCAAAGCCCTCACTGCGCGGCGCCTTGGCCGGAGGCACGGTCTCGGCGAGCAGACCGTAGAGATAGGCCTCGTGGCCGGCCACGGTGAACACCGTCTCGGGGAATCCCTCGCCCATGCGAACGCACTGCGCGCACCAGTCGGGAAAGACGAGCAGGGCAGTGATTGCGTTGCGCGCCGGGAGCTCCGGGAGAGGCTCGTGGCTGCGCAGGTAGCCGATGGGCCGGAGCGGCGGAAGGGGGCGGCCCAATAGAGCGTAACGCCGCCGCGCCGTCGCGATGATGAGGGAGTCGTCGGAAGGAAGTTTTGCGGGAAGCGCCGCGTCCAGAGAGGCGACCGTCTCCGCGGCGGCTGGCTCGCTTCCGGCAAGCTGTTCCAGGGCTGCGAGCATCAGGCCGTCGCTGTAAAGCGCGTGGACGGATTGCGGCGAGGATCCCGTCGATGTTGCGGGGGATGCGGGCGCCGACGAGGGGGGCAATGCCGCGGCTTTCAGGCCCGCGAGAAGGAGCGGCTGGCGGAGCGCCGCCAACGAGAGCGCATCGGCAGTGTGGGCGAACTGCATGTAAGCCAGGGCTTCGTCGATCGCATCCGCGGAGAGCGCATCGTAGGGAACGCTGGTCAGGATGGCGTGAGCACCGGACAGCGCGGCGGGCTCATTCTTCAGGTGCAGGTTAGCGTCCATCTGAGCGGCGTATGCATCGGCCAGCAGCGGCTTCGAGGGGCTATCGGATTGGATATAGCGAGTTGCCGCCTCGACGACGGCATTCCAGGTCTGACCGAGCGCACAGAGCTTGGCGAGATCGATGAGTGCGTCGCTGTCGACGTCGGCGGGGTGGCGAGCTGCACAGGCGTTTGCAGCGCGTGCGATGGTGACTTTGAGCGCGGCGATCTCCGCGTCGGACCAGTTGGAGACCTGGGCTCGGGTGGTGGTGAGCGGCTGCATCGCTTCGTCGTAAGCGGCTTTGGGCGACAGTTGCGGCTGCGCGGCGGGAGAATTCGGGGTCTGAGCGTTGAGTGAAGAAAGACAACTTGCTGCGATGAGAGCAATGACCAGAGATTTCACTGCGCGGGACCCTCGAGGCCGACAGAATAGCAGCCTCATCTCAGCCTCGGAGCGCATTTCTGACTAGCGAGTTCGGTTCCCGAGGAGCTTGGCGAGGCCGAGCAGCAGCGTGATACAGCCGAGAGGAAGGCAGCCCATCACCACAACTAGGGCTATCCAGCCGAGGTTCGTATGCGGCCCCTGGTGCGTGACGCCGCCGAAGACAGTCAGCATCAGAGCCGCGGCGATCAGTCCGGCAAGAACGAGGATGGAAGCGAGCTTGAGGATCTTGGTGGTATCGGATTGCATGCGTTTCAGCGATAGGCGGCGAGCATCGCGTACAGGATGACGCCGGAGACGGAGACATAAAGCCAAAGCGGCCAGGTCCACCGGGCAACACGGCGGTGAATCGGGAAGCGGCCGGTAAGCGAGAGAAAGAATGTGATGAGGATGAGCGGCAGGCAGATGGTCGCGAGCAGAATATGCGGTGTGAGCAGCACCCAGAGGTAGATCGCGCGGGCCGTCGGATGCGTGGTGGGGAAGAGAAGGTCCCCGTGCAGCACGTGGTTGGTGACATACGCGACCAGGAAGGCGCAGGACGCGATGAAGGCGCCGAACATGCTGTTGCGGTGCGCGATGATGTTGCCGCGACGAATGAATCGAAATCCAAACAGCAGAAAGGCGGTGCAGACGGCGTTCAGGATGGCGTCGAGTGCGGGAAGGAAGGCAAGGTGCGTGCCTGAGACGTCGGTCGGCGGATGAAAGTAGACGATCCAGGCGAGGAGCAACGACGCCAGCGCACTGACCGCGATGATGCTCCAGATAACGGCAGCCGGCGTGCGGTAGTTCGGAGCTTGCGCGGTGAGGATGGGCATCGGCTAGAAGAGCAGCCGACCCTGCGCGTTCAGCGCCATGGCCAGCAGCAGCAACGGAAGATACATCACAGAAACCTTCAGCAGGTTGCGCGCAAGGGCGCGGTTCGCGGGATCCTCAGGGTTGCGGGCGATACGCGCGAAACACACTGTGGCGTAGAGATACCAGAGGCCCAGCGCGGACGCGGCGATCGCATACGGTATGCCGGTGACGTGCAGGTACGTCGGCCAGAGGCTGACGGGAATCATGAGCACGGCGTAGAACAGGGCTTGGGCGACCGAGCTGCGCGCCGCGCGCTCGACGGGCTGCTGTGTCGCGGTCACGCGGATGTCCGCTGCGTCGTAGTCCTTGCGGTACATCCACCCGATCGCCATGAAGTGCGGGAATTGCCAAATGAACAGGATCGCGAAGAGCGCAATCGCAGGCCACTCGATAACACCGCGCGCGGCTGTCCAGCCGATCAGCGGAGGGGCGGCTCCGGGAACCGCGCCGATGAAGGTGTTCAGCCGGGTCATCCGCTTGAGGGGCGTATAGATGCCGACGTAAGTCACCGCAGTCAACAGGGTCAGCGTGCCGGTCAGCAGGTTCGTGGTCCACACCAGATACAGGGAGCCGAAGAACGTAAGCAGAAATCCTGTGACGAGCCCAGGTGCAAGTCCGATTCGATGCTGCGCCATGGGCCGCTGCGACGTGCGCGGCATACGGCGATCAGTAACCCGCTCGAAGGCCTGGTTGAGCGCGCTGGCGCCCGCGGTCACGAGCGCAATGCCGAACAGCGCCTGCACTAGGCTGATGCTGAACGGACTGATGCCCGAACGCAGGCAGCCGAGGAAATACCCGCCCGCCGCAGTGAGCACAACCATCGCCGAGACCCGCGGCTTGGTCAGGATGAAGTAGTCCGAGAGCATGGCCAGACTGTGGCTGCGCGCGCGGACCGCGGTAGATGTGGCGGAAACGGACACCATCTATAGGATACCGCCAGAGCGCCCGGGGCAGCATCCATACAGGTATGAATCCCGGACGGGAGAGGCCGACGTCGGCGGTCGAGTCGAACATTCACTGCGTCGCCGACTTGGAGCGTGCGTTCGAGCAGCGGCGCCATAGGACAGACCGGATCGCCGATTCGATCGGTGGATTCACCGGTAGCATCGCGTTTGTAATCGTGCATCTGGTTTGGTTTACGGCGTGGTTCCTGATCAACACAGGCGTGATTCCGCACGTAAAGCGGTTCGACCCGTTCCCTTTTATCCTGCTGTCGATGATCGTCTCGGTCGAGGCGGTGCTGCTGAGCACCTTCGTGTTGATGAAGCAGAACCGAATGCAGCAGAAGACAGACATCCGCGACCACCTGAACCTGCAAATCGACCTCCTGGCTGAAAAAGAGGTCACCAAATCCTTGCAGCTACTGCGCGCGATCGCGGAAAAGGTGGGCGTAGATGAGCGCGGCGATTTGGAACTGGAGGAGATGGCGAGCACAACCTCGGTCGATTCCCTGGCCGAGCAGATCGAATCATCCATGGCGGAGCAGGAGCGGAAGGGTTGACGGCGGGGATCGGAAGCCTGGCGACGAGTTACAGGGATCTAGTGCCTCTCAGCGCGCCCGAAGCACCGCCGCGAGCGCAGTAGCGGTCTCCTGCAGCGCGCCGTCGGTCGTCAGGCAGTCAGGACAGAGGCGCAGCCAGCGGTCACGGGCATCGCTGAAGATGCTGTGCGACTGCAGGGCGTCGGCCAGCGGCGGCGCGGAGGGGTGCTCGATGGTGAGGAATGCGCCGTGAGCGTCGTCGCCTCCTTGCGCTTCGATCGCTTGGGCTGCAAGGTAGTGCTTGAGGCGCGAGAGGCGGTCCAGACTGTAGGCGCGCAGGCGTTCGACGCCGAGCCCGAGCGTGAACCGCTGTCCGGCGCGTGTCTGGTACCACGTGATCACGGGGGGTGTGGACTCGAGGAAGGCATCGCCACCGGCGGCGAACCGCGGAGGATCCGGCCGTTCGAAGAGGAACGGCTGGTCCTTGGCGAACCAGCCGATATCCAGCGGACGAAGCCCTGAGTCGAGCGCCTCCGGCGAGACATAGAGAAAGCACCCGCCCGGACCGCCACGCAGGTATTTATAGCTTCCACCGATCATGAAGTCGGCGCCCATCGCAGCGACATCCACCGGAAGCGCGCCGACCGCGTGGTAGGCATCGACAAGCAGTCGTGCGCCGTGCCCGTGGCACTCTGCGGCGAGTTCGCCCAGGTTCGGCAGCAGCTCGCCCGTCGCAAATAGAACCTGCGATACTACGACGAGATCAACGCTTTTGCGAATCCTGTCGAAGAGCTGTGTGAGATCAAGGCGTCCTTCGGTGTGAATCGGAACAAGCTCAAGCTGAATCCGCCCGGCCGCGGCATACTGCTTCAGAATGACGTCGATCGAGTCGAACTCGGCCGTGGTGGAAAGCACACGCGGCGTTCCGGGGAGCGCGTTCAGGACGGTGCGCAGGCCCTGTCCTGCGGAGGTCTTGGGGATTATGCAATCAGCGCGCGGTGCGCTGATGAGCTGTGCCAGTCTCGAGCGGTGCGCTTCATGTTCGGCCATCCATCCATCCCATGCATTGCCGAGATGAGACTGCCAAAGCTCGATGGACTCGCGCACATCGTCCTGCGTCTGGTTCAGCGGGCGGCCGAGCGAGTGATTCGCGAGATAGATTCCGGGTCGCGCAATCGTGTGCGAGAAGAGCGGAAAGATGTGCGTACGCAGCGCGTCCTCGGTCAGCGGACCGCTGCCGAGCGCTGCGATCGCTTCCGCGAGACTCATTCTTTCGGGGCCTCGGTGCGCGAGGTCAGCAGCTCCGGAAAGAAGGTCAGGTCGAGAGCCTGTCGCAGGAAGCTCGCGCCGGACGACCCGCCTGTGCCTGTGCGAAATCCAATGATGCGCTCGACGGTCTTCAGATGGCGGAAGCGCCAGAGCTGAAAATATTCCTCCACGTCCACAAGCTTCTCGCACATCTCATACGCCTCCCAGTGGCGGCGGCTATCGGCGTAGATGTCGCGGAAAATTCGCACAACCGCATCGTTGCGCATGTAGGGCTGGGACCAGTCGCGCTCCAGCGCTTCGGCTGGAACCGCATAGCCATGCCGTGCGAGATAGCGCAGGAATTGGTCGTAAAGGCTAGGCGAAAGAAGCGTGCGTTCGAGCTCCGCGTGAATCTCCGGATCGTGTTCGAAGACCTTTATCGTTGCTGCGTTCTTGTTGCCGAGCAGGAACTCCAGCTTGCGATACTGAAACGACTGAAAGCCCGAGCGCGTTGCCGAGCACGCCGCGAAACTCCATGTACTCCGACGGCGTCAGCGTCTCGAGCACCGCCCACTGCTCGAACATCTGCATCTGGACGAGCTTCACGCGCGAGAGAATCTTCAGCGTCGGCGGCAGCCGGTCGTGCCGCAGATGATCGATCGCCGACGTGAGCTCGTGGATCAGCAGCTTCATCCAGAGCTCCGAAACCTGGTGCTGGATGATGAACAGCAGCTCGTCGTGATGCTCCGGCCGTGACAAAGGATGTTGCTGCGTCGAGCAGGCCCTCGAGCGAGAGATAGCCTGAGTAGCTCAGACGGTTCGAGAAGTCGTTGACGATCGAAGCTTGGACGGGACGCTCATTAGTTGTGGACATCGTGGCACTCGCGCGTGAATTGTACGCGGCCCGCTCAGGCATCGGCGAGGACGATCTTCGCAATCGTGGCGAGCTGCATGAAGCTCGTGCCCTCGTAAATCTTGCCGATCTTGGCGTCGCGGTAAAATTTCTCGACCGGATAGTCCTTCACGAACCCCGCGCCACCGAAGACCTCGACCGCAAGCGATGCGGTGCGTTCCGCGACCTCCGAGGCATACAGCTTCGCCATCGCAGCCTCTTTCAGGTACGGCGCGCCCGCATCCTTCAGTCGCGCTGCGTTGTAGACCATCAGCCTCGCCGCCTCAATCTCTGTCGCCATCCCCGCGAGCTGAAACTGCATGGCCTGAAAATCCGCGAGCGCCTTCCCGAACTGCTTTCGCTCCTTCGCATACCTCGCCGCATGACGCCATGCTCCGGCTGCAAGCCCGAGCATCTGCGCGCCAATGCCGATGCGGCCTTCGTTCAGGGTCTCGATGGCAATCTTGTATCCCTTACCGATCAGGCCTGGCCCGCCGAGTATGTTCGTTTCAGGCACGCGACAGTTATCAAACCGTAGCTCGCAGGTAGAGCTGGCGCGAATCCCGAGCTTGTCCTCTTTCCGGCCGACAGTGAAGCCATCGGCGCCCTTCTCGACGATGAAACACGTAATGCCCTTGTATCCAAGCGACGGATCTATCGTCGCAAAGACCAGGAAGATCGACGACTCGAGCGCATTCGTGATCCAGAGCTTTGCTCCGCTCAGCACGTAGCTTCCGCTTGCCTCATCACGCGTGGCGCGGCACTGCAGGGCGAACGCATCGGAGCCTGAGCCTGCTTCGGATAAGGCATACGCCCCCGTCGACTTGCTGGCCAGCGCGGGCAGGTACTGCTGCTTCTGCGGATCCGTCGCCCAGCGCAGCAGCGCGTTGATCACCAGCGTGTTCTGTACATCCACGAGCACCCCCACCGCTGGGTCTACTGCCGAGATCTCTTCAATCGCGAGGATCGACTCGAACAACGTGCCTGCCGCCCCGCCGAACTGCTCCGGAACCTGAATGCCCATAAATCCGAGCTCGTGGAGCCTGCGGAGAAGACTGGCGTCAAAGTGCGCCTCCTCGTCCATGCTGCGGACGAGCGGTGCGATCTCGGAGCGGGCGAAGTCGCGGACGGTGGAGCGGAAGAGCTGTTCGTCAGGGGAGAGCTGCGTAAGTGGTTGCATGGTATCGCGCCGAGTTTAGCCCACCGCGACGGCATCACGCATGGTTCCCGGTCGTTTAGCGGGCGCCTACGCCAGGATTGCAGCGCAAACGGGGCAGCGGTATACTGCCAGCATTGGCACAGCTGGTGTTTCTTCACGCGGTGCCGCGGGTGAGGTCCGTCTTCAGCGTAAGCGTCGAGGATGTCCGGCTCGAGAACGCAGGGCCGCCTGGCGATCAGGCAGGTGTGCTCGATGGTTGGCGCGCAGTAACGCGCGTCCTCCGAAGTTGCAAGGCGGCGGTTGGTGGGACTGTGGTCGACGTAGTAAACGCCGTCTGGCCGAGCGACTGCCGGCTGTGCGGCGGTCCAATGATCTCCATCAGCAGGGCAGGCGTGTGTGAGAGCTGTGTTGCAAGCGTAAAGCCGCAGGACGAGCTATCCAACGTGCTCTGCAGCCGGTGTGGTGATGCGCTGGGAATGGAATCCGCGCGGTTCGCCGCGGCAATGGGAACATCTGAATGCACCATGTGCAGGCTGGCTCCGCCGGAGTTTGCGCGGGCCGTCGCCTACGCCGAGTACGACGCCGAAGTCCGCGAGATGCTGCACCTGCTCAAGTTCAACGGGGTGCGCGAGGTGGCGGGGTATGTACTTGGTGAGTGCCTGGGGAACGCCATTCTGAAGCTCGAAGCTCAAGCCGCGCGCGATCTGGTCGTGATCCCGGTTCCGCTCTTCGCCGCGCGCGAACGCAGCCGCGGCTTCAATCAGTCGAGGCTGCTCGCCGAAGCCGCGCTGAAGTGGCTGCGCAAGCAGCGCCCCGGATGGAAGCTCCAGCTCGACACGAAATCGCTCGCTCGGGTGAAGGACACGCACGCGCTGTTTACGATGCAGCCGCACGAGCGCCGCAAGAACTTGCGTGGAGCGTTTCGCGTGATCGATGCGGACGCTATCGGCGGGCGTGAAGTGCTGCTGATGGACGACATCATGACGACCGGAGCGACGGCGCGAGAGTGTGCGCGCGTTCTGCTGCGCGCCGGCGCAGCGAAGGTCTGGGTCGCAACAGTCGCGAAAGCGCAGCCGGAGAGTGTCAAAATTCCACGTGCCGATCGTTTCGGCGAGGAGATGGTCGCGCGTTGGGATGCGGGGCCTGTGCAGCCAGCGGAGGCGCAGGCGAGTTTAAGCAATCGGAACCTTGGGGAGGGTTGTGATGCAGACGGGCAAGATGAGAGGGAAACGCAATCGCCACCACACCACGCAGCCGGTGCCCGGCACCGCGCGCGCGGAGGCGCTGGAGATTCGCGCAGGCGTGTTCAGACAACCGGCCATGCAGACGCCGGTGCTGGTGCTCAACGCCAGCTACGAGCCGATCAACATCTGTGGCGCTCGCCGGGCGCTGGTCCTGGTGCTGAAGGGAGTCGCCCGCACCGAGGAAGAGCAGGGAAGCACGTTGCACGCGCACCGGATGACCATGCAAATGCCCAGCGTCATCCGTCTGCTGGAGTATCGCCGCATCCCGCATCAGACGCGTGCGCTCAGCCGCAAGAACATCCTGCTTCGCGACCGCAACACCTGCCAGTATTGCCAGAATGTGCTGACGTCCGCCGAACTGACTCTGGATCATGTGGTCCCGCGCTCGCGTGGCGGGCTTTCCACATGGGAAAACCTCGTCGCCTGCTGCCGCGAGTGCAACCGCCGCAAAGGCAGCCACATGCTGCACGAGCTCGAAGACATGAAGCTGCTGCGCGAGCCGCGGCCTTTTACGCTGCATACCAGCCGCCACATCATGCGCATGATTGGCAGCGCTGATGCCGCGTGGAGAAAGTATCTCTACTTTGAAAACGAAACGGCAGCCTGATTCGCGAAGCTATTTCTCATCGAAGCGCGGCAGACGCCGCGCTTTCCCTTTATGGCACCGGTTCAGCCACGCCGTTCGTGACGTTCCGCGCAAGCCGCATCAGCACAAACAGGATTAGCAGCGCACCAAAGTACAGATACGACTGCAGCACATTCCACCCAAGGTGCGGCGCGAGAAAGTTCGTCGCCGTCACCGCGTTGAGCGTGAGGAAACTCGCCACCGCGAGCACCCACGGCGCCCTCTTCTGCCAAGATCCATACGCGAACCACACCCATGCCGCGATCGCGAACACAATGCCGTAGTGGTGCTCCCATGCCATAGGCGACGACGCGACGGAAGCCAAACCGCTTGCTGCGAGATCCCCTGTCGAACCCCGCAGCTTGCCCCACGGAAACACCAGGCCACCGCCAATCAGCACGATTCCCGTGATCAGCGTCACGCGATACACCCATGCGATGTATGGCGTGTAGAGGTGCGGTGTGTAGCTGATGTTTTCCCCGTTGCCGATCATGCGGTTGAGCATTCCAAACATAGACTGGTTGCCGTAATGCGACTGCGCCTTGCGGCTCAGGCTCGAGAGCACATGGATGTAATCGAGATTGTTATGCCATCCGAAGACGAAGGTCGAAAACGCGATCAGCACAATCGCGCAGACCAGAAACGCAATCGCCGCATTCCACCGCCGCCGCACAATCATCCAGATCCACAGCAGGCCATACTGCGGCTTCACGACGGCCAGCAGCGCAGCGACCACACCTGCACTACGTTCGCGCCCTTCCGTCCACAACAGCAGCAGCACCGCAAACAAGAGCGACAGAAACGTCTGCGCGTTGCCGAGCGCATATCCCTTGATGAGCGGATAGCAGCCGATGCATGCCAGCATCACCGCCGCGATCGACTTCCAATCCATCGATACGTCGCGCCGCCGCAGCAGCCGGTCTCCCATCCATAACGAGACCGCGCCCACTCCAAGCACGGCGAGCCACGAAGTCACCGCCAGAGTCTCGAGAATCGCCGGCTCACTCAGCCCCAGGTTGCGCAGCGCGACCAACGGCAGCAGACTCGCCAGGGGATAGATCAGCGTGTCATAGAGATGCGCGTAATAGATCGGCTCCGTGGGATGCGCGGCGAAGTAATCCAGCGACTTCAGCATGGGTAGCCACGAATCGGTCCACTGCCGCATATGCACGAACTGCAAAAAATAAAGCTTGATTCCACCCGGATTGCCCAGCCCTGCAATCCGGCAAACCGCCCACTGAACCACATTCGACAGAAAGAGGCTGCCAAGCACAAACGCGAGCAGGCGCGAGCTGTGCGGGCGCGGCGAAGAGTCGCTCGGCGAAGGAACACCCATTGCGCTCACTATAGCAACCGGCCTTCAACCCGCGGGATCGCTGTCAGCACTCGATGATGTTCAGCGCGAGCCCCGCCAGCGACGTCTCCTTGTAGCGGGATTGCATATCCATGCCGGTGCGGTACATGGTCTCAATCACCTGGTCCAGCGAGATCTTGTGCGTGCCCGGATCATTGATCGCGAGCCGCGCCGCGTTCACGGCCTTCACCGCTCCCATGCCATTTCGCTCGATACATGGAATCTGCACCAGGCCACCGATCGGATCGCACGTCATGCCGAGGTTGTGCTCCATCGCGATCTCTGCCGCGTGCTCAATCGCCGCATTGTCTCCGTTCAGCGCAGCCACCAGCCCGCCCGCAGCCATCGAGCACGCCACACCCACTTCGCCCTGACACCCAACCTCAGCGCCCGAAATCGACGCATTTTCCTTGTACAGAATCCCGATCGCCGCCGCCGCTAGAAAGTAGCGCAGCAAGCCCTGCTGCTTCTCTGGATCGCTCAAGGCTTCGCTAGCGTGATGCATGTAGAAGTAGGCAATAGCGGGAATCACACCGGCGGCGCCGTTCGTCGGCGCAGTCACCACTCGACCCCCGGCAGCGTTCTCTTCATTCACTGCCATGGCTATCATCGTGACGGTATCAAGCGGGGCCAGCGGATCCCGCGCCTTGCCCTCGCTATCCAGCCTCGCCGCACGGGCTGCCAGCCCTGGCGCGCGCCGTCGCACATTCAGCCCCCCGGGCAGTGTGCCCTCGGTGTGCAGCCCTCGCTCGATGCACTGCTCCATCGTGTGCCACAGCGTCAGAATGGCCGCCTCGATCTGCTGCTGCGCCGTCAACGTCGCCATATTCGGCGGAGCCTCATTGCCGGGGCGCCCGGGCGAAACGATACGGTCAATCCGCCGCGTGATCGTCGGATCGTTCAGCAGCGCAATCTCGTTGCGCAGAATCATCTCGGCAATCGAGAGGCCGTGTTCCTCGCCGAGCCGCAACAGCTCCGCCCCGCTCGAAAACGGATACGGCACGGCTCGTTTCGTGCCGGCGGATGATGCCGACTGCTCGAACTCCGCCGCGGACAAAATGAACCCACCGCCAACCGAGTAGAAGACATCCGAAGCG
Source organism: uncultured Acidobacteriaceae bacterium (assembly GCA_963762465.1). Lineage (GTDB taxonomy): Bacteria > Acidobacteriota > Terriglobia > Terriglobales > Acidobacteriaceae > Granulicella. The sequence continues at coordinate 357,236 of CAVXKS010000011.1, read as the reverse complement.
ACCACACCCCCGGCCGCGTCATACACGGTAAATCGCATACCGTTTGGATGCGTCGTGTGCTGCGGGTCCGGATACATCTGCCCGCGATGAAAGCGAAGCTGCTCGCTCTCGCGGAAGCCTACATCGCGCCGGCCCATCAACTTCAACTTGTGGTCATTGCGAACACGCCCGAGCATCGACTCGATTTGATCCAACGGCACCGTATCCGGCGACTGGCCCAGGAGTCCCAGCAACACCGCACGATCGGTTCCGTGCCCGTGGCCCGTAAGGGCGAGCGAACCGTAGAGATCGATCGTGATCGACTCCACCTTCTCGAGAAGCTGCCGTCCGTCGAGCTCCCGCAGAAAGCGAAGCGCTGCGCGCATCGGGCCAACGGTGTGCGAACTGCTGGGGCCGATGCCGATCTTGAAGAGCTCGAAAAGGCTGGTGTTCATCCGTGGCTATTGTAGGCGTCCCGCACGGCTCCCGGCTTGCCGCGCCGGTCTACGTTCTGGAACCTGCACCGCCGCGCGAACAGTTGATATACGCCGCTGCCGCCGTCAGCCGCACCGGCAGCTTCGGATCGTTGAGCAGCTCGCCCAGGGGCTTCATCGCTGCGCCGTCATGACGCTGCCCCAGCGCCCTCGCGGCTGCTGCACGCACCGCCGCATCCCTGTCCTCCAGCGCATCCACAAGCTCCGTGTTAATCGCGCGCGTATGGCTCTCGGCAAGCAGGTTGATGGCCGCTGCCCGAGACGGATCGCTGCCGCTCTTGCGCATGTATTCCACTGCCCTGAGGCCGAACCCGAATGGGCCCAGCAGCATGGATGCACCCTCCGTCGCTCCCATGGTTGCCAGCTCGCCCGGATGATGCAGCTCCTTGTCCACGTCATTCTTCGCGCCGTGCATCAGTCCCGGGGTCGCCTTGAGCTGTCCGTCCGCGACATGCTTCAGAACGTCTTCGCCGGAACGATCGCCCATCTTCCACAGCGTTGCCGCCGCCGTGAACACCGCCTGCGGCTCAGAATCCTTCAGCCGCTCCCGAAGTGCCGGAAGGAGAGCCCGGTTCTTCGTCTGACCCACTGCGAGTATCGCGGCCGTACGCACCTCCAGGTCGGGATCATTCATCCCTTCGCGGATCATCTTCGCCGCACGCGCGTCCGAGCCCATGGTGCCCAGCGCTGCCATCGCGCTGATGCGCGTCACCACAGCCTTGTGCGTCGCGGTCATCAGCATGCTCCATGCAGAGTCAACGCTCGCCGAGGCCGCTTTCACCTCTGGCTCCTCGGGCTCCTGGACAGTGGTGTTCGAGCCCACGATCTTTCCATCGGCAGCTGTCAGTTCTCTTTGTGCCAGGGATCGCGCACTCGTGAAGACAAGAGCAAACAAAACGGCTATCGTAACGATCTTGCGCGAGGCGTGCATCGGTTCCTCGTTCCTGAAACGAATTCGCAAATCAGGCCCGGGAAACTCCTAAAACTCGCACTCCGAATCCGGCGGCGTCGGAATATTGTGAATCGCCCGCAGATAGGTCGCCGCGGCCGTCAGGCGCACGGCCAGCTTATTGTCGCCGAACATCGGCTCGACGAGCTTCGCCGTGTTGTCGCCGGGCCAACGCCCCAGGCCTTTCGCGGCCGCGGCGCGCACGGCTGGTTCGCCGTCCGTCAGGTCCTGCCACCAAGACCTCGTGAACCTCATCGGTGTGCTGCTTTGCAAGCTGGTCAATCGCGGCCGCCCGCGGCACAGCTCCGCTGTCCTTATTCACCATCTCGATCGCCTTCAGCCCCACGCCGAATGGTCCCAGAAAGTATCCCGAGCCCTGGTTGACCGCGATCATCGTCAGCGTCTTCGGACTGTGCAGATCCTTGGCGGCCTTGTGCTTCTCGCTCTTGATCAGTCCCGGCTTGGTTTTCTTGTCACCCAAAACCACCGCCGTCAGCAGGTCCTGCCCCGCGTAGTCATGCATCTTCCACAGCGTGATCGCTGCGGTGTAAGCCACAAGCGAGTTGTCGTCGTCCAGCACGCGTTCGAGCGGCGGCAGCAGTTTCTGGTTCTTCGTCAGGCCCTGCAGCCAGCACGGCAGCGACGCGCACGTCGTAGTCCTTGGCCGTGAACCCTTCTTCGATCAGGCGCGCCGCGCGCTCGTCGTTGCCCATCGTCCCGAGGGCCGCCATCGCCTGAACGCGATCATGCGCTGGCCGCCCCGGTCCCGCGGCGTCGGTCAGCATCGACCACGCGCGAATCTCGTTCGGCTCGAAATTGTGTCCTGGTCCCTGCGGTGCTTCACGCTCTTCCGGCGGCGGCGGTGCAGCCTCCTGCGGAGCGGGAGCTGGCTGCGGCTGAGCCTGCTCGATCGGGGCGGGCTGTTGCTGCGGCGGATTGGCCTGCGCCGGATTTTGCGGGGCCGTCTCCTGCGCACAAGCCGGACCAAAAGTAAGGCCGGCCAAAAGGGCGAAGCAAACCGTCGAGCGACGTGCGTTCATGGGCTCCTCTGTCCTAAACCTCGGCGCTCGCGCCGACAGGGAACAGCGGGCGCAAAGTTCATAAGAAGACAGATACTTAGGACGCACAAGCTTTCGTTACGGGTTGTTTGCCGGCAAGATGAACTTCCCGTCAGGTGCGCACGGAAGTGGTACCCCGGCGCCTCAGCTTCCCCTCGCGGCAGTGCTAGACTGAGCGCACTTTCCGGGCTCAACGGGCTCTGCAGGCGGGACATGCTGTTCAAGACGCACAGCGCTGCGGTCTACGGGATCGACGCGCACCTGATCGATGTAGAAGTAGACTTCTCAGCGTTAAGCAGGAGCAGGAAACCTTCAGCGTCGTCGGCCTTCCCGACGCCTCCGTTCGCGAGAGCCGCGACCGTGTCCGCTCCGCCATCAAGAACTCCGGCTTCGACCTCCCGCCCACCCGCATCACCATCAATCTCGCCCCCGCCGACCTCAAGAAAGAGGGCTCCGGCTTCGACCTGCCTATCGCGGTCGGCATCCTGGGCGCGTATGGTGGCCTCGCCATTGCCGACATCAGCGACTTCGTCCTGGTCGGCGAGCTCGGGCTCGACGGCTCGATCCGCGGCGTTCAAGGCATGCTTCCCATCGCCATCGCCGCGAAAAATGCAGGCATCCACCACCTCATCATCCCCGCCGCCAACGCCCGCGAGGCCGCCGTCGTCGACGGCGTCAGCGTTTACCCCGTACGCAGTCTGCTTGAGGTCCGCGAACTCCTCAACTCCGCCGCGCATGGGCCGGTCAAGGCCGATCCGCTCCGCGTCGAATCCCGCGCGCTGCTTGAAGAAGCGCTCGATCACATCGCCGACTTCCGCGACGTCCGCGGCCAGCACGTCGCCAAACGCGCTCTGGAGGTCGCCGCCGCCGGCGGTCACAACATCCTCATGATCGGCCCGCCCGGCTCCGGCAAGACGATGCTTGCCAAGCGCCTGCCGTCGATCCTCGCACCGCTGCGCTTCGAAGAGGCCCTCGAGACCACCAAGATCCACTCCGTCGCCGGCGTCCTCAACAAGGACGAAGGCCTGGTCACGCAGCGTCCGTTCCGCGCGCCCCACCACACCATCTCCGACGCCGGCCTCATCGGCGGCGGCATGGTCCCGCGCCCGGGCGAGGTCAGCCTCTCGCACAACGGCCTTCTCTTCCTCGACGAGCTTCCTGAGTTTCCCCGCAATGTCCTCGAGGTCCTGCGCCAGCCGCTCGAAGACGGCAACGTCACCATCGCCCGCGCCGCCATGTCGCTCAGCTTCCCCGCGCGCTTCATGCTCGCCGCCGCCATGAACCCTTGCCCCTGCGGCTACTTCGGCGACGCGACCTCGAAGCGCTGCAATGCACGCCGCCCATGATCCAGCGCTACGTTTCGAAGGTCAGCGGCCCTCTGCTCGATCGCATCGACATCCACATCGAGGTCCCCGCCGTGCAATACAAAGAGCTCCGCGGCGGCCAGGCCTCCGAAGGCTCCGCGCGAGATCCGCACCCGCGTCATGAAGGCCCGCGAGCTTCAGCACGCCCGCTTCCTCGAATCCGCAGCCCGCACCAACGGCAGCCCGCGCGCCGCAAGCCGCCCCGTCTTCTCCAACGCGCAGATGACGACGAAACAGATTCGCACGCACTGCGAGCTCTCGAGCGATGCCGAAAAGCTGCTCGAACGCGCCATGCAGCAGCAGGGCCTCAGCGCCCGCGCCCACGACCGCATCCTGAAGGTCGCACGCACCATCGCCGACCTTGACAGCTCGCAGGGCATCGCGGTCAAGCACATCGCGGAAGCCATCCAGTACCGCACCCTGGATCGCAGCTACTGGGCCTAGCTCCGTCGCCGTCCTTTCCGGAACCCGAGTAGTCACACGTTTGCCTAAATTCCACTCCTTTGGTTATGTCCCTGAAAAGACGCTAGCTTTTCAGCAGAAGGTAAGTTTCTCCCGATTTTGGGAGACGGCTCGCGTTCCTGTTCAAAAAAAAGGATTGACTCACCCCGCCTCGGACGATAAGGTGCTGTTGTGAACGTGGCAGCTGGTCTGCTTTTCGCCGGCAGGTGCGTTCATCTTCCCGCGGAACGGGTGGCCGTTCCGGAATCAGCCAGGCAGTGATTCGGGGCTCTCTGATCTTGCGGAGGGTATCTTCTCCGCGGGCCGGTCGTCTGCTGTGTGTTAAGTTGTAACTCGTTCAAAAGCAGCAACTTGGAAAAATTTACGCGGCATCGGAAACGGATGCATCCGTTCCCGGCCGACTGCGTCTAACCAGATGAGGACCTGTGCCGGCCTGCGACCGACAGGACTCAACCCATGACGTAGGCCACGCAGAGTGGAGCTCCAGCCATTTGAGGGCAGCCACCTAAGACTTTCGCAGAGGAAAGAGAGAATTTCTATGCGCTCAGATCTCATTTTTGGAGCCCTCACTCACGTGAACAACCGCTACCAGCTCTGTCAGCTGGCATCGAAGGCAACGCGCAAGCTCCACAAGCCCAACACCCGCCTCCAGGACACCACCAATGAGGTGCTGGACCGCTTCAAGGACGCCATGCCCATGGGCATGGACGGCTCCGAAGAACCCATCGAGACCGTAGCATCGGTTCGCCGCGCGGCCTAAGGCCGCCGCGGCGGCCCGTCGCCGTTCAGGACTGTGTTCCCCTCCCGGTCCGGATTTTCTGATACTGCCAATCCTGCTTCTGATAATGTAGAGACGTCCTTCCAGTAACATCCCTTGTAACCTCCCCCGCTTACATCCTTCCGCTTCACACTCCTTGCTCTGCCCCTGAGCCCGGAGTCCGCACCGCACCAGCATCTCCGCAACACCAAATCCCTCCTAAAGAACGAAAGCCCACACGAACCCATGACAATTACTGAGTTGAAAGAAAAGAGCATCGCCGAGCTCGGCAAGCTCGCCCGCGGTCTTGAGATCCCCGGCACCAGCGCCCTGCGCAAGCAGGACCTCATCTTCAAAATTCTTCAGGCGCAGAGCGAAAAAGAAGGCCACATCTTCGCCGAGGGCGTCCTCGAGATCCTTCCTGACGGCTACGGCTTCCTCCGCAGCCCCGATTACAACTACCTGCCCGGCCCCGACGACATCTACGTCTCGCCCTCGCAGATCCGCAAGTTCGATCTCAAGACCGGCGACACCATCTCCGGCAACGTGCGCTCGCCGCACGAAGGCGAGAAGTACTTCGCTCTCGTCAAGATCGAAGCTATCAACTTCGAGTCTCCTGAAGAGACCCGCAACAAAATTCTCTTCGACAACCTGACGCCACTCTACCCGGAGGAGCGCATCAAGATGGAGACTGTGCGCGAGGGCATCAGCGGCCGCGTCATGGACCTCCTCTGCCCCATCGGCAAGGGCCAGCGCGGTCTCATCGTCGCTCCGCCGCGCACGGGCAAAACCGTACTGATGCAGGCCATCGCGAACTCCGTCACGGCGAACCACCCCGAGGTCGTCCTGATCGTTCTGCTCATCGACGAGCGCCCGGAAGAGGTCACCGACATGCAGCGGTCTGTGAAGGGCGAAGTGATCTCTTCGACGTTTGACGAGCCGGCCGCGCGTCACGTCCAGGTCGCCGAGATGGTCATCGAGAAGGCCAAGCGGCTTGTCGAGCACAAGCGCGACGTCGTAATTCTTCTCGACTCGATCACGCGTCTCGCACGCGCTTACAACACGATCGTCCCGCCGTCGGGCAAAGTCCTCTCCGGCGGTGTCGACTCGAATGCACTGCAGCGGCCGAAGCGCTTCTTCGGCGCCGCCAGAAACATCGAAGAAGGCGGGAGCTTAACAATCATTGCGTCGGCGCTCATCGACACCGGCTCGCGCATGGACGAGGTCATCTTCGAAGAGTTCAAGGGCACCGGCAACATGGAAGTCATCCTCGACCGCAAGCTCGTCGACAAGCGTGTCTTCCCGGCCATCGACATCCAGCGCTCGGGAACGCGAAAAGAGGAACTGCTTATCCAGAAAGACGACCTGCAGCGCACCTGGATTCTCCGCAAGGTCCTCAACCCGCTCTCGCCGGTGGAAGCCATGGAGCTTCTCTCCGATAAGCTCGGCAAGACCCGCAACAACCAGGAGTTCCTGCACAACATGAGCTCGCTCTAAACGGCTGAGCTCCAGTGCAGCGAAGCAGAAAGGCGCGGCGCGGAGGCCGCGCCTTTCTGTTTCTGCGCCCTGGTTACGCTGGCGCGCATGAGACGAATCGCTATTCTGCTCGCGTTAGGTGTGGTGAGTGCGCCCGCATGTAGCCAATCCCTGCCGCAAGAAGAGCCGATAAAGACAACGCTCTGCGAGATCAAGGCGCACCCTGAAAACTTTCAGCACAAGCTTGTCGAGTTCCGAGCCACAGCGTCACGCGGCTTCGAAGATTCCATGGTCGAAGAGCTTAGCTATCCGTGGCCGAAGAATGGAAATCCCGGCGTCTGGATGGACTTCGGTGGAACTCGATCGACTGAAACTATGTACTGCTGCGGCTTCTCCCCGAAGCCCGACCGTCCTGCGGCGCTGAAAATAGATGGGATCGAAATTCCTCTAGTCGATGATGACCTTTTCAGACAATTGGACAAGGCGCTTCACGCAAATCCAAAGCCGAAACAGAGCGTAACAGTGGACGCAACCTTGCGAGGCCGCCTCTTTGCGAGGCGAGAAAAAATCAACGGCAACGCGTATTGGGAGGTTTACGGCTACATGAATTGCTGCATCCTCTTTGTCGCGACGCAAGTCATTTCACTCGGACAAGCCGGGAACAAGACCTGATTGACGGCGATCCAGGCCCGAATTCGCATGTTTCTGGTTCATCTAATGCGGAAATCTCCCGCTCGCGCTATGCTGTTGCGCGAGGTAAACCGATGCGGTTGACCAACGTTGAAGTCCTGTTCGCTGTTTTCCTGGCGCTTCCCGCGCTTGGCGGCGCACAGACGAGTCAACCCATGCCTCGCGATTATCGCGGCGTGCAGACCGTCATTGGCGGCATCTTCGTCACACCGGTTCCCAATGCCCCATTCTTGGCGGACGTTGAGGTGGTCTCTCATACAAAAGCTACAGACGGCGCCGAGCATGTGGTCACGACGAAGGAACACATAGCGCGCCAATCCTCAGGGCGCATCTACAACGAACGCCGCGTGTTCGTTCCAACCGGCTTCAAGGGAACACCGCGCCTGCTCGGGTTTCTTATTTACGATCCGTCCAGCAGGCTGAGTATCCGTGTCGATCCAATGCAGCACCTGGCACGAGAGGTGACGCTGCGCGCGCCTCTGGAGACCCCGGAAGCCTCACGGGCTCCGGGGCAACAACCCAAACTGCCCGGCATTACCCAAACCGATCTCGGAACGCAACAGATGAATGGCCTCGAGCTGCAGGGAATTCGCAAGCAGCGAACAATTCCTGCCGAGCTCAGCGGAACCGGGAAGCCAGTCGTGATCACCGACGACTACTGGTACTCGCCTGACCTCGCAATTTACGTCACGATCCGCCACGACGATCCCCGCACTGGCGAACAGCTCGTGGCCGTAACGAACATCGAGCGTCACGAGCCCTCCGCCGAAATCTTCGTCGTTCCGCCTGAGTACAAGCTGGTCGACGAGACGACCGACAACGCGGCGCGAGCGAGACAGTAATGCCGCAGGAAGCAGAGTTTCCGGCGGAGGGTCGAATGCGACCAGAAAGCAAGAGCGCGCAAGTGACTCTGTCGCAACGAACGTTCGCGAGAGTCGCCGGAATATTGTTTCTTGGCGCGATCCTCGTTGCTTTCAGCGCGGGTGCGATCCTTTCCCACATCGCTGGTGATGGAAGCTTCGCAGAAACCGCAACCAGGATCGCAGCGTCGCAACAGCTATATCGAGTGGCGCTATCGAGCGTGGTCGTTGTCAGCTTGAGCAGCACGCTGCTCGCGTTCGCGCTCTATGCAACGCTGAAGCCCGTCAACAGTTTTGTCGCTCAGCTCGCCATGATCTTTGCCCTGGCAGATTCGTTCCTCGCCCTTATCGTGCGAGCCTGCGGCTTTGTGAGGTTGCATCTCTATGTCACCGCACAAGCTGCCGGAGCCGGATCGGTCAACACGGAGGCGTTGACGGACCTCATGCGCAGCATCGCGGGAACTGCGGAAAACATCGGCGGTATTTGTTTCGGGATTGGCTCGTGTCTCTTCTTCTACCTTTTTTGCAAATCGAGGTATATCCCGCGGCTCATCTCGGTGCTTGGCCTGATCGCCTCTGCGATTTGGGCAAGCCTGTATTTTGCGGGCTTGGTTTTCCCGGAACAGCGGGCATTGTTCCGGTACATCTATTTCCCGCCCATGCTTCTGGCCGAACTCGCGACCGGCTTGTATCTGATGCTGTTTGCGGTCGGTACGAAACAAAAAACATTAGAAGCGGCGGCTTAATCCATCGCCGGCGCTAATAGCCGTTCTTGAGCAAATACTCCGTCGTCAGCCAATTCGGGACGCGAGCCTCAACCTCAACAGGCTCGTCCGCCGCGGGCGCGACAGCGACCACCGCCAACTGCTGCGCGGCATACTTCGACAACACATCGGTCTCGATGTTCACGGTCTCGCCAGCCATCTTCGCGTGCAGGTTCGTGCTCCGGTACGTGTGCGGGATAACCGCGATCTCTATTCGGATTCTGCCGTCCGGGTCCGGCTCGTGAATCTTCGCGACAGTCAGGCTGATCCCGTCAATCGTGATCGACCCTTGCGGAATCACCTGCGCCGCCAGCTTCGCCGGGAGCTCCAGGGTCATCCGCCAATCTGTCGTGTCCGCATCCGGCCGAAGCGGTACCAGCGAGATCAGTTTACCGGTGCCATCCACGTGCCCCTGCACCACGTGGCCGCCGAGCGGAGAGCCAGCCGGAGTCGGTAGCTCCAGGTTCAACAGCGCCCCCGGCTGCAACTGCGCCAGGCTCGTCCGTTCGATTGTCTCCTGCGCCAGGTCCGCTGCAAACCGGCCCGGGTGGGCCTCGTTCGGGTCCTCGATGTCCAGCGCCGTCAGGCAGACGCCGTTCACGGCGATGCTGTCGCCAATCTTCCACCGCCCAGCCAATTGCGGCGCTGCGACCACCAGCCGCATCGCGCCCTCGCTCCGTTTGACGGCCAGCAGCGTCCCCGTCGTTTCAATCAATCCGGTGAACATGGCTGTAGGGTAACGTACCGCGTCCGCTGCCTAGCCCCCTCCCCCCGGATTGACCCAAATTCTTTCTATGGTTCAACTTACGGCTTGACCTTCAGCGCAAATGTTGATTCAAAGATTTTGTGGGTAACTTCTCTGAAATCAGAAGTTTGTGCAGATCAGGGCCGGGCGTAGGCTTCTTTGCCCCCCCTTTCGGGGGCGGGGTTTGTCAAGTGCAGACGGCCAAAAGTTATGGATTCGCGTTTGTAGCCCCAATGGCTCCGGTCGCCGCATCCCGAACAACAAACCGGACTCGTTCGGTGAACGGCGGAACGGCCATGGGAAACGCGAAGCTCACGCGCGAGTCCGGATTGATCACATCGCTTGCCGCGAGCTCCTCGCTCATCTCCGCCGCGTGCTGAGCGGTCTCCTTGCCTTTGCCGTTGTAGCAGACCGCCAGAATTGTTACCTCAGCCAGCCGCGAGCCGCCCGGCTGCTCGGCGAATTTCAGATCGTTCGCATTCACCTGTACGGTGTAGCCATTTTTGGAGCGCTTCGCATCCGTGTGGAGTCCGGTATAGGCCATGGTCGTCCGCGCCGCGCTCATGAGGTCATACTTCACGTCGGTGGGCTGCTTCGCCCTGGGAGCCAGCGCGACCTGCGAGACGGGCGTCTGCTGCGCGGCGAAGTACCCTTCGCGCGTGATCACACGCAGCCCTGGCACGTTCACCGTCACATGAATTTTACGGAACGGCTGCGCAGCGTCGCTGTCGCTGCCGGGCACATAGGAGAAGGTGTAGTACTCCGTTGCTTCCATTGACACCTGCGCTACCTGTGCGTCCAAGTCGTTTCGGCCTCCAATGACGCGGCCTCCGGTGTTATCTGCAAAGGTATCCATGCCCATGTTGTCGCCGAAGTCGCCGACGGCGCTGCCGGACGAGCTTACATTCGATGGATCAATGGTGTCGTCGGTCGGATCGTCGGCCTTGATCGGTCCGCCCGGATCGATGATGTAGAGAGTCACTCTCGCCTGCAACATCCTGTCTGTAACCTGCTTGATGGCTGCGACGACCTTGTCGTGGTCCTTCTCGCTCATGTTCGTGAGGTCGTAGGCCTTGTTGTAGCCCGTTCCGACCCAGATCACGTTCTTGCGGCCGGGAATTCCCGCGACACTCTGGGTGATTTGCAGCATTGCTCCGAGAGTCTTGACGAGCCCGTTCTCTGATCCGCCTGCGCCGCCATTGAGAGTGTTTACGATCTGCGTGAAATCGAGGTCTGCGGTGTGTTTTTGGACGCTTTCGAGCAGGTCTGCGCGGCTTTGCGTGTAGTCGTGCAGAACGACCACCCTGGAGTAGCCTGCGGCAATGAACAGGGTGGGCACAGCCAGCACGGCAGGCTGGGCCTTGAGGTACTTTTCCATCATCTGGCGTGCGTAGGCAAGCTGCTGGAAGGGTGTGTCCACCTCGTCAAAGACCAGCACGTTGACAGGAGCCTGACCGATCCTGGGGAGGTCGGCGACGCTGTGCACAAGGTCGGACGGCATCGCGTGTGCGGAGGGTGGATCGAAGTTGCGGATGGTCTGGGTTTTTTTGTCCTCGGTGACCGTGAACTGCGATCGATTCAGGTTCGTGACCGGTCTGCCGTTGCGGTCGAGCACCACAACGTCAAGCACCACCAGGCGGGACGTCACCGAGAGCGTTCCGGCGGGGTTGGCCTGATCGTTCTGCGGGGCATGATCGGCCTGCGGCGGTTGCGGCTCCGCGGGCGCCTGAGCCTGTGCACAGAATGTCGCGATCCCAAGGGCTGTGACGCACAGGATCGCCAGCAGTGACCTGCGGTGCAACCCGAACCTTTTCATCAGCATGTTGAATGTACGCATGGAGACATTCGAAGGACGCCACAAAGTGTCCACTGCAGCAAGCTTTCTCGCAATACCACCTTGCCGATAGACTTGAAGGTGATGTTTACCTCATTGTTCGGCAAGCGCGAACGCAAACCGGAAGACGAAGCTCGCGAGCCGGAACCCCAGGAATCCGAAAAGCAGAAGACGCAGGAGCAGGCGCCCGAAGAGACGAAGCCGCGCAGCTTCTTCGACCGCATGCGCCAGGCGGTTACGCGCACGCGGCAGTCCCTCTCTGACTCCATTTCCGGGGTGATTGCGCTCACGCGTGAGATCGACGAGACCTCGCTCGACGAGCTCGAGTTTGCGCTGCTTGCTTGCGACATCGGCGCGCCGACGGCGGACGAGATCATCACGCGCCTGCGGGACCGCGCGCTGCGGCATGGGCTGGCCAACGGGGTCGAGCTGAAGGCCGCGCTGAAGGACGAGATCCGCCGCATTCTTGACTCGGTCAACACGCCGGTCCGGCACGCTGCGGCTCCGCCGGAGGTGATCCTTCTGGTGGGCGTCAACGGCACGGGGAAGACCACCACAAGCGGGAAATTGGCAGCGCTCTACAGGCGGGAAGGCAGGACGGTCCTGCTCTGCGCGGCGGATACATTCCGCGCTGCGGCCATCGAACAGCTCGAGGTCTGGGCGGGGCGGTCGGGCGTCGCGCTGATCAAGACGAAGCAGGGAGGCGATCCCTCGGCGGCGCTGTTTGACGCAGCCACGGCCGCGAAGGCGCGCTCGACGGACGTGCTGCTGGTCGATACCGCGGGCCGGTTGCATACCAAGTCCGACCTGATGAAGGAGCTGGACAAGATGCGGCGCACGGCGGAGCGGCAGGTTCCGGGCTCGCCGCACCAGACGCTGCTGGTCATCGACGCCACGACGGGCCAGAACGGTCTGCAGCAGGCAAGACTGTTCACCGAGGCGGCGCAGGTCACGGGCATCGTCCTGACCAAGCTGGACGGGACGGCCAAGGGCGGGATCGTGGTCGCCATCGCGCGGGAACTCGGGCTTCCTGTTCGTTATGTTGGAGTTGGCGAGAAGCTTGAGGACATCCTGCCCTTCGATGCTGGTAGTTTCGTGGATTCACTGCTCGATTAAAAATTGAATCCCAGCTCCAGATCCGCTCATCCAAGGCTACCCTTTTCTTCTGTCGACCTTCTAAGTAGGTAACGGCGGTTATGAGCGTCCGCCGGACATTCCGTAAGTAATGCCTCCTTCGTCCGGCCCCGCGACCTCGAAGAGTCATCTCGATCCTGGATGTGTCCGAGAGATACTCAGTGCCGTACCCGTTATTGACTAAGGAGGTTCCTCATGCACTCGCTCTTTGCAGCCTTCTTTGCCATGCTGTTTTCTTTCGGCCACGCTCAGACGGTGCGTCACAGTGAACTCGCCTTGGCAAGTGATAGTCACCCGTTCGTTCAGGCTTCTGCGCCCACGCGCGAGGAGCTGAACTACCAGCAGTTTCAGACCGTGACCCGCTATGCTGAGGATTCATGCGTCTCCTGCCGGCAGATGAACGTAGACTACGACGCGCGCTAGAACTCGCCGGCGACGCTGCTCCCTTTGCCTCTCCGAATCCGACCGTCGGCTGCGTTCTCGTGCGGGCTGAAACGACTGCCGTTCTCGGCGAAGGCGCGCACTTTTATGACAACTTCGAGCACGCCGAAATTGCTGCGCTGAAACAGGCGGGCGCGGCGGGGCACGACCTCCACGGAGCGACGGCATACGTCACGCTCGAGCCTTGTGTGCATCATGGCCGCACCGGGCCGTGCTCGGACGCGCTGATTGGGGCGGGGATCACGCGCTGCGTTGTCACGACGGTTGATCCGAATCCGCTGGTTCGAGGGAAGGGATTGGCGCGGCTGAGCGCAGCGGGGATTGAGGTGCTGGTCCTTCCGGCAGACTCGGACATGGCGCAGCAGGCCAGACGATTGAACGATGCGTTTGCGTTTGCAATCCAGCAGGAGCGGCCGTTCGTCACGCTCAAGGCTGCGCTGTCCGCAGATGGGAAGATTGCGCCGCCGGCTGCGCAGCGCGGCGATGTGGCGCCGTTCTGGTTGACCGGATCGGCGGCGCGCGCGGATGTGCAGCGGCTTCGTCATGCCGCGGACGCGATTTTGACGGGCATTGGAACGGTTTTGGCGGATGATCCGGAGTTGACGGACCGGACCGGGTTGCCGCGGCGGAGGCCTCTGCTGCGGGTGGTGCTGGATCCGCGGTTGCGGATTCCGTTGGATTCGAAGCTGGTGCGCTCGGCAGCGACGGAGCGGCGCAACGATCTGTTCGTGATGTGCGATGAGGCGGCAGAGCAAGAGCGCGAAACGGAGCTGCGTGCGCTGGGTGTTGAAGTGCACCGGTTGCCATTGCGCGAGGGTCGGATGGATTTGCGAGTGGCATTGGATGTGTTGAATGAGCGCCACGTCAGGAGTGTCCTGACCGAGGCTGGACCGGCGCTGAATGGAAGCCTGTTGCGCGATCAGTTGGCCGACAAGGTGATGCTTTATTTTGCAGAGCAGGAACTCGGTGCCTTGGCGCTGCCGTTCGCGGAGGGAACCTCGCCGTACCTGGTTCAGCAGCGGATGAGCGGTGTGGAACGGCGGACCTTTGCGAACGCAGTGAGCGAGGATATCCGGATCAGTGGGTATCTGCACGATCCGTGGGCTGGGTTGTGATCGCGAAGTCTGCGACCAGCGGAAGGTGGTCGGAGGCGACGAGTGCGGTCGGCGTGCGGACGAGGTGGGATTCGATCAGCTCGAGCGGCGCTTCGTAGTAGCAGTGATCGAGCGTGACGAGCGGGAGCAGGCCGGGAAAGGTTGCGGGCACCCGGAGCGTGTGGCGGGGGCTGAAGGTCTGAAAGCTGTTGCGAAGGAGACGCGTGGTGAGACCGCGGGTCCACTCGTTGAGGTCGCCGACGACGAGGCGGGGCGCGGAGAGCTGCGGATTGCCAAGGATCTTTTCGCCGAGAAGGACGCTGGCCTGGCGGCGGCGTTCGTACAGACCGGTGCCGAGATGCACGTTGAAAAGATGCAGGAGGTGCGAACCGACCTCGATGTCGGTTTGCAGCGCACCGCGTTCTTCGCGGCGTGAGGTGAGGTCGTGGTTGTGCCAGGAGCGGATGGGCAGCCGCGAGAGCGTGAGATTGCCGTATGTGCCGCCGTGCAGCGGGCGATTGGCTCCGAATTGCGCGGTGTAGCCGGGCAGGGCGCGGGAGAATTCGCCGGCCTGATCGTATAAGCGAGTGCCAGGCGCGTTGACGACCTCCTGCAGGCAGACGATCTCCGCGTCGAGCGGTTCGAGGACGGATAGGATGCGCGCGGGCGAGGTGCGGCGGTCCAGGCCGCGACATTTGTGGATGTTGTAGGTGGCTATACGGAGGCGCAAGGAAGGCGTCATTGCTGGCGTTCGAAGATCCACCCGAGGAGCTCGGGTGCGCGCTCGGTCACGGGACGACGGCGCCATTCGTCGAGTGTGATGCGGCGGCTGTCGGCGAGGTCGCGGGCTACGTCGGCCTCCATGCGCAGGGCGAGCGCGGCATCACGGACGGCGAGATTCACTTCGTCGTTCAAGCCAAAGGAGCGGTTGTCGAAGTTGGTCGAGCCGACGACCGTCCAGAGCTCGTCGATGACGAGGATCTTGGCGTGGATCATGGCGGGTTGATACTCGTAGACCTCGGCGCCGGATTTGAGGAGCGGGCCATAGCCGCCGCGGCTGGTGCTGCGCGTGAGCATGTGGTCGGACTTGTGGCCGGGGACAAGGATGCGAATTTTGACGTGACGGTCTTCGATGGCGCGGCAGAGCTCGTGGGTGAGGCTTTTGTCGGGCAGGAAGTATGGCGTGGTGATCGTGATGGAGCGCCGCGCGGACGCGAGCAGGAGCTGAAAGAGCACCCGGGCGCGCGTGGAACCGCCGATGGTCGGCGTGGAGTTGACGACGAGTGCGGCGGTCTCGTCGGGGCAGGAGATGTCGGGGAACCAGGCCTTGGCGGCGAGGAGCTCGCCGGTGGCTGCGAGCCAGTTTTCGGCGAAGGTGGCCTGGAGGTTGGGGACGGCGCCGCCTTCCACGCGGAGCATGGTGTCGCGCCAACGCGGATTTTTGCCGGCGCCTTTGTACCATTGGTCGGCGACGCCGGCACCGCCGATGAAGCCTACCTGGCCGTCGACGATGAGGAGCTCGCGGTGGGTGCGGTTGTCGAGCTGGAGAAGTCGATGCCAGGTGGGCGAGTTATAACGGCCGAGCTTGCCGCCGGCCTCGAGGAGCGGCTGGAAGTAGCCTTTGCCGATGCCGGCGCTGCCGAAGGCGTCGAGGATTACGTTGACGCGAACGCCAGCGCGGGCGCGCTCGGTGAGGGCGTCCAGGTAGAGCTTGCCGATCTCGCTGCGCTGGAAGATATAGGCCTCCAGGTTGACGCTGCAGCGGGCGTTGCGGATCGCGTCGAGCGCGGCGGGGTAGAAGGCCGGACCGTTGGTGAGCACCTCGAAGCGGCCCGTGCGGTTGGCCGGAGCGTCGGCGAGGGACTCGAGCAGGAGCAGGAAGGCGTCGGAGTCGTTGGTGGGGAGATCGTCGCGCCCGGTGATTTCGTAGCTGGGCGACGGGCCGAAGATTCCGGCCAGCATATAGGCGACCATCAGCAGGATGGAGATAAAGCCGAAGACGGCAGCCCAGGTGGGAACGGTGACGGCGATGAGGAGAGCGCAAATCACGAGCACCTCGGTCAATGCATACGCACGCTCGCGGCGTATGCGATGGAGACATGAGGCTTAGATGCGCGGTGGTGGTGGAGATGATTTCTTGTCGTCCGAACGACAGACACGAGTGGTGCGGAGGAGGTAAAAGGGCGTACCACGAAAGGTAAGGACCTCGGTGCGAAAGTTGCACACGGTCTGTGTGGAAAAGGAGCAGAATACATTCTCACCAGCCCACGCCAGGAGATAGTGCAGGCGCAGAAGGCGTTGAGTTTCGGGAGAACTGATATGTCCCTTCTACAAAAATTGATTGCCAGTTTGCAGCACCGGACCGAGAACTCGCCGAAGTACGACGAAAATCTGCGCGCGGAGGATGGATTCGTGCGGTCGTCGAAGGGATTCCTGCGCATTTACTAGAGTATTTTCCTGACACTCGGTCTCGCGAGAAACCTGTGGAGGTCGTTTCGTTGAGAGAAACGACACCAACGGTCTTCGCCTTGACGACACTTTCAGGAAACTGCTCTGATGCCGGGCTACTCGGTTCGACCGGGTCGGCTCATGAGCTCGCGAATCGCATCTCGTGGACTACGGTCGTTGTGGAGAATGGCGGCCATCTGCTCAGTGATCGGCATTTCGACGCCATAACGCGCGGCTAGGCCGAGAGCGGCAGTGGTCGAGAGCACGCCTTCGGCGACTTTTCCGTTCAATGAGGCGAGAATCTCGGGGAGCTTGCGGCCGCGGCCGAGCTCGACGCCAACCGTGCGATTTCGGGACATGTTGCTGGAACAGGTGAGGACGAGGTCGCCTATCCCGGAGAGGCCGCCCATCGTCTCCCGGCGCCCCCCACAAGCTATAGCCAAACGCGTGATCTCGGCATTGCCCCGCGTGATGAGAGCGGCGGAGGCGTTGTGGCCGAGCTCCAGCCCGGCGACTATGCCCGCAGCGAGCGCGATGACATTCTTGAGTGCGCCGCCAAGCTCCGTTCCGGCGAGGTCTTCGTTGCGATAGACGCGCAGGCTGGCTGAGGAGAAATCGTTCTGCAGACGCGTGCCGATGGTCGGATCGTCACAGGCGATCGAGAGCGCGGTCGGCATGGCCGCGGCTACCTCCTGCGCGAACGATGGGCCGCCGATAACGGCGATCGTGTTGTTGCCGTCCGTGTGCTCGGTCATCACCTGCGACATGCGCAGGAAGGTTTTTTCTTCGATTCCTTTGGACGCAGAGAGCAGAATCTGCTCCGTTGTGAGCTGACCGGCGATCTGTTGCACGATCGAGCGCAGCGCCTGAGAGGGAGTGACGCAGAGGAGAACGTCGGCCTGCGCGACGGCGTTGCTGAGTGAAGGGGTGACCTGGACGTCGGCGGGAATGATGTAGCCGGGAAGATAGCGGGCGTTCTCACCGGTCTCGGAGAGCTGGCGTGCGTGCTCGGGCGAGTGAGCCCAGAGGCAGAGCTGGTGACCGCCGCGGCGCGCGAGCGAGATGGCGAGTGCCGTGCCCCACGCGCCGGCGCCCAGGATGGCGATGCGACTCACGCACGCACCTTCTTGTCGGGGCCGGCAGGTGCGGATGACTTCTTGCCGCCGAAGCGATTCTCCTTGCCTTGCTTCAGGCGCGCGATGTTGGCGTGGTGCTTGGCGATGACGAGCAGCGCGATGAAGATGATGCCGCCGACGAAGACCGGAGAGCGGTCGGGCATCCAGAGCAGACAGAAGACGGGCATCATGACTGCTGCAAGGATGCTGGCGAGTGAGACGTAGCGTGTGATTGCGAACACAACGATAAAGACGCCCAGCACGCAGAGAGCCGCGAGCGGAGCGAGCGCGAGGAAGACGCCCAGGGCACTGGCGACCCCTTTGCCGCCTTTGAAGCCGAGCCAGACGGGGAAGATGTGCCCGAGGATGGCAGCGATCCCGGCGGCGATGGCAATGTCTGACGGGAAGCCGGGCGTTCCGGGCGCAAGGTGCTGCGCGATTTTGACGGCGGCGAATGCTTTTAGGAGATCCAGCAGCAGCGTGAGGACGCCAAGACCCTTTGCTCCAGACCGTGCAACATTCGTGGCCCCAATGTTCCCGCTGCCGGTCGCGCGGATGTCTTCCTTGCGGAAGATGCGAACGAGCAGGTAGCCGAAGGGGATCGAGCCGAGAAGGTACGCGATCGCGAGAGTGAGCAACCAGAAACGCATGGGGCTGGAGTGAGTGTAGCGAATCAAACGCGCGGCGTTGCGAAAATTCCGTTACAGCAAAGTGCGGCGGATGAGCTCGAGAGCGTGTTGCGAGGACCAGTAGCGGATGCGTTCGCGGTCGCCGAAGAGGTTGAGTTGCTTCACCCGCGTGTCTTCGCCATCCGCGAAGCCGATGTACACGAGGCCGACCGGCTTTCCCTCGTCAGGACCTTCGCCGCCGCCCGGGCCCGCGAGGCCGGTGAGGCTCAGACCAAGCGAGCAGTGGGTGTTCTCGCGGATCCCTTCAGCGAGGGCGCGTGCTACTTCGGGGCTGACCGCGCCGTGTTTCTGGATGAGTTCGGGTGGGACGTTGCAGAGATTCGTCTTCTGTTCAGAGGCGTACACAACGGCACCGCCGTGGAAACTTCGTGAGGCGTTAGGGACGCCCGTCAGGCGTTCCGAGAGCAGCCCGCCGGTGATGCTCTCCGCGACGGCGAGCTTGAGGTCGCGCATGCCGAGCATGAGGAGGACGATCTCTTCGAGAGATTCGCCGTGCGAAGAGAAGATGTCGTCGCCGATCTCGTGCTCGATGAGCTCCGCGAGCGCATTCACGCGGGCTTCGGCTGCTTCCTGGGTGGGCTTGGTGCAGGCGAAATGAAGCTGGATTTCGCCGGAGGCGGCGAGGATGGTGGTCTCGACATCCGTGAACTGCCTGTAAATGGGCGCGGTGCGCGCGTCGACCGTGGACTCCGGGATGAGCGCCATGCGGAGCAGGCGCTTGGCGATAAAACGCGGCGGAAGATTCGCTGCGAGCCGGGGGACGCACTCTTCACTGAAGAGCGCCTTCAGTTCGCTGGGTGGGCCGGGAAGCAGGATGATGATCTTGCGATGACCTTCCGAGGTGGTGTCGAGCCACTGGCCGGGCGCGCTGCCGTTGCCGTTGGGGAGGAGCTCGGCGCCGTCGATTACCTCGGCCTGCTTTTCATTGTTGGGCGGCATGGGGATGCGGCGTTCGGCAAAACGCTTGTAGAGCGCGGCCATTGTGTCCGGGTCTTTGTGGAGCTCAAGCGAGAGTGCGTCGGCGACGCAGTTGCGCGTGATGTCGTCTTCCGTTGGCCCCAAGCCGCCAGACGTAATGATGATGTCGGCGCGGGCGAGCGCAATGCGCACAGCCGACGTGAGGTGCTCGCGGTTATCGCCGATAACGGTCTTGAACGCGACGGAAACGCCGAGGTCGTTGAGGGCTTCGGTGAGGAACAGGGAATTGGTGTCGGTGCGGTGCGGCGTCAGCATCTCAGAGCCGACCGCGATGATTTCAGCGATCATGTCGTTGGTTGGATGCTAGCAGGGCGGGATGCCGCCTGCCGCTACAGCTGGACGCCGAAGCGGGCGAGCAGCTCGCGACGGCCGAGGGCGGTGACGTTGAGGGCGCGGCTGTCGAGTTCCTGGGCGAGCCATTTTTTCCGGAGCGCCAAGCTGAGCAGGGCGGCCCCGAGCGCGCCGCCCAGGTGAGGGCGGCGCTCGCTCCAGTCGAGGCAGGGACACGCGAACCGGCGCCGCAGCGCGCGCGCGGCTTCGATGTCGAGCCCGAGAGAGGTGAGCGCAGTCTGCCCGAGCGACGTCAGGACGTAAGCTTCGTCACAGTTGCCGCGGTCGGCGCGCAGCCAGCGGAGCGCGCGCAGGCGGTCGTGAAGCAGTACACCGGCGGCGCCCGCGATGTGGTCGTAACAGGTGCGGGCTGTGCGTAACGGTTCCGGCGTGGTCGGCGTGAACTGCGGGAGGGAACTGCCGGCGAGAACACTCAGCCCTTCGAGCACGCGCGCGACGTCCGGCCCGCCCAGGCTGTAGTAGCGGTGCTTTCCCTGCACGAACATGGTGACGAGGTGTTCGGCTTTGAGCCGGTTGAGGTGAGCGCTGGCGGTAGACGGAGAAACGTCCGCAACCACGGCGAGCTCGGTGCTGGTACGGGCATGGCCGTCCATGAGGTAGTAGAGCATGCGGGCGCGAGCGGGCTCTCCGATCGCGCCCGCGATGCTGGACGCCGCGGCATCGGGACGTACATTCATTATGTGATCGTAAACGAAGTGTGGATGCGCAACAAGCGAAACAATGTGCGAGTCTGCGGAGACAGGTCAGCGATGAAACGGATCAGGGGGTCGCGACGTGATTGGCGGAATATTCGCGATCGGCGCGGCCGTGACAGTCGACGGACATGCGACGGCAGGACTGTTGTACGAGGAGACGAAGCCTATGATTACGTGCATCATCCGGTATCAGATCGATCCGTTTCAGCGGGACGGATTGAAGGAGTATGCCGAGGCGTGGGGGCGCATCATTCCCCGCTGTGGAGGGCATCTGGTGGGCTACTTTCTGCCGTATGAGGGGACCAATGACGTGGCGTGGGGATTGATTGCGTTTGACAGCCTGGCTGCTTACGAGCAATACAAGGCCCGGCTGAAGAAAGACCCCGAGGCGCTCGAAAATTTCAAGATGGCACAGAGCAGGCGGCTGATCCTGCGCGAAGAGAGAAACTTCGTGGAGGTTGTCGATGGATCGTTCGAGATTCCGGCTGCCGGGGAGAAAGAGGATGAGGCATGATGAGGCAGAGACAAAAAGGCGAGGCGTTTCGGGCGTTGCACCACCGGAGCGAGGCGTTCGTGATTCCGAATCCGTGGGATGCCGGTACGGCGCGACTGCTGGCGAAGCTGGGTTTCGAGTCGCTGGCGACGACCAGCGCAGGCTTTGCGTTTTCAATCGGCGAGCAGGATGGCGCGGTCGGGCGTGAGCGGATGATGGCGCATGTGGCGACGCTGGCGGCGGCGACAGAGCTGCCGGTTAGCGCGGATCTTGAGAATGGATTCGGGGACGCTCCGGCGATGGCTGCGGAGACGATCAGGATGGCCGCAGAGGCTGGGGCTGTCGGGGGATCGATCGAAGACGCGACCGGACGAGCGGAGGAGCCGATCTATGAGAGAGCGCACGCAGTAGAGCGGGTGCGCGCGGCTGCGGAAGCGGCGAGGGCGCTGGAGTTTCCATTTACGCTGACCGCGCGCGCAGAGAACTACCTGGTGGGAAGGCCGGATCTGAAGGACACGATTGAGCGGCTGCAGGCGTACCAGGAGGCAGGCGCGGATGTGTTGTATGCGCCGGGAATTGGCAGCAGGGAAGACATTGCCGAGGTGGTGCGCTCGGTGGACCGGCCGGTGAACGTGCTGGCGGGATTGCAGGGCGTGACCTTGACAGTAGCGGAGCTGTCGGCGCTGGGCGTGCGGCGGATCAGCGTCGGGAGCGCGCTCTCACGGGTAGCGCTGACCGGGTTTCTTGGCGGGGCGCGGGAGATGCAGGAGCAGGGCACGTTCACGTTCGCAGAGGATGCGACGAGCTATCGCGAGTTCAATGCGATGTTTGGCGGGTGAAGATTTTCGCCGGGCGAAAGGATGGCTGAACTGGAGTGTTGCCGGCGTATCGCTAAACCAGCGGCTTGCCGATGATGTTGAGTTCGAGATGAAACAGCGTGCTGTTGCTGGCGAGCGCTGCGCAGCCGTCGTCCAGGAAGCAGAGGCCGATCAGGTCGTTGCCGGCGATGAAGAGCTCGGCGGAGGAGCTGTCGGGTGTGATGCGGACGATCCCGCGGCGGCCACGCAGCGAGGCGGCGACATAGACGTTCCCGAGATTGTCGAGCGCGAGCCCTTGCGGGCGGCCGAGGCCGCGGTAGAAGACGCTTGTATCGCCATTCGGTGCGATGGCGTAGATCGGCTGGTTGGAGCTGGTCGAGGGCGCGGTTACGAGGAGGACGCCGTCGTCGCGGAAGGACAGATGGTAGGCGGCGACGGAGGGCTCGAGCGTGGCGAACACGAAGACCTCGCCTGTGTTGCGTGAGCCGTAGGGGCCCACCTTGAAGATGGTCCCGGAGCGGTCGCCGACAAAGAGATTGCCGTCGCGATCAAACGCAATCCCGGTGGCAATGCCCATGCCTTCGGCAAAGGTGGAGATGTGGTCGCCTTCGGGCGAGATGCGGTAGACCGTGCCTTCGGCGCGTGAGCTGGCGTAGAGATAGCTGTCGGGCCCGAAGGCGAGCGCGGAGACGTTGAGCAGGTCGCGGGCGAACGGTCGCGCTTGGAGATCGCGGCCTATGCGCATGATCGAGACGGGCGTACGCTCGCCGCGAGGGCCGCTGATCATCGCGAAGAGATTCCCATCGGCATCGACCGCGGGGTTGGCGACCATGTGTAACTCATCGGCCATTGGGACACCGATGTTCGCGTGGAGGACGTTTGAAATCAGCCCGTTGGTGCGAAGCGTAAGCTCACTCGCGATCGCGCCCTCGGGTACGCGAAGCAGCGCGCGATTCGGGCGCACGAGATCGAAATAGGCAACGGTATCGCCGAAGCTCGCGGAGGGGAGCTGCAGGGGCGTGCCGGCTTGCTGGGATGCAAGCTGCGGGCCATCATTCGTGACCGGCAGCAGGTGCGAGCCGAAGATCTCGAAGCTGCCGCCGGGAATGGCGGCCCGCGGCATCATGCGATCGAGGTGCGGAGCCTGTGAGTTGGAGTTTGGCCGGTTCGGGTGAAGCAGGCTCATGGGTGAATAGCCTAGACGGACGGCGCGCCGGAGGCAAATGCACCAGAGTGTCGCAAAGACAAAAAATCAATAGCCGATGTTCTTGACCGCTTGTGGACCGAGGCGATCGGTGAGCTGCTGCAGATATAGACTGTGCGGTTCGACGGGCTTGTTCCACGAGTCGTAGACGGCCTCTGGGAGGTCAGGGCCTTTATTGTGGGCACCGGGGTCATAAGTGGGCATCGGCTGACGGCGGCGTTCGCCTTTAGAGCCGATGACCCAGTTCGCAGAGCCGGGCGGAAGCTGCGCCGTGATTTCGTCGGCGCTGGAGTTCCAGATAACCGACCAGCCGATAGCCCAGCCATGGCCGGAGCCCATCTCACCGCGATTCACGAAGTTAATCCCGCCGCCGTGGACGTGGACGTTGTCGACGAGAAAGCCTGTGGCCCAGCGCTGATGCGGCTCAACCGCCTGATCGCCGGTGAAGTTGCAATCGAGCACGACGTTCGGCCCCTGCATGTGCGCCTGGGTGATGGCGAAAAAGAGCTTGTCCGCATGCGCCGAGGAGCGCATGACGAGCGTCTGCGTGCCGGCCAGGGAGAAACCAGCATTTTTTGCGTGGCTTGTGATTGCCTTGCGCTCGGTCAGGTTGACGCGGTCGATGGTGACGCGCCGAGCCGACTCTCCAACGTCGACGAAGCCGGTCGTGTCGTAGATGTCGAGATCACGCAGCCAGACGTCTTCGGCCGAGGTGATGCGGATCGCGTTGAAATGTGGCGCGTCAAGAGGTATGGAGAGAGCCGGCGCGGTGATGGTCAGGGCTTCGATGCCGGAGTCGTGCAGGCGCGGCGGTGCCGCAACTGCGGTGATTGTGGTTGAGGTGCCGCCGCCGAAACGCGGGTCGTAGTCGTCGGTGATGGGAACATCGAGGGTGAGGGTGTTGCCACGGATGGCGGCGATGCGGCGCTCCGTGGTGATATCGCCCACAACCCAGTGCTCGTCTTTGCCGTCGCGCACCAGGTGATCCATGCCCATGAAGTGCAGGTAGTCGGGTGTAACCGGGTGCTTGATCAGGATCGTTTCGCCGATCGAGAAGCCGGCAGCCTTCGCCACCGGAAGCTGGCGGGCGCCCGAGGGGACGTAGACGTCCGCCAGCGTTGTGCGGGCGCTTGGCGATTTGGCGTCCTTGGGCCGGTCAGCGTTGTCTTCGTCGCGATTCCCGGGTTGAGATGAGCTGGTAAGCCCGACGGCGAACCCGAGATGCGGCGTGCCTGTGAGGGCGATCGTGGTTTTATCGCGGCCTGATCCGCGGAGGACGACGTTCGAGGCCGAGATGTTTACCGGAGCAGTGAGGTGAAAGGTCCCGGGACTCAGGACGAGGGCCTGTGGCGTGTTTGCCTTGGCGGCGCGAGCAGCGACGCGATCGAGCGCAGACTGGAGCGCGGCGCTGTCGTCGGCACCCGAGGGACTGAGGGTTTCCGCGACGGGGGCGTCGGGCAGAGCGACTCCGCCGCCGCGGTAACCCGCGTAGCTGAAGTCGACGATGTGGTCGCCCGTAGGCGTTGTCGCGTACGCGAGCTTGCCCTCCGCATCGGGCCGCGCCCATTGCGAATAGGGTCGGGCGGTTTCGGAACTATGTGAGGAAACGGCGAGGGCGCAGAGGGTCGCAGCAATAAGCAGGCGCATAGGAGATTCTGTTGATTAGTGACGGAGAAGGTGCGTGATGAGTTGCACGACGATCAGCGCGTAGAGGCCGGCGCCGAGATCGTCGACCACGATGCCGGTGCCTCCCGGCAGCGCTTCGAGCCGACGGATCGGCGGCGGCTTCAGGATGTCGAAAAACCGGAACAGCAGAAGCGCGAGCAGAGCGTGAGGCCAGTCGGGCCTGACTGCGATGAGGGCGATGAGCTGGCCGGCGACCTCGTCGATGACGACGAATCCAGGATCTTTGCGGCCCGACTCAAGCGCGACGCGGGTGGAGGCGGGAATCCCGAGGGTAACGACGAGCGCGAGAGCGATCACCGTGGCGAATAGCAGATGCAGCGTGTTGTGATGCAGCAGGAATGCTGCGATCAGCCAGAGGACGACAGTCGCGGCGGACCCATACGTTCCCGGGCCGGGCTTCAGGAAGCCTGCGCCGAAGAAGGTCGCGATGACCCAGGCCCAGAGAGATTTTTTTGGAGTTTGCTGCACGTGCCGATTGTAGCGAGGCGCTCCCGCGGCCGCTCTCCGCGGAGCGGCAGAGTGTGCCGGTTAGGGCTGCTGATGGTTGAACGCGTGTGCTGCTATATCGGGCCAGACCTCGCGAAAGGCGTTCGTCGCGGCGTCACGCAGGAGAGCGTAACCGTACTTCGTGGCGAGCGCGCTCGCGGTGCGGTCGGAGCTGGGATAGTACGTTGTGCCGATGAGCTGCGCGGCTCCGCGGCCGAGGAGCTCAGCTCCGTTGATGGTCTCGTGGCCGTTGTAGTCCGGTGTGATAACGATCCGGCTGACGGCATAACCGAGCCGCTTGAGCACAGGACCGCGGCCGAGTGCGTAGTAGCGCTCGTCTTCATGCAGAACGCTCGGGAGCGCCCAGACGACCCAGTAGTTGCCGTCCGTCTTATCGACCCAGCCCCGCCAGGAGTAGGCCCAGAACCCAGGGACGCCTTTGCCGAGTTTTGGATGGCTGTCGTCCCACTCGGCGATTGCGGAGGTAAGCCCGACGAAGACGAAGGCCGAGTAGTCGAAGGATTGCTTCGTCGCGATCCTGAATACCTTGCCCGGCGTCGGCGGCGGTGGCTTCACGCCGGCGCTGACCGCGCGGTAGTTGGGCATGATGCCGAGAATGCGCTTGGGTTGCGGCGGAGGCGTGTGCGGCTGCTGTGACGCCGTCTGGTCGGAAACCAATTGTGCGGCGGAGTTCGATGATGCCAGTTCGAGAGCGACATCCGGCGCATCGGGAAGATCGTAGGCCGCCTCAGTGAACGCCTGGGGACCAGTGACCGATGTGCCCGACTGCAAAGCCTGCTGAGCAAAAACCGTGGGGGCCGAGAGAAGCAGAAACAGAGCGAACGCGTAACGCAAAAAAAATCTCCGAACCGGAACAGGACTCTCGAATTCAGACGTCTTTAAAGCCCTGAGGATTCAGAAAAGCTTGTGTCTGACGGTTGGAATCAAGCTTTGCCTTCACGCCGACGCTCGGCCCTAAGCTCCGCCTCTTCAACCTCTTCGAGAAGGTCGGGATCAAGGACGGGCGAGGAGACCTTGTAATCTCCCGACGCCCACTTGCCAAGGTCAATCAGCCGGCAGCGGTCCGAGCAGAAGGGAACGTTTTCTGCTGTTACATCCACGGGCTTCTTACAAATGGGGCAGAGGATGGGTTTAGTGGACATGATCTGCTACTCGATGATTCTCGCGACGACGTCATACTCGTGCGATTCGGTGATTTCGGCGCGATAGAAGGTTCCCGGGACAAGCTCATCATGCGGGCCGAAGTCGTTGATCAGTACCTTGCCATCGATCTCCGGCGCGTGATCAAGCGTGCGCCCCTGCCACAGGAGTTCCGTCTCTTCGGATTCGCCTTCGACGAGCAACTCAACCTCGCGGCCGATCCACTGCTTCTTCGCTTTTGCGGAGACCTTCTGCTGGAGCTTCATCAGCTTGCGGCGGCGGCTTTCGATCGTGCGTTTCGGGACCTTGTCCTCGTGCGTGAACGCCTGCGCGCCTTCTTCATCGGAGTAGGAGAAGACGCCGAGCCAATCAAACTTTGCAGCTTCGACGAACTTGCAGAGCTCGGCAAAGTCTTCGTCTGTCTCACCCGGAAATCCAACGATGAACGATGTGCGGAGCACGAGGCCGGGGACGATGCTGCGTGCCTTATCAAGGATCTGCAGGAAGCGGTCGGCAGTGCCTCCGCGCTTCATCCGGCGAAGGACAGTCGCGCTCGCATGCTGCAGCGGGACATCGAGATACTTGGCGATGTTGTCATGACGCGCGATCGTCTCGAGCAAACGCGTGGTGATCTTGTTCGGATACGCGTAGAGGAAGCGCAGCCACTTCAGCCCAGGAAGCGGAGCGAGCGCATCGAGCAGATCGGCGAGCTCGGGGCGCGTGCCAGTCGCGGCATCCGCTCCGAGGTCTTCGCCAAAGCAGGTCGTGTCCTGGCCGATCAGCGTGATCTCGCGCACACCCTGCGCGATGAGTTGTTGCGCTTCGGCGACGATTGATGCGATGGGACGCGAGCGGAATTTACCGCGAAGCTGCGGGATGATGCAGAAGCTGCAGGGGTGATCGCATCCTTCGGCGATCTTGATGTAGGCCGAGGCGCGCGGCGTCGTGAGAATGCGTGGTGTGTCGGCGGTATAGAGGTACGTCGGCAGCGTAGTGTGTGCGCCATCCCAACGATCGCGCGAGAAGCGTCCTGCGGCCTCGCGCGCATCGCCTTCGGGTCGGCTCGTGGTCTCGTGGACGATCTGCGCGCTGTTGCTGGCTGGGCGCGAGTGCTGATTCACGGACGAGGCGTGGCGGTCGATCTGCGCTGTCGTAAGGATCGTGAACGGCGAGTTCGTCTCGAGGTGTGTTGGCTGCGAGAGCCCAGCCGCTTCAAGGATCGCCTCCAACTCGCCGGTGCCGACGACTGCATCTACCTCGGGGATGTTCTTCCGAATCTCATCGCGGTAGCGCTCGACCAGGCAGCCGGCAACGATCAATCTTTTGGCGCGGCCGCCGTTCGCAATCTTGTGCTCGACCATCTCGAGAATCGTGTCAACAGACTCCTGTTTGGCGGAGTCAATGAAGCTGCAGGTGTTGACGACGAGGATCTCGGCGTCTTCGGCGCGGGGCGTGAGCTCGGCGCCCCCGCGATGCAGCAGGCCCATCATTACCTCGGAGTCGACGAGGTTCTTGGGGCAGCCGAGCGACACAAATCCAACCTTTGGCCTGGCGGCTTCGAAGGTGTTCTGGATTTCGCTGAGAGCTGGCGATTCGAGCGTGGAGGGCTGGCTCACAAAGCCTAATTTTAGCAGGTTTTGCGCCTCAACTCAGGCCTTGTTGGGCCTCTCGCCCTGAGCGCGCAGAAGTTACACATCTGTGACGTACTGAGATTCGTATTGCTAATGAACGACCGGAAGAGCAGACTCGGCGAAGGAGAATCTTCGATGAAGGTCGAAGGACCGGCAGCAAATGCAAGTGAAGAGCTGCGGCTGGTGAAGAAGCATCCGCGCGCCATCCGCTGGATGCATTGGATCAATTTTCCGCTGCTCGCCATCATGATCTGGAGCGGGCTGCTGATCTACTGGGGCGACTCGATTCCGCCCTACCAGCATCCGCACGAGGTCTATCGGATCGGCATCGGTCATTGGACGCTGATAAGGTTTTTCCCGGACTGGTTCTGGAATCTTCTCCAGGCTCCGTATCAGATCACGACCGGACTCGGGTGGCACTTCGTCGTGATGTGGCTGTTCGCCGTGAACGGCATCGCGTATGCAATCTATCTTGCGGTCACCGGTGAATGGCGCGTTCTCTGGCCGAAGCGAAGGTCCTTCGCAGACGCAATCTGGGTCACGCTGTATGACCTGCACCTGCCGGCGGCGCGGCGAAGAGGTTTGCCGCCGCAAGGCAAGTACAACGGAGCGCAGAGGATTGCGTACTCGGCGGTTGTGCTGATGGGTGCGGGCGCGCTCCTCACCGGGCTCGCGATTTACAAGCCCGCGCAGCTCCACTGGCTAGCTACCGCACTGGGCGGCTATGAGATGGCTCGATGGGAGCACTTCTGGCTGATGATGGGCTTTTGCGGCTTCTTCGCCGTGCATTTAGTCCAGGTCGTGCTCGCAGGATGGAACAACTTCCGATCCATGGTGAGCGGCCTGGAGGTCCAGACCGTCAGCAACGTGCAGCCTCTCGACGCAGACAGCGGCGAGCCAACCGGAGCGATGCACGAAGACAAACCTCCCGCCGTTGGAGCGCATCCATGAGCGGCTTCGACGAACGCGAGATTGAGATTGTGCGCGGCGATGCAGCGATGGTCCGCCGTGAAAGCGCGCGCAGGACACGGCGCAGTTTTCTGATGGGCGGAGTTGCCGCTGCCGCGGGCTACGCCGCATGGCACGCCATCAATCAGAGCACGCAAATTGGAAGGCTGCAGTCGGGACTGCGAGATGTGATCGACTCCAACGCCGCGGTGAGCAGAGCGGTGTTTCGTGAGCGCGGTCTGTCGCCCACATATGCTCTGAGCCGCGCGGTGCCGCTGCGGATGAACGGCGTGATCGGCATGGAGCGCTCGTTAGCGCCGGCCAGTTGGCGTCTCCAGGTCGCCGGAGTTCGCGATCCCCATCGGTCGCGCTTCTACGCCCCGGACGTAACGGCGTGGGAGTACGGCTACACCGATGCCTCGCTGATGGACATGATGCCGGATCTGAAGAGCGGCCGGGCAGGCGCAGTGCAGCCCCGTGGAGCTCCCAGCGTGCAGATGCCGGAGCAACCGCAAACTCTTTCGGCACAAGCGCCGAAAGTTAACGGTCTGCCGCAGGTCGATATTGCGGCGAGATTCGATGCCATGGCGCAAGCGATCAGCGGCAAGCGCAGGATGGGCACTGCAGAGGCCGGCGCCTCGGCAAGTTCGCTGAACATCGGAACGCCGGGTCTGTTGCTGACCGTGGATGAGCTGCGCAAGCTGCCGCGCGTCGATCTCGTGACAGAATTCAAGTGCATCGAGGGCTGGAGCCAGATCACGCAATGGGCAGGTGTGCGGCTGCGCGATTTCATCGACGCATTTCCGCCAGCGCCGGTAAACGGCCGCGTGCCGCGCTACGTGTATATGGAGACGCCCGACGGCGACTACTACTGCGGCTATGACATGCAGGCCGCTCGCCATCCCCAAAGCACGCTCGTGATGGAGATGAGCGGGCAGCCGCTGCTGCCTGAGCACGGAGCTCCGCTGCGTCTGCACATGCCGATCAAGTACGGCTACAAGCAGATCAAACGCATCGGCCTGATTGCCTACACCGACACGAAGCCGGACGACTTCTGGATGAAGCTGGGCTACGACTGGTACGCCGGCCTGTAGCGCGTAGCAGTTGCGATCAGGGAAGGCGGGCGGCTTCAGCGACAGGGTTCCAGTTATCGCTGTCACGCAGGAAGTTCGTCGGCGCAAACGCGGCGGCCTCCTTGGCCGTGAGCTGGTGCGTCCAGGGCGCGCGCTGTGACGTATTCGCGCCGGGGCCGCTGTTGTGGAACTCCGCGTAGTAAGCGGTCGGCGTTGAAGTGTCGTGCGTATTCCACTTCGACCAGCCAGCGGGATCGAGGTCGGCTGGTAACTCAGTGTTCATCACAACCACACGAGCATAGGCCCGCCAGGGTCGGCCAAGCCCGAATCCCGTCCCTGGAGTTTTGCCTGGCGGCAGCCGGCACGGGATCATGCGTGATGCGCGAATGATCGATGACATAACCGGTTGTTTGTTCAGGCGAGGTGCGCGATTGCGCTGTAATTTGCGCATTGCGGATTTCGCTGATGGTGTCGTGATCAAAGACGGCCGTCGCATTGCCGAAGATGAAATCGACGCCGCCGGCGATGAACGAGTCCACGTAATACTGACGCCCGAAATCAGCAAACAGCGTGTCCTGGTCTCCGACGAACCGGCAGTCCTTGAATATAGAACGGTCGGAACGCACAGCCGCGGCAACGGCCTGCCCCGTTGGCCCGGCGGAGTTCTCGAAGGTCACGTTATCGGCCTCGAACTGGTCGCCATTGATCTGCGCCGTCTCGGTGAAGAAAGTCCCACCGGCTTGCTTCGCGTTCATCGAGTAGGTGACGACGACGTCCTCCGGTGATTTGCCAAGCCCGAGCAGCGTAATGCGTGGTCGGTTGCGCGTGACGTTGATGCGCTCGTGATACGTGCCGGGGACGATTTCGATGATGGTCCGGTAGGGCGCGGCTGCCTGCGGAGCATGATCGAGCGCCTGCTGGATTGACGTGTAGTCCGTCGTGCTTGCGGTGGACCCGGGGCCGTGGGGATCGACACGCACATGGATGTCCTGGGCGAGGATGGACGCACAGCAGAGAGGGATCAATGCGAGAAGGGAAGCGTAAAGGACAGGTTGCAGTCTGCGGAAATGTGAACTGTTCATCGTGAGTCAATGCTCTGTAAGGTGATGGTAGCGCGATGCGCGGATTCGGTCTGAGACGATGACGAACGAGAGACGGCTTGCGATCGATCTGTCGCTGATGAGCGCGGGCGAACGTGTGTGTGTCGCGGTCTCCGGTGGAGCGGATTCGACCGCGCTTCTACTCGCGTTGATCGAGGCGAATCGCGCCAAAGAGGGCCTGGGCGCCGTGTTGAGCGCTGTCCATGTGCATCACGGATTGCGCGGCGCCGATGCTGATGCCGACGAGTCCTTCGTGCGGGATCTGTGCGCGCGTTTCGAGGTGCCGCTGATTGTGGAGCGCGTGGATGTCGCGGCCCGCGAGAGCGAAAAGCGCGAGGGATTGGAGGAGGCGGCGCGACAGCTTCGGTATGGGGTGTTCTGGCGGTTGATGGGGGATGTCGATACGCTGGCGACGGCGCACACGCTGGACGATCAGGCTGAGACGGTCGTGATGAAACTGCTGCGTGGCGCGTGGACGGAGGGGATTGGCGGAATTGCGCCGGCGATTGAAAGGCCAATGTTCAGCGACGTGAAATTGGCTGGGCAATTGGCTGGACGACGCCGCATTGTGCGGCCGATGCTCCGGGTGCGGCGTGCGGAGGTCGAAGCATTTTTGCGAGAGCGTGGACAGACCTGGCGGGACGATGCCACCAACCGGGATCTGTCGTTGACCAGGAATCGTGTCCGTCATGAGCTGATGCCGGTGCTGCGCACGTTCAATCCGGCGATCGACGCCACACTGGCGCGCCTGGCGGATATCGCACGCGACGAGGAGGCGTTCTGGAAGGCGGAGGTCGCCCGTGTGCTGC
Source organism: uncultured Acidobacteriaceae bacterium (assembly GCA_963762465.1). Classification (GTDB taxonomy): domain Bacteria; phylum Acidobacteriota; class Terriglobia; order Terriglobales; family Acidobacteriaceae; genus Granulicella. The sequence goes on along the minus strand of CAVXKS010000011.1, from coordinate 325,450 downwards.
CACAGGTGCTGCTGCCGGGGCGGCCGGTTCGCGGTGGTGGACGGGCCGTGAGTACCGTTAGCGGCAATACGAGTTGTGCCATTGAGGTGGAGCGGCTGCGGCCGATGCCGCCTGCTCTGCGCAGGCGCGTGGTCAGGGAGACGGCACGTTCAATCGGCTGCCGTCTTTCTGCCGAAGACACGGCCAAGTTGCTGGCGCTGGCGGGTTTGGCTCAGGTGCATCCGCCGATTGCAGCTCGGACCGGAGCCCGCCTCGAACTCGGCCGAGGCCTGCGCGCCGAGCGTACTGCGAGGGAACTCCAACTGCGAATGGAAGGTGCTCCTTTCGTTGCAAAGACAACCGGGAGAAAAGCTGGCCGGGAACCGCCGGGCGGGGGGTAGAATCAGGAATGCGCTTTTGCTACCCCCGACGTGCACCCCGAACGTTCGGTTCATGCACCCTCTGGCTGATCTTGTCGTCTAACAGTTGAGTGCGTTAGCAGCAAGGCTGGAGACCACTCCTCAGTGATGAGGGAGCGCAAGAGCCCGGCGAAGCAGGAAACGAGGAAGCGGATTGAATTCAACAATTAAACACCTCTTGATATGGGTCCTTACCGTGGGCTGCCTTCTGGTGGGATGGCGGTACGTCGTGACCAATATGAATCCGGGCCACGACCAGGCAATCAGCCTGACCGAGATGATGAACGACGCCCAGGCGGGCAAGCTTTCAGAGGTGACGATCAATGGCACCGAGGCCACGGGTAAGTTCAAGGACGGCAAAGAGACCTTCCACGCCACGATTCCGGCCACCTACCAGGACCTGTACAACAATCTGATCAACCATGGCGTGAACGTCACGGTGAAGGATCAGAACGGCACGCTGTGGCTGAACATCCTCTTCCAGATCGCACCGATCGCCGTCATCCTCGCGCTGTTCCTGTTCATGATGCGGCAGATGCAGTCGGGCGGTAACAAGGCGCTGAGCTTCGGCAAGAACCGGGCGCGTCTGCTCTCGATGCAGCAGAAGAAGGTGACGTTCAAGGACGTCGCCGGCGTCGACGAAGCCAAGGAAGAACTGAAAGAGATTATCGAGTTTCTCCGCGAGGCGCAGAAGTTCCAGCGGCTCGGCGGACGCATTCCCAAAGGCGTGCTGATGGTCGGACCTCCGGGGACCGGCAAGACCTTGCTGGCACGTGCTGTGGCGGGCGAGGCGAACGTCCCGTTCTTCTCCATCTCTGGCTCGGACTTCGTGGAGATGTTCGTGGGCGTCGGTGCAAGCCGCGTCCGCGACCTGTTTGAGCAGGGCAAAAAGAATGCTCCGTGCATCATCTTTATCGACGAGATCGACGCTGTGGGACGGCACCGCGGTGCAGGCCTGGGCGGCGGACACGACGAGCGCGAGCAGACGCTCAATCAGCTGCTCGTCGAAATGGATGGCTTTGAGTCGAATGATGGCGTGATCCTGATCGCGGCGACGAATCGTCCTGACGTGCTCGATCCGGCGCTGCTGCGGCCGGGCCGTTTCGACCGGCGCGTAATCGTGGACCGTCCTGATATCCGCGGACGAGAAGAGGTGCTGCGCGTGCACTCGAAGAAGGTGCCGCTGGCCGACGATGTGAACCTGCAGGTGCTGGCGCGCGGAACACCGGGCTTCAGCGGTGCTGATCTCGCGAACATGGTGAACGAGGCAGCGCTGACGGCGGCAAGGTTCAATCGCAAGGCCGTGCACATGTACGACTTCGAGATCGCCAAGGACAAGGTGCTGATGGGCGCCGAGCGCAAGTCCATGCTGCTGAGCGAAGACGACAAGCGGGACACGGCGTACCACGAGGCCGGTCACGTGCTGGTCGCGGCCAAGCGCAAGCACTCCGACCCGCTGCATAAGGTGACGATCATTCCGCGCGGTATGGCGCTGGGCGTGACGATGCACCTGCCGGAAGAGGACAAGCACACGGTAACGAAGGACTATCTCGAGACGCAGCTTGCGATCCTGATGGGCGGGCGCTGCGCGGAGGAGATCTTCATGGACCGGATGACGACCGGCGCGGGTAACGACATCGTGCGCGCGACGGAGCTGGCTCGCAAGATGGTGTGCGAGTACGGCATGAGCGAGCTCGGTCCACTGACTTACGGCAAGAAGGAAGAGCAGATCTTCCTCGGCCGCGAGATCGCGCAGTCGCGGGACTACTCGGACGATACGGCGAAGGAGATCGACCGTCTGGTGAAGCAGTTCGTCGACCAGGGCTACAAGTCGGCGCACCAGATCCTGGAGGAGAACCGGGACGTGATGCACCGGATGGCGATCGCTCTGCTGGAGCGGGAGACCCTGGATGCGGCGGAGATCGAGTTGCTGATTCAGGGCAAGGAATTAGGGCCGGTCAAGTCGCCGCTTGCGACCGCGGATGGCGATGACACGCAGAAGGTGCTGAAGCCAGAGGGGAACCGCAAGCCTGGGTACAACGAGGGCGCACCGACGACCGCGTAATTTTCCTTCTGTGACAACTGAGAGAGGCAGCCGGCAGGCTGCCTTTTTCGTTTGCGACGGACCGGTCAGCTTGGCAGAATGACGCTAACTACGCCAGCGCATTTGTGGCGATGACTCGTTTGTAGAACTCTCCGGAGAGCTTTATGGTTCGTTTCTGCGTTGTGTAGTCGACGTAGGTGATTCCGAAGCGCATGGCGTAGCCGTCGGACCATTCGTAGTTGTCGATCAGGCTCCAGAGGAAGTAGCCCTTGACCGGGATGCCTTCGCTGACGGCGCGCTGCAATTGGGAGAGATAGCTGCGCAGAAACAGAATGCGATCGACGTCCAGCACCTCGCCGGATTTGGTCAGCACGTCGGTGCTTGCGGCGCCGTTTTCGGTGATGTAAATCTCGTTCACTCCCCAGAGTTCATGCAGAAAGCGGGGAGACCAGTACATTCCGGCCGGACCGAGCTGCAGCCACAGAGCAGCCATGTGCGGATAGCTTTTGGGCATGTCGAGGACTTCGTAACCGGCTTCGTTGTCGCGGGCGCGCACCCACGTGGGCTCGTAGATGTTGAGACCGACAAAGTCCAGCGGCGTGCTGATGATCTTCATTTCCTCTGGGGTGAATTTTGGCGCGTCGGCCCCGAGGCTCTTCAGGTAGAGCTCGGGGTATCGGCCTTCCTGGATCGGCGTAAGAGAGCGGGAATTCTCCTCGCGGTAGGCCTTGCGGGCGGCCTGGATGTTTTCCGGCGTCTCAATGACAGGGCAGGTGCTGACCGCGTTATCGGCGATGCCAACCCGCGTTCCCGCCGGTGCGTTTGCGCGCACCGCCTGCACGGCCAGGCCGTGACCGAGCAGCACGTTGTGCGTCACCTGCGAGACCTGCGCGTTCGTCAGTTTCAGCCCGGGTGCGTCCGATCCGTACCGGTAACCGCCGTCGACGAGCTGGCTTATCTCGCTGACGGTGATGAAGTTCTTCACGCGATCGGCGAGGTGCCTCGCAGCGATGGCGGAGTAGTCCGCGAATGCCTTGGCGACATCGCGGCTCTGCCAGCCGCCGACGCTCATCAGCGCCTCGGGTAGGTCCCAGTGATACAGGTTGCAGTACGGCTCAATCCCGGCGGCTAGCAGGCCGTCCAACATGCGGTCGTAGAAATCCCAGCCCTGCGGGTTTTGCGCGCCTGTGCCTTGCGGAAAGATGCGCGGCCATGAGACCGAAAACTGGTAGGCCTTGATGCCCAGTTGCTGCATGATCGCGATGTCTTCGCGATAGCGGTGGAACTCGTCATCGGCAACGTCGCCGTTTTCCCCGGTGTAGGTTTTCTTGGCGCGGGAAAATGTGTCCCAGATGGAGAGGCCGCGGCCCGCCTCGTTCGTGGCGCCTTCGATCTGGTAAGCGGAGGTTGCCGTTCCCCACAGAAATCCTTGCGGGAAGCTGCGGATCGTGGTGGTGTTTGAGCGGGCTGGTGAAGCGGCGATGGCGGCGCCTGGCAGGGAAGCGGCGGTTGCCGAAAGGCCAAGCAGCCGGGCGAAATCTCTACGGCTAATGCGGTCGATCCGGCTCATGCGGTCAAGGGGTCCTGTTCATAGCGCGCTTCTGGGAGGGCGGTTCTTTCAGAATAACCGGGCACGGCTGTGAACAACGCGGGTTCACTGTTGAGCTGTGAGTTTGGGAGTTGGTAGACGCGCAGAGACAAAGTGGATCAGCTCGGGGGTGGTGTAGTCGGGTGGGCTGATGGGGAAGAGGAGCTTCGTGGTCAGAAGGCGTGGGGAGATGCTCGGCCAGGCGAGTGTGAGGGCTTCACGGGTTGTGCTGGTGGGAACAATGAGCGCGTCGGTGCGATCGAGGTAGCGGAGGGCAGACGGTTTGAAGTCAGCGATCGAGGGATCGAGAACGGAGAGCGAGAGGTCAGGCTGCAGGAAGCGGAGGACGGAGTTGGATTCGATGATGGTGTTTTCGGATTGCCCGATCAGTGTGCGGAGGCGGGGCATGGCCTCGGCGAGCTGGCGCTGGCGGGTGCGGACCCAGAAGACTCGTGTTGCTCCCGCCGCGAGGAAGCGGGAGGTGTCGGTCCCGGTGTCGCGCGAGCGCTCTTCGGAGATGGCGAGCGTGTGGTCGGCGGTCTGGCAGTCGCAGGGCTCGCCGTTCGCGGAGCAGACGTTGTGGCCGAACTGGGTGATCTTGATGGCGGTCCAGTTGAGGTGGGGCAGGGCGGCGATCAGGCCGGCAACCACCGAGGTCTTGCCGATGTTGCGGGTGTGTCCGCCGATGACGAGGGTGGGCATTGGTTCGATTCTATGATCAGTCCGCCGTGTGAGAGGATGGCGGCTATGAACAGCTGGGGTCAGCTCAAGAGAAGTTATATTGCGGCGGTGATGCTCTGTTTGGCAGCTATCGCACGGCCTTCAGCGCAGCGACACAAAGAAGGAAACATTAGCGGTCACGTTGTTGACGTTCTTGGGGCGACCATTGCTGGGGCAAGCGTTTTTGTAGGAAGGCGCGTCCCCTCCGAGGAGAGGCTGGCACTCGTTACGCACACGGATAGCAAAGGTGACTTTCAACTACCGCTCGGCGAAGGTGGTTACGACGTCGTTGTCGTTTCGCCCGGATTTGCCTCTGCAGCTCAAACGGCAGCTGTACTGGCCGGCAGCACAAAGAAAACGGAGTGGAGGCTGAAGGTACTAGACTGCGATTTCCCGGGTATAAACTGCGACACGTTTCGGTAATGCATTCGTTTACTTGAGACGTCGCACCCGTGCTAGCGACTTGAGGTAGTTGGCGAGGGGTTCGGCGGGGGTGCCGGCGAAGACCTGGCCGGGGCCGCTGATTTCTTTGCCGGGGAAGACGCCGGCCTGGCCGCCGAGGACGACGCCGGGGCCGATGTGGACGTGGTCGCCGAGACCGACCTGGCCGGCGAGAATGGCGCCGTCTTCGATCGTGCAGGAGCCGGAGATGCCGACCTGCGCAGCCATGATGACGTGCTTGCCGATGCGGCAGTTGTGGCCGATGTGGACGAGGTTGTCGAGCTTTGTGCCCGCGCCGATGCGGGTTTCGCCGAGCGCACCGCGGTCGATGGTGGTGTTGGCGCCGATCTCGACGTCATCTTCGATGACGAGGGCGCCTTGCTGGGGGAAGAGGAGATATTCGCCGGTGTCTCGGTTGCGGGCGTAGCCGAAGCCGAGCGAGCCGAGGACGGCTCCGGACTGCACGACGACGCGGTGGCCGATCTGCACGCCCTCGCAGATGGTGACGTTTGCGGCGAGGGTGCAGTCGTCGCCGAGGATGGCATTAGCCTCGACAACTGTGCCGGCGCCAACGCGGTTGCGTGCGCCGAGTTTTGCGGAGGGATGAATGATGGCGGAGGGGTGGATCTCGGGTTGGGTGGGTTGTGGCGTGAGGGCGCGTGCAGCGACGGCCATGGCGTAGCGTGCGTCGCGGACCCAGAGGATGCGCGGGTCGTCGAAGGCATCGGGATCGCTGAGCTTGTTGCGCGAGGCGAGGATGGCGCCGGGTTTGGAGGCGATGGCGCGCTGGAGTGCGGCTTCGTCCTGCGCGAAGACAATGGAGTGGGTGTCGGCGTCTTCGACAGCCGCGACGCGCGTGAGGTGTGCTTTCGGGTGCTCGGCGGCGCCGACGAGTTCGGCGAGTTGGCGGCCGGTGAGTGTCTTTGCGCTCATGGGTAGAGGCTCTCCTGTCACCCGTACAGACTCTCGTGGCCTTCGGGGCGGGTCTTCCAGCGGCGGTGTACCCAGAGCCACTGCTCGGGGTAGCGGCCGATCCAGGACTCAATGGTAGCGGTGAAGAGGGCGGTGTTGGCGAGGGCGTCGGCGGCGGGGTCGGCCGTGCGCTGGAGAGTGAGCTCGGGGCCGAAATGGAGCACGTAGCGGTTTTCGTTTGGCTCCCAGAGCATGAAGCCGGGGAGGACGGCGGCTTCGGAGTGCGCGGCGATGCGGGCGAGGCCGGAGGCGGTGCAGGCGAGCGTGCCGAAGAAGGGGACAAAGACGCCTTGCGGGGGCGTCATGTTGGTGTCCATGAGAATGCCCACGGTTTCGCCGCGGTGCATAGCCTGGAGGAGCCCGCGGGCGAAGTCGTCTTTGTGGAGGACGCGGTTGCCGTGGAGGCAGCGGATGTGGTTGACGAAGGCATCGACGAGCGGGTTGTCGAGACGGCGGATGACCATGCTCATGGGGTAGCCCATGAGGGAGTGGTAGAAGCTGGAGAGCTCCCAGGCCCCGAGGTGGCCGGTGAGGACGAGGACGCCTTTGCCGCGGCCGCGGGCGGCGAGGAAGTGCTCGAGGCCTTCGTAACGGAAGAAGTTTTGGGCGTCGGCGCGGGAGGCCCGCGGCATGCGGCAGAACTCGGCGATCTGAAAGCCGAGCAAGCGGAAGAACGTGCGGAGGATGCGCTCGCGTTCGGCGGAGGGCATGTCAGGAAAGGCGAGGGTGAGGTTGCGCAGACCGATGCGGCGGAGGCGCGCGACGAGATGCCACGCGAGCGCGCCGATCGTGGCTCCGAGAAACCGAGAGATGGAGCGGGGAAGCCACCTGAGTGTAGCGACGATCAGGCTGAGAGCGATGTACTCCAGCCACTCGCGAAAAGAGGGACGTCTAGCTGGATGGGGTTTGGCTTCGGTGGTCAACGTTCCCCAGTTTACGCAAGCGCGATGATGAAGGCGTCCGGGTAGAGGCTTACGACTATCGTGTGGCGGAAGTTGTCACCGAAGTGATGCTCGTGAGCTATCATCGAGAAAGTTGAGGTGATCGTGCGACCCTGCTCCAGTTGCGGACACCGGAAGTTCCGGCGCGTGGCGCGTCGCGGGGTTCTGGACGGCGTGATGGTCTTGTTCCGGCTGTATCCGTGGGAGTGCGAGAGCTGCCAGCACAGGACATACAGCCGGCGCCGCGATGCGCGTTCGAACGCTGCGCCTCTGCAGGAGAGCGGCCGAAGCTGACGAACTCTAAACGAACGAAGAACAGGGACGGCCGAGGCCGTCCCTGTTAGTTTTGCGGGTGGGTCGGTGAGCTAGTTAGTGCTGTTTGGCGGCTACGAAATAACGAGCCACGGTGCTGACGAAGCGACGCGCGTTGGGAGGAACGGGCGTGCCGCCGTGAAGCACGGTCTGGAACGGGATAGGGCTGCCGTACTCGGCGGCCATGTCATCGTTGTTCTGATCCATGACGGTGCCGTCGAGGTCGAGGCCGGCGAACAGGCCCTTGGAACGCGAGTAGGTCAGGAACTCGGCATTGAGCTTCCAGTCGGTGCCGGCCTGGGCGTTGCGGCCGACGGGACCTGCGGATGCGGCGGCATCACCGCCGATTTTGAACTTGTTCTTGAGCATGTCCTGCAGGCCCTTCTGGTTCATGGCGACCAGGACGAGGTCGGTGGATTGCCCGCCGATCTGCCAGCCAAAGCTGCCACCTTCGAGCTTCACGAAGACGGGAGCGCTCCAGCCCCGGGGGGTGCGGCAGGTGGCGACGCCCTGGCCGTACTGCGCGCCGACCACGAAAGCACCCTTCTTGTACTTGGGGATAACTACGACGCAGGAGGCGCCGGCGAGGATAGAGCTGGGGATGCCCCTGTCGGGGGTGGACATGATCTGCTCAATGACGTCCGCGGAGGAGTTGAGTCGCTCATTGAGTGTGCCCATGTCAGCGGCACGGGCGGGGACCATACCCGCAATCAGGAGAAAACCGCAAAGTGTTGCCAAAACGTTCTTCATCGAAATGCCTTTCTAAGTTGGGGAAAAAGGGAGCCCGTGTAGTCGCAGTCTGTTAGATGGATTTTAGAGAAAGGATCGGCTGTGCGACAGGACGGGACAAAGAAAGGGACGGCGTTACGCCGTCCCTTGTCGTGAAACATCAACAGTGTAGTGCTTATGAACTAGTGATCGCGCGCGGCAACGAAGTATCGGGCTACCGTCGAAACGAAGCGTTGCGCGTTGGGAGGCACAGCCGCGCTTCCGTGGAGGATCCGGTCAAAGTCGCTGTTGCCGTACTCGGCGTCCATGTCGTCCTTGTTCTGGTACAGAGCGGTGCCGGAGAGATCGAGTCCGGCGAAGAGTCCCTTGGCGCGCGAGTAGGTGAGAAACTCGGCGTTCATCGCCACGTCCGTGCTGGCTTCGGCATTACGGCCAACGGGACCAGCGGCTGCCGAGGCGTCTGCGCCGAGCTTGACCTTGCTCTTGAGCGCCGATTCGAGACCGTTCTGATTCATCGCGACGAGGACGAGGTCGGTGGACTGTCCGCCGATCTGCCAACCGAAGCTGCCGCCTTCGAGTTTCACGAAGACCGGAGCGCTCCAGCCACGGGGCGTGCGGCAGGTCGCGACGCCCTGGCCGTACTGCGCGCCGATGACGAAAGCCCCCTTCTTGTAGTGGGGGACGACGACGACGCAGCGAGCCTTCTCGAGGATCCCCTCGGGGATGCCCCTATCCGGAGTCGCCATGATCTCCTGAATTACGTCCGCGGCGCTGGCGAGCCGGTCATCCATCTTGTGCATGTCCGCCGCTCGGGCCGGGACCATGCCCGCGAGCATTGCAAAACCACAGAGTGCAGCCAAATGCTTCTTCATTGAGATTGCCTTTCAAAATCCTGGGGTTGGAGGCCGATGCCGGCTTGAGTCTCCGCTTGTTATCCATGCCGTGAGATGGACTCACGAGAGGTGCAGGTTGCCAAAAAAAATGGGTTGCAGGTTGGCCGTGTGGCCGTACCTGCAACCCTCTTCTCCCAGGTCTGTACTGAAGTAAGAGTGCGCCAACCTGTGGCGATGAACAAGATTACGGAGGGCTGTAGACCTTAGTGAGCGGGCAGCGGCTGCGCCAGGACGCCGAATTTCCCAAACCTCTGCATTGCTGCCTTGCTGGGTCGCTTTAACGCGTGGAGCGCTCTTCGATAGCGCGGAGCGTGAGCTCGACCCGGTTGTGAGCGCCGGTTTTGCGCAGCATGCGTCCCAGGTGGGCCTTCACCGTGGCTTCATCGATTCCCAGGGCTTCCGCGATGGCACGGTTGGAGCGGCCGTCCATCAGGTGCTCAAGAACCTCGCGTTCGCGGGCGGTCATGCGCTTTTCAATGCCATCCCCCGTCGCGGTAACAGAAGATGCGGTGGTGCTGCCGCCTTCGATCAGCTTTGCGAGCACTTTGCGAGGCGCCCACACGGAGCCGTCGAGGACGACTTCCAGGGCCATTCGGATCTCCGGTTCGCTGGCGGTTTCGGCGAGATAGCCCTTGGCGCCGGCGCCGATGACCTGCTCGATGACCTGGGGATCAAGCCCTTCGCCAACCACGACAATCCGGAGTTGCGGGTGCTCGCGGCGCAGTTTGGCAACGAGTTCGTGGAGCGCATCGCCGCCGCTGCGGGCCTCCAGGATCAGAACCGCCAGATCGGACGCCGAGCCAAGCTGATCGAGTTCGAGCGGCACTGCTTCCATGCCGGGCAGGTCGGAAAGAATGGCCTCCATGCCGACCAGCCGGAGCGGGTCGGAGGCGACAAGGCCGATTCTCGCCGATGCTGGATTCGTCATTATGCGTTCGGCCTCCTGCGGCTGCGTTGCGGAGCCCGTGATCTAAAGCTTGGGAAGGACGATGCCCTGTTGGCGCATGTACTTGCCGTTGCGGTCGCCATAGCTTACCTCACAGACCTGGTCACTCTGGAAGAAGAGTATCTGACAGAGCCCTTCATTGGCATAGACGCGCGCCGGCAGCGGTGTGGTGTTGGAGATCTCGAGTGTGACAAACCCCTCCCATTCGGGCTCAAACGGCGTCACGTTGACGATGATGCCGCAGCGGGCGTAGGTGCTTTTTCCTACGCAGATCGTGAGCACATCGCGCGGAATCCGGAAGTATTCGATGGAGCGGGCGAGTGCAAACGAGTTTGGAGGAATGATAACGCTCGCCGCCGTGACAGTCACGAAGGAGCGCTCGTCGAACGCTTTGGGATCGATGATGGCGCTGTTGACGTTGGTGAAAATCTTGAACTCGTCGGAGACGCGCAGGTCATAGCCGTAGGAAGAGAGGCCGTAGGAGATGACGCCTTCACGTACCTGCTTTTCGCTGAAAGGCTCAATCATGCGGTGGTCAAGGGCCTGCTGACGAATCCATTTATCGCTTTTGATCGACATCAATTCCCCCGGACCGTACGCGTCCGGGGACGCGGCGTGCCCTGTAGTTGAGAGTACCTGTACCGGTCTGCATTTCCTCTGAGCGTATCTCAAACCGCTGTGAGTGCGTTTGACAAGTGAAATTGGCTTACCTAGCATCGGGGTTGCGGCCCGGTTTTTCAGCAGTTTGCGAACGACCAGCGCCCAGCGAGACGGAAGGAAGGTGACCGCAGGTGATCAAGCAGGATTTAGTTCAGCGCATCGTGGAGCGCACCGGCTTGCCCCGTACCAAGGCGGAGGCTGCGGTGGACGCTATCTTCGAAGGCATGAAGAACGCTCTTGGCCGCTCAGACCGCATCGAGCTGCGCGGGTTTGGCGTGTTTACGGTGAAACCGCGGAAGACAGGTGTCGGGAGAAATCCACGCACCGGCGCCGAGGTAAGTATCTCCCCCGGAAGCGCAGTGCGGTTCAAGCCTGGGAAAGAGCTGCACCTGGTCGGGTAGGTTTGGGCACGGCGCTGGCGGGGTAAGAACTACATCAGGTGAAGTGCGTCGACATCGACGGTAATGGCGCGGCGGGGAATGCCGGTGACTTCGATGTGCGCGAACATGCTGCGGAGCAGGCCGCTGAGGGCGTCACGGCGCTGGGATTTCAGTAACAGATGATAGCGGTAGATTCGCTTGATGCGCGCGATGGGTGCGGGTGCCGGGCCGAGGATGCGCACGGATTCGGGCCGGTTGGCAGCCAGCCAGTTGCCGATCTGTGTGGATATTGCGAGAACGTCTTCGAACTGCTCACTCTGAATGAGCACGTTAGCCAGGGCGGCGAACGGCGGGTACCGCATGGCCCGGCGGAAGTACATCTCGCGCGCGGCAAAGCCGGTGTAGTCGTGCTCGCGGGCGAATTTGTTGACGTAGTGGTCGGGCTGATAGGTCTGGACGAGGACGCGTCCGGGTTTGTCGCCGCGGCCGGCGCGGCCGCTGACCTGTGTGAGCAGTTGGAAGACGCGCTCGGCGGCGCGAAAGTCAGGAAGGCCGAGAGCGAAGTCCGCGCCGACGACACCGACGAGTGTGACGCCGTGGATGTCGTGGCCCTTGGCGATCATTTGCGTGCCGACGAGAAGGTTGATCTCGCCGGAGTGGAGGCGCTGGAGGAGGCGTTCCATGTCCCCGCGGGTGCGAACGGTGTCGCGATCCATGCGGCCGATGCGCGCATTGGGGAAGAGGTCCTGCAGGCGTTCTTCGCCTTGCTGGCTGCCGGCGCCGAGGAAAAAGAGGTGCTCGCTGTTGCAATGCGGGCAGCGCGAGGGAACGCCGCGACGGAAGCCGCAATAATGACATTCAAGCCGGGCGCCCACACGCGCGGGGCCGGAGAGGTCTTGTTCGTCCGAGTGCTTGTGGTAGGTGAGCGAGATGGCGCAGTTCTCGCACTCGATCTTTTCACCGCACGAACGGCACATCACGACGAAGCTGTAGCCGCGGCGGTTGAGGAGAATGATGACCTGCTCGTTGCGGTCGAGCGTTGATTGGGTCTCTTCGATGAGCTGCCGCGCGAAGAGCTGTTCCTGTCCGGTTTCGCGGAACTCGGAGCGCATGTCGATCATCTCGACGACCGGAAGCCGGCGGCATTGCACGCGTTCGACCATCTCAATGCGCGCGTAGCGGCCACGGTCGGCATTGTTCCAGGATTCGAGGCTGGGCGTAGCGCTGCCGAGGACGATGGTGATGCCGAGGAGCTTGGCGCGCATTACCGCGACGTCGCGGGCGTGATAGCGGGGAGTCTCTTCCTGTTTGTAGGAGCCATCGTGCTCTTCGTCGACGAGGATGAGGCCGAGGTTGGGCATCGGCGCGAAGACGGCGGAGCGTGTGCCGACGACGACGCGGGCTTCGCCGCGACGGATGCGATGCCACTGCTCGGCGCGCTCGTCGGGTGTGAGTTGAGAGTGCAGGAGCGCGACCGCGCTGCCGAAAGCGGCGACCATCTGGGCGGCGGTAGCGGGTGTGAGGCCGATCTCGGGTACCAGCAAGAGCGCGCTCTTGCTGGTGGATAAAGCCCGTTGCATGGCGGCGACGTAGACGGCCGTTTTGCCGGAGCCGGTGACGCCGTAGAGCAGGTGCGGGGCGAAGGTGTTCCGCTGCATGGCCGCGACGATCGACGCGAGAGCTTCGGTCTGGGCTTCGTTGAGGGTGTGCTCGTGGGCGAAGCGCTTGCCGTGGGTGGCGAGCGAGGTGATGTGGAAGGCCTGTGCGGATTGTTCGAGCCGGATCAGGCCGCGGCGGACGAGGGTGTTGACGGTCGAGTCGGGGATGCCGCGGCGTGAGAGGCGGACGCGGAGCTCGCGGAGGAGCTCGCGGCCGCCGCAGCCGGCGAGCTCGGCCATGACGGCGAGCTGGTTCTCGTTGAGCTTGGGGAGACGCTTGTTTGGTTGTGAGGCTTCGGGGCTTTGTTCTTCGAGGACAGCGGCGGTTTCGAGCCGGCGTGCGTCGCGTTGTTCGGTGAGCGGCTCGCGGAGGAGCCAGCGCTTTTTGACCATCGCGTCGAGCATGGCTTTGTTCGCGCCGGTGGCGCTGCGGATGGCGGAGAGCTTGGCGGACTCGCCAGGCTCGAGATAGTTCAGGACGGCGTATTCACGGTTTTGTTCTTCGGGGCTGAGTTTCGATCGGCGCGAGGAGCCTTTGACGGAGCCTTCGTAGAGAAGGCGGCGGCCAGGTTCGGCGATGCGGTAGACCCAGTGGCGGCGAACCTCAGCGGTGAGGGGGAGCATGCCGCGAAGGACTTCGCCCAGTGGAGCGCAGTAGTACTGCGCGATCCATTTCGCTAGATCGAGGAGTTCGGGAGAGAGGAGTGCGGTGTCGTCGAGGAGGCGATCGATGGGTTTGGTTTCGATTTCGGGCGGTGGTGCGGTGTCGTGTACGGCGACGACAATGCCCATGAGGCGCTGTCCAGAGAAGGGGACGAGCACGCGGGAGCCGATTTCGGGCGTGACGCCGTTGAGCGCATACGTGAAGGCACGGTCGAGCGGGACCGGCAGCGCGACGTCGGCGTAGAGGGGCACGACTTACAGCTTAGCGTTCGGGGCTGTGCGTTCCCGAATGTGCGGTTTGCTGACGGAGCTCCTGAGTGAGCTTCTTGATCTCTTTGGCCGCGGCTTTCCGGTCTTCGAGGAGTTTTTCGACGCGGGTCGGGACGTCGGCGCGGGACACGGTGAGGGTGCGGGCGACGGTGTCGAGGAGGGTGTAGTCGCGGCGGGCGGAGCGGACGGCGCGGAGGCCGCAGGCGAACTCGACGCGCCAGCCCTGGCGGACTTTTTCGACGCGGCGCAGAAGGATGCTCCCTATGGCGCCGGTGGTGGAGACGTGCGTGCCGCCGCAGGCGTTGAACTCGATGCCTTGCATCTGCACGATGCGGAACGGGCCTTCGAGCGGCGGAAGCTTGCGGAGATCGCCGCGGGCCAGCATCTGTTCCGCGAGCGGGCGCTCGACCCAGTGGGTGATGAGCGGGCGATTTTCGTAGACGACCCGGTTCGCGGTCTCTTCGACACGCCGGAGGTCGTCATCGCTGAACTTGTCCACTCCTTCGGGGAGCGCGAGGTCGATCGTGGAGCTCTCGGCGCCCAGGTGGAACGAGACGGTGCGGGCGTTGAGCTCGCGCAGGAACATCGCGGAGAGCAGGTGCTGGCCGGAGTGCTGCTGCTCGTGGTCGGTGCGGCGGTCGAAGTCGATCCTGCCGGTGATCTCGGTGCCTTCGGTTAGCGGCTTGCGAACGAAGTGCCAGACCTCGCCGGATTCGTGTTCCTCGACGCGTTCGACGGGAATCTCGAGTGTGGCGCCGCTGGGCGCAGTGGCGATGAGCACGCCGGTGTCGCACGGCTGGCCGCCACCTTCGGGATAGAAGGCGGTGCGATCGAGCGCGACCTGCCAGACCTGCGCACTGTCAGGTGGCGCGCCGGGCTCTTTTGCAACCAGCCGAATGTCGGTGATGTGCGCAGTGAAGTCGAGGATAGGCGAATCGTAGTAGAGGCGCTGGGCTGTCGTTTGCGTGGGCATCAATAACTTTCTTTCTTTACATCTGCAGCTTCTTTTTCCACGAGCGTCTGCAGGGCCTCGACCTCGACGCGGCTCCCGACGACGAAGGAAGTGCGCTGATGGATGGATTCGGGCTGGAGATCGAGGATGCGTTGTTCACCATTGATGGCAGCGCCGCCGGCCTGCTCAGCGATGAAGGCGAGCGGGTTGGCTTCGTAGAGAAGACGGAGCTTGCCTTTCAACGCCTTTTGTGTGGGCGGGTAGAGGAAGACGCCTCCTTTGAGGAGCGTGCGATGGAAGTCGGCCACGAGGCTGCCGATGTACCGCGAGCTGTAGGCTTGGCCGTTCAGCTGGCCGCGGCGCAGGCGATTGACGAACTGCTGATACGGGAGCGGCCAAGTGGACTCGTTCGCCTCGTTCGTGGAATAGTAGGGGCCTTGCTCGGGCATGCGCATGTGATCATCGGTGAGGACGAAGGCGCCGATGGTGGGGTCGAGCGTGAAGCCGTGCACGCCGTTGCCGGCAGTGTAGACGAGCACGGTGGAGGGACCATAGACCACGTACCCGGCGGCAACCTGCTTGTAGCCGGGCTGCAGGATGGCGGTCTCGATGTTCTGGCCGGGCTGGCGTTTGTGAATTGAGAAGATGGTTCCCACGTTAACGTTGACATCGATGTTTGACGAGCCATCGAGCGGGTCGAAGACAATGATGTATTTGCCGGCCTCCGGGTCGGCGTTGATGATGATGGGTTCTTCGTTCTCTTCGCTGACGAGGGCGGCGACGCTGTCACGCGCGCCGAGGGTATGAAGGAGCGCTTCGTTGGCATAGACGTCGAGCTTCTGCTGCACCTCGCCCTGCACGTTGATCGAGCCTTTTGCGCCAAGTGCGTCACTGAGTCCGCCCTGGCGGATTTTCGCTTCGACCATCTTGGTGGCGAGCGTGAGGCCGCTGAGCAGCCAGGAAAACGTGCCGCTCGCTTCGGCGAAATTTTGCTGCTGATGGCGAATGTGCTGCTGCACGGTGGTGATCATGGGGCGGATGGCTCCTGAGGCTCCTGATATTAGGGTATTTGGCGGTGCGCCTACAATGCAGGGATGCTCTCGAGGCGAAGATTTGTACTTTCGACGGCTGCGGCTGCGCCTGCATTTGCGTTGGATGCACAGAAGCGCGGCAGCCCGGCTGCGCCGGCGCCTGCTTGCGCCGAGGAGAATCTGCCGGCGGCGATTGCTGCGCTGACGGACCGGCGCAAGGATATCGTGCCGATCACCGTGAGTGAACGGAATTCGCGGCTGGACAGGGCGCGCGACCTGATGACCGCGAACAAGATTGATGCGATTGTGATTACGACGGGAGCATCGCTTGTGTACTACACCGGCGCGCACTGGGGGCAGTCGGAGCGGCTGTTCGCGTACGTGTTGCCGCGGGGTGCGGCGCCGTTTCTGATCTGTCCGGCCCTGGAGCGCGACCGCGCCGCGGAGCTGCTCGAGAATTTTCCGGAGCGGGAGTCCACGCTATCGTACTTCTGGCAGGAGAACGAAAGTGCCTTCAGTCTGCTGCGGAGCGGGCTTGCCGAGTCGGCGGTGAAGACGGGCAACCTGGGAATTGAGGAGCACACGCAATTTGAGTTTTCGAACGCGATCGCGAAGGCCTGCCCAGCGATGACACTTGTGCCGGCGACGCCGGTGACGGCGGGCTGCAGGATGATCAAGTCGCCGGCGGAGCTGGCGCTTTTGAAGCTTGCGAATGAAATTACGTTGAGCGTGTATCGCGCGGTGTATGAGTCGTGCGGTCCCGGTGATACGAACCGGCGTTTCACGGAACTGATCGATAAGGCGTATGCGCGGTGCGGCGTACGAGGTGAAGCGTCACTGAATGTGGCGACCTACTCGGCTGTGCCGCATGGGAGCGAGCAGACGCAGGTGATTCGCGAGGGCGACATCGTGATGGTCGACGATGGATGCACGTGCGATGGGTACACCTCGGACATTACTCGCAGTTGGGTGTACGGCAAGGCGAGCGATGAGCAGAGGAAGGTGTTCGAGATTGTGCACCGCGCGCAGAGTGCGGCGCTGGCGGCGGCGCGGCCAGGTGTGCAGGCGCAGATGGTCGATGCGGCGGCGCGCAAGGTGATCGTGGATGCGGGCTATGGCCCCGGGTACGACTACTTCACTCATCGCGTCGGCCATGGGATTGGCCTGGACATGCACGAGTGGCCGTACCTGGTGCAGGGGAATACAACCCTGCTGCGGCCGAATATGGTGTTCTCGGATGAGCCGGGAGTTTATCTGCGCGGGAAGTTCGGTGTGCGGCTGGAGGATGACATGCACATCACCGAGGATGGTGCGCAGTTGTTCACGCCGCAGAGTGTGAGCCTCGAGGAGCCCTTCGGGAACGCGGACATTAGAGGTTAGGTTTTAGATTTAGAGCCGCCGGTGAGTGTCCGGCGGCTCTTTGTGCCCTCTATCAATTGCAGGCTAACGCGGCATCACGAGCAGCTCAATACCGCTGGCGGCGTCGGCTTGATGGAAGACGGTTTCAGTTGCTTTGTGAAAGTCCTCGGGTCTCGCTTTGTAGATGTCCATGAAGACCTGAGGATTGCGATCGACGAGCGGGAACCACGAACTCTGAATATGCACCATGATGCGATGACCTTTCAGAAAGGTGTGGTTGATGTCCTGCATCGTGAAGTCGACGTCCGTGATCTTGCCGGGCGTCAGAGGTTCGGGGTGCTCCCATGAGTTGCGGAACTTGGCGCGGAAAGGTTCTCCGCGAACGAGCATCTGATAGCCCTGCAGGAAGACAGGAGGGGCGCCGGTGACGCGCTTGCCTTCGTTCTCCTCGTCAGGAGATTTGTAGTTTTCGGGATAAACGTCGATGAGCTTCACAATGAAGTCGGAATCTGTGCCGGTGGAGGCGATCTTCAAGTGTGGCTTGATTGGGCCGACGATCGTGATGTCTTCCTTGAGCGGCTCGGTCTGATAGACGAGGACGTCTCCGCGATGTGTCGCAAACCGCTGATCGTCATCCATGTAGCGCTGGGGAACGTCGGTGTCTGTGACGTAGGGCACAAATGGCACCGGGTGCGCAGGATCGCTGACGTACTGATCGCTGCTGGAGTGCGCAGAAGGCGCGGACCACGAGAGCCCGCCGTCATGGTGAAGGTAAATCGTTTTGGAAACGGCCTGCTTCGGTGGCCATGCATCGTACTTCTTCCAGACATTTGTGCCAGTCTCATACATATAGGCCTTGGGCAGTGGCGTCCATGGCTTGGCATCGGAATTCTTCAGCCAGTGCGCGAAGAATGGCGCTTCAATGATGTCGCGGTAGAAAGCCGAAGGGCTGTCGGGGAAGGTGATGTCGCCGAGCCGATTGCCCGGGCCCCGCGACCATCCGCCGTGCACCCATGGACCTTCGATGAGCGTGTTTTCGGGTGCGTCAGGGCTGAGATTGTCGATGGAGTGAAAGAGCTTCACGGGGCCGGCAAGATCCTCTGCGTCGAACCATCCGCCAACCTCAAGGACAGCGGCCTTTACGCCGTGCATGTGCGGCGTGAGATTGCGGATCTGCCAGTAATCATCGTAGGTAGTGTGTGCGACCTGGTCGTGGAAGTACGGGTTGGTTCCTCCCGCGGGCGAGTCGAGACTTGCGAGCGTTCCCATTTGCAAGTAGTAAGCGTACGCATCGTGCGCAGGGAACTCGAACTTGCTTTTGGGTTCTTTTGTGAGCGGGTTCTTCTGCGGTGCGAAGAACGGCGCGTAAAACGAATGGTTCGCGTCGAGCATGAACGCGCCGCCGTGGTATGAGTCGTCGCCCATCCAGAGGTCCATGATCGGCGCCTGCGGGCTCGCGGCTTTGATCGCGGGGTGACTGTCGACGATGCTGGCCGCCGCGTAGAAACCGGGATAGCTGATTCCGAGGATGCCCACCTTGGCATTGTTGTTGGCGACGTTCTTCAGCAGCCAGTCGACCGTGTCGTACATGTCAGTGGATTCGTCGATGCCTTTGCCGTCCTTGGAGGGCGTCATCTCGAGCCAGTGACCTTCGCTGTCCCAACGGCCACGCACATCCTGGCAGACGAGGATATAGCCGTCGTGGATGAGGTTGGGATTATTCGTGACGTGCGGTTCGATGACATTGTTGCCGTAGTTTCCGCAGCTATACGGCGTGCGCGACACCAGAAACGGATAAGGACCGTGGTCGGCGAATTGGTCGGGGATGGGTGTGTAGAGGACGGTGTACAGCTTCACGCCATCGCGCATCGGCACGCGGTACTCGTGTTTGGTGTAGTGGGACTTGTAGAACTCTTCAAGCTGGCGCCGCTGGTCTGGTTGCGAAGACTGTGTCCCGGACGGCGGAGCCGGAGGTGTTTGGGTTTGCCCGAAGCCGAGGC
Source organism: uncultured Acidobacteriaceae bacterium (assembly GCA_963762465.1). GTDB lineage: Bacteria > Acidobacteriota > Terriglobia > Terriglobales > Acidobacteriaceae > Granulicella. The sequence goes on along the minus strand of CAVXKS010000011.1, from coordinate 306,493 downwards.
CGATTGAAGTGAAGAGAAAGATTGCTGCGATTGCGTGGCCGCCTCGAGTAAGCGCCATTCGAGATCCTCCATGGATTGCGATCCAGTTTTGGCTGCAATGGGGATTGTAGCTGTTTGTGCCCGGCGCCTTTGAGATAATGCCTTTCGATGCCGGGGCCGAATCCCATTGCGAGCGCTGTGTTGCGGGTTTGCGGATGGGCATGTGTGCTGCTGGCGACGGTGTGCTGTCGCGCCCAAGAGGACCAGACACCAGTCTTCACGCTGAAGGTCTATGCAAACCTTGTGCAGGTGCCCACGCTGGTGCTGGACCATGACCGCCAGCCGCTGCCGCCAATCGATTTTCGCCGCTTTCTCGTGAGTCTGGATGAAGGGAAGAAGTTCGCGCCAACGCACGTGCGGATGGAAGGTGAAGACCCGCTGGAACTCGCGATTCTGCTGGATGTGAGTGGGTCGCAGCGGCATCTCATCGAGAGCTTCGCAGATGCGATGGGGGCAATTGCAGCCAAGTCGCTGCACGCGCAAGACCGCGTCTCCGTTTATGCGCTGAACTGCAGTCTCATTCGTTCAGCGCTGTTGATACCTGCCGAACCTGGGCGCGTGAAGGGAGCGGTTCAAAGGGCGCTCAGTGCGCCGGGGCTGAACACGACGAAGAGCGGCTCTAAATGCGGGGATCATGTATATCTGTCGGGCGCGATGGCGGCCGTGGTGAAGGAGCTGAGCGGCAGTGCCGGACGGGCCGCCGTGCTGGTTGTGAGCGGAGGCGTGGACTCGGGCAGCACCGTGAGTTGGAACGCTCTTCACGATTATGCGGCGACTGAAGGCATAGCGCTGTTCGGGATGAACGATGGCTATCCAGATCCGCAGAGCTTGTGGATGATTGATAGGACAAGCACCTTTCCTGGTCTGTGCGAATCGACCGGTGGCATTGTGATGCAGGCGAGTGGTCGTGATCTAGAGAAGAGATTAGAGCAGTGGATAGCGATGCTGCGTAATCGCTACGTCGTGGAGTTCCCTCGTCCTCAGCACTTAAGCGCTGGAGCGCACAACATTAACGTCTCCATCAAGAGGGGTGGCCTGGCTTTTGTGACGTTCTCGGGCGTCTCGGTGAGTTTGCCTGACCCGAAGATAACGAGTGATCCGAACTTCATACCGTCACAGCAGGGTGCGGATATTCCGGTCGGGACCATGCGGCCACCTCAGCATTGAGGATCAGGCATCGAGCAAGCGATCTTGCACGCCAGGCTGATGGGTGGCGAGGCGAAGCACTAGCCGTTCCAGCACGAGGCGTTTGTCTGCGGGGTTTGAACGGAGCTCCGCGTCTGCGCGGGCGATGAGCTCGATGCCACGGGTGAGGTCAGAGCGGTCACGATAGCGGCGTGCCTGCGCGATGAGCGCGTCCGCTGCGAATGGAGCTACGCGGAATCCGGGCCAGAGGACCTGCCAGATCGCACGCTGATCACGGACCTGTTTCTCATTGAGAACAAGCATCTGGCGGAAGGTTTTGGCGAGAGAAAAGATGTGGCCGATGGCAGCGTCTTCGCCGCTCTCACTGGAATTCAGCAGCCCATGCAGCAGGGCGACAGCGCGCGGTGCATCCTTCGCGCTGATTGCGTCCGTCAGCTCATAGAGGCTGCGCTGCTTCGCGGCAGAGACCATCGTCTCAACGTCCGCGAGTTCGATAGAGGAGGAGTTTTGCGACTCGGCGTAGAGAATGAGCTTCGAGAGCTCGCTTTCCAGCGTAAGCATCTCGGCTCCGAGTGCATCGACGAGCTCGCGGGCGGCGTCCTCAGTAAGACGGATGGCCTGCGACGCGGCCTGGCGGATCGCCCACTGGATGGCATCGTCATCGCTAACGCGCTGCAGTTCGATGATTCCGCAGGCGTCGCCCAAGGTTTCGCGAATCTTTTCGGCGCGTTCCTTATCCTGCATGTCCATCGTGCGCAGATCCTGCGGCAACCGTATGTGGTCGGCAATGAAGATAATCAGCGCCTGCGGATTAGGCCTGCGGAAATAGTCATCGATTGCAGCAAACTCGTCCTTCTTCTGCCCGCGCCCGTAGAGCGTCTTCAGATTGCGGATGAAGAGGACCTGAAACGGCGCCATAAGAGATGGTGTTTGGGCGAGGTCGAGTGCTTCAAAGATGGATGTATCGGACAGGTCCAGGTCGTGCAGGCAGAAATCGCGCAGATCAGCAGGGACGAGGGCATCGAGGATGCCGCGCCGCGCTCGCTGCAGCAGGAAGGCATCGTCCCCGAGCAGGACATATCCGGCGCGGCGAGCATCGGAAGCCGCTTCGGAGAGGAACCGCTCGACGGCTGCGAAGCTGCGCAGACCGGCGTTCGAATCAGAGGAAGCGCTCATCGGAACGACTCCATCATGTCACCGACCAGTGCTTGCGCGAAGTCGCGAGCCACTCGGCGGACCGCCGCAGAGTCCTCCTGCACGAACCCGGAGAGATCCTGCGTCGACTGATACTGTTCACGCCATGCGAAGCCGCTATTGCGGTAGAGCACGGTTCCATCATGCGCCACGAGTGCAACGTCTGCGGTGATCGTGACGAGATAGCTGGATGTCTGGCCGCTGGTGGCATCGTACGTGAGCGGCGTAATCGCCTGCGTGAGAATGGTCCCTCGAAGGGTAGCGTCGGAGCTTTGATCCGTCGCAGGCGTGCTTGAGTTTACATTCGTGAGGACGCGGTAGCGCGTGCGCGTGTTGAGCTCGCGCACAACTGCTTGCGTGAACGCCGTTTCGGTGTTGTAGGCCTGCACCCTCGATTGAAAGACGGGCACCGAGACCGTGCGGACATCATCGGGCACATGCGTCGCAGAGCCAACCTGATGGTAGCCGCATCCTGCAAGCGGAAGAAGCATTGTCATTGCCAGGAGCTTCTGCTTCATTGGACTCTCACACCTGCGGACAAAACCACATCGGTGTGACTGACCCCGACGTAATAGTGGTCGGTGTCGACGTGAAACTCATCAGCGGTTCCGTTCCACGGCATTGCCTGCCACGTCGAGGTGTTTGGAATAATCTTCGACCAGTGATTCGGGTCGCCGACTTGAATCGGGATCGCAAAGCCTGGCTCATCGGCCTTCCAGCGATAGCCGATCGTTTTGTCGCCCGGATTGAAGCGCAGTTCAAGGACAGGCAGCGCGGCGTGCCGCAGGTACTCGTCGAAGAACGGCGTGAGGTTCATGCCCGTGCGCTGATTCCACCAGCGAACAACGTCCTCAGTCATGATCGTCTGATACTTGAACTGCTGGTAGAAATCGTGCACGTCGGCCCACCACTTCGCATCGTCGTTGATGATGCTGCGCAGCGTGTTGAGCATGAGCGCGGCCTTGAAGTACTGGTCCTGCGGAGGCTCCGCGTTCGTCTTGTGGGGAGGAATGATCGGGCGCTCGTTGTGCACCTTGGGTTTGAGGCCGTTGATGTACTTGATAGCGTCGTCTTTGCCCCAGCGGTACTCGACGTACATGCCTTCCATGTAGGTGGTCCAGCCCTCGTGGATCCACATGTCGGAGCGGTCCTGAGCTGTGATCGCGTTGCCAAACCACTCGTGCCCGCTCTCGTGAATGATGATGAAGTCGAACTTCATGCTGATGCCGCCGCCCGTCCAGTCGCGGCCGTAGTATCCGTTCTCGAAGTGATTACCGTACGCCACCGCTGACTGATGTTCCATCCCGGCGTAGGGCACTTGGATGAGCTTGTATCCGTCTTTGTCGAACGGGTATTCGCCGAGGTAGTGCTCGTATGCGTCGAGCATCGTGGGGACCTGCGCGAACTGCACCTTGGCCTTACCGAGATCTTCCGGAAGCGCGTAGAAGTCGAGCGTCGTCTTGCCGTGCGGCGGCAGCGTGAAATGCTGATATTCCCCGATGTTCAGCGCGACGTCGTAGTTGTTGATGGGATAGTGCACGTGCCAGCGCCACTCGGTGTAGCCGTCGCCTAGGTCATGGCTGCCCTCGAACCGGCCGTTGGAAACATCCATCAGCCCGTTCGGGACCGCGATGTCGATCTCCATCCCCTCCTGCGGCTCGTCCTTCCACTGATCTTTATTCGGCCACCAGACACTGGCGCCTTCTTCTTCGCAGGCCGTGGTGATCCAGGGTTTGCCTTCCTTATCCTTGTCAAAGGAGAAGCAGCCGAATCGCCCTTGCGTTACGGGATGCCCGGAGTACGCGAAAACAACCTCGTAGATCTTGCCCTTGCGGAGGGTTTCGGGAAAGTTGACATACAGAGTGCGCGTATCGCCTTCGCGCGTGTACTGCAATGGCTCGCCATCGTACGTGATGGAGTCGATGTTCAGCGCCGGCGTGAGCTCCAGCTCAATCCGCGTCCCGTCGGAGAGCATGCGGAAACGGATTGTGTTTGAACCTTTGATCGTCTTCGTGTCGGGATCGACCCGCAACTTGAGTGCGTAGGACAGAAGATCGTTGTTGGCACGGTACGGTCCGTAGGTGCCGCGGAGCAGGTCGTCTTTGGTGGGAGGCTTGAGGACGTCGAGCTGCCGAGCTCGCTGCGCTGCGGTTGCGGATCCGGGAGTCGTCGTCGCGCTGGCGGATCCCGTTGCCTGAGTTGAGGACTGCTTCGCCCACGCAGCGACGCCGGAAGGGCCAACCGCGAGCACCTGTGCGAGAGCGGCCAGCCACCACAAGCTTCGAAGGTTCATCGTCTTAGACTATCGTGCCGCAGGCTTCATGACGAAGCAGTCATCATAGGCGGCCTGACAAGCATCACAGCAGGATGAGGTTTGTCCGGTCCTCGCGGCGAAAGTCCCCACAAGAGCAAGATTGAACCTATCCGAGGCGATAATGTACCACCACATTAAGCAACTGATGTACACCGTGAATGTCGGCACGCCCGATGTGCGTTTCGGCAGAATGCTGCTGGAACAGTTCGGCGGAGCGAATGGCGAACTCGCTGCAGCGATGCAGTACACCATACAGGGTTGGAACTGTGTCGATGACCTCGCACGTCGCGATCTGCTGATGGACATCGGCACGGAGGAGCTGAGTCACCTCGAGGTCGTTGGTGCGTTGATCCGGATGCATTTGAAGAACCTGAAGACCGACCGTGAGGCGGCCGAGGCCGATCCTCTCGTCACAATCGCCGGCGGCGGCGGGGTGAACCTGTTCAACTCAGCCGGAAACCCGTGGACTGCGGATTACCTGAAGATCACGGGCGAACTCGACGTGGACCTGCGCAGCAATATCGCGGCAGAAGCGCGGGCGAAGATCGTGTACGAGCGGCTGATTGACCACACAGACGATCCGGGCAGCATCGACACGCTGCAGTTTCTGATGACCCGCGAGATAACCCACATGAAAGCGTTCACGGCAGCGCTCGATAGCCTGGAGAAATCGCCGTTCTCTGTTGGTTTCCTGAAACCAACGCCCGGCATTGTGGATGAGTACTTCAACGCGTCAACGGGCGACGGCAGCGAAGGCGATACTGACATGCGTGGGCCGTGGCAGAGTGAATTTGGGCTCCGCCCGGTACAGTCGCAGGTTGTCGGAGGTCCGGGGCTTTCGATTGGTGATATCCGCGGAACGGCTGGACAGGAAGACCGTGGCAATCAGGACGCTGGACAGAAGGCGACAACCTCGGTCTTCGCGGAGGCGCTTAGCCAGACCTCGCCGAGCACCAACAAGCGAGGCCTGCACAACGGGTCTGGAGATGGCTCGAAGTCGCGCAGGTAACCGACGACCTCACGAGCTGACGAACATGAGGGCAGCCAATGCGCTGCCCTCATGCATTTTCCGGATGGCTCAAGAGGTAGGCAATATGTGGCAGCGTGCCTGACTGGCCTCCGATGAGCGACGTTTGCAGATTCAGATTGCCAACGAGGCTAAATGGTCTGAACGGGGACCATCATCAAATCGTGCACAAGCGACACCTCGCGCTGGACGAACGGCTCGGCATAGCGCACGCCGGCAAGCAGGCCAAAGTGGCGCGCCGTCGCAAAGGTGCGCTCTCGGATGTCCTCTTCAGGCACGAACAGACCGCTGCCGGCCGGTTGCTCCCCGTACTGCGAGCGGTAGGCCAGTAGGGCTGCGAGGCGGGTCTCCACATGCGGTGTGACATCGACAACGAAGGTCGGCCGCACGTCGGCGTAGAGCGAGGCATAGAGAATCTTGTAGGGGCGGTGCGGAACCCCGTGTTCTGGTGGAACATCGAGCTTCGCCAGGCCCGCGGCGAAGCAAGCTTCGTATCCGAGGGTCGCAGTCGTGTAGTGGTCCGGATGCCGGCCCTGCCAATACGGCAGGATGACCACCCGCGGGCGAAGGCGGCGAACCACAGCTGCGATCTTCAAGCGGTTTTCGCGGGTGTTCTCAACATTGCCATCCGGCAGGTCGAGCGCCTCGCGACGGCTGACGCGCAGGATGCGTGCAGCTTCTGCGGCTTCCCGCGCGCGATCTTCAGCCGTTCCTCGGGTCCCCGACTCGCCTTGAGTCAGATCGAGGATCCCGGTACGCCAGCCGAGCGCTTCCTGGACGAGCAACGTCCCGCCGCAGGTCTGCTCCACATCATCGCGATGGGCCGCGATGGCGAGAATGTCCACCGTGGTCTGCGAAAGATCTCCGGTGGACATGGGTGAGCTCAGTTCGCGCTGTTGGTCAGCGCGTCCATGTAGGCGACGTCGAGGACGGTGCCCTGGATGGTGATGTTGGTGTTGTCAATCTCCGAGCCGGCCGCCGGTGTGGTGCCTATCGCGGGGTCGTTTTCCGCGGTAATGGCTCCGCCGGTGTAGAACGCGTGAATCTGTCCGCCGTACGCCGTAAAGACCTTGTGATAATTCTGCACCCAGCAGATGCCGGTCAGGTCGCCGTAGTAGTACTGGTTCTGATTGGTATTGGGGTAGGGAACTGTCGTTGTTCCGCCGGGTGTCACGTTAGGAATTACCGTGGCGGTGCCCACGCCGGCGCCGCCCAGCTTCACCATCGTGAGGCAGTTGTAATTCTGCCCGGTCGCTGCGCGCTCTCCGCTGGCGCACTGCTGCGAGCCAGCCCAGAGCGTGTTGTCATCTGCGAAGAGCAGCTTGGTATGGGTGCCGTCCGAGATGGAGATCGGCTGGGAAACCGAGTAGTTGCTCAGGTTCACCGCGGTTAGGTAACCCGTAAAGAGGCCATCGGCGCGCGCGGTTGAGTTTAGCGCCCCGCCTGTTCCCAGGCTATACAGCGACTGTCCGGCAACATATAGAGTCGTGCCGTTCGAGAGAGCAGTGGTGGCTCCACCGGGGATCGGGATGGGATTCGCAACTCCGATGTTCGCGATGGGGGAAGGGGCAGAGGCCGATAGCGGGTTCACCGTCGGATAGTTGTCATAAAGCAGTGCACTGGATTGCAGAACGGTGATGCCGGCCGTAGTTCCGCCGCACTCCGGCCCGCAGTTAAGGACGTACACAGTGTTGCCGTCGACCGAGAAGGTGGCATCCGTAGGACGGTCATAGGTTCCGGCTACCGGGACCACGCAGAACACCGGCAACAGTTGCGGCTCGCAATCGACAGAGCCGGGCGGCACTACAGGATTGCCGCTCTCTGGCAGCTTGACCACCCGATAGAGCGTGTTCGAGTTCCGCACCATCGCGAGAATGATGGAGACGCCCTGGTTCACCGCCACGCGATACACATTCGGCAAATTCAGAGCGTACGCCGTAGCGCCATTGGACACATAAATCTGGCTGTTGAGCGAAGATGCAGCGGCGAACAGCGAGCCGTCGTATGCGGCGCCGACGGAGGCTAGCTCGGGCGTGAAGGTCGCCGCCGGTCCGCCGCTCGATTCAGTGCTGTAGTTGACGCCGATAAGCGTTCCCGCCGTGTAGGAAAGCACGTATCCGTGCGTCTGCTCGGGGAAGTTCAGGATGGTCGTTGGCTCCGGAGCGGAGAAGCCCGAAATAGGAAAGCTCGTCCTCGTGTTCTGGATGTTGCCACGAAGGTCGCGGAGACCGTCGAGTATCTGTGCCCCGCCGGCACTGCCGCCGTTGGTGTATGTGGCGAGAACACGCTGAAGCATCTTGCTGGGCGGGATAGGCCGGCCGGCGAAATTGAACTCTGGAGTTTTATAGAGGACCTTGCACGCAGTCAGTGTCAGCGTGAGGGCGGTCAGAAAAATGCCCGCAACAAGCTGGGCTGCGATCTTGCGATTCTTCAACTGGGCGACTCCGGGCGACGGTCGGCGGCTGCTAGGGCACGGATTGCGCTGCCAAACGCCGCCTGCGTCAGGCCAAAGTATAACAAAGCAGCGCCTCGTTCCGGCCTGATCCCGGCGTCCCGTAACCCGTGTTTCCGGTTGCGGAGCGTTATACGATGAGAGAACCACCTCATCACGGGAGAACAATGTCCGCAGTTCTGGAGAAGCTCTTTACCGGTAAACCGGTGCTCTGCGATGGCGCTATGGGCACTATGTTGTACAGCTGCGGTGTGTTCATCAACCGCTGTTACGACGAGCTCAATGTCACACAGCCGGAGATGGTGCGCTCGGTTCATGAGCAATACCTGCTCGCCGGCGCCGAGGTGATCGAGACCAACACCTTCGGCGCGAACTCCTTTCGGCTCGAGCACTTCGGGCTTGGAGAGAAGGTTAGGGAATTCAACCTGGCCGGCGCGAGGCTGGCGCGGCAATGTGTCGCCGCAATCCGTGAGAAGCAGGCGACGGAGGCCTTCGTGGCTGGCGCAGTCGGCTCGCTTGGCGTGCGCCTGGAGCCCTTCGGCACATTGGACCCGCAGGTTGCGCGAGCATCCTTCGCCGAGCAGATCGCAGCGCTCGCCGAGGGCGGCGTCGACCTGCTGATCCTGGAAACGATGATGTCCCTGGATGAGGCCGAGCAGGCCATTGCGGCGGCTCGTGAAGCGGCCCCGCAGCTTCCGCTGATTGTGCTGATGACGGTCGATGAGGAGGCAAACTGCCTGGACGGCAGCACTCCCGAGCACGCAGCCCAGCGGCTGACCGCTGCGGGAGTTAACGCGCTTGGATGCAACTGCAGTGTCGGCCCGGCGACCGTGCTCACGGCCATCGAGCGGATGCGGCCGGAGACGGAGCTTCCACTCGTCGCGATGCCCAACGCCGGGATGCCGCGCAATATCGAAGGCCGCAACATCTATCTCACCTCACCCGAGTACCTGGCACGCTTCGCTCGCAAGGCGATTGGCGCGGGCGCGACCTGGGTCGGCGGCTGTTGCGGAACGACTCCTGCCCATATTCGCGCGATGCGATCGGAGATCCGCGCTATGCAGGCCAAGGATCAGGGCGTTGTGTCAGTAGGTGCGACCGGCGTCATCGAGGTTCCGGCGGACACCGAAGTGGAACCGCCGCCGCTCGCGGAGCGCTCGGATATTGGCCGGCGCATCGCTGCCGGAGAGTTCGTCCACCTGGTCGAGATCGTTCCGCCGCGCGGCTTCGATTGCTCCAAGGAACTTGCGGGGGCTGCGCTGCTTGCGTCTCGCGGCGTGCACGCGATCAACGTGCCGGACTCGCCGCGCGCCAGCGCGCGCATGAGTGCGCAGAGTCTCTGTCTGCAGATTCAGCAGAAGGTTGGGATCGAAACAGTCCTGCACTACACTTGTCGCGATCGCAATATCCTGAGCATTCAGAGCGATCTCCTCGGGGCCGCTTCCATCGGCATCAAGAACATCCTGTGCCTCACGGGCGATCCGCCGAAGATGGGCAACTATCCGGACGCGACAGCAGTGTTCGACGTTGACGCCATCGGGCTTGTCCGCATCGTGCGCGGGCTGAATCGCGGTGTCGACATCGGGCATAATCCGATCGGAGGTTCAGCCGGGTTCACCATCTCGGTCGCGGCGAATCCGGGAGTGCCGGACATCGATCACGAGGTGCGCCGGTTCGCGGCCAAGGTGGAGGCCGGTGCGGAGTTCTGTATTACCCAGCCGGTGTTTGACCAACGACTGCTGGAGCAATTCCTCCGCCGTGTCGAGGGTTTCAGGATTCCGGTGATCGCCGGTATCTGGCCGCTGACCAGCCTGCGGAACGCCGAGTTCATGAAGAACGATCTTCGCGTCTCCATGCCAGATGCGATTCTCACCAGGATGGCGGCAGCCACGAACAAGCAGGCGGCCTTGGCGACAGGCCTCGCGATTGCGCAGGAGATGCTTGCCGAAGTGCGCGGCCAGGTGCAGGGCGTCCAGGTAAGCGCGCCGTTCAGCAACTTCAACGCCGCTGCCGAGGTGCTCGGTCTGCGCGACGAGGCGGCTGTGAATGGCTAACGTTCCCACCCCCGCCGGCAAGCTGCCCGGCGACGCCGGCAGCTTTGAACAACAGCTCGCCGAGCTCGAGAAGATTGTCGAGCAGCTCGAAGAGGGCGAGCTGACGCTCGAGCAAAGCGTCAACCTTTTCGAGCGAGGCGTGCATCTGTCGAACGCATGCAAAGCGCAGCTCTCGAGCGCAGAAAGCCGCATCCAGGTGCTGCTCGACCCTGAGCAGAAGGGTGCTGTGCGGGTTGAGGAGCTGGCGATCGCCGTCGACGAAGGTGACGACGAATCCGAGGAATCTGAAGACAATTCCGAGTTTGACGAGGAAGAGTAGCGGCTAGCGATCGCGGCTGGTAACGAACCCCGGAACCCAGAGCAGCGCCCGTTTGTAGTCGCTCTCCGGAAGCTCCGCAATCGACTGGCGCGCGGCCTCTGCATACGCGCAGGCCGTGTCCATCGCATACGCGAGCGATTCGTGCCGGTGCAGAATTTCGAGGATCTGGCTGTGACTAACACTCTCGAACCGCCGCTCCGCTAGGACAGTTCGGATCGCCTCGCGATCCGCGCCGGTGCCGCGCTCGAGCGCATGGATGACCGCCAGTGTCGCCTTGCCCTCTCGCAGGTCTGAGGCCGCAGGCTTGCCCAAACGGTCTTCATCCGCTGTAAGGTCCAGCACGTCATCGACAATCTGAAATGCGAGACCGAGGTTGCGTCCGTATTCTCCAAGCGCGTCTTCGAACGGCGCCGCAACACTCGCATCGGTCGAGGCCAGTACAGCGCCCAGTTGCATGGACACCTTGAACAGGCAGGCGGTCTTTCGATAAATCAGGTCGAAGTACTCTTCCTCGTTGATCAGATGGCCGAGCTTCTCCATCTGCAGCAGCTCACCCTCCACCATCTGTTGTGTCAGAGAGATCAGCAGGTCGAGGATCTGGAAGTTTCGTTCCGCAAGCGCAGTCTGAAACGACTGCATGTATAGCCAGTCCCCCGCGAGAACGCACTTCGCATTACCCCATGTCGTGTTCGAGGACGGCCGGCCGCGGCGAGTATGCGCCTCGTCGATGATGTCATCGTGCACCAGCGTCGCCGTGTGCAGCATCTCGACGACGGCGCCCATGCGTATCCGCGACTCGCTCTCGCAGCCGAGCGCCTTGGCGGCGAGCAGCAACATCATGGGCCGGATCCGCTTTCCACCGCCGGCGATCAGATAGCTCGCGATCTCCGTGACGACTCGCACTGGCGAGCCGGACTGCAGCGCGAACTCGCGCTCGACCGCAGCAAGATCATCGCGCAACAGGTCGAAGACCTCAGTTGCGGTCGCGATGGAAATAGGGCTCACCCTGTCTTCAGAGTAGCAGGAGACGCAACGGGTGGTATCGCAGCAAGGGCAATCTTTGGTTTCACAAGACGTGACTAGCTGGAACGGAAGTTGGTGAACTGAAGCTCGACGCCCATGTCTTTGCCGCGCAGCATGGCCATGATTTCCTGGAGCGTGTCACGATCCTTCGAGCTCACACGTACCGTGTCGCCCTGAATGCTCGCCTGCGCCTTCTTCTTCGAGTCCTTGATCGTCGCGACGATCTTCTTCGCAACATCGGAGCCGATGCCCTGCTTCAGCTTGATCTTCTGACGGACGCTCGAGCCCGCAGCGGACTCAACCTTCTCGTACTCCAGGTTCTTCAGCGGAACGCCGCGCTTGACCAGCTTCTGCTGAAGAATCTCGATGACCGCCTTCAACGTGTACTCGTCCTGGCTCGCAAGCTGAACGGTGTCGTTGCCCTCGAGCGCAATCGAGGACTTCGAGTTCTTCAGGTCAAAACGCGCGTTGACCTCTTTACTCGCTTGGTCGATTGCGTTTTTGACCTCCTGAATGTCTACCTTGCTTACTACGTCAAAAGTCTGGTCGGCTGGCATCGTCGTTTCCCTTCAAAAATTCTATGTCCGCGAACGGTAGTATCACACCGCGCGGGCGGAAGGGAAAAGCCGGAAGAAGTTCTCCGTCGTCTGCGCCGCAAATTCAGGAGCAGGAACACCGCGCAATTCGGCCAGAAATTGCCCTGTCAGCGCAGTATTCGCCGGCTCGTTGCGCTGCCCGCGCAAAGTGCCGGGGGCGAGGAACGGCGCATCCGTCTCGACGAGGATACGATCGGCCGGAGCGATACGCGCGACCTCCTGGATGACCGTCGATTTCGGGTACGTCACATTGCCGGCGAAGGACAGGTAGAAGCCAGCCGCGAGCGACCGCTCTGCCTGCTCCTGATTGCCGGAGAAGCAATGCATGATTCCCGGCAGACCCGTGGGTATCCAGTGTTGCGCGATCAGCGCCAGCAGGTCCTCCCATGCGTCGGCAGATCCAAACTTCGCCTTCGCAGCGGGTGTGGCGAGCTCCGAGGTCCGGCAGTGAATCGTAATCGGCTTCCGGGCCGCCGCGGCGATCTGCATCTGCGCGACAAACGCAGCCTGTTGCACTGGAATGTCGGGATTATCAATGTGGTAGTAGTCCAGCCCGATCTCACCGATCCCGATGCATCGATGAACCGCGGCCAGCGCTGCCAACTTCTGCAGCGCGTCCGGACTCGCGCGATGTGCCTCCTGCGGATGAATGCCGGCGGTCGCGAAAATCCGCAAACCCTCCGGATGTGCGTGCGCCAGGTCGACCGCGCGGTGCATCTCGTCGGGGCCTTCTCCAATCCCGATCGCAAGCAGCGTGTTCACCTGCGCGGCCCGGGCATTTTCCAGCACCTGCGGAAGGTCTTCATAGTTATCCAGATGGCAGTGCGAATCAACCCACATAAGTCTTCATAGGATGCGGCAATCATTCGCCGGCTTCAAGTCAGCCCGAGCGAGTAGGATTTGATGCATGCCGCAGAGCGACCCTCGCGAACAGAAAACAATCGAGCAGCTCAACCACTCACGCGTGTTCCACTTCGATTCGCTGCCGGCGCGCACCAACCCGAACGGCAGCGAAACCCGCAATGTGGTTCATGGCGAGCTTGCGACCGGCGAACACGTCGCCGTTCATGAGTCCGTCCAGCCGCCCGGAGTTCCAGCCAACCCCGCGCACCGTATCGAGCACACCGAGCTGATCTGCGTTCGCGAGGGCACGCTCGAGTTCCACCACGACGACACCACCGAGCGCGCATCAGCAGGCGATATCCTGCTCGTCGCAAAGGGGACGATGCACAGCGTCCGCAATCCCGGAGCCGGTCCCGCTTCCTATTTCGTGGTCGCCATCGGCGGCGATGTACAGTGAACAACGCAAAGGAGAACGATTCATGTCCGAAATGAACCGCAGAGATCTCTGTCTTGCCGCAGGCGCATTCGCAGCCTTAGGCGGCCTGCTAGCCAACGCCAACGCCCAGGAAGTGCACGGTGAAGGCTCAGGCGCGGCAATTGATCTGTCCAGATCGCGCGTCTTCCGCTTCGACCAGATGAAGGTCGAGCAGCACACGAACGGCGGCTGGGGACGCCCTGTGCTCCACGGCACGCTGCCGACAGGCGAGTTCGTCGAGGTTCACGAAACGATGCTGCCGCCCGGCCAGATGCCGCACCCACCGCACAAGCACCGAAACTCGGAGTTCGTCCTCATCCGCGAGGGCAGGGTAGAGTACTGGGGCGAAAATGGCCTACGCGAGCAAGCCAGCCCCGGCGACATCATCTTCTCCGCGTCAAACCAGATGCACGGCATGAAGAACATCGGCAACACGAACGCAACCTACTTCGTCGTCTCGATCAGCCACGGCCAGCTCTAGCGCTTGCGCTCGACTTACTTCAGCCGCGAGCCGAGCGCGACATCCTCCGCCAGCGTTGCGAGCACCGGCTTGCTGCCCTCAGTCTCGGAGGCGGCAAGCAGCATGCCGTGCGACTCCAGGCCGCGCATCTTCCGCGGCGCGAGATTCGTGATCACCACGATGCGCCGGCCAATCAACTCTTCCGGCGTGTACCACTGCGCAATCCCGGAGAGAATCTGTCGCTTCTCAAACCCCAGGTCCACCTCGAGCCGAAGCAGCTTATCCGCCTTCGGAATGCGCTCCGCAACGATGATCTGCGCCACGCGCAACTCGATCCTCGCAAAATCGTCAATGCTGATGGACCCGGCGTGCTCGGTCGCTTCCGTCGGCGGTACAAGCGCCGGCGCGGTGCTCGCTGCCGCCTCGGGCTCTGTTGGCTTATCGGTCGCAGGCTGCTGGTTGCCGGTCGTCGTTGCGTTCTTCTCTTCAATATCTGCCATGATGTCTGCCAGTTCCTTTGGTGCGCGCGGAAAAATTGGAGCGAGCGTGCCGAGCTTCGTGCCAGCTTTGAGACCGCCCCATTCCAGATTGTTCAGGCCGTCGTTCTTCGCGGCGAGTTCAATGTCGCCGAGCCCGAGCTGCGCCCACACCTTCGCCGTCATCGCGGGGAGGACAGGGTAGAGCAACGCCGTAATGATGCGGATGGATTCAGCGGCCGCGTAGAGCGTGGAGCGCCGACCCCCCTGCGACAGTTCAGTCTCTGTCGCAGCCCAAGGCTTTCGCGAGGTCATCAGCTGATCCACGGACGCAATGCCGCTTGCGATAAAGCCCAACGCGTCCGCAAACGCGCGTTTCTGGAGGTTCGCCTGAACGCTGGAAGCGATCTCTCTCAACCGCCATGCGAGCAGCTGGCACTCTGAAGCTCCGAGGATTTCCGCAGACGCAGGATGGTTTGGTGTCTCTTTCCGCTCCGCCTGATAGAAGACGAGCGAATTCGCCTCGAGACAATCCTCGACCACGCCGCGACTGGTCTTCGCAATCAGGGCCAGCGTCCGGCTGACCAGGTTGCCATAGCCATTCGCCAGATCCGCGTTATACCGAGTCACCAGCGCCTCAAAGCTGAAGCTGCCATCCTGCCCAAACGGGATCTCGCGCAGCAGAAAATACCGCAGCACGTCTGCCGCAAACAGGTCGCGCTCGCGTTTCGAGCTCTCCGGAAATTGCTTGCCGTACACGTGCTCGCCGAAGCCTTCAAGAATCGTCTCCGTCCGCACAATGTTCCCCTTCGACTTCGACATCTTCGCGTTATCGAACAGCAGCCATCCATGCGCCGTAATCGCCTTCGGCAACGGCAGACCTGCCGCCAGCAGAAACGCCGGCCAGTACACGCAATGGAACCGAATAATCTCCTTGCCGACGAGGTGCAGATCCGCAGGCCAGTAGCGGGCAAACTCCGCCTGCCCCTCGGCATCATCAGCGCCGTATCCGACGGCGGTCATGTAGTTCGCAAGCGCATCCAGCCACACGTAAATCACGTGCTTCTGTTTCGCCAGCGATGCCGCCGGTTCCGGCACCGGAATCCCCCACGTAAAGCTCGAGCGTGAGATCGACAAATCCTTCAGCCCGCCGCGCACAAAGCTCAGCACCTCATTCTTGCGGCTCTCCGGCGTAATCGCGAGCTCATCGCGCTCGATCAGCCCAATCAGCTTTTCCTGAAACGCCGAAAGCTTGAAGAAGAAGTTCTCTTCCGTCACCGTCTCCAGCAGTCGCCCGCAATCCGGGCACGGCGCTCCCGCGGGCGCATCGACGAACGCCTCATCGCTGACGCAGTACGACCCCGTGTACGAATCCAGATAAATAAAGCCGCGCTCAAAGAGCGCATTGAAGAGCTTCTGCACGCCCCGCTTGTGTTCGGGATCCGTCGTTCGAATGAATTTATCGAACGTCAGCCCCATGCGCTCCCACAGACTCTTGAACGCACCCGCAACGTTGTCGGCAAATTCTTGCGGAGGGATCCCGGCCGCCGCCGCTGACCGCTCGATCTTCTGCCCGTGCTCGTCCGTGCCGGTAAGAAAGAACGTGTCATCCCCAAGCAGGCGATGCCGCCGCGCCAGCACGTCCGCGACGATCGTCGTGTACGCATGGCCGATGTGCGGCCGCGCGTTCACGTAGTAAATCGGTGTTGTGAGATAAAACTTCTTGTTTTCTGCGGACATCAGGCTATGAAGCCAGTTTACCTGCTCGAGCCAAAGTTAGCCCCGAAGAGCCTACGTCACACTCAGCGGAATCTCCGGCTCACTCGGCGCGCCCAGCCGCGGCACAAGAATCTGGAAGATGGCCAGCGCGATTACATATGCAAAGGCAGCCGATACGAAAATGATCATCGGATGCAGCGAGAAGTAGTGGGAAACCACCATCGTAAACAGCGCTCCGCCGGCCGCTCCGGCTGCACCGCCGACACCCACCACCGTGCTGATCGCCGAAGACGGAAACATGTCCGTCGGCGTCGAGAAGAGGTTCGCAGACCATCCCTGGTGCGCGGCCGCGGCCAGCGAAAACAGCCCGATCGCAGGCCAAGGGTTCGCCGCGAAAATCTTATGCATGTGCGGCACCAGCAGGATCGGCACGACGGCAAGCGCGCAGATCAGCATCGCGAACTTCCGTCCCGAGTTCACGGTATGGCCGTGATTCATCCGCCATCCGGAAAGCCACCCGCCCCCAATCGAGCCGACGCTCGACACGCTGTAAATCACAATCAGCGGCCACTTTGCCGCATTCAGATCCATCCCGTAGTTATCGTGCAGGAACATCGGCAGATAGAAAAGATAAAACCACCAGATCGGATCCGTGAGCCCTTTGCCGATTGCAAACGCGTAGAATCCGCGGTGGCGCAGCAGCGCAGACCAGGTCTGCCCCTTGGGCACTACCGGCGCCAGTTCACGCTGCGTCGTCGTTAGGCCCCGGCGCAGGCGATTGTACGGAAACAGAATCCAGATGACGCACCAGCAGATGCCCATCGAGCCCGTCGTCAGGAAGGCGGCGTGCCATCCCCAGCGCGAGGTGACCGCCGCGATGAGGATCGGTGCGATGAAAAAGCTGGCATTCGATCCCGAATTGAAGAGACCCGTCGCGAGTGCGCGCTCTTCGCTGGGGAACCACTCCGTTACAGCCTTGATTGCGGCAGGGAAGTTGCCGGATTCGCCCAGCCCGAGGAAGACACGTGCGATGCAGAAGCCCAGCACACTCGTGACCAGCGAGTGACTTAGCGAGGCGCAGCCCCAGATCAGAATCGCGAGCGCGTATCCGGTTTTCGTGCCCAGCCTGTCGATCACTCGTCCGGCGAACAGGAACCCCACGCCGTACGCGATCTGAAACCACTCGATCACGTGGCCGTAGTTCAGGTGGTAGCGAACCTGGTACGCCGCGGGGACACCCGGTATCCAGCCCATGAAGCCGAGGTGAAGCTGCGGCTCGATCAGCGAGAACACCGACCGGTCCATGTAGTTGATCGTCGTCGCCAGAAACAGCAGGAAGCAGACAAACCAGCGCACGCTGGATTTATCCGGCGCATTGGCGGTGAACTCTGAATCAGAATCGAGACGCGAGGCTGGCATTCGTCAACTGAGCATAGCTTGACGCGGGGACTGAAGCAAAGGTCTGCTTAGTAGAAGTACGGGTAGAACAGGAAGAAAAGCATCAGCGCCAGCGTCATCATGTCCATGTAGATACAGAGCATCACGCCCGCGTGGTAGAAGCTCCACCGCCGCTGAATACACCGGATGGTGTCAACAGTTCCCGCGAACGCGATCAGGACAGGAACCACCAGTAAAGGGGCGCGCTGAATGCGCGGATAATGCGACAGCGGTATGGCGATAGCCAGGCTGCCGAGCACAAGCACGCTCGCTCTCAGAAGAGAGTGCACGCGCGGATTGAGGATTGCTCGTGTCACAGGCCCGCCCGGCTGGCTGACGGTCGTAGCTCCGGCCGCCGAGTCGCACCTTACAAGTCTACTGCTTCCCCGTGCCCTGCCGCGCAGCCTCAGCTGGCGCTTTGGCCGGGTTGGCTGGCGCACTCTGGCTCTGCAGCGGCGGTAAATGGCCTACCTCAGCCGTCGGGATCTCCACCACACCATAGTGGTTCGCCGGGACGTCCCGGATGATGAGGCGCATGAAGCTCTCCTGCTTGACCGGCGCGCTGACCTGCAACTGGAATCGCACAGGGCTCGACTCGAACAGCTTGTACGTCGCCGGTGTGAGGGCCAGGGAAATCTCCTTGTCGGAAATGTTCAGCACATTTCCGTCAGCGTCGTAGACCATCGTCGTAAACTCGATGGCCCCCGTGTGGCGTCCGTCAGCTTCCGGCATCATCGAAAAATCCCCCGGCAGCGCAACGTAGTCCACTGCAAACGTGCGATACGGCGCCTTCATCCTGCCATTCGGATCAGGCTGGTTTCCCGGTGCTAACGTGGCCTCGTTTTGTCCGGTCAGCGGAAGCACGCGCACTTTGAACAGGATGTCGGCGGGTTCTGGAGCACCACGGCTGAGCGCCTCGCGTGTGTACGCCTCCTTCGCGTGGTCTGCGAGTTGCGCTGGGGTCACGGCTGCTTTGGTCGGCAACTCGCCCTTCTTCGCGGGCCGCTGCGGATCGTCTGCATAGTATCCGTGACGGTATTCAAGCTTCGCGCCTTGCATCGCCGCAGTTCCGGTCAACTCCACGCGAATGCTGCGGTAGGACCCGTTCCAGCTCTTATCGGTCGGGCTGTACGTGAACGTGTAATAGTTCGACCCTGCATCGATGGCCTTGGCGACGGCCGCGGAGAGTGCGTTGGTGTTGTAGAACGCGTGCCCTCCCGTGTCGCTCGCCATCTGTTCCATCGTCATGTGCTCCTCGGCCTGACTGTCGCTGAACTTCTGGCCATCCCTCAAAAACGCAGAAGGATTGCGCGCGTACTTCTGCCCGGAGTTCGAAGCGTTGAACATCGGCTGAGTCATTAGCCCCCGGGCATCCACCGGATACACCGAGGTCTGCGCCAGCGTCAGAAGGTTCGTGGTCTCCCGAAACTCTTCGTTCGAGTCTTCCATGACTGCGAACGGGTCGTTCAGCGTTGGATCAGGTTCAATCTGCAGCGGGAACGAGCCCGAGAACCAGATGAGATTCTTGCGGCCGGGGAAGTTCGCAAGATAGTGCGCCAGCGCATTGAACGCATCCAGCGTGTACTGCGTGCGCATCCTTGTCTGCAGGGCCCCCTGCTCGGCCTCAAACTGCTGAACCGACGCCACTGTCTGTGCGAACATTGCCGCGTCAGCGCCCCCGGCCGGCGCCGCATCCTGCATGGTGTCAGAAAGCGTCTCCGGTCCGGTGCCGCCGCCGACAGGATCGTCCAGCAGCGTCGAAGCGCGCGAAATCAGACGATGCTCGACTGCCGCCCGCAGTACAGCCGGGTCTGCAGTGAAGCCCTGCAACATGATCAACCGGTTGGTCAGCCCGAAGACCGCCACGCGGGTGCCCCGCCTCGCATTCTTGACGTAATCGAGCAGCTGTTGCCGCACATAAACCTGGTCCTGCATCGGCGTGTTCAACGCGTCGATGAGCAGAATGTTCAGCGTGCTATCAGGCGCAACCGGCGTGTAGTTCGTGAAGACCCCGGACGGCATCGACGGCAACGCTGGCCCCGGCTTCTGATCCGCCGCCGCGCTGTGCTCCTCGAAATTCCGAATCGTCTGCGGCTTCTTCTGCTCGGTGAGCACGAAGTTATCGCGCGTCAGGCCATGAACCGCATGACCGCTGCGGTCCTGCACCACAACATCCACGATGACAAGCTGCGTGCCCGCGTGCAGCGTCTCCGCCGGCTTGGCCGCCTGAGTCGCCGCAGCCTGCTGCTGCGCGACAGCAAAGGGGACAGCAACAACGAAACACGCGAGCAGCAGACAACGACCCAAACCCGTCATTCGAACGCCTCAGGAACCCGGAATAGCCAGCAGGAATCTGCGCAAAATACTACACTGCCTGGGCTTCGTACTCAGGAGATCTTGCCGCCGCCGCAATTGACTCACCGAACGGCGCCCGCAGCACACCACGCTCCGTAATAATCGCCGCAATATACCTCGCCGGAGTCACGTCGAACGCCGGGTTTTCGATCGCAACTCCCTCCGGAGTCACGCGCCGCCCATGCGCGTGCGTCACCTCCCGCGCATCCCTCTGCTCGATCGGAATCCCTTGCCCGTTCGGCGTCTCCGGGTCAATCGTGTTGAACGGTGCCGCCACATAAAACGGAATCCCGTGCTCCTTCGCCAGAATCGCTACTCCATACGTCCCGATCTTGTTCGCCGTATCGCCATTGGCCGCGATGCGGTCCGCACCCACGATCACCGCCTGAATCCGTCCCTGGCCCATGAAGTACCCGGCCATGTTGTCGCAGATCAGCGTCGTCGGAATATTGTCCTTCAGCAGCTCCCAGGCCGTCAGCCGCGTGCCCTGGTTGAACGGCCGCGTCTCATCCGCGAACACATCAATCTTCTTGCCCGCCTCCACCGCCGCACGAATCACCCCCAGCGCCGACCCATAACCACACGCCGCCAGTGCACCCGCATTGCAGTGGGTCAGCACCGTGCCTCTGGCGGGCAGCAGCTCCGCGCCAAACGCCCCCAGCCTGCGCAGGTTGGCGATGTCCTCGTCGTACAGCCGCTTCGCCAGCGCCACCACCTGCCGCTTGATCTCCGGTATGGCCGTCCTCCTGGCTGCAAGCTCGTTGTAAAGCTCCCGCACCTGCGCGATTCCCCAGAACAGATTCACCGCCGTCGGTCGCGTCTTGGCCAGCGTGTCGCAGATAACCTCAACCTCTTTGTCGAGCTCTGCAATCGTCGTCGCGTTCGAGCGCTCAATTCCCAGCGCCACGCCCATCGCCGCCGACACACCAATCGCCATCGCCCCGCGCACAATCATGTCCTTGATCGCGCGCGCGACCTCCTTGTAGTCCTTGGCAAGAACGTAGGTCTCTTCGTGCGGAAGCTTTGTCTGGTCCAGAAAATTAACGCCTTCAGGCGTCCACTCAAGCGTAGGAATCATCGTCTTTCTAGTTTATCGAAACCCGCGCTTGAGCGAGCCGCACGCTTCAGTGCAGAAACTTCTCCATGTGCCGGTAGCCGCCCGTCCCGATGAACAACACCACAAACACCGTCAGGTTGTACGTCGCGTGCAGCAATGTAGAAGCCGCTACTGAGTTCATCCGGATCCGCACAAACGACAGCACTAGGCTCACGCCATACAGAATCCCGACCGCTCCCCACGCGTGCTGCAGCTGCCCTACGTGCAGCAGCGCAAACGGAATACTTGAAAAGATCGCCGCGAACACCAGCGCCGCGCGGCTGTGCATCGACGAGCTCTGCCACCTCTGCAGCCCCGCCGGCGTTCGTTCCAGCGCCAGCCAGTCATATCCAATCGCCAGCGCCGGCAAAAGAAATCCGCGAAACGCAATCTCCTCCGTCACGGGCGCCAGCAGCACGCCGAAGCCGGTCATCATCCACGCCCCGTGAGTCGTCCGCAGCACCTGGTCCAGAGGCGACGACTTCGGTTCCGCAACGAACCGCAGCGCGAACTGCGCAATCCCGCTGAGCACCACGCCCAGCCCGATGATCCAGTACCACCATCGCCTGACCGCCAGCGTATTCCATTGAATGCCGCGCGCGAACGGCATGCCCCACAACTCGCGAAACAGAAGCCACGCAATCGCCAGCGTCGGCAGGTAGGAAATCCCCTGCGCGAACATCACCAGTGTCTGGTGCGCGCGCATCGCCTCTTCCGTGTGCAGGTGTGCGACGGCCAGTGTGATCAGCTCCGCGAGGCTCAGGCTCAGCCAGGCGATGATGAAGAACACCAGCGCATGACCGATATGCGGAATATGCTTCGCCGGGCCGTAGTCGCGCGCGGGATCGGTATCGTGCTGGATATCCAGCGCCTTCGGTGTACCCACCTCGGATGTGGTCAAAGGGCTCATAGGCGTTATCGCGTTGACGCCAGCTCCTGCTCTGCCACCGCCTTGGCCGCCCTCTTCTTGCCGGCCGGTTTCGGCGGCTGGGCATCCGGCCTCTTCTTCGATGGCGTTGGCACTCCCGTCTTCCTTTCCGGCGCAGCACGCTTCGCTTTCGGCGCTTTTTTCGCCAGATCCGGCAACTCCGCCGGCGGCAACGCAGCGCTGCCGGCTCCACTCTCCGAGCCCTCATAGTAGCGCGCCAGGAACTGTCCCGTATGGCTTTCCTTCGTTCGCGCCACGAGCTCCGGCGCCCCCTGCGCGACAATCCTTCCGCCGCCTTCGCCACCCTCCGGCCCCAGGTCGATCAGGTAATCCGCGTTCCGGATAATGTCCAGATTGTGCTCGATGATGATCACCGTATTACCAAGGTCCGTGAGCCGGTGCAGCACCTCCAGCAGCCGGCGCACATCGTCAAAGTGCAACCCGGTCGTCGGCTCATCCAGCAGATACAGCGTCTTGCCGGTCTGCCGTTTGCTCAGTTCCTTCGCCAGCTTCATCCGCTGGGCTTCGCCGCCGGAAAGTGTCGTCGCCGACTGCCCCAGGTGCACATACCCGAGCCCGACATCCACCATCGTCTGCAGCTTCTGATTCACCGCCGGAATGTCCTTCAGAACCGGCAGCGCATCCTCAATCGGCAGATCCAGGATGTCCGCAATCGAGTAGCCGTTGAACTTAACGCTCAGCGTCTCCTGGTTATAGCGGCGCCCGTTGCAAACATCGCAAAGCACGTACACGTCCGGCAGAAAGTTCATCTCAATCCGGCGCTGTCCCTCGCCCTGGCAAGCCTCGCAACGCCCGCCCTGCACGTTGAAGCTGAACCGACCCGGCTTGTAGCCGCGCTCGCGCGACTCCGGCAGCATCGCAAACAGATCGCGAATCGCCGTAAAAACGCCGGTGTACGTCGCCGGGTTTGACCGCGGCGTGCGCCCAATCGGTGACTGATCGATCTGGATCACCTTATCGAGCTGTTCCACACCGTGAATCGCCTTGTGCTCGCCGGGCTCCTCGCGCGATCCGTACAGCTCCTTCGCCAGCGCGCGGTACAAAATGTCGTTCACCAGCGTCGACTTGCCCGACCCGCTGACGCCCGTCACTACGGTCATCACGCCGAGAGGAAAGTGCGCGTCCACGTTCTGCAGGTTGTGCGAGCGCGCGTCCTGCACCGACAGCCACCGCCCGGTCACCGGCCTTGGCGCCGCGGAGCCGCCACCCGGATCGCCGGGTCGCGTCACAATGTCCAGCTCGCCGGACAGATACTTGCCCGTCACCGACGCCGGATTGGCCATGATCTCCGCCGGCGTCCCCGCGGCAATCAAGTGGCCGCCGTTCTTTCCCGCGCCCGGCCCCAGGTCGAGCACGTAATCCGCCTTGCGAATCGTGTCCTCATCGTGCTCCACGACGAGCACCGTATTGCCCAGGTTCCGCAGGTTCTCGAGCGCCGTAATCAACCGCTGGTTATCCCGCTGGTGCAGCCCGATCGAAGGCTCATCCAGCACATACAACACGCCGCGCAGCCGCGATCCAATCTGCGTTGCCAGCCGGATCCGCTGCCCCTCGCCTCCACTCAGCGTCGCCGCGCTGCGGTTGAGCGATAGATAACCCAGTCCCACTGCATTCAAAAATTCCAGCCGCTCGATAATCTCGCGCTGCAGCCGGTCCGCGATCAGTTTGTCGCGCCCGGTGAACTGCATTGATCGCGCACCGATCATGGCCCGTTCCAGCGACATCGCAGTGAACTCCGCAATCGAAACCGACCGTCGCGCATTCGCGGCACTGATTGGCTCAACATCCTTGTCGGGCCGGTTCACCGGCGGATGCTCCGCCGCGTCCGCAATGGGAATCGTCACCGCCAGCGACTCCGGCCGCAGCCGGCGCCCATGGCAGCGCGGGCATTCGGTCGCAGACATGTACTGCATCATGTACTCGCGATAGCCCTCGGACTTTGTCTCCTCCAGCGTGTCGCGAAGCCACGGAATAATGCCGTGAAAGCCTGTCCGCGCAGCCTCCGGCCGCGGCGGCCCATAGAGCAGCAGCTCCTGGTCCGCCTTCGCCAGCTCCTCAAAGGGCTTCTTCAAATTGATCTTGTACTTATCCGCCGCCAGCTTGATCAACCGCAGCAGATACTGCGATGCCGAGCCCGGTCCCATCGCGCCATCCAGCAGCGGCTTCGACCAGTCCGCAATCGTCTTCCCGGGATCGAAGTCATAGATTGACCCCAGCCCATGGCACTCCGGGCAAGCGCCGTAAGAGGAATTGAAGCTGAAGCTGCGAGGCTCCAGCTTCGGCACGTTGATGCCGCAGTCCGGGCATGCCATCGACGAGCTGAACAGCGTCTCGTGATATGCGCCGCCCGGCGCCTGTAATCCAATCAGCACCAGCCCATTCGCAATTTGCAGCGCCGTTACTACCGCGGCCTGCAACCGCCGGGTATCGAGCGGGGCGCGTCCGCTGGCGCCCGGCTCACCCGGCACTGGCTTCAGGATGATGCGATCGACAATCGCCTCGACCGTGTGGTTCTTGCGCTTCTCCAGCCGCATTCCTTCTTCGACTTCGGTGATCTCGCCATCAATCCGGACGCGATAGCCCTTTTTATCCAGCGCTTCCAGCTCTTCACGAAATTCGCCCTTGCG
Source organism: uncultured Acidobacteriaceae bacterium (assembly GCA_963762465.1). Taxonomy (GTDB): domain Bacteria; phylum Acidobacteriota; class Terriglobia; order Terriglobales; family Acidobacteriaceae; genus Granulicella. The sequence goes on along the minus strand of CAVXKS010000011.1, from coordinate 281,892 downwards.
TCCGCGCACCACCGGCGCCAGCACCGTGATCCGCTCGCCGGGCGACTCTGTCTGGTTGCGCTCCACAATCTGCGCGACGATCTGGTCCGCGCTCTGCCGCGAGATCGGCCGGTGGCAGTTGGGGCAGTGCGGCTGGCCCACGCTCGCCCACAGCAGGCGCAGGTAGTCATAAATTTCCGTGATCGTACCCACAGTCGATCTCGGCGACCGCGAGGTGGTCTTCTGCTCGATCGAGATTGCCGGACTCAGGCCCTCAATCGAGTCCACATCCGGCCGCTCCATCTGATCCAGGAACTGCCGTGCGTAGGCCGACAGCGTCTCGACATACCGTCGCTGTCCTTCGGCATAGATCGTGTCGAAGGCGAGCGAGCTCTTGCCCGAACCGGACAGGCCGGTCACAACGGTCAGCGTGTTCCGCGGGATCGATACCGAGACGTCCCGCAGATTGTGCTGCCGGGCGCCGCGCACATGGATGTGAGTGAGACTCATAGGCGTACATTGGCCGTTTCCGGCCATCTTCCTAGGATACAAGCTCGCTGTCAGTCCTCCTATCAACCCTCTACTCGCGCGATGGGCCGTGACGCTCCTGGGCGTCTTTGCCTTTCTGGTTGTCATCCCCGCAGGGGATCTGCTTTTACTTTTCGCACCCACGAGGTACGCCGGGCACATGCCTTTGGTCGTACACGGGTCGCACACGTCCGTCATGACTCGCTCGGGGAATCGCGGATGACAATAGTGGGTGCTAGGTTTTCCAGAGACACGGTGAACCACAAGCCTCAGACTTGTCTGTGGCTGGCACGTCAAACGGTTGAATACCGCAGCGGGCCGCTCCGCCGCAGCCTTGTTGGCGCGGATGGGCTGGAAGGATCGAAGATGCTGATCACGTTGATGTTAGGCTGCGCAATTCTTGCTTCGCTGGCGCTCGGTGTTCTTGCAGCCTATGCTGTTTGCCTCGGTTTTTTTCGGGTCATGGCCGGCCGCACCGTCGCAGCCATACACGCCGCCTCCGCTCCCGCCAAAGCCGAGATCTAGCTCCCCAAACTTGAACCTGCACGACCACAACGCACATAATCTGCGCGGCCGCGAGTGAACGGTTCCACGTGGAACAAAAAGCGAAAGTCCACCGCTACTGCGGCGCTGACGATCCCTGCGGATTAGCCTTCGGCTGCTGTTGCAGTTGCTTCAATTCCTCATAAATCTGCTGCGGAGTCTTCGCCCCGGTCGCCCCGCTTGTAGCTGTCGCCGGCGGCGCTGTGTTCGGATTCCCATTCGGCGTCTGGCTGGTGAACCCGGCGGTCGTGCTTCCGGCCGGCGGCGGGTTGGGCGCGTCGACAATTCCGCTCACCGGCTGGGCCGTTGACGGTGTCGGTAAGGTGCTCGCTGGAACGGAGTTCGTGACGGGGAGCGTCGATGCGGTCGGCGACACGTTGTTCGGACTACCCAAGACATTATTTGCCGGCTGCGGCATGCTCGGCGGCGTTGACGGTGTGGTGTTCGGCGTCGTGCCCGCCTGTGCTGGCCTGGATGGCTGTGGTGCGCCGGGGAGCGCTAGCTCTGGTTCTGTTTCGGTCACGTCATAGCTGGCAGAGCTCGGACCGGGGGGTGTGGGGCCTCCGGTGCGGGGTGATAAAACGAGCTGTTCTGGAGCGTGATTCAGCGTTTCCTGCAGCAACATGTTCGTATTTGTGCCGTCGAGAAGCGTTTGGAGCACGGTTGCTGCGGGAGCAGGGCCATAACTGCCAAAAACGCGCTGATCGGCTACGCCGCCGATGATTTTCATGCCGGTTTGGCGAGAGATATCGCGCAAGATTTGATTCAGACTCGAATTATCCGCACGAACCTGCAGCATTCCGTCGGTGTAGGTCACGCGCGCGCGGTGCCGCTGCTCGGCGGCCGCTCCGCTGGAAGCCGCGGTGATCGGCGGCTCCATCGAACTCTGGATCGATACCGAGGTTGGTGGATTCGCCGGCAGCCTGGAGGTTTGTGCGCCTGCGGCGACCGCGAGGCCGCACAGCCCCGCGAGCATCCAGTCCCAGCGCCGGGTTGCTGTGCAAGCAAACCGCATTGTTGCGCACCACCTCGTTCTAATGGGACGTGAACAGGGACGCGCAGGTAGCTCGATGGCGGGCATTGCGTTCAGAATACGCTCCGGTTGGGGCGGTGGCCCGCTGCTGGACGCAATGCGGTGCACGCCCGTATCCTGAGGCAGCCGAGCGACATCCTCAGGAGACATCCTCTGCGCGACGTGCTTAGTACCGGCCCCCCGAACCTCCCGGCTCATCGTCGAGCCATTCGTTTTCTCCGTCTGCTGGCAGTTGCGGGTCTCTCCTTTGCCTCGCAGGCGTTTGCTCAATCTGCGCCTTCGACCTGTATTACGCAGTCCGCGATGTCCGGCGATGTGCGCCAGACCGTGGCGGACGCCGCACTCGCTCTCGCCACGGCGGTGAAGACAAACGATGCGGAGCGCGTGCGATCGATGAGCGCACCTGACATTGCTTCAAACTTCGATACGACAGCGTTCGTGGTGCACCAGACCTCGGCCGCGATCGGCGCGGATACGCTCCGGGTTGCGCAGGTCTATCGGCTGGATGCGAGCGGCCGCAAAGCGGGAGACACGTCGGAGGCGGACTTCGGCTGCGCGCTGTCCGGCAGCGCGTCCGAGGTGGATTTTGTGATTCCGGGTCTTCCGCCGGGCATCTACGCCTTCGCGACCGTGGAGGCTGCGGGCGACCGTCCGTGGCTGCTTCCGATGCTGTTTGTCCAGGAGGGAAGCGCGTGGAAGATGGCCGGCTTCTATCCACATCCGCGCACGGCCGCCGGGCACGATGGCCTGTGGTACTGGACGACAGCGCGGGCCGATGCGAAGGCCGGCAAGAAGTGGCTGGCATGGGTGCTCTACGGACAGGCTGACCAGCTTCTGCGGCCGGCGAACTTCGTCAGCAGCACGCATCTGGATCAGCTTCGCAGCGAGCGCCGGACCAATGCGCCGGGCGAATTGAGCGAAGGCATCGGCGCGGACAATCCGCTGGTGATCAAAGCCAAGGACGGCTCCGAGTTTCATTTGACCTCGGTCGGGAGCGCGGCGACCGATGACGGCAAGGGCGTTGACCTGGTGCTGCGGTATCGAGCCGATTCTGCGCTCGGCAGCGATGCTGCGCGTGTGCGTAATGTGGCGGCCGCCTCGGCGCTTCTGACGGCACATCCTGAGCTCCGCGAGGGCTTCTCCGGGGTCAGCGTGTTCGCGGAACTTCCCGGACAGACTCCTTTCGCAACCGAACTAAGCCTTGCGGAGATTCATTAGCGGTACCGTTCTCTGGCGCATTTTCCGGCTAAGATGCTGAAGAGCGCAATTGCTGTGGAGGAATGAAAGAAATGGCCAATGGACCAATGTCGCTCGCCGAAGCAATTCGCCAGCGGCGCGCGACGCCCAGCTTCGACGGAGAGCCGATTCCTCCCGGCGACCTCCGCCAGATACTCGAAGCGGGCCTGAGTGCGCCCAGCGGCTACAACATGCAGCCATGGCGGTTCATCGTGGTGCAGCATCCTGAGCAGAGGCGCCGGCTACGCGCGGCGAGTTACAACCAGGCCAAGGTGGAAGAGGCCTCGGCCGTGATCGTGGCGTGCGGGGACCGCGATGGATGGCGGCGGGATTTGGACGAGATGCTGCGGATGGGGCGTGCGGCCGGGATGCCGGAGAGCTATGCGGCGCAGGCGGCCACGAGTGTCCCGGCATATCTTTCGAGCTTTTCGCACGATCAGATGACCGCGTGGCTGAATAAACAGGTAATGCTGGCGTTCACCTCCATGATGCTGATGGCCGAGGTGCTGGGCTATGACACCGCACCGATGGAGGGCTTCGAGCAGGGTAAGGTTTGCGAGACACTGCGCCTGCCGATGAGCTACTGGGTGGTGGCGCTACTTGCGATTGGCCATTTGAGCGGACCCGACAAATTTAACGGCGGCCGCTTCGATATCTCGCATACGGTGTTTGCCGAGGAGTACGGCAAGGCGTACCGGTAAAGGCAGAGGGTAAGGGGTAGAGGGTAGAGGGAAATTCCTGTTCCGCACGCGGTGAAGCTCTGCGTTGTACATTGAATCCAAGAGACACACGCAAGAGGGAGCTGCGTTACCCGAATGAGAACGCTGGGCCGTATTGTGCTTGTTGTATTGCTGCTGGGAGTACTCCTGGGAGTGGCGTTTTACCTGCGTCCGATCTGGGTGGGGAAACAGGCGACGCATTTCGGCCTGTTCCTGTCGCGCGTGCAGAGCAACTACGTGCTGACGCCGGAAGGCCGTGTGCATTACTACGAGGCTGAGCCGCGCATTCCGGGCGGCGGAACGCCGATTGTTCTGATTCACGGTCTGGGAGACCGCGATGAGAGCTGGGCGCCGATGCTGAAGCGGCTGAAGCGCGCCGGTTTCCACGTGTACGCGCCTGATCTGCTCGGCTATGGCCGCTCCCCGAAACCTCAGGCTGGCGATTACTCGATTACGGGTGAAACGAAGTTCGTCTATGACTTCATCCAGGCGCTGGGCCTGCAGCAGACGGACATTGGCGGATGGTCGATGGGAGGGTGGATCGCGCTGAAGCTTGCCGCCGATCATCCTGAAGTGATCGATCGCGTGGTGGTCTACGATGCTGCTGGGCTGCAGTTCGAGCTGAAGGGCCCGAAGCAGCTATTCGAGCCGCAGACAACGGATGATGTGCAGCGCCTCTTCTCGACCATGGAGCCCGACGCGAAACCGATCCCGATGTATATTCGCCGGGACCTGCTTCGCGCGATTCAGGCCAACCAATGGACGGTTGATCGCAACCTGAGTTCTTTCAGCGAGAGCGATCTGGTTCAATCGCGGCTGCCGTCGCTTCGAGAGCCGCTGCTGATTGTGTGGGGAGCGGACGACCACCTGATTCCGCTCTCCGTTGGACAGCAACTGCACCAGCTTGTGCAGGGGTCCGAGCTCGATATCCTCGCGGGGTGCGGTCACCTGGAGCCGAGGACCTGCTCAGCGCGCGCGGCGCAGGCGACTGCAGATTTTCTGAAGGCGAACCCGGTGCCGGCGGGCAGCGTTCGCACCCTGCAGTCGATGCATTAGGAGCAGGGATTGGATTAGGGATTAGGTGAGGGGCGAGACGGAGGCGTTGCCGCCCCAGATGTATGCGCCGGGCTGTGGCAGGCCGATGTGCTGCAGCACTCGATGGACGAAGTTTCGCGACATGTCTTCTGTCGTCGTGGGTTTGTTGTAGAAGGTGGGGATGACCGGGAAGACGGTCGCTCCGGCTTCGGTGACGGCGGCCATGTTGCGGATGTGAATGAGGTTCAGCGGAGTTTCGCGAACGCAAAGCACCAGCCGCCGCTTTTCTTTAAGGCAGACGTCGGCCGCACGTTCCACGAGGTTTGCGGCCATGCCGTGGGCGATGCCGGCGAGCGTGCCCATTGAGCAGGGAAGCACAATCATCGCGTCGCAGGGATAGGAACCACTGGCGATCGGCGCGCCGATGTCCTCGTGCGCGTGCTGAACAATCTTGTCTTTCATCCCATCCACAGGCTTGTCGCCAAGGATGTTCTCTGTCAGTGACTTACGTCCGGTAATGCCGGTCTCTTCGGCTACAACCCGGAGGGCGCTGGGTGAGATAATGAGATGGATCCGGCCGACCCGATCGTCAGCGGCCAAGGTTCGGAGCATCTCAAAGGCAAGCAGCGAGCCGCTTGCGCCGGTCACGGCCAAGGTCAATGTTTGCAGCGGGTTGATGTCTTTCGAGCTCATTCTGCGTCATTATCGGTTATACGCTCTGGGTGTTTAGCGTCTCCTTCGATTGTTTCTTACCGTGCGAATATGGGTCTTTCCGGAACCGTTACAGCGACAATTAACCGGGACTGCTGTCTATGGACTTCATGGCAGCAAAGCATCGAACTGAAGCGTCCACCCGTGCTGGTGCACCGGAAGGCGGCTCGGGTATGGTGCCGAATCTCATGATGCGTCTTGCCAGAGTCGTCTGCATCGCGACCGCTGCGTTGTTTGGATTGGCCGGAACGAGCGCGCGAGCCGCGATGTCGCTGCTGCTGGAGCAGCCGTATGGCGGACTGGGGATTGTTGATCCGGCGGGTCACGCGGCAATTTATCTGGACCACGTCTGCGCGGCCACGCCGGTGCAGCTTCGTCCGTGCGGGCCGGGTGAACTGGGCGTGGTGCTCAGCCGATATGACGGGATCAGCAACCATGACTGGATCGCCGTCCCCCTGCTGCCGTATCTTTACGCGGTTGATTCAGCCGCGGAGATTCCGCAGACGATGAACCGCGAGCAGGAGGCTCAACTGCGGGACCTGTATCGGCGTCGGGCGCTCGAGTCGGTCGCGCCGGATCTGCCGAACGGCGGCACTCCTGAGGGGAACTGGTATGAGCTGGTCGGCGCGGCATACGACCGCACGATCTATGGCTTCAGCGTTGCGACGACTCCGGAGCAGGATGCCGGCCTGATTGCGAGGTTCAACGACCGTCGCAACGTGGAGCGGTACAACGGCATGTTTCGCAACTGCGCCGATTTTGCGCGCATGACAATCAATGATGTCTACCCGCACGCGATCCGGCGCAACTACGTCGCAGATTGGGGCCTGACTTCCCCGAAGGGCGTAGCCCGCGCGCTGACGCACTACGCTTCCAAGCATCCAAACACGGATTTTCACGTCTTCAAGGTTCCTCAAATCGCTGGCTCTTTGCCGCGATCGCACGATGTTCAGGACCTCACGGAAAGCCTGCTGAAGCGCTATGGGGTTCCGCTGGTTGTGCTGTCGCCTGTGGCGACAGCCATCGTATTCGTCGCGTACCTGGGGCACGGGCGCTTTGACATGCCGCGGAACGCGCCGGTGCTCGACGTGCGGCAGGCGGCCGCGGGGACTGAAGAGTCGGCGAGCGTCGAGGTGTTCGAGCATTCGCCGCCACCGTCGCTGCCTCTGCCGACGCCATCGGGAGTGTCGATGCGGAGGCCATTGCCTGGGAATCTCATCACGCCCCAGGATCCGCCGCCCGGAATTGATACGCCGGTTCCTGGCCCGTCCGAGCGGTTCCCGTCAGAGCTGTTTGCTCCTTCTACGAACAACTAGGGCTGACCCTCGCGGGCAGGCGTTGTGTCATCCTATGAGTGGATTTGGGTGAAGATGAAACTTCGCGAACAGCCACTCGGAAAAAACGTGCGCTTCCTGCTGCCTTCATTGAAGCTGAAGGAGCCGTGCCCGGGCGGGGGCACGATCGAACAGTCGGTCCACGCGTACCTGGTGGAACACTTCGGCGGCTACACGGTGACGTCGGGTACGGTTTCGGGGTATTGGCGTGAGGAGGACGGAAGCCAGTCTTATGGCGAGCACCGCGAGTTCACCGTCGCTCTGTTTGACGATCGCGGGCTGCCTGATCTGAAGCGATTTCTGGCGCTGACGGGGCGGCGGCTGTGCGAGTCGTGCCTGTATGTTGAGGTTGCAGGGTGTGCGGTGCTGCTGTACAGCGCAGAAGACGAAGACGTAGATGTGGGTCCGTGCGTGAATGCGCCGGCCGAGGAGTCGTCGTCCGCGCGCTGAGGGATGCAGGCCGGGAGCTGGCGGAACTTAAAGGTCGGCGTCCTCGGCTAAGACGCGCTCGAAGATCGTGTCGACATTTCTCAACTGGCGGCGGTAGTCGAAGACTTCGTCGAGCTTGTCCTTGGGAAGCCGCGCGGTGATTTCGGGGTCGTTCTGGACGAGCTCGCGGAAGTTTTTGTCGTTGGTCCAGGCGTCCATGGCGTGGGTTTGAACGAGGCGGTAGGCGTCTTCGCGGCTCATACCGGAGCCGGCGAGCTCCAGGAGCAGCTGGCCTGAGTAGACGAGCCCGTGGGTCGATTCGAGGTTGCGCAGCATCCTGGCGGGGTAAACCAGCAGCCGCTCGACCATGGAGGCGGTCTTGTCGAGCAGATAATCGGTCAGGGTCGTGGAGTCCGGCAGGACAACGCGCTCGGCGGAGGAGTGCGAGATATCGCGCTCGTGCCAGAGGGCGACGTCTTCCAGGCCCACCTGGGCATTGGCACGTACGACGCGCGCGAGGCCGGAGATCTGCTCGGCCGTGATGGGATTGCGCTTGTGCGGCATCGCGCTGGAGCCCTTTTGCTTGGCGGAGAAGAACTCTTCGGCCTCACGGACCTCGGTGCGTTGCAGGTGCCGGACCTCGGTGGCGATCTTATCCAGAGTTGAGCAAAGTACTGCGAGGACACAGAGATAGGCCGCGTGGCGATCGCGCTGCAGGACCTGGGTTGCGATGGCAGCCGGACGAAGGTCCAGCTGCTTCAGGATGGCTGCCTCATGTTCGGGCTCCAGGTGACCGAAGGTGCCCACGGCGCCCGAAAGTTTGCCCACGCGGAGGTCTTCGGCCGCAGCGTCGAACCTGCGCAGGTTCCGGCCGATTTCGGAGTACCAGAGGAGCAGTTTCAGCCCGAAAGTGGTTGGTTCTGCATGGACTCCGTGGGTGCGGCCGATGGCCGGTGTGTGTTGGAACTCAATTGCGCGCTTGCGCAAAACGTCCCGAAGTCGCACAATGCCTGAACGAATCAAACTGGAAGCCTGACCTAATGCCAAAGCCTGCGCCGTGTCGACAACGTCGGTGGAGGTGAGACCGTAGTGCAGCCAGCGAGCTTCAGGGCCGACTTTTTCTGCAACCGCTGTCGTAAATGCCAGTACGTCGTGACGCAGTTCTGCTTCAAGCTCGTGAATGCGTTCCACGCTGAAACCGGCACGGGCACGTAGCGCAGCCGCAGCCTCGCCGGGAACAATGCCTGCTCGAGCGAGAGTCTCGGTGGCCGCCAGTTCGACGCGCAGCCAGTTTTGATAGCGGCTGTGTTCGGACCAGACGGAGGCCATCTGCGGGCGGGTGTAGCGCGGGATCATCGGGACTCCAGGGATGAGGGTGAGGAGGAATTATGGAAGCTAAAGCGTTGCCAATTCAGAGCTCCCCAGCTAATATCGCAGCCACACGGGCCCTTCAGAGGAACGCCTTCTCCAGTGTAGCCGTACCTGCATTCGGAGAACTCAATCGCAAATCGTCGCCCGATAGAATGGAGGGTCCGCTCATGGAAGAGAACGGCAGCAACAACGGTCATGTAGAGATACCACGGCTGAGGGAACTCGCCGAATTCCGTTTCCAGTTGCGTCAATTCCTAAGTTTCAGCGAGATCGCATCAGAGCGGCATGGCATTCAGGCGCAGCAATACCAGCTTCTGCAGGTGATCGCTGCCGCGCCAGCAGGGCAGCCCGCCTCGGTCAGCTATCTCGCCGATCGAATGGTTCTGCGCCACAACAGCACCGTCGAGCTTGTCGACCGCGCAGAGCGCGCGGGGTTGGTGCGTCGTCATACGGACGAGCGCGATCTGCGCCGCTCGATCATCAAGCTCACACCTACGGGCGAGCAGCTTCTGCGCGCGATGGTTGCGGAGCACATCCAGGAGCTCGAGCGGCTGAGTGAGCGCATCATTCAGTCGCTGCGAGCGGTGAATCACAGCGCGTCGTCGACACAAATGTCATCCCCCAGCAGCGAAACCGCTGGGACGGCCTGACCTATTTGTTGGTGACGCCGAACAGCTCCGCCATTTCCGCGTGCAGGAAGCCTCGTCCGGGCCTATACGGCTGAATCCATCGGCCGTCCAGCACGAACTGCGGGATGGCGCGTTTGCCGGTGTGCCGGATGACCTCATCCGCGGCTCCGGGCGTGCGTTCGATGTCGATCTCCTGATACGGGATCGAATGTTTCGTGAGAAACCGTTTGGCCTCGCGGCAGTCGCGGCACCAGTCAGCAGAGTAAACGACGAGCCCCATAGATTTATTCTCTCCCGATGCGCTCCGAATGCACTCCTGCTCACTATTGTTCGTGATAATTGCGAATCAGGCCGCCGTCGATAAAGTAGGTCGAGCCAGTGACATAGGCGGCCTCGTCGGAGGCAAGCCAGGCAACAAGGCCAGCGACCTCTTCGGACGTTCCCATACGCCCAAGCGGAATGTTCCGGAGAAGCGGGTCCAGTTTGCTCTTGTCGTCCAGAAGCGATTTATTGATCGGCGTAATGATGGCTCCCGGTGCGACATTGTTGACGGTGATGCCGAGCGGACCGAGCTCGACGGCAAGATCACGCATCAGCATGCGCAGGCCGCCTTTCGCGGCGCAGTAGGTCGGGAAGTGCGGGAAGACCATATCCTCGTGCACCGAGGAGATGTTGATGACGCGACCGGGCTTTTTCGCATCCCGCAAGCGTCGAACGAACGCCTGGGTCAGAAAGAACGCGCCCTTCAGGTCCACATCGAGGACCAGGTCGTAGTCCTCTTCGGTGATGTCCCAGAAGTTGGCGCCCTTTTCGACGCCGGCGTTGTTGACGAGGATGTCGCATCCGCCGAGCTGTGACCAGGCCTGGTCGATCAGATTGTTTGTGTCGGCGATCTTGGTGACGTCGGCCATCACGGTGATGAACTTCGCCTGCGGATCCTTGGACTTAATCATGTTTTCGGTGTCAGCCGCGCCCTGGTCGCGGCTGCGATAGTCGATCACCACCCCTGCGCCTTCGCTCGCCAGCCGAACGGCAATCGCTTGTCCGATGCCGGAAGAGGATCCGGTCACCACTGCTACTTTCCCGTCAAATCTTCCGGCCATTCCGCCTGCCTCCATCAAAGGAGTCTGATGCCGGTCAGACGGTGCCTGCGTTGGCTCGGCGGCGGCGAAAGAAATCGCTCAGCATCCTGCCACACTCCTGGGCCAGGACACCTTCGATGACCTCCACGCGATGATTCAGCGCCGGATGGTCTATTACGCTGAGCACGCTGCCGCAGGCGCCCGCCTTCGGATCGCGCGCGGCGTAGAGCAAGCGGGAGATTCGAGCATGCAGAATTGCGCCCGCGCACATCGAGCACGGCTCAAGCGTGCAGACGAGAGAGCATCCTGTGAGCCTGTAATTTCCGAGTGCACGGCCAGCCTCGCGCATCGCCACAATCTCGCAGTGTGCGGTGGGATCGTTGTCCTGAATCACACGATTCCATCCGCGCCCGAGGACCGTGAATCCATCCGGGGCCACGACGATGGCGCCGACGGGGACCTCGCCGGCAGCTTCGGCCGCATGCGCCTGCTCGATGGCGAGCTGCATGAGCGCGGCTTCGGACAAAGCGTCCGCGGACGGGGGAAGAGAGCTCATCTATGAAGAGTACGGAATCGCTTACGGGATTGCTATCACTGCCGCTGCAGACGCTGACTGCTGCTGCAGGCGCTCGTTGTCCGGCCGTGCCCAGAGCTGGTTGAAATCGAGTTCGAACCGCCGCACGCTGGCGGGATCCCGCGTCAGCACCAGATCGTTGTCCTGCCGCTTGAGGGCGCTTGGGGAGAAGTTCGCGCTGCCGGAGCGCAGCGTCTGCCCGTCAATGGCGTAGGACTTGAGGTGCATCAGGACGCGCGAGTGCTTGATTTTCACCTCGACGTTTGGCGTCGCCGCGAGCCGCGCAATCACGGCTTCGCTGGTGGGGTTGGGAACGTCCTGCTCGTCGAAGAATCCATCCGCATACTGGACCTCGCGCCGGCGCGCATTGGGCTTGGGCGCGGCGTCGTGCTTCGCGGCGCGCTCCAATTCGTCATCCGACTGGCTTCGGTCGAGGTAAACACGAACACGCACGCCTCTCCTGGCATCGCCGACGAGTGCGTCGCCGACAGCTTCGTCGGTGAAGCTGAAGCCGCACAGATCGATGGACTTGTGAGCGGAGCGCAGCAGGGCAAGGTCGTAGTGCTCGAGGTTCTCGGTGGGCGAGTAGTGGGTCTCTATGCTGCCGCTGGAGAGGGCCGAATTGTCGGCATGCCCGGGCAGAGTGACAGGAACCTGGCAGCCGCAGAGCAGACCGAGACCCAACGCGGCGAAGACGATCGAAAACGGAGAAGACCGGGACATCAGATCCAGTTTATTGAGCGCGTACCCTGTGCAAGCGGGTCGGGTCTCAAGTTAGGCAATGGGCCTCGGTGTTATTGCATGGGATTGCTCGGGGTTGATCCTATGCGGGCTCCTGCTGGGTCATGCAGTGCAGCGCGCCGAGACCCCAGATGAAATCGGTGCAGTGGATACCGGTCACCACGCGGTCGGAGAAGCAGTCTGCGATGGTGTTGAGCGCGATGCGATCGTTCGGGTCGTTGAAGGTCGGCACGAGCACCAGACCGTTGGCGATGTAGAAGTTCGCGTAACTTGCGGGCAGGCGCTGTCCTTCGAAGATCACGGGCGCGGGCATCGGGAGTGTCTTGATGACGAACGGCTCCCCGCGCAGGTTGCGTGCGGCGTGGAGGCGTTCGAGATTTTCGGCGAGCGGAAGATGATTCTCGTCGGCGGTGTTCTCCTCGATTGCGGTGAGGATCGTGTTCTCGCCAACGAATCGGGTGATGTCGTCGACGTGTCCGTGGGTGTCGTCGCCGGCGCATCCACGGTTCAGCCAGATCACCTTCTCGATGCCGAGATATTCGGCGAAGGCCTGTTCGAGCTGCTCGCGCGAGACGCCCGGGTTGCGCTGCTGGACCTCGCTGAGCAGGCATTCTTCTGTGCTCAGCAGAACGCCCGCGCCGTTGGAGTCGATGCTTCCGCCTTCGAGGACGAGCCTGTGCTGGGTGCCGTCGGCGAGTTGCACGTGCGGCTCGAAGCTGCGCATTGCGTAGAGCCTCGCGACGTGCTCCGGGATGAGATCGTCGTTGTGCCAGTTGTCGTACTTGGCCCAGGCGTTGAACCGCCAGTTCGTGATGGCGAGATTGCTGTCGGCGTTCTTCACGAAAATTGGACCGGAGTCGCGGAGCCACACACGATCCGTTGCCCAATGATGAAAGTGCAGGCGCGCAAGATTCGCGCCCTGGCGCTTCAGCATGCCGTAGGCGCGCTTTTCGGCAGCGACATCGTTCACGAGGATGTGCACGTCCTCGACGCTGGAGAGCCAGCGCACGATCTCGCAGTAAACCCATGGGATTGGCTGAAATTTCTTCGGCCAGTCCTCAGGATTGTGAGGCCAGGCGATCCAGGTTGCAGCGTGCGGAGCCCACTCGGCGGGCATTCGAAACTCACTCATCTCTCGTCTCACACTCACATCATTGATTCTAAAGAGCGCAAACTAAAACGAGGTGCAAGATGAAAATTCGCCCTTACGAGTCCGCCGATCTGGCTGAGTGGATGCGAATGCGGCGTGAGCTCTGGCCGGAGCTTCCCGCCGACGAAGCCGCGCAGAGGGCCGACTGCAGCGCCTGGCTGGCCCGCCGCAACACCATCGTCCTCGTCGCCCAACGCGACGAGGCCTCACACTTGGCCGCATTCATCGAGGTCGGCGAGCGCGAGTTCGCCGACGGCTGCGAGACCAGCCCGGTCGCCTATCTCGAGGGCTGGTTCGTCGACGAAGACGTCCGCGGCCGGGGAATCGGGCGTCAGTTGGTGCAGGCCGCGGAGAAGTGGGCCATCGCCAACGGTTATCGCGAGTTTGCCTCAGACGCGCTGCTGGACAATGTTCCTTCCCAGCTAGCCCACAATTCGGTTGGCTTCGTCGAGGTAGAGCGGGCGGTGCGTTACGCCAAACAGCTTCGCAATGGATAACGCACCACCGACTGCTCTTTACTTCGCGATCGCCTTCGTGTCCACCGGCTCGCGCGGGTTGTACTTCTTTGCCAGCTCCGGCGTGGAGACGAGTTCGCTTGGCTTCGGGTTCACGGCCTTCGCGACCTCGACGCCGATGACGTACGCCGGCCCGAACATGTTGCTCGTAAAGAAGACCATCTTCTTATCGGGCGAGAAGCGCACATTCGGCTCGAGGTGGTAGTCATGCCACGCCATGTTCACCATATGCTCCGCGGTGAAGTAGCCGGGCTGGAAGAAGTCCGGGTCGTTGATCGCGCCGGTCGTGTTGATGAGGTGCGGATGGAAGAGCTCGATCCACTCGCCGTTCGGCGCCTTCGCGACCTGGCCAGGATCGCCGCCGTCGCCGCAGAAGAGGTCGAGGTCCTTGGTCAGGTTGAAGTGAATCGACCAGTCGTTGCGCTCCATGTGATACGCCGTGCGGCGGCCGTTGGCGAGATCGTAGCCGGCGAGATAGAAGTCCTGTCCCTTGATCGGCTGCCAGTCGTACCAGATGGTCTTGCCGTCGAGGCCCCAGAATTCGTGCCCGGCAATCTCCATGGCGATGCGGCGCTTGTGAATGAGGGTGTTGTGCGTGCCATCTGTGTGAATCATCCAGATGCGGTCGACCTTCTGCCACGGGCCTTCGTGGCAGTACATCAGCAGCGTCGGATCGCTGGGCGAGAAGAGCAGGTGATTGACCCAGTCGGTCGAATGCAGCAGGGGAAACAGTTTGCCGGTCTGCAGATTGATCGTATAGAGCGTCAGGGGGATGTGTGCGGCCAGGCGCTGCTCCATCATCTGGCCCTTGTTCAACGGCTGAACCAGAGGCCCGGTCTGGCCGCGCGGGTTCACGCGGCGCTGCCCGTACTCGGCCTGTTCGTCAGGGTGATCATTCATGGTGCCGGCGCCGAGCGTCTCATCGGCGTTGATCGTTGCGACGTTCATCCCGCGGGGAAGATCGCAGAGCTTCGTCACCCGCTTGGAGTAAACGTCCGCCCTGTAGAGCGAAATGACGTGTGTCTGCGGGTCGGCCTTGCTGAAGAAAACGGAGTTGGTCTTGTGGCCCGCGATGATGGCGTGCACACCTCCGAAGCGGAACTGCTGGTTCGTCTCGTCCGCGGGTTGCGGCGGGTTCGGCACGATCAGCCAGGTCTTGCGGGTCGCCAGGTCGAGCCCGTGAATGCCGTCCGGCGCCGTGTAGATCATGGTCTTCAGGTCCGGCGTGTACGCGTTGATGTTGAAGTAGAAACCTGAAGAGCCGGGTTCGTCCGTCATACGCCACACCCGGTGGCCCGTGTCTTTGTCGACCCACGTACGCGGCGGAACGGCGCCCGTCGCGCTCGGCTTGAGCGGCTCGTTCTGGGCGATGCCAACCAGGGGAATGACGCAGAAGGCAGTGAGGGCGAGGGCAGCGCGGCGAATTGCAGTGTTCACGTCGAGTACGCTCCGGTAGTGCTCAATCCCGGAATTCAACCGGCCTTCGGGAACGGCGCAGGCAGGTGTTTACCGGCGATGGCTTTATACACGGTACGAGGCTCGTTTGGAAACAGTTTCAAACTGGAAAATTTTATCGGATCGAGGCGGCTAATCCAGGAACCGGCTGGTGATTCCGCCATAGGCGTCGATCCGGCGGTCACGCAGGAAGGGCCAGTGCTGGCGCGTCACCTCGACCTCCCGGGGGTCAAGCTCGGCGTACAGAATCTCTTCCTTATCGTGCGAAGCCCTGGCCAGAATTCTCCCGAACGGGTCCGCGATAAACGACCCGCCCCAGAACTCCAACCCGGCGCCTTCCGGGCCTTTGAGCAGGTTTCCATCCGGGAGCTGCACATCGCCATGCTCGTGCCCGACGCGGTTTACCGCGCAGACGAAGACGCCGTTTGCGATGGCATGCGCGCGCTGAATCGTCTGCCAGGCGTCGTGCTGGCGCTCGCCAAACTCTGCCTTCTCGCTGGGGTGCCAGCCGATGGCAGTAGGGAAGAAGAGCGTCTCCGCGCCCTTCAGCGCAGTGACACGCGCACCCTCCGGATACCACTGATCCCAGCACACCAGCGTGCCGATCGGGCCCGCTGAAGTGCGCTGCGCCTGAAAGCCAAGATCGCCGGGCGTGAAGTAGAACTTTTCGTAATACAGCGGATCATCGGGGATGTGCATCTTGCGATAGACCGCGACGACGTTGTCCTTGGCCGCATCGCCGGCATAGTCCAGCACCGCAGCCGTGTTGTGATACAGCCCGGCCGTGCGGCGCTCGAACAGGCTCGCAATGACAACCAGGTTGTGCTCTCGAACGACCTCGCCGAGTGCCTTCGTCGATGGACCGGGAATAGGCTCTGCGATATCGAACAGCGCGTGGTCCTCGCGCTGGCAGAAGTATTGAGCTCGAAACAACTCCGGCAGACAGATCAGGCGCGCGCCGTTCTCGGCCGCCTCGCGCACTCGCGCGACAGCTTTGTTGAGGTTCGCCTGGGTGGACGCCTCACACGACATCTGAATAAGGGCGACGCGGGTTCTATTCTGCATGTGAGACCTCTATGCCTTCAGTGTCCTCAAATGTCCGACGCGCCCCAGGTAAAGCAATTTCTGGTCGTCGGTAATCAGCGTGAGTCCGTGGGACCGAGCAGTTGCGGCGATTATGCGATCCGCAGGATCACCATGGAAGCTCGCGGGCAGGTCGGCGCAGGCACAGGCGATTTCGATGTCAATAGGAATCAGCTGTACAGCCGTTGCAGAGAGAGCTTCCTTCAACCAGGGACGAAGTGGGCGGCCCAACTCCAGCTTGCCTCGTGAGTGTTTCAGCGCGATCTCCCACAGGGAAATTGGAGACATATAGAGCGTACCGGCCGCACTGGCTGACGAGATTGCGGAACGAGCCTCACGCTGAAGACGTGTGTTTCCCAGGACCAGCCAGATGAATATATGCGTGTCGAGCAGCATTACTGTATGGCTTCCCAAATATCAGGTTCGGGTCCGACGATATCGCCAGTGATCCTGGCGCTGCCTTTCATGCATCCGAACAAATCCTTCGGAGGCTTAGCTTTGAACGGCACGAGCATAGCGAGTGCCTTGCCCCGCTTCGTAATCGTAATACTGCTCCTGTTCTGCGCCACTTCATTCACCAAGGAGAGGAAGTGGGATTTCGCCTCCGCAACGCCGATGGTCTGTTGCACAAACGGCTTTTTCGAGGCCTTCTTTCCTGCAGAACGAAGCGGCTTCGACGATCCGCCCATATGGTCACCTCAATGTGACTATCATATCAAACGTCGAAACTGCAAAAGGCGCTGGCTTGAAGCCAGCGCCTTCTTGTTAGCGATGCAGTGAAGTTACTTGTCCTCGAAAATCAGAATCGCCGCCGCAATCGTGGTTGTCCAGCGGCCGTGCTTATCGCCGACGGCAGACTGCGTGACGTTCGCGGTACGCACGATCTTGTCCGACATGCGGTAGATCTCTTTCTTCTCGTCCCAGCTCTTGTCCGGATCAAACTCGACATCGAGCGTGGTGGCGAGCATCTCGGCCGCGAGCTCCTCGGCGTAATCGCCGGCCTGCTCCTCGGTTTCGCCGAAGCTGTGGTGCTCGCTGAGGTAGCCGTAGGTGTTTTTGTCCGTGGGGATGGCCACGCCGATCGAGCTCACGACGAGCCGGTGCGGCTCGCGGGTGGAGTTCTCCGCGACGACTGCGAAAACGACCTCGCCTGGGTTCAGGAACTTCAGCCCTTCCTTGCGTGTGATCAGCTTGCAGTTCGGCGGAAAGATAGAAGAGACGCGCACCAGGTTCTGGGCGGCGATGCCCGCGTCACGCAGTGCCAATTCGAAGGAGGTCAGTCGCTCCTTGTGTTTACCAACGCCTTTCGTAAAGAAAAGGCGCTTGGGGACCATGTCCTTGCCCAATGAGTGTTCCTCCAGATGTGTCCGCTTGCCAGAGTTGGCCGCCCGGCGAGATAGCGAACAGCAAGTTCGCCCCAAGGAAAATTATCACACGCAAGGCGGCCAAACGAATCGCGGCGGCCGCTGGAAATCCCACCGCTCCGCTCCCGCGGGACGAGCAGCGCCGTTCCGCAGAATCGAGCGTGGTACTTGACGGCCGTTTCTGCTACTTTTTAGGTGTGGCGCAGGTACGGCCCGCGACGCCCGGACACAGCCACAACGGATCCCCACCCCAACCAAATTTGATTTGGCAGCCAGAACTGCCCGAAGGAGTGCTATGTCCAGCGAATACCGCAATTTTCTCGAGCTGTCGTACGAAGAGCTTGAGGAGCTCAATCTGAAGGCCAAAGAACAGCGTAAGAAGCGGGTCGCGATAGACAAGCTCCAGGAAGAGCGTTTGAAGTGGCTCACCGACAACAAGGGTGTAAAAGCGGTCACGGTGCTGTTCTCGGATCTCGAAGGCCGGCTGCACATGCTCGACTACGACAAGAAGTTCCTCATCAAGAGCTTCGACAACCTCACCTTTGACGGCTCCTCCATTCGCGGCTTCACCGCCCAGCGTGAGAGCGACCTACGGCTCGGCCTGGATTGGAGCGCGTTCTACTACGCTCCGGCGGACGTCTTCGGCCCCGGCAAGGTGCTCGTGTTCGGCGAGGTCATCGACAAGAACGGGTCGCCTTACAGCGGCGACGTTCGCGGTCTGCTCAAGACCTTCGCCAACGAGCAGTTCACGAAGAACGGCTATACGCTCAACGCGGCGAACGAGATCGAAGGGTTCCTGTTCGAAGGCATCGACGCTGAGCGCACGTATCACGAGACCGGGAAGTTCGAGTATGTCAACAAGGGCGGCTACTACCACTCCCTCCCCGGCGATCCGCTCCGCGACTTCATCGATCTCGCCGCGGAAGTGCAGCGTTCGATGGGCTTCGAAAACGAGAAGGACCACCCGGAAGTTGCGCCCTCGCAGTTTGAGATCAACTACAGCTACGGCGACGCGATCGCCGCAGCCGACCAGATTCAGCTTTACAAGCTGATCTGTCGGCAGGTCGCGACGCAGATGGGCATGACGGCCAGCTTCCTTCCCAAGCCTGTAACTGGCGTGAACGGCTCCGGGATGCACACGAATGTTTCGGTTACGAAGGACGGCAAAAATCTGTTCTGGGATCCGAACGGTCTCGAGAAGATCTCGGGGTTCGCGTGGGAGTTCGTCGATCGCATTCTCTCGGCCGGCAATGACATCTGCCTGCTGCTGAACGCGTCGGTCAATGCCTATCGGCGTCTGGATCCGCACTTCGAGGCGCCGAACCAGATCAAGGCCTCGGCCGTTGACCGGGGCTCAATGGTCCGCATTCCGATCGGCAACGAGAAGTCGGCGCGTGTTGAGGTTCGCTCGGTCAGCCCGGACGCGAACCCGTACATGGTCCTGCTGTCGGTCTTCAAGACCGGCCTCACCGGCAACATCGCGCAGATTCCAAATCTGCGCCAGGCCGAGCGCTACCTGCCCGACAACATCTACACGGCGATCGACGATTTCCGGAAAGCTCAGTGGACCACTGACCTGCTCGGAGCGGATGTGAAGGGACGGTACGCTGATCTGAAGCAGGCTTCAGCCGACCGGTGCCCGCGTCTTCTCGGAACCATCGTGAAGGGCTGCGAGGTGCAGTTCCATCATGATGTATATAACCAGCTTCTCTGGGGTCAGTTCTAAGCTCGTCGACAGCGCAGCGAAGAGGGAGAGGCCGTAGGACGGTCTCTCCCTTTTTGTGCCGAAACCCGAGGTTTTCTGCCGAAAATCCTTGGTTTTTGCGGCGCAGAACGTTACCATGGAGTTACCCCGAAAAACTCCTGGAGACCCTAGCAATGGCTACACGCAAGTCCCCCACCTCGGCAGAGAAGAAGACCACCACACGGAAGGCTCCCGCGAAGAAAACCGTGGCCGCCGCCCCTGCCGTCGAGAAGCAAATTCCTACCTACGAGCAGATTGCTCGTCTTGCTGAACAGTTCTGGATTGAGCGCGGTCGTCCGACTGGCTCACCCGAAGTTGACTGGATCCGCGCCGAGCAGACTCTGCAAGCAGCCTAAGGCTCTTACGCGGTCCCGCCGCGAGTTGCGCCGCCTGGTTCGTTTTCGTCCGCGAGAACGGTCTGGAGCGGCGCATCGTTATGTCTGCAGCGATATTTCTCCTCCGTGAGGATGGCTTTCCGCAATACCTTCGACTCTCGCGGCAATAGCCGTTTAGCGAACAGCTGCGTTGCCATTCGTTCCACGGCTTTGTTAGCTTGGCCAAATCCCCGATTTTGCGAGGAGCCAGCTCATGCAGACCAGCTACAACGGCATCGCCGTCCCAAGCGACGGCAAGGCGATCCAGTACGCCGACGGCAAATACACTGTGCCTGACAACCCGATCATTCCCTTTATCGAAGGCGATGGCACCGGCCGCGACATCTGGAAGGCGTCACAGCGCGTGTTCGATGCGGCCGTCGAAAAGGCGTACGGCGGCAAACGTAAGGTCGCATGGTTCGAGGTTCTGGCGGGTGAAAAGGCCTTCCGCCAGACAAAGAACTGGCTGCCAGACGACACGGTCAAGGCGACGGTCGATTTCCGCGTCTCCATCAAGGGGCCACTCACCACTCCGGTGGGTGGGGGCATTCGCTCCCTTAATGTCGCGCTGCGCCAGCTGATGGACCTCTACCAGTGCGTGCGCCCGGTTAAGTACTACGCCGGCGTGCCCAGCCCCGTGAAGCACCCCGAGAAGCTCGACGTGGTCATCTTCCGCGAGAACACGGAAGACATCTACGCGGGCATCGAGTTCCGCGAGGGCACGCCCGAAGCAGAGAAGTTCATCTTCTTCGTCAACAACGAGATGCTCCAGGGCACCAAGAAGAAAATCCGCGCTGACTCCGGCGTCGGGGTCAAGCCAATCTCCATCACCGGCTCCAAGCGCCTCGTGCGCGCCGCGATTCAGTACGCCATCACCGGCAACCGCAAGGTCGTCACGCTGGTCCACAAGGGCAATATCCAGAAGTTCACCGAGGGCGCCTTCCGCGAGTGGGGCTACGAGGTCGCCACGCAGGAGTTCCGCGATCAGACCATCACGGAACGCGAGAGCTGGATTCTCGGCAATCTCGAGCAGAACCCGAATCTCACGCCCGAAGAAAACGCCGCCCTCGTCGAGCCGGGCATGGAGTTTGCTCCGAAAGAGTTTGGCGACTCCGTGGTCAAAGAGGTCAAAGACGTCGTCGCTGCCATCGGCAAGTCACACGGCAACGGACAGTGGAAGAAGAAGATTCTGGTCAACGACCGCATCGCCGACTCGATCTTTCAGCAGATCATCATCCGTCCCAGCGACTACTCGGTTCTCGCCACCACCAACCTCAACGGCGATTACATCTCCGACGCCGCAGCCGCGCAGGTCGGCGGGTTGGGGATCGCGCCCGGCGCGAACATCGGCGACGGCTTCGCGGTCTTCGAGGCCACCCACGGCACCGCGCCAAAGTACGCGGACAAGGACGTCATCAACCCCGGTTCCGTCATGCTCTCGGGCGTGATGATGTTCGACTTCATCGGCTGGAGCGAGGCCGCGCGGCTCATCGAGAACTCGTTGGAGAAGACCATACAGCAGAAGTTCGTCACCTATGACTTCGAGCGCCAGATGCAGGGCGCGACCAAGGTCAAGACGAGCGAGTTCGCGACCCGCATGATCGAAAACATGGGCTGACGCGCTCAGTTTCGATTAGCGGCTGTTCAACAAATCAGGCGGTTCAGGCGGGTTCGGGCATTCCAACAGCTCGGGCCCGTTGTTCTTTGCGTTGCCGACCGCCGGGTTGCAGGGCGCCGACTGCATCTCGTCCGATTCATACGGCCTTAGCAGATCAATCGGCAGATGCGATACCTCGCCACGCTCCAGCCAACGATCGCAGTCCCGCGGATGCAGAATCACCGGCATGCGATCGTGCACCTCGGCCGCGAGCTCGTTTGCCGTCGTCGTGATGATCGCGAAGGTCTGCAGCCACTCACCGTTGGTCGGGTCCTTCCACGCATCCCATAGGCCCGCAAACGCGAAGGGCTGGCCTTTTGTCAGCGTGTAGACAAACGGCCGCTTGGTCTTCTTGTCGATCTTCTGCCACTCATAGAAGCCATCCGCGGGGACGAGACAGCGCCGCTTCTCAAACGGCCGACGCCAGAGCGCTCGCTCCTGGACGTTCTCCGCACGGGCGTTGATCGTCGAAAATCCCTTGAACTCATCAGCCGATTTCGCGAACCAGGGGATCAGCCCCCATCGCATCATCACGACCTCGCGTTCGCCCGTGTCGCGATTCAATCGGATCACCGGCTGAAATGTAGTTGGCGCAACGTTGTAGTCCGGCGGCAGCACGAAGTTCTCCGGCAGCCGCCCCAGATGAAACGCCTCCGCAATTCGCTGCTTATCGCTGCGCCGGAAGTACCGTCCACACATACATCCAGCATGCCAGCAATTTGGGCCACCCGTCCGTTCATCGCACACGCGCGACGGTCACCGCTTCTGGCGGCTATCATGGAAGTGTCTCGAAACACTATCCCGAAGGACCCTCATTCATGCGCAAAAAAGTCACCATCGTAGGCGCCGGAAACGTCGGCGCGACGGCCGCACATTGGATCGCCGCCAAGGAACTTGCTGACGTTGTCCTGATCGACGTCGTGGAAGGCGTGCCGCAGGGCAAGGGGCTCGACCTCCTGGAAGCGATGCCCATTGAAAAGCGCGACTGCCACATCACCGGCACGAACGACTACGCCGACACCGCGAACTCCGACATCGTCGTCATCACCGCCGGCATCGCACGCAAGCCGGGCATGAGCCGCGACGACCTGCTCAACACGAATTTCAAGATCATGTCGGACGTTGTCTCGAAGGCTGTCGCCGCTTCACCGAACGCGATCCTGATCATCGTCTCCAATCCACTCGACGCGATGGCGCAGACCGCATTCAAGCAGGCGAAGCTGCCGCGCGAGCGCGTCATCGGCATGGCCGGCGTGCTCGACTCCGCCCGCTTCCGCACCTTCATCGCCGAAGAGCTGAATGTCTCGGTTGAGAACGTGACCGCATTCGTGCTCGGCGGGCACGGTGACACGATGGTCCCGCTCTCGCGCTACTCGACGGTTGCCGGTATTCCCATCACGGAGCTCATCGAGCCTGCGCGCCTCAAGGAGCTCGAGACACGCACCGCTAACGGGGGCGCCGAGATCGTCAAGCACCTCAAGACCGGCTCAGCCTATTACGCGCCCTCTGCCGCTGCGGTCGAAATGGTCGAAGCCATTCTGAAGGATAAGAAAAAGATCCTTCCTTGCGCCGCATACCTGCAAGGGGAATACGGCATCAATGGGCTCTACGTCGGCGTCCCGTGCAAGCTCGGTGCCAAGGGCGTCGAGCAGATCATCCAGATCAAGCTCACGCCGGAAGAGCAGGCTGCCCTCAATAAATCGGCTGACGCCGTCAAGGAACTCTGCAACGTCATCGGGGTCGCGTAGATTCGCGCGTCCACGCGACGAGAAGGCCCGCTCACACGAGCGGGCCTTCTGCTTAGTGCCTGAACTCTACGCCTCGGCCCAGCACTCCGATAAACAATCCCGCAGTCACCACCGCTGTGATCCACAAAGCACGCGACGGCTTCACAATCAGCGGCTGCTCGACGTTGAATTTTGGCAGGAACACGTCCGCCCAAAGCAGTCCGGAGAATCCCCCGAAGACCGCTGGGATTGTGGAGATCAGCAGTAGCTTCACGCCCATGGGATCGAACGCTCCCGCGATGCAGTCCGTCCCACACGCGGCACAATACGCCAGCCGCGCAACCGTGTTGTAGTCACGGCGACTGGTCAGGAACGGGTGTATCTCCATCGCAATCAGCCGCAGAAAACTGACATACAGCGCAGCACCACAAACTGCCATGATGATGCGCCATGCGACGTAGTGCGGCATCCCATGGATCACCTGGTCCCAATCACCTAGTCCCAGCACACCTGAAAACAGGAAGTACCCGGCGCCCGAGAGCAGATTCAGCGCTCCGAAGATCCAGAAGAAGTACCGCCAATTGGCGCGCCTTCCGGATGCGATCGAGATCGTCATCGAAGCAAATCCGACGACCAGATTGGCCAGCGTGCCTCCTGCGTCCACCAATCGGTCGGGCCGCACACTCGAGAGATGATTACTGGTCAACTCCGTGACAACATCACCACGCAACCACGCTGTTACGCCGTGTCCTATGCCCTCATGCAGCGTCGTCGCGAGGCACACCGCAATGACTGCCATGCTCACCACCGACGCCCTGCTATGCCGAGCTTCCATGCTGACCAATGTACTTGGTCTTGCGATGCATGCAACGGTTCTTCATCACTCTATGGCACCATAGTTGCCATGAATTCTCCGATGGCACACGCGCTTCGTTACGCTGTGTTCATCGTTTTCGCTCTGCTTCCAATTGCCGCGCGCTCGCAGGCTGGCCCGCCGTACCAGGTTGACGACCCTGATCCCGTCCCGTATCGCCACTTCGAGGCCTACGTCTTCTCACTATCCGATTCCGCCCGTACTGTGGGCACGGCGTGGTTGGGCCCGGGCAGCTACGAGATGAACTACGGCGCCGCTCCGCGCGTGCAGCTCCACTTCGTCATCCCCTTCGTCTACTACTTCGCGCCCGACGGAACAAAGGATCGCGGCTTCGGCGACACCGAACTCGGAGCCAAGATCAAGCTCATCAACGAATCGAAGGACTTCCCCGAGACCGGCATCTTCCCGTTTGTCGAGCTCCCCTCCGGCGACGCCACCCGCGGGCTGGGTGTGGGCAAGACCTGGTACCGCATCCCCCTCTGGCTAAAGAAGGGGTTCAACGACGACAAGTGGAGCGTCTACGCCGGTGGCGGTGAGACGATCGTCCCGCAGGACGGCTATCGCAACTTTCCATTCGCAGGCTCACTCTTCCAGCACAAGTTCACCGACAAGCTCGTGCTCGGCCTGGAGCTCTATGGTCACGGGCACGAAGGTGATTCTGGCACCGCGCCTGACCGCGCACTCCTCGCCGACTTTGGCGGCTACTATGCCTTCACCGAACATTTTCAGTTCCTCTTCGCCGGCGGACACAGCATCGTCTGGACACCCGAGACCTACACGTATCTGGCTGCGTACTGGACATGGGGCAAAGGTCCCGAAGACAAAGACCCGAAGCCTGACGCCAATCAGAAGCTCTTCCGTAGGCTGATGCAATGATCCGGGCGTGAGCACAGTTCGCCTGAAATGAAGGGGCCCGCTCGACCGAGCGGGCTCTCCTGCAAAGCCACCGAACTACGAGCGCTCGATCGTCACGCTCTCCAGCACCACCGGCTTCTTCGGGCGGTCCATCGAATCGCGCGGCACCCTGCTGATCTTCTCTACGACGTCATAGCCTTCCGTCACTTCGCCGAAGATTGTGTGCTTGCCTGTCAGCCAGCTGGTGTCGGTCACGGTGATGAAGAACTGCGATCCATTCGTGTTCGGCCCTGCATTCGCCATAGCCAGCTTCCCCGGCTGCTTGAAGTGATGAGGCGAGCCCTTCGTCTCATCGGCGAATTTGTACCCTGGTCCGCCCATACCATTACCCTCCGGATCGCCGCCCTGGATCATGAAGTCCGGAATCACGCGATGAAAGATCGTGCCGTCGTACAGCTTGGCTCCCTTCTTCGAGCGCGAGCTCCACTCCTTCGTTCCTTCCGCAAGCCCGATGAAGTTCTTCACCGTCTCCGGCGCCTCCTGCTCAAACAGCTTGCACTTGATCGTTCCCTCTGAGGTCTTGAACACAGCGGTTGTCGCCATCACATCTCCTTTTTCTGTTTTATTGTCGTCGTTCCGAGCAGCGCGAGGAATTGCTTTCATGAGATCCGCACGCTCTAATGTGTCGCGCCCACCACGGGCGCAGTCTGCGCGGCAGGATCCGGTGGAATCGGTTCTCCCTCCGGCACAATCGTGACCTTGTTAATCACCACCGGCGTCAGCGGCTTGTCTTCCGGGTTTCGCTCCACGCGCGCAATGGACGCCACGATGAGCACCGAGTGCGTATCACACTGCCCGAAGATCGTGTGCTTGCCATTCAGCTCCGGCACGGCTTTTTCGGTGATGAAGAACTGCGATCCGTTGGTATTCGGACCCGCGTTCGCCATCGCCAGTCTTCCCGGGACGTCAAACCGCAGCGACGGCGAGAACTCATCCTCGAAGAAATAGCCCGCATCGCCCGCGCCGGTTCCCAGTCTGTCGCCGCCCTGAATCATGAACTCCGGTATCACCCGGTGAAAGGTCGTGCCGTCATAAAAGGGCTTGCCCGTCACCTTCTGCTGCGTCACTGGATCCGTCCAGGTCTTGGTTCCCGTTGCGAGGCCGACGAAGTTATCCACCGTCTTCGGCGCTTCCTTCGCAAACAGCTTGCACGTCAACCGCCCCATCGTCGTGTCGAAGATCACGGTTGGCCCGGTCGGGACTGCGGGCGGCGCCTCTTGCGCCACCGTCGATGGAGCATCCGGCAATTGCGCGGGGGTGCTCGACTGTGTCTGCGCCAAACCCACCACCCCGCACACCGCGAGGCACGCAACACTCATTACTCGTAGAGAATTTCCGAACCAACTCATCCAGCTAACAGGCTACTCCGTCTTCACTCGCGGGCGCAAAACACAACCTACTCCGCCGCGCTCTGCACCGCATCCATCACGCGCAGCAGGTTCTCTCCGAGGATCTTTCGCATCTGCGCGCCTGTATATCCGCGCGCCATCAGCGCCAAGTACACCTTCGGCAAATCCGCCGCGCTGTCCAGCCCTTCCGGCAGTATGCCGAAGCCATCGAAGTCCGTCCCGATCCCCACATGGTCGATGCCCGCAACCTTCGCCACATGATCGATGTGGTCCACCACGCGCTGGAACGACGGCCGCTCTAGCGTCGCCGCTCGCGCCGCGAAAAACTCGCGATCCGCCTTCAGCGCCACAGAGTAGGGAACTGGCTCGCCGCGCCTGCGGTACTCCGCCGCGGCCTTCTCGGTGAGCGCTTCGCGCTCTGCCGAGGTCGCGCTCCACACCTCGCGCCAGGCATCATCCACGAAGGAAGCGTAGAAATTCACCATCACAATTCCGTCGCTCGTTGCGATCGCCCGCAACTGCTCGTCCGTCAGGTTCCGCGGTGCGCTCGCCAGCGCCCGCGCGCTGGAATGCGACGCGATCACCGGCGCGTGCGTGGTCTCCAGCACATCCCAGAAGGTCTTGTCCGAGACGTGGCTCACGTCAACCATCATGCCCAGCCGGTTCATCTCGCGCACTACATCGCGCCCAAACTGCGTCAAGCCGTTGTGGTGCTCCACAGCCGTGTCATCAATATCGCCTGAGCTATCCGCCCACTCATTCGAGTTCGCCCAGGTCAGCGTCATATATTGCACGCCCAGCCGGTGATAGACACGCAGCAGCGCCAGGCTGTTCTCAATCGAGTGGCCGCCCTCAATCCCCAGCAGCACGCAGAATTTTCCCTCCGCCTGAGCCCCACGCACATCCTGCGCGGTCAGTCCCAGGGCCAGCTCTCGCGGGTGCTTTCGCAACTGCTCATACACACCGTCGATCAACTGGAGTGTGCGATGTGCATACCGCCCGCGCCACTCGTCCGGCCGCACCCAGATCGCAAAGAACTCCGCCGACAACCCTCCTCGGCGCGCAGTCTCCATGTTCAAGTGGCCGCCGCGCAGCGGCCCATCAAAGTCCCATCCTTCATCGACGAACCGCTGCGGCGTATCCGCATGTCCATCGATCACGATTGCGTCCTTCAACTCTTCAGGCAGCAGCAGTGTTTTCCTCCAGAACCTTACTCTCCGCGTTTCCGCTCATCTCCGCGCGCAGAATCGCAGCGGCACACACCGCGATGAACACCGCGATGTCTCCATAAATCCTCACCTCAAGTATCTGCCCCACGCACAGCAGCATGAGTACCCAGATCGGCAGCAGTAGCACACACGCTCTCAGCCGCGGAGCCGAGATCAAATCCCTCCGCCAATAAATCCAGGGCATCAGAAACGCCGACCCGCTCAGAATTCCGGGCCACAGCACCGGTTTCCCAAGCTTCCGCAGATTGCCGATGATGCGCGCTCCCGCTTCCGTCGGGTTCCCGGCATATTTGTGGTGCAGCGCCGCTGTAATGGCGACCCACACAACGCACAGCACGGCAATCTCGGTTACATCGCGGAGCTTCACAGCACGCACTCGCCACCGCCCATCGGGCCAAACTGCCACCGCGGCGCGCGCGAGGATCAGGAACACCGTCGTCTCGCGATTCCACGTTGCCACAGCGAACAGCAGCAGCAGCCACCAGAATCTGTCGGCGAGCACCAGGTACAGGCCCCAGCCCAGGAACATCATCGAGACGGGATCGTATGGAAACGTAAACGGCACACCCAGGTAGAAGTCGAAGACGAAGATGACAATCAGCACCGCGAATGACAGCAGGGGCACCCGTGCGTTCGGCCAGTACATGCGCTCAATCTTCCGGGCCGCCCACACGCTCAGCAGGATCGACGCAAACGTCACCAGCAGAATCACCAGCCGCTCCGGCGAGTTGATCCCTGCGCGCCCGGCTGTATGCCTCTGCAGAAATCCCGAGTTCCCGGCCCACAACAGCGGGTATCGCATCAATTCGCGCGCCTGGAACGGCATCCGCTCCCGCCCCAGCGCATACTTCCGCAGGTCCAGGTAGGGCGTCGGCTCAATTGTGTAAAGCTGCGCAATGAACGCCGCAACGAAAAAGACGATGATGCACGAGTACCAGTTCGCTAACCGGCTGCGCAGCCGCTCGGTGGTCATCGTATTTGGCCGCTCCGCCGCATAAATGCAGTGATCGCGTCACATAGCGCGCTCATCTCCCTCACCGTACCATAGCGACCGCCGCGGCAACCCCGTTCTGCGCCCGTCCATCTCAATCAATGAGAGGTGAAGAGATATGGCAAGTGGCCTGAATTCGAGCAAAACAGGGGCACGCCCCTCCCACGAAGCGATTGAATCGAGCGGTGGCAACGCCACGGATGTAGATAGTTCCAAACAGAAACACCTAGATCACGTGGCGATGGAATCCGCCAAGCGCGCGCAGAACCGTATCCACGCCGACGAAGGCGGCAACCCGGGCAGCTCGGAGTTCACGAAGTTCGGCCAGAAGTAGACTTTCGGCGGATTACCGCCAGCAACAGAAAAGCCCCGCCTCGCGCGGGGCTTTTCTTGCGAATTGTACGAACTCCTCCTCGCGGGAGTACTATTTCGCCTGCAATAAAGCCCCGCTTGGCGCGGGGCCTTTTTTTCGGATTCAACTCTTATCCTCTGGGTAAAGCTTAATCCGGGATACGGTGGCTCATCTCCGGAACAGATCCTTCACCTGCTGCACAAACGCGTCCCGGCCGATGTCACTGATCGCCTCGGTCAGCGGCAGTTGCTTCGGGCACGCCTGCACGCAGTTCTGCGCGAACCCGCACTCCTGCACGCCGCCATCGCCGGCCAGCGCTCGCAGCCGGTCTTCCTTGAGCACCGCGCCCGCCGGATCCATGTTGAACAACTTCGCCTGCGCAATCGTTGCCGCGCCCACGAAGTTCGTCACATCGTTGAACTGCGGGCACACTTCCATGCAGATCGTGCAGGAGATGCAATTCGAAAGTGGATAACGTTGCTCCTGCACCTGCGGGAACTGCCGCGGTGCCGCGCCCAGGTCATACGTTCCGTCGATCGGCACCCACGCCTTCACGCGCTTCAGATTCTCAAACAGAACACTGCGATCGACCGCGAGGTCCCGCACCACCGGAAACTTCGACAGCGGCTCCAGCGTGATCGTGCCCTTGCCGTCCGGCCCCAGCAGCTTGTCCACCAGCGCCGAGCACGCCATCATCGCCTTGCCGTTAATCCGCATCGCACAGCTTCCGCAGATCTCCTCCAGGCAGTTCGAGTCATAACTCACCGGGGTCGTCGCCTTGCCGTCCGCCGTTGTCGGATTCAGCGCGATCTCGCCCAGCACCGACGTGATATTCATCCCCGGCCGATAGGAGATCGCGAACGTCTCTTCCTTCGCCGGCGCGTCGGGGGTCGCCTGCCGCTTCACCTTCACTGTGAACGTGCGGCCCGTGCCAGTCGTCGTCGTTGCTGTAGTAGCTTCAGCCATCTTCTTATTTCCTCACCCCGGTCGACCCTCCGACCTGATTCTTTCGCCGCTTCGCGCTCTGCGAGCTATACGCCCATACCATCACGCCAATCAACCCGCAAAACACCAGCACCGCAAGCAACACCGTAAGGACAATTCCGCCGCTACTCATGGCTCGTCCTCTCGCGCCTCCACCTTACCGTCGGTGGTCGTTACCGGGTGCTTGCCCTTGTCCCGAACCCTCTGCCGCTTGCCGTCAATCCACGCGCCGTACAACACAATCAATCCGTAGAACCCCAGCGCCACAACCGCCAGCACGATCCCCACAACCGTCGTGCTCATGTGCGGATGCGTCACTGCGCTCGCCTCTTCCTCAACCTCGCAAACCGCGCAGAGTACACCAGCCGCCCCACGGTAGCTGCGACAACCAACACGACAACGACGACCTCTTCGGCGTGTGTCACGCGCCCTCCTTCAGCCGCTGTGGCCCGCGCCGGCTCAGTCCTTGTGGTGGTGGTGGTGCACACGAGCCTGATGCTCGGCCTCTGTCCCCGCCGCAATCCCTTCCTCTGTGCCGAAGTGCTGATGCGTGCTGCCCTCCAGCTCGTGCGTTCTGCGCTTGATCCGCAGGTTGTACCACACCATATAGCTCATCACCGCTACAAAGCCGATGACTAACAGGACGTAAACCACTCGCGTAAGCGCTTCTGGTCCGAACATAGTGCCTTGGATGGCGGTTTCCACCGCCTGGGTAGTGCGAGCCGCGGAAGGTCAAGCTGTAGCGTCGTACCTCCGTGGCCTCGGCGGAATGTACTGCACGTCGACATCCTCCCACTCAAACGCCGGTGCGCCGTTGCGGAAGAACGCCTTGGTCGTCTTCAAAAACCTCTCATCATTGCGGTCCGGAAAGTCCGGCTTGTAGTGCGCTCCCCGGCTCTCATCGCGAAGCTTCGCTCCCTGGACGACCACGCGGCTCAGCTCCAGCATGTTCCAGAGCTGCCGCGCGAATGCAAAGCTCGTATTCGCCCATTGGCTCTTGTCCGCCAGGTTCACATTGCGGAAGCGGTCCTGCAGCTCCACAATTTTCGCGTCGGCTTCTTCGAGCCCCTTGTTGTACCGGATGATCGTCGCGTGCCGCGTCATCGTATCGCCCAGCTCGCGCCAGATGCGGAACGGATTCTCGTTTCCCGAGTTATTCAGCAGCCCGGCGTTGATCTCGATCTGCCGCTGCTTCTCCGCCGCATGCCCACCGTCGCCCGTCTGCGGAGCCAACCCCTTCGCATACGCCATCGCATTCGGCCCGGCCACAAACCCGCCATAGATGCAGCTCAGCAGGGAATTGGCACCAAGTCTATTGGCTCCATGAATCGAGTAGTCCGCCTCGCCCGCCGCATATATCCCAGGCACATTCGTCATCTGGTTGAAGTCCACCCACAGGCCGCCCATCGTGTAGTGCATGCCCGGGAAGATCTTCATCGGCACCTCGCGCGGGTCGTCACCGACAAACTTCTCGTAAATCTCCAGGATGCCCTCGAGCTTCCGGTCCAGCGTCGCGCGATCGATATGCGTCAGGTCCAGGTACACCATCGGCTGTCCATCGATGCCGAGGTTCTCCTGATACACGATGCGGTGAATCGCCCGCGTCGCAATATCCCGCGGGACTAGATTTCCGTACTTCGGATACCACTCCTCGAGGAAATAAAACCGCTCGCCCTCCGGAATCGACTTCGCCTCGCGCTTATCGTTCCTGTCGCGCGGAACCCACACGCGCCCGCCCTCGCCGCGCGCGCTCTCGCTCATCAACCGCAGCTTGTCCTCACCCGGAATCGCCGTCGGATGCACCTGGATGAACTCGCCGTTCGCATACGCCGCGCCCTGCTGATACAGCGCCGCCTGCGCACTCCCCGTGCACACGACGGAATTCGTCGACTTCCCAA
The DNA here is from genome assembly GCA_963762465.1 of uncultured Acidobacteriaceae bacterium. Taxonomy (GTDB): domain Bacteria; phylum Acidobacteriota; class Terriglobia; order Terriglobales; family Acidobacteriaceae; genus Granulicella. Next base: position 250,287 of record CAVXKS010000011.1, on the reverse strand, counting down.
AGATCGCCCCAATCCCACCCGTGCACACGATGATCGCGTCCGCCGGAAACGTCCGCACCTCCATCGTCCTCAGGTCCATCGCGCAAATCCCACGCGCCACGCCCTGCTCATCCAGCACGGCCGAGAGGAACTCCCACCCCTCGTACTTCTGCACCCGGCCTTCGCTCTCGTAGCGCCGCACCTGCTCGTCGAGCGCATACAGCAGCTGCTGCCCCGTCGTCGCGCCCGCAAACGCCGTCCGGTGATACAGCGTCCCGCCGAACCGCCGAAAATCCAGCAGCCCCTCCGGCGTGCGGTTGAACGGCACGCCCATGCGGTCCAGCAGGTCGATGATCGCCGGCCCCTGCTCGCACATCTGCTTCACCGGCGTCTGGTTGGCGAGAAAGTCGCCGCCATACACCGTGTCGTCAAAGTGCTTCCACGTGCTGTCGCCCTCGCCCTTCAGGTTCTTGGCCGAGTTGATGCCGCCCTGCGCGCACACCGAGTGCGACCGCTTCACCGGCACAATCGAAAACAAATCGACCTTACCGCCCGCCTCGGCGATCTTGATGACGGCCGCCAGCCCCGCCAGCCCGCCTCCAACAACGATGATCCTTGGTGTTGCTGCTGCCATCTTTTATCCCTGCAATTTTTTCAGTTGGGAAAAACGAAGTGTGAGAAAAGTGAAAGTGAGAGCGGCTGCGATCAGCGCGACAAACGCAAAAGCACGGATTGAGTAGATGTGGGACATGAGCAGTCCCATGTCCACCATCAAAACGACAAACAGAGAAAAGGCGCCAATGAACAGGATTCTCATTGCGCCGCGCTGGCGGTTGATTATCACCGTCTGCTCGGCGGGCGATAGCTTCTGATTGGTCTTCTGTTTGCGAAGGGCAGTAATCAGCAGCCACTGGAAAGACAGATTCATCGTTATCCCAATGATCAATGGAATGTGCGGAACATTAGGGTCTCGCAGTATGAACAGAGCCCTGAATAGCCCAAGCACAAGTACACCCTCGAGGATCTGCATCGAGAGCCTGCCAATCCGCATCACCGCACCACTCCCGGCTGCTGCGGATTCGCCTGTTGTGTCGATGCCGTCATTCTTTTCATCCTGGATGCCTAAAAATGTGAGTTAGAAAGCAAAACACCAACTACCACAACTGTGATTGCTGCGACTTGCCACATCCGAACCCATCGCCGAACTTCTATCGGTAACTCGCGCCGCAGTTGCTTCTTCCACAAAAGCTTCTCAACATAGTTGGTAGGCATCGGCGAATGACCCACGGTTTTGAGCCATCGATTAATACGTAACTGGGCAATAAGCCCACAAACAAACGCCATGCAAAAGCCAGCCATTAGGAAGGCCGGATGCGCGACACCCGGGCCGCTATGCATCACTGCACCCCGCCCGGCTGCTGCGAATTCGTCGACCCCGGCGGCGGCGCCGTCGGAGCCGGCATCACCACACCCGCCGGCTGCCCCGGCATCACATCCTGCGGCGCATTCGGATACTTCCAAACCACCGCATAGATCGCGATCAGCCCCAGGACGCACAGAATCGTCCCGCCCGCGGCACACACCCAGCCAAACTTCTTCCGCGACTCATTACCGGGCGTAATCCCCCACTTCGCCGCAAACAGCCACACGCCATACGCAAAGTGCCAGCACGTCGCCACCATCGCGATCACATACACCGCCAGGATCAGCGGATGGCTCAACTCCTGCTGCACCTTCCAGAACGCCGCACCCGGATGCTCCGGCAGACTGATCCCATGGAACCGCTGCGACCACACGTGGTACCCGATGTACAGCAGCGCAATCAGCCCCGTAATGCGCTGCGTCACATATCCCCAGTTGCCCGCCCACGGATACACGTTCACGTTCGAGCGCCCGCGCAGCCAGATATAGACGCCATACAGCGCGTGATACAGCAGTGGAATAAAGATGAACGTCCACTCCAGCACCCGCACCAGCGGCAGCCCATTCAGAAACTTCACCTGCTGCGCATAGGCCAGCGGCCCGTTCCACGTCTCAAAGTTCGAAACGATGTGCTCCACGAGAAACGCCCCGATTGGCACAATCCCGGTCAGCGAGTGCAGCCGCCTCCAGAAGAAGCTATGGCCCTCACCCGCGCGCAGCGGCTTCACGCCGCGCTGCTTGCCTGTTTCATGACCCGTGCGCTGTGCGTTATCGGGCGGTGCTGTCGGAGCGGCTGCAGCCATTCATCTCTCCTCGGAAAACTTCCGCGCACACCCACCGCGCAGAATCAGGCAAACCGATTCTTCCACCGCCAAAAAGACAGGGTCAAGCGAACGTGCCCCGCGACAACCGATTACCGCCCGATATGTGCGAAATTGCCGCTGCACCCATGACCCCGCAGCCGCCGCAGCTTCGGACTCTTTGCACCTTTTGAGTCAGCAGCCGGATCCGGCCTTTCGCTGTATGTTGATCAGGACAACCAAACCCCACCCAAGGTACGACGGATGAAATTCATAGCACTGTCGGCCCTCGCATTTGCTCTCGCTGCACCTGCCGCCACTTCGGCGGAGAAGACCCAACCAGCCGAACCGGTAGCCTGGGGCGTGCTCTCCGGGAATGCCGGATGTGTCATCTTCGCCGAAGGCCACAAGACCAACGGCAGGTTCTACGGCGTCGCCGTCACCACCAAAACCATCGGCAAGCTCACGCTCATCGAGACCCAGAACTATAACTTCACTCAGACCGCAGGTCCTCGAAACGCAGGAGAACATGAATAACCTGATGCAGCTCGCCGAGAAGGATCACATCAAGTTCGTCAAGATCCCCGAAAAGTACTCGCCCGATCTGCTCGAAAAGGCCCGCGCCTCCTGCAAAGCCGCGGCAGCCCAATAATCCGCGTCACCTGTAGCGCACTGCGTCCTGCCGCTGCAGTCCGCGCAACAACTCCCGAAACGCATTCCCCCGATGACTCACCCGCCACTTCTCCTCGCGTGTCGTTTCCGCCAGCGTCTTGCCTAACGCCGGCACCAGGAACAGCGGGTCATAGCCAAACCCATCGGTACCACGCGGCGCCTGCAGAATCTGCCCCTCAACTTCACCCCGCGCTCGCAGCAAAACCTCGCCATCCCGCGCCAGCACCAGCGCGCAAACGAACCGCGCGCCGCGGTTACCCAGCGTCAACCCACCATCGGCATCCAGCGTCTTCGGCAACCCGCCTAACAGCGATAACACCGCCCGATTATTCCGCTCGTCCTTGGATCCCGTCCCCACTTCAAACCCGAGATCATCCGCAAAGCGCGCCGACCGCACGCCCGGCTGCCCACCCAGCGCATCCACCTCCAGCCCCGAATCATCCGCAAACACCATCAGGCCCGCCGCGCGGCGTGAATACTCCACCGCCTTTTTTTCGGCGTTCTCCATGAAGGTAGCCGCATCCTCCACCGGCTCGGGCATGCTCTCGATGCGCGGCAACGCGAGCACCTCCACGCCCTGCTCGCCCGCACATTCCCGGAACTCCCTCAGCTTGCCGTGGTTTGTCGTCGCCGCATAGATCGTCATCCTTTCAAAAATACGCCGGCAGGTTCTCGGAGTTCCGGTTGGAAGGGGCACGGCTTCAGCCGTGCCATAACTCATATGGAACCGAAGGGCTTCAGCCCCTCAGGCAGGCCTGTCAACGTCAGCCGCGCAGCGAGTAATACCCAACTCTGCATCGAACCACTCGGGCCCACACGATTTGAAAGGCCGAAAGCGAATGTCCCGCATCCTCGCCGTCACACTCTCCACCTTAATCTCCCTCACCGCCTGCAGCCGCGCCTCTCAACCCTCCACGAAGCCCGCAGCACAACCGCAACAACCCGTCACCAAGCCCACTCCGCCCACTCCCATCGCCGAAAAGAAAGCCGAGCTCGGCGACAGCAAAACGTGGGACCCTGCCTGGACCGCCTTCATCGAGAAATCCCTCCCCGCCGACCTCCTGTCCGCACAGGCTGCGCACGCGGTTCGCCCATACTGTCCGCGGTTCGCCGAGCTTTCCGAGCCCGACAAGCGCGCCTTCTGGGCCTACACCTTCCAGGCCGTCGCCGCCGCCGAAGCCGGCCTCAATCCCACCGCCGACGTGCACCACACGGCCGCTCCCGTCAACAAGGTCGACCCCGAAACCCACCGCCTCTCCCGCCAGGAAGGCCTGCTGCAGGTGAAGTACGACGACGCCAAACGCTACAACTGCCCGTTCGACTACGAAGCCGACCGCCGCTTGCCCGAGCACGACCCCAACCGCACCATCCTCCAGCCCGAGCGCAACCTCTCCTGCGGCTTCCTCATCATGCAAAACCAGATCATCACTCAGGGCCATCCGCTCGTCGCCCGCGACAGCTACTGGGCCACCCTCCAGCCCGGCACCGCCGGCTACCGTGTCTTCCGCAAGCAGATGATCAACGTCCCAGCCGACTGCGGCCTCCACGAACACGTGCGATCTTCCCGCCGCGCCCGCACCCGAGCCGGAACCCCGGCACCGTGAATGATTTGCTTTTCTGGGTTGTCATTCCCAAAGGGAATCTGTCGACTTCCCTCGGGAAAAAGTGCCCCCACCGTTTAACTGCCCTGCTTTGAATATTTTGCTTATAAATTCCTTGCTTTGAATATTTTGCCGACACTCACACGTGTTTTCAATATTTTGCAGACAAGGAGGGGGTAGGGGGTACCCCGCTACCATAAAAACATGAAGGTCCACACCGAGTACCTGACGTTCAACACGCGCGAGCGGTACGAGATGGTTCACATCACCCCGCAGATCGACGCCATCGTCGGGAAATCCGGCGTCGACGACGGCCTCTGTTTCGTCTCGCCTATGCACATCACCGCGGCCATCTACGTCAACGACAACGAGTCCGGCCTCATTGAAGACATCGCCAGATGGCTCGAGAAGCTCGCGCCCCGCAACCCAAACTACAGGCACCACCAGACCGGCGAAGACAACGCGGACGCCCACCTCAAAGCCCTATTGCTCCACCACGAAACAACGCTGCCAGTCACCAACGGCCGGCTCGACCTTGGCACCTGGCAGCGCGTCTTCTACGCAGAGTTCGACGGTCAGCGCGCCAAGCGCGTCATCGTGAAGGTGCTCGGCGTCGGTAAGCAGTAGATCCCTCGCCGCTCTACTTCAGGTCGATGTTCCGCACCAGCTCCGACGAGACCACCTCCATGCACTCGTCGGCCAGCTTGTTCGACGCTGCCCTCGCCTCCGGACTGCCCCACGCCTTGGCGACGATCGGCTCCGCCTTTGCGTTTATCTCGTCGAGCGCCGCCAGGTCCTTGTACTGGATCACCAGCGCGACGTCGTACTTGTCCGGTCCAACGAACTCGGTCGAGTGGATGAAGTGAAAATCCTGGATCAAACCAGCCTGCTTCTCAGCGCCGAGGATCTTCGGCGCGTTGGACAGCCACTTGTAAAAATCCGCCGTCTTTCCCGGCCGAATCCGGTACTTGATTACCCGCATAGCCCCGTTTGTTGTGAAGTACTGCTGAGAGAACGCCGCGCTGGAGATTCCGAACAACGCAAGGACACAAAAAACGCGCAGAAACGCACGCATAGGATTTCCTCCTGATGCTTCAATTCGCTGACTCTGTATGGGGGGCCTAAAGCGCGAGTATAGTCACGGCCGCAAGATGCGCAAGCGAAATTCTCAGGCGTTGACGATCTCTTCTTCGAGGCTCTGCTTTTCCGCGAGCTCCGCGTAATACCCACCGCGCTCCAGCAACTCATCGTGCGTGCCAATCTCCGCAATCCGTCCATCGACGAGCACCGCAATGCGATCCGCGCTGCGAGCAGTGGAGACGCGGTGCGCGATCAGAATCGTCGTTCGCCCCTGCATCGCCTCCCGCAGGCCCGACAGAATCTGGTCCTCCGTGTTCGTGTCAACAGACGCAAGCGCATCGTCGAGGATCAGGATGCGCGGATCGCGCAGCAGCGCGCGCGCGATCGCGGTGCGCTGCTTCTGCCCGCCGGAGAGCGTCATTCCGCGTTCCCCCACAATCGTCTGAAAGCCGCGCGGGAACTCCTGAATCTCCGTCGCGATGTGCGCTGTCGTTGCAGCGTCCAGAATCTGATCGTCATTCGTTTGATCGACGCCGAACGCGATGTTCTCGCGGATCGTCTCTGAGAACAGGAACGTTTCCTGCGGCACAAAGCCAATCGCGCGCCGCAGCGTTTCGAGCGGATACTCCCGAATCGGTCGCCCGTCGATCAACACCGTCCCGGGTGCAGCATCCTGCAGGCGTGGAATCAACGACACCAGCGTGGATTTACCCGAACCTGTAGGTCCTGTAATCGCGAGACTCGAACCCGCCGGAATCTCCAGCGTGAGATCGTGCAGAACCTCGGGTCCGGTTGGATACGAGAAGCTCAGGTTGCGGAACTCGATGCTGCCGGCGATCGGCGCAGCGACAAGCTCCGGCAGGGCTGCCGCATCGTCAATTGCAGGCTTCTCGGTCATCAGGTCATCGATGCGGACCACCGATGCCGCACCGCGCTGTACCAGATTTGTCACCCAGCCGATCGCAATCATCGGCCACGTGAGCTGGACCATGTAGACGAAGTACGTGGTGAAATTGCCGACGGAAATGCGATGCTGGATAGCTTCGCGGCCACCGATCAAAAGCGTGATCATCAGCGAGAGACCGAGCACGAGCTCGAGCGTCGGCCACAGCATTGCCATGAGGCGAACGAGCAGCAGGCTGCGGCGGATGTACTCGCGGTTCGCCTCTTCAAACCCGTCGATCTGCGCCTGTTCCTGCGCAAAGGCGCGGATGAGCCGTGCGCCGGAGAAGTTCTCCTCGGCCATCGCGGAGATGTCCGAAAACATGGCCTGGATGCGCTCAAAGCGCGTGTGGATGCGCGCGCCGAAGTACTGAACCAGGATCGACACGAAAGGCAGCGGAAGAAAGGCCAGCAGCGTCAGCTGTGGGCTGATGTGGATCATGAACGGCAGCGCAAACGCGATGAACACAACGGTGTTGGCCGAGTACATTATCGCGGGGCCGAGGAGCTGGCGAACAGCGTTCAGATCGTTCGTGGAGCGCGCCATGATGTCGCCGGTGCGATGGCGCTGAAAGAAGCTCGGCGGTTGTGCTTCCAGCCGCTGAAAGAGATCGTTGCGGATGTCGTACTCGATCTCTCTCGACGCGCCGATGAGAATCTGGCGCATAAGGTAGAGAAACACAGCAGACACTGCGGCGATCCCGAGCAGCAGAAAACCGTAGTGCTCAATTTTGGTCGCGCTGAGGCCGAGCCGCATGTCGTCGATCGAGCGGCCGATGACCAGTGCGATGACGGACTTGGCTCCGTTGTAAATCAGCAGCGACAGTCCGCCCCACACATAGCTGCGCCAGTATCGGCGCAGATACGGAAACAGCGGACTGAGTCGCTGAAGCATGCGGATGTTGGATGAGGCTGCGGAGCCAATCGACTCCGCAGCGTCGCTACTTCTTCGGCTCGCCCGTGCTGGACGGCTGAGCCGGTTGCGTGGAGGTGGACGGCGTTGTCGAGTTCACCGGCGGAGATCCGGCCGAGCCTGCGGGAGACTTGGGCTCCGGAGTTCCACCGGGTGCAGCGGCGCCGCTCGGACCGGCTGGGGGTGTCGGAGGCGCTGGAGGCGTATCGCTTTGCCCAATCAACTCGACGTCGAAAACGAGCATTGACCGTGGCGGAATCTTAGGCGGACGGCCTTGTTCACCGTAGGCGAGCGTATACGGGATGTAGAGGCGGCGCTTACCGCCAATGTGCATGCCTTCCAGACCCATGTCCATCCCGGGAATCATCTGGTGGCCGCTCAGGGTGAACCCCAGAGGCTTCGGCGCATCAACATTGGAGTCGAAGACCGTACCGTCCGTAAGATATCCGGTATAGCGGATTTCGGTGTACTTGTGGTGCTCGACGACCGGGCCGGTGCCAGGCCTCTCATCGGCATACACAAGGGAGATGACTAACGGGGGCGGTGCGAGGACCTCCCGGATATCGGGGCTGACCAGCGGAGAGATGTAGTCAGCGTGGATCTCAGGCGTTCGGGTGATCGTAAAGAGCGGCTTCGGGCACGAACTACCGGCGGGCAATGCGGGGATCTTCGGCGAGAGCTCGGGAACTCTCGCGCACCCGGCGGCTGCAGTTGCGACACCGGTGCGGTGCTCAGCAGTTGCGGGATGAGCTGCCGTTGACCGGGTCGGAGTGGTTTGCGCGAGGAGTGGCGCAGCGGTGAGGGCGATCAGGATGGGTGAAATTCGCATACTTCCAACAGTGTATTTGAGAGGCGAGTGCGAGAGGGCGACAAACGACGTTCCAAGTACTGCGTGTCACGTTCGAGACAGAAGAAGCAGCGGACAGCGCTTGGACTTGGCAGCCCTCAGCTAATAGCTAAAATCACCTACCTACGTCGGTGTCCGCAGCAGCAGATACGAGCCCGCCATTGCAAACAGCAAATCCGGCGACCAGGCAGCCAACACGGCCGGCAGCGAGTTCACGTTGCCCAGGTTCTCGGAGATTCCGGCAAGCACCCAATAGAAGATGGCGAGCCCGATCGCGGCTCCGATACCAGCCAGGCTGCCGCGCTTGCCGGCGACCAGCGAGAAAGGAACGGCGAGGATCGCCATCACCAGCGTGAGCAGTGGATAGGAGAGTTTGCGGTTGAGCTGCACGCGCAGCGGAGTGGTATCGAAGCCGCTCTCCTGCAGGTCGTGGATGTAGCTGGCAAGCTCGCTGTAGGACATCTCCTGTGACGGCCGCTCTTCTTTTTTGAAGTAGCTCGGCGTCTCGTGAATTTCGCCGAAGCTCGATTTTTTGAAGGTTTCATAGTCGGTGACGCTGTCGCCGCTCGGCGAGAAGACGCGCTCCCATCCGTTCTCGAAATCCCAATGGCCGGCGGCCGCGTCCCAGCGGGCGCTTTCGGCGTAGATGCGGCGCGACAGCGTAAACGTGCCTGGCTCGAACTCGAACACGGTGATGTTGGCGAACATGTCCCGGCCGGGATCGAAGGCCTGGTAGTAGAAGATGCGGGTGGGCTCGCCGGAGCCTGAGGCCTCTCCTGACATCCATTTTCTGTCAGGACGAAGGAAGGTCTGCGCGGGTTTGCCCTTGATGCTCGAGAGCAGCGCCTCCTGCCGGCGGTTGGCGTTGGGGAGATAGCTTTCGTCGAACGCGAAGAGCAGCGCCGAGAGAATCGCAGCGACGAGCAGTACAGGCGTGACGAGGCGGTAAAGGCTGACGCCTGTGGCCTTCATCGCGGTGATCTCGCTCGTCCGGCTGAGTGCGCCGAAGGTGATGAGCACGGCAACCAGCGAGCAGAGCGGCGTGACGTTGTAGAGGATGAACGGAATCAGGTTGAGCAGGTAGTCGCCGACCGTCACGAGCGGCGTCCGGTACTTGATGATGTCGCCGATGAGCTCGAAGAACGTGAAGATGAGGAAGAGCACAGTAAGCGCGGAGAGCACGAGCAGGAAGTTGCGCAGGAAGCTGCCCATCGCGTACTCGTCCAGGATGAGCGGGAAACGCGCACGCAGCACGCGCCGCAGGCGGCGAAGGCGGTCTCCCGCGCCAACGGCTGCGGGCTCAGCCGGACGATTGCGCCAGAGGCGTTGAAAGAACTTCGATACGGCGTTGCCGAAGCTGGAGAACAGATCGAGCGCAAGTCCGCCGCGCGTCATCTGCTGGATCAGCAGAACTCCGGCGACGGTGAACAGTACATTTGCGCCCCACACACCGGCAAATGCTGGAAGCTTCTGCTGGCGTGCGAGCGCGACGCCGATCTCGGAGAGAAAGTAGTAGACGAACACGAGCAGAAGCGTGACCGCGAAGCCGGTTCCTTTGCCGCCGCGCTTCGACGAGAGACCCAGCGGCACCCCCACCAGCATCAGCACGAGGCAGGCGGTAGGAAACGACAGCCGCCGGTCGAACTCAATCGAGTAGGGTCGCGTGTCCGCGGTTTTGCTGGCAGTGTGCGCGCGGCGCCAGACTTCGGTCGTATCGAGCGCCTGCATGGGCGTATCGCGGCGGCTGAGGTGCGTGTCCTCCTGCGAGGTCGTTTCGATGGGCAGAACAGTGGAGTTGAACGTGGCGATGTCGTACTGGTTGGGGTCGTTGACGGAAATATCGTGACGGCTGCCGTTGAGGAGGTCGAGGCGGAGCGTCTGGCGCTGGTTGCCGGCCTGCACGATGGCGTCCTGCGCGCTGATGATGTGCGGGGTTGCGGGCTCGGTGAGATCAGCGAGAAAGACGTGCTTCCAGATGGCCGTGCCGTTCGCGCCGGGGGTAATGTCCTGCGTATAGAGGACGTAATTTTTGAAATCCTCGTAAAAGACGCGCGGCTGGACTTCGACCGTGGCCTGCGAGGTTTTGCTCAGCTCTTCGTAGTTGAGCAGGGCGCGCGCGGCTCGCGGTGCGACGTAGAGGGAAATCGCGAGGCTCGCGATCCATGACAGCACGGCGACGATGCTGACGATGCGCAGGAAACTGACCACGCCGATGCCACTGGCGCGCATTGCCGTGACTTCGCTGTCGGAAGCGAGTCGGCTGAGGCCCAGCAGAATCCCAATCAGCACCGCCATCGGAATCGTCATGGGCAGGAAGTTGGGCAGCAGGTAGCCGATGAGCTTGAGGAGATCGAACGGTGTGGCGATGCCGCGGACTGCGAGCTCGAGCAGCGGCAGCAGGTAGCGCATGAAGAGGATGAACGTGAAGAGCACGCCGCCGAGGAGGGCGTAGCCGACGACCTCACGAAGAATGTAGCGGGTGAAGATGCGCACGAACGATTTGCCTGCTGGATTCAAGTGTAGCGCGAGGATTGTCTGCGTTTCAGCGGCGTAGCCGCAGCGAATTGGTCAGCACGCTGACGGAGCTGAGCGCCATCGCAATGCTGGCGAGCACCGGGCTGAGCAGGATGTGGAAGTGCGGGTAGAGAACGCCGGCGGCGATTGGGATGCCGACCACGTTATAAAGGAGCGCCCAGCCTAAGTTTTGGCGCATCACCCGCACCGCCCGGCGGCTCAGCCGGATCGAGGCGGGGAGGAGCGCGAGATCGGAGTGGAGCAGGAGCACGTCGCCGGCATCGCGGGCCAGGTCCGTGCCCGCAGCCATCGCGAAGCCTGCGTCGGATTGCGCAAGCGAGGCGGCGTCGTTGATGCCGTCTCCCGCCATGCCGACACGGTGGTGCTGCGATTGGAGTTCGCGGATGGCGTTCAGCTTGTCGCCGGGCAGCAGGGCGGCGCGGACGTTGCTTATTCCGGCTTCGCGGGCGATCGCTTGGGCGGAGAGCTGCGTGTCTCCCGTGAGCATGAGGACGCGAATGCGGAGGTTGGCGACGTCGCGGATGGTTTCTGCGGCTTTCGGCCGCAGCTGGTCGGTGGCGAAGAAGACAGCTTGCGGCTGGTTGTCGATCAGCAGGTACATCGGCGTGGAGTAAGTGAGTTCGGCCGGTGGCGAGAGCGCGGGATCGAGATCGCGGGGCGGCAGAAGCGACGCATTGCCGAGGAGGATCTCGCGGCCGAGGGCGGTAGCGCGGATGCCGATGCCGGGCAGGACCTGAACGTCCGTGACGGGCAGCGCTGTGTGGAGTGGGTCCTGGTTGGTGACGAAACGAACGATGGCTTCGGCCAGCGGGTGCGTGGAGGAGCGCTCGACTGCAGCGGCGACGGCGAGGAGGTCTTCTCGCGGCAGCGCAGGGTTTGGAACCGTTGCGAAGTGCGCGATGCGCGGCTTGCCTTCGGTGAGGGTCCCGGTCTTGTCGAGCGCGAGGGTGTCGATGGCGGCGATGCGCTCGATGGCTTCACCGCCCTTAATCAGCAAACCGGTTCGCGCGGCGCGGCCGATAGCCACGGTGATCGCGGCGGGAACGGCAAGGCCCATCGCGCAGGGGCAGGCAATGATGAGCACCGCGATGGCGATCGCGAAGGGCTGCGCGAAGCCGTCGTGATGCCCGGCGGTATTGAGCGCGACGGCCCAGGCGATGAACGAGAGCGCCGCGAGCGCAAGAATGGTAGGGACGAAGATGGCGCTGACGCGGTCGGCAAGCCGCTGCGTAGGCGCGCGGGAGGACTGTGCCTGTGCGAGCATTCGCTGCATCTGCGCGAGCGTGGAGGCGCTGCCCACCGCAGTGGCGCGGAGGATCAGGACGCCGTCGAGGTTGAGTGTGCCGCTGATGAGCCGATCGCCGACGGTGCGCGTCACGGGGAGAGGCTCGCCAGTGAGCATCGATTCGTCGACGGCGCTGCGGCCCGACAGGATGATGCCGTCGACAGGGATGCGGTCGCCGGGCAGAATGCGGAGGATGTCGCCGGAGGCGAGCGCGTCGGCAGGGAGGACGGTCTCGGGTGCGGTGGAGAAGTTGGGGGACTCATCCGCGGGATCGACGTCGAGCAGGCGGGCGGTGGCTGCGGTGAGTTGGGCGAAGCCGCGGATCGACCGGGTGGTCTGGCTGCGGGCGCGCGCTTCCAGCCAGCGGCCGGCGAGGAGGAAGCCAAGGATGAGGATCACGGACTCGTAGTACACGTCAGCGGTGGAGGTAGTTGCGCGCACTGTGGCGAGGAACGAGGCGGCGAATGCGCTGATCGTGCCGATGGCGACGAGGGTGTTCATGTTCGTGGAGCGATGGCGCGCGGCACGCCAGCCGGCGAGGTAGATTTCGGGCGCGGCGAAGAGCATCACTGCAAGCGACAGCGCGCAGAGGAACCAGCGCAGCGGCTCGGCGGGGATAGACATGAGCGCGGCCGGCGTGAGCGGCGCCAGCAGGCGCGCGACGAAGTTCAGCAGCGGGTCGGCGCTGGGGTTTGCCATCATCAGCGGCATGGACAGGATCATCGCGACACCGCCGGCAATGAGGCTGAGGGCCACGCGGAGTCCGAGCGTTCGCTCGCGCGGATCATCGGACGCCGTGGGATTCCAGCCTGCCGCTGCGGTCGGTTCGGCGGTCAGAGAGGCGTCGTAGCCGGCGTGGCGCACGGCCTCGATGAGGGGGTAGGGTTCAAGTGGCGCGGCCGAGACGATCTGGGCGGAGTTGGCGAGGAGGTTGACGGTGGCGGACTCGACGCCGGGAACGGAGCGCAACGCGCGCTCTACGTGATGCTGGCAGGCGGCGCAGCTCATTCCGGCGATCTGGAGGGTCTGTTCCATCCTGCTCAGGGCTGCTCACTCATTCTGACTGCATTATTGCTGGACATGAGCGGGGTAGCCGGCGGCGCGGAGAGCTTCCTGTATCTGGGTAGGCGGCGCGTCGGTCCGGATGCGGGCCGCGCCGACCTGGACCTCTTCGGCGTGCGTGTCGGGCAACGCGTTGAGCGTCTGGGTCACGCGGCGGACGCAGGCTCCGCAGTGCATGTTTTCGATGGTCAGGTTCAGTGTCGCCATGGCGATTCGATGCGAGACGGGGTGGGAAGTCGCGGGCTGGGTCAATACCTCAGGGGCTAAAACTCAATTTCTGATTTGGCTGGTAACGGCACGGCTGAAGCCGTGCCCCGACGAAGCAAAAGCAAGGGCAAAGGCAAGAGAGGCAAAGCAAACGCAGATCCCCTGCGGGCATGACAAAAAGAGAGGCAGAGGCAAAGGCAGATCCGCCTTCGGGGATGACAAAAAAGAGAGGCAGAGGCAAGAGCGAATCCAAGGCTCCGATTCAGGGCTCCGGGACGAAGCGGTAACCGACGCCGCGGACTGTAACGAAGTGGGCGGGCTTGGCGGGGTCGGGCTCGAGGTAACGGCGGAGGCGGACGAGGAAGTTGTCGATGGCGCGGGTGTCGGTGTCCTCGTGGACGCGCCAGACGTTCTCGAGGAGCTCTTTGCGGGCGATGATCTTGTTGGGGCGCTCGAGAAGGTAGCGGAGGAGGTCGGCCTCCATCACGGTCAGGTGGATCGTTTCACCAACCCCATTGATTTCGAGGGCTTCGAGGTCGATGGTGCGGTCGGCGAGGGTGAAGACGGGCTGCTGCGGCTGCTCGGGCTCGGCCGTCGGGGGTTCGACCGGTGTGGCGTTGGGTGTGGCGGCCCAGTGGACGCGGCGGAGCAGGCTGGAGAGCCGGGCGAGCAGAATGTTGAGGTCAAACGGCTTGGGAAGGTAGTCGTCGGCGCCGGCGGAGAAGCCCTCGACGATGTCCTCGGTGCGGCCGCGGGCGGTGAGGATGAGGACCGGAATGAAGCGGCCGCGGGCGCGGAGCTCGCGAAGAATGGAGAAGCCGTCCTGGCCGGGGAGCATGACGTCGAGCAGGACGGCGGCGGGCGGTTCCGGGGGGTTCAGGAGCCAGGCCAGAGCGGCGTCGCCGTCAGCCTCGTGGTGGGTGCGGTAGCCCTCGGCCTGGAGGTTGAACAGGAGCCCCTGGGCGAGGTGCTCCTCGTCCTCGACGATGGCGATGAGAGGGGAAGGCATCGGGGATGATTGTAGCGGGGAGGGAAGGAGCGAGTCAGCGAGTCAGCGGGTCAGCGAGTCAGAAGGCGGGGAAAGCAGGTTCCTCGGCTGCGCCTCGGAATGACAGAAAGAAAGGCAAGGCCAAAAGCAACAGCACAGGCAAAGGCAACAGCAGATCCCCTGCGGCCATAACAGAAAGAAGCAAAGGCAAGGAACCGACTGAAGTCGGCCCCGCTTGGTTTTCAGGACGGCCTACGGCCCATCTTCAGATGGGCCTTCCAGATTACTGGTGGGCCGTGGTGGCGTGGGTTGAGGCGGTGCTGGCGGTCTCGGTGGCTTTCTGCTCGGAGGGGAGTTTGTGCTCCTCGAGCGCGAGCGCCTCGGGCATGTAGGTGAGGGCCTGCTTGATCTGCGGGTCCCACTCGGCACGAACCTTCAAGCCCTCGGCCTGACCGAACTGCGAGGTGAAGAGCTCCGCCTTGATCATCGCCTTGACCCAGTCGAGGTTGTCGTTGAGGTCCTTCTCCGTGTAGTCGATCTTCTGGGTGTGAAGGAAGTTCTCGAACTGGCTCATCAGGGCGTCGTCAACGACCAGATCGCGCGAGACGGTGTGATTGGCGAGGTAGTGGGCCGTGAAGTCGAAGAAGGCGCGGTGGATTGCGAGCTGATCCTGAAAGTGATTGCTCTTGAGCTCGGGGATCTTCTCGTCGGGCGTGATGCCGCCGCCGCCGTAGACGGGCCGGCCGGCGTCGGTGAGCTTGACCTCGCGGTTGCTCTTGTCGGCGGGCAGGGCGTCGTTACGGACGTAGTAGTAGTCGTACAACGAAACGTTGTTGTAGTTGCGCTGGATGAGTCGGCCGGACGGCGTGTAGTAGTGGAAGGTCGTGAGCGCGAGGCCGGTGTTCTCGGAGATCGGGAAGACGGTCTGGACGAGGCCTTTGCCGAAGGTGGTTTCGCCGACGATCAGGGCGCGATCATGGTCCTGCAGAGCGCCTGAGACGATCTCCGCCGCCGATGCCGTATCGCGGTTGACGAGCACGACGACCGGGTACTTGAGATCAGAGCCCTTGGGAGCGCGATAGACCTGGTCGGGGAAGGCGCGACCGCGCTGGGAGACGACGATCTGGCCCTTCTGGAGGAACTTGTCGGCGGTGTTGACGGCTTCGTTCAGCAGCCCGCCTGGGTTTTCGCGGAGGTCGATGACCAGGCCCTGGACGCCGGGGCCGAACTTGTCGAGCGCCTCCTGCACCTCATGCGAGGTGGTCTCCATGAACTGGGTGACGTGGATATAGCCGACGCCCGGCTTGATCATGAACGCCATGTCGACCGAGTAGCGGGGGATTTCGTCGCGAACAAGGTCGAAGACCAGCGGCTTGGCCGAACCCTCTCGCGCCATGGTGACGCTGACGTGGGTGCCACGGGGGCCCTTCAGCATGGACGCCACGGCGGCGGAGTCAAGGTTCTCGGTGGACTTGCCATCGACGGCGAGGATGACATCGCCGGGACGAATGCCGGCCTTGTAAGCGGGCGTGCCCTCAAACGGGGCGAGCACGACGATCTTGTTTTCCTGCGGCTGGATCTGCATGCCCACGCCGTAGTACTTGCCGTGCTGGTCCTCACGCATCTGGGCGAAGGCCTTGGGATCGTAGAAATTGGAGTGCGGGTCAAGCACATGGAGCATGCCCGGGATAGCGCCGTCGTAGATGGACTTGTCGACGTGGTCGGCGTCCAGCTTGTCCGCGTAGTTCTGCTCGACGAGGGCGTAGACGTCGGTGAACTGCTTCATGGAGTCGCGGAGTGTGGACTCATCCGAGGCGGACTGAGCTGCAACGCGACCGCCGATGATGGAGCCAGTGACGCCGCAGGCCGTGAGGAAGATGGCTGCGGAAAAGAGGGCGCGGCGGGTACGCGAAGTCATGGCGCGGAAGGAACCTCGAACGAGAGCAGACAGGCCCCGGAAAGAAGGGAAAACGGGCCGCTACTGGTTGGACGAGTATAGCATTCGGGCGGTGAGCCCCGGGCTTGAAGGATTGCGGGCGAGGGCACGCAGAGGAAGTAGAGTGCTCAGAAAGCAAAGCGGCTTTTTGATAGGTAGAATGGACGCACTGGATGACCTCAGCCAGGCGATGTGGTCCAACCAATAGCACGCTCCCTTACCCAGCCGGCGGACAACGCTTGCTGGGGCACCCGGGTGCAGAGTGGCTTGCGGAAAGGTCAGGATGACCTGGGCCGCGCCAGCCGGAGAGGCTCGAGCGACAGAGGTCCCCGAAGGAACGGATGATCAGGAAGCGCAATTATTTTCAGGGTGTTTGCCGGTTTCATTTTCAGCGTGGAAGCCGGTTCGCCGGTGTAGTTGTCGCAGTTTCACTGGCCGCGACACCGAGTGTGCTGGCGCAGGTGAACGCGCAGCAGCCGAACTATCCGGTACCGGGCGGCGGTGTCGCGACTGCCCCGCAGCCGCAGCTTCAGCTTCCTCCGCTGCCGGCCGCGACGCCCATCACGCCCAATGGAACCGTTGTGGAGGATGTAGTTGCGCGGGTGAACGACCAGATCATCACGCGCAGCGAATACGAACGCGCCGAGCAGCAGTTGATGGAGCAGGCGCGGCAGGAGAATGTGCCGGAAGCTGATGTCCAGGCAAAGCTGCACGATCTACTGCGGGACATGATCGACCAGCAGCTGCTGCTCTCCAAAGGCAAAGAGCTGGGTATTAACGGCGACGCCGAGACAATGCGGCGGCTGGACGATATCCGGAAGCAGAACCATCTGGACTCGATGGAAGCGCTGCAGAAGGCCGCCGAGCAGCAGGGCGTGTCGTATCAGGACTTTAAGCAGCAGATCCAGAACCAGGTGATATCGAATCAGGTGGTGCAGGACGAGGTTGGGCGGCACCTGAACCTGACCCGCGCGCAGGAAGAGGCGTACTACAAGGAGCATGGGAAAGAGTTCGAGGCGCCGGAGCAGGTGCATCTGAGCGAGATCCTGGTTCCGACTCCGGACAATGCGACGGACGCGCAGGTGGCGGCGGCGCAGCAGAAGGCCGATGCGGTAGAGGCCAAGCTGAAGGCGGGCGCGAACTTCGCGGATACGGCGAAGACTGACTCGGGCGGACCGACGGCTGCGGCGGGCGGAGACCTGGGCGACTTCAAGCGCGGGATGCTTGGCGACGTGCTGGAGAAGGCGACGTTCCCGCTAGCGGCTGGGGCGTACACCCAGCCGATCCGGACGCGGCAGGGATTCGTCATTTTGAAGGTGGACAGCCATCAGCAGGCGGGGATTCCGCCGCTGGCCAAAGTCGAACAGCAGGTGCAGGAGGCGATCTATTTCCAGCAGCTGCAGCCGGCGCTGCGCGCGTACCTGACGAAGGCGCGCGAGGATGCGTACATCGACATCAAGCCGGGCTTTGTGGATACGGGCGCGGGCCGGCAGCAGACGAAGCCTGAGTTCACGGCGTATGCGCCTCCTCCGCCGAAGAAGAAGACTGTGAAGAAGCAGCGCGTGGAGCAGCAGAAGGCTGCGAGGGCACAGGCAGATCTGACGGCCGCGCGTGACAAAGAAGCGCAGAAGCAGGCCGCGAAGGCTGCGGTGGCTTCCGGTGGAAAGGCACCGAAGCAGCACAAGATCCATCGCGAAAAGATCCGCTTTGGGCAGGCGCCGGAGAAGGCTCTGCCGGCAGGGACGGAGCAGACGGCTGAGACGGGCAACGATGCTCAGCCGCTGGGCCAGACGGCGGGAGCGGCCATGTCGCCTTCGGATTCTGTGACCACGATGACCATGGGCACGAGCCCGGACGAGAACAGCACGGATCCCCTGGCACCGAAGCAGGTTGAGGAGCATAAGACGCGATTCACGGACCGGGAGAAGGAGTCGGAAGCCACGCGTGCGCAGCAGAAGGTCGCCAAGGCAGAGGTGAAGGCGACCAAGCGGCCGGTGGCGGCGACGAGCCAGCAGACGGCTGACGAGAAGACGCGCGCGGCTCCGCTGGGGCTGAATGGGAATACGGGAAAGAAGAAGAAGGCGAAGGTAAAGCGCGCGAAGGATCAGCCGAAGGAGCGGATGCAGGAGAAGCCGAAGCCGGTGGATACGACGCCGACCGTTGCTCCGACTGTGAACCCCGCGCTGGGCGGGACGGCTCCGGCACCGGCGGCACAGACCGCTCCGGCGAACCAGGCGCCTGCGGCGGGAACGTCTACACCGCAATAGGGCGGCCGTAGTACAGCGATGGTGAACGTGCTTTCCACGGAAGAGCCCCGGTCTTCGGGGCTCTTCATCGTATGCTGAGGCGAAGCGATGAAAGACTTCTTTGTTGCCGATGCGGCGCGGTTCGAGAACCAGGTCGTCACGACGTTCTTCTGCCTGGCGTCGATCAGTTTGCGCGACCGCAAAGGTGGGGGCGGGCAGTATCTTGCGCTGACGCTGTCGGATAAAACGGGGCAGCTCGAGGCGCGGATGTGGGAGGAGTTCGCGAATGTCGTGGAGACGTGCGCGGAGGGCTGCTACGTCAAGGTGCAGGGGCAGATTTCGAAATACAACGGGAGATTTCAGATCACGCTGACGCGGATGCGTGCGGCGGGTGAGGGCGAGATCGAGTCGGCGGACTTTGTGCCAAGGACGCAGTATGAGGTTCCCGCGAT
This sequence comes from uncultured Acidobacteriaceae bacterium, assembly GCA_963762465.1. Lineage (GTDB taxonomy): Bacteria > Acidobacteriota > Terriglobia > Terriglobales > Acidobacteriaceae > Granulicella. Next base: position 231,320 of record CAVXKS010000011.1, on the reverse strand, counting down.
GATGGCGGAGCTGCGCGGGTACGTGGAGGCGTTTGCGAATCAGCATCTGCGTGCGCTGGTGTTGCGGTTCTTTGACGATGCGGCGATCGGCGCGGCATTTCAGGAGGCGCCGGCGGCGAAGCGGCTGCATCATGCGTGGCTGGGCGGCCTGCTGGAGCATGTGCTCGCGCTGGTGCGGGTGTGCCGCGCGACCGCGCCGTTCTATCCGGAGGTTGACCCGGACCTGCTGGTTACGGGAGCGATTCTGCACGATATCGGCAAGGTGCGGGAGCTGAGCTGGCGATCAAACTTCAGCTACACGCTGGAGGGGCAACTCGTCGGGCACATCACGATTGCGCAGCGAATGCTGGCAGAGGCGATTTCGGGGATGGATGCCGAGGCTCAGGAGCGCGCGCAGGCGAGCGGTGAGGCGGCGGTGATGTTTCCGGAGCCGCTGCGTGTGCTGGTCGAGCATATGATCCTGGCGCATCACGGGAAGCTGGAGTTCGGCTCGCCGAAGCTGCCGATGACGCCGGAGGCGATGCTGCTGAGCGCGCTGGATGATTTGGAGGCGAAGTTCCAGACGATGCGGGCGGAGTTTGCGGCGGCCCGCGATGCGGGACGGCGGGCGGATGAGCCGACGGAGTGGGTTCGGTCGATGGACCGGAATTTATTTGATTCGCGCAGGTTTCTGGAGTCGCAGGGATCGAGCGCGAGTGACGCCGAGCCGAGCGCGGGGGCTGCGCTGGAGGGTGGCGAGGCTTCCGCGGCTCAGCCGGCGGAGGTCTGTGCCGGGGAGCCGGTGGAAGACCCGTCCTTCGAGTTTCGAGAGAGCTGATGGAGTTGGCGAGCGTGCGCATCGGCCGGGGGTTTCTCTTCTTCTTTGCGGTTTTTCTGTTCGGCGATGTGGCTTGCGCGCAGGCTGTGTTCGATATCACGCGCTATGGAGCGAATCCGAATTCGAGCGAGCCGGCGACCGCTGCGTTTGCGCGAGCCATTGCGGCGGCGAAAGCGGCGGGCGGAGGGACGGTGTATGTTCCCGCGGGGCACTACATCTCGGGGCCGATTGAGTTGGTTTCACATCTGCGGCTGGACTTCGGGCCGGGATCGGTCGTGGAGTTTCCTGCGCAGAAACTGCCGCTGACCTGGGCCAGGCAGCAGGGCGTCGAGACGCTGACGCCAGTGCCGCTGATCGGCGGACATGATCTCGAGGATGTGACGATCACGGGCACGGGAACGCTGGTGAGCTCGAATGCGGATTGGATCAAGCTGCATCCGCGCGAGCTGGGCGAGGCGAATCATGCGGTGAGCAATGAGTACGCGACGGGCAAGCAGATGAGTGACGTGGGCTCGGCGAACGGACCGAACTGGGAGCGGCTTCTGAGCGATCTTGAGGCGCACAAGACCATTCCGCGCGCGGAGTATGAGGCAGCGGGAGAAGAGCTGCGGCCGTCATTCGTGCGGCTGATGAATTCTAAGCGTGTGCTGATCGAAGATGTGCACTTTGAGGGCTCGCCGATGTGGACCGTGCACCTGCTGTACACGGAGTGGGCGACGGTGCGGAATGTCGTGATCGAGACTTATCCCGGCGTGCACACGGATGGGATTGTCGTGGACAGCTCGCGGTTTGTGCACCTGACGGACGACTACATCGATACAGGTGACGATGGGATTGTGATCAAGTCCGGCAAGGACGCTGATGGCTTGCGCGTTAACCGGCCGACGGAGGATGTCACGATCACCGGATGCACGGTTCATCACGCGCATGGAGCGGTGACGATCGGCTCGGAGACGTCGGGGTCGGTTCGGAACATTGTGGCGGCGAACATCACGGCCGTGGATACCGAGGCGGGCATTCGCATCAAGAGCCGGCGCGGGCGCGGCGGTGTCGTGTCGGATCTACGGTTCAGCAACTGGACGATGCGGAACGTGGGGCGTGCGATTGAGGTGACGAACTTCTATCGAATGGAAGGTGAGAAGCCCAACTTGGATGAAGCTCAACCGGTGAATGCAGGCACGCCGCGGTTTCGCGACATCGCGATCAACGGCCTGACGATCGATGGAGCGAAACAGTTGGTGGTGATTGATGGACTGCCGGAGAGCCCGATCGGCGGTCTGCGCCTGACGGATGTTGTGGGATCGGGGCAGAGCGGGCTGGTGGCGTCCTACGCGACGAACCTGCAGTTGAGCGGCGTTGAGCTGAATGTGGAGAACGGCGCGCCGTTTCGCTTCAGTCATACACCGGACCTCGCGCTCGATCGCGTGACCTCGCGGAGGCATGCGGCGGACCTCCAGGTGATCGAAAGACGGTGAACGCGAGGCGTGACGCCCTGAGAGGCTCGCTATAATTCCCTTAAACAGCGCATTTTGATTCTGTTTCAGCGCGGTTGCATTTTCATCGGTCTGGCGCACATTTCGATCGGTTTGGCTCAATTTTTTTATGCTTCGATTTTCTACAGCGGGTGAGAGCCACGGTGAGGCTCTGGTTGCACTGATCAGCGGGCTACCCGCGGGTATTCCTGTGGACCAGAAGTTCGTGAATCACGAGCTTTGGCGTCGGCAGCAAGGCTATGGGCGCGGCGGCCGCATGCGCATCGAGAAGGATGAGGCGCACATTCTCTCGGGCGTGCGGCATGGTAAGACGATCGGGTCGCCGATTGCGATGACGCTTGCGAACCGCGACTGGAAGAACTGGGAGCAGATTCTGCCGGTCGAGGGCGGTGATCCCGCGCTGCACAAGGCTGTCGCCAGCCCGCGGCCGGGCCATGCGGACCTTGCCGGCGCACTGAAGTTCAACTTCAAGGATGCGCGCTACGTGCTGGAGCGGGCGAGCGCGCGTGAGTCGGCGGCGCGAGTGGCCTGCGGTGCGTTGGCAAAGCTGCTGCTGCGCGAGCTTGGCGTCAATGTCGCGAGCCACGTGATTCGCGTGGGAACAGCGCAGCTTGCGCGTGAGGTCTCGTTCGACGAAGTCGCGGCGATCGCCGGGCGCGACGAGGTGATGCTCGCGTGTGCGGATGCGGAGTCCGAGGCCGCGATGAAGGGCGAAGTCGATAAGGCGCTGCGCACGGGTGACACGGTCGGCGGAGTGTTTGAGGTGATCGTGCACGGACTGCCGCCGGGCATCGGAACACACGTGAACTGGGATGAGAGGCTGGACGGGCTGCTGGCGCAGGCACTGATGAGTCTGCAGGCGGTGAAGGCGGTTGAGCTTGGGCGCGGGGTGACGGCGGCGGAGTCGGCGGGATCTGCCGTTCACGACGCGATTGGGTATGCGACGGAGGGCGACGCCGGAGACGAGGGGTTCACGCGATTCCGCCGCCAGAAGAACAATGCCGGCGGGGTTGAGGGTGGGATGTCGAACGGCGAGGACGTGGTGGTGCGCGGATATCTGAAGCCGATTTCGACCTTGCGCCGGCCGCTTGGCTCGGTATCGTTTGAGACGCGCGAGGCGACGAAGGCATCGTATGAGCGGTCGGATGTTTGCGTGGTTCCGGCCGCCGGGGTTGCCGGCGAGGCGATGGTGGCGCTGACCATCGCGCGGCTGGTGCTGGAGAAGTTCGGGGGCGACAGCCTGACTGAATTGAAGCGCAACTTCCAGGGATACTGCGAACAGATTCGAGCCTTTTGAACATGAGCGAGAAGAAGGAAAACGAGGGTGCAACTGCTGTGGCGCCGGCCGATTACGAAGGGGTGAAGATTCACCCGATCGTGAAATATCCGGATCCTGTGCTGGCGAAGAAGGGCGCAGCGGTGACGGAGTTCGGACCGGAGCTCGCGCAGTTTGTTGATGAGATGTGGGCGAGCATGTATGCCGCGCGCGGAATAGGCCTTGCGGCTCCGCAGATTGGCGTGTCAAAGCGCATCACCGTAATCGATGTGAGCTTCAACGAGACGCCCGAGGACAAGCTGGTGCTGATTAATCCGGAGATTGTGGAGCGCCACGGAAAGCAGTTCGAGGAAGAGGGCTGCCTGAGCCTTCCTGACATCCGCGAGAAGGTGCAGCGAGCAGCGCGTGTGAAGGTGCGCGCGCAGGACGTGAACGGCGAGTTCTTTGAGGCCGAAGGTGACGAGCTTCTCGCGAGGGCGATGCAGCATGAGATCGACCATCTCGACGGCGTGCTGTTCATTGACCGGCTGAGCACGTTGAAGCGCGACCTGGTGAAGCGGCGCATTCGCAAGCTGCAAAACAATGGACAGTGGTGACGGCCGATGAGGCTGGTCTTCTGCGGGACGCCGGAGTTTGCCGTACCGACGCTTGAGGCGCTGATGGAGCGCGGGCACGACGTTCCGCTGGTACTGACGCAGCCGGACCGGCCGGCTGGACGCAAGATGGAGCTGCAGCAATCGGCAGTGAAACGCACTGCGCTGGCACGCGGGCTACGTGTTCTGCAGCCGGAGAAGATCAAGAGCAATGAAGAGCTGCGCGGCGAGCTCGAATCGATTCGACCGGACGCGATCATCGTTGTTGCTTACGGGCGCATTATCCCGGAGTGGATGCTGAAGCTGCCGCGGTTCGGCAACATTAATCTGCATGGGTCATTGCTGCCGAAATACCGCGGAGCGGCGCCGATCCAGTGGGCGGTTGCGAATGGCGAGAGGGAGACGGGCGTGACGACGATGCAGCTCGATGCGGGACTGGATACGGGTGATGTGTTGCTGGAGCGACGGATACCGGTTGGGCCGGACACGACGGCGTCGGAGCTGTATCCGCAGCTTGCCGCGATCGGTGCGGAGCTGATGGTCGAAACGCTGGAGGGTTTGGAGCGGGGAACCGTGCAGCCGCGCAAACAGGATGATTCACAGGCTACGCTCGCGCCGATTCTGACGCGCGAAGACGGACGGATGGAGCTTGCGCGAAGGTCCGCGCGGGAGGCGTACAACCGCTGGCGCGGGTTTTCCCGGTGGCCCGGAGCGCATGCGGAGTTTCGCGGCAAGCGCTTCCTTGTGCATCGCATGCACCCGCTGCAAGCTACTGATGTGGAGCTTGGGGCTGGCGAGCTTGCGGTCGTTGATGGTGCGCTGATCGTGGGCGCGGCAGACGGGACGCAATTGGTGCTCGACGAAGTGCAGATGGAAGGCAAGGCCCGGATGCCCGGCGCACAGTTTGCGAACGACTTTCAGCTTCGGCGAGGAGAGCGTCTTGCCTGATCCGCGGCAGGGTACTGACCGAAAACCGCGGCGAACCGGGCCGCCACAGCAGGCAAAGAGCGTCAGTCCAGCGCGGTGGGCCGCTTTTCGCGTTCTGATGCAGGTGGAGACGACTTCGGCGCACAGCGATGATGAGCTGCATGGCGCGGAGTTGCGCAAGCTGTCGCAGGCGGATCGCAATCTTGCGACTGCGCTGGTGATGGGCGTGCTGCGCTGGCAGATCGCGCTGGATGCGGAGCTCACGCGATTGCTGGCACGGCCTGATCAGCCGCTGCCGCTCGAGATACGAATTGCGCTGCGAATGGGCGCGTTTCAATTGCGCCACATGGATCGCGTGCCGTCGCACGCCGCGTTGAGCGAGAGCGTCGAGCTGACGCGCGCAGCCGGACACCCGAACGGGGCAGGCCTGGTGAATGCGGTTTTGCGAAAGCTCTCGGCGACGAATGGGCCGGGCAAGCCGATCGTCGAATCTGTCGATGCGCTCGCGACGCGCTTAGGGCACCCCGCGTGGATGGTCCGGCGATGGGCAGCTTTCTATGGTCGAGAGGCGGCGGCGGCCATCTGCGATCACGACCAGCGCGAGCCCGCACGAGGCGATCTGTTTGTGCGCGATAAGGCGGCGGAGCAGGTCGATGAACACGTCATCGATGAAGGGTCGCGGTTAGTGGCTGAGCTTGCGGCGGTGAGTCATTCATCGCCGCAAAGAATCTGGGATGCTTGCGCGGCGCCTGGCGGGAAGACGGCGGTGCTGGCGCGACGCCATCCGGCTGGGGAGGTGCTGGCGACGGACATCAGTGCGCGGCGATTGCAGTCGATGGAACGGCGGGTGGAGAAGGAGATGCCGGAGCGGAAGATTCGGACGCTGGAGGCCGATGCTGCAGAGCTTCCTGAGAGCGAGGGCAGCTTCGATCTGATCCTGTGCGATGTGCCCTGCAGCGGGACCGGAACGCTGGCGCGCAATCCGGAGATTCGTCATCGGCTCGAGCTGCCTGAATTTGAGCGGCAGGCAGTGCGGCAGCGGAAAATCCTTGGCAGCGCTCTAAAGCGGCTACGACCGGGCGGGCGTCTGCTGTACTCCAGTTGCTCGCTTGAGACCGAGGAGAACGAGGCAGTTGTCGACTCTGTTCTCGGGGAAGGCGATCTTGGAGAGATGGTCAGGATGTTGCCGATTGCCGAGTTGTTGCAGCGGCTGCACGCGCAAGGTTGGATTCGTGGTGAGGCAGCAGAGCTGAGGCGGATCGTGCGCGGAGATACGTTGCGCACGCTACCCGGGGCCAATTTTCAGGGCGATGGATTCTTTGCGGCGATCTTTGCGCGCCGGGAGTAGGAACCTATTGTGGAGTTGTTGCGGGCGAAGCTGGCTGGGGCTGCGATGCAGGTGCAGCACTGGCCGTCGAGGAATGTCCGAACGTCAGCTTCACTGTCGAACCTTTGCTGGTGCGATGCCCGGCCTCTGGTAACTGCGCGGTTACAGGGCCGACAGGAACCATCTGCACGGGAGCCGGCGGGGGTGTCTGTGGCAGCGTTCCGTTTGCATTCGGCTGAGCGGTGGTGGAAGCAGGCTGCTGTGGTTCAATCGTGGGCGTCGAGCCCGTTGTGGGCGCGGGTTGCGCGACCGGCGCCATTTCGCCAAGCGCGGCGACGCGCAGCCCAAGAGCAATCGCGGCGCGGTTGGCAGATGGCCAGCTCATCCCGACGAAGGATGGCATGACGAACGCATCGGATGCGCCCGCGCCTTGCTGACTCAGAAGCAGATTGACGCGCGGCTGGTCGACGCCGGCGTCGGGAGGCGGCGTCTGGGAGAGGACCATGTCCGTGTCGCCGGGTGCGTCCATGTGGGCCAGTGTGCCGAGGTCGAGCGAAGATTTGCGGAGATCCAGTGAAGCCTCGCGGACGGGCTCGCCGACAACGTCGGGGATCGTCACCTGCTGCGGGCCAAGGCTCTCGGTGACGCGCAACTGCCAACCGCGGCGCACACGTGAGCCAGCGGCCGGCGACTGCGAGAGGATGCGTCCCGCCGGCACGGTCCGGGAGTAGAACTTGTTTTCGATGTTCAGATCAAGGCCGCTGTGCAGCGCAGCCTCGCTGGCCTCCGCGACGGTGAGGCCGGCGAGATCAGGAATGGCCACCTCGCGGCCATGCAGCGCGAGCCGCAGCGCCAGCCCGGCGAACAGCACAAAAACTACGAGCACCACCACCGCGTCGAGGAAGATTCGGAAGAATCGCCGCATTCGTGTCCAGCATACAGGGTCCGAAGGAATGCTAGCGGCGGTTGTCGGATGCGGGCTCGGGGTGGATGAGCACGCGTGTGACCTGCGGATGCTGGACGCGGAACTGGTTTTCAAAATCAGTGATGATCGCGTGAACGCGGCTCATGGGCAGATCGTCGGGCAGAGTGCAGTGGCAGTTGACCTGTATGGAATTGGCGGCGCCGCCGTAGCCACGTGTAACAGTGATTTCGTGCACGTCGAGGATCTCAGGGAAGTTGGCGGCAGTCTTGCGGAGCTGCTTCTCGAGATTGGCGGCCGTTTCAAGCGGCACAGCATGCGCAATGGTTGCGGGCTCACCTTCGATGTGCGTGAGCAGCGTGGCGATGCCGGGCACCTCGCGGCGAATCTCAGCTTCGAGCTGCGTGGCTATCTCGTGCGCATTGCGCAGCGGCATCGACTCCGGCACTTCAAGGTGCTGTTCGAGATGAAGCGCGCCCTTGTACTGCTGCAAACTCACGTCATGAACGTTCAGGTTGCGGCGCGCGGCCACGGCCCGGACACGATCGAAGGGACTCTCGTCGATGGTCGCCGTGGGCACCGTCTTGACAACGACGTCGGCGCCCTCGAGCCGCTTCTGCACCGCGTCTGTCGCGGCAAGCGTGACCTGCTCCGACTGCTGGAAGCTGAGCGCGCGCGGAAGCCCGACGGTCAGGTCGACGAAATAATCCGAGCCGGAGCGCCGCACGCGCAGGCGCTGCACGGAGACGACGTCCGGGATCGCTCTGAGGTCCCGCAGAATCTGCCCCTGAATCTTGTCGCGGACTTCGGCCGGGGTTGCGTCGAGCAATGAATCCAGCGTCCTGCGCGCGAGCTTCCATGTGACGTGCAGGATGATGCCAGCGACGAGCAACGCTGCGATCGGATCGGCATACCGCAGCGACGGCCAGTTCCACCGCTGGCCTGCGAACGAGAACAGCAGGCCCGCGATGACGGCAGCCGACGACCAGATATCCGTGCCGAAGTGCACGGCGTCGGCCTCCAGCGCCTCGCTTCGATGCGTCTTTGCCACACGATGCAGCGCCACAGAACGCGCCGAATCGACGACGATCGACAGCAGCAGGACGACGAAGGGCCAGATCGAGAAGCGCAGCGTGAGACGTGCCGGGTGCAGGATCCGCAGGATAGCTTCAATGGCGATCCATATGCACGACACGATCATCAGCACCGTCTCGACCGCGGCGGAAAGGTTCTCGACCTTGCCATGGCCGAAGGCGTGCTCCGCATCGGCAGGCCGGTCAGAGACGCGAACCGAGGTAAACGTGAGCAAGGAGGCGACGAGATCGATGCCGGAATGCGCAGCTTCACTCAACATGCCGAGTGATCCAGTGAGCAGCCCGGTGATGAGCTTCAGGAGCGTAATTCCCGAGGCCGCAAGGAATGAGGTGAGCGCGGCGGTGCGCTTCGCGTACGCGCGCTCGTGATGCTCCGTGCTGGCGGCGGTCTTCGTGCTTCCGGCCATGCCGTGAGGATACGTCAGGATTTGAGGCCGCGATACAGGCCGGCAGCGCGCAAAAGATACCCGTCCCACGCGCAGCTAGTAAATCCGGCCTCACGCATCAGTTGCAGCATGCGCGGCGGGCGCGGAAAGCGGCGGACGGAGGCTGGCAGGTACTCGTACGCGGCGCGCTCGCCCGAGATCCATCCGCCGACCAGCGGCAGAACGCGATGGAAGTAGAGGTTGTAGAAGGCGCCGCTCAGGCCGTCCGGCTGGTTGCACTCAAGGATGCCGATACTGCCTGCGGGCCGCAGCACGCGATGGATCTCCGCGAGCCCCGCGGCGTAGTTGGCCAGGTTGCGGAAGCCAAAAGCGGAGGTTACGAGATCGAAGGAGTTGTCCGGGAAGGGGAGTGCCATGGCATCGCCTTCGACCCAGCGGATGTTCGCGTTGGCATACTTGCTCTCGGCGAGGCGCAGCATCTCCGGCGAAAAATCCAGACCGGTGACGGTGTCTGAGTTCGATGGCCGCGGCGCCAGCAGAGCGGCGGTAAGGTCGCCCGTGCCGCAGCAGATATCGAGCACGCGGGCATCAGGCCGCGCGAGAATATCGCGAAACGTATTTGCAGTTCGGCGCCACCATCGTGCGTCCAGACCGAACGAGAGCAGATGATTCAGGCGATCGTAGGTTGGCGCGATGGAGCCGAAGAGCTGGCGCACGTGCTGCGCTGCTTCCTCTTCGCTCGTTTCGTTTGCTGGCCGCGCGCCCACCTGCCGCGTCATCAGGCCGCTCCAGCCTGTTCGACGATATAGCGGGCGACGCGCAGCAGCTCCGCCTCCGTCACGTCGCGCACGACGACTGCATCGCCGATTTTTGTTGGAAGAATGAATGATCGTGCTCCACTGCGATTCTTCTTGTCGCGTGCGGTCAGCGCTACAAGCTGTTCCGGATCGGCCGAGAACCGCTTCAACGGACCGTAAGCGCGGATCAGTGCAGCGATTCGCCGCGCGTCGTCATGGGAAATGGATTGGCGATGCGCTGCGATGCTGGTCGCCGCGATCATTCCCCAGGCGACAGCCTGGCCATGCAGCAGCTGCTTGTAGTCCGTTACAGCTTCAATCGCGTGCCCGAGCGTGTGGCCAAGGTTGAGAATCATGCGCACGCCAGACTCGCGCTCATCGGCGTTCACCACGTCCGCCTTCACCCGAACGCTTGCAGCGACGACGTCCATCAGGGCGTGTTCGTCGCACGCAAGAACGCGTTCACGGTCGCTCTCCAGCAGCGAGAAGAGCTCAGCGTCGCGGATGATTCCAGCCTTCACAGACTCCTGCAAGCCCGCGCACAGCTCTTCTGGGGGCAATGTCTTCAGGGTTGCGACATCCGTGTAGACCGCTAGCGGATGATGAAACGATCCCGCGAGATTTTTTCCGGCGGCAAGATTCACTCCTGTCTTGCCGCCGATCGAGCTGTCGACCTGGGCGAGTAGTGTGGTAGGCACCTGCACGTAGCGGATGCCGCGCATGTAGATTGCTGCCAGGAAGCCGGTCATGTCGCCGATAACACCGCCGCCGAACGCGATCAGTACGGAATCGCGGTCTGCGCCGGCCTCGGCGAGTTCCTCGAGCAGCCGCTCGACCGTGGCGAGCCGCTTGTATGACTCGCCGCTGGCAACGCTGAGCGTCAACGGGCCGACGGAGAATCCGCTGAGCAGATCGTCGCCCCAGAGCTTCAGAATTTCCGGAGAGCTGACGACGAACACCCGCTGCTTGCCGGCGCGCAGGCCGCCGTCGAGGAGTTGATCGACACGTGACCCGATGGAGGCGAGGAGGTGCCTACCAATCTCAACGTTGTACGAGAGACTCGGCGTGCGCACGGTAACGATTCTGGAGTCGGACGACACCTGATCAGGATAGCGCGTTGCGGATGAAGTCCAGCGCTAGACCTGTGATTCGGGAGCCTCAAGCTGCGGCTTCGGCTTCGCGAAGATCACGGATGCTGTGATCGTAATCGCCAGCAGAACGGCGATGACGACCAGCGAGAAGAGCGGGCCGATGTCGATGCGCGAGGAGATAAGCATCTTGACAGCAGCGAAGGCGAGGACGGCTGCGAGTCCGAAGTGCAGGAAGCGCAGGCGCGCGAGCATCGCAGCGAGGAGCACATACAAGGACCGCAGCCCCATAACCGCCATGATGTTCGACGTATACGCGAGGAACGGCTCACGGGTGATGCTCAGCACGGCGGGGATGGAATCCGTTGCAAAGAAGATGTCGCTGAACTCAATGGCGAGCAGCGCGAGCATTAGCACGGTGATCATGCGCCGGCCATCTTCGTATGCAAAGAACACGTCCTGCCGTTCACTGACCGGGTGAATGCGGCGTATCCAGCGAAGCCATGCGGGAGTCTTTTCCTTTTCATGGCTGGGCAGCACAAGGCGGATGGAACTGATGAGCAGCAGTCCACCGAAGACATAGCTGACCCAGTGAAAGTGATTCAGCAGGCCGACGCCGGCCGCGATGAAGGCGCCTCGCATGACGATCGCGCCCGCAACGCCCCAGAAGAGCACGCGCGGCTGGCGCGGTTCGGGAATGCGGAAGATGCGGAAGAGCAGAAGGAAGACGAACAGATTGTCGACCGAGAGCGACTCCTCGATCGCATAGGCGGCGAGGTACTGCACGGTTCCACGCGAGCCGAACCGGGGCAGCAATAATCCGGCGAGGACGAGCGCCGCGGCAACCCAGATGAATGTTGCATAAAGCGCTTTGCGGTGCGTCTCGCGCACGCGATGCGCCATCACGTACTCGGCTGCGAGGAGGAGAATCAGCGCGACGTGGAATGCAATCCAGTAGGAGATTGGCGTTGCCACCCGCGGAACTCCTTCCGGCGCCTCAGCGCGTCTCTGGCTTAGTGCGCATTGATCAGCCGAATCAGATCCAGAAAGAGATCGGCCGAGACCTGCAGGCTTTGTGCGCTCAGCTTGTCCATCGTGTCCTGCGGAGTGTGATGGTACGCGTAGTCGCCGTGATCTTGATCGAATGGACCGTACTCGTAGGCGATTACATCGAGCACGGGAACACCGCGTTCTTTGAAAGGAATGTGATCGTCTTCGATCGGGCCGGAGTGCTTGAACAGGTAGTTTGAGTGCCCCGTGTCCTTCCCGGCCTGTGCCAGCAGATCCAGCAGCCAGGGTGTGGAGTTCGTCTCGCGATCGATGTTCATCGATTTCCAGCCGATCATGTCGGCGACGATCAGCGCCTTGATCTTGCTAAGGGTGCCGTCGCCGGCCCACTTGGCGGCAATGTGGCGCACGCCGTAGAGCTGGTCGGAGCCCTGCATACCGTTGTTGCCAATCGCCTCTTCGCCATCATCGAAGAGCAGCCACACCGAGTAGCCCTGCGGAGGATGCTCTCGCAGATATTGGCCGAGGGCAATCAGGAGTGCAGTCGTGCAGCCGCCATCATCTGCGCCGACGAAGTTCTCATCCTTGAGCGGGTAATTGGTCTCGTAGTGCGACGCCAGAACGATGATGCCGTCCTTCTTACCCGGGTACTTCACAATGAAGTTGCGCATGGTCACGACGCCGATCGGCGTGCGCGCGTAGAACTCGTCGGTGACGAAGTCACCTTTCGCAACCTCAGGCTGGAAGTGCTGCCGGATAAAGTTCTCCGCCGCTGCGTGGCCGGGTGAGCCGACGTAGCGCTTCGGGGCGACATCGATGTACTGCTGCGTCAGCCGCAGAACCTCGGCTCCGGAGACGCCGTGCGATGCGGCCTGCGTGGCCGCGTGCGCGCTCGGGGAAGCGAGGAGTGTCTGGGTCGAGGCCAGGGCGAAGATCAGGAGAGCACGCTTCGCAATCCTGCTGAGCAAACGGCGAGCCATCAGGCTGCTCCCTTGAGTTCTGCCTGCTTCTTTCGCCGGCTCGGATGAACGAAGTAGGCCACTGCCACTCCGATGAAATAAAGCGCCAGCATTGGGGCAGCGAAGAGGCACATCGCGGTCGGCTCCGGCGACGGGCAGATGATCGCGGCAATGAGGAAGATTGCAAGGATCGCGTAGCGAAAGTGTTTCAGCAAGAACTTTGCGTCGACGATGCCGAACAATGAGAGGAAGAAGATCAGCACGGGCATTTCAAAACAGATGCCCAGCCCGAGAATGACGGCAAGGAAGAAGCCCGTGTAGTCCTCGATCGTGATCATGTGCGTGAAGTTCTTGCCGAAGTCCTGGATGAGAATCACCATCGCACCGGGCAGCACATACCGGTAGCCGAACCACGCTCCTGCAAGGAACAGAACGACGGTGATGAAGAGAAACGGGAAGACGTACTTCTTCTCGTGCGCATACATCCCGGGCGAAATGAAGAGCCACACCTGATAAAGGATGAACGGGCTCGCGAAGATCGCGCCGAAGACGAGGGCGGTTTTGATGAAGAGATTGATCGCATCGGTCGGATGCGTCATCGTCATCGAGAGGTGAATATCCAGCAGCGGCCTCTGGATGAAGTTGACGAGACGCACGTGGAAGATCCATGCAACCACCATGCCGAGGCCCAGGTACATGAGCGAGCGGAGCAGCCGCGTGCGCAGCTCCTCCAGGTGCTCCATGAGGCTCATGCCGGGCAGTTCAGCGCGTTCGTGCGCGGCAGTACGCGCGCGGTCGATAAGGTCAGCGGCCACTGGACTCGCCTTCTGCGACGGCTACGCCAGCGTGCTCTCGTTCGGACGAGGAGGGGATCGAGTCCAGCAAACCTCCGCCGAGCGGATCTTCGGATCCGTTGGTGCTTCGCCCTGCGGGCAGTCCTGTCGAGGGCGGCATCATCTTCAGTTCGCCGGAGGTCGCAATCGGCAACGGCTCGGCGTCTGCTTCGGCGTCTAGTCCGATTGCGGGCTCCGGGGTGGGTGTGGCCGGCGCAACGTCCTCCGTCGCAGGCTCCGGCAGGTGCGGATGCGAAGGCTCTTCAACGGGCTGGGTGACCGGCGCGGCGGCTTCCATGGCCGCAATCTGCTTCTGGCGGTCCTCCTGTTCGGCCTGGCGGAGTTCCTCTTCCATCTGCATCTTGAACTCGTTGGAGGCGCGGCGGAACTCGCCCACCCATTTGCCCAGCTCACGCGCCAGCACGGGCAGCTTCTTGGGCCCGAAGAGCAGAAGCGCCAGCACGAACAGAAAGATGCTGTCGGAAAAGCTAGGCATGTCGATAACGATGATACCGGGCAGTCATGCGGATAGCCAAAGCCCCGCCCGTAACCGAACAAAGTAGAAAGTTCACTGCCTCGATCCGCAGACCGTTCCCGGGCGGATGCGTCCTACTGGCATGACCGCAACAAGGATGGGGCGCTTCCGGCCGACCTGCGACAATGGTTGCGACAGCAGTGCTGAGGAGACAACGGTGTATCGATCACGGAAGGGTGCCCTCCGGCTGCTGGCTCGTGGCGGCGCGGCTCTCGGGCTTGCGGCAACGGTTCTGCTGGCCGGCTGCCACAATTTTTTCGTGTGCCAGAAGGCAAGCTGTCCGTCTACCGGAAGCGGCGGGGGAAGCGGATCGACGACCACCGACTACGCGTACGTCTCAAACTCGACCGCCGGATCGACGTATGTGTCCGCCTATGACATCGGCAACGGCTCGCTCGCTGCGATCTCAGGGTCGCCTTTCAACCTGAACTTCATCCCGGTGGCGATGAGCGTTTCCCCGAATAATGCCATCCTTTACGTGGCCAGCTCCCCGGGCGCGACGAATCCCGGAATTTACGCCTATACGATCGGCTCGAGCGGTCAGCTCTCGGGTCCCAACGGAGGCCATGTGCAGGTCAGCGGAGCTATTTCGTCGATCGACATCTCGCCTGACGGCAAGTTTCTGTTCTCCGTCGACACAACCGGAACCCTCCTGACCGAGTACACAATCGACGGCAGCGGAAATCTTGCTCTCGGGGGAACCTTCGGCCTGCCCGGCACCAACTGCGCGCTGGGCGGCACCGTCCTCAGTCAAAGCTGCACGGTGAAAGTCGCGCCCAGCGGAGAGTTTGTGCTCGCGTCGTTAGGCAGCGCCGGAACGGCCATCTTCCCGTACTCCAGCAGCGGCGGCATCAGCAGCACTGCGTCCATGTTGATTCCTTCAGGGTCCACGCAGGCGTCGCCCAGCGGTGACTACTCCGTCGTCCTCGATGACCACAATTACGCCTACATTGCCCGGACCAGCGCGCTTGCCGTCTACCAGATCAAGGACACCGCCGGAGACTGGGTTCTGCAATCGAACCAGACCTACAGCACCGGCGCGACCACACCTCGCTCCATCGTGCTCAACTCGAACCAGGGCTACGTCTACACCGCAAACGAAGGAACCGGAAACATCTCCGCATTTGCAATCGGCGCTAGTGGCGCTCTCACTCAGGTCTCCGGCTCGCCGTTCACCGGACCCGCCAATGTCTCTGCCATCGGCGTGGACAAATCCGGCAGCTACATGGTGGCCGCCGGATACAGCGGCAGCTCCGGCCTTCAGCTCTTTACGATTGGAAGCACCGGAGCTCTGACGCTCGTCACCAGCGCAGGTACCGGCACCTCCGCCGCATTCCCCGCCATCCTTGCCATGACGCACTAGCACTCTGCGCCTTCTCACCTCACTTCAACAGCCGAGGAATTCGCACGCACATGTCTCCTGATTCGTATTCGATCTCTGTCCCCCGCAGGCAATATCCGCAGAATCGCCGGCTGATGGCTCTCGCTGCGCTCTGCGGGCTGATAGCCGCCTGCGGCTGCAGTCGCTTTCGCGCGCACAGTGAGACCCAATACGTGTACGTCATTGCCAAGAACAGCATCCTTCGTGACCGCGTCGCCGCTGTCTCCAACCGCACGGGTGAGGTCACAAACGGCGAGAAGCTCGAGGTGCTGGAGCGCGACCGCCGCTTTGTGAAGGTGAAGACGCCGGAGGGAGCTGTCGGCTGGCTGGAGACGCGGCTTACGGCGGACCAGGGCATCGCCGACCGGTTCGACGGTTTGCGCAAGCAGCATCTGCACGATCCGGTCGTCGCATCAGCCACGGCGCGCGATGACGTCTACCTGCACGTCAGCCCTGGGCGCGAGACGGATCGTTTTTTCCGGCTCGCCGAAGGTGACCCGGTCAGCCTGCTGGAGCGCGCGACGGTGGCCAAGCCATTGCCTCCGGGAGGCCTCGTGGCCGACGCGCAGAAGCTGGACGCTTCAGCGATTAAAGGCAAGGGCATCCGAATTGGGCCGCCGCCGCCCGCGATGGAAGACTGGTGGCTCGTCCGCGGAGCTCAAGGCCAGACCGGCTGGGTGTACTCGCATCTGATCGACGTCAATGTTCCGGACGCGATTGCGCGCTATGCCGAGGGGCAGCGCATCGTCGGCTCCTATGTGCTCGCCACGGTCGAGGACCCGCAGTCCGGGATGCTCAACAACGGCCAGACCGTCACCACAGTGCCCGAGTACCTGGCTGTGTTGAACTCGTGGGAAGCCGGTCTGCCCTACGACTTCGACCAGGTGCGGGTCTTCATCTGGAACATCAAGAAGCACCGGTACGAGACCAGCTTCCGCGAGCACAACATCGAGGGCTATCTGCCTGTAAAGCTTTTCAAGTCGAAGGACCCGTACGGTAAGAGCCCGGACGCCGCGCAGCAGCTGCCGACCTTCAGCTACACCGTGCTCGGGGCCGACGCCCCGCAGCCCGTGCCTGACGCGAAGACTGGCGAGATTAAACCGGCGAAGACCGTCACGAAGACATATCGGCTGGAGGGCAATATTTGCCGGCGCATCCTGCCACCGAATACGCCGCCTCCTGCGGAAGCCCACCCCGCGCCGGAGCCAAAGAAGGAGAAGAAGGGCAGGAAGCGCTAAGCGTAGAACCGGCGGATCCCATCCACCACCGTCTCGACCTCATCCTCGCGCAGCTCCGGATAGATCGGCAGCGCGAGCACCTCCTCGGCGGCGCGCTCGCTTTCGGGGAAGTCGCCCTTGCGATAGCCCAGGAACGCGAGGCTGTCCTGCAAGTGCAGCGGCAGAGGATAGTAAATCTCCGAGCCGATTCCTTCTTCGCCGAGGAAGGCGCGCAGCGCATCGCGTCGGGGAGCGCGGATCACATACTGATGGAATACGTGCTCCGCGCGGGGATCCGTCCACGGCAGCAGGACGCCCTCGCCGACACTCGAACCCACCAGTCCGGCGTCGTGAAACTCGCGGTCATATAGCGCCGCAATCTCGCGGCGCCGCGCATTTCCCGCGTCCACGCGCTTCAGCTTCACCTCGAGCACTGCCGCCTGGATGGTGTCCATCCGGGCGTTCCAGCCGATCTCATCATGGAAGTACCGCCGGCGCATGCCATGTGTCCGCAGCATGCGCACATGCTCGTCCGTCTCGGCCGATCGCGTGGTGACCATTCCGGCGTCGCCCATCGCGCTCAGGTTCTTGGTCGGGTAGAAACTGAACGCCGCCGCGTCTCCGAGAGCCCCTGCTCGGACGCCGTTCCACGCTGCCCCGAACGCCTGCGCGGCATCCTCGACGATCTTGAGGTCATAGCTCTTCGCCAGCTCCGAGAAGGCATCCATCTCCGCACACTGGCCATACAGGTGCACGGGCATAACCGCAGCGATGCGCTTTGCGCCGGCCGGGGCCGCTCTCCGAACCGCCTCCTCGACGGCCGCAGGGGAGAGATTGAACGTCGCCCGGTCGATATCCGCGAGCACCGGCACCGCGCCGGCGCGCAAAATCGAGCTGACGGTCGCAAAAAAGCTGAAGGGGGTGGTGACGACCGCATCTCCGGAGCCTATCCTGAGCGCCGCCAGCGCCAGCCAAAGGGCGTCTGTCCCGCTGGCGCAGCCTTCCGCGTACGCCACGCCGCAGGCCACGGCCGCGGCCCGCTCGAACCGCTCGACCTGCGGCCCGAGGATGAATCGCTGGGAATCGCAGACCTCTTCGATAGCCGAAAGCACCTCATTCCGAATCGCAGAGAACTCGCGCCGGAAATCAAGCATCTGAACGGTTTGGCGGGTGCCTTTCGAGGTCGTCTCTGACATTGCTTTAATCCTACGCTGCCCTCTGTGGTTCTCCCGGCGCGCAACCCCGGGGTCCCCGGCGAGCCTGCTCGCTGGGATCGAGAGGGCATCGGGACGGCTTGTTGCGGGAGGGTCGCCGAAGCCTGTCCGGGGTACCCAGCGAGCTTGCTCGATGGGGTGGCACCCCTGTAGGGTAGTCTTTGCACTTTGGGCAGTGCGGGGTTTGGCAGCAGATGCCCAAGGCAACAAGCTGTTTGGCAGAAGTGAGACCCAGGAGATCGGCCATTATGGACTCGAAGCCGGCGCAGAATATTCAGGACACGTTTCTCAACACTGTTCGGAAGGACAAAAGCCCCATCACCATTTATCTGGTCAGCGGGGTCAAGCTGACAGGGCGCATCCGTTCCTTCGACAAGTACTCGGTACTGCTGGAGAACAACGCGCAGGAGCAGCTTATTTTCAAGCACGCGATCTCCACCGTGGTCAGCGGCCGGCCCGCGCTTCACACCGAGCCAAGGGCCGCGGGCGCTCCCGGTGCAGAACATCGACCCGGCCCGGCCTCCGCGACCGCCGAGGGTACCCCTGCGACGCAGGGCCCCACCGCCGTCGCACGGTAAGGCAGACGCCGAGCCCGTATTCACCGGGAGAAAACAGAGAGTCGCATGTCAGCAGCTCCTCATGCAATCGCTGGGCGGGCGCGTGGCGGTTCTGCGCGGGAACGCGCCGTCCTGGTCGCCGTCGATTTCACCAGTGGACGCCCCGGCCTTTCCCCGGCGGCGCGGCAGGCCCGTGCCGCCGCCGCACTCGACGCTTCGACGCGGGGCGAGGATGCGCCCGATACTGCCGCGCGGACGCTGTCGCGCGACCTCGAATTCGACTTGTCGCTGGCCGAATTCCAGGAACTCGCCCGCTCCGCCGAAGCTGAAATTGCGGCCGTTCTCGTACAGCACCGGCCGCGCCCCGATCCGGCAACCCTGGTTGGCGGCGGCAAGCTGGACGAAATCGACGCGACCGCCCGCTCCACGGAGGCCGATCTCGTCCTCTTCGACCACGACCTCTCGCCCTCACAACTTCGCAACCTCGAAGCGCGGCTGCCGTGCCGCGTGATCGACCGCACGCAGCTTATCCTCGATATCTTCGCCCGGCACGCGCGCACCCGTGAGGGCCAGCTGCAGGTGGAGCTCGCGCAGCTCGAGTACCAGCTCCCGCGGCTCGCCGGCCGAGGCAAGATGATGTCCCAGCTCGGCGGCGGCATTGGCACGCGCGGCCCGGGCGAAACACAGCTCGAAACCGACCGCCGCCGCATCAACACCCGCATCGACCGGATCAAGCAGCAGCTCGAAGCCGTGCGCCGCATCCGCCGCCAGCAGCGCGGCCGCCGCGAAGCTGTCCCCGTCCCCACTGTGGCGCTGGTCGGCTACACCAACGCGGGGAAATCGACCCTGTTCAATGCCCTTACGGGTGCTGAGGTGCTCGCCTCCGAGCGGATGTTTGCGACGCTCGACCCGAAGCTTCGCCAGCTCACCTTGCCCTCCCGGCGCAAGGTCCTGCTGTCGGACACGGTGGGCTTCATCCGCAAGCTGCCCCACTCGCTCGTCACCAGCTTTCGCGCGACGCTCGAAGAAGTAGAACGCGCCGAGCTGCTCCTGCATGTGCGCGACGCCGCCAGCCCGTTGCTCGAAGAGCAGCGCGGCGAGGTGGAAGCTGTTCTTCAGGAGCTCGGCGTGCAGGACAAGCCCACGCTGCAGGTCTTCAATAAAATCGACCTGCTCGCCGAAGGTGCGGCGACACCACTGGCTGCCGGAGCAATCCCCGTCTCGGCGCTCAAGGGCGAAGGTCTTGACGGTCTGCTCGAAGCCATCGATGCCGCACTCACGGCCGATCCCCTGGTGGAGGCAAAGTTCTCGATCCCCCAGTCAGAAGGCCGCGTGCTTGCCGCACTGGAACGCGGCGCGACTCTGTTGAATCAAAGCTACGACGGAAACAATATTGCGCTGACCGCGGTCGGACCGACGTCGCTTCTCGGCCGTTATCGCCGTTATCAGGCAAACGGCGCCACAAACAATACAGGCCGCCTGAGTGGGGAGCGGAGGTAAATCCCCTTTCACGCGGCCTGCACGACCCGGAACGGGTCTCGGGTGGTAAGACCAGTGTACGCCTGCCGACGCAAGGCGCAGCAAAAAATCTCACGAAAGGAGCGCAAATGTAACCTGGCCGGCGGCGTTTCTGGCGGTTGATTATCGCTTTTTTGAACCGATTACCGTTCCATCGACTTTGACGTTCAAAGCGAGCGTTTGCTACAACTAGAAGGAACGTAGGCATGGAATCTGCGCCGCCTGAAGTGTGCGCATTCAGCGGTCAGCTAAGAGCCCGCCACCGCCCGTCCTACCCACAGAACTAAATGGAAATTCTCAACCAACTTGGTGGTCTTCTGCTCGGCGCTGTGCCGACTGCGATCTTTTTCATCCTGCTTGTGATGGCTTACGGCATCCTAGTGCGCCGTCCGCTCGAGCACACGCTCGCCGAGCGCCGTGCCCGCACCTCCGGCGCGGTCGAGCAGGCACGCGGCGCAATTGCTGCGGCCGAAGCTGAGACCACCGCGTACGAAGAGAAGCTCCGCGCCGCCCGCGCTCAGATCCTTGCGTTGCGCGAGCAGCAGTTGCAACGGCTGCAGGCCGAGCGCGAAGCCGCTCTGAAGGACGCGCGCGAGCAGGCCCAGAAGAGAATCCAATCGGCAAAGAGCGAGATCGAGAGCTCGACCGCCGTCGCTCGCGACCAGATTGAGCGCGCCGCCGCGATGCTCGGCGAACAGATCATCAAGGCCATCCTGCCCGCCGGCGAGGCCGTTGCGGAGGCCCATCAGTGACATTGCCTATCGTTTCCCGCCGTCTGCGGCGCTGCGGATTCCTTATTCTGCTTGCGGTCTCACTGATCGCGGTTCCATCGCCGCGCCTGCATGGTCAGGACCAGCCGAGTCATGAGCAACCGCGCCAGCAGGCCCCTGCCAATGCCGGCGAATTCTCCGAGCCCGATAATGCGGTGCCCGAGAAGAAGGAAGAGGTCAGGGACGAGAACGACGAGTACCGCCACTCAGCCGCCGTGCGGAAGCTAGGCTCCATGATCGGCCTCAACGCGGAGCAGGCCGCCACTGCATTCACGCTGATCAACTTTCTTATCCTTGCGGTGGCGGTCGGCTACGGTCTGCTGAAGCTGCTGCCGAAGACCTTCCGGGCACGCAATACCAGAATTCAGAAGCAGCTCGTGGATGCCCGCACGGCCACGGAAGAGGCCAGCGCCCGCCTGAACTCCGTCGAAGCGCGGCTCTCGAAACTCGACGACCAGATCGCTGCGATGCGCCACCAGGCTGAAGTCGACGCCGAGAAGGAAGCCCAGCGCATCCGCGCGAATGTCCAGGACGAGAAGGGAAAGATTCTCGCCGCAGCCGAGGCTGAGATTCAGGCTGCCACAGCTGCCGCGCGCCGCGACATCCAGCAGTTCGCCGCCGGCCTTGCCATTGAGCAGGCTGCGCGCAAGCTGGTCGTCACAGCCGAGATCGATCGTCTTCTTGTTGAGAGCTTCGCGCGCCAGCTCACCGGAGACAACGGAGGGCATAACTGATGGCCGTCATCGACCTCCGTTACGCGCGCGCGCTGGCTGCCGTTCTGAGCGACCAGCAGCTCGATCTGATTGCTGCACAGGGCCAGCTCGAGGCCTTCGCGAATCTGCTGGACGAAAGCGCTGAACTCCGCGAGGTGCTGCAGAATCCGTCGATTCCTGAAGTGCAGAAGTTAAAGGTGCTTGACGCGCTGGCTGCGCGCCTGGGCCTCTCGCGCCCCATCCGCAACTTCATTGCTTTGCTCACGCATCACCAGCGGCTCCATGAGATTCGCGACATGATCGCCGCATACACCAATATCGCGGACGAGAACTCCGGCATCGCCGAGGTCGAGATCATTTCCGCGCGTCCGCTCGATCCTGACAACCGCCGTCTGCTCGAGCAGCAGATTGCCAGGCTTGCCGGCGAGCCGCGCGTGCAGGCAACGTACCGCGAGGATCCCTCGCTGCTCGGCGGCGCGGTCGTGAAGCTTGGCTCGACGGTCTACGACGGTTCGGTCCGCGGCCAGCTCGAGCAAATGCGACAGCGATTGGCCACAGCATGCGCCTGACAGCTTTCGGCGCGCAGGTCTAGAGTCAAAAAGGTTCAGAGAGAAAAAGGAACAGCATGGCACAGATTCAGGCAAACGAGATTACCGAGCTGCTGCGCAGCCAGATTGAAAATTACGAGCAGCGCATCCAGGTCGACGAGGTCGGCACGGTCATCACGCTCGGCGACGGCATCGCGCGCGTCCACGGGCTCGACAAGTGCATGGCCGGCGAGCTCATCGAGTTTCCGCACGGCGTCGCCGGCCTCGCGATGAACCTCGAAGAGGACCAGGTCGGCGTCGTTCTGCTCGGCGACTACACGGAGATCAGCGAGGGTGACCAGGCCAAGCGCACCGGCCGCATCATGGACGTTCCCGTCGGCGACGCGATGATCGGCCGCGTCGTCAACGCGCTCGGCCAGCCCATCGACGACAAGGGTCCCATCAACACGCCACACCGTCTTCCCGTCGAGCGCCTCGCTCCGGGCGTCATCGCGCGTCAGGGCGTCACCGAGCCGATGGCCACCGGCATCAAGGCCATCGACACGATGATTCCCATTGGCCGCGGACAGCGCGAGCTGCTCATCGGCGACCGCCAGACCGGCAAGACCGCCGTCGCGCTCGACACGATCATCAACTCGGCGAAGAACAACCTCATCTGCATCTACTGCGCCGTCGGCCAGAAGCGCTCGTCCGTCGCGCAGGTTGTGCAGACGCTTGAGAAGTTCGGCGCGATGGAGTACACCATCGTCGTCGCCGCGACGGCCTCTGAGCCCGCGCCGATGCAGTACCTCGCCCCGTTTGCGGCAACCGCGATGGGCGAGTACTTCCGCGACAACGGCAAACACGCGCTGATCATCTATGACGATCTCTCCAAGCATGCCGCGTCCTACCGCGAGATCTCGCTCTTGCTTCGCCGCCCGCCTGGACGCGAGGCCTATCCCGGTGACGTCTTCTATCTGCACTCGCGTCTGCTGGAGCGCTCGGCCAAGATGTCCAAGGAGAACGGCGGCGGCTCACTCACCGCGCTGCCGATCATCGAGACCCAGGCCGGCGACGTCTCGGCGTACATCCCGACGAACGTCATCTCGATCACCGACGGGCAGATCTTCTTCGAGACCGATCTCTTCAACTCCGGCGTTCGTCCCGCCGTCAACGTCGGCCTCTCCGTCTCGCGCGTAGGTTTCGCCGCGGCTATCAAGGCCACCAAGCAGGTTGGCTCCACGCTGAAGCTCGACCTCGCGCAGTACCGCGAACTAGCAGCCTTCGCGCAGTTCGGTTCGGACCTCGACAAGGTCACGCAAAATCAGCTCAACCGCGGCTCGCGCCTGACGGAGCTACTGAAGCAGCCGCAGTTCCACCCGCTCACCTGGGTCCAGCAGGTGGTCATCATCTATGCCGGAACGCAGGGGCTTCTCGACGATGTCGAGGTGAAGGACATCCGCGCCTTCGAGGACGGGCTGCATCCCTACATGGAAGGCGCGCAAGGGCAGCTGCTCGCCGACATCGAGGCCAAAAAGGCGCTCGACGACGACCTCCGCAAGCGGCTCACCGGCGCAATCAACGAGTTCAAGCAGGACTTCAAGGCGAGGCTCGCGGAGAAGAATCAAGCCCAAGCAGACCGCAGGAGCCGCTGCCTAACCCAAAAGATGGCCAACGTACTCGATCTGCGTCGCCGTATCCGCAGCGTGAAGAACACGCGGCAGATTACGCGCGCCATGAAGATGGTCTCCGCGGCCAAGCTCCGCCGCGCGCAGGAGCGTGCCCTGCAGGCGCGTCCTTACGCGCAAATGCTCACGAATGTGCTGGAATCGCTCGTGCGTCGCACGGACCTCTTCGACGAGGCGACCGGCGATATCTTGCACCCGCTGCTGGTGGAACGCGAGGAGAAGAACGTCCTCGTCGTCGTCATCGCCGGTGACAAGGGCTTCGCCGGCGGCTTCAATTCGAACATCGGCAAGGCTGCGCAGAGGTTCATTGACGAGCGCGTCGCGCAAGGACAAACCATCGACGTCGAGCCGATTGGCAAGAAAGCGATCGGCCTGTACAAGCGCAAGTATCCGGCAGCGGTGTACGAGCACAAGGAAGAGCTCTACGACAACGAGCTCGCGCGGCATATCGAGAACATTCGCCATCGCGCGCAGCCGATCGAGGTCGCGGCCGAACACGCCGACCTGCTCATCAAGGCGGACATCGGTCACATCTCAGAGATGGCGCATTCCATCATCGACCGCTACGAGCGCGCCGAGATCGACGCGGTGTATCTCGTCTACAACGAGTTCAAGTCCGTCATCTCACAGCGCGTCGTCGTGGAAAAGCTGCTGCCGATCCGCAAGCTCGGCACGCACGAGATCACCGCGGCCGAGGAGATGACCGAGGAGCAGAGAGAAGCCGCCGCCCGCGCTGCGGAAACCTCCGGAGTCTCCATCTACGAGCCTGAAGAGAGCGTGATCGAGCAGGAAGCGAAGCGCTTCGGTACAGCCGAGGTCGACTACATCTTCGATCAGGCGCCTGAGCGTCTGTTCCGTCACCTGATGCCGAAGTACGTCACGACCCAGATCTTTCACGCGCTGCTCGAGTCGATTGCGGCAGAGCACGCCGCGCGCATGACCGCGACCGACGCGGCGACGAAGAACGCCGGCGAGCTGATCGATAAGTTGTCGCTGACAATGAACCGCGTTCGTCAGGCCGCGATCACCAAAGAGATCATTGAGATCGTCTCGGGTGCAGCTGCGCTGTAAGAATTTAGCTGAAGAGTTTTTAGAGGATTTATGGCAGAAGAGAACATTGGCAAAGTGATCAGCGTTAGCGGCCCGGCCGTTGACGTGCAGTTCGACGAGGCGAGGATGCCTCCGATCTATCAGGCGATTCGCGTCACCAGCGAGGGGTTCAACGTCCCGCAGCCGCTCGACGTCATCCTCGAGGTGCAGCAGCACCTCGGCGAAGGCCGCGTGCGCTGCATCGCGATGACCGCTACCGAAGGCATGGTGCGCGGCATGAAGGCGACCGACACCGGGGCGGGCATTATGGTTCCCGTCGGCCGTCCCACGCTGGGCCGTGTGCTTAACGTGCTTGGTCAGCCCGTCGACGAGCTCGGCCCGGTAAACGCCGAAGTCCACATGCCGATTCACCGCCAGGCTCCCGCGTTTGACGAGCAGTCGACCAGCGAGGAGATGTTCGAGACCGGCGTGAAGGTCATCGACCTCATTCAGCCGTTCTTGAAGGGTGGAAAGATCGGCCTCTTCGGTGGCGCCGGCGTCGGCAAGACCGTCATTATCCAGGAGCTCATCAACAACGTCGCGATGAAGCACGGTGGCTTCTCCGTGTTCGCCGGTGTTGGCGAGCGTACCCGCGAAGGCAACGATCTCTGGCACGAGTTCCAGGAGTCGGGCGTTATCGACCTCAAGGACCTGCCGAAGTCCAAAGCCGCGCTGATCTATGGCCAGATGACCGAGCCGCCGGGGGCGCGCCTACGCGTTGCGCTGACCGGCCTTACGGTCGCCGAGTACTTCCGCGACGAAGAAGGCGCCGACACGCTGCTGTTCATCGACAACATCTTCCGCTTCACGCAGGCCGGCTCCGAGGTCTCCACGCTGCTCGGCCGTATGCCCAGCGCCGTGGGTTACCAGCCGAACCTCGCGACTGAAATGGGCGAGCTGCAGGAGCGCATCACCTCGACCAAGAAGGGGTCCGTCACCTCGGTGCAGGCCGTCTATGTTCCGGCCGACGACCTTACCGATCCCGCGCCGGCGACGACCTTCGCTCACCTGGACGCAACCACCGTCCTCTCGCGTCCTCTATCTGAGCTGGGAATTTATCCCGCTGTCGACCCGCTCGCGTCGACCTCGCGCATTCTCACGCCGCGCATCGTCGGGCAGGAGCACTACAACGTGGCGCAGGAGGTCAAGCGCATTCTGCAGCGCTACAAGGACCTGCAGGACATCATCGCCATCCTCGGCATCGACGAGTTGTCGGATGAAGACAAGCTCACCGTCGCGCGTGCTCGCAAGATCCAGCGCTTCCTCTCGCAGCCCTTCCACGTCGCCGAAATCTTCACCGGCATTCCTGGCGCGTACGTCAAGGTCGAAGACACAGTGCGCAGCTTCAAGGAGATCATCGACGGCAAGCACGACGATATTCCCGAGCAGGCGTTTTATCTCAAGGGTGGCATCGAGGACGTGCTTGCAGCCGCGGAGAAGATGAAGGCAACCGCTTAAACCATGGCCGATAACGGAAACAATTCGGGGCTGCTGAAGGTACGGCTGGTCACGCCGGACCGCGTGCTGCTGGACGCGACGGCGGCGGCAGTTGAACTGCCGTCTATGTCCGGTTACCTCGAGGCGCTCTACGGCGCCGCGCCGCTGCTGGCCGAGCTCGGTGCAGGGCAGGTGCGGCTGCACGGCGGAAACGCGCGCGAGCAGGTGTTCTTCGTGGCGTGGGGCTTCGTCGAGGTACTGCCCGAGCGGGTAACCATTCTCGCCGAGACGGCATTGCATCCGGAGGAGATCGACGTCGCCGAGGCCGAGCGTGAGCTGCAGCACGCGCAGGAACTCTGGAACCAGGCTGGTGACGATCAGGCTCGCTATGACGAGGCGAATGCCGCCACGCGGGTTGCCGAGGAGAAGCTCGGTGCGGCACACGGCAACGCTTCCGCAGCGCACTGATCGAGTCCTTCGGCTCCCAGAGTTTCAGGATGAACTTGAAAAGGTCTGGCTTCGGGCCAGACCTTTCGCTTTCTCCGCGAGTGTTGTGCAAACAAAAGCGGGCTGGACGTCGACGTCCAGCCCGGTGGAGATTTACGGGGAAGAGTTAGCGGTGTCCGCCGCCACCATGGCTGCCACCACCACCACCGCCACCGCGATAGCCGCCGCCGCCTCCTGCCGGGGCGCTGTAGTGAGGAGCCGGAGCGCCGCCGTCGCGATTGAAGTTGCCGGACGGGGCCGCAGGTGCGCGGTTGACGTTGGGCTGAGCGCCGCGGCTGAATTGGCCGAAGTTTTGATTGCCGCGATTCTCAATGCTCTGGCCACGGTTATAGTTCGGCTGCTGTCCACCGATGCTCTGGCCGCGGTTGTAATTCGGCTGCTGGCCGCCGAAGCTCTGGCCGCGGTTATAGCTGGGCTGGGCGCCGGGATTCTGCGCACCGCGATTCTCAAAGCCGCGATTCTCGAACCCCCGATTCTCAAAGCCCTGAGCCGGGCGGGAATTGTTGTTTACTCCGCCACGGTTCGTGAAGCCTTGCTCGCGGTTGGCAAACCCATTGTTCCCACGGTTAGGGAACGCCTCGGTTCCGCGGATCGCGTCGCGACCGTTCACGCCGGAGGTATGGAACCCTGTGTTGTGCATGGCGTACTCCGCGGGCGGGTGCGCGTTGAAGCTGGAGCCG
The DNA here is from genome assembly GCA_963762465.1 of uncultured Acidobacteriaceae bacterium. Taxonomy (GTDB): domain Bacteria; phylum Acidobacteriota; class Terriglobia; order Terriglobales; family Acidobacteriaceae; genus Granulicella. The sequence goes on along the minus strand of CAVXKS010000011.1, from coordinate 203,967 downwards.
CCGGGGTGGCCGTCGAACCCGCCTACGCGGCGCTCATAAAGATTGCCGTGGAAGTTCCCACCGAAGTGGTTGTAGGCGCGGTTATAGAAGAAATGTCCGCCGTTCCAGTAGCCGCCATAGAAGCCGGTTCCGAAGTACCCAAAGCCGTAGTTAATGCCGCCGTAGTAGCCCACGGTTCGTCCCCAGTAACCGGGGTGCCAGTAGTAGAGGTCGCCGCCCCATCCCCACCAGCCCGGCGTCCAGAGCGCCTCCTCATAGGGCGGGAGCACCCACGCGCCGTCGACCCAGTAGTAACCGTCGGGTCCCCAGGCCCAGTAGCCGGGCGTCCAGATGTAGCCGTCGCCGGGGCATAGAGGCTGCTCGTAAACAGGAATGGCCGGAGGAGCGATTCCGACGGAGACGAACACCGCGGCGTGCGCCTGCGGTGCGGGCGCCGCGATCAGGACTGCTCCGGTGAGTGCCGCTGCTGCGAAAAGGGCGCGAACTGTGCTCTTGATCTGCATGGTCGTTCCTCCGGGGGTGCCCTCGCTTCCCGTCCAATATATGACGAGTTTGCGGGTTGGCGCCGGTGAGTTCTGGCCGTGACCGGGACTCGATTGATTAGACACACATCGAATGACGTAAGTTGCGGAGGAGCAGTCCGCCGTCACTGCCGCGCGCTCACGGATGCGACGTCTTCGACCAGCAAATGCTTAGTGGCCGCCCAACGAGCGCTGCTATTGCGCGGATCTCGCCACGTCGGCCCTTCAATAACAACTACAGAACAACTCTCTGCCGAGATATATCTTCTATTTACTAGTCCTGTTCGCCGTGAACCGCACACGCAGTGCTTAGCGGAGCCTGGCAACATTGAAAAATTCTCCGGCAGACCCACGCACCTGAACCAAACCGGCGGAAACACGATCGAGAGGCCCGGCGCAGAGATGAGTGAACTCATAATTCGTTTTCTGGTTGGCGGTGTGGTGGTCAGCTTCTTCGCGATCCTTGGAGATGTGCTTTCTCCCAAGAGCTTCGCGGGGTTGTTCAGTGCAGCGCCTTCTGTCGCGCTCGCAACACTCGCCCTGACCATCCATAAGGACGGGAGACTCTACGCTGCACAGGAAGGCAAGACCATGCTGCTCGGGTGCGCGGGCTTTCTTGTGTATGCGGTGCTCGTCCGTTGTGTTCTCAGGCGCTATAAGCCCAATGCCTACGTCACGACAATCGCGCTTCTCCCGGTGTGGGTTGCGGTCTCGCTGGGGTCGTGGATTTTGTTGAGCGGAAGGTAATCATTTGGTCGATGCGAAGCTATCCGCGCTGAAGGAAACGAAGCCGCTCGAATATTTCGTGCGGTTTGTCTTTGGAGGAGCGGCTACTGTTCTGGCCGGCGTTGTGGCCAAACATTTTGGCCCTGGTGCAGGCGGTCTCTTCCTTGCGTTTCCAGCCATATTTCCAGCAACAGCGACTCTGATCGAGACCCACGAAAAGAAACGCAAGGCAAAGATCGGCCATGACGGAACGAATCGCGGCCGCATCGCTGCCAGCATCGACGCAGGCGGCGCCGCACTAGGCTGTGTTGGCCTTGCCGGATTTGCATTCGTTCTGTGGCTGCTGCTTCCGCGGCATAGCCCGGCGTTGATCCTGATTGCCGCGCTTGCGGTTTGGCTGATCGTGTCGATTGCGTTCTGGCTGCTGCGGCAGAAGCGCATCTTCGGAGTTCGGTTGCGAGTGCTCAGGTAAAGTGGCAACGGCTCGTGTGAGGTGATGGATGGCGGAAACCAGCGTCGGGATTGGCAATGTCACGGCGAACACGCGGCTGGTGGAAATGGCGATGGCGTATTCGCGAAGCCGTCTGCTTTGCGCGGCCGCAAGGCTGGGAGTTGCGGATGCCCTGCAAGATGAGGAGCGCGATGTTCAGGAACTCGCCGAGCGCTGCAAAGCGGATGCCGATGCGCTGTATCGGCTGCTGCGCGCGCTGGCCAGCATCGGCGTGACGCAGGAGACATCCGAGAGGCGGTTTCGGCTGACGGCGTTGGGAAGACCGCTGCGCCAGGATGTTCCGCAGTCCGCGTGGCCGGCCGTCGTCTTCTGGTCGGACCTGCTGGCTGATAGCTGGTCCCTGCTTACCGAGTGCGTGCGCGCGGGCAAGTCGTCGTTTCAGGTGCGCGATGCGAACGTGCCCTCGCGGTGGTCGCAGGACCCTGACGCAAGCGCGATCTTTCGTGCCGTGATGGGCACCGCTCCCGCGCACGATTATGCGCCGATTGCGCGTGCATGGGATTTTTCGCAAGCGAAGGTGGTCGCGGATCTGGGCGGCGGCGGTGGCTCGCTGATCCTTGCGGTGCTGGAAGCATATCCGCATGTGCGAGGGATGCTCGTCGATCTGGAGCCGAGCATCGAGGCAGCGAGGGCGCGATTCGCGGACGAGACAGTTGCTTCGCGCTGCGAGCTGGTCGCGGCGGATCTGATGCACTCGGTTCCGGCCGGCGCTGATGTGTACATGCTCAAACACGTGTTGCATGGCCGGAGCGACGCGGACGCGATCACCATTCTGAAGAACTGCCGTGCGGTCATTCCGGAGAAGGGGGCGCTGCTGATCATCGAGTTTGTCCTGCCGCCGGTTGTGTCGCAGGCAGACCCGCACCTTGAGACAAAGCTCATGAGTGATATCAATATGCTGGCTGTGACCGGCGGAAGAGAGCGAAATGAGCGCGAGTGGAGAGCGCTGTTGGAGGCAGCCGGGTTTCGAGCCGCCGGCGTGTACGCGGTCGAGAGTGAGGTTGGAATAATCGAGGCGAGGCCGCTAAGCCCGATTCGGGAATGGGTCTGATTGCGAGGTGCCGATTGACCACCTTCCCCGGCTTTGACCGTCTTATTCTCTAGGGAAACAAGGAGAGGGTTTGCGTCTTAGAAATCTTGTATTGAACCTGGCCGCCGCAGCTGCGCTCATCGTAGCGAATGCGCACGCGCAGACGGCGCAACCGACGGCAGACAAGCTTTTTGAGCTCTCGGCGTTTGGAGGACTGAACGGAACGTATACGGGTCTGTCAGGAGGCAAGAACCTGGGCATCACGGCCGGCGCCGACGTCGGAGTTCGGTCGTACCACGGCTTCCGTCCGTTCCTGGAGGGACGCGGCACGTATCCCGTGGATGGCGGGCACATCGACCGGCAGAAGAACGCGCTTGGCGGCGTGCGGGTGGAGCGTCAACTGCTGCCGAGCCTGCGTATCTACGCAGACTTTTTGCTGGGCCGCGGAGAAATCGATTACGAGAACGGCGGCTACCCTTCGCCGGACCGGCACTTCCTGATTCTCAGCAGCACGTCGAACGTGTACTCTCCGGGAGCGGGCGCGGAGTACAGGCTGACAGAGCACCTGTCCGGCCTTGTGGATGTGCAGTTCCAGCGCTACATCACGCCGGCTACGGTTTCAGGATCGCTGTGGTCCAAGCCCATCACGGTTGGTGCGCGCTACCGCTTCAACTTCAACCGCCACGGATATCCCGTCGCTCCGTAGCGTCTCGCGTTAGTAGCGCTCGACGACCTGCGGATGGCGGCGCAGCCACCAGCACGCGCTGTAGCCGCCCTGCGGGAACAGTGACCGGCTGCAGGGCACAACGTCGGGCGCATCTGTGTAGTACTCCTCTTTATTGGCCTTGAGCTCCGCCACGGTAACGTGGCTGATTTGAACGGAGCCGGTCCCGCCGCCGAAGATCTTCTGCGCCTCCCATACGAGCCAGTCCGCGGGATAGATCAGCAGCGCAATCGCGAACAGCGCGAGGACCCCGCGCACCAGCCACTTGATAACCTGCCGCTCGCGATCATGTGTCGCTGCCGTGCTCATGGCTAGAGGTTGAACAGCTCGCGGAGGCGGCGCGTCTGCGAGCGGCTGACGGGAATTTCGGTGTTCTTGCGGTCGTCCATGCGCAGTTGATAGCTGGACTTGAACCACGGCACGACCTCGCGAATGTGCTCAATGTTCACAACGTAGGAGCGGTGCGCGCGCCAGAACTGGTCAGGCTCAAGCTGGTCCATCAGCTCCTCCAGCGTACGCACGTTGGATTCGCCTTCGAGCGTCTTCGTCACGACCGTGATGCGGCCGTCGTCGATCGAGGCGAAGCAGACGTCGCGCTGATCGACCAGCAGCAGCCGGCTTTGCGCCTTCACCACGACCTTGCCGGAGCGCCGGGATTCGCCGGTCTCCTCTGCCGAGCCCGTCGCATGCGACACACGAGTTCCAATCGCTGTGGCCTGTTCTTCCACCATGCGCAGCAGCGCGTCCAGCTTCGCCTCGGCTGCATCCCAGAGTCGGTTGCGTGACGCGATGTCCTTACTGTCACGAACCACAGCAGTGTGCGCCGTCTCCGCCTGGTCTGCCTTGGCCCGCGCATGCGATGGCTCGTGCGAGGACTTACTCTCCTCGGGCTCCCCGGCAACTTCGCGGACCTCGCCGGCGCGTGCGCGCACCTTCTCGATGGTTTTGATCACGCGCTTGCTGTCGAAGGGCTTCAGCAGGTAGTCGACCGCGTTCACCTCGAACGCTTTTACGGCGTACTGGTCGAACGCCGTCGCGAACACAACCTGCGGAAGCCGCGCCTTGCGATCGAGCGCCATCAGCTTCTTCAACACAGCGAAACCGTCCAGCCCCGGCATGCGCACGTCGAGGAAAACGACATCGGGCTTATGCGTGCGGATGAGCTCAACGGCCTCGATGCCATTCGATCCCTGCGCGAGCACGTTCACGTCGCCCGCGCGGTCGAGAAGATACTGCAGCTCCTGTCGTGCGAGCGGTTCGTCGTCGATGATCAGAGCGGTGAGCGACATGACAAAGTGAATAGTGAGAAGTGAATAGTGAATAAAGCAAATGCTTTCTGGTTCGCTCTTCACTGGTTAGCAATGAGCTGTGAAAGCAAGGCAACTGATTGCTTCGCCTTATTCACTACTCACTATTCACTATTCACTTGTCTGAATCAATCGCTATAAGCGCGCAGTCGCGAAGGCGCGCCGTCCTGCGCAAGATCATGTCCGCACTGCGTGCAGAAGACATCCGTGATCTTTACGCCGCGGTGGCAGCGTCCGCACACCGGAGCCAGCTGGAACTGGCACTGCGGGCAGAAGTTGTAGCTTGCCGTGAGTGACGTGGAGCAGTTCGGGCAACGCGAGAGGATCGGCTGCCGCAGCATGAAGTAAACCACCGCGCCGATGCCGCCCGGAAGCACAACGCAGACCAGCATCCACAGTCCCGGAGACATGCCGCGGCGCTTCACGTCGCGGCTCACATAGCCGAGCAGCAGAGCATAGCTGGCCACCAGCGCGCCCCACGTGTAGCCCATCATCAGACGCATCGGCAGCATCTCGTGCCGGTGGTGCGGCAGCACTCCATGGAAGATGTACTGCATGCCGACGAAGAGAACGACCGCCAGCACCATCGACCAGCGCGGAATCATCCGCAGCTCATCGTCACCCGCCGAGGCAGCCTCTGTCTGAGGCGAAGTTGACCAGGGCAGAAGCATTACCGGGTCACCTCATGATTCGCGCGGTTGCGGCCGCGCTTGATCCACACCAGCCCGAGCACGAACGCCGTCACGGGCAGCGACCACATCAGCAGAACCATCATCTGGTCGCTTGCGTCCGGAATGCCGGTCGGCGTGATGTCATAGCCGTCCATCATGCCCCAGATCGCGTAGCAGATGACGAGCATCATGCTGGACGAGATAACAACGGGAACCCACAGGCTGCGCTGCCGCGACTGCTGCTCGCGCATGACCAGCGCCTGCTCGCGCACCACGCGATGCGTGCGGTTGACCACCTGCGCGCGTGCCCCGCCGTGCTGGCGCGCTGCCCGGAGAATCTCCTGCGAGGCATCATCGTGCCGATCGTGGGGCTGAGCGTTCACCGACCCACCTCCGAACGATGAACCGGATGAGAATCTTCGTTGTTGCGCTGCTCCGCGAAGCTGCACAAGCCGCGGCTTGAGCGAGGCCAGGCCGCGATACAGTCGCGACTTGACCGTAGAAAGCGGAGCGCGCGTGATACTGGCAATCTCTTCCAGCGAGAGCTCCTCGTGGAAGCGCAGCGTCAGGACTTCGCGGTAGCTCGGCTCCAGTGTCAGCATCACGCTGGCAAGTTCGGCCGCATCTTCGCGGCCCTGGAACTGCTCAAGCGGCGACGGGCCGTCCTGCGCGATCTCAAACGGCCGCTCGTCTTCGCCGCCCTCGCGCATCTCGTCGAGCGACGCCATCGTGCGCTTGCGCGAAAGATCGATGACGAGATTGCGCGCGATGGTAAAGATCCAGGTATCGAAGCGCGCCTTGCCGTTGTACTGCGAGCCCGCGCCGGAGCACCCGAATCCAGACCTCCTGGAACAGGTCTTCGGCCACCTCGCGCTTGTTCGTCAGGAACATGAGGTAGCGCATCAGGCGGTGCTGATAGGTCTCGATGAGCTGGTCGAGCAGCTCGGGGTCCTGCCGTTTCAGGCCGCGGGCTATCGCAGCGTTCTCACGCTCAATCTGGCGTACGGCTTCGGCGGTGAGGATCGCTGGGGTCTTCACGTTCTCAATGACGCGAATCCGGCGCAAAAAGTCTCGCTGGACCTAACGGAAATTCAAGTTCCCGACCTTCTAAGGATACGCTCCGCGGCAGGCTTCAGAAAGCGGTTTTTCGCCGATTTCGCCCCTTTTCTGCACCCGGCCGGCGAGCTGGCCGGGGGCCCGGGTCATGTTCCGTACACTGGACGCATGGAGGTTCTCTACGGTCTGCACCCGGTGGAGGAGGCGTTGCGCGCCCGTCCCGGGGCCGTGGACCACATTTCCGTCGCCCGCGAGCGCGAAGACCGCCGCGACCCCCGGCTGGCGCGCCTGCTCGAGCAGGCCGCGCGGCGGGCGTCCGCGTCACCTCCGAGTCCCGCGACCAGCTCGCCCGGCACGTCCGCACCGAGATGCACCAGGGCGTGGTCGCCTTCCTGCGCGAGCGCCGCCTGCTCGACCTCGAAGACCTGCTCGAAGCCCCGCCGGACGCCTCCGGCGCGCAGATTCTTCCTGGCGCTCGACGGCGTGGAGGACCCGCACAATCTCGGCGCCCTGTTGCGCTCGGCCGATGGCGCGGGCGTCGACGGCGTCATCCTGCCGGAGCGCCGGTCGGCCCCGCTCAGCGCCGTGGTTGCCAAGTCCTCGGCGGGCGCCTCCGAGCACGTGCGCATCGCGCGCGTCACCAACCTGACCCGCGCGCTCGAGCAGATGAAGAAGGCAAAACATCTGGATCGTCGGCCTCGACGAGCGCGGAACGCCGGACTACACCGACTTCGACTTCCGCCGGGACTGCTGCCTCGTGCTCGGCCGCGAAGGCGCCGGGCTGCATGACCTGGTGAAGCGCACCTGCGACTTCCTGCTGCGCATCCCGATGGCCGGAAGCGTCAGCTCGCTGAATGTGTCGGTGGCCGGCGCCGTCGTGATGTATGAGGCCATGCGCCAGCGGCGGCTGTGCTGTTCCGGCTTCTGCCGAGTCCAAACCGCTGGACTCCAAAATGCAGAGGCCCCGCAAAGGTTTGGGATCGTGAATTTGAGTTATCGCCGTCTGTCCGGCGCGCTGCTTCTGGCGTGCGCGGGCGCTTCTCCCCCTGCAGATTTCTGCTCAGAGCTCCGCGCCCGCCGCGCAGCAGCAGACTCCGCCGCACCCGCGCAGCAGCAGCCAGCGACGCCTCACGGCAAGGTGCTCTATCAAAGCCACGGCGACGCGGCCGACAGCGCAGAACCGCAACAGGCCAGCCACAGCCACAGCAACAGCCGCAGCCGCGCGCAGAACGAGCCGCAGCCGCCGGCGAGCGCCGCGCCGCAGCTCACCGACGCCGACCGCGTCGGCGATCCGCGTCACCGCGCTACGACCTCGACGTCCGCATCGTGCCCGCGAACGTCGCAGCTCACCGGGCCGCGCCAGGATGACCCTGCGGAACACAAGCGAGAAGCCGCTGCCGCGCATCGCGCTGCAGATCTCGTCAACGCTCACTTGGCAGAGCGTCTCGGTGCAGGGAAGCCCGCTGCCCGTCGCGCAGCACCTGCTCGACACCGATGCCGACCACACAGGCCACGTGCGCGAGCTGATCATCACGCTTGCCAAGCCTCTCGCGCCGGGCGAAAGCATCGCGCTGGACACGTTCTACTCGGGCACGATCACGGCCAACAGCGGCCGCCTCGAACGGCTCGGCGCAGCACAAGCGCAGGCACTCGAGACCGACTGGGACGCCATCACTCCCAGACGCTACAGCGCTGCGCGGCTTCGGCAATGTGCTGTGGTTTCCGGTCGCGGCTCCGCAACTCTTCCTGCAGGACGGCACGCTTGTCCCTGCAATCGGACGCGAGCGTCTGGACCACGCCGACACGCCCGTAAGTCTGCGCTTGAGCATCGAGTTCGGCGGCGAAGCGCCCGTGGCAGCATACTTCTGCGGTCGTCGTCAGCCGCTTACCGCGCTGCATGACAACCAGGACGCTCCCGTGGCCTACGGCAGCGGCATCGCGACCGCGACATTCCCGGCCGAGCCCATCGGCGTGCGGCCGCTGAGTCTCTTCGTCCTCGCGCAGCCGGAGACGATGATTGCGCCCGCTCCCGCGCCAGTCTCCTCTTCAACCACAAACTCCTCGAACGCAAGCGGGGCGCCGATGCTCGCCGTCGAGACCACCGACGACGGCGTGCTTCCGCTGCTGGCGGACTCCGCAGAACGCGTCGCTCCGCTCGTCCAGCAGTGGCTCGGGCCGCATCCGCTCACCGCACTCACCATCATCGACCACGCCGGACAGCCGTTCGAAGACGGTCCGCTGCTGGTGGCTCCGGTCGGGACGCTCGCCGCATCCACCTCGGCTCCGCTGCTCGCGCACAGCCTCACGCACGCCTGGATACAGACCGGACAGCCGTGGATGGATGAGGGGCTCGCCGAATTTTTCTCGCTGCTCTGGATCGAGCGCGAGCACGGACGCGAAGATGCCGTGAAGCAGCTCGATGCGATGATGCAGCAGGTCGCCTCTGCGGACACACTCTCGGATCCAGCCGCAAACGCCACCAGCGACACATCCAGTTCTTCGGGCAGCCAGAGCGCCGCGGTCGGCCAGCCGCTCATCGCCGCCTCCGATGAGCTCTTCTTCCGCCGCAAGGCCGCAGCCGTCTGGTGGATGCTGCGCGACATCGCCGGCGAGCAGCCGCTGCAGCTTGCGCTGAGCGCGTGGCGCACGCAGCCGCCGAGCTACGACTCCGCCGAAGCGCAGGCGCAGCGTTTTGAAGCGCTGCTCGAAAAGATGAGCGGCAAGGACCTCGCCTGGTTCTTCAACGACTGGGTGCTGCACGACCGCGGCCTGCCTGCCCTGAGCATCGTGGACGTCACGCCGCGCGAGCTTCCCGCAGGGCACAGGTCACGACAAAGGCTGGCTCGTCGCCGTCACCGTCCACAATGCGGGAGCGGCCGCGGCCGAGGTCCCGCTCGTCGTGCGCTCCGGAGATTTCGCGACGACGAAACGGATCCGCGTGCCCGGCCTTTCAAACACGACCGAGCGCGTGATCATGCAGAACCCGCCCACCGAGGTCGTGTTGAACGACGGCAGCGTGCCGGAGGCCGGCCCCAGCACACACACGCGGACGGTCACCGTCCATCAGCAATAGAAGCTATCGCCGCAGCCGAACATTGCGTCGTGTGGGGCGCCGTGGCGGCGCCGCCGGCGCGCTGCACACCTGTCCACCGCTCAGCACGCGCGTGCACGAGAGTGCGATCGGGTGAATTGCATCCGCCCCAGTCGAGCTGCTCGTCGCCACCAGCCCCGTGCTGTCGGCAACCTGCGGCAGCGCATGCGTGATGCTCGCCAACTGCGCCTCGCTCGCGTTCCCCGCGACGGTAAAGCTGTAGCCCGTCGGTGAGGCCTGCCCGCTCAGCACCAGGTCCGCTCCCGGGCCAAGGCGCAGAGGCGTCGCGTTGAGCGATGCCGTCCATCCGCCGTCGGAGGAGCCTAGCGTCGCCTCAAAGGTTTGCGATGGCATTTCAGCCTCGCCCTTCACGGACACAATCTCACCATTGGCGCGCCGCGGCTGAACAGGCATCGTCAGTGTGACCGTTCCATTCCAATTCGTGAGCGGCGTCTGCCCAAGGTGAACGAGGTCCGCATCGACCGTGCCTTGCACACGCGGTTCCGCCGGAATGCGCGCGGAGAACAGCCGCATCCATTCAAAGATCCAGTCCAGCGGAACCTTCTCCGCCTGCGCCGTCACCTGCGCCTGCGGATGCGTAAGGTCCATTGCGGGCGCGGCGATCTCCAGCGGCTTCGGGCCTGTGGTGGGCACCTCGCAGGCAACGTTGGCCAGCCGAGCACCCGGGACATCGGCGCTGCTCGTGCAGCTCATCGACTCATCCAGCGAATGCGCCGGCACAAAATCCGCGCGGCGCAGGTCGACCAGCGTGATCCTCGTCTTCACCGCGGCTGCTCCCAGCGGCCCCTGCAGCCAGAGGTCCGCATGCAGAGTGCCACGCCAGTCGCGATCGTCGCCTGAGACCAGCCGGCTCGCCTCACCGAGCGGAGCGTCATACCAGCTCGCATGCAGGTTCACCGGCACATCCTGCATCCGTCCGGCGCGCTGCAGCGAACCGTCCAGCCGCACAATGCCGGGGTCGCCGATGTTCGCATCCGTGCGCGACGGCTTGCCCTCCAGCCGTACGCGCCATGTCTGCGGCGAGGGAAGCCACAGCGCAAAATCCGCATCGGTCAATGAGAACGGCATCTTCTCGTTCCCAAGCTTCAGATTGATTCGGCCGCCCGTCGCCTCAATGTACGGAAAGCGCGGCGCCGGGCCCGGCGCGCTGCTGGGCAGTAGGCGCGGTATTCACCTGCGAAGCGCGGAGCAGCACACCTTCGAGATTCCAGCGGCCATTCGCGCCGCGCACCAGATTTACACTCGGCTGAACGAACTTCACCCGCGAGAACTCCACGCGCCGCTTCCACAGCGAACTCACGCGCAGCGTCGCGACAACCTCATTCGCGCGAATCGTCGGCTCATTCCCGAACGCCGGATCCTCAGTCACCACGAAGTTCTGCAGCGTGAACCCCGGCATCGGCAACAAGTGCAGTGACACCTTGTCGAGATGCACCGGTCGCCCGAGGCTCTCGCTCATGCTGCTCACAACGCGCCGCTGATACCGCCCGACGTTAAACAGCGGCGGCGTAATCGCGAGCAGCAGCAGAACCAGCACAACCACCGCAGCCATCGTCACACGCTGCCGGCGTCGTGCGTGTTCGATGCTCTGCTCGTTGGATTCCATCCGGTCGCTGTCTTCGACTTCAATCATGTGACGCACGCTCGCGTGCCGCCGTCGCGGCGACACCCATGCTCATTCAACAGTCATCGAACGACGTGGAAGGTCCGGCTCCAGCGCGTCCCGCTGAAGAAGTGCGTCACAACGTGCACCATGAAGCTCAGCCGGTCGCTCAGGCTCGTCTTGTCTTCTTCGTCCGCCGGCGTCTGGAACGACCAGTAGACAAACATCGGCCGCCCCATGATGTTCTCCATCGGCACAAAACCCCAGAAGCGGCTGTCAAGGCTCTCCGTGCGGTTGTCGCCCATAGCGAAGATCTTCCCCGGCGGCACCACGATATCGTCACCCTGGATGTGACTCGGCAGCTCTACCGCCCATAAGCTCGCGTGGTTTTGAGAGGATGCCTGCTCAATGCCCGCAAGGTCCGAAGGGAAGTCGTCGCGATACGGCACGTACGCATCGTCGAAGTTGCCGTCGTTATCGTTCGGCATCTTCGCATACGGCTCGTTCTGCGCGACCCCGTTGATGTACAGCACGCCATGACGCAGATGAATCCGGTCGCCCGGGATACCAACTGCACGCTTCACCAGGATCAGGTCCGGCGATTCCGGATTCGGCTTCAGAAACACGATAATATCGCCGCGCTTCACCGGCCGGTAATGTACAAACGGCGCCCACGAAGTCGGAGGCGCCAGCGTGATCCGATCCACCACCACGTGGTCGCCAATCAGCAGCGTCTTCTCCATGGAGCCCGACGGAATCACAAAGTTCTGGAAGATGAACCCCATAATGAAGAGCCCGACGACCAGCACCGAGCAGATGGAGGCCAGCGCTTCGAGCGGTGTCTCCTTGATCTCGGCGTCCGCCGGACGTCCGGCAGCCGTATTCCCGCTGACCACGGCATCCTCGCTGCGGTCGATCGAGGCACGCGTCTCAGCGGCACTGTCTGCAACTCTGGTCAAAATGGTCGCTCTCCTGCCACGGCAACGTGGTGCTGCCAGTGTACCCCGGTGGCTGGTGAGGAGTTCGTTACTGAAATGCCCTGAAAATTAGCGAAGACATGAAAGCCCTTAGCGAAGGACATGAAAGCTTAGCGCCGTGCGCAGCCGCGCGCCCACCGTCGGCGGTGCACCATCGTCACCCGTGGGGATGATCGAGAAGTAAACGACAAACGGCCGCCCCACCAGATCGGACTCCGGCACGAACCCCCAGTACCGGCTGTCCTCGCTATCATTGCGGTTGTCGCCCAGCACGAACAACTGCCCCTTCGGCACCGTAATCTCGCCATCCACAATGCTGCGCCGCAACCGCATCCACCAGTTCGGATCAAGACTCGGATCGGCCGTCCGCAGCGATGGAAAGTTGTCGCGGAAGTCATCTACCGCCGCCGGCGAGTAAAACGCATACGGCTCATTCACTGGCTGGCCGTTAATCCACACGCGTCCATGCTTCAGGCGTACGCGATCGCCCGGCAGCGCCACAACCCGCTTCACAAGGTGCATTGAGGGATCGACCGGGTAGTGAAACACGACCAGATCGCCGCGATGAATGCTCGACGGCGGCAGCAGCCACGAGAGCGCGCCCTCCGGCTCATAGGCCTGCTTGTCCACCATCAGGAAGTCGCCTACGCGGAGCGTCGGCACCATAGACTCCGAAGGAATCCGGAACGGCTGCAGAATAAACGTCAGCGCAAACAGCGCGACCACCAGGAACTCGCACAGCGAGCGGACCGTCGCCAGCATGCCGTGATGAGCCTTCGAGCTTGGTATCACGCCCGTCGGCACCCTCCGGGCCAAAGCAATCGGCTCCGGGCGGTCGAACTCCGCTGCATCGACCGCGAGTATGGAAAGCGGCGTCATGCTGCGTCCTCGCTCCTCTTTTCGTGCAACTCCACCGGCTCTTTCCAGTGCTTCAGCGCCAGCTCCGCGGCCTTCTGCTGAGCCTCTTTCTTGCTCGCACCCTCGGCCGAAGACAGCACGGCAAATGCGCCGCCTGCACCTTCGATCCGTGCCTCAACCTTGAAGCGCCGCTGGTGCGCCGGCCCGGTCTGGTCAGTGTCCTCATAACGCAAACGGCCGGCGCCACAAGCCTGAACGCGCTCCTGCAGCAGCGTCTTCGCATCGCGCAACGCGCCGCGGCCGCCGTCCTTTTTCAGCGCCGCCTCCATCGAGGCGACTTCAGGCTTCACGAGCTTCTGCTCCACCAGCCGCCGTACTTCTTGAAACCCATTCTTGCTCGCAGCGTTCGCATCCAGGTACATCGCCGCCATCACTGCCTCTGCCGCGTTGGCCAGCAGCGCCGGTTTGCGGCGAGCTCCATTCTGCTCCGCGCTGCGGCCCACCAGCAGATGCTGATCGAGGCCTAACTCAACTCCCAGCTTCGCCATTCGCTGCCGGCTTACCAGGCTTGCACGCATACGCGTCAGTTCACCTTCGCTGCGGTCAGGGAAGCGCTGATACAACAGCTCCGTCACCGCCAGCCCCAGCACCGCATCGCCAACGAACTCCAACTGCTCGTTGTCCGTTCCCGGAGCATTCTTGGTCTCGTGCGCTGCGATGTCGGCCGGATCCGTTCTGGCTTCGTAGGGGTGCGAGCGGTGGGTCAGCGCCAGCTTCAGCAGCCCGGGCTTCGCGAACTTATACCCCAGAGTCTGCTCCAGCGCCGTCCGTGATCCGTTGCTGGATCCCGCAGACGCGCGCGTACGCCGCTCCCCACTTGGCTGGGCCTGCGACGTCCGCGATGGCACCGATTTGCTCCGCTGGGTACCCATATGCCTGCTGCTCTAGTCTACGCGGCTGGCCCGGGGGATGTTGCTCCAACGAAGGTGGGCGAACCCTCCCCCAAACTACTTGGGCGGCTGGGTCTGGTTTGGGGCCTCGCTCGGGATTTGGCTCGGCGCATCCGGTTTGTACGCCTCTTTCTCGGCCTTGCCCGTCGGGTCAAAGTTCGCATCGCCGCTCTGGTCCGGCTGCGGCTCCCGGCGCGGCAGGGCGAACGGCTTCTTCAGCCCGGCTTCAGCCGCCTGGCGCGTGTCGGGCCGCCCGTCCCGGACCTCCAGCGCAGCCTGGTACTCGGCTACGGCGTGCGATCGGTCCGGCGCTGTCATCGTGTCGTACAGCCGCCCCAGGTAGATGTGGCTCCAGGCCAGCGTCCGCGGGTCCTTGCTGAGCGTCAGGGTCTTCTCAAACCCCTCCTTCGCCTCTTCGGCATCGCCGTGAATCAGATCGACCCGCGCCAGCAGGTACTGCGCCTCGCCGTGGTCGGCTTTGGGGTCCTGCATCGCCTTGTCCGCCAGGTCCGCCGCGTCGTCGACGTTGCCCTTGGCCAATTCCATTTCAGCCAGCTCCAGCCCCTGCGGTCTGTGCGGACGCGTCCCTCCCCGGCTCAGCGGGTCCGCCGGAGCCTCCTTCACGAACACAATCTGCTCGGCATGCTTCCGCTGCCCGTCGACATCCATGCCGTAGATCATCGGTGCAATCTCATCCCGCAGGCCGTCGCCGTTATGTTCCATCGCGCTCAGCGCCTGGTAGAAGTAGCCAGTCAGCACCCATCCCTGCGACTCGTCCGTGTCCACCTGCTTCTGCCGCGCCAGCGCAGTTGCACGGTCATAGACCGTCCGCTCCGCCTGGTACCTCTCTGTCTCTGCGCGTCCCACCGCCCCCTTCGGCTTCTCCGGAGCCGGCGACTCGATCACATACAGCTTGGCCTCGATCGCCTTGATCAGGCACTCCGTAATCAGCGCCACCGCATCGCTCTTGTACGTGAACTCAATCGGCGCATCCTGCACGCCCCGAAGCACCGGCTGAATCCGCTCCATCGCCGAGCCGCGGCTGTACACCATCGGCTCGACCACATAGTGCAGGTAGATGTGCCGGATCTCGTTCATCCGCACCGGGTCACCCGCGCTGTTGTCCGGCGACATCACGATGATGTAATCCATCCCGTAAATGCGCGCATTTGTCAGCGCCGGCGACAACATCGGCTCCAGCAGCACAAGGAAGCGCCGTCCGTCGTAGCTCGAGACCGGCTGGTGCAGATAGATGTTCGTCCTCAGAATCATCTTCACCATCGGGTCATGCACGCGCGCCGCCAGGGCCTCGTACTCCGCTCGATGATGGATCCAGATATAGTGCAGGTTCACCTGCTCGGCGAACTCGCGCAGCAGTGGCAGCACATTCACCACCTGCGCGGCCTGCGGCGGCAGCTCCGCCTCATCCACGTTCGGCGACAACTCCGGCGCGGGCGAGAGATACAGCGCCAGAGACACATACTGCCCGACGCCCAGGGCCGAATCCGCGAGCCGGTGCTGCGAGATGTAGTCGCACAATGCGTCGCGGCTCTTCCGCGCGTCTTCAGATTGCTGCAGCGCGGCATTCATGTCCGCGCGCACCTCGGCCCGCACCGGCGCCGAGTGATCCAGGTCCGCATCGTAGCCACATGCATTCAACGCCGCCGCCATCTGAAACAGCGGCTCGCTGGTCTCGAGCGTCACCGCTGCACCGCCGGGCTCAATCTGCGCCGCCCTTGGCCGCGCCGTCGGGTTCTGGTTGTCGACCGCTTGCTCGCCCGGAGGCGCTGAGGACGAGGAAGACGAGCTCTGCGCAAACACAGCAGGGCACACCAGCCCCAGGCCCAGCGTCCACACACAGGTTGATTGGAAGAGGCGATTTAAGAGGGGTACCGTACTGAACTGACGCACCCGCCTAGTCTATGGAAGCCAGATATCGCCCGGCAAACGCCGGTACCCCACGACTGAAAACTGGAACCGAGAAACTGATTACAAACCGCGAAAGACGGGAGCTCCGGACGATATTCGAATGGCCGCAAACGGTTATCCACAGAAAACGGCGTTTCCCACATTTCTTAGTGGCATACAAATGAATGTTCCACGGGGAACATCGCTGTTCCACAGACCTACCCGCGTACCGACACGCCCGTGTAGGTCACCATTACGTGCCCGTCCACCGGCACGCCGAACACCGTCGCCGGTTTGAACACGCTCGAGAGCAGATTCTGCTCTACCTGCAGCCGCACCGCCGCGTCGCTTGGTCCATCCAGGATCGTGTAGTCGTATACGCGGCCGCGGGTATCCACCTTGGCGTCAATCAGAACCGGCACATCGCGCCTCGTCTGCACGGCCATCGGAGGCACCTGCGAGTACATGTACTGCGGCGCAATCAGGTGCGCCATTCCGTCATCGTTCGCCTGCACGGCTACACCCGGCCCGAACAGCCGGAACAGTCCCGCCGCCAGCAGGATTGCCGCAGCCATTCCGCCCGCGGTCTGCACCGCCAGAGGCGCGACAGACGTCCGCCAGGCCAAGGCAATTCTTCCCAAAAGAGGCAGATAGCTTCCGCGCACCCGTTCCGTATCCAGCGCTCTCCGGATCTGCACCTGCAGCCGTTCCGGAGCTCGCGCCGGACCCATGTCTGCGAGCACTGTCTGCATCGCACGCCAGCCTTCGAACTCCGCCGCGCAGGGCGCGCATCCGTCGAGATGATCCGCAACGCGGCCCATCTCAACGCCGCTCAGCGCGCCGTCCAGATACGACGAGAACGCCGCCTGAGCCGCCACGCAGTCCTGCGCAACACAGTCGTTCGCCTCGCTTCATCTGCTGTTCGCGATCATGCTCGGAATTCATCAGATCACCGCTTCCAGTGTACCGGTCACGGGTGTGGAACCGGTATGCGCCGCGCGTTCCAAGTCATTCTTTTTCAAAGATTCACGAAGCGCTGCCCGTCCGCGCGTCAGCCGGCTCTTCACCGTTCCAAGGTTCACATTCAGGATCTCGGCAATCTCTTCATACCCAAAGCCCTCGATCTCGCGCAATACAACTACCTCGCGATACGGGGCTGGGAGCAATCTCAGTGCGGCTTCCACTCTCTGGCGGGTCTCGGTGCGCAGGCAGTGCTCGAACGGCGATGCCTCGCAGGTCGCGAGGGTGTCGGCCATGCAGGTGCACTCGCCCTCTTCATTTTCGATCGGCGCGTCGATCGCTAATTCCTGCCGTTTATGGCGGTTCCACCACCGGCGCTGGTTGCTGCTCTCATGTAGGGCGATGCGATAAATCCACGTGCGCAGGCTGGCGTCGCCGTGGAACCCGCGGATGCTCCGGAAGACCTTGACGAAGACCTCCTGGGTCACGTCGGCGGCCTCGGAGGGATCGCGTAAACTCCTTGAGATCAGCGAGTAAATGGGCTGGCTGTACTGGGCAATCAGCAACGCGAAGGCCTGCTCGGAGCCGCTCTGCAGCTCGCGCACGAGCTCCTGCTCCTCCGCCCGGATCCCGATCGCGCTGGCCAGATCGCTCATCGCAGTCCCTGCTCGCATTGGAGGTCCCCAATCCGAGTGCCCCTTAAAGTAGGCTCTCGGCGCAACAACTGTCCAGAGACCCTTTGGTTTAGACGATGGTGCGGTCAAACTGGGCCTCGTTTGAGCGGGATGGGGAACTGCGCCGCCGGCGGCAGAGTGCTCGCCCACTCTGAGTGCTTAGACACCGTGGTTTAGCCTTTTGTTCCTGCGGTTTGCGGGGATCGTTTGACTTGAGCCGAGCGCCGCGAGACAATGAAAAAGTCCCTCCAAGAGTGGGCCTGTGGCGCAGCTGGGAGCGCGCTTCCATGGCATGGAAGAGGTCATCGGTTCGATCCCGATCAGGTCCACCAATCATTTCAACAACTTAGACGGGCAGAGCACCGGGTTTTACTGGTGTTTCTTGCGGTAGGCTTTGGCGCGTTCGGCGTCGGCCTTCTGCTGCTTGCGTTCCTGCTTCAGGATGCGCTTCTGATAGTTCTCGGCGGCTTTGTGCTGGTGTTTGTAGTCGGGCTTCGCGTTCGACTGAGCGAGCGCAAGTGCTGGAACAGATAGACTTACAGCGAGCAATAAGAGGCAGAGGCGGGTCGTTTTCACGGGCTCCCCAGACGGTGTGAGTTGGCGCCATCGTACACCCTTGCGGCGTCAGTTCCGGCGGGGATCCGTGCACGGAATTGTCGCCAAGAGCCACTTTGGGCCCGTCGCGGTGATGCGAAAATGAGTGCTTTTTGAGCGTTTTCGTGCCGTTTTTTGCGCTTTTGGAAGAGTAATTTTGCGCGATTACCGGACAATTCCGTCGCGCACGTCGTAGGCGACGACGCCGAGGTCATTCAGCTCGCGGACGGTGACCTCGAGATTGCGGCGAACCTGGGGCTCCGCTTTGCGGGGAGTGTTGCCGGGCTCTTCGACGGAGACGACCCGGCCGTAGGGCCAGGCGCTCTCGGGGATCGCGCTAACGGCCTCATCCAGCTTGTCGAGCGAGATGTTGAGCTCCTGCTGGCGGGCGGCGACCGGGCGCAGCATGCCGCCGGTGCCGAGCGAGGGGTTGGGATCGGCGAGCGTGATGCGCAGCTCCAGCATGCCGGGCTCGACGGTGATCGACGGATTCTCCCAGGACTCCGCTGTGTGGATGGCCATGAAGCGGCTCTTCGACGGCGGCGGGATCATGTCCAGTTCCTGGCGGTCGGTGTCCTGGCGGGCGTTGCGCTCGGCGCGGGCCTGCTCGGCAGGCTGGCTGAAGGTGTGGCTGTGGCAGCCGTAGAACACGCCAGTGAGTGGGAGCAGGACGAGGCAGGGAAGGAGCAGAGTGGTGCGGCGGGTCACGGGTTAAGAATAGCAAGTCAGCGGGGCAGCGAGTCGGCGAGTCAGCGGGTAGGAAGTTAGGGAGTTCGGAGTTAGCGAGTGCGGAAAGGCGAAAGCCTCGCTCGCTTGCTGACTTGCTTGGTTTCAGGTTCCGGTCCATTTTGCGGGGCGCTTCTCGAGAAAAGCGGCGAGGCCCTCGCGTTTGTCGGCTGTTCCACACAGCTCGCCGAAGACTTCGGCTTCGGTTTTGAGGGCGTCTTCGATGGGCAGATCCTGACCGCGTTGAACGGCCTGCATCACCGCGGCGATGGCGAGCGGGGCCATAGCGGCGATGGACTCGGCGAGCGCGCGGGCGCGGGTCATGAGCTCTGGCGCGGGAACGATTTCGTCGACAAGGCCGAGGCGCAAGGCTTCTGCGGCATCGACGGTTGCGCCGGTCAGTATGAGCCGAAGCGCGGCGCTCCTGCCGATGAGTCGCGGAAGGCGCTGCGTTCCGCCGTAGCCGGGAATCAAACCGAGTTTTAGTTCCGGGAGGCCGAGCTTGGCGCGGTCGCTGGCGATGCGGAACGTGCAGGCGAGTGCGAGCTCGCAGCCGCCGCCGAGTGCGACGCCGTTGATGCAGGCGATGACGGGTTTGCCGCAGCGCTCGATCTGCAGGAAGACGTGCTGGCCCCGCTCGGAGGCGGCGCGTCCTGAGGTGGCGTCGGTGTGGGTGAGCGCGCGGATGTCCGCGCCGGCGGCGAAGGCGCGGTCGCCGGAGGCGGTGAGGAGGATGACACGGATGTTTGTGTCTGCGGCGAGGTCGTGGAAGGCGCGCTCGAGCTCGTCAAACATGACCGCGTCGAGGGCGTGCAGGACTTCGGGGCGGTTGAGCGTGACGGTTGCGATGGCGGCGTCGCGGGTGAGGAGCAGTCTTGTGTAAGGGTGGTTCGGCATAGAGTTCTGTTCCGGAGCGGAGGCCCTCGAGGAGCATACGGCATTTGCTTCCGCCAATATGAAATCTGAGGTTGAAGCTTTCCTCGGATCGGGTTTTGTGAATTTCGGGTCAACGCGTCACCGGCGCGCGATTTTAGTTCCCATAAGCCGACTTATGGGTACTAATCCGGTGTCGATGAGCGCAATGGCGATTTATCGCTCGTCGATAAAACGAACCGATTGCCACTGTTTGAGCTCAGCTAACGAGATGCACGCCTTATCGTTCTTTATCGCGCCAGATCAGCCTGCTGGCCACCTATGGCAGCAGGAATGATGAACCGGGGGACCAGTTCGAGTTCCCAGCGGTACCATTGCGCGAACTCACCGTAGGCGCCTCCGTTAATGCCAACCACAAGATCAAGCGAGGGAACGACGATGACAAATTGTCCACCGTTACCTTCTGCCGCAAATACCTTGTAGGATTTCCCTCCGCTTTGCAGATCGTGAAGGTGCCAGCCGTATCCGTACTGGTGTTCCTGGCCAAGGCTGCGGTCCTTAGCGAACCGCGCATGGAAGCTCGTCGAGTCGGTGACCCACTCCTTGCTCAGCAGCCGCCGCCCCTTCCACACTCCGCCAGCAAGATAGAGCTGTCCGAGTTTGATCTCGTCTCGCGGGAGCAGGTAGGCTCCGCCGCCCATATAAGCCTCGCCGTTCGGCATGAGGTTCAGGTAGTAGGGACCGAACTGAAGCGGCCGGGCCAGGTGATCTTCGAAGAGTTCAGGCAGCCATGTGTGCGTGCTCGCCGCGACAGCGCCGCCGACCAAGTTCAGGTCCCCAGAGCAGTAGACCGCCTGCTCCCCTCCCGGCTCTTTCAGCATGG
This sequence comes from uncultured Acidobacteriaceae bacterium, assembly GCA_963762465.1. Taxonomy (GTDB): domain Bacteria; phylum Acidobacteriota; class Terriglobia; order Terriglobales; family Acidobacteriaceae; genus Granulicella. The sequence goes on along the minus strand of CAVXKS010000011.1, from coordinate 183,303 downwards.
GCAGATCCAGCGTGTACCTGTACCAGTCGGGCTGTCGCGCATCGCTCTGCATACGGTCTTCATTGCCTGGAGACGCGTCGTTATTGTCATCGCAGGCATTGCCCGCCGTCATCGTCATGACGTCGCGCAGCGTCATCGTGCTCTTGCGCGGGTCGGCGTTTGTAGTGGACGGCGAAAACAGTGGATAGACGAGCGTCGCCGGTGAGAGCTTGGCTCCCTGTTGCCGTGCGAGTCCCACCAGCACCGGAGCGAACGTCTTACCGGCTGAGCGCATATCGTGCACACGGTCTGCGCTGAAGCCATAGAAATATTCCTCCAGAACCAGACGGCCGTGGCGGACGATCAGGAGGCTCTGGATGTTGGCCGATGTGTCGGTTGGATCCGCCTGAAGGATATGGTCGATCAGCTTTGCGATCACGGACGGGTCGAGGCCTTCCTGAGATAACGCCGACACCGGCCAGCCGTCGTGAGTCGAAATGGGCTCGGTGTAGGTCCAGCGCTGTCTTGCGGAGGGCACGTGCGGATAGAAGCCGGTGGCATCCTCTCTTGTTCTGCGGGTCAGGGCGAACGCGGGAAGCCAATCAACTAATTGCACTGACAACGTGCCGAACGACGGGTCATAGATGCCGTTGAACCGCTTGCCGTTCGCGGCAAGAGTGACGTGGACGCCGTCCTGGGTGACCGCGTAGACGCGCCGGCGAAAGAAGTTTCCTTCCGGATTGCTGACGCTGGCGCTCAGTTTGCCTTCGTGGGAAGTGATCAGGACATACACGGACAGACGCTGCTCGAGAGGAACAACTTCGGCCTGCCATACTCCAGCTGAAACGAGATGAAAGTGCAGGGGCGTTGCGTACTGCGAATCGAAAAGCAGGCCGCCGGGCTGAATCCACTCCCCCCGCGGCGTGTGCGAGGCAGCGTTGAAGCGACCGCGAAAAGCGCCCTGATGCGCCGGCAGCGTGAAGGTGAGATTGCCGCTGTCGAGAATTGCGGGAACCTCGTAGCCTGCGATCGAGGCTCTCCAGCCGCGATCGCGATGGTCGAGCGTGAGCGTCCCCGCTACCGGAACGCCGAGGCGCGTCTCGGCTCCCCAAAGCCCTTCGACGGAACTCGTCCCCGTATCCTGCGCGCGCAGAGGTACAGAACCACAGAAGAACTGAAACAAAGGAACTGCGAAATACAAGAACGCCATGCGATTGCGAAAGCTCATGAAAGGGCACCCTCGATGAGCTTATTCACCGGTACTCTGGTCTTTCTTGCAAAAACGGAACCTCGGCCGACCCGGGGTCACTCGTTTCAAACCCTCTCCTGAAACGTCCGGGTGCCTGGCCGAAATGCTGTTTGAAGGCGGTTGTGAGGTGGCTCTGATCGAAGAAGCCGGCACTCAGCGCAACCGTGGATAGCGTCTGCTTTCCGCGCAGCAGCAGCTTCATCGCACTCTGCAACCGGCAGCGCCTTCTGTATTCGGCGGGGCTGCAACGGAAGTGTTTGCGGAAGCTCCGCGCGAAATAAATCGGGTGCAGATCGAGCTTTTGAGCGACCGCCGTAATCGAGAGCCCTGTCCCTGCGCAGTCATTCAGAAGTTCCCGCGCCCGTCGCAGCCAGGGCGGCGACACCTTCTCAGATTCGCGATCCGCCTGTGTCGTTCCCGAAGCTGCGGCAAGCAGTTCCCAACACCGATCCTCTATCACCAAGGAATCGCCGGCGCCGCCTTTCGTACATAGATGGACGAGGCGCTCCGCCGCGCGCAGGGAATCTCCGCTCAGAAATGCCGTCGGCACCTTCGGAAGTCCGCTTCCTTGCTGAACAATCTGCGTCACGTCCGCACTGAGCGAAAGCGCCATGAACCGCCCCTGCGGGACAACAAAACTGTCCCGATGTGTTGTTCCCGGCGGGTTGTAAATGACCATCGGTGTTGAGGAGATCTTTGCAGGGCTGTCCGCACTCGTTCGATAGGTTCCCTCTAGGACGAACACCAGGGATGCACTCTCGTGAGTATGAAGAGGCACATCCTCAATGTGGAGAGTCGGCTGCAGAATCGACGCACAAAATCCGGGCACGTCGTGCCTCACCTCATTCCTTCCGAAGTGAGCGCCGTAACCGAGTCGCCGCCGAATACTGCTCATCTGCCCGTTATCCTCTATCACCCAGTTCAAACTGTATCCGGTCTGTTGCCACAAATTGTGAATTGCTATCGACAAGTCGGCTTGCGGGAAGTGATCCTCGATTGGTGCCAGCAGGCCGATGCACTCATCGAGTCTGGATCGGTCCTGCTAAACGCGGTTCTCGTCATAGCTCCCGGTAATCGGCGATAGGATATTCCGTTTTGGTGAGCCACTGGCCCGTTGTGAGAGCTACGGCGGTTCCCACCTCCGGTCGAGATGAGGGTCATGTGGTTCTCTGAAGGGCTGACGATACAATCGATCCTATGATCAAGGGAATCACCAGCATCGCGCCGATTGCGTCTGAAGATGCGTATGCGAAGCTGGGCAGCCTCTTTCGCTCGCTCGGCTTTGAAGAGGGCAAAGGCTGGGAGGTCGATGGCGGTAGAGGAGCGGCGTTCCTTGCGCCGCTGGGGAACCTGGAGCTTGTGGTCGGGCGCGCGCCCGCTGTTCCGTCGATCCTGATTGAGACCACGCAGCTGGATGCGGTGTATGCGGTTGTGCGGGCGTGGATGGCGGCGAACTTTCGCACCGAAGAGGCCGTGGTTCGGCTGAGCGCGCCGGAAGCAACGCATTGGAATTCGCGGCTGTTTACGGCCGATCTCGCGCCGGGACTGAAGATTGGGTTCTGGCAGTCGGAGAATCCGCTACGCGGGCGGCCGATTGCGATTGAAGGCGACCTCTCGGCGGAAGGCAAGAGATTTGCGATTGTGGTTGCGCGCTGGAATGCAGTGATTACCGATCGTTTGCTGCAGGGAGCGCTGGATGCGCTGCTGCGCTCCGGCGCGGAATCGAGGCTGATTGAGATTGTGCGCGTGCCGGGTGCGTGGGAGATTCCGGCGGCGGCGCGCACACTGGCGGAGTCGAAGAGGTTTGCGGCGATCATCACCCTCGGCGTGCTGCTGCGCGGCGAGACAGCGCATTATGAGGCGATCTACACCGAGGTGGCGCGAGGGATTGGGCAGTCGCAGCAGGACACGGGAGTGCCGCATTCGTTCGGCGTGCTGACATGCGAGACGCTGGAGCAGGCGCTGGACCGCGCGGGGCTGAAGGCCGGCAACAAGGGATTTGAGGCGGCGATTGCGGCGATTGAGATGGCGTCGATTGGAAACAAGCTTGGCGCCAAGCTGCAGGGCCATGCGACGGAAGCGGGGCGCTGATGGGAACGCGTCGCAAGAGCCGCGAGCTCGCTATGCAGATGCTGTTCCAGGGTGACCTGGGGAAGCAGAAGCCGGAGGAGGTGGAGAGCCTCTTCTGGGAGTCGCGCGATGATGTTGACGACGAGACGCGGGGCTTTGCGGACGATCTTCACCGGCTGGCGACAAGGCGCGAGGATGAGGTCGACAAGCTGATTCAGAAGCACGCTAAGAACTGGCGGCTGGAGCGGATGCCGGCGGTGGACCGGAACCTGCTGCGGGCCGCGGTGGCGGAGATGCTGGGGTATCCGAATACGCCGGCGCCGATCGTGATCAACGAGACGCTGGAGATTGCGAAGCGGTATGCGGCGCCGGAGAGCCTTCAGTTTCTGAATGGGGTGCTGGATGCGATTGGGCGGGAGTTGCTGGAGGAAAGATTGAAGCGGTAGGGGCTTCGGAGTGAATCGTTCGGAGTGAATAGTGAAAAGTGAATAGTGAAGAAGGAGGGGTAGGTTTGCGAGGCGCTCGGCTGCGGAGCGCGGATCAAGGAGATCAGACAATTCTGCCCGGCATGAGGCCGGGCAGAGTCTTTTTGTTGGTATTTGGGGTTTAGGAGAAGCAGGGGGCGCGACGGGGATCGCGCCCCTTTTGTTCGTTTGGCAGCTAGCTCTTTAGGACTGCAGCCTCTTCGGGTGCTGGGCGATGAGGTCGACCGGGGCGTTGCCGGTGCCGCTGGCGCTGGGCAGGGCGGGCTTGAGGACGCCCGTCTCGGTTGCGGTGGTGCCGTTGATGGAGATCAGGTGGACCTGACCGTCCGAGGCGCCGGCGTAGAAGTTGAGGTTGTCGGTGGAGAAGACGCCGCTGAGCGGAGCGGTGGCCGCGGTGGCCCCGTTTCCGAGTTGCAGATAGTTCACCGCGCCTGTGGCGGGGATGTACTCCGGCAGGAGACCGCTGCCGCCGTTGTAGGTGACGAAGGCGAGCGCCGAGTTGGACGCGGGGACGACGTCGTCAATTTTGCTGGCGGTGATGCTGGAGAGCGGGTGAGTGGTGACGGTGCTCTTGAAGAAGCCGACGGAGACGCCGTTGGGAGGCTGCGGGCAGGCCGTGGTGACCGGCAGGATCACGCTGAAGTCTTTGAGCGACGGTGCTCCGCCCTGCACGGTGGCGCCGAGGATGTGCTGTCCGTCGGTGGTGGCGGCGAGGCGGTCGGTTGGCGTCGAGCTCTGGTCGGCGAGCGGGTAGTACTCGTTGGCCGTGGTCGGCGGGTTGCCGTTGGAGCCGGGTGTCTGGATGGTGGTGGTTGGGCAGTAGCTGCGGCCGTCGGTTTCCGGTCCGGAGAAGTAGGCGCCCACGTGAGGAACAGTGACGGTCACGTCCGTGTAGATGACGCCGTTGGTGTTTGTCACCTGCCAGTTGTTGAAGTTCGAGTGAGTGAGCAGGACGTCGGGATTGTTGGTGGTGATGTAGACGGTCTGGCTGTCCGGCGACCAGGCCGCGCTGGTGCCGACGACGTTTCCGTAGCTGGTGCCAACGTTGCCGTTGCCGACGAGCGAGACGGTCTGGCGTGTGGGATCGGTGACGACCACGATTGAGCCGTCCGGCGAGACGGCGAGCACGGTTCCGGGGATGGCCTGGTTGGCGGCCGAGACGGTGTTGCCGGCCGTGGTGATCGTCATCAGGCCCTGCGGGCTGCCGAAGTAAAGCGTGGAGCCGTCCTGGGTCATGACCATGGAGTTGGGCACGTAGGGCAGCTTGATGGGCGCGCCCTGCTGGTTCAGCGTGAAGTCGTAGGGCACGACGTATTGCGAGCTGGTGGAGGCCATGTAGAGAACGGTGCCGCTGGAGCCCGCGGTGTTCACGGTGATGGCGTTCGAGGTGAGCGGCTTGCCGTTGCCGAGGTAGCCGATCTGGCTAAGGGGCGAGGGATTGCAGGCACCGGGCTGGCAGACGGCCGTGATGTTGGCGGAGCCGGGGAAGCTGGGCAGGATGGAGCCGGACGAGGCGGAGATGGTCTGCGGCGTGGTGGAGTTGTACTCGAGGCTGATGCCGGTGATCTGATGGCCGTTGGGGTGAGTGGCGTCGACGTTGGCGTCGTAGACCGTGGCCTGCAGGGTCTGTGCGTTATTGAGCCCCACGTTGATGGTGCTTCCGGTTTGACCGACGGCAGAGAGGACGATGCTGGCGGGCGGGCAGGTGGAGAAGAAGCCGGCGTTGGATGCGGTCTGGGAGTTGGAGATGGTGGCAGCGATGGTGACGGAGCCGGGCTGGCCGGCGGTGGCGAATCCGTCGTCGTCGATGCCCACGATGTTGGAGGTACCCTGCGCGGCGAAGCGGATATGTCCGACCTGGCAGGTGATGTTGTGGGCGGCGTCGGTGAAGCCACCGTAGTAGACCTTGCCGGCGAGGCGGACGCGGTCGTTCTGCGAGACGCAGGAGGTGCCGGCGTACCCGGGCGCGGGCTGTTCACCGGCGGTGGTGTTGTTGGAGGGGCAGCAGTCGCTGGTGGGATCGGCGCCGGGGGCGGTGGGGTTTGCGGGACAGGAACTGGTAGCCGACTCGGGTGTAACGAGCTGGACGCCGGTGACGGTGGGATGGACGAAGACGGCGATGGCGTTGGAGGTGACGCCGTCGGCGTTGGCGGTGATGTAAGCCACGTTGCTGGCGGACGGGTTGGCGGGCGGATTGCAGACGGTGTAGTCAGGGATGCCGCTGCCGGACTGGCGATTCCAGGTGCCACCGCAGACGGCGCCGGTGTTGGGATTGACGTCGGCGAACGTCATGTCGGTCGTTGAGTAGGTGTACTTGCTGACGGGGACGTTGTTGCCCTTGCAGTCCTGCGTGGTCGCGGAGAGGCCGGAGACGATCTGGCCGTAGTTGACCGATTCGCCGACGACGGCCAGGGTAGGCGAAAGGCTGACGGCGAAGGCCTGACCGACAACGGGGCCGGAGTTTGCGTTGGTATTGCAGTAGACCGGGGGCGCGGTTTTGTGGCCGCAGCCGATAACCGACAGACCGAAGGGAACCGTGAAGAAAAGCAAAAATGCCAGACCGACATAACGCCGGACTGATCTGGTGACAAACAGCCGCACTAAGAACCTCCCCGTTCAACCGGAACTCGCGCTGAACGGTCAATCTGAACCGCCGGATCGCTGATCTTCACCCCAGCCAACCATTTGGCTGGGGACCCCGGTGATCTCCGAGCCTCCAGTGTAGGTGTTGGACGGAGTTGCGGGCAAATGGGAGGACGGGGAAAAAGTGGTTCGTGGGTAGTCGATAGTCGGAGTGAATAGTGAATAGTGAATAGTGAGTAGTGAATAGTGAATAAGGCAAAAGCAACGGGAGGGCTGAGGCCCTCCCGTGCTTCGTTCGGTTACCGTGGCCGCTATTTCTCGGCGGTCTGGGTGGTTGTAGTGGTGGCAGGCATGTTGTCGGCGAACCACTTGATCATGCGCTGATTGCGGTCGGCGATGTGCTGGGGGTTGCGGAAGCCGTGGCCTTCGTTGGGGTAGACGACGAGCTGGGTCTTGACGCCGAGGTCGCGGAGCGCGTGCCAGAACTCGAAGGACTGCGGAGCGGGGCACTCACCGTCGCGGTCGCCGACGATGACGAGGGTCGGGGTTTTGACGTTTTTGATGTAGGTGATGGCGGAGGATTTTGCGTACACGCCGGGGTCGTCATAGACGGAAGCGCCGAAGAACGGGATCATCCACTGGTCGATGGAGTTTTCGCCGTAGTAGCTGAGCCAGTCGGAGAGGCCGGCGCCGGCGACGGCGGCGCGGAAGCGGTGCGTCTGGGTGACGGCGAACATGGTCATGAAGCCGCCGTAGCTCCAGCCGGTGATGCCCTCGCGGTTCTTGTCGATGGGGTACTTGGCTTCGATCACGTCCATGCCCTTGAGGATGTCGCGGAGGTCGCCGTAACCGAAGTCCTTGCGGTTGGCCTGGGTGAAGGCCTCGCCTTGACCGAACGAGCCGCGCGGGTTTGGGTTCAGGACGAAGTAGCCCTCGTTGGACCAGAGGGTTTCGGGGCGCGGGCCGGCGGAGGCGGACGGGCCACCGTGGACATCGACGATGAGGGGGTACTTTTTGTTGGGGTCGTAGTCCTTGGGGAAGGTGAGCCAGCCCTGCACGTGGAAGCGCTCGTTCTCCCACTCGATGGACTCGAAGCGGGGACCGGCGGCGGTTTTGGTGGCGTCGTTGAGGTGGGTGAGCTGGGACTGCTTGTCGCCGTCGACGAGCCAGATCTCGGGTGGGGCGCCTACGCCGCTTTTGGTGAAGGCGACGCCGTGATTGGAGACGGAGACGGCGTCCTTGATCTGGCCGCCGGAGACGGTGACCTCGCCGAGGTCGGTCGCGATGATTTCTTTTTTGCTGTCGGGGTTCCAGTCGACGAGGCGGGTGTGGCCACGGCGGTCTTCCACGAAGCCGAGCTCGTGGTCGTTGATCCAGGCCTCGAAGCAAGGTGTGCCGTCAATGCCGGGGGTGACGTCGGTGGGCTCACCCTTGCCGTCGGCATTTACGACCCAGAGGTCGCCGCCGGTGGAGCCCTGGTCGGACATCAGTCCGCCGATCAGGGCGATGCGCTTGCCGTCAGGCGAGTAACGGGGGACGGCGATCTGGAGGCCGTGGAGGGCGGAGTCGGTCGTGTTGGGGTCGAAGACGGAGCGCGGCTGCTCGGGAACGGAGTTGGCGTCGAGGTGGACGGGGGCGGCCCAGAGCTGGGCGATCCACCAGTTGTTCTCTCCGGGCGCGTCTGCGGCGATGTAGGCGATTTCGCGGCTGGAGGGCGCCCAATTGAACTCATACACGTGAAGGGTGAGCGGGGTGAGAAAGCCGCCGGTGCCGGAGGTGGAGTCGACGCCATAGACCCGCTGGACCTCGACACCGTCTTCGCCGATGACGCCGGACCAGGGCTTCATCGCGTCGAGCGCGCCGGCGGTGCGGGTGGCGTTTTCAACGAAGAGGAAGGCGATGGATTTGCCGTCAGGCGACCAGGCAGGCTGGTTGATGTCGCCGGTGACGTGGGTAAGTTGGCGAACGTCGCCATTCGCCTTGGACCAGAGGTAGACCTGGGACTGGCGGGGGACGGTGGGGTCCTTCGACTCGGGGGCGCAGGCGCCGAGGAACGCGAGGGTCTGGCCGTCGGGCGACCAGATGGGGCTGGAATAAGCGCAGCCGGAGGCGTTGGGGATGGCAATGGTCTTGGCTGTCTCCTCAGAGACGGGAGCGGATGCGGAGGAGAGGTGGAGGGTCGAGCCGTCGCGCCCGCGGAGGGTCCAGGCGATGGAGGCGCCATCGGGCGAGAGGGCGACGTTGCCAGGGGCGTGATAGCCGCCTGTGCCCCGCTGGGCGCGGCCGGGAACGGCAGTTAAGGTGAGCGCGGTGAGGCAGACGGCCATGCCGGCCGAGACGGTGAAGCGACGACAAGAAAGGCGCATGAAATCGAGCGTATCACCGTGGTGGGGCGGGATGCGACGGGTGCCGCGAGGGGCTTCGGGCTGCGCCGCAGGGCTGAATCGCAGCGCTTAGGGGTGAGTGGCCGATGGCGCCGCAGGCGCGGGAGCAGCGGTCTGGGCGAGTGCCTGGCATGGGCCGTAGTTCTTCTGCATCTTCTGGACGAGGAAGACCTGATCGCCGGCGGCGCTTTTGTCATGCTTCTGGCGGTCGCCGTGGACGCGGACGATGCTGCCGGGGGCAATGTCGGCCGTCGTGCCGGAGAGGGAGTAGGTCTTGTCGATGGTGCGGAGCTCGAGGCCGGAGGGCGTCGAGAGGACGCAGCCTTTGAGGGTGTGGTGGGACTTGCTGATCTCGACCGGGATGATGATGACGGCGGCCACGATGGCGACAGCGCCGACGGTGAGACCGACGACCTCGCCTTTGGAGGGGCCGATGCTGAAGTTGTTGTTGCTGTTATTGCAGGAGCCGCTGGTGGCTCCGCAACAGACGAGCAGGGAAAGGGCGAGGGTGAGGATCGTTCCGGCGCGGAACTTCATAGACACCTGCACGGGATGGGGTGGGTAACGGGCCCGAGGATCCCGACGGCTTCCAGCAAACCGTCTCGGAGCGCGAACGAGAGTTGCGGGGAGGGTACTCCAGAGCCTGGAGTGCGTCAATGGAAAAGGAGGCGGAGTTTCCTGCGCATGGGACGTGTTTCCGGGCCAGGGCATGGGTCGGAGAGGAGGCAGGGATGTTGACGCTGCTCCTTCAACTTGTTATCTTTAGTAAGTTCCGCGTATTTCGGGAACGACTCCGACTGGACGGCAGCTTTTGAGCCAGCGGAACCTGTCTGTGAGCCTGCGACACCCTCCTTCCTCAAGGCTGCAATGAGGACCTCATAAGGAAGGGCTATGCGGGCCGGAACAGAGCGAAACGGATTCGGGCAAGGACCCGGTTTACGTCGCCTGTCTCAATCGTGAGCAGTGAGTAGGATGCGCAGTCTGTAGTACGGCCGCGTGCAGGATCCAGAACTTCGCCGGTGAGCCCAGGTCGGATGATGACCAGCCGCTCACCGCCTTTCGTGTGTGTTGAGCCCGGATGGGTTGCACGCGGCAGAAGAGCGGAGGGGCTGCCCTGCGGCGTGTCCGAGGGAGAAATCGGAAGCCCGGATGCTATGCAGCCGGAGTTGCAACAAGGAAGAGGATTTTAGAGTGCCGACATTTCATCAGCTCGTGAAGCAGGGCCGCACGCCCACCAAGTACAAGACGGCCAGCCCTGCGCTGCAGGGATCGCCCCAGCGCCGCGGCGTTTGCACGCGTGTGTACACGCAGACCCCGAAGAAGCCGAACTCGGCGCTGCGCAAGGTTGCGCGTGTGCGTTTGACCAATGGCATTGAAGTGACGACGTACATTCCGGGCATCGGCCACAACCTGCAGGAGCACTCGATTGTGCTGATCCGCGGCGGCCGTGTGAAGGACCTGCCGGGAGTTCGGTATCACGTGGTGCGTGGAACGCTGGATTCGGTTGGCGTCGCGGGCCGCAAGCAGAGCCGCTCGAAGTATGGGGCCAAGAGGCCGAAGGCGGCGGCGAAGTAGGGAAGAGTTAGGAAGTTAGCGGGTTAGAAGTTAGGAAAAGCAGCAAAAGAAGCCCAGAACGTGAGAGGTTCACCGCGCTGGGGGAAGAAGAGAGAGAAGAATGCCGAGAAAAGGTTATATCGCGAAGCGGGAAGTGGCAGCGGATCCGATCTATCAGTCGACGCTGGTCACGAAGTTTGTCAACAGCATGATGTGGGGCGGCAAGAAGTCGACCGCGCAGGCCATCTTCTACGAGGCGATGACCAACCTCGAGGCCAAGGGCGGCGGAGACGACGCGCTGAAGCTGTTCAAGAAGGCTGTTGAGAACGTGAAGCCGATGCTTGAAGTCAAGAGCCGGCGCGTCGGTGGCGCAAACTACCAGGTGCCGATCGAGGTGAACCCGGAGCGCCGCACGTCGCTGGCGATTCGCTGGCTGGTGACCTTCGGCCGCGCGCGCGGAGAGAAGGGCATGGTCGACAAGCTGACGGCTGAGCTGCTCGATGCCGCGAATGGACGCGGCGCCGCGATGAAGAAGAAGGAAGACGTTCATCGCATGGCAGAGGCGAACAAGGCGTTCGCGCACTATCGCTGGTAAACCACCCCAGCGAGCAAGCTCGCCGGGGACCCCGGGTGAACGCAGCGAGTCAGCGAGCTAGGAACTCAGCGGGTTAGCAAGTTAAGGAAAGAAGCAACGGCGGAGCCAGGCTCCGCAGAAAGAACTACCGTGGCACGCACAGTACCTCTAGCCAAATGTCGGAATATCGGCATCATGGCGCACATCGACGCCGGCAAGACGACGACGACGGAGCGAATCCTCTTCTATACGGGCATCACGCACCGTATCGGCGAGGTGCACGAGGGCACCGCGACGATGGACTGGATGGAGCAGGAGCAGGAGCGCGGCATCACGATTACGTCGGCTGCGACGACCTGCACCTGGAATGGCATTCGCATCAACATCATTGATACCCCGGGGCACGTGGACTTCACGGCCGAGGTGGAGCGCAGCCTGCGCGTGCTTGACGGCGCGGTGGCGGCGTTCGATGCGGTTGCCGGCGTGCAGCCGCAGTCGGAGACGGTGTGGCGGCAGGCCAATAAGTACAGGGTTCCGCGGATCTCCTTCATCAACAAGATGGACAAAGCGGGCGCGAACTTCGAGTACGCGACGTCGACGATTGTGAATCGTCTGGGCGCGCGCGCGATTCCGATCCAGATTCCTATCGGTGAGGAAGCGAAGTTCCAGGGCGTTGTGGATCTCGTGGAGATGCGCGGCATCGTGTGGCACGACGAGACGATGGGCGCGAAGTATGACGTTATCGAGATCCCGGCCAACCTGAAGGACAAGGCCGAGGAGATGCGCAACCAGCTGATCGAAGCGGTTGCGGACTCCGATGACGAGGTGATGCACAAGTATCTCGAGGGCGAGGCGATCACGGTCGCGGAGCTGAAGCGGGCGACCCGCAAGGCGACGATCTCGATGAGCATCTTCCCGGTGATGTGCGGGACGGCGTTCAAGAACAAGGGCATTCAGACGCTGCTGGACGCGGTGGTGGATTATCTGCCGAGCCCGCTGGATGTGCCGGCCATCGAGGGTATCGATCCGGATGATCCGGAGAAGAAGCTGGTTCGCAAGGCCGACGACAGTGAGCCGTTTGCGGCGCTGGGCTTCAAGATCATGACCGACCCGTTTGTCGGGCAGCTGATCTTTATCCGTGTGTACTCGGGCACGCTGAAGACCGGTGACTCGGTGCTGAATCCGCGTACGCGCAAGACGGAGCGTATCGGGCGTCTGCTGAAGATGCATGCCAACAAGCGCGAGGAGATCACGGAGATTCTGGCTGGTGATATCTGCGCGGCTGTCGGTCTGAAGAACCTGGTGACGGGCGACACGATCTGCACCGAGAAGGCGCCGATTGTGCTCGAGCGGATCGACTTCCCGGCGCCGGTGATCGAAGTTGCGGTTGAGCCGAAGACGAAGGCTGACCAGGAGAAGATGGGCCTGGCACTGGCAAAGCTGGCGCAGGAAGATCCGACGTTCAAGGTCCGGACGGACGAGACGAGCGCTCAGACGATCATCGCCGGCATGGGCGAGCTGCATCTGGAGATCATCGTTGATCGCATGATGCGCGAGTACAAGGTCGAGGCGAACGTCGGTAAGCCGCAGGTGAACTACCGCGAGACGATCCGGTCGAAGGCTGAGGCGGAGGGCAAGTACATTCGCCAGACGGGTGGCTCGGGCAACTATGGTCACGCCAAGATTCGGATTGAGCCGAACGAGCCGGGCAAGGGTTACGAGTTCTCGAACGACATCAAGGGCGGAACGATTCCCAAGGAGTACATCAAGCCGATCGACCAGGGTATCCGCGAAGCGATGCTGGGCGGTGTGCTGGCGGGCTACGAGATGGTCGACATCAAGGTAAGCCTGTACGACGGCAGCTATCACGATGTGGACTCGAACGAAATGGCCTTCAAGATTGCCGGATCGATGGCGTTCAAGGAGGCTGCGACGAAGGCCAAGCCTGTGCTGCTGGAGCCGGTGATGGCGGTTGAGGTGACGGTTCCCGAGGAGTACATGGGCACGATCATCGGTGATCTGAACTCGCGGCGCGGACGCATCGAGGGCATGGAGATGGTCGGCGGTGTACAGGCCATCAAGGCAACGGTTCCGCTGTCGAACATGTTTGGCTATGCGACGGCGATGCGCGGGTCCACACAGGGCAGGGCCAACTTCTCGATGGAGTTCAAGCAGTATGAAGAGGCGCCGCGGTCGGTGAGCGAAGAGGTCATCGCCAAGGTGCAGGGCGAGAAGAGTAGATAGGTTTCGCAGCGTAGGCCGCGCGCTGGAGCCGAACATTTTCGGCGCGCGCAGAGACAAGGGTTAGCAGTAGAGAGCTAGACGATAAGTCTTCAAGCAGAAAACGGAGAAGTTGGTCATGGCGAAGGAAAAATTTGATCGCAGCAAGCCGCATGTGAACGTAGGGACGATTGGTCACATTGATCACGGCAAGACGACGTTGACGGCGGCGATCACGAAGGTGCTGTCGAAGCACAACCCGAAGAACACGTTCCGTTCGTTTGACACGATTGACAACGCTCCTGAGGAGCGGGAGCGCGGCATTACGATCTCGACCTCGCACGTGGAGTACGAGACCAAGAACCGGCATTATGCGCACGTCGACTGCCCGGGCCACGCGGATTACATCAAGAACATGATCACGGGCGCGGCGCAGATGGACGGCGCGATTCTGGTTGTGGCGGCGACGGACGGCCCGATGCCGCAGACCAAGGAGCACGTCCTGCTGGCTCGCCAGGTTGGCGTGCCCTACATCGTGGTGTTCCTGAATAAGTGCGATGCGGTTGAGGATCCCGAGCTGATCGACCTGGTCGAGATGGAAGTGCGCGAGCTGCTGTCGAAGTATGACTTCCCGGGCGACGACGTTCCGGTGGTCCGCGGCAGTGCGCTGGGTGCGCTGAACGGCGAGAAGCAGTGGGAAGAGAAGATCGACGAGCTGATGCAGGCTGTTGATGACAACGTTCCGCAGCCGGATCGTCTGGTTGACCTTCCGTTCCTGATGCCGATCGAAGATATCTTCTCGATCTCTGGTCGTGGAACTGTGGTCACGGGCCGTATCGAGCGTGGCAAGGTGAAGGTTGGCGAGGAAGCGGAGATCGTGGGCTTCACGCCGACGCAGAAGACGGTGGTGACGGGCGTCGAGATGTTCAAGAAGCAGCTTGACGAAGGCCTGGCAGGGGACAACGCCGGCCTGCTGCTGCGCGGCATCGCGAAGGAAGCGGTGGAGCGTGGGCAGGTGCTGGCGAAGCCCGGCTCGATCACGCCGCACACGACGTTCAAGGGCGAGGTTTACGTGCTGTCGAAGGAAGAGGGTGGACGCCACACGCCGTTCTTCAACGGCTACCGTCCGCAGTTTTACTTCCGCACGACGGACGTGACTGGGTCGGCGAAGCTGCCGGCGGGCACCGAGATGGTGATGCCCGGCGACAACATCGCGCTCGAGGTGGAGCTGCACACGCCGGTCGCGATGGAGAAGGGTCTGCGGTTTGCTATCCGCGAGGGTGGCAGGACCGTTGGTGCAGGCACGATCTCGGAGATCATCAAGTAGCCACTGCGTGGCGGCGGGACGCGCTTCGCGCAGATCGTCGCTGCAACAACAGAGTTCGAGGGCTGCCGGTTCGCCTAGATTCACGACGGCCGGCAGCTACTCCCAACCGATCTTTGATGAAGCGTTCCTCTCACGCGAGACGTGATGAATGGGAAAGAAGTTGAGATGGCACAGCAACGCATTCGCATCCGCCTGAAGGCGTACGACTACCGGGTTCTGGACACATCAACGGGCGAGATTGTTGAGACCGCCAAGCGCACCGGAGCGCAGGTTGCAGGGCCGATTCCCCTGCCCACGATGAAGAACAAGTATTGCGTTCTGCGGTCGCCGCACGTGGACAAGAAGTCGCGCGAGGCCTTTGAGATTCGCACGCACAAGCGGCTGATCGACATTCTCGAGCCGACGCAGCAGACGGTGGACGCGCTGATGAAGCTCGATCTGCCGGCGGGCGTGGACGTTGAGATCAAGACGGTGACGAAGTAAGCGGGTCAGCAAGTCAGCGTTAGGGCGAAACTGGTGAAGCAGGTCCCCTTCGGGCATGACAACCAGAAAAGCAAAAGCAGTACCTACAGTGCTTCGGTAACCGAAGCATGATGAGGAGAGAGAAAGATGGCAGTTACAGGAATTCTTGGAAAAAAGATCGGCATGACGCAGGTCTTCGACGATCGCGGTGAAGTTCATCCGATCACGGTGCTGAAGGTCGGACCGTGCGTGATCACGCAGCTGAAGACGCAGGCCAAGGACGGCTATGATGCCGCGCAGATCGGCCTGGTTGAGTTTGTGAAGGCGAGCAAGGTGAACAAGCCGATGACCGGCCACTTTGCGAAGTCGAACGTGCCACCTGTGAAGCTGGTCAAGGAAGTGCAGCTGGAGTCAGTGACCGGCGGCGATGAGGATCAGGGAGCGAAGGCCGGCGACCGCATCACGGTCGAGATCTTCAGCGAGACGAAGTTTGTTGATGTGATCGGCACGTCCAAGGGCCGCGGTTTTGCGGGCGTTGTTCGTCGCCACGGATTCGGCGGCGGACCGAAGTCGCACGGTCACATGTTCCAGGTCCAGGGTTCGATCGGTGCATCGTCGTTTCCATCGCGCGTGTTCCCGGGGCAGCGGATGCCGGGTCACTACGGAACGGATCAAATTACCGTTCGCAACCTGCGCATTCGCGGCATTGACGCGGAGGACAACCTGCTGATGGTTGAGGGCGCGGTTCCGGGTCCTCGTGATGGATATGTTCTGGTTTCGAAGGCGAAGGCGCCACCGAGAGAGCGTCGCGGCTTTGCGGGCGCTGGCACGGTTGATCCGCTGAAAGCGAGCAAGAAGGCTGCACCGAAGAAGAAGTAGCACTGCGTGCGGCGGATGCGCCTTCGGCGCGTTCGTGGCTGCAGTGAGGAATTTAGCTCAACGTCTGCGCGGGGAACAGACCGGGAAACGCAGAGTAACAACGTCAGGGCCCGCGGCATCGATCGTGGGCACGGAAAGAGAAGTAAGACGATGGCGAACATCAAGATCAAGAGCCTCGCGGGCAAGGAAGTCGGTGACTTCGAGCTGCTCGACGAGGTATTTGGCGGCGACGTGAATGAGGCGCTGCTGTGGGAGGCGGTGAAGCATTACCGCGCGAGCCTGCGGCAAGGAACTCACGCGACGAAGAACCGGAAGCTGGTTTCCGGCGCCGGCCGCAAGCTGTGGAAGCAGAAGGGCACGGGCCGGGCGCGCGTGGGCTCGATCCGGACGCCGCTGTGGCGTGGCGGTGGAACGGTTCACGGACCGCAGCCGCGCAGCTACGACTATCAGTTTCCTAAGAAGAAACTGATGGGTGCGCTGCGCTCGGCGCTGGCGTCGAAGCTGGCTGACGGCAAGCTGACCGTGGTGGAGAACTTCAACGTCGAAGAGGCGAAGACGAAGCACTATCGCAACGCGCTCGACAAGCTTGAGGCAAAGAAGACGGCGCTGCTGGTGGAGACGTCGCGCGAGCTGAACGAGAAGCTGTATCTCGGGTCGCGCAACCTGGCGGGCGTGGAGCTTGTGCTCTCGAGTGAGGTTCACCCGTACGATCTGCTCAAGTATGAGCACGTTGTGTTTTCGAAGGCCGCGCTTGAGGCGCTGCAGGAGACGCTGAAGAAGTCCGTGTCAAAGCGTAAGAGCGCGGGCGACAAATCCAGGGCCGCGGGCGCTTCGGCCCAGAAGGAGGTTGCATAATGCCGACTCTTTATAAGGTTATTCGGCGCCCGCTGATCACCGAGAAGGCGCTCACCACGCGTGAGACCGAGGGATCGCTGGTGTTTGAGGTTGCGGCGAACGCCTCGAAGACTGAGGTGAAGCAGGCTGTGGAGCAGCTGTTCAACGTGAAGGTGGCGACAGTTCGGACGGCCAACGTTGAGGGCAAGGAACGCCGCCGCGGCAAGTACTCGGGCTACCTTCCGGACTGGAAGAAGGCTTATGTGCGGTTGAAGGCAGGCGAGAAGGTCCCTGACTTCGCGGCAGAGATTTAGAGGCAGTGAATAGTGAGTGGTGAATAGTGAATAAGACAAGAGCTTAGGAGCTAACTACTCGGAAGTATCAGATCCAAGTATCGCGCGCGCAGTAAGCGGCGCGGCAAAGGCAAAGGAAGAAGCAATGCCGATCAAGAGCTATCGACCGATTACACCGACGCTTCGCTTTCAGACGAAGCTGGTGAATGACGACATCACGACGGACAAGCCGTACAAGCCGCTGCTGGAAGTGAAGCAGCGCACCGGCGGCCGTAACAACATGGGCAAGCTGAGCGTTCGCCACCATGGCGGCGGGCACAAGCAGAAGCTGCGCCTCATCGACTTCAAGCGCGACAAGTTCGGGATTCCCGGCACCGTGGCAACGATCGAATACGATCCAAACCGCAGCTCGCGCATCGCGCTGATCGCGTACGCGGACGGCGAGAAGCGGTATATCCTGCAGCCGGTTGGGCTGAAGGTTGGGCAGAAGGTGATGAGCGGGCCGGAGGCTGACATTCTTGTCGGCAACGCGCTTCCGCTCAAGAACATTCCTGCTGGCACGACGGTGCACAACATTGAGCTGCGTCCGGGCAAGGGCGGGCAGATGGCTCGGTCCGCTGGAGCGCAGGTGCAGCTGGTGGCGAAGGAGGGCGATTACGCCCTGCTGAAGCTGCCTTCCGGCGAGACCCGGCGCGTGCTCGTGGAGTGCATGGCGACGGTTGGCCAGGTCGGCAATACCGATCACGAGAATGTCACGATCGGTAAAGCCGGACGCAACCGGTGGAAGGGCATTCGCCCGGCAAACCGTGGTGTGTCGATGAACCCGGTTGATCATCCGCATGGCGGTGGTGAGGGTAAGACCTCGGGCGGACGTCACCCGGTGACGCCGTGGGGTCAGCCAACGCGTGGATACAAGACGCGGAACAACAAGCGCACGGATGTGTTTATCGTGTCGCGGCGCAACAAGGGCAAGTAGTTAGTCGTTAGTAAGAGCAGCGCCCGGGGGAGCACTCGGCTAACTAAAGCGGAGTGCAGGTAGGGCAAAACCAAGTCTCGAAGGCTCCTCGCGAGATTCGTTGTATCGAGCACAAGAACTACTGGAGAAAGAAATGGCACGCTCTACGAAGAAAGGCCCGTTCATCGACACGCACCTGATGGTGAAGATTGATGCGATGAATGCGGCGAATGACAAAAAGGTGATTCGCACCTGGTCGCGCCGCTCGACGATCCACCCGGATATGGTCGGCCACACGATTGCAGTTCACAACGGCAAGAAGTTTGTCCCGGTGTACTGCACGGAGAACATGGTCGGCCACAAGCTGGGCGAGTTTTCTGCAACGCGCACGTTCAAGGGACACTCCGCAAAAGCTGCGGATACGGCGAAGGCAAAGTAGCAGAGGCTAGAGAAAAATTTCAGGCCGAAGCTGCTGGCTTTCAGCTGCTAGCTTCCAGCCGTAAGGAAAGATTGAGATGGCGAAGACGACAACAACAAATCCGGAGTTTCGCGCAGAGGCCAAGTTCCAGCGCGTCAGCCCGCAGAAGGCCAAGCTGGTGCTTGACCTGATCAAGGGCAAGCCTGTGGGACAGGCGATCAACATTGTGGCGTTCACAAACAAGCGCATTGCGCCGGTGATCGAGAAGACGCTGCGCTCGGCGGTGCAGAATGCGCAGTACCTGGCGGATGAGCGCGGGCTGGATCTCGATGTTGATAAGCTGATTGTGAAGACAGCTGTGGCAAACGAGGGACCGCGCATGAAGCGCATCCGTCCGGCGCCGATGGGCCGGGCCTTCCGTTATCAGCGCAGGATCGCGCACATCGTGATCACGATCGCGGAGAAGAAGGCGGCTGAGGTGAAGGGTGCCGCGGCAAGTCCCGCAGCGGAGACGACGACCAAGCCGGCGGCCAAGAAGGGCGCAGCCAAGAAGGCTCCGGCGAAGAAGGCAGCGGCGAAGAAGTCTGCCGCCAAGAAGACGGCCAGCAAGAAGACGGCTGCGGCCAAGTAAGCCGCACAGGCCCGCACCAAGCAGGTTTTTGCAGCAGAAGGTATTACGTAATTCAAGCAACACCGCCGCGCCGGCTCAACCGGCTATGGCCTGAAAGAAGAAGGAAGCTTATGGGACAGAAAGTCCATCCGTATGGATTCCGCCTCGGCATCAACAAGCCGTGGAAGTCGCGCTGGTTCGTCGAGCGCGGCTATGACAAGCTGCTGGTCGAGGATGTGAAGCTGAAGGCTGAGCTCCGCGAAAAGCTGAAGGCTGCCGGCGTCTCGTCCGTTGAGGTCGAGCGTCCGGGCAACAAGCTGCGGTTGATCATCCGCACGGCACGTCCGGGCATCATCATCGGGCGCAAGGGCGCGGAGATCGACAAGCTGAAGGCCGACATTCAGAAGCGGACGAACCGGGAAGTGTTCATCGACATCCTCGAGGTGAACAAGCCGGAGCTCGACGCGCAGCTGGTGGCGGAGAACATCGCGCTGCAGCTGGAGAAGCGCGTCTCGTTCCGCCGTGCGATGCGCAAGAGCGTGGATTCGGCGCTGCGGTTTGGCTGCAAGGGCATCAAAGTGCGTGTTTCGGGCCGGTTGAACGGCAACGAAATCGCGCGCTCGGAGTGGTACCTTCAGGGGCGGCTGCCGCTGCACACGCTGCGTGCGGACATCGACTACGGCTTTGCCGAGGCGAAGACCACGTATGGGGTGATCGGCGTCAAGACCTGGATCTATCGCGGCGATATTTACGAGCAGAAGAAGCGTCGCGAGCAAGGCCCGATTACGACCGGCGCGTTCTAGTTGTGCGTGGGACGCGGGGAGGCAAGAGCTTCCCCTCGCCGCGTCTTTACGGTATACTTAACTGGTTTGGCCCTGAGTCTGCGCGAAGGATTGTGCAGAGACCCCGGCTGAGCTTCTCTGAACTCCGCGACTGCGGTTCCTCTCAAAGAAGTTCTCCGTCCTCAAGTTTGAAAGGCGAGTTTTCCCATGCTTTTGCCCAAGAAGGTCAAGTATCGCAAGCAGCAGCGCGGCCGCATGTGCGGCAAGGCGTGGCGCGGCTCCGATCTGTCGTTCGGCGATTACGGTCTGAAGGTTCTGGAGTGCGGTTACATTACCGACCGCCAGATTGAGGCTTCGCGTATCGCGATGACGCGTTTCATCAAGCGCGGCGGAAAGGTCTGGCTGCGTCTGTTCCCGGACAAGCCGATCACGAAGAAGCCTGCCGAAACCCGTATGGGTAAGGGCAAGGGCGCGCCGGACCACTGGGTCGCGGTGGTTCGCCCGGGCAAGATTCTCTTCGAGATGGAGGGCGTGCCAGTCGATATCGCGAAGGAAGCGATGCGCCTGGCTTCGCACAAGCTGCCGCTGAAGACGACGTTTGTTGTACGGCCGAACGTGAAGACTGAGGTTGCGGCCAAGTAAAGGTTTCGCTCGCGAGAGCGCGGGCAGGAGCGAAAAGCAGTCCCTCGCTTCGCTCGAAATGACAAAGTTAGTTTTGAGGATTGAACCATGGAACTCGACAAGATCCGCAATCTGAGCGATGACGAGCTGAAGGCTGAAGAGGCGAAGGCGGCCGAGCAGGTCTTCCGGATTCGATTTGCGAAGAGCCTGGGCAAGCAGGAGGGTTTGAAGAACCTCCGCACGCTGAAGCTCGACATTGCTCGTTTCAAGACCGTTGCGCGTGAGCGTCAGATTGAAAAGGCTCGTCAGGGCGCAACACCAGAGGCAGGTAAGTAATGGCTGAGAATAGAGCGAACACGCAGCAGGCGAACAGCGGACAGCAGTCCCGGCGCAACGAGAAGGTTGGCCAGGTCGTCTCGACCAAGATGCAGAAGACGATCGTGGTTGAGATCGAGATGCGCAAGGCCCATCCGAAGTATCGCCGCGTGATGAAGTTCAACAAGAAGTTCTACGCGCACGACGAACAGAACTCGGCACGCATCGGCGACGTGGTTCGCATTCGCGAGACGCGTCCTTTGTCGAAGCTGAAGCGCTGGACGCTTGAGGAGATCATCCGCCGGTCGTCGCTCGGGACGCTGCCGGAGGAGAAGCCGCTGGCCGGAGAGCCGGCGACGAAGTAGATGTTGTGAGCCGCGCGATTTTGAGCGTGGTTGGGTTGGCTGGGATTAACGGTTTCGCGCGGGCCTGAGGTCCGCGCCTCGCAAGGAGATTCGCGATGGCAGTTCAGATGCGCACCATGTTGGACGTTGCCGACAACTCCGGCGCACGCAAGCTGCAGATGATCCTGCCGCTGGGCGGCGGACTCGGCAAGAAGGCTGGCCTGGGTGACGTGGTCACGGCAGCGGTGAAAGAGGCTTCGCCGGATGGAACGGTGAAGAAGGGCAAGGTCGTCAAGGCGGTGATCGTGCGCACGCGCAAGGAGTATCGGCGCCGCGACGGAACCTACATCCGCTTCGACCAGAACGCCGCGGTGGTGATCAACGACGCGATGGAGCCGGTTGGCACGCGCGTGTTCGGTCCGGTTGCGCGCGAGCTGCGCGAGAAGAAGTTTTTGAAGATTGTTTCGCTCGCACCTGAGGTTATTTAGGAGCGAGTTACAAAGTCAGCGAGTTAGCAAGTCAGCGCTGAACGGATTCCGGCTCCGCAAGTTTGTTAGATCGCCGAGGCCAAAAAAAGAAGGAATTGAGGAAATGGCAAAGATTAAGCGTAACGACCAGGTGATCGTGCTGGCGGGCAAGGACAAGGGCAAGAAAGGCCGCGTGCTGCGCGTCATTGCCGACAAGAACCGCGTGCTGGTTGAGGGTGTGAGCATGATCAAGAAGCACCTGAAGCCGAATCCGCAGAAGAATTCGCAGGGCGGGATTCTCGAGCAGGAGGCGGCGATTCACGTTTCGAACGTGGCGCTGCTGGACTCCGACGGCAAGGCGACGCGCGCCGGGTTTCGGTTTGAAGGCGACAAGAAGATTCGCGTTGCGCGCTCCAATGGCGGCACGCTGGCGGAGAAGCAGCGGTAAAGATCTGAGGAGTGAGTCACTCCTGAATTGAGCACCCCACGCACCGGTACCCACTCCGAGACCGTGGAGAAAAGAGTAAGAGCGATGGCAGCACGACTGAAAGAGAAGTACGCGAAAGAGATCAAGGGTCAGCTCCAGAAGGAGCTTGGCATTGAGAACGTGATGGCGGTGCCGAAGCTGGACAAGATCGTCATCAACATGGGTCTCGGCGAAGCGACGCAGAACGTGAAGATGATGGATCCGCTGGTGGCGGACCTCGGATCGATTGCCGGACAAAAGCCGGTCGTCACGAAGGCGAAGAAGTCGATCGCCGCGTTCAAGCTGCGCGAGGGCATGCCGATCGGCGCGATGGTGACACTGCGCGGCGATGCGATGTACGAGTTTCTTGATCGCCTGATCTCCGTGGCGCTGCCGCGCGTGCGCGATTTCCGCGGCGTGAGCTCGAAGAGCTTCGATGGGCGCGGCAACTACACGCTGGGTCTGCGCGACCAGCTCATCTTCCCGGAGATTGACTACGCGAAGGTGGACAAGATCAAGGGCATGAACGTGACGATTGTTACGTCGGCCAAGGACGACAATGGCGCACGCACACTGCTGAAGTACTTCGGCATGCCGTTCCGCCAGGGAGCATAAGGAAGACACATGGCTACTACTGCAAAGCGCGTCAAAGACGCACGCAAGCCGAAGTTCAAGTCCCGTCAGCACAACCGCTGCCAGCTGTGCGGTCGCCCGCGTGCGTATCTGCGCAAGTTCGGCGTGTGCCGTCTGTGCTTCCGTGGACTGGCGCTCAAGGGCGAGATCCCGGGCGTCGTGAAGTCGAGCTGGTAAACGCGAAGCGTTGACTGGCTCCGCGGCCTGAGTGCCGCGGCTCGCTCCCGAAGCGTACCGGGAGAAACATTTCTGGCGGACTCGAGCGGTTTTGACGAGTGGCCACAAACATTCCCGCAGGTTCTCCTGAGAGCAGGAGCGAACGGGGAATGAAAGGAAGAAGATGAATCTGACCGATCCAGTTGCAGATTTTCTGACCCGTATCCGTAACGCGCATGGTGCGCGTCACCAGAAGTTGGACGTTCCTGCGTCGCGCCTGAAGGCGGAGATTGCCCGCATCCTCAAGGAGGAGGGCTACATCGCGAACTTCA
The DNA here is from genome assembly GCA_963762465.1 of uncultured Acidobacteriaceae bacterium. Lineage (GTDB taxonomy): Bacteria > Acidobacteriota > Terriglobia > Terriglobales > Acidobacteriaceae > Granulicella. The sequence continues at coordinate 160,311 of CAVXKS010000011.1, read as the reverse complement.
AACCGGTCGAGGAGAACGGCCAGAACGTGCTGCGCGTTTACCTGAAGTATGGCGCGAACAATGAGGCTGCGATCCGTGATCTGCAGCGCGTGTCGCGTCCGGGATGCCGCGTGTACGTGGGCAAGGATGAGATCCGCCGCGTGCAGGGTGGTTTGGGGATTTCAATCATGACGACTCCGAAGGGTGTCATGACCGGCCGTCAGGCCCGCCGCGAGGGCGTTGGCGGCGAGATTCTCTGCGAAGTTTGGTAGTGCACCGGGTCTCCTCAGGCCCGCACGGCTGCAGTGGAACGAGTGAGCGATTAGAGCACTCGGGACTCGCAAGCCATAAAGGATTTCGAAATGTCACGTATTGGCAAGAAGCCCATCACGCTGCCCAAGGGCGTCAAGTACACGGTCCAGACGAACACGGTTGTCGTCGAGGGACCGAAGGGCAAGGTCTCGGCTCTGATTCCGCAGGGCATCACGCTGAACGAGAAGGACGGCGTGCTTCATGTGGAGCGGCAGAACGACTCGCAGGCACCGCTGCATGGCCTCGCGCGCGCGCTGGTGTTCAACGCGGTTGAGGGTGTGACCAACGGATGGAAGAGGGAGCTCGACGTGGTTGGCATCGGCTACCGCGTGGAGATGAAGGGCAAGAACACGGTCGTGTTCACGCTCGGCTATTCGCATCCGATTGAGTTTCCGCTGCCCACAGGCATTGAGGTCGCGATCGATCCGAAGCAGACGCATGTCACGGTTTCGGGCATCGACCGCCAGAAGGTCGGCCAGGTGGCCGCGGATATGCGCGCGCTGCGTAAGCCGGATCCATACAAGAACAAGGGTGTTCGCTACTCCGACGAGAAGCTGAAGAAGAAGGTCGGCAAGACGGGCGCGAAGTAACTCCGAACGTCGCTGAAGGTCAGCGACGCCACTAGGAAGGAAGAACGAAATGATTACAGCACCGCAGCGTAATGCAATCCGCAAGCGCGTTCACGAGCGCATCCGTGCCAGGATGACCGGCACCGCCGAGCGTCCGCGCCTGAACGTCTATCGCTCGCTCAACCACATCTACACGCAAATCATCGACGACGCGACTGGAACGACGATCGTCTCTGCCTCGACGATGTCGAACAAGGGCGACGGCAAGAAGGCCGGCGGCAACGTCACGGCGGCCAAGGAAGTCGGCAAGCTCATCGCCGAGCGCGCGCAGGAGAAGGGCATCAAGAAGGTGGTCTTCGATCGCGGCGGCTATTTGTATCACGGTCGCATCAAGGCGTTGGCCGATGCGGCGCGCGAGGCCGGGCTGGAGTTTTAGCCGCGGGTGAATTTAGAAAGCGGCCCAATGAGGCCGCGGCCCCGGACCGGTGTGCCGGGGACAAATAAATAGAAAGCAGATAAAGCAATGGCGACACGCAAGAGACTCGACGGCAACCGGATGAACCTCAAGGATGAGGTCGTCAGCATCAACCGCGTGACCAAGGTGGTCAAGGGCGGCAAGAACATGAGCTTCGCGGCGCTGGTGATTGTCGGCGATCCCGGCGAGGGCGTTGTGGGCTACGGTTCGGGTAAGGCCAAGGAGGTTCCGCAGGCGATCCGCAAGGGCATCGAGGCGGCCAAGAAGAACCTGATCAAGGTCAACCTGACGCAGACCTCAATTCCGCATCAGGTGCTTGGGCACTTCGGCTCCGGCCAGGTGCTGCTGAAGCCGGCCCCGGAAGGAACGGGCGTGATCGCCGGCAAGACCGTGCGCGCCGTGATGACTGCGGCCGGTGTGCAGAACGTGCTGACGAAGAACATCGGTTCGGCCAATCCGCACAACGTGGTGAAGGCGACGTTCGATGCGCTCTCGCAGCTTCGCGACAAGCGTGACGTCGCTGCGCTGCGCGGCAAGTCTGTGGAAGAGCTCTAAGGGTTTCGGAAGATTTTTGTTAGGAGTTGCGTTATGGCTGAGAACGCCAAGATCAAGATCCAGTACTACCGTTCGCAGATCTGCACGCCGGTGAAGCACAAGCTCGTTGTGAAGGGCCTGGGCTTTACGCGGTTGAACCAGATCGTCGAGCGCGAGGACACACCGTCGATCCGGGGCATGGTGAAGAAGATTCCGCACCTGGTCCGCATCGTCGACTAGTCCACCATCACGCCTCACAGAGGCCAAATGCGAGTCGGTTCTGTTTCAACAACAGCGCCGGCGTTGAGCGAGGAAATATGGCAAAGAACCTTTCGAACCTTCGCGCGCCCAAGGGTGCGAACTCCAATAAGAAGCGCGTGGGCCGCGGTATGGGCTCGGGCATGGGCAAGACGTCGACCCGCGGCCACAAGGGCCAGGGCTCGCGCTCGGGCTCGTCGCTGATGCGCGGCTTTGAGGGCGGCCAGATGCCGCTGCACCGCCGCCTGCCGAAGCGCGGCTTCACGAACATCTTCCGCACCGAGTACACGGTGCTTGGGCTAGACCGCATCGCCGAGCTCGGTGAGACCGAGCTGACGCTGGACGTGCTCACGGCGCGCGGCATCCTCAAGAAGCGCAATGGCCTGGTGAAGGTCCTGGCGAACGGCGAGCTGAAGTCTGCGGTGACGGTCCACGCGCACAAGTTTTCCAAGGGCGCCCAGAAGGCGATTGAGGCGGCTGGCGGACGCGCAGTCTTGATCGGAGCTTCAGATTCCGAAGCTGCGTCGGCAGCCTAACGAATCAGGCCGGGGCCGAGCGCTCCGGCCTTGAATTTCCTCCGTTTTTCTTTCCTTGTTCGGCAATAGCCGGTTCCACGTAGAATAGCTGTCACGAACCCCGCCGAGCCGTCCTCCACCCGCTCAGCACCAAGGCTTTTCACACCCATGCTCGACAAGTTTCTCAACATCTTCCGCATTCCCGATCTGCGCAAGCGGATCGCATTCACTTTGGCCCTGCTTGCGGTCTACCGGCTTGGCGCGCACATCCCCACGCCGGGTATCGACGCCGCCAAGCTGGCGATGTTCTTCAATCAGAACGCTGGTGGCGCGCTGGGCCTGCTTGACCTGTTCAACGGCGGAAACTTGCGCAAGCTGACGGTCTTCGCGCTCGGCATCATGCCGTATATCACGGCCTCGATCATCTTCCAGCTGCTGACCGTAGTGTATGAGCCGCTGGCGAAGCTGCAAAAGGAAGGCGAGCTGGGACGGCGCAAAATTACGCAATGGACGCGCTACGTCACGGTCCTGCTGGGCGTGGTGCAGAGCTTCTTCATCGCCCTGACGCTGACGAACACGTCGACGGGCGAGTCGATGGTGACGATCTCCAAGACTGCCTTTGTTCCGCTCTGCGTTGTGACGCTCACCGCCGGCACGGCGTTCATCATGTGGCTTGGTGAGCAGATTACAGAACGCGGTATCGGGAATGGAATGTCGCTGCTCATCTTTACGGGTATCGTGGTTGGTATTCCGCGCGGCATCCAGGACCTGTACACAAAGGCGACGACGGACGCATGGGGAGGATTTACTCCCATTGCGATCGCCCTGATCATCGTGATGATGGTCGTGGTCGTGGCATTTATCTGCTTCGTCGAGCGGTCGGAAAGGCGTATCCCGATTCAGTCGGCGAAGCGTATGGTCGGCCGCAGCATGACGCAGGCATCGAGCTCATTCCTGCCGCTGAGAGTGAACTCCGGCGGTGTGATGCCGGTAATCTTCGCAGCGTCCATTCTGTCGGCTCCCATGCTGCTGCAGAATGTATCGCTGTGGGGGTCGGGACCTCTGCGCGACACCAAATACTTCGGTCCAGTGTTCCGCTGGCTTGGACCGGCCGAGCCGCTGTACGTACTCCTCTACATCGTCGCGATCATCTTCTTCGCGTACTTCTATATCTCGATCATCTTCCGTCCGGATGACATTGCGGACAACATGCGCAAGTACGGAAGCTTCATTCCGGGGATTCGTCCTGGCAAGCGCACGTCCGACTTCATCAACGATGTGCTGACGCGAATCACGCTTGTGGGTGCGATTTATCTGTGCGTGATCTCGATCATCCCGATGTTCCTCATTTCGGGCATCCACTTCAACCACCTGCCGTTCGTAGGCCACTTCTTTGATGCGCTGCCGACATGGGCGACGAACGGCCTGGGGTTGAACTTCTACTTCGGCGGCACGTCTCTGCTGATCGTTGTGGGCGTGGCGATGGACACGGTCCAGCAGGTAGAAGCGCAGCTCATCATGCGCCATTACGACGGCTTCTCGCCGAAGTCGGGCCGTATCCGCGGGCGCCGCAGCTGGTAGTTTGGAGCACCGTCTGGCACCCACGTCCGGAGTCCGGGCGTGGGTTTTCACTATAAATGTCCTTTCTTAATACTTTTTCTTGCAGTCTTTTCTTATGCCGAAACCTCTCCCGAACGCGAGCGACTTTCTTCCCGGCCCGGTTCTTCTGCTTGGCGCGCCGGGCGTGGGCAAAGGAACGCAGGCGCAGCGCCTGATGGCGGAGTTTGGTATCCCGCAGATCTCAACCGGGGATCTGCTTCGGCAGCATCGTCGTGACCACACGCCGCTAGGTTTGCTGGCCGACGACCTGATGTCACAGGGAAAACTGGTCCCGGACGACCTCGTGAACCAGATGGTTGCCGCGCGCCTGCAGGAGCCGGACACGGAGCACGGCTACATTCTGGACGGGTTCCCACGAACGCTGAATCAGGCCGAGTGGCTCGATCGGCAGCTGGTGGCGTATCTGCTTCCCGTGGTCGCGATTAATATCGTTGTGGATGAGCGGGTGCTGCTGGAGCGGATCACCGGCCGCCTGACCTGCCCGATCTGCGGCACGATCTACAACATCTACTCGAAGCCGCCGAAGAATGACCGCCTATGCGACTTGGACGCGGCAGCGCTCGTGCAGCGCGCCGACGATACGGTTGAGGTTTTCCAGGAGCGCATGCGAGCTTTCGAGCAGAAGACCTCCGCGGTGATCGAGTACTATCGCGAGCATGGGAACCGCTTCGCCGAAGTCGATGGCGACCGGACCATCGACGAGGTTACACAGAGCATCCGCGAGACACTCCTGCGTCTGCGGCATCATCCGGAGAACTGATACGAGGATCGAGACGCGAGTTTCGATTCGGTAAAGCGACGATCCGCATCTCCAGTCGCTGCTGCTTGCTATCTAATTCCTATGGCGATCATGATCAAATCCGCCGCTGAGATCCAGGCGATGCGCCGCTCGGGCGAGGCGCTGCGCCAGGTCCACGAGGCCGTGCGCGCTGTTGTGGCTGCGGGCGCGACAACGATGGACCTGGAGCGCGCCGCCGCCGCAAAGGTGGAACAGCTCGGCGTAAAGCCTGCTTTCAAGGGTTATCACGGATATCCCGCCGTGCTCTGCACATCGGTGAATAGCGAAGTCATTCACGGGATTCCGAATGAGCGGCGGAAGCTGGAGGACGGCGACATCGTTTCGATCGACTGCGGCGTGGTCGTCGATGGGTACTACTCGGATTGCGCGGTGACATATCCCATCGGAACCGTGAAGCCCGAGGTTGAGAAGCTTCTGCGAGTGACGGAAGCGTCGCTCTATGCGGCGATCCAAAGGGCCGTGCCTGGCGGGCGATTGTTCGACATCTCGCACGCGGTGCAGTCGATGTGCGAGGGCGAGGGGTTGGGTGTCGTGCGAGAGTTTGTGGGGCACGGCATCGGCCGCAGCATGCATGAAGACCCGCAGTTGCCGAACGTGGGCCAAGCGGGAAAAGGGCCGCGCCTGAAGGCCGGGATGGTGCTGGCAATCGAACCGATGATCAACCTTGGCCGGCCTGACGTGAAGGTGATGGACGATGGCTGGACTGCAATCACGATCGACGGCAGCTACAGTGCGCACTTCGAGCACACAGTCGCGATCACTAAAGACGGTCCACTGATCCTGACCCGCTAAGTGCGGCTCGCGTAGTTCGGTTGCAAGACCGAACTCGTCTAGTGAGCGGCCATTTGTTCGGGATCGACTGCGGCATTTTTTGACGGCAGGCGCATGATCCAAACGAGCGGTGACAGCAGCAGAACCGTGCCTGCCAAAATCGCGAACGCATTTTTGTAGGCGAGCATCATCGCCTGGCGCTGCATCTGACCGTAGATCTCGGCCAGGGCAGGGTATCGAGCGGCTGCAAAGGAGCTGTGCGTGAGCGACGCAATCCGCTGAATCTCCTGCATGACAGCGGCGGACCCAGCCGACAGGTTCGATGCCAGGTTAAGCTGATGCACCTGCGCCGCTCGGGCGAGATACGTCGTCAGCAGAGCCGTTCCGGCCGAACCTCCGATGTTTCGCGCGAAGTTCGAAAGCGACGAGATCTGATTCATCTTGTCTCGCGGCACACCCACGTAATTCAGCGTGCTGATCGGGATAAAGATGAACGGAAGCCCGACAACCTGCAGCATGCGCCACAGGGTGATCGTTCCATAGCTCGTATAGAGGTCCAAACGGGTAAGGTTGAACAGTCCTATCGCCGTCGCTATGTAGCCCAGCATGACCATGAGGCGCGGGTCACCCTTGCCCAGTGTTCGGCCGGCGACCGCCATCATCACCATCATCACAAAACCGGCGGGCGACAACACCATGCCCGCGCGCTCAGCGGTGTATCCGAGCAGGACCTGCAGAAATTGCGGGATGAGAACCGTCGAACCGAAGAGCACCATGCCGAGCACGAGCTGCAGGAAGACGGCGGTGCCGAAGTTGCGGTTCTTCAGCAGCCTCAAATCGACAATCGGGTCCGGGTGGCGCCACTCCCACCAGGCGAAGAAAATCAACGTGATCACGGCCAGAAATGCGGTGACCTGAATCTGCCCGGAGCCGAACCAGTCCTTTTCCTGGCCCTTATCGAGCGTGAACTCGAGCAGACCGACGCCGAGAGCAACCGCGCCCAGACCGATGAAGTCGACAGGAGAACGCCGTTTCATGCGCTCCTTCATCTCGGGTGGATCCTCGACCATCCGGTTGGAGAGAAACAGCGACAAGAGCCCGAACGGCAGGTTGATGAAGAAGATCCAGTGCCAGTTGTAGTTGTCGGTGAGCCAGCCACCGAGTGTCGGGCCGATGGCTGGCGCGACGACTACCGCCATCCCGTAGAGGGCGAAGGCCTGCCCGCGCTTTTCGATAGAGAAGGTGTCGGCCAGGATCGCCTGCTCGCTGGGCGCCAGTCCGCCTCCCCCGAGGCCTTGCAGGATGCGGGCGAAAATCAAGGTTGGCAGCGTCGGAGCGAGCCCGCAGAGCAGGGAGCAGACGGTGAACATGGTGACGCAGATCATGTAGAAGCGTTTGCGGCCGATGCGGTCGGAGAGCCAGCCGGAGATGGGCAGAATCACGGCGGACGAGACCAGGTAGCTGGTCAGGACCCAGGTCGCCTCTTCCTGGGAGGCGCCTACGGAGCCGGCGATATGCGGGAGCGCGACGTTCGCAATCGAGGTGTCCAGCACCTCCATGAACGTGGCGATTGTAACCGTCAAGGCAATCAGCCAAGGGTTATGCTTCGGCTTCCACGCGGCTTGTAGCTGTCCGGGCATATCAGGGTACTGATACAGTATATCAGGGTACTGATATATGTCTGACTACCGCCTGGAGAAAGCAAAGCTCGCGAGACGATGTACCAAGACTCTGCGCGAGCTGTTGGTCGGCTACCGTTCGCTGCTGGAAGATGCGCTGCGTGGAGAAGGCCTCAGTCTAGCCCAGCTGCGTCTGCTGAGCGCTATTCACGAGCAACACGATGTGAGCGGCGCCACGATCGCGCGGTCGTGTCAGGTCACGCCACAGACCTTGCAGGCGATGTTGACTCGTGCGGAGCGGGAAGGCTGGATCACCCGCGGAATCTCGGCTTCGAACCACCGCATTCTGACGGCCTCGCTGACGAAGCGTGGAGCGGCTGTGCTCGAGCGCGGTCTCGCGACTGCGGCTGACATTGAGGAGAAGATCTGGACCGGTGTTTCGGCGGGTGCACTAGACCGCCTGAACTCCACTCTCGAACATGGCATCGCCAACCTGCATGGCGAGCTGCAAGGTGATCGCGCGGCGAGCTGACGGGTAACGCTAGAGCCGGCAGATCAGCAGTTCGCGTTCGTAGACCATCTCTGGCGGGAGGTGGTCGTGCAGTAAAAGGAATAGCTCCTCGTGACTGATCACCTCGCGACGCCAGGCTGCGCGATCGACTGTCTGGAGCTTGGCGAATTGCTCAGGCGAAAACTCCAGGCCCTCCCAGTTCATGTCGTCGTAGTAGGGGGTCCAGCCGATCGGTGTCTCGTTGCTCTGCGCGCGTCCGTGCACGCGGTCAACGATCCACTTGAGCACGCGCATGTTCTCGCTGAAGCCCGGCCAGAGGAACTTGCCGTTTTCATCCTTGCGGAACCAGTTCACGTGGAAGACGCGCGGTGTCGAGGAGAGCTCGCGCTGCATCCTGAGCCAGTGCCGGAAATAATCGCCCATGTGGTAGCCGCAGAAGGGAAGCATGGCCATGGGATCGCGGCGCACCAGGCCGGTCTTGCCGGCGGCTGCGGCAGTGGTCTCGGAGCCCATTGTCGCACCGACGTAAACACCGCTCGACCAGTTGAACGATTGAAAGATGAGCGGGACGGTATCGGAGCGGCGTCCGCCAAACAGGAATGCGGCGATCGGCACGCCGTCGGGTGACTCCCAGGCTTCGCGATCGAACACCGGGCACTGAACTGCCGGGGCAGTGAAGCGGCCATTCGGGTGTGCGGCCGTTCGGCCGCTTTTCTTGCCAATCTCCGGTGTCCAGCGCTCGCCGAGCCAGTCAATGCATTCTGCCGGGGGCTTCGACGTCATGCCCTCCCACCAGACGCCGCCGTCAGGAGTAAGGGCGACGTTAGTAAAAATAGTGTTGCGGCTGAGTGTGGCCATCGCGTTCGGATTCGTCTTCGCGCTTGTGCCGGGTGCCACGCCGAAGAAGCCGGCCTCGGGATTCATGCCGCGCAGCTGGCCGTTCGCATCGGGGCGAATCCACGCGATGTCATCGCCCACACACCAGATCTTCCATCCGTCGAATCCCTTGGGCGGAATCATCATTGCGAAGTTCGTCTTGCCGCAGGCGCTGGGAAACGCTGCGGCGACGTAGGTCTTTTCGCCGTCGGGAGATTCCGCACCCAGGATGAGCATGTGTTCCGCCATCCAGCCTTCGTCACGTGCGATATTGCTGGCGATGCGAAGAGCGAAGCACTTTTTGCCGAGAAGGGCATTGCCGCCGTAGCCGGAGCCGTAGCTCCAGATCTCGCGCGTTTCAGGAAAGTGCACGATGTACTTGGTATCGTTCTGCGGCCAGGGCACGTCCTGCTCGCCGGGCGCAAGCGGCGCGCCGACGCTGTGCATGCACGGCACGACGCGCTTGATATCTCTGTCGATCTCCGCGAAGACGGGCGCGCCGACCCGCGCCATGATGCGCATGTTCACCACGGCATAAGCGGAGTCCGTGAGTTGCACACCGATCTGCGATGCTTTGGCGCCGATGGGTCCCATCGAAAACGCGAGCACGTACATCGTGCGGCCGCGCATCGAGCCGCGAAAGAGCTCCTTCAGCTTGCGGCGCATCTTGTAGGGATCTTCCCAGTTGTTCGTGGGGCCGGCGGCATCCTTGCTTAGGGAGCAGATAAAGGTGCGGTCCTCGACACGCGCGACATCGTTGGGCGAACTTCGGGCGAGGTAGCAGCCGGGCCAGAGCTTCTCGTTCAGCTTGATAAAGGTGCCGGCCTCAACCAAGTTCGTGCAGAGGTATTCGTTTTCAGCATCCGAGCCATCCACCCAGTGGATCGCATCGGGCTGGCAAAGCTCGGCCATCTTTTCGACCCACCGGATGAGGTGCTTGTTGGTGGTCAACACTCGTGTCGAAACGTGCGTGCTCTTGGTGGCTGCCCCGGCGGCCATGCGGTTTCCCTCCCCCTCCAGTGTCGCTCCGGAGGGTACTGGCAAACTATCGTATTCGGGGCTTCCGTGTCTCAGGGTGCCGATTACCGAATCCTCGTATCCCATTCCGGTAAGACATCTTGGTTTGCCGTCAAGAGGCGGCGATTTTTCGAATTCGAGACTCGGAACGCGAAAGTAGCGACCGATTGGGCCTTCCGCGCATCCCTTGAAGATAGGAGGGTTCATGGCCACCAGCACTCCTGCGAGCGTTCGTCCGCGTGTCGTTGTGATTGGCGCGGGCTTCGGCGGCATCTATGCGGCGAAGCGTCTTGGCAAGCTGCCTGTCGATGTGACAGTCGTCGACCGCAAGAACCACCACACGTTCCAACCGCTGCTTTACCAGGTCGCGCTGGCTGTTCTCTCGCCCGGAGATATTGCGCAGCCGATTCGCAGCATTCTGCGCGACAACCGCAACACTGAAGTCGTGATGGACGAGGTTGTCGGGCTGGACGTCGCTGCGCGGCGAGTACACCTCAAGAGTGGAGCTGAGCTGCTGTACGACTATGTGATTCTTGGCACAGGATCGACGCACAGCTACTTCGGCAAAGAACAGTGGGCCAACCTGGCACCCGGGCTCAAATCGATTGAAGATGCGACCGAGATTCGCCGGCGCGTGCTGCTCGCGTTTGAATTAGCCGAGCGCCAGACTCTCGAGACAGGCGGTCACCCGCCGCTGAACTTTGTCATCATCGGCGGAGGACCTACAGGTGTCGAGCTCGCGGGCGCGATCTCTGATATCGCACGTCTGTACATGACGCGTGACTTCCGCCACATCGACCCCTCGACTGCGAATGTGCTGATCCTTGAAGGCTCGCCGAATATTCTTGGCGCGTATCCGAAGGACCTCCAGGAGAAAGCAGTCGAACAGCTCGCGCAGCTGGGTGTTCGCGTGCGCACCGGAGCGCATGTGACGGATGTGCAGCCCGGCTATGTGATGGTCGGCAACGAGCGCATCGAGAGTGTCTGCACGCTTGTGGGCGGCAGGCGTGCAGGCTTCGCCGTTGGGCAAGATGCTCGCCGAGTCAATGGGTGTTCCGCAGTGCCTGGACCGGCGCGGGTGTGTGGAGGTCGATGAGCATCTGAATCCGCCCAATCACCCGGAGATTTTTGTGATTGGCGATCTCGCGCACGTAGAGGAGAACGGAAAGCAGGTTCCCGGCGTCGCGCAGCCCGCGATGCAGATGGGGACGTACGCTGCCGAACGAATCGGCCTGCTGACCAGCAATCCCGCAGCCGCTGCGAGGCAGAAGCCGTTCCACTATTTCGATAAAGGCGATATGGCCACCATCGGCCGCAAGGCGGCGGTCGCGCGGATCGTCTGGCCGTTTCACGCGCACTGGTCAGGCTTTATGGCCTGGGCCACGTGGCTGGTTGTGCACATCTTCTTCCTCATTGGTTTCCGCAATCGCTGGTCGGTCTTCCGGCAGTGGGCTTACACGTACATTCGCCTGCAGGACGGCGTGCGACTGATCGTGGGTTCACAGCTTCTTCCTGGCTGGGAGGACATCGCAGTTCCACCCGCTCCAAATGAACACCAGCCTACATTGACCACACCGCACTGAAGCCACGCACCCTACGCCAGCAAGCATCCACTCCTCAAGCGCGTGATTCACGCTGGAGGATTTGTATGCCACAGGCGGTCGTCGTAAAAGGGCGGAAGGTTCGTTACGCTGTCGTCGGAATCGGATGGATCTCGCAGACAGCCTTTCTGCCGGGTGTCGAGCACACCGGCAACAGCGAGGCCGTTGCGTTCGTCAGCGGGCACGAAGACAAAGCGGCGAAGGTCGGCGAGAAGTACGGCATCAAGGATCTGTACAGCTACGAGGAGTATGACGAGTTGCTGCGCTCCGGCAAGATCGATGCCGTCTATCTCGCGACGCCCAACTGGGATCACGTTGATCTCGCCGTTCGCACGCTCGAAGCTGGGGTTCATCTGCTGCTTGAGAAGCCGATGGCCACATCTGTCGAAGACTGCGAGCGCATCATTGCGGCGGCCGAGGGCAGCGGAGCGAAGCTCATGGTCGCCTACCGCATGCACCATGAACCCGCGATGCTGAAGGCGTTTGAGACAGCACGCAGCGGCAAGCTCGGCCACATGCGCTACTTCAACTCGTCGATGTCTCAGCCGGTGAATTTCCAGAATCATCGTGCGAAGAACGGCTACTGGGCTGGCCCGGTGCCCGACATGGGACCCTACCCGATCAACACCGCCCGCAATTTCTTTGGTGCCGAGCCGATTGAGGTCTCCGCGATCGGGACCCGCACGGAGCCTGAGCGCTTCCGCGACTTCGACGATCAGGTGGCTGTCAGCCTTCGCTTTCCCGGAGGGCAGCTCGCGACGATGCTGCTCAGCTACTCCGGTTCTGATCTAGACGACTATCGAATCGTTGGGACGCTCGGCGACCTCTACTCGTCGCCTGCTTTCGCGATGCCCGGCGGCTTCAAGCACACGATCACGATTGGCGAGAGCAAGACCGAAGAGACTTTCAAGCCCACGGACCAGTTCGGCGGTGAGCTGAAGTACTTCTCTGACTGCATCGTTAACGACGAGCATCCCGAGGCCGACGGCGAAGAAGGGATGCTGGACATCCGGGTGATCGCCGCGGTTCAGCGCGCGCTGGAGACAGGGCAGCCGCAGCAATTGCAGCCCTACGTGAGACGCCGCCGGCCGACTCAGGATCAAGCTCAGATGCTTAAGAAGGTGGATGAGCCGGAGCTTGTGGGCGTGCATCAGCCCAGCAAAGGACGCTGAATCGGCCACACAACAGCAGCTTTTCGCGTGCAGCCAACTTACGTGCGCCCGCGCGCCTCTCATTGTCGTGGCCCTCGCGCTCACGGCGGGCATCTTTGTCTGCTGATCACTCAGCGAGCCGGTCCAGGAGAAATCCATGGCACTCGAGGACGTTTTGATTGACGAGCTCCGCGACATGTACAGCGCGGAAAACCAGCTCGTAAAGGCACTCCCCAAACTCGCGAAAGGCGCGAAACACGGCGAACTGAAACAGCTCTTCAAGGACCACCTCGAGGAGACTAAGGGCCACGTTCTTCGCCTCCGCGAAGCATTCGAACATATCGGCAAGAAACCCACGGGCAAGCACTGCGAAGGCATGGAGGGCGTCATCGCCGAAGGCGCCGAGCAGCTTGAAGAGGATCTGGATGACGCTTCCTTCGACTCCGGCCTGGTTGGAGCCGCACTGCGCACTGAGCATTACGAGATCGCCGGCTACAACGCAGTTATTGCCATGGCCAAGACACTGGGCATGAGCGAGGTGGTCGATCTCCTGAAGCAGAACCTGGAAGAGGAGATCGAGGCTGCCAAGAAGATCTCTGCGGCGGCAAAGCCGATCTTCAAGGAAGCCACGCAGGAGGAAGAAGAGGACAAGGACTCCCAGCCTGCATCGAAGAAGAAGGCCAAGGAGAAGACCTCCGAACGCAAGAGCAAGGAGGATGAGCGCAAAGCCGCCGGAGACGTGCAGCGAAAGGGAAGCGCCGCGAAAAAGCAGACCTCCCCCGGGGAGGATGATACCGAAGGGCTCAGCGATGAGGATTCTGGCGACGAGGAAGAATAAACCTCAGCATCGCTTGCAACGAAAACGGCGTTCTCTTAGGAGAACGCCGTTCGAATTTGAGCACCACGGTCCAGATTAGTAGGGATTCTTCGGCTTTTTCGGAGGTCCGCCGGGCACGCGAAATCGGAACACCAGTCCGCTGCTCACCTGCACCATGCTCGAAGCGCCGATGGGCGTCCGGCCCCCATGTATGTAGCTGTTGGTCGTCGTCACGCTTCCATACCCGAGCTCGACGATGCGGAAATCGACGTGCCGGTTCAGCGGGTAGTCGATTCCAGCGAAGACGCCGAACATTCCGCGGGTCGTGTGCACAAGGCTCAGCTCAGCTTTGCTGGTTGCCATTCCAGCCGCGATCTGCGCGTACGGCCGAATTCCGTGTCCAAGCGGCCGCGCCTCAAGTCTTCCAGCCAGCGAGAAGACGTTGAGAGACGCATTATTGCTGTGCACGATGGTGTCACGCGCGTCCACGCCGAACTTCGCGCCAAGGCCGTGCGTGATGTCGTAGTAGCCGCCGAAGTCGAGGCCGCCAAAGGTCCGCGAGGTGACCGCTTGGCCAAGAAACGCAAATGCCCCCGTGTCGGGAGTCGAATTGCTGATCCGTGTCACGACCGGATTGATGTACACACCAACCTGCGCCCCGGCACTCGCCACCACACCAGCCAGCACCACGGCTGCAAGAACGTACCGCAATCTCATCAAAAACAATCCTTACCTTGGGTTGAGCTTCTGAGTCCCGCGAGCAAGCTCGCGGGAACCGCTTTGCATCGCGGCAAAAACTACGCCGTAACAGCCTCGCGAACCTTTACCGGAGTCAGCCAGTTGTATTTGTCCGGTGCCGCTCCGCTCACGATATCGAAGAATGCCTTGTGGAGCGCACTGGTGATTGGCCCCATGTTGCCGTCACCCACAAGAATGCGATCCACGCTGCGCAGGTGCGTCACCTCTGCGGCCGTGCCGGTGAAGAACGCCTCGTCACAGATGTACAGCAGCTCACGTGGCAGCGCCTGTTCCACGATCGGAATGCCCAGCTGACGCGCCAACACCAAAATTGAATCGCGCGTAATGCCGTTCAGGACGGAGTTTGCCAGCGGCGAGGTGTACAGAACACCCTTGTGCACGATGAACAGGTTTTCGCCGGAGCCCTCGCTCAGGTAGCCGTTCGTGTCCAGCGCGATGCCTTCCACATAGCCGTTCACATCGGCTTCCATCCGGATCAGCTGCGAGTTCATATAGTTCGCGCCCGCCTTGGCGAGGGAGGGCATCGTGTTCGGCGCCAGGCGGTTCCAGCTCGAGATGCAGACATCCGCACCGCCATGGCCCGCCACGTACTTACCCCACGGGAAGTTGGCGATATAAATCTCAACCGGAGACTTCAGCGGGTTGACGCCGATCTCTCCGTAGCCGCGGAACGCGATAGGACGGATGTAGCACGGCGTCACGCCATTCGCCTCAATCAGTTCGACGACCGCATCGTTCAGCTGCTCGAGTGTGTAGGGAAGCGGCATCCGGTAGATCTTCGCGGAGTGAATCAGCCGCTGCATATGCTCGTTCAGCCGAAATACGCCGGCGCCATTCTCCTGCGCATAGCAGCGAATCCCCTCAAACACGGACGAGCCGTAGTGGATCACGTGGCTCATCACGTGAATCTGCGCCTTCTCCCACGGAATCAGTTGGCCGTTGTGCCAGATGTTCGCTGTCGTCTCGAGCGGCATTCCTGTCTCCTTCGCTTGAGCATTGATTATACGGTTCTGCCTGCACCCGTCTGAAATTTCATTGTTTCGCGGCAGGGTGCGAAGGTCCCCGTGCAACAATCTGAATCGCCCCTGATGTTTGTTCCGCACCCAGTCGCGCTCACCCGCATTGAGAGCTCCGCGCTCGCGCGGTTCTCGCTGCTTGCGCTCAGCTCCATCTTCTTCCTCGTCGACCCCTTTGCAGCGCTGCCCACCTTCCTGGCCATCACCGAAGGTCAGGACTCGAAGCGCCGCCTCCGCACCGCGCGTAAAGCATCGCTAACCGCATGGGTCGTGCTTTCGCTGTTCGCCTTTGTCGGCCAGTACATCTTTCGCTTGTTCGGCATCTCGCTTCCTGCGTTCGAGATTGCCGGCGGTGTGATCCTGCTCCTCATCGGCCTGGACATGCTGGAGGCCAAGCGCTCGCCCACGCAGGAAACTCGCAAAGATACCCAGGCCGCAGCCAGCAAAGACGACGCCGGCATTGTGCCCATGGGCATTCCCATGCTCGCCGGCCCCGGCGCCATCACGACGGTGATGGTGCTCGTCGGCCAGGTTCAATCCAGGTGGGAGATGATTGCGATCCTCGGCGCGATCGCCATCACCGCCGCCATTTGTTTCCTCGTGCTCGGCGCTGCGGACCGCGTTGCACGCGTCCTTGGCCAGACAGGCATTCGCATCCTCGTCCGCGTGATGGGCCTTCTGCTGGTCGCGCTCGCGGTGCAATACTTCGTCAACGGCTTCGTTGACCTCGGCATTATTGCGAAGCCCTAGAAGCCGCGGCTAGCGGATCAACCACGCGGACGCCACGATCACAACGCCCGCGGCTGCCAGCGCCACCCCGGCGAGCACATAGCGATGATGGCGGGTCAGCAGCGTGATCGAAGCCAATACAACCGCAATCTGCAGCAGCGCCTCGCCGAGATCGAACCGCGCGGCCTTGCGCTCCGCAACGTCAACTTCCTTCTCCAACTCGCGTGCAGTCTCCGCATCGCGGTCCAGCTCGCCCTGCCATTTCGCCATTTGTGTCTTGTAGCTCGCAAGCTTTGCCTGCGCCGCCGCCGCATTGATGGAGGGCTGCAGCGACAGCAGATCGCTCGCAATCTGCGTCTGCTGCACGCGCAGCTTCCTGGCCTGGTACTCGTTCCACTGATCGGCCGCCCGGGTCTGTTCCAGCACCGCTTCGGTGTGCTCGCGATGGCCCAGTACCGTGACCATCGCTACCAACACGGCTAGGACGGCGATGGTCAGGGAGACGCGGGTCAGGCTCTTCTCGCCACCCTCCATCACCTGCTCGGAAAATTCGTGAATCTCTGATGCTTCCATCGGCTTCGGCAACCCCCGGGAACTCCTTGATTCTAGCGGGCAAAACACCCGTTCCAAGCGGCAATTCGTCTGCTTTTCCGCGCTCTGTCCACAGTTCCCACAGGCTGGAACTTGCGCGTTCCGGTTTGGCTTGCTAAAGTCAATCTTGTCGTTGGCCGCGAGCAACAAGCCAACGGCTGATGTCTGCAAGAATTTGCATCCGGGAGGCATCCGGGCTAATCTAGTAGATATGAGCTTCGCGCCTGAGCCCTGACAGGGCAGTGACGGCCGACGGAGCGCAGTCCAAGCGTTTGACCGCGGCAGTAGGCTCCCAGGGGCTTTCAAGATCGCCGCCCAAACCCAAGCCACTGCAAACCATTGAATTCAGGAGCTTAGTGCTCCGCGATCGCCTGCGATCGTCACGTTGTTTTGAGAATCTACGCTGTTACGGGAGGCGACATAATTGTGTCGCGAGGGAGACAGGCCGCATTGCGGTAATCTTCTGGATCCCAAACAAACTGCTGAGTTGACAGAGGCAGCGAACTTCGATAACCTTAGAAAGTTCGCGCAAAACACTGTCGCGAGGCCGGTGAATAACCCCGGAAGCCTCACTCAGTACATACAGCGCATCAAGTTCGAGGACACAAAGCTGAGGCTATGCCATGGCGTTGGTCCTTGATCCAAAACTGCCCGCCCAGTGCGGATGCAGTCCGGATCTTTGACAACATAGTTGAACGTGCCAGTCGTGAGATGACGCGAACTTTGGTTGAGTCATTCTCACTATATTTACCCTCCGGTTCTTTTTCGAGCGCCGGAGGACGCCCGGCCAGTCGGACCTCCGTCCTGACTGTGTCGAGCAAACCAAGATTAAACGAGAGTTTGATCCTGGCTCAGAATCAACGCTGGCGGCGTGCCTAACACATGCAAGTCGCACGAGAAAGTGGAGCAATCCATGAGTACAGTGGCGCACGGGTGAGTAACACGTGAATAATCTACCTCCGAGTGGGGAATAACCTAGGGAAACCTGGGCTAATACCGCATAACACTTACGAGTCAAAGCAGCAATGCGCTTGGAGAGGAGTTCGCGGCAGATTAGCTAGTTGGTGAGGTAATGGCTCACCAAGGCGATGATCTGTATCCGGCCTGAGAGGGCGCACGGACACACTGGAACTGAAACACGGTCCAGACTCCTACGGGAGGCAGCAGTGGGGAATTTTGCGCAATGGGGGAAACCCTGACGCAGCAACGCCGCGTGGAGGATGAAATCCCTTGGGATGTAAACTCCTTTCGATCGGGACGATTATGACGGTACCGGAAGAAGAAGCCCCGGC
>CAVXKS010000011.1:0-140000 GCA_963762465.1 uncultured Acidobacteriaceae bacterium | reverse complement strand
AAACCGTGTGCCTACAAGCAGTGGGAGGACTATGCCCGTAAGGGAATGTCTGACCGCGTGCCTATTGCATAATGAGCCGGCTAGTTATTCTTGTCAGCAAGGTTAAGCGTGAGCGAGCCGCAGCGAAAGCGAGTCTGAATAGGGCGTTCAGTTGGCAGGAATAGACGCGAAGCGGGATGATCTACCCTTGGCCAGGTTGAAGGTGAGGTAACACTCACTGGAGGACCGAACCGGTGTTTGTTGAAAAAAGCTCGGATGAGCTGAGGGTAGGGGTGAAAGGCTAATCAAATTCCGTGATAGCTCGTTCTCTCCGAAATAGCTTTAGGGCTAGCGTCGGGTGATTTGGATCGGTGGTAGAGACATGGATGGACTAGGGGGCTTTCCGGCTTACTGAATCCAACCAAACTTCGAATGCCGATCACAACCAGCCCGGCAGTCAGACTGTGGGGGCTAAGCTTCACAGTCGAGAGGAAAACAGTCCAGACCGCCTGCTAAGGTCCCCAAATTACAGTTAAGTGGGAAAGGAAGTCGGAACGCTCAGACAGCCAGGAGGTTGGCTTAGAAGCAGCCATCCTTTAAAGAAAGCGTAATAGCTCACTGGTCAAGCGGTCCGGTGCCGACAATACAACGGGGCTAAAACTGTATACCGAAGCAGCGGATGCACACATTAGTGTGCGTGGTAGGAGAGCATTCTCAAGTCATTGAAGCGTAACTGGGAAGATACGTGGAGGTTTGAGAAGAGACCCTGCCGGCATAAGTAGCGATAAGGAAGGTGCGAACCCTTCCCGCCGAAAGTCTAAGGTTTCCTGAGTAAAGTTAATCTGCTCAGGGTTAGGCGGTCCCTAAGCTGAGGCCGAAAGGCGTAAGCGATGGACATCCGGTTAATATTCCGGACCTCCCAGTATTTCGTTATTACGATGGGGTGACGCATAAGGATAGGCTGGTCGTCATATGGCTATGGCGGTCGATGCGCGTGAAGCTGGATTCTCTAGGCAAATCCGGAGAGTCTTAACAGTGAGGCGCAAAGCAAACCCGAATGGGTGTAAGCAGCTGATTTCATGGTGCCAAGAAAAACCTCTAAGGAGAAAGATTGGGAACCGTACCACAAACCGACACAGGTAGACGAGGACAATATCCAAAGGCGCTCGAGTGAAGGCTTGTTAAGGAACTCGGCAAATTAGACCCGTAACTTCGGGAGAAGGGTCGCCCTCCAGGGTTCATAGCCCAGGAGGGCCGCAGTGAAACGCGTACGGCGACTGTTTAACAAAAACACAGGTCTCTGCAAAGTCGAAAACGACGTATAGGGGCTGACTCCTGCCCGGTGCCGGAAGGTTAAAGAGAGAGGTTAGCCGCAAGGCGAAGCTTTGAACTGAAGCCCCGGTGAACGGCGGCCGTAACTATAACGGTCCTAAGGTAGCGAAATTCCTTGTCGGGTAAGTTCCGACCTGCACGAATGGAGTAACGATCGTACGACTGTCTTAACGAGTTGCTCGGCGAACTTGTAGTACCGGTGAAGATGCCGGTTACCCGCAGCTAGACGAAAAGACCCCGTGCACCTTTACTATACTTTTACAGTGGGTTACGGCAATTGCTGCGCAGGATAGGTGGGAGGCTTTGAAGCCAGGTTCTCGGACTTGGTGGAGCCAACGGTGAGATACCACCCTGCGATTGTTGTGATCCTAACCTCCACCCATTATCTGGGTGAGGGACATTGTAAGACGGGTAGTTTGACTGGGGCGGTCGCCTCCTAAATTGTAACGGAGGCGCGCGAAGCTACACTCAGGTCGTTTGGAAATCGACCGTCGAGTGCAAAGGCATAAGTGTGGTTAACTGCAAGACCTACAAGTCGAGCAGATGCGAAAGCAGGCCTTAGTGATCCGGTGGTTCTGTATGGAAGGGCCATCGCTCAACGGATAAAAGGTACGCCGGGGATAACAGGCTGATCATTGCCAAGAGTTCATATCGACGCAATGGTTTGGCACCTCGATGTCGGCTCATCGCATCCTGGAGCTGTAGAAGGTTCCAAGGGTTAGGCTGTTCGCCTATTAAAGCGGTACGTGAGCTGGGTTCAGAACGTCGCGAGACAGTTCGGTCTCTATCTGCTGTGGGCGTAGGAGATTTGAAGAGGGCTGTCCTTAGTACGAGAGGACCGGGATGGACGAACCTCTTGTGTTCCAGTTGTCCTGCCAAGGGCACGGCTGGGTAGCGAAGTTCGGTTGTGATAACCGCTGAATGCATATAAGCGGGAAGCACGCTCTGAGATGAGATCTCCCAACCCGTAAGGGTAATGAAGGGCCCAGGAAGACGACCTGGTTGATAGGCTGGATGTTGAAGCGCAGTAATGCGTGTAGCTTACCAGTACTAATCGCCCGTTCGGCTTGTCCATAGAATTTACTCTGCGCAAAGTTAGTCCAACTTAGTTCAGAGACATTCAACACAAGCCTCGTAGTTATAGGTTTCTACTACCAATAAAAACCTCCCAATCTATTCAGTTGTGAACGATCGCGCCGCGATCTTCGACAATTTGCCGGTGAGTTTACCGCGAGGGTCCCACCCGTTCCCATCCCGAACACGGAAGTTAAGCCTCGTTGGGCCGATGGTACTGCACGCGTAAGTGTGTGGGAGATTAGGTGATCGCCGGCATAATTCACGAAAAAGCCCACCCACAAGGTGGGCTTTTTCTATTCTTTTTAACGCCCTCCTTCGCTAAGCTGACAGCATGCAACACCCCAGGCTCTGGATGGCTGTTTGCGGGCTCCTGATCTTCCTCGCAACTCCTCTCACATCCCCCGCACAGAACCCGGCGCAAGGCGGTTATGGCAGCCGGTGGTTCACGTTCGACGGGACCCAGAAATTAGCTCTTGAATTTGCGGGCAGCTTTAACACTGCTGTCGGCTCTACTCGGCATTATCAGAAGAGCGGTTGGAACTATCAGATGGGCGGAGGCTATAACTTCAGTCGGCGTCTCAGCCTTCTGCTGGAATACAGCTTCAACCGGATGGATATCCCGCAGCCGCTGATCAACTCCATCTTCAACACTCCTGCAAACGAATTTGTCACCGGCCATATTCACCTGTGGTCGGTCACGGCCGAGCCGAGTTGGCACTACTTCAACACTGAACATGTCGGCGGCTACATCGTCGGAGGGGGCGGCTTCTACCGCAAGGTGACCGTTCTGCAGGGCGGCATTTCCGCCAATGCATGCATGTTGTTCTACCCCTGCATTACGCACCAGACTTCTCTCTCGAACAATGCGGGTGGGCTGAACATCGGAACCGGCTTTGCGTGGCGTCCTTCCGACGAGTTCCAAGCCAAGTTTTTCATCGAGTCCCGCTATACCTGGATCGACAACCAGCCCAGTCCCAGCAATCTGCTGTATCGCCCGGCAAACTTCCGCACCTCGTACTTTCCAGCGAGCATCGGGGTTCGCTGGTAGGCGGCCTGATCGCTATATAGCTAGAGAGACGGCGCTTCGGCCGGAGCAGCCGCAGGCGGAGCCGGCTTCGCATGCCGCCCTTTCGGGACCTGCGGAACCTTGGGCACCGGAACTCC
Source organism: uncultured Acidobacteriaceae bacterium (assembly GCA_963762465.1). Taxonomy (GTDB): domain Bacteria; phylum Acidobacteriota; class Terriglobia; order Terriglobales; family Acidobacteriaceae; genus Granulicella. Next base: position 136,448 of record CAVXKS010000011.1, on the reverse strand, counting down.
GCCCGGAGCCGCCGGCGGCTGGGGCACAGTGCTCAGCTTCGGCGGAGCAGGCGCTGTGGCTGGCAGCGGCGCGGCAACAGCCTTCCGAATCGTGACGTCCCCATCCGTCGTCTCCACACGAATCTGGGGTCCGCCCCCGGCAATCTTCCCGTTCAGCCGATGTACATCCCCATCATCCTGAGGCGTCAGAGGGAAGTCGTTCTCCAGGTCGCCATTCCGAGCCTGCACGTCGAGATTGAACCCTCCGTGCTCCGGCAGCCCCAGATCCACGGACCCGTGCTCATTCGTAATCCTGACCGGCGCCACGGGCGCCGCGTTCGTCACCGCGACCGCGCCATTCCGGTTCGAGATCGTCACCGGCCCGGATACATCATCCAGCTCAATCGTGCGATTCCGCGTCGTCAGCGTTACCGGCCCAAGCAGCTTGTTCCCTTGTAAATTCCCGCTCTCAATCTCCAGCTCGCCATCCACCCGCGCGGCCGCAAACTTTGTCCTGCTGGTCTCAAACCGCAGCGGCCCATTGATCTGTTGAGCCTGCGTCGTTCCAAAGAAGTCGCCCTGCATCATCACCGCGCCATCGATGTTCGTCAGCGAGATGTCCCCCGCGCGTCCCTGCACCGTAAACGCCCCGGTCACACTCTTTGCGCTGACGCTCGAATCGTCATTGTTCACCTGCGCCAGCACGGTACCGTTGATTCCGCTCAGGTCCACATCTCCCTTGCGAGCCGTAATCGTCACGCCGCCGCGCAACTCGCTCACTCGTACATCGCCGTGGTCGGAGCTCACCGAGATCCCCGCAGCGTGCGGCATCTCGATCGTAAGGTCCGCCTGCCCCTGGTCCACATGCGGCACCTCAAGGACGAGATTGTTTCCCTGTGTCGAGAAGGCCGGCTGCATCCGGCGGGCGAGCACATCCGCATCGCTGTCACGCCAGGCGTACACCTGCTTGTGCACACTCACGTGCACCTGGCCGTCGTCACTCGAGCCCGTCACGGTCACATCACCCCAGGGGTTGTGCACCACCAGCATGCGGCCCTGTGGCATGGCCTGGCTCAGCGAATCATCCGACTCGTGCGCCTCGCCGAAAACTCGGTCCAGCCCGGCAAAGTCATGTCCCATCCAATAGTGTTCATGCCACGCGGCGTTGTTTTCAGCCCACCGCGCCCATATTCCACAGCAGGCCAGGAGGATCAGCAGAAAAACTGCGCCCCCGCTCAGCACATGGCTTGGCACCGCGTGGCCGCCATCTTCCATTCGCTGCAGGTCGAAGAACCACTCCACCAGCAGAATCAGCCCCGCGGCGATCAGCACCGCCGGCCACCAGCGCGCATACCAGTCGAAGCTGTGTGCCCACGAGAGCCGTCCCGTCTGCTCCAGCAGAAAGATCACGCCCAGCGTTACCAGTACGAGTGGACCGACGATCGATCGTCGCCTCAGATACCGCCGCTGCATTCTGTACTGATCCCGCATCCAGCGCGCCTGCACCTTGGCTGCGCGGCGCTGCGCCTTCCACGCTCGCCGGTCATAGGCGGATCCCGCAACGTAATTCGGTCCCGAGCCATAGCCGGGCGGCGGAGGCGGTGGCGGAGGATAGCTCGCCATGTCTACTGCCCGTCCTTTCGCGTCTCCGCGGCGGGCGTGTTCGGAGGCATCGGCGAACCAATTACGTGCGACGCGTTCCATCCCATCGTGCGCTCAAGAATCAGCAGCGCCCCGAAGGCGATCAGCAGCACGCCCCACGTCTGTCCCAGCGTCCGGATTCCGGCCGCCTGCAGGGCGAACAGCAGAGCCAGCACAAGAAGCATCACCGGCCCGCGAATCTGGCACATCAGCCTGGGCCCCATGCCGGCGGCAGCCGGATCTGTCTCGCCGACCATCGTGGTCCATCCGTGCACCATCTCGATTCGCCGGAAGAGCAGATACGTTCCCAAGGCACCAAGCGAGATCGCGACAACCCACGATCCGCCCAGACGCCACGAAGCGTTCAGATTGGCCAGCAGAAAGATCACACCCAAGGCAATCAACCATGCCGCGCCGACAGGGAAGCGCCTTACCGGCATCGGTGGAATCGGCCCCACAGGTCCGCCCGCGGTGCTGCGCCACGGATCACCCGCGTACGTGCTCGCATACGGAGGCTGCGTCCAACCAGCTGAACTCCCAGTACCCCCGCTGGCTGGCCCCGCATAGGCATTCGGCTGCACGGGTGGCGGCTGGGGTGGCGGGGTCGCTGTCGTTGCAAAGTTCGTCGGCGGCACATAGCCCGCCCAGTTCGGTCCGGATGCCGGCCATTGGCTCGCGGTCGCTGTCGCCGCCGGCCCTGCGGCTGCGCTCGCCCATCCGGCCGTGGTCGAGCTCGTCACCGGTCGCGCCGCACTTCCGGGCCAGTTGCGCCCAAACCCCATCCGGTCGCCGATATCATTCAACCCGAACGGATTCGGCAGCGGCGTTCCGTCTCTGCGCGCCTTGGCCGTGTGATACGCGTCGAAGGCCTGATAGAAGATCCACCCAGCCGTTAGCAGTCCGAAGATACCATTCACGTTATTCGAGAGCGAACTCAGTACGGCAAAGATCACCAGGTGAGCGAGGCCCTTCGCATACTGCCCGTTGTAGGCCGCGCCCACACCGGGAATCAATCCCAGAAGCGCGGCCAGCCACGGGCTTGGTTCATTTCCGGTCGGCGTTCCCGGCGGCACGCTGGGCGGTCCATTCACCGGAGCCCATCCGGTAGCACTCGCTGCGCCGGTAGCACTCGGGCCCGCTGCGGCGCTCGGGCCGCCCGCTGCCGCACCGGCGCCTGCCCCTTCCAGCCGGGCCACAAGGCAGGGTTCGCAATAAACCGCAGAGCCCGCCCGCCGTATCGTTTCGTTCGTCAATCCCTTGCCGCACTGCTGGCAGAACGCCACGCGCTCTCCCGCCCCACTTGTCTGTCCTTCAGGTCCTGCGTTCCGTTCGTCCGGCCCTGTCGTCTCAAAAATCCCGTCGCTCATTTCGCTCACCCTCCCTTCTCGGTCCTCTGCGTTTCCAGGGACCGGAACTTGCGCTGCTGGATCCCGTTACTCTTCAAATCCTGCTTACAAGCCCTTCTTACGCGGAGCCGGCGCTGCCTGCTGCTCCGGCTGCTGTGCCTGCCGCTCGGCTGCTGCGCCGTGCTGTTCGGTTGCACAGCAAAGTCCGTATCCTCGCGCTGCGCCAGCGGCCCTTCGCCGCGCAGCTCGCTCACGCGCGACTCCACCTGGTACACCACGCGCATGTTCTGGAAGTTCCTCGCCGCCGTCGCGCTCGCCTCGGCCACATTGCGCCGAACCCCAGAAGGCGTAAAGTCCGATGCACGCAGGTTCTTCAGCCGCACGCCCGTCAGGTTCAGCGTCAGCGCAATCGACACGAACGCCATCGCTGCCGTCATCGCCAGCCGCGGCTGGAACGTCGCCCGCCTGGTCTCGATCTGGAAGACATCGACCGCCTTCCGCAGCACCGAGCTCAGCGCCCACGCCGGAGCAGGCTCGCGCACCGGCACAAGTGCTGGACTGACGACGTTCGGGGTGTCCCATTTCTGCGCCGCTTCATCGCGCAGAAGTGGGTTCTCCTGCATCCTCGTCGTCTCCGCCAGGATCTTTGCCAGCAGAGCCGCGGGAGGTTCCGGTGTATGGCCCTTCAGGACTCCGAGCCAAGCCGCTCCGCGCTGCGCCTCTTCGTACTCCTTCGCGCAGGCCGCGCAGTGCGTCACATGCCGTTCAAACACCCGGCGGTCGGCGTCTGCAAGCGTGCCGTCCACCGCATCCGGACACATCGCCTCGCATACCGCACATTCCGTCGGCTTCCTGGCATCCATTTCCTCGGGTCTGCCGATTTCTTTATCATCGAATTTGCGCCAATCTGCCACGCTTACATCACCTTCCCTTCCATGCCCTTCAGCAGCCGCGCCAGCTCACTTCGCCCGCGGCTGATTCTGCTCTTCACGGTCCCCTGCGGAACCCCCAGAACCTCAGCTATGTCCTTGTAATCCATATCTTCCAGATCGCGAAGGATAACAGCCTCACGCAACTCCGGTGAAACCTTGGCCAGCGCATGCTGAATCTGAGCCTTCAGCTCGAGCCCGGCCACGTGATGATCCTGGCCGGGTCTCGAGTCCGCCAGTCGTTCCAGCTTGCTCGGGCCATCCTCCTCACCATCAACGGACTCATCCAGCGAGTCGCTCGCCCGCTCCATTCTGCTGCGACGGTAGTTATCCACCAGCAGATTACGAGTAAGCGTCGTCAGCCACGTCCCAAAGTTCCCGCGAGCCGGATCGAAGTTCCCAAGGTTGCGATACATCTTCAGGAAAACCTCTTGCGTCAGGTCCTCCGCGTCGGTGGCCGATCCGGTAAACCGGTAGCAGAGGCCATATACCTTCCGATGCTGAGTCCGGGCCAGCTGCTCCCACGCCGCGGGGTCGCCCGCCAGGCACCGCGCCGCCAGCTGCGCCAGGGCAGCCTGTTCGGCGCCTACGGCGGCCCGTTCCAATCCAGCTTGAGAATTCGGCTCTTCCGGCGCGAGCCGCGTCTCTCTCACAGCTCTCTCCTCGCTCGGTCGGCCGCGCGAGCCCCCCATTGGGGCCTCTCGCCGGACCGGCTTTCCCGCTGGCTCGCGCCTGGCCAGCCTGGTGCCCCATCCTGCAGTTGCAGTGCGATCAAGCATTGCCGGGATGGTCGCCGCCGTCATTGTCTCTGTTACGCAACCCCGGCCTGAAAAGTTCCCTTATCCTTCGCCGCCAGAACGGCTCTCAGGCAGTAGACAAGATACAGCAGACAGTAGAGTTAAGACCTCCGGCTAGCGTCTTTTCTACCCTCTACGCTCTACTCCCCTTACTCCTTCACCACCCCGCACGCAATCCTGTTCCCCGAATTGCCGCTGGGATCGCTCTTCTGATCGTCCCCATGCTCATGCACCACCACGCTCGTCCCGCCGTTCGCAAAGATTGAGTTCGGCAGGTTCGGGTCCATCGACACATCCGTCAGCACAAAGCTCGCCTGCCCCCGGTGATTCTCGCCAACCGACACATTCCCCGGCAGATCCCCGGCATGATGCCCCTCCGGGTTATCGAACCCATGATGCTTTCCCATCGGGTTGAAGTGCCCGCCCGCCGCCTTGAAGTCCGGCGCATCGCACACCCCATTCTGATGAATGTGCACCGCGTGCTCCCCAAACGGCACATTCTCCAGCTTCACCGTCATCTTAACGCCCTGCTTCACCTGTTTGAACGTGACCGTCCCCGCCGGCTGCCCCTGCGAGCCCGTGAGGTTCACCTTCACCTCATTGGTCGGCTTCTTCGCGGTCTGGTCCGTCTGCCCGCGAGCCACACACACGCCTGCCGCCAACGCCCCCCCGCACACCAAAACCGCCATTCCTCGCCGCATACTCAGCTCACATTCTCCCCAGAGCGAAACACCGCCAGCATACTCCTCCACGCCGAAGGCGTTCTCGCCGGTTCGCCTTTGTTTTATTCACGAATCACCACATTCACTACACCTGACCCGCTAACCCTCCTTCCTAACTTTCACCCCCACATATCCACCGCGCTCCTCGATACCCTATCCCCAACATGACCACCACCCCCGGCGTGCTCGAAGTCATCACCGGTCCCATGTTCTCCGGCAAGTCCGAGGAGCTCATCCGCCGGCTCAAGCGCGCCCGCATCGCCCGCCAGCGCGTCGCCTGCTACAAGCCCGACATCGACCTCCGCTACCACCGCACCTCGATCGCCTCGCATTCGTCCCTCACCCACGATGCCGTGCCGATCGCCTCCGTCGAAGAGCTCCGCGACGTCCTCTACCCGCAGCTCGACGAAATCGAAGTCGTGGGCATCGACGAGGTCCAGTTCCTCTCGCACGAAATCATCCCCTTCGCGCTCGACCTCATCGCCCTCGGCAAGCGCGTCCTCCTCGCCGGCCTTGACACAACCTTCGCCAACGAGCCCTTTGGCCCCGTGCCCGACCTCATGGCCCTCGCCGACAAGGTGACCAAGCTCTCCGCCGTCTGCATGGTCTGCGGCCAGGCCGCCATCCATACCCAGCGCCTCGGCCAGTCCCAGGAGCTCGTTGTCGTCGGCGCCGCGGGCCTCTACGAAGCCCGCTGCCGTGCTCACTTCACCCCGCACCTCGACGCCGAATCCTCCGAACAGCTCGAACTCCCCACTACGGCGTGACCCCAGTAGTTTCGCCCGGACCACCGACCGGGGTGGAGTCAAGCGCAAAAAAGGCCTGCATGAGTTCCCTCATGCAGACCCGTTTCTGCCAATCCGATCAGGTCATTTGACCTGCGAATCGAGATGCCTAGTATCTGCTCCGCGTCGTGGAGTCGCTAACGACAACGTCGTCATCCACGCTCCTAGAATCCAGATCGCGCCGCGTCACATCCCGGTCATACCCGGCCGCATTCACATCGCGATCCCTCACGTCCCTGTCGTCGGTCGTATGCGTGCTCACGCCCTTTTCGCCCGAGGACGCGATGTCTTCGCCGCCCGCATTCTTCAGGATGTCCTTCGCACGCGAAACCTCTTCCGAGCTATCGCAGTGCACCGAAACCAGGATCCCGCCATCCTTCACGCGGCCTTCATACCGCTTCGCCTCGTACTCCGGAATTCCGAGGCCGATGAGCGCTCCTACCAGCCCACCCACGGCTCCGCCCACGCCCAGCCCCGCCAGCGCACCCATGATCGGGCCCGCAGCGATCAGCGGACCGACGCCTGGTATCGCCAGCGCACCCAGACCCGCCAGCAGTCCCAGCGTGCCGCCCACCGCGCCACCCGCAATGCCGCCAGTCGTCGTTCCCTCCGGAGCCTTCGTGTTCTTCTCCGTCGCGAAGTCGCGAGACCCCTCGCGGTCCGACATCAGCACCGAAACATCCTGGTTGGAAAATCCTGCCGCTGTCAGCCGGTCAACCGCGCCCTCTGCTGCTGCGCGATTCGGGAATATTGCAAATGCTGCTGTATTTTTACCTGCCATAAATTTTTCTCCTTGCCTGTAAGCTGAAACGCTGAGTAACTCGAATTTCGTTGGAACCTGATTTGACTTACTGCTTCACCGTAAGTTCGTTCCGTACCTTGTCCTGCCCCGCAACCTGCGTCGCCTTCTCGCCAATCGCTTGCTTCTCTTCCTCGGAGTGGACAGGTCCTTTCAAAGTAACGGAACCGTTTTCGGTGATGACCTTGACGTTATGTCCATAGCTGGATAACGACTTATCCGAAACAATCGACCGCCGAATCTGCTGCGTGATGTCACGGTCCGACCGGTTGTCCTTCTGCTGGTCGGCAGTTACATCGTGGTTCTTGTTCCGTGCCGAGTTGTCGGGGGCAGTTGCAGAAGGCGTCTGATCCTGCGCCTGCATCAGCGCCGGAACAGCTCCTAATGATGCGAAAACACAGCAGATCACAGCCGATCTGCGCAGATTTTGGAGTTTTGCGTGCATAGTTGACCTCGGCGAAGCGAAAAGCTTACTCACTTCACCTTGAGCTTTCAAAGATTTTGGAAAACGGCGAAAAGGAGTTAGCAGACCGCCATGACCCAAAACATAAGATGCTACTTGCCGTTAGGTCCTTTCCTTGCTCACAGACAAACCTGCGTCTGCTCAATTTCTTGCTCGATGGCGCACAAGCTAGCGGCGCAGGCCATACATCCTTTCGCATTGGTCATTCTTTTCCCGCCGCGACATTCAAGCCAACTACGCCTCCGGCGGTCGGGCTACGGCTCTCCTGAGCCGTGTCGAAGGGTGGCGCTTTTCGGACACCGGGTTAGTACAATTTCATTGAGATCATTCCCCCAAAATCTCATAGCAATCCGCGGCCGTTTGCGCTACGCTTTCGCCAAACCATGCGCATCCATCTTGCTGCGATCTCTTTCCTCGCGCTCCTCTGCGGTCGCGCCCGGGCCGAATCCACGCCCGTGTGGCTGCAGGTCACAACGCCGCATTTCACAGTCGTGACCGACTCCGGCGAGAAGCAGGCGCGTCACGTCGCGGCTCAGTTTGAGCGCATGCAGGCCGTCTTTCAGAAGATCCTTCCGCTCGCGCACTCTGACCCTGGCGCTCCCATCGTGGTCGTCGCGGTGAGGAACAAGCGCGACTTTCAACCGCTCGAACCCGCAGCCTATCTCAGCAAAGGGAGTCTCGATCTCGCCGGTTACTTCCAGCCCGGCAATGACCGCAGCTACATCCTCGTCCGCCTGGATGCCGAAGGCGAGCACCCGTTCGCGACCGTTTACCACGAGTACACGCACTACATCACGCGCCACGCCAACCTTCCCATCTGGCTCAACGAAGGCATCGCCGAGTTCTACCAGAACACCGACATCGACGCGCACGAGGCGCGCCTCGGACAGCCGAGTGCCGGTGACATCCAACTGCTCCGTTCACAAAGCCTGCTGCCGCTTACAACTCTCTTCACCGTCGATCACGACTCGCCCTATTACCACGAAGAGCAGAAGGGGACGATGTTCTACGCCGAGACGTGGGCCCTCACCGACATGCTCTTTATGAACGACTACCGCAACAAGACAAAATTGCTGCCGAACTACGCCATCGCGCTGGCTTCCGGGCAGACTTCTCTCGTGGCGGCCGTAAATGCATTCGGCGATCTCAAGAAACTCCAGTCTGCCCTCGACGGTTTCGTGTCCCACAGCGACTTTGCCTACCTGCGTCTGCCGCTGGATACGCCGGTCAATGAGGCAGCATTTGAGGTCGCGACGCTCAGCCCCGCGGATGCCGATGCCTTCCGCGCGGGCGTCCTCGTCAGCATTGGGAGGATCGACGATGCCCGCAAGCTCCTCGACTCCGTTCTCGCAGCCAATCCCAACAGCGCTCTCGCCTGGGAGAGCCAGGGCCTGCTCCACCTGCGCCAGCATGACATCGACGCTGCCCGTAAGGATTACGCAGAGGCCGCAGCCCTGCACTCCAGCAGCTTCCTCGCGTGGTACTACGCCGGCGTGCTCAACATGCGTTCCGGCATCCACGAAGATCCGGAGATCGAGACCGCCCTGCAGCAGTCGCTGAAGCTGAATCCCGTGTTCGCTCCGGCGAACGATGCTCTGTCCAACTACTACGCCGCCACGCATAAGAATCTGGACACAGCACTTCGCCTGAGCCTGATCGCTGTGACGGCCGAACCGGACAATTTCCGCTACCGGCTCGATAACGCGAACCTGCACATGCAGCGGAATGAAATCCCCTCGGCCCTTTCGGTGCTCGAGGTCGCACGCCCGCTGGCACAAAACCCCGCCGAGGTCGCCGAGCTCAATGCCAGGATCGATCAGATACATCGCTTTCAGGACCGCGCTTCCGAATCGCCCGATTCGTCCGCGCTTCCGTCCGGCTCTGTTTCCACCGTCGCCTTCTCGAGCGGCAATGCGGACCGCAGGTCGTCGGCTGTGGTCCCCGTAAGCAATGCCACAGACGACCCGCATTACCCCACCGATCCGCCCTCCGGCCCGCACCACACTGCCAAAGGCATTCTCCACAACGTGCAGTGTTCCTATCCGACCATCCTTACGCTTACGGTGGATGGCGGAGCCAAACCCGTCGCGCTCTACGCCAATAACATGTACAAGGTCAGCTATACGGCCGGAAACTTCGAGCCGAAGGGCGCGCTCAACCCCTGCACGCTGGACGGCATGAAGGCTGCTGTGACGTACACCGAAGTAACCGATCCCCGCGTCGCAGGCCAGATCGTCGCGATCGAAGTCGATAAATAACCCAATCACTTTTCTTCAATCATTCCGGAGCAAAGCGAAGGACCCGCCTTTGCTTTGCCTTTGCGCTGCTTTTGTCTTTCTTTCTGCCATCCCCGCAGGGGATCTGCTTTTGCTTTGCCCTCGCCTTTGCTTTTGCCCTTGCTTTCTTGTCGCCATCCTGAGCGCAGCGAAGGACTGCTTCACCCCTGATGTACTTCCTTTCCAAACCCGTCAGAACATCATCGCCTGACGATAGTCTTTCGTAACACCAGCGGCTCACAACCTGACCCGGGCAGCGTGCTATCGTACCACTAAGGTTGCAAATCAATGCACACAGTGGAAAGGGTTTTCCCTCTCTGCTTGGCTTGAGGGCAAACCCCAAAAGGGCGTCCAAATCTAAACCCTTTGTATTACTGACTTAGCTTCTCCAGCGAATGGCATGGCAGTTGCTTCTTAGGTAAACGAAAGACAACTGCGATCAGCAGTGAGGAGATTGATACACATGGCAGCCACGCCTTTGTTCACCTGCACCTGCGGAGTCCAGAAGAAGACGAGCAACCATTGGATCCTCGCCATAACCTCGGCCCACGACGTACGATTTATGCCTTGGGACGCGAACCTCGCCCTGGAGGACAATGTCATCGTCCTGTGCGGTGAGCGCTGCGCCGCCGCCCTGCTCAGCCGTTCTTTGGGCGACTGGAAGGCCTCGGAGTACACCACGCCCACGCCGTCGCCGGCCGCCCGCGCCGCGGCCCCTCAGGCTGCCGCCGCAGTCGCGTAGAGGCGTCGTCCCGCTCAGCGGCCCCATAAGCCGCTGGGCGCAAGCAGTTCCGGCGAAATGCGCCGGCGCACGACAATCCCAGTCTCGGCAGGGCCCATCCTTGTTCGTCCCCACTCGCCAAGCCTCTGGAAATCAACGGCGAAACTCAGCGCGGACCGACGAAAAATGGGCCAGGAGCCCTGTACAGGTCCCGCTCTTTTAGAATCAAGACTTTGCATTCTGAAGTCCAAGCCTAAGTCTCACGTTCTCTAGACTTTGCGCAAAAAGTGGGGGGAGGGGGTACTCCCACTCCCAAAATCCCCCCACATTTCGTTGCCGCGGACGGCTCTCCGTCCAACTTTTCCCTCTTGCCGACGCGCTGAGTCCTGATAGCCTTTACCTTTGATGTCAATCCGAACGGAGTTGCGCCGCATTGTCGAGGATCGCGCGACGCTGAGCCGAGGCGAGGCGACAACGCTCATGCAGCGTATTCTCGCCAGCGACGTTCCCGAGATGGAACTCGCCGCCCTGCTCGGCGCCATGGCGGGACGCGGCGAAACCGCCGCCGAGATCGCCGGGTTCGCCCAGACCCTGCGTGCCCTCGCCACCCCCCTCCCCCTCACCGACGAAGAACGCTCCCAAATCGTGGACACGTGTGGGACGGGTGGCGACGGGAGCGGGACCTTCAACATTTCCACGGCTGCCGCGCTGGTCGCGGCGGCTGCCGGCGCGAAGGTAGCCAAGCACGGCAACCGCGCAATTACGTCGCGTTGTGGGTCCGCGGATGTTCTGGATGCGCTCGGTATTCCGACGGAACTGAAGCCCGACGAAGCCGCCGATGCCCTTCGCAAGTCCGGATTTTGCTTTCTGCTCGCCCCGGCCCACCACCCCGCCATGAAGACCCTTATGCCGATACGGCGGGCGCTGGGGGTGCGCACGATTTTGCATGTGCTCGGTCCTTTGCTGAATCCCGCGGGCGCGAAGCGGCAGGTGATGGGTGTTTACGCCGGGCGCTTAGTGGCCCCGGTGGCCCAAGCGATGGTGCTGCTGGGCACTACACATGGAATCGTGGTGCATGGACATCAGGGGCTCGATGAACTCTCGTTGAGCGGCCCGAGCGATGTCGCTGTCGTTCACGATGAGTCGGTGCGGCTTGATACGGTTGCTCCCGACGCACTTCAGCTCGGGAAAGCTCCTACAAGCGCGCTCGCTGGTGGCGATGCGCAGGCGAATGCGGCGATTCTTCGCGCGATCTTCACGGGAGAGCGTGGACCACGGCGCGATGTTGTTCTGCTGAACGCCTCTGCAGTTCTGGTGGTTTCGGGGCTTGCGAAGAATCTGCCGGACGGAATTGCGCGCGCAGCGGAGACGATCGACTCCGGCTCGGTTGTGCGGTTGATCGTGCGGCTGCAGCGATAGAGCAAGATATCGAACACAAAAGCCGATAATCGTCTGGCTTTACTTGCCCCGTGTTTCTGCGGGTCGCTACCATGGCTTCGTCACGTCACCGCACCTCTTCGGTGACATCTCAGTAAGGAATCCTGGAGCGCGCATGAAGATTCACGAGTATCAGGCCAAGGAGATTCTGCGGAAGTACGGCGTTACCGTACCTGCCGGCGAGATGGCCACCACACAAGAAGAGGCTGATGCAGCCGCCAAGCAGCTGTTCTCGGCCGGCAATGCGGTTGTTGTTATCAAGGCGCAGATCCATGCGGGTGGCCGAGGCAAAGGCGGCGGCGTCAAGCTGGCGAAGTCGATTGAGCAGGCCGACGAGTATGCGAAGGCGATCCTCGGCATGCAGTTGGTGACGCACCAGACCGGGCCGCAGGGTCAGAAGGTGCAGCGGCTGCTGATTGAGGCGGGATCGAACATTGCGCGTGAGCTTTACCTCGGGATCGTGCTCGACCGCGCGAGCTCGCAGGTGGTTTTCATGGCGTCGCAGGCGGGCGGCATGGAGATCGAGGAGGTTGCGCACAACACACCTGAGGCGATCTACAAGGAGTACATCGATCCGGCGATCGGTTTCCAGCCGTACCAAGCGCGGCGGCTGGCGTTCAAGCTGGGTCTCGAGCCGGCGCAGGTTGGCGAAGCGGTGAAGTTCATGATGGGTCTGTATCGGGCCTTCATGGACACCGACAGCTCGCTGATGGAGATCAATCCATTCATCACGACGAAGGACGGCAAGCTTGCGGCGCTCGACTGCAAGATCAACTTCGATGACAACGCGCTCTTTCGTCATAAGGACTTGAAAGAGCTGCGCGACCTCAGCGAAGAAGATCCTCTTGAGGTGGAGGCGTCGAAGTTCGCACTGAACTACATCAAGCTGGACGGCAACATCGCGTGCATGGTCAATGGCGCGGGTCTGGCGATGGCGACGATGGACATCATTCAGTACGCCGGTGGCTCGCCCGCGAACTTCCTCGATGTCGGCGGCGGAGCGAACCAGGAGCAGATTGAGAATGCGTTCGGGATTCTGCTGAGCGACAAGAATGTGAAGGCAATCTTCATCAATATCTTTGGCGGCATTCTTCGCGTTGATGTGCTCGCGACTGCAGTGGTTGCTGCGGCGAAGAAGCTGAATGTGAAGCTGCCGATTGTGCTGAGACTCGAAGGGACGAATGTGGAAGAGGGCCGGAAGATCATCGAGGAGTCCGGCCTCAAATTCCAGGTGGGCGCAACGATGAAGGAAGCTGCTGACCTGGTAGTCGCAGCCGCGAAGGGAGTGAAGTAATGAGCGTTCTCGTAGACAAGAACACGCGGCTGATTGTGCAGGGAATCACGGGGCGTGAGGGCACGTTCCACGCGAAAGGCTGCGAGGAGTATGCGAAGCAGTTTGGTAACAAGCTGGTCGTCGGCGGCGTGACGCCGGGCAAGGGTGGCACAACGCATGAAGGTTGGCCTGTCTTCAACACTGTCGAGGAGGCGGTGAAGGCGACAGGGGCGAATGCGACGATGATCTTCGTTCCGCCACCGGCTGCCGCCGACGGCATTCTGGAGGCGGCGGATGCAGGGCTGCCGCTGGTGGTGTGCATCACCGAGGGTATTCCGGTGCTGGACATGGTGAAGGTCTGGGAAGTTGTGAAGCACTCGAACTCTCGGCTGATTGGGCCGAACTGCCCGGGTGTGATCTCGCCGGGCAAGGCGAAGATCGGCATCATGCCAGGGCGGATTCACAAAGAGGGAAGCGTCGGCATTGTGTCGCGCTCGGGCACCCTGACGTATGAGGCGGTGTATCAGTTGACGACGCGCGGCATCGGGCAGTCGACGGCGATTGGGATTGGCGGCGATCCGATCATCGGGACGACGCACATCGATGCGCTGAAGCTGCTGAACGATGATCCGGGCACCGACGCGATCATCATGATCGGTGAGATCGGCGGAACGAATGAAGAGAAGGCTGCGGAGTTCATCAAGGCGAATGTGAAGAAGCCTGTGGTGGGCTTTATTGCCGGACAGACGGCGCCTCCGGGACGGCGGATGGGTCACGCAGGCGCGATTATCTCTGGCGGTGAGGGAACGGCCGAGAGCAAGATGCAGGCGATGGCAGAGGCGGGTATTCATGTTGTGAAGTCGCCGGCGGAGATTGGCGAGACGATGGCGAAGGTGCTGGGCAGGTAACCTATTGCGATGCATTGCAAAAAAGCGGTCTTCGGACCGCTTTTCTGCACATCGAGTAAGGCGACGCACATCCTGAAGGCAACTGGCAGTTTCAGGGCCGATGGATCCGGGTAATCTGCTCTGAGCGCAGCGAACATCTGCGAAAGGATATTTCGACATGGGTCTTAGAAACTCGAGAGTATTTTCTGCTGCCGTTTTGATGGGCGCTCTGCTTGCAGGGGTGAGCGCATTCGCGCAGAAGGCGACCTATGCGATTGACCCGGCGAACTCTTCAATCACGTTCGGGATCAAGCACATGGGCATTTCTACGGTGCACGGCCGGTTCGCGATCAAGGATGGAGCGATCGAGCTGGATCCGAATAATCTGGCCAACTCTCGGTTGTGGCGACGATTGATGTGACGAGCGTGGATACCGGTGTTGCGCAGCGCGATACGCACCTGAGGAGCACTGACTTTTTTGACACGGCGAAGTACCCGATGGCGACCTTTAAGAGCACAAAGGTGGTTCGCATGGGGGATACCTATGAGGTGACCGGGGAGCTGACGATGCATGGCGTGACGAAGCCGGTGACGCTGCGCCTGGAGCAGCCGAGCAAAGAGCAGATCGGGATGGACAAGAAGCCGCATCGTGGATTCACGGCGACGACTACACTGCATCGTCAGGACTTCGGGCTGAACTGGAATGGAACGCTGTCGTCCGGCGACTCGATGCTGGGGGACGACGTGAAGATGGAGTTCAATATCGAAGCGGGCCAGAGGTAAACCCATTTTTGCAAGCACACGGCCCGAGAGGCCCGGCTTTGGTTTAGCGCGGCTGATTGCGGTAGAACAGCCACGCGACTCCGAAGAGCAGCGCCATGATGAAGGCGAGCTCGGCGTGGGCTCGTGAGTGCAGCGTGACGCTCACGGCTGCATCAAAGGTCCACGCAATGCAGCCGGCAAGCCAGATCCACGCAGTTTTGCGCATGAGCATTGGACGATGCGGAGCATACGCCGGATGCGGAAGGCGTGTGGATTACACTTTCGGCTATGCGAAAAGTGAGTGGATTGGCAGCGGCGCTGCTGTGCCTGGCCAGCATCGGTGTGTCGGCGCAGGTATTTATCGTGAGTTTTCCGGCAGATCGCTCGTCGAAACAACTGGATGGGCGGGTGCTGCTGCTGGTGTCGAATGATTCGAGCGAAGAGCCGCGGATGCAGATCGACATCTCGCCGAAGTCGCAGCAGGTGTTTGGCCTGACGGTGGATGGGCTCAGGCCGGGCGAGGCTGTGGCGTTTGGTGGGCAGACGACGAACGGGCCGAGGGTGGTGTCAGACATCAAGGGATATCCGCATCGGTCGCTAGCGGAGATGCCGGCGGGCGATTACACCGTGCAGGCTGTGTTGAATATCTATGAGACGTTTCACCGGAGCGACGGCAAGACGGTGAAGCTGCCGCCGGATATGGGCGAGGGCCAGCACTGGAACATCAAGCCGGGAAACCTGTATTCCAAGCCGGTGAAGGTGCACCTTGCTCCGGGGTCGAATGGCAATGTGCATCTGGAGCTCTCGGAGGTGATTCCGCCGGGCACACCGCAGCTGGATACCAAGTACATTCGTCATCTGCGGATCCAGTCGAAGCTGTTGAGCGATTTCTGGGGAACGCCGATGTATCTGAGTGCGGTGGTGATGGTGCCACAGGGGTTCGACGAGCATCCGAACGCGCATTATCCGCTGATTGTGTTCGAAGACCATTTTGAGCCGGAGTTTATGGATTTCCGCGAGACGCCGCCGGATCCGAATCTAAAGCCGGATTATTCGGAGCGGTTTCATCTGAAGGGTTATAACCGGATCGTGCAGGAGGAGGGATACAAGAATTACCTAGATTGGATCAAGCCGAATCAGCCGCGGTTTGTGATTGTGAAGATCAATCACGCGAATCCGTACTACGACGACAGCTATGCGGTGAACTCAGCGAACCTGGGGCCGTATGGAGACGCGATTGAGACGGAGCTGATTCCGGCGATTGAGAAGCAGTTTCGCGGGATTGGACAGGGGTGGGCGCGGTTTGTGTATGGCGGGTCGACGGGCGGGTGGGAGTCGCTGGCGGTGCAGATGTTTTATCCCGAGCATTACAACGGGGCATTCGTCGCGTGCCCGGATCCGGTGGACTTTCATGCGTACATGACGGCGGATTTGTACGATCAGAAGAATATCTTCTGGACCGACGGGGCGGAGAGGAATGTCGTGCAGCCGGCGATGAGGAACTACCTGGGGCAGACTCTGATCTCGACACCGGACAACGTGGCGTATGAGGCGGCGCTGGGAGATCGCGGGCGGTCGGGGGAGCAGTTCGATATCTGGCAGGCTGTGTTTTCGCCGGTGGGAGCGGATGGGTATCCGCAGCCGATCTTCGATAAGAACACGGGTGTGATCGATCACAAGACCGCGGCGTACTGGCACGATCACTACGACCTGGATGCGATGCTGCAGCGCGATTGGCCGACGCTGGGCCCGAAGCTGCAAGGCAAGCTGCACATCTATGTGGGTTACGACGATTCGTATTTTCTGAACAATGCGGTGTACCTGATGGAGGATTTCCTGAAGCAGACAGGAACGCCGGGGCATGGTGTGCCGTATGAGGGCGAGGTGAAGTATGGGCCCAAGGCGGAGCACTGCTGGAACGGCGACTTCGATCATCCGAACTGGTACAGCCGCCTGCACTACAACCAGATGTATGTGCCGCAGATTCTGGAGCGGATTCAGAAGACAGCGCCGCCGGGAGCGGACCTGACGACCTGGCGCTACTAATCTTTAGAAGCTAAGCGAGCAGGTACACTGGAAGAGCCAACATCTACGAGGCAAATAGAGCAGTAACAGGAGATTTCTGTGTCACAGCGCACCTTCAGCATCATCAAGCCGGACGCGGTCCGCAAGGGCTATACGGCGGCCATTCTCGCGGAGATCGAGAAGGCAGGATTCAAGATTGTCGGCATCAAGAAGATTGGTCTCACCAAGGAGCAGGCCGAGGGCTTCTACTACGTGCACGCGGCGCGGCCGTTCTTCGGCGAACTGACGGAGTTCATGAGCTCGGGCACGATTGTGCCGATGGTGCTCGAGAAGGAGAATGCGATTGCGGACCTGCGGACGCTGATGGGAGCGACGGACCCGGCGAAGGCGGATGCCGGGACCATTCGCAAGAAGTATGCGTCGTCGATCGGCGAGAATGCGATTCACGGATCGGACGCGGAGGATACGGCTGCGTTTGAGATTGGATATTTCTTCGCGGGTTATGAGTTGAAGTAGTTCTGCCCGGTAGCGAAATAGGAACGCCCTGCTCTGTGCGAGCAGGGCGTTTCGTTTTTGCGTGTGGCGATTACTTGAAGAGCTTCAGATCGATTGCGTCGCCCATGATTTGATAGCCGGAGTCGCCTGGGTGCAGGTTGTCTATGCTGCCGGCGGTTGCGGCGAAATGTGTTGCGTCGGCTGGATCGGCGGTGGCTTTGGCGAAGTCGACGACACCATCGAATTTGCCGCTGTGGAGGATGAAGTCGTTCTCGGCTTCGCGGACTTTCTCACCTTCTGGCGACTGATATTTTGCGCCGACGTAGGGCGTTAGTGTGGCCCCGATGACCTTGATACCATGCGCGTGCGCGCGGTCGATGAGCTGTGTGAGTGCCATTTCGAGCTGCTCGGCGGTAATGACGTCGTAGGGCTTTTGCGGGTCGTAGGCGTGCCCGATGTCATTGATGCCTTCGAGAATGATGAGGTACTTCACACCGCTCTGGTCGAGGACATCGCGGTCGAAGCGCTCGAGCGCATTGGGGCCGGTCACGTCATGCAGCAGGCGGTTGCCACCGATGCCTTCGTTGAGGACGCCGAGGTGTGCGGTTTTCTTGTCGGCCTGCAGGCGGCGGGCGAGCACGTCGGGCCAGCGCATGTTCTTGTCGAGCGTGCTGTGTGCACCGTCCGTGATGCTGTCGCCGAAGCAGACGATAGCACCGGATTTTGCCGGTGCGAGGACCTCGACAGCCTTGAGAAACGGCCAGGAGCGGAGCGTTGTGGCGCTCGAGAAGTCCCCCGAGGTGAGCTGATTGCCGGCGAGCTCGTAGTTGGTGTCGTCGGCGAAGCTGTGCTGGGTGATCGTGCTGACGGTCTGGCCGGGGACGAAGATGGTCACAGCGAGATCGCTAAGGGCCGGAAGGCCCAGAGTGACCGGGTCGCTGAGGACCTCGGCGCCGGCGGGTATGTCGACGGCGGGCTGGCCGTGGAAGAGCGCGGGAACTGAGGCGCCGTTGATCGCGCCGCCAGTGCCAGGGAGGCCGATGCTGGCGCCTCCGATCTTCAGGGTGTCGGTCCCGAAGGCATTGCTGAGCACGATCCGGACACTCGATCCGCCTATCGATACGTGCACGATCTCGCGGATCGTCGTGTCGTCCGAGAAGCGGCTGTTGCTGTTGCTCGACGAAACGGGAGCGGTCGACCAGGTGCCGACCCAATGATCCTGCCCGTTGGCGCGGGCTGGTAGCGCGGTAAAGGCAATTAGCAGTAGGGAAGCGAGGAATTGCAGCGTGGAGCGGCGAGTCGTCAGAGTCATATCGGGTCAAGTATAGTGACGGTGATTGTTTGCCGCATCCACACAACAACCTCTGGAGCATCGCCCCTTGAAGAAGCTGCTTCGCGTTATTCTGCTGACCATGACCTCGTTTACTGCCGCATCTGCCGCCACCACAGTTCAGCACAGCACGTTCGGCCACATGCCTGATGGCCAGCCGCTGGAGATCTATACGCTGAAGAGCCCGGCCGTGCAGTTGCAGGTGATCTCGTACGGCGCGCGCGTCGTCAACCTGGAGACCAAGGATCGCAACGGCAAGATGGCAGACATCGTGCTTGGTTACGGCGGCTCCGAGAAGTATCTGAACGGCAAGAATGCCTATTTCGGCAGCGTGCCCGGACGTTATGCAAACCGCATTGCGAACGGCCGCTTCACACTCGAGGGCAAGACGTACCAGATCACCACGAACGAGGGTTCAACCGCGCTGCATGGTGGCAAAGAGGGGTTCGATTCCCGGAACTGGACATCGAAGGAAATTCCTTCCGGTGTCGAGTTCACACTTGTGAGCCCGGATGGCGATCAAGGATTCCCCGGCACCCTGACGGCCCATGTGCGCTATACGCTGCAGGACAACAAGGTTGTCATCCAGTACAGCGCGACGACGGACAAGCCGACGGTGATCAACCTGACGAATCACACCTACTTCAATCTTAGCGGTGAGGGCAGCGGCTCGATTCTGAACGAAGTGATCAAGATTGACGCTGACAAGTTCACGCCGGTCAATTCGACGCTGATTCCGACGGGACAGCTCGCGCCTGTGGCGGGGACGCCGTTCGACTTTACAAGTCCGCACCCGATCGGGGAGCGGATCAACGCGGATAACGAGCAGCTAAAACTCGGACACGGATACGATCACAACTTTGTTCTGCGTGGAAAGATGGGCGAGCTGCATCCGGCGGCGCAGGTCTACGATCCGGCAAGCGGTCGCGAACTGACGGTGGACACGACGCAGCCGGGTGTGCAGTTCTACTCCGGAAATATGCTCGACGGCAGCTTGACGAGCCGTACCGGTGCGAAGTACAGCCCGCGCACAGGCTTCTGCCTGGAGACGCAGCACTTCCCGGACTCGCCGAATCATCCGAGCTTCCCGAGCACGGAGCTGAAGCCGGGGCAGACTTACCACAGCGAAACGACCTGGACGTTTACGACGAAGAGTTAAAAACATTTCTCCTGACATGTAGTTTCGACCAGAATCTGTGACGGTCGTTTTCGTTGAGAGAAAACGACGGCAGCGGACTTCTCGTTGACGACAGTTTTCAGAGAAATGCTAAGCGGAGGTTGCGTCGGCAGCGGCCACCTTCGCATTGGCGTCGGCGTCCTTCTGAACGAGGTACTCGTCCATGAGCACGGCGACAAGTGCGGCGGATGGCACAGCGACGAGTGCCCCCACGACGCCTGCCAACTCTGAGCCGGCCAGCAAGGCAATCAACACGGAGAGGCCCATCAGGTTCACGCTGGTGCGCATGATCCGCGGTGTGAGGAAGGCGTTCTCTATCTGCAGATAGATCACGTAGAAGATAAAAACGCCTGCTACCTTGGACCATGAATCCATTGCGGCGACCGCCGCGGCGAGCACGATGGTGATGAGCCCACCAACCACTGGGACGATGTTGAAGAGTCCCATCAGCACGCCTAGCAGGACCGCATACCGGACGTGCAGGCCGTGAAACACCGCCGTGCTGGTGACGCCGAGAATGAGCATCAGGGCGAACTGTCCGATGAGCCATTTGCTCATACGGCCTTCGGCTGCGGTCAGCGTGCGTGCAAGACGCTCGCGTGATTCGAGCGGAATGAACGCCAGGAAATAGAAATAGGCAAACTCGCCTTCCAGCATGAAGTAGACGCACAGGATCCCGGTCGTGATGACGTCCAGCACGCGGACGATCCACTTGGGTGCGGAGGCGACGATATACGATGCGGCGGTCGCGGCGAGGTGCTGGAGCTTTGCACTCAGACTGTCCAGGCCAAGGTGATCCGCGAACGGAAGACTGTGCACCTTGGCAGCCATCGAGGGCAGCCGCTCGGGTAGATCCGTGGCGAAGCGCTGGACATCATGAATGACCGGCGGAAACGCGAAGACAACGAAGATGGTCAGGAGCAGGAAGACAAAGATAACGAGGCCGAGCACGGCGACGGTTCTGGAGGGTTGCCAGCCGAAGATGCGCAGCTTCATGACCTGCTGCACGATGGGTGACAGCACGACAGCGAACAGCGCGCTGACGTAGACGATCTCGAGCACACTGATGAGCTTCCAGAGCACACCGAGCAGCACGGCAATCGCGAAAAAGAAGAGAATGTAGCCCCGGATCGTGCGCTGCTGCTGCTCGTGCGGGGTGAGCGGAGCGGGCGGGCTGGAGGGATGCAGGATAAGTGGCACGGTTCCTCAGATGACAGTAGATGAGGCTCTGATCTCTCTGATGCGCTTACACATAGCCGCGGCAGTTTTGGGAACTCTACAGCAAACTGGCAACAATTACGAGCAGCGCGTCCACACTTTCCTGCGGCTTCTGGCCTGTGGTATCGAGGATGACATGGGCCGACTCACGATAGATCGGGTCGCGGCGGGCCAGGCGCGCCGCGGCGGCTTCACGATCGCCAAGCAGGGGGCGGACCGGCAGGGCAGAGGCTGCGGCGAACTGCTGTTGGCAGCGCCTATAAAGAGTGTCGAAATCAGCGCTGAGAAGGACGACGCAGGCCTTCAATGCAGTCGAGAGCGCGTCGCGATTGGCGGAGGTTTCCAGGGCTCCGCCGCCCAAGGCTATAACAACGCGGGAATCCTGAAGCGACGAGACAAGCGCTTCCGTTTCCATCGCGCGAAACACCGGCTCGCCACTTTCCGCGAAGATGCGCGCGACTGTGCGGCCATCGCGTTCTTCAATGAGATTGTCGAGATCGACGAAACGCCAGCCGAGGCGCTCGGCCAGGCGGCGACCGATCGTGCTCTTGCCGGAGCCCATGAACCCGGTAAGCACGATGCGCTCGATGGATGCCGCGCGCGTGTGCGCGTCGTCAGAGTGGTGGCTCCTGGGGGCGATTGGAGGCATGCGGATCTGAGATGTCTCAGAACCTATCGTAGCGGCTACTCGGAGATGTCGACCGGCTCATCGCCGTCGCCTTCCTGCTCCTGGAGCTTGCTGGCGATGTTCGACCAGACGGAATCGCTGGGTTCCTGCTCGGAGACGAGAAGGTTCTTGGCGGTGTCGGCGATGGTTTCAAGATCGCGCACGAGCGCGGCGCAGTCGGGGTTGGCCGAGAGAAACGTTGCGAGACGAGGATCTTCGCTGAGTTTGCCGCCCTCTCCGCTGGCGAAGAGCTCCGGCAGATATTGTTCGAACTCGGCCGGGGTCATCGAATCGAAGTCGATGTTGGAGAGATCACTCACTGCACGACCTCCCGCGAGCTCTCCAGTTCGGGCAGCTGATCTGGATGACGAAGAAGTTCGCGGAGCTTCAGGCGCGCTTTGTGGAGCTGTGATTTGCTGTTGCCGGTCGAACACTCCAGCATGGTAGCAATCTCATTGTGCTCAAAACCCTCCACATCGTGGAGGACGAACACCATCCGATACCCCGGGGGCAGAGAGGCGACGGCGCGCTCCAGTGTGACGCGATCAACCGATCCGGCGAGCTGCGTGTCGCGTGAGCCGAAGTCGCGCTTCGGCGCGTCCTCTTCGGAGGGGTTGATGGTCTCTTCGAGAGAGACGAGCTGCAGGCCCTTCTTGCGCAGATGCATCAGGACAAGATTCACCGTAAGCCGGTGCAGCCAGGTCGAGAAGGCGCTCTCCCCGCGGAAGCTGCCGAGCTTGCGGAACAGGTGCAGGAAGGCCTCCTGGGTCATGTCCTCGGCTTCAGAAACATTGCCGAGCATGCGAAGGCAGAGGGTATAAACCCGCCGCTTATGCAGCGAGTACAGCTTGGAGAAAGCATCAGGATCGCCGTTTTTGGCCCGCTCGATGGCTTCGGCCTCACCGGCGATCGGCGGGTTCCGCTTGAACAAGCCGGCGTTTGGTTTTGTTTGCATCGTTTGCAAGCCTTGAAATCCCATAGCGAGGTCCCCGGTCAGTACGTTCGTTCATGCCGGCTCATCGCCTGCTCTCAGCGTAACGCACCTGTTCTCGGAAAGGTATCAAAGGCTTGGATAGAAACTGCGGGGCCGGGGTTGTCCCAGCGCGGGAGATGTCCCGGCTAAGCTCCAACGTATCTGGCGTATAAGGACCGGGCTCGACCTACGTCCGTAGTTCCCTGAATGAGGGCACGGCCATCCGCGAACACCGTAATTGTGTGGGGAGGGGTACGGAAACGCAGCAGCATTCCGTTTGCGCGCACCTCGCCGAGAGGCTCCAGTCTGCGCGCAAGCGCCGGAAGATCGACGGGCCGGGCATGTTCGTGGATCTGCACCGCATTCCTGCCGCAGAGGGTAATGGGCGCGCGTCCCTGGCCGGCCAGAGCCAAAAACTGGCGCTCGCCGCAGACCTCGCAATCCGGGCGCGGTTTGGCAGTGGATACTTCGGAACGCTCGCCCGTCCACAGGTCGTAGGCGAGAAGAGAGCGGCGCATCCGGGCCGGCTGTCCGGTGAGCAGCTTGAGCGTCTCGGTGACCTGGAGCGAGGCTGCGAAGTTGACTGCGGTAGAGAGAATGCCCGCGGTGTCGCAGGTTTCGACATTGCTGCTGGGGCTCGACGGGAAGATGCAGGCCAGGCAGGCGGTTGGCTGGAAGCCGGAGTCGCTGTCGCTGTCCGCGCGGGGCAGGATGTTCATGGTCGCGGCGTAGGCGCCGACGGCGGCGGCGTAAATCCATGGCCGGCCGTCGCGGACGCAGAGGTCGTTGATCAGGTAGCGGGTCTCGAAGTTGTCAGTGCAATCGAGGACGATGTCCGCGCCAGCAGCGAGCGCCTCGGCATTGGCCGGAGTGAAATCGGCGACTTGCGCGGTGATCTCGACAGC
This sequence comes from uncultured Acidobacteriaceae bacterium, assembly GCA_963762465.1. GTDB lineage: Bacteria > Acidobacteriota > Terriglobia > Terriglobales > Acidobacteriaceae > Granulicella. The sequence goes on along the minus strand of CAVXKS010000011.1, from coordinate 112,841 downwards.
GGAGTTGACCCGGGCGAGATGCCGCCGCGCGGCTTCGGCCTTGGGCATGCAACTGCGGGCGTCGTCCTCGTCGAAGAGCATCTGTCGCTGGAGGTTGGAGGTCTCGACATAATCGCGGTCGACCAACGTGAGGCGACCTACACCCGCGCGGGCGAGGAGGCTGGCGGTTGCGGCTCCGGTGGCTCCAACGCCTACGATGAGAGCGTGGGCGCGACTGAGACACTGCTGTCCGTGCTGGCCTATGGGCGCGAACAGAACCTGGCGAGAGTACCGCTCCTTTTCGTCGATCGCGTCCTGACAGCCGGGCTGATCGGGGCCTTCGCCCGCTTGCGTATCTTCGTTTTCGACCGCGAAGGACATTGAGGGAAGTATACGAGCGGGTGCGCGCGACGGACGGTGAACCCGGCGTTCGAAATATGCATCTCTACGAGAAATAACGGCGTTCTGCAGCGGGTCCGAAGGGTTGACCCTGACAGTCCGGGTGCTAAGGATCTGAAGGCACAGCCGGTTACAGCTCGCAATCTGGGCGAGAATAGAGCGTGGAGGGTCCTGAGGTGTCTGGCCGGAGCAGGCTATCGAACTCAGTCGAGAGCCGGCTCGCGAAACCTGCCCCAGGAACGCGAGCGCGCGAGTTGCGATACGCACAACGTTGGATGGGAAGGGTATTGCTGGCGGGCGGGCTGCTCGTTGCCGGGTGGACGGCGGCCTCCGCGCAGAGCCCGACGACCATCAACTCTCAGGCGGCAGGACAGGCTCCGCAGCCGCAGACTACAAATCCCAATGCTCCGGAGGGAACGCCGCAGGCCAGCAAGATGCCGTCCGCGCAGTCTTCCACGGGATCAGAGGCCGCGTCGGCTACGGTGACCAATCCGCTTGCGCCACTGCCTACCAGCATCTGGGCGAAGGCCGGAGTACCGGTTGCGGGCGTTCGCTTTGAGGGTGTGACCTTCGGGGCGCATGACGCGATCGTGAATGAGATGGAGCAGACCGCCGGCGAGAGACTCGATCCTCAGAAGGTACGCGCGGACATTCGCCGGCTTTATGCGAGTGGCCTCTTTCGCGACATCAGCGTCTCGGGCGAGACGAACGCGAATGGGCTCACTCTCATTTACGCCGGTGTACCTCGCTACTACGTCGGGCGCGTATCGATCGAGGGCATCGTGCAGGAGAGGCTCGCATCGCTTCTGGAGTTTGCGACGAAGCTCGACCCGGGAACGCCGTTCAGCGAACCGCAGATTCCTGCCGCGCTGGCCAGCGTGCGGCAGTCGCTGGAGCAGAACGGCTACTTCCAGGCGGACATTCAGGTTGCGACCACGCACGACGATGTCAATCATCAGGTGAACGTCACCTTCACCATCAAACAGGGACCGCAGGCGCGCGTCGGCAACGTGGCCCTGCAGGGCAAGGATCCCGGCATCACGGTTCCGGATTTCCGCAAAAAAGGCAAGCTCGATTGCGGATGGTTTGCGACCGCCTTCGACAAATTGATCTTGCGCAACTGCGAGGTGAAGGTGACTCGCGATACCACCAGCACTGCGCTGAGTGGAGTTCGCAATTACTACCAGAAGCAGGAGCGGCTGGAAGGCACAATCAGCCAGCAGAGCGATACCTACGCCCCGCCTCGCAAGCAGCTTGATTATCAGTTTCTCGCCAATCAGGGGCCGATTGTTCACATCACAATCGACGGGACGAAGATCTCGAAATCACGCAAGAAGCTGCTGGTTCCTATCTACGAAGAGTCGGCGGTGGACCGCGACCTGGTGAACGAAGGCTCATATAACATTCGCGACTTCATGCAGCGCAAGGGCTACTTTGACGCGGAGGACTCCGTAAGGCTGCTTGGCCGCGGGACGAATAACGTCACTGTGCAGTACACGGTTGTTCCAGGCAAGCGGCACAAGGTCCGCTCCGTCAAGATTGAGGGCAACAAGTACTTCAGCGATGCTCTCATCCAACAGCAGTTGCGCGTAAAGGCGGCAGATCTTTACGTGCGCAGCGGTACGTACAGCGCCCAGCTCGTCGAAGATGATCGCAGCTCGATCGAGGCGCTGTACCGGGCGAGCGGCTTCACCCATGTCAAGGTGACCTCGGCGGTGAAGGATACCGACAAGACCAGCGCCGGGCAGGCGCTCAAGGTCGCCTACATTGATGTGACCTACACGATTGATGAGGGAACGCAGCAGAAGTTCGGCGACGTGAATCTCTCCGGCGTCGGGGCATCGAGAGAGGATGCTATCAAGGCTCTCCTCAGCGCGGAAACCGGTCAGCCGTTCTCGCTGATCACGCTCTCCAATGATCGCGATGCGGTGTTGGGCTACTACCTCGCCCATGGGTTCGATCTTGCGGAGGTGGAGATTCAGCAGCAGCCTGATCCGGAGAACAAAGACCTTATCAACGTCACGCTCGCGGTTTCGGAAGGGCACCAGGTCACGATCGATCACGTTCTGCTCTCGGGACTCGTGCACACCAAACCGGCCGTCGTGCAGCAGCAGATTCTGGTGCACCCGGAAGATCCGCTGAATCAGGCGGCGCTTCTGCAGACGCAGCGGAATCTGTACAACCTTGCCTTGTTCAATGAGGTCAACACCGCTGTCCAAAACCCGCGGGGAGATGCTCCGGAGAAGAACGTGCTCGTCCAGGTCACGGAGGCGAAGCGTTGGGACGTAACCTACGGCTTCGGATTCGAGGCGCAGACAGGAACGCCGTCCCTCGGGCCCGGATTGACGCAGGGACAGACAGCGGCACAGAACGGGAAGGCCGGTGTGAGCCCGCGCGGGTCGCTCGATGTTTCGCGCATCAACTTCCGCGGAACGCAGCAATCGCTGACGCTGCATACCACCTTTGGTCTGCTCGAGCGTGTAGCCACCCTGACGTTCAACAACCCGCAGTTCCTCGGGAAACCGAGCCTTACGGCGGCCGTCTCAGGCGGCTACTCCAACGTGCAGGACATCACGACCTTCCAGGCCTCTACGCTGCAGGGAGACTTCCGCGTAACCCAGAAGTACAAAAAGGCGGACACATTCATTTATGACTTCCTGTACCGCCGCGTGTCGGTGAACCCGGCCAGCCTGGAGATCACGCCGAACCTGGTCAGCCAGTTATCGCAGCCTGTCACGGTGGGCGGCCCCGGCGTGACCTACTTTCATGACACGCGCGATCCCAGCCCGATCGATGCGCAGCGTGGCCTGTACTACTCGATCCAGGAGTTCGTCTCCTCCTCCAGCTTCGGAGCGGAGACCTCCTTTAACCGGCTGGATACTTCGAATTCCTCCTACTACACCTTTGGAACGAAGAAATATGTGTTCGCGCGGAACACGCGCATCGGGTTCGAGAACACGTTCGGGCAGACCACTGCCAACTCGAGCTCACTTGGTGTGGCGAACTGCGCCGGCACGCTGCTGATGACGAATGCAACGTGCAATCCCATCCCGTTGCCGGAACGTATGTATGCCGGTGGCGCAACTTCGCACCGCGGCTTCGGCATCAATGACGCGGGACCACGGGACCTGACCACCGGATATCCCGTTGGCGGCTCCGGAGTCGTCGTCAACAGCCTGGAGTTCCGCCTTCCGCCGCCGACGCTTCCGCTGGTCGGCAACAGCGTCTCGTTCGTCATCTTTCACGATATGGGTAACGTCTTCCGCTACCCCGGCGACATGTTCACGAGCATCAAGAACTTCCACCAGCCAAATGAGGCGACCTGCCGCGATGTGAAGGTTCCACCGGGCATAACGGATACCTCCAAGCTAAGCGGGATCTGCAGTTTCAATTACTACTCGCATGCGGTCGGCATCGGGGCGCGCTACAAGACGCCCGTCGGTCCTATCCGCCTTGACTTCAGCTACAACCTGAATCCCCCGGTCTATCCGGTTTTCTACGACTACACCGGCAAGCCCCCGTACGTTGGACAGGCGCCGCACTTCAATTTTTTCTTCAGCATCGGACAGGCGTTTTAGGCTGTGATGAACAGAGCCGTCAAACTCGGAAGCCGGCGAATGGATGGTTGGCTCATCCTCGCAGCGGCTCTGTGTATCTTCGTGCCGCCAGGATGTGCGCAGGCCCCGAACTCATCGAGTACGAAACCGCCCGGATTATCCGCAGAGCCGCAGGTTGCCCCGCCAACGACGGCACCGGTTCCTCCGCCGCCGGCCACGCCCTCGATGATGCCGAAGGTCCCTGGAACGGAACTGGATCGCGTGGTCGCGATTGTCAACGATGACTTGATCCTCGACAGCGATGTGAACGAGGAACTCCGCCTGCAGGCCTTCGATCCGTACCACACGTCATCAGAGAAGCTCTCCAGCGACCGCGCACTGGAGCGGCTCATCAACCGTGCGCTGATTGTTCAGCAACTGAAGCTGCAGCCTGAAGACGAGCCCAGCGACGCCGAGGTGAACAAGGAGATCGATCAGTTGCGCAGGGACATTCCTGCGTGCAGCCAGTATCACTGCCAGACCAGGGAGGGATGGGATCGCTTTCTCGCAGAGAACGGCTTCACTGAGGCTTCGTTCTTCGCCCGCTGGAAGGAGCGCATGGCCGTGCTCTCCTTCATCGAAGACCGCTTTGAGATGGGCATCAACATTACGCCGCAGCAAATTCAGACGTATTATGACAGGACTCTGGTGCCGGAGTATGGGCGCCAGCATGCGCCCGCGCCGAAGCTGAACACGATCACCCATCAGATTCGCGAGGTGCTGCTGCAGCAGCAGATCAGCAACCTTCTCCAGGACTGGCTGAAGAGTCTCCGTGCGCAGGGAAGCGTTGTCGTTTTGCATCCGGGAGAGGAGGCGCCATGAGCCTCAGCTCCAAAGGCACGCCTGCCGCTCCGCGGAAGCCGGCGCGGCGCCATCGTGTCGGACGGATTCTCGGCTGGATTGGGACGTCGATTCTGATTCTGCTGACAGTGCTCATCGTCGGATTGTCGTGGTACACCACGACGGCCGATTTTCAGCGCCGTGTCAGCGCCGAAGTTGTTCATGTGCTTGAGGATTCGACCGGCGGACGGGTGGAGCTCGGCCACATCTCCTTCAACCTCTGGCACCTCGCGATCGAAGCCGACAATCTGGTCATCCACGGGACGGAAGGTCCGGGCGAGATGCCTTACCTTTCTGCCGCCAAAATCTTCCTTCGCCTGCGTATCAACACCTTCATCTCGCACACCGTCGGCAAAGGCTCGCAGTCGCACATCGGGCTCAACTACCTGCGCGTCGAAGAGCCGCATCTTCACCTAATCATCGATAAGAACGGCAACACCAATCAGCCTGTGCCCAGGCATCCGAGCACGAGCACGGAGCCGGTGCAGGACACGCTGCTCGATCTGCAAGCCAAAGAGGTTGAGCTCGCGAACGGACTTGCAGTCATCAACGATCGCGCAATTCCGTTCGATGCCGCCGCCAACAATCTCAACGCGAATGTGCACTACATCGGTTCCACGGACCGCTACGGTATCTCCATCGATCTCGCCGATCTGCGCACACGAATGGTGAAGGAGCCGGAGATGCAGTCGAAGCTGCACATGGATCTTCAACTTGGCCGCGATATGGCGCAGCTCAGCAGCTTCGACTTCGAGACTGGGATGAACTCGCACCTCACCGCGACGGCGCTCATCCAGCACTTCGGTCATCCCGAGTGGCAGGCCACGGTCAACGGTGAGCTTGCGCTGAAGCAGATCAGCTATCTTGCCGGAGTTGAGGGACTCGAGAGTGGGACGCTCGCGCTTAACGTGCAGGGGCGAAACTGCACGGTAACTCCGCAGGTCGCACAGAAGAATCCGCACTTCTGGCAGCGCCACACGCAGCCGCACGTCCCGCCTGCGGCCAAAATGCTTCCGCCCAGTGCCGATTGCAGCGCGGGATATCTGCTGGTGGGTGACGTCAAATTGCGGAATGCGGCGTATCGCGACGAGTCCGTCCGGGTCGCCGGCGTGGATGCGAACGCACAGTTGCACGTCACGCCTACCGAACTCCTCTTCAGCGCACTCACAGGAACGCTGCCAGGTGGCGGCCGCATCGATGGCGAACTGAAGATCGAGAACTGGCTTGGTGAGGTCCCCCCGAGCGCACCCGCGACCTCGGCCACGACCGTTGCCGCGGCCAAGGCCGCGAACACGACGGCGAAGGGTGTGAACGCAAAGCCGCCGGTCCAGTCGATGACGCTTACACCGGTCCAGCGCGCGCACGCGTATCTGACCGTGACGGTGAAGGGCATCACGCTGCGCACAATCATGGATGTCACGGCGCCGCAGCACTACGGCGACCTGGGTCTGGATACCGCGATCAATGGCCCCGTGAAGGTAGAGTGGGGCGGTCCCGCAAAGGATATCTCCAGCTCCGTGCAGGTGGACGCAGACCTGAAACTCGCGCCAACGCACGTTGCGCGCAGGGGAGCAGCGGCGAACATTCCTGTGTCCGGCGTCGTCAATGCACATTACGATGGGCGCTCGCAGGTTGTGAACATCAAGACGGTAAACGTTCAGACACCGGGAACCACGCTTCTCGTCAGCGGCGTACTTGGCGTGAATAATGGCGATCCGCTCACCAATCTGCAGGTGAATTTGCAGGCCCGCAATCTTGCCGAGTTCGATCAGACCCTGCAGACCCTGGGTTTTGAGGCGAACGGAAAGCGGGGAAGTGCGGCCATTCCGGTTGATCTGCACGGCACAATGAGCTTCGTCGGAACAGCGAAGGGTGCGGTTCGGACACTGGACGTCAAAGGACATCTCGAAGCCGACAACCTCGTTGTACATCTCGGCAGCGAAGCTGACATTCACGTCGACTCTGTAGTCGCGGACGCGGAGTACGCTCCCAACACGGGGCTCGCCGTAGCGTCGTCCACCATCACTCGCAACACCGCCGTGCTGAACGTGGCCGGCAGCTTCCGTCCGCACCGTATCGTGTCACGCCATGGCGTCGTCTCGTACGCATGGGACAACGACCTCGCTCTGGACGTCACGGCGAAGCTCGCGAATGCGCAGGTCGCGGATCTCCTGCAGATCGCGGGTCAGCAGGACAAGGTAAAGCTCACCGGAACAGCCAACATCAATGCGCACGCGACAGGCACGCTGCGGAGTCTCGCAGGTTCCGGAAACATTACTCTCACGAACGGCCAGGCCTACGGCGAGCCCTATCAGACAATCGCTGTTGACATCAGCGCACACGGAACGCAGGTCAACGCCACGCGTCTTCTTGTCCAGGCGCACAACATGGCGATTCACGGCGGCGGGAGCTACGACCTGGCCAGCAAGCACATCACCGCGCACATCACCGGGAATGATCTGCGCCTGTCGAAGTTTCAGCTGGTAAAGAATGCGAACCCGGATGCGGATGCTGTGCTCTCTCTGAATGTGGATGCCAACGGTACCGTCCAGGAGCCGAATCTTCGGGCGCAGGTACAGCTTGCTGACATCACTTACCAGAGCCACAAGCTTGGAGCACTGACGCTGAATGCAAACAGCACCGGCTCGCGAGTCAACTACCAGATCCAGTCCACGCTGATCGGCGCACAAATCGCGGCCACCGGACAGACATCGCTGCAGGGCCAATATGATACGCATGCGCAGGTGACGCTCACGGATCTGAATGTTGCAAACGTTCTCGATATCGTTTCCCCGGGCACCATCAAGGCGAGCTCGCAAATCAACGGCACGATCACCGTGAACGGGCCCGCCGCGAATCCGCAGCAACTGACGGCCACGGCGGAGCTCACGAACTTCGCCATCACACTCCAGAATCTGCAACTCGCATCGCAGGGACCCATTCGCGCCAGCTTGCGCGATGGCGTCGCGTCGCTGGAGCAGTTCCATGTCAGTGGGGCAGGCACTGATCTGCAGGCGAGCGGAACCGCAAAGCTGTTCGGCGATGCCAATCCGGATGGCGGTCCACTCAACGTGAAAGCAAGTGGCGGCATCAACCTGCACGTCATCCACACTCTTGATCCCGATCTGATTACGTCGGGCAAAGTCACGCTTGACCTCGGCGTACAGGGCCGTGTGAAAGATCCGTCGCTTAGCGGAACGGTGAAGTTTGACAATGCGAACTTCGCGATGGACGGAATCCCGAACGGCTTGAGCGAGCTCTCCGGGACGATGGCTTTCAACCAGAACCGGCTTGAGGTGCGTGATGTCACTGGCACGTCGGGAGGCGGCAAGGTAACTCTCGGCGGATTTATCGCGTATCAACGTGGTCTGTTCGCGGATCTCACTGCCAACATCGACACGGTTCGCGTTCGCCTCTACGGGTTGAGCTCCACGGCAAACGCTACGCTGCGTCTGCAGGGAGGTCCGCAAAGCCTGCTGCTGTCCGGAAACGTGCTGGTTACCCGGTTTGGCATAGGGCCTGACGTGGACTTCGCCGCCTTTGCCGGGGCGGGCGGAATTCCCACGCCGCCGGACCCGACGGCGTTCAGTAACAAGGTCCGCCTGGATGTGCACGTCATGAGCTCCCCGCAGCTCGATTTCCAGAACTCGTACGCCAAACTCGCCGGAACCGTCGATCTGACCGCGCGCGGCACCATTGCTCAACCGTCGCTGCTCGGTTCCATCCGGATCACGGACGGCAGTGCCACCTTTGCCGGGACCAAGTACGAGCTGGAACGCGGCATCATCTATTTCAGCAATCCTGTTCGCATCGATCCCACCATCGATCTCGATGTATCCACGCGCGTCGAGAACTACGACATCACCATCGGGATTCACGGCGACATGACGAACCTGAAGCCGACCTATCGATCATCTCCACCCCTCACCGAGGCCGATATCTTCAACCTGCTCGCGCTTGGCCGAACGCAGGAGGAGGCGCAGCTCAACACCCAGCAGCAGCAACAGGCAGGCGAAGACCCGACGACGAGCGCCATCCTGGGCGGAGCTTTAAATGCGACGGTTTCAAGCCGCGTCAGCAAGCTTTTTGGAGCGGGCTCCATCAAGATCGACCCGGCGTTCGTCGGAACCTTGGGCAACTCCACTGCGCGCATTACGATTGTCGAGCCGCTGTCCAAGCAACTTACCCTAACCTACGCGACCAACGTCAATCAATCGGCGCAGCAGCTCATTCAAATCCAGTACCAGTTGAACGAAAGCGCGTCGATTGTCATGACGCGTGATGAGTCTGGCGTCTTCTCGATCGTTTACAAGATTCGAAAACGCTATCGCTGAGCGAAAACTGCTGAAGCTTCGCAGGTTGCAAGGCTGGCATCCAATTCTACGGACATAGTTCCGTCCGGTTGGAGGAAGCTCCCATGAGAAGCTACCGTCGCGTCCTGACTACACTCGCTTGCGCTCTTTGCCTCGCCGCAAGCGTGCCCGCCGCCACAGCCCAGAAGGGGAGTGACGCACAGATACAGGCTGACGCTCAAAAACAGCTTAGCGGGAAGAAGTTCAGTGGCGTTCAGGTGCAGGTGCAGAACGGCGTCGTTCACCTGACCGGCCAGGTCGATCGTTATGCCGATAAGGCTGATGCCGAGAAGCGCATCGACAAAATGCACGAGGCCGCTTCCATCCGCAACGACATCAACGTTGCTGGCGGGGGCAGTGTCTCGGACGAGGAGCTCTTTCAGAAACTCGCTAAGGCCCTAGTCTATGTGCGCCAGGGATATGAGTCCTATCCTTTCGACAGCTTCATACTGCAGGTGCATAACGGGGTCGTGACCGTGAGCGGCCTCGCCGCCGAGCCGGTCGACAAAGAGGATGCCCTGAACGAGGTCGAGAATGCTCCCGGTGTTCGGGACGTTATCGACAAGATCCAGGTCGCACCCGTTTCGCCCAATGACTGGCGCATCCGCCGGGACCTGTATCGCGCCATCTACGGCTACGCGCAGTTCACCAAATACGCGATCAATCCCGCCAAGCCGATCCGCATCGTGGTCGTGAACGGCCACGCTGTGCTGACGGGCGTCGTTGATAGCCAGGGTGACAAGGAGATGGCCGGCATGCGCGCTAACCAGGTGCCCGGTGTTTTCTCGGTGCAGAACGACCTTCAGGTTGCGGGTCAGACGGAGCACTAATCCTTGGACCTCCACACCAGAGCGGCGCGCATCTCGTTCGCGTAGCATTGTTGTCAGCTATGAGATCTGCTTTACACAGCACACGCGTTACGCTCGAGATGATCAAGTGGGAGCACTCAATCTTTGCGCTCCCATTTGCTCTTACTGGCGCCGTGCTCGCCGCAGGCGGATGGCCTCCTTTGCGCGTGCTCGGATGGATTGTCGTTTGCATGGTTGGCGCGCGTTCGGCAGCCATGGCCTTCAACCGGCTGGTGGATGCGGAGATCGATGCAGTTAACCCTCGCACTGCCGCGCGGGCGCTGCCGGCGGGTCAGGTTTCGCGCGGCTTTGTCGTCACATTCACAGCCGTCTCCTGCGCGTTGTTTCTGCTTGGCGCCGCAATGCTCAACCGGCTCACGCTGGAGCTTGCCCCGCTGGCACTCGCGGTCGTGTTCGCATATAGCTACATGAAGCGAATGACTCGCTGGTCACACCTGGTGCTGGGTCTCGCGCTCGGCATCGCGCCGGCTGCCGCATGGATCGCCGTCCGCGGATCGCTCTCCGCGCACGCTGCTCTGCTCACCGCAATCGTGTTGCTGTGGGTCGGCGGCTTTGATGTGCTTTATGCGTGCCAGGACTTCGAACACGATCGCCGCGTGGGGCTTCACAGTGTTCCACAGGCCTTTGGTTTGCGCGGGGCGTTCTGGATCGCCCGCGCCATGCACCTGGGAATGGCCGTGCTGCTCTTCGTCATGCTTCACGCATTCGGTCTGGGCATTGTCGCGCTATTCGGGGTCGTGCTCTGCGTTGCTCTTCTTGCCTACGAGCACGCAATCGTCTCCCCGGGTGATCTCCGTCGAATGAACGCGGCGTTCTTCACACTCAACGGTGTCATCTCCGTGGTCTTCTTCATCTTCATTGCTGCCGACGTTCTGCACCGGCGCTAACCAGAGGATTCAGCTTCGCGGAAAGAAAGAGGGCTCGCCGGATCGGCGAGCCCTCGTTGTCCTTGCACCGCTTGTTAGTATTTCGTTCTGTTGCGATCTACGCTGTCCTCGATACGCTCTTTCACATTCCTGGCGGTTGACGTGACTTTCTCCCGAACATCATGAGCGTCAACCTGGGCCTCGTGGGATCTGCGAGCATGCGTGTCGGCAGCAGCGTTCTTCACCGATCCAAGCGCCTGCTCGCCGTGTCCCTTCACCTGCTGGGCAGCGCCGCGGTTCGCCATGGACTGGTTGTTCGTTGCTTCACCAACTGACTGCTTGATTTTTCCGGCAACCTCATCGAGCTTGCCCTTCGTCTTGTTTTCCATTCCGCTCTTCATGCCACTCTCCTATCGTGCACACAGCCCTCGTGGCACCACGGTTTGTCTACGGTTAGATGCCTCGGCGACCGGACAGAAGATTGAAGATGAGAATGATAATCGCGAGAACCAGAAGCAGATGAATCCATCCGCCCAGCGTGTAGCTGCTCACGAGACCCACAATCCAAAGAATGACAAGAATGATGGTGATCGTCCAAAGCATAGATCGGCTCCTTATGATGGGTGACCCGGGGGTGCGGCCACTATGATCGGCGCCGTCTCGGCGGCGTTCGCTAAGGTAAGTTGCGGCGGATTATGCTGAGGTTGTCCCAAAAGACAGATATATCTGCAATTAAGGAACCAACTCCTGAGCAATCAAACGACAAGTCGTAATGAGACAACCCGGCAGCAGGCACCCGCGCGCGAGACGCGCCGTGTCGCCATCCAGGGGGAGCGGGGATCAAACAGCCACATGGCCGCGCTTGCGCTCGTTCCCGATTGCGAAGTCCTGCCGTGCACCGCTTCCGCCGATGTCTTCACCGCTTTGCTCGAATGTCGCGCCGAATGCGTCGTGCTCCCGATCGAAAACACGCTGCACGGCTCCGTCGCCGAGCATTACGACCTGCTGCTCACGAATCCTGTCCGCATCGACGCCGAAGGTCTGCTGCAGATCCGGCATAACCTCATCGCCGCGCCGGGCGTGGAGGTTTCCGCGATCCACACGGTTCTCTCGCACCCTGTTGCACTGAGCCAGTGCCGCAAGTTCCTTGGGAGCTTCACCCAGGCGCGCGCGCTTCCTTTCTATGACACTGCCGGAAGCGTCAAGCACATCATGGAGAATTCACTCCGCGATACAGCCGGACTCGCCCCGGAGCTGGCGGCGGAGGAGTACGGCGCAAACGTGCTGGTGCGGGGAGTCGAAGACCACACCCAGAACTTCACCCGGTTTCACGTGATACGGCGCTCCGACGAGCCTGCCGCGACAGCGGCCGAACCGGACAAAATCAGTGTCGCGTTCGCGCTTGAGCATCGTCCCGGAACACTCGTGAGAGCGTTGCAGGCTCTGGCTGGCGCCGGAGTCAATCTCACCCGCATCGAATCGCGGCCTGTGCCCGGCCAGCCCTGGGAATACGTCTTTTTCGTCGAGTTTCGTTTCTCCGACGCCGCTATGGCCGAGGCCGCGCTGAACGCGCTGCGCCCCGAGACGCGAATGGTTCGCGAACTGGGCCGGTACAAAGCAGCGGTTTCCGGAGCCTGAAACCTTCCCCGAAAACGCACAGGGACCCGTAGCCGGATCCCTGGCGCGATTCCGCTGGTTAGCTGCCGCTTAGTGCGTTGCCGGCAGCATTTGGAAGATGTAAACGCCGACGACCAGAACCGTCATCAGCACGGCGACACCGCCGAGACCCTGGTAATAGGGCCGCAGCTTGTCGACGCGCGCGACGATCTCATCATGTTCCTTGTGCCCCATCGATACGTGAGAGCTGTCGTCACCAAGGAACAACTGGTCGGTTTCATGTTGGGTGAGAGTGGCGCGGTAAATCATCACTGCGATAAAGCCGATGACGGAGGCGCCCCAAAGAGCGATAAGGATCGGGAGCACGTGCATGGCGGTAGTTCCCCCAGAGTCAAAAGAGTCTGGTCCGGGATACCGGGCGGGTCCGATTCTTTGAGCCTCGGGCTCGGAGGGTAAGCTGGGCCGAGAAAATCATACGCCTGACGATGTACCTTGGAAAGACTGTTTCCGCACCGTATCCGGCGTGATGCCGTCCGCCCGAGCAACGTGCGAGACCGGCCTTAACTCGAAACCTTGTCCACCGCGGGGCATCCAATCAGAGAACGCCCGTGTTGCCACGGTGGTTTGGCGGCTTGCCCCGCCAGCAACCTGTAGCTACACTGAGAGTTGTGCTCCCTGCCCAGCGAATCCGCTGGCCCGGAGCTGAGGAGAGGTCCCCATGTCCACCGCCGCGAACCCTGTTGCCGAGGTCGTCACCGGCGCCCCCGAGGCGCCCCGCACGAACCCCGTCGAGCTGACCCCTGCCGCCATCACCAAGGTCAAGGAGATCATGGCGACCCAGGATCCGATCCCTGCCGGCCTGCGCATCGGCGTGGTCGGCGGCGGATGCTCCGGTTTCCAGTACTCCATGAGCTTTGAGAACCAGGCCGGCATGATGGATAAGATCGTCAAGTTCGACGACCTGAAGGTCTTTGTCGATGCGACCAGCGCCATGTACCTCAACGGCTGCACGGTCGACTACGTCGAGACTCTCGAAGCGGCCGGCTTCAAGTTCGAAAATCCCCAGGTGAAGTCCACCTGCGGTTGCGGTTCCAGCTTCAGCGTCTAAGTCCGCAGGCCGCGCGCCAGCCCGAAAAGTTGCAGCATGGCCTCACCCTCCGGTGGGGCCTTCGCTTTTGAGCAAACGTGCTCCTCGTCCGTCTATAAGATAAGCAAAGCACTCCAGCAGAGCCGTTCCAGCCTCATGACCGAGTTCACAATCCGCCTTGCCGACGATCGCGGCCGAATCCAGGAGCAGACCCACGCCGCCGCCACCGCGGAAGAGCTCCGCTCGCGCTTCACGCAGGCCGGCTATCTCGTCTACTCCGTGAAGCCGCGCAGTGGTTTCGCCGGTCGCACCCAGCGGAAGGTCAAGCTCGAACCGTTTCTCGTCTACAACCAGCAGTTCCTGACGCTCATTCGCGCTGGTCTGCCCATCCTCAGCTCGCTGGAACTGTTAGCAAAACGACAAAAGAACCCCGTGTTCCGCGGCCAGCTTGAGGACGTCGCCGCGCGCGTAAAAACGGGCGAATCCATTTCCACAGCTTTCGAAGCCCAGGGTGGATTTCCGCTCGTCTATACCGTCACGTTGCTCGCGGGCGAGCGCTCCGGCAACCTCGAAGAGGTTCTGCAGCGCTACCTCGCTTTCCAGCGCGTCTCGCTCTCGTTCCGCAAGAAGCTGAAGTCCTCGCTGATTTATCCGAGCTTCCTGATCGTGATGGTGATCAGCCTCTTCATCTTTCTGATCACCTTCGTGGTCCCGCGCTTCGCGCAGCTCTATGACCAGCTCGGAACCAAACTCCCCAGCCTCACGCTCTTCCTGCTCAGCCTCGGCCTAAACGCGCAGCACTACGGGATCTACATCGGTCTTCTGCTGGCGCTCATCATCTACCTCATCGTGCGCTGGACCCGCACCGACGCCGGCGCGAACTTCGTCGACCGCGTGCGCATCGGCACTCCCGGCCTCGGCAACGTCTGGCTCAAGTACCAGGTCGGGCTGTTTTCGCGCACGCTCGCGACGCTGCTCACTGGCGGTCTTCCGCTGGTCCCCAGCCTCGAAACGGCCGCGCGATCAATCGAATCCCGCCAGATCTCGAAAGCCGTCTACACCTCCGTCGAAACGGTTCGCGAAGGCCAGGGCCTCGCGACCAGCCTCGAAGAGACCGGCGTGTTCCCCGAGCTCTCGGTTGAGATGATCGAGGTCGGCGAGTCCACCGGCGCGTTGCCGGCGATGCTCAACTCGGTCGCCGAGTTCTTCGAAGAGGACGTGCAGACGCAGCTCTCGGCCATCATGAGTCTCATCGAGCCCCTGATCCTGATCGTCATGGGGGTTGTCGTCGTCATCATTTTGATCGCCCTCTACATGCCGATCTTCAGTCTCGGCAATATCGGCGGCTAGCTGTACGCTTGCCGCAAGGAGCTTCACTCTCATGGCCACCCCCGTAGCAACCCCGCTCCCCAACGACTCACTCACCGAATCCGAGCGTGCCGAACGCCTCGCGCGCCGCTACCACGCTGAGTTCGTCGACCTGAAGCACTTTAAGATCCAGCACGAGCTCTTCAAAACCGTGCCGGTGGACATGATGTTCCGCTACAACTTCGTCCCGCTTGAGCAGTCTACCGACGGGCGGCTGGCCATCGCGGTCGCGGACCCCTCGCGCCTCATGGTGCTCGACGAGATTGCCGGGCTCCTCGGCACCCGCATCGTCACGCGTGTCGCCACGCTCTCGCAGATCACAGATCTGCTCAAGAAAACCGAGCAGTCCCAGCGCGTGCTCGACGAAGCCACCGAAGGCCTGGCCTTCGACGTGCTCACGGGAGAGGACAACGCCGATGAGAACATCTCCATTGAAAAGCTCGCGGCCGACGACGACATCTCGCCGATCATCCGCCTCGTGGACACCACCATCTTCACCGCGCTCGAACGCCGCGCCTCCGACATCCACCTGGAGACCTACGACGATTCGCTGCTAGTCAAGTACCGCATCGACGGCGTGCTCCAGCAGGCCATGGCGCCCATCGCCCGCGAGCACCACCAGACCATCCTCTCGCGCATAAAGGTCATGAGCGAGCTCGACATCGCCGAACGCCGCGTGCCACAAGACGGACGGTTCAGAGTCCGGTATAAAGGCCGCCTCATCGACTTCCGCGTCAGCATCATGCCAACCGTGCACGGTGAAAACGCCGTGCTCCGCGTGCTCGACAAAGAATCGATGTCCGAGAAGTTCCACAACCTCTCGCTCGACGTCGTTGGCTTCGCCGAAGAAGACCTCCGCAATTTCCGCCGCTACATCAAGGAGCCGTACGGCATGGTGCTCGTCACCGGCCCCACCGGCTCCGGCAAAACGACGACCCTCTACGCCGCACTCAACGAGATCAAGTCCGAAGAGGACAAGATCATCACCATTGAAGACCCTGTCGAGTACCAGATCCGCGGGGTCACGCAAATCCCCGTGAACGAGAAGAAGGGCCTCACCTTCGCGCGCGGCTTGCGCTCCATCCTGCGCCACGACCCCGACAAGATCCTCGTCGGGGAAATCCGCGACGCCGAGACCGCGCAGATCGCCATCAACTCCGCGCTCACCGGCCACCTCGTCTTCACCACGGTCCACGCCAACAACGTCGTCGACGTGCTCGGCCGCTTCCTCAACATGGGCGTCGAGCCCTACAACTTCGTCTCCGCGCTCAACTGCATCCTCGCGCAGCGCCTCGTTCGTACCATCTGCGACTTCTGCCGCCGCGAGGTCACCTACTCGGACGCCGAGCTCGAGCTCAACGGCCTCGACCCCGCCGAGTGGCGCGGCTTCCGGTTCCCGGAGGGCGCCGGTTGCATCGAGTGCGCCGGCACCGGCTACCGCGGCCGCTCCGCCATCCACGAGCTCCTCGAGCTCGACGACGAGATCCGGGAGATGCTCCTCGAAAAGCGCCCAGGCTCCGAGATCCGCAAGAAGGCCCGCGAAAAAGGCATGCACTTCCTGCGCGACTCCGCCCTGGAGCGCGTCCGCGCCGGCGTCACCACCCTCCGCGAAATCAACAAGGTAACCTTCATTGAAACAGGACGTTAGCCCCGCTAGCGCTCTCCTGCCAGGTTCGTCCAATGGACAAAAGCACCGCAGCTGCGCGCCGCACGATAATGTAGTGAGAGCCTCTCGATGAACCTGCTCCCCAAAGCCTCTGGCAACCGCCCGCGCCTCGCCTGCGAGATCGCCCCTGAGGGCGTCACGGCCGCGCGCGCCGCGACCGCCGAAGGCCCGCTCGACTCCGTCGCGCGCATTCCGCTGGCTCCCGGAGCCGTCCTTCCCGGTCTCAAGCCCGGCAACCTCGCCGACCGCGTCGCCGTCATCGCAGCCATCCGCCGCGCGTTGGAATCCATTGACGTCCGCGCGAACGGCCGTGGCGCCGACCTCACCGTCATCCTTCCCGACGCCGCAGTCCGCGTCCTGCTGCTCGACTTCGACGCGCTGCCCACCAAACTCACAGAGGCTCTGCCCATCGTTCGCTTCCGCCTCAAGAAGCTCGTGCCCTTCGAGGTCGACGACGCGATGGTCAGCTTCCAGGTCATGAGCTCCAATCGCAACAACGTGCGCGTCCTCGCCGTCGCCATTCCGCGCGACATCCTCCGCGAGTATGAGACCGCCGTGCGCGAGGCCGGCTTCGATCCCGGCGCCGTGCTGCCCAGCACCCTAGCCGCCCTAGCGGGCCTCACCGCAGCCGAGCCCTCGCTCGTCGTCAACGCCAGCCATGCCGGCATCACCACTGCCATCACGCAGGACGGCGTGCTGCTGCTGCACCGTAGCGTCGACCTACAGCCGCAACCGACCGGTGTTGACGTCACAATCCCCGCGCAGCTCCAGCAGCTCTCCGCCGAAGAACTGACGAATGAAATCGCGCAGGCGGTCAGCGTCGCCATTGCTTACTTTGAGGACACGCTCTCGCGTCCGCCGTCGACGATCCTCAGCGCAGGTGCCCTCAGTGCGGACGCACTCCATCGCGTTGTGAACGGCGACGGCGCCGAAGCGATCCACATCCGCGAGCTCATCGATTCATCAGCATTCTCCGCCGGCGTGGTCACCGGCAACGTCGCGCGCGGCTCGCTCGCGGGCGTTCGAGGAGCGTTGCGAGGCTGACATGCGCATATCTATCAATCTCGCCACGCGTCCCTTCGTCGAGCTTCGGCCGCTGTTCCTGCGGCTGCGCATCTTCATGGCGCTGCTCGCGATCATCGCGATCGCGCTGGGTATCTGGGCGCATACGCTGCAGAAACGCCTCGACCGTGCCGCCGGCCAGCTCGACGGACTGCGCAATCAGACCATTGCCGCCCAGCAGGAGCGCCTGCATAACGAAGCGCGCATGCGCCAGCCCGCCAACGCCGCTATGCTCGATCGCGCACACTTCCTCAACACGCTCTTCCTGCAGAAGAGCTTCTCCTGGACCGCCGTCATGATGGACCTCGAGAATGTCCTTCCGACCGGCGTGCAGGTCACCTCGATCCAACCGCAGGTCACGCAGAGCGGCGACGTCATCATCCGCCTGCGCGTCTCCGGCGACCGTGATCGCGCCGTGCAGCTCGTGCGCAACCTCGAGCACTCGCGCCGCTTCCTCCAGCCGCGTCTCAGCGGCGAAGCCTCACAGGCGAAGACAACATCCGCGCAACGCGCCGGAACCTTCCAGCCGCAGATGAACCTTCCTGCTGCGGCTCCGGGCGTCGAGTTCGACATCCTCGCCAACTACAACCCGCTGCCCGAAGGCGAGTTTTACGCGAAGCCATCCACACATCAAGCCGCAGCAGGAGCGATCGCGAGAGGAGCTGGTCGATGAGCGCAACCGCCACCGTTCCGCCTCCGAGCAGCTCCTCGATGCTGCGCCGTGTTCCGCGCCTCACCGCGCGTGCGCGCGGTCTGCTCACCGCAGTCAACCTGCACTACGCCGGGGTCGCTGCGCTCCTCGTTATCGTTCTCTACATCGCGCTGCATCTGCTGTTCATCTCGCAGTCGCTGAAGGACCACAACGCAGACGCACTCAATCAACAGCGCACCCTGCTCACCACCGCGCGGCTGCAGGCGCAACCTCTGCGCGGTCTTGACGCAAAGATTGCAACCTCGACGCAAGATGCTGACGCGTTCTACGCCGACCGCCTGCCGTACGCGTATTCCCAGGTGCTCTCTGAGCTCGGACGGCTCACGCAGAAGACAAACGTGCGGCTCGCCAACGTGCAGTACGCGCAGGCTCCCGTCCTCTCAGGATCGTACGGGCTCACCGAACTCCACATGGACGCCAGCGTCTCCGGCGACTACCGTGCGATCATCGAGTTCATCAACAATCTCGAACGCGACAGGATGTTCTTCGTCATCAACGGAATCGATCTCTCCGGCCAGCAGACCGGAATGGTCAACCTCCGGATCCGCCTGACGACCTACCTGCGCGCCGCCAATGAGAGGGAACCGTCAACGCAGGCGGCCGCAGCCGCTCCCACCGGAGGCTCGCGATGAGGGCCGGGGCAGAGAATCGCAAGAAGACCATCATGGCCGGCGCGCTCGGTGCCGTTGCGCTGTGCTGCATCTTCTACGCATACAACGCGATCTTCGGCGGCACCTCGGCGCCTCCGCCCAGCGTCGCTCCGGTCACTCAGCCGGCTCGCACGATAACCGCTGCTCCCGCACAGACTGCCGCGGCAAGACCAGGGAACGGAAGCCGCAACGCCAGCATTGCCGGCGTCGATGCGGTAAAGCTCGCAAACACGTCTGCAAGCCTCGATCCCACGCTCGACGAAACGGCCATGCACCGCGCAGAAAGCCTCGTCTATTCGGGCACAGGCCGGAACATCTTCTCGCTGACGTACACGCCGCCGGCGCCCCTGCCGACGCACGTGCCGCCGCCGCGGCCGAAGCCGAACCCGATCACGCTTCCTCCTGCTCCTGTGGGGCCGCCACCTCCGCCGCCGATCAACCTCAAGTTCTTCGGCACAGCGCGGCGCTCGAGCGGTCTCGTGCAGGCCTTCCTGTTGCAGGGTGACAACGTCTATCTCGCTTCCGCGGGAGAGATCGTCGCGCACAAGTACAAGATCATCTCCATCAACCTGAACAGCATTCAGGTCGAAGACCTGCAGAACAACAACACGCAGACCCTGCCGCTGCAGATGCAGTAGCCATGGATAATCGCATCAAGCCCGACCTGCAGCATCGTATTGAATCCAACTCCGAATCCGGTTTCATGCTGGTCTTCGCGATTCTGATGGTCGCACTTGTTTTCATCGCGCTTGCTGTCGCCGCGCCTGTCATCGCCAAGGACCTGCAGCGCGAAAAGGAACTCGAGAGCGAACACCGCGCCGAGCAGTATGTACGCGCCATCCGGCTCTACTACCGCAAGACGAAGTCCTATCCACCCTCGATCGACGCACTCGAGAACACCAACAACATTCGCTTCCTGCGCAAGCGCTACATCGATCCGCTCACCGGCAAAGACGACTGGCGCATCATCCACCTCGGCGAGAACAAGACCACGGTGAAGGGCTTCTTCGGCCAGCCGCTCGGTGGAGTGAACACGACAGGCGCAGGCAGCCTCGGCTCGGCGTCCTCGATGGCCAGCAGCGGGATCGGAGCAAGTAACGGCGGATCGACGAGCAGCACCGTCACCGGTGGCTCTCCGCTGTCCGCCGGCTTCTCGGGCGCGACGATCGGCGGATCGAATACCGGTTCTTCAAGCACCGGTTCTTCGATGACGCCGAGCTCTACAACATCGTCCAGCGGAACGGGCGGGATTGGACAGGTGATGGGCGTTGGTACGGCAAAGACCGGCGACAGCATCCTGAATCCGAACGGACAAACCACGTACGACACCTGGGAGTTTATCTACGATCCCAAGATCGAACTGCTGTATCAGCAGGCGAACATGCTCGGCGGTCCGGCCAGCGTCAACTCGACGTCTCCATCGAGTATGACCACAACGACGCCCGGGTCATCGAGCGGGTCGAACAACACGTCGACTCCGCCGGCGTCTACATCGCCGCAGTGATAATAGATTTATCTAATGCTTGATGGCGTACATCAGCCAGCTTGCGACGATCACCGCGCCAACGAAGAGCACGAAGCAGTAGGCTCCGAAGCGAATCATCATCTTCGGCTCTGCGCGCATGGTGATGCCAAAGACCACCGACACGAAGAGCGAACACACAAGCACAGCGCTGAAGTGACTCAAGGTCATAGCGACGCCTTCCGTCCGTTGGCCAGGGAGTGTGCGTCGACCGCTGCAATGTAGTTCAGCAGCCCGCCAATGACGATGAACTTCGTTCCGTAATCTGCGAGCGTGTTCACGGCCGAGCTTGCGCCCCAGCCGACCCAGTGGGCGAGACCGCAGAGCAGACCGAGGCCGAGCTGTGCGGCGAAGCCGAGGATATCTAGGATGTCGCCGGTTCCGGCCTGATAGATCTTGCCCTGCACCGCAAGCCCAATCAGGAACATCCCGGTAATCGAGACGAAGAGCAGAAGCGCGCGAATCCATTTGCCGAGGATCAGATGACCAAGGCCGGGAATGAGCCATCCGGCAACAAGGACCATCGCGGGAAGGCTGGATTTCTCTCCGGGGATGCGCTGGGAAATCTGCTGAGCGTCTGCAGCCATTGAAGTCGATTGTATCAGCGCGATGCTGGCGACTGTTGCTCGCTCAGATGCGGAGCAGCTCGGTTTGGCGCGGCCCGGTGACCACCGCTTTACCAGGACGCGTGATCATGTTCACTTCACTCCTGATGCCAAACTCGCCGGGGAAGTAGAGGCCCGGTTCAACGGAGAAGCAGGTGTTCGGCAGCAGCAGGCGTTCGTCGTGGGTCTCGAGGTTGTCGAGGTGCGCGCCGTTGCCGTGCAGCTCAGTGGCGATGTTGTGGCCGGTGCGGTGCGTGAAAAATTCGTGGAGGTTCGCCTGGCGGATTACGTTCCGCGCGGCATCGTCAGCCTCCCATCCGCAGATGGGGCGGTTGGCGGCATAGGCCTGCTCGACGGCGGCGATGGCGGCGTCGCGCGCGTCACGCACTGTGCTGAAGATGTGGCGCTCGTGGTCGGTGGGCTGGCGGCCGACCACTCCGGTCCAGGTGATGTCGTACCACACGGCGTCGGGGCGGCCGCGGCTGGTATCGTGCGGTTCGGAGAGCTTGGCCCAGATGTCGATGAGGACGAACTCACCATGCATGATCGGCGCGTAGCGGCTCTCAGTGGCCTCGTAGTGGGAGTCGGCGGAGTTGGAGCCGGCCGATACGTTGGGGCCGTGGTCGGTCCAGAGGCCTTCGCTCTCCATGGCGTGCTTGAGGAACGTGACGACTTCGAACTCATTGGTACGGCCGTCACGGCGGATGCTGTCGGCGATGTGCTTCCAGCCGGCGGCGAGGACGCGGTCGAGGCGGGATTGAGCCTCGAAATGCGTGGCGATCTGGCCGTCGGTGAGGACGGCCTCGAAGAGGCTGACCAAGTCGGCGGAGCTGACGACGTCCTTGCCGAGGGAGCGGATGAGCTCGATCGTTCCGGCGTCGACCATCGCGACATACATGATGGCGTTGCGGGGCGAGTACTGCATGGCGATCTTGGTCGCGCCGTCCAGGATGTCCTTGAGATTTTGTTCGAGTTCTTGCCAGGAGGAGTACTGGCGGGTGGTGCCGGGGAGGGGGTCGAGCTTGCCAGACTCGATGCGGTGGACGAGCTTGCGGGGCTCACCCTCGGCCGGGACGAAGTAGAACCAGCGGCGGGAGACGAAAGAGTCGGCGGGGAGGCCGAGAATGCGGTAGGCGATCGGGTCGCGATGGTGGTGGTCGTAGAAGAGCCAGCCGTCGAGGTGCTGATCGCGGAGCGCAGACTGGATGGCGGAGAGGTTCATTGCATCCAGTATCCCCCTCCCCCCTGTTTTTGCGCAAAGTCTTCAGGGCAGAGGACTTATGATCGGACTTTGATGGTAAAGTCTTGATTCTAAAAGGGAGAAGCTGCAAACTCTTGGAAAGGAAAGACTTGATCCGGCGTGGCCGAAATGGGCGCTGGAATATGTGCCTTGGGCGAGGGCTTGTTTGTCAAGTGGGGCACCCAGCGCTCGCTTCACCAAGCGAAGATGGGTGCCCGGTTCGTTTAGTGCTGTTCGGGGACGACGACGCCGTGGAAGAACTGGGTGCCGAAGTGGCCCGTGGCGGGGCCTTCGAATTGAAGGCTGAGGTTCGAGTAGGGAAATTGACTGCCGCCGGCGACGCATATCCAGAGGGTGGACGGTCCCATGGCCTGGAAGGGCGCTGGGCTGCCATTGCCTGTGATGATCTGGGCCTCTCCGGTGACGACGATGACGGGGCCGCTGGTCGCGGGACTGTAGGGCGAGCAGTGGCTGGTATCGGTGCTGAGCGAGGCGTGCGCGAGCACGATGTGATGAGTATGGGCGGAGCGGGTGGCGGTGTTGGTGGGGTCGACGACGCCGGTGGTGACGCCGTAGTCAGAGGTCTCCATGGTGAGGGCGGCGGTGAAATCGGCGGTCTGGGCGATGTGGTTGATGTCCAAGGTCCATTTGCCGCGGACATCCCAGGGCCCGCCTTTGACCGTGGAGGGGGTGAAGTCATTGAGGATGCCGGCGAAGTGGGAGGGCGGCTGAGGCCACTCGGGCCGCTGCGCGTGATTGGCGGCTGAGAGCGCAAGGGCGATTGCGGGGACGGTCAAGAGGATGGATCGGGTGATGCGAGTCATAACTAAGCCTCCGAGTTCGGGATGGTGAACAGCGTGGCGCATGGGTGCGCGATGGACAAGCGGTATAGCGCGGAATGGCGGTGATACCGCCTAATGCGGCCTATCGCAGTAGTAGAATCAGGGGCAATTCAGTCAGACAGGGCTCCGGGATTCAGGAGAGCGGGATGGGCGCGTCGTCCGTTCGGGTGGAAGCTTCGGGCGTTAGGCGGCTGGACTCCTGGAAGGAGATCGCGGCCTATCTGAACCGCGACGTGACCACGGTGCAGCGCTGGGAGAAGCGGGAGGGAATGCCGGTCTACCGGCACGTGCACGACAGGCGCGGCTCTGTTTATGCGATGTCGAACGAACTGGACGCATGGCTGGAGAACCGGCGGCCCGCGGCGGAAGACCAGGCGGAGGTTGCCGGGTTGGCAGAGATTCTTGAACCCGACCCGTCCGCAAGGGGCGTGTCCGGACGGGACACCCACCGTGTGTGGTGGGTGGTCGCAGCAGTCGTGCTTTGTTTGGGGCTGGCCGCGGCGGATGTCGCGTGGCGGGGAAGGGCGCGGGTTGTTGCCGGGCCGCAGATCCGGTCGCTGGCGGTGCTGCCCTTGCGGAACCTCTCAGGGGATGCGTCGCAGGAGTATCTGGCCGATGGGCTTACGGAGGCGCTGATTGGCAAGCTGGCGGGAATTCGCGAGCTGAGGGTGACATCGCATACGTCGGTGCTGCGGTTCGAGGACTCGAAGATGCCGGTGCCGGAGATTGCCAAGGCGCTGGGCGTGGATGCGGTGGTGGAGGGCTCGGTGATCCGGGAGGGAAGCCGGATTCGCGTGAGCGCGCAATTGATTCGAGCAGCGACGGACACGCACTTGTGGTCGGAGACGTATGACCGCGAGATGCGGGATGCGCTGACGCTCGAGAGCGAGCTGGCGCAGGCGATTGCGGACAAAGTGAAGGTGTCAGTTACGGGAGAGGAGCAGCAGCGGCTGACGGCGGCGCGGCCGGTGGCGCCGGAGGTCTATGAGAGTTATTTGAGGGGACGGTATGCGTACGACCATAGCGGCCGAGCAGGATTGCAGGAGAGCGTTATGTACTTCAATGACGCGCTGACGAAGGACCCTACGTTTGCCCCAGCGTATGTCGGGCTGGCGGAGGCCTATACGTTGCTGGGCACCGTGTCCGCGGGCGTGTCTCCGGCGGAAACGCGACCCAAGGTGATGAGTGCGGCGCGGAAGGCGATCGAGCTCAATCCGGATCTCGCGCAGGCCCACGTGATGCTCGCGAACTCTCTGCAGGAGCAGTGGCAGTGGAGGGCGGCGGAGGTGGAGTACAAGCAAGCGCTGCAACTGGAACCAAATAACGCGAGCGCCCATTCGTGGTATGCGCTGTGGCTGTCATGCCAGGGACGGACGGACGAGGCCGTGGACTGGGTGCGACGCGGACGGGAGCTGGACCCAGTCAGCGTTTCCGGCGCGTCCGTGGCGTGGATTCTGTTTCAGGCGCATCGATTTGACGAGGCGATTCCTGAGGCGCGCGATGCGTTGGCGGTACGGCCGGACGATGTAGCCGCACTGTCAACCTTGGGATTCGCGTTGCTGGGCAAAGGGCAAGAGGAGGAGGCCATTCCGGTGCTGGAGAAAGCAGACGCGTTGTCGAAAGGAAGTCCGGCGGTGGAAGGAATTCTGGTTCGGGCGTATGCGCGCGCCGGCCGGCGTGAGGACGCGCTGCGGTTGCTGGAGGAGTTGAAGAAGAGAAGCAACGCCGGGTATTTTCCGGCGGGTGCATTCGTGAATGCGTATCTGGGGCTCGGCGACAAGGAGGAGGCGTTTGAGGCGCTGGAGCAGGCGTTCAGGGAGCAGTCGAACATTCTGCAGTTTGTGAAGACGCATCCATTCTTCGATCCGATACGGAGTGATCCGAGGTTTGTGGACCTGGAGCGGCGGGTTTTTGAGGAGCAAGGATCCGCGAGGTTATCGGGAAACAACGGGAACTGAGCAGGCTGAGAGGGCGTATGTGAGGGAGGACGCCGACGGTCAGGGAGTTTGTGTGATTGCAGGTGGGAGAGGGTGCTCCTGGTTGTGGGCGGCAGGCTGGGTGATCGCCGCAGCGGTAGGGAGTACTGCAAGGGCGCAGGTGAATCCGGACCAGCAGGGGAAGGCGACGGTGACGCCGGCGGCGCCTCCGCGGATGGAGACGACTCGAAGCGCGGATGTGACCGTGCCTGTGCTCGATAAGGGACTGACGCTGGCGGACTTCGCGGGGATGGAGCCGCGGGCGGAACTGCGCGACCGGCTGGCGCACGTTGGCGGATTTATTCAGGACGAGCCGACGGATGGAGCTCTGGCGACGGAAAAGACTGAGGTGTGGCTGGGGCGCACGAGGACGGAGTTGTATGTCGTGTTCCTGTGCTTCGACAAGCATCCGGAGTTGATCCGGTCGCACCTGGCGCGGCGGGAGAACATCCTGAACGATGACAACGTGCTTGTGCTGCTGGACCCGTTCCAGGACCGGCAGCGCGGCGTGGAGTTCGGGTTGAACCCGGCGGGCGTGCAGGCGGATGCGGCGTGGACGGAGGCGAACCACGAGGACTACAGCTACGACCAGGTCTGGGCTTCTGACGGGCGTATTACGAAACAGGGATGGATGGCGTTGTTTGCGATTCCGTTTCGCAGCCTGAGGTTTCCGGCGAATGGGACGACGTGGGGCGTGGTGCTGGCACGCAAGCTGCCGCGTAACAGTGAGGCGGACATCTGGCCGCGTGTGGCCAAGGATGTGAGCGGCATACTGAGCCAGGAAGGCACGCTGCATCTGCCGGGGATGGAGGGTGTGACCGGATCGCACAATGTGCAGATCAATCCTTATGTGCTGGCGCAGAACGTGCACAAGCTGGACACGGTGGATCCGATGAATCCCTACTTCAGCACGCGCAATGCGGAGGCGACGGCGGGTGGCGAGGCGAAGGCGGTGTGGAAGGATTCGATCGTGTTCGATGCGACGATCAATCCGGACTTCAGCGATGTGGAGAGCGATCAGCCGCAGTTCACGGTGGATGTGCGCTACCCGGTGTATTTTCCGGAGCTGCGGCCGTTCTTCCTGGAGAATGCGAGCTACTTTCAGACGCCGATGAACCTGCTGTACACGCGCAACATTGTGCGGCCGGAGTATGGCGGGCGTGTCACGGGAAAGATAGGGCACATGAACGTGGGGGTGCTGGCGAGTGACGATAGAGAGCCGGGCGAGACGGTGGGGACGGATGATCCGCTGCATGCGCACAGGGCAGAGGCGTATGTGGGGAGGGTGTCGCGGGATCTGGGCAAGGGATCGGGCAACGGGTCAAATGCAGGGCTGATGTACACGGATGAGGAGTTTGGCGGAGGGTGGAACAGGATTGGCGGTGCAGACTTTACGTGGAGAGCGAACGATCACTGGACGGTGGTGGGGCAGATGGTGGAGAGCTCGACGCGGCCGAGTGAGATGAAGAGCGCGGCGGAGGTGCTGCCAGCGAGATATGGCGCGGGGCCGGCGAGCGATCTGCAGACGAATCGCAGTGGTCACTCGTTCAACATGCAGAACGAGTACCAGGACATCAGCAGGCATTTCGACAGCACGCTGGGATTCTTTCAGACTTCGAATATCCGCAAAGACAGCACGCATATGACGTATCAGTGGTTCCCGAAGCACAGTGTCGTGCAGAGCTTTGGGTTGGAGGTCAATGACCAGGTAGCGTGGGATCACGCAAATAATCGCGTGTTGCACTACACGACGTGGGATCCGTTTGTGCTGCTGCCGCGGAATATTGTGATTGCACCGCTGGGCGGGCAGAACTCGGACACGGTCGGACCGCAGAACGGATACGCGATCGATCACAATATCAACTTCACGGAAAACCAGATCGGGTTTGTGGCGCGCGGGCAGCCGTGGGCGGCCTTCAACTTCAATATGAACTACTTTCCGTCGGTGGGGAATGTGAACTATAACCCGCGGCCGGGAAAGGCGCCGACGTTGCTGCGGCAGAACTTTCTGCAACTGCTGTTTACGGTGCAGCCGGTGCGGAATTTGACGGCGGACCAGACGTATCTGCTGGATCACGATCGCGACGACCATACGGGAGTGTTTGTGTACCAGAGCGAGGTGATGCGGACGAAGATCAACTACCAGTTCACGCGGGCGTTTTCGGCGAGGGTGATTGTGGAGTATGACTCGACGCTGGCGAACCCGGCAATGACGACGCTCGAGCGGACGAAGCAGGTGCAGACGCAGGCGCTGCTGACATGGCTGCCGCATCCAGGAACGGCGATTTATGTGGGGTGGAACAGCGATCTACAGAACTACAACCACACGCTGTGCTCGCGGCTGGGCGGGACGTGCGATCCGACGCAGCCGATTCTGCCGCGCGGGCCGGGGTATCTGAATGATGGCAGGCAGTTCTTTGTGAAAGCCAGTTATCTGCTGCGGTTTTGAGTGGCGGATGGCCATGTGGGGCTGGCCAGTTCCATCGTCCAGACAGGGCCCTGCTCATAGAGCTGGCCTTCCATTTTGAGGAAGGTTGGCACCTCTCCGTCCATAACCCAGATTTTCATGTCGGACGGTTGCTTGCCGATGACGGGCGCAACGACTCCGGCGACGCCGCCGATTTCGACGTGGATGTTGTAACGCTTGGCGCGATGGCGGATGCCTCCGACGTAGAACGGATCGTCGAGCTCGGGCTTGATGGAGAGGTGGACGATGCGGGGCTTGGAACCGGCGATGTAGGAGACCTTCATCTCGGGCGCATTGTGCGGGAAGTTTTCGAGAACCTCGGCGATCATGCCGTTGGCGAGGTCGGGCGGAAGATCCATGTGATCGGTCTTGACGTCGTCCTTGCCGTCTTTGTAGTCGTGATAGGTGATGGTGCCGGCGCGGACGTTGATGTCTTCGTCGAGCGGCTCCTTGTAGGACGGCCCTTTCTGGATGTGGTGGTCGGTGATCAGCTGGAGGGTCTTGCCCTGGGTGAAGACGGTGCGCTCGTCGTCGATGGAGCCGTCGCGGAAGCGGATGATCAGGCGCGAGCGGACGGTGCTGCCTTCGGTGACATTGATCTCGTCGCCGACTGCGATGAGCTTGCCGGAGGGGTCCTTGAGGACGACGAAGCCGTGGGAGGAGCCCAGCTTGCGCGTGGCAGGCACCGGATCTGCGTGGGAAACGGATCCGGGCAAGACGGAGAGTAGAAGGGCGAGGGAGATGTAACGGGCCCAAGTGAAACGAGCAGGCAAGCGGATGTGGGTTCTCCTCGTACTTCGTATGTAGGTATAGATAGGCGCGGATGGCGGGCAGTTGTGCGTGGGGCAAAAGGACCCGCGTTGTGTGCGGAGGGCGACAAAAAAGAAAGGCCGGGAGTGATCCCGGCCTTTCTTCTTGTGTACGTACAGGACTGGAGTTAGACGCTGACCGGGGCGGCTGCATCCGCGGCAGCTGCATCCGCGGCAGCGATCTCGTTTTCGCGCTCTTTGGCCGCCTTGAGCTCGGCCATCTGCTGGCGCTTGAGCTCGGCGGTGTTCTGACCGAGTTCGGCGGCGAGCTTTTCAGTGGTGAAGGCTTCGATGACATCGCCGACGCGGATGTCCTTGAAGCCGGCGAGGTCGATACCGCACTCCATGCCGCTGCGGACTTCAGAGACGTCGTCTTTGAAGCGCTTGAGGCTGGCGATTTTGCCTTTCCAGACTTCGGCACCTTCGCGGTTGACGCGCACGTTGAAGTCGCGCTTGATGAGGCCATCGCGAACACTGCAGCCGGCGATCTGACCGACCTTGGTGATCTTGAAGACGTTGAGCACCTCGGCGCGGCCCTGATAGACCTCCTTGTAGACGGCGTCAAGCAGACCGAACATGGCCTTGGTCATCTCGTCCTGCAGCTCGTAGATGATCGAGTGGAGGCGGACCTGGACCTTCTCCTGGTCGGCGAGCTCCTGGGCCTTGCGCTCCGGCCGCACGTTGAAGCCGATGACCACGGCGTTCGAGGCGGAGGCGAGGAGGATGTCGGACTCGGTGATGGCACCCACGCCTGCGCGGAGAACGCGAACGCGAACCTTCTCGGTGGACATGCGCTGCAGCGAGTCGGCGAGCACCTCGACAGAGCCTCCGACGTCGCCCTTGAGGATGAGGTTGAGGTCCTTGACGCCGGCCTGCTTGATCTGCTCGGCGAGACCTTCGAGCGAGATGCGCGAGGACTTGGCGAGCTGGGCTTCGCGCTCCTTCATGGAGCGGTAGCGGGCGATTTCCTTGGCACGGTCGCGATCGGCCATGACGAGGAAGGTGTCGCCAGCATCAGGGATGGATTCGAACCCGAGGATCTCGACGGGGGTCGAGGGGCCGGCTTCGACGATGGGCTGGCCGCGGTCGTTGAACATGGCGCGGACCTTGCCGAAGGTGTTGCCGACGATGTAGCTGTCACCCGGTTTGAGCGAGCCGTTCTGGACGAGGACCGAGGCGACGACGCCGCGGCCGCGGTCGAGTTTGGCTTCGATGACGGTGCCAACCGCGGGGCGCTCGGGCGTGGCCTTCTGGGGCTTGAGGTCGGCCTGGAGGCAGATCATCTCCTCAAGGCCGTCGAGGTTGATGCGCTGCTTGGCCGAGACGTTGACGAAGGGTGTGTCGCCGCCCCAGTCGTCGGGCTGCAGGCCGCGCTCAGCGAGCTGCTGCTTGACGCGGTCGGGGTTAGCGTCGGGGCGATCGATCTTGTTGACCGCAACGATAATGGGAACGTTGGCGGCGCGAGCGTGGTCGATGGCCTCGACGGTCTGCGGCATCACGCCGTCGTCGGCGGCGACGACGATCACGACGATGTCGGTGATCTTGGCGCCGCGTGCACGCATGCGGGTGAAGGCCTCGTGGCCCGGGGTGTCGAGGAAGACGATCTCGCGGCCGAAGGCGGGCGAGTCTTCCTTGGTGATGCGGACCTTGTAGGCGCCGATGTGCTGTGTGATACCGCCGGCTTCGCCCGCGGCGACGTCGGTGGAACGGATGGCGTCGAGCAGCGAGGTCTTGCCGTGGTCGACGTGGCCCATGACGGTGACGACCGGCGGGCGCACGATCTCCACCATGTTGGTGGTGTCTTCCAGCAGGCCTTCGAGGGCTTCGTTCTCGAGCTGATCTTCGACGGAGATAACGGTGGTATCCGCGCCGAACTGGCGGGCGACGGATTTGACCAGCTCAGCGTCGAGCGATTGGTTCACGGTAACCATCACGCCGCGGAGAAGAAGGGTGGCGATGAGGTCCTTGGCGCGAACGTCGAGCTTCTCGGCGAGGTCCTTGACCGAGATGCCTTCGGTGACAGTGATGGTGCGGGTGATGGGGAGATCGCCCTCGGGGATCTGCGCCGCGCCCATGCGCGGGGCATAGCCCTTGAGTGCGACTTCCTTGTCCTTGACGTACCGCTGATTGCCGCGTCCGCGGGCAGCGGGGCGGGCGGGACGGCCGGGAGCTGCCGGGGTGTCCGTCGGGGGAAGCAGGCCACCGGGGCCAACTCCCTGACGACCACCGAATCCGGGACGGCCGCCAAAGCCGGGGCGACCGGGGAAGCCGGGACGACCGCCTGGGCCACCGGGACCTCCGGGACCACCGGGGCCGGTGGGGAAGGTGCGCGTGGGGTGCATCGGCCGGCGTGCGCCGGGAGCCATTGGACCACGTCCGCCGGGACCGCCGGGACCGGCGGGGCCTCCGGGCGCGGCAGGGCGCGGGCGCTCGAAGATGGGCCGGCGGGCGGCGTTGGCCGCGCCGGGAGCAGCGATGTAGGTCGGACGCGGTCCGGTCTGCGGCATGATGACGCGGCGGACGGGCGGCGCGGGGGTGGCAGGCGCTGCGGCGGCTTCGGGAGCCTCTGGAGCGGATGCGGGCGCGGGAGCGGGCGGCGGAGCTGCGGCGGCTGGGGGAGCAGGGCTGGCTGCAGATGCTGCGGCTGGCGGCGGCGGTGGGACTGCGGAGGGCTTGACGACGACAGGCGCCGCGGGCGGCGTGGACGCGACAGCCGGGGACGCTGCCGATGGCCGGACGACGACCGGCCCGGCTGCGGTACGGACGACGGCAGGACGCGGGGAGCCAGGGGGCGAACCTGCCGGAGACGCCGGCCGGGGCGTAATGATGGGCGCGGCGGCGCGGGGCTGCGGAACGATGCGGCGCGGGGCTGGAGGCTGATTGGCCGCAGGCGGGGAGGCGGCGGCACCGGCCGTGGGCGCTGGTGGCTGCCCGGGGGCGGCAGCGGGGCGCGATGGCGCCGGCGCAGGGCGCGCCGCGGCTGCGGTGGCCGGGGCGGCAACGGTCGGACGGGCGGTGGGCGCCGGCGGATGGGACCTTGCGGCGGCTTCGGCCTGCTTGCGCTCGAGGATTGCCTTCAGCGCGTCTCCGGGCTTGGAGACGTGCGAGAGATTGAAGGCGGGTTTTGTGTCGGCGGCTGGTCTGGGGGTCGCGGACGGACGAGCGCCGCGGTTCAGGTAACCGCGTACCTGCTCGGCCTCATGCTCCTCGATGGACGAGGAGTGCGTCTTCTTTTCGGTGACGCCTACGGCCGTGAGAGCGTCAAGAATGGACCTGCTCTTGACCTCCAGTTCCCGTGCAAGATCGTTGATGCGAACTTTGCTCATCTATTCCTTTGGTTGAGGGCGGCGGTTCTCCGCGGCCCTGATTCACCGCGCTTAGCTGGTCATAACAGCCTCGATCGTAGTGAGAGTTAATCCAAGGATATTAGAGCATTTTTCCTGATACTTTGCCCCTGGACAATTTCAGCGAGAGCCGTTTCTTTGCGGAAAACGGCGCCGAGTGTTTTGTCTCCGGGCCCGATCGTCAGGAAAATGCTCCATCCGTTGCAGGCTTGAATTGTTTAGCCCTGTAACCGCACGTTCGTGCGGCTACGGGGCGGGTACGTTGGCCGAGGCGGGGTTAGCCGCGCTCGTGGGTATCGCTGTCGATGCCTTCGTCGGAGAACTCCTGGGCGTCGTCGACGAGCTCGTCCATGGTGTCGTTCCTCAGCTCGATGGCCTCTTCGCGGGCATCGGCGTCGGTGTTGGCGTCGGATTCAGAGAGCCGGTCCTCGGCGGCGGCGATGTCCTCGGAGGAGAACTCGTCGACCTCGCGGGCGGACCCGGCTTTGGCGGCTTCGCGGGCGATGATCTCTTCTGGCGTCAGTGTCATGGAATGCTCCTCGTCTCCAGCAACATCTGATGCAGCTCCGGCAGCGACCGCTTCTTCGCCCAGGGCGAGAGTGGGCTCGGGAAGCGTAGTGGGGTTCTCTTCGCCGCCGGCGTTGGAGGCTTCCGTAGCGGCCGCAGCCTGCGCGGCATCGAGACGGCCGAAGTAATCGCGGACGGCGGTGGCGATCTTCTCGACCGATTTTTCGCCGATGCCCTGGACTTCGCCGAGCTCCTCTTCGGTCATGTCGGCGAGCTGCTCGACGGTGGTGATGCCGGCGGCGATGAGCTTCTCCATGACGCCGTCGCCGAGCTCGGTGATCTGCTCGATGGGCGTGGTGGGCGTGCCCTGCATGGCCTGCATCTGCTGCTCGACCTCCTGACGCTTCTCCTCTTCGGACTTGATGTCGATCTTCCAGCCGAGGAGCTTGGCGGCGAGGCGGACGTTCTGGCCCTTCTTGCCGATAGCGAGCGAGAGCTGTGTGTCGTCGACGATGACTTCGAGCTGCTTCTCGCCGAGGTCGGTGATGGAGACGCGCGAGACCTTGGCGGGCTGCAGGGCCTTCTCGGCGAAGGTGGTGATCTCTTCGGAGAACTCGATGATGTCGATCTTTTCGCCGCGGAGCTCGCGGATGATGGACTGCACGCGCATGCCCTTCATGCCGACGCAGGCGCCGACCGGGTCGACGTCCTTGTCGCGGGACATGACGGCGATCTTGGTGCGCTCGCCGGCCTCGCGCGCGATGGCGCGGATGGTGACGGTGCCGTCGTAGATCTCGGGGACTTCGGACTGGAAGAGCGATCTGGACGAGCGCGGGCGCGGCGCGGGAGACGATGACCTGCGGGCCCTTGGCGGCGCGGTCGACGCGGAGAAGGACGACGCGGACGCGCTCGCCGATGGCGAACTGCTCGAGGCGCGATTGCTCGCGCTTGGGCATGCGGGCTTCGGCCTTGCCGAGGTCGAAGATGACGTCCATGGGCTCGAGGCGCTTGACGGTGGCGGTGAGGATCTCGCCGGTGCGGCTGCCGTACTCCTGGAAGACGGTGTCGCGCTCGGCTTCGCGGACCTTCTGGAAGATGACCTGCTTGGCCATCTGGGCGGCGATGCGGCCGAGGGGGCTGGTGTCCTTGTAGAAGCGGAGCTCGCCGCCGACTTCGACCTCGGGCGCGAGGGCGCGGGCCTCGCTCGAGGGTGAGCTGGTTCTCGGGGTCTTCGACCTGTTCTTCAGCGTCGACGACGGTCTTGTAGACGTAGGCGCGGATCTCGCCGGACTCGCGATCGAGCTCGCCGCGCATGGTTTCCTGCGTCTTGTAGAACTTGCGCGTGGCGAGAGCGATGGCGTCTTCAACGGCGCCGACGACGATCTCCGGGTCGATGCCCTTTTCGCGGCTCAGTACTTCGATGGACTGGTAGAGTGCGCTTGCCATGTTCTTAGAAGTGGACAGTAGTAGGGATAGTGAGTAGACAGAACAGCGGCGCGTGGCGACGTCTGTGCTCGGATCTACTGTCTACTCACGATCACTTGCCTTTCTTTCAGATTTCTGCGACTAGGTTCGCTTTTTCGACGTTGGCCAGGTCGATGGTGACGGTCTGGCTGGTGAGGGTCTTTTTTGCCTTGCCCTTTTGTTTGACGGCGGAGAGGTCCAGCGTTAGCCGCTGGCCGTCGAAAGCGGAGAGGCGGCCGGTGAAGTGGCGGTTGGGCTTTCCGGTACTCTCAGCCGCGGCGCTACCGGCGTGAAGGTCTGGAGCTTGACGAGGCTGCCCTGGAAACGCTCGTAGTCGGCGGCGCCGCGGAGCTTGCGCTCGAGCCCGGGGGAGCTGACCTCGAGGGTGTACTCGGAGCCGGGGATGAGGTCTTCGACGTCGAGAACGGTGCCGAAGTCGCGGGCGAAGTGCTCGCAGTCCTCGTGGGTGACGCCGGAGAGAATTTCGACGGGAACGCCTTTGGGGAGGGCCTCCGGGTTTTCGGCGGCCTGGCGGGCGAGGGCAGCGCGGCCTGCGGCGTCCTTTTCGACGAAGATGCGGAGGGCGCGGTGCTTGCCGCCGCCGCCGGCGAACTCGACGTCAACGACCTCGAGGCCGTGCGAGGTGGCGACGCGGTCGGCGGTGGCGCGGATTGTGTCGAGGGCAAGGGCCATTTTGGTTGAGCGGGGTTGGGCGCGGTGGGGGCTCCGGCCGGATTTTTAAGAGCAAATAAAAAGTGGGCTCTCGCCCACTCCTCCCTTCCGCCACCTGCCGGTTTGCTCACGGCGAGTGCGGCGGAATGATTCGTCGCTGTGTCTATTCTAGGTCGTTTGGGGTACGACGGCAAGGTGGGACGGGAAGGCTGCAGGCGCATGGCTCTGAGGAAATGCGGGGCACCGGAGGAACGGGGTAGATCAGTTGTGGATCAGGCGACGGAGGAGAGGCCGGGTGAGGCAGATAGGTCGAGGGAATCGAGTGACAGGGAGTGGCGCTTGACGGGCTCGTCGGGCCAGACGATCTGGGGGAGGCACTCAAAGGTGGGCTTGGCGAAGAGGTAGCCCTGCAGGAGGGTGATGTCGCAGGAGAGAAGGATATCGAGTTCGGCACGGGTTTCGACGCATTCGCCGACGATCTGAATGCCCAGACGCTTGGCCATCGCAGCCGTAGAGCGGACGATCTCCTGGGCCCGAGGCTGGGAGTCGATGCCGCGGACGAGGCGGCCATCAAGCTTGATGAGCTGGACGTCGATGTCGGCGAGCAGGTTGAGGCCGGAGTTGCCGGCGCCGAAATCATCGAGTGCAATGGTGAGGCCGTGGCGGCGGTATTCGGTGGCGATGGCACTGAGGCGCTCGGTGTCCTTGAGGGACTCCATTTCGGAGATCTCAAACATGAGCGAGGGGAGAGGGAAGCCGGTCCACTCGGCGGCCTGCACGGTGCGCTGGAAGCAGTCCGACGCGGAGTAGTTGGTGCCGGGCATGAAGTTGACGGAGAGCAGGGCGCCCTGATCGGCGATGCCGAGCTGCTGAGCGAGGATCATGGCCTTGATGCGGCAGCTCTGATCGAAGGCGGCGCGGGTTTCTTCGGTGACCTGGCCGAGGATGTCGGTGGCCGACTCCTGTTCGGTACCGCGAACGAGGGCTTCGTAGGCGAAGATGGTGCGGCGCTTGATGTCCACGATCGGCTGGAAGGCCATGGACAGGGGGAGATGCGCTACAGAACCGTCGCGGCGGCGGCCCAGCCTTGCCGAAGAGGCCTCTCTACGAAGGGTCGAATCCAAGGTTTACCTCGCACCATTTTTTATCGACCATGATTGAAATCCCTTCAATGCTTCGGATTGGGGATTTATCGCGCTGCCGTCGGCGGCGTTCTACAACTTTCGAGACAGTGGGGACTAGAATCGATAGAACCGCATGATTTCGACCCCCGTTTTAGAAGCCCTGACATTTGATGACGTGCTGCTGGTACCAGCGTATTCCGATGTAGTTCCGACGCAGGTGAGCACGCAGACCAGACTAACCAAGAAGATAACCCTGAATACGCCGCTGATGTCGGCGGCGATGGATACGGTCACGGAGTCCCGCCTGGCGATTGCGATTGCGCAGCAGGGAGGGATGGGCGTGGTGCACCGAAACCTGACGATCGAGCAGCAGGCAGGCGAGATCGACAAGGTGAAGCGGTCGGAGTCGGGGATGATTGTGGACCCGGTGACGATCGGGCCGGAGCGGCCGATTGCGGATGCGCTGGAGGTGATGCGGCGCTACAAGATTTCCGGCGTGCCGGTGACGAAGAACGGCAAGCTGGTGGGCATCCTGACGAACCGCGATCTGCGGTTCGTGTCGCGTACGGACATCCCGATTGCGGACGTCATGACGAAGGAGAACCTCATCACGGTGCCGGTGGGGACGACGCTGGAGCAGGCGGAGGAGATTCTGCATCAGCACCGTGTTGAGAAGCTGCTGGTGGTGAATGACGCCTACGAGTTGAAGGGGCTGATTACAGTCAAGGACATCCAGAAGAAGCTGAAGTATCCGAACGCGAGCAAGGACCAGCAGGGAAGGCTCCGCGTGGCGGGCGCGATTGGAGCGACGGGGGACTTCCTGGAGCGTGCGGCGGAGCTGGTGAAGAATCGCGTGGATGCGCTGGCGATTGATTCGGCGCACG
This sequence comes from uncultured Acidobacteriaceae bacterium, assembly GCA_963762465.1. GTDB lineage: Bacteria > Acidobacteriota > Terriglobia > Terriglobales > Acidobacteriaceae > Granulicella. Next base: position 76,322 of record CAVXKS010000011.1, on the reverse strand, counting down.
GGCACTCGTCCCGTGTGCTGGAGGCGGTGCGGGAGTGCAAGCAGCGGTTTCCAGAAGTGGACCTGCTGGCCGGCAACGTGGCGACGTATGACGGGACGATTGCGCTGATCGATGCAGGAGCGGATGCGGTGAAGGTGGGCATCGGGCCGGGATCGATCTGCACGACGCGGATGGTGACGGGCGCGGGCATGCCGCAGATTACGGCGATCTCGGAGGCATATCGCGCAGCTACAGAGCGCGCCGTGAGTGTGATTGCGGATGGCGGGATCAAGTACTCGGGCGATATCACGAAGGCGATCGCGGCGGGTGCGAGCATTGTGATGATTGGCTCGCTCTTTGCGGGTGTGGATGAGAGCCCGGGAGAGACGATTCTGTACCAGGGCCGGAGCTTCAAGGCATATCGCGGGATGGGAAGCTTGAGCGCGATGGCGCAGGGCTCCGGCGAGCGATACTTCCAGGGGCCCGGCGAGGGTTCGCAGATCGAAGAGCGACGCGACCTGACGGCGCGGGAACAAAATGGCGCCAACCGGCTGGCGAAGTTCGTGCCGGAGGGGATTGAGGGCCGCGTGCCGCATCGTGGGCCGCTGGAAGCGATGGTGTATCAGCTTGTTGGTGGGCTGCGCTCAGGGATGGGGTACCTGGGGTGCGGGACGATTGAGGACCTGCAGACGAAGTCGAAGTTCATCCGGATTTCGAATGCGGGCCTGCGCGAGAGCCACGTGCATGACGTGGTGATTACCAGGGAAGCGCCGAATTACCACGTTGAGTAGTAGCGGAGAGGCGTTTCTGGTTCTATGATGTCTCGACTTTCTAACTAAGCTTCAGATTGTCGGGAGAACGAATGCACGACAAAAGTGTGACCCGGCGTGCAGCTTTGCTGCTGGCGCTGGTTATGGTGGCGTCTGGTCTTCGGGCGTTTGCGCAGGGGACCGGGCAGCGCTGGACCGAGGCAGAGGCGAACGCATGGTACGACCGTCAGCCGTGGCTCGTGGGTGCGAACTACGTTCCGTCGGACGCCATCAATGAGATGGAGATGTTTCAGGCGCGGACGTTCAATCCCGCGTTGAACGATCGGGAGCTTGGCCTGGCGGAGTCGGTCGGGATGAACACGATGCGGGTCTTTCTGCAGGACCAGCTGTGGAGCAGCGATCCGCAGGGCTTCGAGAAACGGCTGGATCAGTTTCTGGCGATTGCGGCGAGACACCACATACGCCCGATCCTGGTGTTGTTCGATTCGTGCTGGGACCCCAATCCGCACCTGGGGCTACAGCATTCTCCCGTTCCGGGTGTGCACAATTCCGGGTGGGTGCAGAGCCCGGGGTGGAAGCGGCTGATGGATCCCGAGGTTGAGCCGCAACTGAAGGCTTATGTGCAAGGCGTGGTCGGGGCCTTCGGGCAGGACGATCGCGTGCTGGCGTGGGATGTGTGGAATGAGCCGGACAATTCAGGGCACGACGTTGCCGGGCATGTGGCTCGAAAGCGCGAACGCGTGGATGATCTGCTGCCGAAGGCCTTTGCGTGGGCGCGCGAGATGAAGCCCATCCAGCCTCTGACCAGCGGCGTGTGGTCGGGCAACTGGAGCGATCCGGCGAAGGAGAATGCGACCACGAAGATTCAGCTGGCCGAGTCGGACGTGATCACGTTTCACAACTACGACTGGCCAGAGAGTTTCGAGGCACGCATTCGTTCGCTCCGTGCTCTGGATCGTCCACTGATCTGCACGGAGTACATGGCGCGCAGCAATGGAAGCACGTTCGACGGGATTCTTCCGATCGGCAAGCGCGACCGGGTGGGGCTGATCAACTGGGGGCTCGTGGCAGGGAAGACGCAGACTTATTATCCGTGGGACTCATGGAAACGCGCGTATGTGACTGTACAGCCCTCGATCTGGTTTCACGATGTGTTCCAGGCAGATGGGACGCCTTACCGGGAGAGAGAGGCGGACCTGCTGCGTGAGTACACGGGACGCGGCGCGGCTCCGAAGCTGCCGCAGCAGGTGGCTGGGAAATAGGGGCTCAGACGGCAGCGGAGATGCGGAGGTCTGTGTCGCGGGTGCGCTGGTGCGCGGCCTGCGAGTGATCCCAGACCATGGCGTCGAAGCGGTGCGCGGTGCGGAAGCCGTGCTGCTCGTAGAGACGGCGGGCGCCGTCGTTGCTTTCAGTGACGGTAAGTGAGAGGCTCCGGACGCCGGCGGCTTCGAGCCCGACGAGACAATGGCGAAGCAGTGCGGGCCCGAGGCCGAGGCCGCGGAGCGCGGGGCTGACGCAGAGCTGCGTAATGTGCGCGGAGTCCTGCCGGACGCGCGAGCAGAGGACCATCGCGAGGAGGTCTGGGTCGGTTCCGTTGGCGGAGCGCGTGTTGCGCAGGATCCAGGAGCTCTCGGGGTCGAAGATGCCGCAGCCGGGGAAGCGGACGATGTTGTGGAGGAATCGCTGCGCGCCGTGGACGCTGCGGTACTGGTCGTTGATGCCGCTGTCGACGTGACCGACGTAGGCGCGGTGGATGAGCTCGGCGGCGGCCTCGTAGAGCGCGGGCTGCCAGGGCTCGAGACTGATGCCCACGGGAAGATCGCCTGCAGGTACTCGTGAGCGGCCGGATGCGGTGAGATCGACGACCATGAAGAGGCGCGGGTGGGGGAGGAAGCCGCGCTCAGAGAATTGGCGGCCGAGCGCACCGGTGGGGAACATGAGGAGCTGCGATTCGATGCGGTCGACGCCGGGGGCGGACTGCAGCATCTCAAGCAGATGCATGAGCAGGGTTTCGCAGACGGGGTTGGAGGCGCCCTCGCCTTCGCCGAAGGCGTATACATCGCCGAGAACGGCCTTGGCGGCCTCGAACACGGCGAAGGTGTAGCCGGCGACCTTGCCGCGGCGGAGCGCGACGAAGCCGGGAAGGACGCGGCTGTCGAGGTACTTGAGGAGCACGGAGGTGGAACCGGAGTAGTCCCAGAAGAGGCGGCGCTGCCAACGGTCTGCCTCTTCCATGAGCAGCGGCTGCAGTTGCGCTGCGGAGAAGTGGCGGAGGTCAAGCACTTCGAGCTGAGAGGAAAGAGCCATGGTTAGCGAGTCAGCAAGTCAGCGAGGGGTGAAAGGGCTTGCCCATCCGCTCGCGAAGTACAGCCCCACCGCAGTTAAGCGCGAGGATAAACCTTATACACCGATAGACCCTGAGTGTTGTAGAGGAAGAGCTGCTGATATGTTCGGCCGGGTAAAAGTTGCGGCAGTTCAGCGGCTTCCCTGGTGGGAATGACGAGGATGTGGCCCTCGTCGGGGACGCCGTCGGTGTCGTAGTGGACCATGTCCTGATCGCGATAGAAGGCGAGACCGTAGTCGAGGTCGCGGCGAACGTCATGGACAGCGATCACCTGATCAGCAGGATCGGCCTTCTGGATCTCGCGCGCGAGCGGACGCGCGGAGTAGTTGAGATCCAGGAGATGGCCGTGCATGCCGAGCAGGAAGAACATGAGAGCGACGAGCGGCACGAGCGTGACAGTGCGCAGACGGCGAACGCCATAGAACCGAACGACAACAATGATGAGCAGAGCCGCGAGAATGCCCCATACAGCAGCGACGATGAGCGGGCGCACGGCGGGGATGATGCGCTGGTAAATCATGTACTGCGGGCAGAGCAGAATGACGAAGGTCATGAAGCCTGTAAGCCCGGCGTGCACGTTGAGCAGCCAGTTGGGGATGCCGTTGCGGCGGATGCGGAAGAGATAGTCTCCGGTGAGGATGGCGAGCGGCGGCATGGAAGGAAGGATGTAGCCGGGGAGCTTCGAGACCGAGAAGGAGAAGAAGATAACCGGGAGGAGAGCCCAGAGGCAGAGGAACTCCGGGAAGGCATCGCCGGCGCGGACATGGCCGACGTAGCGCTGCGGTTTGTGGCGAACCTTCCACTCGTCGATGGAGAGCGCCATGCCGTCCCATAGAGCGCGGATGGCGAGGGCTGTCCAGGGGAGAAGCCCGATGATGAGGACGATGGCGTAGTAGAACCAGTGCTGCGAGTGCTGGTAGCGGTCGGTAGCGAAGCGCTCGAGGTTGTGCTCAAGGAAGAAGATGCGGAAGAAGTGCGGGTTCTTGCGCTGGACTTCGATGTACCAGGGCAGCACCATGAGCAGGAAGAGGCCGAGGCCGGGCAGCCAGAAGCTGCGGCGGATCGCGGACCACTCGCGGCGCAAGCCAAGGAACACCAGGATGGTGCCCAGCATCAGGAAGATGGCGATGGGGCCCTTGGCGAGCGTGGCGGCAGCGCCGAAGAAGTAGAGATCGAACAGCCAGAACTTTTTGCCGGTCTCATACCAGGCATACCAGCCGAGCAGACCTATCGATAAAGGCGCGGCGAGTTGCATGTCTGTAGACGCACCGCGGGCAAAGCCCACCATTCCGGCCATGGAAACCATGATGAGTGCGGCGTCGAGATGGCCTCCAGGCCGGAATCTTCGGAGGTGAAGGAAGGCGAGGATAATGAGCGCGCCTGCGCCCGTGGCGGAGGGTAATCGCGCGGACCAGTCGGAGACGCCGAACTCCTTGAAGAAGCTCATTGCCCGCCAGTAGTAGAGTGCGGGCTTTTCGAGCCAGGGGCGGCCGTAGAGGATGGGCGTGACGGTGCCGCCGACGAGGCACTCGTAGCTGGCGTGGAGGTCCTTGGCACGAAGGCTGTGCGGCGTGATTTTGGCGTGGACTTCGTGGCAGTCGGTGGAGTGGGCGGCGAGCATCTCGCGAGCGATCTGCGCATAGCGAGGTTCGTCGGCGCCCACGAGGCCGAGCTGGTCGCCGCCGAAGAAGGGGACGAGACCGTAGAAGAGGAAATAGGCGGAGACGATGAGGAGAATGGCGAACTCCCAGAGGGAGCGGCCCATGTCGGAGGGAAGACGGTCGCGCCAGCGCCGCCAAAGTGAGGGGCGCTCGGAGAGTTCGACGGGTTGGGTGTTTTCGATCAACTGCGCTTTCTGGTTGGGCCTCGATCGCTCACTTGATGCCGAGCGTCCCCTAGGCTAACAGAGTGGCGCATGCGGACCGGCAGGCGAGGTGCAGCTCATTCACGAGCACAGGGATGGCCTGTGCGAGTGGACCATCGATGGTGCAGCCGCTGGCGTTGCGGTGACCGCCGCCGCCGAAGCGCTCAGCCAGTTCGGCGACGTCGACGGCGCCCTTGCTGCGCAGGTTGAGGCGGAAACGATTGCCGGCCGGGATCTCGCGAAGGAAGACGGCAGCACGCACGCCGAGGATGCTGATCAGGTAGTTAACAATGCCTTCGCAGTCCTCCACGATCGCGTTGGCGCGCTCCATATCATCGAGGGTGACGAAGGTCCAGGCGACCTCGCCGTCGATCTCAAGATTGGAGAGCGCGGCGCCGAGAATGCGGACCTTGCTCTCGGGGTGCGAGAAATAGATGGATTGCGCGATGGCGGTGGAGTCGGCGCCGCGTTCCACCAGGTGTTCGGCGAGGCCGAAGGTGGAAGCGTCGGTACAGGCGAAGGTAAACGAGCCGGTGTCGGTGAGGATGGCAGAGTAGAGGCAGCTCGCCATCTCGGGCGTGATCTCTTCACCGGAGGCGACGGCGAGCTGGTAGACCATGGCGCCGACGGCGCAGGCAGTGGGGTCGATCCAGTTGAAGTCGGCGAAGTTGCGACCGCTCTGGTGATGGTCGATGTTGACGAGCATGCCAGCCTCGATGGCTTCGAAGCCGGTGCGCTCGACGGAGTCGCACTCGAGCAGGATGGCGACGTCGTGTATCTCGATGGGCAGATCGGCGACGATGCGCTCGATTCCCGGGAGACAGCGGTACATCGTGGGGATGCGGTCCGCGAAGGCGACGGTGACGCGCTTGCCCATGGAATCGAGCAGGTGCATGAGTCCGAGCGCCGACCCAATCGCATCGCCATCGGGGCGAGCATGCGAGGTGAGGAGGAACGTCTTGTGGTCGCAGACGATCCGTAGAATTCGAGCAATCGCGTCAGCGCGCATCATGGCTAGCGGTGACTCTCCTGCGTGGCAGCGGCGGCCTTGCGCTCGATCTTTTCGCGATGCTTGCCTACGCGGCCCAGGAGCTCCTGCATGCGGGCGCCGATCTTTTCGGAGCGATCGATGGCAAAGGTGATCTCGGGCACGTGGCGTACGCCCATGCGCTCGCGGATTTCAGTGCGGATGTAGTTGCGGGCGGCCATGAGGCCGGCGAGTGTGTCGGCCTCGGCCTTTTCGCCCCCATACACGGCGACGAAGACACGACAGCTCTTACCACCGGGCGCGAGGACGACCTCACTGACGTAACAGGGAGCGATGCGGGGGTCGGACAGCTCGCCTTCGAGCATCGCCGTGATTTCCTCGGTGAAGGTGCTGGCTACTCGGCCCCGGTGATATTGTCTGGCTCTCTGTTCGGGCATAAAGGTGACTGTGCAGGATAGCATCCCTGGCGCGAAGACGCGACATGGCTCAATCGGGTGACTCGAGGTGGACGTCGGAGTCGAGCCAGGAGTCTATTATGTCGCATCCCAGACCGACGGCGAGACGACGGGCGGCGGACTCGACCTCGCGAAGCTGACCGGCGAGGTAGCTGGAGGAGTTGGAGATAGCGGCGATGCCAAGGGTGGCGCGGTTCCAGATCATGGCGTCATCGAGCTCTGCGACTGAGATGTTGAAGCTGTGGCGGAGCTTTTCTTTAAGCGAGCGGACGACCTGGCGGCGGTCTTTGAGGGACTGCGCGTGCTCGATGGCGAGCTCGAGGGTGAGCGTGGCGAGCGGCATGGATGTGAGGGTATGACAGTGAATAGTGAATAGTGAATAAGGCAACGGCGTGAGTGCTATAACGGGCGGTATTCGCGGTTGGGAATTTTTGAGGCGTGGAGGGCGGATGGGACGTTCGCGGCGGGAGTTTCTTGCGCAGAGTTCGATGGGGTTGATTGGGGCCGTGGTGGCTGAGGGCTTGGCCGACGCGGAGCAGACACCGCAGACGCCGACGACGCCGGGAGCGCCGCCGGCATTTGGGACCTCCGCTCCGGTCGGGCCGGAAGTGACGCCGGAGACATTCGTCGAGGCGGAGAAGCTGGTCCAGGTGACGAACTCGCCAGACCACCGCGCGGAGATGGCAGGGAACTGGCGGGAGTCGATGGCCGCCGTGTACGAGCGCCGGACCGGGCCGCGGAAGGTGGAGATTGGGTATGAGGATGCGCCGGCGACGGTGTGGAATCCGCGTATGCGCTCACGGCAACGCCCGGACTGTGACACGGGACTACGGACGCTGCAGTCCCAGAGGCACGTCATAGCTGAGCTGAAGCCCAACATGACCGATGAGGACATCGCGTTTGCGTCGGTCGCGCAACTGAAGGTGATGTTACTTACGCGCAAAATTACGTCCGAAAGGCTGACAACGATCTATTTGGAGCGATTGAAGCGGTTCAATACGAAGTTGAATTGCGTGATCACCCTCTGCGAGGAGCATGCGCTGGAGCAAGCGCGCGCGGCGGACAAGGAGATTGCGGCGGGCAAGTCTCGCGGCCCGCTGCATGGGATTCCGTGGGGAGCGAAGGACCTGCTCGACACCGCGGGGATCCGAACGACATGGGGAGCGGAGTTTTATCGCAATCGCGTTCCGGCGAAAGATGCAGCCGTAACCCGGAAGCTGAATGAGGCGGGTGCGGTACTGGTTGCGAAGCTGAGCCTGGGTGCGCTGGCGCTGAACGATGTGTGGTTCGGCGGACAGACGAAGAATCCGTGGCTGCTGGAGGAGGGGTCATCTGGATCGAGCGCGGGGCCGGGTGCAGCGGTGGCGGCTGGCTTGGTCGGATTTGCGATCGGCAGTGAAACGCAGGGCTCGATCATCTCCCCGAGCATGCGGTGCGGCGTGACGGGGTTGCGGCCGACGTATGGACGCGTGCCGCGCACGGGAGCGATGACGCTGAGCTGGACGTGCGACAAGCTGGGCCCGATGGCCCGGAGTGTCGAGGACACGCGGCTGGTGCTGAATGCGATCTCCGGACTCGGACATGGGCGATACCGCAGCCTGGCGCATCTGCCGCCGATTTAGACGATAGCGTGCCTGTCCATGCGCTGCGCGTTGGTTATATCGAAAGCTGGATGCATGAGGCGCCGGCGACGGATGTGGACAGGCATGCGCTGGAGGTGGTGAAGCAGCTTGGCATGACCGCCGTTCCGGTGACGCTTGAGAACTGGGCGTATGACTCGCTGAACATCATCCTGTTTGCGGAGTCGGGCGCGGCGTTCGAGAAGATCACGCTGGATGGCGAGGTCGACCAGCTGAAGATGCAGACGCCGGATGCGTGGCCCAATACATTCCGGCAATCGCGGTTCCTCAGCGCGGTGGATTTCGTGCAGGCGGACCGGTTGCGCCGCAAGGTCGCGGAGCAGATTGCGCGTGTGTTCGAGAGTGTGGATCTGCTGCTGGTGCCGAGCCTGCGCGATGAGCAGTTGGTGATCTTCAACTTCACGGGGCATCCGTCGCTGACGCTGCGAGCCGGCTTTGTGGAGGTTAGTGAGGCGCGGAGTGACTGGGCACCGGACCCGAAACATCCGCTGCCGAAGTTCGATCCGCCGCGGAGGGTGCCGCATGGCGTGACGCTGATTGGAAGGCTGTTCGATGAGGGAACGCTGTGCGCGGCGGGCGTTGCGATGGAGCAGGCGTTCAATGTTGCACAGGAGCGACCTGCGGGTTTCTGACAAGATGGAAGAGGCGCGTTGAGGGCTTGACGCGCAGAGGATGAGCGTGAAGAGGATTTTGTTTGTGGGCGCGGCAGTGTTGCTGCCGGTGAGTGTTGCTGCAGCGCAGAGTGCAAGAGTGTGCGTGGTCCAGCAGTATGGGGCGAAGGGTGATGGCTCGACGCTGAACACGGCGGCGATTCAGAAGGCGATTGATGACTGTGCGGCGGGTGGAGGCGGCGTGGTGCGGCTAGCGGGAGCGGCGGAGTTTGTGAGCGGGCCGCTGGTGCTGAAGAGCCATATCACGCTGGAGATTGCTGCAGGGACGACGCTCGAGGGAAGCACGAACCACGACGACTATCCGGAGATCACGCAGTTCAACGAAAAGGGCAGGCAGAGTCTGCTGAGCGCGACGAATGCGGAGGACATCACGATCCGCGGCGGCGGAGTGATCGATGGCCGCGGTGAGAGCTGGTGGGAGCATCGCGGAAAAGGTGAAACACGGCCGCGGTTGATTGTGTTCGACCACTGCAGGCATGTGCTGATGGAGAATGTGACGGTGGAGAACTCGCCGATGTGGCAGATTGTGCCGTATTACTCGGACGATCTGACGTTCAGGAACATGAAGATTCTCGCGCCTGAGCCGGCGGGGCACAACACGGACGGGATCGATCCGTTCAGCTCGGGCCATGTGCTGATTGATCATGTGACGATCGACACGGGCGATGACGATGTGGCGATCAAGAGCGGGCAGCCGGGCTCGGCGGGACCGGACGCGCCTTCGCACGACATTACCATTCGCGATTGCGTGTTCCTGAAGGGTCATGGGATGAGCGTCGGCAGTGAGATCGCGGGCGGCGTGCAGCACGTGCATGTGGAGCGCGTGCAGTTCAAAGGGACGACGCAGGGGATTCGGCTGAAAAGCGGGCGCGATCGCGGCGGCAATCTGACCGACTTCACTTACAAGGAGATCACCATGCAGGACGTGGGGACCGCGATCCAGATTACGGACTATTACGGAGGCGACCGAGCGGGTGCAGTCGCGGCTACTGCCGCTCCGGTGACTCGTCTCACACCGCACTTTGATGGCATCCGGATCGAGAACCTGAAGGTGACCGGAGCGAAGGTGGCGCTCGATGTCGAGGGGCTGCCGGAGGCGCCGATCAAGAACCTTGTGCTCGACAACGTGCAGATCCAGGCAGCGAAGGCGGGCAAGATCTTCTACGCGCAGGTGCAGGGCCGGGGCGTGAAGATCCTGTCCCAGGATGGGAAGCCGCTTGCGGTCGGCACGGGTGTGACGGGCAGCGTCAAGTAGCTGGGCTATTGCCCGCCGCCGGTCCGGATGAAGTTGATCGTCAGGTCGACGAGATGTGTTTGTGAATCGGCGGCGGCCTGGAAGCTCGCGGTATAGCCGGCGAGGCTGCGCAGGGCGGTGTTGTTGGTCAGGAAGGTGGCCGTGTAGAGCGGATCATAAGCCGTGCCCGGCTTGAGCAGCCAGCCGAAGTCGAAGTCCTTCTGCGCGGCGGCGGAGAGGTTGAGTGGCGTGACGGATTTCACGTGGTAGGCCTCGCCGGGCGTGATCTGCAGTGAGTAGCTGACGGTGTGCGTGCTCGCGTCCTCCTGTGGATGCGCATCGACAAAGGCGTCGAGATAGCCGAGGTGCAGATAAGCGTTGAGGATCGCCTGCTCGGTTCCGAGCAGCGATTTTTGTGAGGCGACGTCGCCGGAGTGCAGCTTCGCGTCGTGCGCAAAGGCATCCTGCGCGTAAATGGATGTGGGCTGCCAGGCCATCGCGTTCACATGGAACATTTCGCCGGGGACGACCTCCGCGGAGTACCGCACCGAGTATCCAGAGGCAGCGGGTTCAAGGGCATTGGTGACGTTCGTGAGTTGCGCGTCGATGTAGCCGGCGTCGTGCAGCGGAGCGAGAATCTGATCGGCGACTGTGCGATCGTCGAACACTGAGCCGTTGAGGTGCTGCGCAACCCGCTGCATCGCGGGTGCGAGCGCGGCAGGCGTGCCACGGAGCGAGAACGAGGCCAGGCGCACTGCCGGGTCGTCGAGGCGGAACTCCCAGGTGAGCTGCGGGTGGAGATTGGTGGCAGGCACGGAGGCGTTGGAGATTGTGCCGTGGACGCCTTTGTCCGCGAGCATGCCGGTGAGTGCGGCGTCGATGCTGTCCGGGAGGTTGCCGGCCGGTGGGATGCCGCCGCGATAGAACGGAACCCGCTGACGGAGTGCGGCATCGATTTCGGCGGGCGTCCACCAGACGAGATTGGCGAAGGTGACGGGGACGAAGGAACTCGGCGGCAGCGGCTTGAGAGTGATCAGGACCGTCCGCGCAGTGCCAGCGCCCGCGAGCTCGATGCTGGCGTCGGCGAAGACGCCGGTGTCGAGCAGATGCTGAGCGGCATTGCCGAGGCTGTCGTGCGACATCCTCTGACCGGGCTGAAGACCGGAGACCTGGAGGACCTCGGCTTCGGTGTATGGAGCGGCGCCATGAATGTCGATCTTCTGAATCGAGTACTGCGCGCGCGCGGCGGTGGAGACAGTGAAGGCGAGGAACGTGACGAAGGAGACGAGACGCAAATTGCTTGTGCGCATTGGCCTATGGGTATTGGGTCGTTGAGATTGACGGCTCAATCATACTCGCTGGGCGGGCGAGCACTGGGTGACGGAAGTTTGAAGGATGTTCACGGGCGCGGGCGGCGCGGTTGTGGTGGGACTGGGCTTGGGGGCAAGGGTGCCTCGAGTGGAGGCGCGGAGGACGGAAGCGGTGTGCCCGGATCGTCCGGTTCAGCGGATACTCCTGGGAGTTTGCGAACTTTGAGGAGGATCACCACCGTATGGGTTACTGGATCAGCTCTCGCTCCGACGAAGACGCCGTAACGAGTGTGCAGCTTTTCGAGAGTTATGCGAAGGCTAGTTTGGAAGTTCTTGTCGACGAGTTCACCGGGGGCGCCGTGCCAGAGCGCCGTGAACTCCTGCTGGAGATCGATGGGCAGAGCGGAGGTGTCAATCGAGGCGAGGTGGAACTGGGCGCCCGGCGAGAAGGTGAAGTTGTATGTGACGGTTGCATTGGAGACGTTCTTCTCGAGATTGGCCGACGCCTGCGCGCGCAGGTAGCTGTAATCGCCGTATACCCGGGCAAGTGCCACGAGGGCCATGCGAAGGTCGGATGAGGAAGCGGGGTCGCCGATTTTGAAGGGAAGGACAGCGCGGAGCTCGGGTTCATTTGCAGGAGGCTCGGCATGGAGGGCGATGGCGCCGACGCGATATAGATTGCCGGGATGCAGCGTTACCTGGACGTCGACGACGTATCCTCCGATGTCTTTCCGTGGCGCGGCCAGCACCGGCGGTTCCATCTTGGCGTCGAGATAGCCTGCGTTCGCGAAGATCTCCTGAACGTTGCTGTGGATGCTCGTGGTTACATCGCGAAGGTCAAAGTTGCCATCCGCAAGCTGGCGGCTAAGCGTTGTGAGCTTCTCCGCGATGACCGGAACAACGCCATCGAAACTTACCTGGCCCACGAGGATCTCGGGCGAGGTGATGGACAGGGCGACGGCTTCCATGGGGCCGCCGGGGGAGCTGTAGGATGGCATCGCTGTGATGCGCGCGTCCGGGATGCCCTTTTCATTCAGCAGCGCGACGAGGGCGTCTTCGATCTGCCCTGTCTGGTTGCCCTGCAGGGGAAGCGTTCCGTGAAAGAGTGGAACGCGTTGCTCGAGTATGCGGAGAAGCTCTTCGGGCTGCCACCACACGAAGTTGGCGAAGCGCAGGGGAAATGCCTGATCAGCGGGGGCGGGCGTCAGCCGGATTGTCAGCGCAATTTTGTTGACGGTGTAGGTGAGATTGCTGAAGTCGCCACTGTCGCCCAGCTTCTGGAGCGCGGCGTCGATCTCTGCCTTAGTGAGGGGAACGCCTTGCTGCAGGCCGCTGATGCGCAGCAGTTCGCCGGCGTCGAGATGCTGCTTCGGGTCGGTTGACTCGAAGTGAATGGATTTTGGGGTATAGGTTTGCGCACAGAGGTTGCGCGGGCAGGTGCCGGCGAGAAGCAGGACGGCGATGGAGAGACAGCGCGCAGCCCGACACATGGGAAGTTGCCGCGAGTATACTGCGCCGGCCCGGCGTTTGGCGTCGGGCCGGCGCGTGACAACAATGGAAGTCGAGGCGCAGCAGGATCAGGCGGTTTGGACCTTGCCCCGCCACGGGGTTGCGCCCTGGAGCGCGCGGTTGACGTTTTCGATGTTCTCGACGCCGACGGTGTTCAACCAGTCGCGGAAGGCCTGCTCGCCCTGGGTGGCGTAGATGGGGATGCCCTCTTTCCAGGTGGCGCGGCCGCAGAGGACGCCGTTGTAGGCGACCCCTGATTCGTTGGCGAGCTCGAGTGTTTCGATGAACACAGGGTTCGAAACGCCGGCGGAGAGATAGATGAAGGGAAGGTCGGTGACGGCCGCGCTGTCGCGGAAGTGCTGCATGGCTTCGGCGCGCGTGTAGGCGCTCTGGCCCTTGTTGGCCCTGGAGCCGCCGACGAACTCCATGACGATGGGGACTTCGACCTTCAGGACATCGATGCCGTACTTGGGATTGGAGAACTCTTTCATGGACCCAGCGACAATCGATGGCTTCTTGCGCGCGTACTCAACGCCCTTTTCATCGCCGCCTTCGGCGTCATAGCCGACGAACTCGCAGAAGAAGGGGATGTCGAAGGCGCGGCACTCGGCGCCGATGCGCTCGATGAAGGCGTGCTTGACGTCGTTGACGGCGGGGGGATCGAAGGGCGTGTAATAGAGGAGGATCTTGATGCAGTCGGCGCCAGCTTCCTTGAGACGGCCGACGCTCCAGTGATCAAGCAGATCGGGCAGACGGCCGGGCGTCGAGGCGTCATAGCCGGTCTTTTCATAGGCGAGCAGCAGGCCCTTGCCGTGGCGAGCCTTGCTTGCGGGCAGGCCGAACTCGGGGTCGAGAAGAATCGCAGACGCGCGCTGGGTCAGGACGTCGGTAACGAGCGTCTTGAAGACCTCGAGGTCGTGGCCGTCGGCCTGTGCGCCGCGCGCCGCGCCGAGCGATTTCTGCAGCGATCCGCGCTGATCCATCGCGGCGGCGGCGATCACGCCGCGCGAGTCAGATACTGCATTGAGGCCGGCGAGCTTTCCTGGTGTGAGCTTCATTGAATCGTTTCTCCCTGTTCAAATGCGCTGAATGCGACGCTTTGGTGTAGGGAGCGATTGTACCGAAGTCGATGAAGGACTGGCGCGAACGGCGGAGTGTTAGAGATCAGGCTCGGCGAGGCCGTACTCTTTGAGCTTGCGGTAGAGCGTGGTTTTGCCGATGCCCAGGAGCTTCGCAGCGGTGAGCTTGTCGCCGTTCAATTGGCGAAGCGTGGTGAGGATCGCCTGCTTCTCCATGTCGGCAATTGAGCGAACCTCAACGGTGAGGGGATTTTCGGGGGCGGTGGCTTCAGCCTGGCGGTGGTCGCGTTCGATGCGGGCGTTCTGCAACTGTGTCGGCAGATCGCCGAGGTGCAGCACGGGACCGCTGGAGAGCGCGAAGGCGCGTTCCAGTGCATGCTGGAGCTCACGAACGTTGCCGGGCCAATCGTAGTCGACGAGAAGGCGAAGAGCGTCCTGCGCGATGGTGTGGAAGTCCTCGTTTTCGAGGTGCAGCCTCTCGAGGATGCTTGCCGCGAGCAGCGGAATGTCTTCCTTGCGCTCGCGCAGGGGCGGAAGGCGGAGATTGACGACGTTCAGGCGGTAGAAGAGGTCATTGCGGAAACGGCCGGTGGCGACGAGCCGTGTCAGGTCGCGGGTCGTCGAAGCGAGCAGACGGCCGGCGAGCGGGACGGGCTGTGCGGCGTTGAGTGCGGAGATCTGGCGAGATTCGAGGGTCCGGACAAGGCGGGCCTGCAGATCGAGCGGAAGCTCGGAGACCTCGTCGAGGAAGATGGTGCCGGCGCGGCCGAGCAGGGGCGCCTCATTGGGCGAGCCGAAGAGCTGGGCCTCCATAACAGCGGGCGTGATGACGCTGCACTCGAGCGTGGTGAAGGCCTCCGCGGCGCGAGGGCCGTTCAGATGAATTGCCTGCGCGACGACGCTCTTGCCGGTGCCGGGCTCGCCGATGATGAGGACCGGATGGCTTGTGAACGCGACCTTGGAGAGGATGCGGTAGAGCTTCTCCATTCCGGGAGAGCGGCCGGTGAGGCGGCCCTCGCCTTGTCCTGTCCGCAGGCGCTCCCGCAACTCTCTTGATTCAACGTCGAAGATGCGGCGCTCGGCGGCGCGCTCAAGGGTAGAGGTGAGATCGTCGACCGTGAAGGGCTTGGAGAGATAATCGCCGGCGCCAACACGGAGCGCCTCGACGGCGGAATCGACGGTCGGATAGGCGGTCATGATGATGACAATTGCGGAGGGGTGCTGCACGCGAATGTCGTCCAGCAGCGAGAGGCCCTCACCGCCGGGAAGGCGAACGTCAAGCAGCACGATGTCGACGGGGCGGGGGAGAACGGCGCGGGCGGACGGGACCGAGTCGGCGAAAGACGCAGCGAACCCCATGCGCTTGCCGATTTCGAGACAGAGATCGCGGAGCACGGGATCGTCTTCAACGATGAGCAGCGAGAGAGGATGGGTGGCTCGAGACGAAGGCGAGGCGGAACTCGCAGCGACGGGCGAATCAGACGATGCGACAACACTGCTCTGAAAAGGGGCCGGCATTCTTACTGCTCCGATTTTGAGACCCGGGCTGGGGGCAAGCCCGGAGTCACGTTGAACCATAGCGTAACGATGAGGTTTCAACAATCCACGAACGTGGGAGTAGAAGTCCGGGCGAACACGTGCTGCATGCACAGCGGCTACAATCACCGGATGGCGAATGGGGAAGAGATCTTCCGCAGCGGAGGACGAGGAGCGGCGGAGGCTCGCGAGCTGCGGCTGACTGCGGGTTTTGTGGCGACGGCAGAGGGCTCGGTGCTGATTGAGGTAGGCCACACGCGCGTTTTATGCAATGCGACGGTGCAGGAGGGTGTGCCGGGATGGATGCGGAACTCCGGTCGCGGATGGGTGACGGCGGAGTATGCCATGCTGCCGCGGGCGACGCTCACACGGACGCCGCGGGAGAGTGAGCGCGGAAAGATTGGTGGGCGGACGCACGAGATTCAGCGGCTGATCGGCCGCAGCCTGCGCAGCGTTGTGGATATGAAGCTGCTCGGCGAACGCTCGGTGATTCTCGATTGCGATGTGCTGCAGGCCGACGGCGGCACACGAACGGCGGCGATCACAGGAGCGTGCGCTGCGCTGGCAATTGCGCTGGGCAAGCTGGTTGCGGCGGGGACGCTGAAGCAGTCGCCGCTGCGCGAGATGGTTGCCGCGACAAGCGTGGGAATCGTTGATGGGCGCGTGCTGCTGGATCTCGCGTATGAAGAGGACGCGCGCGCCGAGGTCGACATGAACGTGGTGATGACCGCGTCCGGCGGGCTGGTCGAGACGCAGGCAACCGCTGAGCGCGGGACTTATACCCGGGCGCAAATGGACGAGATGCTGGATGTAGCGGAGCGCGGGATTGGCGAGCTGCTGGTCGCTCAGAAGGTGTGTCTGGGGACGGCCTGAGTTCAGTTCGGGAGAAAGAGGCGAGCGATATGGCGTGCCATCACTTTGATGACGTGAACCTGCGGGACGTGCCGAGTGCCTCAGCCAGCTACGCGAAGGGTTGCGAGGAATGCGTGAAGATGGGCGATACGTGGGTGCATCTGCGCGAGTGCCTGGTGTGCGGACACGTGGGCTGCTGCGATTCTTCAAAGAACAAACACGCGACGAAGCACTTTCATACGACGAAGCATCCCGTCATCCGGTCGGTGGAACCGCACGAGCGATGGGGATGGTGCTATTTGGATGACGCGATGGTCAGCCTGTAAGTGAGTTACGGCACCATCGGCTGATGCATGGGCCCGCTGCTATCCTTGCCAATAAGGAGCAGCAAATGGCAGATGACGCAGTGCGCATTACAGTGCGGCCCAACGGGCCGCTGCGGGTGGAAGGGCACATCGTGCTTCAGGATGCAGACGGCAAAGAGTGGGACCTTACAGGCAAGCCGGCCGTGAGCCTTTGCCGGTGTGGCATGAGTGAGAAGCGCCCGTTCTGCGACGGATCGCACGCGCGTAACAACTGGCAGTGCATGGCCAGCCCGGGAAATCTGACGGGACAGTAGCGCAGTGAATAGTGAAAAGTGAATAGTGAATAAGGCAAAAGCCAGGATTCGCGGCTTTACTGAGTGCTGGCTATCACCTCCAGGAGGCAAGATGCTGAAGGTCTTCGGCTGTTCGATGGTCCTGTGTGCGACGTTGGCTGTAGCGCAGACGAATCCGCCTGCGGCAGGCGCATCCACGACGCAGACGCAGCAGCAGACGCGCGCGCAGCGCATGTCCGACCTGCTGAAGGACTACCACGGGCCGAAGTACGTTCGCTCGGAGGTCATGATCCCGGTGCGTGACGGCGTTGAGCTGCACACCGTCATCCTTCGGCCGGAGGACAGCGAGAAAAGCGGGCCGCCGCTGCCGTTCCTGATGAGCCGCACACCGTATGGTGTCGGTGGCGTCTCCCTCGAATCGCTAGCGGCTACCAAGCCCGAGCTGGCGACCAGCGGCTACATCTTTGTCTACCAGGACATACGAGGGCGCTATGGATCGGGCGGACAGTTTGTGATGAATCACCCGATCGTGGCGCATAACGCGAAGGCGGATGTCGACGAGACGACCGATACACGCGACACGATTGACTGGCTGCTGAAAAACGTGCCGAATAACTCGGGCAGGGTTGGTGTGCTCGGCGTCAGCTATCCGGGGTTTCTGGCGATGATGGCGGGCATCGATGCGCATCCGGCGGTGAAGGCGATCAGCCCGCAGGCGCCGATGACCAACATCTGGAAGGGCGATGATTTCTTCCACAATGGCGCGTTTCGCGAGACGTACGGCTTCGATTACGTGCAGCAGCTTGAGGCGCAGAAGACCGATGTTCCGCAGAGCTCCAAGGAGGACCAGTACAACTTCTTCCTCGAGCACGTAAACTTCGCCGGCGCCGCCGCAGCTGCCGGAATGACCAACCTGCCGACCGCGAAGGTATTTCTCTCGCAGCCGAGCTACGTGAAGTTCTGGCAGGACATGGCCGTCGAGCCGCATCTCGGGAAGCCTGAGGTTCCGACGCTCGAGGTCGGCGGCTACTGGGACCAGGAGGACATGTGGGGAACGCAGGCGGAGTACGCCGCTCTGCGCCCGCACGAGGATCCGAATGATCCGGAGCACAAGGTGTATCTCGTGCTCGGGCCCTGGAACCACGGCGGATGGTCGTTCGGCCCGGGTTCGGAGCTGAAGAGCAAGTATGGCGAAGTCACCTTTGGCGGCGAGAAGACCGGAGCGTACTACCGCGCGACCTTCGAGGCGCCGTTCTTCGAGTTCTATCTGAAGGACAAGCGTGGCTTCGATCTGAAGGACACGGCGAGCTTCCGCACCGGAGAAAACAAGTGGCATCGCTATGAGGTGTGGCCGCCGAGGCAGGGTTTCCATACGGCGAATGTGTATCTCGAATCAGGCGAGAGGCTGAGCCTTGCCGCGCCGAATGCAAAGGACGGGGGCAATAACGGAATTGCGGCGACCTATGTCGCTGATCCCGCGGATCCGGTTCCGTATCGTCACCGGCCGATTCAGTCGACCTACGGGCAGGGATCGCAATGGCGCACGTGGCTCGTTGAAGACCAGCAGTTCGTCTCCGGCCGCAAGGACCTGGCGAACTTTGAAACGCCGGTGCTGCCCGGCGATGTCACGGTGACCGGGGACGTCAAAGCCGATCTTTTTGCGGCGACCACCGGCTCCGACACGGACTGGGTCGTCAAGCTCATCGACGTGTATCCGGACGGCTATGAACTCATGGTTGCCGAGGAAATTCTTCGCGGGCGGTACCGCAACAGCTTCACCGACCCGCAACCGGTGAAGCCCGGCGAGATCGCCCAGTACAAGTGGAGCCTTCATGGGGCGGACCACACGTTCCTGAAGGGGCACCGGATGATGGTTGAGGTGCAGTCGAGCTGGTTTCCGCTTTATGACCGCAATCCACAGACGTGGGTTCCGAACATCATGACCGCGCCGGGTTCGGCCTACAAGGCGGAGACCCTGACGATCTACGACTCGCCGAAGTACCCGTCGCATCTGGAGCTTCCGCTCGCGGATGGGGCAATTTTGCCCTAGTTTGGGTTCCGTCGGTCGTTTTGCGATACTAGTTTGAGGCACATCGGAATTCTGGCTCGAAACTTTTCCGACAGGAAGCCGTATCCCTTAAGGAGTGGTTCCACTGTCATCTCCCAGAAATCACTCTGCTGACCGGGATGGCGTGCCTACAAATTACGCATAAGCGAGTCCTGACTTTTTCAACTCAATGAAGCTCCCTCAGATCAGATCCCTCCGCTCCCTCGCACGGTGGTTGTTCGTGGCTGTGCTCGCGCTCGGATGCACGGCCACTCTCTACGCCCAGGCCACATCGCACCAGAGCGGCACGGTAAAGTCCACCAGCAGTGACAGCTTTGTCCTCACGACCGCAGGCGGCCAGGACGTAACCGTGGCGGTTCCGTCTGCCGCGAAGGTGCTGATTGTGGCGCCCGGCTCCAAGGACCTGAGCTCGGCGACCTCCGGCTCGATCAGCGATGTGCAGGTGGGTGACCGCGCGCTGGTTACCGGCTCGGCCGGGGACAGCGCTTCCACGCTGAACGCGGCGCGGGTCATTCTGATGAAGTCCACAGCCATCGCTGAGACGCATGCTGCCGAGGAGGAGGCCTGGACGCGGGGCGGCGGCGGAATCGTGAGGTCGGTCGATGCGGCCGCGGGCACAATTGTGATTTCGAGCGGTCTGCACAACGTGACCGTAACCACAACGCCGGCGACCATCGTGCGCCGTTATTCCGGCAGTTCCGTGCGGTTTGAGGATGCGGTCAAGAGCGACGTGGCCTCGATTCAGCCTGGCGACCAGCTTCGTGTGCGTGGAACGCGCTCCGCAGACGGCAGCACCATTGCGGCAGACGAGATCGTTTCCGGCACGTTCAAGCACTACTCCGGCCTGCTGACCGCGGTTGATGCCGGCGCGGGTACGGTCACGCTGAAGGACCTGGCGACGAAGAAGGTCGTCACCGTAGCAGTGACTCCGAACAGCGACGTTCGGCGGCTTCCGCCTACGGCCGCGCAGATGATTGCTGCACGGATGCGCGGAGGAGCAGCCGCCCCAGGAGCTGCGCGCGGCGGCGCAGGGCAGAGGCCCGCAGGAACTCCGGCAGCTTCGGTACAGGGGGCGAGCAGCAGGACGCGGCGGCCGGTGCGCGGCGCGCTGGGATGGATTTGTCGTCGATGTTGTCGCGTCTGCCCACGGAAACCCTTGCCGGACTGAAGCCCGGCGAGGCAGTGATGATCGTGGCGACGTCGCCGTCGGAGCAATCCTCGAAGAGCTCCGCGGTGACGTTGCTGGCTGGAGTTGAACCGATCCTTACAGCCGCACCCAGCGGCGAAGGGATGACACTTTCGCCTTGGAGTATGGGCGGTGATACGGCCTCTATGGGTGAGGCCGGGGGACCCGGCCGGTAGCGCGCTGAGCATCCAAAAGAATGTGCTGGGGCAGCGGCATTCCTTCAAAGGACGCGCTTTCCTATCCGCAGCACCTGATGATTTTTGTACGAACGTTGAGGAGTAATGATGTCGGTTGGAAAGAGTTTGATTGCAGGATTGGTGTGCTTGCTGCTGTCTTCGCCCGTGAGCCGCGGTCAATCGGCCGTGCCACCACCGCAGGCCGCGCCTGCCGGCCCGGCAAATGCATCCGCGCAGGTTTCGACGGGCGGGACGAAGATCCACGGAACGATCACGGATCCGGACGGTGAACTGATCCCCGGAGCCACAGTCACGTTTACGCCGGCGAAGGGTCCGGGCCGCAGCATCAAGTCGGGCAGCGACGGCACGTACAACATCACCATCGCGCCGGGCACCTACACGATGCTCGTGTCGATGCCGGGATTCGCCTCGTACCTGATGACGAACCTGAAGGTTCCCGCCGTTCCCAGCACGACTCTGGACGCGAAGCTGAAGATCGGCGAAGAGACCACGGTGGTCAACGTTGAGGCCAGCGCCGTGCAGCTCAGCGTCGACCCCGACTCCAACGCGAGCTCGACCATCCTGCAGGGCAAAGACCTCGAGGCGCTCTCGGACGATCCGGACGAGCTGCAGAGTGAGCTGTCTGCACTGGCCGGCCCGTCTGCCGGACCGAGTGGCGGACAGATTTACGTTGACGGGTTCACGGGCGGACAGCTTCCGCCGAAGTCGTCCATTCGCGAGATCCGCATCAACCAGAATCCGTTCTCGGCGGAGTACGACCGCCTGGGCTTCGGTCGTGTGGAAGTCTTCACCAAGCCCGGCACCGACAAGCTGCACGGCAACCTGCAGGTGAACGGAAATCCTTCGCAGTTCAACAGCGCAAACCCGTTCGCACCCGATGAGCCGCCGTATCACACGACGTTTCTGTTCGGAAATCTCACCGGCCCTTTGAATAGATCGGCGTCGTACAACCTGGGCGGAAGCTTTCGGCAGATCCAGGACGATGAGCTGGTGAATGCCACGATTCTCGCGCCGTCGGCCGGATCGTCGACGCTCTGCAACCCGGGACAACAGGGTTGTGTCGAAACGCCGTACCGCTATTCGTCCTACTACCCGCAGACGCGCGCCGACTTCAACCCGCGCTTGGATCTTGCTCTTGGCGAAAAGAACGTGCTGACAATGCGTTACCAGTTCGTTCATAACGTTTCCACGAACGCTGGCATCGGCAATCTCACGCTGCCTTCTTCGGGAAGGAACACGTCTGCGATGAGCAATATCGTTCAGCTCAGCGATACGCAGACATGGAGCTCAAAGCTCATCAACGAGACGCGTTTCGAGTATGAGCGCGAACACAGCGCGGATACGCCCCTCAGCACGGCTCCCGCTGTGAGCGTCTCCGGAGTGTTCACCAGTGGCGGAAGCACCACGCAGAATGAATCCGATCATCAGGACCACTATGAGTTCCAGAACTACACGTCAGTACAACTGAAGAAGAATTTTGTACGCTTCGGAGCACGGTTGCGCTCCAACCGTGAAGCCACCAGCCCGGTGCAGAACACGAACGGCAGTTTCATCTATTCCTGCCTGACGCGGAGCGACTGCACAACCACTGGGCAGACGGGCGCAATGGACAACAGTTATCAGACCGGAATACCACGCCAGTTCACCCTGACCGTCATCAACGAGCCCTCGCTACGCTACAACTTCACGGACCTTGGGCTTTACGCGGAGACCGACTGGAAGCCGGTGCAGAACTTTACGCTGAGCTATGGCCTGCGATATGAGACCCAGAACCACCTCAGGGATCACCATGACTTCGCGCCGCGCGTATCGTTCGCCTACGGCCTTGGACGGGGGAAGACAGCGCCCAAGACCGTGCTGCGGGGCGGCTTCGGTCTCTTCTACGATCGCTTCAGCGGGTCGTACGTCCTGAATCTGCTGCGTTTCAACGGCACAAGCGAGCAGGAGTACACGGTCAGCAACCCGTCCAACTGCACACCAACCGAAGCGAACTACAAGCAGCTATGCATTGCAGGCGCCACTGCAAGCGCGCTGAACACGTACGAGACCGCGCCAACACTCCGCACGCCCTACATCACGCAGTTTGCCGGAGGGTTCGATCAGCAGGTGACGCGCGCCGGTTCACTGTCTGTGAACTACCTGCATTCGCAGGGCGTGCATCAACTGGCTACGCAAAACATTGGCTACCCGCAGGCGATTCCGGTCGGCATTCTGCCGGGGCAGAACTACATCGCGCCCGCGAAATATCAGTACTTCTCCGAGGGCGTCTTCCGTCAGGACCAGCTCATCGTCAACGGCCGGGTCGCAACCGGAAAGCACGTCTCACTCTTTGGCTATTACTCGTTGAACTTCGCGAAGGGTGATACTTCGGGCGCAGGCTCGGAGATCTCGACGCCCTATAACATCGCCGCAGACTACGGCCGCACGACATTCGATGTCCGGAACCGCGCCTTTATCGCGGGGTCAATCAGCCTTCCGAAGTACATCCAGTTCAGCCCGTTCGTAATCGCCCAAAGCGGCAACCCATACAACATCACCGTTGGCCAGGACGTGAACGGTGACACGTTCTTCAACGACCGGCCATACAAGGTGACTGGTATTGCGCAGAACGGAAACAGTGTGAAGACCATTCCCGGATGCGGTACGTTCGCGACGTTCGGCTCATCACCCGCGCCAGCAGGCTCCTCGACTACGCCGATCAATGACTGCACCGGCCCAGGGCTGTTCACCTTCAACTTCCGGCTGACCAAGACATGGGGATTCGGCGAGTCGCGCAACGCGCAAAACAACGGCTCCGGCCAGGGTGGTCCTGGACAGGGTGGTGGTGCACATCGTGGCGGTGGTCCCGGCGGTCACGGCGGTGGTCCTGGCTTCTTCGGCGGCGGAGGCTCCAGCACCGGCAAGCGCTACAACTTTGCGCTTGGCGTGCAAGTGCAAAATCTGTTCAACAATAAGGATCTCGCAACGCCCAACGGCACGCTGCTGTCGCCACAGTTTGGAGAGCAGACGCAATTGAGCGGTGGCCCATACACGACGAACGCCGCGATTCGCAGGATCTCGTTGCAGGCGTCGTTCAGCTTCTAAATTCAACATCGAGGAACCGAAGCGGCTGCGATTTGCAGCCGCTTTTCTTTTTTGCGACGGAATCAGTGCGCGATGATGACCGCATTGTTGCTGCGGTCTACGTCTGGCACAACGTGCTCGGGGTCGATGGTCGCCGATGTCGCAGGTCCAGTGAGTGGAACGACGAACGTGTGGCTCGTGTTCTGCATCCAGGTCTCCGCCGGCACGGCAACATCCACGTGGCCGCCACTAGCAAGCTCCACGCGTAAGGTGGAGGGAAGCACAAGCTTGTCGCGGTTCTCGACCGTGACGCGCAGACCTTTCGCCGGATCGCTCGGGTCAACATACGTTGCGCCGGTGACCGCCAGGTCGAGCTTCCAATTATTGAAGTACCATCCCCGCCAGAAGTAGCTCAGGTCTTCGCCGCCTTCGGACTCCATCGCGCGGAAGAAATCAGAGGGGCTTGGATGCTTGAACGCCCAGTCGCGGATGAACTTGCGAAAGGCGAAGTCGAACCGCTCCGGCCCGAGAATGTCATCGCGCAGCAGGACGAGCCCGAACGCCGACTTGAAATACGTCACAGGATGCCGGTAGGTCTCGCGAATTGCGTCGGCACGCGTCATGATCGGCGGCGCGTCGGGATCGTTCAACACCTTCACAATCTGGTCCGCCGGCGGCAGCTTCGGGTCGGGTGCGAACTCCGCATCGCGCTTCGGTCCATAAACGCCGTGCTCGAATTCATCGCTTTCGAAGATATCGATGAACGTGTTGAAGCCCTCATCCATCCACGCATTACGGCGCTCGTTGAAGCCAACGACCATAGGAAACCATGTGTGGCCGATCTCGTGGGCCGTCACCCAGAACAGCGCCGCGCCCGTATCGTTGATACCGTCGAACAGCACTCCCGGATACTCCATGCCGGAAGAAAATCCCGCGACATTAATCGCATTCGCGTAGGGATACGGATACCAGCGGGCAGAGAAATGCTCGACGGCATCCTTCAGGTATTCGGTGGAACGTCCCCACGCGCCCGCACCGGCCGACTCGATGGGATACACGCTTTGCGCCAGCGCCGTATGCGCGGCGTGCCCGGCACCGGCAGGCACATTGATCCGCGTGGCATCCCACAGGAACGTGGCCGACGCCGAGAAGACGACATCGCGCGTCGAATCCATGGTGTAGTGCCAGGTCTTCGTCTGCGTGGTCGTGGACGCCACAGCGCGGTCGACGTCTTGGGCCGTGCGGATCATCACGGTCTTGTCGCTCGTCCGTGCCTGCGCGAGCCGCGACTGCTGCGTGCTGCTCAGCACTTCGTTCGCGTTCACCAATGCACCGGAGCCAGCCACGATCATATTTGCGGGAACTGTCACGTAATAATCGAAGTGCCCGTACTCCAGATAGAACTCATTCGAGAGATACGGCAGCGTGTCCCATCCATGCAGGTCGTCGTAGACGCACATGCGCGGATACCACTGCGCGATGTCGTAGATCTCGCCCTGCTGCGCGTTGCCCCATGAGGTGCGCCCGCCGAACAGCCCGGGAATCGTGTAGTGATACTGGATGCGTACGCGAATCTGTTCGCCATGGCGCAATGCGAACGCCTCCGGCAGTTGAATCTGCATGCGCGTGTCTGCGATCACGGCGGCTGCTTTGACCGCGGTCTGATGCGCCTTTCCGAGCGGCTGAATCTCTACGGACTCGAGCACGTAGCCCTCAGTATTCGTCGGGCCAGTGAACTCCGGTCCGCGGCGGCGGCGAAACTCGGAAGCGAACGCTGCCGAACGCGAGTCCTTGCGATAGATGTTCTGCTCGAGGTGCAACCATAGTGACGTCAGCGTGTCCGGCGAGTTGTTGGTATACGAAACCAGCTCGGTGCACGTCAGCGTCTTGTCCCGCGTGTCGATCGCCGCGTGCAGCTCATAATCGGCGCGATTCTGCCAGTACTGCGGACCGGGCGCGCCGTCCGACGAGCGATACACGTTGACGGGGTCGGGCAGCGTCAGCGGCGCAAACGTCTCCAGCGGCTTGTAATTGGAACTCGACGCAGCAGGGGCCTGCCCGTTACACGCAATCGTGAAGACAAGAACAGCTGCAAGAGTGGGAACAATCAGGGAGCGCACGAGCCCATCGTACATGCTGCGGACGCGCTACTCGTCACTCCGGTCGGTCAATCCGAGTGTCGCAATTCCGCCGCGCGATTTCTTCTTGTTGGCCTCAGCCTTCGCTGTCACCAGCGGCTGTTCGCGCACAGGCAAAACGAACTTGGACTCTTCACCCATTTTCGGAGCCGGTACTCGCGCACTCGCGGCGATCACCACCGTTTTCGCGTTCAGGAACTCACGCATTCCGGCAGCCGAGAGTTCGCGCCCATAGCCGCTATGCTTGATGCCGCCGAACGGCAGCCGCGGATCACTTGCGACAGGTGTATTGAAGAAAACCGATCCGCTCTGCAACTCCAGCGCGAGCCTCTGCTGCTCCGCAGTCTCATTCGTCCAGCAACTTGCTCCCAGGCCGAACGAAGTATCGTTGGCCAAAGAGATGGCTTCGTCGAGCGATGCCACCTTGAACAGAAGCGCGAGTGGGCCGAAGGTCTCTTCACGTGCCACTGGCGCGGTCCGCGGCAGCCCGGCAATTACGCTCGGTGAGAAAAAGTTGCCGTCGCGGCTCAGCCTTCGCCCACCAGTTAAGAGTCGCCCGCCTACGCTGATCGCAGCGTCTACCTGCTTCTGCAGGTCTTCCGCGATCTGCTGCGTTGCGAGCGGCCCAATCTGCGTCGCTTCCGCCATGGGGTCCCCGACAATTTGCGCCGCCATGGCCTCGACGAAGCGCTCCTCGAACGTGCGATACACCGACTCATGGATGATGAACCGTTTGGCGGCAATGCAACTCTGGCCGTTGTTGATGCACCGCGCGTGCACCGCGTTCTTGATCGCCTCCGTCAGGTCCGCCGACGGCATCACGATAAACGGATCACTGCCGCCGAGCTCAAGCACGCTCTTCTTGATGAAGTAACCCGCCTGCGCACCCACGGCACGGCCTGCGGCCTCCGAGCCCGTCACCGTCACCGCGGCCACGCGGTCGTCCGCAAGCACCTTCTCGACCTGTTTTGCTTCAATCAGCAGCGTCTGAAAGACACCCCGCGGAAAACCGGCACGCCGCACCAGCGCCTCGATCGCCAGTGCACACTGCGGCACGTTGGAGGCATGCTTCAGCAGCCCAACGTTGCCCGCCATCAGCGCCGGCGCAAGAAACCGGAACACCTGCCACAGCGGGAAGTTCCACGGCATCACTGCCAGCACCACGCCCAGCGGATCCCAGCGCACATAGCTGCGCGCATGCTCGGTCGCGATAAACTCCGGCGCGAGCATGCCCTCGCTATTCTCCGCATAATGGCGGCAAGCGCGCGCACACTTTTCCACCTCGGCACGAGCGGCCGTGATGGTCTTGCCCATCTCCGTCACCATCATCGTGGCCAGGTCGTTCTGCTCAGCATCCAGCAGATGGGCCAGCCGTCGCATCCAGAACGCACGCTGCGCCAGAGGCTCAGAGGGGTAGCTGCGGCTCGCCTCGTGGGCAAGCGCCAGCTTTGCGTCGAGGTTTTCAGGCGTGAGTGGCTCGAAGCTGCGGAGCAGCTCGCCAGTCGCGGGATTGATGGTTTGAATGGGCATGGCGTCACGTCGTGCAGGACGCAAACTGAGCGCTGCTGACAGTGTAGCCGCGCCGCCGAACTATGCGATAGAGAGTTTTGCGAGTGTCCGGGCAAGCACCCGCGTGCCCAGCGCAATCGACTCGGGCGTGGCGTACTCATCAGGCCGATGAGAGACGCCGTTTCGGCAGGGAATAAACAGCATCGCTACAGGCGCAATCGGCGCAATGAAGCTGGTGTCATGGTAGGCGCGCGACACCATCCGCCTGAAACTCGCGCCCTCGTCCTGGCACGCCTCCTCGAGCGCCGCGATAATGTGCGGATCGGAATTCGCCGGATGGTCGGCGTTGATCAGCTCTTCAGTTACACGCACCCCGCGGCGCTGCTCGATTTCCCGAATATCAGCATGCAGCGCCTCCATTACGGAACTGCGGCGACTCACGTCCGTGTCGCGGATGTCGAGCGTCATCTGCACTCGCGAGGGCACAGAGTTCACCGCACCAGGATGCACCGACACCATACCGACCGTTGCGACAGTATCCACGCCGCTCTGGCCATCAGCTTTTGCTCGCGCATTGGCAGCCAGCGCATGGCGCTCGACCGAGAGGATGATCTCAGCAGCCGCACAAAGCGCATCGCGCCGGTCCGGCATCAGCAGTGCGCCCGCATGTCCGCCGAAGCCTTGGATTGTGTACCGATAGCTCGCCGGCGCGGCGATGTTCGTCACAATCCCGAGTTGAATCTTGTCGCGCTCGAGCAGCGGCCCCTGCTCGATATGCAACTCCACCCAAGCGTCGTAGTAATTCGGCGGCAGCTTCACACTCGCGAGCGCGCCGGTGAAACCCGCGGCCTCTCGCACTTCCTGCAGCGTCAGACCTGCGGGCGCATTCGGATCCGTTTCATGCAGCCGATCAGATAAGTCATTGGCGGCGTGCGGGTCGATTACACCGCCGAGCAGCCGCGACCCAAGACACCCAATCCCGAAGCGCGTCGGCTCTTCACTCGTAAACATCAGCAGTTCCAGCGATCGCTTTGGCTCAAAGCCCGACTCCTTCAATGACCGCAAGGCTTCCAATCCGCCCAGCACGCCCACCGTGCCGTCGTACATGCCTGCATGCGGAATCGCGTCGGTGTGCGATCCCGTTCCGACCAGGCCGGCCGCAGGATCGCTGCCGTGCCAGCGGATGAACGTGTTGCCAACCGCATCCTCGCGCACGCTGAAGCCCGCAGCCCTCGCCAGCGACTTCAGCCACTCGCGTGCTTCGAGGTCGCGCGGCGTGAAGACGATCCGCGTCACCGCCTGCGTCGGCTCCGGCAGCGAGCTGTTCTCGGTTGGTGGGCAGTCGGTAAGCCGCGCGAGCTCATGCAACTCCGCCAGGAGACGATCGGCATTGATGCTGACGTTCATGCGAGCGTGTGCCTGTTGAAGTCCTTGTAGATTAAGTACTTCGCCGGCTGCCTGCCGAGCGCGCCGAACCACTGCGGACAAAACGGCGCCATCCAGATGAAATCACCGGCCTGCGTGGGATACCACTCATCACCAAGCCGATAGATCCCGCCGCCCTCCAGCATCAGCAGGCCGTGCTCCATGTAGTGAATCTCCACCTGCGAAAGCGCGGCGCCCGGGGCATACGTCATCGTGTTGCACGCGAAGTCGAATGCAGGCGAATCCGGCAGTAACGAGCGCACCTGGAGACCTTCATCACCGTTCAGCGGAACCGATGTGACCTCCTCCTCCCGCCCAATCAGGAACCACGGCCACGCCTCTTCAGGCTCTTCGCCACGCGAATGCGGCAGCGGCAGAAACGGCTTATCAATCACCGCCACTCTGGCGCGCTTGGTTGCCTTGAGGGTGTACTCGAGTTCCGCAGGCAGATATGCATAACTCCCTGCGTTCATCGCATGTGGATCGACGGTCCCCCGCTCGCTGAGCAACAACTCTCCCTCGAGCACATACAGGAACCGCTGCGTTGGTCCTTCGATCAGTGTGCCCTCCGGCTCGAGCTCCACCGTCATCATCGCGAACGCCGCGCCAGCGTGCGGCGCGACATGCACGATCGCCATGCCATTGGTCAACCCAGGAAGCGGTGTGCGGATGAACGTGTCCGGCGTGAGCAGCAGGTGGTCGCGTCGGTTTGCGCTGCGTGTCAGTCCAAGATGATGCATAAGAAGGCTCGATTTTACCCGTTTGGAGGCTTCATGCCACGCAGGAATTCGAGAACCGTCGCCAGCGCCGCCTCAACATCATCTACACGCACGGCCTCGTCCGGATGATGGCTGAGACCTCCCGGCGAACGCACGAAGAGCATCGTCGTGGGCACGTGCGGCGCCAGAATCATGGCGTCGTGTCCCGCACCGGAGAACATCTGATGTGTCTCAAATCCTGCACGGTGCGCGCCCTGCTGCAAGGCCATCGTGAGCTCGCGATTCATCGATACAGCGGCTTGTTTCGACATCGCCTTCGCACTCACCCGCACTCCGCGTTGCGCCGCGGCGAGCTCCGCCTTGGTCAGCAGATTCGCCACTGCCGCATGCCGCGATTCGTCCTTCGGATGCCGCACATCCAGCGTTGCCCGCACACCGCCGGGCACGACATTCACAGCGCCCGGCGCGACCTCAACCTGGCCCACGGTAGCTACAAGCTGCTGATAGTTCGTGGCGTAGCGTTCCACTTCTGTGATCCACTGCGCGGCCGCCGCGAGCGCGTCATGCCGCAGCCGCATCGGCGTTGTTCCCGCGTGATTCGCCTGTCCTGTAAACGTCAGCTCGAAGCGCGATTGCCCGACGATCGCTTCCACGACTCCGAGTGAAAGGTCCTCAGCCTCAAGCACCGGCCCCTGCTCGATATGCACCTCCAGCGCAGCGAACGTCTCCGGCGCCAGTGCACAGCTGGGCGAAATATTCTGCGGCCGCAACCCGAACGCATACAACGCCTCCGCGACCGACACGCCATCCTGATCCCGCCGCTCCATCGTGGCCGGAACAACCTGTCCCGTTGCTGCCATCGAGCCGAAGAACGGAAACCCGAATCGGACGCCCTCCTCTTCGCTGAACGCGATTATCTCGACCGCGAAGGGAAGCGGCTCTTCCGCTAACATCTGCAGTGCTTCCAGAGCAAGCACCACACCCAGCGGTCCATCGAAAGCTCCCGCGTTCGGCACCGTGTCGATATGCGAGAACAGCACAACGCGCGGCGCGGACGTTGTTCCTGCAATGCGAACGCCACGCAGATTGCCCGCATCATCGACGCGACCCTCAAGGCCCGCATTCCGCATCCACCACAGCAGCAGCGTGTGCGCATCGCGTGTCGCCGGCGACAGGAAAAGCCTGGTCGTCTGTCCAGGAACATCCGTAATCCGCGCGAGCTCCCGGCATCTCGCAATGATCTTCTGTGCGTGCTCGTCAAGCGCCGGATGGCTCATCTTACGCGCGCCGCACCGTTGCTTCGATCGTTCCATGCGGCTCATCCGTGGGAACGAAGATATGGTTCGGATTATCGCGGCCAAAACGTCCCATATCGACGAGCAGATTGTGCTTGTTCGGCATCAGCAGATACACCTCATCGATGACGTTCGTGTGCGCCAGCGCAGCTTCGCCCATCGCAAACAGCGTCTGCTGCACCGACACCGAATCATGCTTCGCGAAGGTTGTGAGCATTGTCTCGCGAAGATGCCGCCGCACCTTATTGAATTCAATGCCCTCCGCAATCGCCAGCGCGTTGTACGGCCACTCGGCCTTAACCACCGTGCCGAACAGCCGATCCTTCGTCTCCGGCAACGTGGTCAGCTCATCCTTGATATAGCCGAAAAACGCGGACTGCGCGGTCTTCAAGACGTTCAACCCATCCAGTCCGCTCACGATCTCAAATGCCTCTCCCTGTCTGCGCGAGACCCTTGTCGTCTGCCGCTCCTCCGACCCATGCATGAACGCCGTTGGATGCGGCTGGCCGTCCACCATCAACCGCTTCCACATGTGCGACTCAACGAGAACCTCGGCGCCGCTCACCTGCGGATTGCGTGTCAGCAGGAAATCGATCAGCTCCTTCGCGTACTCTTCCATGCTGTCGGCCTTCGACTCGCGCGCCACGAAGTACACAGTGTTCTTCATCGTGTCCGTTGGCAGGATCTTCGAGTTATCACCCACCGTATGCGCCGTTTCGAAATCGCCGCTCAGGAGCACCTGCACCGTCCATTCGTCGAGATCATGATGCGACGCATGCCGCGTCACGCGCATCAGCCGCACACGCGATTTCCCGTAGCGATTCGTTGCGAGCTTACAGGTCCCTGCTGCCATCAGCTGCCTCGATAGGTGGTGTATCCATTCGCCGCAATCAGCAGCGGAATATGGTAGTGCTGCGATGGATCGGAAACGCTGAACGCAATCTCCACGTAGGGATACAGGCAGCTGATCGTAATGCTTCGCGCAGCAAAGTACGGCGCCACCTCAAAGCGAAGCTTGTAAGTCGCCCGCTCAAGCTCCCCGTCGCCGAGCAGCGGACGGCATCGTCCGTCAGCATCCGTCGATCCACGGCCGATCTCCCGCCATGCATCGCCGTTCTCCTGCAGCAGCAGCACGGTAATCCCGGCCGCCGGTCGTCCTTGCGATGTGTCGAGAATGTGCGTAGAGAGCCCCATCCTAAGCCGCCTCCTCGGATGTACGCGTCGCGCTCTGCGCCAGGTCCGCGCAACTCAATGCGGGCATCTCGAGCCACCGTCGCAGCCGAAGTTGCGTAATCAGCCGCTGCTGTTCCATCGATTCGCGCAATTCTGTGTCAGCATCGTTCTGCATCCGCTGCCGCAAAATCGTCAGCATCTGCTGCGCGCTTCGTCCTGTCGCACACAGCAGGAAAATCCGCCCGAACTTCGCCTCGTACTCGCGATTGGCTTCCGCCAGCGCATGCCACGCAGCGTAATCAGGATTGGCCGCGCTCTGCTCCTGCGCGCTCCAGCTCAGGCTCTTTTCCGTCGCCGCCTTCGCGTTCCGCTCGCCCAGCCGCGGATGCGAATCGAATGCCTCCTGCCAGTCTTCTTCAGAAAGCGACCGCCAGATCTTGTCCGACGTGGCGAAGAGGGCCTCCGGTGAATCGAAGGGTCGGTTATACGCAACCAGCGTCGCCCAAACCGGAGACCCATTGCACGGCAGAATCACTTCGGCAGCATCGTCGAGCCCCAGCTCGTTCCACCGGGCGAGAATCGTATTGGCGGAAGACATTGTCATTGCGAGAGGGAACAGGATAGCGCGTACTCCCTCCCCCGGGGAGTATCCGCGAACGTTACACCGCCCTGACCGTTTGCATACACCTGCTCGCCCCGCAGCCAGGTCGCCCGGACCACGCCGCGCAGCGTCTCCCCCATATACGGCGAAACAGGATGGCGGTAATGCAAATGCTCCGGCCTGAGCGTGAAGCTCGCCTCTGTATCAAACGCCACCAGATTCGCCTGCATTCCCGGCGCAATCGCACTTACCTGAGCGCTCAACCCCGCCAGTGCCGCAGGTTTTGTCGACATCCAATGCGCCAGCTTTGTAAGCGGAATGCCTCGCTTTACGCAGTCAGTCCACATGACCGGCAGCGCCGTCGAAAGCGATGGAATCCCACCCCACGCCTCATCGAATCGGCCGACCTCCTCGCCCGGCGCATTCGCGATCAGCCGCTTCATCGCGGGCGGACAGGGCGAATGATCGGTCGCGACAAAGTCTATATCGCCATCGAGCAGCGCACGCCACAGCAGTTCGCGATTCTCCGCGGAGCGAACGGGCGGCGCGCACTTGAACAGCGTCGCCCCGTCTGGGATCTCCTCCCCAGCGCAGTGCAGATAGTGTGGACACGTTTCGACAGTCAGCGGCAGGCCATCCCTCCGCGCCGCTCGAATCATCGGCAGCGCCTTTGCCGTCGACAAGTGCACAATGTGCAGCCGGAACCTGTGCGCGCGGCACAGCTCCAGCATCATCGCAATCGCCTCCAGCTCCGCCTCATCCGGCCGGGACGCAAGATACGTCGCATACCTGCGCCAGTCCGCATCGCTGCTGTTCAGCCGTGCCACCGCGGCATCGATCGGTCCCGCAAGCTCCGCATGCACCAGAAGCGGAAGCCCCGTGCGCGCAATGTGCGGAATCGCGAGTTCCAGGTTCGCGCGGTCGATCTCTGTGAAACCGTCAGTTCCCGGATAGATCAGGAAGCACTTGAACCCGGCGACGCCTGCAACGGCAAGAGGCTCCAGCTCACACTGATTCCCATCCACCGCTCCGCCCCACAGCGCATAGTCGACCATCGCTTTGCCCCGTGCGGCCTCACGTTTTAACTCCAGCGCTTCAAGGTCCGTTGTCTCGGGCAGGCAGTTCAGCGGCATGTCGACGATCGTCGTGAATCCACCCGCGGCCGATGCGCGCGTTCCCGTCTCAAACCCCTCCCACTCCGTTCGGCCTGGCTCGTTCAAATGCGTGTGCACATCCACCAGCCCCGGAATCAACGCCAGCTCACCAAGATCATCCAGCGAAGTCTCAGCCGAAACTTCGCTGGCCGCCTTCACCGCGACGATGTGCTCGCCTTCGATCAGGACCACCGCATCGCGCTCGCCATCCGGTGTAACAACGTGCCGGGATCGCAGACCGTGTACCATGTTGCTGATTATGCCCGTTTCGACAAGGAAAGATACGATCGGATGAGCGAAGCCCGTCCAGAATTCATGGAGCAGGCCATTGCGCTCGCGACCGAGAACGTCACCAGCGGCCGCGGTGGTCCGTTCGGCGCGGTCATCGTCAAAGACGGCGACGTGCTCGCCACCGGCGTCAATCACGTAACCGAATGGAACGATCCGACGGCGCACGCAGAGGTCGTAGCGGTTCGTGAAGCGTGCAAAAAGCTCGGCAAATTCTGGCTGGAAGGCTGCGATGTCTATACCAGTTGCGAGCCTTGTCCGATGTGCCTCGCGGCTCTTTACTGGTCGCACTGTCGCGCCATCTACTATGGCAACAGCGCTGCAGACGCCGCACGCATAGGCTTTGACGATTCGTTTCTGTACGACGAGATGCGCAAGCCCCTCGATCAGCGCACAATTCCGATTCAAAACATGCTCGCCGAAAAGGCCTGGGTAAGCTTCGCCGCATGGGAGGCGAGTCCTTTGAAAGTGAAGTACTGATCAAGACAACAGGAGTAACGATTGCGATTAGGTTTACTTGGCTTTGGTACTGTTGGCAGCTCATTCGCTGAAGTTCTCGCGGCGGGCGCGCATAACGAGATCAGGATCACGCGCGTGTTCAATCGTGACGTGCAGCGCAAGCGCGAGCATGCCCGTGCAAAATTTGTGCCCTCGAATGCAATCTGGACCGACCGCGTCGAAGACGTTCTCACAGCGCCGGACGTGGATGCAGTCGTAGAACTGATCGGTGGACTGGACCCGATAGAAGGTTGGCTGCGCACCGCGTTCACCGCAGGCAAGCACGTCATCACTGCGAATAAGCAACTGCTCGCCTTCCGGGGAACGGAACTGCTCGATCTTGCCGCGAAGCACAATGTGCAACTGCTTTTCGGTGCGGCTGTGGCTGGCGGCGTGCCGGTGATTCCCGGTATGGTGCAGGGATTAAGCGGTGACCGCATCCGCCGCGTCAGCGGCATCGTGAACGGCACCTGCAACTTCATCCTCAGCTCGATGGAGAGCGGCTTCAACTACGGCGAGGTGCTCGCCAATGCGCAGCGGGCCGGGTATGCCGAAGCCGATCCTTCTGCTGACGTCGACGGCTTCGATGCACGGGCGAAGCTGTGCATTCTCGCGCGTCTTGCGCTTCAGGCTGAGATTCGTCCGGAAGATGTACCCGCACAGACCATCCGGCACGTGGGCGCCGTCGATTTTCCTTACGCAAAAGAGCTTGGCTGCACGATACGCCAGGTTTCTCGCGCGCAGCTCGACGGCGATCTTGTCCGCGCCCGCGTCGGTCCGATGCTGGTGCCGAAGAGCTCGCCCATCGCGTGGTCGCGCGGCACGCAGAACATGATTGTCACCAACGGCGAGTTCGGTGGGGATGTCGTCTTCAGCGGGCATGGCGCCGGCGGACATCCCACGGCAGTCGCTGTGATGAGCGACGTCCTCGCCGTCGCGCAGGGCAGTTCCTCGGTGCGGCTTCCGGTGCAGAAACTCCCGGTGACTGGGGAGGTCAATGCGCCGCACTACCTGCGCTTCGTCGTTGCAGACCGTCCAGGGATTGTTGCCGCAATCGCAGGAGCTCTGGCGAAGGAGCAGGTGAACATCGATTCGCTCCTGCAGCACCGCGGCCACGCAAGCGATCGCCTGCCGTTCGTCATCACAACCGAGCCGTGCCTGCGTTCAACGCTGGAGGGCGCTGTTGCAGAGATAAGCACGATGGACTTCATACTCGAACCGCCGCTCGTGCTGGAGATTCTCGTCGAGGAAGATGAGCAACGCGATTAGCTTGCTGTGAACGCAAAGAAAGAAGCTCCGCGATCTGGCGGAGCTTCGATCTTGTGAAGGGTCGTGTTAGTACTTTGGCAGCGACTTATCGACCCTGTCGGCCCATGCGAGGATGCCGCCCGCGAGATTCTTCACGTTCGTGAATCCTGCCTGCCTGAGTGCAAGGGAGGCGTTCTGGCTGCGGGCTCCCGACCTGCAATGCACGACGATCTCCTCGTCCTTGCCGACGGGGATCTCGTTGAGGCGGTCGGGGAGCTGGCCGACGGGGATCAGCGGGGCGCCAAGATTGACGATCTGATATTCATGCGGCTCACGGACGTCGAGGATGAAGGGCTTGTCGCCTGAGTCGAGGCGCTGCTTGAGCTGCTCGACCGAGAGCTGCGGGATGCCGTCGACTACAGGCAGGTCCGCGACCTTTCCGTAGGAGGAGACCTCGAGCGGACCGGTTTCAGTCGGCTTCTGGATGCCGCAGAACTGGTCATAGTCGATCAATTCCTTGATCTCGTGGGTTCCGCAGGCGGGGCAGCTTGGATTTTTGCGCAGCTTGAGCGTGCGGAAGTTCATGCCGAGCGCGTCGACAAGCAACAGTCGGCCCATCAGCGGCTCACCAATGCCGAGGATGAGCTTGATGACCTCTGTCGCCTGGATGATACCTACCAGCCCGGGCAAAATTCCAAGGACGCCGCCCTCGGCGCAGGAGGGCACCAGGCCAGGGGGCGGGGGTTCGGGGTAGAGGCAGCGGTAGCAGGGGCCGTCCTCGTGGGCGAAGACGGAGGCCTGGCCCTCGAAGCGGAAGATGGAGCCGTAGGCGTTGGGCTTGCCGGTGAGGACGCAGGCATCGTTGACCAGGTAGCGGGTCTGAAAGTTGTCGGTGCCGTCGGCGATGACGTCATAGTCCTTGAAGATCTCGAGGGCGTTGGCCGAGGTGAGCATCGTGTTGTGCTTCACGACGTTGGTGTTCTTGTTCAGGCCCTTGATCATCTGCTCGGCGGAGTCCACCTTGAGCATTCCGACGGTGGACTGCGAATGAATGATCTGCCGCTGCAGATTCGATTCGTCGACGACGTCGAAATCAATGAGGCCGAGGGTGCCGACGCCGGCGGCGGCGAGGTAGAGGGCCAGGGGGGCGCCGAGGCCGCCGGTACCGACGCAGAGGACCCTGGCGGCCTTGAGCTTTCGCTGGCCTTCCATGCCGACCTCGGGAAGGATGAGGTGGCGCGAGTAGCGGGCGATCTCTTCGTTGGTCAGCGTGGGGAGTTCGGTCTTGAGTTCGTCGAGTGTGGCTGGCATTTTTTCCTTCCGGGGAGAGTACCCCCTACCCCCTGCTGTCCGCAAAATATTGATTCTATTGGCGAGTGGCTGCAAAATATTCAAAGCAGAGAATTTGTCTGCAAGATATTGATTCCCCTTGGGTTAGGCGGCGCGGGGGACCTGCTGTTCTGCTCAATCCTAGCAGCAGGGGGTCAGCCGGCGCACCGTTTTGTCAAGTAGGGCCACTCGCTGTCTGGTATGGAGATGCGTATGCGCGTGACGAGGATTCGCCCAGGATGACGGCTAAATTTTGGGGGAGGAGCTCAGGGCTGCGGGTAGTTTCTCGCTTCTAGCGACAACAACAGGCAGCGAGGGGACAACAGCCGCCAGCGATGGAGGGGATGATCGAGAGTTCGGCGGCATCATCAACGCCGGTGTGTTCTTTTTCCGGGAGATAGCGGACGTCCTCGTCATTGACGTAGACGTTCACGAACGAGCGCAACTTGCCGTCAGGAGTAAAGAGATGCTGGCGCATGGCAGGGAACTGCTTGACCAGCTGCTCCAGACCCTCAGCGACCGTAACGCCCCCGACCGAAACGGTCTGCTGCCGTTCGGTGTAGTTGCGGAGTGGTGTTGGGATATGGACTTTCATTGTTTTCTATTATGCCGAAAGTTTGCTATTGCGACTCTTTTTTCGATATTTCGAAGCTTTTCTTTTCCTGATATTCGATGCGCGAGGAGGAGGGTCGGACGCAGGCGTAAACTGTTGCGTGAGTAAGGCGACATAGTGGGATGTACGCTTGCCCGGGTCGCAATCTATTGCGTTCTGCGGGATTCGGTAGTGGATGTTGTGCACGATGCGCTGCTCCGCAGAGGACGGGAGTGTGCACATGCAATCATCCAACGAGCAAGAGCTGTCGAACTGGACGGATGCGGACCGACGAGGGGATGCCCCCGGCGTAGGGAACAGCGCGATTTCGCGGGCGCGAGAGAAGGCGCGCACCACGCTGTCGAGACGGGGCAGATTCCTGGAGGCGGCGCTGGACTCGATTCCCGACTATGTTTATGCGTTTGATCGCGAGCACAGGATTTCTTATGTGAACCGCGCAGTGCCGGAGCTTTTGGGAATCGATGCGGAGGATGTGCTGGGCAAGAACTTCGCCGAGCTGAACTGCCTTCCGGAGCTGGATAAAAAGCTGACGGCGGACATCGACCGTGTTTTTCTCACTGGCGAGCCTGTTCATGACGAGGTCTTTTTTCGCAGTCCGACCGGGGTGGGCGGGTACTTCGATTACGTGTGGGGACCGGTGCGGGGCGAGGACGGATCGGTAGAGATGGTGTTCGGGGTTTCGCGGAACACGACAGAACAGCGGCGCGTCCGGGACCGATTGAAGCAGCGGGTGGAGTTGACCTCCGAGGTGCTGGGAAAGACGCAATCCGCGCTGGAGTCGCTGTCAGGTTACCTGATTGGCGTGCAGGAGGAGGAGCGGCGAAAGGTGGCGCGGGAGCTGCACGACGATCTGGGGCAGCGGGCAGCGTTGATTGCGATCCAGGTGGGTGCGCTGGCGAAGAGTGCGGCTTCGGAAGAGCAGGACAAGCTGGCGGAGATCCGATGGCATGTGAATGAGCTCTGTTCACGGCTGCGCAGCGTCTCGCACGAGTTGCATCCGGCGATGCTGGAGGACCTAGGCCTGGAGCATGCGGTGCGCGCGATGGTACAGGAGCGGAGGCGCGGAGGCGCGGAGGTGACGTTTTCGGCGCGCCTGCTGCCGGACAAGATTGCGCGCGCGGTCGCGACGGTGCTGTACCGGATTGCGCAGGAGGCGGTAGCGAACGCGGCCAAGCATGCGGAGGGCAGCATGGTGCTGGTTGATCTGTCCTGTGAGAACAATGTGCTGTCGTTGCGGGTGGAGGACAACGGACCGGGGTTTGAAGCGACGGACGCGTCCACCAATCGCAGCCTGGGAATGCTGAGCATGCAGGAGCGCGCGCGGCTGGTGGGCGGGCGCGTGCAGATCAGCTCGAACCCGGGCGATGGGACGGTGGTAGTGGCGCAGGTGCCGCTCCATCGAACCAGTCAGCGAGTCAGCGAGTCAGCGAGTCAGCGAGTCAGCGAGTCAGCGAGTCAGCGAGTCAGCGAGTCAGCGAGTCAGCGAGTCCAGCGGGGCCAGCGACGCCGGGGCAGCGGGTAGGAAGTTAGCGAGGCGCGGCGGCTGTCGACGGAGTTTTGTCGAGCCAGGTGAGGATGGCGGCTTGGAGCGCGATGCGCTGGCCGCTGAAGCCGTGGTCGGTTTCGAAGTGCTGGTAGGTGACGGGGAGGTGGGCTTGCCTGAGAGCGGCAACAAGGGCTTCGTTGGAGGAGCGGAGGCCGTCGTTGGCGGAGAGGACGAGGATGGGGCGCGGGGTGTGGCTGGCTGCGATCTGCGCGGCGAAGGTTTCGAAGCTCCAGGCAGAGGCGTTGGTTTGGGCCTCGTGCTGGAGCGCGGCGAATGAGGTGTTGGCGAGCGGGGCGTAGTCGGCGGGGTCAATGTCGCGGAAGTAGTCGCGAGTGTCGTGGACGGGGCTGCCTTCGGTGATGACGACTCCGGCGGCGATCTGCGGGTGCTGGGCGAGCGCGGCGAGGGTGAGGAAACCGCCCATGCTGTGGCCGATGACGATGATGCGGTGCGGGTCGGTGTGGAACTTCTGCAGGTTGGCGGGCTGGGTGAGGTAGGCGAGCATGGTGGAGACGTCTTCCATGCAATGCGTGAAGGTGAACGTGCCTTGTGAACCCCAACTGCCGCGGTAGTGCATGGCGAGGACGTTGAAGCCGTCGCGGCGGAGGGACTGGGCGAGATCGAGGTTCTGCTCGTAGCCGGGGAAGCCGTGGAGGAGGATGACGGTGCGGTGCGGCTGCGTGCCGGCGGCGAGCAGGAGCATGCCCATGATGTGGCTGCCGTGGGAGTCGAGGACGGTTTCGATGTTTTGGGGAGGGGCGGAGGGGTTGGGCGTGGGGTCGGTGGTGACGGCGCGGGGCTGCTGGGCGAGCAGAGAGGTGCAGGCGAGGAAGATTGCAGGAAGAGCACAGAAAGCCTTGCGAAGGATCATGCAAGCAGTATGAGCCTAGGGATGTCGGCTCAACGGAATTGTGTCCGCGATTGCCTCGATCCTGCCTGTACAGGAGGGCCGGATGCGTAAAGAGCAGCGCGTTCATGAGAATCAATCCGGCCTGCATACAGATCAGGGGATCGACATGGGTTTCCGCTGATCCGCTGTAGCGGCCACCCAGTCACCAAATAGCGTCCACTTAGCCGCATGAGCATCCCGCCCGAATGACCTCAGACGGTCTACGATCACTTCTGAATCGTCCCCGCAACATACCTCAAAACGGGCTGTGATCTGCTGGTCCTCAAGCAGCATTTTGCATGCTCGCTCGTCAATTGGCAGGACGCTGTAGCCACAAATAACGATGCGGTCGCTAGTTCGAAGTGATGCGGCAGCAGCGCTCCAAAGCGAATCCCAGAACGAAGTCCATTCGTCGCCAAAGCTGGTATGAAAAAAGAACTGCTTCTCATGCACGGGCAGGATCAGCGAATCGACTGCGGCTACGTCTCGACCGCGAGGAAGACTGCCATCGACCTCGTGATCGTACCCGAGTGTTTTCAAGTCAGAATCGAACAGGATTGGGCGACGTCCCAAGGAACGTTCCAAATCGTTCACCACCGCTGCTCTACGACCGCCGAAAAGCAGCGCCCGCCAGTTTATGCTCCCGTGCAATTTGAGAAGGGCAACTCTCGACGAAGCGGGCAATCCCTCGATTTCAAAGCCATAGCCGTCGCCTGCTTCCCACGCACCGGCTCGCTTGAGTTCTTTATCAAGTGAAACGTCATAGTTGAATGTGATTACCGTGTCGCTAGGCTGAACGACTTCTCTGGCGAACAGACTATAGGAGGAGTTTGAGGATACGCGATCGATCTGCTCGAACCATCTGCGCAGCCCTTGAATTAAGGCGCAGCGATCGACGTTAACCCGAGCGGCGAGCATGCGGTCTATTACAGGAGCACTGTTGGAGAGGGATGTCACCTTTTCTATCTGCTCCAGCAGTACTTCAATGTCTTCCGCATTCTCGAATCTTTCGCGCAGAGAAGATGCTGACGCTGAAAAGTCGCACACTCCTTCAGGCTGTGCCTGCTCCATCCAAGTGAGAAGCCCCCTTCCCATCTCTTTTGCAAATGGATATCCAGCATCTCTCGATGCCCCTGCACCAAGAACAAACGTTGTCGGCACTTAGCTTCTCCTCTATAGCCGGTCCTGAATGGTACGTTGAGTCGGATTGTAGGGCTACTCGACGACGATCGATTGGGGCTGGAAGCGCTTGTCGTCTTCGGAGGTGCCGGTGAGGAGGAAGCTGTTGGTGGTTTCGGCTTTTCCTTGCGCGATGGAAGTGATGACGTAGGCGCAGCCGAACCAGTGGGCTTCGGCGAAGTCGGTGGTGGACCATTGCGCGGGGTGGTCGGGGTGGGAGTGGTAGAAGCCGACGATGTCGAGGTCTTGTTCGCGGGCCTGGCGCTGCGCGGCGATGAGCTCGGCGGGCGCGATGTTGTAGCGGTTGTGGGCGGAGTCGGTGCGGGTGTTGCCGGCGCGGAAGAGCGAGGTGACGCGGAGAGCGGCGGCGTCGGCGCGGCCGAGGAGGATGCCGCAGCACTCGTTGGGGTAGGTGGCTTCGCCGTGAGAGCGGAGGTCGTCATAGAGGGCGCGGGAGAGGATGAGGGACATAGGAGAGATCAGGGGTAGAGGGTAGAGAGTAGAGGGTAGAGACAGTCGAGGGTTAGGCAGCAGAGACGTTATCTGATTTCTGATCTCTGTTCTCCTGGTCGTGGTCTTCGGTCCAGAAGCGGTCGGAGAGGTATTTGTCGGCGGAGTCGGGGAGGATGGTGACGATGACGGCTTCGCGGTGGGCGCGGGATTCTTCTTCGGCGATGTCGAGCGCGGCGGCGACGGCGGCACCGGCGGAGATGCCGACCAGCAGGCCCTGGGTGCGGGCGAGGCGCTTGCAAATGGCGTAGGCGCGCTCGGTGGGCATGTCGATGTTGCGGTCGGCGAGGGTGGGGTCATAGATGGGCGGGACGATAGCCGTGGCCATGTGCTTGAGGCCTTCGAGGCCGTTGAAGGGCGAGTCAGGCTGCATGGAGATGCAGCGGATTTTGGGGTTGAGCTCGCGGAGGCGCCGGGTGGTGCCCATGAAGGTGCCGGAGGTGCCGAGGCCGGCAACGAAGTGGGTGATGCTGCCGGAGGTCTGGTCCCAGATTTCGTTGGCGGTGGAGTAGTAGTGGGCGCGCCAGTTGTTGTCGTTGCCGTACTGGTCGGCGTAGAAGAATTTTTCCGGGTGCTCGGCGATGAGTTGGCGGGCGCGGCGGATGGCACCGTCGGAGCCGTCGGCGGGGTCGGTCCAGAAGACGTTGGCGCCGTAGGCGGCGAGGATGTTTTTGCGCTCGGGTGAGACGTTGGACGGCACGCAGAGGGTGACGGGGAAGCCCAGGGCGGCGCCGAACATGGCGTAGGCGATGCCGGTGTTGCCGGAGGTGGCGTCGAGCAGGGCTTTGTCGCTGCAGCCGGGGATGAGGTGGCCAAGGCGGATGGCGTCGGCGACGATGGCGGAGGCGGCGCGGTCTTTGACGCTGCCGCCGGGGTTGGCCCACTCGGCTTTGCCGAGGAGCTGGACGGTGGCATTGCTGACCGGACCGGGTGTAAGTCCTGCTACAAGTCCGTCGAGGCGGAGCAGAGGGGTGTTCCCGACGCGGTCGAGAAGGGTGAGGCCGAGGTGCTGGCTCTGCGGTTTGGCGGGTGCGGCGAGCATTTTCCTTTTTGCTCCGCAGCGTGGCACTTGCCGCGCTCTCATCGGGCGGTTTGAATGGGCCCGCCCGATGTGCGAGAGTCTAAGTTGAGTTTACTGCGGGCGTGCGGTGCGTTCGAGTGCCCGCCAGGTCCAGAGCAGGTTGAGATGCCGAAGCTAGCGAAGCAGAAGACGTTTGATGATGTGCTGTCGATTCTCGGCAGTGAGAGGTTTGATGTGGCGCCGGCGGCGGACGGTGCAAACCATGCGGCGGGGGCGCGCATGGTTTCGAAGTATGGATGTGCGGCTGAGATTGCGCCGGGCGAGAGCAAGGACGCCCCGGTGCGGATTGCTGCGAAGGCCGGATGGGTGCTGGGTGGGGAGATCTCGCGGCTGGTGGATCGCGGGTATCAGAAGTTTTTGAAGACGAGCAGGCTGGAGATTCCGGCGACGGCGGAGCATCTGCGCTCTCTGCATAAGTTCAGCGAAGAGCTGAAGGAGTACGTGGGCGCGCTGGTGCTTTATAACGAGTCGCTGGGGACGGTGAGCGATAAGTATTTGTACGACCGGCTGAAGGGGCGGGAAGCGGTTTAGGCAGACAGTAGAGCGTAGACAGTAGAGGCGGCGATGGCCGCTCTGCTGTCTATTTTGCTTTTGTGCGCTGGTACTCGCGGTAGGCTTCGCTTTTGCCCAGGCGGCGGGATTTGGCGACTTGCTTGAG
Organism: uncultured Acidobacteriaceae bacterium; assembly: GCA_963762465.1. GTDB lineage: Bacteria > Acidobacteriota > Terriglobia > Terriglobales > Acidobacteriaceae > Granulicella. The sequence continues at coordinate 33,126 of CAVXKS010000011.1, read as the reverse complement.
GGCGTCTTTTTCGGTGACGCCGGAGCGGATGAGAGTGGAGACCTCGTCGGCGAGGGATTGTTGGCTGGGTTGTGCGGCGGCAGTGAGGGTGCCGTCGAGGAGAAGGACGATCTCGCCGCGGATGGTGGGCCGCTGTTGGAGTGTTGCGAGGACTTCGGAGACGGGGCCGCGGAGGAACTCTTCGTGGAGCTTGGTGAGCTCGCGCGCGAGGACGATGCGGTGCGCCGGGCCGAAGGTGGCGGCAATGTCGGCGAGGGCTTCGAGGATGCGGTGCGGGGTTTCGTAATAGATGTGCGTTCCACCCCAGGCGGCAAGCCGCCCGGGGACCCCCGGCGTCGTGCGGGGTTCGTCGGCGGAAGCGACGGAGAGCGTAGCTCGCAGTTGTTCCAAAACAGACCGGCGCTGGCCGGATTTCGAGGGAAGGAAGCCGTGGAAGGTGAAGCGCTCGGTTGGAAGGCCGCTGGCGACGAGCGCGGTCAGGGCGGCGTTGGCGCCAGGGATGGGGAAGATGGTGATGCCGGCGGCGATGGCAGCGGAGACGAGGTCGGCGCCCGGGTCGGCGATGGCGGGTGTGCCGGCGTCGGAGACGAGGGCGATGCGGGCGCCGGTGCGGAGTTGGTCGAGGAGTTCGTCGGCGCGGGAGGTTTCGTTGTGGAGGTGGAAGCTGACGGTCGGGGTGGAGATGCCGAAGTGCGAGAGGAGCTTTGCGGTCTGGCGGGTGTCTTCGCACGCGATGCGGTCGGCGGAGCGGAGGACGCGAAGGGCGCGGAGGGTGATGTCTTCGAGGTTGCCGATGGGGGTGGCGACGAGGTAAAGGCCGGGGGCAAGGGGATCGTCTTGTCCGGTCATGAGTCGGAGCGCTCGACGCGGTCGGGTTGGGGTGGGCGAGTGATTCGCGTGAGCTGGACGCTGCGGGAGAGGCTTTGCGGGGTGAGGATGCCGAGCATCGCGCCGTTCTCGACCACGGCGAGGATGCCGGTGGGACCGAAGGATGGCGCGTTGCGGAGAGCTTCGACGAGCTTCTCGGATGGATCGGCGAAGGAGAGCGTGCGGTTCATGGCGGCCTGGAGGTAGCCGTCGCCTTCGAGCTGGAGGCGCGAGAGGAGAGTGTCGCGGGAGATGGAGCCGACGAGGCGGTCGCCGCGAATGACAGGGAAGACGTCGTGGAGGCTGTGGGCGGTTTGGGCGAGTGCACCGCGGAGGGTGTCGGAAGAGGAGAGCAGCGTGTACTCGGTGAGCATGACGTCGGAGACGAGGATGGCGTTGGTCTCGACGGTGTCGAGCGGAGCGGTCATGCGGAGCTGGCTCCAGAGCAGCATGAGGCCGCCGAAGAAGATGAACCAGACGTTGGAGAGGACGAAGCCGGCGATCATGAGAATGACCGCGAGCCCGATGTTGAGCCCAACGCCGGGACTGATGGTGCGGAGCACGGGCGGAGGAGCGGAGGGCCGCGCGCGGAGGATGCGGCGCGTGGGCATGGCGGCAGCGGGAAGGAGATTGACCGCGCCGACGAGGAACTGAATCCAGACGGTGCTGCGCAGGATGTAATGGAAGCTGAACCAGGGCTGCGCGACGAGCGAGATTTTGGGTTCGAGACCGTAGGAGAAACCCATAAGAATGAGGCCGACGGCAAAGTTGGCGAGCGGCGCCGCAGCGGTGACGAGGCGCATGCTTGGCTTCGGGATGCCGTGTTCTCGAGGGGCGAAGGCCATTACGCCGCCGACCGGAAGCAGCAAGAGCGCACGGAGATGAAGGCCGGTGTAGAGTGCGGCGATGGCGCGTGCGGTTTCGCGCACAAGAACGGCGAAGCAGAGCGCGAGCCACAGCGCGAACCCGCGGCCCACATTGTTGAGCAGCAGCGTGGAGTAGCCGACGGAGAGCGCGAGGAGAAGGATGAACGAGATGTGCACACGCACCTCGACGCCGAAGAATCTGCCGAAGGGGATTGAGGAGCGGAGCATTGATGAGATTGTAGAGGAGCAGAGGGTAGAGGGTGGGGATAGAGGGTAGCGACGGCAGATGCGGGTAATTGCGGGGGAGTTCAAGTCGAGGCAGTTGCAGGCACCGCGCGGGATGGCGACCAGGCCGACCAGCGATAAACTGCGCGAGACGCTGTTCAATGTGCTTGGGCCGAGGATCGAGGGCGCGAAGTTTGTCGACCTGTATGCGGGATCGGGTGCGGTGGGGATTGAGGCGATCAGCCGTGGAGCGGAGTTCGTTTGGTTCGCGGAGAAGGCGGCGCCGGCGGCGGCGGCGATCCAGGGGAATCTGCGCGCGCTGAAGGTTCCAGGAGGGTATGCGATCGAGGATCGCGGCGTGGCTCGGTTGCTGTCAGGGTTGGTGAAGGCTGGGCGGGTTGTGGATCTGGTCTTTCTGGATCCGCCCTATGAGGCGGCGGAGGAGTACGCGAGGACGATGGGGTTTTTGGGCGAGCATGCGGAGAAGGTGCTCGCGGAAGATGCAGTGGTGATTGCGGAGCATGCGAAGAAGTCTCCGTTGGCGGAGAGCTTTCGGGAGTTGGAGAGATACAGGGTGCTCGAGCAGGGCGACGCCGCGCTGAGTTTTTATGGAAGAGAGTTAGGAGTGAGGGGTTAGGGAGTTAGGAAAAGCGTCTGGTGCGCCGAGTCCTCACTCGCTAACCCCTCACTGGCTAACTCTTGAACGCTCCGCCGGTGTGTTGGCCGGTTGCGAGGTCTACGGAGAAGGGGAGATCGCGGTCGCTGCGCATGTCCCAACCAAGGCCGTGGAGATGGCCGTCGTGGATGCCGCGAAGGCTGAGGCCTTCCCATGTGAGGCGTTCTGTTTCCCAGAGCAGGCCGGAGGGCGCGATGGCGGCGATGGTGTGGAAGCCGGCGAGGAGCAGAAGGCCGGCTTCGGGTACCGGCAGGATTTCAGCGACGGGGCGGAGTGGAAGGTGGAGCGGGCGCACGGGCGCGAGCGTGTCGGCGAGGTAGGCGTAGCCGCCGGCGACGGCGAGGATGTCATCGGGACGCGGGCAGGACCAGACGCCGGTGAGCGCCTTGGGGTCGCGGAAGCCGAGCGCGCAGGTGGCGAGGAATATGCCGCCGGACGCGGGGCGGACCTGGAGAAGCATGGCGCCGCGGGCGAGGGTGTCCTCTTCGCCCGGGACCTGCTGAGGCCAGGTGAACTGGCGCGCGGGGGCGATGATCGGTGGGACGGAGAGGATCTCGGCCGACCAACTTGCGGGGAAGGTGAGGTGGTGTGGCTGTGATTCACGAGACACGGTACTGAATTATTTCAGGTGCTCCCAGCCGCCGGGTTCGAGCGGCGTGTGCGTGCCGTCGGGGGCGATGGCGGACATGAGCGGGCGGTTGCGGCCGGCGCGGCGAATCTCTCCGATGCGAGTGAGCGGGACGCCGGCGATGTTGCGTGGGACGGAGGCGGAGGGCGGCGCGGTGAAGAGGAGCTCGTAGTCCTCGCCGCCGTGGAGTGCGGAGTGGAGCGCGGCCTCAGGCGATTGGGTTCGGGTGAGCGGGTGGAGCGGGAGTAGAGCCGTTTCGATCTCGGCGGCGACGTTGGAGGCGGTGCAGAGGTGGGCGAGGTCGGTCGAGAGGCCGTCGGAGAGATCAATGCAGGCGGAGGCGAGGCGGCGGCGGAGGATGGATTGGCCGACCGCCAGGCGGGGCTGCGGGTAAAGGTGGGGGTGATCCGCGGTGTCATTTCCCGCGTTCCGAGATAAGACGGCGGCTGAATGGGGTCGGGTCCTGGGTGTGTGCGGGGTTTTGTTTGGCGTGAGGGAGGCGAGCGAGGCGAGTTCGGCGGCGGAGCCACCGAGGGCTCCGGTGACGAAGATGCGGTCGCCGGGCCGGGCGCCGGTGCGGCGGAGGGCGCGGCCCGTGGGCGTGGCGCCGAGGAGGACGATATCGATGGTGATGTCGTTGCAGGCGGCTTCGGCGGTGTCGCCGCCGGCGAGCGGGGTCTTGGTGGCAGCCGCGAGGGCGAGCAGGCCGTCGAGGAAGCCTTCGACCCACTTGGCCTCGGCGGCGAGCGCGCCGGGGATGGCCAGGGAGAGAAAGGCCGCGAGCGGGCGGGCCCCCATGGCGGCGACATCGGACAGGCCACGAGCAAGGGCACGATGGCCGACGGAGCGGGCGGGGTGCCAGTCGCGGCGGAAGTGGCGGCCTTCGAGGGAGAGGTCGGTGGTTAGGACGATCTCGTGACCCCGCGGCGGGGCGAGGATGGCGCAGTCGTCCCCGATGCCGAGGCGGAGGGCTCCGGCACCCCGCGCGGTGATGGCGGCACGCTGGCGAATGCGTTCAATCCAGGCGAGTTCACCCCGGGGGAACTCGCCTACCGGCCGGGCAACGGGCCGGTCAGGGAAGTCGGGCGCGGACGGTGAGGGAACGCTGGTCGAACTCTGCGTCTGGGGCATTGAGGATCGGTAAGGGTCTAAGGATACGCCGGGGGGCTGTGCGGTTCTGTGCGCGGCGCGGTGCAAAACTTTGGAGGCCTAAATGGTGCAAAAGTCGTAGCCAAATGGCATTTTGAATGGGTCATTTGCATTGCCCCACACGGGCCAACGATTTACCATAGATATACACGGACCGCAGCGCGGCTCTGGCTGGCTGCTCCGTCTCCTGCCTTGAGTGCCGCGCCACGCGGACCGGAGGCAAATCAAAGACCAGAGGCTGCGCGCCCGAAATGAGTGTGCGCGCTGATGGCAGCACGGAGCGGCCCGAACGTTGCGAAAGCGCCACATTGTCTACGTTACCCAGGGAGCGGACGGCACGACGGATCGTGTCTCCATTCCCATGCGATATGTCTATGTTTTCATCGCCGCGGCGGTGGCGGGCATGTTTACGTTCGCCGGGATGGCGGGTTCCTACACGCGGATGCTGGTGAAGGCGGAATCGGTGAATACGCTCCGCGACCAGCTGGCCGTGAGCCGGCAGGACTATGCGCACCTCGAGAAGTCCAATCACGAGAAGGATGTGCAGGTGGCGAGCCTGGGGTCGCTGGCGGGCGAGATTTCGGCAATTTATGGGCTGACGGCGGGCAAGCTGAACCTGGTGCACCTGCATCACGGGAAGACGACGCAGACCGCGGCGCAACAGGCGGCCAACGCTCCGCTGAAGATGGATGAATCGAGCGACGAGACGTATCATCAGTCGCTGGACACGTATCTGGCGCTGGAGAAGACGGCGGACACGGGGCTTTCAGAAGCCACGATGCATGTCGATCCGTCGCTGGGCGAGCGCGCGGCCCTGAGCGAATTTGCGGGGATGGAAGCCTCCGGGATGAATATGCCGGATATGTGGCCGATCCTGGGACCGATTACGAGCGGCTTCGGCGAGCGCGAGGACCCGATCCTGGGCGGCGGCGAGGGCGAGTTCCACAAGGGGGTCGATATCGGCTCACCGGATGGAACGCCGGTGCATGCTCCTGCGGATGGGCGGGTGATCAAGGCCGGGCCGGGCACGGGCTATGGGCGCGAGATTGAGATCGACCACGGCAATGGACTGGTGACGCTGTATGGGCATCTGTCCGGCTATAACGTGACGGTCGGCGAGCAGGTGGTGAAGGGCCAGGTGATCGGCTATGTCGGTCACTCGGGGCGCGTCACCGGGTCGCATCTGCACTACGAGGTCCAGGTGCGCGGGACGGCGGTGAATCCGCACAAATACCTGCGGACGACGATGGCGCAGCTGGGCGGAACGGGAACGATCGGCTAGGGATTAGCGAGTCAGCAGGTTAGCCAGTTAAGAAAACAGGATGGGCACCCGGCGCGAACGCGGGGTGCCCATGTTATTTCCGGGGTGAGTGGCCAAAGGTCAGCTCACAGGTCCTGACTGGCTGACGCGCTGACCGGCTTCTTACCGCTCGACGTAGGCCGCGAACTTGTCCAGGGCGCCGTTCCAGCCGGTGTTGTGGCCGTTGGCGGATTCGATGCTGGCGAAGTTTTCGTGGATGAGTTCCAACCGCGTGCCGCCGCTCTCCTCGTGGAGGCGGAGGGTGACGGTGCTCTGCTCGCCGGGAGACCATGTCGGACTCCAGGTGTAGCGCACGAGCTCAGGCGGACGGACATCGAGGTATTCGCCGGTGACCGTGCTGGTGATTTCCTGCGCGGGTTGACCCTCGCCGGGCGAGCGCGTGCCGTGCATCACGATGCGGTAGCGGCCGCCGACGCGGAGGTCGGACTCGGCTTCGGGGCAGGTGAAGGTTGGCGGTCCCATCCAGCGCTTCATCTGTTCGGGGTCGGTCCACGCGGCGAAGACGCGCTCGCGTGGGGCGCGGAAGAAGCGGGTGATGTGGACATGCGGGGCAGAAGGTGGAGTTGTGGTCCCGGTGGGAGCGGCGACGGCTGTGCTCATTGTTTCTTCTCCTTTTCGGCTGAGGGCTTTTCTTCGAGGAACTTTTCCAGGTTGTCGAGGCGTTGATTCCAGAAGCGGGAGTAGAAGGCAATCCACTCTTCCGCGGGCTTGAGCGATTGGGCCTGCAGGCGAACGATGTGAAAGCTTCCGCGGCGCTCGCGCGCGACGAGCTCGGCAGCCTCGAGCACCTTGAGGTGCTTGGAGACGGCAGCGAGTGTCATCCTATGCGGCTTGGCGATCTCGGTGACGGTGCGCTCTCCGGTGGTGAGGTTGCGGAGGATGGCGCGCCGGGTGGGATCGCTGAGGGCGTGGAAGACGGTGTCGAGTCGAGCTGCAGAAGATTCAACCATTCGGTTGAATAGTAGGCTCGGAGGGGGAGATTGTCAACCACTTGGTTGAATGCTTTCAGCAGCTCTCGATTTCTGTTGACAATATCGCATATTGCGATATGCTCATTGCAATCCGCAATGAGCGCACCTCTGCGGATGCGAGTTTGAGGGTCTGGAATTCATGAAGCTTTGCGACAAAATCCGGTACCTGCGGGAAGTGGAAGGGCAGCTTCGCGGTCTCGGGCGCGCGATGACCCAGGGCGAGATGGTGCGGGCGATTCATGAGGAGATGCGCGAAGCCAATGGAGCAAACGCCTCTCTGAGCCAGAGTTACCTATCGCAGATTGAGAGCGGAGCGCGGCCGCACCTGACGAACACGACGCGGCTGCTGCTGGCCAAGTTCTTCAAGGTGCATCCGGGCTACCTGGTCGAAGACCCCGAGGGATACCAGGACGAGCTGATGAGCGATCTGCGCCAGCAGGTGACACTCGACGAGAAGCTGGACCTTTGGCTGATCGGCGGAGCGGAGCGGTTCCGCCGCGATCCGGAGTTGCGACGCGCGCTGCTGGCGATTGCGCGGCACGACGATTCGCGGCGTTGTCTGCTGCTGCTCGAGAGTATTTTGGAGACGCCGTCGTTGAGTGAGCGGCTGCTGGAGGTGCTGCGGCCGGAGGAAGGGTCGGCGCATCGTGCGCGGAAGACGCCTCTGCTGGTTGCGCCGGAGCCGGCGGCAGAGAAGAGTCCGGCGCGAGGCAAGCGTTCCCGCAACGGAGCCGGCAACGGTTCTGGCGGCAATAGAGCGCGCGGTAACGGTTTGAAGAGTTCGCACGGAAGGAGTGGAGGGTCGAAGCGATGATCACTTTCGATTGGGAAGCGATTTATCTGACGTGTTTTGGTGTCGGGCTGGTGCTGAGCCTGCTCGCGTTTCTGAGTGGCTTTGGGCATCTGCACTTCGGGCATGTCCGAATGCATTTCGGACATCACCATGGCGCGGCTCTGAAATCGGGTGCGCAACATGCGGCGCAGATGTCACCGCTGAACGGCTTCACGGTGGTAGCGTTTCTGTGCTGGTTCGGGGGCACGGGATATCTGCTGCATCACGGCAGTGTCTTTTCGAACGCGCTGGTGCTGCTGTTGTCCGCGGTGAGCGGGTTTGCGGGTGCATCGGTTGTGTTCTGGTTTTTGAGCCGGGTGCTGCTGGCGAGAGAGAAGACGCTGGAGCCGGCGGACACGGACATCGTGGGCATGGTCGGGAAACTGAGCGGCGGGATTCCGAAGCGCGGTGTAGGCGAGATGTTGTATTCGCAGAACGGCGCGAGGTGGTCGGCGGTGGTGCGGTCCGACGATGGAACGGCGATTGAGCGCGGCGCGGAGGTGATTGTGATGCGGCGCGCGAAGGGCGTTGCTTATGTGCGGCGCTGGGAAGAGTTTGAACACGGCCTGCTCGGCAGCGAGCCGGCCCGCAATGCAGAGGAGCAGCAGTAAGACTGTAGAGGTTTCGAAGGAAGAGAGGCAAGGAAATGTCCAACAACACTATCGTCGTGATCGGTCTTATCGTTCTCGCCACGCTGGTCCTCATGGGGATGCTGGCGCGGTTGTTCCGTAAGGCGGGGCCTAACGAGGCGCTTATTGTCTACGGCATTCGCGGGCAGCGCGTGATCAAGGGCCACGGCACCGTCATCATGCCGGTGATGGAACATGCCCGCGTGCTCTCGCTGGAGCTGATGAGCTTCGATGTGGCGCCGCAGCAGGATCTCTATACCAAGCAGGGCGTTGCAGTGACGGTTGAGGCCGTGGCGCAGATCAAGGTGCGATCCGATAACGAGAGCATCATGACTGCCGCAGAGCAGTTTTTGAACAAGACGCCGGCGGAGCGCGAAGGCTTGATTCGCCTGGTGATGGAAGGCCATCTGCGCGGCATCATCGGTCAGCTCACGGTTGAGCAGATCGTGAAAGAGCCGGAGATGGTGGGCGAGCGCATGCGCGCCACCTGCGCGGAAGACATGAGCAAGATGGGGCTCGAGGTTGTGAGCTTCACGATTAAGGAGGTCCGCGACAAGAACGAGTACATCACCAACATGGGACGGCCGGACATTGCGCGCATCAAGCGCGACGCGGAGATTGCAACTGCGGAGGCGGAGCGCGATACAGCCATTCGCCGGGCGATTGCCTTGCGCGAATCCGCAGTCGCGAAGGCGACGGCCGACCAGGAGCGCGTGCTGGCGGAGACGTTGTCGCTGGCCAAGCAGGCGGAGGCGCAGCGCGATCTCGATGTCCAGAAGGCGCAGTTTACCGAGACAGCGAAACGTCAGCAGGCGACGGCCGACAAATCCTATGAGCTGCAGACCAACGTGATGCAGCAGAAGGTGATCGCCGAGCAGGTGAAGGTCCAGCAGATCGAGAAAGAGGCGCAGGTGAAGGTGCAGGAGGCCGAGATCCAGCGCAATGAGAAGGAGCTGATCGCGACTGTGCTGAAGAAGTCGGAGATTGAGAAGCAGCGGATCGAGAACATGGCGAATGCTGAAAGGGCGCGCCTTGTGGCCGAGGCTGAAGGCAGGGCGACCGCGATTCGCGCGCAGGGCGAGGCCGAGGCTTCAATCATCTTCCAGAAGGGTGAGGCCGAAGCGAAGGCGATGAATGTGAAAGCCGAAGCCTATCAGGAGTGGTCGCAGGCGGCGGTTGTCGACAAGCTGATCACGAACCTGGCCGATATTGTGCGCGCGATGAGCGAGCCGCTGGCGAATGTGGACAAGATCACGATCGTGTCTACGGGTGATGGCAAGACGACGGGCGCGCACAAACTCACCGGTGAGATGACGGAGATTGCCGCGCAGGTGCCGGCGTTGTTCGAGGCGCTGAGCGGCATGAACCTGAAGGAGTTGATGACGAACGTGAAGAGCATGGCGGCGCGGCCCAATGGCGCGTCGTCGAACGGATCGAACGGGACGTCGAACGGGTCTGGGCCGAGCACGACGTTGCTGGAGGGCAGCACGGATGGGAGCTCGAACTAGCGATTCAAGGGTGCCGAGGCGTGCGCTTCGGCATCCCGGGTTTTGAACGGAGCATGGCTGGAAGGAGAAAAATCATGGGACTTATGGAGCGAGTTGCGACTCTGCTGCGTGCGAATGTGAATGACCTGATCGATCGCGCCGAGGATCCGGAGAAGATGCTGAAGCAGCTGCTGATCGACATGGAGAACCAGCTGCTCCAGGTGAAGACACAGGTGGCGATTGCGATTGCGGATCAGCACCTGCTGGAGAAGAAGGCCGTGGAGCAGAAGGGGAACGCCGACGGCTGGCGCAGGAAGGCGGAGCTCGCGGTCGAGAAGAATGAGGACGACCTGGCGCGGCTGGCGCTCGAGCGCGCGATGAGCCATGACGGCATGGCCGACGCGTTTGCGCGGCAGGTGAACGAGCAATCTGCCGAGGCCGATGCTCTGCGCACGACCTACAACAAGTTGCAACAGAAGCTGAAGGAGACGCAGGCGCAGTGCGAGCTGCTGGTAGCCGAACACCGCAGAGCGAAGATGGTCGGAAAGGCGACGGCAGCGCAGGAGAAGGTGACAGGTGTGGCTATCGGTTCTGTGGCGAAGGGGAGTGCGATCACACGGATGAAGGCGCGGATCGGCGCGGAGGAAGCGGAGAACTATGCCGCGAAGCAGTTGGGCAACGGCGCGATCTTAGGGGATTCGCTGGAGGAGAAATTCGAGCGGCTGGAGAAGGACGAGAAGATCGAGCGCCTGCTTGGCGAGCTGAAGCAGAAGCAGGGAAGGATGCTGGAGGCGGGCTAGAGTCTACTCCGTCGTGTCGTCGGCGACTTTCTTTGCAGTCTGGGTGGTGCAGGCGGAGAACTTGAACTCGAAGGAGCCGACGTTCTTGAGCTCGTAGGCGAGGCTTGCGGGCAGACGGAAGCCCTGCACGGGTGCGTAGACGACGGTGATGTTGAGCTCGGCTGGGGGCGCGGTCGGCGGCTGACGGAAGACGGTGCGGATCGCAGAGACGAGGCGGCCGTCGGGCGTATCGGCATAGGTGGGATATGCGAAGACGTCGTTAGTAGGCTGCACGACGTGCGCTTCGGTGAGGAGCATGTTCTTGTCGTAGAGCTCGGTGACCTCGGTGCCGGTCGTGGTGGCGTGCAGGCGGAAGCCGTCGGGAGTTTCGGCGATGGTGGTCGTTGCATCGGGGATAGGCACCATGTTGCCGTTCATGTAGGCGTTCCAGGAGGAGAAGAAGCCGGTCATCATCTGCTCCATGCCTTCCTTCATCTTGGCGGCAGTGTCTTCCTTGCCGGCGGGCGGCGAGGCGGCGGTGGTCCATTGGAGATGGCCGTCTTCGTTGAGCTGGTCCGTGATGCTGAGGCGGACGGCGCGGAGATATTGCAGGAAGGGGTTATCGTCCTTGACGTCCCCGCCGGAGTAGCGGCTGAGGAAGTCCTTCCAGTTGAAATCGACGGCGCACTTGAAGGACCTGAGCCCCTGCGCGGTGGGCGTGTAGTAGAGGGCGCGGGCGGACATGAACTTGGTGTTCGCGGCGGGTGGTGCGGGAGTAGCTGCGGGCGTGGTACTGGCGGCGCCGGGTGCGGCAGTCGCGGCCGGCGGCTTCGGGGTTGGAGCGGCAGAGGGCTGCGGGGCTGGGGTGCCGGTGGTCTGGGAGCCGGCGGATGGTCCAGCCGCGCAAAGCACCGCTGAGCAGAGGAGAGCGCAGACTGTCCGGCTGGTCATGCGCGCCATGATACGGCAGGCGCGCAGAGCCGGCGCAGATTTCTTGCGGAGGGCGGGCTTGCAGGATTAATGCGTGATGCGAGCTAGTTGCCGGTGTAGGTGACGTGCCAGACGCTGCGTGAGCCGTCGTCGGTGACGAAGAGCGAGCCGTCGGGAGCGACGGCGACGCCGACGGGACGGCCCCAGACCTGGCCGTCCTTCGTGACAAAGCCGTCGAGGAAGTCATCGTACTCGCCGGTGGCGTGGCCGTTCTTCATGGGGATGAAGATGACGTTGTAGCCGGCGCGGTTCTTGCGGTTCCAGGAGCCGTGTTCGGCGGCGAAGGCACCGCCGTTATATGAGGCGGGAAACGCCACGCCTTGCGTGCGACGCATCACGTCGGGGTAGAAGGTCATCTCGAGCGAGGCCATGTGCGGCTGCACAAGGACGTCCGGCGTGCGCACCTGCTTGCTGATGTCCTCACGCTTGCAGTTCCTGGCTTGTGAATCGTCGAGCGGTTTGGGAAGCTGCGGGTTGGGACCGGTGCCGTTGGCGCAGGGATCCTGCAGGCGCGGATCGCGGTGGCCGCCCATGTAGTACCAAGGCCAGCCGAAGAAGCTGCCTTCGGGAACGCTCGTCACGTAGTCGGGGACGAGATGGTTGCCGAGGTTATCGCGCTCGTTCACCGAGCACCAGAGCTCGTGCGTGTCGGGGTTGATGGCCTCGCCGACGCAGTTGCGAATGCCGTGCGCGTAGACCTGCTCGAACTTGCCGTCAGGGGTGTACTCGAGCACGTCGGCGCGGTGGAACTCGCGCTGGTGCGTGTCGGCGTCGTCGACGTTGGAGCCGGAGCCTACACTGACGAGCATGTGCCTGCCGTCCGCGCTGAAGACGACGTCGCGGGTCCAGTGGCCGCCGCCGCGAAGCTGCGCGTAGCCGGGGATATCGGGGACGATGGTCTGCGGGCCGGCTGTCGCGTGGATGTCGCCCTTGTGATACGGGAAGCGGGCGATTGTGGTGGCGTTGCCGATGTAGACCCACTGCGGGTTGGGGCCGAGCGGATAGAAAGCGATGCCGAAGGGGTGGTCGAGGCCGGTGGCGAATTTTTCGATCGTCTGGGCTTTGCCGTCAGGGCCAACGCCGCGGAGAACGAAGACGGTTCCCGCTTGCGAGTCGGCGAGGAAGAGGTCGCCGTTGGGCGCGAAGCGAATGAGCCGCGGCATCACGAAGGTACCCTCGGTGGCCTGGTGCGTCTGGCGGCGGTTCTCGCTCCGCTGCATCGGGGTGGAATCGCCGCCGGCGTAGAGGGTGACTTTGAAGCCCGGAGGTGCGATGGGCCAGGCATCGGCGGGTTTGGGAATAACGCTGGGACCGTTATCGACGGCTTCCGCGGGGTTTGGCGCGGGCAGGTCGGCGAGGGTGATCTTGTGGCGAACGCCAGGCTGCTGTTGCGCCCAGTCAGTGAATGCTGGTTGCCCGGTGAGGAGCGGCTGTTGCTGGGCGGCCGCGGTGAGGACAGCGCTGCAGAGCGCAGAGCAGAGTGCGGACATGATGACAAGTTGATTCAGCCGGAGCATCGGAAGACCTCGCAATTTCCTTTGGAAGACAGGGTGAGAACGGACCTACTGCTTCGGTGATGCTGGATTGGATGTGGCCTCGGGGTCTAAAGCTGTAGAGGCGGGGGCTTCTGATGCGGGATCGTGCGCGGACAGGATGGCTTTGAGCTGCTCGAGCGTGGCAGAGGCGTGGAGTAGGGCGCGGCCGTCGCGGTGCTGCAGAGTGGCGGAGTCGAGCACCTGGCGAAGAGCGGCATCGGCAGGTCCGCGTGGCGGCTCGGCGCTGGCGATGCCGCGGACAATGCTGAGCAGAGCGTTGAGGGCCTCCACCGTGCGCTCGGCATCCATGGGATCACCGGCGAACTCCTCGACGCGGAGATCGGCAGATCCGCCGTGCAATGGAACGGCGGTGGTCCAGCGGATGCTGGCGACGAGATCGCTTTCAGAGGAGACGGGAAGTTGCAGGCCGAGGAAAGAGATCTGCCCGTTGTGCGCGAAAGGCAGCCCGATGTGGCCGATGCCCCAGGCCTGCGCGAGCAATGGAACATTGTGAAAGCGCGCGGCTAGGAGGGAAGAGCCGGGCGAACTGACGGCCGAGGCGCGTGAGCGATCGATCATCGAGTGAATCTGCTCGGGCGTGGGCGTGTTCGAGGCCGCGACCATGTCAAAGCCGAGTTGCGCGACACGAAGCTGCCGGCCTTCGATTGGGATCGTGTAGATGGTCTGACCGGCGTAGGTTTCCTGCGACTTGGCGATGCGCGAGAGATATTGGGCGAGGCGCTGGCCATCGAAGCGCCCGACGAAGACCTCGGAGTAGGCCACGGCGCCATTTGGGCCGTGCGGGTTGGGCATCCGGTGCAGGGCGAAGGCAGCGGCGTCCAGGTCGTGTTCGGGGACGATGCCGGTCTCGTTGATGAACCGTTGCAGGTCGGCGCTGCGCAAAACCTGCGAATCATCGAAGTGCGTGGCGGCGCGCAGAGGCTTGAGATTGACGTAGATGATCGCGTCGCTTTCAGGCAGAAGACGCGCGGCCTCGGGCGGAGCTTTGGCGCGGAGGTAGAGCGCAAGGACAAGCGCGCCTAAAACGGCGAGCGCGATGACGAGAGAGATCCAGGTGCGTCGTCGCATCAGCGATAGAGAGACCGCGAAGATAAAGACTCTGGAGGCATCGGGGACTTCACGGAAACAATATTAAATCTACTCAATCTACTCGCGAATGGAGAACGTAAAGATTTTACCCGCATTGGAGATCCCGGGGACGTTGGAGGAGCCCGGTGGAAGCACACCGTATTCGCCCTTGATGATATCGGCGGGAACGGTGAATACGTACATCTGCGGCGCGACTTTGTGGGCGGTGAACTCGACGTCATCGCGGTCGGAGCCGGTGGTGGAATGGAAGAGTCCACCGGTCTTTACACGGAAATCGCGGCTGTGGGAGTGCTGCTCAAAGCGAAGAAAGTCATACTCCTCAGCCTGGGTACCGGCGGGCGCGTAGATGAGGATATTGACGCCGGTGGGCAGGATCAGCGGAGACTGCGACCCGTCGAGGTGACCGTTCATGTCCTGTTTGACCAGGCCGTCGGTAGCGGCGTTTTTGAGCCAGCCGCTGGATTTGAATTCCACGCGCTCGGTCTTGAGGGGCAGCCACTCGCCGGTTTTCTTGTCCTGATAATAGACGCCGATCTCGTCGATGCCCGCGGCGAGCGGCGCAGGCGTGATCTTGTCCTTCGCGTGGAAGACGAGACCGGCGCTGCGGGCCTGCATGGCGGCGATGACCTGCTGGGACACGCCGGCGTTCTTGAGCGAGATGAGGTCGTCGGGGGAGGTGTCGTAACGGCCCGGCTGTGTCTCGATCGTCTGAATGATGACGGTGTCGTCGAGGCCGGCCTTGCTCATCTTGACGATGGTGTCGTTATCGAGGAAACGAGGCTTGGAGACGTCGTTGGACGGCTGCAGCGGGCCGTCTTCCGGGGAAGCGCTCTGGGCGCGCGCGCACTGTGCCGCGAAGGCGATGAGAAGACCGAGCAGGACTGTCAGAGCAGAGTGCGCGCGAAAGGCCCGAGGCGACGAGGCGTACTTCGTCATGCGCAGAATGCTACCACTGCCGTGAGGCGAAACCGTTTTACGTGGCGGCGGTGTCAACGGGAGTGCGTATGTGGTACACCGTCGGGGTAGCGTCTCGCGTGAGTTGGGGCCTGGCTGTACGCAAATCTTCATACATGGGAGGCTGCTGGTGACCATCTCCGAGCTTCTTTTCCTTTCGGCAGTTCTGCTGCCTTCAGCGATACAGACGCAGAATGGTAAAGTGCCGGTTACACCTGCGCCCGGTCCGCTGATTGCGAACGCTCCACCAATCAGGATGGGGCTGTGGGAGGCCTCGATTACGACCGCGATGGGGACAAATATCAAGACCCGCTCCTGCATGACCCCGCAGAGCTATCGTGATGACCTCGCCCATATGCCTCAGGGCTGCACGCTCAGCAACGTGCAAACAAGCACCTCAAGCATGAGCGGAGACGTCAGTTGTACGCTGCCGAACGGCGCGAGCAGCTCTGGACATATCGCGGCGCAATTTCCGGATACGAGTACGGCCCACGCGACGATCAATGTCACGATGACCATGCAGGGACGGACGATGCCCTTGACGATCACCACGGACTCACACTTCGTGAGCGCTGACTGCGGAGACATTCAGCCGGGACAGTCGAAGGTGATTCGGTAGCCTGCGGCGCTCGCGGTTTTCCGCGGCGGTTCGGCTATGCTAGAGTGATATTCAGCGCTGCGCATTCTGGCAGCGCGCTGTGTTGTTTGCGCCCGTTCGGCAATATGCCGGGTGGGTTTCGGAAATCAGGCTGGCGTAGCTCAGCTGGTAGAGCTCCTGATTTGTAATCAGGCGGTCGGGGGTTCGAATCCCTTCGCCAGCTCCAGTCTCCGGCGCGATTACGGTCGTGTTGCTTCGCAGCGCAGACAAGAGTTTGGTTGTACTGCTTGTCAGGATTCCTCCTCTCAGAGTGTCCTTCAGCCACAGCCTTCCGGAGGTCACCGCGCGCGTTTGGCTCGCGTGAACAACCGGCGCGCCGGGCAGGATTCTCCAGAGAAGAGCCGGACAGGCAGAGCAGGGCACAGGTGGCCGAGTGGTTAATGGCAGCAGACTGTAAATCTGCCGCGCAACGCGCTACGGAGGTTCGAATCCTCCCCTGTGCACCAGTTTTGTAACGGAGGACCGGATGGACAAGGGTCCTTCGAAGATGGGACCTGCCAGCACCGGCCGGATGGTGGTCGCACTGGTGGTTCTGGGCGTTCTGGCGCTGCTGGTGTGGCGCACGATCGACCCGGGAAAGATTCAGCAGCTTGCGTTTCTGCTGCTCGGGTTTTTTGCGGCACGTGTGCTGATTGGATGGCAGCGCGCGCGTAAGATGGGTTACGAACAGACGGACCGCGAGAGCGACCGGCTGTGACGTGTGAAGGCTGATGTAGGCGTAGCTTTGGGCTTTAGCCCAAAGTGAATCGCGAGAGCGATTCAAGGGTAGAGCAAGAAGGCTGATGTAGCTCAGTGGTAGAGCACTCCCTTGGTAAGGGAGAGGTCATGGGTTCAAGCCCCATCATCAGCTCCAGAATTTGGGTGGGCGGGAGTAACTCAGTGGTAGAGTCACAGCCTTCCAAGCTGTTGGTCGCGGGTTCGATTCCCGTCTCCCGCTCCAGATTTTTGAAATAGTCACTCCGGAGACGAATGTCGCAATCCCAACAGACAGATTTCAGCCAGGTGGACCGCTCGCACGCGTTGTATGAGCGTCCGCCGGTGACCATTGCCGATGAGCCGACCTTCCGCACTGTGCGGTCTGCGATTGAGAGCTCGTTTGCCGCGCACAATGTGGAGAAGTTTCTGCGCTCGCTCGACCGCTCGGGTCTTCGCATCCGCGATTTCGAGTCAGTGCTGAAGGGCGGCAAGCTCGGCGTCAGCACGGCGGTTGAGTACAACAAGCTGACCGACGGCGACCAGGGGCAGATTCGCGAGTTTTATCTCGCCTCGCTCGAGAAGGTCGAGCCGTCCTTGCGCGAGAAGTACTTCAAGCTCTACGCCTATTACTGAGGGGCGAGAGAAAGCCAATCGAGTTTTGAGTTGAATTGCCGGTGCTTCCGGCTGGATACAGGAGAGAGCAGTCATGGCGAAAGAAAAATTTGATCGCAGCAAGCCGCATGTGAACGTGGGAACGATCGGTCACATTGATCACGGCAAGACGACGTTGACGGCGGCGATCACGAAGGTGCTGTCGAAGCACAACCCGAAGAACGCGTTCCGCTCGTTTGACACGATCGACAACGCGCCTGAGGAGCGGGAGCGCGGCATCACGATCTCGACGAGCCACGTGGAGTACGAGACCAAGAACCGGCATTACGCGCACGTCGATTGCCCGGGCCACGCGGATTACATCAAGAACATGATCACGGGTGCGGCGCAGATGGACGGCGCGATCCTGGTTGTGGCGGCGACTGACGGCCCGATGCCGCAGACCAAGGAGCACGTGCTGCTGGCTCGCCAGGTTGGCGTGCCGTACATCGTGGTGTTCCTGAACAAGTGCGATGCGGTTGATGATCCGGAGCTGATCGACCTGGTTGAGATGGAAGTGCGCGAGTTGCTGTCGAAGTATGACTTCCCGGGCGATGACGTTCCGGTGGTCCGCGGATCGGCGCTTGGTGCTCTTAATGGCGAAGCCCAGTGGGAGGCGAAGATCGACGAGCTGATGGAGGCGGTGGACAAGAGTGTGCCGCAGCCGGACCGCCTGGTCGACCTTCCGTTCCTGATGCCGATCGAAGACATCTTCTCGATCTCGGGTCGTGGAACCGTTGTGACGGGCCGTATCGAGCGTGGCAAGGTGAAGGTTGGCGAGGAAGCCGAGATCGTGGGCTTCACGCCGACGCAGAAGACGGTTGTGACGGGCGTCGAGATGTTCAAGAAGCAGCTTGACGAGGGTCTGGCAGGGGACAACGCCGGCCTGCTGCTGCGCGGCATCGCGAAGGAAGCGGTGGAGCGTGGGCAGGTGCTGGCGAAGCCCGGCTCGATCACGCCGCACACGACGTTCAAGGGCGAGGTTTACGTGCTGTCGAAGGAAGAGGGTGGACGTCATACACCGTTCTTCAACGGCTACCGTCCGCAGTTTTACTTCCGCACGACGGACGTGACGGGCTCGGCCAAGCTGCCCGAGGGTACGGAGATGGTGATGCCAGGCGACAACATCAACCTGGAAGTCACGCTGCATACCCCGGTTGCGATGGAGAAGGGTCTGCGGTTTGCTATCCGCGAGGGCGGCAGGACCGTCGGCGCGGGAGCCATCGCCGAAATCATCAAGTAGCCACTGCGTGGCGGCGGGACGCGCTTCGCGCAAAGCCGGATTCAGGAAAGATCAAGGCGGCGAGCTTCGGCTCGCCGCTCTTGTTTTGTGATCAGCGGATGACACGCTACACTTCGCGCGATGAGCTATTCCATTGCGCGCCGCCGTTTTCTGCAAGGGCTCTCAGCCATTCCGGCACTCGCCCTGTTTGAACCGGAATTTTTTGCCCAAACAGACCACCACTCCACAACGCCAAAACAATCGTGGACACCGAAGGTCTCGTTGAATGTACGGGATTTCGGTGCAAAGGGCGACGGAAGCACGGTCGATACAGCTGGGTTTCAGACGGCGCTCGATCGTTGCGCGGCACTGGGCGGTGGTGAGGTGCTGGTGCCGGGGGGCGATTACCTTATCGGCAGTGTCCAGCTTCGTTTCAACACGACGCTGCGGATAGATGCTGCGGCGACACTGCGTGGTACGCCGAACTTCGATGACTATGCGGTGTCGCAGGTGCGCTGGGAGGGTAAGTGGATTCCCGGGCACGTCGCGCTGATCTATGCAATCGACGCGCAGAACGTGGCGATTGTGGGAACGGGAAAGATCATCGGCAATCCTGCGCTAGCGGGTCGGCCGCGGCCAGACGCGCCGCTGCGGCACCCCGCGCTGATCGAGTTCATCCGCTGTAATGGCGTTCGCCTCGAAGGATTCTCGACCGAGTACAAGAGCATGTGGTCGGTGCATCCGACGTCGTCCGAAAACATTACGATCAGTAACCTGACGATTCGCTCGACTGGCGGCAACGGTGATGGCATCGATATCGACTCGTGCAAGCACGTGACCATTAACGGCTGCGATATTGCGACGGGCGATGACTGCATTTCGCTGAAGAGCGGGCGCGGGGCGGAGGCTTACGCGATGCTCGAGACGACCGAGGACGTGCGCATCTCGAACTGCAAGTTTGCGGACTCGATCTTCGCGTGCATCGGCATCGGGAGCGAGACCTCCGGCGGGATTCGCGATGTCTGGATCAAGGACTGCAAGTTCACCGGCGCGAAGACGTACGCCATTTACATCAAGAGCCGTCGCGGGCGCGGGGCATTTATCGAGAACATCTACGCCGACGGTCTGGAAGTCTCGAACTGTACAGGCGGCTTCCTGCGGCTGAACATGGCGGGCAGCGGAATTCAGGACCAGGACCCTGTGCCCGGCGACGAGGGGATCCCGACGGCGCGGAACTGGAGGTTCTCGAATGTGGTGGTGGATGATGTGCCGAAGCTCGTCCAGGCCACGGAACTCGATCCCAAGAAGCCGCTCGATGGGTTGTGGCTCGAAAACATCTCCGGCACCTGCCAGGAGGGAATCTTTCTGGCGAACGTCCGGCACGCCGTGCTGAAGAATATTCGGGCGACCGGGTTCGGCGGCGCGCTGCTGAACACGTCGGACGTGACGGGGTCCGGTCTGGCCGGGGCGAAGCCGATCGAGCCGCCGAAGCCGCTGGCGGAGGTTCCCGCACCGGCAACACCGTACAAGTTACACTAGGGAAGTGGGTTGTGCTCTGGGCAAAGGGCTGTGACCAGGCATCTTCCGCTTTTTGCTGTTTTGCGAGATAATCAGTTAAGGGCCTGAGCCTGCGGAGTCTCTGCGGGCGGCAGGTACGGGCAGCCTGAATCGCTCACCCACGCGAAGCACAATTCAGGAAGCTACAGTTTACGAACAAAAGGGCAGCAGGGGCCATAAGCCCTGCGTCGCGGCGTGTCAGATGGGCCAGGGAATGATCCCTGCGATGTCAGTCCGCTGCTTGCCAGCCGAGGTGGCTGGCCACGTTAGGAGAATGGAATGCGCGAGATCGTCAGCCTGCAGTGTCCGGTGTGCAAGAACCGAAACTACTCGACCACAAAGAACAAGAAGACAACGACGGGACGTCTCGAGTTCTCCAAGTTTTGCAACACGTGCCGCAAGCACACCGATCACAAGGAGACCAAGTAAGCTCTCCTTGCAATACAGGGGAGTAAGCTCAACGGTTAAACTGCCGGTCTCCAAAACCGGACTTCTCGGTTCGAATCCGAGCTCCCCTGCCATCAAAGTTTGGTTTTTGTATTTTCTTGTTTTTCATCTCTCTGGATGAATTTCCGGAGGATTTCCTTAGGCCCCCGCGGATCGCGGTACGTCTAGATGTTAGGAAGCGCCATGGCGAAAGCAGCAGTAGCGACGACAAATCCCGAGCAGACGAACCCCGCCCTTCAGCACGTGACGGCGGGCCCTCAGCGGCTGGTCGAGTTCCTGAAGGAAACACGGCAGGAGATGCACAAGGTCGTTGCGCCGACGCGCAATGAGGTTCGGAACATGACGATCGTCGTTCTGGTCTCGGTCTTCCTGTTCGCGGCGTACTTTGAGCTGGTCGATGTGATCTTCGGTAAGGCGATCGACCAGCTGTTCCTGCACCTCACCGGGCACTAGGGTTTCCGGCGTCCACAACGATTTTCCCCGGCGGCGTCCTTCAGGGACGAGCGCACAGAAAGCAAAACCATGGCAGAAGAGTTGAATACCGGCGAACAGAAGAACGACTTCGAGCAGAACCTCGGAGCCAACGCCGACGAGACCCCGGCCTTTGACGCCGGCACCGTGGAGGGCGCCGAGGCTGAAGCTCCGGCTGCGCCTGCGCCTGCGCATAACGAGAACTTCAAGTGGTACATCATTCACGCCTACTCGGGGTTCGAGCGCAAGGTGAAGGAATCGCTGGAGAGCCGTGTGCGCGCGTACCACCTTGAGGATCGCGTCGGACGCATTGAGATTCCGACGGAGCCGACGACCGAGCTTCGCAACGGCAAGAAGTACACGATTGACCGCGTCTTCCTGCCCGGCTATGTCTTCGTGGAGATGGCCCTCGATAACGATCTCTGGCACGTGGTGAAGAACACGCCGCGCGTCACGGGTTTCCTGCAGACCGGCGACCAGCCCAACGCGCTCTCCGAGGCTGAGGTCAATGCGATGCTGAACCGCAGCGACGTGACCAGAGAGAAGCCGAAGCTCAAGCTCAAGTTCACGAAGGGCGAGCAGGTTCGCATCACCGAGGGCCCGTTCGCCAACTTCAACGGTGCGGTCGACGACGTCAACGAGGACAAGCAGACCCTCAAGGTCATGGTCTCGATCTTCGGCCGACCGACGCCCACTGAGGTCAGCTTCGCCAACGTGGAGAAGGCCGAGCAGTAAGGGTCCGCGCAGGGGATCGCGCACAGGATTTACCAGGCTCGCTGCACAGGGTATTGAGCAGCAAGCCCACAGAGTTTCCGCAGCTTTTCCGGAGGGTTCTCCGGGGGTTTGCGAACAAATGTTGCACCAGAGGTCACCCTAGGGAGCAAACTCGCTGGGGACCCGACGAGTTCCACCGTGGTGCCCGGAGAATCACAACGGATTCTCTCGGCTTCACGCGGTCACGATGCAGGAGTTCCAGCCCGGCCGCTTCACCGGACCTTCTAGCTCCTCAGGAACCAGCAATCCAATGCGGTCCGGAACTCCGGTCTGCATCTATATGGAAGGACTACGAATATGGCACCGAAGAAGGTAACAGGCTACGTTAAGCTCCAGATCACGGCAGGCAAGGCGACGCCCGCGCCGCCGGTTGGTCCCGCGCTCGGTCAGGCGCAGGTCAACATCATGGAGTTCTGCAAGCAATTCAACGAGCGCACCGGCAAGGACCCCAATCTTGCGGGCATGACCGTGCCTGTGGTGATCACGGTCTTCGCCGACCGCAGCTTCACGTTCATCACCAAGACGCCCCCGGCGCCGGTGCTGCTGCTGAAGGCTGCCGGCGTGCAGAAGGGCTCCGGCACACCGAACAAGGACAAGGTCGGCAAGGTCACTGAGAAGCAGATTCTCGAGATCGCCAAGCAGAAGATGCCCGACATGAACGCGGCCTCCGTTGAGGCAGCGGCCAAGACCATCCGCGGCACTGCCCGCTCGATGGGGCTCGAGGTCGTCGCATAAGCGAATCGCAATTGCAAAGAAAAGGAGCGCCAAACGGCGCTCCTTTTCTTTAGTACTCGTACAGCGGCACGCAGTGAGCCTTCTCCTTGCATTGCGGAACTCTCATTCGCAGCAACTCCGATAACGAGATAGCCGTGTCACGATTGAGCTGAAACACGGCCACCTGGTTGACCCCCGCATCATCGTGATAGCTCAGGCACAGACGATAGATGTGCTCGCGCGCTGCAACCATTCCCACGAACATGGCAGGGAAGAAGCCCATGTGCTCGCGAACGTCTTTGCGCCATTGTGCGTTGTCGATCTTGTCGTAAGCAATCATGAGCGGTGCAGGCGTTTCGAACCGGAGACTGTCTGCAGATACGACGAGTGGCGCGATTGTGTTCGCCGCAGTTCCCGCCGTTCCAGTTTCGTAGATTGCCTCACCGGGTTTTTGCGCGTGGAGCGGCAACGCAACTACTAAGATCAGTGCGGCCGCTGGGCCGCCAATCCGGGCGAGAAGCCCTGACTCGCGCCGGGGTGCGGTTCCGCGCAGCCGGAATGCGACCGCCAGCGTCTTTACATCGTGCGTCCAGACCGGTAGAACCAGCGACATTGCGATTCCTTCCAGATTCGATAGAGCGCCCAAGGCGAGCGCGGCGGCGATCCAGCCTGTGGCATGGTCCGTCACGAAGGCGGCCACCAGAGCGATCGCCAGCACCAAGCCCCAAGTCTTGGCAAGATACGAGTGATAGGTGGGGAGCTTGCCGAACTTGATGAACGCAAGGGCGAGGCACACTGCTTCCAGGGCGATGACCGCCGCGATCGGCACAGCGAGAGCGTGTACGAGAGCGCGATGTCGCATCCACAGAGCGGCTGCGCAGCCCAGATAGAAGATGATGTCGGCCATGGAGTCGAAGAGCCGAACGGCAGCGGTGTCGCATTTCCAGCGGCGGGCGAGCACGCCGTCAAATATGTCAGAGAGCAACGCGGTGATGACGATCGCCGCCAGCGTGATTCCGCTCCATCCAGCGCGGGCCGCGATAACGATAGCCGGGCCGAGCACGGCGCGCGTGCCGGCCATGAGCCAGGGAATCTTGTGTTTGAGAGCTGATGATTCAGATTGCGTCATAATGCTCCTTTCGTCTGAAAAGGAGCGTATCCAGCCACTGCGCGCGAAAGGGGGCCGATCAGGACGGTTTTCTGAGTGTCACAACCAGGGCTGGTTGAGGATCTGCTGCGCGTTTCCGGCGAGCAGCGGAAACACGGCGAGCTGTGGACCTTTGGGAAGCTTCGCGACGGAGGCGGTGTACGCGTCACAGAGCACACCGCTTGCGTTTGCGATTCCGCGCTGCCAGCCGGGTTTCTTCGCATCGCAGAAGATCAGCGCGTCTGCCGGCACACCCGCTGAGGCGAGCATCGTGCGCGCTTTGTCCAGGAACTCCGGCCAGTGTGAGACGACGGCAATGAGCAGACCCTTCGGTGCGGGGATCCATGGCAGCAGCCACTGGTTTGCAGAGGTGATCGGCAGCACAACGACCTCGATGCCGGGGGGAACGACGGCACGAACGGTGGACTCCTGGCTTGGACGGCAGCAGGCAATACTGCGCGCGAACACATCTGCTCCACAGGCCTCCACGGAACATTCGCGCACTTCGCGGTTCGTCGCAGCGCGCAATTCTGTGAGCAGGATGCGCCGCAGTTCCGGATCGGGATCGATGAGCAGCCAGTGGTCCGGCTCGGGCGCCGCAACCCACTCGGCCATTCGTCGGCGAAGTGTAGAGGTGGATATGCCGAGCTCATGCGCACGGCGGAAGAAATCGCCGATGAACTCATCGATGCGCGCCTCCGCAGACGCAGGCGGACGCCGGTCGCAGACGTAGACCCCGCTGCCGTGGCGAAGCTCGGTCCAGCCGTCGCGTTGGAGCTCGCGATATCCCGCGCTGATGGTGTTCGGGTGAATCGCGAAGCGGCGCGCGAGCTCGCGCGTGCTGGGCAGGCGGTCGCCGGGGCGAAGCTCGCCGCTCAGAATGGCGAGCTGCACCTGAGTCACGAGTTGGCGATACAGCGGGACATCGCTGCCGGCGGAGAACAGGAGGCGCATCGGAGTGGTCTTGTCAGGTGTTCAAAGGGAGCTTACCAGCAACGCCTCTGTGATGTGCCTCTGGTCAACGCGCAGGCCGATAGGCATAATGGCACCTTCTCGCACAAGCGAGTTTCTGATGCGTCTGGAGAGCCGCGCCCTTCATGTTCGTTCCCTCGACCTTTGCTGTCGCACTTTTGATGACGATCATCAGCACCATCTGCTGGGGATCGTTTGCCAACACGTTCAAAGGCACGAAGAACTATCGCTTCGAGCTCTATTACTGGGATTACGCGTTCGGCATCTTCCTCATCGCCGTGCTTCTCGCGCTGACGATGGGCAGCGTTCACGGCGGCCCGACGGCATTTGTCGCCAACCTGCGGAACGCGGATGGCCTGAATCTGTTCTATGCAGCGGTCGGCGGATTCATCTTCAACATCGCGAACGTGCTGCTGATCGCGGGGATTGAGATTGTCAGCATGGCTGTCGCGTTTCCGCTGTCGATCGGCATCGCGCTGGCTGAGGGCGCGATCCTGGCCTACGCGCTGCAGCCGAAGGGGAATCCCATACTGCTCGGGGTCGGCGTGCTGATGAGTCTCGTTGCTGTGGTCCTCGTTGGCAAGGCGTACGGCGCGTTGCGCAGTGGCGAGCAAAGCGTCTCGCGCAAAGGTGTTGTTGTCTGCGTCATCTCCGGCCTGCTGATGGGGACCTGGGCGCCGTTTGTCACGCTGGCCATGACGCGCGGCGCGCATACGCTGACACCGTATACGACGACGGTGTTCCTCACGCTGGGCGCGTTCCTCTGCTGCTTCGTGTTCAACACGATCTTGATGCACAAGCCGATCATCGGCACGCCTGTGGCGGGCAGAGATTACTTCCGCACATCGGCGAAGTATCACGGGCTGGGATTGCTGGGCGGGGCGATCTGGGGAACCGGCATGGCATTCAATCTGGTCGCGGGCTCGGCCGTTGGCGTGTCGATCTCGTATGCGATCGGGCAGGCGTCGCCGATGGTGGCGTGCCTCTGGGGCGTGTTCGTGTGGCATGAATTTCGCGGCGCGAACGCGAAGGCCAAGGGCTATCTCATCGCTATGTTTGCCGCGTATATGCTCGCGATTGTCCTGATTGCCAGCGCCCACTCTGGATGATCTTTCCGAAATGCAACAAGGAGTCTGACTCACATGAGCCGCACCGTTCTTGTCCTCGGCAGTTTTGTCGCCGACGTCGCTTTTCGCGCCTCGCGCCTGCCTGCCTGGGGCGAAACGCTCATGGGCTCCAACTTCGCGCTCGGGCCGGGCGGCAAAGGATCGAACCAGGCCGTCGCCGCAGCGCGCGCGGGAGCGCAGGTGCAGATGGCCTGCAAACTCGGTGACGATCCCTTCGGGCAACTAGCGCGAAAGACCTGGGCCGACGCAGGGATTGACGCCTCGCTGACGCGCAACTGCGGTACAGCGACCGGCGCGGCGGCTATCCTGATCGACGAGGTGCGCGGCGAAAACGGAATCATCGTCGTCCCCGGCGCCTGCTTCACGATTACCGCTGAAGAACTTGACGAGATGTCGGACGCGATTCGCTCCGCGCACATATTGCTTACGCAACTCGAAATGCCCGTTGAGATCGTCGAGCGCGGAATGAAGATCGCGCGCAAAGCGGGTGTGACGACGATCCTGAACCCGGCGCCGGCGCCGGCGAAGCCTCTGCCTGACAGCATGCTGGCGCTTGCTGATTTCGTTGTTCCGAACGAGAGCGAGGCGGCAATCCTGACCGGCCTTCCTGTGGAAACAATTGAGCAGGCCGAACGCGCAGCCGCGGCGCTTCAGCAGCGCGGCGCGCGAAACGTCATCCTCACGCTCGGAGCGCGCGGCGCGCTCGTGCGAACGGCTGATGGTGACTCAACAATCGTCGACGCTTTCGATGCGGGGCCGGTGGTCGAGACGACGGGTGCGGGCGATGCGTTCTGTGGAGGCTTCGCCGCGGCGCTCGCCCAAGACATGCCGCTGCTCGATGCAGTGCGCTTCGGCTGCGCAACGGCGGGGATCTCGGTAACGCGGCATGGGACGGCGCCATCGATGCCGAAGCGCGCGGAGATCGACGCGCTGATTGCACGCGGGTGAGCTCTTCAGGCGATCGCGAAGAGCGTGCCCTGAGCGGGTTGTGCGGCTGCGAATCCGGCGAGGCGTGCAGGTTGGGGTGACTTCTTTCCGATCGCGCCTGCTGCCTGCGAGCCGAGCGCATTCGAGAGCAGCGCGTCGGTCGATCGCCGCGGGAGACCGTGCTTGCGGCAGGCGGTGCGCACACGTTCGGCGACTGTCTCGCGATATGTGGCGTCCACGAAGTCCGCGTGCGCGAAGCGCTTGGTGTAGTCCTCGACGAGGTGCGGGAAGTGCTCGCGAACGAAGCTCATCCACGTGGGGCGCGAGCATGATTTGAGGAACAGCGGGTGCGCTCCCAGGAAGCTCGCACCCGCTGCAGCCGCGCGGCTGGCGACCGCGTCCAGCGCCCGCGGTGTGTCGTTGATCCCGGGCAGCAGCGGCGAACAGAGCACGCCGGTTGTAATGCCGGCGACGCGCAGCTTCTTCACCGCCGCGAATCGGAGGTCCGGGCGCGGAGCGCGGGGCTCCAGCTTCCGCGCGAGCGCCGAGTCCGTCGTGGTGATGGTGATGTGGACGACGAGCGTGTTGTTGCCGGCGATTTGCGTGAGCAGATCGATGTCCCGTTCGATGAGCGTCGATTTCGTGACGATGCCAATGCGATATCCCTCTCGCCGCGCGAAGACCTCGAGCAGCGACCGCGTGATGCCGACACGCCGTTCTACAGGTTGGTAGGGATCGGTCGCTGTTCCGATCGCGATCTCCTGCTTCGGGTCGATGCGCTTCAACTCCTGCTCGAGTAGCCAGGCGGCGTTCTCTTTCAAATAGATTTCGTGCTCGAAGGCAGCCGCCCACGGCTGCACGGGAGCGTCATAGGTGCCGATCGGGACGTGCGCGACGGGTTCGGGGCGCAGGAATTCATGCGTGTAGCGGGCGTAGCAGTAGCGGCAGCCGAACTCGCACCCGCGAAACGGATTGATCGACCACGCGACCCACCCCATCCGCTTCGACACGGAGTGGTTGAGCAGGGAGCGCGCCTTCATGGCCTTGAATTCGATCAGGTGACCGTCGTCCGCGTGGGTGGCTTCAGCGGCGAGCCGCGCCAGTCCGACGGGCCGGGAGGGCAGGATAGGGAAGAGCGATGGATCGTTTGCCGGGGCTGCCTTGATTTTCGCCATCTCTTCGCCTCATTGGAGACGAGAGTAACGGGACAGCATCGCTGTGTCAAGCGTCACTTTTGCGCTTTGTTGCGGCGAATCAGGCGAAAGAGATCGCCGCCGAACTCATGCAGCTCATCATTCATCACGGAGGTGGCGAAGGACATCGCGAAGGCCTGCGATTCGTTCCCGAAGCCACGGTCGACCTTTGGGTAATAGGCAGTCGTGAGCGCAGTGGACGTCGCGATACCTGCCACCTTCGGCCAGTTGATCGCAGCTGAGCCATCGTCCTTCTGCGTGAAGATGGTCCGCTCCGCCGACCACACCACACGGTCCAGCGGCTTCACGGACGACCCCATCACGTAATAACGCGGGTCGTCATGGAAGGCTGCCGCATAAACGCCGTACGTGAAAAAGGACTGCGTGGTCTGCTTGATGGCGAGGTCGCGGAGCCGCTCTTGGAATGCGGCGGTATCAGTGCCGGTGTGAGGACGGCTGTTTCGCCATTGGCTCCAGCCTGCGGAGAACGCCGTCCCGAACGCCTCGCCAAGGGTGACGCGGCTTACGACCGACAGCTCAACCTTTTCAAGCGCATCGAGCGGCTGAGCCTGTTCATAGGGGCGGACGACACGGTGGTATTTGCGCGCGGGCCTTTCGACGGTGCTCTCGTGCACGTTCCTGGCCGGCACAACGGGAGCGTCCGGCGTACTCTCCACCTTGGAAGTGCTTGACCCGAGCAGCGCGCCCGGAGAATCCGGAAGCGCGCTGACCGCGGACGCGTCTTCGACCGGCGTCGCCGCACGGGTCGTCGAATCCTGCGCGCCGGCGAGGCCACCCGCCAGTGCCATTGCCAACAGGATCGGCGCTCCGTAGATGCGCTGTCTGGCGCCGGTTCTTCGTCCTGAGGCCCACATGCTCAGGGTTCGGACGTCTGCCCAGAGCCGCGCGTTGGCCGAAAAAGGGTTGTCTGAAGCGGCCACGAAACGCGCATTTTCGGCGGGAACGGTTGATTTCTCTGTGACAATTTGTCATACTTAGAAGGTTGTCTGTGCCTCCTGGCCAGACCGCAGTCGAAACCACGCCCATGCGGAGCATTGCATGTCCCTCCGGCGCCAGCCGGGTTAGGGAACCGGGGTGGGAGACGAAGGGAATCAGAAGATATATGGCACGTAAAGTTTCCAAGAATACTGCGAAAGCGCGTGCGCTCGTCGAGCAGCGTCCGTATGCCATCGGCGAGGCAATCCCGCTGCTCCAGAAGGCCAAGTTCGCCAAGTTCGACGAGACCGTAGACCTGACGCTGCGCCTGGGTGTTGATACTCGCCATGCCGACCAGATGGTCCGCGGGACGGTGGTCCTGCCCCACGGTTTGGGCGGTAAGAGCAAGGTTGTTGCGGTCATCGCCTCGGGCGACAAGGTTCGCGAGGCCGAAGCGGCCGGCGCGGAGTTTGTCGGTGGCGAGGACCTGGTCGAGAAGATCCAGAAAGAGAACTGGACGGCTTTTGACGCCCTGATCGCGACGCCGGACATGATGCGGTCTGTAGGTCGTTTGGGCAAAGTTCTCGGCCCGCGCGGCCTGATGCCGAACCCGAAGACCGGCACGGTGACCACCGATGTGGCCGGCGCCATCCGCGAGATCAAGGCCGGTAAGGTTGAGTTCCGCGCGGACAAGACGGCGCTGGTTCACGTTCCTGTCGGCAAACTGAGCTTCACGCCGGACAAGCTTGAGGCGAACGCGATGACGGTTGTTTCGGCTGTCGTGAAGGCCAAGCCTTCAGCGGCCAAGGGCAAGTACATCAAGCGAATTGTGCTGAGCTCGACGATGGGCCCCGGCATTGAGCTGCAGGCCGAGACCGCGGATATCGCGACCAAGGCGTAACGACTGGGCGTAAGCCCCGCATGCGCGGATGGGATTTAGCATCGCGCGAAGATTTGAGCCGGTCCGCTGATTGCGTGACTGGCAGCTGGAAGGCAAGGGTTTTCTCATGGCACTGAGCAAGTCAAAGAAGAACGAGAAGGTGAAGCAGCTCGCAAGCGAGCTGGAGACATCGACCTCGGCCATCATCGGGACGTTTACCGGCCTGACCGCCGCGAAGGATTTCGAGCTGCGCAAGACGATTCGCGCGGCCGGCGGCCGATATCACGTGGTGAAGAACAAGCTGGCCGCGAAGTCGGCGCAGGGCACCAAGGTTGAGAAGGCGCTGCAGGGGCTCAAGGGCGTCAGCTCGGTGGCCTACACCTCGGGCGACCCGGTCGCTCTGGCGAAGGCGCTCTCGAACTGGGTGAAGGACAACGCGGAGTTCACCTTCAAGCTGGGCATCGTCGACGGCAAGGTCATCAACGTCCAGGAGATTCAGTCGCTCGCGACGCTGCCGGGCAAGGAGGAGCTCTTCTCGAAGCTGCTCTTCCTGATCAACGCACCGGCCACGCGTTTGGCGACGGTCATCAACGCGACCGGCCGCAACCTGGCTGTCGTGGTGAACCAAGCAGTCGAGCAGAACAAACTCCAGGGTGGTGCAGGCGAAGCCCCCAAGGCGGAAGCTGCTGCAGCTGCGAAGGCGGAGGCTCCTGCGCCAGAGGCTGCAGAGGTCAAGGCCGAGACGACCGAAGCTGCCGCGCACGTCGAGGAATCGCAGGCGGGCGAGCAGCCCTCCGGAGCGGCGCAGCCGGAGAACTCGACGGCCTCGCAGGCCGGCGAAGCGGCTGGCACGGAGCCGGTCGAAGGCTAACAAATTTCGCCGTCGTTTCTCTTGGGTGCGCTGGTCTGGGCGCAACGGAAACCCGAAAGGACCGACGGCAACCTGGGGCGCGAGCCTCGGGAATGCAATCAGCGGGACCGCAGAACATCGCGGAGAAATTAAAGTTTAGCAGTAACTGGAGAACAAAATGGCAGACATTCAGCAGTTGGAAGATCAGATCGTTAGCCTCACCCTGCTCGAAGCTTCGGAGTTGGTGAAGAAGCTTGAGGAGCGTCTTGGCGTCTCGGCGGCTGCGGCCACCGTGGCGGCGGCTCCGGCAGCGGGGGGCCCTGCGGCCCCGGCAGCCGAAGAGAAGACCGAGTTCACCGTCATCCTCAAGGATGCCGGCGCGAACAAGATCAACACCATCAAGGCAGTGCGCGAGGTCACCTCGCTTGGTCTCAAGGAGGCCAAGGACCTGGTCGACGGCGCTCCCAAGCCTCTGAAGGAGAACATCTCGAAGGAAGACGCGGCTGCCATCGCCAAGAAGTTCGACGGCGTCGCAACGGTCGAGATCAAGTAAGTACCGCATTCCGGGGTATTTACGGGCAGGCGGCCGGCTTCAGCCGGCGCTAGCCCTCCGATCTTGTCAGGCGAAGGTTCTTCAGGGCTTTTGGCGCTGGATAGCCAGAAAATTCAAGGCAGTGACCGGTCGGCACCGTCGGGGCTCAGCTCCGGCGGTGCCGTTCTGGCACTTCACTTGCATCCTTGTGGATGTTTACTGTATCCTTACCAATGGGCGAGGATCGCGGCTGCTCACGGGCGCAGCCGTTACGAGCAAAAAGCTCCATGGTCCACAAACCAGACATTCGGCGATAGACATCAAGTATCTCGCGGGGCAGCAAGACAGCGGCAGTTTCTTAGCATTATCCGGTTCATCCTGCGGATTGGAACGCAGGCTAGGGAGCCGGCCATCCTGTGGTTCGAGCGGCGGATCCGCAGGGTGAAACGTCTGACCGGCGGCAAACTCTTGAGGCCTTGCGGCGGGCTCTCAAAGGGCGGCGACTATACAGCGTTTCGACCTACATTTTGAACAACCAGATCATGACACGCTCTTCGGGCATTCGCGCCCGCAGGGCGGCTTTGGCGTCTTCAGAAAGCCCTAACGCCGCGCTTTTGCGGAGTTTTTGTTCCGCGTAGCGCCTTTTGTAGCAGCTTCCCATGTGGAAGCGAAACATCAAGTTTGGACCCCGCAGAATGCTTCGCGGGGAGCAGTACAGCGCGCCTTGGGCGTGGCCGGAAACGAGGACGGCCACTCACGAATGGGTGCAACAGCAAGTCTCAAGCGAAAGAGATCGCCTGACCAGCGGCTTCTTCTCGCGCCCTCGAGCCAAGCAACTGGCCCCACAACCCGGGGCCGAGCAACAGGAGAGCTCATGTCCGACTCGACCAACCAGAACGAATTGCGTGCGGTTCGTACCCGTCTCGACTTTTCGAAGATTCCAACCAGCATTCAGATCCCGAACCTCATCGAGGTTCAGCGCCGCAGCTACGAGCGCTTCCTGCAGATGGACAAGCTTCCCCAGGAGCGCGAAGACAACGGCCTGCAGTCTGTTTTTACGTCCGTCTTTCCCATCACTGACTTCCGCAACGTCTCCGAGCTTGAGTTTGTCGATTACACGATCGGCAACTGGGAGTGCAAGTGCGGTTACCTCAAGGGCCTCAACCACCTGCGCACCGCCTGCTCCAACTGCGGGCACATGGTCATCACAGACCCTTTCCATCCCGGCGATGTTCTTTGTAAGTTCTGCGGAACCTACAACAAGAACACCCCTGATTTCTGCACCAAGTGCGGCGACCCGGTCGGCCTTCAGTTGAAGTATGACCAGGCAGAGTGCGAAGAGCGCGGCATGACCTACTCGGCTCCGCTCAAGGTGACGATCCGTCTCAAGATCTACGATAAGGATCCCGAGACGGGTGTGAAGAGCCTGCGCGACATGAAGGAACAGGAAGTCTTCTTCGGCGACATCCCGCTGATGTCGGCCAACGGCACCTTCATCGTCAACGGAACGGAACGCGTCATTGTGTCCCAGTTGCACCGTTCGCCCGGCGTCTTCTTTGAGACGGCGAACAACCGCACGTACTTCCTGGGCAAAATCATCCCGTACCGCGGTTCGTGGGTGGAGTTCGAGTACGACCAGAAGAACACGCTCTACGTCCGCATCGACCGCAAGCGCAAGTTCCTCGGCACCATCTTCCTTCGCGCCCTCGGCCTTCGTACCGATGAGGAGATCCTCAAGACCTTCTACACGGTCGACACGATCAACGTGAAGGACGCGAAGCTGCACTGGACCGTCACCTCCGAAGATAAGCCGACGCACCTCGTCGGCACGCGCTCGACCGCTGCCATCCATGGCGGCAAGGGCGCGCACGAGGAGATCGTTTCCTCCGGCAAGAAGATCGGCGCCTCCGCGCTGAAGCACATCCGTCAGGCCGGTATCGCCTCCATCGAGGTCGAGACCTCCGAGTTCGAAGGCGCGATGACCGCCTCCGACGTGGTTGATATGACCACCGGCGAGCTGCTCTACGAGGCCAACGCTGAGCTCACCGCCGACAAGCTGCACAAGATCCTGCAGTCCGGCGTTACCACATTCGAGGTTTTCTTCCCTGAGCGCGACGACGTCGGCAACATCATCTCGAACACGCTGCGCCGCGACTCTGTTCGCAAGCCTGAGGAAGCTCTCATCGAGATCTACCGCAAGCTGCGTCCGGGCGATCCTCCGACGCTCGACACCGCGACCGCGCTCTTCGAGGGCATGTTCTTCGATCCGCGCAAGTACGATTTCTCGCGCGTCGGCCGTCTGAAGTTCAACATCAAGCTGTACGAGAACCAGGAAGCCACGGGTCTCGACAAG
>CAVXKS010000010.1:0-499454 GCA_963762465.1 uncultured Acidobacteriaceae bacterium | reverse complement strand
GTGCTGTAAAGAAACGGCGTCGCCTCGCCACAATTCTCGTGATAGTCCCCCACCAACGACGTGTGGTTTCTGTAGTGCTGCTCCAGCGAAACCAGCTTCCCATCCGGCGTCGCTCCCAACCGAATCTGCTGCTGCGTACGCGGCCTGTTGTCCCACGTCCTAAAACATCATCCTGCGCGTCACCATCAGCTTCACCGGCCGGTTCAGCTTGCGCGCCGCCGCCGCCGCCATCGCCGAGTGCGGCCACGGGCTCAGCTTCCCGCCAAACCCTGACCCGATAAACCGCGAGACAACCCGCACATTCTCCTTCGGCACGCCCAGCACCTGCGCCATCGCGTGCTGATGCCCCACCACGCCCTGCGTCGACTCATACAGCGTGAACCGCTGCCCATCCCACACCGCCGTCGTCGCGTGCATCTCCATCGGGTTGTGCGTCTCCACCGGAGTCGCATACGTCTCGTCCACCTTCACCGGCGCGCCGCTGAACCCCGCCTGCACATCGCCGCGCTTGCTCTCGTTCGCGTATCAACATTCGCATCATCCAGGTTCAGCGACACATTCGGTTTCTCCGCATCGTACGTCACGCGCACTGCTGCCGCAGCGGCCTGCGCCTGCTGCAGCGTCTTCGCCACCGCGAGCGCCACATACTGCCCCCAGTAGTAAATCTGCTCATCCTCAAACGGCTGGCGCTCTTCATTCAATCCGCCATGCGCCGTGTGAAACAGCGGCCCGATATTGCCGTGATGCAGCACTGCCAGGACTCCCGGCATCTTCTCCGCTGCCGCGGTATCCATCGACCGGATCTTCCCGCGCGCGATCGTCGCGCACACCGGCACCGCATGCACCAGGCCCGGAAAGCTATAGTCGGCCGCGTACTGCGCGCGCCCGGTCGTCTTCACCGGGCCATCCACGCGCGGCAACGCCGCCCCAATCACCGGAGGAAACTGCGTCCTCACCTCAGTCTGCTTCGCGTCATTGTCCTGCATCGCCATCTCCTTCGCGCTTAGCCGCTACTGACAACTGAAAACTGAAAACCGAAAACTGGATCCTTGCTACGTACTGGACGACAGGACAACTCACGATTGCTAGCACTCACCGTCGTCAACGCATGCACAATGCACCGCTTCGCCAGCTCAACCTTGAATCCGTTCTCCGACCTCGGCTTCGCATCCTTCAGCGCCGCCTCCGCCGCCCGCACAAACGTCTCGCGAGTCGCCGGTTTGCCCATCAGCACCGCCTCCGCCTCATGCGATCGCCACGGAACCGTGCCCACTCCGCCCAGCGCCACCCGCGCGTGCGTCACGTTCCCGCCGCTCACGCCCAGCACCACCGCAGCCGACGCCAGCGCAAACTCATACGCCGCACGATCGCGCAGCTTCAAATACGTCGACCTCGCACCCGCCACAGGCGCCGGCAGCGTCACTGCTGTAATCAAATCGCCCGGCTCCAGCACCGTCTCAATATGCGGCGTGTTCCCCGGCAGCTTATAGAACTGCGCAATCGGCACCTTGCGCTCGCCTTTCACACCGCGAATCTCGACTGTCGCCTCCAGCGCCATCAGCGCCACATTTTGGTCCGAAGGATTCGTCGCGATGCAGTGCTCGCTCGTGCCCAGGATCGCAAGCATGCGGTTATAGCCATCCATCGCATCGCATCCACTCCCCGGCTCGCGCTTGTTGCACTTATGCGCGAGATCGCGGAAGTACGGGCACCGCGTCCGCTGCAACAAATTCCCCGCCGTCGACGCCATATTCCGTATCTGCGGCGACGCGCCCGAAAGAATTGCCTCGCTCAACACCGCATAATCGCGCTTCACCGTCGCGTCGTTCGCCACATCGCTGTTGCGCGCCAGCGCTCCAATGCGCAGTCCGCCGCCGCTCACCGGCTTGATGCCGCTCATCTCCAGCGCATTGATGTCCACCACCTGCTTCGGCCGCTCCACATCCAGCTTCAGCAGGTCGACGAGATTTGTTCCGCCAGCCACATACCGCACCGTCGCGCCAATCTGCGCCGTCGAACTGCGCGCCGCAGCCTCACCAGCCTGCGCCTCACTCGTCGCACTCACAAACGAAAACTGTTCCATGCTCGTTCTCCGACTCCGCTTAACCGCGTCGCACCTGCTGCACCGCCGCCACAATATTCGGATACGCCCCGCACCGGCAGATATTCCCATACATCGCGTGCCGCACATCGTCATCGCTCGGCCCCACCGGCTCCTTCAGCACCGCCACCGCCGACATAATCTGCCCTGACGTGCAATACCCGCACTGATACGCATCGTGCTCCACAAACGACGCCTGCATCGGATGCATCTTCTCCGGCGACCCCAGCCCTTCAATCGTCGTAATCTCATCCTTCGCGTGCATCACCGCCAGGCTCATGCAGCTCAGCACGCGCCGCCCGTTCACATGCACCGTGCACGCGCCGCACTGCCCGTGATCGCATCCCTTTTTCGTCCCCGGCAGGTTCAGGTTCTCGCGCAGGCAATCCAGCAGCGCCACTCTCGGCTCCACGTTCAGCCGATGCTCCACGCCATTCACCTTCAGCGTCAGCGGAACCGTCCCCGGCTCTGCCACCGACCTCCGCCTCCTGCTTCACCGGCTCCGCAACGGCCGCGATCAGCGGCTGCGCCGTCACCGCCACACTCGCCGCGCCCAGCCCCGTCAGGAACGAGCGCCGGCTTACCCGCGTCTCCTTCTCCGGCTCCTCTGGTTTGCCACCGTTCTTAAGCTCGTCTATAACCTTGCACATCACTCCTCCTCATCTGGAGCAGAGAGTTTGCATCCATTCTCACGCCCTTCGAACCAATCTGGCAAAGACGCCCGCATCTATAGCCTCTGATACGTTCATCCCTGGAGGAAAGCCGCAAGGATGCCGCCGCTCGCCGCGCACACCCTGGTCATCACCATCGTCGCGCTCAGCATCCTCCTGATGCTCCTCCGCCCACGCAATATCCCGGAGGTCTACTGGGTCGGCGCCGGCGCCCTGCTTCTCGTCCTCACCCGGCTCATCCCGCTCTCGCTCGCCGGCCGCGCCATCGCCAAAGGCACCGACGTCTATCTCTTCCTCGCCGGCATGATGCTCCTCTCCGAGCTCGCGCGCGCCAACGGCGTCTTCGACTGGATCGCCTCCATCGCCGTCACCCACTCCCGCAACTCCAGCCGCCGTCTCTTCCTTCTTCTCTATCTCGCCGGCGTCGCCGTCACCGTCTGCCTCTCCAACGACGCCACCGCAATCGTCCTCACACCCGCTGTCCTCGCCTCCGTTCGCCGCGCCCGCATCAACCCCCTGCCCTTCCTCTTCGCCTGCGCCATGATCGCGAACGCCGCCTCGTTCGTGCTCCCTATCTCCAACCCCGCGAACCTCGTCGTCTTCCACAACGGCCTTCCTCCGCTCAGCCGCTGGCTCATCTCCTTCCTTTTTCCCTCACTCGCTTTCCATCCTCGTCACCTACATCGTCCTTCGCCTCTACTTCCGCCGGCGAGCTCACCTCCACTCTCGAACCTGATAACCATCACGTAACGCTCACCGCCAGCGGCAAGCTCATCCTCCTCGGCCTCGCCGCTCATGGTCTTCGTTCTCCTCATCGCCTCCGCGCTCGACAAAGACCTCGGCCTCCCCACCTTCATCTCCGCGCTCATCATCACCGCGATCATCCTCCTCCGCACACACGCCAGCCCCGCCCCACTGCTCAAGCACATCAGTTGGAGCACCCTCGCGCTCGTCGCCGCGCTCTTCATCCTCGTCGACGCCATGCAGAGCATCGGCGCGCTCGCCTTCACCGCAACACGCTCTCCTCGCCGCGCAGCATCTCGCCGCGCCGCTCGCCGCACTCGCGGTCGGCTTCACCGTTGCCATCGGCAACAACCTCATCAACAACCTTCCGCTCGGCCTCATTGCCGCCAACACGCTCGCCGTCGACGCACACGCAAGGCCTGCTCCGCGACGTCACCCTCATCGCCGTCGATCTCGGCCCCAATCTCTCCGTCACCGGCTCGCTCGCCACCATCCTCTGGCTGCTCGCCCTCCGCCGCGAAGGCCTCAACGTCACCGCGTTCGATTTCCTCAAGGCCGGCCTCATCGCCATGCCTCTCGCCCTCATCGCCGCACTCGCCGCCAGCTTTTCGATTAACCTATTAACCGCCGCCCATTAATCCGGCGATCGCAACCAACACAAACCTCAACATATTCGCCGGACGCGACCGTTTTTTTGCATCCCCTCGCACTCCGCGGAATCTATAGCTCCTGATATTTGCACGCCGCCGCACAGTTGCACGCCGCGGGTGTCCAGAGAGGTCTGGATGAGTCGTACAAGACCGGACGGGTTCCAATTCTCCCGTCTAGCCCAGGTTTTTTTCATCGCCCCCGTCGCTCTCGTGCGCAGCGCTCCTCGCCGGCTGCAATGATCACGCACAGCCCGCAGCAGCCGCCGGCGGCATGGGCCCCATGCCCGTCGAGGTCGTGACCGCGCAGCAATCCGACGTGCCCATCACCAACGAATGGGTCGGCACGCTCGACGGCTTCGTCAACGCCAACATCCAGCCCCAGGTCTCCGGCTATCTCATCAAGCAGGACTACCGCGAAGGCTCCGTCGTACAAAAAGGCCAGGTCCTCTTCGAGATCGACCCGCGTCCCTTCCAGGCCGCGCTGCAACAGGCTGAAGGCCAGGTCGGCCAGGCTCAGGGCGCCGTCGGCCAGGCGCAGGCGCAGCTCCAACTCGCGGAGATCAACGTCAAGCGCGACACCCCGCTCGCCGCCGAGCACGCCATCGCGGAAAGCCAGCTCGACACAGAAAAGCAGGCCGCCGCTCAGGCGCAGGCGACAGTCCGTTCCGCCGAGGCCCAGGTCGCCGCCGCACAAGCCGCCGTCGCCACCGCGAAACTCAACCTCGGCTTCACGCAGGTTCGCTCGCTCATCACCGGAGTCGCCGGCCAGGCCACCACGCAGGTCGGCAATCTCGTCGGCCCGCAGTCCGTCCTCACCTCCATCTCGCAGCTCGACCCCATCAAGGTCTACTTCTCCATCTCCGACAACGAGTACCTCGCGCTGATGAAACGCGCCGGTCAGGACAACAGCCAATCCGGCGACCTCCTCCGCAGCTCCGCGCGCATCCCGCTCACTCTTACGCTGGCCAACGGCTCCGCCTTCCCGCACACCGGGCACATCATCTTCGTCGACCGCCAGATGAACCAGCAGACCGGCGCCATCCGCATCGCCGCTGAGTTCCCCAACCCTGGCAACATCCTTCGTCCCGGCGAGTTCGCCCGCGTCCGCGCGCAGACTGACGTGCTGCACAACGCCCTGCTCGTTCCGCAATCCGCCGTGCAGGAGCTCCAGGGCATCGAGCAGGTCTACACCGTCGGCCCGGACAACAAGGTCCACGTCGCCAACGTCACCCTCGGCCCGCAGCACGGTCAGGACTGGGTCATCTCCTCCGGCCTCCAGCCCGGCACGCAGGTCATCCTCACCAACGTGCAGAAGCTCAAGGAGGGCATGCCCGTCAGCCCGCAGCCGGCCTCCGGCCAGTCCACCACCGCTTCAGCCGCGACCGGGAGCTAGGCCAGATGTCGAACTTCTTCATCCGGCGGCCCATCGTCGCCATCGTTATCGCCATCCTCACGGTGGTCATCGGCATTGTGTCGATGCTCAACCTGCCCATCTCGCAATACCCCGACATCGTTCCGCCTGAGATCAACGTCCAGGCCACCTACCCCGGTGCCGACGCCAAAACGCTGGAGCAGTCCGTCGCCACGCCGCTCGAAGAGCAGATGAACGGCGTCGACAACATGCTCTACATGCAGTCCGTCAGCGCCAACAACGGCCAGGCCACCCTCTACGTCGACTTCGACGTCAAGACCAACCCGGACATCGATCAGGTCCTCTCCCAACTCCGCGTCTCGCAGACGCAGTCGCAGCTTCCGCCGATCGTCAACACCGCCGGCGTCACCGTGCTCAAGTCGCTGCACTCGCCGCTGCTCTTCATCAGCCTCAACTCGCCCAACGGCAAGTACGGCCCCGACTTCCTCACCAACTACGCCATCATCAACCTGCAGGACGAGATCACGCGCGTCAAAGGCGTAAGCCGCGTGCAGATCTTCGGCGGCCAGTACGCCATCCGCGTCTGGGTTCAGCCTGACAAGATGGCGCAGCTCGGCGTCACCGCAACCGACGTCATCAACGCCATCCAGACGCAGAACAACGTCTACCCCGCCGGCCAGATCGGCGGCCAGCCCGTCCCCAACGGACAGCAGTTCACCTACACCGTGCGCACGCAGGGCCGCCTCGTCACGCCCGAGCAGTTCGGCGACATCATCCTCCGCGCCAACCCCGACGGCTCCGTGCTCCATCTTCGCGACGTTGCACGCGTCGAGCTCGGCACGCAGATCTACAACCTGACCGCACGCTACAACGGCAATCCGTCCGGCATCATGGCGGTCTACCAGCTCCCCGGCTCCAATGCGGTCGAGACCGCGCAAGCCGTTCGGAAGCGCATGGACCAGCTCGCGAAGAACTTCCCCGCGGGCATCGCCTACAACATCCCGCTCGACACCACCAAGGCCGTCACCGCCGGCATCCACGAGATCGTCGTCACGCTCTTCATCGCGCTCGCTCTCGTCATCTTCGTCGTCTACATCTTCCTGCAGGGATGGCGCGCCACCATCATCCCGCTCATGGCCGTGCCCGTCTCGCTCATCGGCACGTTCATCATCTTCCCTGCGCTCGGCTTCACCATCAACACGCTCTCGCTCTTCGGCCTCGTGCTCGCCATCGGTCTCGTCGTCGACGACGCCATCATCGTCGTCGAAGCCGTCGAGCACCTCATGGATACCGGCCTCTCGCCGCGCGACGCCACCGTCACCGCCATGAAGCAGGTCGGCGGCCCGGTTGTCGCCGTCGCCATCATTCTCGCCGCCGTCTTCATCCCCACAGCGTTCATCCCCGGCATCACCGGCCGCCTCTATCAGCAGTTCGCGATCACCATCGCGATCTCTGTCCTCATCTCCGCGTTCAACGCGCTCACGCTCTCGCCTGCGCTCGCCGCGCTTGCTGCTCAAGCCGCGCGACCCCAACCGCAAACGCGGTCCGCTTGCCCGCTTCTTCGGCTGGTTCAACAAATTCTTCAATCGCACCACCGACAGCTACGTCCACACCTCCTCGGTTCTCATCCACAAGTCCGCGCTCGCGATGATCGGCCTCGCCGTCATCGCGCTGCTCGATGTGGTGGTCGGCGCGAAGCTGCCCACCGGCTTCATCCCTCAGGAAGACCAGGGCTACATGTACTGCGCCCTGCAGCTTCCTGACGCATCCAGCCTGCAGCGCACCGACGAAGCCGCACAGCACATCACCGACGCCCTCATGCACACGCCCGGCATCGAAGGCGTCGTCGCCGTCAACGGCTTCTCGCTCCTCACGCTCACCCAGCAGACCAACACCGCGTTCTTCTTCGTCACGCTCAAGCCCTGGGACCAGCGCAAGTCGCACGACCAGCAGCTCGCCGCCATCCAGCAATCCGTGCAGCGCAAGCTCATGGGCGTCGGCCAGGGACTCGCCTTCAGCTTCCCGCCGCCCGCCATCCCCGGCATCGGCACCTCCGGCGGCGTCACCATGATGATCGAAGACCGCTCCGGCAATGACGATCCGGCCTTCCTCACCAAAAATCTCTACGCCTTCCTCGGCGCCGCCTCCAAACGCAAGGAGATCGCCGCCGCCATCCCGTCGTACCTGCCCGCCGTCCCGCAGCTCTACGCTGACGTCGACCGCGAAAAGGCCTCCGAACAGCAGGTCGATCTCGGCAATATCTACACCACCATGCAGACGTTCATGGGCGGCTACCTGGTCAACTACTTCAACCGCTTCGGCCGCCAGTGGCAGACCTACGTCGAAGCCGAAGGAAGCTCGCGCACCAACATCAACAACATCGATCAGTTCTACGTGCGCAGTAATAACGGCAGCCAGGTTCCGCTCGCTTCGCTCGTCCACGTCAAGCAGATCACCGGCCCCGAGTTCATCCTCCGCTACAACGAGTACCCCGCCGCGCAGCTCAACATCACCGGCGCGCCCGGCTACTCCTCCGGCCAGGTCCGCCACGCGCTCGAAGAGGCCTTCCAGCAATCCATGCCCACCGGCATGGGCTTCGACTACTCCGGCATGAGCTTCCAGGAGCAGCAGGCCGAGCAAGGCGTCCCCACATGGGCCGTCTTCGCTCTCTCCATCCTCATCACGTTCCTCATCCTCGCCGCGCTGTATGAAAGCTGGTCGCTTCCCTTCAGCGTTCTGCTCTCCACGCCCGTCGCCATCCTCGGCGCGTATCTCGCCATCGCGATGCGCTCGCTTGAAAACGACATCTTCGCCACCATCGGCCTCATCATGCTCATCGGCCTCTCCGCGAAGAACGCCATCCTCATCGTCGAGTTCGCCGTCAGCAACTACAAAAAAGGCCAGTCCATCGCCGACGCCGCACTCGGCGCCGCCCGCCTGCGCTTCCGCCCCATCGTGATGACGGCCTTCGCCTTCATCTTCGGCTGCCTCCCGCTCTGGCTCGCCTCCGGCTCCGGCGGCGTCTCCCGCCAGATCCTCGGCACCGTCGTCATCGGCGGCATGGTCCTCGCCACCTTCTTCGGCATCCTCCTCATCCCCGTCAGCTTCTCGGTCGTCGAGTACATCTCGCATCGCTTCCGTCGCGGCGGCAAAGGCACCACCATGGACTCCAAGCACGACGTCGACCCCCGCGAGCTCGGCCGCCGCGCCGCCGCCGCCGACGCCCCGCACGCCCACGCCGCCCCCCACACCGACGACGGAGGCCTCGCACTAATGCCCTCCCTCTATTCTCGAACATCACCCGAGCGCCGGGTGCCCCATTCACGCGCACCGGGTGCCCGGCGAGCTTCATCTGCGCGTCGGGGTGGAAAGCGGATGAGTGGGGTGATGGCTCTGGCCTCGCCACCCTCATCCTCACCGGCTGCAACGTCGGCCCCAAATACACGCGCCCGAACGTCCCCGCGCCGCCCACCTTCCGCGGCCCCGACGACACCCCCGTCTCCTCCGACCCCGCCACCTCCATCGCCGACCAGCAATGGTCCGCCATCTTCCACGAGCCCGAGCTCCAGGACCTCATCCGCACCGCGCTCGCAGAACAACCTCGACCTCCGCATCGCCGCCCAGCACATTCTCGAGCAGCAGGCGCAGGTCCGCATCACTCGCTCGCAAGAGTTCCCGCAACTCGGCGCCACGCTCTCGGGCAGCGGATCGAACCTTCCCTCCGGCTTCCAGACCACACCACCCGTCAGCTTCGGCCTCTCCGGCTCCTGGACGCCCGACTTCTGGGGCCTCTACCGCAAGCAGACCGAAGCCCAGCGCGACATCCTCCTCGCCCAGCAATGGGCCCAGCGCGCCGTCCGCGTCACGCTCGTCCAGCAGGTCACCACCAATTACATCCAGCTCCGCGCGCTCGACGCCCAGCTCGCCCTCGCACAGCAAACCCTCAAAGTCCGCCAGGACTCCCTCTCGCTCACCCAGAAGCTCGAAACTGGCGGCGCCGCCCCACTCTCTGACGTCCGCCAGGCCGAGCAGCTCCTCTACACTGCCTCCTCCGAGATCCCGCAGCTCCAGCAAGCCATCCAGCAGATCGAAAACAACCTCCGCCTGCTCCTCGGACAAACACCCGGCCCCGTCGCTCACACCGACCCCGCCGCACTCGCGCCGCCGCCAACCGAACTACCGCCCGGCATCCCTTCCCAACTGCTCGAACGCCGTCCCGACATCGAGCAGGCCGAAGCGCAACTCATGGCCGCCAACGCCAACATCGGTGTCGCCCGCGCGCAGTTCTTCCCGCAGCTCTCCCTCACGGGCGAAGCCGGAGCCGGCGGTGAAAACTTCGCCAATCTCTTCGCCGCTCTCATCGGCACCGGCTCCATCACGCAGCCGCTCTTCGAAGGCGGCCGCCTCCGCGGCCAGCTCCAGCTCACGCAGGCGCAAAAGGAGGAGATGGTCCTCAACTACCAGAAGACCATCCTCGGCGCCTTCCGCGACGCCTCCAACGCCCTCATCGCCGCGCAGAAGACCCGCGACACCCGCATCGAAGAAGAAAAGCTCGTCGCCGCCGCGCAGGACGCCACGCGCCTCGCCCGCATCCGCTACCAGGGCGGCGCCACCAGCTACCTCGAGGTCCTCACCACCGATTCGAACCTCTTTGCCGCGCAGCTCAACCTCATCACCGCGCAACAAAACGAAGCCCTCACCCTCGTCCAGCTCTACTCCGCCCTCGGCGGCGGCTGGCAGTAGCACACCTTCACCCACTGGACCGCTACACTCGCATCAACGATGCGGCGACAATTTCCATGGCTCACGCTGGGCCTTCTCATCCTCCTCGCAGCGATCGCATTCCTGCGTCTGCGCCCGCATTCGTCCCGCCGCACGCCCGCGCCTTCCATGCAAGGAGAGC
The DNA here is from genome assembly GCA_963762465.1 of uncultured Acidobacteriaceae bacterium. Taxonomy (GTDB): domain Bacteria; phylum Acidobacteriota; class Terriglobia; order Terriglobales; family Acidobacteriaceae; genus Granulicella. Next base: position 489,013 of record CAVXKS010000010.1, on the reverse strand, counting down.
CCACATGGATGCTCTGGGCCTGGGAGAGTCCACAGGACCTCCGCCAACTCGATCCCACTCGCGCCGGTGTCGCCTATCTCTCACGCGAGCTCCTGCTGGGCTCCTCTCTCGAAATCCGCGAACGCCATCAACCGCTGCTCGTTCCTCCCGGCACATTTCTTGTTCCCGTCGTCCGCATCGAAACAGCATCCGGTTTCAAAGAGCGCACGGCGAATATCCCCTCCATCGCCGCTCAAATCGCGTCCGCCCTCGAAGGGCCAAACACCCACGCCCTGCAGGTGGACTTCGACGCCCGGGCTTCCGAGCGTCCCTTCTACTCCGCGCTGCTGCATGAGCTCCGCCGGCAGCTCCCACCGCACACCTCGCTCTCCATCACCGCACTCACCAGTTGGTGCGGCCGCGCAAGCTGGCTCCACTCTCTGCCGATCGATGAAGCCGTCCCGATGTTCTTCCGTATGGGAGGTCCCTCAACACTCCGCGCGTCCGCTCCGCGCAGCTTCGCAGGCATTCAGGAACCTCTCTGTACCGGCTCCGTCGGTGTCGCAACCGACGAGCGCTGGCCCTCGCTCGATTTTCGTCAGCGCGTGTATGTTTTTCCGGTAGGTTCCTGGCGCGCGGAAGACCTTGCATTCATCAACGTCGGGGGCTATGCACAACTACAGAGAGCTGCAGCCGCTCCCAGCCAAGGACCACCGTGAAAACCCGGCTCTTCCATTCCCTCCTCTGGGCCGCCATCTTCCTGCTTATCGAACTGCCCGCACAGTCCTGCGGCCCGGACTGGCCGGAAGCCATCTTCGTCAAAACTCACGGACCCGACGTTCCCTACAGTGCCTTTGCGGCCGGTCGTCTCGGCGTGCCGCAGTCCGGCTATCGCATACGCCACCTCGTCATCGTCTACCGCTATGTCAGCGGCCTTCCGCTTTCTTCGCAAGAACAAGCCGCCGCTGTCCGAGCCAACGATCACCTCATCTCCAACTGGGCGACAGACCAGCAGAGCGCAATCGCGCAGCACCCCGGCTTCGTCGCATGGATCGACGCCAGAAAAAGCTTCGGCCCCGTAGACGGATTCATCCCGCAAAATCCATTCGCAACCCAGAACGCGTGGCAGTTCGACTCCTCCTTCGAGAACTGTCTCGACGACGCATTCTCCAATGCCGCCCACACACTGCACGCCCGCCGCGACACCTATGGCCACACATCTCCCGACGTAGTCGAGTGGGTCCGCGGCCAGGACGCCGTCTTCCATAACTGCGACAAGCCGGAAGTCGCACCCAAAGATCTCCCCGCCTCCGCTCCGCAGTGGCTGCGCTACGATCGCGCCTATCAGCAAGCCGCAACGCTTCTCTATCGTCAGGACGACGACGCTGCCATCGCCGCCTTCTCCGCGATCGCCTCCGACACTCCATCGCCCTGGAGCACGCTCTCTCGTTATCTCGTCGGCCGCATCATGGTCACCCGCGCAGTCGCGCTGGAGAGCTACTATGCGCCCTTCAATGCCGACCCCAAGACCATTACTCCGCCTCAGCAGCGTCTCTCCGGCTACCTCAACCAGCTCCAGTCCGCCCGCAAAGAACTTCTCGCCATGCGAGCCGAGCCTCGCATGCAGCCGCTTCTGCACGCAATCAACGCCATGATCGATCGCGTCAATGCTCGCCTCGAACCCGATCTCCAGGCCCGCACCCTCGCCGTGCGTCTCTCCGCATCCCCACCGGACTCCAACTTCTACCAGGACACCCTCGACCTCACGTACCTGCTCGGCGGCGGCCTCGGCTCAGTGAACGACGAGGCCCTCGTCAACCGTCCTCATCCCGCAGTGCCTCCTCCCGCAACCGACTCCGAGCGCCGCGCTGCCGACATGCTCGCCTGGATCAAAGCCTTCCAGGCTGGCGATCGCCAGGCCATCTTTCAACAGTGGAACGCTTCGCACACGAACGCCTGGCTCCTCGCTGCGCTCACCTTCGCCAAACCCGACGACCCACAAACCGCCGAGCTCCTCGCCGCCGCCACCCGCATCCCGCCAAACGATCCCGCCTACACCGCCATTACCTATCAGCGCCTTCGGCTTCTTCCCAACACAACCAGCCGCACCCAAATCGCCGCAGTCCTTCCCTCCATCGCGCACGACGAAACCGCTTCCGCACGCAACCTCTTCGCCGAGCTCAACGCGCGCTCCGCTCCCGATCTCAACTCCTGGCTACGCGTCGCCGGACGCAAACCCACCGCCGAAGCGGTCGACAGCGAAGATAACGACTTCGACAACACTCCCGACCCGCAACCCTGCGGCCCCGCCCTCCGCCCCGCCGACACACCTCTCTTCGCACCCGACGTCGCCACCGTCCTCAACACCCGCATGCCGCTCCGCCTGCTCGCTCAAGCCGCCCGCAGCAACATCCTCGCTCCCAACCTCCGCTTCCAGGTGGCACAAGCCGCATGGACCCGCGCCGTCCTCCTCAACCGCCGCGACATCGCCGCGCGCCTCTCGCCCATCCTCATCCGCTGCAACGCGAAATGGCAGCCCGTCCTCTCCGCCTACAACACCGCCGCTTCGCCCGAAGACCGCAAAGCCGCCGCTCTCTTCGCGCTCATGCGCTTCGCCTCCACCGAGCCCAACGTGCGCGAAGGCAACTACCGCGTCGACGGCTTCGCCACGTACAGCCTCTATCGCGACAACTGGTGGTGCTACACGATCCCGCCCGCCGCTCCGGCCAACCAGTCACAGCAGCCAATCGGGTACATGATCTTCGGCCCCACCTCGATCGCCCATCCCGACGTGCCCGACCCGCCCTTCCTCACCGCACACGACCGCGGCCAGGCCGCCCGCGAGATCGCCATCCTCAGCTCCATTCCACTCGCGTCCGACTACCTGCCTGCCCAAGCCATTGCATGGCAGCGTGCCCACCCCGATGATCCGCGCGCCCCCGAGCTCCTCGGACAGGCCTTTCGCGTTGTCCGCAACGCCTGCACTGACAAGACCTCCTCCGACACCGAGCACCAGCTGTTCCTCATCCTTCACCGTCGCTACCCCACCAATCAATGGACCATTCGCTATCGTTCATGGGAATAAACGCTCCCGCAACACGGCCACACCTGACCAATTCACCGCCGTGCTCGACGGTCTCGAAAAGTCTTCAAACTTTCAACCGCGACGCTCAGTCCGAGGATGGCCAAATGCCACTCATGACGCGAAGCGGCATGGGCGGGATCCTCTGCCGAACGCCGTCGTGAAGTCTGCAGGACGCAACGACTGAATTGCCTTCCGCCCGGATCACCGACCCGCTCGCCACCACCAAATCCCGACCCCAACCACGCCCACCAGAAACACCCCCGGATAAAACGCATCCGCCGGCCTGTGCAGCACCAGCGCGACAATCCCGACCGCCGCCGCCATCGTCGCCGCCAGCAGCCCCGCCCCCACGAGCGCCAGCCCCGGCACCATCACCAGCACCGCGCCCAGCAACTCCACCGGCAAAGTACCGGAACCACACACCCCACCCAATCTCCTGAAACATCCGCACCCAGTGCGGATCATTCCCAAACTTCTCCAACCCGAAGATCAAAAACGGCAGAGCCACACACAACCGCACCAGCCACTCCCCCAGCCCATCCCCCTGCTCTCCCGACGCCGATCGCAGTTCAGCCATAATCGATAGAGCTCCCGTACAACACCCTTCCAAAAATCCTGTCAAGCCAACAAAACCGTGGAAATCCCTAGAAGCCCAACAAAGCAAAGCCTCTACCCTGCGGAAAAAATAACCGCAGTTATTCCACTCGATTTGATAAGACAGAGATATCGAGAAGATTCAAGGCTGCCGCAGGCGCGGTGACCTGCGAACTCGTTCGCAGAGGTCCACCATCCACCCGGGCAGCCTTTTCCCTTTTCTAAACCGCAGCACTCAACCGAATACCGGCCAGATCCGGCGAAAATATTGATTTCAAAGATTTTGCAACTAAATTATTTGAAATCAATACGTTGCAGCTACCCTTTGCGTGCAACCTCTTGATTTCAGAGATCCGGCCGAAACTAACAGGGGGAGGGGGCATGGCCCCCCACTACCACCACTCCCATCCGAAGAGATCGCGTCCGCACGAGGCCCCATCGCTCGCTCGGGAAAACTCCGCTCCCGGCCGGCCACCTGTGGGCTTGCGCTGCCGGGCCACACCGCATCGCCCGCAGCTGACACGTAAGTCATTTCTGCTGAAGATATTGCGTAAGCACGGATGCGCCGAGCGATACACTACCCCAGGTCATGCCGAAAGAGAAATTCTCACCCGGGCCCGGCGCGCGCGTCTCGCTGAAGATGCTGGCCGAGTACCTCGACCTCTCTCCGGCCACCGTCTCCTTCGTCCTGAACAACGCGCCTAACCGCTCGATCCCTGAGGTCACCCGCGAGCGCGTCAAGGCCGCCGCCCGCAAGTTCGGCTACCGGCCTAACCTCATCGCCCGCTCCCTGCGCGGAACCAACACCTGCACCGTCGGTATCCTGCTTCCCGTCATTGGCGAGGGCTATCACGCCCAGGTCCTCTCCGGCGCCGCTGACGTCCTCATGCGCGAGGGCTACTTCTTCTTCACCGCACACCATCGCCACCGTCCCGATCTCATCGCCGAGTACCCCCGCCTGCTCCACTCGCGTGGCGTAGAAGGCATCCTTGCGATCGACACTCACCTGAACGAGCCGCCGCCCGCTCCAACGGTGGCCATCGCGTCTCACACTCCGCTGCCAGGGATCACCAACATTGTGCTGGACAGCACGCGGGCGGCGGAGCTTGCGTTGGGCCACCTCTTTCGGCTCGGTCATCGAAAGATTGCATTCATGCGCGGGCAGGAGTTCAGCTCTGACTCGGGCACGCGCTGGCGTGCGACGCTGCAGGTCGCGCGAACGCTCGGCATCCGTGTCTCGCCCGATCTCACGATGCGTCTCGAGAAGGATCTGCAGTCGCCGGAGCTCGGTTATCCGGTCACCCAACAACTCCTGATAAGGCGCCGCGACTTCACCGCGATCGTCTGCTTCAATGACATCTCTGCAATCGGCTGCATTCGCGCGCTGCACGACGGTGGCCTGCGCGTTCCCGATGATGTCTCGGTCGTCGGTTTCGACGACATCCAGTCGGCGAGCTACCACGTTCCAAGCCTGACAACGATTCGCCAGCCGCTGCAGTCGATGGGCGAACTTGCCGCGACCACGCTGCTGAAAAAGATCGCGCAACAACCGCAACCGGATACACTGCTCGTCGAACCGGAGCTCGTCGTGCGCGAATCGACTTCTCCCGTTGCGCGATCCGCGCCATCGGCACAGAGTACCAAGCGCAAGAGATGACCGCGCGAGCGAACCTGCCGTAGTCTGTCATTTACGCTCAAACCGAGAGCGATTCGCTTTTCAGGAGAACCATGTCCGCTTCCATTCTTGATCTCTTTCGTCTCGACGGCCGAGTCGCCCTCGTCACCGGCGCAGCCAGCGGACTCGGCGCTGCGATTGCGACCGCGTTCGCGCAGGCGGGAGCACAAGTCGCCGTGCACGGAAACCGGCGCGCGGCCACCGACACCGCAGCATCCATCGGCGAGTCTTCCGCAGCGTTTCAGGCGGACCTCGGCGACACCGCGGGAGCGGAAAAGCTCTTCTCCGAGGTCAAGCAGCGCTTCGGCCACGTGGACATTCTCGTCAACAACGCCGGCACCATTCACCGCGATGCGGCGGAGGACTTCAAGCTCGAGGACTGGCAGCGCGTCGTGCAGGTGAATCTGACCAGCGTGTTTCAGCTTTCGCAGCTCGTCGGCCGCGATCTTCTCGCGCGCAAGTCGGCCGGCCGCAGTTCCGGCGGCAAGATCATTAACATCGCCTCGCTGCTGAGCTTCCAGGGTGGGATTCGCGTTCCTGCGTATGCCGCTTCCAAGGGCGGCGTCGCGCAGCTCACGAAGGCCCTTGCGAATGAATGGGCGGCCCACGATATTCAGGTCAACGCGATCGCGCCGGGCTATTTTGCGACCACGAACACAGAGGCCCTGCAGGCCGATCCGGTACGCAACCGCCAGATTCTGGAGAGAATCCCCGCCGGTCGTTGGGGCATGCCACAGGATCTTTCCGGCGCGGCCCTGTTCCTCGCGTCTCCCGCGAGCAATTACGTCACCGGCACGGTGCTGACGGTGGACGGCGGCTGGATGAGCCGCTAGCGGCAAACCGGCCGCCATCCACCGCCGGACCCGTCACACCATGGTGTCATTGGAACCCTTGTGCCGCCGCCCGATACTCTTCCTGCGGGCAATTGTTCGCGAGGAGAGACCGATGGCATCCGGCGATCAGAAGCTTCAGGACGTCGTTCTGCATTTGCCCGGCTCTTTGCATGAACGCGCCGAAGAGATGGCCTCCCGCGAGTCCGTTTCTTTCAACCTGTTCATCTTGATGGCGATTGCGGAAAAACTGCAGCGCCTCCAGCTGGAGCATTGCCTCGAGATCAGTGAGCGCGATGGCCCGCCGGCCACGAGACACTCCTTCCCTAATCTCTTGATCCATTAATCGCCGCCTGCATTCAATCCGCTGCGTTTGCCGCTGGATAGGACTGCTGTCTCAATGAGAGACTTCGCGCGATGTCGCGCCATCAGGCCGTGCTCCGCGCATCGAAGGACAGGTGCGGCATGCCGCTCTGCGACGTTAGCAGCGCCAGGTGGAAGATTCTTCAACACTAATGTGCAGAAAAATTCACGGTAACCGCTAAATGGTGACCCAAGTACCACAATCCACAGAACAACCGTTAGGCAACCAATGCGCTCCAACTGTGGTGAGCATGCAGACGTAGTTGGCGACTAGTAGCACGATTTCGCTGGTCGCCGTTCCTGGGGAGGGTTTGCAGCTCATTGGTGGCAGCACCTACAGGCACTTCGCTGGAGGCGGAGTCGAGGAGGACTATGAAAAATACGTTTTGGGTTTTAGCCCTTGGAGCTGCGTTCGCAGCTTCAGCAACAATGGCAAAGGCAGACGTGATCCAACCGGGAAGCGATATCTCGGTCAACGGCAGCAACTTCAGCTACAACGTTAGCAACTACGACCCATCGAACCCAAACAGCGCTTATGTGATCTTTGCTCCGAACGGTAGCGGGGCGAATCTGGGCAACTACCAAGTCGCCGGCGCCGGCCTTGGTTCCCTGCCCGGAGGCACCTTCGCCCAATACTTCACCACACCCAACTCTGTGACGTTTTTCCCGACAGGGCAATTGGGACCTGGGCCGTTCACACTAGGCTTGGGCACTATGGCGCTGCACAACGTTCCAGCATCGTATGGGCCCAATGGTCTCGAGGTTCTTACCACAACCGAGAACAACGAGACTCTGAGCTTCTTCCTCACGCAAGAGGCTTGGCAGGAAACGATTGGCCCCGGCGGCTACATCAATCTTTCGATAACCGGCTTTGGCTACTTTGACCTTACGGGTACAACCAACTACACGCCCGAGTTCGCTTCCTTCAACTTCACGCCCCAAGGTACCGGGACGAGTGCTTATGACATCAGCTTCTCGAGCACCGGCACTGCGCTCGGCCCTGTTCCTGAGCCGAGCAGCCTTGCTCTGCTGGGAACCGGCCTCCTCGGTGCAGCAGCAATCGCTCGCCGTCGGCTTGGCGCGCGCTTCTCTGCCTAACCTTAACTCTGCTATCCACCTCGCAGGGAGCCCAAACGGGCTCCCTGCTTTTCTATGCCTTGAAACGAGCCCTCGCTGCCGCAGGATGCCGCCCGCAGCAGCCGTGCAACACGTCAATGGTAGTTGGATACTCGTCGGGGCCGGTTCCAGGCAATTTGGCTCCCGAGCTTCGATGCGCTGTTCATCTCCGGTATAAGCAAGAGGTCCTTGGGCATAGCGTGAGCCCAGGATCCCGCACAAGAAATTGCCACGCAGAGAAGACTCTGCGTGGCATGTGATCTGCGGAATCGCTACAGCGAGCCGAGCGCCTTGCTAGCATCATTGCTTGTCTGTGTCCCAGGAGCGAGACTGGCGGCCTTTTTCAGGTGATCGGCTGCGTCCGTCTTCTTCCCCATCTTGCTGTAGACCATCCCAAGGTGGTATTGGATCGACGCATCGTTGGGGTCCGTCTTCGCCGCATCCTCGAGCAGACCAAGCGCCGATTCGTAGATTCCTTTCCGATAGTAGGCCCACGCGAGCGTATCAGCCGTGCTCGGCGAGTGCGGCATCGAACGCCGCGCCGATTGAGCCAGCGAGAGTGCCATATCGACGTCCTCGTTGTTGTTCAGCATCAGGAAGGCGAGATTGTTCTGCGCCGACGCATTGTCCGGCTGAATCGTGAGAGCCTTCTTGTAGTCATCCTCTGCGCCATGAACGTTGCCCCGCGCCTCCTCGAGCGTGCCAAGGATCACATCGCCGCGCGAATCGTTCGGGTGCGCACTGTTCCATTGCTGCCACTTTGCGATCGCTGCACCCGAGTTTCCGGCCGCAGTCGTCGCGCGCGTGTATGCCTCCACCGCTGTACCGTCCGACGGATTCAACTGCATCGCCTTTTGAGCCGAGTTCACCGCGCCATTCACGTCCTTCGTCGCAAGCTGTAGCCCCGAAAGCTGGTCATACAATGCGCTGCTGTTCGGGTTCTTTGTGATCTCCTGCTGAACCAGGGCAACAGCCTTGTCCGGCTGGTGTTGAAACATGTAGTAGCTTTCGAGCAACTGCAGCGCGGGCAACTGATTCGGATTTGCATCGAGCGCCTGCTGAGCAAGCTGAACACCTTCCGGATAACGCTTCTCGCGGAAACGCATCTCCGCAAGTGCAACCAGCGCCGCGGAATCCTTCGGATTGGTCTTGATTGCAGTTTGCAGGTCCGCTTCAGCCTTGTCCACCTGGTTCTCCGCAGACTCAGCCACAGCGCGCCAGAGATAGCCTTCGGAGGAGTTCGGGAAGCGCGTGATCATCGTCCCCGAAACCTGCTCCAGCAGGGCGTTGTCACGCGTCTGCGAAGCGATCTGGGCAAGATCCTGTTGTGCCCGGAAGTTGTTGGGCTGGGCCTGCGTCACCGCGCGAAGGTTTTCCTCGGCTCCGGGAAGATCGCCCTTCACCCTGTCCGCCTGTGCAAGCCAGTACTTCAGAGGTAGATTGTCCGGAGCGTTTTTGGACGCATTCTGCAACAGCGTGAACGCGTCGTTTGTCTTGCCCGAGCGCAGCAGAAGCATGCCCGTTATGGCCTGAACCTGCGGATCGGCGGCGGTGTTCTTGTTCTTGTTCAGATCATCGACGATCTGCTGCACCTTCGAGAAGTTGCCCTGATCGACAAGGATCTCCGCATACACCATCTTTATCGGCACGCTCTTCGGATACTTGTTCACCAGCTGCTCGTACACGCCCGGCGCCCGATCGAACTGCCCAGTCTGGCGATAAAAGTTAAAGAGCAGTGAGGCCCCTTCGGTGCTGTCGTGCAGATTATCCGTGGCCTGCATCAATGTGGCCTCGGCTTTGGGCTTGTCGCCGTGCTGGTAGTACAGAGCCGCAAGCATTAGCCACGCGCGAGCATTTTTCGGGTCCACTTGGGTGGCAGCCTGCGCTTCCGACTCGGCGCCGGCGGTATCACCTTTTCTCTGCAGCATGCTGGCAAGCAGCAGGTGTGCCGCCGCATTCTTCGGATCGAGCTTCACCGCCTGCCGCACCTGATCTTCGCCCTTCGTGGCCGTAGAAGGATCGGACCCCTGGATGAGACCGAGCTGAGCGTGGAAACCGGCGCGGTTGGGATCGTAGGTCAACGCCTGCTGAATGTCCTTGAGCGCCTCCCCATGATCGTTGTTGGCCATCGCAATGCCTGATTTCAGGCCCCAGGCGTCGGCGTTCTTCGGGTCGATGTCGAGGATCGCATTCGCCTGCTCCAGGGATTTCTGGTACGCGTGACCGGCGAGGTAGATCTGGCCCAGATCCAGGCGCGCCTCGAGATTCTTCGGATCCAGATCGACCGTGTGGCGGAGCTCGGTGTACGCGCCGATGGGCGAGCCGCTCTTCAAGTACGCCTTCGCGAGCTCAAAATGAGCATCTGCATAGCGCGGATCGATCTTGATCGCGTTGGAAAACTGAATGATGGCTTCTTTGTCCTTGCCCTGCGCCGCATAGGCCTTTCCGCTCTTCAGGTATTTGGCCTTGCGGACGTTCGGGTTACGCGTGCAACCCTGCGCAAGCAGGACGACTACGGTAAGACAAGCGAGAGCCGGGAGGCGGCCCATCCGGTGAGAGTGCGAGTTCATCATCAAAGTTCCTTCCAGAAGCGGCTGCCAGAGCCGGCGACGTCATCCTCAACGCAAAAAAAATCACGACTGATAGCGAACCGTGCTGCTCTGGATTCAGAAGATTCCGAGCGAGCGCCAGCCGAGCTTAAGATATTTACTTTCACGATCAATTTGGAATAAAACGGGGCAGTAGTGGAGTCACCTGATCGGCGAAGTGAATCGCGCGTTCCTGCGCAGATTCCAGGCTCTCGCTCGGGCCCAGCGGTGTGACGATGCGGACGAGAGCGCCATCGGTGCGGTTCCAGCGGATCGCGTCCAGCATCATATAGGCCTTGGCCTTGTAGTCGCTGGCGACGCTTCGGCCATGTGCCAGATACCAGTACAGAACTACCTGCTTCTGGCCGGCGTTCCCGATCAGATACTCGCCCACAGGATACGGCTTTCCATTCGGCGTGGGCAGATTGATCACCTTAGAAGACAGAAACGCCCAGCCTGCGCCGGGCAGACAATTCTGCGGAGAGTGGATCGACTGCCCCGATCGCTGTGTCGGGAAGTAGCCGATGAAAAGCGACACCGGAGCCTGGGCCGGCTGTCCTGACGGATTCATGCTTGTATAAACACGATTCAGAAAACGGCCGTCGCCGAGTACAGCCAGTGTCTCGCTATCCAGCGGGTAATCCTGCGCCGTCCAGCCATCGATGTTCTGAGGCATCAGCGAGAGCGGAGGCGTCGCCGGAACCCTATCGACGTCGCCGCGCAGCTTTAACGTGGTGAAGCAGGCGGTGAGAAGAATCAGCACCACCCAGAACTTTGCAGATCTCATCGGCGCCCCCCGTGCAGCCTCGCCTGCAGATTCATCGCAGTGTGAAGCAGGTACAGCAGCACCAGCGATACAACAAATATCAGCCAGCCGGAAAATTCGTGGAAAAATCCAAGCGCCTTGTCCGGGTCCCAGTACTGCACGGCCAGCCCCGTGCCCACAATCCGCGCTCCGTTAGCGAACACTGCGATCGGCAACGCCGCGAGGGCAAGGATCACCCGGCGCTTCGTGTTTGGCTCCAGAAAATAGCCGTAGAAGATGGCCGCCGTAAACAGGCTCATCAGCGAGCGGATGCCACTGCAGGCTTCGGCCACCTCAAGCGGCATCGACGGCAGCTGAATAATGTTGCCGTCGCGCATCACCGGAACCCCGAACACTGGAAGCGTTGCGCTGGCGAGCTTCGAGGCGAAGATTTGCAGCGGGAACGTAATCTGGTTGTAAAGAACCTTCGGCAGCGGGATCGCCAGCAGAAGAACCAGCACCGGAAATCGCAGCTCCCGGAGCATCTGCCGTCCGCCCATCGTCCATATCAGCCCGGCCAGCAGCATCACCAGCGAGACTCGCGCAAGAAACAGCTCGGCGCCGTACACACCCAGAAACAGCGTAATGATCGCCAGAAGGATCAGTGGCACGCCCGCCCAGCTCTGTCGCACCGGAGTGCTCTTCAGGGTCTCCCGCTTAGTCCATATCAGATAGGCCGAGAACAGCGGGACCAGAAAGCCGTGTGAGAAATCCGGGTCGGTATACCAGTTTTCGACCAGTTTAATCGTGATGCTCCAGTAGATCGCCGTAACGATAGCAATCAGGAGCAGCGGCGGCAGCCATCGCTGCCAGGTGGAACGCACAGGAACCATCTCGCGCTCTCGGCCCGGAGGAGCCACAGGCGCGGGGTGGATGACCGGTTGGGTAACCATCATGGAGACCAGGATCCTCTGAGAGGAACTGAGCAATTTGCCTGCCGTTCCCGGCGGGGCCCACTTCTCCCATGAACCATAGCCTACTGCACTCCGGCCCTTCAAGATTGAGAATCTTCTTGCACAAGAGTGGTAACCATTTTCCCACACAAGAAGCCTCCAGCCGGGGCGATAGTATTAGTTTTGAGTATCTTCTCGATCCATGACCTCGACTTTCCCGGAAACGGGCGCTGTGGGCCCACGATTCAGGCCGAAAGCCGCTCCAGGGACGTTTCGGGCCACCTTCCACAGGAATTTGGCAACCGTTGTGCATACAGCTCAATAGGAGAGGCTTTGTGAGGGCATCCATCACTACCGTTGCATCAAAGGTTAACCGTTTCTCATCGTTCCGCGGAATTCTTGTCTCTTTGGGAATGCTGGGTCTCGCGGCCCTCTGCGTCGCTCAGGCGAAGCCCATCCTTACCCCGGCCCCGGAGACCCCGACCCAGGCCGCGCCCGCTGCCGCCCCGCAGGGCACGGGCACGATGACCGTCGACCCGTCGACCTACCTCATCGGACCAGACGACATGCTGCAGATCACCGTCTGGAAAGAGCCCACTCTCTCTGGCGCGTTCCCGGTTCGCCCCGACGGAATGATCTCCATGGTGCTGCTCGGCGATGTAAAGGCCGCTGGCCTCACGCCGCTACAGCTCACCGCAAATCTCGCTTCACAATATAAAAAGTACATTCAGGATCCGCTCGTAACTGTGGGAGTGCAGGCGGTTAACAGTAAACGGATCTTCATGGTGGGCGAGGTGAATCACGTTGGCCCCATCCCACTCACGCCCGGCATGACGCCGTTGCAGGCGATCGCCGATGCCGGAGGCCCGACTCCCTACGCGCATACAAAACGCATCTATATTTTGCGTGGGCCTCAAGGAAACCAGGAGAAGATTCCATTCAACTACAAGGCAGCTTTGCGCGGAGACAACCGCCGCGACGTGACTCTGGAGCCCAACGACACGGTTGTGGTTCCATGAGAAGCCTCACCGCAACCCTGCTCGCGGGGGCGCTCCTGGGCATCCCTGCCGCCCTGCGCGCACAGGCGAACGCGCCTGCGCCTGTCTCCAACACGATGCCGAGCAATAATTTCGGTTTCAGCCTGCCGACGCACCTGGGCACGCTGGATTATTCGCTAAGTGGCACGGAAATGGTCGAGACCGAGTCTCAACAGGGGGCCTCGGCGTACACGAGCACGTCCCTCAGCGGGAACCTCGGTTACATGTCCACCAGCCAAAGATTCCCCTTCAGCATGATCTACTCCGGCGGTCTCGTGTTTACCCAGGTACCCGGAAACGACAGCACGGAAACCTTTCAGGACATTGCGCTTTCCCAGGTCGCAAACACCAAGTCATGGGTATTCGTTGTTTCGGATGCCATGAGTTTTCTCCCCGGCGCCCCCACAACGGGGCTCTCCGGAGTAGCGGGCGTCGGCGATGTGGGCGTGTTCCCTGTTCAGACCGGGATCGGGCCCAATCAGAGCATCCTGACGAATTACTCCAGCCGTATCTCCAACGGTCTGGAGGGAAGCGCTACCTGGCAGATGACGCCGAGCCTCGACCTGTCCGCCTCCGGATCATGGCAGGTGCTCTATTTCACCGGGGGGGCGGATGGGCTGAACACGGATCAATGGTCTGCCACGTTCGGTCCGTCTTACCGGATCGATGCCCGGAACTCCGTCGGGGCTGGGGCGTACTACAGCGAGATGACCTATCCCGGGTATACCCAATACAAGATCGAGACGGAAGGTGTGAACGTCAATTACAGCCGCGCGTGGACACGCAAGGTGAGCACGAGCGTCAGCTTCGGTCCCGCCCGAACCAGCGGGGTGACGATTGTTCCGATTCCGCAGCAGTGGAACCTCGCCGGTTCTGCCTCAGTGAGCTATGCCACCCGCACCACTGGCTTCTATGGCAGCTATGACCGCTCCGTAAACGGCGGGTCCGGAATCGTCTTCGGCGCGCTTACTGACAGCGTCAGCGCTGGGATGAATCGCCCGATCAATCGCGACTGGAATCTTGGCCTGCAGGTCAGTTACTCCCGCAGCGTCAGTCTCACCCCGGTGAACGGCCTTTTTGCGCGCTACAACGGCACCTTCGGCAGCGCCCAGGTGGCGCGGCGTATCACCGAATCACTCTCTTGCTTTGCAAGTTATACGGGAATCTCGCAGTCGGCAAAAGATCAGCCCGGCGCTCTGGGCCCCGCATTTAACGGCTTCAATAACGTCTTCAGCTTCGGTATTACATTCGCTCCTGCGCCGCTTCTCAGCGGCCGCTAAAGGTACTCCATTATGCTTGGTCACCGCACACTAACGATAGAAGACTACCTGACGATTCTGAAGCGCCGTTGGCTTGTCATCCTTATTCCGACGGTCATTCTTCCGATCGTGGCGCTCGCGATCAGCTACCGCATGACCCCGATCTACACCTCCCAGACGCTCATCCTCATCGAGCAGCCGAAGGTGCCGGATGACTACGTCAAGTCGGTCGTCGACGAGAGTCTGGACAATCGCCTGGCCTCGATGAAGGAACAGATCCTCAGCCGTTCGCGTCTGGAGCCGATCATCAAGCAGTACAGCCTCGGTGACCCGAAGGGCGACATGGACAGCCGCATTGAGGACGTCCGCAAGGCGATCGATATCAAGCCGATCCACTCCGAAATCTCCGGAGCAGGCGGCCTGCCTGGCTTCTACATCTCCTTCAAAACCGGCGACGCGCACACCGCCCAGCAGGTCTGCCGCCAGATTACGTCGCTCTTTATCACCGAAAGTGCGAAGTCCCGCTTTGCCTCCGCACAGGGCACCACCGAGTTTCTGGAGGAGCAGCTAAATGCTGCCAAGAGCAACCTTGATGCGCAGGATGCCAAGCTGGCTGCTTTCCAGCGGGAGAACATCGGAGCATTGCCTGACGATCAGGAAGCGAACATGAACATGCTCACCACGCTGAACACGCAGCTTGACGCCGCGAACCAGGCGCTCACCCAATTGCAGCAGGAGAGATCCTACCGCGAGGCAATGCTCGCTCAGCAGGGTAGCGGCCTTATATCGCCGTCTGAGTCAGGCGGCAAACCGGTCCCGGCCGGCGCACAGTGCCCCTCAGGCGACAGCGGACCAGGCATTGGAGATGCAGAGGCTGCAAGCTGACCTGGCCGATCTCCAGGGACGCTACACGCCCGACTATCCCGACGTCGTGGCTACGAAGCGCAAGATCGCCGACCTGAAGAAAGAGATCGCGCAGAACGGAGCGGCTGCCGGGCCGAATGGATCTTCCGTCGTGGTCGAATCACCGGCCGTACGCCAGCTTCGCGCGCAGATCTCCGCACTCGATGACGCCATCCAGCAGAAGCGCCGGGAGCAGAGCAACATTCAACGACAAATCGGTATGTACCAGGGACGTCTGCAGTCCAGCCCGCTGGTCGCGGCGAAATATAAGGAACTCTCCCGCGACTACGCCACCGCCGAAAAGGGCTACGACGACCTTCTGGCGAAGAAAAATCAGTCGCAAATGGCAACCGAGCTCGAAAACCAGCAACAGGGAGAGCAGCTGCGCCTCATGGATGACGCCAACCTGCCCGATGAGCCCACCTTCCCAAAGCGCTCCCACTTCGCCCTCGGTGGACTCGCAGCCGGCCTGGCCCTGGGCGTGCTTCTGGCCGCTTACCTCGAGTACCGCGACAAGTCGCTTCGCTCCGAGCGTGACGTTTGGGCCTTCACCAAGCTGCCCACCCTTGGCATCATCGCGCTGAGTCCCAACACGACGGCTTCGGCCAAAAACGGAACCAGCTGGTTCAAGCGCCGTTTGAAACCGGCGAATCCGCCTCTGGCGAAAGTGGGTGGATAGCCATGTATAAGAAATTCTTCAATCTCCAGAACAGTCCGTTCGGCACCAGTCCCGACCCGCGCTTCATGTACATGATGCCGCACACCCGCGAGGTCCTCGCCGGGCTCGAGTACGGCATCTTCGCCCGAAAGGGATTCACCGTTCTTACGGGCGAGGTCGGGACGGGCAAGACGACCATCCTGCGCCGTGCACTCAGCGCGCTGAGTCAGGAGCGCGTTTACACCTCGTTTGTCTTCAATCCGCTCCTCGAGCCGCTGGACTTCCTCGAGTTCGTGCTGTCGGACTTCGGCCTCACGCCCACCTCACGCACCAAGAGCGGCATGCTGCTGCAGCTCAACCGCTGGCTCATCGAACGCTTCCGCATGAACGAAACCTGCGTGGTCGTCGTCGATGAAGCCCAGAACCTCTCCTGGGAGCTGCTCGAGGAAATCCGCCTGCTCACCAACCTCGAGTCCTCGTCGGAGAAGCTGCTGCAAATCGTGCTGTCCGGTCAGCCGGAGCTCGAAGAGAAGCTCCGCCATCCCAGCGTGCGTCAGCTTCGGCAGCGCATCTTCCTGTGGTGCCGCACCCAGCCACTCAGCGCCGATCAGACGGCCGAGTACATCGTCGAGCGGCTCCGCATCGCCGGAGCCACCCAGTCCATCTTCACTCCCGAGGCCGCCAGGCTCGTTCACCAGCACAGCCGCGGGATTCCCCGCCTGATCAATCTGATCTGCGAGCACTCGTTGATCCTCGCGTATGTAGAGCAGAGTCCGCAGGTCACCGCCGAGACAATCACCTCGGTTGCCTCGGACCTGGAGCTGGAGATGCAATCCTTTCTGATTCCTCCCAATGACGTGGTCGAGGAATCCCGTGTCACTTCCGGGCCCGGAGATCCTTCCCGCCCAATTCATTTCTTTGGTCGAACTGCGGAAAGGCAGGTCCGATGAGCCGCATTTACGAAGCATTGCAGCGAGCTGAAGCAGAGCGCCAGGCAGAGCGCGAAGACACCAAAAGGGCCGTAGTTACATCGGCGTCGGAGGCCGAAGCGGCACCGGCTCAGCCGGCAGCGCGCGTTGAGGCGGCGCCGCCCATTATGACTCGGACGCTTATCGACCGCCCGAATATCCAGCGCCCCGCAGTCGAGCGCATGGACACGCCCGAGCCTCAGGCCTTTAACCCGCCCGCAATCCCTGAGCGCATTCCGGAACGAGTCAGCCGCCCGGCAGGCGAGCGCTTCTCGTCGCCGTTGGTCGAGTCCGCGCCCCTCTCCGCGCCGGCAATGATGGACCGCCATCCCACATCGCGCGCCCTCTGGAGCGAAATTCGTGCAACCGACTGGCACTTCGCGATCGAGCGCTTCCCCGCTCTTGAGCAGCGTGGCGCGATGGTGGAACAGTTCCGCAGCCTGCGCTCCCGTCTGCAGGAGTTCCGCGCGATGAACCGGCTGCAGTCGCTGCTCGTTTCGAGCGGCGTTCCGCAGGAAGGCAAGAGCTTTATCGCCGCCAATCTCGCACTCTCGCTCGCGCTCCACAAGAGCAGCAGGGTGCTGCTCATAGATGGCGACATGCGTCGCTCCACGCTGCAGGAGTACTTCGGTTGCCAGGCACACCCGGGCCTGTCGGACTATCTCTCCGGCAAGTGCGAGATGGTCGATGCGATGCAGCGCCCTTCGCCTGTCAGCTCGCCCTCTCGTCTCATCGCGCCCTTCATGAACAATCTGGTGGTCATCCCGGGCGGAAGCGTCGGTGATCGCGCCGCCGACCTCGCCGGCAGCCCGCGTTTCGAGGAGCTGCTGCGCATCTGCAACGAGCACTTCGACTGGATTATCGTTGACTCATCGCCGGTAATTCCCGTCTCCGACTCCGTCAGCATGGGCCGCGCCTGCGATGCGGTTCTTCTCGTCGCACGCTCCGGGGTCACCAGCTACAACGTCGCGCAACGCGCGGCGCACGAACTCAAGGCTTCCAATATCATCGGTTTTGTCCTCAACGCCGTAAAGAACCCGCCTTCGCCGGACAGTTACTACACCTACGACGCTGTGAACTGATTCAACCATGATTCGATTTCTGAACGTCTATTACCCCACGCGCACGGTCATCCTCCTCTTCTGCGAGGCCCTGATCGTCTGTGGGTCATTTATTGCCGCCTGCCGCGTCGTTCTCGGCCCGTCTGCGATGGACGTTCTCTCCGCCAATCATGGGCTGCTGAAGATCGGCGCCCTCACCGTGATCACGATCCTCTGCGCCTACTACTTCGATCTCTACGAGCCCCAGCAGCTCTCCGCTCCCTGGGAGATCTACTTCCGCCTTCTGCTGGTCATCGGCTGCCTGTCGCTTCTGCTCTCGCTCGTGATCTTCATGTTCCCGCAGATGGACATCGCTCGTTACGTCCTTCTGCTCGGTCTCGCACTCGTCGTCACCTTCCTCATCATGTGGCGCCGCGCCTTTGAGTGGATGAGCGGCAAAGCAATGTTCCAGGAGCGCATCTTCGTGCTCGGCAACGGAGAGATCGCTGCCCACCTCATCGCCGCTATTCGCACCCGCAAGGAAGCCGGCATGGAGGTCATCGACATCAACAGCCCGATGCTCGCGGCGCCGGACGGTGGTCGCTCCTACCATGACGCGATCGAGCGCCTCGCCACCCTGAAGCCGCCGATTCACCGCATCGTCATCGCCATGGAAGAGCGCCGCGGTGAGCTCCCCGTCGACGACCTGCTCGCCATGCGCATGCGCGGCGTCGAGATCGAAGAGGTCGGCAACCTGCTCGAACGGCTCACCGGTAAGCTGCAGCTCGAAGGCCTTCGCCCCAGCAATCTGCTCTTCTGCGAAGGCTTCAACATGAAGCAGTCGCTGCAACTCACGCAACGGCTCGCCTCGTTCATCGTCGCGCTGATCATCCTTCTGCTCTTCGTTCCGTTCTTCCCGTTCGTTGCGCTGGCCATCAAGCTCTCCTCGAAGGGCCCGGTCTTCTTCTCGCAGACCCGCGTCGGCCTCGACAACAAGCCCTTCAAGGTGCACAAATTCCGCACG
Organism: uncultured Acidobacteriaceae bacterium; assembly: GCA_963762465.1. Taxonomy (GTDB): domain Bacteria; phylum Acidobacteriota; class Terriglobia; order Terriglobales; family Acidobacteriaceae; genus Granulicella. The sequence goes on along the minus strand of CAVXKS010000010.1, from coordinate 470,196 downwards.
ATGTTCACCGACGCGGAAGCCAAGGGCGCGCGCTGGGCCACCAAGGACGACCCGCGCGTCACGCGCATCGGCGGCTTCTTCCGCAAGACCCGCATCGACGAGATCCCGCAGCTCTGGAACGTTCTCCGCGGCGAGATGAGCTTCGTCGGCCCGCGGCCGGAGCGCCCGGAGTTCACCTCCTGGCTCGCGCAGGAAATCCCCTTCTACAACCTCCGCCACATGGTCCGTCCCGGCCTCACCGGGTGGGCGCAGGTACGCTACGGGTACGGCGCCACCCTCGCCGAATGCCGCGAGAAGCTCTCCTACGACCTTTACTACCTGAAGCACAAGTCCATGGGCCTCGACTTCCTCATCATGTTTGAGACGATCAAGACCATCGTCCGCCGCCGCGGAGCCCAGTAAGTCTCACAAACCGCACACTCGCGCCATGCGATAGATTGGATTACGTCCTTCGAGACCAGTCTCCCGGCGCACCTCCGGGTATAGGAACGTATTCGATGCGCATCGTTGCCGGAGTCGACTTCGGAACCCTCAGCACACGTGTCACCCTGCTCGACGCCGATCGGGGCCGCCTCGGAACAGCCTCCGCCAGCTATCCCCTGCACCGCCGCCGCGACGAACCCGACTTCGCCACGCAATCCCACACCGACCAGATGAATGCACTCGTCGAGGCCATGCGCCAGGTCCTCGCGGAGACCGGTACCTCCGGCGACCAGGTCGAGGCCATCGCGCTCGACACCACCGGCTCCAGCGTCATCCCCGTCGACGCCAACATGCAGCCGCTTGACGAGTACTACCTCTGGTGCGATCACCGCGCCCTCCGCGAAGCCCAGCAGATCACCGCACTCGCCCACCAGCGCAACCTTGAAGCCATCCAATGGTGCGGCGGCGTCTACTCGCACGAGTGGGGATGGGCCAAGCTCCTGCACTGGCTCCGCCACAATCCCGACAAACGCGTGCAGTTCGCCTCCGCCTTCGAGCACTGCGACATGGTCGCCGCCACGCTCTGCGGCATCACCTCGCCGGCCCAGGCCAAGCGCTCGGCCTGCGCCATGGGCCACAAGTGGCTCTGGAATCCACGCTGGGGCGGCTACCCTCCGCAACAGTTCCTCTCCGAGCTCGACCCGCTACTCGATGGCGTGCGCAACAAGATGCAAGGTGACGTCCTCACCTCCGACCACATCGCCGGCCACCTCTCGCGCGACTGGGCCACGAAACTCGGCCTCCGCGCCGGCATCCCCGTCCCCGTCGGCGCGTTCGATGCGCACTGGGACGCCATCGGCGCCGGTTGCCGCGAAGGCGACGTCGTCAACGTCGTCGGCACCTCCACCTGCATTATCGCCATGGGCCACGACGTCAATCTTGTCCCGGGCGTCTGCGGCGTCGTCCCTGGCAGCGTGCACCCGGCCTTCACTGGCGTCGAAGCCGGCCTGTCCGCGGTCGGCGACATCTTCGAAGCCATCGCAAAACGCGCCGGCACCGACGTCCGAAAGCTCTCCGACGGCCTCGACCAATATCGCGCCGGCCAGACCGGCCTTCTGCGTCTCTCCTGGGACAACGGCGACCGTACCGTGCTCGTCAAGAGCGAGCTCGGCGGCATCACGCTCGGCTGGCATCTCATCCACACCGCGCAGGACGAGCTCTTCGCCGCCATCGAAGGCACCGCCTTCCACACGCGCATCATCCTCGAGCGCATGGCCGAGTTCGGCGTCCCCATCGAGCGCGTCATCAACGCCGGCGGCATCCCGCAGAACAACGCCGTGCTCAACCAGGTCTACGCCAACGTGCTCAACAAACCCGTGCTCGTGCCGGCGACGCCGCCCACCAGCATCGGCTCCGGCATCTTCGCGCAGCTCGCCGCGGGCATCTTCCCGTCCATCGAATCCGCACAGCAGAAAATGTGCCCCGAGCACCGCGTCTTCATGCCCGAGCCTCGCGCCGCCGCAATTTACGAGAAGCTCTATCCGCTCTATCGCCGCGTCTACTTCGCGTTCGGTGACGAATCCGTGACCGCGCACCTCGGCGACATCCTGCGCTCGCTGCGCGACATCGCCGCCGAAGTCCGCGCGCAAACCTGAAGCTCGCTCGCAAACCGCAGATCAACGCCGCTGCGATATAACAACAAGGACTCGCCATGCTGCTCAAAGAACTTCGCGAACAAGTCCTCGAAGCCAATCTCGAGCTCGTGCGCCGCGGCCTCGTGCTCTACACCTTCGGCAACGCCTCGGGCGTCGACCGCAACGAAGGCCTCGTGGTCATCAAGCCGTCGGGCGTTGATTACGAAGCTCTGCGCCCCGGCCACATGGTCATCACGGATCTCAACGGCAAGATCGTTGAAGGCGAGCTCCGTCCGTCCTCCGATCTCGACACCCACACACTGCTCTACCGCGAGTTCCCGTCCATCGGCGCGGTCGTGCACACGCATTCCGAATACGCCACCAGCTTCGCGCAAGCCGGCCTTGCAATTCCGCCGCTCGGCACCACCCACGCCGACTACTTTTACGGTCCCGTGCCAGTCACCGCTCCGCTCACCGACGAAGCCATCGGCGGCCGTTACGTCCACGAAACCGGCCTCGCCATCGTCGCCCGCTTCAAGGGATCCAACGGTGAAACAGCCCTTGACCCGCTCGCCGTGCCCGCCTGCCTCGTCGCTGGCCACGCGCCCTTCGCCTGGGGCCCCACGCCGCACGACGCCGCGCATAACGCCGTGGTCCTTGAAGCGGTCGCGCGCATGGCCTACCGTACCCTTACGCTCAGGCACGAAGCCGCCGAGGTCTCGCAGGCGCTCCTCGACCGCCATTACTTCCGCAAGCACGGCGCCAACGCGACCTACGGCCAGTCCACTCCAAAGTCATAAGCCCACTCGGAGACTCGATGAACAAGATCGCCCTCGCCCTCCTCGCCGCAGCCTGCGCCGCTCCCATTTGCACCACCAAAGCCCAGCAGCCGCTTCCGCCTGAGCCGCACAAAGTTCCGCTCGAGCTCGGCGCCGCCTGGTATCCCGAGCAGTGGCCCGAATCCCGCTGGGACGCCGACCTCACCCTGATGGAGCAGGCGCACATTCACTTCGTCCGCGTCGCCGAGTTCGCCTGGTCCACCATGGAGCCCTCCGAGGGCGTCTACCAACTCGACTGGCTCGACCGCGCCATCCGTCTCGCCGAGAAGCATCACATCGCGGTGGTCATCGGCACGCCCACCGCCGCGCCGCCGGCGTGGCTCACGCAGAAGTATCCCGAAACCCTCCGCACGATGTCCGACGGCCGTCGCGACACCCACGGCAATCGTCAGCAGTTCGACTTCGGCGACCCCAAGTACCGCGAGCTCTGCCGCATGATCGCCACCAAACTCGCCGAGCGCTTCGGGCACGATCCCAACGTCATCGGCTGGCAGATCGACAACGAATACGCCGCCGACAGCGAAGGCGCGGACAACCGCGCACAGTTTCAGGACTGGCTGCGTGCACGCTACAAGACGCTCGACAACCTGAACGCCCGCTGGACGACCGCCTATTGGTCGCAAACCTACAGCGCGTGGGACCAGATCAACATTCCCAAGTCCACGCGCGCTGAAAATCCCGGCCTCAATCTCGCCTGGCGCGAGTTCGTCTCTGACACCTGGCGCAGCTACCAGCGCAACCAGCTTGATGCCATCCGCGCCCACGCCGACCCGCACCAGTTCATCACAACCAACATGATGGGCTGGTTCGAGGCTTACGACCACTACGATGTCTCGCAGGACCTTGATCTCGCCTCCTGGGACGACTACGTCGGCGGCGGCCATCTCAACTTCGAGCGCAACGGCGCCACGCACGATCTCACGCGCGGCTTCCTGCGCAAAAACTTCTGGGTCATGGAGACGCAGCCCGGCTTCGTCAACTGGCACCCGGTCAATAACTCGCTCAATAAGGGCGAGGTCCGCGCGATGGCCTGGAATGCCATCGGTCACGGCAGCGAAGCCGTTGAGTACTGGCAGTGGCGCAGCGACGCTCAACGGACAGGAGCAATACCACGGCATGCTCGTCGGCGCGGATGGAACTCCAGTGCCGCTCTACGCCGAAGTTCAACAGCTCGGCGCGGACTTCGACAAGGCCGGCCCTGTGCTCGCCGGCACAACCGTGCACTCCGACTGTCGCTCTCCTCAATGACTATCCCTCACGCTGGGCCATCGACTGGCAGCGCCACAATAAGAACTTCGATCCCGTCGAAGCCTTCATGAGCTTCTACACACCGCTGCATGACGCGGTGCGCTCTATCGATGTCGTCAAGGACACCGTTCCGCTCGATCATTACAAGCTCGTCGTCGCGCCCGCGCTCAACGTCATCACACCCGAGGCCGCCAAGAACCTTGAAGCTTACGTTCGCAACGGAGGCCATCTCGTGCTCGGCCCGCGCTCCGGCATGAAGGACGAGGACAACGCGCTCTGGACCGAGCGTCAGCCCGGCCCGCTCGAGCCACTCCTCGGCGCACGCGTCGAACAGTTCTACGCCCTCGATGAAACCGTGCCCGTCAGCGGCGACTGGGGCAACGGCGAAGACACCCTCTGGGCCGAGCTGCTCTCCACCAGCTCACCCGACACCAAAGTGCTCATGCGCTACGGCAAATCCAACGGCTGGCTCGACGATCAACCCGCCGCCGTCACGCGCAAGCTCGGCAAAGGCTCCATCACCTACATCGGCGCCTCGCTCGACCCTGCTGCCATGAAGCGCGCGGCCGCCTGGATGCTCTCCGATGCCGGCCTCGAACCCATCCTCCCCAACATCCCCGAAGGCGTCGACGTCGCCATCCGGACGGGCCAGGAAGGAAATGTAGCCAAACACATCCTCATCCTCACCAACTACAACCCCGCGCCCGTCACGATCGCACTCCCCTCAACCATGCACGACGTCCTCTCCGGGAATACCACCAGCTCTATCAGCCTGCCGCAGTACGGCGTCGCCGTCCTCCAGCACTAGGAACGCTTAAGATGACTCACCTCGAGTTCGGTGTTCGTCGGCAAGGAAACGGAGATCGCGGATTGCACGGAAACAACGTAATCACCGCAGAAGACAGGCAAATGCGTTTGCCGTGGTGGGGAGTCCTTTGCGTCATGGTCGGCGCTTTCCTGCTGTTTTCCTTGTTCGACCAATTTGGCAAATTAGCTATTGCGCGCCCCACCTTTTACTCGGTTGCGATCATCATTGTCACCGTTGCGATGAGGTGGAAGCTGAAGGGGCATGTGTGGTTTTGGGTCACCATGGCCTTCCTCGTGGCGCTTCACGTCCCGTTGATTTTGTTCATTCCCTGGACTACCAAGTGGATTCCGGCGCTCGTACTTATCCCTATCGGTATAGCGGATTCGTACATGATGCTCTGGATTCTTTCGGTTGTCGGCAAGCGCATGAAAGCGCGAGCGTCCGATTCGTAACGACGGCTTCATCGTCGCTACGAATGGAAAGCTATCTACCGCACCTCCGCCACCCACGCCGAATACGCCGGCAACGCCACACTCTGCAACGATGTCACCCCCTGCAACGAATCATCACTCGTCGCAATCGTCTTCGCCGCCTTCCCTGCCACACCCGCCGGCCTCACATCCAGCGACACCGTCTTCGGCTGCCCACTCATGTTGATCGCCACCACAACTGACTTACCGCCCGCTGGAGCCGTTCGCACATACGCCAGCACATCCGCGTCGCCCGCATCCAGCATCACAAACCCGCCATCATGCAGCGCCGCATTCGTCCTGCGCAGCGCAATCAGCTCCTTGTACCAGTTCAGAAGCGACCCCGGCTCACCACTCTCCGTCTGCACATTCACGGTCGTGTAGTCCGGAGCAATCGGCAGCCACGTAGTCTTCGCCGTCGAGAACCCCGCATCCACTCCCAGCGTCCACTGCATCGGAGTCCGCTCGCCGTCGCGCCCCTTCTCCTTCGGCCACCCCGTAATGCCGATCGGGTCCTTCACATCTTCCTTCCGCGTCGGCGGAGTCGTCGGCATCCCAATCTCCGCGCCGTAGTACGTCAGCGCTGTCGCGCGCGTCGTCAGCAGCATCGCCGCCACCGTCTTCGCAATCGCCACATCGTGCACGCCATCGCCATACCGCGTAATCGACCGCGGATTGTCATGGTTGTCGAACACAAACAGCGGCTGCGCTCCATCCAGCTCCGTCTCCGCCGCGCCAATCGCCTCGCGAAAGTGCGCCGCCGAGTACCCATCGCTGAACCCCACCAGCATGTCCATCGGCAGTTCCAGCTCATTCCTCGCCGCGCCGCCGTACCACTTCAGCATCTCCTGCATGTTCGGGAGGTACGTCTCGCCGATCAGCACGCGGTCCCCCGGATAGCTATTCACCATCGCGCGCATGCGCCGCATCACATCATGCACCTCCGGCAGATTGCTCACATACTCGCTGCGCATGTTCGGATCGCCATACGCATTCACCCCGCCCGTCTCCGTGTTGTTGCGCAGCTGCGGGTCCTCGAACAGCTCCGGAATTGCATCCAGCCGGAAGCCCGCCACGCCCTTGTCCAGCCAGAATCGCATCGTGTCGAACATCGCCTTCTCGACCGTCGGATTCCTCCAGTTCAAGTCCGGCTGTTGCTTGTAAAAGCGGTGATAATAAAACTGCTTCCGCGCCGGCACCCACTCCCAAGCAGATCCGCCGAACAGGGACGTCCAGTTATTCGGCGGCACCATCCCATCGTGTTCCCACCGCTTCTGGTATGCCGTAACTCCCGGCGCATCCGCCTTCACGCCGTCGTTCCACACATACCAGTCCGCCTTCGGGTTCGTCCTCGAACTCGCCGACTCCACAAACCACTTATGCTTGTCCGACGTATGGTTCAGCACCATGTCCAGAATGATCCGCACATTGTGCTGCTTCCCCGCCGCCAGCAGCGCATCGAAGTCCGTCAGCGTCCCATACTGCGGGTCCACGTTCTCGTAGTCGGAGATGTCGTATCCGAAATCCACCTGCGGCGACGGATACATGGGCGCAATCCAGATCGCATCCACACCAAGCGTCTTTAGATACCCCATCCTCTCGCGAATCCCATTCAGGTCGCCGATGCCATCGCCGTTTGTATCTTGAAAACTCCGCGGATAAATCTCATAGATCACCGCATGCTTCCACCACGTCTCATGCTGCGTCGGAGCCGCAGGATTCTGAACAGCAGGCGCGGTCGTCTGCGCCGCACTCGCCACCCACGCCGGACTCCCCACCACACAAAACGCCAGTAACAAACCGGCCAACGATCGCCGCATCAGAGCTCCTTTTTAGAGCAGTTAGAGGTTAGTAGTTAGTCGTCAGCAAAGATTCCGCTAACTCCTAACTTCCCGACTGCTAACTCCCATTCCTAATTCCTAACCCTAACTCGCTAACTCTAAATCCCGTACTTCTCCGCCAGAAACTCCCTCAACTCCGCCGGCAAAACGACCGCCAGCTCCTGCCACATCAGCAGCTTCAGCCTGCACCGCAGCTCGAAGCTCCGCACCGCGCGCATCACCGCGTACCAGATCTCCACCAGCTCCGGTCTGCGCGCATCGCACAGCACGCAGAACGAGCACCCGCTCGCATACGCCGCCAGGGTTCCGCGAATCAGCTGATATCCAATCACACGCCCACCACACATCGCCAGCTCATCAACTTCGAACACGTCGCGCAAATCCCGATACCGCTCCACCAGCGAAGACTTCGCCGTCTGAAAGTCCGACTCCGTCAGCTTCGCCTCCACCAGCAGATCGCCCACGCGCATATCAACCTCGGTATTGTCCCGCTTCCCCCCTTGCAGCGGCGTCCGCGGCTTCCATCCAAACTCTGGCACTGCCCCCGCGCCAACACCGAGCATCGCACGCGCCGCCACATTATCCATCACGCCCGGGTAACAAAACACATTCATCAGCAGCGCGTCGGAGCTGTTCGCGCAGTCCAGCTCCATCCACTGCCATTCCGCCCGCGCCCGCCTGCGCTTATGCGCCGTGTGTACCTTCTTCAGCCTCCGCGCCCACTCCGCATTCCGGCAGATCGCCTCATACGTTCGCGGATGAAAGTTCCCATGGCCCGCATCCTGTCCGCGCGCAAAGATAATGCTCGGCACCTCGCCATCGGTCCGCTCATACACCAGCCCATGCTTGGCGGCGAATCGCATCCCGCGCACACTCAGCTCCGTCCGCAGACTCAATCCGCCCGGAAGCTCTTCCAACGTTCCTGTCCCGTCGGCAAACACTTAGGTCATCATAGTCCGCACTCATGAAGCTCTTCACCCAGCCGATAAATCCCTTAAATCGTTTTTTCCTGGGCCATTTCTCTGCTACCGTTTCGTCGGGATTCCTCTCCACCAATTGGGCTCACTGAAAGATTGCTTCGGATGCACACGCTAGCTCGGCTCTCGGCTCTCGCTGCTCTTCTCTCGCTGTCGTGTATCTCCGTCGCACAACGCCCCGCGCCTCGCATCCGCGGCCCCATTGAAGCCGCTCCCTCCGTCGCCCTCCAAGGCTCGCTCGACCCGCACCTTCGCGCCGCCGTCGACCTCGGGCCTCTCGCGCCCGACACCAGCATTCCCGGCGTGACCCTCGTCTTCAACCGCAGCGCCGCGCAGCAGGCCGACCTGGATCAACTCCTCGCCGCCCAAACCGACCCTGCATCGCCGCTGTTCCACCACTGGCTCACCCCCGGCGAGTTCGCCGACCGCTTCGACGCCGCCCGATCCGACATCGCCGCCGCCCAAACCTGGCTGCAGTCCCGCGGATTTAGCATCACCGCCGTCTCGCGCGACCGCATCACCTTCTCCGGCACCGCCGCGCAAATCCAGCAGGCCTTCGGCGCCGAACTCCACCGCTTCCGTACGCCCGCAGGCCAAAACAAACTAGCCGAGCTCCATTTCGCCCCGGCCTCAGAGCTCTCGCTCCCGCCCGCACTCGCGCCCGTCACGGCAGCCGTCCTCCACCTCTCCGACTTCCGCCCAAAATCGAGCGCCAGAGGCGTTCACCCGGACTACACCACCCTCGGGCACCAGTCGCACTTCCTCGCTCCTGCAGACGTCGCCACCATGTATGACCTGGCGCCTCTCAAGCAGACCCTGAACAATGCTCCCGGCTGGGGACAGAGCATCGCCGTCGTGGGCCAGTCCTACGTCCCCACCTCCAACGGATCCGCGCTGTACAACTTCGAGACGATTCTCGGAGGCGATCTCAACATCTTCCCCGTCCTCGTGCCCGGCTCCGGGACGGAAGCTGCCTATCCCGGGGACGAGGGCGAAGCCAACATCGATCTCGAGTACTCGTCTGGTATCGCCTCCGCGGCGAACGTCCTTTTCGTCTTCACCGGCTCCAGCAAGAACTACAACGTCTTCGACGCGCTTGTCTTTGCCATCACGCAGAACATTGCTCCGATCATCAGCGTCAGCTACGGCGCCTGCGAAGCTCTCATCAGCCCCACCGAGTTGCAGCAGTACAACGCCTTGTTCCAGCAGGCCGCCGCGCAGGGCCAGACCATCGTCTCCGCCTCGGGAGACAACGGCGCCACAGCCTGTGCAGCGTACAGCTCCGACAAAGGCGTCACCGTTACTCAACAACAGGCTTTGGCCGTCAGTTTTCCCGCCAGCAGCCCCTACGTCACCGCGCTCGGGGGCACACAGATGGCGCCCGGGACCTTTACCGCAGGCGCCAGCAACTACTGGTCCAGCGCCGCGACTGCTGACACTATGCAGTCGCTCCTCTCTTACGTTCCGGAGGTCGCCTGGAACGAGGATTCGGCCTCGATCGGGATCGCCGCCTCCGGTGGAGGTTCCAGCTCGATCTTCCCGCGCCCCTCATGGCAGGCCGGTGTCCCCGGCATCCCGTCCGGCAGCTTCCGCGTCGTTCCGGACATCGCTCTCCAGTCCTCCATCATGGACCCCGGCTATATTCTCTGCACCGACGATCAGGCCTTCAGCGGCGGGGCCGGCGACTGCATTGGGGGCACCGTCAAGACCAGCAGCGGCCAGTACATCATTGCCGGCGGCACCAGCTTCGCCGCTCCCATCTTCGCCGGCTTCATCGCTGTTCTCAATCAATACGAGCACACGATGGGTCTGGGCAGCGTCAACCCCACGCTCTACAGTCTCGCCGCACAGCCATCCGTGTACGCCTCCGCGTTTCATGACATCACTAGCGGGACCTCTGCCTGCGCCGCAGGGGACGGCAATTGCGGCACGCCCGGCCAGTCTGCATACGCCGCCGGCGTCGGTTACGATCAGGCCACCGGCCTCGGCACCCTCGACTTCAACAACCTGGCCACCGCATGGCCCTCCACCTCCTCCGGCGCCCTCACTCCCACCGAGACATTCTTCTCGTATTCGCAGCTGACCGCACTGGCCGGAGCACCCGTTCCGGTCCAGATTCTCGTCGCCACCGGCTATCTGCCGGGCGGTCCCACTCTGCCCACCGGCACACTCGCCATCTCGCTCGATGGCCAGATCGTCAATCCTTCGCTCGCACTCGGAAGCGACTCGAATCACCAGGGGTCGGTCAACTACAGCTTCATCGCTCCCAGCCAGGCCGGCTCGCATGTGCTCATCGCCCGCTACAGCGGCGACGCCACGCACCTGCCGTCCTCGGCCGCCTACGTCGTTACCGTCGGGAACGTCCTCGCGTCCGGAACCATCAGTCTCTCGGCCCAGAACCTTACCGTCCCCAACGGCGGCACCGGCTCCACGGCGATCGCCATTACACCCGCGGGCGGTTATAGCGGAGAGCTCACCTGGTCTCTCTCAGCGACCGGCGGGACCGTAGCGCAGACCATCTGCTATCTCGTCCAGTCAGCCTCGGTAAACGGCCCCACCACAGCCACCGTCGAAATCGGCGCCGGCACCGCCTGCTCGTCGCCTTCAGGCTCGATGGCCAACTCCACCGTGCAGCGGTCCTCCCTTCAACAGCCAACTCAAAAGCCGCGCAAAACACCGGTAGCCGCGGCCTTCGTCGCGCTTCTACTCTTCGGGCTCTTCCCCGCCCGACGCACACGGAAACTCCTCCGCATCCTCTCGACCGTCATCCTGGCGACCGTCGCCCTTACCCTCATCGGCTGCGGCGGAGGCTCCGGCACGGCTGGCGGAGGTGGTGGTGGCGGTGGGACCGGTCCGCAGGTCTACAACATCACCATGACCGCAAAGGACTCCGTAAACTCCTCCATCACCGCCTCCACCAGCTTCACCCTCACGGTCGACTGACGGTCTCGTGGTTTCGTCGCCGGCGGGCTGGACAAAACTCCGGCCCGGGCGATCCCTCCTCCTGCCGGCCCGTCAGGTCATCGCCGCCGCTTACCGCCGTTAAAGTCCAGACCTAAGCCGGTATCCCAGTGCAGCGTCGGCTACTCTAATCCTCGATAGAAAAATAAACAGAATGGGAATCCAAGCCCAAGAGGCCGTCTCAATGAACACCGCTGCACTCCCGCCCTTCCGCAACGAGCCCTTCACCGACTTCTCCGCACCTGACAATCACCGCGCGATGCTCGACGCCCTGGCCCGCGTCCGCTCCGAACTCGGCCGCACCTGGGACCTGGTAATCGGCGGCCACCCCTCCCAGACCGCCATCACCTTCACCTCCACCAACCCCGCCCAGCCCTCCCAGATCATCGGCACGCACTACACCGCCGGGGGGACCGAGGTCGAAAAAGCAATCGCCGCCGCGATAGCAGCGTTCAGCAGCTGGTCGCGCCGCTCTGCTTCAGATCGCGTCGAAGTCCTCCTCCGCACCGCGCAGCTCATCCGCGAACGCCATCTCGACCTCTGCGCCTGGCTCGTCTTCGAGGTCGGCAAGAACTGGGCCGAGGCCGACGCCGACGTCGGCGAGTGCATCGACTTCCTGGAGTTCTACGCGCGCCAGGCGCTCCAGCTTGACGCCGCCACCACGCCCATCCAGTATCCCGGCGAGCGCAACCTCCTGCGCTATGTCCCCCTTGGCGTCGGCGCGGTCATTCCGCCCTGGAACTTCCCCTTCGCCATCATGGCCGGAATGACCGCAGCGGCCATCGTCACCGGCAACACCGTCGTGCTGAAGCCCTCGCCCGACGCGCCGACCATCGCCGCCCGCTTCGTCTCCCTCCTCATCGAAGCCGGTCTGCCTGACGGCGTCGTCAACCTCCTGCAGGGCGGCCCCGAACCCGGCCGCCTCCTCGTCGAAAGCCCGAAGGTCCACTTCATCGCTTTCACCGGATCGAAGAAGGTCGGCCTGGAGATCCACGAGCGCGCAGCGCGCACGCCCCCCGGCCAGCGCTTCATCAAACGCACCATTCTCGAAATGGGTGGGAAGGACGCGATTGTCGTCTCGGCTGACGCGGACATTGATGCAGCGGTGGAAGGTGTCGTCGCCTCCGCCTTCGGCTTCAATGGCCAGAAGTGCTCGGCCTGCTCACGCGCCATCGTCGAAGCCCCGATCTACGACGCCTTCAACGAGCGCCTCCGCGATCGCGTCGAACAGCTCAAGACCGGCGACCCCGCCGACAACGCCCCTACCGGCCCCGTCATCAACAAAGCCGCATACGATCGCGTGCTGAACTACATCAGTATTGGTCAGCAGGAAGCACGGCTGCTCGCCGGCGGCGCTCCTGCAACAAACGATGGCTAACGGCTACTTCATCCAGCCCACCGTCTTCCGCGACGTCGCACCGAATGCGCGGCTCGCGCAGGAGGAGATCTTCGGCCCGGTCCTGGCTGTCATCACGGCCAACAACTTCGACGATGCGCTCGAAATCGCCAACGACACAGAGTACGGCCTCACCGGCGCCATCTACTCCGCAGATCGTGAGAAATTAAACCGCGCCGCGTGCGAATTTCACGTGGGGAATCTGTACCTGAATCGCAAGTGCACCGGAGCGATGGTGGGAGCCCATCCGTTCGGCGGCTTCAACATGAGCGGCACCGACTCCAAGGCCGGCGGACCGGACTACCTCCTGCTGTTCACGCAGGCAAAGTCCATCGCCGAGAAGAAGGGCTTCGTCTCCGAAGCCGCGGAGGAACAGGAACAGCGTATGGGGCTTTAGCGTGCGTTCAACCTGCGAAGCCCCTCAGCCTCTGAGTTGATGATCAGCGCCCGTTGCGCGCGGCAGCGGCCCGTCTGCGGCGCCTTAGCGCCCCAAAGAACTGCCAGCTGAAGACACAAAGCTGAAAACTGAGCGGCGCGGCGCGCGAAGTTCCAGCACGCGCCCTGGCACGCCGTCCTCCAGAATCGCTGATTCGCTCGCTCACGCAGTCCTCACTAGTTTCTCGCGCACTCGCTCCGCCGCCTCGGCCAGTGCGCGATGATGGATTGTGAACAGCGCCAGCTCCAGGCGGTCGCTGACGCCGGTCTTGTCGTAGATGCTGCGCAGGTAGTTCTTCACCACCTGCTCCTTGGTCCCGAGCTGCAGTGCGATTTCCTTGTTCTTCGAGCCCTCGGCGATGAGCGCGACGATCTGCAGTTCCTTCGGCGTCAAGCGCTCCAGCACGTTCGTGCCGACGCGATCCGGCGACGGCATTGTCTTCAGGTTCGCGCGCTGCACGCTGCGCTGTCCGGCCGCCACGCGAAGCAGGCAGTCGACCAGCTGCGGAGCGGCCACGGAGCGAAGCACCGTGCCCTCCACACGCGCGGCGTAAGCGTCGTCCAGCGTGGCCCCATGCTCCAGGATCACCACCGACCGGCTGCCGGCCTGCTCAATCCAATCCAGCAGCTCGTTCATGTCCGGCGCGATGCTCGAGGGATAAATCACAATTGACTTCCGGAGACTTCCAATCGCCTCCTTCAGGCGATCAAAGTCCGGACACTGCGCGACGACCTGCAGGTTTCGTTCCTGACCGAGCACACGGGCGACGCCCGCGCGAAAGATCGCTTGATTATCTGCAAGGATTACTTGATGGGCCAAAGGGTTCTCCTGGCGGCCGTGATGTCGCGTTCTGATGCGAGCCTCACTCCTGCTCGATCAGAAATCAGGGGAACCTGAGGAGGAATACCACAAATCTGTCAGGAGATTCCCCGATATCCTCGGCAACCTCGCGGCAGGTCGTACTCACGAGTGCCCTTACCCGCCACTCGCAATACGACCCTATGGTACGCCCGGAGATGGGTTACCCTGAACCGGATGAGCCAGATTCGACCTTTCCACATCGCTTTTCCCGTCGACAACCTCGCCGCGGCCCGGCATTTCTACGGCACGATCCTGGGCTGCCCCGAAGGCCGCAGCTCCAGCCAGTGGATCGATTTCGACCTCTTCGGCCACCAGATCGTCGCCCATCACAAGCCCAAGCCGGCCGGAACGGAAGAGCTTCACAGCAACGCGGTCGACGGTCACGATGTCCCGATTCCGCACTTCGGAGTCGTGCTCACACAGAGCGATTGGGAGGCGTTGGCCGAACGTCTCCGCGCCGCGGGCGTGAAATTCATCATCGAGCCGTACACGCGTTTCAAAGGCGAGGTGGGTGAGCAGTCTACAATGTTCTTTCTCGACCCCGCAGGAAATGCCCTGGAATTCAAGGCCTTCGCCGATCTCTCGCAGCTCTTCGCAAAATAGAACAACAGCCACTCTGACAGAAAGACCGTCAATGAACGCTGCACTCGTTGTTACGCCCGCTGCTGAAGAAATCCTGTATCGTCCCGCCACACTTCTCGACGTCTCCGCGATGGCGCAGCTTCGTTCCGAGCACTGGGGCAACGCGCCGGATTGGGAGCACCGCATCGCCGCGTATCTGAGCGGCGAACTGCATCCCCGCCACGCATTGCTTCCGCGCGTTGCCATCGTTGCCGAGCAGAACGACGAAATCATCGGATTTATCGCCGGCCATCTCACGCGACGCTTCCATTGCGAGGGCGAGCTGGAGTGGATCAATGTCTCGGAGCCGCAACGCGGCCAAGGCGTCGCCTCTGAGCTGCTGCGGCATCTCGCCGAGTGGTTCGTGGAGAACGGGGCGCCTCGCGTTTGCGTGGACGTGCAGCCGCGCAACACCGCCGCGCGAGCGTTCTACACCCGGCACGGAGCCGAACCGCTCAACGAACACTGGATGGTGTTCCCGGATATCGGCATCGCGCTGTCACAGCAATGAACGGCGTCGCGGCACTGCTCGCTCTGGCACTCACCGCGTCCGCATCGGCGCAGACGCTTCATCTGGTGGACGGAACCACTCTGCCGGCGAGTCAGGCAAACGCGATCGCCGACGCCGAGCTCACAAGAGATCACGTCACAGGCGCGGAGATCGCACTTCTTCACAACGGCCGAACTGTCTGGACCTACGCATACGGCCTGCGCGATATCGAGCATCATCTCCCGATGATGCCTGACACATACATCTGGGCGGCGTCCGTCACCAAGGCCGTGTTCGCGACGTGGGTGATGACTCTCGTCGACGAGCATCGCCTCGATTTGGACAAACCGATCGGCGAATACATGCCCGGCGGCCTGTCCGGCTACTATCACGACACTTCGCTCTTTACGGCTGACCCACGCTACCGGCGCATCACGCCCCGGATGCTGCTCTCGCACACGTCCAGCCTCTGCAACTATGCCCCGGCCGACATTCCGGACGGCAAGCTGCGCATTCAATATGAGCCCGGCACGCGCTACGCGTACTCCGGCGAAGGCCTAACGCTCCTGCAGTACGTGGTCGAGCAGGCGATCACGCACGAGCCACTCGACGTTTCGATGCAGCGCGATCTGTTTACTCCGCTTGGAATGAAGACGACGAGCCTCACGTGGAACGACCGCTTCGTGAACAACAACGCAGTACGTTATGGCGCGTCCGGAAACTTTCTGAATTTCACACGCAAAGACCACGCGCGCGCGTCGGGCTCCATGGCGACCAGCGTCAATGACCTTTCGCGTTTTCTCGAAGCGCTGTTTGCAAATCACATCCTCAAGCCAGCGACACGAGAGCACATGCTGAGCTCGCAGATCAGCATCCGTGCCGCGCACCAGTTCCCCACGCTCGACCCCGCAACGAGCGCCGAAGGCCCGAGTGTCGGCCTGAGCTACGGTCTCGGCTGGGGACTTCTGACCCACACAAAATACGGTCCAGCCTTCTTCAAGGAGGGCCATGGCGACGGCGCGGAGAACTATGTGATCTGCTTCACGCGGCACAACGACTGCATGATTCTGCTCACCAACTCCGACAATGGCGAGCTGGCCTTTCGTCCGCTGCTTGAGCAACTCCTCGGCGATACAGTGACGCCTTGGACGTGGGAGGGCTACACGCGCGAGCAGGTCCTTAGCAATGAAGAGCACCATTCGCAAGCGCGGCACTGACCCGTCACTGCGACTACTTTGCCGCTCACCACAGCGCAGGCACGGACGCTTCCTGCACGGTGGTCCCTGCAGGCACATGCAGTGCCGAAAGAAATGGCTTAGCGTTGGGATCGTAGGTCACCGTCACGCGACCAAGCCTTCCATCGGATCCAGCCATGCCGTCGTGTCCGTCGGAGCCATTCGAGCCATTGCTTCCGGGCGGCACTCCGGCGCCGCCATTTCCGCCGCTCCCACCACGGCCGCCCTTTCCCGCCGCACCACCGCTCCCTCCCACCGAGTTCACCGTCAGCGATCCGCCATTTGGATCGATCAGATAAAACCTCTGCCGATTCCCACCTGCTGTCACCGACGCCTGCAGCAGCGCGGGATTCACTGACCGCAGCCGCAACATCACCTCACGTTCGGTCCGTCAGCGCCGTCGCCCCCATTGCCTCCGTCGCTGCCGTTGCCTCCGCTACCGCCATCACCGCCGGGCGATGGATTGTTCGGATCAAACGAGCCCATCGATCCAGACGATCCGCTGATGCCGTCGGTGCCGTTCAGTCCCGCGGGGCCGTCCCTTCCGCTATAGCGCGCCGCAAAGGCATAGTCGTAGCGCACGGGCTACGTCCAGGTCGGCGCGCAATCCTCGATGACTTGGCACAGTGATGGTGAGGTGTCCCATTTTGCCGTCGCTGGCGCGCGGATCGTGCCTCAGTGAAACAACGCCCTTCTTATTCACCGAGAACACCGTCGCAGCCACGGAAAGATCGCTCCAGAGCACCTTGCCCTTGCCCGCTCCTGATGTCGTGAGCACCGTGCCATCCGGCTGCGCGAAGGTGACGATCAGCGGTGTTTCTCGCCCGGCGCTACACCCGGATCACCGGCGAGGTGTGCGTCCATCGACGTCACGGGGAGTTTCGCAATCTCCACCCTCATTCCAAGTTTCACTTGCAACCTGCTGCATCCGCATAATACGAGTCCGAGCAGCATCGCTACAGACGTAACGGGCTTCGCGAGGAGTGAAGTAGTGGCCGGCCGAATCGTGCTCATAGTAGGACTCGTGCAACTGTATCTCCACAGGCGTGAACACAAACTCATCGCATGAGTTGTGCAGCGCTATTACCTTTGGTTCTCGGCGGAGCGGCGCACCAGGGACGCCGTGCGTTTCACTCCCAGGACAATCAGCACCATCGCAATCGCCACAAAGATCACGTTGCCGACGCGCGCCAGCACCACACCGCCGCCGAACGCCTGCTGCGCGAAGGCATGCAGCCCATACCCCACTGCGCCGCCCGCGCCGAGGCTCAACGTGTGCAGCCGCGTCCAACCAGTGCGTCGAGAAAGCGCATAGACCATCAGCAGAAACACCGCATCCAGTGCGAGCATCGCACCCACCCCGCCCCATCCCCATCGCGGCGGAACAAACTCAAACAACAACCCGAGCACCAGCGCGGCAACACCGGACAACCACGGCGAAGGGACGCTGCCCTCGCGCTTCGCCATTCCCGCCGGGGTGGCCAACGCCACAACCACCAGCAGCACGCACGCGAGCGCAGCAACGCTCAACTGCATCCGCGAGGCCCAGAAATGATTCTGCTTGAATCCGAGCAGCGTGTTCGCAACCAGGCCAAACAGAAACACCAGATCGACAACGGTGTGCCCAACTTTGCCGAGCCAGGGTTCGCGCGCCCGCTCCGGCCACAGTCCTTCCGTCAGCGCGATCGAGACACCGATGCTCCAGAACGTATGAACGTTCAGCATCAGCATCGTCCACCACCCGCCGATCCCCAGCCACGCGATATGCGCCGGAGCCAGAAGTGCATGTGCAATTTCAGGTAGTCCGGATTGAATAGCGACTGCGTAACCAGCCCTTCTTCGAGCAGCGCGTACGCCGCGCCGAGGCATAGAATCGTCGGCCAGCCGCGTCCCTTGTGGCGCACGTGCTCGCGGATGAGCAGCGCCCCGCCGCCGTACATCGGCGCCAGCAGAATCAACGCAGGCAACAATTTCAGCGACAGATCGCCGAGCAGATACTCCGCCACAAATGGAGCGACGAAGAACAACGTGATGGCAGCTGGAACGTTGCGCCGAGCACGGACACTCTCTACGACCGAAGTTGCCATCGCGGAGCAGTGTATAACGGTATCTGCAAATTACAGGATGATTACACCGCGACCGTGAACGTGTCTTCGCTGCGCGTCACGGCGCGATACAGCGTGTCGCGCTCAAACGGCACGCGGCCCGCCTCGGTGATCAGCCGCACGAGGTCGCGGCGCCGCATGCCCTGCGGAGTCGTCGCGCCGGCATCGTGATAGATCTTCTCTTCGATCACCGTGCCGTCGATGTCGTCCGCGCCGAAGCGCAGCGAGATCTGCGCCATCTTCGGCGTCACCATCTGCCAGTAGCTCTTGATGTGCGGAAAGTTGTCCAGCATCAGCCGGCCGACGGCGATCTGCTTGATGTCCATGCATGCCGGTCGTCTTCGGAGATGTGCGCCAGCGCGGTGTTGTCCGGATGGAAGGCCAGCGGAATAAACGTCTGGAAGCCGCCGGTCTCGTCCTGCACCGCGCGCAGCCGCAGCATGTGGTCCACGCGGTCTTCGTCGTTCTCGATGTGGCCGTAGAGCATCGTCGCGTTCGAGCGCAGGCCCGATCTTGTGCGCCAGCCGCGCCGTCTCCAGCCACTCGCCGCCGTCGATCTTGTGGTCGCAGATGATGTGCCGCACGCGGTCCGCGAAGATCTCCGCGCCGCCGCCGGGCATGGAGTCCACGCCCGCGGCCTTCATGCGCGCAGCGTCTCCGCGATCGTCATCTTGCCGCGCTTGGCGAGGAACGCCACCTCCACCATGGTGAACGCCTTGACGTGCACCTGCGGAAAGCGCTCCTTCAGCCCGCGCACCAGGTCCATGAAGTACTCGAACGGCAGATCCGGATGCAGCCCGCCGACGATGTGGAACTCCGTGACCGCCTCGGTCAGCCCCTTGCCCGCCGTCTCCCACGCCTCTTCGAGCGCCATCGTGTACGTGCCCGCCGTCGCCCTTCTTGCGGCCGAAGGCGCACAGCCGGCAGCTGGCGACGCAGACGTTGGTGGGGTTGATGTGCCGGTTGACGTTGAAGTAGGCGATGTCGCCGTGCATCCGCTCGCGCACCGAGTTCGCCAGCCAGCCCACGGCGAGGATGTCGCCGCTGCGATAGAGCGCGACGCCATCGTCGAAGCTCAGCCGCTCGCCGCGCTCGACCTTCTCCGCAATCGGCCCCAGCGCGCGCGTCGTCGGTCTGGAAGCGAGTGCCGCGGCGCTGGCCTCAATGGCATGCGGTCCATAGCTCTATTCTACCGCTCGGCTTCGGCGTGAGCCGATGCCTAGCGCGATCCACTGCGGGCCGTGAGCGGCGCTCGCCCAGCGAACGGCGAATCCACCATCCGCGGCTGCACCACGATGCCGTCGAACAGCGTCGCGCCGATCAGGTGGTCGCCCACCGGCCGCACGAACCGCAGTTCCATCCCGTGTCCCAGTAGCTGCACCTTGTAGTCCGGCAGACTGCACCGCGAACACCAACCGTCCCAGCTGCCGAGGTCACGAGCACACGCTTGTTCGGCGCGTCGAAGTAGATGCTGTTCACATGCGCGCACGAAGAGGTTCCGCAGCGTCTTCCAGGTAGCGCCGCGATCCGTCGAGTAGAAGACGCCCTCCGGCCGCCGATCCAGATGTTCCCGAGTCCGTCGACCGCCAGCGCGCCAATCTGCGTCAGCGTGCCGGGGCATTACCGCTCGTCCAGGTCTCGCCGCCGTTCTCGAGAGCGCCAGCCCGTCAGGCTGGACGCCAGCGACCATCTGCTGGTGCGCTGCGATGAAGCGCGCCTCCGTAAGCTGCGGCGCGTGCATCTGCGACCAGCTCTGGCCGCCGTCCTGGCTGCGCATAAGCCCGTGCGACGTCGCCGCATAGATACCCGTGGTTCCGCTCGGCAAGCGCGTACACAGCCGCATCTGTTCAGCTCCGTTGCGGCCGCAGCGTCCGTGCCTGTCGCAGCTGCCGGTGCGCAGCCTCACGTCGCATGCAGCACCCCTTTTGCCATCGACGCTTCTTGGCTGCGCTTCGTGTGGCGGCGGCTTCCGCGCCGGCAGCGACTCGGCGACACTGCAGGCGTCCAGACTGCCGTCCCGCCAGTCGGAAGATTCCGTGCGCCGTTCCGGCCAGCAGCGTGTCCATCGGGCGTCTGGCCAGGCTGAAGACGTCGCGGCCGCCCAGCCCGCGCTCATCTGCTGCCAGCGCAGACCGCCGTCGTGCTCACGAACACGCCGCCCGTCTCCTTGTCGTTGACCACGCCGACATAGACGTCGCGCGGGTCATGCAGATCGGCGGCATACGCGACAACCTGGCGCACGTAGAAGCCCGTGTTCGATGCCTGAAAGCTCATGCCGCCGTCCTCGCTCGCAGAACGCCGCCGCGATCCGTCGCCAGCAGAACGTGCTTCGGATCGTTCGGATCGACATACACGTCGTTCACGATGACGTCGCGCCCGTCATCCGCAGCCCAGTCTCGCCCGCCATCCGTCGACGTGATACAGCCCTTCCGTCGTGCCGGCGTAAACGCGTGTTCGGATGCTGTCGGGTCCTGCTTCAGCTTGCGCGTCCTGCGCGCCGTGGACGGAATTCCCTGTCCCTTTTGATCTGACTCCGCCCTTGAATTGCGCCCGCATCCACGCTCTTGTAAATGCCCGAGCACGCGCTGGCATACACGCGTTCGGGCTCGTCGGATCGACGATGATCGAGAACACGTCGGAGTCGTCGATGATTCCCTGCTTGATGTTGTCCCAGTGCGCGCCGCCGTCCGTCGTCTTCCACGGCAGGTGCCACGTGCCGGCATAGATCATGTTCGGGTCCTTCGGGTCGATCGCAACCGACTCGACCTCGTGGATCTCCGTGCTGCCCTTCGGGCTGATTCGCTCCCAGTGCTCGCCGTCGTCTTTGCTGCGGAAGACACCCTCGCAGCGTGCCCGCCACCATAATCTTCGGGTCGGATGGCGAGCGCGCCAGCGACCGCACCGACTGCCCCTCATCTCCGCCTGCCTGGTCCAGTCTTCCCGCCGTCGTCGCTGATGAAAATCCCGCCGTCGGGATTGTTCACGATCCATGCGCCGACGATCAGCGTGCTTCGGATTCGGTCGGGTCCGACTCAGATGTGGTCGATCACCAGGTCGTTGCTGCCGTCCACCTGCGCCAGCCGCTTCCAGTGTTGCCGCCGTCATGCGACTCGTAGATCCAGCCGTTCGCCGTGCCGAGATACAGATGCTTGCGATCCTGCGGGATCGGCCGCAAACGAACGCGCATCGCCGCCATACGGCCCCAGCGGAAACCAGGTGACCGCCCGCGCCTGGGTCCCCAGCAGAGGACACGCCAAAACCAATACGCCGAGATGGCGAAGCAGCCCTGACTTCATTCGTATGCCTGACTCCTACATCAAGATTAATGCATTGAACGCGTGCGAGGCTGTATCCCCCAACTGCGTATCTGAAAGACAACCGTGTCGCGGGAAGACGTTCGCCTGGAGCCAAGCGGCCTGTTCGCCGGCTCCGGCGCGCATTCGATGCACACTTCGGCAAAGACAAAGGCTGACTGGGAGTGCCAGCCAGCCGCTTCGACTGAGAACAGCCGTTACTTGTTGGTAGCTGCTCTGTGGTGACGGCGACCGTGGTGCCGCTCCGGAGCATTGCGGGGCACGAGCGTTGACCGCGCTCTCATCCACCGGCGTGAGGCCGGTGGTGTCGATGGTTGCGCCGGCGGGGATCAGGGTCGTGGTCGGGACCGTCGTGCCGTGCCGTCGCCGGTGTAGACCGTGATGCGGGAAGCATCGATGCCCTTCTCCGTCACCAGGTAGTCCTTCGTCGTTGACGGCGCGCTCTGCAGCTGCACGACGGTCGCCTTCGTGCTTCGTCGCTCCTGCCGCAGATTGCCGACGATCGCCAGCTTGGCGTTCGGATCGCGCTGCAGGCTCAGGGCGATGTCGTCAAGGCAAGCCTTGGCTTCGTTGTCCACGCGGGTCGGACGCGCTTGTTCGCGATCGAAGTTGACCGAGCAGAGGCTCTTGGTCGTCCGGCGTCGGCAACCGGCGGCGGCGCATTGACCGTGACGGTGGTCGTCTGGCGAGGCAGTCTGGCCCTTGTCGTCAACCACGTTGCAGGTCACCGTGATGGTGCCCGGAGCAGCGCCGGTGGTGGACAGGGTCGCCGTCGACGTGTTGCCGCTGATCGAGCCGGCGGTCGCCCTGTAGCTGTAGGTCAGAGGACGGTTCTGCGGGCTCATGCCGTTCGCCGTAATGGTCGAAGGATCACCCGGGTTGACCGTCGAAGGATTCGCCGAGCAGCTGACGGTCGGCGGCTGGAACTGCGTGACCGTGAACGTCGCCGAGCAATCCGCCATCTGGCCGGGCTTCTTGCCCTCCTCGACGTGACCCTTCACCGTGTAGGTGCCGGGATTCAGCGACTTCGTGTCGATCGTCACCGTGTTCGTGGTGCTCGCGCGATCGACGCCCTGATCACCCGACCAGCTGTAGGCGGCCGTCTTCTTCGGGTTCAGGTTCGTCGCCGTACCGGTGACCGTCACCGGGTCGCCCGGGTAGACCGTCCCAGTCGGCGCCGTCACGGAGCAGGAGTACTGGACCGGCGGCGGCGGAATGATGTGGCCGAAGTGCATCAGGATACCCGTGCTCAGCTCAGCAACGCCCAGGTTCGCGCGGCCGCCCATATCGCAGCAGGTCGGCGGGTTCACAGCCGGACCGAAGTCGGTGTGGATGTAGCGGTAATCCGCCTGGAAGAGGCGCAGACCGAACCGGTCATCGATAGAACGGCAGGTCGTAGTCCATGCCGCCGCCGACCAGCAGGCTTGGTCCCCACTGATACCGGTTGTGTTCGAAAGTCGCCGGGTTCTCGCTGTTCGGTCCCGCCGAGTTTCGTCGCACCCGCTGCCGCGTGCGCGAAAAGCGTGAAGTTCTCCATCGGGGCGCGGACGATCGGGCCCGCATAGGCGCCATACGCTCCGTCGTTCTGGCCATCAGGGTTGGCGATAAAGCTGAATTCGCCGCCAATGTACTTGTTGAAGTAGTACGCGCCGCTTCCGATCGCGCCCTCGTCCACCGACGAGTAGCGGATCCCCTGCGGCTTCAACTGACCGTGCGCGCCGAAGTACGAGTACCCCAGGAAGACATCAACGCGCGAAGGGTTGTTTTCACCATAGGCGGGGCAGTCGTCGTAGACGTGCTCGCAGATGTCGTGGTGGTCTGCGCACCCAGGCTCGCTGCTCCAAAGCTGACCGCACATGCAGCCAGCAGGAACCGGCTGATACTGCGAAACGGACGATAAGCCATTCGACAACCCTCCACTAAGAAAACTTACCTGTTTGTTCTGCAGACTCGTAGGTTCAATGCGGCCTGCTGGACCTTTGTTATTCGGAGAAAAGTTTACCGCGTTTGAAGCTTGTGTCGAGCACAAAATTACTGCGTTTCCTAATATCTCACTATGACTTACTGCATCCTGCAACTTTCTACAGTTACCAATCAAGCACCTCTCCTACTACGTATTCAGCTCAGATTCAGCGTCTCCTTCAAGCTTCCGCGCGTCGCCTGAATCTTCTCCTGCAGCAGAGTAATCGCGTACAGCAACTGCTCCGGACGCGGCGGGCATCCGGGCACATACACGTCCACCGGAATCACCTGGTTCACGCCCTGCAGCAGCGCATAGTTGTTGAAAACTCCGCCCGAAGTCGCGCACGCGCCCATCGAGATCACCCACTTCGGCTCCGGCATCTGCTCATATAGCCGCCGAATCACAGGCGCCATCTTCTGCGACACCCTTCCCGCGATGATCATCAGATCGCTCTGCCGCGGGCTTGGCCGGAACACCTCCGCACCGAAGCGCGCAATGTCGTAGCGGCTGCCGCCCATCGACATCATCTCAATCGCGCAGCAGGCCAGGCCGAAGGTCATCGGCCACACCGAACTCTTCCGCACCCAGTTGATCGCCGCATCCAGCGAGGCCAGCACCACGCCTTCGGGCTGGTCATCGCCCCAGTTCGCCTCGGCGATCTTTTCGCGGTTCTTTCCGAAGCTGTCCAGCTTGCCGAACAAATAACGGTCATTGCGCTGCGGGACAGTCGTCGGTCTCCCGCTGGTAGTGGTCTGGTTGGGATCAGTGCTCATAATGCTCAGTATACGTACTGCCAAATCAAGGCGTTGGCGTCCCGGAGCCACCACTCCTCTACTTACTGATTTCGTTGGTTGTGATGCGATTGCAGTGCACTGCGTTGTCGAAATACGTGAAACAGGTTGCCAAAATCCCTGAAAAAACGGTCCCTCAGCGGGCGTTTTCCTCGATTGCCTCGACCAGCGCTGTGCGCAACTCCCGCTTCTGCGCCGCCGTCAGCCGGTTCCCATTCTGGGTCAGATAGAACACGTCAATCGCCGTCTCGCCCTCGGTGTCTACAAGTGCCACCTCAACATTGAACCGCATCTGGCTCAGCGTAACGCTGATGGTCCGCAGCAGTCCGGGAACATCCTGCGCGATTACCTGCAGAAGAGTGCTCGTCGCCGAGGCTCCATCGTCGAACTCCACCGCCGTCTCCACCACCACACGCGGACTCTTGCGCCGGCCGCGCCTGCGGCTGTTCAGCATCACCTCGGCCGAAACTCTTCCCTCCACTACATCGCGAACGCTGGCCACAAATCGCTCTCGCTCGCTCACGTTCAGCTCCAGCGTCCGGAAGCTGTCCTGAAACCGGAAGCTGTCCACAACCACGCCGTCCGCATTCGCGAACGCCTCCGCCGTAACGACATTCATGCCCCAGGCAGCCAGCGCCGTCGACATCGCCGCAAACAACCCCGGCCGGTCGCAGCTCACCAGCGTAATTTGGCTGGTCTCCGGCTCGTAATCGAAGTCCAGCTGCACGGCCTCGCTCTTCAGCCGTTGCGCCATTTGGAATTGCGCGAAGATCACTTTGGACGGCCGCGTGCGTACGTAACGCTCCGGGAAACCCTCGACAAACTTCTCCAGCGCCTCGCGCTCGCCCGGTTGTGCCCGCGCCAGCAGCCGCGAGATCCGCCCCGCATCGCCGCCGCGGCGTGCATATCCTGTGCGCGCCGGCTGCACC
Source organism: uncultured Acidobacteriaceae bacterium (assembly GCA_963762465.1). Taxonomy (GTDB): domain Bacteria; phylum Acidobacteriota; class Terriglobia; order Terriglobales; family Acidobacteriaceae; genus Granulicella. The sequence goes on along the minus strand of CAVXKS010000010.1, from coordinate 444,854 downwards.
CGCTCCTGGTCCACGTTGCGGTCCAGCTGGTTCGCCGTCGACATCGACAGCCTCCACAGGTTCTCCGCCTTCCACGGCGTCAGCGCATCCGGATGCACCGCGCGAATATCCCCATACGTGAACAGCGTCAGCATCCACAGCGATTCATGCGTCTGCACCTTGCCCGCAAACGATCGCACCGTCTCGGTATCGAAGATGTCCCGGCGCAGCGCGGCCGACATCTCCAGATGCGTTTCAATCACCTGCAGCACCATCGCCTGGTCATAAGGGTCCATCTCCAGCCGGTTCAGCACACTCTCTGCCAGCCGCGAGCTCTCCGTCGCGTGATCGTCGCCCGCGCGTGCCTTGCCCGTGTCATGCAGCAACGCTGCCAGGTACAGCACCGCCGGATTCTCGAGCTCATGAATCATCTTGCCCAGCCGCACCCTCCAGTCCGGCGCGCCCGGGCCCGGCTCCTCTTCGAGCTCATGCAGCGTGTCGATCAATACAAACGTGTGCTCGTCGACCGTGTAGCGGTGATACGCGTCCCGAATCACCAGCGCGTCAATCCCATGAAACTCCGGCAGGATCAGTTCCAGCACGCCGACCGCATGCATCGAGCGCAGCGCGACGCCGGCGCGCGGCCCGGTCAGGATCTCCGCCAGCCTCGACCACAGCGCCACGCCCTCCTGCAGCCTCGCTGACAGGACGGGAATCATCGCCTCGATGCGGTCCTCGCTCGCCGCGCCAAGCCGAATTCCCGTGCGCGCCACTGCGGCAAAGGCCCGCAGTACGATGTCAGGGTCCTGCGCCGGATCACCCTTCGGCCCCGCTGGATCCAGCTCGATCCGGCCGTTGTTCACACGGAATCCGGTCTGCGAGGCGGCCTTGAACCCATTCGCCGGAGGCCCGCTGACGACACTCTGCCCCGCAGCCTCCATAACGGCCAGCAACCGGCGCTCAATCAACCGCGCATGCCGGAAGTAGACCCGCATCCAGTACGCCGCATCGAGCGTCTTCCCTGCCCCATAGGGGGCCCCGCCCGCCGCCCCGCGCATGGCAGGTGGGAGCCCGATTCCGCGCTCCGCCGCCCCATCCTGCGCCAGCCAGTCGAGCACATTGTCATCGCGCTCGTGCCTCCAGTGCAGAAAGCAGCGCGCCGAGGTTAGAAACGCAATCGCTTCCTGAAACTCGTTCTCATCACTCTCATGCCGCGATCCGACCAGCTTCGCAACCCAGTTGCAGACATTCGTATCGCGCAGGCCGCCGGGGCAGTCCTTGAGGTTCGGCTCCAGATGAAACAACGTGCCCCCATACTTCCCATAACGATCGCGAGTCAGCGTTCCCAGCTCGGCGAGAATCCGCCGCCCATCCCGCCCGCGCCGGTTCGTCTCCAGCTTCCGCTCCAGCGATTCGACGACCTCGCGGTCCCCGGTCACATACCGCAGATCCAGCAGCGCCAGCCCGAACTCCGGGTTCGTCGCTTCGAAGCGCTCACAGTCCTTCGGGCTGCGCGTGGTCAGCGCCACCTGTAGCCCGGCGTCCCACAGCATCTGCGACACGCGCCGGATAGCAACCTTGACCGCTTCCGGCTTCCGCGCGCACACCAGCAGGTCCACATCCGAGTACGGAAAGAGCTGGCCGCGGCCGTAGCCGCCGATCGCCGCAATCGCCACATCGCTGGCCAATTTCCTGTCGCCCGCAACCTCGCGCGCCCATAACGAGCTCACAACCTCGTCCACAAGCGCCCTGCGCGCATTCACGGCGCGTAAACCATCGCCGTCGGCCTCGAACGCGCGCCGAACCTCCAGCATCCGGCTCTGGTACTCCGAACGCGCAGGCGCCCCACTCGTGGTCGTCGTCGCCAGTACCGTCTCCTTAGAGCGCAATCTCTCCGCGCTCGTCGTTACGAATCCGGATCGCCTCATCAATGCGCGACACGAAAATCTTTCCATCGCCGATACGGCCTGTCCGCGCCGCGGAGATGATCGCTTCTATGGCCCGCTCCTTCATCTCGTCCGCGACCACCAGCTCCAGCTTCACCTTCGGCAGCAGGTCCACGGCATACTCGCGCCCGCGATAGAACTCCGTGTGCCCCTTCTGCCGCCCATGTCCGCGCGCCTCGAAGATCGTGATTCCCGAGATCCCAGCTTCAACCAGCGCTTCCTTCACCGCATCCAGCTTTGACGGCTGAATCACCGCCTCAATCTTCTGCATCTCCGCTCTGCCTTTCTAATCCCTGTTCCCTGATCCCTGCCTCTACGCTGCTTCCCAGTCGTAACCTTCCTCACCGTGCTGCGACAGGTCGAGCCCCTCACGTTCAGCATCTTCGCTGACCCGCAGACCAACCAGCTTATCAACTACGAACAGAATGATCAGTGTGCCCACAATTGACAATCCCCAGGCAATCGCAACGCCAATAGCCTGATTCAGCAACTGTCTCGCATTCCCCGCAAATAATCCGTTAATATTCACGCCCGGATTGATGAACGCCCGCGCAAACAGCCCCGTCAGCAGCGCGCCCAGCGTCCCGCCCGCTCCATGCACGCCGAAGGCATCCAGCGAGTCATCATAGCCAAAGATGTTCTTCACCTTCACGACCATCCAGAAGCAGAACACGCCCGCGATCAGCCCAATCCACAGCGCGCTCATGGGCGTCACAAAGCCCGAAGCCGGCGTAATCGCCACCAGCCCCGCGACCGCTCCCGAGATCCCGCCCAGCGCACTCGGCTTGCCATTGCGAATCCACTCCGCAGCCAACCATCCCAGAGCCGCCGCCGCGGCACCAAAGTGCGTCGCCACAAACGCGCTCGTCGCCAGACTGCTCGCCGCCAGCGCCGACCCCGCATTAAACCCGAACCACCCCACCCACAGCAGACACGCGCCGATAAAGCTCAGCACCACCGAGTGCGGCGGCATCGGCCGCTGCGGATACCCCAACCGCTTGCCCAGGTAAATCGCCGTCACCAGCGCGCTGACTCCTGAAGTGACATGCACCACCGTCCCGCCCGCGAAATCCAGGCACGGAATCTTCCCGCCGGTCACATTCAAAAATCCGCCCACACCCCACACCATGTGCGCCATCGGGCTGTACACAATCAGCGCCCACAGCACCATGAACACCACCATCGCCGAAAACTTCATCCGCTCGGCGAATGCACCCGTAATCAGCGCCGGCGTAATGATCGCAAACATCAGCTGGTACACCATGAACGTTTGCTCAGGAATCGTTGCCGCATAGCTGGCATTCGGCGCAAGCCCCACCCCGCGCAGAAACACATGCTGGAACCCGCCAATAAACGCATTCCCCGCCCCAAACGCCAGCGAGTACTCCACGAACGCCCACAGCACCGTCACGACCGCCATCATCGCGAACGTCTGCATCATCGTTCCCAGCACATTCTTCTTCCGCACCAAGCCGCCGTAGAACAGCGCCAACCCCGGCCCGCTCATCAGCAGCACCAGCGCCGCGCTCACCAGCATCCACGCGTTGTCGCCGGCCGACTGCGCCTGTGCAATTGCCGCGGTGTTCGCGGCCGCGCTCTTCTCCAGTGCGGCGATCCGATCGACGGATGGAGTCGCGTTCGTCTGCGCCACCGCCGCGCCCGCACTCAGGACCAAGCCCAGCAGCACTGGCAGCACCGCCGCCACGATCACAAACCGTTTCCGCCCGAATGCAGCCAACCAGCGCATGCTCCTCCACCCTCCAGCCGTGTACAGATACACCTCGAGCCCGGCGCTCATTAGGCGCAGCCCGATAAATCGCCCCTCCACGTCGCGGTGGCGGGGCCCTCACATGTCGTCCAGATGGCTCTACTCTACAACGCATTCACCCACAGGCCAACACTTGTAAACTCGCTGTATGAGCGAACGCCCCATCCACATCGCCTGGAGCTCCATCCCGCCCGAGCAGCTCAACCCTCTTCTCTCCCGCCAGTTCGTCACCGGCTCCCAGGCTATGCTCTCGCGCATTCAGCTCACCAAAGGCTGCGTCGTTCCGCGCCACGTCCACGCCAACGAGCAGATCGCCTTCATCCTCTCCGGCGCGCTCCGCTTCTCTGTCGGCGATGAATCCTCTGCCAATGGAATCACCGACTACATCGTCCGCGCCGGCGAAGTCCTCGTCATCCCCGGCAACATCCCGCACCTCGCCGAGGCCCTCGAAGACACCGACAACCTCGACATCTTCGCCCCGCCCCGCCAGGACTGGATCTCCGGCAACGACGCCTACCTCCGCAGCAAATAGCTCGCTGATACATTGAGTTCTATGTCGAACGTCTGGTTCGGAGTCTTGCTCCTTTTGGGATACGTGTTGACACCGCTTTGCATCGCTTGGACCTGGATTCGATTCGTCCGCTACAGTCATCTCCGCGACACAAGCTCATGGCCATCGGTCACGGCTCTGATCCTGACGACCTGCTCGTGCTTGCTGGCAACTGGAGCGCTTATATTTTCGGGAGCCACTGGAGGATTCGCCTACTATGATCCTCGCTTGCTCCGCATCTTTAGAGTTGGCTTGCTTCTATCGTCTCTCGCCTTGCTGGCTGGATCGATCGGCATTGCATTCCGCAACCCCCTCCGCTGGCAAGCTCCGGCAGCATCATTCGGCATGCTGATTTTCTGGTTTCTCGCGGCAGAGGGTGAATAGCCTAACTCTAACTTCTAACTTACTTAGCCCCTACTTCTCGAGAAACCCATGCCCGACCGCATCCTCGTCCTCGGAGCCTCCGGCCAGCTCGGCGCGGCGCTTTGCCGCCAGCTCGGCCCAGCCGCCATCTCCGCCGCCCGCAAGCCGCCCTCGCCCGACTGGGTCACCCTCGACCTCAACACCCTCGTCGAGTCTCCGGACGAGCTCGTCGCCAGCCATCGCCTCACCGCCATCATCTGCTCCGCCGGCGCCACGGACGTCGAGCGATGCGAGTCCGACCACGCCTGGGCCGACGCCGCGAATCACCTCGGCCCGCTCGCGCTAGCCCGCGCCGCCGCCCACGCACGCATCCCCTTCGTCTTTTACTCCACCGACTACGTCTTCCCCGGCACCCCCGAAAATCCAGGCCCCTACACCGAAGACGCCCCCGCCCACCCACTCTCCGTCTATGGCGGCACCAAGCGCGAAGGCGAGGTCGAAATCCTCAAAGAAAACCCCGCCGCGCTCGTCCTCCGCACTACGACCGTCTACGGTCCCGACCCACAAGGCAAGAACTTCCTCTACACCCTCCGGCGCCTTCTTACCTCCGGCCAGACCATGCGCGTGCCCACAGACCAGCTCGCCACGCCCACCTACAACGAGGACCTCGCCTCCGCCACGCTCGCCCTCCTCCGCGGCGGTTACTCCGGTCTCTTCCACGCCGCCGGCCCTGAGATGCTCTCCCGCATCCACTTCGCCCGTGTCGCCTGCCAGCTCCTCTCGCTCGACGACTCGCTCCTCATCCCCCTCACCACCCCCGAGCTCAACCAGCGCGCCACCCGCCCCCTCATCGCCGGCCTGGACTCCACCAAGCTCACTACCACGCTAGGCCACCAGTTCTTCCGCACCCCGGAGCAAGGCATCCGCGACTGGCAAAAAACCCTCTCCTGATCCTCTTGCATGTGCTTTTTGCTTTTCCCTTTCTTTCTGTCATTCCCGAAGTGGATCTGCTTGCTTTCTTTTTGTCATCCCCGCAGGGGATCTGCTTTTGCCTTTAGCCTTAGCCTTTGCCTTTGCCCTTCAGCCCGCTCAAACCGCCGTAACTTTCGTACCCACCTCCCGTAATCGCGTAAGACGACCTTTTTTTCGCTTCCCCACGGTCTTTCCGGCATTTAGGCTGGCCAAACCTAAGTGACTTGATATGGCGGCCACGATTACCCTTCCGCGTACACTCGCCGCCCGATCCGGCGCGCATGCGCGTGTGCCGCTCTGGCCCGAATGGTTGATCCTTGGCCTCTATACATCCGTCATCGCCTCCGCGATCCCCTTCCATGAACCGTGGGCCGACGAAGCGCAAGCCTGGCAGATGGCCCGCGTCCTCTCGGTTCACGACTTGCTCTTCCATGCCCTCCGCTATGAGGGCACACCTGCCCTCTGGCACCTTTTGCTGCGCGGACTCATCCTTCTGCACGTCAGCTACGCCCAGATGCATTGGGTTGCGGGGCTGATTGCCGTCTGCGGCATGGCGTTGCTCATCTTCTTCGCCCCATTTCCGCGATGGGTCCGGCTCACTCTCCCGTTTACCGTCTTCTTCGCATTTCAATGGGCGGTGGTCGCGCGTAGTTACGTTCTCGTGCCCCCGCTCACCTTTGCCGCCGCCATCTTCTGGAGAAAGAACAGCATCGCAGTCGCGGTATTGCTTGGCATCCTCGCGAACACCTCGCTCCATGCTCTCTCCCTCGCGGTGGCGCTCGGGATCGTCTACTTCGTCGAAATGCGCCGCGGCTTGCATTCCCGGGAGCACATGCGCACGGCGACTACAGCCTTTCTTCTGCTTTGTGGAATCGCGCTCTTCACGGCTCTTCCTCCGCCACCCGATATCACGTTCTCCGAAAATCTGGTTCACGAGTCTCAAATCCTGCGCATTGAAGCCGCAGTACCACTCGGCGTCCTTTATCTCCTCAGGGCGGCCTCGTATTCCTGGTTCTGGAGCACTCCCATTCTCGTCCTGGTGCTCTGGATCATCTATCGAACCGCCGGCTCACTCTATCTGATTCCCGTCCTCTCCGTCGCACTCTTCTCCGGATTCAGCTATTGGGGTTACTGGCATCTTGGCTTTGCCTGCGTCGCAGTCATCGCCTCGGCGTGGATCGCGTGGCGTCCATGCAGCAGTTCCGTCCGCCTCCTCTCCGGCACAGTCGTCATGGCTTGGCTGGCGGTGCAGCTCTCGTATTCAATCTTTGCGATCGTATGGGATCATGAATTCCCCTACTCACCGGATCAGGCCGCAGCCCAATATCTCGGGCATTTTGTCGATCAGAAGCTCCCCCTGGCCGTCACAATCGCGAACACAAATGACGTGGGAGACTTCCATTCGATCGGCCTGGCGCCGTACTTTGATCGGCCTGTCTTCATCAATCAGCCGCGTCTTTATTGGCTCTGGGTAGAAAGGGAACACACAGACCCGCAATTCAATGCGGCCCTCACACAAAGCCCGGCAGCTATCGTCGCCATATTCCGTTCCGACCGAGGCCGTTCCTTCGACCGTTCACGAGATCTCGACACCCGCCGCCTCCACGCCATCTACGAACAGGGCTATGGCGTTACGCAGGTCTTTTGCGGAGCGAGGCCCGAGGCGTTCACGTTGCGTGAAGAGATCTGCGAGATCGTGCTTGAGCGTTAGCGATGAACACCGCCATCTCTTCGTCCACTGCCGTCAAGCAGAACGATGAACCTTCCCCTGAGATAACCTCAGCCGCCATCGTCTGCTGGATAGTCTTCTCCGCAATAGCGCTCCTCATTGCTGCCATAGCCTTTCGCGGAGTCGGCCGCCTCTACGACTTCCGATCTTTTTACGCCGCCGGATTTCTTCTACTTCACAACCCTCGTCACCTTTTCGATCTGTCTCTTCAGGAATCCGTGCAGAACGCCATCGTCTGTCCAATGTGGCGCGGGATTCCCTTCTATCATCCCGCCTTCGAAGCGATCCTCTACGTTCCGTTCACCTTTCTCGCTTACCGGTCTGCATACTTCGCCTACATCATCCTTAACCTGATTCTTTTCGCCGCCTGCTATCTGCTCGCTCCTTCTATCTCGGACCCGACTCTCAGGAAGGTTCCCCGCCCGGTCTTTTTCCTTCTTTCGTTCCCGGCACTGATGTGCATCGTTCAGGGTCAGGATTCGGTCCTTTTCCTGTTCCTGCTCTGTCTCATTTGGCGCTCCCTGGCAAAAGGAAATGACCTCACCGCGGGCGTGCTGCTGGCGCTTTGCCTGTTCAAACTCCAGTTCGTCCCGCTGCTCGTCATCTTTACTGCAGTTTTTTTACCCCGTCGCCGGGCTGCTAGCCTTCTGCAGTCATTCCTGCCGGCGGCTGCCGCTCTCGGTGCGTTGAGCATCTGGTTGACCGGAATCACCGGTGCCGCTGAGTGGCTGCGCACGCTCAGCTCAGCAGCCCTTGCGTCCCACCTCGGCCACCACGCGCAGTCCATCGTGGCCATCGTTCCTGGCGCCATGCCAAGTCTCAATGGCCTTCTATACATCCTTGGAACACGGCTCTTATCTCCGCACGTCGCGTATGCCGTGGATGCATTCGCATGGGTGTTCGTGCTCGCGGCGGGGCTGCTGTCGGTCGCTCGATCGGCGACTCTCTCCACCGCCTTCTCCGTTGCAGTGGCGGCCAGCCTTCTACTTGCTCCGCACCTCTTCTTCTACGACTCGCTTGCGCTGATCCTTGCGTTCTTTCTTCTCAACGGTCGGCCTTTGTCATTCATCACGGCGTTCTATTACCTCTGTCCAATCATGCTTTGCTCCATTAACGAGCTGAGGTGGACGGCTTTCATGGCTCTCGTTCCGCTCACAATTCTGTTCTCCGCCTGGCCTGCAAACCACATCCCGCTCTCCCTAACCCCTCCCGAAAAGTCACCACCCATCGGTTAAGTTCTCTGCATTGAAGAGACTTCGGTCCGGAGTTCGGCAGCTAGTCCGCGCTCACAACGCCCGCCGAAACCTCGGCAGTCGCAGCATGCGCGACCAGCGGCAACTGCAGCGTCAGCCGAGCCCCGCCGGCGTCGCGGTTCCCCGCCCGAATCGACCCGCCATGCGCTCCCGCCACCGCCTGCACAAACGCCAACCCCAGGCCGTACCCGCGCGACGCGCTTCCCTTTACACCGGGCTTGAACAGCTGCCCTTCGATCTCATGGGAGAAACCGGGGCCGTCGTCCTCCACCACAATCTCCGCGAAATCACCGGCGGCGTGCAGTGCAATCGACACTGTCCGCGAAGGTGGCAGATGCTTCATCTCGTTGTCCAGCAGATTCGCAACCATCCGGTGCACCAGGGCCGCGTCGGCCATCACCTCCAGCGGTAGTCCTCGAGAGAACTCCAGCCGCAGCCCCTTCTCACTCATGCACGGCCGGTACAGCTCAATCATCCCGTCCAGCAATTGCTCGAGATCCACTCGCTCGGGCTCCAGGCGCAACGCATGCGCCTGCGCCTCCGCGACGTCGAGCGATTGATTCAGAATCTCCGTCAGCCGGTCGATCTCATTAATCGCACGCTCAATCGACTCCGCATCCTGCTCCTGCACATCGCGCGTGAGCACAATCTCCAGCCGCGCACGAATCGCCGTGAGCGGGCTGCGAAGATCATGCGCCAGCGAGTTCGTAATCGTGTGCAGCTGATGCACCGACTGCTCAATCCGCTCCAGCATCCGGTTCAGCGTCGACGACAGTTGCGCAATCTCGTCGTTCCATCTGCTCGTCGGCACGCGCCGGCTCAGGTCCGACTCGCCGATATGCGCCGCAACCTCACTGATCCTTCGCACGTCTCCGAGCATTCGCCGCGTCGTATAAAAGATGATCGCGAACCCCAGCAGCACGTTCAGCGCCCATAGCCTCATGAAGTGCTCGCGGAGATGGTGCAGCACATGCAGCTCATCCCGTTCCGAAAGCCCCAGATAAACATGGCTGCCGTCCGGCATTGTTACTTCCGCCACACGAAACGGCACCTTTGCGTTCGCCACATCAAGGTCGAAGGGCATATCGGGCTGCGCCTTGACGCCGCGAATCGAGTTCAGATACGGCGCCCCATCGCCTTCGCCCGCCCACAGCACCGGCGACCCGTCCGGCGCAGTCTGCAGAAAGAACACTGAGTCGTTCCTTCCTGCACTGCCTCGCTCGCGGTTGGGAACCTCGCGACTCGCCAGTTCCGCAACCTCTCCCACAACGCGGCCGTAAAGCGCATCGCGTGGCGTGCGCTCCGCCACATCACTCAGCGTCTCCACCTCGCCCGAGATCCATGCATCCGTGCGCCGCTGAATATCGTTCGCAACATACGAGTGCAGCGACAGGAAGATGATCAGCGTGCCGCACGCGAACGCAACGGTTCCCCACAGAGAGATCCGCCACGCGGCGCTGTGAACTCGCTTACCGGTCGCGGAGAACATACCCCACACCTCGCAATGTGCGGATCAGCGGCGGCAAACCGTCGGCATCCACCTTGCCGCGCAGACGGTAGATGTGCACATCCACAACATTTGTCGCCGGCTGAATCCGCATCCCCCACACCTTATCCAGAATCATCGACCGCGTCACCACGCGCCCCGGATTCCGGCACAGATACTCGAGCAGCGTGAACTCCTGCGGCGTCAGGTTCAGCACGCGCTCACCGCGCGTCGCCTCGCGCCGCAGCAGGTCCAGCTCGAGATCCAGCACACGCAGCCGTGTTGCCTCCGCCGCCGGCACGTTCCGCTTCAGCAGATTGCGTAACCTGGCCATCAGTTCCGCCAGCGCAAAGGGCTTGGTCAGGTAGTCGTCGCCTCCCTGCTCCAACCCAAGCACGCGGTCATCCACCGTCCGCCGTGCCGAGAGAATCATCACCGGCACCTTCACTCCCATCTGCCGGAGCCGCATAATGAGCGCCATGCCGTCCTGATCCGGCAGTCCCAGGTCCACGATCAGCGCATCGTGCCGGCTTTCCATCGCTAGGCGCTCCGCTGTCTTTGCATCCGCCGCCGCATCCACGTGGTATCCGGCTTCCGTCAGCGCGTTGCGCAGGAACGTCTGTATCTCGAGATCGTCTTCGACTAACAACAACTGCATGTCGCGATGGTAGTGCATCTCGGTCGCGTGGTTGAGCACTCCAACTGCACGTACGCAGATTCAGAGGATGGAAGATGAACATCGCGTCATCTATACGTTTTTCGCGGGTCATGTCTAACGCCTATAACGGCGTACACGTGGCGACCCTATCCGCCGTCTCACTGATCGAGGCCCTACGCATGCTGATCCCGCGGCTCCGTTCCACGGCATCCCTCTCTCTTGCCGCGGCTCTGGCACTCTTCACATCCGCACAGGTCGCGGCGGCGCAAACCTACTCCAGCTCCGACACCGCGGCCGAGATCAGCACCACTGCTCTGCCCGACGCGCCCTCCGCAATCCAGGCGCAGCAACAACAACAGCAGCCCGCGTCACAGCAGTCCCCGACACAGCAACAGCAGCCGCCAGCGGAAACTCCCACCACTCCCTCACTCAGCGATCTCGGCCTCTCGCCCTCGCAAACCGCGCCGGACCCCGCCCTGCAGGCGCGGCTCGACCGGCACACGCAGATGCTGAAGATTCACCAGAAGCTCGGGCTGATCACACTCATCCCGATGGCCGCCGCCGTGATCAGTTCCGGCGGAGCCACGGCGGGGCGCAACGGCACAAACGGCACGTTGAGCACTGGCGGACCCACCACCGGCCGCGACCTCCACGCCGCTCTCGGCGGCCTCACGGTCGCCATGTACGGCGCCACCGCCTACTTCGCCGCGGCCGCACCGAAGATCCCTGAAGGTCATGTCAAAGGCGGCATCAAGCTGCACAAGTATCTGATCTGGATTCACGGCCCCGGCATGGTCCTCACACCGATCCTCGGCGTCATGGCATTCAACCAGCTCAACAACGGCGAGAAGGTGCACGGCATCGCCTCCGCGCACGCCGCGGTCGCCTGGACCACCGTCATCTCTTACAGCGCCGCTATCGTCGCTGTCTCCTGGCCCATCAAGCTGTAACCGTACGGGTGTCCATGAAAATCGTTCGTCTCGCCGCTCTCTTGCTGGTCTCACCACTGGCTCTCGCCCAATCGCCCCAGACCTTCGTGCTTACGCAGTCCGCGCTGACCTACCATATGGTTCACCCGGTCCATACGGTGGACGGCACGAGCCGCGATGCACGCGGCAAAGGCCTCTGCAGCAACGGCGTATGCGAGTTCCTCGTTGCCTCACCCGTCAAGTCGTTCGATTCCGGTGACACCAACCGGGACGAGCACATGCTCCAGGTCACTCGCGGCGCCGAGTTCCCCGTCGTCACCGTGCGTTTCCGCCTGCCCGAGTCGGCAATCAACTCGCCCACGCTCGACTGCGATCTCGAGGTCAACTTCGCCGGCAACACAGCGCACTACTCGCATGTCCCGTTTCACCAGACCATCCAGGGCAACACACACCACATCACTGGCACCATTCCGGCCACACTCACAGACTTCAAAATCCCTCCACCCTCGTTCCTCACCGTGCCCATCAAGAACGAGATCCCTGTGAAGGTCGACACGACCTGGCAGCGGCAGTAACTACTTCGCGCTAGCCACGGCCATCGCTGGTGTCGAACGAATCGGCACCATGCGCACCACCTGGTCCGCGCCCAGCAGCGCCACCTTCGCACCCGAGTCCACAAACGCCGCGAACCGCAACGGCGTGCCCATCTCGACGTGCGCCAGCTCCTTGCCCGACGCGTCGTACACCATCGCTTCATCCTCACGGTTGCGCAGGCAAATCCGGCCTGTCGCCACGTCCTCACCCAGCATCGTCCCGTACATCTGCCGAAGCTGCCGCCCATCCTTCAGCGAGTACACCTGGGTGCGGTTGTCCTCCGTCGACGCATACAGCAGATCGCCGACGCGATTCAATCCATTCGTGCCCGCGTAAGCCTTCGACAGCTCCACCACGACACTCGTGGCCGTCTTCCCCGTCGCCGAATCCACGATCTCGATCAGCCGGCCGTCCTCCTTCTTCTTCACGACTGCAGCCTCGGCGCTCAGCGCGGCGTCACCCTTCACCTCCGCCTTCGCATAACTGGAATTCAGCTTGAAGCTGAACAGCAGGTCCTTCCATCCGTAGCTGGCTGTGTAGTACGGCTTTCCTTCTGTGAACGTCCGCCGCCACAGTTCCGAGCCATCGCTCGTGCGATGCACGACCAAATCCTGCGCGTGCTTGCCCGCATCCTTCCACTCGTCCAGCATGCCGTAATCGACTACCATGTCCCCCAGCGGATACTTCACCTGGTTTGCCTGCATCGTCTTCGTCGAAGCGTCCACCAGGATCGCATCCTGCTTCTCATGCTTGGGGAACTCCATCATCAGGTCATCGCCATTCCAGGCCCCGTGAAAGCCGCGCACATACATCAGCCGCTTGCCCGTGCGAAGGTTCCAGAGGCCTCCCCGCGTGCGCGTTGACATCGCCAGGAACTGCCCGTCCGGCGAAAGCGCTACCGAGTACAGCCGCGCTAATTGGCTCTCCGGAAGCTGGACCATGCCCAAGCCGGTGATCTTATCGCCGATCTTGGCTAGAACGACTTGCCCGTCCCTGTTTTCGGACGCCAGCGTCCCTCCCCACACATCCAGCGCCTCGCTCTCCGACCCGAGCATCACCCGCCCGGCGTCCACGTTACTCAGCGAGATCTGGAAGTCCTTGTACCCGTCCGACAGCACAAACGAACTGCCGTCCATCGCTGAAACCGTCTGCAACTTCGAGAACGGGAGCGCCACCTTTTTCAGTAGCTTCCCGTCAGGAAAGCTGTATATCCCGGAGTTTTTCGGATCTTGCCGGTTCACTCCCGCGACGCGATCGCTGCCCAGAAACGCGTATGCCCCGCTCGCCTTGCTCATCAGCGGACCGCCGAGTTTTATCTGTGTCCGCGTGCGCAGGTCGAACGCAATCTTCTTGTCATCCGGCCCGATCAGCAGATAGTTGCCGTCGGCCGAAAAGCTCGACGGCACAAAATCACCCGCGAACTCACTGCGGTCAGTGAAGTACATCAGGAACGCGAAGAACAAGCTCGGCTCGAACAAGCTGTTTTTTTGCCACACCACGTTGCCGCTCTCGGAATCCAGCAGCGAGAGGTCCATCTCGTAGCTCTCGGGATTGAACGCCAGGCAGACAATGGTCCGGCCATCCGGCGAGAGCTTGGTCTGCACGCACTGGTTCTTCGTCAGCGGCTCATGCACCTGCATCATCTTCTGCAGCGCAATGCTCCACTCCTCGGTGTGCAGCCCGTGGGTTGTAAACACCACGCGCTTTGAGTCCGGGCTGAACTGCGCCGCGAGCGCATTAGGAGCCTCAATCTTGAACTCCACCTTCAGCGGATCGCGGTTCAGCACAAAGATCGTGGACTCGTCCTGCGCGAGCAGCTTCGACCCATCCGGACTGAACCGCAGCCGGTCGAGATTCATGCGCAGCGGTGGCGTCAACGGGATCTCCTGCGCTCCATCGATGTGCGCCGCCTCCACTCCGTGGTTCTCCAGCACGCGCTCATGCCACGCCGCGAAGCCCGCCGACTGCACCGCCTGCTGGCCTCCGCAGCCCGGCGGAAGCGTGGCGATCAGCTTTTGAATCTTTCCCAGCCGCCGCTCGTTCGGCTTCGAGAACCCAAAGAAGTTTGACAGCGTGCCTCCGCTCTTCCCTTTCGTGAAGAACATCCGGTCCCAGAACTCGGCGCTGGCCTGCGGCCTGTATCCCGCCGCGGCAATCACGTACACGCCGATGTGATCGGCCTCCTCCTGCTTGTCGTCGTCATCGCCTCCGCTGCTGGTGCGTGCACGCAAACGCGCTTCATCGAGCTGCTGAAGCTTCGCAAAGATGTCCGCGCGATCACCGACGCTCGTCACCCCCAGCAGCTTCTTCAAATCGCGCGTGGTCTCGAACGCGAACTGGTGCGATGCGATGTGCCCCATCTCATGGCCCAGTACCGAAGCCAGCTCGTCATCACTCTTCGCCTCGGCCGCGAGCTTGCGCGTGAGATAAATCCTTCCGCCCGCGAGGCTGAAACCGTTCACTTCCGCCGAGTCGATGAGCTGCACCCGAAAATGAATGTGGGTGTCCGGCAGCGTCGCCGCCAGTCGGTCCACAATCGCCTGCAGGTACGCATTCTCCGCCGGGTCATGTATCAGCCGGAACTCCGATTCCAGCTGGTCGGCCATAGCCTCGCCGAGCCACTCTTCCTGCTGCTCGCTGAAAAAGTTCGGCCGCGAGTCGGGCGCAACCACCGGCGGCAGCCCACAGGCCACCTCCTGCGATACAGGCTTCTGTTGAGCAACCGTGCACAGCGGCACACAAAACACCAGGGCCGGCGCGAAGAGGCAAACCGCGTTTCGAAGCGTCATAAGCAATCGATGGAGAATCGCCGGAAGCATATCATCTGCCTCCGTTCCCGCAACCATTCCCGAATCGAGGTATTTAAGTACCGCTTCAGACGCTGCGTCGGTCCGCTACAAGGTCCTCGCGGGACGCTTCTTCGCCGGCAGCTCCGGCTCTTCTTTAACCGCGTCGCTGTAGACACGCACCGACCGGCCGCCAAGGATGACCTTATCCTGCGCGTCAGCCTGGCAGAACGGGTCGTCGATGTTCTCGCTGTCGAGGATCTGCCGCCAGGGCCGCTGGTTCGGCGGCTCCGGTAGCGCGTACTCCACACCGCTGTCGGCGGCATTCACCAGGATCAGGAAGCTGTCGTCGACCACCGGCTCGCCATCTTCATCCATCACCCCCAGGGTGCGGCCGTTGAACATCACGCCGATCGACTTGCTCCAGGCCTCGTTCCACACCTGATCGGACACCTCTTCGCCGTCCGTGCCGTACCACGCCACGTCCCGCACGACAGAGCCACGAATCTGGCGGTCCTGAAAGAAGCGGCGGCGGTGAAGATTCGGATGATCTTTACGGAGTTGAATCAACTTCGATGTGAAGTCAAGCAGGCGCTTTTGCGAATCGTCGAGGTTCCAGTTGAACCACGTGAGCTCGTTGTCTTGGCAATAGCCGTTGTTGTTTCCCTTCTGCGAGTGCGCGACCTCATCGCCGCCCAGCAGCATGGGCACCCCCTGGCTGAGCATCAGCGTGGTAAGAAAGTTGCGTATCTGCCGCTCACGAAGCGTATTGATGTTGGCGTCGTCCGTCGGCCCCTCGGCGCCCATGTTCCAGCTGTCATTGTTATCGGAGCCGTCTTTGTTATCGTCGCCATTTGCTTCGTTGTGCTTGTCGTTGTAGCTGACGAGATCGCACAGCGTGAAGCCATCGTGCGCGGTAACGAAGTTGACCGACGCCGACGGCGTACGTCCCTCGCTCTGGTATAGGTCGCTCGAGCCGGTGATGCGATAAGCGAAGTCCGAAAGCTGCCCGCTGTCACCCTTCCAGAAGCGGCGAACAGTGTCGCGATACTTGCCGTTCCACTCCGCCCACAAGACCGGGAAATTTCCGACCTGGTATCCGCCTTCACCGACGTCCCACGGCTCTGCGATCAACTTCACGTCCGCGATGGTCGGATCCTGGTGGATGGTATCGAAGAATGCGCTGAGCTTGTTCACATCGTGCAGCTCGCGCGCGAGAGTCGACGCGAGATCGAAGCGGAAGCCGTCGACGTGCATTTCCGTGACCCAATAGCGCAGGCTGTCCATCACCAGCTTCAGCACCTGCGGGTGATACATGTTCAGCGTGTTCCCCGTGCCCGTGTAGTCCATATAGAACTCCGGGTTGTCGGGAACCGTGCGGTAGTAGGTCGTGTTGTCGATGCCCTTCCAGGACAGCGACGGCCCTCTCTCATTGCCTTCGCAGGTGTGGTTGTAGACCACATCGAGGATCACTTCGATCCCCTCCTGGTGCAGGCGCTTCACCATGCCCTTGAATTCAGCGACGGGTTGAATGTCATCGCCGCTGGAGCTGTAGCGCGTCATCGGCGCGAAATATCCCAGCGTGTTGTAGCCCCAATAGTTGCGCAGCCCTTTGTCGACAAGATTTCCTTCATCGACGAAGTAATGCACCGGCAGGAGCTCCACCGCCGTCACGCCGAGCTTCTTCAGGTAGGCGATGCTCGACTCATGCGCAAGACCCGCATAAGTTCCCCGCAGATTCTTCGGAATATCCAGATTGAGCATGGAAAACCCGCGGACGTTCAGCTCGTAGATGATCGAGTCGGCGATCGGCGTCTGCGGCGCGCAATCATTGCCCCAATCAAAGCGGCCGTCGATGACAATGCCCTTGGGCACGCCGGCTGCGCTGTCCTGCTCATCTTGTTTGCGCGGGTCACCGGACGCGACGTCGTAAGGAAAGATCGGCGCCTTCCAATCGATCTCGCCGGTGAGTGCCTTTGCGTAAGGATCGACCATCAGCTTCGCAGGGTTGAAGCGCTGGCCTTTTTCCGGATCCCAGGGGCCTTCCACGCGAAAGCCATAGCGCTGCCCAGGCTTGATGTTGCGAATCAGTCCGTGCCACACGAAAGCCGTGCGTTCGCGCAGATGTACGCAGTCGGTCTGGTTCCCCGTCTCGTCAAAGAGGCAGACGTGAACGGCCGTCGCGTTTTCGGAATAGAGCGCAAAGTTCGTTCCCTGGGACGTCGGTGTCGCTCCCAGCGGATACGGTTTTCCAGGCAAAAGTGTGCGGGTCGGCATAGGCGTGCGCCCTCCGTGATCAGATCAACAGCTTCCCATGAACGTGGATTGGCCGTGTGTCGCAATCACGATAGATGCCGCGAGGGATGCCCGAAGCTGTCCGAAATCCGAGCCTTATGTTCGTTATTCGACCGCTAGCGTGAGATTGACTGTGTGCACAACGACATTGCCGGCGAGGTTCGTCCCCGTGGCGTGAACCACGATGGTGTAGTTGGTAACGGGCAGCACGGATTCCGGCGCAGTTCGGGCCCCGCAGCCCGTGATACCGAAGAGCCCCGCGGCGACAACGAACGCGACGAGCCGCGGAAGGCCTCGCCTGCCCCGCAGACCGATCAGGCAGATTGCGATTGTGAGTGCGAATGCGAGCTCCGGCTGCGCAATCGCTCGATGTGCGGTGGCTGCAGGCGCAACGACGGTCATCGTGACCGGCGCAGTCGAGCCGCCGGGCACGACGGCTGGCGGAGAGAAGCTGGCATTCGCCCCGGTGGGCAAACCGGAAGCACTGAACGTGACGGCGCCCGTGAACGGCGATCCCTGCGATGCAACAGCGAGCGTGAAGTTGGCAGAGGTCCCCGCGATTGCCGTCTGCTGCGGGTTCCCCGTGACGCCGAGGGTAAAATCCGGCAACGCGTTCACAGCCTCGTTCGCGTTCGGCGAGGTGCTTGCGTGGAAGTTGCTATCCCCGGAGTACGCGACCGAAAGTGTGTGATTGCCCGGCGCGGGATTGAGCTCCACCGCCGATGCAGAGCCGTTGATCAGCGGCGCCATTGCAACCACGTTGCTGCCGTCGAGAAACTCTACGGTGCCGGTTGGATTTCCAGAGGTCGTCGAGGCGACCTGGGCGTTCAACTCGAGCGGCAACGACGCGTAGGCGGTCGAGGGGGGTGTGAAGATCACAGTCGTAGCCGCTGGCACAATCGTGAGTTTTCCGGAGTTCGGGGCGACAGACAGTGTGTAGTTCGCGCTCGCGGTGCCGGTGAGGCTTGCGGTGATCGGATAGCTGCCGACCGTTGGTGCCGACGACGAAGTCGCAGTGAACACCGCAGAGACATTGGCTTCATCCTGAGGCAGAACTCCGATTACCGTTCCCGTGAGCGCTGGAAGCACCGCGCCGTAGCTGGCCGTTGCCGCTGCAGCAATCGCGGTCACGGCAGCGGGCGAAACCACGATCGAGGATGTGGCCGTCGTGGAGGGATGAAGACCGTCGCCGGTGTAGAGCGCCGTCAATTTGTGCGTGCCCGCGCTGAGCGTTGGAAGCGCCACCGTTGCGGCGCCCTGCGCGAGTGACGCCGTCGCAATCGGCGTAGAGCCATCCAGGATCTGAACCATGCCCTGCGGCAGCGCTGGACTTCCCGCAGCGATGATGACGGCTCGCGCTGTGCCGTACGTCGCATCCGGTGTCGTCTGCGTGAGCGTCGTTGCCCGCGCGGACAGTGCGCCAGGCGAGTAGAGTTTCCCGTCCGTGAATACGATCTGCACGCTGTGATTGGCAGGATCAACAATGACTGGCCAGCCAAAGACAGACACCGCCGCACCGGTGGGAAGGTTCTGCGGGGACGAAACTGCCACCGAGCCGTCCGGCGCGAGCCCCTGCAGGCCGCCGCCCGCAAGGGTGGTGATCGTCCTGTCGGCTGCGATGCGGCGCAGGCGATGGTTGTTCTCGTCCGCGATGAACAGGTCGTTCGCAGAGTCCAGAGCAAGTCCGGCGGGATGGCTGAGTTGCGCGGCGATCGCCGGGCCATGGTCGCCGGAGTTGCCGGCCACGCCCGTACCCGCGTAGGTGGAAATGACTCCCTCGGCGCTGACGACGCGAATGCGCTGGTTCGCCGTATCGGCAATAAAGATACGGCCGTCTGGAGCTGCGGCGATTCCGGACGGCTCGTTGAGCTCGGCTGCCGTGGCGCCGCCGCCATCGCCCGCAAAGCCTTGCGTCCCGTTCCCCGCGATGGTGGTGATCTGCCCAGCCCTGACGCGGCGAACGCGCTGATTCCCCTGGTCCGAGATAAGAAGCGCTCCGGTTGAGTCGATCGCGATCGCTGCGGGGCGGTTGAGCGCCGCCGAGATTGCGGGACCGCCATCGCCGCTGTATCCCCGAGCCCCACTTCCCGCGAACGTGCTGATGCTGCCGGCCTCCACGGCTCGAATTCGCTGATTGCCAATGTCGGCGATGTACAACGTTCCGTCGCCGCCCACTGCGACCGACGACGGAGAGTTCAGCTCCGCGGCGGAAGCCGGGCCCCCGTCACCGGAAAAGCCTTGCGTCCCGGTGCCTGCGACGACGGTCATCCCGCCGCTGATCGAGATCTCGAAGACCTGATTTCGCGCGCTGTCGGCAATGAAGAGATCGCCGGCGGAATCGTACGCAACGCCCACCGGCCGGAGGAGCGGCGAGGCGGCGCTCTGCGCATTCACCGACGAGGTCGCCGCAAGCGCAGCACCAAGCGCCACGACCAGCGCGGCGCAGACAAACCTCGAACTTCGCAGCCCGGCGACCAGGAATCCTCCTCAGCATCTTCGCGGATTCTGGGTTGATCATACTTTCGCATGCGGCGGAACGGGAGCCGCGAAAGTGGGATGGGCTGCGCCGATTTGTTTACTCCTGGACAACCGCCTTCACGAGGTTGCGCGGGCGGTCGACGTCGACTCCGTTCTCGAGCGCCATGTAGTACGCGAAGAGTTGCAGTGGAATCACTTCAGTGATCGGCAGAAGGTACTCGTTCGCCGCTTCGATCTCGATGAGGTCTGAGGCCAACTCGCTGAGCTTCGCGTCGCCGGTGTTGCCGAGAACTATGGCCCGTGCGCCTTGCGCCTTTAGGTCGGCAAGGAGCGCCACAGTCTTCTCGTATCGCAGAACGGACTCCGCATCCTGCCAATCGACGGTTGCGAGCGCCACAAGCGGCACCTCATCCGACACAAGCGCATTCGGGCCGTGCTTGAGTTCGCCGGCGGGATAGCCCTCGGCGTGCATGTAGGACGACTCCTTCAGTTTCAGCGCGCCTTCGCGCGCGATGGGGTAGTGAATGCCGCGGCCGAGATACAGGAGCGTCCTCGCAGAGCTGTAGCGCGACGCAAGCCGCTCGGTGGTCTCGCGCCACCCGTCGAGCTGCCGCTCGATCATCGGCGGAATCTCCCAGAGCTCCGCCAGCTGGCGCTGCATCTCGTCTGCATCCATCGTGCCACGCGCATCGGCGGCTTCGAGACTGAGCAGACGCAGAACGAGAAGCTGCGCGGTGAAGCTCTTCGTTGCCGGAATTGCGCGCTCCACGCCGGCATGGGTCGGCAGGTAGAGGTCGGCCTCGTTCGCCATGGACGAGTGCTCAACATTCGTCACGGCCAGCGTGGGATGTTTGCGCTGCCTGGCTTCGCGCAGCGCGGCGAGCGTATCCGCCGTCTCGCCCGACTGCGAGATCACCAGCACAGCGGGGTCGCGCTTCGTGTTCGTCGACCGCGTGATGTACTCGCTGGCGTACTCGACATCCACAGCGAGACCCGACGCGTCCTCAAGCATGATCTCGGCGGCCATGCCGGCGTGCCGGCTGGAGCCGCTCGCGGCGATGACGAGGTCCTTATGCTTCCTGAAGCACTCGGCTGCGTCGGTCATGCTCTTCATCTGGATTCGGCCGGCCGCCACGTACTGCTCCATGGTCCGGGCGAGCGCATCAGGCTGCTCGTAAATCTCGCGAAGCATCGCGTGCGCGAAGTTGAGGTCGGTCATCGTGGTCTCCAAAGGCTTCATTGTAGCGAGAGCGGCGCTTCGAACGCGGTAGTCTGGTGAGGATGCGACTGGTTCCAAAATTTCTGTTATCCGCGACTTCGCCCGACCACTTCCCCGACGCCGCGCGCACGGCGGATGCGCCGGAGATCGCGTTTCTGGGGCGGTCGAATGTCGGCAAATCTTCGCTGATTAATGCGCTGCTCGGCTCAGCAGAAGCCAAGGTTTCCTCAACCCCGGGCCGCACCCGCGCGATTAATTTCTTCGCACTGCATGAGGGCACGCCGCAGAAATTCAATCAGCGGCCGGCGTTGATCTTCGCTGATCTGCCCGGCTATGGCTACGCGAAGATCTCAAAATCCATCTCTGCCGAGTGGCCGAAGTTCATCGAACCCTACCTTGCCGAACGCGAGACGCTGGCACTTTGCGTCTGCCTGGTGGACTCGAACATTCCTCCACAGCCGAGCGATACACAGCTTCTCGAAGCGCTCCGCCAGATGCAGCGCCCGCACCTGGTGGTCGCTACGAAGGCCGACCGCCTCGGCGGCAACCAACTCACAAAATCACTCGCCGCGCTCAAGCGAGAGCATGGCGAGGAGCACATCCTGCCCGTGTCCTCGAAATCCGAGAACGGCGTGAAGGCTCTCTGGGCGGAGATTCTGAGCGTGCTTCCAAGCTGAAAGAAAAAGCCCTGCAGCATCGCCGCAGGGCTTCTCTGCTTTGGGTCATCTACTCGCCGTAATAATCCAGTCCCAAGTGCGTGATCAAATCCTCGCCCATAATGTGACGAAGCGTGTTCTTCAGCTTCATCGACTGAATGAACAGATCATGCTCCGGGTAAACGCCCGGCGCGGAATCCGGATCCTTGAAGTAGAAGCTCAGCCACTCCTGGATCCCGAGATTCTTGAGCGCCGGCGTGCGCTGCGCCAAATCCATAAACAGGCACAGATCGAGCGCGAGCGGCGCCGCCAGGATCGAGTCGCGGCACAGGAAGTCGACCTTGATCTGCATCGGGTAGCCGAGCCACCCGAAGATATCAATGTTGTCCCACCCTTCCTTGTTGTCGCCGCGCGGCGGGTAGTAGTTGATCCGAACCTTGTGGTAGATGTCGCCGTACAGCTCCTTGTTCTTCTCCGGCTGGAAGATGTACTCCAGCACGCCCAGCTTCGACACTTCCTTCGTCTTGAAGTTGTCCGGATCGTCCAGCACCTCGCCGTCGCGGTTGCCCAGAATGTTCGTCGAGTACCACCCGCTCACGCCAAGTTGCCGCGCCTTGAAGCCGGGCGCAAGCACCGTCTTGATCAGCGTCTGCCCGGTCTTGAAGTCCTTCCCGCAAATCGGCGCGCCCATCTTCTTTGACAGCTCCAGCATCGCCGGAATGTCCACGCACAAATTCGGTGCGCCGTTCGCGAACGGGATGCCTTCCTTCAGCGCCGCCCACGCATACAGCATCGAGGGCGAAATGTCCGGATCGTCATCCACCAGCCCCTTCTCGAACGCCGCGAGCGTCTGATGAACAGGCTTCTGCTCCTTGTAAATCTCCGTCGATCCGCACCAGATCATCACCTGCCGGTCCGTGCCCGACTTCGCGCGGAACTCCGCAATATCATTGCGAACCTGGTTAGCCAGATCGCACTTGTTCTTGCCCTTCTTCGTCACCTTCGGATTGAGCCGCTTCACCCACTCGTGATCGAACGCCGCCGGCATCGGTTGAATCGACTCAAGAAACGGACGCATCTGCTCAATCTGGTCGCGCTCCAGTACCGCCGCCGTCTTCGCCGCGTCGTACAGGTTGCCGCCGAAGATATCCCATCCCGTAAAGACCAGGTCATCTAGCGGGGCGAGCGGAACGAAATCCTTCACTAACGGCGTGCGATCTTCCGTGCGCTTGCCGAGCCGGATCGTTCCCATCTGCGTCAGCGAGCCGAATGGTTTCGCATATCCGCGGCGCACCGCTTCCACGCCGGCAATCAGCGTCGTTGCAACCGCGCCCATGCCGGGGATCATGATGCCAAGTTTTCCAGTGTGTGGCTTGATGCTCGCTGCGCCTGTCTGCGCGGCGTCAGAATTCGACATGAAAAAACTACCCTTCTATCTGTGAGTTGCGGATGTGCGTTATGCGGACAAGCTAAGTATCGCGCGCTGCCGGAACGCGGTGCAACTTCACCGGTAACGCTACTCCGCGTGCACGCGGTTCTTCCAATGGGTCCAGAGGAACCACACAATCCCGATCACCAGCACAATCTCCACACCAAACTGGAACCGGTGAAACACCGCCTTGAAGTGCGGATCCGTGTCCCAGTGATTGCCAAGCTTCATGCCGATATACGCGAGCGCAAAGCACCACGGCCACGAGCCGATGAACGTGTAGATGTGAAAGCGCACCTGGTTCATCTTCGCGATGCCCGCAGGAAACGCAATAAACGTGCGCACAATCGGCAGCATGCGGCCGACAAGCACCGTAATCGAACCGTAGCGGTTGAAGAACCGTTCCGCGAGATCCAGATCGCGGCGGTTCAGCAGGATGTACCGGCCGTAACGCTCCACCATCGGACGTCCGCCCGCAGCGCCCAGCCAGTACGCCGGAATCGATCCGATATTCGATGCAATCGACGCAACCGTCGCTACCAGAATGAGACCCGCCCAGTCATGCGCAAGCTTATAGCCCGCGAACGGCATGATGACCTCCGACGGAATCGGAATGCACGCCGACTGCAGGGCCATCAGCAAAAAGACAACGCTATACGCGGCGCCGACGGACAGGCCGGCGAGCAAGACCGTGAACTTGTTAAGCATTCACTAGCAGTATAGCGTTCCCGTATGAGCAACGTAGCGAGCGCGCCGCACAGCGCGCCCGCCGCTGCGCGTTACGAAGACGTGCGCACGAACTCCACGCGACGATTGTTCGCTTTCCCGTCCGGCGTGTCGTTCGAGGCCATCGGCTTCGAATCACCGAAGCCCTTCGTTGTCAGCCGGCTTGCGTCGATGCCCATCGATACCAGTTGCGCCTTCACGGCCTCGGCGCGCTCCTGCGACAGCGCCTGATTATGCGCCGAGTCGCCACTGTTATCCGTATGTCCGTCGATCTCGAACTTCAGCGATGGATCACCGGCCATTACCGCTTTGATCTGATTCAGCACGCCCATGCTTTCCGGCCGGATCGTCGCCTGGTCCACATCGAAGTTGATGCCATGCGTGACGATCTTCGCCTCGGTGAACTTCCGCCCGATCATGTTCATGCCGCCGCCCGCAGCGATACGGACATTTTTAAAAGGATCGGCTTCTCTTGGTCTCCGGACCCTCCAAACTGCACCCACTCTGGAGTCAGCTTCGTATCTGGGATAGTCATCACGCGGTACTGATCGATATAAAGCTTCATTTGCTGGTTGTGATACGCGATCGCGATGTGATGCCATTTGTTGTCAAATGCCTGGTCCCGTATGGAAGCAGGCGGGGAACTCGTGAGGTCCACGCCATCGGCGTAATACTTCAGCTCCCTCCGGCCTGTCACGAGCTGCGCCGAATCATTCTGATGACGGAAAAAGACACGCAGAGGTTCCGCCCCTGGAACGGAGAAGTAATCGCACTCCACGGTGAACTGCTCGGGCAGATAAGTCTTGGTCTTCATGCGCGGATTCACAGTCCCGTAATTTCCCGCCGTTATAGCGAACGCCTCGTATCCAGCCTGCTTATTAACGACGGCTTGTCCTTTATCCATCTCCCACTGGCTGGGAAACTCACCGTCCGCAGTCGTCGTGAAGTCGTCAGCGAAGAGGATCTTCTCTCCAGGAACAAAGTCATAGCTCTGATATGCGGCGATGCTCGCCGGAACGTTGGGCGCTACGTCGCTCGGCGCTGCAGCCGCAGTGCTCGTTGAATGTTCAGTGGTTTTGGTCGTGCTTGAGCTGCTGGTAGTCGAGCCGCTGGCAGAGCTTGCGTTCTTGCTCGAAGAAGTGCCGCCGTTCGTGGGATCGGCGGCATTCACGGCCGTACCCGCGGCGTTGTCTTCCTTCTGCTCGACCTTGGCTTTTGCCTTGGCCTTAATTCGATCCATGATGCTTTGAGAATGGGCGACGGGAACAGCTGCACTAAGCAGACAACCGGTCAGGAAGATAGGCAGCCAATATCTGCTTTTCATGGATTCACTCCTCGATGGGATAAGGAGCCCGAACGTTCTGTTGTGCATAGCAGCCTACTCCTGCCCGCCTTGCTCTGGGCACATATTTTGCCCTGTTTTGTGGTCCGTTTGCTCCATCGCACATAGCTGCTTTGCTAGCATTAACTTATGCCGGAACTAGCCGCACCTGCCGAACCCTCAACCCCCGCCAGCCAACCCCAAACCGGGCGTCCGGCCCGCGGCGCAGCACCCGTAAAACGACAAATCGTCTGCTTCAGCTTCTACAAGGTTCTGCCGGAGTGGCGGCGCCTTCCCGCGGCCGAACGCGCCGAGCACAAGGCCGCGTTTGCGGCCGTGCTGGACCGCTGGAACAAGCCCGGCGAGTTCCTCTCCATCACCTACTCCACCATTGGTACGCGCGGCGACGTGGACTTCTGCGTCTGGACGATTGGCTACGCGATCGACGAACTCAACCGCATGCGCTCGGAGTTGATGGCAACGCCGCTCGGCGGCTATCTCGAGACGCCGCACAACTTCCTCGCCATGACCAAGCGCTCGCAGTACCAGATCGACCGCCACGAAGGCCCGGAAAGCAAAGCCGAGTCCGAGGGCGACGCCCGCGGTGCGATCCGTCCCGGCGGACAGAAGTACATCTTCATCTACCCGTTCTGGAAGACGCGCGCCTGGTATCTGCTCTCGCTCGAAGAACGCAAGCGCCTCA
Organism: uncultured Acidobacteriaceae bacterium; assembly: GCA_963762465.1. GTDB lineage: Bacteria > Acidobacteriota > Terriglobia > Terriglobales > Acidobacteriaceae > Granulicella. The sequence goes on along the minus strand of CAVXKS010000010.1, from coordinate 419,014 downwards.
TGGACGAGCACATCCGCATCGGCCTCAAGTACCCGCGCGTGAAGCTCAACACCACCTACTCGTTCGGCCTTGATGACCAGGAGTTCGTCGTCGCCTTCGAAACCAACTTCCCTGAAGATTTTCTGGATTTAGTCCAGCAGCTTCGCGAGACCGAGATCTCGATGTACACCCTCAAGGACTACCCCATTTTCTCCTGCGTGCGCCTCAAGCCACACGAGATGCTCGACCGGCTCGGCTAGTGAGCCGCCACTCCATCCGCCATCACCGTTCGCCGTCATCCTGAGCCGAAGGCGAAGGACCTCCGTATTTTGTGCCTGGACAAGAACGATCCCGAGTGCAAACAAGCTATCCTCATCCGCATATGTTTCGCGGACTCCTCGCCTGCGTCTTCCTCCTAGCATCAAACGCCTGCGCGCAACACGTCACCGTCCCATTCGTTGGCTGCCCTTCTGATGGCCAGCTCGGACCACAACCTGCGCCGAAGTCTTCCACAAAGAGGCTCACGCTCAATGCATCTACCGCTCCTGGTCTGGCCTATTACCAGATCGAAGACGGAACCGGCGTCCTGGCGCCGCAGGGCTGGCATTGCTTCGGAACGTACGGTTCTTCAGGCTCGACCATTTTTGTGAGTCCCAACAGAATCGATGCCAAGGCATTGTTTTCTGACGGATGGAAGGGATTTGAGGGACCAGTGGTTCAGCTCTCGGAAATGTTAGGAGGAACTTCTGGCCGTTGGGCCGTGGGTAGCATGATCGCTCGCGTCTTTCCCGCCTATAAGGGCTTCATCGTGAAGATGCAGCAAATGGGATTTGATCCGTCCACAACACACTTCCCTTCCGGCCCATTCCCGGGCGACAGGTTGCACGACCTGAACCAACACGTGGTTGAATACACCACTCCGCCTCACAGCGCCGGGGTCGGCACAATCTCGGGACTTCGGCCGGATCAGCTAAAGATCACGGGCGTACAGATTTTGAATGGGGTTGATACCGATTTAATCTCACTATCGGTAAGGCTGCCCGATCCGCTCAGCCAACTTGCATCCGCAATCACTCGACAGGTAGAGGAAGAGAACAATTCGGCCCCACCGCGACCTTAATTTGCGCTAGGCTCCGGTTAATATGCTCTCGAAGCGTTCCACTAGCCGCAAACCCCTGACCCCACCCCAAAAACTCACCCCCGCCCAACGCCCCGCCGCCATCGAAGGCGTCCCTCCCGCCCGCGCCAAAAAGATCGCCGCCCGGGAGCCCATCTCCCCCAAAACCAAGCCCGGCAAAACGAAAAATCCGCTCGCACCCGACCGCATTCGCGCCATCCTCGACGCCCTGCGCAAAACCTACCCGAACGTCGTCTGCGCCCTGAACCACAGAAATGCGTGGGAGCTGACCGTCGCGACCATCCTTTCAGCACAGAGCACCGACGCACGGGTGAATATGGTGACGCCGGAGCTCTTCCGCTTATTCCCGAATCCCAAGGCGCTCGCCGAAGCGCCGCAGGGCGCAATTGAAGAGCTCATCCACTCAACCGGCTTCTTCCGCAACAAGGCAAAGAGCATCATCGGCGCCGCCCGCGTTCTCATCGAAAAGTTTCACGGCAAAGTGCCGCAGACCATGGAAGAGATGCAGGAGCTTCCCGGCGTCGCGCGAAAAACCGCCAACGTCGTGCTCGGCTCCTGGTACGGCATCCCCTCCGGTGTCGTCGTGGACACGCACGTGCTTCGTCTCTCGAAACGGCTGGAGCTGACAACGAACGAAGACCCCGTTAACGTCGAGCAGGATCTCCAAAAGATCATCCCCAAAGACCGCTGGATTCAGTTCAGCCACGAGCTCATCCATCACGGCAGGCAGGTCTGCATCGCGCGCAAGCCCCGCTGCCAGGACTGCACGCTCGAGCACCTCTGCAACTCCGCAGATAAAACCTGGACGTCCCACTGACGTCTGTCCGCCCTCGCGCTGACTCGCTGCCTTGCTGACTCGCTAATCCACCACCGGCCAGTCGTTCACCCATTCAATCTGCTTGAACCACAGCGACGCGACGCCGCCCCGGCTCATCGCCTGTGCATGGAAGACAATATCCGTCGCGCCCGTCGCCGGATCGTTGTACACCGTGCCTCCGCCCACACCCATCCACTGCGTCCCGTCGCCCGTGAGGATGACGGTCGATCCACCATCGAGCATCGCCGTGCCATCCTGCGCAACAAACGGTCCATGCGGGCTCGTCGACCGGCCCACAGCCATCTTGTAGTTGTTTGTCGAGAGGCTGGCGTTACAGCAGAAGTCAATCGAGACGAACAGATAGTAGTAGCCGTCGTGGAAGAGCTGCGACGAGCCCTCCAGCGGATGAATCGGCACCGCCGGACGCGCAGCCAGGTTGACCTGCGCCGCGGAGGCATCCTTCAGCAGGCCCGTGCCAGGATCGATCTCGCGCTGCGCAATGCCGCCCCAGTAGCTTCCGAACGACAGCCAGATGCGCCCATCTGAGTCGGTCAGGATATTCGGATCAAGCACGTTGATTGGATCGCCCGCACGTGATTCCAGCACCATGCCGCGATCCACCCAGCGGTAGTTCGGATCCGACGGATCAAGCGTCGTGTTCGTGGCCAGCCCGATCAGCGTGTTCTCCGTATTCTCCAGCGACGCCGTGTAGTACACGTGATACTCGCCATTGAAGTACGAGATGTCCGGCGCCCACAGATTCTTCACTCCACGCAGTGCAGCAGGAATCCACGACGGCATGTGCGGGAACACACTCCCGCACTGCTGCCACGAGCTCGTATCCTGCGAGCACAGAATCGGAAGCGACCCTGTCCACGCCGGGTTGTCCGTGATGAAGAGGTACCACGTCCCATTGACGTGAATCACGCTCGGGTCACGCACCGGCTCAACCGTTCCCTCGCCCGCATCCGTATTGGACGTGAGCGCGACAGCCGCACTCGCCGTCGCTCGCGCAGCCGGTTGTCCGCCCGCGGCACATCCCACAGTCAGGACACAGACACACAGCGGTAGAAACAGACAAAGAGCGGGAGCTCTCCCAAAGACGTGCATGGATGAGACCTGGATGAGCCGGAGGGCTGCGTCTCATCGTAAAACCGTTTCAGCTGCCGCAAAAAACTTTTTGCAACTGAGGACAACTTTTCTGTGGAACCCCTGCGTCTAACCACCGCTTTTCCGACCCGCCCACCTTCAAACCGCATTCGTCTCGATTGCCTGCCGAACCGCCTCCGCCAGCGACGCCACAGACGCCTCAAGCGCCTCCGCGTGCGGAGGATAGCCCACCCCCAGAAGAGCCTCGCTGGTAATCGGCCCGATGGAAACTCGCAGCACCGAGCCCGGCAGCCTCACCCCCGCCGCCTCGCACAACGCAAGCAGGTTCCGCACCGTCGACGAGCTCGTAAACGTAATCGCCGCAACCTCTGCCGGATTCCCGAACAGCGCCCGTATCAGCTCCACCGAGCCCTCCGGCACCACTGTCCTGTAGGCCGGCGCAACCACCACCTCTGCCCCCGCCTCGCGCAGCCCATCCGGCAACACATCGCGCGCCTCCTCCGCCCGCACCAGCAGAAACCGCGTCGGCGACCCATCGCGCTGCCGAGCCTCCCCCACCAGCGCATCCCGCAGCGACTCCGCCACGGCCTGCCGCGGCATCACATCGGCGCGCAGCCCAATCGCCTCCAACGCACGCGCCGTCGCTGGCCCTATCGCCGCAATCCGCGGGGATCCCCACGTCAAAAACGCAGCCGCCGTCCCCACCCCGCTCGACTCCACCCGCTGCCGCATCGCCTCAACCGCATTCGCGCTCGTGAATACCAGCCACTGAAAGCTCGCCAGCCGCGCCAGCGCATTATCCAGCGCCTCAAACGAACTCGGCGGCGCGACCTGAATCGCCGGCACAACCACCGGCTCCAGCCCCAGCTCGATCAGCTTCGTCGCCAGTTCCGACGACTGCCGCTCGGATCGCGTCACCAGCACGCGCGGATTGGACTTCGCATCCACCTCGCTGATTCTTGCCGACGTCACTGCTCGCCTGCCCTCCGCTTCTGCGGATTTTCCTTCACCCAGCGCCGAAGCGCCTCCCAATCGCGCTCTGTCTTATCCGCATACGCCCGCGCGAACGCCACAATCGCCTCATCAAACCGCCCGCTCGCCCCTAGATACGCATAGATCGACACCGCATCGCCCGCACGCGCATGCCCTCGCGCTAGCAACTCCCCACACAAATCCGCATACCCGTGCAGGTTCGGCGCGGTCAGCGTCTCCAGGTCCAGCGCGGCCTTGTGATCGTTCAACTGCCGCACCAGATACTCGCGGTTATCGATCGTCGTATACCCAAGGAACGGATCGCTCGTTAGCTGCATCGCACGCTGGCCATCCATTACCCGATGCCCCTGGTGTGTCCACGCCGACGCACCCTCCGGGATGTACCGCGCGTACGCCGACGGCGGCTCCTCCTTGATCTGCAGAAACAGCGGGTCGGAATGCGCCGGGCGCCCGTGGCCCTCCATATACACAACGTAGTCCCGCAGTCCCACCGACCCCGTCCCGACCACCTTGAACGCCACATCCACCGGCATGTACTGCGCGAGAAAGTGCTGACGCTCCGGCTGCAGCGTCTTCGCATACTGATCCAGCGAGTTCAGAATCTTCGGCGCCTGCCCTCCCACAATCCGTTCCAGCCACGGCGGTTCAGACCGAAACCGCCGAGCGCCGCTGCCGATTTTTTTCCCGTCCCTGCCTGCACCCTCCGGTACAACCGGTTCCGTAAGCTTTTCAACCAGCCGCAACGGCGTCGAGCGCTCCGCCTGCGCAAAGATCGCCGGCATGGGCCCCACATGCCTCAGCCGGTGAATCTGATACCGCGCCAGCTCCAGCACCGGGATATTCGAAAACCGGCGCATCGTCCGGCGGTAGCGGCTCGTAAAGATCGCCACCGCTTCGTCGCGATCTGCACGCCGTATTCCCGCCTCGCGTCCCGCGAGGAGAATGCTGGTCGCCAGCCGCTTCACATCCCACTCAAACGGCCCGCGGATCGTCTCATCGAAATCATTCAGATCGAAGACAATCCTGTTGTCCAGCGCCGCAAACGCGCCCAGGTTCTCAACGTGCGCATCGCCGCACAGTTGCGTAATTAAACCCGTCGTCGGGTGACAAGCAAGATCGGCGGCCATGATCGGCACCGCGCCTCGAAAGAACCCGAATGCCGAAGCTTCCATGCGCTGGTATTTGATCGGAACAAGTTTCGCAACGCGTCCGCGCATCGACGCGTCAAGCACGGCGAGAGGCTGCGCGGGGCACGCTTGCAGCTTGAATTCCGCATGCGCACGCCGTGCGAGTTGCTTGCGCGCCTTGCGCCCCAGCGCCTGTCGTTCTGCGTGCGTTAGCGGGTTCACGGGCAACTAGTGTAGCGCCCCAGCCACACCGAGCCGCCATCAGGGATGAGACCATCGAAAAAGAGAACAACAACACCGTCGAAAAAACCGAGGAGCACACGATGCCGGACAAAACACTGACCGCCGAAGCCGCAGGAACCCTCACCATCGGTGGCGATCTTGCCGTCAACCGCATGGGCTACGGCGCGATGCGCATCACCGGCGAAGGCATCTGGGGTCCACCCAAGGACAAACCCGCCGCCCTCGCCACCCTCCGCCGCGCCATCGAGCTCGACGTGAACCTCATCGATACCGCTGACTCCTACGGCCCCAATGTCAGCGAGGAGCTGATCTCCGAAGCCCTCCATCCCTACCCCGTCGACCTCGTTATCGCCACCAAGGGTGGATGGGAGCGCGTCGGTCCCGGCAAGTGGACCCACAACGCCAGCCCCCGCCATCTAGCCCAGGCTGTCGAAGGCTCCCTCACCCGCCTGCGTCTCGACCGCATCGACATCTATCAGCTCCACGTCCCCGACCCGGCCGTCTCCTTCGAAGCCTCCGTCGAGGCGCTCGCACGCCTCCGCGAAGAAGGCAAGATCCGCCACGTCGCCCTGTCCAACGTCACGCGCGAGCACATCCAGCGCGCTCAAAAAATCGTCCCCATCGTCTCCGTGCAAAACCGCTACAGCTTCGCCGATCGCGAATCAGACTTCATCGTCGACTACTGCGAGCAGCAATCCATCGCCTTCATGCCCTGGGCCCCGCTCGGCCAGGCTCGCGAAGCCCACGACGCGCTCAAGCAGGAATCCGCAGCGCTCCACGCCACTCCGCTTCAAGTCGCCCTCGCCTGGCTCCTCAAGCGCTCGCCCGCCATCATCCCCATTCCCGGCACCTCCAACCCCCAGCACCTGGAGCAAAACATCGCCGCGGCCAGCCTCCACCTGCCCGAGGAGGCCTTCGAGCGGCTCTCCGCGATCAAAGTTCCGCCGGCCAGTCTGCGCGGGTAGATCCGGCTCCACCCAGTACCTTTGGGCCAAAAATCGCGCACCGAAGATTGCTCCACTCTACCACTTGAGTGTCATACACTCTTCTTCTGGCGATCGTGGCCTCTCGCTCCAGTTGCGCGGCGCCCGGGCGCCTCAGAACGCATCGCAGCGACCCCTTCCGGGCGCTGACATTGAAACGAGACTAAATACCGACGAGGGGACTATGGCCTCTGGGCCACTCAATCGAAGGACGTTCCTCCAGCGGGCATTCGCGTTCAGCGCGGCTGCCTCGCTGGCCGGCTGCGGCCGAGGAACCTCCATCGTCGGAAACGAGAGCCTGCAGAGCTTTCAAGCCGCGACCGACGGTCCTACGAATCTTCTGATGATCGGCGATTGGGGCTGGTCGGGAGACGTCAGCCAGTCGCAGGTCGCCGAGGCGATGCAGGTTTACGTCACGAAGAAGGGGCTGACCATTGACGCTCTGCTCCTGCTGGGCGACAACTTCTACGACGACCTGCCCGGCGGCGCCAACTCCTCGCTTTGGCAGACCAAATTCGAGAAGATGTATCCGGAGAGCCTCTTTACCTGCCCCGCCTACGCGATCCCCGGCAACCACGACTATCAATACGCTCCCGATTCCAAGGTCAAGGCGCAGCTCGCCTACGCCGCCAAGGGGAACTCGCGGTGGACCATGCCGTCGCTGCACTACCGCTTCACCGTTCCCGAAAACAATCCGCTCCTCACCGTATTGGCGCTGGACAGCAACGCGCCCAACGAGCCCGCGAATCCGCTGCCCCCCGAACTCCAGCTTCTATACGCCGACGGCAGCTCAATTTGCCGAGCAGACCTCGTGGCTCACGGCTGAGCTGCAGAAGCCGATGACAACTCCCTTCCTCATGGTCATGGGCCATCAGCCCCTCTACTCCAACGGCGTCTTCGGCGATAACGCCACGCTGGTCAACAGTTGGGATTCGCTCTTCCGCGAGTACGGGGTCGATCTCTACGTCTCCGGGCACAATCATGACCTCGAGCACCTGGAGTTCGCCGGACATCCAACCTCCTTCGTGGTCAGCGGCGGCGGTGGCGCCTGGCTCACCGGCCAGAAGAGCAAATCCGGCTCCAGCGACTCCCACTTTACCCAGAGCCACGGCTTCACCCTGCTGAAGGTTCATCCCAATCTGATGACGGTTCGCCACATCGATCCGAATGGAAAGGTTCTGCACGGCTTCAGCAAGACGCCGGAGGGTACTGTGACCATCCTCGCGTGACACGACACGGTGCCCCGAACGGAGCTTCGTTGCGTCTCTGCCGCGGTATACACTGGCTTGTCAGATTTACAGATGGCCCGCCGCACTTTGGCGGGTCGGATTGTTCGTAGCGGATGGTGACCCTATGGCGGTAAAGGTTGATTCGGGACAGGTCGGCAAGCAGGAGAACACAACCCACCAGAGCACGGACGTTCCCATCGCCCTCCACGGGCGCGAGCTGGCTGCCAACCACCGCATTCCGCTCGACCTCTCCTGGGTCGAAGAGGTCCGCGTCAACACCTCCGCCGTCGAGCGCCGCGCCGCCACCATCGGCACCCGCCGCTCCGTCAAGAAGGACTGGCAGGCCGCCTGGCTGCTCCGCGCCCTCGCCTGCATGGACCTCACCACGCTCTCCGGCGACGACTCCGCCGAGCGCGTAAAGCGTCTCTGCGCCAAAGCCCGCCGCCCCCTCGAAGACCACCTCGTCAACGCCCTCGGCATCGAGTCCCTCAACCTCCACGTCGGCGCCGTCTGCGTCTACCACGCTCTTCGTCGAGACCGCCGTTAAGGCCCTCGAAGGCTCCGGCATCCCGGTCGCCGCCGTCTCCACCGGCTTCCCCGCCGGCCTCTCCCCGCTCGAAACCCGCGTCGAGGAAATCCGCCGCTCCGTCGAAGCCGGCGCCAGCGAGATCGACATCGTCATCACCCGCGCGCACGTCTTCAACGGCGAGTGGAACGCCCTCTACGACGAGGTCGCCGCCTTCAAGGACGCCTGCGGCCCCGCGCACATGAAAGCCATCCTCGGCACCGGCGACCTCCTCACCCTCCGCAACGTCGGCCGCGCCTCGGTCGTGGCCATGATGGCCGGCGCCGACTTCATCAAGACCTCCACCGGCAAAGAAGCCGTCAACGCCACGCTTCCGGTCTCGCTCGTCATGGTCCGCGCCATCCGCGAATACGCCGAGCGCACCGGCATGGCCGTCGGCTACAAGCCCGCCGGCGGCATCAAGTCCGCCAAGCAAGCCATGGAATGGCTCGCCCTCATGAAGGACGAGCTCGGCCGCCCCTGGCTCGAACCCACCCTCTTCCGCTTCGGCGCCAGCTCCATGCTCGCCGACATCGAACGCCAGCTCGAGCACCACGTCACCGGCCGCTACAGCGCCACCTACCGCCACCCGATCGCATACGGCAAGTGTTCACGCTTGATATCGATCTTCGGACGAGTTGTATCGAAGGCTACGCTCCGGCTCTCGACCGTCGCTCCTGAAATTCTGTTTGCAAAGCATCGGTAAGCTCATGGTCCAAGAGGCCAGCGAAGTTCATCTGCTCGGCCCATGCACCGCCGTCGACCGGCAATCAGGCTTCCGATGCCTTCGACATGCCGACGATCGGAGCGATGGAGCTGCGGCCTTACGCCGTTTGTCATTCGCACTATTGCCAGACGGTCGTGCTGCTAACAATCACGGCAGGATTTATCGTTGCGGACATTCGTCGGACGCGCCGACTTCGACAGGAGATGCCAATAGGCCGCAGAACGATATGAATTCAGCCAGTTTCGGTTAAGGGCACGGCTTCAGCCGTGCCGCTAGCAGCAGCAAAGAACCGGGCTTCAGCCCCTGAGTACGCAACACGATTTGCCATGAACCGACTTTCAACATTCCTGCCCGTATCTCGGCCCGAGCAGCGACTTTGGAGTCACCGGCCGCGCCGTCGTCTCTATAACAAGTCGACTCCGGATGCTGAACGGCAATGATGAAGAAGCCTTCCGATCTTAACGCAGCAGCGGCAGAATCCGGCATGCGTGACGCTGTGCTCGCAATGGGCTGGTTTTATCTGAACGGCCTTGGCGTTCAGGCTAATGAAGAAGAGGCATATCGCTGGTATCGCAAGTCGGCCCGCCACGGAGACGAGCGCGCGATGTTTAGTGCTTGGTCAGATGGCCTATTCGAATGGCGATTTCAGCGAGGCGCTCAAATGGTTCACACGCGCCACGGAGAAAGGTCACCAGCGCTCAAAGTTTTGGATCGCGAAAGATCGTATTGGCGCGGTGAGGGAGTCAACCCAGGAGCGCGAAGTCGCATGGCAGATGTTCGCAGACGCCGCCTCCAAACGTGTGGCGGAAGCTCAACGGGCGATCCGCTACATTGATCACCTTCGAAGACATTCACCAAACCTTACGAGAAAAAGTGACCCCCCACCCGTTAACTACCCTGAATCCAGGACTTTACCTGTAACCTACTGAATCCAGATAATTTGTCGAGAACGAAACCCGAAGTCCAACCCTAACTCCCCTGCTTTCAAGACTTTGCGCAAAAAACAGGGGGCAGGGCCTAGAAGAGGCAAGAAATGGCAACCAGCATCCTTGAGAAGTTTCAGTCGATGGAATACGGTCCAGCTCCCGAAGACCCGAGCGAAGTCAACAAGTGGCTCGACGCGCACCAGCGCAGCTTCGGCCACTACATCGACGGCCAGTGGACCAAAGTCTGCGCACCAGCTTCGAGACCCGCAACCCAGCAACCGGCGAAGTCCTCGCCAAGGTCGCGAGCGGAACCGCAGAAGATGTCGACCGCGCGGTGAAAGCCGCCCGCGCCGCGCTTCCCGGCTGGCAAGCGCTGACCGGCCACCAGCGCGCCCGCTATCTCTACGCCTTCGCCCGCCAGGTCCAGAAGCACTCGCGCCAGCTCGCCGTGCTCGAGTCCATGGACAACGGCAAGTCCATCCGCGAGTCCCGCGACATCGACATCCCGCTCGTCGCCCGCCACTTCTACCACCACGCCGGCTGGGCCCAGCTCCTCGGCAACCTCACCGACACCGGCTTCGACGGCGAGGAGTTCCGCGGCTACACGCCGGTCGGCGTCGTCGGCCAGATCATCCCCTGGAACTTCCCCCTGCTGATGTTCGCCTGGAAGGTCGCGCCCGCGCTCGCCGCCGGCAACACCGTCGTCATCAAGCCCGCCGAGTTCACCCCGCTCACCGGCATCGCCCTCGCCGAGATCGCCGCCGAGATCGGCCTGCCCAAAGGCGTCCTCAACGTCATCAACGGCGCCGGCGAAACCGGCGCCGCCCTCGTCAACCACCCCGACATCGACAAGATCGCCTTCACCGGCTCGACCGAAGTTGGCCGCATCATCCGCAAGGCCACCGCGAACACACCCAAGAAGCTCTCCCTCGAGCTCGGCGGCAAATCTCCCTTCATCGTCTTCGACGACGCCGACCTCGACTCCGCAGTGGAAGGGCTCGTCGACGGCATCTGGTTCAACCAGGGCCAGGTCTGCTGCGCCGGCTCGCGTCTGCTCGTGCAGGAGCGCGTCGCCGAGAAGCTCTACGACAAGATCCGCGCGCGCATGGAAACCCTCCGCGTCGGCTCCCCGCTCGACAAGGCCATCGACATCGGCGCCATCGTCGACCAGGTCCAGTACGACCGCATCCAGAAGCTCGTCGCGATGGGCATCGCCGAGGGCGCCACCTGCTGGCAGCCCGACATCCCCATGCCGAAGAACGGCCTCTTCCTCAAGCCCACGCTGCTGACTGACGTCCACCCCACCTCCACCGTCGCCCAGCAGGAGATCTTCGGGCCTGTGCTCGCCTCGATGACCTTCCGCACGCCTGCGGAAGCGGTCGAGCTCGCGAACAACACCACCTATGGCCTCGCCGCCTGCGTGTGGAGCGAGAACATCAACGTTGCGCTGGATGTGGCCGCGCAGGTCAAGGCTGGAGTGGTGTGGATCAACTCGACGAACCTCTTCGACGCCGCCTGCGGCTTCGGCGGCTACCGCGAATCCGGCTACGGCCGCGAAGGCGGCAAGGAGGGGATGTACGAGTACCTCGTCCCTGCATGGACGCATGCCGCAAAGAAGACACGAAGCAATCGCCGACTCAAGAGAGCAGAAACCAGAGAACAGAGATCACGACGGAAACGGCAGCCTGGGGATCGACCGCACCGTGAAGCAGTACATCGGCGGTAAGCAGGCGCGACCTGACTCGGGCTACAGCTTCCCGGTCTATAACCGCGAGGGCAAGCTCGTCGGCGAAGCCCCGCTCGGCAACCGCAAGGACATCCGCAACGCCGTCGAAGCCGCCCGTCCCGCAGGCAACAAGTGGGCCAAGGCGCCTGCGCACGGACGCGCGCAGGTCCTCTACTACATCGCCGAAAACCTGATCCAGCGCCGCGAGGAGATCGTACGCAAGCTCGCCGAGTTCGTCGGCGAAGCCCAGGCGCAGGTCGAGTTCGACGCGTCAGTCGATCGCGCCTTCACTTACGCCGCCTGGGCGGACAAGTTCGAAGGCTCCGTCCACAACCCGCCGTTCCGCATGGTCACCCTCGCGATGAAGGAGGCTATCGGTACGGTCGGCATCCTCGCGCCGGACGATGCTCCGCTGCTTGGCCTGCTCTCGCTCATCCTGCCGGCGATCGCGATGGGCAATGCCGTCGTCGCCGTGCCGAGCGAGCGCTGCGCCACGCTGATCGGCGACCTCTACCAGGTTTTCGATACCAGCGACCTCCCCGGCGGCGTCGTGAACCTCGTCGCCGGACGGCCTATGGAGCTCGGCAAGACTCTCTCGGAGCACGATGATGTAGACGCGATCTGGAGTTTCCGCGACGAAGCCGCTGCGGGCTTGGTGAAGCTGGGTTCCGTTGGTAACCTGAAACAGGTATGGACCAACGAGGGCCGCGCCATCGACTGGTTCGATCCGCGGCAATCCGAAGGCCTCTGGTATCTCCATCATGCCACGCAGGTGAAGAACATCTGGGTACCGTACGGCGAGTAGCCAGCAACTCTGATGCCATCGGCATACAACGGTTGCGGCATCAGAACCGCCGAAAAATAGAGAGGAAATATAACTGACGGTGTTAGGTTCCGTAGTAGGCCAGCCTGAAGACCCTTTGGGACCTCGTATGGGGAAGTCCGTTCACCGTCGACGCTCCGCGGCCCGCTTATGCAAATCGCTCTGCTTGCGTGCTTTGTTGTCGCGCTGCCGCCCAGATCGCCATTTGGCGAAGCGACCTGGTAGGCCAGGCGTTTGGTCACTCCTCGGTCGCCGTGATGTTCTGGCTGCGCGTCGTTGCCGACGGCCTGACGCTGCTTGCCTGCGCCGCCGCCTGCGTTGTTCTAGGCCGGCTGGTCTGGCTCATGCGGCGGCACGCCTCTTTCCGTACAGCGGCCGTCGGTCTGATGCTGGTGCTCGCCATGGCCGGCGCGAAGCGACTTCTGGACCTGATGGGCTACAGGGTCGGCTCCCCGGGTGAATCGTCCACCATCCTGGGGCTCAGCTCGCTGGTTCTGGCGGGCGGCGTTGCGCTTCTGCTGCCGATGCTTTATCAAGTCAAGGCCTTCGGTGAGGCCGCCGAACTGGCGCACGAGCGATTCGTCTCCGCCGCCGAAACCGGCCGCCAAGCCTTCTTCATCCTCGAAAGCGAACGCAGCCGCTTCAACAAAACCGGCGACTTCCGCTTCAGCTTCGTGAACGCCAACGCCGAAAAGCTGCTGCTGCATCGCAACCGCGACCTCATCGGCATGCCGCTCACCCAGGCGCTGCCGACCCTGCCTGAGAGCACGCTCGTTGAGCGTCTGCGGCAGGTCGAGCGCACCGGCCTGCCCTACTCCGGCGAGATTCGCTACAGCAATGACTCAGGTGACGACCTCTGGTTCGAGATCCAAGCCGTCAAAATGCAGCATGGCGTCGCAGTCACGCTCTACGACCTCTCGGCGGAACGCTCCGGCCAGCGCCAGGTCGAGCAGATGCACCGCTTCTCGCGCTCGCTGATCCATGATGCGCCCTTCGCCATCCTCACGACCGATACCTCGGGCACCATTACGGCGATGAATCCTGCGGCGGAGCGCCTCACCGGCTTCAGCGCGACGCCGTCGTCGGGCACGCCTCGCTGGTCGACCTCCACGATCCTGAGGAACTGCGCGACCGTGTCATGCGCCACACGGGCAGGGATACCGGCGTTGCTGCTGTCAGCTTCGATTCGCTCCTTCTGCTGCTCGGGGATCGGTCCAGCACGCCGAAGCCGACTGGCATTACGTCTGCCCCGACGGAACCCGGATCCCGGTGCACGTCTCGCTGACGGCTCTGCGCGGGGACGAGAACGAGATCACCGGCTATCTCACGACCGCCTACGATATCTCGGAGCGCAAGAAGCTCACGGATTCGATTACATTCCTGGCGCAACATGATGCATTAACTGGACTTCCTAACCGGATGAAGCTGCGCCAACGGCTTGAGCAGGCGCTCGAGCGGGCCGGCCGCCTGAATCAGCCGGTCGCGGTCCTGTCCATCGGCCTCGACAACTTCAAGCGCGTGAACGATTCGCTCGGCCACGCCGCGGGCGACGAGCTCCTGACCGTCTTCGCCGATCGCCTGCGCAACTCAACCCGCTGCAATGACACCGTCGCGCGCATCGGTGGGGACACCTTCGTCGTCGTCATGCCGAACTGCGGCAGCAAGGACGACGCGATGCGCGCCGCCGGCCGTCTCTCCGGCAAACTTCAGAAGCGCTCTGCAACTCGCCGGGAAAGAACTCAGCGTCACCGCCAGCTTCGGCCTCTGCCTCTTCCCGGAGTGGGGCACGGACGCGGCCACGCTGCTGCGCAACGCCGACGCCGCGATGTATGCCGCCAAGCGCAGCGGCCGCAATTGCCTGCAGCTCTTCTCCGCCGCACTGGGAGAATGCTGGCGCAGACGAGCTCGAGCTCGAATCCGACCTTCGCCGCTCGCTGATCAACGACCAGATGACGCTCTTCTATCAGCCGCAGGTCGCCTGCCGCACCGGCGAACTAGTCGGGCGTCGAGGCGCTGCTGCGCTGGCGGCATCCGCACCGCGGGCTGCTCAGCCCGAGGAGTTCATCTCCGCTGCGGAGGAGAGCGGCTTCATCCTGCCGCTCGGCCAGTGGGTTCTCGAGAAGGCCTGCGAAGAGGCTCGCCTGCTTCAGGAACGCCTCGGCGAAGCGCATCACGATGGCCGTTAACCTGTCACCTCGCCAGTTCTTACAGCAGAATCTTGGTGAAGTGGTTGAGCAGGCGCTTGCGCAGCTCCGGACTCGCTCCAGCCGACCTCGAGCTTGAGATCACCGAGTACACCCTGATGATCAGCTCTGCCGAAACGATTGCGGCGCTCAGCCGGCTGCGCGCCATGGGCGTCAAGTTCGCGCTCGACGACTTCGGCACCGGCTTCTCCAGCTTCAAGTACATCCTCGAGTACAAGGTCGACCGCCTCAAGATCGATCGCAGCTTCGTCTCGCGCTGCCCCGAGGACGCCAACGCAGCCTCCATCGTGCGCACTGTCATCGCCATGGCCCACGGACTGCACATGGACGTTGTCGCCGAAGGGTGTTGAGACCGAGGAGCAGGCAGCGCTTCCTCGCGTGGCGGCGCTGCGATCAGGCGCAGGGCTACTTCTACGGCCGGCCGATGCCGCTCGATCAGCTCACCGCTATCTACGCGCCGCACACTCGCACAACTCCCCGCGCCCGCGGCTGAAGAAGTGCCGGTCGCGGAGCTCGCCGCGATAATCCGTTTTCACGAGACTCAATCACTCGCTGCAATTCTGGAATGCGCGGAGAGCTGCGTAACCGTCTTTTCGGCACGCTCCCAGTGCAACTCTGGGTACTTTTGTCATCAATCCCTTGCCTCCGTCTGGCAGCGTTCCTGCAGGAGAATGCGCATCTCTCCAAGGAGACCCGCTTGAAGGGACGGGGCAAGCACGTTGGCTTTCGATCGGCTCAGAGAGGTGACCGCACCGGAAGGCAGCCCTACGGCCATGCCCCGGGCGCTTCTGGTCTTTGCTCATCCGGACGACGAAGTCATTGCTGTTGGGGGCCGGATGGGACGCTTCGCCGAGTCGCACTTTGTGCATGTAACCGACGGCGCCCCGCGCAACGAGCTTGATAGCCGCGCGCACGGTTTCCAGCATCTGGACGACTACCGCAGCGCCCGCGTCGAGGAGTTTCGTTCCATGTTGGAGCGCGCCGGAATCCCTTCCACGCCCCACGAATGTCTTGGCATTCCCGACCAGGAGGCCAGCCTGCAGCTCGCCGAGCTGACGCGCCGCATCGCGCGCCTGATCCAGGAGCACCGGCCCGAGGTCATCTTTACGCATCCCTTCGAAGGCGGGCATCCTGACCACGACGCCTGCGCCTTCGCCATGCACCACGCGGCCGGATCGACTCCCATCATTGAGGCGCCCTTCTACAACGCGATCCACCGCGGCCAGTTCGCCTTTCTGCCCGCTCCGGGGCTGGTGGACGAGGTCGTCTATGACCTCACACCCGACGAACTTGCACGCAAGCGCGCGCTGATCGCCTGCTTCACGAGCCAGCGCGAGACGCTGAGCGGCTTCAATGCGACTACGGAGCGCTTCCGTGTCGCTCCTGAATACGACTTCTCTGCACCGCCGCATCATCCGCCGGTGCTGTACGACAACTATCCGTGGGGCATGACGTCGGGGCGTTTCTCTGAGCTGGCCAGCCAGGCAGAACGCGAACTGAGCCTCAACCACGAAACGCAACTTCGAAGGAATGAGGTGAGAACGTGGGCCTGACCGTGTTGAGCGTGGCCTTCCCATTTGCCCCTGTGGGGCCCTGCGGCGTCGGCGGCGCGGAGCGAATTCTCGCTGAACTGGACGCCGCGCTCGTGGCCGAAGGGCATCGCTCGGTGGTGGTGGCCTGCGCGGGCTCGCTCGTCGCCGGCGAGCTCTTCGCGTCGCCCATGCCCGAGCGTGCGCTCGTTACCGAATCCGATCGGAGCTGGCACCGCTGGCGATTTCAGGCGGCCCTCGACCGCGCCCTCTCGCGCTACGACGTCGACCTTATTCACATGCACGGCATGGACTTCGATCAGCACGTGCTTCCGCCCGACATCCCCGTGCTTGTGACCCTGCACGTTCCCATCTCCTGGCACCGTCCGGAGGTGCTCGAAGGCTTCGCCGGCCGCATGCGGTTCCAGTGCGTGTCGGAGTCGCAGCGCCGCACCTGCCCTCCCGGGCTGGGGAACGTTCCGGTGATCGAGAACGGCGTTGCTCTTCCCGCAATCCGGCTCGAGCGTGAGCGCGAAGATTTCGCCCTGGCGCTTGGCCGCATCTGCCCGGAGAAGAATGTGCACGAGGCTCTCGAAGCGGGAACGCGCGCCGGCACACGGGTGCTGGTCGGCGGGCACGTTTTCCCGTACCGCGAGCACGGTGACTACTTCGAGGATAAGGTCGAGCCACTGCTCGACCGGGAGGGCGTGGGCCACCGGTTCCTCGGCGCACTCGAGACCGAGCGGCGCCAGCGCCTGCTCGCGCGCGCCAAGTGTCTTCTGCATCCCACGCTCGCGCCGGAGACCAGCTCTCTGGTCGCGATGGAGGCCCTTGCCGTGGGCACTCCCGTGATCGCGTATCGCTCCGGCGCGCTGCCAGAGATCATCGAAGATGGCGTCACTGGTTTCCTCGTCGACAACGTCGACGAGATGGCGGAAGCCATCGGGCGTGTGCACGAGATCCGCCCGGAAGCCTGCCGCGCCGCCGCCGAGCAGCGCTTCTCCCGCGACCGCATGGTGCGCGAGTACCTCGATCTGTACGCAGCAATGGCGAACCGGGAGCAAGTGGCGATGTATGCCTGAGCAGTCGGCCCTGAAGATCCTGCGCAGCACCGAGGAACTGGAAGCGTTCGCTCCGGCGTGGCGCCGTCTGTGGTGCGAGGATCCTGACGCCACACCGTTTCAGAGCCCCGACTGGCTTTTGCCCTGGTGGCACGAGTTCGGCCAGCCCGACGTCCACGCGATCGTGCTCTCGCGCGGCGAAACGCCGGTCGGCTTCCTTCCCGTTCTACCTCTATCGAGAGCCGGGCGTCCGCGAACGCCGCCTTCTGCCGATCGGGATCGGCACGACGGACTATCTCGACGGCGTATTCTCGCCGCGCTGCACCGACGCCGACATCGAAGCCGGGCTCGATTCCCTTCTCGCGCAAACCGAGCAGGGCTCGATACTCGCCACGCAGCTGCGCCCGCGCTCGCGGCTGCTTGCCGCCGCTCAGCGCAGCCTGCTGCCGGTGCGCTGCTGTTTCAAAGCGAGGGCTGCTCGCGCACCGAAGCAAAGCGCATGGCCGAGCTTCCGCAGAAGATCCGCCGTAACGCCATGTACTACAGGAATCGCGCGCTTCGCACGGGCGACCTCGAACTCACAGTGGCTAACGAAGTCGACCTGGCCGGAAGCGTTCGAGGCGCTTTTGCGTCTTCACGCCAATCGCTGGCAGGGCCGCGGCCAGCCCGGCGTTCTCGCCGACGAGCGAGTCGTCGCCATGCACCGCGAAGCTGTTCCACTCCTCGTTCGCGCCGGGCATCCTTCGCCTCTGCTGCCTGCGTTTGAGCGGCCAGATCATCGGCGTGCTCTACTCGCTGATTGATCCCCTCTGTCGCGCCGAGCGGACCCAGTACTTCTACCTGACTGCCTTCTCGCCGAGCACGCGCCGACCTTCGGCCCGGCACGGTTATGATTGCCCTCGCCATCGAGCGCGCGGTGGACGAAGGTGTGCGCTGGTATCGATATGCTCCGCGGCGAAGAGGCCTATAAGCAGATCTGGCATCTCGAGCGCACGCCCACCTTCGGCTTCGAATTCGCAGTCGCATGATGGCGGCGACAACGGTGTAACCGACCCTCTGCCAGAGCCGTTTTCGCTCGTAGACGTAGCATTCTCCTCGGCAAGGGGACAATCCCGGGGAAATGCTCTAGGCGGAGGAACCCGCGTGTTTGCCGATCGACTCGAGGCCGGCCAGCGGTTAGGCGCACGCTCCAGCGACTTCATCGGCCCCGATGCGCCAGCGATGACATCGTCGTCCTGGCGCTTCCCCGCGGCGGCGTTCCGGTTGGCTACCAGGTCGCACAGGCGCTCGCCGCTCCGCTCGATGTCTTCGTTGTGCGCAAGCTCGGCGCGCCGTTGCAGCCGGAACTCGCCATGGGCGCGATCGCCTCCGGCGGCATCCGCGTCATGAATGAGCAGGTCGTGCGCGCCATGCGCATCTCCCCGGAGCAGATGGAACAGACCGTCGAGCGCGAAAGCCATGAGCTCGAGCGGCGCGAGCGCGCCTACCGAGGAAACCGCCGTCCCTCGATGTAACCGGCAGATGCGTTCTGCTCGTGGACGATGGCATCGCGACCGGCTACACCATGCGCGCTGCAGTCGCCGCCCTGCGTCAGCTTCAGCCGAAGGAGATCATCGTCACCGTTCCGGTCGCGGCCAACGACACCTGCCAGGAGCTGCAGCGGCACGCCGACGCAGTGATCTGCCTCTACACGCCGTTCGACTTCGTCGCCGTCGGCCAATGGTATCGCCGGTTCGAACAGACCAGCGACGACGAGGTTCGGCTGCTCCTGGAACGTGCCGCCGAAAGTCAGTCGAACTGAAGCCAGTTCGGTCAGCGTCGGGGACCATTCAAGTGGACTGGTCTGCGAGCGGTAGCTGAATCCGGAACGCCGTGCGAAAGCCTGCAGGCAGTCCTTCTGTCTTTACGTCGACGTCTCCGCCCCGTTTCGCGGCGAGCTCTCGCGTGACCCACAGGCCGATGCCGGTGCCGACGTCGGGCTTCGTCGTAAAGAACGGATCGAAGATGTGGTCCAGGTTCTCTGGAGCAATCCCGCTGCCGTTATCGCGTACCTCAATCGTGGCGTACTCATCGTCGGCGGAGACATCGATGGCGATGAGACCGGATGGGCCTTCGATGGCGTCGCAGGCATTCGAGACAAGGTTCGTGAGCATCTGGCGAACCTCGTCCGCCGGCGCGGCCACCAGCAGATCGGGATTCCGAATTAGCTCGATCCTTCCGCCGCGTGAGGCACAGCGCGGCTGAAACATCTGCACGACAGCTTCCGTAAGCCCTGCCGTGTGCGCCGGGCCGCCGGACGCGTGCGGCCGGGCAAAGCTGAGCGTGTGTCTCGCGATGCTGGCCAGGCGGCGAAGCTCCTGGTCTGCAGAGGCGAGATAGCTCTGCGTTTCGGGCGACAGCGTCGTGTCGGTCGAACAAAGAAAGAGCAGGTTGGTCACTGCCTCCAGCGGATTGTTCATTTCGTGCGCAATTGTGGCCGAGAGCCGCCCGATGGCGGCAAGTTTCTCTGAGCGTACCAGCGCAATCTCCGCGCTCTTGCGTTCCGTAATGTCGAGCGTGACGCCACGCCAGAGATTCTTCTGGCGCGGGGATGGTCTGCCGCGGCATTCAAACCAGCGAACCTCTCCCGCGGGCATGCGGCTGCGAAACTCAATCTGAAACGGCGTGCCGGTGGCTAACGAGCTCTGGAAGATCTCGTCAACCGCGGCGCGGTCCTCCTCGACGACGACGTCCAGCGGCAGCTCAGATGACAGTGTGTCAAACGCGCGGCCGAAGATCGGGGGGCCTCCCTCGGCCCACTGAATCCGGTGGTTCTGGATGTCGTAGGTCCAGGCGACGGAGCTGGAAGCCAGCTGGGCCTCAACCAGCGCGTCGGTCTTTAGTTGCAGGGTGGCTACGGCGACGCGCAGCCGCTCGCTGGTGATCCGCTGGCGCTCGCAGAGGTAGGTCACCGCTATCCCGAGCAGAACGATGATGACGGTATGGATGATCTCACCGCGGCCGTGAGTGAACGGGAGATTGTCGGGAGCGATCTCGTAGGCGTAGGAGACGGCGGTGCTGATGGAGGCGACGATGCCTGGACCGAAACCGCTGAGCAGCGAGACGACGGCGATGCACGCGAAGCTGAGCCCAAGCGGCGTGCCGCGGAACGGATATGTGTGCAGGCTCACCACCGCGCCCAACGCCGGAAGCACGAGCGCGATGGCGTAGCTCGCCAGAAGTTTGGAGAGGCCGGTCAGGCCAGCGCGCTTTTCAGGTGCAGGCTGCGGCATCACGAGCCTCCTTCCGTGAGGTTCTGGAGCTGCCGGGCTGCCAAGGTAGGAAATCTTTGTTCCAAGATACCGCAGGGGTGGGGATTTTCGGGGAGGGGGTACCCCCTCCCCTACTTTTTGCGCAAAGTCTTCAGACGGTGAGACTTAGCTTTGGACTTTAGAGGTTCCAAGCATACTTCAAGGGGGCCGAAAAATAAAGCCCGGCGGAGGCCGGGCAGATGTAATTCTCTCTTACCTCGAATTGTATCGCGCGTGTCAAACAGGCCCGGTGTGCAGCGTCACGGGTGATTGCTTCCCGAAGCTTGCGAGGCGGGCTTCGCGTCGGCGTGTTCGGTTTCGCTGCGGGAGACGAGCTGGACCTCAACCTCGGTGTCGCGCGGGAAGGTGACCTGGTGACCGCGGTCAAGGTAACGGAAGTAGACGGATTTCGCCAGACCATACATTCCGAAGCCCAAGGCGACGTTCTTGTTATTGGACAGAGCGACGAACCGGGCGATCAGGCCGAAGCCGTTGGAGCCGGCGACGGTCCAGCGGGTGTCGCTGTCGTCGTCGGCGCCACGGCTGGCAGACCACAGGAGCAGGAGCGGAGCGAGGACTTTGCCCTTGTCCGGGTTGGCCCTGACGTTGCCCTCGTCGTCGACGGTGAGGTTCTCGCCCTTGGCCCCGGCCGCGCCGGTGATGTTGCCGTCGACGTGCGTGGTTCCGGCTTCATCGGCGAGGCCGCGGAACCCGAAGCGGAGTTCGCCGTTGCGGCCGAGCCGACGCGCGGGCTTCGCCCGAGTGACCGTACCTTCGAGGGTTGCGCCTTCGGGGACGAGGAGATTGTGGGCGCTGTCGAAGACGGGCTGTGTGACGGTTGCGGTGACGGAGTCTCCGGGCTTGGACGTTGCGGAGTCGAGGGACGTGTCGAGGCGTGCCGAGACGGTGATGAAGTCCAGTGTCGCGGAGGAGGCCAATGGGACGGGCGCGGGTTGCGACGAGGGCACGTCAAGGGGAGCATTGAGTTCGGCGATGAAGCCGGTTCCGGCCCAGATGCGCTGGGGATGATACGGCAACTGCGAGTAGAGCAGGCGCAGAGCGCGGTCAGTGCGCCCGGGCGTGAAGAAGGTGTCGTGAACGGACTTGAGCTGCGCGCGGACCATGTCTTCGCCCTGCTGGACGTAGGTCGGGCGCTTCTTTCGAGCAACGAAGCGGACGAGCTGGGTGTCGCGCATGAGACCGCGGCTGGAGAAGGCGATCTGCTGCGACGAACCGGGGAGTTGGAGGAGGTTGAAGTCGACGACGGGGTCATGGAGAGGTGTGACGTCGCCGTTAAGGAGGGCTTGGGCGCGAAGCTTGCCTTCGACGGGAGCATAGGCCGTCACGGTGCCGCGGACGATGGTGTTCTGTGGGAGCACGAGGTGGTCGTGGGAATAGACAGGCTCGGTGAGGACGCCGCTGACTGGAGCGCCTATGTGCAGGCGCGCGGTGTGCGTGACGCGGATGCGGAGAGGAACGCCGGCGGGAAGAGCGCCAGGCGCGGGGAGGCGCTGGGCCGAGCCGAGGAGGGCGAAGAGGCTCAGCGGAAAGGCGGCGACGAAAAACGGCAGACGCATAGCAGGGACCCGGGCGATCATCTTCAGGTTAGACGAAGCGGACCGGGCACCCTACCGGAGCGGAAGACTGCGCAGATGACGCACGGCTACAGGTCGCCTTGTATCTGGCGAACAGAGAGGCGGCTGCAAGGGAGGATAAGTAGCTTCGGACTATGCAAAATGCTTCACCACCGGATGCCATGGGCTGACCAGCGGAGGCGAGTGCTTTCGGTGCAAGGTGTGGCGGCAAATTGCGGATTCCCGTATAGAAAGCGCTCAGGGAAGCATAAGGGCGGCCCTGCGGGCCGCCCTTTTACTGTTCTGCGCATTGCGTCCGGCAGCTTCGGGGGGGTGGGAGCAGCCGTCTTCCAGAGATCGCGCAGAACCTTTGGGAGGTCCGGGCACACAAAAGGCCCTCGACCGGGCCCTTTGTGTCCCCACAATTTCAGCCTTGCTCAGTTGCTCTGCGACCCCATCGACGCTTTGGAGATACAAGCAACATGGTCGGCCTGCGGACGTCCCTGCGCTCCGGCGATCACGCTGTACTCAACCTGATCGCCTTCCCTCAGAGTCTTATAGCCGTCCTTCTGAATGGCCGAGTAGTGCACGAACACGTCGGGTCCCCCATCGCGACCGAGAAACCCATAGCCTTTGGCGTTATTGAACCAGCGAACTACTCCACGGAACTGAGACATCGCCCTTACAACCTCCTGATTTGACCGTATCGGGTAACGGAGGTAGTTCCTACTAGGGACATCCCGAGGGATATGTTGCGCTTTTGATGATTGCGAAGCGGTGTTGATCAGGCGAAGGATTCCGGGACACGGTAAACCTTACACGGACTCTGAAGCGAGCTGGGCCAAGAGCTCGAGAGCGCCGCGCTGATTGAGAGCCTCAGCGGCGCGCTCGCCGAGCTCTTCGGGGCCGATGCCCTGAGGCGCGCGGTCGAGGACCTGCGCCACCTGTTCGCCGTCGGGGCTGACGACCATGGCGTGCAGATGCCATGTCTCGTCAACGAGATGGCAGAAGGCACCCAGCGGGAGGTTGCAGCCGCCTCCGAGGGAGTTCAGGACGGAGCGCTCGGCGCGGACGGCAGACGCTGCGGCCGGGTTGTTGAGCACCGCGACGGCGGCGTGGATGGCCGTGTCCTCGGGCGTATGAGGACGTCGGGTCTCGAGCGCGAGCGCGCCCTGGCCGGGAGCGGGACAGAGTTCGTCGACGGCGAAGCGCTGGTGGGCGTGCGAGGCACGGTTGAGGCGGTCGAGGCCTGCAGCCGCGAGGACTAGGGCGTCGGCCTGGCCCTCCTGCCATTTGCGGAGGCGGGTGTCGACATTGCCGCGGAGCTCGACAAAGCGGAGGTCGGGACGAAGGGCAAGGAGCATGGCCTTGCGGCGCGGCGAGGTGGTGCCGATGCGCGCGCCCATGGGCAGCATGTGGAGGCCCCAGAAGCTCTCGCAGACGAAGGCGTCGCGGGCGTCGGCGCGGGCGGGGATGGCGGCGAGCGTGAAGCGCGGGTCGAGCTGGGTGGGGAGATCTTTAAGGGAGTGGACGGCGAGGTCGATTCTCCCTGCCGCCAAGGAATCTTCGATTTCCTTGATGAAGATACCCTTCGCGTCGAGCGGTGAACCATCGGGGAAGGTTGCGGGGACGCGGAAAGACGGGTCCTGCATGCGGTCGCCGGTCGTGCGGATGATCTCGACGGAGACCTGGTGGCCATGCGCGCGCAGCTGATCGGCGACGTCGTTGGCTTGCCAGAGCGCGAGCTCGGAACCGCGGGTGCCGATGCGGAGGGTCGGGGTGCTCATCGTGATTAAGGATACGCGCAGGGCGCGGTGTGGTTCCGTGGAGATGAGATACTTGCGCGCGAGGAAAACGCATGAGAGTGCTGTTGTTCGGCGCGACGGGAATGGTGGGACAGGGCGTGTTGCGAGAGTGCCTGGAGGCGAAAGCGGTGGTCAGCGAGGTCGTCGCGATTGTGCGCTCGCCGCTGGACCGGATTCCGGCGTTTGGACTGACCGAGATGCGGCACGAGAACTTCTTCGACTGGACGGGAGTCGACCTCAGCGGGTTCGACGCATGCTTTTTCTGCCTCGGCGTGTCATCGCTGGGCAAACGGGAGACGGCGTACAGGCGCGTGACGTACGACCTGACGATGCGGGTTGCGGAGGCGGTGCTGAAGCAGTCGCCGCAGATGGTGTTCTGCTATGTCTCGGGTGCGGGGACGAATGCGACGGGCAAGCAGATGTGGGCGCGAGTGAAGGGCGCGACGGAGAATGCGCTGCTGGCGATGCCCTTTCGAGGCGTGTACTGCTTGCGGCCGGCGTACATTCAGCCGCTGCATGGCGTGCGCTCGAAGGTTGGGTGGTACAACGCGTTCTATACAGTACTCGGGTGGGCGGAGCCGCTGATGATGCGGTTCGCTCCAAAGTACGTTACGACCACCGAGACGGTAGGGTGCGCGATGCTGAAGGTCGCGCAGGATGGATGGCCACAGCGGGTGCTCGACAGCGCAGCGATCAACGCGGCGGCGGAGCAGTGGGCTGGGGCGGCATCTGTTCAATCCTGATCGGCGGCAGGCCGACGATGTCATAGGTGCCGGAGGCGATGCCGATGTTCGCGGCGTCGAGGCCGTCCATAATTTCGCGGCTGATGGCGTTCTTGAGGTCGCGAATCTTATGCGTGTGGACCAGGAAGCGAACGGAGAACTCGATCCAGTTGTCTGTGATGCGCATGTAGCTGCGGGGCTTAAGGTCCGCGGCTTCGATGAAGAAGCGCTGCTTGAGGCGTTCGAGCTCCGGCCCGGCCAGACTCGCGATGTCCTGCGTGTGGCGGCTGATGGCGTCAAGGATGATGGGTTCAGCGCGGTGGCGGTCGCTGTACACGATGGGAAAGTGCATCTCTTCCCAGATGTACGGGAAGTCGCGCGTGTAGTTGTAGACGGGCTCGTCGAAGATGGAGGAGTTGGCGACGGTGACGATGCGGCCGGAGTACTGGCGGGAGTGAATCCACATGCCGGGATCTTCTTCCTGCACCGAGGGCGGCTCTCCCATCTCCATGATGACGGTCTGGATGAAGTTGAGGCTGATGACGTCGCCGCGGACAGAGCCCATCTTGATGCGGTCGCCGACGTTGAAGGTCTTGCCGCGAAGAATGACGAAGTAGCCGGCGAAGCTGGTGATGACCTTCTGCAGCGCGAACGCGACGCCGGCAGACACCAGGCCGACACCCGTGGTGAGGCGCGCAGGGTTGTCGAACCAGATGGAGCAGAAGCCCAGGATGGCCAGAAGAAACGTCGCGAGGCTGATGCCCTGACGCGTCCAGAAGGCGGTCTTCTGGCGTTCGCCGCCAATCTTGTGGGCGGCAAAGCGGAGCGTCTTGCTGAGTGCGTACAGAAACGCAAACAGGATGACGGTGAAGACAAGCTTATGGCTGTTCCCGGCGTTCATGCCGAGGAGCTTCACGCCGCCGACAGTAAGCGCGCGATTGGGGCCGGTGAACTGCACGAACGGGCCGGTCATGAGGGATGGGATGCCGAACTGTGTAGAAGAGGAAAGGGCCGGCAGCGTGTGGCTGCAAGCCCTTTGAATGTTCGTGAACGCAGGCGCTCAGCGGCGAGAGGACTTCTTGGCTGCCGATTTGCGTCCGCGCTCTGGAAGCTCCGCTGCGACTGCGGCTGCTGGTGGAGCTCTTCGATGAGGACTTCGCTCCGGAGCGGTTCGAGCCGGAGGACTTTGCTCCGGAACGAGTGGATGAGGACTTCTTCGCGGAGGCGCGGCCGGTGGTCCGGTTCGATGAGCCACGACCGGAGGACGGGCCGGCGGTGCGGCCGGTGGACTTTGCCGAGGAGCTACGACCCGAGGAGCTGCGGCCTGATGAACTGCCGCCCGAGGAACCGCGTGAAGACGAGCCTCGCGATGAGGAACTGCGGCTGGAGCCGGATTTGCCCGAGGAGCTTGAGCCGGATCCCTTCGACGAGGCAGACTTCGAGCTGGACTTCTTCGCGGTGGACCTGCTCGCTGTAGACCTGGAGTGCGATTTCGAACTGGGTCTGGAAGCGGAGCGGCTGGAGCCGCGTGAGGATTTCGAGGAGCTCTTGCTGCGTGGGGAGCTGGAAGAGCTCCGGCCCCGCGCGCGGGCGTTTTCGGGATAGGTGAGCTTGTTGAAGTTGCTGCGTTCGCCATCGGCTGTCTGGTCCTGGAAGGTGAACTCGAGACCGCTGTCGTCGAACTTTTCGAACCATTCGTCCCAGGAGATCTCTTCGAGAGCGCTGTCTTTGGCGTTGGGCGCTCCGGGGAACTCCAGACGAATGATCCCGGTCTGGTCATCGCTTTCGGTGCTGGCAACGACGGCGGGCCTGCCACCTCGCTCCTCAGCCCAGCGGCGAATCTCGTCGTGGTCGCGTGTTGTCTTCGACAATGCCATCTTTGTTGCCTCCTGTTGCCTGTTGCTGCACAAATTGCGCGGTGCTGCACAAAGTTCGATGCGTGCGGTGTGAATGCGATGTCCGGAGCGGCGCAGAAACAACGCGATAGCATGAATAGCGAAGGAGCTTTGAATGATTCAGAGGGCCGGAACGATGCTGCGCTGGGCGATTGCAGCAACGCTGATGATCGCGATGAGCGCGGCGGCGCAGGGGTACTCGGCCGACAAGCCGCTGGGCATGACGGCGCAGCAGCGGCCGGACTACCTGGCGCATGCGGGGCTGGAGCAGAGGCTGGGGCAGCCGCTGCCAATGGAGTCGCAGTTCACGGATGAGACGGGCCGCACCGGGCCTCTGGCGAGCTGGTTCGACGGCAAACCTGTGGTGATTGCGCGGTGTATTACAAGTGCTCGATGCTCTGCCCGCAGGTGCTGCATGGGCTTGCCGACGGGCTGAAGCAGACGACGCTGACGCCGGGAAAGGACTACGAGGTACTGACGTTCTCGATCGACCCGACGGACACGCCGGCGGATGCGGCGGCCGAGAAGCGGACGTTCCTGAGTGGAATGGCGCGGCCCGACGCAGCGGGTGCGGTGCACTTTCTGACGGCGAACCAGGCTTCCATCGACGCGATCAGTGGCGCGACGGGATTTCACTTTGTGCGCGTGCCGGGACCGGACGGCAAGATGGACCAGTTCGCTCACTCGAGTGTGATCATGTTCGCGACGCCGGATGGAAAGCTCTCGAAGTACCTGGCGGGGATTGACTATCAGCCGCGCGATCTGCGTATGGCGCTGCTGCAGGCGAGCGAGAAGAAGATCAGCAACCCGGTGGACCTTCTGATTCTGTACTGCTGCAACTACAGCCCGTCGGCGGGACGATATACGGTGTCGGTGATCCGGATCCTGGGAATCGCGGGGATGGTGTCGTTGGCGATCGTGATCGGGATGCTGGTGCTGCTGACGAAGAAGCCGAAGGCTGTCCAGACTTAGTCGTCGCGGCGCTTGGAATCGGTGCCGCGAAGGGCCATGATCTGCTGGTGGAGCAGCTTATTCGTGAGCGAACGGGTGAGGTGCTCGATTGCGCTCTGCTGCTCGGGCGTGAGCGGCGCGTTGAGATTCGCGAGCCGCTGCGCGGTGCGGGCGAGTTCGGCCTCCCGGAGGGCTTCGGCGGTGAACTGAAGCTGCTTAATGGCCTCGGTGGCAGGCGCCTGGGCGAGGCGCTCACCGTAGCGCTCGGCCTCGAGCTGCACGATGGATTCGGCGGTCTCGGCCTCCCGGCTGCGCAGGCTGCGGTTCTGCTGCGCGACCTGCTGGAGGTCGTCGATGTCGTAAACGAAGCAGCCCTCGAGGTGATTGATCGCGGGATCGACGTCACGCGGGACGGCGATGTCGATGAAGAAGACAGGGCGGTTCCTGCGGCGGTGAACCAGGGCGCGGCCGTTTTCGCGCGAGAAGATCTGCCCGGCGCCGGTTGAAGTGATGATGATGTCGGCGCGGTGCGTCTGCTCGTGCAATTGGGCGAAAGGAATCACGCCGGTGGTGATCGTGGGCGTGCGCAGCGCGTCGGCGATCTTTTCGGCGCGGACCTCGGTGCGGTTGGAGACGAGGAGCGTGGTCGCGCCCTGCTGAATGAGGTGCTTCGCGGCCAGGTCGCTCATCTTCCCTGCACCGACGAGCAGAATGGTTTTGTTGGCGAGTGAACCGAAGATCTTGCGCGCGAGCTCGGCCGCAACGGAGGCAATCGAGACTGAAGAGCTGCCTATCTGGGTCTCGGTGCGGACGCGCTTGGCGACGGAGAAGGCGCGCTGCAGGAGAGGATCCAGCATCGAGCTGAAGGCTCCTGTGCTGCTGATCGCCCCGACTTCGCGAGCGACGTTCCAGGACTCTTTCACCTGTCCGAGAATCTGAGGCTCGCCGACAACCATGGAGTCCAGCGAACTGGCGACACGGAAAAGATGCCGGATGGCTTCGCGCTCGCGGAGCGTGTAGAGGTGCGGCGTCACGGCGGCGCGGGGGATGTTGAGGAAGTCCTGCAGGAAGCTGAGGGCGGTAGCAGCCTCAATGCCGTCCGTGTCAGCGGACTCGGTGACGGTGAGAAGCTCGACGCGATTGCAAGTGGACAGGATAAGGGCTTCGCGAATGCCGGGCTGGCCGGCGAGCGAGCGGGTGGCGTCCGCCAGGCGCGCCACAGGAATGGCGAGGCGCTCCCGGACTTCCAGCGGCGCGGTCATGTGGTTCACACCGACGAGCAACAGTGTGGTCTTGATTTCCGGCGTGCCTTCCGTTTTTTTCTCGCGCATGTCGCTCATGGGGCTCTGAACCTGTGCACCACGGAAAGCTGGTTCGCCGCCCAGACGGCGAGCACGATGAGGAACACGAAGCCAGACAGATAAATCGCGCGGCGGCCGCGCAAGCCGGAGTGGCGGCGAATGAAGATCATCGCGATGTAGACGAGCCACATAGCCAGCGAGAGCAACACTTTGGGGTCGGCGAAGAACCTCGGGCCGATGGTTTCAAGCGCAACAACCGAGCCTATGAGCAAGCCCGCGGTCATACATGGCAAGCCAAAGAGCAGCGACTTGAGCGCGATCTGGTCCGTCGTCTCCAGCGGCGGGAGCCAACTGCGGGCCTGCGAGGTGCGCTTCTGCTTCAGCCGGCGCTCCTGCACGAGATAGAGCACGCTGGCCATGAGCGAGATGAGCAGCGCGGCGTAAGCGGCGAGCAGCAAGGCCACGTGCAGGAACAGCCAGCCGGTGTGGAGCAGCGGATAAGCGAGGAGCTCGGCGCCGGGGCGGAAGGCAGGCACGACAGTGAGCAGCGCCGCAACCGGCAAAAGAAAGATGCCGAAGGAGACGGTGCGGTACCGCACGGCGAGCAGCAGGAAGGCAGCGCCGAGGAGCAGGCCCAGCATCGACAGGGTCTCGTGTGTGTCGACCGGAAGGGCATGGTGCGCGGCGTTGAGCATCTCCGCGAGCGCGACGAAGTGGAAGAAGACGGCGCCGAGGGCTCCGGGCATCGCTATGTGACGCCACCGGGGGCGGTTATAGAGTGCTGCCGGCAGCACCGCAAGCGCGGCAATGCCGTAGAGAAGAACCGCGACTCGGAGCCAGAGGAGGGTCATGCGGACGTTCGCCTGAGAGATTCTGCGCGAATCTCCAGTATATCGTCCGGGGATTTCTCCCGAGGTCGCTTCGCCGGCTCAGGCCGACCGGTCGAGCTCGGCGAGGCCCTTCTGGATGTAGCTGCGCATCTGAGACTCGATCACGCTGAGCGGCATGAAGCGCGGCTTGTCGATGACCTCAATCGTGAGAAGGTCGTTGGCGTAGGTGTAGCGGGCGGTGACGCCGCTGCGGCTAAGCGTTCCAGCGGAGCCGGTGAGGTTCACGCCGTAGGCCTGCAGACGCTGCGCGGCTGCGGCGAACTGCGCCTCGGTCAGGGGGACTTCGATCATGGTTCGAGTGTACGGCGCGGCGCTGTGAAGCATTTTCAGCCCAGTTATGCAGAGGGGGCAAAACGGTATCCTGAGCTTTCCTGCACAGCGATGGGTACGGTGACGGACATGACGGGTGAGGCGGGGCTGACGCCGGCAATAACCGCAGCGATCACAGACGGCTCGCAGGGGACCCCGGCGATGAGGCAGTATCGTGCGGCTAAGGAGGCCCATCCCGATGCCCTGCTCTTCTTCCGCATGGGCGATTTCTACGAATTGTTCTATGAGGATGCGATCGTCGCCGCGCGGGAGCTGCAACTGACGCTGACGGCGCGGGACAAAGCGCGGTCTGTGCCGATGTGCGGCGTGCCCTATCACGCGGCGGGCGGGTATCTGCAGCGGCTGTTGCGCAAAGGCTTCAAAGTCGCGATATGCGATCAGATGGAAGATCCGAAGCTCGCAAAAACGGTTGTGCGGCGCGAGGTAACGCGTGTGCTGACGCCAGGCACGGCGCTCGATGCAACGCTTGGCGCGGGCGAGAGCCAGTGGCTGGCCAGTGTCGCGAGCGTGGGCTCCGGTGCGAACGCATCCGTGGGTGTGGCTTCGATCGATCTCTCGACGGGCGAGTTTCGCGCGACGGACTTCAGCGGAGCACACGGATGGGGGCTGGCTTGTGATGAGCTCGCGCGGATGAGTCCGGCAGAGATGCTGCTGGCGCGCGGAGCCGCGTTTGGCGGCGTCGCAAACCGGAGGCAGCCCACTTTATCCGCCGATAATGCTCCCGGCGAAAATGGCGCACACGGATTCGCAGAGGACGAGAGCGCAGCGCAGGATATCGCCGGCGCGCGCACGGAGCTCGACGAGTGGGTGTTCACGGAGGATTACGCGGTTCCTCTGCTGCGGCAGCAGCTGCGTGTGCACTCGCTGGACGGCATGGGCTTGGGCGGGCATGGGGCTGCGGCGGTCGCGGCGGGCGCGATTGTGCACTATCTTCGTGCAACGAAGCAGGGTGCGCTGGAGCATCTGGATGGCCTGCGCTTTTATGAGAAGCGTGAAAGCCTGGAACTCGACGCAGTGAGCGTGCGCAATCTCGAGCTCGTGGAGCCGCTGTTCTCAAGCGAAGGGCCGCAGACGACGCTGTTGTGGACGATGGATGCGTGCTGCACGCCAATGGGCAAGCGGTTGCTGCGCGCACAACTGCTGCGGCCGATGCAGTCGCTGGAGGCAATCAACGCGCGGCTGGATGCTGTGGCGCTCGCAGCAGGTGATCTGCGCCGGCGCGAGGGAGTGAGGCGCGCGCTGGATGGTGTGCTCGATCTCGAACGGCTGCTGGGGCGCGTGGCGCTGGATTCCGCAGGACCGCGTGAAGTGGTCTCGCTGGGTGTGACGGTCGGAAGGCTGCCGGGTGTGCTCACAGCCGCGAAGGAGTGTGCACCGCATGCAGCGCGCTGGGCGGAACTCGCGCGGACCCTCGATCCGCTGAGTGATTTGCAGGAGATGATTGCGCGCACGCTGGTTGAGGAACCACCGCTGACGATGACGGATGGTGGCGCGGTTCGCGAGGGCGTCGATGCGGAGCTGGACGAGCTGCGCGGGCTATCTCAGAACGGCCGCAGGATGATTGCGGCCATCGAGGAACGCGAGCGCGAGCGCACCGGGATCGGCTCGCTGAAGGTTAGGTTTAATTCTGTCTTCGGCTATTACATCGAGGTGACGAAGGCGAATTCCAAAGCAGTGCCGCCGGATTACGAACGCAAACAGACGCTGGTCAATGCCGAGCGATTTACGACGCCTGAACTGAAGGAGCTGGAGACAAAGATCCTGACTGCGCAGGAGCGTTCGGGTGAGATCGAGCGCCGAATCTTTGCAGAGCTGCGGCGGCAGTTGCTCGCAAATGCGGGGCGTGTGCGGGAGACGGCGCGGCATGTGGCGGAGATCGATCTGCTGGCGTGCTTTGCACATCTTGCTGCAATGCGCGGGTGGACGCGGCCACAGGTGGATGAAAGCGGCGTGCTGGAAGTGATTGGCGGCCGCCATCCTGTGGTCGAGCGCAGGCTGGAAGAGTCGGGCGGCGGGCGCTTTGTGCCGAACTCGGTTTATCTGTGCGCAGGCGAAGGATGTGAAGGGCCTTCCCTGCTGCTGATTACAGGGCCGAACATGGGAGGCAAAAGCACCTATCTGCGGCAGGCGGCGCTGCTCACGATCCTCGCGCAGTGCGGGTCCTTTGTGCCCGCGGAGCGCATGCGGTTGGGGCTCGTGGACCGCATCTACACCCGCATCGGTGCGAGCGACAACGTGGCGCGCGGGCGTTCGACGTTCATGGTGGAGATGACCGAGACCGCAGCGATTCTGAATACCGCGACGGAGCGTTCGCTGGTGCTGCTCGACGAGATGGGCCGTGGCACAGCTACCTATGATGGGCTCTCGCTGGCGTGGGCCACGGTGGAGCATCTTCATGACCGTATTGGCGCGCGCACGTTGTTTGCAACGCATTATCACGAGCTGACGCTGCTGAGCGAACGCCTGGCGCAAATGCAGAATGCGCGGGTTACTGTGCGCGAGGGCGCGGGTGGGATCGTCTTTCTGCATTCGGTTGAAGCTGGCGCAGCGAACAAGAGCTACGGCATCGAGGTGGCGCGGCTGGCCGGTCTTCCGCAAGCCGTGGTCGAGCGTGCGCGCGACGTGCTGCGGCTGCATGAACGCGCGGAGTCTCAGCAGGTTCGCGAAGCTGTGCCGGTAAAGGAGCGCCTCGCTACGCTGCAGATGACGATGTTTACGCCACTGTCGCAGCGAATTGTCGACCGTGTCGAGGCTCTCGATGTGGACGGCCTGACGCCTCGGGAGGCGCTGCAGATTCTCGCCGAATTGCAGCGCGAGTTGAAGGGCGGCGGAGCGTGATCGCAGGCAAGCCGAAGGCGATGATCGTCGCGGGTGTGATGAGCGGGACCTCGGCTGACGGCGTGGATGTGGCGATCTGTCGCGTGTCGCCGGGAGCAGAAGGTGTGCCGCATGTAAAGGTAATGGCGCATTACACGACCGGGTATCCGGCCAGTTTGCGCAAGGCCGTGCTCGCCGCGATGGATGCGAAGAACACAAGCACGGCGGAGCTGGCTCGACTGAACTGGCGACTGGGCGAGGTCTATGCGGAGGCTGTCGAGAGCGCTGCTCGCCAGGCAGCTGTGCGGCCGCAATTAATTGCGTGCCATGGACAGACGATCTACCACCAGGGCACTGTGACGAGATATCTCGGCGCGCCGGTACGGTGTACATGGCAGACGGGTGAAGCATCGGTGATCGCAGAGCGCATGCGCACGCCGGTGGTCAGTGACTTTCGTCCAGCAGACATGGCCGCGGATGGACAAGCGGCGCCGCTGGTTCCGATGTTTGATTTTTGCGTGTTCCGCGACGCGAAACGCAGCCGCGTACTGCTGAACCTGGGCGGCATCGCAAATCTCACAGTACTACCCGCCGGCTGCCGTCCAGAAGACGTGCTGGCGTTCGACACCGGACCGGCCAACATGGTGATCGACGCGTGCATGGAACGCCTGTTCGGACGCGGATTCGATCGCAGCGGCGCAATCGCGGCGCGCGGGCGCGTGCTGGAGAGTGTCGTCGCGAAGCTGCTGCGAGGGCGATACTTCTCTGCCCCGCCGCCAAAGTCTTGCGGGCGCGAGGAGTATGGTGAGGCATTCGTTAGCCAGTTCATTGCTGCATGTGAACGCAAGAGCAATGGCAAGGAAGATGTGATTGCCACCGCGACCGCGTTGACGGCAACCACCGTCGGCGATGCCTATGTTCGCTTCTGCAAACCTCAACTCGAGAGACTCGCGCCAGCCTCTAAGATCCAGTTGATTGCTGCAGGCGGCGGCGTTCGGAATGCAACCTTGATGCGAATGCTCAGTGAATCGCTTCACCGTCACGCAGTGCCGGTGCGGTCGATTGAAGAGACTGGCCTGAACGCCGGCGCGAAGGAGGCCGCCGCATTTGCGCTGCTCGGCTGGTTGGCGTGGCATGGGCTGCCTGGCAACCTGCCAAGCGCGACCGGGGCAAAGCGGGCAGTCGTTCTGGGCAAGGTGACGTTCGCGTGAGAATTCGAGCCCTGTGCGCCGCAGCGCTCGCCGCGCTGCTGTTGCCGCTGGTGGCATGCAACGCACGGCAGCAGGATCCGGAGACGCTCCGATTCCTCATCGAGAGCTCGCCGAACAACCTGGATCTGCGACAAGGAACGGATGCGCAGTCGGAGCGCGTTGGCGGGTTGATCTACGACGCGCTGGTGAAGAAGGACGCACACTTTATTCTGCAGCCATGGCTTGCAACGAGTTGGGAACGTCCGGATCCGCTGACATGGGTCTTTCATCTTCGAACCGGCGTGCGGTTCCATGATGGCAAGCCGCTGACGGCAGAAGATGTTGCGTGGTCGATTAAGAGCATGATCGACGGCACGCTGATCACTGCAAAAGGCGGCACGGCGCTCGCCGATATAAGTTCTGTAGTTGCGAGCGGCCCGCTAAGCGTCACGGTACGGACGAAGCACCCTCAGGCCAGCCTGTTGTTTGATTTGAGCGATGGCCTGTTCGGCGTTGTCGAGAAAGGTGCCGGACGCGACGAGGGTCTGCACCCTGTTGGCACAGGACCGTTCCAATTTGTGAGCCAGATGCAGGACAAGGAGGTCGTGCTTGAGCGCAACGAGAACTACTGGGCGGGTGCGCCAAAAATCCCGCGCGTGCGCTTTGAAGTTGTGCCGGACACAATTACTGCCGCGCTCGAGATGCGGAAGGGATCCGGGGACGTGGAGAGCAATGTGCTCACACCTGACATGGTGCATACGCTTCGCAAAGAGCACAACGTGATTGTTGAGTCCGGCCCGGGCGCGATTGTCATGTACGCGAACTTCAACGTGCAGGATCCGAAGCTCCGCGACGCCCGTGTGCGGCAGGCCATTGCGTGTGCGATTGACAGGCCCGAATTGATCGCCGCCTTGTGGCGAGGCGATGCGCGCATTGCGGACACGCTGCTGCCCGATGGACATTGGGCTGCCGCCAACGCTGCCGACTTGCCGCAGTATCCGCACGACGTCGCGCGTGCCGTGGCGTTGCTCGATGCCGCCGGCATGAAGCCGGACAAAGATGGCATCCGGTTGCGGCTCACGCTCAAAACCTCTACGGATGAAACGACGCGCCTCGTTGCGCAGGCCATGCAGCAACAAATGCGTGCTGCGGGCATCGAGCTTTCGATCCGCTCTGCGGAATTCGGTACTTTCTACTCCGACGTCACGCGCGGCGCGTTCGAGATGTACATGCTGCGCTGGATCGGATCAAACGAGGACCCCGACTTTCTGACCTACGCATTTGCGAGTGCGAGCTTCCCGCCAAAGGGCAGCAACCGCGGTCGCTATGCAAATCCGCAGGTGGATTCATTGCTGATGCAGGCGAACTCCGAGACGAGTGAAACGGCAAGGAAGCGCGACTACATCGAGGTACAGCAGATACTCGCGCGCGATCTGCCGTCGATTCCGCTGTGGTATCCGAACAACGAGGTCGTTCACTCGACACGCGTCACAGGAGTGCAGCTGGATCCCGGCGGAACGTTTGACTTTCTCAGGACGGCGGAGCTTCACTGAGCTGTACGCGCATGACTGATGGGCGTGACCGCTAACGAACAACCGGCGTCTTTGCTCGGCGAGCCGCCAAGAATCTGAACCCTTCGTGCCGCTCCACGCATGCAGTATTCAGAACCGGAGTTTCAGCGCGAACTGCATGTCTCTCGGCGCATTGAGCGCCGATGTGATCTGACCGAAGCTTTGCGACGTTACGGAATTGTTCGGAGCTCCAAGTTGCACTGTGTTGGTCACGTTATATACCTCCCACCGGAAGGTTGCCGTTATCGGGCGGGTGGTCGATTCGGCAAATTCGAAATTCTTCGACAGCACTGCGTCCAAGTTATGCATTGCCTGGGTTTTTACATCGGGGAGAAAAGGCCCTACGTTACCGAACGTAAATGCCGGGGCCGGAGAAAAGAGCGATGTGTTGAACCATTTTGAGATGCTGGGATTGGATAGCTTCGCGTCAGTTCCTGGCGCCATAACAGAAGGTCTGCTGACACCTACAGGAATTCCATCCTGAAGATTGGTGATCGCACTCAGATCCCAGTCGCCCAAGATGGAGCTGAGGGCACGATTCTGATGAGATCCATAGAGGCGATTCGGGCCATACGGAATGGAATAAACGAAGCTTATATGTGCCATGTTCCGGATATCGAAAGAGGAGAACGATTTCTCCGCACGGCGGTTGTAATTATCAAGCGGGGTCCGATCATCATCGAGCGCTTTTGCCCACGTGTAGTTCGCGAGCAAGGTGAGTGTTTTCGAGATGCGCTTGTCTACTTCTGCAGTTCCAGCGTTGTAGGTTGAACCCGCATACGGTCCGTAGGCCTGGGTAACCGCGGTGTATTGCGGGAACGGAAGCAGCGACTGCTGCCGCGAGATGGTTGGCAACGCCAGCACACCGGTCGCACCCAATCCGTAGAACGGATTTGGAACCTGGGCATTCAGAGTACTTCCGAGCGCCAGATCCTGGTCTGGCAACTGATCGATGTTGTAGGTATTCAGCAGACGCAAGCCGTGATTGCCCCAGTAATGCAGGTCGGCGACGAAACCGTGCGGGAATTCGATCTGCACACCGAAGCTCCAGATTTCGCTGTAGCCATTGCGGAAATCGTGCACTGGAGCAGTGATCGTCTGACCGATATTGACGAGCGGGTTCCTGTCCGTGATCGCCGGCAACAGCCCCTGCGGAAACGGATTGCTCAAAGTGTTGTACGGAGTTAACCCATTGTTGATCGTAGCCGTCATCGTTGTAGTACGTACTGCTTCGACGGAGCCTCCGTTCGTTCCTTGAACGAAGCGCGGGTGAAAGACGATGCCGTATCCTCCGCGCCACACGATCTGGGGATTTGACTTGAATGCAAAACCGAATCTTGGTCCAACGTTCGTCCAGTCCGTCTGTGTCTGATCTGGGGAATTACTCTGGCCCACCCAATCAACCACACCCTTCAGATTTGGGAGCCCGGCTGGTCCTGCCAGTGGACTGGTGGCGTTCGGATCGAAGTAGGCGAGACGGTTGTACTTCTCCCGATCGCCGATCCCGACGTCCCACCGGACCCCCAGATTCAGGAAAAGACGATCGGTTGCCTTCCAGTCGTCCTGGAAGTACACGGCGTAGTACAGCCCTTGTGTTGAGATTCGCTGAAGCTGATTCACACTCCCGGAGCTCGCCGCTCCAAGCAGGAAGGAAGCAAGTCCATACCCGCTGGTGGAACTCGACGTCGTGGGGTTCGGGCCTTGTGTGTATACGCGATTGAAGGTGAAGTTACCCGCCGGCGTAGAATTCTGGCCCTCATTGAAATGGATATTGCGGATATCTCCACCTACTTTAAACCCGTGACGCCCGCGCTGTATGTACAGCACACCCAGGGTCGAAAAGATGTTCCGCGGCTGCTTGTTTACGATCGCATCGCCACCGTTTGCAGTGCCTGTGATATCGCCAATGTTGAACACCGGGAACTGTTGTGAAAGTAAGGACGTCAGTGAGCTCGGCCATCCGAGAGTAGCCGTGTCGAACCCGAGCGATCGTCCGTACTGGATTCCCAGTGAACGGCCGAAGGAGAAGCCCACGTCCGCGACGACGTTGGGAGTGATGACACGATTGACATCCACCAGCGCCTGGGTGAAATGGTCGGTGATGCTGCGGCCCCCACCTATGGGCAATGGCAGGGTGCCTGTCGAAAGCCGCGCGTCCTGCTGGCGCGAGTAACGGGCAAACAGCTTGGTCTTCTCCGTGATATTGACGTCTGTACGGATGTCGTACTTGTCCGTGTTCTGCGTCGCCTTGGAACTGAAGATGTAGTTGTTTTGATTCGTGATCGGGTTGCCGGCTCTGTTCGGCAGCGGGTACAGCTTCATCACCGCGGCGGCTACAGCATCGATTCGCATTGACGGAATAGCATTTCCGAAAAATTGCGTTCTCTGGGTCGTGCTGCTGGACGGATCGTAGATAGCAATGAGAGACCCGTTCGATGCGTAGGTCTGGGAAAAATCGCCCTGGCGCTGCAATTGTGTGGGGACCGTGGATATGGCGGTGTTCGGATAGCCCTGCCGGAGTCCCTCGTAATCGACGAAGAAGAACGCCCTGCCCCGGTACAGTGGGCCGCCAAGGTCTCCGCCGAACTGGTTGCGCGCAAACGACGGTAGGTTGATACCGTTCCTCTTGTTGAAGAAGGTGTTTGCATCGAAGATGCTGTGCCGCGTGAACTCGTAAGCCACGCCATGAAACCGATTCGATCCACTCTTGGTTGCGAAGGTGACGAGGCCGCCGGTACTCCGCCCATATTGAGCGTCATAGCTGTTCGGCGTGACTTTGAACTCGAGAACTGAATCCACTGGAGGATCGACAATGTTCAGGCCGTCGCCCGTCGTATTGGGAGCGCCGTCGATCATGATTTCCTGATAGGCCGATCGTCCGCCACCGACATAGAAATCATCGCGGTAAAAACCTCGCCCGATATCCGGTGATCCGCCCGTCCCGAAATTGCCTCCAAACTGCACACCGGGAGTTAGCCCCACAAGCGCGAACGGATCGCGCACATTCAAGGGCAATCCTTCAACGCTGCGCTCCGGCACCAGGTCGGCGAGAGTACCCGTGGTTGTTGTGAGCGCCGAAGGCGCCGTGGTCACGGTCACCTCTTCGGTGGCGCTGCCAATCTGCAGGGTCGCATTCAACTCAAGCTTCTGGTTCAGCACCAGAGTTACAGATTCCTGCGTCAGCGTTTTAAAGCCACTGTGCTCGAACGTAACCGTGTACACGGCGGGAGGAAGATCGACAACCTGGTAATTCCCTGCCGCATCCGCCTTTGCATTCACTTTGATCGTCGTGGCGACGTTGGTCGCGGTCACCACGGCGCCCGGCAGGACAGCGCCGCTCGAGTCTCTTATGGTGCCGGTAAGGGACGCCTGGTTTGACTGAGCCGATGCAGAAGCATACGCAATCAACAATGTGATGAGAACAACGAGCTTTTTCATCTGAGCGTCCTTGTGATTAATTTGGGCAAACGCAAATCATCCGATCTCACTCTTCAGCAGCCACGACAGCTCTTGGAAACGATTCCAATAATGAATGGACTGATACCACCGGGTGCCGCCATTTCAATTCCTCGCTTCCTGCGACTCGCCGAGCCTTATGATTGTTCGCCGCGCTTCATCTACTCGCTGCGTCGGTTTTGCCGGGAATGGCAAGTATCTGATCTCTACTTCGCAATACGTCCTGCAGCTTCGCTATGTCCAAATCGTGCAGATCTTCGTGGTT
Source organism: uncultured Acidobacteriaceae bacterium (assembly GCA_963762465.1). Lineage (GTDB taxonomy): Bacteria > Acidobacteriota > Terriglobia > Terriglobales > Acidobacteriaceae > Granulicella. Next base: position 379,777 of record CAVXKS010000010.1, on the reverse strand, counting down.
CTTGATAGCCACGGCCGCCGCGACGCCCGCACTCTCTCCCGCGACCATATAGGTCGGTTCCACACGGAACGAGGCGTACGCGATTGTGGAGGCTGAGATGCACACCGTAACAAGCAGATTCGACGCCTGGCCACGCCTGGGAAGCAGCGCTCGATAAGGTATCTGCCACGGATTAACCGGCTGGCTCAAATAGCCTTCCGTAAATACCTGGTCTTCGACTTTGGGGAACCGATATACCGCGTGGGAGAGCCACTGTACTTCGCGAATATCTATGTTGTATCCGGCCACGCCGATCGCATCGGTTTTGGAACGATCTGTTTGCAAATCTGCTTGTGTCAACACATAGTCGCCAAGCATCCGGCGTCCTTCGCGCACATAGAGCTGGTTGGGCCAATGACCGGTGTCCGCGAACTCGTCTTTTGGCAGACTCCACTGGCGTGCCTCATCCTGCAGAGCAGCGGGCACGGTGGGATCGTTCTGCAGAAAGTAAACCAATCCCTGAGCCCAGCGGAGGTGAGCCTGCGCAATCTTCTTTCGCAGCTCATGTGAGCCATCTGGATACCCAAGATTACCGCCCAGGAAATCCAGCGAAACGGGGCCGTTGCTGTTTGCATCTGCTTTGCCGTTCGGAATGCGATTGATTCCGAGCACGCCCTTGAGCTTCAGTCCCGGGTTGCTGCGGATGTAGCGCTTCAAGAGTTCATAATTTTGCGCATCGTAGCTCTCAGGCTTTGTAATCGGAATCCGATTCTGCGGGTTATCCGTCAGAATCAAGCGGTAGCAGTAGGACTGAAATCTTCCGTCACCATCCCCGGTGCGGGCAAGCTCCGACTGCGGAGTGATGTGCGGCGTCGGAGTCGCAGGGTCGTCCGAGGCTTGCGGCATTCCCTCGGCGCTCACGTTGGTTGCAAACTGATGAACTGACGGCAGCAGGTCCATTCGACCTGCAAGCGACTCATGGTACCGGTCACGTCCTTCCCGTCCGACGGTATAGCTCACGCCGGCCAGCTTCATCAGATCGCCTTCATACGAACTGTCAATGAACACGGCTGCTCTGAACGAGCGCCCCTGCGTTTCCATCGCCTGGATTGCAGTTCCGTTAAGTTTTACTGTTTCGATCGGCTCTCCTGGAAACAGCTGAACATGTGCGTCGCTAAGAAGCCCACGCAGCATGGCCTCTGCCACATGAGGCTCAAACGACCACCCTTGTGTTTGGCCATAATAGGTGCGCACCCTCCTGAAAAATCCAAGCGTCAGTCCGCCAATCAGCGCCTGCTGTCCCTCGACATCGCTGTAGCTCAAGCCACCGGTCACCATCCCACCGATGTGCATGCCAGGATCCACCAATGCAACCTGCATGCCCATCTGGCCCGCCGCTGTGGCAGCCATCACGCCGCTGGCCGTGGCACCGTAGACCACGACGTCGAACCGAGGCCCCTGTTGAGGCTGCGACCGGCCAGCAAAAAGCGCGGAGGCCGAACCAACCATTGTTAGGAGCAACGCGACGGCTCTGACCCTGAACAAAGCTGCGACCTCCGTCTCCAGGAAATTCTTCAGGCGAGATCTGCATACCGGAAATGAATGCTACCCGCGCACAGAACGAAATACCTGCCTACAGATCTGATTACGGCAAGCTATACCGGTTTAATCTTTTCTGTCAAGCACCTGTATACAGAAATAAGAAGACGCAAAATTCATCGGCTTCGCCCGGGCAGTTCGTGTCCGTATAGCTCCTGCTGCGCCAGTGCCAGTGCTCCCCAAAGGATCGTGTGACGCCCCAGTTCCGCGGGAACCAAGTCCAGCCGCGCCTTCGACCACGCTGGCACCTGGCGTCTCAATTCTGTTCGCAAAGGGCCGAATAGTTTTTCGCCCGCACTGGCGATGCCGCCGCCGATGACAAGGCGAGCCGGGTTGAAGAGCATGATGCAGTTCTTCAGGCCTCTCGCAAGTAAAGTGGCATATCGCGACATAAATTCCGGGTCGTCAAACAGTGCCTGCGGCGTCCTGCCATGATCCCGTTCCAGCCAGATACCACTGCACATGCGCTCCAGGCAGCCGTTGGATCCGCACAGGCACTCGGGACCATCCGGGACAATGGTGTGGTGGCCGATCTCACAGGCGAATGAATCCGCACCTCGAAATAAGCCGCCTTCCTGCAGAAATCCGCCCCCGATGCCGGTCGACAAAGTGACGTAGAAGATTGGCCGGGTACCACGGCCCGCTCCAAAAACGCCCTCACCCAACGCCCCCAGGAGGGAATCCCGGTCGATCACTGCTGGTACATGGAATCGCGCACCGACCTCGCCTACGAAATCGAAATCGTCCCAGCCGGCTACGTGGGTGGAGTAGATCACCCGCTGCTGTTTGAAATCGACAGGACCGCCGAATCCAATTCCGCACCCGCGCAGGGGCGCGTCCAGCCGCCATCCCTGGACGGTTTCTTCAATCTGGTCCAACATCCACCGAGGCCCGCCGTCGCGATAGGTTGCTCTCTTCTCTGAATGCACCAGTTTGTCGTCTACGAATAGTCCGACGCTGAAGTTGGTTCCGCCTACATCGATCGCTAAAGTCGAAAGAGCCACACATGTCTCCTGGCTGTCGTATACAGGTTTTCGACTATAGACGTTAACCTGTATAGTATGTCAACATGCTTATGCGTCCGGGCGCGACACGGAGCGCCAGCGAATGGTGATTCATCCGCCGCACGAGTAATCGCCTACACGCTCGATGAACAGCCAGACGACCGGCCTTTCGGCGATCCAGCATGTGAAGGTAATCATTCAAGGGGGCAATATAATCACGGCAATGTCTGCAGCACAAAGCCTGAAGATCAGCGGTCCGAAGTACCAGCTGATTGCAGAGATTCTTCGTCAGGAGATAGCCCGGCTAGATCCGACGGTTCGCCATAAGCTGCCCAGCGACACCGAACTCAGCGACCGGTTCGGAATGTCCCGCCTCACTGTTATCAAGTCACTTCGCCTGCTCGAGGCTGAAGGCCTGGTTCAGCGTCGGGTTGGCAGCGGTACGTATACGCGGCCATCGGCCAGCGCTCGTAACGGAGCGTCGCACACCTTCGGTCTCCTTATCCCCGATCTGGGCGAAGGAGAGATATTCGAGCCGATCTGCCAGGGGATGGCGAGCGCCGGACAATCCGCACATCAGGCCCTCATCTGGGGTAACAGCTCAGAGGTAGACAAGGGCAAGCGTGCGCTAGAGCTTTGCAGCTACTTTGTAAGCAAGAAGGTCTCCGGAGTTTTCTTCGCTCCGCTCGAACTCGCGCCAGATATGGAACAGATCAACACGAACATCCTCCGTGATCTGGAAAGAGCACGAATTCCCACCGTTCTCCTGGACCGCAGTACTGTTCCCTTCCCGCTTCCTACAAGCCATGACCTTGTCGGGATCGACAACTGGCGCGAAGGCTTTCGGATGGCCGACTATCTTCTACAACTCGGATCCAAACGTGTAGGTTTTGTGATGATGCCGGGATCGGCGCCAACTGTGGAGGCCCGAATCGCTGGTCTCGCACACGCCATCTGGGAAAGAGGAGGCACACTCAGTCATAGGTCGGTATACCGTGGTGACCCCTCCGATGCTCCCTCCGTGCAGCGGTGGCTGAAAGATGCGAAACCTGACGGAGTCCTTTGCGCGAACGACTTTACGGCGGCCCGTTTAATGCAGACCCTTCTTCAACTTGGTGTGGCGATTCCCGGTGACATGCGCATCGTAGGCTTCGACGATGTGAAGTACGCGAATCTACTGCCGGTCCCGCTTACAACTCTGCGCCAACCGTGTCATGAAATCGGTGCGGTGGCTGTTCGTCTAATGCTGGAAAGGTTAGAGAACCCCAACATGTCTCCGCGAACTATCTCTTTGTCGTGCGAAATCGTCGTTCGCCGTTCATGCGGCGCAAGCGGGCCACGAGCCAATCGCTCCAGCCGCTGACGCGAATCTCCTGGTGACTAAGAAGCCGTCCCATTGAGACAAAACTGGGGGCCTTACCGCCCGTCCGAATGCGCGGAGGTTTACTGTTGCTGGTCTGTGACAATCTTGCCGGTTGCCAGCCACACTGGAACTCCGGCCCGCGTCGTCGCATGCTCGTGTTCGACTTAGGAACGTATAGGCCTGAACCTCAGCAAACACGCCCAGCCCTTTCCCGCATGTCCTTAGAGACGACGCCTTCACCTTCTGGCCTGTCGCTATGAGGTCCGGTCGAAAGCTCGCCGAAGCGAGAACCTGGAGCGGCTCTCCGGTTGATTCGTTCGCGATTGCTGGCGGCGTGATCTGGGTTAAAAGATTCGAAGTTGCGCGATCTGAGTGATCCGCTACTGGCCAAAGCAATGTCACTCGCCAGCAATGCAACGTAGCAGCACTGACACACGGCTGTGACCAATCGCCGATGCGCTCAGCGAGGTTCGATTAGTAAACGGAAGTCGGCTTGTGGTGAGCAACCCAACTCCCGCCCGAGAAGCGACTTTCTCGTTACCTATCCTGCGGCTGGCGCATTACACGCTGCTGATGAGGGGTTGGGATCGTTTGCCGGAGAAAGCCAGCAAATACGCTCAGACCGATTCTGTCAGCAGAAATGTTTGATGTCGGCTGGGAGTCTCCAATTGGGATTCGTGCCGCGAAGGCGGGAGGTGAGGAATCACCTCTCGTACGCGCACCGGCTTACGGTCCCGTCGAGAGTGACAGACGGGCCGCTCCCAAACTTTCGTTCAGCGCAATTTAGTGGAGATCCTTCTCCTCGATCTGCTTATAACCGGCAGGGACGTCGAATCTCGAGGGATCAACGTGGTCGGATGAGAAGCTCGAGAGCTGGGTGGTCGTCTCCATCATGACGACCGGGCCGGCAGGAGCATTGGGATCGGCAACAGGAGACGGCGGATTGGCAGCCTTCTTTTTGCCGAGACCGAATGCACCCAGATGCAGGCTGCTGGTGATTGCGGAGGTCGCGCCTTGTTTCGCCATGTCGCCCGCAGTAGGAGGCGGCGGCGTGTTACTGGCGGGCAGGGGCGCCTCGGAGGCGGCGGGTAATGGTGCGCCATTGACCGTTGTGCCCATGCGCATGACGGTCAGCACAGGAACGCCCTTGATCTTGGACATCTCCTTTCCCATATCGGCGATCCCCTGCATGGCGCCGGGCGGCAGTTGCCCGATCATGGCCGTCATGTCGCCGGAGCCTGAACCGGCACCAAAGATCGAGCCCATCTTCTCGGCCATGCGCATGTAGAAATCGCGCACTTCCTTGTACCCCGGAATCTCAGGCACGAGCCAGATGTCGTTGGTGAATCCGAGCGTTGCAGTTTGTGCAGGTGCCCTGTCTGACGTCTGGGTCGCGTCCATCGACATGACCATGATCGCTTCCTTGGCATTCAAGCCGGCGACGTCTTTGGTCGCGTCAGTGTTACGCACCTTCACCGTGAACTTTACCTCCGTGCCGGGCGGCAGTTGGGGCTGCTGAGGAGCCGGTTCCTTCGCCTGCTGCGCTTTGGCGCGAGCGATCGCCTCCTCCATCTGCTGCTTCATCTGCTCAAAGGTCACCACCGTATACCGGTGTTTTATGTTGTCGATCCGGGAGATCGTCTCCTTGTCGAGATCGATGATCTCGGTGTAGTCGGCTTCGATGCGCGTCATCCGATTGCCCTTGACGATGACCGTAGATTCGACGGGCTGGCCGAACTGGCGGGCCGACTTGCTGAAAGCTCCCGCCATCTTCATCATGGAGACAAGCGATCCGCCGGTCACCTGGGTGCTCTCGGTGTAGGTGAAGTCGGCGCGGGCCTGGTTGTAGGACGGTCCGCCAAGCGCGGCGCAAAGCAGCGCGAGTACAGTGCAGTTGGTTTTCATGAAGAGTTCCCCTGACACAGAAAGATGAACAGCCATTCTGAAGCGGGACCCGGTGGTTGCGCGGCAAAGCCCATGCGCAGATTGGGAGGAGTCTACTCCTTGAGAGTCTTTTGAGTGTCGCGTTATGCCGTCCAAAGGCAATCAACGTTGGGTACCTGCCGTCGGCACGACGTTGAAAATGAGAAAATGCACCGAGGTGATGCTCGTGAACCGAACGAGAAAAGTTGTCATCACGGCCTATGGTGACGAAAGCAAGCTCGCCATCGTCGAAACTGACCTTCCGCCCCCCTCGCCGGGCGAAGTACAACTGACTGTCGAGTACACCATCGTCTCCGGCTCCGACGTCAACATGCGCCGTGGCACCTACCCATTTCAGAAGAAACCCCCACTCACTCCCGGGTACAGCGTCATCGGGAGGGTGAGGCTCAACGGCACTGGTTCTTCAAAGTTCAACATCGGTGATCGTGTTGCCTGTCTCTCCAAATACGAGGGACAGTCCGAACGCATCAACCTTCCTGAGAAGTTCCTGGTGCGCGTGCCTGAAGGTGTAGACGGCAAAGCTGCGGTAGCCCTCATCCTCGACTGGGTGACGGCCTATCAGATGCTGCACCGCGCCGCTCACGTGAAGACCGATCAGAAGATCTTCGTTCACGCGTTGAGTGGGGCTGTCGGCGGTGCGCTTCTGCGACTTGCCCAACTGCAGGGAGCGCAGGTCTACGGCACAGCCTCGACGAAGAAGCATGACGAGCTGCGTCAACTCGGAGCGATTCCCTTTGACTACTCCGACAAGGAGTGGATCGCCTCCATGCAGCAGTTAGGAGGTGCGGACGCAGTCTTCGATCCGCTAGGCTACGAGAGCTTCGACGAATCGTATGCGATCTTGGGAAAAGGCGGGGTCCTGGTGGGATACGGTATGAATCTGCCGGCGTGGACAGGAGCTCCGGCACGTTCCCTAATCCCGTCAGCGCTCAAATTCTTCTCGAGGAACCTGCTCTTCTGGTCGGGAAAGCGAACGACCTTCTTCGGCGTAAATCGCGCATCAAAATACTTCTCAGCTGATCTGGAACTGCTCTTTGGATGGCTTAAGGACCGGAAGATCTCCGTACCCATCAAAGCCATCTTCACGCTTGACCAGATCCAGCAAGCACATCGGGAGTACGCCAGAAGCAACCGGATGGGCTCCATCGTCATCGAGGTAACCAAGTAGGTCCTTGTCACAGAAACGCCTTCAAATCGGGCGGCCCAAAGCGAGGTTCGGATCGGCGCCAAGGTATCGGGTTCTGTTGACCAATCGGGGTCGCTGCCGAAATGCGCGTTAGACGATACTAACCAACTGAATGAAGAATTCCTTTCACATGACTCCACAATCCTCCCCTTCTTCACAGCTTTCTGACCGCTTTTTCGACCTTCTTCGCGGCCTCACTCTGCGATGCCATTCGCCATATTTTCTCGACGTCATTTCTGCCGTTTGGCAGCCTTCTTCGCAACGTTCTTTACCGCCTTCTTCACTGCTTTGTTAGCCGCCGGCTTCTTGGCTGCGACTGCTTTGGCGGACTTCTTCACGGTTCCTTTTTTACTCGCGGTCTTGGTCGCGGGTTTCTTGACGACCTTGCTGGCGGGTGCCTTCTTTGCAGGCGCTTTCTTAGCAAGTCCCTTGACCGGTGTTTTCGAGGCAGGTGTTTTCTTCAAAACCTCTGCCACCGTCGTGACCGCTGCGCCAACTGCCGTTTTGACAGAACTAGCCACATCTTCTGCCATCGCGATTCCGAAGCCAACCGCCTCACCGGCCTTTTCGACCACCGTTTTCTCAGCCATTGTCGAACCCCTCAGTTTCTGTGTTGACACGCAGTAACGAATTGTAGAGGTACATCGACCTACGCCGAAAAGTTTCGCTTCAGGTTCTTGGGTTTTCAGGGTTCTGACAGCCTCCGGCAGCAATAATCACCGACGAGAAGCCGACGTTTCGGTGCTAATCCGATCCCGGTGAGCGCCTTGCCGATTTCGCGCCAACAATCTAATGCTTCCCGAATTGGCGACTAGATCACCGGAAGCAACTCGCTCTGCTCTATGGAGGCACGTAGACGCTTGTCGGAACCGACGCATCCAAAAATGCTACGGCCATGGCATCGCACGCAAGCACCGAAAACGTTCTGCTCGGCAGCATTGATTCCGATCTTCAAACCTTTCAACGTGACGGAATCGTCGCGCACAAGAGTGCATTCGCACGCGAATTCGTCGAGCAGATGCGGGAAGATATGATGACCGCATTTTGGGAGGCCATCCAGCATCCTGGAAGAGCAGTCAGCCGCGGGCCCCGGCGCTGGTATGTAGAAGTGCACCCGCAGGCGATCAGTGGCTTTATCGAAGTGGTCACGCACCCATGGTTCGTCGCGATATCCGAGCGGGTACTCGGTCCGGAGTACAAGATCGTCGAGATTGGTTTCGACACGCCATTTCAGGGCGCCAAGGTGCAGCCCTGGCACCGGGACTTCCCGTCGCCGCCGGAATCTTACATCGAACAGCGCATCACGTCGCTCGCCTTCAACCTCACGGGTGTCGATGTCACGGAGGATATGGGGCCGTTTGAAATCGCTCCAGGGACGCAGTGGGACGATGGCCGCGCCTGGAACCACGAGATGTTTCCTGACAAGGAGCTTTGGCCGCGATTTGAGGAGCGAGCCGTGCGGAAGTTTCCGCAGATGGGCGACATCTCATGCCGCTCCGCGCTCACGGTGCATCGCGGAACGGCACACGCATCGCCGATCGCCCGCCCCGTGCTCGTGATAGGCGTCGACGCGCCCGGAGCCGGTCACGACAAGCTGCACGACTTGATGGTTACGAAGGATTTCTACTCAAGTCTTCCGACGCAAGTGCGCGAACACCTCATCTGTCGCGTCGTCGAAAAACTTGTTCCGGTAACCCAGAAGCACGACATCGAGGGGCTGGTCATGGGGTAAGTCGCTCAAGCGGCAAGTTTGGTTCGACCGGCACGATGCGTCCTCTCCGGAATCATCTGAGGGCTGACCAGCTACGAAGCGATCGACCCACGACATGAATATCCCTGCCTATGAATCCAGAGGGATGGGACAATTCGGTCCTGCGGCAGCAACGTGATACGATCTCTGCACTTCATAGCCAGTTGAGTTTACGTCGACGAACCACGGCACGCCTGCGGAAACGGTGCAACGAATATGACGCTCGCAACCGGGCGGGATGCAGACGTCGGGCAGGAAACGAAGGGCTGGAAATTCGCAGTCGCCTCAGGGATTCTCGGCTGGGTGCTGGACGCGTTCGACTTCTTTGTCCTAGTGTTCTTATTCGACTCCCTAGCAAACTACTTCCATGTGTCGAAGATGTCGGTGGTGTATACGCTGACCTTGACGCTGGCGATGCGGCCGCTGGGTGCGCTATTCTTTGGAGCTCTTGCAGACAGATTCGGACGCAAGCGTCCACTAATTTTCTGTGTCCTGTACTTCTCATCGATCACGGTACTGACCGGCCTCTCTCCAAACTTCACTTTCTTTGTCATCTGCCGTGCGTTATATGGCATCGGCCTGGGAGGATACTGGGGTGTCGGCGCATCGTATGCCATGGAGAGTTCCCCGCGCCGGTTTAGGGGCGTGCTCTCGGGCCTGATCCAGGCAGGCTATCCGCTCGGCTACCTGCTCGCTTCGGTTGCAATGCAGACGATTACGCCCGTTCTCGGCTGGAGGTCGGTGTTTTTTGTGGGCGCGCCCGTGGCGGGGTTGATTGTGGTGCTGACGCTGTTGGCACCGGAATCCAAGGCGTGGCAACAAAATCGGCCAGCATCAATCGGACAGATTCGCGATGCGCTACTTCAACACAAGGGAATCTTTCTCTACCTACTGCTGCTTATGAGCATGCTGCTCTGTCTGTCTCATGGCGCGCAGGATCTCTATCCAGACTTTCTCAGGTCGGTCCCTGCGATCGCAGCGAAGACCATTCTGGGGATGAACGCGCTCTATGGAATCCCCATCCTTTACAACATCGGCGCGATCGCCGGGGCAGTCTTCTTTGGCCATCTATCGCAAAGGATAGGCAGGCGGAACTCCAGCATGCTGGCGTTGGCGATTGCCCTGGTCTTCATTCCAGCATGGGCGTTTGGAGCGACGCTCGCAGTGCTTGTTGTGGGCTCCTTGATGATGCAGGTCGGGGTGCAGGGCACGTTCGGCGTAATCCCAGCGCATCTGAATGAGCTTTCGCCGGATGCAGTGAGGAGCCTTTTCCCCGGGCTTGTCTATCAACTTGGAGTGCTGCTGGCCTCACCCGCGACAGTCGTAGAATTCATCTTGCGCGACCGCTTTGGATATCCCTGGGCTCTGACGGTGTTTGAAGCGGGCACGATCGTCCTGATGATCGTGATTTTCTGGTTTGGCCCGGAGGCACGCGACCGCAGTTTCCTGCGTATTACCGGTACTGGTTGCAGCAAAATCTGAACACTGTTTAGGAGTAGCTCAGGAGAACCCGTGAACGAAAAACGTATCGGCATCGTCATGAACGGAGTCACCGGACGCATGGGGCTGAATCAGCACCTGGTCCGTTCCATTCTGGCGATTCGAAACCAAGGAGGCGTCGAACTGTCAGACGGGTCGCGCCTGATCCCGGATCCGATCCTCGTGGGACGGAACGCGGCCAAGCTGGAGCAGATTGCCAAGGACCATGGAGTAGAACGCTGGACCACGGATTTGCCTCAGGCTCTAGCCGACCCGAACGACTCTATCTACTTCGACGCGCAATTGACCAAGTTGCGAGCGCCCAGCGTAGAGAGAGCGATAGCAGCCGGCAAGCATATCTATTGCGAGAAACCGCTTGCCGCCGATTCAGAGACGGCGTTGCGCCTGGCAGCGCAGGCCAAAGCAGCGGGAGTGAAGCACGGCGTGGTGCAGGACAAACTCTTTCTGCCCGGTATACGCAAGCTCAAACGTCTCGTGGATAGCGGCTTCTTTGGAAAGATCCTTTCGGTGCGCGGCGAATTTGGTTATTGGGTCTTTGAGGGCGATTGGCAGCCGGCGCAACGGCCTTCGTGGAATTACCGGCAGCAAGACGGCGGCGGCATCATCGTAGACATGTTCTGCCATTGGCGCTATGTTCTCGACCACACATTCGGCAGGGTTCGCGCGGTGCAGTGCCTGGGCGGCACTTCCATCCCGGAGCGGGTAGATGAGAATGGAAATCGCTACGAGTGCACGGCAGACGACACGGCTTACGGGACGTTCGAACTCGAGGGCGGCATCGTTGCGCAAATCAATTCGTCGTGGTCGTTTCGTGTCTACCGCGATGAACTTTTCAGCATGCAGGTGGATGGAACTTTGGGCAGCGCGATCGCGGGCCTGCGTGAATGCCGAACGCAGCACCGTGTGAATACGCCGCGTCCGGTCTGGAACCCGGACATCGCCAATCCGTTCCAATTTCGGGAGCACTGGCTGGAAGTGCCGGACAACCAGATTTTCGACAACGGATTTAAAGTTCAGTGGGAGCTTTTTCTTTGCCATGTTGCCGAGGGTTTGCCGTTCCCACATGATTTTCTTGAAGGCGCGCGGGGTGTCCAACTCGCAGAGTTAGGACTCAAGTCCTGGCGAGAGCGCCGCTGGATCCACGTGCCAGATTTGGGAGCGTAACCTTGGCAACAACTTTGAAGCTTGTGGGCCAAGATGGTATCGCGTTCAACTACACGCCCGCGCATCAGCCACTCAAGCCACCGCGGCGTGGCCGGTTTGAAACCCGGGTGGCGTTCGCTGCTGCGCATATCGTCGTCGATCCCCTGCGCACGCTGGACCCCCTGACCGAACCCGTCATCGACTGGAATGCGACCATCGCCTACCGCGAATATCTCTGGTCACTTGGCTTTGGTGTTGCCGAAGCGATGGACACAGCTCAACGCGGCATGGGTCTGGACTGGCCCCTGGCTCTTGAACTGATCAAGCGCAGCACAGCGTCAGCGAAAGCTTGTGACGGTTTGGTAGCCAGTGGCGCCGGCACCGATCATCTGTCGGCGAATCATTCGATCACCTTGCAAGACGTCACAGATGCCTACCTGGAGCAATGTGAAGCGATAGAAGCTGTCGGTGGCCGCATCATTCTGATGGCGAGCCGCGCCTTGGCCGCTGTCGCTCGTCACGCGCAAGACTACGCAACCGTTTATGGGACAGTGCTGTCTCAGGTTCGCCATCCTGTCATCCTTCATTGGCTGGGCCCCATGTTCGACCGCGCGCTCAATGGCTACTGGGGCGCAACGGCCATCTCCGAAGCCGCCGAAAACTGCCTCAATATCATTCGTACCCACAACGAGAAAATCGACGGAATCAAAATCTCTCTGCTGGATGCGGACCTCGAGATCTCCATGCGCCGTCAACTTCCCCAAAATGTACGCATGTACACCGGCGACGATTTCAATTACGAGGGTCTGATTTTGGGAGACGAGCACGGTTACAGTGACGCCTTGCTCGGGATCTTCGATGCCATTGCGCCAGCCGCATCAATGGCTCTCAGCGCGCTCGATGCCTGCGATGTTCCCCGGTACCGGCAACTGCTCGCGCCAACCGTTCCGCTTTCCCGGCACATCTTCGCGTCACCTACACAGCACTACAAGACAGGAGTCGTTTTCCTTGCCTATCTGAATGGATTCCAGTCCCACTTCCGCATGGTCGCTGGCTGTGAAAGCGCGCGTTCTGTGATGCATCTCTGCGAACTCTTTGTACTCGCCGACCGGGCTCGTGTGTTGCGCGACCCGGAGCTTGCAGCCCGGCGCATGAGCACCTTTCTAGTGACGGCAGGTGTGGGATGAGCATTCTTCAACGCCTCAGCTTCAATCAGATCACCGCCGATCCCTGGACTCTCGAGCAAGCCGTAGATCGCTGTTCTCGCAGCAGCATTCCCTACATTGCCGTGTGGCGCCATAAGCTCGACGGGAATCCGGAAAAGGCATCCTCGCTCATTCACAGCGCCGGACTGCGTGTCTCCAGCCTCTGCCGCGGAGGTTGGTTTTCCGCACCTACGGCGGAAGAGCGCCGCAATCGCATTGCCGACAACCGCGTTGCTATTGAAGAGGCCGCGTTGCTTGGCGCGCCGGTGTTGGTCATCGTCTCAGGCCCAGCCGATGGCCAGACTCTCGCTGATGCACGCGCTACCGTGCTCGATGGCTTGCTTGAAGTTCTTCCCGATGCCGAGAAAGCAGGTGTGGTTCTGGGTATCGAGCCCTTGCATCCCATGTACGCCGCTGAACGCTCAGTGGTGGTGAGCTTAAAACAGGCCAATGACATTGCAGACTGCCTTCATAGCGCCTCAGCCGGAGTGGTCGTCGATGCTTACCATGTGTGGTGGGACCCTGAAATCATGAACGAAATAGAACGTGCGCGCGGAAAGATTGTGGGTTTCCATGTTTCTGACTGGCCCGTGCCGCTGCCAGGCATTCTCATGGGCCGCGCCATGATGGGTGACGGTGTCATTGAACTACGGCAACTGAGGCAGGCTGTGGACAACACCGGATACGACGGGCCTATCGAGGTTGAGATATTCAATGAAGACGTTTGGAAGAGCGCGGACGATCAGCTCCTGGAACGTATTCAGCGTCATTTTGTGGAATACGTCTAGCCATCCAAGAGAGCTTTCGCCGGAACATTCTCCCATAACATCAATTTCTGTGATCGGAGCAGACCCTCCGCATCCCGATCTCATGTCTAACGTTGCTCGATCAGGTTCCGACAGAAGGCGTAACCACTGTTAGCAAGTAGCTCTGGCGATACGCCCTGGTCAGCCCACAGATAGCCTGGAGCAGACGGCTCCCGTTCGTCGAAGCCGAAACCCTCTACGATCAGATTGCCGTCGTATTGTGCGCGCTTCAGCGCCGCGATGATTCTTGCGAAATCGATGTGTCCCGTCCCCAGGATGCCCCGCGTGTTTTCGCTCAGGTGCATGTGAAAGAGTTTGGGGCCGACGATATCAATCGCTCTCTCCACGCTGCCTTCTTCGATGTTGGCGTGAAACGTATCAATCGTGACGCCCACACTTCGGGTGGGCCACGGCGGAGCAAACCGCGACAGCTTCGCGAACGGTCCTCAGGAAGAACGTTTCCGCGCGATTCACTGGCTCCAGGGAGAGTGAAATTGAGTGCGTATCCAAGATCTCCAGAATCGATTGACAGGCCTCGACAGCCCATGCCCACTCGTCTGCGCTTGGTCTGCTGTGGGTAAAGTATCCGATCGGTGCGAGGACTGGGCCGCCGATCAGAGATGCACCGAGCTCCGCAGCGGCTTCGACGCAGTGTGAAAGATGCGCCTTTGAACGCTTCCTTATCGCAGAGTCTGGGCTGATCGGGTTAACCCCACTCGGAAGAATGGAACAGATCGTGCATTCCAACCCACTCGAAACAAAAGCCTTCCTGAAGTGAGCGGATCGGCAGGGCCGCAGGGTCGAACATGGGGATCTCAAAGGCTGTGTATCCCATTTGTCTGACCTTCGGCAACAACTCCAAATGTCGCTGTTCGAAGGACCCTACCCAGGCGAAGGCACTGATCCCAAGCTTCACTTCGTTCTCCTCCTAGCTGGCTGCTCCTCGGCCGAGTTGCTAAGCGCGATCAGCGTTGCCGCGCTGCTTCCGTCCAGACGGACTTGAGCCCCCACGCCTGGCCGCGAACCGTGAGTGGGAGAGTACCACCTGAACGGAACACCTCGATTCTGCTCATAGAAGAAGGCGGGAAAATCAGGTTCGTCATGGCGATAGTCCCACTCTGGGCAAAAGCCTCGACGGAAGAACGATCGAGAACGAGATCCACATCGAAGGGTCGGTTCTTGGCGAGTGGAGCGTCGGTTCGAACGGGGAAGTCTTTGGTTACGGCGATCCCTGCGTGAATGCGATCCACGTAGAAGGTGCTGTGATCCAGGTCGAAACCTACCTCGGTCCAGTGCGAAGCATCGGAGTATAACCGTATGCCGCCAACGTGACTGTCGGCTAGAGAGAAGGTGAGACGCAGCTCTGCCGGCGATTGCAATTGCATCAGGTCTGTGTGAACCACCTCGCCTTTGAGTGTTGCCGCTATCGGTGGGCTTGTTTTCGCACGCACCGCCGTCGTGACCGGAATCTGGGCTAAAGACATCCCATCTTCATCGTGAACCGCGCGAAGCTCCCGCGGTATAGTCATTTGGCCCCGCCACGGAGAGGTGGGCAGCTTGTCAGCGTACTCCCAGTTGTTCATCCAGCCAATCAGCACCGGGGGCGTCCCCGACGGAAGATGGTTATAGCTGATTGCGCAGTAGCTGTCCTTTCCATAGTCGGTCCAGCTCTGCCTCGGCATGTCGGGTGCAGGGGTGAATGCTTTGCCATCGAAACTGCCCAGGAAGTATTGCTCACCCGATCCTCCTTGCAGACCTCCAGGGTTTAGACCTACCTTGAGAGCCCAGACGCTCCCCTTACCTTTTCTCTGCGGAAGTTCAATGAGACTGGGACACTCCCATTGCCCACCAACTGCGCCTTGCGGACCGAAGGCAGAGGTCTTGGTCCAATGCTTCAGGTCCGGAGACTTGTAGAAGAGGATTTGATGCTCGTTGGGTAGGGAAACAACCATCAGCCAATCGTTTGTCAGTCGGTTCCACGTCACTCCCGGGTCGCGAAAGTCAGACTTCTTTAAGTCGAGCACAGGATTGTCGTCATAGAGTTTCCAAGTCCGTCCACGATCCACGCTATAAGCGAGGCCTTGTGTCTCGTTCTGTGTGTGCTCCCGGGTGTTTCTATGGCTGGTGTAGACAGCGACAAGACAGGGTACCCCGCTCTTACAGAAGCCGCTCGTGTTCCGCTCATCCACCACGACACTGCCGGTAAAGATCATCTCGCCATCGTGTTCAGGGATCGCGACGGGGAGCTCCTGCCAATGCAGCAGATCGCGACTGACCGCATGGCCCCAACTCATGTGGCCCCACGTCTCTCCATAGGGGTTGTACTGATAGAAAAGATGATATTCACCGTCGAAGTACACTAGACCATTCGGGTCGTTTGTCCAGTGTTGCTGGGGCGAGAAATGCACCTGCGGTCTGAAGGGCTGATCGTAGGCCGACAGCACCTGCTGGCCGCAGGCGGCCGATGCAGAAATGCTGAGGGCAACCGATATCAGCAATCCTTTACGCATGGAAGAACTCTCCTTCTATCGATTCAAGGTTTCGTGCACGAGTCTCCGGAAACACGGTCGCAACCAAAATGAACTGCAGAATCATCATGGCGGAAAAGAAATAGAAAGGCACGGCGTGCGAATGAACAGCAATTAAGGGAAAGGCCAGTGTGATCACTGCGTTCAAGACCCAATGCGTCAGACTACCTAGGCTCTGGCCAGATGCTCGTACGTTGTTCGGAAAAATCTCACTGATGTAGACCCAGACCACCGCCCCTTGAGAAAAGGCGAAGGAGGGGCGATTACAGCGGTATCGAATCCAAACAGCAACCCGCCCAGGCCTGCCGTGATACCAATTTTCCAAGCAGAAGCTCGCATCGTCCCCGCCGCCTTTATGTGTTCAAGAGTGAACGCAGGTGATCCGACGTGATCTCCGGGATTGCACCACGTCGGCTGGCAACGAGACTTCCAAGCGCGTTGCCAAACTTCACGATGCGCTCAGGTTCCCAGTCTTGGGAGAGACCATGGAGCAGTGCCGCAGCGAATGCGTCTCCGGCGCCAACCGTGTCGACAACCTCGATCCGAGGCGCCGGCAACTCCACATATCGACCATGATTCAGCAGACCGGCACCCTTTTCGCCGCGCGTCACGCACACGGTCCTCAACCCGAAGCGATCAGCCATTCGACGGCAGGCCTCTTCCTCCGAACCCGTCCTCCAGCCGCAGACGGAAATGATCCGCTGCAGTTCCAGATGGTTAAGTTTCGCGACGTCAGCCTCTTCGAGTAGTTCCAGGACAAGGTCAGGCGAATCAAAGCCTGTTCTCAGATTCAGATCGTAGAATCGGCTCGCGTTCGGTAGGGAGGTGAACAGTGCTTCCGTGGTTTCGCGGGTAGCAGGAAAGCTCTGTGCAAGAGTCCCGAAGTACACCCAGCAAGGGTGTGCCTCCACCAATCCAGCCAATACGTCAGCAGAAAGAGCTATCTTCTCGTAGGCTACACCGCGCTTGATATCGTACCTGGGCTCGCCATCCGCAATGAGAACCTGCACGCGCCCTGTAGGCTCGGGCAGGCGACCCACCCAACGAACGGAGAGACCAAGGGCGGCAATTCCTTTAAGTGCTGAATCGCCAGCGGGATCCGTACCAACAGCGCTCACGAAGCCGACTGAAAGGCCCAGGCGGTGCATGTGCGCGGAAACATTCAACGGGGCTCCTGCGAGGAGTTCCACCTGGCCAAACACATCGAAGAGAACCTCTCCGATACTAATCACGCTTGGTTGCACATATCTCCTTCGGTTTCAATGGGTCCTCCCAGTCGTGCGCCTAACTCGGTTGCTAAGCGACGGAGCGGATTGTGAACCCGCTCAGAAGCGCACTTCCTCCGGCTACGTTCATGCCCAGTCCAGTAGCCGTCAGC
The DNA here is from genome assembly GCA_963762465.1 of uncultured Acidobacteriaceae bacterium. Classification (GTDB taxonomy): domain Bacteria; phylum Acidobacteriota; class Terriglobia; order Terriglobales; family Acidobacteriaceae; genus Granulicella. The sequence continues at coordinate 362,392 of CAVXKS010000010.1, read as the reverse complement.
GGTGCAGTAATCAAGCTGGAAATTGATACTCGGCCTCCATCGATGATCACTTCGACGGAGTTCACATCAATGAGGACGCTGACCGTCAGCGCCGTTACCTGACCGAAGTTGAAAGGAGCATTAGCATTGTTGACCCAAGCACCGTCAGAGGTTGGCTGCGGACCGCCCGTATCGCGCTTGAAGAAGATGTTGCTTTTACCGAAGTCGAATGTGAGCTGCGTGAAGTACCCGCTCCCGCTGCGAAGCGAGAAGAAGATGGCGCCCGGCCAGGCGCCGTTCTGCTGTGTCAATTTGAAATCGATCTTGCAGGCAGGTGTATTCCCCCATGTTGGGAAGCCGTACGCGGCTGAATCCGAGATGATCTGGTCGGCCCCGGTGACGTTGGCCGTGAAAACACCATCAAGGGCAGCGACGGGCGAATTGAACAGCACCGCGTTACCATTGCTCATCTGGAGCCGCAACGTCCGCGTGGTCGACAGCTGGCCGAAGTAGTTGATCGTCGGAAACTCGGCAGCATAGTCCCAGTTGTTCATCCAGGCGATAGCTGTGGCGTTCGCAAGAGGATCACCCGAACCCGAGGATGTGAACACAGTGCAGGCATAGAAGTCCGAGCCGAAATCAAGCCATGTGCCCGCGTTCGCATCGGGCGTAAAGGTCACACCATCGAAACTGCCGACCCAATAGTAGGTGTTTGTGGTCCGTCCAGTGAGATAACCATTGGCACCGCAGAGCAGGATCCATTTGTCCGAAATCACGTTCCCACTTGCGTCGTAGAGGTGCAAGGGGAACAAGTTTGGACACTCCATGATGCCGAGCTGGGTAGTGTACAACCCGCTCGCATAGGTCCAGTGCTTTAGGTCGGTGGATGTATAGACGCTGAGCTTGTTCTGTTCCGCCAGACTCATGATCCAACGCTGGGTCGGCACATGCCAGAATACGCTCGGATCCCGAAAGATCGCATTATTTCCCGGATAGTTCGGCTGAACGATCGAATCGAAGGCGAACGTCTTACCCCCGTCGTTGGAATACCAGAGCGCGGTCGACTGGTTCTGCCCGCTTCCTCCGCCGGTCTGCGTTGCGCCACCCGAGCCAGTACCATTGGCCGGCATCGTCATAAGCGCAATCAGTGCCCCAGCCCCATGACCTGCAGTGTTGTTCGTATCCACTACGGTAGATCCGGTCCAGACATCTCCGTAGTTAGTGGTGTCCTTAGGAATGGATGTGCCCTGGTCGGTCCAGTTCACAAGGTCCGTGGAGGTGTAATGCCTCCACTCTGTGCTGGTGCTGCTTGCATAATCGGCCGCGTATAGCACCCACATGTTCCACATATTGTTCAGGAAGATTGGTCGCTGAGGATCATTAATCCATCCCTTGGCGGGAGCCAGATGAAAGCGGGGGCGGATGGCCGACGTCAGCGTGCTTGAGGGCTGAAGGCTGGTGCCTCCGAGATCGCCGCAACCGAGGAACGGAGATGCAGCTGCGGCTGAGATCAGGCTGAGCGCCGTACGGCGCGACATAGATGTGTAGAGCATAGGAACCTCCCATAGAGCGGACATCGAATGCGGCCGCAACAAGCGGCCGCACTTCAGCTAAAAGGTGAATCGCACGGCCATTTGGAGATCGCGAGGCTGGTTGATCTGCGAGCTGATTACGCCTGCGGTCGTATTGCCGGTGGTCGTATCGGGCGCAGCGAACTGCACGCGATTGAATATGTTGAACGCCTCGAATCGAAACTCAATCTTCATGTTGTCCCGCAGGAGAACGTTCTTGAAAATGGACATGTCGTAGTTGTCCACCCCCGGGGCGGTAAGGTTCGAGAGATAACGCGGTGTATTGCCATAGGTGAACTGCCCTGGAGCTTTAAACGCATTGGTGTTGTAGTAATGACTCAAGCGCGCCTGCACCGGTCCATGGAGCACAGGGTTCACGCCGGGGACGTAACTTGCACGCTGCGCTGGTCCGTTGTTGTTCAGCGTGTTCGTCCCAACGCCGATGGAAAGCGGATATCCGCTCTGGTAGGTCGCGATGGCGTTGTACTGAAAGTTGCCGAAAATGGATGCGACAAGACCGCGATTCAGGAAGGCCTTGCCCTTCCCAAGTGGGAGCTCCCAGACCCCGCTCAGCGCTGCGTTGTGCGTCAGGTTGTTGCTGAAAACGGCTTTCTCCGCGCGAAGATTGTAGAAATCTTGCACCGGACCGCCAACGTCGTCCAAGCCCTTGCTGTAGGTATAAGAGCCCTGGAAGCTCAGTCCCTGCCGAAACCGCCTGTTCACTGAGAGCTGCAATGCGTGGTAGATCGAGCTTCCATTGCTCAGGTTCGAGTTGAAGTAGGTGAACTGCGGGTACGGTAGGAGCAACTGCTCGCGCGGGACTGTTGGGCTGGAGAACAGCCCTACCGCGTTGGGGTTGTAGAACGGATTCGGCACCTGCTGGTTCAGGGCGTTACCGAGTGAAAGGTACTGGTCAGGAAGCTCATCGAGCAGCGTGTAGTTGTAAAGGTTGCTTCCCTGGCTACCCGCGTATGCGAGGTCCATGATGATGTTCCCCGGAAGTGCGCGCTGAATCCCGAAGTTCCACTGCTTCGCATACGTCACGGCCTGCGATTTGTCTACACCCGTGCCGCCCTGTCCGATCAGCGTAAGCAGACCGAGGGAGCTCCCGGTGGGCGTTGAGAACCCCGTTGGGAACGCGTTGGAAAGCGGGTTTACTGGGTGAACGCCGTCGAGTGAAGTCACCCAGCTCGTGCGCGTGGAGTAACCGTCTGAGGGGGTACTACTACCAACCACAGGACCGTAAAAGAGCCCGAAGCCGCCACGAAGAACGGTCTTGTCATTGACAGAAAATGCACCGCCAACCCGGGGAACCACTTGGTTGTTGTGCGTATCGCTTAGGTAACGAGGGTTTCCATTTACACCTGGAAACTGGAAGCCTCCTTTCAGGTTCAAACCAGGAACATGCAGAGGCGACGGCGTGGTCAGATCTACCTGGGTTAGGCGATTATCGCGCTCGGTGTAGGGCTTATTGATGTCGTATCTTAGCCCCAGGTTTAGCGTGAGCTTGCGGGTGATGCGCCAGTCATCCTGTGCGTATACCCCATAATGTTTGGTCGTGAGGAAGAGCGGTGGCGTTCCCGAACCGATGCTGCCGAAGTTGCCGTCGCCTAGGAGAAACGAAGCGAAGGCATTACCGGCCGTGGATGAAAAGTTGTAGGGGTTTGGTCCCTGCGTCCGGTCGGTCCTGAACCCATACACGCCGTCAGCATCTACATTGTTTTTTCCAAAGTTCTGATCCACCTGCCAGACTGCACCGAACTTTATGGTGTGTCTGCCCGCTGTACGTGTGAAGTTCGCAACTTCCTGGTACGCCTCTACCGTATTGTCCAGGTTGCCGCAGACACCAACCAGGGCGCCGCCTCCAATACCAATCTGCCCGAGCGAGTAGTTGAGGCCGAAATTGGTATCAATTTGCGGAAAGCAATTCGCGAGGTGCTGCGTGTTTGCCAGCGCTGTATAGGAACTTGGAAAGCCGAGCTGTGTCGGATCGAAGCCGTAACCCGGCGGCGTGCGATTCAGGGAATAGCGGTTGTAGCTGGAGTTCAACTCCATGACAAAGTTAGGCCTGAACGCATTGGTGTAATCCAATACGTGTTGGTACTCCATCAGGCGATCATCGCCGAGCGTGGGCGCCGCAACCGCGGCGGTCGTGCCAGCATACGGGTTCGGCCGTTTGAAAATGGTCAAATTCTGCCCGTACCGACCGAAGATTCGCTGCGTGTCAGAAATGACATGATCTACGCGAAAAGACCCGGTGTTCTTCGTGGTGTTGGCGGCCTCGACCGACGCGAAGTTGTTGACGTGCGCAGGCCCCGTGCCCGCGCCAGTCGCTTGCGGGAAGTAAGGAATGATGTTCTTTGAAACCGCGTCAAAACGGCTCGGATCGATTTTGTTTCCAGGGAATGGATCGCGAATGAAGTTGCCGGGGTTATTCGGGTCCGGGCGGGTCGTGGCAGGGTCATAGATCACGACAAGCTTTCCGTTCGCATCGTACGTCTGCGAAAAATCGCCGGTCCTCTCGAGGCTGGTGGGCACTGTGGCCGTGGCCGTCACGCTCTGCGTGAAGCGGAGACCTTCGTAGGAAAGAAAGAAGAAGGTCCGGTCGGTACGCTTCAGTACACGTGGAAGAAAGAGTGGACCGCCGAGCGACGCACCGAACTGGTTGTAGTGATACGGGCCGATCGGAATGCCCGCTTGGTTAGCGAAGTAGTTGTTTGCGTCGAAAACGTTGTTTCTCGCAAACTCGAAAGCCGAACCATGGAAATCCTTGGTTCCTGACTTCGTGATCACGTTGACAACGCCACCCGAGGATTCGCCGAACTCCGCGCTGAGGTTGTTTACCTGAACCTTGTACTCCTGCACGGCATCAATGGACGGGTAAAAGGTCGGGCCATTGAAAGCCGAGTTGGAATTGTCACCGCCGTCGAGTTGGAAGCTGCTTTGGTTATTGCGCGAACCGTTGATGGATACGAACTGTTCGCTGTACATGCCGACGGAAAGTTGACTAAACGCTGCGGGCGCATTCACGCCCGGTACAAGCGCCGCGAACCCATACGGATTGCGTCCGTTGGTGGGAAGATCTTCTATCGACTTTGTTTCCACTTGATATGCCAGCGACGAACTCTGGGTGGCGAGCTCAGGCTCGCTGCCGCTCACTTCAACGGTCTCCGTGGAAGCACCCACCTCCAGCTTGACGGGGATGGATACGATAGACGCCACGTCGAGCTTGAACTCTGACTTCTCAAATTGCTTGAACCCGGGGAAGTCGACGGTGACCCGATACGTGGCTGGCGGAAGGGAACTGAAGCTAAACGCTCCGGTGGTATTGGTCTTCGCCGTGCGAACATCGGTCGTGCCGGTGTTGGTCAGCGTCACAACAGCGCCGGGGATGATGCCTCCAGTACTGTCCGTGACGAGTCCCTCGATCGTGCCGGTGGATGTCTGCGCGCGGAGCGTGATGCATGTGCTCGCTGCCAACAGGAGCACGATTAGAAACTTCAGCCTGTACATGTCTTGCCTCCAATGCCAGCGCCATCCCAACTTCAACGCGTGAGGAACGGATGCCTGGTAAGCGAATGCAATTAAAGAGGAGAGCACTACAGCTGTCAATGAGCTGACTTATATAAATTTCTATGCTGTCTAGACAATTAGCACAGGAGCTTCGGTATGCTCTCGAGTGGCGGGAGCGTGAGGGTGCAGAGCAATGAAGAGTGAAGGATTGAAGTACCAGACCATCCGGGATGCGCTGCTGGAGCGGATTCAAGCAGGGCTGTGGCCGCCCGGCTTTCGCATTCCTGGTGAGATCGAACTAGCGGCTTCGTTCGGAGCTTCGCGAGTCACGCTCGCGAGAGCGTTGCGAGATCTGCAGCAGCGTGGACTTGTGAACCGCATCGCAGGTTCGGGGACCTTCGTGTCCGAGCCGAGCTCAGAATCGGGCAGGCACTTCGGGCTTCTAATTCCCGAGCTGGGCAGCACAGAGATCTTTGAACCGATCTGCCAGGGGATGATGCACAGTCCACAGGCCGCCCAGCACTCCCTGATTTGGGGTAATAGCGCAATCTTTGGCAAAACAAAAGCCGAACAAGCACTGCACCAGTGCGAACACTACATCCAGCAGAAGGTTGATGGTGTTTTCTTCGCACCGATCGAACACGTAGACAACAAGGATGAGCTGAACTACAGCATCGTTTCGATGCTTCGGAAGGCGAACATCCCGGTAGTGCTCCTTGATCGTTGCTACATGCCATTTCCAGAACGAAGTGATCTTGATCTGGTAGGAATTGACAACCGTAGAGCAGGATTTATGGCCGCAAACCATCTGCTAAACCACGGCTGCCAGCGCCTCGTTTTCCTCGGCGTCAAGCAATCAGCAAATACCGTCCAGGCTCGGATTGCAGGATTTCGAGAAGCTGTCCTGTGTCGGGGCCTGGCGCTCAAGAACAATCGTGTCAGCATGGTGGACGAATGCGATGAAGTGACTCTGTCAAACTTGCTGGAGAAGACGAATCCAGACGGCCTCGTTTGCGCGAACGACATGATCGCGGCGACCGCCATGCAAATCCTGGAGCGACTCGGTAAAAGGGTACCGACCGATCTCAAACTGATCGGGATAGACGACATCAAATACGCGGGGTTGTTGCGAGTGCCTCTCACGACTATCCACCAACCATGCGCCGACATCGGACGAGCGGCGTTGGCCGTGATGTTGGAACGCCTTGACAACCCGTTTCTCCCGACACGAGATGTGCTACTGCCTATCTCTATGGTTGTGCGGAAATCTTGCGGCCATTGATCCATCTCCGAGCGGTCCTTGTACTGCGCGGCACGGCGGCAGAAGAACGCAGAGCTTCAGGCGTGCGACGGCCCTACAGCGGGGGAGTTCGTCAACGTAACATTTCTATTGGGCAGAACTACAAAAGATACGGAGGCTTTCTTATCGGAGCCTTGCGGCAGGCAAGAATGTGGAGTTACTCGCGCCCGTAAACTGCAGCGCGATACGCCAGCAAAGGGCGTAAGCGGCACATCTCTATCTGTTTGCCTGCTACCAAGCTTTAGGCGGAGATCGGAGTCAAGATCGCCCGACGGCCCCGCGTCAATCAAGATTCGCCATGCTCTCTCGTATTCCGATTTTACGATGCCCCCCAATAGCGAGGCCGCCTTGGCCCTTTGTTAGACAAATGCCGTTTTGTAAGAAAAAGCGAACTCAGAACACGGAATTGGCGGGAATCATGGGGGTAACAAGATGTAAACTAAGACTCTCGTAATCCATTGCAACTGAATGACTTGCAACACAAAACCCGCCATTTCTGGCGGGTTCCTTAAGCTGATGGCGGAGAGGGAGGGATTCGAACCCCCGATAGCCTTGCGACTATGGCTGATTTCGAGTCAGCTGCATTCAACCGGGCTCTGCCACCTCTCCGGCCCTGTCGTCATTTTACCTCACATGCGTCGCGCGATAAAAACACGCCGGGCTCTCATCTGCACGGCGCATCAACACATAAGAAGCGACCAACGTTACGCGCGGCGCGACTTAACTGCCTCCGCAGCCTTCGCCGTGCCATTCACCGGCACTGCAGGAATCTCAAGCTCATTCACAGCCTTGATCCCGAGCTTTTTGCGCAGCTCTGCGTCGATCCTCCCGAAGATCTCCTTATTCTCCTTCAGGAAGTTCCGCACATTCTCGCGTCCTTGTCCGATGCGCTCACCACTGTAGCTGTACCACGCACCACTCTTCTCCACGATGTTGTGCAGCACAGCCAAGTCGAGCACGTCGCCCTCGCGTGAGATGCCCTCGCCGTACAGGATGTCGAACTCGGCATCGCGGAACGGCGCCGCCACCTTGTTCTTCACGATCTTTACTTTCGTGCGCGATCCGACAACTGTTTCGCCTTCCTTCACCGCGCCAATGCGCCGAATGTCTATGCGTACCGACGAGTAAAACTTCAGCGCCCGCCCCCCCGTCGTGGTCTCCGGATTGCCGAACATCACGCCAATCTTCTCTCGCACCTGATTGATAAAGATCAGGCTCGTACGAGACTTCGACACCGTTCCCGTCAGCTTGCGCAGCGCCTGCGACATCAGCCTGGCCTGCAACCCCATGTGCGAATCGCCCATCTCGCCATCCAGCTCGGCCTTCGGAACCAGCGCGGCCACAGAGTCGACCACCAACACATCGATCGCGCCCGATCGCACCAGCGCCTCGACAATCTCGAGCGCCTGCTCGCCGTAGTCCGGCTGGCTCACCAGCAGGTTATCGACATCCACGCCCAGCTTCTTCGCATACGCCGGATCCAGCGCATGTTCGGCGTCCACAAACGCCGCCAACCCGCCATTCTTCTGCGCCTCCGCAATCACCTGAAGCGTAATCGTCGTCTTGCCCGAGCTCTCCGGCCCGAAGATCTCGATAACCCTACCGCGCGGCACACCGCCCACACCCAGCGCCGCATCGAACGAGATCGACCCAGTCGAAATGACCGAAATCGGCCCAATCGCCTCTTTGGCCCCCAGCCGCATCACCGATCCCTTACCGAACTGCTTCTCTAATTGCGAAAGGGCGGTCTCAATAGCCCGGCTGCGGTCATCTGCCACGTGATTCTCCTTTTTGCCACGCATCCTGCTCAGGGTGGAGGAATACGCCGAGTCTAGCAGCAAAATTTTGCAGTGGCAAAGGAAAAGCGAAGATCGCGGCGGAAATCCCGTACCTAATTCGTGTCATTACCCGGCCGCCCTCTTTCCGCTCCGGTACCCTTTCCAAAATGCCGCGCCCCTTCCGCTACCTCGACATCCTCACCACCACATTTGTCGTCGTCCTGCTCGTCTCCAATCTCGTCGCGCAAAAAATCATCCGCATCGGCCCGTTCTCCACCTCCGGCGCCATCATCCTCTTCCCCCTTACCTACATCTTCGGAGACATCTTCACCGAGGTCTACGGCTACACCGCATCGCGGCGCGCCATCTGGCTTGGCTTCATCGGCACGGCCCTCATGTACGGCATCGCCGCTGTTGTCATTGCGCTTCCCGCCGACCCCGCCTTCCGCAACCAGCAGGCCTTCGTTACCGTCTTTGGCATCCTTCCGCGCATCCTCATTGCCTCGCTCATCGCGTTCTGGGCCGGCGAGTTCGCCAACTCCTACACCATGGCCCGCCTCAAACTTCTCACCCGCGGCCGCTGGCTCTGGACCCGCACCGTCGGTTCCACCGTCGTCGGTCAGGCGGTCGACACCACCATCGTCATCCTCATCACCTTCATCGGCAGCTATCCCGTCGCGACGCTCGCAAAAATCATCCTCACCAGCTACTTCCTTAAGGTCGCCTACGAGGTCCTCGCCACTCCCCTCACCTACCTCGTCGTCAATTCCCTCAAGCGCGCCGAGCAATCCGACCCCTTCGACGCCCACACCAACTTCAACCCCTTCCGGCTCGTGGACGATCCCGCGCTCCCACAGCCCTAACTTTCACCCCGCTGCTCCAGAGCTTTCCTGTTCCATCCTCCCAGCTTTGCGGCAGCCTCATACGTGCTCTCCAGAAAATCCATCAGCGCCTTGTCGGGGTCCTGCGAGCGCCGCACCGCCTCATACGGCAGCACAAATTCGCCGAACGTCGCATCAAAGCGCGCCTCGGCCGGCAGCACCTTGTAGTCGCGATATCCCTTCGGCTCCGGGTACGCATAGCTGTAGAAGAACGCATCGATGCCCGGCGCTCCCGGCCAGAATCCTGCGCTCGACACTTCATGCGAGTACGCATCGCGCGTCACGCGGTCCGGCAGGCCCGGCATGCTCGGATGCGGCGGCGCTGGCCTCCCGGAAAATCGAGTGCACGCCAGGTCCATCGCTCCCCAGAACAAATGCACCGGGCTCACCTTGCCGATGAACCGCGACCGGAACGCCGTCATCACGCGCGCCGTCTGCAGCAACACATGCCAGTACCGCTCCACATGTTCGCAGTCATAGCTCCGATGCGTCTCATCCTCATCAAACGGAATCGGATTCTGCACCTCCGACGGAATGCGGTAGATCTTCACCGGCGTCCCCAGCGCCTGCATCGCTCCCATCACCTCGCGATAGAACTCCGCGACAGTCATCGCTCGCAGCGCAATCCTCTTCTGTCCGCCGTCGTCCACCGAGATCACCAGTTCGTGCGTCACGAAATCGAACTCGATCTTCACGGTCCGCGGTCCACACCACATCGAGTGCGTCGTCAGTCCCCGCGCCGTCGGGTACAGCGTCACATTCCACGAATGGTTAATGTGCGGCGTCAGCCGCAGCCGAATCTTGCCCACAATCTGCAGCCACATCTGCAGCGTCTGACAACAATCAGCCCACTCGCTATACGGCAGCGCAGGCCATATCTCCCTATCCATAGGACGGTCCTCAGAATCCTGAATCATACGCCCGCTCCGATGCTTTTCCCCTAACTTCCTAACTCCTCACTCCCGAGTCGCTCCCCGTCCTCCACACCGGCCCCGAACGATACAATCAACCCTGCCGATGCCCTATCAGGTTCTCGCCCGCAAGTACCGTCCCACGCGCTTCTCCGACGTCGTCGGCCAGGACCACGTCACCCGCACGCTGCTCAACGCGCTCTCGCAAAACCGCATCGCCCACGGCTACATATTCAGCGGCCATCGCGGCATCGGCAAGACGACGATCGCGCGCATCCTCGCCTCCGCCCTCAATTGCCGCAATCAAATCGGCAGCCCTGAACGCCCGACCCCCGAGCCCTGCAACATCTGCGACTCCTGTACCGAGATCCGCTCAGGGTCCTCCGTCGACGTAATCGAAATTGACGCTGCCACCAATCGCGGCATCGACGAGATCCGCGAGCTCCGCGACGCCGCCCGCTATCGCCCCGCCCGCGACAAGTACAAGATCTACATCCTCGACGAGGCGCACCAGATCACCGACGCCGCCTTCAACGCACTTCTCAAAACCCTCGAAGAGCCGCCCGAGCACATCGTCTTCATGATGGCCACGACGCAGCCCGAGGACATCCCGCAGACCATTCGCTCGCGCTGCCAGCACTTCAGCTTTCACGCCGTCAAGCTCGACGACATCGTCGGCCAGCTCCGCACCATCGCCACCGCCGAAAACATCTCCGCCGACGGCGCCACACTCGCCCTCCTCGCGGAAGCCGGCGACGGCTCCATGCGCGATGCTTTGTCGATCATGGATCAGGCCATCGCCTCCGCCCCTGTCGACAACGGCATCCCTGCACTCTCCGCCGACGAAATCCGCTCCCTCATGGGCACCGTCTCCAACGTCGTCTTCGAGCAGATCCTCGCCGCCGTCCACGCCAACAACTCCGCCGACGTCCTTGCCATCCTCGGCCGCCTCCTCGACGCCGGCAACGGCCCCCAGCCGCTCGCCCGCCAGTTCGTCCGCTACCTCCGCAACTGCACCATCGCAAAAATCACCAACCTCGCGCCCGACCAACCCGCGCACGGCCTCGCCGCCGACCTCCTGCAGATCTCCCCCGAAGAACGCTCCCGCGCCGCACGCTCGGCCGCGCTCTTCACCGAAGAAGAGCTCTCGCGCTTCCTCTCCATCCTCCTCCGCACCTTCGACGACCTCGGCTACCGCCAGGAGCCCCGCTTCCACCTCGAGCTCGGCGTCCTCAAGCTCGTCCACCTCCAGCGCCTCCTCCCCGTCGAAGACCTCCTCACCCAACTCGGCGCCACCAAATCCCCACCCACACCTTCGACCACTCCCACCACTCCAACTGCGGGTGCCCATCTTCACGCCTCATCGTCGGCTAAGGTGGGGCCACCATCGACACCGGGTGCCCCGACGCCGTACCGCGCGTTTCATCGCCGAGACGGGTGGGCTCGCACCGATCCTCAGCTCCGACCCCCGACCGCCGAAAGGCCCCAGCGCCTGCTCCGAGCCGTACCGCAACCACCACCACCGACGGCTCCCTCGCCCTCGCCCCCGAACCCGCGCAGCTGGACCGCCCACAACTCGTCGAACCCGCACCGCAGCCGACCGACCTCGACGCCCTCCAGTCCGCGCTCGTCTCCGCCCTTGCCGCCGTCAAAGGCCAGCAGTCCGCCTCCGACGCCATCCACGACTCGACCCTCACCCTCTCCGGTGACACCCTCAACATCCAGACCACGGTCTCCAAGCCGATGCTGCCCACGCTCTTCAACGCCGATGCCAGCCGCATCCTCACCGCGACCCTCCGCCAGTCACACCCGAGGCTCAAGTTCACGCTTCTCCCCGGGACAGCCACCTCCGCCGCGCCCAAAAAGCAACGCGCCGCCGCCTCCGGCTCTGCCGCCGAGCTCGCCGAAAACCACCCCATGGTCAAAGAAGCCAAACGCCTCTTCTCCGCCGAAATCTCCAACGTTATCGATCTCCGCGACAAAGACTAAGGGAATCAGTAGCCTTTACTTGTAGCTCACAGCTCGCAGCTGATCGCACAAACCGTGCACCGCCTGACTGGCAACTGAAAACTGGCGACTCGAAACTGATCGCACAAACCCCTCACCAACACTGCCCAAGGACCCACCCATGGACCTCTCCCAAATGCAGGACATGCTCTCCCAGGCCACCGCCATGCGCGAGCAGATGGAGCAGCGCCTCGCCGCCACCATTGTCGAAGCCGACTCCGGCGGCGGCGCCGTCACCGCCCGCATGAACGGCAAAAAAGAATTGCTGAAACTCACCATCGCGCCCTCCGCCGCCTCAGCCGCCGCCGGCGACATCACCATGCTCGAGGACCTCATCGTCGCCGCCGTCAACGCCGCCGCCCGCAAAGCCGACGACGCCATGCAATCCTCCGCGGCCTCCATGCTCGGCGGCCTTAACCTCCCCGGCCTCTAACCCGCTTTTCTCTACCCTCTACCCGTTACCCTCTACCCTCTATCCCATGAACCGCTACGCCGCGCCCATGACCCGCCTCATCGACGAGCTCCGCAAGCTCCCCGGCGTCGGCACGCGCACCGCCCAGCGCTTCGCCTTCCACATCCTCCGCTCCCCGGACGCCGACGCCGCCGCGCTCGCCGACTCCATCCGCGCCCTCAAAGCCGCGCTCCGCCTCTGCTCCGTCTGCAACAACATCACCGACGTCGACCCCTGCCTCTACTGCGCCTCGCCCACACGCAACCAGCACCTCATCTGCGTCCTCGAAGAGCCCACCAACATCGCCGCCATCGAAAAGACCCGCAGCTACAACGGCGTCTATCACGTCCTCCACGGCACGCTCTCGCCGGTCAACGGCATTGGCCCCGACCAGCTCCGCCTCACCAACCTCTGGCCGCGTCTACCGGAAACGGAAGAGCTCATCCTCGCCACATCCCCCACCGTCGAAGGCGAAGCCACCGCCCGCTTCCTCGCCGACGAAGCCCGCCACCGCTTCCCCGCTCTCCGCATCACGCGCATCGCCACCGGCGTCCCCGCCGGCTCCGACATCGAGTACGCCGACGAGGTCACCATCACCCGCGCCCTCGAAAACCGCCGCTCCCTCTAAGCTGCCGCGCGGATCACCACCCGAGCCCTACGAGCCCGGCACCCCATCCTCAACCTCACTCGCCACCATCCTCAGCATTCCGCCGTCATTGAACAGCAGTCCGCGAAACCGCCCCACCCCTCCGCTCGTCAGCGGCGCAGTTGCAATCGTGTGCGTCGCCGCCGTCGCATACACCGTCACGTCCACCGCCGTTCCCAAAATGGCCGTCAAGTCATTCGGAAACAGCCTCACCTGATACGTCGTCAGTCCGTTTGCCGTTGAAACATCCGTGACTGTTGCGTCAATCGTCTGCGGCTCCAGCGTCAACATGTTCACGACCGGATAACCAGGGCTCACGGTCTGCAACGCAGCCAAAGGCGTCGCGACATTCTGTCCCGTTGCAATCGAGCTCGCATCGAAGACCGGCGTGAACGGTAATCCGATCGGCGCTTTACCGTTCGGCCACGCAATCGCAAACTGCGGCGCGCCCCCCAACTGAAGCGGGTCGTAGTTGAAACCCGTACCGTTCGGCAGACTCGGCCCCTGCTGTTCGCGTGCCGTCGTCGTGATGTACGGAAACTGCGAGTGGTACTCACCCAGCTCTCCCACCATCTCATACTGCTGCGTGCCCTCCGTCTGCACCCGCGTGGCCAGCATCGTCCCGTCCGCCTGCAACGCCGCATCTACATCCACATCGCTGCCCACCGCCGGAGCCGCCGTCCCGCTCGTCCCCGCAAATACCGTCCCAGACGACGTGCCGAAGCTCAGCGCCACTCCATCCTCCGACGTCATCGTCAGCTCCCCCGCCGAGCTCGCCGTCACCTTGCCATGCACATCCTCCACCATCCCGTCCTCCATCGTGCTCGGCTGCGCGGCAATCCTCATCGGCGTCAGCGAAATCACCGGCGTGAAATTCGTATCTCCTCCGCCCGGCTGCATCGTCGAGCTCGACCCGTTCATGAAAGGCGTATACGTCAGCGACTTCGGAACATTCAAATTGAGCAGGACACCCATCGCACTTCCCGTCACATTCAACGCCGCCGTCAGCTCGGTCTTCACCGGCTGAATTGCGGCCGCCGCAAAACGATAATTGCCGATTTCCGTCGTACCCGGTCCCGCACTCTGATCGATGACCACAAACGTCGAAGGCCCGTACCCAATCGCCACCGAGGTATAGGTCCCCTGCGGCACCGTCGTCGTCACCAGCGGACGCGCCACGCCGTTCAACGACCCCAGCTCCACCGTCTGTGCACTCGTCAAAAGCGGCACACTCGTCCCATCCGCCTTCACCAGCGTCACTGACGTCAGATTCAGATGAAGGATCGGGATCTGCGCATTGTTATCGGCTGTAATCAGCAGCGTCGTTGCCGTGTTGCCGGAAGGCTGACCCGTTCCGCCGTTTCCATTCAGCGCGCATCCACTCAGCAGACCGGCCACAACACACGCGCACAGCGCTGCGGACAGGCAGCAGCCCGATTCGAAAGCCCCTCTTATGACGTTCATCCTTTGTTCCAGTGCTGCACTCAAGCTCAGCGGTTCGCAAACACCTGTCACAACAAAGCTGCCCATCAAGAGGCCCATTTCGAAAATCTGCCTGCTCGTGGCCACACGAATCGCGGACGCATTCTCCGCACGCACATCATTATGCGTCACGCACGCTGTTCGTCCGCAACGATATTTGCGAACCTACCGTTACCTTGCCGCGTCCTCGACCGCTGCACCGCTTCAGCAGATGCCCTCACGCGCCATGCCATCGAACAGGCCCACACATTTTCCCGCTTGACAACGTGAGCTAGTGTTATATATGACTACAACACCATCGCAAGCAGCCTTATGCGATGGCCCAAAGGAGATCCGATATGACCAGCCTCACAACAAGAGCTGCGCGGGTCCTGGCTTCCGCAGTCCTCATCACCCTCTCGACCGCGGCCCTCGCCCAGTCCGCCGCGCAAAAAACCTTCGACCAGATGAAGACCCTCACCGGCGAATGGCAGGGTAGAGTTACCACCAGTCCCGCCGCCATGGGCCATGACATGGAAGGAAGCCTCTTCCACGTCACGCTCCGCACCACCTCCTCCGGAAACGCCATCCTCCACGAGGTCAGGGCCCCGGGCATGAAGGACAACCCCATCACCATGCTCTACCTTGACGCCGACCGCCTCCTCCTCACCCACTACTGCGACGCCGGCAACCGCCCCCGCATGGTCGCCCACAGTTCGCCCGATGGCCGCACCATCGAGTTCGACTTCCTCGACCTCGCCGGGCCGACAGAGCACGGCCACATGGACCACGCCCTCTTTACCCTTATCGACGCCAACCACCATACCGAGGACTGGACCTACGTGCTCCCCAACAACACGCCTGTCGTCGCGCACTTCGATCTCTCTCGCGTGCAGTAAGTAGCCGAACCAAACGGAACCCGCATGGACCTTGAGTTCAATGACAGCCAGCCCATTTATCGCCAGCTTCGCGACCACGTCATCGCGATGATTCTCGATGGCGTGCTGAAGGAAGGCGACGCGCTGCCGTCGGTGCGCAATGTCGCGGCCGAGTACAGGGTGAATCCGCTGACCGTGCTGAAGGGCTACCAGCAGCTCGCCGACGAGGAGCTCGTCGAAAAACGCCGCGGCCTCGGCATGTTCATCAAGGAGGGTGCCCGCGCATCACTGCTCGCTGGCGAGCGGCAAAGATTTCTCGCTGACGAATGGCCACGCGTCAAAGCCACCATTGAACGGCTGGGCCTCAACACAGAAGACCTGCTGAACGGCAAAAAAGGGAGGCGCTGAAAATGGTATCCAGATCAATGGTATCGATCGAAGCCCATGGCCTGCGGAAACAATATCGAACTACCGTCGCGCTCGACGGAATCGACCTCCGCATCGAGGAAGGCCGCATCGTCGGCCTCATCGGGCCCAACGGCGCCGGCAAAACAACCGCGCTCAACGCAATGCTCGGCCTCACCTCGTACAACGGAACGCTGCGCGTCCTCGGCCGCGATCCGTGGAAGCAGCGCGAAGATCTCATGCGCGACGTCTGCTTCATCGCCGACGTCGCCGTGCTCCCGCGATGGATGCGTGTATCCCAGGCCCTCGATTACGTCGAAGGCGTGCATCCGCGCTTCGACCGCGCCAAGGCCCAAAGTTTCCTCGCAAAAACGACAATCCCGCCCAACAGCAAGGTCAAAGAGCTCTCCAAGGGCATGGTCACGCAGCTTCACCTCGCACTCATCATGGCCATTGACGCAAAACTCCTCGTGCTCGACGAGCCAACCCTCGGCCTCGACATCCTCTATCGCAAGCAGTTCTACGACTCGCTCCTCAACGACTACTTCGACCACACCCGTACCATCATCATCACAACCCACCAGGTCGACGAGATCCAGAACATCCTCACCGACGTCATGTTCATCGACCGCGGCCGCATCGTCTTCACCTCGGCCATGGACGACTTCGAATCCCGCTACGCCGAAGTCAGCGTCAACCCCGACAAGCTCGCCGAGGCCAGGGCCCTCAAGCCGCTCAACGAGCGCACCGGATTCGGCCGCAGCATCCTGCTCTTCGAAGGCATCGATCGCGACCGCCTCGCCACTCTCGGCGAGGTCCGCACGCCCAGCATCGCCGATCTGTTTGTCGCAATCGCTCGGCAACAGAGCGCAGGTGCAACAGGGGGTGGCCGCATGAACGCCGATACGAATGTCCAGCCCAACGCAGTCTCAGATACCGCGCTTCGGATCCGAAGCTGTCACGGAATCCGCCACGCGCCACACGCGCCCCCTCTTCTGGTCCGTCCGCCGCGAGCTTTGGGAGAACCGCGCCATCTACATCGTCCCGCTCGCTGCTGCCGCGCTCGCCGTCCTGGGGATGGTCTTCGGCGCGTTTCACGGAACCGGCAACATGTTGTCGCCCGTTGCCCGGCAGCAGCAAATCATCATCATGCAGCAGTTGGGCTTCACAGGTCTGCTGATCATGGGCGTCACCTTCGTCGTCGCTATCTTCTACTGCCTCGACGCGGTTTATGGCGAGCGCCGCGATCGCAGTATCTTCTTCTGGAAATCACTCCCGGTCTCAGACACCGTAACCGTGCTCTCCAAGGCGAGCATCCCTCTCGTCGATCATCCCGCTGCTCACATTTGCCATTGCCGCCGTGACGCAGTGGATGGTTCTGGCCATCGATGCCGCCACGCTGGCGGCCCACGGACGAAGCCTTAGCGTGATCGCTCAGGCTCCGCTGTTCCAGATGCAGCTCGGCCTGCTGTACCACCTCATTGCGGTCCATTCGCTCTGGTATGCACCGTTCTTCGGCTGGCTCCTGCTCGTCTCGGCATGGGCCCGCCGGGTGCCCATCCTATGGGCGGTACTGCCCATACTGGCAATCGAAATCGTGGAGAAGCTTGCGTTCAACACAACGCACTTCGGACATTACCTCGGCTACCGCTTCAGCGGAGGACCATCCGCCGGCTGGGGAAGCTCGATGGACATGCTTGCGATGCCGATCTCAGGAATGTCTCCCGTCCGATTCCTCACCAGCCCCGGCCTCTGGGGTGGCCTGCTCCTCGCCGCCCTGTTCCTCGCCGCCGCCATCCAGCTCCGCCGCTACCGCTCCCCCAGTTAGCACGCGACACGCCGCTTGCCCCACCCTCGACCGGCACCGCCGGGCAGGGTGGCGTGTTTCTAAACTTCTGAAGTCCGCGTACGGCGAGTACCTACCTCAACCGAAAATCCACCGTCACGATCGTTGCCACGTCCCGCGCCCGGTCGTCCAGCAGGTACGGCCGATACCTTCGCCCGTACACCTCCCGCACCGCCGCCCCGCGCAGCAGCCGGTGCCCGCTGATCGCCTCCGCCCGAATCACCTGGCCGTCCTTCCCCACCACCGCCTGCACCATCACCTTGCCCTGCACATGCGTCATCTTCGCCAACGACGGATAGTGCGCCGGGCGGCGCATACACCAGCCGGCTCGCCATCAGCGCGGGCGACGCCCCAATCGTCGCCGGACCCATGAGCTTCGCCCTCAGGTCCGCCTCGCTCGCTGGCTCCGCCGGAACGTACGTCGGTATCCGCCTGACCTTGGTCGCCCGCGCCCGCCAATCCGCATCCACCGCCGTCCCCCCGGGCTGGTGGGCGGCCCGCAGAGGCCCCGTCGCAGCCGGGCCCGCCGAAGTTGTCTCGCGCAGGAGCCGCCTCGTAAGGCTGGTTCGCATCTCGCAGCGGTACGAGCATCCGCTGGTGCACAACCAGCCCCGCGCTGAACGCCAGCAGCAGAGCGCAGATCCCGGCGATCCACAGCCACGCCCGCGACCCCCGCTCCGGCTCCGCGCCCCGCAAATCCTCCAGCGGGATGTGCCACTGCTCGTCGTCCGTGGGAAGCTCTGCCGATGCCGCAACCTTTCCTGCGCCTGCGGCTCGCGTATCTGGCACCCTCTCCACCTTCCGCTCTCCGCGAGCGTCTCCGCCACTCCGCATTCGCGCCACCTGGGCCCGGTAAAACACATCCGTCATGGGATGCACGCGCCGGTGCCGGCTGCGGCGCAGCCTCCTGCTCCGGCGCAGTCTCCTCCGGCTCGTCGCGCACGAGCCTGGGCGCGGGTCCACCCACCGCCGCACCCGGATTCCACCGCGTCCGGAACACGCTTTCGACGAACGCCATCAGCTTGCGAACAGCCTCGCGGAGCTCCGGCAACGCCACATGATCTGCCTGCGTCCCGCTCGCCGCCATGGCCAGCAGCTCCATCAGCTCCAGCCGCGAAAACCCGTCCCGCTCGCGATAGATCGCCGCTCGCACCATCGACGCCGTCTCGTCGCGGAAACTCGCATCCGATTCCAGCCGAGCGACAAACGAGCTCAGGTCCTTCGCCGAGCCAAAACACACGCCGCGCGCGCCGAAGAACTCCTGTAAATCATGAACATGCGGAGCAAACCTGTCGACGGTCGATTCCGCGAACGGGTCGATCTTGGGAGCGGTGGCCATGCGCTCTCCCTTAGATGCATACTCAGGCCTCGCTTTTTGCCCGCCTGGTGCTAGATCACCCGAAGATCTCCGCCCGTCATCTCTTTCGGCAACTCCAGACCGATCAAACCCAGCACAGTCGGCGAGATATCCCGCAGCGACCCACCCTCGCGCACGCCAATATTCCTGCCCTGCTCCGTCACCAGAATGAACGGCACCGGGTTCGTGGTATGCGCCGTATGCGGTCCGCCGCTTTGCGGATCGATCAGCATCTCCGCGTTCCCGTGGTCGGCCGTGATAATCCAGTTCGCACCCGCGCCGCGCACCGCGTTATAGATCCGGCCGAGCTGCGCATCGACAGCCTCCACCGCCTTCACCGTGGGCTCGATCTTCCCCGAGTGCCCAACCATGTCCGCATTCGCAAAGTTCACGATCACCACATCGAACGCCGTATCCTTCACTGCGCGCTCGACGATATCGCCGATTCCCTCGGCCGACATCTCCGGCGCAAGATCATACGTCGCCACCTTCTTCGACGCGACCAGCTCGCGGTCCTCGCCCGCAAACGGCTTCTCGATCCCCCCGTTGAAGAAGTACGTCACGTGCGCATACTTCTCCGTCTCCGCCACGCGCAAATTACGAAGCTCGTACTTCGACATCACATTCGCCAGCAGGTTGTCCATGCTTTCCGGAGGAATCACCATCGGCAGCGCGAACTTCGGATCGTACTGCGTCATGCAGATGTACGTCAGATCGCGCGGCGTGCTCTCGACAGGAATCGTCTCGTCCAACTCCGCCGCCTTCGGCAGCGACAGTCCACCATCTGCTGCGAGGCCCGATCTCCGCGCCAGCACACGCGTAATCTGACGCACGCGGTCCGCCCGGTAGTTGAAACACAGCACTGCATCGCTATCGCTGATCTTGGCTACAGGTTCTCCGTGCGCGTCCACGCAAACGAACGGCTCGATAAATTCGTCGGTGATTCCGTTGTTATAGCTCTCGTGAACACGCTCCACTGGATCGGCAAACGCTCCGCCTTCAGCCGACCCCGTCACCATCGCGCGAAACGCCTTCAGCTCGCGCTCCCAGCGCAGGTCGCGGTCCATTGCGTAGTATCGCCCGCTCACGCTGGCCAGTTTGCCGACGCCGTATTCCTGAAACACCTGCTGCAGCTCTTCCAGATATCCCGCGCCGCTGGTCGGCAGCGTGTCGCGCCCATCCATGAACGCGTGCACATACACGCGCTCCAGCTTCTGCTGCGCAGCCATCCTGATCAGCGCATACAGGTGCCGCTGGTGCGAGTGCACGCCACCATCACTCACCAGTCCGATCAGGTGCAGCGCATGTCCTTCGCGTGCGCCCGCCTGCATCGCCCTCAGCAGCGTCGGATCCTTAAAGAACTCGCCCGATGCGATCGCCGCATCGATGCGCGTGATATCCATGCGCACAACACGGCCCGCGCCGAGATTCAGATGGCCAACCTCAGAGTTGCCCATCTGCCCATCCGGCAGACCGACGAAGTGCTCGCTCGCGCGAATCAGCGTGTTGGGATACTCGCGGAGCAGCCGATCGTAGTTCGGCTTGCGCGCCAGCGCGATTGCATTGCCGTTCGTCTCGGCCCGGTAGCCCCAGCCGTCAAGAATGGTCAGGACCACCGGTCCGCTACGTCTTGCCATGATTCTCTTACTCTCCGCCGTTCAGGCTCTGCCGACCCAGGAACTCCGCCGTCTGCCCAAGCTCTTCCTCGATGCGCAGCAACTGGTTGTACTTCGCAATCCGGTCCGTGCGCGAGGCCGACCCGGTCTTGATCTGCCCGGCGTTCGTCGCGACAGCGAGGTCCGCGATAAACGTGTCCTCCGTCTCGCCCGAGCGGTGCGAGATCACGGCCGTGTAGCCATTGCGCCGCGCCAGCTCAATCGCATCCAGCGTCTCGCTAGATACTGCCAATCTGGTTCACCTTCACCAGAATCGAGTTGCCGACCTGCTCATCGATGCCGCGCTGCAGCCGCTTCACGTTCGTCACAAACAGGTCGTCGCCCACGAGCTGAATCTTGCGCCCAACTTTCTCTGTCAGGTACTTCCATCCCTGCCAGTCGTCCTCCGCAAGCCCATCCTCGATCGACACAATCGGATACTGCCGCACCCAGTTGATCCAGTAGTCCGCCATCTGATCGGAGGTCTTCTCACTCTTGTCCGACTTCTTGAAGACGTACCGTCCCGCTGCCTTGTCGTAGAACTCGCTCGACGCCGGATCCAGCGCAATCGCAATCTGCTCGCCCGCCTTGTAGCCCGCAAGCTCAATCGCCTCGAGGATGACCTCGATCGCTTCCACGTTCGACTTCAGGCTCGGAGCGAATCCGCCTTCGTCGCCGACGGCCGTGTTGTAACCCTTCTTCTTCAGCACGCCCTTCAGCGTGTGAAAGATCTCCGCGCCCCAGCGCAGCGCATCGCTGAACGTCTCCGCGCCCACCGGCATCACCATGAACTCCTGGAAGTCCACGTTGTTGTCGGCGTGCGCTCCGCCGTTGAGGATATTCATCATCGGCGTCGGCAGCACGCATGCATTCACGCCACCGAGATAGCGATACAAGGGCACGCGCAGGGAATCTGCAGCGGCGCGCGCGCAGGCCATCGAGACCGCAAGAATCGCATTCGCGCCCAGCTTGCCCTTGTTCTCCGTGCCATCCAGCGAAATCATCGTCGCGTCAATCAGCCGCTGGTTCGTCGCATCCATTCCGGCGAGCTCCGGCGCAATCACGCTCTCGACATTGTCGACCGCACGCAGCACGCCCTTGCCCAGATAGTGCTTCTTGTCGCCGTCGCGCAGCTCCACCGCCTCATGCTCGCCGGTCGAGGCGCCGCTGGGTACTGCAGCACGTCCGCGCGTTCCATCCTCCAGCATCACATCTGCTTCTACCGTCGGGTTTCCGCGGCTATCCAGAATCTCGCGCGCATGAATCGATGCAATCTCAGTCATTGAGTCTCTCTGTCTCTCTTTCTCTCTTTTGGGCCGGCGCACGATCCTGTGCTGCAGCCGGTCGATCAGTGCGGGGCGGTTGTCCACCGCAATCGGCGAGCCGGTCACCGCGGCAATCGTGTCAATCCATTCAGGCATGATTCCTTTGGCGTCGGCCCACCGCGCCAATTCTAACAAGCAACCGGTACCCCATGTTGAGCGCCAGTTTCAACGCCCCGCCGTTATAGCTTTCGCCCGGCGGCTCTCATCGCCCTCGCTCGGCGCCCCCGGTCCCCGGCGAACTTGTTCGCTGGGCTGAGTTCACCGGGACACTCAACCGGACGCGCGTTCCGCGACCTGGCCGGCTCACCATCTCCACCGTCGCGTCATCGCCATAAAGCACGTGCATGCGCTCGCGCACGTTACGCAGACCAATCCCCGAGCCTTCGCGTACGAGGCCGCTCATCGGCTCGGTTACCGAGCGGCCGGGCTCGACACCCACGCCATCGTCTTCCACCTCAACCACCAGGCGGTCGGCCTCCAGCCGGCTGCGCAGCGTCACCGTGCCTCCGCTGATGCGCGGCTCGAGCCCATGCTTGATGCTGTTTTCGATGATTGGCTGCAGCAGCATGCTCGGCACCAGAAAGTCCAGCGTCTCGTCGGCAATCTCTTTCACCACGCGCAGCTTCTCGCCGAAGCGAACCACCTCGATGTCGACGTAATCATCCGTAAACGCCAGCTCTTCGCCCAGCGCAACAAACACATCACGCTCACGCAGCAACGTGCGCAGAATGTTGCCGAGCTTCACGATCAGCTCGCGCGCGAGCTCCGGCCGCGAGCGCACAAGCGATGCAATCGAGTTCAGCGTGTTGAACAGGAAGTGCGGATTAATCTGCCGCTGCAGCGCGTCGAGCCGCGCTTCGAGCAACAGACGGCTCTGCTCTTCCAGCTTGCTCTCGATGCGCACGGCGTTCCAGATCTTCAGCGGGATGCCGACAACTACCGGCGCGCAGGCGCAGATGGCCAGCTCGACGATCCAGCGGCGCGAGTACAGCTCGAAGTATCGCGTCGCATAGAACCTCGAGATCAGGCTTGTGACAAACTGCACTGCCATGATCAGCACCAGCAGAAAAATCTGCCGGTCAAGATGCGGAAATCGCACCGTCCGCCGAATCCAGC
Source organism: uncultured Acidobacteriaceae bacterium (assembly GCA_963762465.1). Lineage (GTDB taxonomy): Bacteria > Acidobacteriota > Terriglobia > Terriglobales > Acidobacteriaceae > Granulicella. Next base: position 339,312 of record CAVXKS010000010.1, on the reverse strand, counting down.
GGTAGATGCTCAAATCGATCAGTGGCGAGAAGGACCACACGTCCTCTTCGTCCACAAACTCCCGAAACGCGCTGAAAATCGCCGCCACGGAAAGGTTCACAGCCAGTGCAAAGTATTCGCCATGCAGTACGGCCGGCAGCGATAGCAGGGCCGCGCCGGCAAACGCCGCAGTCGGGCCAAAAAGGAGCGCCAGCAGCGTCGTCGCCTCAAACGAAAGGTCCGCTGCCAGGAAGTTCTGCACGCGCACGCGCACCCAGACACCCAGCACGAGCGGGAAGCAGATCCACGCGACCAGCGCCATCGTCTCCGCACGCGTACGCTCTGCACCGCGCAAGAGCAGCCGCTTGAACCGGTTGGACCGCGCCAGGGAGCTCGCCGTCGCAGCGGCCACTCCCAGTTCCACCAGCAGCGTGATCAAAATCAGGTTGTCGCTCGGATGCACGCCTCTACTTTACCGCTTTGCGCCTCAGCTGAATCTTCCTGGCCTGCACGCGAATCTATAATCCTGCTATGCCGCTCGTCAGCGTATCCAAGGTCGCCGATGCCGACTTCCCCACTCGCTGGGGACATTTCCGCATCCTCGGCTTCGAAGGGCTGACGCAGCCGGGCGAATCCAACCGCCAGCCCGTAGAGAGCGCCGTCGCGCTTGTGATGGGCGAAATCCACTCGCAGCCGCCCGTCATCCGCATTCACTCGCAGTGCACCACTGGCGACGTCTTCCATTCCCTCCGCTGCGATTGCCACGATCAGCTTCACCTCGCATTGGCGCGCATCGCAGAAGAGGGCGCGGGCATTCTGCTCTACGAACAGCAGGAGGGCCGCGGCATCGGCCTGATGGCCAAGCTGCGCGCGTACGAGCTGCAGGACCAGGGCCGCGACACGATCGAAGCCAACCTCGAACTCGGTTTTCAGGCCGACTGCCGCAACTTCGAGCTGCCGGCCGCGATCCTCAAGCACCTCGGCGTGAATGAGGTTCGCCTGCTGACGAATAATCCTGACAAGGTCGCCGCACTCGAAGCTTCCGGGATCAAAGTCGTCGAGCGCCTCTCCGCCGAGATTCCCGTGGAGCCTACCTTCGAGCGCTATCTCGAAACCAAGCGCGACAAGATGGGACACTTCGTCGGCTGATCGGACTGCACTTTCCCGCCCCTTCACATCGTGAATTTCAATCTGGATTCATCCGCATGGACCCGCCGCATCTAAACGCGCTGGAGGTTCACGCTATGGATAAGGTTGACATTTCACAGGATCAGGTCACGCCGCTGGATGCAATCGCGCCCGGTGTTACCGGACTGAAGATCGCTTTCGTGAACGTCTTCGGCGTGAGTGACAGCCACGGCTGGACGCTGATCGACGCCGGCATTCCCTACTCCGCATCGCGCATCAAGAGCTGGGCCGAGAAGACCTTCGGTCGCGCGCCGCGTGCCATCGTGCTCACGCATGGACACTTCGATCACGTGAGTGCAGCGCGCGAGCTCGGTGACGAGTGGGATGTTCCGATCTACGCACACACGTTGGAGTTCCCTTACCTCACCGGCCGGCAGGAGTACCCGCCGCCAAACTGGGCAGCCGGCGGCGGCCTGCAGTCGCTGATGTCACCGATGTATCCGCGCGGACCCTATGATCTTGGCGCCCGTCTGCGCGCGCTTCCGGACGAAGGCGCCGAGCTTACACTCGCCGAACTGCCAGGCTGGACGCTGCTCCACACGCCGGGGCACACTCCGGGTCATGTCAGCTTCTTCCGCGAATCCGATAGCACCCTGCTCGTTGGCGATGCGTTCTGCACCACCAAGCCCGAAAGTTTCTTCGACGCCAGCATCACGCAACCGCCGGAGCTGCACGGTCCGCCCAGCTACTTCACGCAGGACTGGATCGCAGCCAAGGCGTCCGTACGCAAGCTCGCCGCGCTGCAACCCGCGACCGTCGCTCCGGGACACGGCAAGCCGCTCAGCGGCTCCAACGTCGCTGAAAAACTCGCAACGCTCGCTCAGCAGTTCGAGGAGATCGCCGTACCCGACAATCTGAAAAAGACCGCTTAGCTGTCTCCGTAGACCGTCACCGCGGCGCCGTGCACCACGTTCGCCGCGTCGCTCGCGAGAAACAAAATCACCTTCGCAATGTCCTCGGGCTTCGGCCACACGGCAAAGTTCGCGCCGGGCATCGCATCGCGGTTCGCCTTCGTGTCGATGATGCTCGGCAGCACCGAGTTCACGCGCACGCCGGTCCCGCGTGTATCCGCGGCCAGTGAATCCATCAGCGCCAGCGACGCCGCCTTGGACGCAGCGTACGCCGAGGCTCCCGCGCCATGGTCCAGCGCCGCTTTGGCCGAGACGTTCACCACCGCGCCACGTCCGCGCTTCAGCATTCCCGGCACAATCGCGCGAGCCAGCAAATATCCCGTCCGCAGATTGAGGTTCAGCATGCGATCGAAGTCCGCCGGCGCAAGCTTCCACAACTCGACCCCACCGGCGTAGCCTCCCACCGTGTTCACCAGCACATCCACAGGCCCGATCTCCTCTAAAAACTTCGCAACCGCAGCCTCTTCCAGCACATCCACCGGCTGCCCTGTCAACTGCGCATCGCGCGCCCCAGCCGCACGCCTGAGCTCAGCAAACTCCGTCTCGGTTCGGTACGGCACGAACACCGTCGCGCCCTCGTCGAGAAACGCCAGCGATACCGCGCGCCCCAGCCCGCCTGTTCCTCCGGCGACCAGCGCCACCTTGCCTGCGAGATCAATCTTCACCGTGCCTCCCCTCGCGCCGTCACCAGCTTCGCCGTGGTGACCGCCTGGCCCACGTGCCGCGCCGTGTGCTCCGCGCAATGAATCAGCAGCCCGCCAACCGTGGTCGGCAACTGTTTGCGGCCAATGCCGCGAAATTCCGCATAGCTCTCCGGCGCGAACCCACGCACACGCTCCTTCGCGCTCCCTAGTCCGTCGCGAAACTCCCGAAGAACCTCCACTGCAGTTCCCGGCTCCATCTCCGATTTCAGAGCATGCAGCTGCGCCTGATCGAGCATCCGATTTTCCGCATACGTGAGCATCCTGTCGAGCGACCGCGCAATATGCCGCAGATGAAATGCAATCGGTGCCACCTCACCCGGTCGAGCCAGCATCTCGGCATCACTCAATCCACCACACCACTTCGCAATATCTTCCTCGGCCAACTCCAGCGCATGCACCACCGCTCGCCGTACGACATCCAGCTCGCCATGCGTTGCGCGCATCCACGGCTCCGGCGCGCTAGCCGATCTCTGATCTCTGTTTTCTGATCTCTCGTTCATAATCCATGACGCTCTCGAAACTCGCGCACCACCTCCGCTACATCCCGATGCCCGGTCTCCACTGCAAGATTCATCGCGCGCATATCCTCGTCGCTCACCTTACCCGCAAGCTTCTCCATCGCGGCTCCGATCTGCGGCCATCGCTTCAGCGAATCCTCACGCACCAGCGGCACGGCCTCATACGGCGGAAAGTAGTGCCGGTCATCGACCAGCCCGACGAATCCATGCGCGCGTATCGCTCCATCCGTCGAGTTCCCCGCAACGATGTCCACCTGCCTCGCCTCAAGCGCGCGATACAGCAGTCCCAATTCCATCGTTCGAGGCGGCCCGGCGAAGTGCAGATGGTACGTGGAGCTCAAACCGCGCAGACCATCCGGCCGCTCGGCGAACTCGTATCCTACGCCTAATCGCAGCGGCGGGTTCACCTTCGCGACATCGGAAATCGTCCGCAACCCGAGCCGCTGCGCATCCTCCGCCCGCACCACCATCGCAAACGTGTCCTCAAACCCGAGCCCCGGGCCCACCCGCACACCGTACTTCTGCTCATACAATCGCGCGACCTCCGCATGCACGCACGCCTCACCGCACGTGCCGGGCTTCGGCAGCGGCTGCTTCAAAATCGCCGTCAGCGCCGTGCCCGTGTACTCCACATAGCCATCAATGCGATCCGAGATCAGCGCCTGCTGGCACAGATAACTTCCCGCCAGCCAGAATCTCCGCTCGACCTTGCCGCCGCCACTCGCCTCGATCTCCTGCGCAAGCAACTCCCCCAGCACAACCTGCTCAGTAAAGTTCTTCGCCCCAATCACAATATGCGACGACCGCGGCGGCGCACACGAAGTCAGCAATCCCAGTGCTAACAAGGCGCATGCGCAAATCACTCGCAACTCGAATCTCGTATGTCGAAACTCAAAGCCAGAGCGTCTCGCCGCCAGTCTCACCGCCGCACCACCATCCGCTTCTCCGCAAATCCCAGCACACCATCCGCGCATAATGCCAGCAACGCCGCAGGCACGGCACCCGCCAGCACCAGCCCGTTGTCCACGCTCGCCACTCCGCGAAAGATCAACTCGCCCAGCCCGCCCGCACCGATCGCCGCGGCTATCGTCGCGATACCCACACACGTCACGGTCGCGGTGCGCACACCCGCGAGGATCACGCTCGCGGCCATCGGCAGCTCCACCTTGCGCAGCCGCTGCCATCCGGTCATCCCCAAGGCATCTGCCACATCGATCACCGCCGGATCGATGCTGTTGATCCCCGCATAGGTGTTGCGCAAAATCGGCAGCAGCGCATAGGCGGTCAGCGCCACAATTGCCAGCCGCGCCGCGCGGTCGCCCAGGAACGGCACCGGCAGCAGCAGTCCAAAGAGCGCCAGGCTGGGAATCGTCTGCAGCACGTTCGCCACACCGATCACCGGTTTCGCCAACGCCTGCTTGCGTGTGAGCAGCACGCCCTAGCGGCAGCGCAATCGCGCAGGCAAACAGCATCGCGCTCGCCGTCAGCCAGATGTGCTCAAACGTCAGCCGGGCAATCTCGTCACCGTGCTGCGCCAAAAATTCGCTCACGCCGGCACCTCGCGATGCGTCGCCGCAACATAGGCCCGCATCGCCGGATTCGCCGACACCCGCACCTCGCCGCTCGCCAGATCCGCCACGACACAACCGTCCTCCAGCAGAACGACGCGGTCCGCCAGATACAGCGCCTCTTCGAGATCATGCGTGACAATCAGCGTTGTCACGTGCGTGCGCCGCAACAACTCGCGCAGCATCGTCTGCATCTCCGCGCGCGTCAGCGGATCCAGCGCTCCGAAGGGCTCATCCATCAGCAGCACCTTTGGCTCGATCGCCAGCGCACGCGCCACACCCACGCGCTGCCGCTGGCCTCCGCTCATCTGCCACGCGTACCGATGAAGAGAGTCCTCCGGCAGCCCGACCATCCTGACCATCTCCGCCGCGCGCTTATGAATCTCCTCACGCGACCGCCCGGCCAGTTCCAGTGCCATCCCCACGTTGCGCTCGACCGTCATGTGCGGGAACAGCCCGGTCTCCTGGATCACATACCCGATCCCGCGGCGCAGCGCGATAACATCCTCCGCCGCAACATCGTGCCCCTCGAGAAGCACACGTCCGGCGGTCGGCCGCACCAGCGCGTTCACCGTCCGCAGCAGCGTCGTTTTTCCGGAACCGCTCCTGCCCAGCAGCGCCGTCGTCGTCCCCGCCTCCACGCGCAGCGAGATGCCGCGCAGAACAGGACGGCCACTCACCGTGAAGCTCACATCAGCGAACTCCACCCCGTGAGTGGCCATCAGTCTCCTGTTTGTGGCTGCCGCGCTCCTGCTGCCTGAAGCGGCAGCGTGTTCTTATTCCTCTACCGGAGTCTCCGCAGCGCCTTCAGGCACGCTCTGCTCGCCCGCACCGGAAGCTCCCGGCTGCGCTCCCTTGACCCGCACGACCGTAATCTTGTCGAAGCCTTCCTTGAACGCCGGCGGCCGCAGCCGCTCAGCCATCTTGTGCATGACTTCATCCGATACCTGGCGGTCGCGCTTCGCATTCCGCTCCAGGCACACGGCCAGCGGCACATCGAAAAACACCGCCTGAACCTCATACCCGAAGCTCTTCGCCATCTTGATCCACTGCCGCCGCTCATGCGGACTCAGGTTGGTGGCGTCAACATAGTTCCACGGCATCTTCGCGATCAACCGCGCGCGCAGCAGGCTCCGCAGGGTCGAGAACACCAGCCCCTGGTAGCGCTGGTCCGTGATGTCATCGAACAGAATGGTCCGCAGCATGTCGCTCGACAACGGCGTCACCCCGCGGCGCTTGTACCACGTCGTCTTGCCGGAGCCCGGCAATCCGATCGTCAGCACGACATATCCGCGCGGCGATCTCGCCGGCACTGCCACCGGTTCGGCCGGCGGCGTTGCCAGCGAGTCCGGCTGCGTCTCTACCTCAACCCGCGGCTGCTGCTCCGGAGCCGTCTCCGCAAACCTCTGCAGCTCACCCGTGGGTTCGCCCGCGTCGCCGCTGTCTTGGCCAGCTTCGCCCGGCCGCAGCCCATGCATCTCGGCCGCAACGTCGGGCTGAGGTTCGGGCTTAATGGCCTCGGGATAGGCCGGCCGCAGCGGCGCCGGCTGGTTGCTGGGAATCTCTTGCCCAATCTTGCCCGTGGACTCGGAATCGTTAGGTCCACGCTTAGAACGTCTTCTCATGAATTTCTCGCGCATCCACTCGCGCATACGCTGCTTTTATCACACGCGTGCTGTGCAGCCCAAACGCTGCACCTTCCTGCATCCCTCGCGCGCCTCCTCATTTGCGGTTGACAACCCACTTTGATAGCCTCAGAAATTGGGAGCACGCGCGTCCTCTTCCGTTCCTGAACCACGGACTCTCACACACATTTCCCACGAGGTCATCGCACGCAAATGGCAGTAAAGGTAGGCATCAACGGCTTCGGCCGCATCGGGCGCAATATCTTCCGCAGCGCACTCGGCAATAATGACATCGAATTCGTCGCCGTCAACGACCTCACCACACCGGCCACCCTCGCGCACCTGCTCAAGTACGACTCCATCCTCGGCAACCTGAAGAACGACGTCTCGCACACCGAGAACTCCCTCACCGTCGACGGCAAGACCATCAAGGTCTTCGCCGAACGCGACCCCGCCAAGCTCGACTGGGCTTCCGTCGGCGCACAGATCGTCATCGAGTCCACCGGCTTCTTCACCGACGCAGAAAAGGCCAAGGCCCACCTCGGCTCCACCGTCAAGAAAGTCATCATCTCCGCCCCGGCCAGCAACGAGGACATCACCATCGTCCTCGGCGTCAACGACTCCAAGTACGACCCGGCCAAGCACAACATCATCTCCAACGCGTCTTGCACTACCAACTGCCTCGCGCCGGTTGTCAAGGTGCTGCACGAGACCTTCAAGATCACCTCGGGCATCATGACCACGATCCACAGCTACACCAATGATCAGGTCATCCTCGACACGCCGCACAAGGACCTCCGCCGCGCCCGCGCCGCCGCGCTCTCCATGATTCCCAGCTCCACCGGCGCCGCCAAGGCGCTCAAGCTGGTCATCCCGGAGATGGACGGCAAGCTCGACGGCTTCGCCATCCGCGTCCCCACACCCAACGTCTCGGTCGTCGACCTCACCTTCGTCACCGAGAAGCCGATCGACACGAAGTCCATCAACGCCGCTCTGAAGTCCGCCGCCGAAGGCCCGCTCAAGGGCATCCTCGGTTACACCGACGAAGAGCTCGTCAGCTCCGACTTCAAGGGCAATCCCCTCTCCTCCATCGTCGACTCCAAGCTGACCAAGACCGTCGGTCAGAACACCGGCAAGGTCATCAGCTGGTACGACAACGAATGGGGCTACTCCAACCGCGTCCGCGACCTCGTTCTCTTCCTCGCGAAAAAGGGCCTGTAAGCAATTCGGAAATTCACGAATAAACGAGCGCGCGGATTAATCCGCGCGCTCGTGAGTTTTCTGACGATCGGCTGTTACGCGCGACGAAACTTCCGTCGTGCGGCCCCGGCCATACCCAGAAGACCCGATCCCAACAGGAACAAGCTCGACGGCTCCGGAGCGGGGCTCGGCCCCGGATCCCCGATAAAGTTCTGCGGATCCGAGCACCTTTGATCTCTGCCCTCCCCGCTGCACACCGGGTCATGAATGTTGCCACCGTCATAGATGTAAAACTCGTAATTGTCATATCCACCGTTTGCAATGAACGTGTTTCCGGCAGAACCTGTCGCCGCGTTATACAAACTCAGCGCATTGCCGGAAAGGCTGTCCGACGAATCAAACACCTTCCATAGCGCGTCCTGAACCGCGGTGTTGTTGCTTCCGTTGAACTGGCTCAGGATGTACGCCTCTTCCTCGTACTGGTGAGCGCCCGAAGAAGTCAAAGAATTTGTGCTCAGCTGGCTTCCCTGAATCACATCCACTGTCCAGCTCTCCCCTGACTGGATCTCCAGAAAATCGTCCATGCAGAACAACTGCAGATTGCCGCCAGGTGAAAGCGTCATGTTGTAGGGCCCGATGTTGCCCGAAGAGTTGTTGAAGGTTAGGGTCGGGTCAGCCTTTGCAGTCAAAGACACCAGACCCAGGCAAAGCGCTGGGATCACTGCTAAAAATTTCTTCATTTGGAAAGCTCCTGACCCGTCTTGACGCGAGTCGACTGTTCCGTGCAACGTGCGCCTTCGCAGCGCCGAAGCACAGATAGCCCGCACGACAGGTCGCCTCGTGAAGGCACTGGTTAAGTTGTTAGCCAATGCGGGTGTTTCACCCAGGGGGGGCAGGGCAATCGCAGAAGCAGCGTGAATAGCAGCCTGGGCCGATTACATGTGCACTTGCGATCCCCGCAATCAGTTGCGAACGCTCAACGATAGCGATCGCTCTTACCTTCGGCCACCGCCGAAGCTACTTTTGCAGAAAAAGCAATGAACATTGATGGAATTCTCCCATAGAGGCAGGCTGCGGCAACTTCCTCACGTAACAGCGAAGAAGAAGAAATGGTAATCAGGAGAAGGTAACTCGTCGGCATGCAGCGAAAGCCCCTGTCAGCATGCCTTCTCTACCGGCTCAACAGTTCGCGGTCACTTCCGTTCGACCGTCAGATACACCGCGACGCCAGCCATTGCGCCCAACGCCACCACGCTCATAACCGCCAGTCCCGTTCCCATAGTTCCAACGCCGGACCGCACCACGGCCTCCGCCCCCGCGCGCATCCAGCCGCGCCACGCCGACACGCCGCCGCTCAGCTCGAACGCCAGCCCCAACCCCACGTACACAACTGCCAGCACCACCAGCATCTGCGCCCTCAGCGGCCGCTCCACCCTCTGCATTACCTCGCGCCTGCGGCGAAGCTGCGCGCGCCACCACACCAATGTCGGCGGCTCCATCCGCGCTGCACGCATGCTGCTCGCACGCATCTCGCGCAGCACCTGCGTCACGCGCACACGCTCCGAACACGCGCGACATGCCTGCACATGCACCTGCAGCTCCGCACCCGCCGCATGGGGCCAATGGCCCAGCCGCAGCAGCTCGTCGATCTCTGCCGCCTTCGCGCAGCGCATCATTGCGCACACTCCTCACCCATCAAATCGGCCATCCTGCGGCGTGCGCGAAACAGCATCAGCCGTATGCTCGGCGAACGCAATCCCATAATCTCCGCAATCTCTTTGTGCGAGTACCCTTCCGCATGGGCCAGCCACAACAGCTGCCGCTCCCGTGGACGAAGCTGCGCCAACCGCGGCTGCAGCATCATGTGCGCATCCGTCTCTCCGGAGCTGTCGCTCGCAAACATGCCCTCCGGCACGTCCTCAATCGACGACGCCTTCGGCCGTCGCCAATAATCCCTCAACAGGTTCGTGGCGACCCGGAAAAGATACCGCTTCGCGTGCACCTCGCCATCCAGCGGCGTTGCAGAGCACAGCATCCGCACGAAGCTCTCCTGCACCAGGTCATCCGCCAGCGCCGGATCGCCCGAGACCCGCGCCAGGTACGCCCACAGCGGCCGCGCCGTACGTTCGTAGAATCCCGCAAACGCATCTCTGTCCATGCGCGACTCGGCTGCAGCGCTCTCACCCGCCTGCACATTGTCGAGAACCTCGTCCCAGGTCATCGCGCCATCCTCATTGGGAGCGCGGCCGCATCCCGCCTCACTCGCGTCCCCGCAGATCCATCTCTGGCTGTACGTGTGGCGTCTCCATCAGGTTCAACCGCTTTCCCAGCACCCAGAGCACGCCCGCCGACAGAATAAGCCCGATCCCCGGCATCAGCGAGATGATTCCGAGCACCAGCATCGTCGTACCCGCATCACCTACTACGTTCTTCAGGCTCAACAGTCCCGCTCCCAGCAGCGTCAGCACCAGCCCTACCTGCAGGGTCGCAATCATGCGCGACACAAGGTTCGGCATCCGCCGCGACTCCGCCTCGGTCACAATCGGCGCGGCCTGCAGGAAGCGCTTACCTGGCTCCGTCTCCATGTAGCCCAGCAGCTCCTGGTTACTCGCGAAGCGGTCGATCAGCTTCCCGTGCACCTCGCTTTGCAGCGTGAACACCTTCGTCCATCGCTTGCTCTCTGCCAACGTCCGAATGATCCACGCCAGCGCAAGCAGCAGCACGACCATCACAATCATCGGCGCAACATTGCTCATAACGCGGTCAAGCGCATCGCTTCTCTCCCTCGCGGGCACAAACCCTCGCTTCGGCTGCAGGATCTCGTAGTACTTCTGCTGCGGACTGCGGAGCTCGGAAAACAGCCAGAACGAAGGATTACGCCCAATCTCCGGATGCTGCGCCAGGAACCCCGCCAATTCCGGATTGCTCCTCGCCACATACTGCTGGTCCGCAAGTAGCGACGGATCGCTCGCCACCACCTCGGCCAGCGTAGGACTGACGCGCAACAGTTGCATCAGCTGCTGCTGGGTCGCCCCGAGGTCCTGCTGCGACTCAGCCACGACCGGCGGCTGATTCTGCGCCGTCGCCGGTGCCTGAGCCTGCACCACGCCCGCGGCGGCCATCACTCCCGCCAGCACCGTCAACCCAACCGCCCCCCGAACTGATACCCATCCTGCCATCGCTCTCTCCCAGGTCTGCCTTGTTCTGCTCTCCATAACGACAGCCGGCAGAGTTGGTTAACATCAACTCCATGAACCGAACCAATATCCCCGGCACCTCGCCCTACGAACCGATCATTGGCTTCTCCCGCGCCGTACGCGTCGGCAACGTAGTTCATGTCTCTGGCACAGGCCCGGTCGGCGCTGACGAGCTCTCCGCCGCCGAACAGACCCGCGCCATCCTTAATCTCATCGAAAGCGCGCTCCACAATGCCGGCGCCTCCTTCGAGCACGTCGTCCGCACCCGCATGTACATCACCCACACTGAAGACTGGGAAGAGATCGGCCGCGCACACGGCGAGATCTTCGCGAACATCCGCCCCGCCGCAACCATGGTCGTGGTCAAGGAACTCCTCAACCCCAAGTGGCGGGTCGAGATCGAAGCCGAAGCCATTCTTCCCTGAACAGAACCGGCATCTCACTGCAAACGCGTCCCCGGCCGGCCACGGTCTCTCTAGAATTGCCCGCATGACCAAAGTGACTGGCCATCGTTTTCTCAAAGCTCTATTCCTGTGCCTGCTCATCGCCGGCACGCTCGACATCTCCGACGCGCTCATCTTCTACGGCCTGCGTGGCGTCAGCCCCGAGCGCCTGCTGCAGAACATCGCCAGGGCGCTCATCGGACCCTCCGCGTTCCACCGCGGCCTCGCCACAGCCGCGCTCGGCCTCGCGATCCACTACGCGATCACGCTGTCCTGGTCCGCGGTTTTCCTAGGTGCCGCCGTGCGCTTCCGCCTCCTCACCCGGCACGCCATCGTCTCCGGGCTCCTCTACGGCGGCCTCATCTACCTCCTCATGAACTTCGTCGTCCTCCCACTCACACGTTTGCCTCCGCGCTCGCATGTGACGCCACCTGTCATCCTCCTCAACGCGGTGCTCGCGCTGCTCTTCTGCATGGGCCTTCCGATTGCGCTCATCGCCCGGCACTATCTCCGCCAATGATTCCGCAGATCCAAGCCCAATTCCCTCAAAAAATCCATATCCACTGGCAGACCCTCCCCGTCTGTCGTATATCCTCTTCGCAATGCCCAAGCTTTCGATCCGTGACCTCGACCTCGCCGACAAGCGTGTCTTCATCCGCGTCGACTTCAATGTTCCGCTCTCCAAAGAGGGCACCATCACCGACGACACGCGCATCCGCGAGACCATCCCCACCATCGAGTACGCGCTGCGCCGCAAAGCCAAGGTCATCCTCGCCGCACACCTCGGCCGCCCCAAGGGCAAGCGCGTCGACACCATGAGCCTTCGTCCCGTCGTCGACCGCCTCCGCGCTCTCCTCGACAACATCCTCACCGATGGCGAGAACGTCGCCTTCGCGCCCGACTGCATCGGCCCCATCGCGCGCGAGATGGCCGGCAACCTCGAGTCCGGCCAGACGCTCCTGCTCGAAAACCTGCGCTTCCACGCAGCCGAAGAGGCCAATGACCCCGCCTTCGCCAGGCAGCTCGCCGAGCTCTGCGACGTTTACGTGAACGACGCCTTCGGTGCCGCGCACCGCGCTCATGCCTCCACCGAAGGCATCACTCACTTCGTCAAGCAGAAGGGCGGCCAGTGCGCCGCCGGCCTCCTCATGGAGAAGGAGCTCACCTACCTCTCGAAGGCCGTCGCCGATCCCAACCGCCCCTTCGTCGCCATCATCGGCGGCGCCAAGGTCTCTGACAAAATCGAGGTCATCACCGCCCTCCTCGACAAGGTCGACGCCCTGCTCATCGGCGGCGCCATGGCCTACACCTTCCTCAACGCCAAAGGCCAGACCACCGGCAAATCCCTCACCGAACCCGACAAGATCGACGTCGCCCGCGCCGTGCTCGAAAAAGCCAGCCAGCGCGACATCAAGTTCCTCCTTCCCGTGGACCACTGCCTCGCCGACAAGTTCGCCGGCGACGCAAAAACCACACTCTTCTCCGGCGACGGCCCCTTCCCCGACAACCTGATGGCGCTCGACATCGGCCCGGAGACCATCAAGCTCTTCTCCGCCGAGATCGCCGATGCCGCCACCATCGTCTGGAACGGACCCATGGGCGTCGCCGAGCTCTCAGCCTTCGCCAAGGGCACCAACGCCATCGCCCGCGCCATCGCCAAAAACGAGGACTGCATCTCGATCGTCGGCGGCGGCGATTCTGTCGCGGCGGTCAACAACTCCGGTGTCGCCGACAAGATCACCCACATCTCCACCGGCGGCGGTGCCTCCCTCGAATTCCTCGAAGGCAAAACCCTCCCCGGCGTCGCCGCCCTCGACGACAAATAACCTTTACAGATCACGGGAGCTCTCTACACCGCATGCGCAAGCCTGTCATCGCCGGCAACTGGAAGATGTACAAAACCCCCAAAGAGTCCGTCGCCTTCATCGAGGTCTTTCTCCCGCTCGTCGCCGGCCATGACCGCGACGAGATCCTCATCTTCCCTCCCTTCACCTCGCTCTCCGCCGCCATCGAGGCCACCGACGACTCGAACGTGCGCGCCGGCGCACAGAACATGCACTGGCTCAACGAAGGCCCCTACACCGGCGAGATCTCGCCGACCATGCTGATGTCCATCGGCTGCCGCCACGTGCTCCTCGGCCACTCCGAGCAGCGCCTCTACTTCAACGAGACCGACGAGCGCGTCAACCTCAAGCTGAAGGCCGCGATCAACCACGGCCTCACGCCCATCGTTTGCGTCGGCGAAACCCTCACCGAGCGCGAAGACGGCCGCACCGAAGAGACCATCCGCACGCAGATTCGCAATGCGCTCCGCAACGTCACCGACTCCGAGGCTCACCGCCTCGTCATCGCCTACGAGCCCGTCTGGGCCATTGGCACCGGCTCCACCGCCACGCCCGAAATCGCCGCCGAAGCCCATGCCATCGTGCGCCACGAGCTTGGCAACTGCTGCAGCGGCGACATGGCAGAGCGCACGCGCATCCTCTACGGCGGCTCCGTCAAGCCCGACAACATCAGCGACCTCATGGCGCAGGATGGCATCGACGGCGCACTCGTCGGCGGCGCCAGCCTCAATCCCGAAACCTTCGCGAAAATCGTCCACTACAGCTGATCGGGGCGCCGTCCCCAGCTCACGCAACCACCCAGCCTCTGTCGTACGCTCTTCAACACTTATGACAGCGACTGCACCTCTGTCCGCCAGCCCGTTGCAATCCGCCATTCGCCTGGCCATCATCTTCGCAGCGCTCAAACTGCTTCTGCAGTTTGCTCTCACGCTCTGGAGCACGCACCTCGGCTACAGCTACTTCCGCGATGAGTTCTACTACATCGCCTGCGGCCGCCATCTCGCGTGGGGATACGTCGACCACGGCCCCATCGTCGCCCTTGCAGGCCCGCCTCGCGGAGCTCCTCTTCGGCGATTCAGTCTTCGGCATCCGCGTGCTCTCTGCAATCGCCGGCGCTCTCACCGTCTTCCTCGGCGGGATTCTCTGCTGGTCGCTCGGCGGCCGCCGCCCCGCACAGGTCCTCGCCATGCTCGGCCTCATCGTCACACCGCAGTACATCGGTGTCGACGGCTTCCTCTCGATGAACTCCTGCGAGGCCATGTTCTGGTCCTTCTGCCTCCTGGCCGTCGTGATGCTCACACGCGGAGCATCACAGGCGAAATGGTGGACACTCTTCGGCATCAGCGCCGGCATCGGGATGCTGAACAAGCCGTCGATAGTCTTCTTCCTCGTCGCGCTCGGGATGGGTCTCCTGCTCACGCCGCAGCGCCGCATCCTCTTCTCGCGCTGGGCGATGCTTGGCATCGCGCTGCTCATTCTCATCGCCGTGCCGAGCCTCATCTGGCAGATCCACAACCACTGGCCCACGCTCGAATTCCTCCACAACGGAAGGGTCGGAGGAAAGAACGTCATCCTCAATCCGCTGCAGTTCTTCCTCGCGCAACTCGCCAACATGCATCCGCTGAACGCGCTGCTCTGGATCACCGGCGTTGTCGCGTTGCTGCGCGGCAAATCCATTCGCAACATGCGCTGGCTTGGCGCGACCTTCGTCATCTTCTTCGTCATGATGTGCCTCGCCCACGCCAAGGACTACTATCTCGAAGGCATTTATCCTGCCTTCTTCGCCGCCGGCGCTATCGCCTGGGAGTATCGCTTCGCCGCCTCACCCGGCGTTCAGCGCGACCGCATCTTTGTCTTTCCTGTCTACGAATCGCTGCTTATCCTCACCGGCCTCATCATCCTTCCCATGAGCAGCCCCGTGCTCCGCCCCGCCACCTGGGTTCGCTACACCGCAGCGCTCCACCTGCACGCCAAGCCAACCGAAACCGCATCCACCGGCCCACTCCCGCAGTTCTTCGCCGACCGCTTCGGCTGGCAGCAGGAAGTCGACATCGTCTCCCGCACCTTCCGCTCCCTCTCGCCAGCCGACCAACGCCGCGTCTGCATCTTCGGCAACAACTATGGCGAGGCCGGCGCCATCGACTTCTTCAATCGCCGCGATCACCTCGGTTTTCCGCCCGCCCTCAGCGGCCAGAACAACTATTGGCTGTGGGGAACGCATGGCTGCGACGCCAACCTGAGTCATCGCCGTCATCTCAGACACCCCGCAGAAAATCGCCCGCAAATACGAGAGCGTCACGATTGTCGGCCGACTCGACAACCCCTACGCAATGCCCTTCGAGCACAAAAACATCTACCTGCTTCGCGGACGCCGTCCCTCCGCACCGTTTCACTGGGCAGACGAACGCTTCTTCTACTGAGATCTGCGGCCGCGCACTCGAATAGCTCCCACGCTCGTCTGTTACCCTCACCCTCAATGCCCACGCACGCGCCAGACGATCTCCCGCGCGTCCTCTCCGCGCGCCACGCGATCTCCATCGTCGTCGGCATCGTCATCGGCTCCGGCATCTTCCTCGTCCCGCGCGAGATGATGGCCGCCACCGGCCGCGTCACCATCGTCTACGCAGTCTGGATCGTCGGCGGCCTGCTCTCGCTCTTCGGCGCGATGAGCTACGCCGAAGTCGCCGCACTTCGCCCGCGCGTCGGCGGCGAGTACGCCTTCATCCGCGAAGCCTACGGCGACCTCCCCGCCTTCCTCTACACCTGGACCTGGGTCACCATCGCCAAGCCCGCGTCCATCGCCACCATTGCCGCCGGCCTGATGCGCGTGCTCGGCAGCTTCGCCGCGCTCAGCTTCCTCGCGCAGCCCGCCTTCGCGCATCTCTACTGGTCGCAAGTCGCCGCGATCATCGCCACCTGGCTCATCACTTGGCTCAACATCGTCAGCACGCGCGAATCCGCCAACGTGCAGGCCGCGCTCACCTGGCTCAAGATCGCACTCATCGTCGGCATCGCCGTCGTCTGCTTTGCGAGCGTTCGCCACGGCTCACTCCACAACCTCGCGACCACTTACCTCGGCGCGCGTGGTGGCCTTACCGGCTTCATGACCGCGCTCATCGCGGCGCTCTGGGCCTACGACGGCTGGTCCGACGTCTCGCAGCTCGCCGGCGAAATCCGCAATCCGCAACGCTCCATGCCGCTCGCACTCATCGGCGGAGTCGCCATCGTCGCGGCGCTCTACATGCTGGTGCAGGGCGCCATCCAATACATCCTTCCGGCTGCAACCATTGCACTCTCCGACCGCCCCGCCGCTGACGCCCTCCGCATCATCGGCGGCAGCGCCGGCGCCGCGCTCGTCACCATCGGAATGGCCGTCAGCATCTGCGCGACGTTCGTTGGCAGCTCTCTCTCCGGCGCGCGCGTTCCCTTCGCCGCCGCACGCGACCGCCTCTTCCCTCGGTCGCTCGCCGCGATTCATCCCCGCTTCCACACGCCGTCCGCAAGCCTCATCCTGCAGGCCGTGCTCAGCTCGCTGTTGCTGCTCGCCGTCGGCAAGTTCCAGGCACTCTTCTCACTCGCCATCGTCTCCGAGTGGCTCTTCTACGCCCTCACCGCGTCCACCGTCTTCGTCTTCCGCCACCGCGAGCCCGACCGCCCGCGCCCGTACAGCGTCAACGGCTATCCCGTCACGCCCGCGCTTTTCATCCTTGCCGCGCTCATGATCATCGTCTTCAGCTTCGTCACCGAGCCGCGCAACTCCATCGCCGGAGCCGCCGTCATCCTGCTCGGCGTGCCACTCTATTGGTGGATGCGCTCTCGAAAAGTGTTTTCAGTTCAGCCGTCATCCTGAGGCGCAGCCGAAGGTCCTCTGTATTTCGCAGACGCCACACGAATGCTGACAACCCGCATGCCCAGAAAACCCAAACTCGGCCAGAACTTCCTCATCGACGAGACCGCCTGCCTCCGCATCGCCGACGCGCTCGGCGACATCACCCAGCGCACCGTCGTCGAAATCGGCCCCGGCCACGGCGCCATCACCTCCATCCTCGCCGCACGTTGCGCGCACCTTCACTGCATCGAGTTCGACCCCGCCCTCGCCCGCGAGCTCACCTTCAAATTCCGCAACAACGCGCGCGTCACCATCCACCACGCCGACATCCTCCAGTTCAACCTGGCGAGCATCGCGCCTTCTGGGCTTTGGGCCCTGGGCCCTGGCCCCTCGCCACTCGACGTCATCGGCAACCTCCCCTACTACATCACCTCCGACATCCTGCTCCACCTCTACGCCGCCGCACGCGCCAACCTCCTCCGCCGCGCCGTGCTCATGATGCAGCGCGAAGTCGCCGACCGCATCGCCGCCACGCCTGGCGTCAGCGACTACGGCGCGCTCTCCGCCTTCACACAGCTCCATGCGCACGTCGAAAATCTCTTCACGCTCCCACCTTCGGCCTTCTCGCCACCACCGGACGTCTACTCCACCGTCGTGCGCCTCGACTTCGCTCCCCGCTTCGCCGAGCTCCACGTCGACCCCGAAGGGTTCAACCGCTTTCTCCGCGCCGGCTTCGCGCAGAAACGCAAAACGCTCGCCAACAATCTTCGCGCCGCGGGCTTTACCCCGGACCAACTGCAACACGCCTGGCCGCACGATCTCCCCACGCAGATCCGCGCCGAAGCTGTCTCTCTTGAATCAATGGCCGAGCTCTATCGCTCGCTTGGATCGAACCCCGCAGGCACCGGCGAGCCCGCATCCTGAAGCAGCCGCGCCGCCCTGCGCCGCACGCGATCGATCACGTGATCGTCCTCGACCAGCGCCTGCAGCACCGGTGCGATGTTCCCGATCTCAATCGCGCTCCCCGCCTTCTGTGCGTTGATAAGCGATTCCATCTCCGCATCCAGTCCCAGCCGGTCATAACGCAGATCATGCTCCAGCCGCTTGCCGCGCTGCATCGTCTCCGCAATCGCCTGGAACGTCGCCGCGGCGCCCATCAGCCCCGCATCGTCCGAGTAGTTGAACGTGCACTCCGCCGTCTTGTCCGCAATCTCATACCGGATCGTCTTCTCGCCCGTCTTCGCGATGTTCTTCGACTTCGTCTCGCACTTGCCGCTCTTCACGGCGTGCTCGCCCGACTTCAGCCGTTCCAGCGTCGCCCCACTCACCGTCAGCGGCATAGGCTTGGCATCCGGTGATCCGTCCTCGATGTACATCCCCGCGCCATCCGCCTGCAGCCGCACCTTCCAGTGCGGCGCCACATCGTCGCTCCGCGGTGTCATCGACAGCTCCACCACGGTCCACTTCATCGCTGATCCGCCCTCAGCGGCAACGTTCACCGCGCCGCCGACCAGCAGCGCGCCAACAGCCGCCATCAACGCCGCTCGTCTCATCGCCGCAATCCTTCCGCCGTCTGAGCATGATGAATGTGGCAGATCGCAATCGCCAGCGCGTCCGCCGCATCTGCCGGCTCCGGCGCGCGCTCCAGGTCCAGCAGCCGCGCCACCATAAACTGCACCTGCTCCTTCGCCGCCAGCCCGTACCCCACCACCGCGCTCTTGATCGACAGCGGCGCATACTCCGCCACCGGAAGCCCGCAGTTCGCCGCCGCCAGCATCGCCACGCCGCGCACATGGCCCAGCTTCAGCGCGCTCTTCGCATTCGCGGCAAAGAACACATCCTCAATCGCCACCACCTCCGGCTCCCACATCTCCATCAGCGCCATCAGCTCGGCGTACACGCGCGACAGCCGCACCGGCGTCAGGTCCTTCTTGTTCAGCTTGATCGCGCCCGCGCACAGAGGCTTCAACCGCGGGTTTCGCG
Source organism: uncultured Acidobacteriaceae bacterium (assembly GCA_963762465.1). Classification (GTDB taxonomy): domain Bacteria; phylum Acidobacteriota; class Terriglobia; order Terriglobales; family Acidobacteriaceae; genus Granulicella. The sequence goes on along the minus strand of CAVXKS010000010.1, from coordinate 320,323 downwards.
CCGTCTCTTCCACCTCCACGACGCCGTAGCCCGTAAACTCCGTTCCGCAGTCGATCCCGAACACGCGCATGGTTGGTCCCACCAGTCTACCTCTGCTCCGCTCCCCAATCGCACCCGCGCATCTCACCCGGTACAATCAACCCGGGCGACACTCCCGACCGAAGGCGACTGCTTGATCTCTCCGCGAAAGATTCCAGCTCGGCACATCGCTCTTCTCGGCACGATGTTTCTCGCCGCCTTCGCGCTCTTCGCCCTCGGCCACCAGCAGCAACCGCAACCCGCGGCCCCTGCCTATCAAAACTCCTTCCCCGTCACCCACAGCGACTCCACAACCCCGCTGGCTACCACGCCAACCACCACGTCCGCGCCCAAGCCGCAGGTCCCCGTCAAGACCCCCGCCGAGCGCCTCCACTCCGCCCTGCTCTCGCTTCCCCCGCTGCCCTTCCACCCCACCACCATCGTCATCGACCCCGGCCACGGCGGCTCCGACAACGGCTCGCGCATCTCCGACAACATCGTCGAGAAGGACGTCACTCTCGCGCTCGCCTTCCGCCTGCGCTCGCTCCTCACCGCCCGCGGCTTCAACGTCGTCCTCACCCGCGCAAGACGACAAGGCCGACCAACAGCGCCGCCGCCCTTCACCCCGCTCACCCTCGACGACCGCGCCGGCATCGCCAACCACGAGCGCCCCTCCGCCTGCATCTTCCTCCACGCCACCTCCTCCGGCAGCGGCGTCCACCTCTACACCTCCGAGCTCACCGCCCGCGCCCGGCGAGCTCCCCGCATCGCCTTGGCTCACCCTGCAGGCCCCGTGGGTCCAGCAATCGCAGCGCCTCGCCGGCCGCATCGCCGACGCCCTCAACCGCTCCCACATCCCCCTCGTCAACGGCTCCGCCTCCATCCGCCCCGTCGACTCCGCCACCTGCCCCGCCCTCGTCTTCGAGCTCGCCCCGCGCACCGACGACGCCGACTCCATCAACGACGACACCTACCAGCAATCGCGTCGCCCAGGCCGCCGCCAACGCTCTCATCCTCTGGAAGGACGCCGTCCAGCCGCCGCCGCGCCTCACCCCGCCCGCACCGCCCACAACGACGGCCACCGCGGAGGCCAACCAGTGAGCATCCGCACCTACCGCATCCTCTTCTGGGTCGCCGTCGTCGCCATCATCGCCATGGGCATCCGCCTCTTCGCGCATCGCGAAGCCCGCCGCGGCCGCATCGAGCGCCTCGCCGACTCCATGCCGCTCGACGCCCCCTACACCGACGAGCAGCCCGTCACCCTCCTCCTCGCCAACGACGACGACGGCACCATCACCGCCGCCGACCCGCCAGATCGCCCTCCCCTCCGAGACCACCGCGCGCGCCCGCGCCCTTCTCGACCACCTCGTCACCGAGTACGCCCTCCCCGGCTCCGCGCACCCGCTCGACCCCGGCCCCGCCGTCGACGAAGTCTTCCTCCTTCCACTCCCCGTCGTCGGCCACGCCGTCGACAACTCCCTCGCCGACCGCAGATGGCCGCACCCCCACCATCCCCGTCGCCTCCGACGACCCGAACGCGCCCAAGCCCTCCACCCCCGGCGGCCAGCTCGCCGTCATCGACCTCCGCGGCTCCTTCGTCAACCAGCACCCCTCCGGCGTCGAAGTCGAAACCCTCACCATCGCCTCCATGATCGGCACCCTCCACGCCAACCTCCCCCAGATCGAGCAGGTCCGCTTCCTCGTCGACGGCCAGACCCGCGAAACCCTCGCCGGCCACGCCGACCTCCTCCGCACCTACCCCTCGCGCGACACCACCACCAGCACCAATCAATGACGCACCGCGCCCCACCCCTGACACTCGCCCCATCCTCGGTGTCTTCGACTCCGGCTTCGGCGGCCTCACCGTCCTCCGCGCCCTGCTCGCCACCATCACCGGCGCGCACTTCCTCTACATCGGCGACACCGCCCGCCTGCCCTACGGCGCCAAATCCCGCGCCACCGTCTCCCGCTACGCCGTCGAATCCGCCCGCCTCCTCGAATCCCGCGGCGCCCAACTCCTCGTCATCGCCTGCAACACCGCCACCGCCCTCGCCCTCGACGACATCCGCTCCGCCGTCCGCGTCCCCGTCATCGGCGTCATCGAACCCGGCGCCCACGCCACCGCCGCTGCCATCCACTCTCTGAGCCCTGATCCCTATTCCCTAATCCCTGCCTCTCAAGTTCTCGTCCTCGCCACCGCCGCCACCGTCCAATCCCACGCCTACCACGCCGCCTGCGCCGCCCTCGGCATGAACGCCACCGAAAAAGCCTGCCCGCTCCTCGTCCCTCTCGTCGAAGAGGGCTGGACCGACCACCCCGTCACCCGCGAAGTCATCCGCATCTACCTCCGCGAAGCCCTCGCCACCTGCACACCCGCAGCCGTCCTGCTCGGCTGCACCCACTACCCGCTCATCCACTCCGAAATCGAAACAGCCCTCCGCGACCTCAACTCCGCAGCCGTCGTCATCGACTCCGCCCAGGCCACCGCCGACGCCGTCGCACGCACCCTCGCCACCACACCCATCGCCGCCCAACTCTCCTCCGCTCCCTCCACCTTCGAGTGCTTCGCCACCGACTCCATCGAAAAATTCCAGCGCCTCGGCTCCCACTTCCTCGCCCAACCCATCAACACCATCCACCTCCTCGACCTCGGCGGCTAGAATGTCTGCAGTTCCTAACTCCTAACTCCTCACCCCTAACTCCCCCATGCCCTACCTCCTCAAATCCGAACCCGACGTCTACTCCTTCGACGACCTCGTCCGCGACGGCGAAACCACCTGGGACGGCATCAAGAACCCGCAAGCCCTGATCACGCTCCGCAACATGAAGCCCGGCGAGCAGGTCGTCATCTACCACTCCAACACCGGCAAAGCCGCCGTCGGCCTCGCCAAAGTCGTCTCCGTCAAGCTCGACAGCCGACGGCAAGACCCCCATCGTCCGCCTCAAAGCCGGCAAGCGCCTCAAGCGCGAAAAACCTCTCGCCGAAATGCGCGAGGCCAAAGTCTTCAAAGACTCACTCCTCTTCCGCCAGTTCCGCCTCTCCGTCGTCCCCCTCACCGACGCCCAGTTCGACTGGCTCCTCGACAGCTAACCCTTCGCATCCGGGTGTGCCCCATCTTCGCGTGCGTAGCACGCTGGAGTGGGCATCGCGCGCTAGACGCGCGAGCGCCTTTGCGTTATTCAGCTACTCACTACTCACTATTCACTCCATCCCTCACCCCTAACTCCTCACTCCCAACTCCCCTGCTATCCTTTCCCCGGAGCAAACGAAATGATCAACATGCAAGGCCAGGTCGCCGTCGTCTTCGGAGTCGCCAACAAGCGTTCCATCGCCTACGCCATCGCCGAAAAGCTCGCCCAGGCCGGCGCGACCCTCGTCCTGGGCTACCAGTCCGAGCGCCTCAAAAAGGCCTCCGAAGAACTCCTCACCTCCCTCGGCCAGGCCGACAAGGGCCTCCTCGTCGAATGCGACGTCTCGAGCGACGACGCCATCGCCGCCGCCTTCGCGCAAATCCAGGCAAAGTTCCCGGCCATCAACACCGTCGTCCACTCCATCGGCTACGCTCCCAACATCAAGAACTCCGTCCTCGACACCGCGCGCCACGACTTCGCCGTCGCCAACGACATCAGCGTCTACTCGCTCATCGCGCTCGCCCGCGCCGCCGTCCCCGCTCATGCCCGAAGGCTCCTCCATCCTCACGCTCACCTACTACGGCGCCGAGAAGGTCTTCCCCAACTACAACATCATGGGCGTCTGCAAAGCCGGCCTCGAAGCCGCCGTCCGCTACCTCGCCGCCGAGCTCGGCCCCAAAAAGATCCGCGTCAACGCCATCTCCGCCGGCCCCATCAACACCCTCGCCGCGCGCGGCATCGGAGACTTCGCCACCATCCTCGACACCGTCACCCACCGCGCTCCGCTCCACCGCAATGTCGAGCAGGAAGAGGTCGGCGGCGCCGCGCTCTTCCTCTGCTCCCCACTCGCCAGCGCCATCACCGGCGAGATCACCTTCGTCGACTGCGGCTTCAACGCCACCGGCATCTAATGGTGACCCCAAAGCGCCAACATCGCGTTCGCGACTTCGGGTTGTACATCGGCATCAGCTTCGCGGTCGTCGCAGTCGTGATAGTCGCGGCGCAGGCCGGATTCGGTCGTGGATGGGGCGAATGGATCGCATTCGCATTCTTCACTTCTCTGCTTTTCTACTATTGGATTACAGATTTGCCGGACTGTTTGGAAGAGACGGTCTTATTGGTTCATCACTGCTCTTTTGCTCATCTCCCATTCTTGCGCATGGACCTACGCAATAAGGAACGTTGGCCACATCAGGACGTTTTGGTACTACGTTACAGTCCCACTAGAACTCACTGCCTTTGCTTGTCTTGCCGACTGGCTCGATCCACTCGTTCGCCGCAAGCACCCGCGCACGGGAGCTTCGCCACCCTGAAATCGCTGATATCCTCCTCGTGTTTCGTCCAAGAGATCAAATGGCCCACATTTTACGTCGCTCCGCTCTCACTTCCCTGGCCCTCGCCCTCATCTGCCTGCCCGCAAAATCCCAACAACCGCCCCAACAAATCCTCCAGACCGGCGCACTCAACGCTCCCACCGCGGTCCTTACGCAGGATAACCAGTGGGCCAACCTCATCCCCATCCACTCCACCTCTGACGTCGACCTCTTCGTCCAGGACCCCTCCACCGACACCTGGCTCTCCCACAACGCCCAGGCGTTCCTCGACCGCGGCCAGTACACCCTCACACTCGTCTCGCTCTACAAGTCCCCGCACCCCTGCCACGAAGACCAGATCCGCGCCGGCTTCTCCGACGCCGCTCACGTGACGGCCTGCAATAACGACCGCTACGCGGTCCGCACGATCTCCGTCGACGCCCCGCAGAACAGCGTCACTGTGCTCTACTCCGCGCTCGTCTCCACTAACGGCGCACTCGACGCAGCCACCGTTCGCCGCGAAACCCGCACCCGCGGCTTCGCCGAGCTCGGCCCAGACGCCCAGAAAGCCCTCTCCGAGGCCACCAAACTCGTCGCCCAACAGGTCCACAGCTACGCCATTCGCCAGCACCTCACCCCGTAATACGCATCCTGTATCTTGTCTGTGATCACACTGAGCTCAGATGATTGACCTATTCGCAACGACTGTGGAGAAGCCTGAAGTTCGCCTCATACCGTCGCTGATTTGTGGTGGTGTCGCTGGACTTTCGATCGCGATCATCGAGATCATCGTTTGGTCTACGGGCGCCCACTGGCTCAACCGCGTCGCAATAGCGTTCTGTCCCGGCGGCGTGCTCTTCTGGTTCGCTGAAGTGGAGGGCTCTACTGGCTTCCGCTGGTTGATCCTCGTCGTCGCCGTGTGTATAACCAACATTTTCGTGTGGGCTGGTATCGTAGGCGTGATCTCAGCTGCCATTCAAAAATTGCTCCACTTATCTCATCGCCCATTACTAAAAGGAGCCACCCATGAAAATCGCTGACATCCTCCTCCTCGACTTCGCCGCCGAGATCGACAACACCCGCCGCACACTCGAGCGCATCCCCGACAATCCCGCCTGGAAACCGCACGACAAGTCCATGGCCATGGGCCGCCTCGCCATGCACTGCGCCACCATCCCGCTCTTCGGCCTCTACATCCTCCAGGACGACGGCATGGACATGGCCACACCCAAGCGTCCGCATATGTCTCTCGACTGGCAGGGCCGCGAGCACGCGCTCGCCACCCTCGAAGACGCCGCCGAAAAATGCCGCGCAGCCCTCGCCGCCGCCACCGACGACCACCTCATGACCCCCTGGCGCTTCAGCTTCGGCCCACAGCTCATCGGCGACGCTCCGCGCGCCGTCATGTTCCGCAATCTCTTCTTCGACCACATGATCCACCACGTCTCCCAGCTCGGCGTCTACCTCCGCCTCCTCGACATCCCAGTCCCCGCACTCTACGGCCCCTCCGCCGACGAACAGTGGAGCCCCAAGTAGCTTCCTTGTTTCGCCTTTAGCTCTTGCCTTTCTTTCTGTCGTCCTGAGCGCCACCGGGGCCCGGCGAGCGTTTCGTGCTCGCTGGGCTGGGAAAGCGAAGGACCTGCTTTTGCGTTAATCGCTATTCACTACTCACTATTCACTCGCCCCTCCTGAGGTATGCTTCCCGCAGCACCTCACCCACATGACTCCCTTGCGCTGCGTCCTTGCTCTGCAGTTCGCCACAACCCTGGCTCTCGGCCAGGCCACTCACCAGAGCACCCCAGCCAATCAGCCCGATACCGTCGTCCGCGGCCTCTACACCCAGGTCATCGCTCGGCATCCCATCGGCATTCCAAGAGGCGCGGACATGACCATCATCGCGCCCCACCTCAGCACCGCCCTGCTTCACCGAATCAACCTGGCCTACGCCTGCGAAGGCGACTTCTTCCGCAAGAACCCAGACCCCAACCTGAAGCCGGAGTTCGAATGGCTGGAACTTGGGCTGTTCTCCGGCGAGCAGGAAGAAGCCTTGCCCTCGGCCTTTCAAATCGGAACCACGCAACCCCAGCCCGACGGAACCCTACACGTTCCTGTGAAGCTCACCTACCAGGAGCCGCCGCCGTATCGCCCTTGGAGCTGGCACATAGCAGCCGTCGTGATCGGGGAAAGCGGACAGTACGTCGTCGATGACGTCATCTATCTGAAGCACAACCCACAGGAATCGGACTACCGCCTCTCGCAGGCTCTCTCCTGGGGATGCGACGGCCCCCGCTGGATCGGCTACCCCAAGCGGCTGACGAACTCAAAGGCGCAACGGTAATCCGGCAACGCTGCTTTCCACAGCAGCGCTTGACGCGCCCCATACAATTAACCTAGCGGAAGGAAAAGCACGGATCTGCCCGCACCCCTTCTTCTCGCTCCTCGCAACTCCAATCGTGTCAATACTTTGCGAGTTGCACGTCCTGAAAATCAGGACTTTGTGCCCATCATGCACCCAAACTCCGGACCTAAGCCTTCTCTCCTGAAGACTTTGCACAAAAAGTACGGGGGAGGGGGTGGTACCCTGTCCCCCAATGAGAACCAAAATTCTCGTCGCCGCAATTCTGCTCCCGCTCGCCGCTGCGGCGCAGCAGCCCCAGAAATCCACAGTCCTCCATGCCGCGCACCTGCTCGACGTCGCCGCCGGCAGGCTCCTCTCTCCCGGCGAGGTCCTGGTCACTGGCAACCGCATCACCGAGGTTGGTGAGCACGTCTCACGCCCCGCAGACGCGACGGTCCTGGACCTCGGCGATACAACCCTGATGCCTGGCCTCATCGACGCGCACACCCACCTCTTCCTGCACCCTGGCAACGAGGCCTTCCAGACCGTCGAGGAATCCGTCCCGCAGCGTACGCTCATCGCCGCCGCGCAGGCCAAGGCCGACCTCCTCGCCGGCTTCACCGCCGAACGCGACATGGGCACCGAGGGCGCCTTCTGCGCCGACGTCGCCGTCCGCAACGCCATCAACTCCGGCCTCATCCCCGGCCCCCGCATGCGCGTCTCCTGCAACGCCATCGACCTCAACGGAGGGCATGAGGACAACTCCGGACTCAACCCAGAGGAACACCTGCTGTCTAACGCCGATCGCGCCAACACTGCGGACGAGGTCATCGCCACGATGCGCGAGCAGCGCAAGCAGGGGGCCGACTTCACCAAGATTTACGAGACCGGACGTGACCACCTCGTGAACGGCGTTTTCACCACGCCGTACCAGTACAACGAGGCCCAGCTCGCTGCGGCTGTCGAAGAGGCCCACCGCACCGGCTCTCGGGTCGGCGTCCACTGCACGGGGGAACCCGGCGCGCTGTACGCGGCCGAGGCCGGCGTCGCGTCGATCGATCACGCGCTGGATCTCTCGCCGGAGACGATGAAGCTCATGCACGACAAGCAGATTTACGCCGTGCCAACCTTCACCATCTTCGAATATTTCGCCCAGCACGCCGATTCACCCGCTGCAGCGAAGCGCGAGAACGACATGCTCGCCTACCATGCAGCGCAGTTCAAGAAGCAGATGGCTGCGGGCGTGCCGTTCGCCGTCGGCTCGGATGTTGGTCCCTTCCCGCACGGAACGCAGGCGCGCGAATACGAACTGATGGTCGAGTACGGCATGAACCCCGCCGATACTCTCCGCTCCGGCTTGATCAACGGTGCGAAGCTGCTCGACTGGGCGGACGAAATCGGTCAGCTCAAGCCCGGGTTGTTCGCCGACATCATCGCCGTACCCGGCGATCCGCTGACCGACATCTCAGTCGTTAAGCACGTGAAGTTCGTGATGAAGAACGGCGAGGTAGTCCGCAAGGACTAGCCTGCTTTTTCGCTGAGTTCGACCCAGCGTTCAAGGAGGCGATCGTGTTCGGCGTGCGCTGCTTCGAGGTCAGCGAGAGCTTCGGTGAGTGCAGAAGGGTCAGTCGCAACTGCAGGATCTTCGATTCGGCGTTTGGCTGCTGCGAGGCGCTCGTCTGCGGCTTCGATCGATGCGTCAATGCTGTCGAACTCACGCTGCTCGATGTAGGAGAGCTTCTTCTTCGTTGTGGAAGCGGCAGGCTTCGCGGGTGCGCTCGTGACGGGCTTTGGCTGCGCTGCGGGCGCGGTGGCGTCGCGCCACTCCTCCCACTGCAGGTAATCCGCGAAGAGCGCGGCGTTGCCCCGGCCATCAAGACCGAGAACGCTCTCGGTGACGCGGTCCAGCAGGTGACGGTCGTGGGTGACGAGCACGATTGCACCGGAGAACTCCTGGAGGGCTTCTTCGAGGATCTCGAGAGTTGGGATGTCGAGATCATTCGTCGGCTCGTCGAGGATGAGGACGTCGGCGGGCTGCAGCATGAGGCGCGCGATGAGAACGCGGGCGCGCTCGCCTCCGCTGAGGCGCTCGACAGGCTGGCGAAGTTGATCGCCGTTGAAGAGGAACTTCGCGGCGTAGCTGGCGACATGGATGACTCGCCCCTGGTAGACGACAGCGTCGGAGTCTGGCGCGAGCGCGCGTTGCAGGGTGATGGTTGTATCGAGTTCGCGAAGCTGGCTGAGGTAGACGATCCGCAGCCCGGGCGCACGTTTGACGATGCCGCTGCTGGCAGCAATGTCGCCGGTAATGGCGCGGAGGATCGTCGTCTTCCCTGCACCATTGGGGCCAATGATCCCGAGACGCGCGCCGTTGGTAAGCAACAGGTTCACGCCGCGCACGATCTCGTGGCCTTCGTAGGCAACGCTGACGTTCTCGAGTTCAATGAGGCGCTTTGTCTCGCGATCGGTCGCGTCGAAGCTGATCGAGCTTGTTGAAGATCGAAGACGAGCATCGACCTCGGCGAGCTGGCCGATAAGCGCATTCGCAGTGTCTATGCGCGCCTTTGCCTTGGTTGCGCGTGCCTTGGGACCGCGGCGAAGCCATTCGATTTCGGTGCGAACCCGATTGCGAAGGCTTTCCTGCACGCGCATCTGCGATTCCATGTAGGTCTCGCGTGTTTCGAGGAAGTCTGAGTAAGTTCCGCGCACGCGCAACAGGCCTTCGGCATAGGTGCGGCTGAGCTCGATGATGTCGTTGGCGACGTTCTCGAGGAAGTAGCGGTCATGGGTAATAACGACCACGGCGAACCGCGCCGAGCGCAGCGTCTCTTCAAGCCACTCGATGCCCTCGATGTCGAGGTGATTGGTGGGCTCATCAAGGAGAAGAACGTCAGGACGTTGCACCATGCCTTCTACGAGGGCGAGGCGTTTGCGCCAACCTCCACTGAGAGTTGCGGCGAGCGCGTTGAAGGACGCGGATTCGGCATCATCATCCGTGAAGCCGGCGCGGCCGAGTGTTTCGCGAAGGCGCTGCTCGCGTTCGTCGGCGGGAACGCCGGCGCGTTCCATGGCATGCTCGACGACCTGGCGAACGGTGATCCCGGGTGCGAATTCTGAAACCTGCAGGACGTAGGTGACAGAGGCGCGGCGGCGGGCGGTGATCTTGCCGTGGTCGGGCTGCTGTTCACCGGCCAGCATTGCGAGCAGCGTGGATTTCCCTGCGCCGTTTGGGCCGATGAGGCCGATGCGATCACCGTCATTGATTGAGAGCGAGAGGTTCTCAAAAAGTGGCGTGCCGCCGAAGCGTTTAGAGATGGCCTGTGCTGTGAGGATGGGAGCCATAGAGCTGCTGCTATCAGTCTACGGGGATGGCGATTCTGCGGCGAGAACGATGTGCGCCGGGCGCGGTATGATGTTGGGCAATGAAAGCAGCATTGCAGCATTTGAAACGAGCAAACGGACGGTGAGTTGATGCAGGGTGAGGTCGAGAGCTGGACGATCGACGCGCATCATCATCTATGGCAGTACTCGGCGGAAGAGTACGGCTGGATCGATGACTCGATGAGCGAGCTGCGGCGCGATTTTCTTCCGGCTGATTTAGAGCGCGAGCTGAACGCGGCGAACGTCGACGGAACGGTGGTCGTGCAGGCGCGACAGACGCGCGAGGAGACGACATGGCTGCTCTCGCTCGCCCAGCAGAGTGCGAGGATTCGCGGTGTGGTGGGGTGGGCAGAAATCGCGAGTGAGAATTTTTCGAGTGAGCTCGAACAATTCGCGCAGGCGGCCCGGCTGGTTGGATTGCGGCATGTTGTGCAAGCAGAGCCCGCGGGATTTCTGGATCGAGCAGAGTTCAATCGCGGGATAAGCGCGATGCAAGGTTCGGGGTTGGTGTATGACGTGCTTATCTACGAACGTCAGCTCGAAGAGGCAACTCGGTTTGTGGATCGGCATCCGGAGCAGCGGTTTGTGCTGGACCATATTGCGAAGCCGAAGATCGCGACCGGTGAGATGGAGCCATGGAAGCAGCGCATTACGGAGTTGGCGCAGCGGCCGAATGTGTGGTGCAAGGTGTCCGGCATGGTGACCGAGGCGAATCCGAAGCGATGGACGCCGGAGGAACTGCGGCCGTATCTCGATGCGGTGGTAGACGCGTTTGGTCCGCGGAGGCTGATGGCGGGCTCGGACTGGCCGGTGTGCCTGGTGGGCACGAGTTACAAAGCGTGGTGGGAGTTGCTGCGCAACTACTTCGCTGCACTCACAAAGGAAGAGCGCGACTCGGTGTTCGGGGGATGCGCGATGAGAGTGTATGGGTTGGGCTTGCCTGACGCGTGAGTGACGCGGCGTTGCAGAGAGATTGTGATCGAGATCAGCTAAGATTTTCGGGAGTCCCGTGCAGATAACACAAAGCAATCCGCAGGCTACAACCGCATCCGGCCGCACAGAAAACGTGCCGGTGTTTCCAACTGGGCAGATGCTGCCGTTCGTTCTGGTGGTGGTGCTGTTCTTCATCTGGGGGATGTCGAACAACCTGACCGACATTCTTGTGCAGCAGTTCCGCAAGGGATTCAACCTCTCGCAACTGCAGGCGCAGATGGTGCAGTCGGCGGTATTCACGGGATATTTCTGCATGGCGATGCCTGCCGCGCTGCTGATGCGGCGATGGGGATACAAGGCTGGGATTCTTGCGGGCCTGTGCATCTTCGGCACGGGGACGCTGCTGTTCTGGCCGGCGGCGGTGGTTGGGCATTATGCGCCGTTCCTGCTGGCGCTGTTTGTTGTCGGGTGCGGCTCTGCAACGTTGGAGACGGCGGCAAATCCGTTCATCGCGCAGTTTGGGCCCGCGGAGACATCCGAGCGGCGGTTGAATTTTGCGCAGGCATTCAATCCGCCGGGCACGATTACAGGCGTGCTGGTGGGGACGTACTTCATCTTTTCGGGTGTGGAGCTGCCCACGGCAAAGGTTGCGCAGATGAAGGCTGCCGGAACGTACGCGGCGTATCTGCACACGGAGATCATGCGCGTGGTGCCGACGTATGTGGTGCTCGGGTGCGTGGTGCTGTTGTGGGCGCTGCTGATTGGGATTGCCCGATTCCCCGCGATGGCGACGCAGGCGAAGGATGATGGGGATCGTGGAAGCTTCGCCGCGTTGAAGCAATATCCGCATCTGTGGTTTGCGGTGATTGCGCAGTTCTTCTATGTAGGCGCGCAGGTGACAACGTGGTCAGCGTTCATACCGTATGTGAAGCAGTACACGACCATTTCAGAACGTGGGGCAGGGTGGTTCTTGACGGGTAACCTGATTCTGATTGCGTGCGGAAGGTTTGCGTCGACGGGGTTGATGCGGTGGTTCAGGCCATCGCGCATGATGGGCGTTTATGCGATCGTGAACATCGTGCTGATCGGCGTGGGGATTGTGCATCCGGGACTGGCGGGCGCGATCGCGATCATGGCGACGAGCTTTTTTATGTCGATCATGTTCCCGACGATCTTTGCGCTGGGCGTGAAGGGACTGGGCGCGAACACGAAAATTGGAGGCGCACTGATCGTGATGTCGATCGTTGGAGGCGCGGCGTTTCCGCCGCTGCTAGGGGCGATTGCGCGCGCGACCGGAAGCATGGCGCATGGATACGTGGTCGTCGCCGTCGCGTATGTAGCCGTGGTGATTTATGGGTTCGCGCAGGGACGCGATGTGAGCCTGGCGAGCGTGGATCGCGTGCCGGATACGTTTTAGCTGAGAGGAGTGGTGCCGGGAGGGGGGTCGAACCCCCACGATCGCAAGGATCGGCGGATTTTGAGTCCACCGTGTCCAAGGTATTCCCGGTTGTGCAGTGCTGTGCAACGCTGTACCTCAACAAAATCAGCTCACAGTGGCGCGGTATATCTCCACCTAAGGGCTGTATGCCGGAGGCACAGCGGCTTTGCCAATCGGAAACGACCCCTCCAACGACCCCTGCTCAAGTCGGGAAGGGCTGGGCTCACCGCTCAGCTCAGGTCCTACCGATTCAAAAATCCCAGTTTTGATATCCGCCGTATACACCAGATCGCCCGCTTGGACGGAATTCAGCGTCTTTGACGTGAAACGCGCGGATCCGCCGAATCAATAGACGCAGTTCCCCGGCGCATATATCTGCAGTTCGATGCTCGCCAGCCACGCCTCTGCTTCCTTTGTTGCCTCCGGGGAGAGCGCAGCAATCGCATCCACATGGCTATGCCGTGTGCGCAGAGTGCGATACTGCTCCTCGAACCGCTCGGGCAGAGGAGGGATCACCGGATCAGCGTGCAGTCGCTCGCATAGTGCCTGGCCCATATGTTCTACCGCAGGCTCCCATCGGCCGCTTACGCGTTCCACATAACGACGCAGTTCGACGCGGCGCCAGTCCCGATGCGCCAACAACTGCCGCAACGCGCCGCGCACAACGGCGGTCGCCCACGTATCAACATTCGGCGCACGCACCGCCGCGTACCATGCAATCGTGGCCTCCAAGGTGCCCAACAAGGTAGCGGCGGCTACCAATTTGCGCCGGTGCGCCTCCACCGGTTCAATGGACGGCGCGTCAGTTGGCCAGGCTCGTATCGTCGCGCCCGCAGGTAGGAGCGCACCAAACGGCACCGCGAGCGGTGCCACGAGTCCAGTATTGCCGCCCACGAAAATCGGAGGTTGTCGCCGGAGCAGTCCCCGGCTGCCTCCCAGCACGCTGCCGAACTTGTCCCGTCCCGGGCTGAAGTTGAAGTGCATGGCACCAGAGCCGATCTCGGTGTGGTTCTCTCGTCCAGTCCCCCCACTCACGTAGGCATCGCAAAAGTTGATGCAAGAGCCGGCCACAACCCACGCGCCAAAGTATGTGTTCTTCAGCCCAACCGTGTGCCCAGCCTCAGCGCCCTCTTCAAGCACGGTGCCACGACGCAGCTCTGCAAAGCCGCGCACTTTAACACCGTCCAGGAGGGTGCACGCGGTATAGCTCCCGGGGCCCACTATCACGTCGCGTCCAATCTGCACATCGGTGAGAGTTGCGCTACCCTGCTCACCGATGCTCGAACCTCCGCCAATCACCGTCGATGCACCGCGGATCACCGCATTCATCAGCCTGGCACCGGGTTCGATCGCGTCGGGCGCAAGCTCCGGACCCACATACACGCGCTCGGCACTCCATACCAGTACGCCTCGTCGACGTAACGCATCGATTCTCTCGCGATTGCCCTTCTCGTCGTAGCCCAGCGTCTCCATCTCTCGCATGACCTCGCGATGCGTGTGTCCAGAAGCGCCTCGGAGCCCCGGCAAATTACCTGATTCTCCGCGTCGAGCGCCTCCTACGCGGCGATGGGCGCGCAAGATGAGGGAAGAGCCCGCCGTGCACCGAGGGTACATCAGTTATTCTGCGCGGCGTAGCGGCTTTCCTGGCCTGTGGTAGTATCTACGGCTACCTTCACAGAGAGGTCCCATGATCAGTTCACGTTACAACTATCGCGCGCAGTTCGGTGACAACATCGACGGCCTCGTAGACGATTTGCGGACCATGTTGATTGAGGGCCGTTACATTTTGAATAGTGACGTTTGCAACTTCGAGCGAAGCTACGCCGCCTATATCGGCACAGAGTTCGCTCGTGGAGTCAACACCGGTACCGACGCTGTGCTTCTGACCCTGCTCGCGCTTGGCATCGGGCGAGGTGATGAGGTCATCACTCAGGCGAACACCTTTCATGCAACAGTGGCTGCGATCCACTTGGCGGGCGCCACACCGGTGCTTGTCGATGCGCTCGAGGACAGCTTCCTGATGGACACAGACGCCGCAGCCGCAGCGATCACGTCTCGCACCCGCGCCATCGTTCCCGTCCACCTCTATGGCAAGCCCACACCGATGCTGGATCTTGTCGCCACCTGTGATAACGCTGGAGTTCACCTCATCGAAGACGCTGCCCAGGCACACGGCGCGTGCATCCACGGACGCCGAGTCGGCAGCTTCGGGATCGCAGGTTGCTTCAGCTTCCATCCCAGCAAGAATCTTGCCGCTGCTGGTGATGCCGGAGCTATCGTCAGCAATGATGCCGCCTTGATCGAGGCTATCGATCAGCTTCGCGCGCTTGGCCAGCGCGGACAGAACGACCATGTCCTCGTGGGGTATAACAGCAAGCTCGACGCCATTCAGGCCCGCATTCTCACCTGCAAACTGCAGTCGCTCGACGCCTGGAATACGCAGCGCGCAATGATCGCCGAGCAGTACCGTAGCAGCCTTTCCGATCTACCCGTAAGTTTTCAAGCGACTGATTCCCGCGAGACGCACGTCTTTCATCTGTTCCAGCTCCGCTCCGCCCGGCGTGATGAACTCCTACGCTTTCTTCTTGACCACGGCATCGATGCGGTGATTCGTTACCCAGTTCCGATTCATCTGCAGCCAGCTTTTGCGCACTACGGCTGGCATGGTGGCGAGTTCCCTATCGCCGAACGCCTGGCGGACGAGTTGCTGTGCTTACCGATCCGGCCTGACATGCAGCCGGCCGAAATTGATTCTGTAATAAACACAGTTCGCCGCTTCTTTCGAGTGAGCTTCGAGCTCCTTCCCGTGGAACGAACCGGTGCACGTGTTTTCAGGAGCTGTGAAATGTGCATCAATTTGCAACGTGTCAAGTAAGCACGCGATATTCCAAAGCCATCGCATGTCGCAGCTTTTGTGCAACTGTACGTAATCCTTGACATCGGCCCAGTGCTCCGCGACAATCCACAACCACCACTACCTTTCGGCCCTCAGTTCATGAGTACCTCTCTACCCGGGGGTGTTCGCATGAATGCCTTAACGGTCGCTGCTGCTGACCTTCCGCCGATCACGCGCATTGCCGAACATGGGGGTTCCGGCCCTATCCTTTTTCGGCGACTTCTCGAGAACACCGCGTTTGAGGCTCCGGTCGACTTTGTCGACTACACGACGATTCCGCCCGGCAGCGTCATAGGCCGTCACCAACACATGGGCAACGAAGAGATGTACTTCGTGCTTGCGGGCCGCCCTCTCGTCACAGTTGAGAGCGATACGCAGCGGCTCGCCGCCGGTTCGCTGTCCGTCGTTCGCAACGGCCAAAGTCACGAGTTGATCAACGACACGACCGAGGATGTAACGATTCTCGTCGTACAGGTCCGGAGCTAAGCCATGGCTGCCGCTCTATCTCCGCTTCCCACGCAGTGGGATCAGGAATACATTCCGCCGCAGGCCGTCTCCGGCGTGAGTCCGCACGACAGTGCGATCGTGGCAGCTCAGGACCGTGGTGTTGCACAACTCAACCCGGGACATCTGCGTATCAAGGTTCGCCATGACATCGCTTATGACCTGGTTCGGCCTGCCAGTCGCGTCTTTGATTGTGCGGATTTCACGCTTGCGAAGATCGCAGGCCGGCGTCCCATCTTCTTCGTGATTGATGCTCTGGTCGATAACCTGCACCGGTGCGAGATTGACCGTTACGCGAGCGAGCGTCTCCATTGTGCAGGATTTGCAGTATGCAGCGGTGCAGAGTCGGACAAAACTCTGTGCTCAGTTGAGTCGATTTGCGAAGCCGCACATGCGCTCGGCCTACCCCGTGACGGCATCATCGTCGCGGTCGGCGGCGGTGTCACCCTTGACCTTGCCGGATTCGCCGCTGCCATCTTCCGCCGTGGGATCGGCTACGTACGTGTGCCGACTACGTTGATTGGGCTCGTGGACGTTGCTGTCGGGATCAAGCAGGGCGCCAACAGTTTTGGATCGAAGAACATGCTGGGCGCGTTCTATCCGCCACTTGCTTCGATCCTTGACTACGGCTTTCTCGAGACACTTCCTCGCGCCTGCCTTTCCGCCGGCTTCGCCGAAATGCTCAAGATGGCCGTTATCTGCGACGAAGCTCTGTTGGGCGCAATTGAACGTGATGGCCGCAGCCTCATCGACTCTGGCTATCGTTTCCCATACGAGCCTGGTCGGCGTATCGCCGAGCGAGCCGAGTTCCTGATGGCCGAAGAGCTTGCCGGGAATCTCTACGAGACTGACCTCGCGCGCCGCGTCGATTTCGGCCACACGTTCAGCCCTGTGATCGAAACAGCAAGCCATTACACGATTTCCCACGGCGAGGCTGTTGCTCTTGACATCCTGCTGTCCACCTCAGTTGCGGCGCAGCGCGGCATTTGCGCAAAGAATTTTTTCAATCGGCTCGCGCGCATAGTCTCGGATCTGCGTCTACCACTCTGGCACAGCCGAATGGCCACGGTCGCACAGCTTTGTGAGGCGCTCAGCGCCGCGCGACGGCACCGCGGCGGTGCGCTCAACTTGGTTGTGCCCTGCGCTGCCGGAGAGGCCACGTTTCTCCAGTATGTTAGCGAGGGCGAACTCGAGACCGCGGTGCGCCATTTGCAAGGCGCCGCCACGCGGTTCATGCCAGAGGTTCACGCATCATTCAGCCAGGAGAGTGAGACCCGTGCGAGCCTTGGCGTTTGATCTCGGTGGCACGCATCTGCGTGGCGGCCTCGTCGGTCAGGACGGTCTGCGGGCGTTCACGTCGCATCGTATCCAGGACGGTGAAAGTGTCTCGGAAAGGCTGGGATCTGGGAAAAACTTGTGACCGAGATGATTTCGTGTGAGCGACGCAACGCAGCCGAACTGCATCCGACAGATCCCATCGTTGTCTCCTTCCCTGGACCCGTCGCGGGCAATCGTCACATCCTTCATGCACCGACAGTGTGTGGGACGAATACCGATTTTCTGGATCTCGCCGCCCGCCTCGAACAGGAGACCGGCCGGGCCGTCCATCTCCTGAATGACGTCTCCGCGGCTGCATGGTGCCTCGGCTCCCGCACTGAAGTCGATCGGTTTATGGTCGTCACAATCAGCAGTGGCATCGGCAGCAAAGTCTTTGATAGGCAGCATGCCGCACGCGTGCTGGACGAGCCCGCCTACGCTGGCGAAATCGGTCATCTCGTAGTCGACGACAGCCCTGACGCACCAGTGTGTGACTGTGGCGGACGCGGCCATCTCGGGGCCATCGCTTCGGGCCGCGGGGTTGAGCGCACCGCTCGCCGTCGCGCCGGTAAGGATGCTGCCGGTTTCGCCAGGTCCTACGTGCACACCTGCCGCGGCGGTCTGCCGGAGTCGCTCACCAACGAGCAGCACCTCGTGCCCGCCATGCTCGCGGGCGACGCCTGGGCGCTAGCCGTGCTCCGCGATTGCACGCGGCCGCTGGCCCGTGCCCTGCTGTGCAGCACGATGGCGATGGGGCTTGAGCGAGTGTTCATCATAGGTGGCTTCGCTCAGGCACTTGGCGCGATGTATCTTGACCTGCTCGCCGGTCTCGTCGCTGAACTCAGCCAGTACTACATGCTGCGCGACCGCATTGATTCCCTGATTTTCCCTGGATATACATGCGGTGAGCCATGCCTGCTCGGCTGCGGCGCCTTCCTTGAGCACCTCTCCCAAAACGGGGGCTCCGCATGATCCTCTGCGTGCTCGGCGGTAGTGCACATAGCACGCCCGTGCTCATCGACGTCCTAGCCCGGGCTGTGCCCAATACTGAGATCACAGTGCGGCTGGCAGGGCGCGACCGTTCTCGCCTTCAGGCCGTCGCACGGGCATGCAATGTGCTTACTGCAGATACCGCATATCCACACGGAAGTGTTTGCGGAGGATAGCTGGGAGCGCGCCCTTACTGGCAGCAACGTCGTGCTTGTTCAGGCGCGGATCGGTGGTTACGCTGCTCGCGCCTTCGACGAGTCTTTCTCCATCCCGTTTGGTGTCCCGGGCGACGAGGGCCTCGGCCCGGGAGGTCTGTCCGCCGCCTATCGCTCCTGGCCGCTGATGCGAAATTACTTCGGGCGGCTGCGGGCAATCGCACCGGCCGCCCAGGTCATTTTGCTCAGTGCACCTCTCAGCCTGCTAGTGCGCCTGGCCGCGCTCGCCTTTCCCGGTTGGCCGCTAGTTGGCACCTGCGAGCTTCCCGGCACGACACTCGAGCAGATCTGCGCAGCTACTGGCGCCCAAACAGATCAGGTGAGCTTCGGCTATACCGGGATCAATCATCTCGGGTTCCTTCATCACATCTATGCGAAACCGCCGAGCCGCGATTCAGCCGATCTGGTCGTACGCTACGCGAGGCAACGGCACAGCGGCACGTTTCCGTCATCCGACCTGGTAAGCCGTCTCGGCGCTTTTCCTCTCAAGTATCTGCGCTCGCATTTCGCGCCAGAGGAGATCGTCGCCGAGCAGCGCCGACATCCAACATCGCGTGCCGACGATCTGGCGATTCTGGCCGAGCACTCCTTTGCTGTGTTTCGTCACGGTGACGCCACTCAAATCCGTCACGCGCTTTCTGCGCGGCGCGCAGACTGGTACGAGCTGGCCGTTTTGCCACTCTTGCTCTCGCACTTGCAACTGCCCGTAGCTCGTCCGGTGTTTCTCACCATAGCAGATGCAAATGGCGAAGTACGCGAACGGGCTTACGTCCATCGGAACGGCACTTTCAAACCGCTCCCGCAGCCCGCGCTCGCACCCCCTGCGATCGACGGGCTTCTCGCTTCCCTTGTCGACTATGAACGAGCCGCGGCGCAGGCGGTCCTCTCCGGCTCAGTGTCAGCTCTGGCTGACGCACTCGCCTTGCATCCATCGCTGCCGCACAGGCACGCCCGGGCCCTCGCCGATGCCATCGTCGACCAGCCGTTCGCTCGTAGACACGAGCAGGAGGAAGAGCTATGTCGGATTTGAATGTTGCCATTCTGGGCTGCGGCCGTATGGGTCGCGAACGTGCGCGCTGTGTCAGCGCCCTGGGCGCGACTATTACCGCCGTCTATGATCCGGACGGAGAACGTGCCGCCGCATTGGCCGCTCAGTTCGGCTGCTCCGCCCTCGACTCCGAGTCCGAAGTACCGTGGCGCAACCTGGACGCTATTTTTTTCTGCACGCCGCCACAACGCCGCGAGGCTCAGGCGCTCGCTGCGATCGCAGCCGGCGTGAGCTTTCTCGCTGAAAAGCCGGTCGGCCTTTCCCATCAGGCCGCCGCTCGTGTCGCCTCGGTGCTGGCGCGGGCTCCGATCGTGAACGCGATCGGCTATATGAACCGATGCCGCCGTTCCGTTCAACTCACCCGCGCGCTGCTCGCCGACACGCGGCTACTTGGACTCGCCGGGTTCTGGGTGTGCCGGCAGTACGCCGTGCCCTGGTGGCTTGACCCCGCGGCAAGCGGAGGCCCGTTGAACGAGCAGGCCACGCACCTGTTTGATCTCTTCCGCGTGTTTGGCGGCGAGATCGCATCTGTACAGGCGATCTCAGCCAATCCAGCTCTCGGCGCCGAGTCGCTCGGCTGTGCCAGCACTGTCCAGTTCCATAGCGGCAGCATCGGTACTGTTTTCTACTCCTGCGAATCTTCCGGAAAGTCGATCGGGCTCCACCTCTTCACCGATCGCGGCAGCGTCGAGCTTGCGGGCTGGGACTTCCGGATAATCACTAACACGATTGACGCCAACGTGCCCGAGCAGGTTGGCGAGGAAGACGTCTTTCTCCTTGAGACCGAGCAGTTCCTTCATGCCGTCCGCACTGGCAGTCCTGAGGACGTGGCTTGTGACTGGATCGACGCCATGCGCACCCAGGCTGCCGTGGACGCCGCGCGAACCTGCCTCGATGAGAACCGGCTATGCGAAACCGCTGCAATCCGCTAGCCGAGGCTGAGGGTTCCGCTCAGCTTCCCTCTGCTCTGATCATGGCGGGCGGCTGCTCTGCACGCATGCGCGAGAGCGGTGACCCGCGGCATAAAGCTCTACGCACCGTACTTGGCCGCCCGCTGCTGGCCTGGAATCTCGCCGCGCTGCTATCGTTTGGCTTTCGCGACATCTTCATCGCCTACAACCGCTCCGAATCGGCGCTTGCCAACTGGATCGACAGCGCGGCCCACGCGCTTGCACGCGAATCCGGCGCACGCTGCACTGCCCTTGTGGAAGAGACCAGGCTCAGCACGATTGGTGCAGCCGCCTGTCTGCCGCCGACGATTGACCATGTGCTCGTCACAAACGTCGACAACCTCTCCGATCTCCCGCTTGTGGCGCTTGCTCGTCACCATCTCGCCTCTGGCGCGGCGGCCACGCTGGCTGCGCACATCGAGCCCTTTCGCATCCCGTTTGGCCGTCTGGAACTCGATGGAGACTCCGTTGTCGGCTACAGCGAAAAGCCTGCGATCCCCATCCCGATTTGCAGCGGAACAACGGTGCTCTCGCGCCGCGCAATCGCCCGCATCCCTCCCGGATCTCCGATGCCCCTGCCGGTCCTTATTCAGTCGCTTCTTCAGGAGGGAGAGCGTGTCAGCGCCTTCTCTCATCACAGCCACTGGATCGATATCAACGACGAAATGGCACTGGCGACGGCCGAGGCCCTATTGCGATCCAGCGCCCACTGCTGGCCCGGTGCTGTCGCGTGTGGCGCGGATTTAGCGGCTGTCGAGCACGCCCATGCCTAGACCGCTGCGCGTGCTCACACTAACCCCGGGCTTGGGCTTCGGCGGCGGCGAGAACCGCATTCTGAACCTTGCGCGGTCCGTCGGCCGCGATCGCGTGGAGCTCATCGTAGCCACGCTCTACGCGCGTGATCCACAAATAGAAAACCGCGCGGGCACTCTTGCTGCCGAGTTTGAGGCCTCCGGCATTCGCGTGCTGTCGCTCGATCTCCCGCGCGCTCGGCAACGCTCTCGATTTCGGCCACTGCAACTGCTCCTCACGGCATGGACTCTTATCCGCGCCACACTCGGTCTCCGCCGCGCAATTCTGCGCCTCGACGTCGATGCCGTGGATGCCCACATGGACGGTACACTGCTGCTGGCCACGGCCGCTGCGGTCCTGGCACGCCGGCCAGTCGCGGTCACCCTTTACCACGTCAACACGGTGCCGCCGAACCCCATGCTGCTTCCGCTGCGCCTGCTCAGCCTGAGACACATTAACGCCATCATTACAGATTCCAAAGCGCGTGCAGCGGATTTTGCCCGCGCTCTCCCGCCGCCGCACCCGCCCATTCACGTCATCCCCAACGGCGTACGGTTGCCGTTACCGTGCTGTTCGCGCGAGGAGGTGCTCGAGCATTTCGAGATTTCATCCGGTGCGACAACGATCATCGGGCAGGTTAGCGGGCTGGTACCCATCAAGGGACATAGCATGCTCCTTCAGGCCGTCGCCCCTATCCTGGCCGCCCGTCCGGATACGTACCTGCTCTGCGCGGGGTTCGTGCGGGAAAGTGCAGAGCACGTCGAGCGACTCCGTCGTGAAGCTGCGGAGCTCGGCATCGCTCGTCAGGTCCGCTTCGGGGCGTGGCCCGGCTCCATTGCTGATGTTTGGAACGCCATTGACGTGCACGTGCACGCGTCATTGTTCGATTCGTTGCCCAACGCCATACTGGAGAGCATGTCGCTCGGTAAACCGGCGGTGGTCACCGCCGTCGGCGGCATCCCCGACGCGGTACTCCATGGCAGCACCGGTCTGGTCGTTCCTCCTAACGATCCCGATCAGTTTCGCGAAGCACTGCTCATTTTGCTTAACGACCCCGCCTTTGCTGCGCGTCTCGGCGCCGCTGCCCGCGACCGCTATCTCCAGCTCTACACCCCCGAGTATTGCGCACGAGCAGTCGAGTCCGTTCTGCTTAAGATGGCCATGGAGCAGAATCCTACGCTCGCGGCGGTGTCCGCGTGAGCATAGCTGCGGCGCCGGGCGTTGTCGCCGTTACAGGCGCCGGAGGGTTCATCGGCGCACACGTCGTCTCCGCTCTCCAGCGGGCCGGTCTCGCCGTGCGCTCTCTGATCGGACCGCCTGAGGCCGTCTGTGCTCGTCCAAAGCAGTCGCTCTCGTTCACACCATCTGGCATCTACGCGGACATCTGCGATGACTCCGCCATCCTCGAGCTCATCAGCGGCGCCGATGTAGTGATCCATCTTGCCGGTCCGCCCTCGGTCGCTGAATCCTTCCGCTATCCAGCAGTCTTTGCGCGCGCTCATGTTGAAGGCACTGTGTGCGTCCTCGAAGCCTGCCGCCACGCTCACGTCACGCGTTTGGTCTACCTGTCGTCCGCAGAGGTCTACGGCCGTCCGGAGACAAAGTTCGTTAACGAAGATCATCCGTTGAGCGCGCGGTCTCCTTACGGCGCCGCTAAGATCGGCGCGGAAGCCATGATCGCCGCTTTCGCCGCAACCTACGACCTCAGTGCCATCATCCTTCGTCCCTTTTCGGTCTACGGACCCGGCGCACCCGCGCAATCCCTGCTTAGCGGGCTCATCTGCACGTTACAAAGCGGCGGCCCGGTGACTGTGCATGATCTCCGGCCCGTGCGCGACTACACCTTTGTCACAGATGTTTCCTCCGCAGTCAACGCGGCTGCGCATCTGCCCTTTACCCCTGGCGTGCGCTGCTGCAACCTCGGCACGATGCGCGGTACCTCCGTCGCGGAACTTTGGGATCTGCTTGCGGCCACGTATGGCAGCCACGCGACGATCAGCGAGGTTGCCCAGGGACGCCGTCCCGGCGCAACCAACCTTTTGCGCCTCGTCGCCGACAACAGGCGCGCACGTGATGTGCTCGGTTGGTCGCCGGTCACACCGCTGGAAAAAGGCCTTCGTGTCACGGTGGAGTCTCTCTCCCTCGCATGAAGCTTCTTCTGACCGGCGCCCAAGGCTTTGTCGGCCGTTATGTAACCGCTGCAGCGCTGCGCGAAGATCCTGAAGTGGAAATCCTGGGGCTTGGTCGGTCAGGCCCGCTTTACGGGGCGTTCAGCCACACCCTTGCTGTCGGCAGCGGCCGGCGTGCACCGTTGCCTGCCGAGCTTGCCACCACGCTTCGCGATCCCCGCTTCCGTTACATGGCATGTAGCATCCTCGATGCGGCGCAGCTCACCCACATCCTTCGCGACTTCCGACCGGATCGCATCCTGCACCTCGCCTCGGCCTTGCGCGACGATGCGCGCGACACGCTGATCGCTACCAATGTTCAAGGCACCGCAACGGTGCTGTCGTCTGTCATCGCCGCAAAGCTCTCCACCGCACCACACGTCGTCCTCGGCTCCAGTGGCGGTGTCTACGGACGTTTTTCCGAAGACCAACTTCCGCTGACCGAAACCACAGCGTGCGACCCCGCCGACGTTTACTCCGCGACCAAACTTGCTGCGGAGCACATCGGCCGCGTGCTCGGCAGAACCCACGACATTCCTGTCAGCGTGGCACGTGTCTTCAACGTTCTCGGTCCCGGTCAGGACGAGCGTCACGTCGCCGGCCGGTTTGCCCGCGAGCTCCACGCACGTGCCGCCCTCGGAGGCGAAATTTGCATCGGCCAGCTCAACACAACACGCGACTTCATCGACGTTCGCGACGTCGCCAAAGCCCTTCTCCTGCTGTGTGCGCGGGCAGCGCCTGACCGCGTCTACAACTTAGCCTCCGGTACCGAAACGCCGATTCGCACGATCCTCGATCTGCTGCTCCGCTGCTCCGGCTTCACCGGCGTGTGCAAGTTCTCCCCATCGCACACCCGGGAAAGCGACGTTCCGCGGCACTGCGCCGACATCACGCAGCTACGCCACCTCGGTTTTGAGCCTCGCGTGTCACTCGCGCAGAGCGTCACCGACCTGCTCCACTACTACGACACGCTTGACTCTCTTTAGCCGAGAAGCCGGCCGCACATCTTACGGGCTGACCTCTCCCTGTTCTAGTGCAAAGAGTTGCCCAACGCAATTGCAGCCATACGCTGAACTGCGCAATAACGTGCCGCCGTCTTCTTTGTTACCGCGCACGGAAAACCTGGCGGATGCCCGACAATACGGGCACCTCACGGCCTGCCGCTTCTGTAAGTTCCAGCGCACACGTCGAGCATTCGCCGCCGATCCCAATCTATCCAAACGGGAAAGCGTGAAGGCGCGCGCTGAAGAAGAGGATCAGACTTACCCCTCAAAAGACCCCTTAGGGTTGATGCCCTTCAAGTTGTCAGCGGAGAGGGAGGAGCAAGAGTGCAGTGAACCCACTCAACCAAAATGGGTCAGGTCATGGTGCCGGGAGGGGGGGTCGAACCCCCACGATCGCAAGGATCGGCGGATTTTGAGTCCTCCACGGATACTGCTAATTGTCCTGTTTACTTACGGTTATCAAGGAGTAACGTCAGAGCGTGTAAGAAAATGTGTAAATTTCCTCCGCGCAGTCCTTGAGATCTGATTCGTGGCAAATCTTGCAACTCGCGTGGGGAGGGCGGTAGATGGTGGCCGAGGTCGGACTCGAACCGACATGAGGTTGCCCTCGGCAGATTTTGAGTCTGCTGTGGCTGCCAATTTCACCACTCGGCCGTACAGTGATTGTATCGCAGAGGCTTGCGCATTCCTTCGATTCTCAACTGCACGCCAGATTGAGCTTCGCGAGTGGGCTGACGGGTCGAGCCAAGAGAGCCCAAGTCCTAAATGGTCTGCAAGAACCTCATTAACCTTTCATCATCACGCCAATGCTTCCGCCCCTTTTGAGGGCTCAGGCACTGAACCTGTTTGCGAAAGCGCTCTGGCGACAACCGCACATAGCGTTCGGTAGAGCCCAGCCCGAACTGCCCAAGATATGCCGCGAGGGCAGGCAGCAATTGGTTCAAGTTCGACCCATCTTCGAGCCAAGAGGTAATTCGATTGACGGCAAATGTAGTTCGCAAGTCGATCATCCGCGGCCAACCGGCCATTCCGTCGCTGCGACGCAATCCAGATACCCTGATGAGTCTCTTGAAATAATTGCAAATTTCTTTCGAACCGACGGGAGTACCAGATCTTTTCACAAATAGATGCCGGTCTGCAGTGTTCATGCGGAAGCGCCATTCCACGTAGTCACGCAAGATAGCGCACAACTCAGCGCTGATTGGAAGCCGCCGCTCTCTGCGATAACGCTGATTGACGATTGTGACGAATCGCCTTCTCAAGTTCAAGTCCTGTCGCTTCAGACAAACAACTTCTTCCAGCTTCAACCCCAGGGCATACATGAGGAAAAGGAGCATGCGAAACGTTCTCGCCTCAAGAGCGCACAAGCTATTCGTTTGGCTTTTCGATGTGCTCTCAAGGAGTCGAACGATCTCTGCGTGGTTGTAGATGTACGGGGTGAAAGTGGAGCGCACTCGCGCACGCTTAAAAGGCATAAGCAGAGGTGGCATCTGGCCACGAACCGCCCAATACTCAAAGAGGCGCCTCAACAGGTGGTACTTCCTCTGCCAGGTTTGAGGCCGCGCGATCGCTGGGTTCAGATAGCCTGCTACGTCTTGAGTCGTGACTTGCCCGAGGTCGACGTCTCGAACATAGAGACAAAAGTGCATGAGCAAGCGCTCCGGCTTCCTGTAAGCGATACCAGCCACGTGTTTGGTGGCTACGAAACGTTGAATGGCCGTCGACATGTTCATCTGAGGCCGTCCAGGCTAAACGCCGCTACTTGTCGAATTGACGATGCTGAAGGCTTCGCGTAGATGCTGACGGAGGTTGTGTTCCGATGGCCCAGAAAATCGGCGATTTCCGGAAGAGAACATCCCTTTCGCAGCAGCTGGGTAGCGCAAGCATGCCGAAATCCCCGAGCTCCTGTCTGAGGAGATCGAATGCCTAGCATCTGAATTCTTCTTCGAAGAATCGTGTAGAGTGTTCCGACACTCAGTTCTCGATATGGGGTGGACGACGTAATGAAGAGATTTCTACAAGAACAAGCTGGTCTTCCTGCCTTTAGATAGTTCAATATGGCTTCGCCGACCTCAAACTGAAGCGGAAGCCTCTGCGCACCACCGCGCTTGGCCCGCCGGACCAAAAAACTCTCGTCAATCCAGTCGAAATCATTCAGCTTCAAATTTGTGATTTCGCTACTGCGAAGGCCATAGATGGCAAGAAGCAGCAGGATCGAGCGCGCGCGTAGGTCAGTCGCCTTCTCGCGGGGACAAGCAGCAATCAACTTTCGGACGTCACGCCACGATGGCCCTTTTGGCCCCGGATCATATCTTGGAACAGAAGGCAGCTTAATGCCATGTGCGACGACATTTCGAGTCAGCCCGCGTGCTTCGGCGTAGCCATAGAAAGTCCGAAGAGTTTGGCTCGACGATACGATTGTGCGGAGCTTGAGTCCAATGGCCTGCTGATAACTAACGTATTGCTCGATATCATCAAGCGACAAGTCCGCAAAAACCGGCCGCCTCTCCTCCGCCCACCGAAGGAACCACAAAAGACGGTTACGGGAGTTGACCACACTTGCGTCCGTCATTCCGATGGTATCGCGGATGTGGGACACGAAGTCTGGAAGAACGTCACCATACGGTAAGCGGGCCTGTTCTGGCTCAACAAAAACGCCACGATATCGCAGCCAATTTACGGCTGATCTCTTGAACTCCTCGAGTGAATCTTTCTTCAGAGGATGCCGATGAGGTCCATTGAGGCTTTCCGTCCAGCGAAGCGCTGCGGTCTCAATGTCGGCAAAAGTGACGATCGAATCCGGCTTCAGATCCAGGAAATGGATGCTCCTTCGAAGCATGCTCCCGATTCGTCTGACTCGTCGTGGGCTGCTACCACGTTGGAGCAAGTGCGCCAGGTACTCATCGCGTTCGTCCAATAGAGGCGCATTTTGATGTCGAGCACGGTGGTCTCTTCGGCGATACGTTTCGGAATATGACATGGCTTGGCCTGCTCTTCAGGACTTGCAGCTAACACTACGCTGCGCATCAAGAGTGGTGGCCCGAGGACTACGAAGGGTCTGAAGATCTCTTCAGAATTCGATGCGAGCTATTTGAGCCTTTCGGGCGATGCTCTAATGACCGCATCGAAGGGGGTCGTCTCCGAAGCTGGCTCATCATAGCGGGCCAGGGTATCTGGAACATATCCGGTGGGTCTATAGAGGACGGCAGAGGTCACGGACCTGACTTCCAGCCTGACAAGAAGCTCCGTCCCGTCAGTGAATGCGAGGACTACCTCGCGGTCCTGATTATCCTTGTGGACCCAGACGTGAGCGAGTTGCTTGCCCGCTGCAGCGGTCACTTCGTAGCTGTTGGAATCGTCCATCTCCTCCCTATTACTGCTGAACTCGTCCATCTCTGCCTCCTCTAATTCAGATTTATTCCCTGCGCGATTTCGATTTGTCGGTCGCGAGTGGGTTGCGGTTCGATGGTTTGATTTGATGGATTTTCTGACATCTGTTGTCCGTGAAGAGCCGTCGCCTTTGTCACCTCTTTGCTCAATGCATATCCAAGGGTACTTGCGTCGTTCGTGTAGATCTTCACGTCGAACTGCGCGCGGGAGACTGAGACATACGCCATGCGGCTATTCAACAACTCACCATGCGCCTCGGCAGAGTCAACGTGAATTAATACGCGGTCGGCTGTTTGGCCCTGGCTGCTGTGGCTCGTCACCGCATAGCCGTAGTCCAAATGGGGATGCTGACGCGCGTTGAATTCGACCTCGCGGCCTGAGTCCATCTTCAGCTTGAGGTTTCCGTTCTCATCGATCTGCTCCACCGTGCCCAACTCGCGATTTGCAAGCTTTTGTTCGTGATATGGCGCGGTCATTTGCACCCGATCGCCCTGAGCAAACCATCTCTCGTGGTCTCGATAAACCGTGACGCCCTGCAAGCGGCGTGGATCATAGCTCACCTCCTCGCCACCGTACCGCTTCACTGTGACCGTGTTCGTCTCTCGATCTGTGGTTGTCACACGCGCATACTCTCCGGCCTCTATCCCTAGAGGTTTGCTTCCTTTCGAGTAGCGTAGGACATCACCTTTGTCATAGTTCTGTGCATGTTGGCGGTCGGCTCCGGTGATGTCCTGGCGTGCGTAGAGCACATGCACGTGATG
This sequence comes from uncultured Acidobacteriaceae bacterium, assembly GCA_963762465.1. Lineage (GTDB taxonomy): Bacteria > Acidobacteriota > Terriglobia > Terriglobales > Acidobacteriaceae > Granulicella. Next base: position 291,735 of record CAVXKS010000010.1, on the reverse strand, counting down.
CTGCTCGGTGCTAACTCTGCCCTCCGCTTGCATCGCCTGATGGATGGCCGCATTTATCTCTCGGCGCGATTCGTTATCCGGCGAGACGATCAACGTCCGCTCCGGCGAACGCACATACTCGCGCGCTATGTCACGGATGCGTTCCTCGCGATCCTTGATCTCCAGCACACGCCCTTGGTTGTCGAGGTTGCGGATGGCTTCGCGGACCTCGCCACGCGCAAGCTGCTCGACAGCTTCTTTTAGCGCGGGGTCTTTCTGGCGAATGATTTCGTCGAGGTAAGCAGTCCGCAATCCAGCTTCCTGCAATTGGGCGTATGGTCGGCCAGCTTCGACCGCTTCATGCTGCCGCGTGTCACCGACGAATAACACACGGTCATTCTCCTTCAGCCGCTCTACGAACGTGTGTATCTGCTGTGTGCTCGCCATGCTCGACTCATCGACCACATACAGCCGCTTGCGCCCATCGTCCTGCTGTTCGCCTCGTGCCAGATGACGCTGTAATGTCTGCGTCTCAATACCGGCCTCGGCGAGCTTCTGCGCCGCACGGGATGTTGGTGCGAGACCTTCGACCCGATAGCCCACACGTTCCGCAGCTTCACGTACAGCGGCCAGTGAAGTTGTCTTCCCTGCGCCCGCCACGCCCTCCAGAGCCAACATCTGGTCGCGGCTCATCAACACGGTGTCCACCGCCTTCCGCTGGCTAAGGCTCAAATGGGAGTGCTCCTGCATAATCTGCTCGCGTACCTTGCCGTCGGCCAACACCTCTCGCGTGTCTTGGCCCAGCTTCATACGCTGCGATCAGCTCGCGCTCGTAGTCCTGCATCTCACGCGTTGTGTAGGCGCGGCCCGGGCGACCTTCCGGTCGCTTCACTTCGATAAGATTTCCTTCCGTAGCGCGGCGCTCGAACTCCGCATGTATCTCGGGCAGACGTGCTTCTCCCATCGTGTGCTTCAGCGCATCCCGCATTAGTGTGCGTTCATCCACAACAGCCTCGCGCTCCATGCCGCGCTCACGCGCATAGCGCATACCGTGGTGTGCTGCACGCTGGGATGACTCCGGCTTCAGCTCCGCACCGTCCCGTAGTGCAGCTTCGGCAAACACGCGCTGCGGTTGCTGGCCATACTCGACGGCCATCTTTTGATGTGCCGCCCGAACTTCTTCTTGCGAGAGATGCTGCTTGCCTTCGCGGGTCTGATGCGCGGCAATCTGCGCAGCGGCAGCGCCGCTCAACCCCGCGTCCTTCATGTGCTCTTTGATCTTCTGTCGTCGCGGACTCGACGCCTCCAGATACTCTCGCGTGAAACCTTTGATCTCTGGCTGTCCATGGTCGCCGCGCTCGATCTCGTAACCGAATCGTTGCAAGTTTGCCGCCAACTCCGAGCGATAGACCGCCGTCGCATATTGCTGCGTCTTGTACAGCTCCCTTGGCTGCAACGCCCGGACGTTTCCATCAGTGGTTTCGGTCATATTGAAGATGACCGCGTGGGTATGAAGCTGCGGTGCCGCATAGCCGTCAACCGGACGGCTGCTGTCATGCTCGAACTTAGCAACGATCCACTCGCCCGTCGTCTGCGCCGGCACATTGCCACCCATTCGGGCCTGCACATATTTCTCCATCTCATCGAGCGCTATACGCACACTTCCTTCGTGGGCTTCGCGCACCCGGTTATCGCCACCGACCAGAGCTGCCAGCGATACAGATTTAGGTGCGCTGAACGTCGCATCCCATCCGGCACGATGCTCCATAGAGTGGATGGTTTCCCCACGATCATTGGTGTACTCGCGCGGGGCCTGATAACGCACAAGCTGCTCACCGGTCTTTGGATGTTGCCCCTCGCTCAGACGTTTGAACTGCTGATCACTCACCTCGCCATCTAAGCCCCATCGCGCGGCAAGCCGGCCGTGCCACTCCCCGCGCACCCGCCTGTCTTCCGTGTAATAGTTGTCCCGCGCGTTGGCGAACTCCTGCTTGTGATACTCCTGTGCTTGGCTCGCACTGATCGGTTTGGAAAGCGTCACCATATTCGCTTCACTCGAAGTACGGATGTTCTTCGTTGATCTGGGCGGGCTCCTGTTTCTTGTGGACGGATTGCGGCTTACGTTGCGGCGGGACTCGCTGGATCTTCGGTTCTTCGATCACAACCGATACGGCAGCTGCCGATTGGGCAGGCGTAGTCGTCCTGATTTTCCGTTCGATAAACCTTTCGGTGTGGTTCGCCAGTTCCATATACGGGAACCGCATAGGAACCACCAGATTCCCGTGCTTAAGGTAGCCATGCAAAGGTTCAAGGCCGCCCACTTCCGATGCCATGACCAGCGGTTCCCGCGTGATCTCGCGCTGCTCCGTCTGGCGTCCGCGTGGGAACAAACTTTTGGTGCGCGATTCCCGGAAGCGCTCGATCTCGACTTCTCCGATCGCCTTCGATATCCACTCCGATGCATGAGGCTCGCTCGTCTTCAGAAATATCTTCGTTGCAGGCTGGCTCAGCATGGCCTCCGCAACATGACCATATAGTGCCTCGACCTGGGCCTTTCCTTGAAAGCCGAGCACCATCGGGTTATTGGATTTGCGGTTCTCCGTCACCGCCGTCTTGAGTTGTGGAAGATGCTGCAGGCTGGCCAGCTCGTCGAGTACGAACCAGGTTTTGCGCCTGATGGTGTCATCATTCATCATCCGCAGGACAAGAAGATCCAGCCATAGACTCACGAGTGGCCGCAGCCTTTCACGCATCGTTGGTTTCGACGTAATGAATACCCAGCCCTTCCGTTCATTGGCCCACTGGACGGTGCTCCATCGCCGCTCCGTTTCGTTCTCTTTTGGCAGCAATTTGAACGCATCCGCAACCATATTCAGTGAACCCAAGACACCGCTGCGCTGCGCCGCTGCGTGACGGTCGATCATCGCGGCCATCTCCGTTCCCTCAACGCGCCTGTCGATCTCTTCCGCGTTGCACATCCAGTACGTGAGTTGTTCCGGCGTTGGTTTCAGGTTCAACAGATGCGCGAAGATTTTCCTCGGCGCTTCGACGAAAAACCGATTCTCGCGTCCCTGATCCGGGAATAGGGATGCCGCCAATGTAAGGGCCTCTGCCTCGTGCGGAACCTCATCCCCGGGACTCCAGAACGGGCAGCGTGCATCGAGCGGATTCAGCACCACGTCGCCGCGGCTTTCGTCATAGAACTGCGGCAAGTATTCCATTGCAGGGTCGTACACGATAGCCGCTTCATTGCGGTCGTTAACCTGCGAAAGTATCTGCCTGATGGCCGCGCTCTTGCCAGTGCCGCTGTCGCCCACAATGAGGAAATGCATGGCCTCACGCTCACGCGGAATACGCACCCAACGGCTCAGCGCATTATGGAAGGTTCTGTCGAACCAGCTCTGCTGTTCATTGATGAACGCCACGCCGTCCGGCAAATAGACCCGCATCCCGTTCGAGCCGCCGAGCTTCGCGTTGAACTCCGCTGTCGTCACCAGTTCCGGACCCCGCAACCTGCGCCCAAATTTCCAAATCATTCGGCGCGCGCGATCCTTCCGAATTGACACAAGCAGCGCCAGCACAAAGAACGCAAGCGTCGCGTAAAGTGGCCTTTCGTAGAACTCCCACACCTCGTGATCCGCGTACACGGTCTGGCTCATGCAGCCGGTGCAGGTCACGGTCGTTAAAGACACCGGTCACCCATGTCAATCGGGAGACGCCATCCTTCACTCCCCGGTCCGTCAGCCGATATCCCGCCCTGCCATCCACGTCCGGCACCCGCTCGATCTCATCGTCAAGCACGAGCCGCTGTTGCCCTTTGCCGACTACGGCCTCCAGCAACTTGTACCTGGATTGCGCTGTTGGCGACCCTTTGCCCCGCACCCCACTCTCCAGGTAATCCGGCAGGTATAGCGCGCTCGGCGGCAGTCCAGCCCCGCTCGTACTCTAGCGTGAGTGCTCCGGCAAAGAACACGAACGTCGATAGGAACGCTGCCAATGTCCAGACCCGTGACCGGCTCGGCCAAGGCTTTGAGTATTCCTTACGTCCCCATTCCGTCATGCTCACCCTCCTCCGGGGCGATCTCCTTTGCCGCTCTTTCGGCATCCAGCTCCGGCTTCCGCGATTCCGGGCGAACGGCCTCCAGCCGCTCTCGCGCGCGCTGCATCTTGGTCGCATCTGCACGCTCGATCAGGCTGCGCATCTCCTCCTCCGCCACCGGTTCCCCCTTGGCAGCACGGAAACTTAGGTTGAGGAACAGCGACCGTAGCGCCAGCAGTTCAGCCAGCGTCACCGCATTTGCGTCTGGGATGGCCTCCATCGGTGCGGACAGGAGCGCCTCCCGCACCCACTCGGCTAGACGCATTCCGGCACTGCGCGCCCGCTCTTCGAGCACGGCGAACTCGGCCTCACTGACTTTGGTGCCCACAGATTTTGTGCGGAGTGGCGGCTTCATGGATCACCGCCTGAGACAATTTCCCGGGAGGAATCACACGCTTGACGTGGATTGCTCAGCTTGGGGCCGGGGGGCCGGAGACGGGCTAAGGGGTTGATACTCACGTGGTTCCCCTACAGCAACCTGCGCTCGCGAATAGGATAACCCCATTCAGCAGAGATTTCCATTAGTCCCTTGTTTTGAGGGAGTTCCCGGTCAGTCACCGCAGGTTACTGTGCAGCACCCTTTCAGGGGTGACGTGTCACGCATAACCCGCTGCGTAGCAGCGCATCCTTACTATTGGTGCTATCGATGTTCGGCGTCCTCACCCCGATGGAGCTTAGGACGGTGGTCCAAAGTTCCGAAGGTAACGAGGAAGCGGCCGCTGGAGGCTCCGTGGATATACCGTCGCTAGTCGATGTTGTGAATCAAAATGCCTTCCTCATCCAAGACTTGATGGCCAGTGAGATCAATCTGGTCGACACAAAGGGGGAGCTGAGCAACGAAGCCCGGCTCTACGCTCTCGCAATGTTTTATCGAGCCGCGATCATCGACTTGGAAACGAAAATGGCTGAGGGGCACCCTCAGTAGTTTCGTATCGACAGTTACCGTCGGTTCCAGATCGTCCGATACATCCGCGACGTGTGTCCGTGCCGATCGCCAGGAAGAGCACGAGCGTGCCCCTGGTCTCAGTCGTTCGCGGATCTGTCGCAGTTTGAACCCGCCCCGGACCTCTTACAGGAAGTACATCCAATCGGAAGCCGACGGAAGGTAATCTGATTAGAGCCGACCAGTCGGAGCGATCCTGGCCCGGATGGTGCCTCCTCGGAGGAGCTGAGCCGTATGGAAATGATCGATGATCCGCGCAGCACGATCGAGAGAGAGATTACAGGTTTCGATTCTGATCGCGAAACCGCCCTCGCTGAATCCACGATTCGCGAACTAATCGCCATCTACCCCAACAATCAACGCCTTGAGCATGTTTTGGCAAAGGCGATTACTATCAACGCTCTCTATCATGCTCGCGTTCTCGACATCGACTTTGAGCCGCTTGCGACGCACATACATCGCATCGACGGTTTGGATGAAAGCCTGAAGCAGGGGCTACCAGAAGCCGTGGACACGATATGGAATTCTAATGGAACAAGACGTCGATATTTCTCATTCGCGACAAAGTTCTGCAGCTGGCATAACCAAGAAGCTTATGCAATCTACGATCTCAACGTATGGGAAGCACTCGTGGCATACAGAGCGACAGGTCGACGATTCACGTTCCGAACTTCCGAGTGTGATGACTACGCCGGGTTTCTCGCGGTTGTCAAAAGGTTTCGCGAGACCTACGGACTTGAGGACTACTCGATTAAGAGCATTGACAAGTTTCTCTGGCGAGTAGGAGGGCTCCTCCTTACCGAACGGCGTGCACCGCATCACGATGCGGTGTGACTGGAGCAAGTCCTCCGCTGGAGCGGAAAGTCGGGCAAATTCGGGTGCTCCCTGCGGCGAAACCAATGAAATGGAAGCGCTGCGAAGCACCTTACGCAAACTGTGCTCGCCGGATTCGTTGGTGATAAGAGAGGTAATCGGTCGGATGCCGCGAATCGGTTAGGAAGTCTTCTGGGAACCTAAGCGGGGAAGGTGCAGGAGGAGGAACTCGACTCCTGCCGCGCAGCCGGCGAGCGGAGGCCGGACCAGCGGGATGAGGGTGCAGGGAGAAACCCAAGCGGGTTCTCCCTGCGCGTTTTTTGCAGAAGACAGAAAAACGGCCCCGGACGCATCCGGGGCCGAATGGAATAAGACACCTAAGCAGCTTTCTTCGTCGGCCTCTTTCTTCGCTGCACTTTGGCGGCTTGTGGCGTTTTCCTGTTGAAGCCTTTGCCTTCCGCTTTCTCGGCCTTGGGCTTCTTCGGCGCGAACACCTGCTCGGCTTCGGTCAGCAAGTCGGGCTGGCTTTCGTGAGGGATACCGATGTGGTCAGAGAGGACGAGACGCAGGGCGAAGCCGGTTAGCTTCTCGTCGGCGGTGCTGTCCGAGTGCGGCCAGCACGATTTCCTCGTCCGACTGCTGCGAGTTCTCATCGCCATTGGCGAAGTGATTCGCAACCTCCTCAAGGAAGCTGTAGTCCAGGTGGACGAGCAAGCGCAGGAAGAGACGCATCTGTGCGGCACTGAACGATGCGGGGGCATGCTTCCATGATGCGCTCGAAGGTGGCATTCCGCGCCTTGCGCTGTTTTTCGCGGCGGGCTTGCTCGGCTTCGTACTCCTTCTGCTGACGCTCGAACTCGGCTTTGCGCTCTTCCTCCTTGCGCTCCTGCTCGGCTTTGGTACTCAGCCATTCGTTGCTCATGCTCGGCTTGACGCTGCGCTGCTTCCTCCTCCGTCTCCTCTTCGGGAGCATCGGGGATGGTGGGCGGCGGCTCGCACGGATTCGTGGGGCTGGTGGTTGGTATGCACAGGGCATTCGTCGTCAAGGCAGACAGTCACCGTACGTCCGACATGTTTTCCAAACACGATGATCGCGGGTTTGGCGCTAGGGCACGGCGGCTCGGCATCAGGGTTATCGGGTTCGGGAAGTTCGCGGTATTGATGCTTTGCAACGCGCCGGGACGTTGCTCCTTGGGAGCTTCGCCACGCTGTTTCGATGGTGACAAGCTCAGGCCGCGCGGCAATCTCGCGGTCGATGTGGGCTGTCACCTTGGCTTGAAAGCAGGGCGCGTCGAGGCATTGGTCGCCCTGCACGTCCGCAAACAGGCTGGTATTGAATCCGCTGCGGCGCGGGCAGGTGACGCAGGCTCCGGCTTCGGGTTTGAGGGTAGTGTCCTCGCGGTCGAACGGCGCCTCGGCAAGATTCAGGTACAGGTTGGCCTGAATCCATGCGGAAAGGTGCTTGGCCGGAAGCAGGTGCGCTTCCTTGTCCTGCCAGTCTTTGCGCCAGCAGTTCTCGAACGCCTCGGCCTGATGCTCCTGCGGCAAACGAGCAATCAGGTTGGCGTGGCTGGTGGTGATGCGCTCCTGCACGAATGCCTCGGCCACGGTCGGGATGAGTTGCAACAGACTCAGCCGTGCATAGATGTGGGCTGCGCTCTTGCCGGATTTCGCGACAAGCGCGGGCACGTCATAGCCGGGCAGGTCTAAGAGACGCTGAAAGCCTTGCGCCTCCTCGTACGGGTGAACGTCCACACGTTGCGAGTTCTCGACCAACTGCCATTCCATCGCGGCGGCGTCGTCCAGTTCGACGATGCGAGCGGGGAGCGAAAACAGTTCGGCAAGCTGCGCGGCACGGAAGCGTCGGGCACCTGCGACGATCTCGAAGCCATCCGAGTTCGGGCGAACGGTGATGGGCTGAATCAGGCCATGCTGCCGGATGGACTCGGCAAGCTCCTCCAGCTTGGATTGCTCGAAGGTCTGGCGGGGGTTGGTGGTGGATTCGTGAATTGTATCTATGGCGAGAAATTGGAATGCGCTGCTGTCCTGCATGATGCCCTCCTTGGGCGTGTTAGCGGTTGCGGTTGTGGAGCGCACACGCTGCCCTGTATCCGCTCCGTTGGCGGAGAACTTGGGTTAGGCGTGTTGGTGTCGCTGCCGCTCGAAGGCTTCGGCGAAGCCTTGCTGTCGCAGGTTGTTGTCCCACAGCTTGGCAAAACGTTCATGCTCGGCGTGAAGCTGCCTCGTGATAGCAGTAGTGGCCGTCTCGGATGAATCGGCTCCACTGCTCGACGGCTACGTAGTCATTGCGCCAATAGAACGGATTCAGCGACCCCGACCGCTCAACTCGAAAAGCATCTCCGGGTCGCGCATGGCGTCGCCGTTCTGTTCGCCATAGTGAGCAACGGAGAGAGCGGGGAGACCGCACGGGCCCCACTCGTCAGTGGCTTCGATCACCAACGCCATATAAGGCGGGTTCTCGATCCGCAGGTAGAGGCTGGGATTCCAGCCTCCCGCGGTCTTGGAGGATGCGGAGAATGGTATCCATTACGCCACCTCCGCCATGAGATTTCGTGTTCGCTGCTCGGTCGTCGTTCTGGCAGCGGCGGCTCCAGAGCGGCAGAGAATAACGCTGGCGGTCTGCTGGATCACTTCCAAGCTCTCGGCCAGAAGCGAAGCGTTGCCGTGGTACAGGTGGATGTAGTCCGCCGATGCCGTTCCGGTGACGAGGCCAACGGCCTTGCCAACCACGAACGCAACAGCCTCGGCCTCCGTCTCGCGCACTGTCTTGGTTGTCGCGGTGCGGCGCTCGGCCTTGTGCAGCATCTCGTGCGCCGTCTCATGCACAAGCGTCGAAAACTCCTCGGCTTTGGTCTGTCCGGGAAGTATGGCGATCCGTCCGCCGTAGCTCATGCCAAGCGCCGGCGCGATGTTCGCGTTGTAGACAAGCTGGATGCCCTTGCTCTTCACGAACGCGGCCAAACGCTCGATGTTCTCTCCGGGGTCGCCGGATACCTGGTGCAACTCGGGTAAGCTCTGCGCCTTCGGTCTGGGAGACATCGAAGACGTAAGCATTGCGGAATCCGAGCAACACACGCTCGTTCTGCTTGGTGATGTCCTTCTCGGCTTCCTCGTCCTTCTTGCGGCGAACGCCGATGATGGGGGCCAGAATGCGGATACCTTTCTGCCCGGCTTTCACACTCCGGCCCAGGTTCTTCCACGTCCAGAAGCCAGCAACGCGGGTTGCGGTCGGCATCTGCCGCGCGATCTCCAGCACGTTCCCGAAGCTGTAGTTGTGAAAGCGGCTCATGGCCGTGAGGTAGTTGGTGAGGGCTTCGGAGTGTCCAGCCTCCAACTGCTCAATCAGGAGCTTGACGTTGGCGGCGATGAGTTCCTGTTTGGTGGTGGGCTTCTTGCTGTCGATGGCGGTGACGTTGTCGGTCCTGGCGTTGGTTGCTCATGGTGTGCTGCTCCTTTGCGGTTCGGCTTTGGCTTTTGCACGTCCGCGTTGAAACGCGGCATGTACATGCCGAACGCCACCTGGCGAAGGCGGGGGTAGCAAGGTGCAAGGGGAGGGGTCTCCCCATCCTTGAAGCGGAGGCGAAGCTGGAGCGGAAAGGACGGAGCGCAGCGGAGGTCTGCACAAGCCGAAGGCGCGGAAGATTGGGGAAGCCCCTTGCGCCGCGCGATCGGGGCAGAGCCCCTGAGCGTACTTAGCACTTGCGTTACGAAATAGACCGGAGACATGGTTTACAGCGAAGCGCGACGGTAACGGACACGCGCCGTTTGGGTGACACACGACGATGGTGTATGCCCTGGAAAGAGAGTTGTATCTTGGATCAACGTTTGCAGTTTTTATCGAGTTATCAGAAGGAAGAGATGTCAGTAGCGGACCTGTGTCGCGCGTATGGAATCTCACGTCCAACGGCCTACCGCTGGATCAACCGTTACAACGAGACCGGACCAGAAGGACTCGTGGATCGCAGTCGCCGGCCGCATACCTGCTCGCACGCAACCCTTGAGCCGATGGAGAACGCTATTCTCGTGCTCCGTGCCAAGCATCCGTCTTGGGGCGCACGCAAACTCAAGGCAAGGCTGGAAATGTTACAGCCAGAACTGGTATGGCCTGCAGCTAGCACGTTCGGAAACATCCTGAGCCGCGCGGGCTTGACGAGTCCACAGAAGAAAAGAAAACGCATCACGCCTTGCTCAGAGCCGTTCTCAATGGTCACGGGACCCAATCAGCTGTGGTGTATGGATTTCAAAGGCTACTTCGTGACGGGCGACGGCAAGCGATGCGATCCGTTTACGATAACCGATGCGTATAGCCGTTATTTGATTCGTTGCCAGATCGTCTCGCGCATAGACCTTAGCCAGGTTCGAGCGATCTGTGAAGCAGCTATGCGGGAGTACGGAATGCCAGCTCGAATCAGGACCGACAACGGCGCGCCGTTCGCGGGCACGGGGCTCATGGGACTTTCGAAACTCGCGCTCGGCTGGATGAAGCTTGGGATTGTTCACGAACGGATTCAAGCAGGCCGACCGCAACAGAACGGTCGTCACGAGCGCATGCATCGCACGCTGAAGGAGGACACGACGAAACCGCCTGCGTCATCTCTTCGTGCACAGCAGAGCCGCTTCGATAATTTTCGCTACGTCTTCAATAACGAGCGCCCACATGAGGGCCTGAAGAACGCAGTTCCGGCCAGTCTCTATCACCCCAGTTCTGTCCGACTGCCACGCAAATTGCCGGAGTTCACGTACCCCAAAGGGCTTCTTCTGCGAAAAGTGAATAACAGTGGCGACATCAGCTGGCACAAGACCAGAATTTTCATCAGCGAAGTATTCCGCTTCGAAGAGCTCGCACTTGAGCTAACCACACCAGGGTTCTACAGAGTTTACTTTCGAGACCTCGAGGTCGGAGAGCTAAATGCGGAAGAGCTTCGTTTCAGAGCTGCACGAAGAGTCGTTTGAGCCTCGATGCTGCGGTTAGAAGACACAGGCCGCCTGTCAGTGTTAATTTGGCGCTGATTGCGCGGACGTCAGCAAAATCCGAAAATTTCTCGGTCGCCATGCACACGCTCGTGGTCCTCGCTGCGACATCGCCGCTTGGGTCATCGGTTTCTTCAAACAGTCGCTGCGTAAACCGAAGACTATCAATGTATAATGCGCGACATGCTGCCACCATGACGAAAGCCCAAGAAGATGCGGCGCTCGCTCCCACGCAGATTGCTCAGGCGAAGATTAAGTTCCTGGGTCGCGTTCGTCGTCTCTAGAGCAACGGGTTTGCGGGTTTGGGCGTTGGAGGAATTGAGTGGTTAGATCCGTGACCAATCCTTTAGAAGGATTATCGCTTTCTCATGTTCACGAGTCCGCACACCTGAAGTATTGTTACCAACCTCAACGCCTACGCACTAATCACTTAGTACAACGTACCTTCGCTTTCATCGACAAGGGGGGAAAAATGTTTCAGCGTTACAATCCGACATTCGCATTGAGCATTGCCCTACTAATCTCGCTGTTGAGCTCAGAAACCTTAGCTCAAAACACGTCGTCAAGTGCGCGACCAATTATCGACGTCGGTTTTCCAGACTTTCGACAGACAGTCGACATCAACAAAGACCATATCAATGACTATTGCCGCTTTGTCGGTACAGCCCCAAACATATTTTTGTCTTGCCAGCTCGGCGTCAAAGGAGGAGGTTTCGCGCCGAATCCCTACGCCTTTAATGCACCAACTGGAACGGATCTTGGTGTCGCGCCGCGCCTCATATTTCCTGTTGGTGCAGTTCAGCCCGCATTTTGCAGATATATTGATGTCCGGGCCAGATTCGTAGAGACTGTCGCACCGAACGCGTCAGCCGTAGCCCCATCCGCCGCCCAAACCGGCACAAATACTGAGGGGGGCAAAGTAGTAGATAGGCCTGCTGTCAACGATAATGCCTCACCTGTCCAAAACTTTGACCGTCAGCGTCCCAGAGGACTTATTCCCGCATTAGACACGTCGAAAACGCTGTCGTGCATTCAAGCCTCAAACGGGGGATTCGACTCTTCCAAAGAAATTTAACCCCAACTTGATTCGGCATGATGGGCGTAAGACTGCTTTGGTAAAGGGCTCCGACGGAGCAACCATTGAAGTGGTATATGGCAACGGTACATGGATAGCCTCAGTACAAGATGCAACCGGACGCCACCTGCATCTGTCAGGTTTCACACAAAAAAGCGCATCATCCGGCTATATAACGTATTTAAAACTTTACAGCGATGAAGATGATACGGGCAGACCATTTACTGCTAAATATCTCCAGAAGAATCCAAGGGGCAACATAATGCTCGACCAATCCTTCCAACTCACTGGTAGCGGATATATATCCTATTCCACAGTTGGCAGCGCAAATTTAAGCATCGACCGACCCAATGCTGCTCCGAACAGTGGCTACACTATCATTCGCAGTGGCATTGCGCCGGGATCTTTGGTGTTCGTCTACGATGGGTGCTCGCCTGCTGATAAAAAGTTGCCAAGTGTCCCGTACCTTGGGACGTTGAACAACGATGCCGCAATCCAATGGAATGGTCCTCAACCCCCTTCACTTGCCGACTGTATACCTCCATCGACGGCAAAGCTTGAGTACTTCGCCGAGGTCTTTGAGTTCCTAGCGACCAAGACGAGAGAAGCCACTGCCACTGGCAATGCATCAGTAGACGATAAAGCGTTTATAGATCTTAATTCGGCTGATATCCAAGCGATTATTGACAGTCTGGAGGCAAAAATTGCTCAGACTTCGGACCCGAAAATGAAGCAACAGTATTTGGACGCCGTGACCGTTTACAGATGGGTACAGAGCACAGTCAATACCATCGGCTTGGGAGCGCTTGGGAGTACCATCTCGGCTTATATGATATTGAATCCAACAACCGCGATGCCTTACATCGCCGCCGCTGGGATCACTACGGGTTTTCTCGTGGTGATTAACGGCGTTGTTGAAATAGCCATAAAGGCCGTAGATGTTGCCGACGCAAAGGCTTGTCTTGCAAACTATCAAGCGAGCCATGAAATAACGTCAGAATGCAGGAAGATACTGATGTTGCCATAGCGCTAGCGTTGACAAAGATACCCTACACCAAGCCTTCATTGAACGATGCCAGTCTCGTTCTTTAGGCTAAGGGAGATCGTCCAGTTGGCACATACTCGCCGCTGCAGCCTCACGATGCCGCAGGAGTCAATCCTTGTCGGTTATCGCCGCGCTTGATCCGCCTGCCCCCCGGTTTTTGGCCCACGCCCACGCTGTCTGGAGCGTTTCGATGACTGTCCTTGACTCCAACGAGATGGTTTCGACCGCCATCGCAGTCTCCTTGTTCGTCAAGCTCCTCTCCACGTATTCAAAATAGTCGAGCATTCCTTGCTCGTTCGTGGAAGGAAGCGGGCAAAACGATCGCGGTTGCGAAGCATGGCCGTCCTCAAAAACAAGCAGAGGTGGACCGAGGGGAGTATTTTGGGTTTCCAAGTCTCCGCAAGGTGGCCGTAAACCTGACCGCCGCTTGGCGGATTTGCTAGTGCATGCCTGGTCTCGCAGCGTGGATGAGGTCTAGAGGACATGCCCAATAGTATTGGAGTGACGGCAAGGCTCAGAACGCCACGGCCTTCGTGACGAATGCGATGCATCATCATGGCGCAGAATTCCGCGCCCATTGCGGAAGGTGGCAAAATAGACTACGAGGCTAAGCCAGATTCTGCTCCCTCCAAATGACGTTTCTGGACACCCACAACGTCCGAAAGACGTAGCTACAAGGCAATCTCATCGAATAAGGTAGAATCAGTCTGTTTCTCTCTCTTTGTTAACAAAGGACTTACCGTCCCACGGACCCATGTCGCTTAACGAAGCCCTAACTCGCGTTCATCAAATCGATCCGAAGCTGCGGTTGGCTGGTTGGAACATCAATGACCGGACCCAGGTCCGCTTGGAGGTGCCCGTTGATGGCTACGACGCGGAGCCCTGGAATGGCGTCACCGATTATTGCCTTTACGACGCGAGCGGCAATGTGCTCGCCGTCGTCGAAGCCAAGCGTTGCTCCCGCAACGCGCGGGAGGCAGACGAGCAACTTCGGCACTACGTCACCGAAATCGCCAAGAGGCAGACCTTTGCGCCGTTTGGGTTCATGGCGAACGGCCGTGACATCTGGTTCTGGGAAGTCGGACTTGCTAATCCGCGTCTCGTTGCCGGATTCTTCACGCCCGACGATCTTGCAACGACTGAAATTCCTCCGGCAAAACCGCCGACCGCTCGAAACGACACCGATCAATAGCACCATCGTCGAACGCCCCTATCAGCACGAAGCCATTCGCCGCTTGGCCGAGGCGTTCGCCGCGAACAAGCGCCGCGCGCTGCTCGTCATGGCCACCGGCACGGGCAAAACGCGCGTACCCGATGGCCCTGATCGACGTCTTCCTCCGCGCGCAGTCAGGCGCAGAACGTGCTGTTCCTCGCTGACCGCGACGCCCTCGTCGATCAGGCGCTGACAGACGGCTTCAAGGCCCATTTGCCGAACGAGCCGCGCGACCGGATTTACACGCTACCAGATCGACAAAACGAAACGCCTCTTCGTCGCCACCGAACAGACGATGGCGCTGTGCTACGCCAAGTTCAGCCCGGGTTTCTTCGACCTCATCATCTTCGATGAGGCCCACCGTTCGCTCTTCAAGCGCTTCACCGAAGTCATCGAGTACTTCGACGCGCGCATGATCGGCCTTACCGCGACCCCCGCGCAATTTCATCGACCGCGACACGTTCCGGCTCTTTCGGCTGCGACGCGAATGTGCCGACCTTCCTCTACGACTACCCGCAGGCGGTGAAAGACGGCTTCCTGGTCGATTTCAGCCTGTACCAGGCGCACACCGGTTTTCAGCGCAAAGGCATCAAGGGCGTGGACCTAAGCGAGGAGGACCGCAACGCCCTCATCGAGCAAGGCATCGACCCAGACGGCCTCGACTACGAGGGCACCGACATCGAAGTCGAGGTCAGCAACAAGGACACCCTGCGCAAGCAATGGGAAGAAGTCATGGAGACCTGCCTCAAGGACCAGTCCGGCCAGCTTCCCGGCAAGACCATCGTCTTCGCCATGACCAAGAACGCATGCGCACCGCATCGCGCGAGGTCTTCGAGGAGATGTACCCGCAGCATGTGGGCCTCGTGCAGGTCATCACGTCCACAACCGAGCGCGTGCGCGACGGCAGCTACGGCGACGGCCTTATCACCAAGTTCAAGAAGAACAACCTGCCGCGCATCGCCATCTCCGTGGACATGCTCGACACCGGCATCGACGTCCCGGAAGTCGTACAATCTCGTCTTCATGAAGCCCGTGCAGTCGCGCATCAAGCTCTGGCAAATGATCGGCCGCGGCACGCGCAATCAGCAGGCCTGCCGATACCTCGACCGCCTGCCGGACGGGAGAAAAGACCGAGTTCAAGATCATCGATTTCTGGCAAAACGACTTCAACAAGAAGGCCGACGACAAACCGGCCGCAGACATGCCGGTGCTCGTGTCGCTCTTCAATACCCGACTCAAAATCCTCGAACGTCACCTGCCGGATCACACCGCCGAGGCTTCCGCCAGGCCGATTACCGACCTGCGCGCGATGATCGGCCGCATCCCTCGCGATTCCTTCCCCGTCAAGAAAGTCCTGGATGCAAATCGCACTCGCGTGGGACGACGATTTCTGGACGCTCACTCACGCCGGCAAAACTCGATTTCCTGCGTCTCCAGGTTGCGCCGCTTCTGCGGTTCGCCGCGGACGTGGATGTGGCCGCCGAGACCTTCACCCACAAGGTCGAACGGCTGAAGCTGCAAATTCTCCAGAGCCGCGCCATCGCCGCAACTTGCTCCAGTCCATTGCGGAAGACGTGAGCCTGCTTCCCGACATTGCCGCACAGCGTCCGTACGTCGCCCAGCGCCGCGCTCGCTCTCTCCCCTGACCTTGCCACCGCCACGCCGGCGCAGCTCACGCAGGTCATCCGCGACCTCGCGCCGCAGATGAAGAACCGCCGCGACCGCCCCAGCGCTTCCTGAACATCGACCTGCCGGACTTCATCGCCGCCCACGGCTACATCTCGGTGGGGGAGGGCGGCCAGCAGATCCTCATCGAGGAATACAAGCGGCGCGTAGATGCCCGCGTCCTTGAAATCGTGGAGAAGCACCCCGCGCTGGCAGCACTCCGCGAGGGCCGCGAAGCCACCGACGAGCAGCTCGTCGACCTGGAACGCACGCTGCACCGCGAGCTGGGCGCGCGGCGACATCCAACTCTCCAGCCGCAATATCCGCATCGCTTACGGCCTCAAGCGTGGACAGCTTTCTCGGCTTCCTCAGTCACCTGCTTGCGCTGGATACGCTTGCCGGACTACGGTCAGGTGGTGCAGCGGGCTTTCGAGCAACACATCCAGGCGCACAACTACAACGCCGATCAGATACGCTTTCTCCGCTCCGTTGCAGGAGGTCTTCCTCAAGAAGCGCACGCTGGCCGAGGCCGACCTCTACGAGCCGCCCCTGACCAACTTCGGCCGCAACGCCGTGGAACGGTTCTTCACTCCGCAGCGAAATCGGCGACCTCCTGGAACTGACGCAATCACTCGCCGCCTGACGACCATGCTGACCGACACCACACTCCGCTCGCAGTCGAAGCCCTCTGGGACAAACTCTGGTCCGGCGGGCTGTCCAATCCGCTCGACGCCATCGAGCAGCTCTCTTTCCTGCTCTTTCTCAAGCGGCTCGACGAACGCGAGCAGGACAACGAGCGCGCCGCCAACTGCGTGGCAAGACGTTCACGACCGCTCTTTCCCGAAGCCCCGACCTGCGCTGGTCCCACTGGACGCAACTCCCCGCCGACAGCCGCGCTCAAGCACGTCAAGGAAGCGTCTTTCCCTTTCATCAAGACGCTGGGCGGCAGGGGCGGCTCCTTCGCGAGCACAGATGGAGAACGCCGAGTTCAAGATCAACAAGCCCAGCCTGCTCATCGAAGCCTGCAAGGCCATCGACGCCATGCAGATTTCCGGCCAGAATCAGGACGTGCAGGGCGACCTGTACGAGTATCTGCTCAGCAAGCTCAACACCGCCGGACAGAACGGCCAGTTCCGCACGCCGCGGCACATCATCCGCATGATGGTCAAGATGTGCGATCCGCGCCCGGGCGAGCGCATCTGCGACCCGGCGGCCGGCACCTGCGGCTTCCTCGTCAACGCCTGGCAGCACCTCCTCGAAACCCACACCGACCGCACGTGACATCACCTACGACGAGGACGGCTACCCGCACGGCCTCACCGGCAGCAAACTCACCAAGGAGGAACACGAGTTCAGCCAGACCAAGGCCCTGACCGGCTACGACAACGATTCCGGGCATGACCATGCTCCGCATCGGCAGCATGAACCTGATGCTCCACGGCATCGCCGCTCCGAACTTCCGCTACACCGACACGCTTTCGAAGGCGTTCAACGAAGAACGAGCCTACGACGTGGTGCTCGCCAATCCGCCGTTCAAGGGCGCGATCGACTCGGCGGACGTGAACCCGACGCTGCCGGTGAAGTGCAAGAAGACGGAGATCCTCTTTCTGCACCTGTTCCTGCGCCTGCTGGAGAATGGCGGGCGCGCGGCCGTCATCGTTCCCGACGGCGTGCTGTTCGGCTCCTCCAAGCGCCCACGTCGAGGTCCGCAGAAAAGCTGATCGAGGAAAACCGGCTTGACGGCGTGGTGTCGATGCCCTCCGGCGTCTTCCGGCCCTATGCCGGCGTCTCCACCGCCGTCCTGCTGTTCACCAAGGGCGGCACGACGGAGCAAATCTGGTTCTACGACATGGAGCACGACGGCTTTTCGCTGGACGACAAGCGCCAGAAGAGTCGCCAAAACGACATCCCCGACCTGCTGAATGCTGGAATCACCGGCGGGATGCCAAGTTCCAGCAGAAGCGCACTCAGCGCCTGGCCGACTTGCAAAAGCAAATCGCGCCGCTAAAGAAGGACCGCCTCGAACATCACGCCATCATCCACCGGCTCAAATTTGAGGAGGTCGTCTCCAAGACGCCCGACAAAGCCCGCGCCGGCGCGCGAGAAGGCCGAGGCCGAACTTGCCGAACTTCAATCCCGCATCGACGCCGCTGCAAACGGAGATCAACCAGCTCACCCGCCAGTTCTGGGTGACAAAGATCAGGTGAAGGCCAACAAGTATGATCTCTCCGCGAGCCGCTACCGGCAGGTCGAGCAGGATGAAGCATTTTACGAGGAACCGCATACAACCTTAGAGCGTATGGCCCGCCTGGAATCGGTTGCGGCAGGCGAAGTTGCGACGCTACGGGAAAGGCTCGCAAAGGCTTGAAAAACGCGACAGTTCATGTTGGTGAGCTTGCATTGAACAATTCCGGGGCCTTCAAAATCGGGCCATTCGGAAGTTCACTGAAAAAAACCGAACTTTCGCGAGCGGAATTCCGGTTGCAGGTATCGAAAACATCCAAGCTAACAAATTCGTTAAGGGTTTCCGTCGCTTCATCACCCCCCTTCAGTTCGAAGAGCTGTCTGACTACGAGATTTCCCGAATATGTCCTAGTTACCACGATGGGCACCATAGGAAAAGCCGCGCCCGCTCCGGCCGATCTTGGACGCACCATCTTTGATTCACATCTTTTTAGAATGCGCGTCGATACGGCACGCGTGTTCCCGAGCTACCTCTGCTATGCGCTAAATAGTGACTTGGTTAACTCTGGACGCTCGCGTGCCGGAGTTCCACCGCCAGTGATCTTGACCAGTTCTCCAAACCGCCGAAACGGGCCGGTATTGAAGCGCGCGCCGAATTCCTTCCGAAAGGTAGCGGGAAGGAATGTTTCTGCAAGTTCGAGGGCGTACCTCCGTGCGCGAACCAGACCTTCTGCCTCGGCCAATGTGCCCGCAATTTGCAGGCGGCATTCAGGTTTCGAAGCGTGTGGCTGTCTCGCATTGTCGCAGCGTTTCCGTCATACACCAAATAGGCGTGAGAGCGATGCTTCCGTGTCCAGTTGGTGACGAGATCGACGGCGAAACCGACGGCCGTTGAAGCGAGCACGCCGTTCGGCCAGACTACCTGCGGACGGCCCCCAGCATCGCCATAACGAGCGGCCTCCCGGGCGAGTTTCTCATCGGTAAGAAAGCCCATACACCGCATGCAGAGGCCGCCAGGTGACGAGAGGATCACCTGGCCCGCAATGACCGGTGGCTCTTTTCCATGTACATCCATTCCGATGTCTATGTAGTGCATGAGATATCGCCTACACGCAATCTCAAGCTCTTCACGGCCCTTGTAAGTGTCCACACATCCGATGACGATCTGGCTTTCTCGGAGGGGTTCGGGATTATCCTGCCACTTGGAAGCGAAAGCCTGCACGCGGGCGCGCGGCTGAAGACCGTAGATCATCATTTTTGCCAAATGAAGTTTCGCAGTCTCCGCCAGCGCATCTACAGCCTTAGCACCTACGAGCCGGTTTAAATTCGATTCCTCGACGCGGTCGTCATCGTAGATGATGTAATTTTGAAATCCGATGTGGTGCGAGTTGCTGGACGATGTGCGATCCGCCGCCGCCCAATCCAGGTATAGCCACGGTGCAGCGGGAAATGCGTTCTTCTGCATCAGCTCCGAGAAACGACTGCCTGGAGTAACGATCAGCGCTCATTTGAAACCCCATTCTGAAAGACGCCAATGGGCGCCCCGATAACCGCGACACTAGCTGCGTGGATCGCCTCCTTGTTACCCGGAAGCCAGACCCACACCGAGCCATGATCAAAGCTGAGGATGATGATGCCGTGCGGCGCCTGCCTGCCAACCGATTGAAACCCTGGTATCATGGGCGGGATTTCATGCTGGTCGGTGTAACTCATGCCCGTCTTGCCGTGATGGCCATGAAGATGGACGTGGAATACTCCTTCCCGTGTCTGCCTGCCGAAATATGCATGCTGCATGGCGTTCGTTATCGCGTCGCTGCCAATCCGTGCTCCCACGGTGGGATCGTCGATATATTGATCGTCCGGAATGGAGTGGTAGCGGGTTAGCAGCACCAGCCGCCCGCTGTCCCGAAGCGTTCCGAGCCGACCCGTAGCAAAACCCACGCGCTCCGCTGCAAACGGATGTCGGCGTCGGAGATCATCGAGCATCTCTTTGTGCAATGTCCCGGTCAATTTGATGAGAGTGTTCATTGTTTTATGAATCCATTGAGGTGAGCGATCAGGAGTTGAGGCAACGAGGGTGATGGCAAATCTACTCTCCAGGAAAACGCCCACCAGTTTCTCTCGCCAATGCGCGCCCCGCTGACATTCCAGTTCTTGGGATACGGCGCGACAATCGATGCCGAGAAATACAGCCGCGACGGATAACCATCCTTGGCAGCCGGACACAAGAGCGCGTCGCACGTTGCGGGAGTGCAGCCTGCCGGAAGGCGCAGACCTTCCAAGTGGATAAAGAAGGTGCCGCCTTCCGTCAGCGCGCTCAGCTTTGTGCAGTAACGCTTGAGTTCGTCGATCTGTTCCTGAGGGTAGGACATATCGGCTACGAAGAAGCTCCGGACTGAGGCTGAGTAAAGAACAGTTCGCAGCCACAAATCTTCACCGGCACCGTGGGTGGGAACGGGCAGGGGCGGGCCGCCTTTTTCTTCGAGCAGAACATACCCCTCCGGCGTCTGTCCGACCTTTTGCAAGATCTGCGCCACGGTGTGCTCACCGCGCTCGATCTTGTACGGATCGTTGTTGATGAAGATCGTGACGATTTCCTTGTGGGCGGTGATGAACCCTTTCAAGCCATGTCGGCGCAGATCGAACTTCTCGTGGGCTTCGATCACGCAGTTTTCGTGATGACGGAATTCCGCGATCAGTTCAAATGCGCAGGGACGCTTCCCGACCCTATGAAGCAGTTCCTCACCGGTAGGGGAAGGCGTATCCAACTTCACTGTTTCACCGTCGATTCGCACTCGATAGGCCCGAGCGTGTGGAACTTGTTCTCCGCGTTCGGCGAATTCAAGAATGTCGATCTCGACTTCCTGAATCGCTGTTTCCGGTATTGCTTCGTTATCTGCACCCATACGTGAAGCCTCCATGCGGCCATGAGCGACCATAGTTGCAAGGTAGCATGAGCATGCTAAGTATTGCAAGCAGTTCCTGTGCATGCTTGTGTTTCTTAGCACATAGAGCTAAAATCCCCAAAGAATTAGGCATTTAAGGAGTTTGTATGTCCAAAGATACGGAGGAAGGCAGCGGCGCCAAGGTCACACTCGGTCAGTTCCTCGCCTCGATTCGTACGGACCGACGCATGACGCTTCGCCAGGTCGAAGAGGCGACCGACAAGGAGGTTTCAAACGCCTACCTAAGCCAAATCGAGAACCACAAGATTCAGCAGCCATCACCCAACGTACTGCACGCCCTCTCTGAGGTTTACGGCATTGATTACGCTAACTTAATGGAGATGGCGGGACACATCACGCCTTCAAAGAACCGCACTGAGTCTGAGCGTCACGGTAAAGTGGCGACCTTCGCAGACCATCACCTCACGTCGGAAGAGGAGGCGGAATTGATGGATTATCTCAAGCACATCCGTACGAGGAAGCGACCCAGTGCTCAAACCGGATGACAGCAGCCTGACTCCCGACCAGTTACGGGCGGTCGAGAAGCGCGCTAGACAGCTTCTCGACCGCGCCTCCGTATGGCAGCGCTTCCCTACGCCCATCAACGACATTCTCGAGGCTGCGAAGCTGCAGGTTGCTCCAGTCAGCATTTTTGATCCCGCCAGTATTCTGGCTTACATAAAAAACAAAACCGCCGACGCCGCACACCGAATCAAGCACGCGATTACGAAGATCTTCGGCGTATACGATGGCGAAGAAAACGTCATTCACATCGACCATACGGTTAATGAGAGCAAGCAAAACTTTCTCAAGCTCCATGAGACCGGGCATCATGCGATGCCCACGCACAAGAACACGTTCAGATTCTTCCAGGATTGCGAAAAAACGCTATCACCTGAAACCTCAGATCTCTTTGAGCGCGAGGCCAACAACTTTGCCCGCTTCGCGCTCTTTCAAGGTGATGGCTTTGCCAAATTGGCCGCTGATTGCGCCTTCGAAATTAAGACACCGATCAAACTTGCGAAGAAGTTTGGGGCATCCGTCTACGCGTCTGCTCGCGAGTATGCGCGCTCAAATCCGAGAGCTTGCCTTGTTTATATCCTGGAGCCGATCGAATACATCGCGGGTGCAGGCGCCCAGGCGGCGGTTCGGCGTATAGAACCCTCACCGGCATTCAAAGCACAGTTCGGCTGCCCTGCAGAAACTGTGATCACACTCGATCACGCGCTAGGACCAATACTGCCCGTAGGCCGGAAAATGACGCGTCCGCGTTCATTGCCGATATACGATCTCAACGGAACAGAGCACGAATGTCTCGCAGAGGCCTTTGACACCACTTTCAACGTCCTAATACTCGTTTATCCTGTCCGCGCTCTCACAGCTACAACAATCATGATGTCGTCCGCGAACCAATCAATCCTAGGCATGGACGGCGGTTGATTTTTTCGAGCACGCCGGTCGGCAGAAGGCAATAGATCTATCTATCAAGGATAATCGCGCTCGACATCAACGGCGACGCGCGTGACACGGTATACCGGTTCGATAAAAGAGGTTAGCGGGCAGGCCGATGATCCCCTTAATGTGGCCGCGGCGGATCAGGTTAACGAGAGATCCACACCGGGTACCGGCTCGCTTCGGTGGCCCCTTCGTCGGTTGTGATCCTTTGCACTAGGTCACCGGAGCGTTCGGTGCCGCGCTTTCGCCTCCTTTGCA
The DNA here is from genome assembly GCA_963762465.1 of uncultured Acidobacteriaceae bacterium. Taxonomy (GTDB): domain Bacteria; phylum Acidobacteriota; class Terriglobia; order Terriglobales; family Acidobacteriaceae; genus Granulicella. The sequence continues at coordinate 269,069 of CAVXKS010000010.1, read as the reverse complement.
TTAAGGTTGGCAGTCGCCTGTGCGTCCAGCATAAAGAGATGGTTTAGCAAGAGAAATTCGCACAGGCCAATGCGGCTCTTTCCTTTTGCTCGCGGTGGGGACGGGGTTGCGATGCGCCGCGAAAGTACCCGTGAACAGTCGCATGCGGCCGGTGCGCTCTCCAAGTGAGTTCCCCGTGCTCCGGGTGAAACACCTGCGAGCCGGCTATGATGTCGGAAAACGATTTGCAGCGTCACTGTCCAGTCTTCACGGAGTCGTGCAGATAAAGCGGCCTTGGGTCTGGAACTCTGTCGGCTGGTCCCGGCGGCGTAAGCGCCTGAACAACGACTGTAAATCGAAAAATCACGATTTCATAATTTCTTGATTGACGAGCGCACCAGGACGGTCCACAATTGAGCCATGTCCTCAGATTTCCATCCCTCACCGTCGCCGGGACAGCAGATACAAGTTCACCTAGATCTACATGGCTGGAATCAATACGACCTCGCTGAAATCCTTGGAGTCAACCAATCGGTAGTTAGCGCGCTGATCAATGGTAAGCGTCCCATAACCCTGGAAATCGATCGCGCATTGACCGCCGCCTTCGGGACACCTGTCGGGTATTGGCTGAAATTGGAGACCGAGTTCTCGCTTTTCTCTGCTGACCGTTCGCTCGTTGAAGCCGGCCAAGACGAAGTTGCGCGAAGGGCTCAGCTGTATAAGCGAGCGCCGGTTCGTGAGATGCAGAGACGCGGATGGATTCGCGTCTCTCGCAATGCAGACGAGCTTGAGACGGAGCTCAACACATTTTTCTCAGGCAGCCTTTGTGTCGCTACTCGCAGGAGTTCTGCTGAGGCGGAACTGACGGGCTTACAGGCGGCATGGTGCCACAGGGCGCGGCAAATGGCGGCCGCGCTGCAGGTTGCTCCATATGATCCCGCCAAATGCGAAGCCGCAGAAGAGGACCTGAGACGTCTCGCAGCCTATCCCAAAGAAGCGAAGCGCCTCTCGAAAACTCTCGGCGCCTACGGAATTCGCTTTGTCATCGTTGAGCCACTCACTGGCGCGAAAATCGACGGCGCGGCGTTCTGGCTAGACGAGAATTCACCGGTAATTGCCGTATCTGCTCGCTTCGACCGTATTGACGCGTTTTGGTTCACGGTAATGCATGAGTTTTCTCATATCAAGCATGGCGACTCGCTTTCAGTCGATACAGAGATTGTGACAGAGAACGGTACCGGAATCCTTTCTGACAATGAGCACGAGACTAGGGCGAATCGGGAAGCAGCCGAGTCACTTGTTCCTGCGGCAGAGCTGGAATCGTTCGTACGTCGTTTAGGTCCGCTGTACTCGAAAGAGCGGATCGTACAGTTTGCGCATCGAGTGAAGATGCACCCCGGAATAATAGTTGGACAGCTCCAGCATCGTGGAGAACTTGGGTATAGCGCACATCGAGATTTGCTAGCGAAGGTGAGAGTAATTGTTACAGAGACATCGTTAACAGACGGCTGGGGGAAAACGATCAGTCCAGGGATTCTATAGATTCGGAGGTCTTGAAAGATGGCCGTAAAGAAACGCGTGAATCGAAAGTCGTTCAGCCAGAAGATGCAAGAGTTGGCTCACGAGTATATGAAGCTTCACAATGTAGACACCATTGAGTTGGAGCAAGTATCGGAGTGGGCGTGCAATACGGGCAGGTACCAGCGGAGGCCGGTCAGCATGGTCCAACAGTGCAGACGAGAGCTTGCGGATGCGCTCCGTGTTCAGCACTACACCGATCCGCAGGGTCGCGAGATCCGCCGGATGCATCCTGTCCGTATTGCTACAAAAGGTGAGCAGATGGTCATCTGGGCGGACATAATCACCGCAAAGCCTCAGCATATGCGCCTCTCGCTCGCCCAGAATAGGCAAGGGATTCTTGCAGACTGCCTCGCCCATAGCGCTATCGTCGATAGCTATAACGAGAATAACCGCCACGACGCGACGTTGGATTTGTTCGATTACAACTTCAACCCCGACATCGAGGAGAAGAAACTACCGGTCGACTATCCAGACGAGCCACCGTCGGGTTTACCCAATTGATATTGCACTCGCGTCGGTTTCTAGGGCTGCCCATCGACAGCGCAGGAGGAGCTGATCGAACACCATGTCTGCGCCTCCTAAACAACCAAAGATTTATCACATTACCCATCTCTCCAATCTTCCGTCCATCATCTCGGCGGGCCACATCTATTCCGATTCGATCATGATCGGAAAGGGAACCCAAACGACCGGAATTGGGATGTCTACAATCAAGAAGCGCCGTCTGTCACTTCCTGTTCATTGTCACGCAGGCGACCATGTAGGCGACTTCGTGCCGTTCTATTTCTGTCCACGGTCTGTAATGTTGTATCTCCTCTACCGCGGCAATCATCCGGAGATCACCTACAAGGGTGGACAAGGTTCCATCGTACATTTAGAAGCCGATCTCGAAGCGGTCGTTGATTGGGCCGATAGCAAAAATCGGCGCTGGGCATTTTCACTATCAAATGCAGGGGCTTACTACACCGAGTTTCGAGATGACTTGGCAAATCTTGATGAAGTCGATTGGGCCGCTGTTGCGAACAACAACTTTGCATCACCTGATGTGAAGGAAGGTAAACAAGCGGAATTCCTCTTGTACAGATCGTTTCCTTGGAAGCTCGTCGAGCGTGTAGGGGTAGTATCCCAATCGACCGGCCGGAAGGCCTTGGCTGCAATGGCGACCGCAACACATCAACCCCTCGTCGAAATCAAGACCGATTGGTATTTTTAGGAGCGGCATATGTTCGAGTACAAAACAGGCGACATCTTGGCATCCGATGCAGAGGCACTCGTAAACACGGTGAACTGCGTCGGAATTATGGGTCGTGGTATTGCGCTTCAATTTAAGAATGCCTTTCCTGAAAATTTCCGCGTGTACGCGCGTGCCTGCGAGCATCAACAAGTGCAGCCGGGAACGATGCTCGTTTTCGAGAATCGAAAAATCAATGAACCGAAGTTCATCATCAATTTTCCGACCAAGCGTCATTGGAAGGGTAAGAGCCGGCTCCCTGATATCGAAGCTGGTTTGAAAGCCCTTCGGCTCGAGATTAAGAAAAGAGGGATAAAGTCAATCGCCATCCCGCCTCTCGGTAGTGGCCTCGGTGGCCTCAATTGGTCTGATGTGAAGCCAAGAATCGAGGCTGCATTAGGTGACTTGGCGAACGTTCGAATCGTCGTTTACGAGCCCAAGGGCGCTCCGGACGCACGTGAGATGGCATCATCAAAATCCATCCCAAGGATGACCCCCGGAAGGGCTGCACTCGTCGTATTGATGGAACGATACCTCCGCGGCCTCCTAGATCCTTTCGTAACTCTGCTGGAGCTTCACAAACTCATGTACTTCATGCAAGAGGCGGGACAAGATCTGAACTTGCAATATGTGCAAGCAAGTTATGGCCCGTACGCGGAAAAACTGAGGCACGTCCTGAAAGCGGTGGAAGGGCATCTTATCTCCGGTTACGCGGATGGCGGAGATGCACCCGAGAAGCAGTTGGAACTTGTCCCTGGCGCTGTTCAGGATGCGCAGACTCTTCTAAAGAGCGATGATGCGGCCCGCGAACGATTCGATCGTGTAGCAGATCTCGTGGAAGGATTTGAGACACCGTTTGGCTTGGAACTGCTATCGACAGTCCACTGGGTTGTTTCGAGGATGGGAGCCAAAACGCTCGATGAAGTCGTCACGAAAACACACAACTGGAATGAACGTAAGCGGCGCTTCAGCCGCGAGCAGATTGGTCTGGCGTTGAATGTTCTTGGGTCGAAAGGATGGCTCAGCGTATAGTTAGTCTTCGCCTACTTTCCAAGCGGCTCCCGATCACTGGGAGTCCCGAACCTGCCGCCATAGGAGAGACGATAATGGCGAATCCAGTAGCCGACCAGGCCCTGCGTAGAAAAGTTCAGGATAATGGGTTCGAACAAAGAGCGCGCATACGTTCGTATGGAAAAGCCGCGTGCAACACCGGACTCAACGGGGCCAGCGGCCCCAGTCCGGCTCCTCACAATGCCAGGATGGTTCCATCCTGGCCCGAAAATTTTTGGTGCGGGCGGAGGGAATTGAACCCTCACGGCCTTGCGGCCTGCGGATTTTCGTACCGCTTCGGCTTTCGCCGCCCCGCCGACGGCGGGCTCGCGGTCTGGACTATCCCTTCACCGTTCCTCGTACGAGGTTTAGGTGCTGCCCGTCTAGTCTCTACACCTTCCCGGATTGCTTCCGAGCTTGGCTCGGGATTGCCATTGCAGGTTTCCCGACTTTCAGCAGTTCTACACCGGCGGTTTCCCGAGGGGCACTCGATCGCTTAAGTCAGCTGCGTCTGCCATTTCGCCACGCCCGCGTGGAATTTGCCCACAACAAACCACATTTTAAAGCACGCAGATATTCATTACGCTTCTTCGGCCAAAGGAGCGATCTTGACTCGCTCAGGACCCTTCTTCGAAGTCTTCTTCACACTTGGTCTCATGACGTTTATCGCTGAAGCGTCGAGCTGCGTTTTCAAATGCGCCGCATAGTATTTCTCGATCATCTCCACGCTGGTGCGACAGTTCTTTGCAATCTGATAGATGTCGGCCCCTTCCAGAAGACGTAAACAAATGTACGTGTGTCGAAGGCTATAAGCCGTTCGCGGCCTGCCGTCCCGGTCAACCCTAAGTTTCTCTTCCTCAAGAATAGCGTTGAACAAATCACGCGACCACTTCGGAAACAGAAGGTCAGTTGCTCCCGGTTGCTGCCACTCTCCGTTTTCAAGTGAGTCCTTACGGCTGCCCGCACGTCCCGGCCCGCCATCCGGACGCAGGCGAGCCTTCAATCGCTCGAAGGGCCGCACTGCTCCTGCCGTACTCTTGCAGAAACCAACGCCCCTTTTTCCCCGAACTTCGATCTCCAGGATCGTCTGGCCGCTACGTTCGTCTTCCACAACCTTTACATCGCGGAACTGAAGACGCATCGCTTCATCAGGACGGAGCCCGGTATTTGCAGAGAACAGAACATAGTCGTGAAGCTGCTCCGCCTCCCAGCGGAAACGCGGCTGCTTCGGATGATGCGCTCGCTTTCGAGTAGCTTCGTAAAGCTGCTTGTACTCCTCCGGCGAGAACCATGCTCTATGGGAGATCTTGGCCGAGGCCCGATAGGGCGCTGACATGTCGGGTAGATGATCGATCCATCCGTGCCGCAGAGCCGTCTTGAAAATCTGCCGCAAAGTCACGATCTCCTGGTGCATGGTGTTATGCGCTGGAGGCTTACCGCGTAGCGCCGTACATTCCTCCAGGCGATGGATGCGATATTCACTAATCTTGCCAGCAGTGATCTCGGGAAGCACCATACTGCCAAAGAAAGGAACGAGATGGCCATTCGTACGCGCGTGCTGGCCGCGCGCGTAGGTCGCGTTCCGTTGTCCCTGCGTGATGATGTCGAACTCACGCAGATACAGCTTTGCAGCCTCACGGAACGGCTTGCCGCTCTTCAGGTTGCCATCGCGGAGTTTGCCACGCAAATGCAAGTACCAATCCTCGGCGAACTCCTTCGCTTTGGAGAGACTGTCTTCTTTGGTCGTTGTGCGCCGGTTCTTGCCGGCCAGGTAGGTCGCGCACTGCCAGCAAGAACTATTCGGACGCTTGTAGACGTGAACCTTGCCACCAAGGACGGTGTGATGTTCGGACATCAGGAGCACCTCCTGGCATCCAGAATACTGCGAAAGTGTGAAACAGTTGTGTAACGGCCGCGGTAGCGGTGGATTAGTACTAAGCTGTTCTTGTTCAATAGGTTGCTGCGATTTCACGCCATGCCTTGGACGATTTTGAGTCCGCTGCGTCTGCCAGTTCCGCCATCCCGGCGCACCTCTTCGAGTGTACCGCAGCCGGTGCGGCTACTGAGGATTCGCGGAGTGCGAGGTGGCGAACTGTTCGACGCAGGCGACAGCATGGCGCGCGGCGAGCTTGAGGTTGTCTGCGGCCATCCAGAGCCAGAAGCCGCGGGTGTTCTGTCCGGTGGCGCTGTCTTCGGTGAGGGTGATGGTGATGCCCTGCTCTTCAACGATGCTCTGATTAGTGGGCGCATCCTCGTGTGGGTTCGTAAGGTGAATGAGGCCGCCATGCAGCGCGTGGCGGACAGCCGCAGCATCTGTGTTGACGGGGAGTTGTGCGTAGACCGACATCGTGTAGGCGTGGAAGACAGGAGCCTGGACAAGCTGGAACGCGATTGAGGAGGCGAGCGAACCACCTGCGATGGCGATGAGGTGGCGGCGAATCGTCGAGGAGATCTGGCTTAGGTCGAGCTTTGCGGATTCGCCGACAGACACGCGGAGGTTGAAAGCGACCTGCGCGTCGTAGACCTCCTGCGGGAGCGGGTGGAACCCGAGCAGGTTGATCGTCTGCTGATGCATCTCGTCAAGGCCGCGGCTTCCCTGCTGTGAAGCGGGCTCGAGCACGGTCGCGGCGAGATGCACATTGTTGAACGCTGCGGAGAGACGCGAGGCGATGACGCCGAGCATCACGGCTGCGGGATGCGCAGGGATGATGATTGCTGCGCTGCTGTTCGCGCCGCCTGGTGTCTCAATCCACCGAGAGCGAACAGCGGCTCCGGGTTCGTCCTGGAGCGCGGCGGTGAGATCGATCACAGTGGCACCAGCGTTCCGGGCTTCACGCCAGTGTGCGCGTGTTATCTGCGGATCAGCGGCGAAGAAGGCGATGTCACGGACCTCGAAGATGTCGGGCGTGAGAGGCTGAACCACAAGCGCTTCGTCCCCACCTGCGACGAGTTGGCCGCTGGAGTCCGGCGTGTCGGCGAGGCGCAGATCCCAGTCTGGGTGCGAGCTATTGAGCCCATCGAGGAGCTCCTTGCCGAGCAGCGTCGAGGCGCCGACAATCACGGCGCGAAGAGTAATTGCCATCGCTGCTCTCCTTTGCCTGGCGAGATGTCACGCAGTGGTTTGATGCTAAGACGCTTTGGCAGAGCCGCGGGTCCAGGAGTAGGCCAGGCGGGCCGCGACTCCGGAGACGAGATAGATCATGGCCAGCGCGATGAGCGCGTACTGGTGCCACTCGAAGATGACAGCGAGGAACACGAGAACCAGAACGAGCAGGCGGCCGGGCCGGCGGGAGCTGAAGTCGATCTCTTTGCCGCTCCAGAAGCGCCAACTGCTAACCATGAGAAAGCCGGTGAAGGCGACGAGCGCGATCCACAGAGCCGAAAGCCAGACGTTATGCACGGGCGAGCCGCCCTCAAAGTGGATGACTGCGGAGACGACGGCGGCTCCGGCGGGGATGGGCATGCCGACGAAGTACTTACGGCCGGGGCGGCCCGGGTTGCGCGGCTTCGGATCGATGCTGATGTTGAAACGCGCGAGGCGGCAGGCTCCGCAGATGAGAAACAGAAAGCAGATGACAGCGCCGAAGTGCTCGACACGATTTTCGATGATCGGATAGCCGGAGGGGACGACCTGGCGCACGCCCCAGAGATACGCGAGCAGGCTGGGCGCAACGCCGAAGGTGATCACGTCGGCGAGTGAGTCGAGCTCGCGACCGAAGGCGCTGGAGGTGTTGGTGAGGCGTGCGATGCGGCCGTCGAGGCCATCGAACAGACCGGCAAGCACGATGGCGATGGCTGCGTGATCGAAGCAGGCCGAGGTGTTGGTGTGGATTCCGCGGATGCTCTGCAGAATCGCGTAGTAGCCCATGGCGATGTTGCCGGCCGTGAAGAGCGACGGCAGAACGTACATGCCATGCCGTATTGGATGGAGCTTCGCGGGCTCGGCGCTCATCCGCGTCCGTCCGTCTGCCCTGCGATGGGAACGATGCCGAGCACGGAGCTTCCGCCCTTCACTCGGTCGCCTGCTTTGACGCGCAGGTCCACACTTCGCGGGCAGGAGCACATCACAACGTGAGCCGAACTTGATCATTCCCATGCGCTGTCCGCGCTCGACGCGTTGGCCCGGCTGCAGATTGCAGACGATTCGGCGAGCGAGCAGGCCGGCGATCTGCTTGAAGCTGATGGTGTAGAGCTCGTTCTCGATCGTGACAAGCGTCTGCTCGTTGTGCACGGCGGACTCGGGCTTGAGCGCGTTGAGGAAGTGGCCTTCGCGATACTCGACGAGGCTGACGACGCCTTCAGAGGGCACGCGGTTCACGTGCACGTCGAAGACGTTGAGGAAGATGGTCACGCGAACTCGGCTGCCGGAGGTGGTTTCGATCCAGTCGGCCTCTTCAACTTTGCCGTCCGCGGGCGACACGATGACGCCTGCGCCCTGTGGGATCGTGCGCGCGGGGTCGCGAAAAAACCAGAGGAAGAACGCCGCAAGCAGCACCGGAATTAACGTCAACGCAAGGATGTGCGTCGAGAACCAGACGATGATTGCAACGACGATCAGCGCCAGCCCGTAGAAAAGCCCATCACGCACCATAGCCACACGATTATACCCGCCATGGCCGCGCCATTTGAGCACCCGAGAGGAGGATTGCCTCAGAGCACCATTGTCATCACCAGCGCATCCTCTTCAGGATCGCGATAGTAGCCGCGGCGTACCGCGTTTTTTTGAAACCCGAGAGATTCATACAGAGCGCGCGCGGGGATGTTCGAGAGGCGCACCTCGAGCGAAGCTTCCGTTGCATGCCGCGCGCGTGCCCAGCTCGAGGAGATCGGAGCAGAGTTGACGGGCGATGCCCTGCCGCCGCCAATCTGCGGCGACGGCAAGGCTCTCGATCTCCGCTGTGTTCGCTGCAAGACCGAGTACGCCGAAGCCGACGCATTCATTTGCGGACTCGGCGATGAGAACCAGCCGTGCTGCAGCGTTGGGCGACTGAAGAATCTGCTGCCAGGTTGAGGGCGACCATCGCGGTGCACCGGGAGCGCTCTCGGTGAGCGCGAGAAGCCGCTGCAGATCGGTGGAATCCGCAGGGCGAAGAATGATGTCGGCTGGTAGCCATCAGTGCGGCTTTGCCTCGGCTGTCGCGGAGTGGCGCGGGCGAGTGTAGATCTCACTCTCCGGCAAGACGTAGTTTGCATCGGCGAGTGCGACGTTTGTTCCACCTGCGGCGAGGCAGCGCTCCACCGGACGCAGAAGATCGATGGGACGAAGCTCGCGGACGACGGGTGCGAGGTGGGCGAGGAGCTCTGCCGTTCGCTTCTCTGCAACGACAATCGGCGCGCCGGCGGCGGTGCGCTCGAATTGTTCGATCGTCGCGAGCCACTCGTGCGCAGGTTCGGTACGGCGCTGCTCGCGAATGTAGAGCGAACCGCGCCCGGCGTCGAGAACGGCGAAACCTTCATCGAGCTCGGCGGCCTCGGCGAGCATTTGAAGGCGCGAGATGCTGGCGAGTGGAACGCCGGCGACCTCGCAGAGACCCTTGGCCATCGCAAGACCGGTGCGAACGCCGGTAAACGAGCCGGGGCCGGAGACGACGCCGATTCCATTGAGATCGCGAAGAGCGATGCCGGAGGTGGAAGCATGCGCCTGAGCTCGGCAACAGCACGGCGGAAGCGGAGCGCAGCGGGAAGTCCGCGCTGGCGAGAATGCGATCGCCTCGCGTCAACGACGGCGCCCGGCGCGTCACCAACGGTGTCGATCAGCAGCAGTGTGCTCTCGGCGCTCATCGTTCTCAGGATATCGTCAGCGGGTTCCTTCCAGCAGAGAAAAAAACAGCCGAGGCAGATTCGCCTCGGCTGTTTCAGAAAGCATTCGCGGACGATTAATTGACGGAGGCCAGAACCTCTTCGCGAATCTTCTTCGTCCTGCACGGTCTCCTGGTTCGTCTGTGGCAGAGCGACGGCGAGCACGTCCTCAATGCGTGAGGCGTAGTGGATCGTGATGCCATCGATCTGGTCAGGCGGCGAGGTCCTCTTCGACGTTGCTCTTCACGTCGATCGGCAGGATCACGTCGCGAACGCCGGCGCGCTTCGCGGCGAGGAACTTCTCCTTGATGCCGCCGACCGGGAGCACGTTTCCGCTAAGCGTGATCTCGCCGGTCATGGCCAGCAGCGGGCGGACTGGTTTGTCCGTCAGCAGGCTGACGAGAGCGGTCGCCATCGTGACTCCGGCGCTGGGGCCGTCCTTCGGGATTGCGCCCGCGGGCACGTGGATGTGAATGTCCGTGTCCTTGAGAACATCCTCGTCGAGGCCGAGCGAGGCCGCGTTGGAGCGCACCCAGGTGAGCGCGGCCTGCATGGACTCCTTCATCACGTCGCCGATCTGGCCGGTCATGGAGAAGTTGCCCTTGCCCTTCATTCGGTTCGCTTCGATGAAGAGGACGTCGCCGCCGGCGGGTGTCCAGGCGAGACCGACAGCGACTCCGGGACGCTTCGTGCGCTCGGCGATTTCGGTATCGACGCGGACCTTGATGCCGCCGAGGAACTCGTGCACGATCTCCGGCGTGACCACCAGCTTCTCGCCCTTGGCGGGGTCGAGTTGCCCTTCGGCGACGCGGCGCGCTGTCTTGCGCGCGACGGTGCCGATGAGCTGCTCGAGCCGGCGAACGCCAGCCTCGCGCGTGTAGTGGCGGGCGATGAGAGCGACGCTCTCCGTCGGGAACTCGATCGCCTCGGGACGTGATTCCGTTCTCCTTGATCTGGCGCGGAATCAGATAGCGCTCGGCGATGTTGACCTTCTCCTCCTCGGTGTAGCCGGTGAGCTCGATGATCTCCATGCGGTCGAGCAGCGGCGCCGGTATCGTGTCCAGCTGGTTGGCTGTGCAGATAAACAGCACGTGGCTGAGGTCGAACGGCTGATCGAGGTAGTTGTCGCGGAACGTGTTGTTCTGCTCCGGGTCCAGCGTCTCGAGCAGCGCGCTCGCAGGGTCGCCGCGGAAGTCGCGCCCGAGCTTGTCGATCTCGTCCAGCATGAAGACGGGGTCACGCACCTCGACCCGCTTCAGATGCTGGATGATCTGACCCGGCAAAGCTCCGATATAAGTGCGGCGGTGGCCGCGGATCTCCGCCTCGTCATGCATGCCGCCGAGCGAGATGCGCGAGAACTTGCGACCGAGGGCCCTGGCGATGGAGCGGCCGAGCGAGGTTTTTCCCACGCCCGGAGGGCCGACGAAGCAGAGGATCGGGCCCTTCATGTCGGGCTTCAGACGGCGCACGCTCAGGTAATCGAGGATGCGGTCCTTCACCTTCTTGAGGCCGTAATGGTCGGTGTCGAGGACCTCCTGCGCCTTCTTGATGTCGACCTCGCCGGCGGAGTGCTTGGACCACGGCAGAACGGCGAGCCACTCGACGTAGTTGCGCGTGAGGGAGTAGTCCGCCGCGGCGGGATTCATGCGGCTGAGGCGGCCGAGCTCCTTGAGCGCGTCCTTCTTGACCTCCTCAGGCATGCCGGCCGCTTCGATCTTTTCTTTGAGCTCCTGGACGTCCTTCTGGGTCTCGTCGGTGTCGCCGAGCTCCTTCTGGATGGCCTTCATCTGCTCGCGGAGGTAGTAGTCACGCTGCGACTGCTGGACGGCGTCCTGCACCTCGCTCTGAATCTTGTTGCGAAGCTGCTGGACCTCGATCTCCTTGGCGAGATGGCTGTTCAGCTTTTCGAGCCGCGCCTTGACGTCGGCAGTCTCGAGCAGTTCCTGCCGCTCGGCCGTTGTGAGGAACGGCAGGCTGGAGGCGATGAAGTCGGAGAGCCGCGACGGTTCCTCGATATTGATGGCGATGGTCTGCAGGTCGTCCGACAGGGTCGGCGACGAGGTGACGATCTCGCGGAACTGGCCGACGACATTGCGCTGCAGGGCCTCGAGCTCGGCCGAATCCGGAGGGATGACCTCATGAACGGTTTCGAACTCGGCCGTGAGGAACGGCTGCACCTGCGTAAAATTCGTCAGTTTGACGCGCTCGGTGCCCTCGGTGAAGACGAAGAGGCTCTGGTTGGGCATCTTGACGACCTTATGGACGGTCGCCCGGGTGCCGATGGCATGCAGGTCGGTTCCGAGGGGGGCGTCCTGGCGGGCGTCGCGCTGGGCGACCACCAGGATCGTCTTCTCCTCGCCGAGGGACTGGATGAGCTGGATGGAGCTCTCACGGCCCACGGTCAGGGGCAGAACGGCGTGGGGGAACAGAACCGTATCTCGAACCGGGAGAACAGGATACGAAGCTCCCGTCGACTCTTTCCCTCGCCCTCTCTTTCGCCCGTCGGCCGGATTACGCTCACAAACTCGTTTGGCATCTTTAGTGTGTCCTTATCAACTTTCATGCATAGGATGCACTAGACCCTGCGTCGGTCGCAAGATCTGGACACCCCGTACGTAGACCCGACCCAAACCGTTCCCCAGCCGATTCGGGGGTGTTTTCTAAGATGTCGAAGCAGGGCCTCACGTCCACAGAGCGGTAGTGCGTCCGAAAAGACAGGCCTCCCGAATCGGGAGGCCTGCGGAGGTCACACGAACAGTGTCTAGTGGTTCATCGTCACCGAGACGGTCGTCTTGCTGGATAAGGAACCTGCGGTGGCCGTGATGGTGGCGGTCGAGGTGGTGGTCCCTGGTACTTGACGAACCGCAGCCGGCGAGCATCGTCACGCCCAGGACGCTGATGACGGCCAGCAGCAGAACCTGGACACCGCGCCGCTTGCGGAAGCCGAGGAAGCAGAGCGCGAGCGCCAGAGTAGCCTCAGGAACGAACGGGTTGGAGCGATGCCGCAGCATCGCGACCTGCCCGGTGCTGATGGTGACGGTGACGATCTGGGGCTGGTTGTAGTTGGTAAGGTTCACGGGCGAGGCGCTGAAGCCGCACGCCGCACCGGCGGGAAGCCCGGTGCAGGACAGCTGAACTGCACCTGTGAATCCGCCCTGCGGTTGGACGGTGAGCTGGAGGGTGCCGAAGGTGGCTGTGGACGGGATTGTGAGCGAGGAGGGGTTGGTGGAGAGCGCGAAACCCGCAGGCATGATGTTGACGGTGTACGAGGACGTGGCAACCGCGCTCGGACTGTAGCCGATCGCGACCGCGATGGCCTTCAGGGTCTCCGTTGCCGAGAGGGTGAGCGGGCCGGAGTAGACCTTCGAGCTTGTGGTCGGCGTCGTGCCGTCGAGCGTGTAGTAAATGGTTGCGCCGGTGGTTGTGTCAGAGATCGTAACCGGCTGCGAGACGGTGTAGGTTCCGCTGCCGAGCGAGATGGTTGGTGTCGCCGCCTGCGGAAGATTGAGAGTGTACGTCGCCGAGGCCACGGGGCTGTTCGCGTAGCCGGTCAGGGCGCCGATGGCGTTGATCGTCTCCGAGCCGAGAACCTGCACGGGACCGCTGTAAAGCTTTGAACTCGTGCGTCGGCGTACTGCCGTCGGTCGTGTAGTAGATGGAAGCGCCGGGTGTCGCATCCGCTGATCGTCACGGTCTGAATGGTGGTGAAGGTTCCTGCTGCCGGAGAGAAGGTCGGCGAAGTAACCGTCAGGTTGATCGTGTAGTTCGCCGTGGCAAGCGCGCTCGGCGCGTAGCCTGTGGCGAGGGCGACCGCATTCAGTGTTTCCGAGGTGGAGACCGTGATCGGGCTCTTGTAGAGGGTCGAGCTGGCGGTTGGTGTGCTGCCGTCGGTCGTGTAGTAGATCTTGGCGCCGAGGGTGGCGTCGGTGATCTTCACGGTCTGGATGGAGGTATAGGTGCCGCTCGCGACCGAAATGGCGGGCGTTTGGGCTAGAGGAAGATTCAGCGTGTAGGCTGCGGTCGCAACGGCGCTGTTACTGAGACCGCTGACCACGGCAACTGCGTTGATCGCCTCGGAAGAGGAAACAGTAATCGAGCCGGTGTACTTTGTGGAGCTGGTCGTCGGCGTGGTGCCATCCGTCGTGTAGTAGATTGTGGCGCCGGGAGTGGCATCGGAGATCGTTACAGTCTGGACGCTGGTGTAGGTTCCAGCGGCCGGCGAGAAGGTGGGTGTCGCTGCCGCGCTGCCTGCTGTGACGCCAAAGAGGTTGGCGCTGCCCAATCCCTCCGTTCACCGTATCCACAGCCGTGAGGACGCCATTGTGGGTTCCGACGACGGTGGGATTGAAATTGACGTTTGTGGCAAACGAAGCTCCGCCGGTTGAGGTCGACGAGCAGCTTCCGGTGGTATTGGCGGAGAACTCGGTAGACGCGGCGCCGTTCTCGGTTGCCGAGAACACGACCACGGGTGACGTGGAGCAGCCGCCGTCGTTCAGGATCGTAGTGACGTTGCTTGCCGTGGAGGAGCCGGGCACGGCCGCATTCGGCAGGGTGATGTTGTTGATCGCGATCTGCATCGCCACGTCGGCGCTTGCTGAACTGGAGTACGTAGAGACATACACGTTGCCCTTGGAATCCAGGGTCAACATCTTGGCGCCCTGCGTAGAAACCGTGTACGTCGTGGCCGTGTTCACCGTCCCCTTGTTGTTGGCAGAAAGCGAAAACACCATCGTATTGGGTCGCATAGTAGACGGTTCCATTCGCGTCCACGGCGACGCCATCGAGCTGGTTGTCGTAGGCGCTCGGGGACGCGATGTTCAGGGTGTAGACCGTCGTCGGCGTCGAGCTGTACGCTCCTGCGCTATACGTCAGCTCCTTCAATGTTGATTGATAGTTTGTATTGGCAGAGGCCACCATCAGGGTGTCGGAGAAGAACACATTCCCCCACGGATCGACGGCGATCTCGCCGAGGTACCAACTCGCTTTCGCGGTTCCTTCGGCGACTGTGGCTGTGGGTTCCGCCCATAGAAGCGTGGGCGCCGGCGATCCTGTCTTCATGCAGGCCGCCGTGCACTCATAGATCGCATTCGGGTTCGAGCTTCCATCCGTGGAGGTGAAGAAGAGGTCTCCCGCCGCGTCGAACGTCATCGTGGCGATGCCGGAGACAGGCATCGATGCGGCCACCGCGCACTCTGCCGTATCGCTGCCCGTGCACGTTGGTGTACCGCTGCCCGGAGCACTGATCGCAGCGTACGCTCCGCTCACGACGGGAACCTTCGCAATAGTCCCACTGTAGGTCTGTCCAATGTAGAGATTGCCCGCCGGGTCGATCGCGACCGGTCCAGGGTTGCTGAAGGAAGCGAGCGTCGTCGCGCTGGTCGCACCCGGAGCAAACTCCAGAATCTTGCCGCCGTAAGTGTTTCCGGTAATCAGATTGCCGTTTGAATCAACGGCGAAGCTGTTTCCAGCAGGGCTGCCGCCGGCCAGCGCACCTCCACCGGAGAACGTGCCCAGCGTCGATGTCTGATTCATCACGATGCTCAGTGAGGTTCCATTGGTCGCGCTGCTGATCAGGTAGGTCGCTGCGCCGACGTTGCTATTGGGCGATCCGCTCGCGGCTGCGATGGCCTTGAGAACGGCGCTGGAGGAGACCGTAACAGGTGCGCTGTAAACCTTGGATGAGGTCGTTGGGGTAGAACCGTCGGTTGTGTAGTAGATCGTAGCTCCGGAGGTAGCATCGGAGATTGCGACGGTCTGGGCTGCGGCGTAGGAGCCGCCAGCCGGCGAGAAGGTCGGCGTGGCCGCCGGAAGCTGAATCGTGTACGCCGCCGTGCCGACGCTGCTGTTCGTTACGCCGCTTGCGCTGGAGGTCCCAATCGCATTGATGGTCTCGGTCGATGAAACCGTAACGGGACCGGAATACAGGGTCGAGCTCGTCGTCGGAGTCGACCCGTCCGTCGTGTAATAGATCGAGACACCCGGCGACTGATCGTAGATGTTGACCGTCTGCACGGCGTTGTAGGTTCCGGCTGCGGGCGAGAAGGTCGGCGCAGCCAACTGGCCGGTGGCGAATCCCGTCACCTTCGCCGAACCGCTGCTGCCCGGTCCGCCGGCTTCGGTGGCGTTGAGCGTAGCCGTCCGGGTGCCGCCATAGGCAGGCGTGAAGGCGACGTTTGTTGCATAGGCAGCGCCGGTCCCGTTCACTGTGCTGCAGGAGCCCGTTGTGGTTGCCGTGAACTCAGTGGTCGACGTGCTGCCCTCGAGCGCCGAGAAGTTGATGGTCGGGGCGGGCGAGCATCCCTCGTCATTCAGGATGATCGTCGCAGTTGCTGTCGAGTTGCTGCCTGTCGACGAAGCCGTCGCCGTAATCAGGCCGACCCCGACGTGGATTGCAGTGTCCGCCGTTGTGTATGAGACGACGTAGAAGTTTCCATGGCCGTCCGTAGCCATGAGCTTCGCGCCCTGGTTCGAAACCATGTAGCGCGTCGTTGTGGTGACGGTGCCGTTACTGTTGGGGAACGCGAAGATACCGTCGTACTCACTTGCGAAATAAACGGTGCCGTTGGAATCGGTCACCACCGAGGTCAACTGGTTATCGTAGTCGCCCGGGGAGCTGTCGGTAAGCGTGTAAACCGTAACCGGTGTGGAGCTATACGAGCCGCTGCTGTACGTAAGCTCCTTAACTGTTGATTGATAGTTGAAGCCGTTGGTGTCTTTATGGTCGAGCAGCGAATCGGTGAAGAAGACATTGCCCCACGGATCCACCGCGATGCCACCGAGCTCCCAATACGCTGTGTCAGACCCTTCCGTGACGGCCGCTGCCGGCTCTGCATAGAGCACGGCGGGCGCGGGCGTTCCCGTCCGTACGCAGGCAGCTGTGCATTCGAACACAGTGTTCGGGTCGGTTCCTCCAGTGGTTGACGTGAAGAACAAATCGCCTGCAGAGTCGAAGACCATCGATACCAGGCCGGCAACAGGCGCGGAGAACGGAAGCGCGCACTCCGTCGTGTCAACTCCTGTGCAGGTGGGCGTGCTGCTGCCGGGCGTGCTGATGGCCGCCAACGTCCCGCTCACCAGCGGAATCTTGATCACGGTCGCGCTGTAAGCCTGGCCGATGTACAGGTTGCCGGCCGGATCAATCGCGACCGGACCTGGATTGGAAAAGGTGCCCAGGTTCGTTGCCTTGGTAGATCCCGCGGCGAACTCGGCGATGGTGTTGCCATAGGTGGTCGCGGCGTACAGATTGCCTGCCGAGTCGACCGCCATACTGCCGCCGGCAGGATTGCTGCCGGCAAGCGCGCCGCCGTTGGGCAAGGCTGCAAGCGTTGTCACCTGGCTCAGCACCACGTTCGGCACGCTCTGGGCTCCGGCGGTCCCATTCCACAGACCCAGAACCGGAACGGCCAGCATGAGAGCGCAGGCTCCTGCGCCATTACGCACGATGTTGTGAAAACGCTGCATCCCGGTCTCCCCCGCCTTGCAAAGCATGGTGCCCTTCATCCGCCGCCTCCGAAAATCCTTCTGCCAAGCAAGTTCAAGATCTGTTTGTTCCAGAACCGCCCGCTTTCCCGCCACAAACTCCCCCAACAGCTGAAGCCCAGACATGAGAAAGCGCAGCGAACCTGTCAAAACGGTCGCTGCCGCAGTCGTCCGAGCATTCTCCTTCAGCCCTTTTCGTAACCACAATAGATAGAGGTATTTTTGCGAAGGGCAAAATACATAGAGCTCTGCGCCACAGTCAAGCAAAAACTTGCGGGCATTACACGGCGGAGTCGTAAGAATTCACAGGTATAAACCGTTTTACCCAGATCGACGGCGCTTTTGTGATAACCATCCCATCCGAGACCTAAATCGAAACCGGCAAGCAAATCGAGCCGTCCAACCGAAGATGGGCCGAGCTTCGGCAACCTGCGAAGAGCTCGCCTGGCGCGAGAACTCCTGCACATCCGGCGGAGATCGACCGTCCGCGCAAACTCCTGCCTGAACGCCATATATTGCGGTCCTCGCAAGAAAGCGGGTTCAGCGATGGCCGCCCGCTTGCCGCATTGCCACGCGCGCCCATCCCCGATAGGCTGAGGTCACGGCCACTTCAAGCGGGAATGGTGGAATGGCAGACACGCAGGTCTTAGAAGCCTGTGCCGTAAGGCGTGAGGGTTCAAGTCCCTCTTCCCGCACCAAGCCGCAGGACATTCCATGAATCAGCCCATATCGCCCGAAAACCCTCGCATCATTCTCAAGCGCACGGAAGACTATCGCGACTCGTATGCGAACAGTGTCCAGGTGCGCCTCTCCGTCTGGGACTTTCTGCTCGTTTTTGGCACGCTGTCACCCCAGACACCGGAGCAGGTTGAGATTGAGAATTTCCAAGGCATCTATCTCAGCCCGCAACAGGCCAAGGCGCTGCACAATGTCCTCGGCATGAATCTCGCCCAATACGAGCAGACCTTTGGAACCATAGCGCTTGAACCCTCGGCTGCAAGCGGCGCGCGGTTCGTCACTTCTCCCGGCGGCCCGGTTCACTAACTCGCAGTGAACGCGCGCACGTCAGGTCGTCGCATCTCCGAACGGATCGCCGGGCTGCCTTCGTGGCTGCTCTGGTTTTTGCTTTTCGCCTGCGTCGCAATCAGCCATGCGACACTGCTGCGCCTTCCTTACTATTGGGACGAGGGCGGATACTACATCCCGGCCGCGCTCGACTTCTACCATCACGGCTGGATCGTCCCGCAGTTCACCAACGCGCATCCGCCGCTGCCGAATATCCTGCTCGGCACGCTGTGGCACGTCGTTGGGCTGCACATCGTTGCGACGCGGCTGGCCGTGTGCGCTGTCGCCGCCGCGGCGCTTACCGCAATCTTTCGGCTCGCACAGCGTCTGTTGGATGCTGTCGCCGCAATAAGCCTCACCCTCATGATCGCGGTGTATCCGATCTGGTTTGCGCAGAGCACACTGGCGCACGCCGACATCTTCGCGGCGGCATTCACGCTGTGGGCGTTCGCCGTATACCTGCCGGCGACGAGTTCGCCGGTCGCGACGGCAAGCGACCACGACCATCACCGCAACCGAATCGCAGTCGCTGTTCTGTTCTCGTTTGCAGCGCTCTCCAAAGAGACGGCGATCGTAGAACCGGCCGCGCTGATCGCGATCGAGATCGCGCGGTCCATTCATCAGCGCCGCTCGCCCGCCGCGCGCCGTGAACGCGTTGGCTGGATCGCTGCGCTGGCTGTTCCGTTCCTTCCGCTGATCGCGTGGTACGCCTACCATCGCGTGCGCACCGGCTTCATCTTCGGCAATCCCGTCTTCCTGCGCTACAACGCCACGGCAAACTTCACCCTTGCACACATCTTTACAGCGCTTCGGTACCGCTTTCTACATCTCGTCTGGCAGCGCAACATCTGGCTGCCGATCCTGCTCGCAGTCATTTGCGTGCTACTGCCTGCGCGTCCGCGCCATCAACTGCGTTCGCTGACGATCACCACTCGACTCACGTGCGCGCTGCTGATTATCGCCAACTGGATCGCCTTCTCAGTACTTGGCGGCGCGCTGCTCACGCGATATCTGTTGCCTGTCTATCCCCTCATCCTGCTGCTCTGTCTTGATATATGGCGCGAGCGCACGCCTTGGCTCCTGTGGCTTACCGCGGCCACGACAGCGATGTTTGTCAGCGGCCTCTGGATCAATCCGCCGACAGCGTTCGCACCTGAAGACACCCTGGTTTACCGCGACATGATCCTAGTACACCAGGAGGCCGTTGCCTTTGTGGATCAGCATTATCCGGATGCAACGGTGCTGACTGCATGGCCTGTGTCCAACGATCTGTTCAATCCGGATCTCGGCTACACCAAGCGTCGCATACGCGTGACTCCGATTGAAGACTTCTCGTTAGCCGAGATTCAGAAGGCGGCGGAACACCCCGAGAACTTCGATACGGCAATCGTCTTCACGACGCACTACGTCGCACCGAGCCTGCAACGCTATCTGCTCTCCCACCCTGGCAGTCGAATCGGGCGCGCTTTCAAGACGAACCCTGACCTCTCGCCTGCGGTCATCGCAGCTATTTTGCATGGACAGATTGTCTGGCGGTCGCCGAACCTGCAGGGTGAGTGGGCTGTTGTCCTGCGCTTCAACCGGAGCTACGAAGCGGAACTGCACGCGCCAGCCCGGCGTCCGGGCGCTCTACGTTCCCCCGGTCTCATTCCATAGAAACGTCAACTCGTCTGTAGTGTCGTGGATTCCCTGCTCCACGCTGACGCCGGCGCTGTGGCCTGCGCGTGTGTCATAGTGCAAGAGCACCGGCCTGCGATCGGCCTCGGGTTCATCCATTACGGTCGCCTGCATCGCGGCGGTCATCTTCCGCGCGTGCAGCGGAGCCACACGCGTGTCGCTGTCGCCGGAGAGGAACATGATCGCCGGATAGTGCACACCGGCGCGGATGTTCTGGTACGGCGAATACTTCAGGATGTATGCGGCCTGATCGGGCTTCTCCGCGGAGCCATACTCCGTCGTCCACCACCGCCCAACGAGGAACCGCTGATACCGGCTCATGTCGAGCAGGGGATAGCCGCACAGAATTGCACCATACAGGTCTGGCCGTTGCGTCATTGACGCGCCCATCAGCAGGCCGCCGTTCGATCTTCCCGTAATCGCCAGCCGCTCCCGGGTCGTGTAGTTGTTTTTGAGCAGATACTCAGCCGCTGCGAACCAGTCATCGAAGACGTTCTGCTTGTGCTCGAACATCCCGGCCTCGTGCCACGTCTCGCCGTATTCACCGCCGCCGCGCAGATTGGGAAGCGCGAAGAAGCCTCCCTGCTCCATCCACCACGCGTACTCCGGGCTGAACGCCGGCGTCTCAGAGATGTTGAAGCCGCCGTAGCCGGTCATCAGCAGCGGAGCTTTGCCGTCCATCGGCAGCCCCTTGCGCCCCGCGACAAACATGGGCACGCGTGTTCCATCTTTCGACGTGAAGAAGACCTGATGCACCTCGTATTGATTGGAATCGAAGGGCACCTTCGGCTCCGACCACACGGTGCTCTGCTTCGTCGCGACGTTGTACCGGTAGATCGTCGGCGGCACGGTGAAGGACGAGAACGTGTAATAGCCCGTGTCTGAATCCTCGCGCCCCTGCACGACGCCGCCGGTGCCGATGGTCGGATACGTAATCTCTCCGATCTCCTTGCCATGCAGCGAATAGATCCTCGTCTCCGTCTTCACATCGTTCAGCCGGCCGACAAAAAGGACACCGTCCACGATCGATACCGCACGGATCGGGCTCTTGCTCTCCGCGATAACAACCGGCCAGCTCTTCGTCGACGGATCGCCAAAGCTGGCGCGCAGCACGCGTCCGTTGGGAGCATCGAAGTCCGTGCTGACGAACATCTCGTCGTGGTACATGTGGAGCTCAAAGCGCGAATCGATTCCATAGACCAGTGGCTGAAACTGCGCGGTCGGCTTGCGAAGGTCCTTCAACAGAATGTCCTCGCGCGTCGCCGGCACTCCATGGCTCACCGAGATAATCAGCCAATGGCCGTTCTCGCTCACCCGGCAGTTGATCAGGTCGAGCGGGCCAAGCGTCTCGCCCTGATATTCACCACCGAAGACCTGCACATCCTTACCAGACGGCGTTCCGACCGTGTGCTGAAAGACCGCAGCAGTTCCGTCACTCATCGTTTTCGAGTAGAAGAGCGTCTTGGCATCCGCCGTCAGCCCGAACCCGCTGTACCTTGCCAGCGGAAGCTCGTCTTCGATCTCTCCGCGCTTCGGCACATCGTAGAAGTGCACCGTCTGCTCGTCGGCGCCTCCATGACGAACGCCATAGACCACCAGGTCACCCTTACGTGAGATGGCCGCGATGTTCGCCGACGCATTCGCGTCCGCACTCAACGTCCGTGCATCGACCAGGCGGACATCGCCCGGTTGCAGCCACGCCCCGCCCTCGACCTCGAACCGCAGCGGCCGCATATAGATCGAAGCCTGGTTCTCTTCCGCAAGCCGATGCGTGAAAAAGAGCAGGCCGCCCCGCTCCTGCGGCATGCCTGTCTGCTCGACGCGGCTCAATTCCGTGAGTCGCTTTGCAATTCGTTCGCGTACACCGCTCAGCTGCGCAAAATAACTATCCGTATAGGCCGTCTGGGCCTTGAGAAAGGCACGTGTGTCCGCGGAGTTCTGGTCCTCGAGCCAGCGATAGTTATCGTTGATCGTACGACCACCCACGACCTCCGTCACCGGCTTTACGGCCACCTCAGGCGGAGGCCCGAGCTCTACGCCATTCCGTCCGTGAATCGCTGCGCCTCCGCCGACCACGCCCAAAGCCAGCGCGCCAGAGGAAAATGCTGCACCCAGGAGTCGCAAGTTCATCGTGCCTCCTCGCGAATTTACTTTTAGCTTAGACGACGCCGGCTTCGGTTTATCGCATCCGAATTCAGAAAAGGAACACGGCGTACGCACCGCACGAAGCCGTACACTGGATTGTCCGGTCTTATGAGACGTCTGCTCTCGATCCTGCTGCTCGCGGCATTCGCGCTTCCGCTGATTGCGCCGCTGCTCGCGTTCGCGCAGGATCCGGACGCGGGGCTTCCGGCGTGCTGCCGGCGTCATGGCCAGCACCACTGCGCGATGCTCGCGCGGCAAATGGACCCGTCGACCCACCAGTTCGGGGCAGTCTGCGCTGCCTGGCCGCAACGAGCCGTTACGGCCGTGGTCGTCACACATCTTTTTCTGAAGCGCAGCTCGCCTTCCGCCGCTTCTCTCGAGAAGCTGGTTGTCTCCGGCCTGAGGCGTGATGCGCATCCCCTGCAAACCAGCGAGCGCCTGCACCCCAAGCGCGGCCCGCCGTCCAACTCCTCCGCCATCTGATAGCACCGTTTGCATGCGGCTTCGCGTGCAAACCTGTGTCCTATTCGCTCTAGCACCGCGACCGGCGTCGGAGTCCCATGCGAAAAATCTTGCTTCTCTGCTCTTTCCTTGTTCTGTTTCCTGCGCTCTGCGCGCGTGCTACCGTATTCGGCGGACTGCGCGGAATTGTCCACGATTCTCAACATCGCCCAATTGCGAGTGCGACAGTTGTCCTCCGGGCGGCCCACTCGGATCTGAGACTCTCTGCCTCTTCAGACCAATCGGGCGAATTCAATTTGCCTGCCATCCCGCTCGGCGACTACATCATCGCGATCAGCAAGTCCGGTTTCGCAACTCTGAACGAGCCCGTCACAATCAACAGTGACTCCGCGCAGATCTTCCATTACATGCTCGCCGTTGCTCCTGTGAACCAGGCGGTGAGCGTCTCCGCGATCCAGAACGCAACGAACGTTGACTCTGTAACACCGCAGACGCAGATCGACCGCATCGATATCGCACGCACACCTGGCGCCGACCTGACCAACTCGCTCGCAATGATTACGGACTTCGTGCCCGGCGCGTATGTAACGCACGACATGCTGCACGTGCGCGGTGGACATCAACTCTCATGGCTGGTCGATGGCGTGCAGATCCCCAATACAAATATCGCCTCGAACATCGCGCCGCAGATGGACCCCAAGGACATTGATACGCTCGAGATCGACCGCGGGAGCTACAACGCTTCGCTCGGCGACCGCACCTACGGCGTCTTCGACATCGTTCCACGCACCGGATTTGAGCGGAACCGCGATGCCGAACTGGTTCTGTCCGGCGGCAACTTCCATCAAACCAACGATCAGCTCTCCCTCGGCAATCACAGCGAGCGGTTTGCCTGGTACGCCAGCGTAAACGGCAACTACAGCAACGACGGTCTGCAGCCTGCCGTGTCCGCCCCGGTTCACGACCGTGACAGCGGGTATGGCGGTTTCACCTCGCTGATCTTCAATCCGAATCCTGCCAACCAGCTCCGTTACGTCGGCCAGCTTCGCACCGATTTCTATCAGATCCCTTACGATCCCAACCCGGAAGACTGGGAAAATCAGCTCTACGACTCCAGTGCGCTGCGCGACAGCGAGCGCGAGACCGACAGCTACGGCGCGCTCACCTGGCTGCATACCTTCAGCTCCAACACGGTCGCGCAGGTCTCGCCGTTTTACCACTACAACCGCACCAACTATCAATCGGACGCGAACGATCTGCCGACCGCCACGACGGCCATTCAGACCGGCGTCTATGAAGGTGGCCAGGCAAGCTTCTCAACCGTCCTGGCACGCAACATGCTACGCGCCGGCATCTACGGCTACGCGCAGCATGAGAACGACTTGCTCGGCGTTGTCTTCAACGACGGCAGCGCGCAGAATTTCTCGGTCAATCCTGACGTGGGCGGAGCAGTAGAAGAGACCTACATTGAGGACAACTTCCGCCCGACCAGCTGGCTGACCCTCATTGGTGGCGAACGCCAGACGCACTTCTCAGGGGTGACCAGCGAAGATGCCATCTATCCACGCATCGGCGTCGCTCTGCAGGTGCCGAAGCTCAACTGGGTCTTCCGCGCGTTCTATGGCCATTACTATCAGCCGCCACCCCTTACGAGCATCAGTGGACCCGCGCTTCAATACGCTCAGAACAGCGGCGATACCTACGTGAAGCTGCACGGCGAGCGCGACGAAGAGCACCAGTTTGGCGTGCAGATTCCGTTCAAAGGATGGCTGCTGGACGCCGACACCTTCCAGACGAGGGCCCGCAATTTCCTGGATCACAACAACATTGGCGAATCCAGCGTCTTCATTCCAGTCACGGTCCAGGGCGCGCTCGTGCAGGCGTGGGAGCTCACGCTGCGCTCACCGCATCTCTGGCGCTTCGGGCAGGCGCACCTCACGTACTCCAACCAGATTGCGCAGCAGATCGGCGGCATCAGCGGAGGCTTGGTCTGCTTCGACCCGGACAACTCCGGAGTCTGTGACGTTCCACCGGGCTATTCGCCGCTCGACCACGATCAGCGCAACACGCTCAACCTGGGCATGAACGCGAACCTGCCGTTCCATCTCTTCGGAGCCTTCAACGTCTACTACGGGTCCGGCTTCTCAAACGGCTACACCGATCCGCCGTCCCCTTACAGCGGCGATTATCTTCCGTCGCACACCACAGCCGACCTTTCGCTCGCCCGCACCTTCGGCGAGCGCTGCACAGTCTCGCTCAATGCGTTGAACGTCAGCAACAGACGCGTGTTGCTCGATAATAGCCTCACGTTCGGCGGCTTCCACTACAATCAGCCGCGCCAGTTCTACGGTGAAATTCGTTACCGA
Source organism: uncultured Acidobacteriaceae bacterium (assembly GCA_963762465.1). GTDB lineage: Bacteria > Acidobacteriota > Terriglobia > Terriglobales > Acidobacteriaceae > Granulicella. The sequence goes on along the minus strand of CAVXKS010000010.1, from coordinate 244,235 downwards.
TTCAAGTTTTGAGCCGTCAGACTTTCAGGAACGCAGTGCACTCTTCAGCTTGCCGCGCTGCATTCTCCAGCACCTTGCGGTACACGTACGCGTGCCGCCCGAGACCATAAAAGCTCTTCACCATGTGCAAACGCTCGTAACCCTCGCGCCCATAGAACGCAATCGCAGCCTCATTCTCCACCCAGACGTGCAACTCCACCGCGTCGCAGTCTGCGTCCAGCGCCTGCGCCTCGATGCTCTGCATCATCTGCCGCGCCAGCCCGTGCCGGCGATGGCTCGGAGCGACATCCAGCGTAACGATATATGTCACCAGACCCTTGCGCGCGCTTTCGATATGAGCAATGCAAAACCCGGCGATCTCACCCGCCGCTTCCTCTTCAGCTATGACGGTCAACGCATTTCTTGCTTCGGCAAACTGCTGCATGGCCCGCTCGGAGAACCGGAAAGGCCGCGTAAAACACACCTCATCCAGAGCAAAGATGGTCCTGAGATCACTTCTGCAGTATTCGCGGAATCGCATTGGTCGGCTCAGGTACGACGCGGCGACGCGGCCCCGTTGCCCGAACTGCGCTGCGTCCGCTTGGCAGGAGCATGCGGTGTCTTGCCGTTCGATTCGATCTCGTCTGTATCGCTCGTCAGGTGCTCCTCCACATGTTGCAGATGGCGCCGCATCGAACGCCGCGCCTCGTTGGGATCGCGCGCCGCTATCGCCTTGAAAATTGCCTCGTGGTCCTCCAGCGCCGCCGCCTGATGCTGTTCGAGGCCCGCGCGCTGGCTCAGCCGGTGGTACATCGGCGCAAACATGCCCGCCCAGAGGCCGTTGATGATGCTCGCCAGCACGCTGTTCTTTGCAGCTTCACCGATTGAGACATGAAACTGCCGGTCCGAAACCTGCGCATTGATCTTGCCATCCACCATGCGGCGCATCTGCTCGAGTGTCTTCTCAATCTTGTTCAGATCACCCGCGGATGCGTAGAGCGCCGCGTCTGCCGCCGTTTCGCCTTCGATCAGCAAGCGCGCGCGCAACAGCTCGAACGGTCCCGGGCCGGAGTCTAGCACCAGCGACATCGGGTTCACCGCCTCGCGCACATACGCGCCGGACCCGCTGCGAATCTCCAGCTCTCCGGCAATCTCCAGCGCAATCATTGCCTCGCGAATCGTCGGTCGGCTTACGCCGCACACCTTGGCGAGGTCGATCTCTCCCGGCAGCCGCGCGCCCGGGTGGAGATTGTTCTCCGCGATGTAGCGCGAGATGCGTCCGGCAATCTCCTGATACCTGCGGTGGGTTTTCACCATCGGGCGTTCTTCAACTCCTGCAGCTTAGTCTTCGCAACATGGTACAGCGCGCCGCGCCATGCGAGAAGAACTTTGAAATCGTTTGTCGAGCTGGAGGATTTCTTCGAAGGTCTGGCCAGGGCGGCCCTTCGCGTCGTTTCCTCTCAAGGAGAACGACCTCCACAGATTCCTCTCGAAGGCGCCGTATCAGGAGAAATGCCCTAGAAGTTGAATGCGAGCCCGGCCTGAATCGATCGCGGCACCTGTGCCAGAAACAACGTATGACCATCCGCGGCCAGAACCGGCTGATATCCCTGCTCCAGCAGGTTTGTTGCCTCGACGACGGCATCCATCCCATTCGGCAGGAAGCGGCCGCACGCCAGCCGCTGCCGCACATAGAACGTCAGGTACGCTCCATTCGGATCAGAGTTGTACGTATTCACCTGCGTCAGCGTTTCCTGCGGCTGCCAGCGGTACTCGGCGCGCACATTCGTACCGGAGCGCACAATCTTCCCATTCAGCATCACCGTGACCGCTTGCGCCGCCTGCGCATGCAGCTCAGCGGCCGCCTGCGCCAGCGCGACAAGGTCCCTCTCGCGCTCCATCGCCGTTCCGAGGTCGTACTGCACCGACGCCTTCAGCAGCGGCGTCAGACTCTGTTCCAAACTCACGCTCATCCCCCGTCCCGCAAAGGATCCCGTCGCAAGCTGGAACGTTCCCGTCACCGGATCGGCGACCAGCGCCATTCCCTGTTCTGCCTTCATGTCCAGCACGCCGCTGCCGCCAACCGAATCCTCATTGACCCGGTCCACGTATCCCGACGCGCTCATCACGCGGCTTCCCATTTTCTTGCTGACGCTCACCTCGTGGTGCATTCCGCGCCCTGTCAGCGGACGGCCCTGAGCATCACCTAACAATGGATTCACCGGCTTCAGCCGGTCCAGGTCATCCGCGCTCTGCAGCTCCCGCCCGCTCGCATACCGGTAGACGACCAGCAGGTCATCGCCCGGCCGAACCGAGACCCGCAGGTACGGCTCAGTATCCATCATTGTCGATGCCAGCCGCTCCGCAGCGAAGAGCGTCCCGGCGTCAATCATCACCGCATCGCCCATCGACATCTGGTGCGCGCTGGCCATCCGCAGCACGCCGTACCCGGCATTGCCGCCTGCTGCCGTCAACTCCGGATGCGTCTGCATGGCCGCCACCAGCCGCGTGCTGCCAAACTGCGACCTCTTCTCATAGCCGGCGCTCACATCCGCCGAGAACCGCGGACTCACCGTCGATCCCAAGTCCGCAATATCCGCACGCATCACCGCGCTGTCGCCGTTCTCGAGCGTGCGGTTGATCATCAGCACCTGGTGCAGGCCGCCCTGCCCGTACGCTCCGTCCCCGTTCGTCAGTTCGACCCTGCCCTGGGAAACGACTCGCCGTGCCTCCACCGAGCTCGAGGAGACCTCCTGCCCGTTTTCGTCGGTCAGTCGCAGCAGCGGCCGGCTCGCTGTCGATCGCAGCGTCCACTTCCAGTCGTCCACAGGCTCACCGGCGCGCCGTCCTTGCGTGGGCAGCCAGTTTGCGGCTTCGTAAAGCGTCGTCATCGTGAGGTTGATGACCGCCTGCGCTCCCGCTTGCAGCCGCAGGTTTCCGCGCGTCACGGGTACGAGGAACGCCGCGGACGCCCGAAGCTGGTATTTGCCGGGAAGAACTGCGGGGATGATGTAGCGTCCGTGGTCGTCGGTCAGAGCAGACGCCACCATCGAGGCATCGGCCGTCAGCAGCTCAATCAGCGCACCCATCTGCGGCGTGCCGTGGCTGTCGCGCACCACACCTGAGATCGCCGCATCGGGTGACGCGGCTTGGCTGTGCCCTGTCCATCCGAGCACCAGCACCGTCAGTACCAGACCTGCTACAGCTCGTCTCACCGCGCTTTGAGACTCCTTACGCGCGTCGAAGGCTTCTCCAAAAATCCCAAGCTGTCGAAACATCATTCCTGGGATATTTACGCCGAGCGAGTCATCACTGTCCAATCCTGTGTGACCCTGCCCTTACTACCGGAAAAACCGAACGCTCGTCCGGTCCCGAAAAAAACGGCCGGTTACTGCACAACGTTGAACGGCGCGCTCTCCGCGATCTGCTGCTTCGAAATCCCGTCATTCACCTTAATCACAACCTGATACTTGCCCGGAGCAAGACTTGCCAGCGGCATCGTCTTTTCCAGGGTCAACTGATCCGCATTGGGGTTCAGCTTCGCCGCTGACTCCGACGCGTCCAGAATCTGTTTGTTCGTCGCCAGATCGAGAATTTCATACTCGATCTTCGCATCGTTTTTCTTATCATCGCCAATCTGAAGATTGTAGACCTGCATCCAGAAGTTCAGGTTCTGCCCCTGGTGGAAGGTTACTGGCGTCGAGATCGTCGGCGGCACACGCGGCACCACATGCGTGTTGCCGATCACGAAGTTCCCCGCGCCGACATCCTTCGTCGGTACGCGGTTCATCTCGCTGGCCAGAATCAGCGATGAACTTGCAAGCTTGTCGTCGTCGTATCTCGGAACGTCGACGCTGCGTTTCCACGTTCCCACATGCGCCTGGTTGTACTCGTCCTTGATCGCGATCTCGACCTTGTACCGTCCCGGCGGCAGCGGCAGCGCCTTCCAGTACACCTTCACATTGTCTTTCGTCTGCGCCAGCAATTCGCTCGGCGTCTCCACCTGGACCGTGTCCTCAAAGCTCTGCACCGGGCGCCCCGTGATATTGCTCACCCGGCCCATGATGTGCACGACGCCCTTGGAGTCTCCATCCGTGGTCTTGTACGTGATGTCGCCATTGCGAATCTGCAGCGTAATGGGCACCATCACCGTGTCATTCGTGAGCTTCACATAGTCGGTGCGCACATCGAAGATGAACGGCGGCCCGTTCAGCACCTTTGCCGAACCCAGGAACTCATCCAGGTCCGCGTACTTCACCGGCGGCGGCGCAAACAGCTTCGAGAACGTGTCCAGCCGGTCGAACTCCTTGGACTGCTGCGAGCTCGACATCGGCCCGGTGCCCAACTGCTCCAGCCCGCCGTTGAAGCGGTCCTTCTTCTGCGCCATGCCCATCTCTTCATACTGGGTCAGGCCGGCGCCCGGCGTGTGCTTCAGCGCATCCTTCTCGGAGCGGTCGATCGTCGCATGGTAGTCGCCGCACATGCACGAATCCACAAACTCGATATCAATATTGTCGCCAATCCCGGCGATGTAGCGGTAATGCCAGACCTCAAACGGGAAGGTCGACGTGTTTCCGCCACCCTCCTCCATCGGCCGCTCGTAGTTCCCGCCCGAAGGATGCGAGTCAATCGAGTCCGGCTTTCCGAACGCGATATAGATGTGGCCCCGATCCGTCATCCATCCCGGCTTGCCCGCGGCGAAATGCTCGTTCGCATACGCAATTCGCGAATAGTGCTCATCGCGAAACTCATTGTCCGGCGAGTCGGGATTCGGATTGCGCCGCTGCCAGAACTGCTCGATGAACTGGTCGCGCTCTTCATCATTCGTCAGACTCTTGAACGCCTTCTCTTCCTCAGACGTGATGATCCAGCGAACATCCTGTTCCAGCCAGGTCTTGTACTGGCCGCGCAGCTCGCGCGTAACGTCCTTCTTGCGCTCGCGCTCCTGCGAATCGCTCAGCCGCCGCTTCAGCGGGTCCGGCTTCTCTTCCTGCGGTTGACTCTTAACAACACCGCCGTGGTCCTGCATCGCAGGACTGGCGCTCGTGTCCGCCGATTGTGCGCGGGCCCCGATCCCCCATCCTGCCAGGGTTAGGGCGGTGATTCCAGTAAACAAAACGCGCAGTCGCATCGGGCCGAGCTCCTGAAGATGAAGACGCTCCCATTTTACGTGCCTTTCATCTCTCTACACAAGGCAATCGGACCATGTTCCCTGTTAGAATCCGGGCAGACCCCGGGGCCCCGGCGAGCTCGCTCGCAGGGGTGCAGCCCCAGCCTCGAAGCCGCGCCGCAAAGCCCGTTCCGCGGTCCTCGGAACAACGGGCGTTGATTCTGCGTACCTTCGACTACAACCTGGTGTCCAAAACCTACGCCGGGACCTCGTCCGCACCCGGGCCGTTGCTCCGGGGGAAAGCCGTATGAGCCTGAAAAAGATCCTGCTGTTAGTGCTAGCCTTCGTCGTCGTCGCCGGTGTCGTCATCGGCTCGGTCATCCATAGCCGCAACAGCGTCACGGCAGTCGCCACCGGAAAGGCCGTGCAGCAGGACCTCATGGCCACGATCAGCGGAACCGGCCAGGTCAAGCCACTCACCTACGTGAACGTCGGCGCCACCGCGTTCGGTCGCATCACGCACCTTTACGTCAAAGAGGGCGACCACGTGAAGAGGGGCCAGCTCATCGCTACCGTCGAGAGCCAGCAGCCCGCCTCGCAAGTCCAGGCCCAGCAGGCCACGATCGCGGCCAACAAGACCACAGTTGACTCCTTCATCGCCGCGGAAAAGACTGCCCAGGCGAATCTCGCCGAAGCCAGGGCTGATCTCGAGCAGAAGCAGCTCGACTTCCACCGCTACCAGCAGCTCTACAAAGAGCAGCTCGTCGCCAAGCAGGACTTCGACGCGAAAAAGGCGCTCTACGACGTCGACGTGGCCACCGTGCAGCAGCGCGAAGCCGCCCTCGCGCAGGCCAAGGCCCAGACAGCCTCGGCCCGCAGCCAGGTCAGTCAGTCCGTCGCCATGCTCAAGGGCAACTCCTACCAGCTTGGATTGACCGAGAGCCGCGCGCCGTTTGACGCTCTTGTGACCAACGTCCCCGTCCGCGAGGGGGAAACAGTCGTCGTCGGCATCCAGAACGCCGAGGGCTCAACCCTGATGACGCTAGCCAACATGAGCATCATCACCGCCGAGGTCAAGGTCGACGAGACCGACATCGTGAACGTGAAGCTCGGTCAACCCGCCGACGTTACCATCGACGCCTTCCCCGGACGCGTTCTCAAGGGCCATGTCACCGAGGTCGGCGACCAGGCCCTCCTTCGCACCACCGGCCTGGCCACCTCGCAGTCCACCACCGGCACCGAAGAGGCCAAGGACTTCAAGGTCGTCGTTACACTCGACAATCCGCCGGACGATCTGCGCCCCGGCCTCTCCTGCAACGCCAAGATCACCACGGCCAACAAGCCCAACGTCCTCACTGTGCCTATCCAGGCCCTCGTCGAGCGTGATCTCACTGCAGAGAACACACTCTTCAAGAACCATGGCAAGGAGTCGGAAGGCAGTGCGTCCGCCGCGACGCGATCCAGCGACACCCAGGGTGTCTACCTGCTCGTCCATGACGGCAGCGGCCTGCGCGTCCGCTTCGTCCCGGTCACGACGGGCGTCGTCGGGTCCACGGACATCGAAGTGCTCAGCGGGCTTAAGCCCGGCGACGAGATCGTCACCGGGCGCTACAAAGTCCTCCGCACCCTCAAGAGCGGCACCGCCGTGAAACGCGACAACACGCCCGCCCCCGTATCGGCCGACAACAGCTCCGGGTCCAGCTAACGGTCAAGCTTCTCGACCCTCTACTCTCTACCCTCTACTGTCTGCATCCCGGAGAAAAAGATGGCCACCACGACATTCCCCGCCGAGCCCACCACCTCCACGGCGTTCGAGCAGCCTCACTCCGGGGAGGTCATCGTTACACATGACCTTTGGAAGACCTACGAGATGGGTGACCAGGAGGTGCACGCGCTGCGTGGCGTCGATATCCGCATCCGCCATAACGAGTACGTCGCCATCATGGGCCCATCCGGCTCGGGCAAATCCACGCTGATGAACCTCATCGGCTGTCTCGATACCCCCACCCGTGGCCAGTATTGGCTCAACGGTCACGACGTCTCCTCGCTCAATGACGACGAGCTCGCGCGCATCCGCAATAAGGAAATCGGCTTCGTCTTTCAGACCTTCAACCTGCTCGCCCGCGCCACCTCGCTCCACAACGTCGAGCTCCCGCTCATCTACAACGGCACCCCTGCCGCCGAGCGCATCGCCCGCGCAAAGGAAGTCCTCGATCAGGTCGGTCTCTCGTCCCGCATGGGCCACAAGCCGAACGAGCTCTCCGGCGGCCAGCGCCAGCGCGTTGCCATCGCCCGCGCGCTCGTGAACCGGCCGTCCATCATCCTCGCCGACGAGCCCACCGGAAACCTCGACTCCAAGACCTCCGTCGAGATCATGGCCCTTATGGACGATCTCCACGCGAAGGGCAACACCATCGTCCTGGTCACCCACGAACCCGACATCGCCCAGTTCGCCCATCGCATCATCAGCATCCGCGATGGCTCGGTCGAAAGCGACAGCCCCAGCATCCGCCGCAGCCACGGCGCAGCGAAGACCGCCCACTAGCCTTCCGCTTCAGGTCAATAGGCTTATCTCATCTTGTAAGGTTCATCTCTTCTTGCGGAAATTCGCGCCTGATTTCACAAGTCGTGCAAGTCAGCGAGCCAAGGGTTATCTGCCAACGTTGGACGGATGGCGGGCGATCGCGATATTTCTCGTGTTGCTCAATCATGATCGAACGCACCGATTCGGTCCATTCACAACTCACGCCATCAGCGATTATGGGCGTCGTGGTGTTGACATTTTTTTCGCTCTAAGCGGGATGCTGATCTGTACGCGGCTTCTTGAAGAAGAGCGGATTACCGGCACGATTAATCTCAAAAGCTTTTATCTCCGCAGACTCTTCCGGATTCAGCCCGCCGCTCTCGCCTATCTCGCCGTCATTGCGACTCTGATGGCCGTCGGAGTGTTAGGGCACGCCTTCCATGCTCTTTTTTATGCAGCCGTGTTCGTTCGCAACTGGCTTCCACTCACCTCACGTCCGGACGAGTGGTACACGATGCATTTCTGGTCTCTCTCTCTCTGGAAGAGCAGTTTTATCTGGTGCTGCCCGCGTTTCTTCTATTCGTCAGGAACCGGCGCATCTGGATCCTTGCTTCCGTCGTGTGTGCCCTCGAACTCTGGAAGTATCTGATATCGGTTCATTTTCCCAGCGTAGCGACGTTTGGCTGGGCACCGGTAAATCGCACCGACTACGCGGCTGACGGCATCCTGTTGGGAACAATAGCGGCGCTCCTCCTCAGGCATGAAGAAATCCTTCAATGGTGTAGGAGATGGTTGCAGCCATGGATTGTACTGCCGCTCACTGCTCTCGTGTGGCGAGTGTCCTTCACCCGGCATTGGCCAATTGTCTCAATAGCCGTTCTCTCCCTTTATCCTCCCGTCATTCTTTCCACGATGCTGCATCCCGAGAGCTGGGCAGGCCGATTTCTTGAGTTACGCCTATTGCGTTTCATCGGCCGCATATCTTATAGCCTTTATCTCTGGCAGATGTTGTTCTACACGTCGCGGCTGCCGGTGCCTGCTCCACATTCCATATTTCTCTTGCGGCTACAGTCGACCTGGCTTCGCTATCCTGCTGTCCTGCTGGTCGCGACGGCAAGTTACACTTTCCTCGAAAGACCCCTGATCAGACTTGGACATCGGCTTGCCAGAGCCCCAATAGGGGAACCCATCCAGCCAGGGGCAATCAGTCAACGGGACGCCCCTTCTGGGCCCCCGATTGAGTCGGGCCGCTGAATCTGACCATCCGCCGGGAATGGCCAACACGAGCAGTATTGGGCACTCAGAAGTTCGAAATTTCGAGCTCGCTAACCGCCCTTGCCCTGCCGCATCTAAACTTAAAGAATGGCCCGTTGTGTGCGACGGCTCGTCCGTCTGGTTATCCTAAGCAGTCTTCTGCTCACCTTCCTCCAGCCGAGCTTCGCCGTCGACGCGCGGTTTGACCTCGTCGGTCCGCGCATCAACGTGCGCGTCACCCGCAACGGCGTCACGCTCCCCATCGCCGAGGTCCCTAACCTTCAGCCCGGCGACCGCATCTGGCTGCACCCCGACCTCCCGCCCACCCAGTCGGTCAAGTACCTCCTCATCTGCGCCTTCCTGCGGGGCACCACCAACCCTCCCCCCGACGACTGGTTCCACCGCATCGAGACCTGGCAGAAGGATGTCCGCGAAGAAGGCGTCTTCGTCACGGTTCCCAAGGAGGCGCAGCAGGCCGTCCTCTTCCTTGCCCCTGAGACCGGCGGCGATTTCTCCACCCTGAAATCCGCTGTCCGCGGCCGCCCCGGCATTTTCGTCCGCGCCTCCCAGGACCTCGCCGAAGCCGGCTTCGAGCAGTCGCGCATCGAGCGCTACCTCGCCGACATCCGCCGCGCCCCTGCAGGCGACACCGCCGCCCTCCAGAAGCACTCTGACCTGCTCGCCCGTACCCTCGCCCTCAAGCCCAACGAGGCCTGCTTCCAGCAGCCGCTCGACATGCAGTTCACCTGCCTGACCCAGACCGGCTCGCAAACTCTCCTCGACGACGGCCACGGCAACTCCATCGCCTCCGCGCTCTCCAGCGGTCCGAACTCCGACTTCATCGCCGCTGCCAGCTACACCAGCCTTGGCGGCGGAGGTCTCTACTCCGCCTACGTCGGCGCCGTCGTCGACCTTGTCCGCGTCATGGCCAACCTCCACACCGCCCAGTACCAGTACATCCCGGCCATCGCCTTTCCCCAGAACGACGCGATGAACCTGCGGCTCAACATGCCGCCCTCTTTCCACAATCCGAAATCCGTCCTGGTCATCGGTCTGCCGGCCGTGCAGTCTTCACCCTCGCCTCCCCTGCGCCCGACCGACCCCAACCAGGTCAGCTGCCTTCTCGAGCCTTCCGTCACTCTCCCCATCGAAGGTGCCCCGCTCGTCTTCTCGACTTCGCTCGCGCACGACATGGTTTTGCACCTCAACACCCCTCCGGGAGCTCCCGCCGAACCCGACATCCCGCTCGTCGCCGACGCCTACCACGGCGGCCTGGTTCTGCAGCGCACGCCCGAGCACCACGTCCCCATCCACGACGTTCTCCATGATGAAAATTCTGCCGCCAAAAAACCGGCCGACGCCAAAAACAGCAAACCCGTGAAGCCGCAGCCCGAACCGATCCGGCTCACCGGCACCATCCGGGGTCAGTGGGGTTTCGACTCCTTCACCGGCCCCACCGTTCCGCTCCAACAGCTCCCCGGTGGCGATTGGCAGATCGCCAACAGCGATGCCAGCGACGACAGCAGCCTGATCGCCGGCAAGTCCGCGCAGCTCCTCGTCACGTCCACCGGCTCGGCATGTGTGCACACCATCACCGCGCAGCCCCGCGGCTCCAGCACCACCCTGAACATCCAGTTCAAGCCTGCCCCCACGCCCGACCAGCCCAACCTCATCGCGCTGAGCCTTCCTCTCGAGCACGACGTCACCCCCGGCGACCTCAACCTCTCGATTCAGCAGTTCGGGCAGCCCAAGGCCGATCAGCTCTCCGCCCGCACCTTCGCCGAACCCGCCCACATCAACACGGTCGAACTCCACGCCGCCGACCGCACCATCCTCCTCAGCGGTCAGCGCCTCAATGAAATCGAGCGCCTCGCACTTGGCGACCTCACCTTCAGGCCGCAGCCGCCCAGCGCCGGCGACTCCTCCGAGCCGGCCGAGACCTCAAATTCCCTCCGGCTGTCGCTTCCCGCAGACGCGCCCGCTCCGCCCACCAAAGTCGGCGACAAGCTCACCGCCCGCGTCACCCTGAACGACGGCCGCACCCTCACCATGCCTGTCACCGTCTCCGCCGCGCGCCCGTCCCTCACGCTGCTCAGCAAGAGCTCGCAACCCGCCGGCGCGCCCACCATCACGCTCTCCAGCACCGACGACCTCCCGCTCTCCGCGCCGCTGACCTTCACGCTAAAGACCCCGCAGCCCTTCCCGCGCTCCGGCCGCGTCGAGGTCGAAACCCTTGACGGCACCCTCCGCGCCGTCCTCACCCTGGCGCCCTCCGGCGGCCTCGTCCTGCAGGATCCCCACACCGTCGTCGCTACCCTCGACCCGCTCCGCGCCTTCGGGCCCAGCGCCTTTGGCGCGCTGCACGTTCGCGCCATCTTCCCGCCCAGGAAACACGGCGACCAAACCGCCACCACCAACCCGGCAAACACCAACGCCGAAGACGAGTCCTCGAGCGACTGGCTGCCACTCGGCAACCTCGTCCGCCTGCCGCAGCTCTCTACCCTGCAGTGCCCCGCCGACCCGACTGCCTCCTGCACGCTCTCCGGCTCCAGCCTTTACCTCATCTCTGCCATCGCGCCCAACCCGGCCTTCGACAACCCCGTGCGCGTCCCCGATGGCTACACCGACGCAACGCTGACTGTTCCGCATCCCGCCGCCGCAGGCACCCTCTTCCTCAAGCTCCGCGACGACCCCAACCCGGTCGACGCCGCCAATCTCCCGGTGCCCGCTCCGCCACCCCACGTCGCCACCACGACGCACTCGCACCACGCCGCTTCCGGCAGCCACGCGTCCTCGGAAGCCAAGCCTCAATCCGAAACTCCACCGGCCTCAACGCCCGCGGCGTCCGACACCGTTGCAGAGCCCGCCTCTGCCGCTCCGCCCTCCAAAGACAAGCCGACCGGCAAGGACACCACCACACCTGCCACTCCTGACGCGAACACCCAGCCCGCTCCAAAGGACTGAGCTCCGCGAATTGTGTCAAATGAAGAGGCCCGGCAACTGCCGGGCCTTTCGCCTATCCAATCGTCAGCCGCTAATCCCCCGCAGCCGCCGTCTTGCGCTGCGCATGCTGCACCTTGCTATGCCGTGTCGAGTACCCGAAGTAAATCACCAGGCCAATGATCAGCCAGCTGACAAAGCCGATCTTTGCCGGCGTGTCCGATGAGACCATCAGCGCCAGCGCAATGAGCATGCCCATGATGGGCACGAACGGCACCCACGGCGTGCGGAAGGGCCGCGCCGCATCGGGCTGCTTCTTCCGCATGACCCACACCCCCACGCACACGATCGCGAAGGCCAGTAGCGTACCGAGGCTCACCAGTTCGCCCAGAAAAGAGATGTTGAAGAACGCCGCCAGAAACGCCACCAGCACCCCGACCGCGATCGTCACTTTCCACGGAGTGCGGAAGCGCGGATGGATGTCGCCGACCCATTTCGGCAGCAGGCCGTCGCGCGACATCGTGTAGAGCACGCGAGTCTGCCCGAGGATCATCACCAGCATCACCGATGCAAGGCCGGCAATCGCGCCCAGATCAATAAGGCACACGCCCCATGTCGCCCCAATCGCCGCCGCGCCGTCCGCCACCGGAGCCGGCGTGTTCAGCGACCCGTAAGGCTTCAGCCCCGTCAGCAGTCCGGCAACGATGATGTACAGAACGGTGCAGATGATCAGCGAGCCGAGGATGCCGAACGGCATGTCCTTCTGCGGATTCTTTGCCTCCTGGGCCGCCGTCGAAACGGCGTCGAATCCGATGTACGCAAAGAACACCACACTCGCCCCTCGCATAATGCCCGACCACCCGTATTCCCCGAAGTGCCCGAGGTTCTTCGGAATAAACGGATGCCAGTTGGCGGACATGTGGGCCGGATGCGCAAACGCGAAGATTGTAGCGATCCCGATAAAGAAGAGCACCACCGACACCTTAATCATCACCGCGGCGCTGTTGAAGTTCGCCGACTCTCGCACGCCTACAACCAGCACCGTCGTGACCACGATGATCGCGCAAAACGCGAAGATGTCCACCTTGGCTGACAAAGCGTGCCCGAACAGGGTCATGGAGATCGCAGGCGTTGGATTGAACGGCATATGAATGCCGAAATATCCCAGCAGGCTGCTCATGTAACCGCTCCAGCCAACCGCCACCGTCGCCGCGCCGAAGGCATACTCCAGGCACAGCGCCCATCCGATGATCCACGCCACCAGCTCGCCGAGTGTGGCATAACCGTAGGTATAGGCCGAACCCGCGATCGGGATCATCGCGGAAAACTCCGCATAGCAGAGCCCGGCGAAGATGCATCCGATGCCCGCCACAACGAACGAGAGCACGATGGCCGGCCCGGCAAACTGCGCCGCCGCCGTTCCCGTCAGCACGAAGATGCCCGCGCCAATAATTGCGCCGATCCCCAGCGTAATCAGGTTCACCGGCCCCAGCGCACGCTTCAGTCCGCCGCTCTCACCCTCTGCCTCATGCAACAACTTATTCAGCGGCTTGACCGCCAACAAATTCGCCATGCGTTCGTTACTCTCCTAAACCCTCGCGGCCTGATTCTTCCGTCCCGCCCATTTCCACACCAGGTAAACCGGTACTCCGAGCAGCACCAGAATCAGCCCCGGCCAAGTGTACTGGGGTTTGTACCGTAAAAGCACGCCACAAATCCACACCGCCATCATGATGTACAGCCCCGGCAGCACCGGGTACCCCACCGCCCTGTACGGCCGCGCCGCATCCGGCCGTGTCCGCCGCAACACAAACAGCCCCAGAATCGTCAGCGCATAAAACACCAGCGCCGCCAGGATCACGTAATCCAGCAGGTTGCCGTACTGCCCGCTCAGGCATAGCAGGCACGTCCACGCGCACTGCATCCACAGCGAGTTCTTCGGCACGCCCTTGTTGTCCAGCTTCCCGGTGCTCTTGAAGAACAGACCGTCGCAGCTCATCGCGTAGTACACGCGCGCGCCCGCGAGCACCATCCCGTTCACACACCCAAACGTGCTCACCAGAATCGCGGCCGCCATCAGTTTCGCGCCCATCGGCCCAAACGCCGTCTGCATCACCGCCGTGGCCACACGATCCTGCGGTGCATTCGCGATCCCGCTCATCGGCAGCACACTGAGATACACAAAGTTGCAGCCGATATACAGCAGGCTCACCGCTCCCGTTCCAATCGCCAGCGACAGCGGCAGGTTCCGCTTGGGATTCCGCACCTCGCCCGCTGTGAACGTCACGTTATTCCACGCGTCACTCGAAAACAGTGAGCCCACCTGCACCACCGCGACAATTGTCAGGACGCCTACCACAGCCGTCCCTCCACCCAGTCCAAGGAAGGATCCGACCTGCACCACATGCGGCGTTCCCCAGTGCGCCCCCGCCCAGAACTGGTGCCACGCCGGGCCAAAATTCGCCGCCCGCGCTACGGCGTTCTTGGCAATCAGTCCCACCGCAATCACGCCCAGCAACGCCAGCACCTTCGTCGTCGTAAAAACGTTCTGTACCGCCGCGCCCGTCTTTACGCCGCGCGTATTCGTAAACGTCAGCAGCACAATTACGACGATTCCCACCAGGTTCGCCGTGCTCAGCCCTATATTTCCGGAACCAATATGCACAATCCAGTTCGTCTGGTTGATGTTGGGAAAGAACACGCCGAGGAACTTCCCGAACGCCACGCCCACCGCAGCGATCGTTCCGGTCTGGATGACGGTAAACAGCGTCCAGCCGTACAGAAATCCCCACACCGGCCCCAGGCTCTCTCGCAGGTAAACATACTGCCCGCCGGCCTTGGGCATCATCGCTGCCAGTTCGCCGTAACTCAGCGCCCCTATGACCGTCATCACGGCCGTCACCAGCCACGCGGCAATCAGCAGTGCCGGCGACCCCAGCACCCGGCTCATCTCCGCCGGCACAATAAAGATGCCCGACCCGATCATCGAGCCCATCACAATCGCCGTCGCCGAAAACAGCCCCAACCCTTGCACAAAGTGCGGCCCACCGGCTGAACTGCCGACCCCGTTGCTTTTCAGGCTGTCATTCCGAGGCGCAGCCGAGGAACCTGCTTCTTGCAATGTCGAACCGGCCACTGATGTCTGAGGATTCACTCCCCCGTACCCTACCCCAAAATCTCGAGAAAGTCCCGCGCAACCTCACGCACGGGTCGCCCCTCCACAAACAGCCCACCAATCACCGCCACTGCATCCGCGCCTGCCTCAATCACACGGCTCGCATTCGCAAGCGTAATGCCCCCAATCGCCACAATCGGCAGCTCCGTCATCACCCTCGCCCACCGCACCAACTCCAACCCCACCACCGGATCCGGGTTCGCCTTCGACGCGGTCGGAAACACCGGCCCGACAGCCACATAATCCGGTCGGGCGATCACCCCCGCCCTCACCTGCTCCTCATCATGCGTCGATACGCCGATGAGTGCCGCCTTTGCCGTCGCCTTTCTTTCTGTCATTCCGAGCGAACCGAGGAACCTCCATTCCCTTCCCGCAGCACAATCGCCCATCACCCGCCGCACCGCCTCCACCCCCAGATCCCCCTGCCCCACATGCACGCCATCCCACCCCGCGAGAACTGCCAGGTCCGCGCGATCATTCATCACGCGAATCACCTCCGCACCCTCAAACGCCTTATCAATCTCCCGCGCCGCCCGCAGAATCTGCTGCGGCCCGGCGTCCCCGGCGAACTTGTTCGCTGGGGTGCTCGCGTTTCCCTTGTCGCGGTACTGCACCAGCCGCACGCCCGCCTCGCGCAGCTCCCGCGCAAACTCCCCGACGCCAACACCACGCGCATCCAGCGTCGCGCGATCCACAATCGCATACAGCTTCGGAAATCCCTGCCTCATCTTCTCAAGGCTATCCTGCAACCCACGCTTCACGCGTCGGCGCTAAAATCTCGGCATGAGACTACGCCCGCGCACTTCAACCCTTGTCAAATTCGGCGCCGCTGCCGGCGGCTCTCTCGCTCTCGGCGCCATCGCCTTCGGAGCCACCGCCATCGGCGCTCTCGCCGTCGGAAGGATCGCCATCGGCAAACTCAAGCTAAAACTCGGTCAGTTCGAAAGGCTTCACGTTGACGAGCTCACCGTCGACCACCTCGTCGTCCGCAACCGCACCGAATCCTAACCGCCGCCCTCACGACACGAAAAAAGCCCGGCTCTCACCGGGCTCCCATCTCTACTGTCTACTGTCTACCCTCTACTGTCTGCTTTTCTGCCGCTCCAGAAACCGCTCCATAAACTTCGTATCAAACTCCCCGCGACGAAACTCCTCATCCGCGAAGATCTTTTCGTGCATCGGAATCGACGTATGAATCCCCTGCACCACAAACTGGCTCAGCGCCCGCTGCATCTTGTCCATCGCCTCTTCGCGATTCACTCCATGGCAGATCAGCTTCGCAATCATCGAGTCGTAGTACTGCGGAACAACTCCCTCCGCATACTGCGCCGTATCCACCCGCACGCCGTTCCCGCCCGGCAGATTGAACACCGTAATCTTGCCCGGGCTCGGCGTGAACTTCTCTGGATGCTCGGCATTGATGCGGCACTCGATCGCGTGTCCGCGAATCTCCGGCACCTCGGGCACAATGTCCTTCAGCCGCTCGCCCGCCGCAATCCGTAGCTGCGCCTTCACCAGGTCCACACCCGTGACCATCTCCGTCACACAGTGCTCCACCTGGATCCGCGTATTCATCTCGATGAAGTAGATCTCCCCATCCTCATCCATCAGGAACTCGATCGTCCCCGCGTTCCAGTACCCAATATCCTTCAGCGAACGCTCGATCGTCTTGCCCAGCCGCTCACGCAGCTTAGGCGTCACCTGCAGGCTCGGCGCCTCTTCAATCAGCTTCTGATGTCTCCGCTGAATCGAGCACTCGCGCTCACCCAGCGACATCACACTCCCGTGCTCATCCGCCAGCACCTGGAACTCAATGTGCCGCGGCCGCTCGATGAACTTCTCCATGTACAGCGCGCCGTTGCCAAACGCATTTGTCGCCTCTGTGGAGGCCTGCGCAAACATCCCCGGCAGCTCTTCCTTCGTGCGCACAATCCGCATGCCGCGCCCACCGCCGCCCGCCACAGCCTTCAAGATCACCGGATAGCGAATCTTCTCCGCCGTCGCGAGCGCCTCATGTTCGCTCTCCAGCACGCCCTCCGACCCCGGAAGAATCGGCACCTTCGCCTGCTTCATGGTCTGCCGGGCCGTGGACTTCTCGCCCATCACGCGCGTCACCTCCGGCCTCGGCCCGATGAACTTGATGTTCGACGCCCTGCAAACCTCCGCGAAGTTCGCATTCTCGCTCAGCAGCCCATACCCCGGATGCACTGCATCCGCACCCGCAATCTCCGCCGCCGAAATCACCGCCGGAATATTCAGGTAGCTGTCCTTCGACGGCGGCGGCCCAATGCAGATCGCCTCATCCGCAAACTTCACATGCAGGCTGTTGCGGTCCGCCTCGGAATACACCGCAACCGTGCGAATCCCCATCTCCTTGCACGCACTGATCACGCGCAGCGCAATCTCACCCCGATTGGCAATCAAAACCTTACGAAACATTCAGCGCCCTTGCTCTTTGCCTTTGCTTTTCTGTCTGTCATCCCCGAAGGGGATCTGCTTTTGAGCATCGCCAGCACAGAAGTCGCCGTTGCTTTTCATTAACCACTAACTACTAACGACTCGCCTCATCACTTGATCGCAAACAGCGCCTGCCCATACTCCACCGGCTGCCCTGTCTTCACGAACACCTTCACAACCTCGCCCGTGAAGTCGCTTTCAATCTCATTCATCAGCTTCATCGCCTCGACAATGCACAGCACTTGGCCGCTGGACACGCGATCGCCCAGCTTCACAAACGGGTCCGCATCCGGCGACGGCGCGTCATAGAACGTCCCCACAATCGGCGACTTCACAATATGCGCTCCAGCCTCCGGCCCGGCCTCAGCGGCCGCAGCACCTGTAGCCTGCCCAGCAGCAGCCGCACTCGCCGGCGTCGACTGACCCACCGGCGCAGCCGCAGCCTGGCCAGCCGGCAACACTGCCGGCACAGCCACCGGCACCACCTGCGTCGCACTCTGCGCCGCAATCGCACTCGCAAGATGCGACATGTCCACGCCCGTCGGCTGCAGCCCGGCAAACTTCAGCCGGACCTTCAAATCCGTCCGCTCCATGTCGAACTCGGCGATTCCATTCGCCTTCAAAAACTCAACCAGCTCTCTGAGCTGCTGCAGATCCTCTGACGCCATCCACAACTCCTAACTCTCTAGTTCCTAACTCCCTAACTTGCTAACTCCCTAACTTGCCTACAGCTCCACCCACGTCTTAGGACTCGCCTTCGTCAGCACCTCGCGACCCTTCTCCGTCACCAGCACCATATCTTCGATGCGAACTCCAAACTCGCCCCGCAGGTAAACTCCCGGTTCAATCGTAATCACCATCCCTGGTTCCAGCACCTGGTCCTGCTTGCCTGGAACCCGCCCCGCGATCCGCGGGCCTTCATGTATCTCCAACCCCACTCCATGCCCAGTGGAATGCGTAAACCACTTCTCCAGCTTTGCCTTGCGCAGCACGGACCGCGCGGCCTCGTCCACATCGCCGCACGTCGCTCCGGGTACGACTGCGGCCACGCCCGCCTGCTGCGCTTCCAGCACCGAATGATACACGTCCCACTCGCGCTTGGTGGCTTTGCCCAGGTGGACAGTCCGCGTCATGTCCGAGCAGTACCCTTCCAGCACCACGCCAAAATCCAGCGTCACAAATCCACGATGCGGCAGCTTCGCCGCGCTCGCTCTTCCGTGCGGCAGCGCGCTGCGTTTTCCGCTGGCCACAATCGTCTCGAAGCTCATCCCATCCGCGCCCGCGCGCCGCGCCTCCAGCTCCATCACCAGCGCGATCTCCGTCTCGGTCTCGCCCGCGCTGAGGTTCGTCAGCACGCCCTCGAACAACCTGCAGCCCAGCGCTGCCGCACGGCGCATCTTCACAATCTCATCGGCGTCCTTGCGCTCGCGCAGCCTCGCCACCAGCCCTTGCGTCGGAACAAAAAAACTCCGCCGCTGCCCTGCCGGCAACGCCTTTCGCATGGCATCGAGCGCGGCCACCGTCGTATTCACAGCGTCGAAGCCGCAGCCCCCGTTTTTCGATCCAGGCCCCTTGCGCTCCGCAAGCCACGCAGCCGCCTGTGCTCCCGGCGCTCCCTTCCCGACCACGACCCGCAGCCCCGCAGCCTCAGCCTTGGCCTGCGTCGTATACCGCCCGTCCGTAAATAGCGCAGCGCCGCCCGCCCCTCCGGCGCCAGACAGCGCCACCGCCCCGCTCGAGCCCGTGAATCCGCTCAACCAGCGCACATCCGGCAAATGCGTTACCACCAGCGCATCTACCCCTGCACCCCTCGCCGCCTCCAGAGCTGCCTGCCGTCTCAATCGATGCTGCATCTAACTGATTCTACCCGGGGTCCCCGGTCTCGCTCGCTCGCTGGGGCAGCGCGCCATTGCTCTCAATCGTTCGTAACTACCGTCCAACCCTCGGTATCATGCAATATGCCCCTCGTTTCTCCGGGACATCCTCATTCTGACCTGCGGACCATCACCCGCCGCAGTTTCCTCGTCGGCGCCTCTGCTGCCGGGCTCTCGCTCGCAGCCTACGCCGGCACCCACGCGCGCCATGAGATCGAGGTCACCGAGCGCACCCTCACCCTGCGCAACCTCCCCGACGCCTTCGTCGGCTTCCGCTTCGTCCAGCTCTCCGACATCCATCTCGAGGAGTACACCGAGCCCTGGTTCCTCCGCCGGCCGTCCAGACCATCAACAATCTCCACCCCGAACTCGTCCTCCTCACCGGCGACTTCGTCTGCCGCGGTCCCGGCCACCGACCACGTCGCCTGGCGCGCCGCCGGCGTCGCCGCCGAGGTCCTCTCCGAGCTCAGCGCGCCCCGCAGCGCTTCGCCTGCCTCGGCAATCACGACGTCTCCGTTGGCGCCGACCACGTCATCGACCCCCTCCGCGCCCACGGCACGCCCATGCTCGTCGACAGCTACGTCCCCATCCAGCGCGGCTCCGATTACATCTGGCTCTGCGGCTCCGACGACGCCGGCACCCGCGACCCCGACCTCAACCTCGCCCTCCCCGCCGCGCCCACCGCGCCCCCGTCATCCTCATGTGCCACGAGCCCGACTTCGTCGACCACGTCGTCCGCCACCCGCGCTTCCGTTACATCGACGCCATGCTCTCCGGCCACACCCACGGCGGCCAGGTCCGCCTCCCCGCCATCGGCCCGCTCATCCTCCCGCCCATGGGCAAAAAGTACATCGAAGGCCGCTTCCAGTTCGATCACATGGAACTGTACGTGAACCGTGGCCTCGGCACGGTCGGCCTTCCGTTCCGCCTCAACTGCCCCGCCGAAATCACCCACTTCACCCTCCAGCGCGCCTAGCTCGCCTCGCTCAATTTGGCCGTCATCCTGAGCCGTACCGGGGTCGCCAGGGAGCGTTCTTTGCTCTGTGGAGTGGTTGGGCGAAGGACCTCCGTATTTCGCCTTCTCCGTTAATTCCGAGCGAAGCGAGGAACCTGGCTTTGCTGCTTTCCCAAAACAGAAAAGGGGCGGACCTTTCGGTCCGCCCTTTTCTGTCGTTCTGGTTAATTGACTACTGTATGTTGTTCCGCACGCAGTTGTAAGTCAGCGGAATCGTCGCCGGCATCTGCACCACCTCGAAATCCGTCACCTTCAGCGACGACAGGTCGCCCGGGTTGAAGTCCACGGCAGCGTACTTCGTCTGCGTGTCCTGATCGCTCTGTGCCGTTAGCGCGATGCTTCCTCCGTCCGCAAGAAACATCCCGTACTTCTGCATCGCCGCCGCAACGACGCGCGCAGCCGGCTTCAGCTGAGACAGGTTATACGAGGCCTTCAATCTCAGGTGCGCTCCGTAGGGAGGAGCGGTCGGCGATCCGCTCGGCCCACCTGCATGGGTCGCCGGGTGTACGAACACGCCGGGGCGAATCTCGTTGTTGGGCAGGATGAACCGAATCGCATGGTCGATGTGACCTTGGGCGAGTTCATCCGCCGTGAAGAGCAGCGGCGCGATCGGATATCCGGCCGCATCCGCGCTCGTGCACTGATCTCCCCGCCCAGACGCCGGGTAGACCTGGTTGAGATCCCAAACGGCGAGGAAGTAGGAGCTCAGCGCACTGCCGTCGTAGTTTGCGCCATCCGCCTCGTAGAGCTTGCCCTGCGCACGGTTGACAACAATAAAGTGGCAATCACCCTGCTGAGGATCGCACTGGTACCCCGTCTGCCCCTCCATGCCTCCGCCCGGAGGCAAAGGAACAGACGAAACCATGTCGGAATCAGGGGTATAGAAGACCGCCGCAGGCTTGAACGGGACCATCGGCGTCGACGAATTTGCCTGCATGACCCGGATCGACTCGTCCACTCGCATGCTGCCCGTGCCCCATCCACCCAGCTGCGCCATCGAACTGATCATCGCTGCGGAGTTAGCATCAACCGGCGCACTGCTCACATCCTGCGACCAGACTGCGTTGGCAGGAAAGTACTGCACCAGGGTTGAAGTGCCAGTGCCAGTCCCGGTCCCGGTCCCGGTTCCCGTGCCAGTACCTGTTCCCGTGCCTGTGCCGGTTCCAGTACCTGTTCCCGTGCCAGTCCCGCTACCCGAACCGCCTTTATGGCCCTTTGAAGGGACCCTGACGGTCGTGGCCTTCTTTCCAGCCTGGGCACTGGCGCTCAGTGTCCAGCCTCCCAACATCGTCGCAGCAGTCGCTGCTCCAAGAATGGTGAATAAACCTCGCCGTACAGCGATCATTCCTTACCTCCGAAACAGGTTTGTAGCCCACTACCATGCAACGAACCTGCTTCGGAGAAGCCCCTTGTTCTACTGCTCTGGTGTAAAGCTGTGTTCCTGTTTGGACGGAGCCGGCAAAATCTCGGAAGCAGCCAAACACTCGATTCTGTGTGGATAAATCGACGCGCACTCGGTCGGGTGGCGCACCCTCGGCTTCCGCAGCAAACAGCCGGGAGCCCCGCGGTAAGCTTGGTCGCTGGAGTCCTCGCAGCTGAGGAATTGCTTGTTCTACCGCGCCTTACCGGCCGGCTTCTTCTTCGTCACATCCACCGGAGCCTGGACAGGCCTTACCCCACTCTTCTCATCCATCCAGTTGTCCAGCAGGCTCTTGCGAAATCGCCACCGGTTCCCCAGCTTAAACGCCGGCACAAACCCTTCCGATGCATACCGGTACAGCGTGTCACCGCTGATCCCCAGGTACTCCGCCGCCTGTCGAATATCCATCACCTCGCGAAGCGCGGGCTGTGCCTGTGCAGCCATGTGTTCTCCTTGGGCTCTTTGGGAGCTTTCCCAATCACTTCTCAGTGCGCTTTCTCTTGTACCGGGTTTCTCTGGGGCGCACAAGCCGAAATCTTCTGGAGGCTCCTGCATTCCTTGGCTCTTGGCAAGTTTCTAACCCTTGGCAGTCGCCTCACGACGATTTATTTCGAGTATTGATGACTAAAAAATGCGTCGTTTTGAGGCGAAATTGTGCGGTTTTTACGCGAAAAATGAGCGTCTTAAAAACGTCGAAACGGGTCTGCCCACCATCGGATCTGCCCGGTTCCCTCGACCACCTCAGTCGGCGCGCCCGGCTCGGGCGTCCATAAGCGTCCGTCCTCGGCCACCAGTTCCTCAAGCCTCTGAATGGGCTCCCGCCACCCATGCAGCGCCAGGTTGAACATCCCCCAGTGGATCGGCATCAGCAGCCCCGCCTTGTCCGCGCCGCCCATCGCGGCATACGCCCGCGCCGCGCCGTCCGGCCCGAGGTGAATCTGTGACCACAGCGGATGGAACGCCCCAATCTCCAGCATGGTCAGGTCGAACCGGCTGCCGCCCTGTCCCTCCGGAAGTTGGCGCTCCGGATACTGCGCCGCAATCTCCGCAAACCCCTCCCACCACCCGGAGTCCGCCCCGAAGTACACCCGGTGCTTCGGCCCTTCGATCACAAACGAGCTCCACAGCGTCGTAAACCTGTCCCACGGCAGCCGGCCCGAAAAATGCCGCGCTGGCCAGGCCGTAATCCGCACGCCCTGCCCCAAACCCTGATCCAGCCCGGCCGCGGCCACTTCCCGCGACTGCCCCCAATCCAGCTCGGTAATCCGGCCCTCCGGCACGCCAAATTGCCGCAGCCGCTTCCCCACGCCTGCCGAGGTCACCCACAGCGACCGCGCCGTACAGTTCATCCGCGCCAGACGGCCCACCGTAAGCGCCCCCAGGTGGTCGTAGTGGTCGTGCGAGATCAGCACCGCGTCCAGCTCCGGCATCTGCTCCAGCGGCATCGTGGGCGGAAAGAACCGCTGCGGCCCGAACCACTGCAGCGGGCTGGCGCGCTGCTCCCAGACCGGATCGATCAGGATCCTTACGCCATCGATCTCCAGCAGCATTGACGAGTGCCCGAACCACGTCACCCGCAAGCCGCTCCGAGGCGGTCGCTGATACGCACGCACGTCTGTGCGAAACGGCCCCAGCGGAACCTTCGGCTCCGTCTCGGCCTTATTTCTCAGGTACAGCGGCAGCACCTTGAAGATCAGCGCGAACCCGCCGATCGCCGTCGGCACCGGATTCAGATACCGCCCACCCTGCTTCTTCGCCCGCTCCAACAACCCCATAGAGTTCTTCGATACTCTCACACGGCCTGCCGCTTCGTCCCGCAAGTTGCCTTCCGGACCCAAGCCCTATTCCCTGATCCCTGTTCCCTGTTCCCTAATCCCTGCCCTACGGAATGAAGTAGAACGGGTTCGGCAGCTTCACACTCACATCCGCCTGCGGTTCGCCCAGCAGATCGCTCCACTGATCGCCCAGGCTCATGATGATGCGGTATCCATCCGCCACAATCTGCCGCCGCTCCTGGGACTTATACGCAATCGTCGGCATCTGCCGCTCGTTGCCATTCCGCAGCCGCAGCCCGGCATATCCACGAAACCCCGCGGCCTCCAGGTTGCGCGCGGTCGCCGCGGTCTCGTCATTCGCATCGGCGCCCTGCCTGCGCGCGTCGCCCTTGCCCGCCCGTCCGGTAATGAAGAACACCGCCACGCCTGCTTCGCGCGCCTCGTTGAACAGCCGCAGCGCTCCCGGAATCGGCGTCGCCGCCTCCGGGCTAGTCTCCCATGGCCGGTAGATCGACGCGATGTAACCGAAGTCCTCGCGCCGCATTTCGCACCAGTTCGTCAGCGTCGTCTCATCGATATCCATGACGATCGCCAGCTTTTCTGCACCGCTGTCGCGGACCCCGCCGCCGGCATTCTTCGACGCGATCTCCTGCTTCAGCTCCGCCTCCGCGCGCCTGTATTGCGCGTCGAGGTCCGCCCAATAGCACCCGCCCTCGCCCGTGCACTCACCGTACTCGACCAGCTTGTACCGCTCCACGCCGAAGTTCTTCGGCTCGTTCGAAAGCACAATCCGCGAGTTCTCGGCGGCATCCTTCTGCTCGCGCGCAGCCCGCTCCGCCGCATCCGATTTGGCCGGCGGCTTCGCTCCTGCCGCGCACACCGGCGGACCGTAGTGATCGGTGGGAACGACTCCCACCTGCTGCGTTGAAACTTGCGAGCCCGCCCCGCTCGCAATCGCCGCAACAAAAACCCAGCTCCACAGTCGCGCGCTACTCCGCGCCATTGCCCGATCCATACAGCGCATCAATCCTGTCCTTATATTTCTCATTGATCACGCGCCGCTTCAGCTTCATGCTCGGCGTCAGCTCACCCGACTCGACCGTCCATTCCTCCGGCACCAGCGCAACTTTCTTGATCGTCTCGTGGTGCCCCAGCCCCTCATTCGCCTTGTTCACGATGACCTTATAAACCTGCTGCACCTTCGCGTCTTCCACCAGCTTCGCGCGGTCCTTGGTCTGCAGACCGTTCTGCTGCGCCCACTTCTCCAGCGCGTCAAAGTTCGGCGAGATCAGCACACTCACAAACTTCCTCTGGTCGCCGATCAGCGCCGCCTGCCCTACCAGCGCATCCACCTTCAGCCGGCTCTCCAGCGGCTGCGGGGCTATATATTTCCCACCCGACGTCTTCATCAGCTCCTTCTTGCGATCGGTGATCGACAGGAACCCGTCCTCGAGCTTCGCAATATCACCGGTCCTGAACCACCCATCCGGTGTGAACTCTTTCTTGGTCTCCTCTTCCTTTTTCCAGTAGCCCGCGAACACCGACGTCCCGCGCACCTCCAGTTCGCCATCCTGCGCGAGGCGCGTCTCGAGATTGGGAATCACCGCGCCGACGGTGTACGGCCTGTACCCCGCGAACGTGTTGCGCGAGATCACCGGCGATGTCTCGGTCATGC
Source organism: uncultured Acidobacteriaceae bacterium (assembly GCA_963762465.1). Classification (GTDB taxonomy): domain Bacteria; phylum Acidobacteriota; class Terriglobia; order Terriglobales; family Acidobacteriaceae; genus Granulicella. The sequence continues at coordinate 219,037 of CAVXKS010000010.1, read as the reverse complement.
CGTAGCCCTCAAAGACGCGAATCCCCACACTCAGAAACCAGTCCGTCGTCTCTTTGCCGAGCGGCGCGCCGCCGGAGATAAACAGCTTCGCGTTCCCACCGAACGCCTCGCGAATTTTCGAGAACACCAGTTTGTTCGCAATCTTCCAGCCGAGCGAACCCGGCTCCTTTCCCGTGACGATCGTCTTGTTCTGCTTTCGCCCCTGCGCCAGCGCCCAGTTCAGGATGCGCTTCTTCATCCCGTGCGCCTTGCCCTCAACTCCCTGGCGCACCTTCTCAAAGACGCGCGGCACCGCCAGAAAAATCGTCGGCTTCACCTCTTTCATTGCGGCGGCCAAACGATCAAAACCCGGTAGATACGCGAGGTATCCGCCATGCGCGTAGATCGCATAATCCAGGTGCCGCGCCAGCGCGTGGCTCAGCGGCAGAAACGAGATCGCCGAGTCTCCCTTCCCGATGTGCAGATCGTCGGTCGAGTGATGCAGGTTATCGCAGAGATTCCTGTGCGTCAGCATCACGCCCTTCGGGTCGCCGGTCGTTCCTGAGGTGTAGATGATCGTCGCCAGCTCCTCGGGCTTGGTCTCATTCAGCCGCGCCGCGAATTCAGGACCGCCCGCCGCGTCCCGCGCCTCAAGCTGTCCCGCGTTTTCCAGTAGCTTGCTCAGGTGCTCCGCGTTCGGAAACTGTCCATCATCGAACACGACCACGTGCTCGAGCGCCGGCAGCTCGCCCGCACCCGCAATCTTGTCGTACTGCTCGCGCGTCGAAACAAACGCCACCTTCGCGCCTGAGTCGCGGATCATGAATCCCACCTGCTCCGGCGACAACGTCTGATACAACGGCACATCCACCACGCCCATCGCCATGCACGCGAAATCCACCACCGGCCACTCCCACCGGTTCTCACTGATAATGGCCACGCGATCGCCGCGCTTCACTCCCCAGCTATCGAGCGCCGCAACGACGGCCCGCACTCGCCCATACATCGTGCGCGCCGTAATCGGCTTCCATCCTTCGGCAGACTTCCACATCGCGGCCGTATCTCCGCCGCGTTCGGCAAGGCCGGCCAGGATGTCGTTGATCGTGCGCAACTCAAGCATGTGTGTCTCCTTCAGATTTAGCCGCAGTGCTGCTTATCTCTGATGCACCAGACTACACAGCCGGAATAAAAGGCTCGTTCGCCTTCAACTCGAATCTCGAAGCTGGCATCTCGAAACTCATAGCGCACCCCCGCAAAGGAGGCTGAACGAGCCACCCTACCCGTTTGCCAGATGCCTTCGCTCAACCTCTTTCTGGAGAAGATCAGCGATGTCGTAGGCTCGGCCGAGATGGTCTCCCGGGCCTGATGCCGCAGTTCCCCACCCCTTGTATGGCGCGTACTCGCAGATTTCGAGAAGCCACTCCTTAAGCACCTCTAATTCTTCCCGACGCAGCCCGAGGAATCGCTCCGCCAAATACCAATCCTTCAACGCCTCCGGATCCGGAGTCCGGTCGAGTAAGCCGATCAACGATTCAACGGCCGACAAAGATTCAGGCGGATTTCCAGTCGCGAGAAGCAACAGGCTCGGCAGGTAATACGCGAACGAATCCGAGTCGAAAAAGAAGATCGCGGCACTGTGCTCTTCCCAATCTTTCCGCGTGAGTCCATGCCAGTCCCGGCCAGAGAACCAGATGGCTTCGTCCGTATCGGAGTCCAACTGTAGGCACTCATCGCCGAGCCTGACCTGAGCAGGTTTCAGCCGCGCGGCAAACGCCCGTTCGATCTTCTCGGACAAGCTCATCAGATTCCTCTGCGAATCGGCCTACAATTCAGCTCTGGCACTCTCCCAGGATTCCCTTGGACAGATACCGCTCCGCCGAGTCGGGCACCACCGTCACGACGCGCTTGCCCGGCCCCAGATCCTTCGCCACCTGCAGCGCCGCAAACACATTCGCTCCCGAGCTCGATCCAGCCAGCACGCCTTCCTCACGCGCCAGCCGCCGCACCGTCGCGAACGCATCGTCGTCGCTCACCATGATGATGCGGTCCGTCACGCTGCGGTCAAAGTTGGCGGGAATGAAGGAGACGCCGATCCCTTCCACCTTATGGTGTCCCGGCTCGCCGCCCTGCAAGATGCTTCCCTGCGTCTCCACCGCAACCGTCAGCACTGCGGGCGCTCGCTTCTTCAAACATCGCGCGATGCCCGTGAACGTCCCCGCGGAGCCGACTCCGATCACCACCGCATCGATGCGGCCCTCCATCTGCGACCAGATCTCCTCCGCTGTTGTCTCTTCGTGAAAGTCCGCGTTCGCCGGATTTTCGAACTGCATCGCCGCAAATGCTCCCGGCGTCTCGTCCTCAAACGCGAGCGCGCGTTTGATCGCGCCGGCCATCATCTCGCTCTCCGGCGTGCGCACGACCTCTGCGCCGAGTCCGCGCATCAGGATGCACTTCTCTTCGGCGTAGCCCTCCGGCACAAACAGCTTCACACGATATCCGCGCTGCACGCCGATCAGCGCCAGCCCCACGCCTGTATTCCCGGCGGTCGCCTCGACGATCGTCCCGCCTGGCAGCAGCACGCCGCGCCGCTCGGCATCGAGCACAATGCCCAGCGCGGCGCGGTCCTTGATGCTCCCGCCGGGATTCATCGTCTCGAGCTTGGCCCAAACTTCGGCCGAATCAGCACCGGCCAGCTTGCTGAGCCGCACCATGGGGGTGTGCCCCACCAGTTGAGTTATATCGTTTCCAATTCGCACGCTGCGGACTAATCTCCCGTCGTCCCGGTGTTCTTCCCACCCGCACCGGCAACCTTCGGAAAATATCCCGAGCGCGTCCTCACCTGCAAGCCGCGGTAGCCCTTTTCTTTTGCTTCCACGTGAATCGTCCGGTATCCGCCCAATTCCGGCGGCTTTGTCGACCGGTAGTCGATCGTGTACTGAGACCGGATGTCCTGCGCGACCTCGCGCGTGATCCCATCCACCTCTTTCAGCGAGCGCGGGAAGTACGCAATGCCGCCGGTCTGCGCCGCCAGCTCCGTCAGCACCTCGCGCGAATGGCGCGCCTCGGAGTGGCTGACGTCCTCGCCAAACAGCAGCCCGATGCAATAGATCGCCGGCCCATCGAGATCCTGCACGCGCCGAATCGCCTGCTCCAGCGTCGCGCTCGATGCATTGTCATCGCCGTCGGTCACGATCAGCAGAACCTGCTTGCTGCGCTTCGCATTCTTCGACAGATAATCCGCCGACGCGATCACCGCGTCGTACAGCGCCGTCCCTCCGCTCGACTTGATGTACGCCAGCCCCTGCTGCAGCTTGTCAATCGAGTTCGTAAAATCCTGGTCGATATACGCCTCCGAGCTGAAGTCCACCAGGAACGCCTCATCCTCGCGGTTCGACAGCCTCACCAGGTCCAGCGACGCCGCATCGACCGCCGCGCGCTTGTCGTACATCGACCCCGAGCTGTCGATCAAAATCCCCATGGACACCGGCACATCCTCATGCCGGAACCCGATGATCGTCTGCGGGACGCCGTCCTCGTACACATGGAACGCGTCCTGCGGGAGGTTCTGCACCGGCGCCCCGCTCGCATCAATCACGGATGCATTCAGGCGCACCTCATACGCATTCGCGCGCATGGTGTACTCGCCGTGCTCCCGGGTAATCTCTCCCGACTTCGGCTGTCCGGCCGCCGGCGGCGGGGCAGCCGTATGCGTGTCCGGGTCCGGCGACGGCACGGGATCGCTGTCCTGCGACAGGGGCGTCTGCTTCTGCCCGGCATCCTTAGCCGCGGGCGCTGTCTGCTGCGCACTCAATCCCACCGTCAGGCAACAGCAGCAGACTCCATGCTGCCATCCACCCGTTACTGCGTCGGCGCATAGTACCCCTCGCGGCTGTGCACCGTCAGCGGAGGCAGCCCGGGCGGCTCCATAGCTTCACCCTCAACTTCCGCCATTGCCCGTCCCGCCGTCTGTCCGTCGGGGTAAACCCGATCACATACTGGTTGCGCAGCTCCTCACTGATCCGCTGCGCGATGTCGCTCAAATCCTGCATATCCATCACACGAAACAGCCGTCCACCGGTCGACTCACACACCTCATGCAGCAGCGTCGGCCCGTTGACCTCTTCCTCGGTGGGCGCAAACGCGTCGAAGATGCCGATCGAATAAATCTGGACCTCGCTCTCCCGCACAATCCTGGTCAGCTCGCCCTCCGTATACCGGCTGCGGTTGTCTCCGCCATCCGAGATCACCAGCAGCGCCTTGCGAGCATACTTCGCCTGCCGCAGCTTGTTCACTCCCAGGTACATGGCGTCAATCAGCGCCGTCCGGTTCTGCGGGTGCAGCATCACCATACGTGCTTCGACGTCCTCCACGTCATTTGTGTAATCCACCAAAATCGCCGGCCGGTCATTAAATCCGACGACGAAGAACTCGTCCTGCGGGTTGCACGTCCGCAAAAACTCCGTCAGCGCCTTCCGCGCGCGCAAAAACTTCGACTGCATGCTCCCGCTCAAATCGAAAACGATCCCGATCGAAAGCGGCGCATCTTCGGTCGCAAAGCTCTTGATCGTCTGGAGGTTATTGTTGTCGAAAACCTGAAAATTCTCCTTATCCAGCCCCGTCACCAGCCGGTTCATCGGGTCCGTCACCGTCAGCGGCACCAGCACCAGGTTTACGTCCACCCGGATCTCGGACCCCGGCGCGCTCGTCGCCTTGGTGCCCACGGCACCGCCCGTGACCAGCGGCCGGTTATCCTTCGGCTCCGCCGCTGCCGGTGCAGGCGTCTTCACATCGCCGAGAGGATTCTCCTGCGCCCGGGCGAAACCCGCCAACCCCAAAACCCACAGCATCAGGAACACAGCGCAGAGGCTCAAACGGCCGCTCCACACTCCGCTCCGCCCACCACCTTCCACCCGGCCCAACTGCAAGCACCGCATACGGCACCTCGCGCTCCGCACCCGTCGTCCCCAGTTCGCTGTACGGAGCCCTTGAGCTATCACTATCTCACCGCCGCCCTCTCTTCGCCAGTCCCCATGAATGCCCCGTCATCTTCTCATTCGAAATGCGCATCTGAACCCCCGTTGGACAAGTTAGTCCTCAGTCGATTGACCCTTTCGCACTCATAATGCTCTAATTCGCCAGTCTCCCCTCAAGGGAGTCACTCCGGTACACCAGCGGTCATCCGGCCGAAAACCAAATCTTTACCCCTTGCACGTCTTCAGGAGGAAACCTGTTCATGCATCTCGGCGCACCTGCGGCTCTTCTCGCGTTTCAGAACTACTCCCCAGCCGCTTCCACCGTTTCCTCCAGTGACACCGTTTGGCTCTGGATCGCTATCGCTATCGGCATCCTCGCTCTCATCGCCGCGGCGGTCATCGCACGTTCTGTCCTGGCCGGCGACACCGGAACCGCCGACATGCAGGCCATCTCCAACGCCATCCGCGAAGGCGCCGAGGCCTTCCTCGCGCGCCAGTACCGCACCATCGGCATCATCGCCGCCATCCTGGCCATCATCATCTTCCTCGGCTACTTCTTCGCTCCGCGCACGCATGACGTCGCCATCCAGACCGTCGTCAGCTTCCTCGTCGGCGCCACCTGCTCCGGCATCGCCGGCTTCACCGGCATGTATGTCTCCATCCGGACCAACATCCGTGCCGCCGCCGCCGCGCGCAGCTCGCTGAACAAGGCTCTCCAGGCTGCGCTTCGCGGAGGCGCCGTCACCGGCCTCGTCGTGGTCGCGCTCGCCCTGCTCGGCGTCAGCATCCTCTTCCTCGCCTTCGGCGGCACCACCAATCCCACCCACGTCGTGTACGAGCTCGTCGGCTTCGGCTTCGGTGCCTCGCTGGTCGCGCTCTTCGCCCAGCTCGGCGGCGGCATCTACACCAAGGCCGCAGACGTGGGCGCCGACCTCGTCGGCAAAGTCGAAGCCGGCATTCCCGAAGACGACCCCCGCAATCCCGCCGTCATCGCCGACCTGGTCGGTGACAACGTGGGCGACTGCGCCGGCCGCGGCGCGGATATCTTCGAGTCCACCGCCGCCGAAACGGTCGGCGCCATGATCCTCGGGGCAGCTTTATATCCCGTCTTTGGCATCAAGGGCATCCTGTTCCCGCTCATCATTCACGCGATCAATTTGATCGCCTCCATCGTCGGCGTGGCGGTCGTCCGCTCCAATGAAACCGAAGACCCGATGCGCGCGCTCAACCGCGGCTTCTACGTGACCGCCGTCATCGCGCTCGCCGGCCTCGCTCTCGTCGTGTGGAAGATGCTCAACGGCCCCGGCGTCCAGCCTGGCTGGCTGTTCCTCTCCGGCGTCATCGGCCTGATCACCGCGTTCCTCTTCGTCTGGATCACGCAGTACTACACCGAGAGCCGCTACCGCCCTGTGCAGCTCATCGCGAAATCCTCCCTGACCGGCCCCGCCACCAACATCATCTCCGGGCTTGCAGTCGGCATGGAAACCCCCGCCCTGCCAGTCATCGTCATCTCCATCGCGCTGCTCACCAGCTATTACTGCGGCGTGCGCGCGCTCGCCAATGCGACGGACATCAACGGCAATATGCTGGTCATCTCCGACTACGCCAAGGGCATCTACGGGACTGCCATTGCAACCATGGGAATGCTGGCGACGGCGGCGTACATCCTTGCCATGGACACCTTCGGGCCCATCACCGATAACGCCGGCGGCATCATCGAAATGTCGCACCAGCCGGACGCCGTCCGTGACATCACCGACAAGCTGGACTCGGCCGGCAACACCACCAAAGCGCTCACGAAGGGATACGCGATCGGCTCCGCGTCCCTCGCCGCCTTCCTGCTCTTCTCCGCCTATCTCGAAGAGGTCCACTCCATCGTCGCCGACAAGGTTGCCGCCGCTGGCCCGCTCGGATACATGCCGCGCGGCTGGTCCTTCACCAACGTCAACCTCGCCGAGATTCCTGTGTTCGTCGGCGCGCTGCTCGGCGCCATGCTGGTCTACCTGTTTTCCTCGATGGCCATCAAGGCGGTCGGCCGCACGGCTCAGAAGGTCGTGGAGGACGTGCGGGCTCAATTCCACGAGAACCCCGGCATCATGGAGGGCACGGTCAAGCCCGATTATGCCCGCTGCGTCTCGATTGTCACCGGCGCCGCGCTCAAGGAGATGGTCCTTCCCGGCCTTCTCGTCGTCGGCCTGCCTGTCGCTGTGGGCCTGATCTTCCGCAACTTCTCGGCGAGCTACGGCACCAGTTCGGTCACGCTCGCTCCCGGCCAGATGATGAACGTCCCAACCATCAACGGCGTGCCGGTCAACCTCGGCGGAGCCACCGCGGTGGCCGGCCTGCTCATGGTCGGCACCATCGCCGGGATCCTGCTCGCCATGCTGATGAACAACGGCGGCGGCGCGTGGGACAACGCCAAAAAATACATCGAAACCGGAATGTACGGCGGCAAGCGCTCCGACGCCCACAAGGCCGCCGTTGTCGGCGACACCGTCGGCGATCCCTTCAAGGACACCGCCGGCCCCAGCCTGCACGTCCTGATCAAACTGCTGGCGACGATCACGCTCGTGCTCGCGCCTCTGTTCCTCTAGGACCAGCAAGCACTGTCAGAAACCGGGTATCCCATCCTCGACGCGCGAAGCGTGGCAGGGTGGGGTATCGCGCGCTAAGACGCGCGACCGCTTCTAGCTAACCCGAACCTTAGGCTCGGGCCTCTTCCGGGCGGCAAAACAAAAGCAGGTTTAGCCCTTGGGGTATGCTGCCTTCGCAACCCTCGCGATACCCTGCTCGGTCCGAGCCCCCGCCATCGCCACTCCCACGGATGCAGCAATCAACACCTCGACGACCACTGGCGCCGCGAAGAAGTACAGGTACGACACCACCGCGAAGGTTAGAAACCCCACAACAATCGCGGCCATCATCGGCCGCAGCCTCGCGGCATCCGTCTTCGCCAGGGTCCCCATCTGCCACAGCAGCACCGCCGCGACGAGCAGAAAGATCGTAATCCCCAGGCCCATCCCGAAGTAAAAATCGGCATAACTGCGCGTCACGCCAAACACTGGAAAACGATTCGCCCGCATCGTTGCATCGACCATCGCCGCCACGCCCGGCGACGGCTTGCCGAACACTCCGCCCACGGTATGTAAAACCGCATGGATAAACGTCAGCACAGACGCTATCCGAAGAAACAGACTCGATCTCATTCCGGCTCCAGTTTCACTTCGCCTGGATCTTATCCGAGATCTGGTTGTATTCCGCCTTGCTCACGATGTGCCGGTGATAAAGATCGGCGCCCTGCTGATACGGCCGTCCCGCAATAATCCGGTCCGCAACCTCCGGTGTGACGCCGGGCAGGCGCTGTAAATCATCGCTGCTGGCCTTGTTGATGTTCAGCGGCCCCTTCTGCCGGAGGCCGTCAAAGACGCCCTGCACCACAGCCTTCCCATCACGAACCGCGCCCGCAGTAACATGCGCGGTATCGTTCCGGATCGCATCCGGGCTCCGGGCCTCGTGACTACACCCGACCAAGCCGGCCACCATGATCGCAAGAAAAACAACGCGCCTCATCGCACCTCCACAGCCCAATTGGATGCTTCAGTCCCTCATCGCACACCGAGTTCTAGAACCGCAGATACGCCCCGACCATCGGCTCCGCCGTATTGAAAAACGCCTTCGTCGACGAGAATGCCGTCGACAACTGCGGCGCGCCGTACACATTTCCGCGATACTGCGCCCGAATCCCGACATGCGGCAGCAGCCCCACATCCACACCGCCGCCATACACCAGCACGCCCGCCGTATGGTTCTTCACGGAATCCGAGCTCTGCGCAGGCTGATTGAACAGAATCCCTCCGCCCGCCAGCAGGAACGGCCGCAGGTTCAGCACCTTCACCCCAACCTCCCACGCCGCAGTCACCTCATGCGCATTCGCCGGCACATGAGCCGTCTGCGTCGTCGGCTGGTTGCCGCACGGCAATCCACACGTCACCTGGCCGCCCGTATAGGTCTGGTCCGCGCGGTTCCAGGAATACGTCAGCGCATACCCCACCAGCGGATTCGACTGGTGATGCAGCTCCGCCATAAATCCCGCCTGGTTCGCCGGAGTCTGCGTCACCCCGTTGCCGTTCACCTTTCCCGTGAACGCCCCGTACACGCTCGCCGCCACATCCGTCTGCGCCTGCGCTACACCGCCTACCATGCCCAGAACCATCAACAAAGCCCAAATCCTCACAGCTCTCCTCCTTGACGACCAACTATTGTCCTTAGAACCCGGAGAGTCTTGCGGCGTTGCGGAGCCAGACGCCTGAAGAAGGGGCTGCTCCGCAAACTGCTCTTGTGCCGAGACTTACGAGTTGCGCCGACATCCCCTGCGAGGCTTACCTCTTTGTTTCCAGGACTTTGCACAAAACCGCTACTGAAGTCCAGGCCTAAAGTCTCTGGTTCGAAGACTTTGCGCAAAAAGTACGGGGGGAGGGGGGTACCCCATTTCGCCAAATTCCTCGGAACTTCCACCGCTCCGCGGCGTATGCTTTTCCAGACCCGAAGCAGCCCAATTCTCACAACACAGGAGACCGCTCGATGAGCTCCGTCCGCATCCTCGCCGGAACCCGCAAAGGCGCCTTCATCCTCACCTCCGACGGCAAGCGCAAGGACTGGAAGATCTCCGGCCCGCACTTCACAGGCTGGGAACTCTACCACCTCAAAGGCTCTCCGGTAGACCCGAACCGCATCTACGCCTCGCAGACCTCCGGCTGGTTCGGCCAGCAGGTCCAGCGCTCCGACGACGGCGGCGAGACCTGGAACCCGGTCAGCGCCCAGTTCACCTACGACGGCGTCCCCGGCACGCACCAGTGGTACGACGGCACTCCCCACCCCTGGGAGTTCAAGCGCGTCTGGCACCTCGAACCCTCGCTGACGGATGCGGACACGGTTTATGCAGGAGCGGAGGATGCCGCGCTGTTCAAGTCCACCGACGCCGGCGCGTCCTGGGCCGAGCTCTCCGGCCTGCGCACCAATGCCACGGCCCCGGGGTGGCAGCCCGGCGCGGGCGGCATGTGCCTCCACACGGTCATCCTCGATCCGACGAACCCTGAGCGCATTGTGATTGCAATTTCAGCGGCGGGAGCGTTTAGAACGGATGATGGGGGGAAGAGTTGGAAGCCCATCAATAAGGGACTCAACTCAAAGTTCCTGCCCAATCCGACAGCAGAGGTCGGGCATTGCGTACACCACATCGCGATGAATGCGAAGACGCCGAAGACGCTGTTCATGCAGAAGCACTGGGACGTGATGCGGTCGGATGATGCAGGGGACAACTGGACGGAGGTGAGCGGAAATCTGCCGACGGATTTTGGATTCGTTATCGATGTGCACACGCATGAGCCTGAGACGGTTTACGTTGTGCCCATCAAGTCCGACTCCGAGCACTTCCCTCTGGATGGAAAGCTGCAGGTGTTCCGCTCGAAGTCCGGCGGCAACGAGTGGGAGCCGCTGACCAAGGGTCTTCCGCAGCAGGACTGCTATGTGAACGTGTTACGCGATGCGATGTCGGTGGATGCGCTCGACGATTGCGGCATTTACTTCGGAACGACCGGCGGACAGATTTACTGCTCGCCGGACGCCGGCAACACGTGGAGCGACCGTGACGGAGCATCTTCCGCCGGTGCTTTCGATTGAGGTGCAGACGCTCGCATGAGTCGGCATCCGCGTTGAGCTTCCCGCGCCACTGCTGCGGCACGCGAAGATCACCTCCGGCCATGAACTTCAACTGGAAGTTGCTGCACCGGTGACGCTGCGGCGTGTGCTGGATGCGTTGGAGGCGGCGCATCCAACCCTGCGGGGATGCGTGCGTGACCAGAACACAAATGAGCGCCGAGCGTTCATACGCTTCTTCGCGTGCAATGAAGATCTTTCCCATGATTCGGTCGATGCTCCACTGCCGGAAGAGATTGTCAATGGACGCGAGCCGCTGATCATTCTCGGCGCGATTGCGGGTGGATAACGGGAGCCGTTCAGAGCTCTTTCTCCATGATGAGGAACTGCAGGTCGTCCCGCAGCGGTGTGCCGAAGCGAGGATCGTGCTTCGGATACGGCTCAGTGTCTCCTGTTGGTTCGTAGCCTCGGCGCTGATACCAGGCGATCAGCGTGTCACGCACGTGCAATACACCGATCTGGATGCGCTTTGCGCCATGCGAACGCGCGTAGTCCTCTGCTGCAGCGAGCAGCTTGCGCCCCAGTTGCTGGTTCTGCAGCTCCGGCCGAATGGTCACGAGACCCAGCGACCACACACCATCAGGTTCCGGGTTCAGCCACGCCGTTCCCAACAGCGGACCGTCGGACTCTTCGCGATACACCAGCAACGCTCCATCGGGTTTTGCGGCGAGTTCTTCGCGGAGCAGTGAATGATCGAGCCGCTGTCCGCCGACGATTCCCTTCTCGATGTTCCAGCTTGGAGTTGCACCCTCGCGGCCGCGATAGGCGAGGTTCGCGAGATCGATGATCTCGTCGTAGTCTGCTTCGACGGCCTTCCTCAAAACCATCCCGCCAGTGTACGTTCTTCGCTTCTCCGTACAATGGAGCCATGGCACGTTTGTTTCCGTTTCGCGCACTTCGCTATGACCCAACCCGCGTCAACATGGCCGACGTTGTGACGCAGCCGTACGACAAGATCGACAAGCAGATGCAGGAGCGGTACTACAACCTGAGCCCGTATAACCTGGTTCGCGTCGTGCTCGGAAAACATCAGCCCGACGACAATGAAGAGCACAACGTATACACGCGCGCGGCGGAGACGCTGAACAAGTGGCGCGGCGAGCGCGTTCTGCACGAAGAGAGCGCGCCTGCGCTGTACGGCTACTCGCAGACGTATACCGTTCCGGGCACGGGCGGAGCGACGGGAACGAAGGCCGAGATTCGCGAGCGGCGCGGCTTTATTGCGCTGGGCCAGCTCCATGATTACGCCGAGAAGGTTGTTTACAGGCACGAGCAGACGTTTCCAAAGCACAAATCGGACCGGCTGGCGCTGTTCAAGGCGACGCGCGCGTACTGCGAGCAGATTTACATGCTGTACTCAGACCCGACGTTTACGGCGGAGCGCGTGATCTTCGAACCGGCGCCCACCGTAGCGGGCGATTCGAAGACAGTGCCGCACGTGACGCGCACGCCGGACCTCGAGATTGTGGACGAGTACCACGTGGTGCATCGCGTGTGGAAGGTGACGGATGCGCAGTTGATCCAGCGGGTGCTCGACGCGATGAAGGACAAGTGGCTGCTCATCGCGGATGGCCATCACCGGTACGAGACCTCGGTGGCGTACATGCAGGAGCGTGCGAAGCAGATGCAATGCGATGCGAAGGCCGCGCCGAAACTGACCTCCGACGGACTGCCGCAGCCAGCGTTTCCCGAGCAGGCGATGATGATGACGTTCGTGAACATGGATGCGCCGGGCATTACGATTCTGCCGACGCATCGCGTAGTGTCTGGCCTTGCGAATTTCAACATTCGCGAGTTTGCGGAAAAGGCGAAGCAGTACTTCGAGGTTGAGGAGTTGGAGAGCTCGCTGACTCCGGCGCAACTGCTGGCCAAGTTGAACACGACCCACGGAGTGGCCTTCGTTGCGGCCGCGCGCGATGGAAACCTGCTGTTGACGCCACGCCAGGAGGCGATTGCACCTTCGCTGGCCGGACTTTCGCCACGGCAGCAGCAGCTCGACGTGACGCAGTTGCACAAGGTGGTGCTGGAACGGATGTTGGGCCTCGATGAGGAGACGATTCGCAAGGGCGAGGTTATCCGCTACTACCGTGAGGCGGATGAATCCGTGGAGCGCGTGAAGAACGGCAAGGCTGACGTGGCATTCCTGATCAAGCCGGTCACGCTGGAGCAGATGAAGGACATCTCGCTGAACCTGGAAGTGATGCCGCAGAAGTCAACGGACTTTTATCCGAAGCTGCTGAGCGGGTTGGCCATGTATACGCTCGATTAATCCGATACGTTCTGCAGCCCAACACAGGAGAACAACTTCTTCCATGCCTGATGCCCGGAGCGGAGAGGCACCACTCGGCAGGCTGCGGCCGTACTGGATAGCAGCGGTGATTTACGTGTCCATGCTGGGCGTGCTGCTTGTGCAGGCATGGCACATCGACCGCCTGCAGCAGGTGTACGCGGTGGATGATGCGTACATTCATCTCGCGATCGCGAAAAATCTGCTGACGCATCATGTCTTCGGCGTGACGCCGTTTGGATTTACGGGAGCGTCGTCTTCGGTGGTGTGGCCGTTTCTGCTGGCGGCGCTCGGAGCGGTGTTCGGGTTGCATGTATGGCTGCCGTTTGTGTTGAATGGTGCGCTTTCGCTGCTTCTGCTGTGGCTGGCGAACCGTTGGCTGGAGCGCTCGGGAGTGGTTTCGGGGCGGCGGCTGATTGCGCTGGTCTCGATTGCCGTGCTGACCCCGCTGAGCAGCCTCACGTCGCTGGGGCTGGAGCATGTTCTCGAGAGCATTACGGCGCTTGGTCTGCTTGTTGCGGCGGCTGAGGTGCTGGATCGCTCGCGAGAGGTGAAGAGCGTGACGCCGCTGATTGTGTGGGCGGCGGTGGCGACCTCGTCGCGGTATGAGCTTGCGTTTGAGGTGGCTTGCGTCTGTGTGCTGCTGTTATGGCAGAAGCGTGTGGGATTGTTTGCTGCCGTCGCCGGCGCGGGACTGCTTCCGATCGTCGCGTTTGGGCTGTTCAGTTTGGGCCATCCTGGGTCGCACTTCTTTCCGAACTCCCTGCTGCTGAAGACCGCGCCGGCGTCGACCGCGCTCTCGGACAGGTTTGCTCCGGTGCTGCATAACCTGGGGTACGCGGGGAAACATCTGCTGCCGGTTGGGTGGGCGGTGGTTTTGGGCTTGAGCATCGCATCAATACGCGCGCGCGGCGCGATGCGCAGCGCGGCGGTGGCGGGAATGATCACTGTTGGTCTGTCTGTGCTGCATACGCTGTTTTCGCGCATGGGGCAGCTTGGCCGATATGAGAGCTATCTCGTCGTGCTGACGATCTTCAGCCTGTTTGTGCTGCTGGACGAGTGCCGAGACATTTTGCAACTGAAGAAGCTGGCTGGATGGCTCGTGGCGTGCGGTGTGCTCGCGCTCGTACCGCGCGCGGGGGTGATTCTCGCGACCAACGCGGATGCGGTGCAATCGATTTTTCTGCAGCAGTATCAGATGGCGCAGTTCTTCGCGAAGAGTTATCCGACGGCCCCGATCGCGGTTAATGATGTCGGAGCGGTGAGCTATTTTCACGACGGTCCAATGCTGGATCTGTTTGGGTTGACTTCGAGCACAGTGCTGAACCTGAAGCTGGCGCACGCGTATGACACAGATGCGATTCGGCAACTCGCAGCACAGCAGGGCGTGAAGGTGGTCGCGGTGTACGTGGAGTGGTTCCAGGGTGCGGAAGCGGTTCCGCCGGAGTGGACGTATGCAGGGAGCCTCACGCCGAAGTGTCCTAGTCGTCATGCGACGGTTGGCGGATTTACGATCGCGTTCTATGCGGTGCATCCGGAAGAGGCGAATGAGTTGAGGGCGAAGCTTGCGGCGTACGCTGCGCAGCTTCCCGCGGGGACAAAGGTGACGCAGGATGCGTGGACGCGAGCGTGCCTGGCGTGAGGTGCGGATTTGCCTGCCAACGCATCGGAGCTTCACGTAAGCTGTGACGCAATGTCCAACTTCATTCAGACGACGCCGTTCATGCACGTTCCTATTGCGGAGTTTGACGCCGCGGTGCGGTTCTTCGAGGATGTGCTCGGTTTCAGTCCGCATATGCGAGTGCGCGATTACGCATATATGGAGCGCGAGGGCTGCGGGATTCGGATATGGGGGCGCGGGGATGCGGCGGAGGCTCCGCGCGGGTGCAGGAATTTCCGGTATTACTTCGACGTGCGCGACGTGGACGCGCTGTATGAGGACATGAAGGCGAAGCTGGACAAGCTGCCGAAAGGCGATGTGCACGGGCCGGCGGACAAGGCTTATCACCAGCGCGAACTGCTGATCCTTGCGCCGGATGGCGACCTGGTGTGCTTCGGGCAGAGATTGTGATGGGCGTTGATCCTGTAACGCTTGAGGGTGAGTATGTACGGCTGGAGCCGCTGGAGCGACGTCATGCGGCGGCCCTCGCGGAGGCTTCGGCGGCCGATACGTCGATCTACAAGTGGAGTCTGGTGCCGGTGGGGCGCGAGGCGGTGGCTGCTTATATTGAGACGGCGCTGGCGTGGAGAGATGCCGGGACGGCGTTGCCGTTTGCGACGGTGCGGAAGAGTGATGGCAAAGTGATTGGGTCCACGCGGTTCTTTGGACTGGAGCGGTGGGCGTGGCCGGAGGGATCAGCGCATCGCGGCAAGCATGTTTTCGATACGGGCGAGATTGGGTATACGTGGCTGACGGAGTCGGCCGTTCGCACCCGAGCGAATACCGAGGCCAAGCTGCTGATGCTGACGCATTCGTTCGAGGTGTGGCGGATGAATTCGGTGAGCTTCTGCACGGATGAGCGGAATGAGCGCTCGGCAGCGGCGCTGAATCGGATAGGGGCGAAGTTCGAAGGAACGCTGCGCGCGCACAGGATGGCCGCGGATTTTACGCCGCGGAATACGCTGCGGTTTTCGATTGTGGCGAGTGAGTGGCCGGAGGTGAAGCGCGGGTTGCAGGAGAAGCTTTCGCGTTAGCGCGAGATGCCCTCGAGGGGGAGCTGGCGCTGGCGTAGAGCTTTTTGGGCATGCGGCCGGCGAGGAAGGCTTCGCGGCCGGCTTCGACGGCTTTCTTCATCGCCGAGGCCATGAGGATGGGGTTCTTTGCGCCGGCGATCGCGGTGTTGAGCAGGACGGCGTCGAAGCCGAGCTCCATGGCGAGAGCGGCGTCGGAGGCGGTGCCGAGGCCTGCGTCGACGACCAGCGGGACCTCGGTGATGAGCTCGCGCATCATGCGCAGCGTGTAGCTGTTCGCGATGCCGAGGCCGGTGCCGATGGGCGCGCCGAGGGGCATGACGGCGGCGGCGCCCGCGTCGATGAGGCGTTTGGCGAAGACGATGTCGTCGGTGGTGTAGGGCAGGACGGTGAAGCCTTCGTTGACGAGGATGCGGGTGGCTTCGACGGTGGCCTGGACGTCGGGGTAGAGGGTGGGCTGGTCGCCGATGACCTCGATCTTGACCCAGTCGGAGAGGCCGACCTCGCGGGCGAGGCGGGCGGCGCGGATGGCCTCCTCGGCGGTGTAGCAGCCGGCGGTGTTGGGCATCAGGAAGAAGCGCTGCGGGTCGATGAAGTCGAGGAGGGATTCCCTGGAGCGGTCGAGGTTCACGCGGCGGACGGCGACGGTGACCATCTCGGCGCCGGAGGCGTCGATGGCGGCGGCGGTCTCGGGGCCGTCCTTGTACTTGCCGGTGCCGACGATGAGGCGGGAGCGGAAGCGGCGGCCGGCGATGATAAGGTCGTCGGCGGCGGTGGCTTCTACGTGGTCAAGGACTGCTTCGCTCATGGGTTCATTTTAGGCCGTGTGAACTTACGCCTCATAACCGCGGCGTGGCGCAAGGGCCATGGTGGAGCATCGGTGAAGAGAGAAGAGCAGATTCCCTTCGGGAATGACAGAAAGAAAGGCGCGCGGGAATGATAGGAAGAAAGGCCGCTTCGGGAATGACAGAAAGAAAAGCCACACCAGGAAGGCAGCCGTAGAAGACACAAAGGGCTCGCCTGGCGGCGAGCCCTTATGCGGTGGACTGTGGAGATTGACCTGAGGCATCCGTCCTGGATGGGCCTCGGCAGGAGATCTGATTGTGCAGAACTGCCAGGTCTAGAGCGACGGACGCCCTAAGCCTCAGTCACCTCACGGATTGTTGAACAACTACTGTCAGATTTCATAGATTTCAGGATCAGCCTCCTTTCTCGTGTAAAGACAGTTTAATCGATGACGAGCCGGCGAGTCAAAGGGGGAATGCGGATCAGTGAGTAGCGAAAAGTGAATTGTAAGAAAGCAACTACAAAGGCAATCTGAGCAGCTCTGAGGGGATCATTTCAGATAGGCGCGGACGAGGTCGATAAGTTCTTCGCCGAGTTCGGGGGACATGGGGCGAGAGCCGATGTGGAGGCGGATGTGATCCTCGAGGATCTCGGCCATGAGGCCGTTGATTCCGCCCTTGACCGCAGCCAGGAGCATCAGAACGTCGGTGCAGTCGCGGTTTTCGATGAGGCTGCGCTCGACGGTTTCCATCTGGCCGTGGATGCGCTTGGCGCGGTTAATGAGCTTGGCACGTTCGCGATCAATCTCCACAGAGCCCCCGGGAAGGATTTTACGTCTTCTTTATACCGTACCCGGGTATACTACATCGAACGGATACAGCGCCGAATGCGCGCAGAAAGGAGGAGACTCCCATGAAGAACCTGATCAATCGCTGGGCATGCCCCGCGGAGAACCATCCGATGCTGCCGCGGTTCAGCCGCATGCATCTGACCCGCACATTTGTGGAAACCGGCGATGAACGCTGCCCGATTGCAGGCATCTGGTCGCGGCTGGAGAACGACGCGACTGCTGACGAGAGTGAATTAACCAGGCCCGCCGTGTGGAGCCTCTTCCTGTGGCGGGCTGTTTTATTCCGGCCTGATTTTGTCGCGGTCCAGTAGTTCCCTTTGAAATCCTATGATTTTGCGTTTGACCGGAATGCTGACGCTCGGCCTTTGCATGTGTGCGGCGATTGCGCAGGCGCAGCGGCAGCCCTTAAGCCCTGCAGACGCTCAAGCCGCTTCGGACCGACCGGCGCAGGTGACGATGTTTTCGCATCCTGATGAGGCGCGCTGGCTCGTGTCAGGACAGGCGAACATCATCTTTCAATCGCACCCGCCATTTCACTCACCGTACTCGGGGCCGAATTCCCTGCTGGCACGCGGTGAGTACAAGACCTCGCTCGTTGGAACGCTGTTTACTGGGCTGGAACTGCACCGGAAACTGCGTTTCAATACCGAGGCGATCTTCGATCTGGAGTCGTCCGGCGGGCGCGGCATTTCCGAGGCGCTGGGACTGGCAGGCTTTACGAATCTCGACGTGGTGCGGAACCCGAACCTCGGCCCGACTCCTTATGTGGCGCGAGCGGAGATTCACCAGACGATCGGGTTGAGTTCGAAGATGGTGGACGCGCAGCGGACGCAGTTTTCGCTTGCCACAAAGGTGCCGAAGCGGCGCTTGGATCTGCGGGTGGGCAAGATGAGTTTGCCGGATAGCTTCGACCAGAACACGCCAGGGTCGGATTCGCACCTGCAGTTTCTGAACTGGACGGTGGACAACAACGGAGCGTATGACTATGCGGCGGACACGCGCGGGTATACGTATGCGGGGATCGCTGAGTATGACGACGGGCCGTGGGCGCTGCGGTATGGATTCGCGCTGATGCCGACGGTGGCGAATGGGATCGATCTGCAGTCCAGTCTGCGCAAGGCTCGCGGTGACAACTACGAGATCGACTACGGAAGAGGGCCATTAGCCCGGTGGATGGATCCGAAGCGGCAAGGTGCGGTGCGGCTGCTGGGATATGCAAACTACGCGAATATGGGCGACTACCGCGAGCAGAACAGCAAGGCGCTCGAGGAGCGGGCGAACGGGAATCCTCATGCAGTGCCGGTGATTACGGACCATCCGTTCGGGACGACCGTGAAGTATGGCGTAGGGCTGAATTTTGAGCAGGAATTGCCCAAGGACCTGCGGGTATTTGGGCGGTTCGGCTGGAATGAGGGCCAGCACGAGAGCTACGCGTACACGGAGGTGGACCAGACCTTCGAGCTGGGCGGCGACCTGGCGGGCAGTCAGTGGTCGCGGCCGAACGACAGGGTGGGGCTGGTGGTGGTGAGCAACGCGATCAAACGCGACCACCAGGCGTACCTGGGGCTGGGCGGGCTGGGTTTTCTGCTGGGGGATGGCCGGCTGAACTACGCACGCGAGGACATCGTGGAGAGCTACTACACAGCGCACAATTGGCGCGGGCTGTTCAGCTCGCTGGACTTCCAGTTCGTTGACCATCCGGGTTACAACCTGGACCGCGGACCGGTGGCCGTGTTCAGCGTCCGGACGCACGTGGATTTTTAGGGATTCGCAGCTGGCTGCGACCCACAGCGCCGCGCGGTACACTCGGCCAACAGGCTCACATCCCATTCTCAGAGAGAGACCCATGGATACGAACTTCTGGACTGCACTCGAAACGCGCATCGCGCCGTACAACCTGCTGACGCACCCTTTCTACCAGGCATGGTCCTCGGGCGAGCTTACGCGCGACGATCTGCGGGCTTACGCGGCCGAATACTGGCACCACGTCTCAGCCTTCCCGACGTATCTGAGCGCGCTGCATAGCCGCCTGCCGGATTCCGAGCTGCGTCGAGACGTGCTGCGCAACCTTGCGGAAGAGGAAGGCACGGATAACCCGGCCGCACGCCCGCATTCCGATCTGTGGATGGACTTCGCCATCGGCATGGGAGCGACACGCGCAGAGGTGACGCGCCACGCGGTGCAGCCGGAAATGGCGGCGCTGCTCGCCACGTTTCGCACGGCGATGCAGGAGCCAAGGCCCGCAGCGGCCCTGGCCGCCTTGTACGCGTACGAGTCCAGGGTGCCGCAGATTGCGGCTACGAAGGCGCGGGGGTTGGCGGATCATTATTCGGCGAACACGGCTGCGGCAAAATACTTCACCCTGCACCAGACGGCTGATGTGACGCATGCTGCAGTCTGGCGGGAACTGATCGACAACGAACTCGCGGCTGATCCAGAGGCCGCAGAGCCCGCGCTGGAGTCCGCAGAGCGCGCCGCTCAGGCGCTTTGGATTGCGCTGGACGGCGTGGAACGCGGGCGGCAAGTCTCGACGTTAGCGTTACAGCTGGCTCGAGAAGCAAAACGGCTACCCCGAAGGGTAGCCGTTGCAACGTCAGGCCCGTTTAGCGATGGCCGCCACCGTGGCCGCCACCACCATGGAAGCCACCGCCGCCGCCACCGTGGAATCCACCACCGCCACCGGAGAAGCCGCGGGCTCCGCCAGAGAAGCTATGTGCTTCGCCACCGGTGAAACCGTGTCCGCCACCGACGTAGCCGTGGTTGCCGCCAACATAGCCGTGACCGCCGCCGACGTAACCGCCGCGATAGCCAACGCCGCCGCGATAGCCGTATCCGGGATGCGGACCGTAGCCGTAGCCGCCGCGATATCCGTAGCCGCCACGGTAGCCCCAGCCACCGCGGTGATACCACGGGCCGGCGCCGACGAAGACGCCACCGACGAACCAGTCAGGACCGTAGAAGCCGTAAGGAGCACACGCATACGGCGGATACGAGTAGTAGCCGTACGGGCAGACCGGAGCAGCGTAGTAGGGGTCATAGCCCGGGTCGTAGGCGGGAGCCGGATAGGCCGGGTAGGCGGGAACGCCGACGCCAACGCCGAACGAAACCTGTGCGTTCGACTTGGTCGCCGGCATCAGCACGACACCGAGCACAGCCAGCAACGCTAAATATTTGAGAAATTTCATCTTCGTACCTCCAGGGCCCGGAACTGCAGCCGGATTCGAATTCCTCGATCCGGCACCCAATGTTAGGAACCCTGTGGGCTTCGGAATGTTGCTCTCGATGTTGCTTTCCGAGGCGCTTGAGGGTCGCGAATCGAGAGCTGGTTTGGGGTTTTTCCGTTCTGCAGGCAACTGGGGCTGGCTAAGTGGGTACCTGCGCGGGTGAGGGGGATCTCAGGCAGCGCGACCTATACTCAGAAGAATGCTGATAATGCTTGCCTTTGAGCTCCCTGCGTTCCTTCTTGGCCTGCTCTTTGGCAGCTTTTTGAATGTATGCATCTCGCGCCTGCCGGAGCACCGGAGCGTGGTGAAGCCGAGGTCCCACTGCCCGAAGTGCCTGGCGCCGATCCGGTGGTACGACAATGTTCCGCTGGTGAGCTGGGTGCTGCTTGCCGGTAAGTGCAGGAAGTGCAAGGGCGCGATTCCGTGGCGGTATCCGGCGGTGGAGTTGGCGACGGGGCTGTGGTTTGCGCTTGCGGTCGCTGGATCGTTCTCAATGATTGAACGGACTCACGATTCTGGCGTTTGACTCGAGTGCTGTCACTCCGATCACTGCTACAGGGATGCTCGCGCTTGCAGTACTGGGTTTTCTGCTGATCGGGCTGCTGGTCATGGACTGGCAGACGCACACGCTGCCGGATGCGTTCACGCTGACGGGAACGGCGATTGGGTTCTTCCTGGTTTGCGTGCAGGCGATCTTTCTGCCGCGCGGGGTCTATGACATTCACCTGAATCCGAACAGCCGGCTGCGGCTGTCGAGCCCGGGATCGTTTGCCAGCCAGGGCGATGTGTTTATGACGGGACCGGAGCACCTGGTGTGGGGACGGGTGCTGGCGATCTGCGCGGCGGCGGCGATTCCGTGGGTGATTCGGGCGCTCTACAAGGCCCTGCGGGGTCGCGAGGGGCTGGGACTCGGCGACGTGAAGCTGATGGCGATGATTGCGGCGTTTCTGGGATTTGCGCCGGCGATGGTGGCCTTCTTCATCGGGGTGATGCTGGGCGCGGTCTATGGCATCGTTCTGCTCGCGCGACGACGGGCGACGACGACGAGCCAGATTCCGCTCGGCACATTTCTTTGCATCGGCGGGCTTATCGCGGCGCTTCTGGGTGGGCCGATGGTGGCGTGGTATCGCGGCTTGTTCTGATCCGTCAACGATGCCGCAGCGCTTGAATCAGCAGAATGATTCCGACGGCGACAACGAGACCATGCACGTAGCGGAGGAACGCTTCGCCCTGCAGGCGACGGTTGAGCCAGCGGCCGATGAAGATCGCGGGAATAGCGCCGAATAGCGCGATAAAGAAATAGCGCGTGACCTCGGCTGTCCACAGACCGGAGAGGCGGTAGCCGATCATCGCGACCGCGCTCGCCGGAAGGAAATAACCCTGCAGCGTGGCGCGGAAATGCTGTGGAGACCAGCGCCGCATCGAGCCGTAGATCACGAGCGGCGGACCGTTGATGCCGTATGCTCCGCCCAGCACACCGGCGGCAAAACCGCAGCCAAAGAGCCATGGGTGACTATCGTGATCGAGATGCGGCGGACGCCTTCCGAGCAGGAAGAAACCGGAGAACAGGATGATGACGACAGCGAGTGCGGCCTTTACGAGCTCCTGATGGGCGCTGTGCAGCAGCCAGATGCCGAGCGGAATTCCGGCGAGCGTAGGGAGGAACAGCCAGCCGGAGCTGCGAAAGTGTACCTTCCGCCAGTCCTGCACCAGGATTACG
Source organism: uncultured Acidobacteriaceae bacterium (assembly GCA_963762465.1). Taxonomy (GTDB): domain Bacteria; phylum Acidobacteriota; class Terriglobia; order Terriglobales; family Acidobacteriaceae; genus Granulicella. The sequence goes on along the minus strand of CAVXKS010000010.1, from coordinate 196,812 downwards.
GCCGCGATCGCGACTGAGATCAAGACTGCGAGCGGCGCTGCCACGCGGATCGGCAGGAAGAGCGCGAGCAGCGGGACGGCGATAAGGGCTTCGCCGAAGCCGAATGTAGAGCGGACGACGGAGGCGAAGAAGATGACCAGCAGAATTTCAGCTGTGAGCTTTCCCACTCTTTCACGATACGCACATACAGATGCACGTTTGTGAGTCAACCTTGACCCTTGACGACCTCGCTCCTACACTCAAAGATGGGCATGCAGAGCAATCCATACATCTGGCAGTATCTTCCGCTCGCGATTCAGATCGTCGTGGCGATCGGGCTGGCGTGCTTCATGGTGACGGCGTCGTACTTTCTCGGCAAGCATCGCCGCACACGCACGAAGCTGGGCACGTATGAGTCCGGGATGGATCCGGTGGGCAATGCCCGCGGCCGGTTTTCGGTGGGCTTCTACATGGTCGCGATGCTGTTCATTCTGTTTGATGTGGAAGCGGTTTTCATGCTGCCGTGGGCGGTGATCTACCGTCAGCTTCCGCACATTACGGGATCACGGCTGTTCGGTTTCTGGGAGATGCTTGTTTATCTCGGCTTTGTGGCGGTTGGGCTCTTCTACGTGTGGAAGAAGGGCGTGCTGAACTGGTCGAACGATCGCGGTGATGTTTAGCTGTTCGATTTCTGAGGAGTAGCTGCGCAGATGTCAGAACCCAAGGATCCGATGGAGACTCCGGCTACTCCGGACGCTGTGTTCGGCAAGGAAGCAGTCGCGGCTGCGCTGTCGCAGCATGTCGCGGTGCAGGCGCTCGAGAGCTTCATCACCGACGCCAAGTGGGACCGTGGCGAGCTGACGCTGACGGTCGCGCCGGAGACGATCGTGCAGACCTGCGAGGCCGCACGCGCGGCAGGCTACAACTTCTTCGAGGATGTCACCGCGGTGGACTGGTATCCCACCGAGCCTCGCTTTCAGCTCAGCTATTCCCTGCTCTCGCACAAGCTGAAACAGCGGATCCGGATTGTCGTGCGGCTGCAGGAGGACAGGGCGGTGGTCGACTCGATTACAGGAGTGTGGCCGGCTGCCAACTTCTATGAGCGCGAGGTCTTCGACCTGTTCGGGATTACGTTCGCGGGCCACCCGCGGCTGACGCGCATCATGATGCCCGATAACTGGAATGGACATCCGCTCCGCAAGGATTATCCGGTGGAGGGCTACCGCTAATGGCTATTGAAGCACCAGATAAGCCCACCACTGAGACTCCGGAGGAGCCGCCGCGGTCGCCGTTTGCGGGCCGGGTGAACACGCAGACGACGGGCGCCACGATGACTGGGCTGCGGCCCGCTCAGGACATGATCATCCCGGGTGTGGAGGATGTGATCGCCGACGCGGAGGCGCACCTCAAGCCGAAGGGCTCGGACGCGATCTCCGATCAGACGATGATCCTCAACATGGGCCCCCAGCATCCGTCGACGCACGGCGTGCTGCGCCTGGTGATTGAGCTGGACGGCGAGACGGTGATCTCGCTGGCGCCGGACATCGGCTATCTGCATACGGGCATCGAGAAGACCTGCGAGGCGAAGTTTTATCAGCAGGTGGTGCCGCTGACGGACCGCATCGACTACCTCGCGCCGATGATCAACAACACGGCGTACGCGCTGGCGGTCGAGAAGCTGCTGCAGCTCGAGATTCCGCCGAGAGCGCAGTGGATTCGCGTGCTGTTCAATGAGCTCTCGCGCATCAACTCGCACCTGGTGTGGCTGGGCACGCACGCGATGGATATTGGCGCACTCACCGTGTTCCTGTATTGCTTCCGCGAGCGCGAGCAGATCCTGCGGTTCTTCGAGGCCGTCAGCGGGCAGCGGATGATGACCAGCTACATCCGCATCGGTGGCGTGGCGATGGAGCCGCCGATGGACTTGTTCAAGCGGATTCGCGCGTTCCTGGATGACTTCCCATCGAAGATTGACGAGTACGAAGGGCTGCTGAACGGGAACCCGATCTGGCAGGGGCGTCTGAAGGGCGTGGGCCTGCTCTCGTACGAGGACGCGATTGCGCTGGGCGTGACTGGACCACCGGGACGAGCTTCGGGGATTGATTTTGATGTGCGGCGCGATATGCCGTACTCGAGCTACGAGAAGTTTCAGTTCAATGTGCCGACCTCGACGGACGGCGACACGTGGGCGCGTTACATCCTGCGCATGCAGGAGATGCGCGAGAGCGTGAAGATCTGCCTGCAGGCGCTGGACGGCATGCCTGAGGGGCGGTTCGTTGCCGACGCGCCGAAGATTATTCTGCCGGACCGCGAGCAGATGAAGACGCAGATGGAGTCGCTGATTCATCACTTCAAGATTGTGACGGAAGGCTTTGCAGTGCCGCCGGGCGAGGTGACGAGTTCCGTCGAAGCGGGCCACGGCATGATGAACTACTACGTCGTGTCCGATGGCACAGCGAAGCCGTATCGCGTGCACATGCGGAATGCGGATTTCTCGAATTTGCAGGCTTTGGAAGTGATGTGCAAGGGAAGACTGATCGCCGATGTGGTTGCGGTGATCGGGTCGCTGGATATTGTGCTGGGAGCGATCGATCGATAGCGGCCGATGAAGAGTTCCCGTCCAATTCGTATGGCAGTTTGCTCGTTCCTGCTCTCGTCAACCGCAGGGGCGCAGACGCTGCATTTCAGTCAGAAATGGTGGGATTCGCTTAACGGCCTGCGAACAGGAAGGCTTTTTCTGGGGCTATATGGACAGCCCTTGCGCGCCGGCAATCCAAGGAACCTATCAGGAAGTTGCAAAGTTTCTGGATGATTACTTCCCTGCACATCCCAACGTAACTGTTCCCGCCGCTCTCCAAATCGCCAAGGATCATATAAGCCTCGGAAACCTCTTCCCGGAGGCGAGATTTGGACAGACGCACATGGCTTCATGGACGGAGGTTGGTGGGGCGATTCCACTCGCGGTGAGCCGTTAGAGCAGCGAGGCTATGTGGAGGGCTATCTGGCTTGCAGACATCAACCCGTAAGAGCCGAAGACGTTGAGTTCTACAAGACTGCCATCGACCGTTATTACGACTCACCGAAACACGAACATACAAAGATTGCTTATGTAATTGAACCGATGCTTGAACGAAAGAGGGCTGACTGACAGCGGCTCTCCACACCGAACTTTGGACCTCCTGGGCATCTCTGCTTCGCAGCTACGCAGCCGCTCACGGACTGAACAGTACGCAGCACGCAGTTGTTGAAGTAAGCGCAAATGAAATCACCCTCCGCGTGGGCAGCCGCTGGCTGCGGTTCACGCCGAACGAGGTAACCGCCAGCAATCATCCGCCGCTCGCGTTTCACCTGAACGAGGACGGCACAGCAACGGTCGGCAATCAACCGCAACAGGAGATGGACATCGTCGCTGAACAGTTCGCCCGCGAGATCCTGGCTTCTAACCCTTAATTTGCTTGTGTTTTTATCTCTGATTTCTGTTCTCTGATCTTTGAATCTATGGCCGCTATCGCCAACTCGATTTTTTCTCCAGAGCTCGCCGCACGCTTTGACAAGCTGGTGACGCTCTATCCCGTGAAGCGCTCGGCGCTTGTGCCCATGCTGCTGTATGCGCAGGACGAGGTCGGCTATGTGTCCGACGAGGTCGTTGCCGAGCTTGCAAAGCGGCTTGACCTGCTCGAGCTGGATGTGCGCAACGTGCTGAGCTACTACTCCATGCTGCGCACTCGCCCTGCCGGGAAATACAACGTGCAGGTGTGCACGAACATTTCCTGCATGCTGCGCGGCGGCTATGAGCTGCTGGACCACTGCAAGCACCGGCTGGGCATTGACCACAAAGGCGTCACGCCAGACGGGCTCTTCTCGCTTGAAGAAGTCGAGTGCATCGGCGCGTGCTGCTGGGCGCCGGCAGCGCAGGTGAACTATGACTTTCACGAGTTCCTGACGCCGGAGAAGATGGACAAGGTGCTGGATGACTACGCGGCAGGTCGCGGAAAGGACGTGAAGTAATGCCGAATTCCGTATCGCATCCGGATGAGGTGATCGTCCTCAAGCGGCGCTTCGGCCAGGGCGCCGCGAACATCGACAAGTACCTGGAGCTCGACGGCTACAAGGCCGTGCAGCGCGCGCTCGAGAACGGCCCCGACTGGATCATCAACGAGATGAAGGCGTCCGGTCTGCGCGGGCGCGGCGGCGCGGGCTTCCCGACCGGCATGAAGTGGAGCTTCGTGCCGAAGCAGAGTGCGAAGCCAAAGTACGTGCTCGTGAATGGCGACGAATCCGAGCCCGGCACGTGCAAGGACCACATCCTCTTTCTCGATGACCCGCACGCCGTGATTGAGGGCACGATGATTGCCGGCCTGGCGATTGGCGCGAAGATGGGCTTCATCTACCTGCGCGGCGAGTATCGCTATCTGCTGAAGATCATGGAGAAGGCCGTCGCCGACGCGTACGCGAGGGGCTTCCTCGGCAAGAACATCTTCGGTAAGGACGGCGTGGACTTCGAGATCGTGACGCAGACCGGCGCGGGCGCGTATGAGGTCGGCGAAGAGTCGGCGCTGATGGAATCGCTCGAAGGCAAGCGTGGTGTGCCGCGCATCAAGCCTCCCTTCCCTGCTGTCGTGGGTTTGTATGGCGGCCCGACGGTCATCAACAACGCTGAGACGATCGCAAGCGTGCCGCACATTCTGCTGATGGGCGGCGAGGCGTACGCGAAGCTCGGCACGGAACGCAATGGCGGAACGCGGCTGTTCGGCATCATCGGGCCACGTTGAGCGGCCCGGGCGTATATGAACTGCCGATGGGCTACTCGCTGCGCAAGGCGATCTACGAGGTGGCGGGCGGGATAAAGGGCGGCAAGCAGCTGAAGGCGGTTGTGCCGGGCGGGTCGTCGTGTCCGGTCCTCAAGGCAGATGAGATTGATGTCGGGCTCGACTTCGATCAGATGGCCAAGGCCGGAACGATGCTCGGATCTGGCGGGATCGTCGTGTTGGACGAGACGGTATCGATCGTTGAGTTCGCGATGCGCGTCGATCAATTTCTATCAGCACGAGTGCTGCGGATGGTGCATCCCCTGCCGTGAAGGCACGGACTGGTTGAAGAAGACGCTGATACGCTTCCACGCCGGCGGCGGGAATCGCAAGGACATCGACAACATTCAGTACCTGGCCGAGAACATGATGGGCCGCACGTTCTGCCCGCTTGGGTGATGCGGCAGCGATGCCGACGCTCGGCTTCATCAAGAAATTCCGCTCGGAGTTTGAGGAGTATCTCGAGGGCAAGCGCACGGAGCCGCTGCTGATTCAGATTCAGCCGGTCGGCGAGCCCGAACTGGCAGGAGCCCATTGATTCGCGTGAAACCGCTACAGGACAGAGAGGAGGAAATCGGTGCGCTGGTCCCAAGCAATGCGATACGCGAGTCTCGCAGGCGCGTTGTGCCTGCCGGTCGCTGCTCGTGCTCAATTCACCTCGCAGGCTCCTACGGGCGTTCTGAAAAATCTCTCGCTGCTGAAGCCACCGAGCAACAGCAAGGTCGCCATCGTTGTGTTTGAGGACCTTGGATGTCCGCACTGCGCCGCAGCACATCCGGTTGAACTGCAAGCGGCAGCAGAGACGCACGTTCCGCTCGAGCGGTACGACCTGCCGATCCCCAGCCATATATGGACGTACGAGGGTGCCGTGTGCGCTCGCTACATTCAGGATCGCCTGAACCCTCAGCTCGCAAACCAGTTTCGAACGGATCTGTTTGCGGCGCAGATGCGGATCGCGAGCAAGGAAGACGTGCTGCAATTTACTCGCATCTGGCTGCAACGGCATGGGAAGCAGATGCCCTTCGTTGTCGATCCTGATGGTTCGCTGGCCAGGCAGGTCGACGCGGACGTGGAGCTCGGACGCCGGTTGAACGTCAATTGGACTCCAACGATCGTCGTGATCACGGACCATCATCAGCAGGTGATCTGCGGAGCGAATGCGGAGGGCGGCGATCCCAGAGAGATCGTTCCCGTGGTCGAAGCAGCGCTCGCCCAGGTTCAGTCACAGCCTCACGCAACCAAGCACAAAGAGGCTACCCATTAGAGGAAACGCATGCCAGACGTAACGTTCACAGTAGACGGCAAGAAGCTCACCGCACCCGCGGGCACGCTGCTCATTGACGCGTGCAAGTCCGCGGGGATCGAGGTGCCGGCCTTCTGTTATTACCCCGGGCTTTCGCTGCAGGCCGCCTGCCGCATGTGCGTGGTGCGCATCGAGAAGATGCCGAAGCTGCAGACAGCGTGCACGACGCCTGTGGCTGAGGGCATGGTCGTCACGACGGAGTCGCCCGAGATTGCGCAGGCGCGCAAGGCGACGCTGCAGTTGCTGCTTGGCAATCATCCGCTCGACTGCCCGGTGTGCGATGCGGGCGGCGAGTGCGAACTGCAGGACATGACGTTCAAGTACGGCGCGGCGGACAGCTTCTACACGGAGCCGAAGAATCACCGTGACGAGCAGCAGTGGTCGCCGGTCGTCTTCTTCGATCGCCCGCGCTGCATCCTTTGCTACCGCTGCGTGCGCATGTGCGGCGAGGGCATGGATGTGTTCGCGCTGGGCATTCAGAACCGCGGCAGTTCATCCGTGATCGCGCCGAATGTGCCGCCAGATATTTCGCCGGATCATCTCGCGCGTGTGGATTGCGAGCAATGCGGCATGTGCATTGACGCCTGCCCGGTCGGTGCACTGACCTCAGGCACGTATCGCTACAAGACGCGGCCGTGGGAGATGAACCACGTTGCGACGATCTGCACACATTGTGGCGATGGCTGCAAGACCACGTTGGGCGTGCGCGCGGTGAGCGAGGGTGCGGAGATCATCCGCGGCGACAACCGCGACAAGAGCGGCATGAACGGCGACTTCCTGTGCAACAAGGGACGGTATGCGTTCGATTTCGCGAACAGCTCGGAGCGACTTACGCAGCCGCTCATTCGCAAGAATGGAACGCTAACGCCGGTGTCATGGGAAGAGGCGCTGACCTTCGCGGGCGACAAGCTGCGCGAGCTTCGCGACACGCGCGGACCGAAATCGCTGGGCGTGATTGGATCGAACCGCACGACGAACGAAGAGAACTATCTGCTGCAGAAGTTCGCGCGCACGGTGCTCGGGACGAACAACATCGACCACCATCGCACGGCGGATTTTGTAACCCTCGCGGCTGCTCTTCAGGGCACCACGGGCCGGTTCGCCTCTCAACGGGATGTGGCGAACGCGCCGGCGATTCTGATTGTCGGCGGCGATCCGACGAACCAGGCGCCGCTCACTGCCTGGAATATTCGCACCAACGTGCGGCTGAACAACGCTAGGGTGTACGTCGCGAATACGGACGAGATCAAGCTGCGGCGGCAGGCACGTGCGTTCGTGCAGGTTGCGCCGTTTGCTTATGGAAGTTTCGTTAGCTATCTGGCCGGAAACGATGGCTCTGCAAGCGCCGCTTCCGTGAGCGCGCAGGCGGATGAGCTCTCGAACTTCCGCTCGGCAGTTCTCAGCGAGGAGAAGCTTGTCGTGCTCGTCGGCAATGAGCTGCGCGATGGCGAGCTTGCACGGCTGGTGAACACGCTGCCGAATGCGAAGTTCGCCTGCCTTGCTGATTATGCGAACTCGCGCGGCGCATCGGATATGGGCCTGCTGCCGGATGTCCTGCCGGGCTATCAACCGCTGTCGGGATCAGGTCTGGCGTCAGAGTATGGCTCGCCTAGCGAGGCCGGGCTCGACATGCTGGCGATGTTTGACGCAGCGAACGCCGGCAATCTGGCGGCGCTGTATGTGGTCGGATCGAATCCGGTCGCACGGTATGGCGTAACGGCTGAAGCGCTCGAAAATACCTTCCTGATCGTGCAGGACCTTTTCCTGACCGAAACCGCAGCCATTGCCGATGTCGTGCTGCCGGCGTCGATGCTGTACGAGAAGTCCGGCACGATAACCAACAGCTACGGTGATATCCAGCTCGTGAACAAGGCTGCTGATAAGGCTGGCACGCGGCCTGACTTCGAGCTCATCGTCCGGCTCGCGGACAAGATAGGTCATCCGGTCAAGAAACTCATTCCGTTTGGCAAGCGCGGGCTGCGGGCTGACGTAGGCCAATCCCGCGGCGCGCAATCCGGCGAAGCCGACCGCCATGCCGTGTGGCTCACCGCGCAAAATCTGGAGCCGAAGCTTTCGCCATTCGATCCGTTCGCGATCCTCGATGAGATTCAGCGGCTCGTGCCCGGTTACGACAAGCTGCTGCGGCTGCAGTTGCTCAGCGGAAACGATCAACATCTCGCGCCGGCAGGGTCAGGTCTGATCCAGATTTCGAACGCGACCTCGCGCAAGGACCTGGTTCTTCCATCATCCGACACGCTGTTTACCTCCGGTTCGCTGACGAAATACTCGCCCATGCTCCTCGACATCCAGAAGCACCAGCAGCGCGAGGTTGCCGACCACTTCGCGGAAGCCGATTAGACCGACATGCATAACTTCCAAATCTTTCTGCTGATCAGCATCATCAAGATCGCCGTTGTGCTGGGAATCACGCTCGGCGCGGTCGCCTATACCGTGCTGCTGGAGCGCAAGGTTCTTGGCCGCCTGCAGAACCGGTGGGGACCCTCGCGTGTCGGCCCGTTTGGCTTGCTGCAACCGATGGCGGATGGGATCAAGCTCTTCCTCAAGGAAGACATGATGCCACTCGCGGTCGAGCGCCCGCTCTTCATTCTGGCGCCGCTGATCGCGCTTTCCTGCGCGCTCGTCTCCATCTCGATGGTGCCGTATGCAAAGGTGACGCCGTTCACCTTCCATGGTGTCACGGTGGATCTGGGCCAAATTTCGGACATCAACATCGGGCTGCTGGTCATCCTGGGCATAACTTCGATCGGCGTATATGGCGTGGCGCTCTCAGGCTGGAGCTCGAACAATAAATACTCGCTCTTCGGTTCCCTGCGCGCCTCGGCACAGCTCGTCAGTTATGAGCTTGCGCTTGGCCTTTCGCTGGTTGGCGTGGTTATGCGCGCGGGCACGCTTTCGCTGCGCGGGATCGTCGACTCCCAAACCGCGCACGGATTGCTGTCATGGAACTTCTTTGGCGGGTTCCAGTTCGTCGCGTTCTTCATCTACATCATGGCAGCGTACGCGGAGACGAACCGCACACCCTTCGATTTACCCGAAGCAGAGAGTGAGCTCGTGGCCGGCTACCACACTGAATATTCGTCGATGAAGTTCGCAATGTTCTTCATGGCCGAGTACGCGAACATGATCACGGTCGCCTGTGTCGCCACACTGCTCTTCTTCGGCGGCGCCACGTCGCCCTTCGGCCATATCTTCGACAACATTCTGAACGGGCCGGTGGTCAGCACGCATTCTGTCGATCTTCTGGTTTGTGATAAAGATTTTCGCGTTTCTTCTGCTCTATATCTGGGTGCGTGGTACGCTTCCGCGCTTCCGTTATGACCAGCTCATGAGCTTTGGCTGGAAGTTTCTTATGCCCGTCGCCATCCTGAACATCCTGGCGACGGCCCTGGCACTCGCGTATCGCTAGCTAAAAACAGCTTGCGCGCCATCGAATCGGTCCGCATCTGTTCGGGCTGCGCGTTTTACAATCGAGAGTACACGCGTACGTAAGAAAGAAACCAAAGACAGCAACGATGGAACTTGCCCTCTTCATCATTTTCGGTCTGCTGGCGGTCGCAGGAGCGCTTAACCTGCTGCTGCAGCGGCACCCGATTAACTCTGCGCTCTCGCTCATCGTGGTGATGATGTCGCTCGCGGTGCTGTATTGGTCGCTCGGTGCGGAGTTCCTGGCGGCTGCGCAGGTCATCGTCTACTCGGGCGCGATCATGGTGCTGTTCGTGTTTGTCATCATGCTGCTGAACGCCGGCGAAGAAGACACGAGCCCCGCGTCCAAGTTCTCGCGTGCGGCGACTATCGCGGGCTTTCCCGGCGCCGCAGCGATCTTCTGCCTGCTCACGTTCGTATTTCTTTCCGACCGTGATCACCTGGGCGCAGTGGCCATCGGCGGGTATCTGACCGGCGCCGTGAACAACATTGTGACTCTCTCGCAAACGCTCTTCACTTCCCTTCTGCTGCCGTTCGAGGTGACCTCGATCCTCATCCTTGTAGCAATTCTCGGCGCAGTCGTGCTCGCCCGGAAGGAGCAGTAGCCATGACGATGGCTCTCACAACGGCTCTGCTTTTCACCGGCTCTCGCGAGAGCTGGGTGTCCTTCGCCTTAGGCGTCGCGGCTGGTCTCGCGGTTGTGTTGATCTCCAAGCGCCTTCGCCGCAAGGAGGATCGCTAGATGGTACCCACCGCGTATTACCTGGTGCTCGGTGCGGTGCTCTTCTCGATTGGCGTCTGTGCCTTCCTGATGAAGCGCAACGTGATCACGATCTTCATGTCCATTGAGCTGATGCTCAACGCTGTCAACCTGACCTTCGTCGCGTTCGCGCACATGTGGCATCGCATTGAAGGGCAGATCTTCGTTTTTTTCGTCATGGTCGTCGCCGCGGCAGAGGCCGCCGTCGGTCTGGCAATCATCATCGCGCTCTTCCGCGCCCGTCAGACCTTGAACGTCGACCAGGTCAACCTTATGAAGGACTAACGAGCCCGCATAAAACGCATGAACGAAACTCTGCTTTGGCTCATCCCGATACTTCCCTTCGCCGGCTTCCTAATCAACGGAACGCTTGGCCGCAGAATGCCGCGCGCGGCCGTCTCGGGATTCGCGCTCACCGCGACGCTGCTGCCGGCGCTCATTGTTTCAAAGCTGTGGCTGTACATGACATCGGCCGGGGCGCCCGAGCGCTTCGTTTTGAACGGCGCGCCTTGGATAGCCATCAGCGGTTTTCACGTCAACTTCGCCTTCGCGATCGACCACCTCACGCTGATCATGCTGAGCATCGTCACAGGCGTGGGCTTCCTGATTCATGTCTACTCGGTGGGCTACATGGCTGCCGAGGAGGGCTATTGGCGATTCTTCGCCTACCTCAATCTCTTCATGTTCTTCATGCTGGTGCTCGTGCTCGCGTCCAGCTTCCTTCTGCTGTTCGTCGGGTGGGAAGGCGTTGGACTCGCCTCGTATTTGCTCATCGGGTTCTACTTCAAACGCGACTCGGCTGCAAATGCAGGCAAGAAGGCGTTCATCGTGAACCGGGTGGGCGACTTCGGTTTCCTACTCGCAATGTTTCTGCTCATCGCGCACTTCGGCAGCCTGGACTTCGCAAACGTGTTCGGTCAGGTGAACGCTCTTCCCCAGGGCGTTACGGGCGGCTTCCTCACCGTCATCTGCCTCCTGCTCTTCCTCGGAGCGACTGGTAAGTCCGCGCAGATCCCGCTCTACATCTGGCTGCCGGACGCCATGGAAGGTCCCACACCCGTCTCCGCTCTGATCCACGCGGCAACCATGGTCACCGCGGGCGTTTACATGGTCGCGCGCTGCCATGTGCTGTTTGATCGCTCCCCGTTTACCCTCAGTGTCGTTGCGATCATCGGCGCGGCCACTGCGCTGCTGGCCGCCACCATCGGCATGGTCCAGCACGACATCAAGCGCGTGCTGGCTTACTCGACGGTCTCGCAACTCGGCTACATGTTCCTCGGCTGCGGCGTGGCTGCGTACTCCGCGGGCATCTTCCACCTGATGACGCACGCGTTTTTCAAGGCGCTGCTCTTCCTCGCCGCAGGCTCCGTCATCCACGCTCTCTCCGGTGAGCAGGACATGCGCGTGATGGGCGGCCTCCGCAAGCGCATTCCCATCACCTTCTGGACCATGACCGCGGGCGTGTTCGCAATTGCGGGCATCCCGCCACTCTCCGGCTTCTTCTCGAAGGACGAGATCCTCTATCGGAGCTTCACGTTTGCTCCGAACCCGGCGCTGGGCAAGATTCTCTGGTTCGTCGGCCTCGTCACTGCGGGCCTGACGAGCTTCTACATGTTCCGGCTCTGGTTCAAGACCTTCTTCGGCGCGCCGCGGTTTGACGAGGCCGCACTCGCACACGGCCATGGAGCACACGATACACACGACGAGGACCTCGCTTCCGTACACGCGCGCCACGACACGCACGCGACGATGGTTGTCGAGCCGGAACACGATAAGGGCCAGGCCGCGCACCCCCACGGCGTGCATGAGTCGCCTGCGGTCATGTGGATTCCGCTCGCGATGCTTGCGATCCTGTCCGTGATTGGCGGTTGGGTCGGAATTCCGGCGGCGCTCCACGGCGGCAATCACTTCGAGCACTTCCTCGATCCCGTCTTCGCGATGACCGGCCACGCGGAGAACTCGCTCAATGCCGACCAGGTATCACACGCGCTGGAGCTTGGCCTCGCCACGTTGTCGGTGATTGTCGCTCTGCTCGGCCTGTTCGTTGCCTACGTTCTCTACTACCGCAAGCCAGGCACTGCGGCGTCGCTCGCGCAGCGGTTCAAGCCTGTCTACGACCTGCTCGACCATAAGTACTGGGTGGACGAGATCTACGGCCGAGTGATTGTTTCGCCGCTGCTTGGGCTCTCGCGCATCGTACTCGGCGGTCTGGTTGACGGACTCGTCGTCCAAGGCACCGGCGCCACGCTCGCCGGCGGCACGCGCGGCCTCGGCTGGCTGGCGCGTCGCATGCAGTCCGGAAACATTCGGTCCTACGCAGGCTGGCTGGCGTTCGGAGCCGCCGTCGTGATCGCTATCGTTCTCTTCGTTGTCCACCCGGCGCATGCCACGCCAATAACTCGATGAAATCTGCCAATAATTATCGATGAATCTCGATCATTCCATTCTCACGCTGCTCATCCTCACGCCGCTCATTGGCGCGATCGTCGTCGCGCTGATTCCGGAGCGCGAGGATGGATCGAAGCTTCACCACATCGTTGCGCTGATCGTCACGCTGCTCACGCTGGTGTTCACGTTGCACCTTCCCGCGCACTTCGATTACAGCGCATTCGGCCGCTTTCAATTCGAGCAGAACACTGACTGGATCGCGTCACCCGCAATCCGCTATCACCTCGGTGTTGACGGCCTATCGATGTGGCTGGTCGTGTTGGCCGGTGTGTTGGCTCCGCTCGGTGTGCTCTGTTCGTGGAACGCGATCGCAACCCGGTCGCGGCTATTCTTCACGCTGTTCCTGCTCCAGCAGGTCGCGATGATCGGCATCTTCGTCTCGCTCGACCTGTTCCTCTATTACGGCTTCTGGGAGCTCTCGCTGGTTCCCATGGCGCTGCTTATCGCCACCTTCGGGCGTACCGAGAACCGCCGACGCGCGGCGATCAAATTCTTCCTCTATACCTTCATTCCGTCGGCGCTTCTGCTCGTCGGCATGATCTGGCTTTACGCCCGCACCGGCACCTTCGATCTGCCGGTTCTGCAGACACTCGCTCACCAGCACGCGATCTCGACGAACGGCACGGCTCTCCTGCTCTGCTCGCTTGCGTTCCTGTTCGCTTTCGGCGCAAAGGTTCCCATCTTCCCGCTGCACGGCTGGCTCTCTGACGCTGTGCAGGAGGCCCCCACGGCCGCCGTCATGGTGATCGCCGGTAAGCTTGGCCTCTACTCGATCCTGCGCTTCAGCTTCAGCATCTTTCCGGATCAGTCCCGCCACATCGCTCCTGTGCTCATCGCGCTCGGGGCGATCGGAATCGTCTATGGCGCGCTGATTGCGCTCGTCCAGACGGACCTGAAGAAGCTCGCCTCGTTCGCCACGCTTGAGCGCGAACAGCTTCATCGTGCTCGGCATCTTTACCTTCACGATCTCAGGGCTCGACGGCGGTACGTACCAGATTCTCAATGAGTCGCTGTTCGGCGCCGCGCTGTTCATCCTTCTGGGCCTGCTCTACGAGCGTTACGGCACTTACGATATGCGGGATTACGGCGGGCTAGCCGCACGGCATCCCTGGATGGTCACGTTCTTCGTGATCACCGGACTCGCAGCCGTTGGCCTGCCAATGCTCTCTGGATTCGTCGGCGAGTTCCTGATCCTTTCCGGCACGATGCAGACGTTCGTTGCCCATCACGTGCTCTGGACGGTTGTCGGCACAACGGGCGTCATCTTCTCAGCGGCGTATATGCTCTGGATGATCCAGCGCGTCTTCTATGGCCGGCTGGGACTGCGGCCCGAGGAGGTGCCCGGGTGGGACATGAACGCCCGCGAGCACATCGAGCTCTGGCCATTGGCCGTGCTCTTCCTCCTCATGGGCCTCTTCTCGCCGTATTGGACCAGAGCCATCGACACCTATGCCAGTTCGATTACCTCTGGCCAGATTGCATCGTCCCAGGTCACGTCTGTCGCAGACAGACCAACGCAGCGCAACGGCTTCGTCGATCCCGAGCTCGGCGCCGCCGCGCTGGGCAAACAGGCTCCGGCCGTCAATAAAGGAGCCCACTACTGATGCCAACCTCGCTCCTGTCCATTCTTCCTGAGGTCTTGCTCGTCGTTGTCGGCGTGATCATCATGCTCGCCGAACCCGTGATCTCCGCCGGCCGCTCGCGCAAGCCACTCGGCTGGGTCGCGATCGTCGGCACACTCGCCGCCGGCGCCGCGGCCCTCTACCAGCACAGCCTCTTCGGACAATTCCAGTGGCGCACCATCAGCGCTTTTTACGGCACGGTGCAGGTCGATGACTTCTCGGTTTTCTTCCATCTCCTGATCGCCGCAATTGTTCTCGTCACGCTGCTCGCCAGCCTCGACTACTTTGAAGGGATTCCGAATTCCCACGCCGGCGAGTTCTACGCGCTGATGCTCTTCGGCGCCAGCGGCATGATGTTCATGACCTGCTCGGTCGAACTCCTCATGGTCTTTATCGGACTCGAGATCTCCTCGATCTCAACCTACATCATGGCCGGCTTCCGCAAAGGCCAGGCCACAGCGTCGGAATCCTCGCTCAAGTACTTCCTGCTCGGCAGTTTCGCGACGGCGTTCTTCCTCTATGGCATCGCTCTCTGCTTCGGCGCGACCGGTTCAACGTCGATTGCCGCGATCCACAACGGCATCGCGACAACCGCGACGCCGAATCTGGCCATTCTCGCCATCGCGATGGTCCTGATCGGGCTCGGGTTCAAGGTCTCCCTCGCTCCGTTTCATGTCTGGACGCCGGACGTCTACCAGGGCGCGCCGGCTCCTGTCGTGGGCATGATGTCCACGGCCCCCAAAGCCGCTGCGTTCGCGGTGCTGCTGCGGTTCCTGTTCAACGGTATGCCCGCACTGCGGCCGCACTGGATCGTCCTCATCGAGATCCTCGCCGTCGCCAGCATGTGCATCGGCAACCTCGGTGCGCTCGTGCAGCGCGACGTCAAGCGCCTGCTCGCTTACTCGTCGATCGCGCACGCCGGCTATCTGCTTGTCGCGTTCAGTTCAACGCGCGAGAACGCCGTCTCGGCCGCGCTCTTCTATACCGCCGCCTATGCCGCAATGAATGTCGGAGCCTTCCTCGTGCTCACAGCCGCCTCAGGTTATAGCGAGGCGGCGCGCACCATCGACGACTACACTGGACTCGCTTTGCGGCGGCCCGGCCTCGCTGCCCTGCTCAGCTTCTTCCTCATTTCGCTGATCGGAATTCCCTTCACCGGCGGATTCTTCGGCAAGTTCTACGCTTTCACGGCGGCAATGTATACCGGCCATGTGTGGCTCGCGGTGATCGGACTCATCAACTCCGGTGTCGCCTGCTTCTACTACCTGCGCCTGCTTGCGGCGCTGTACACGCGGCCGCTGACCGCGACCGAATCGACACTATCGATGCGCAAGGTCGCGGTTCCCGCGGGGATCGCGCTTGCGGCAACAGCGCTTGCTACGCTGTATCTCGGCATCGTTCCCGGCCGGGTGCTGCATCTCACGCAGCGTTCAACGCCCGTGACGCTTCCCTCTCCGCCTGCAGCGAACCCGGAAGCTGTCCAGACGGCTGCTCCCGGCGAATAACTGCATAAAGACATCGACCCAGGCAAAAGACCTCCGCTATGCGGAGGCCCTTTTTCGATGCTTGCGTGAAAACTAGGGCTTGACCTTCAGGAAGATGATAACGAACGTGAACAGGGCCAGCGACTCGATGAACGCGAGGCCCAGAATCAGGAAGAGGAAGATTCCGGGGCGTGCGCCGGGGTTGCGGGCCAGCGCCTCAGCCGACGACGCCGTTGCGCGTCCCTGTCCGAGACCGCAGAGTCCGGCCGCCAGGGCCATTCCGAGGCCTGCCGCCAGTGGAACCCACTGCGACGCCGGGCTATAGTTGCCGCCCGCCGCCTGCGCGAAGGCCGGCGAGGCAATCAGCATCGCGGCCAGTGACATAAATACATATTGCAGCTTACGCATTCGTACTCCATGCTCCCGTTATCTCGCCATCAGTGGGTGGTTGAGGCTCACCTGACTGGCCCCCTCACGCTGAACGGCGGAAGTACCCACCGCGAAGAGGGAGCACCCCTCCGCGGGATCCTTTGTGCGGCAGATTTCGCCGCTAATCTCTAATGCTCGTGCGCGACCGCCAGCCCAAGGTAGATCGCTCCCAGCACCGCGAACACGTACGCCTGCACAATCGCAACGCCGAGGTGCAGCCCGAGAAACACCAGCGGAACCCCGATCGGTACCAGCGAGAAGAAGGCGATCGTCAGCAGGTCGCCCGCGAACATGTTCGCGTAAAGACGGACCGTGAGCGAGAGGATGCGGGCGAAATGGGAGATGATCTCAATCGGGAACAGCAGCCAGTACAGCCACCACACCGGCCCGAGAAACTGCTTGATGTAGGCACCCTTGTTCACGCGAACGCCGTGGTAGTGGTAGTACAGAAACGTTACGACCGCAAAACCCAGCGGCACGGAGGGATTCGCCGTCGGCGACTCAAGCCCGGGGATCAAGCCCACAAGATTACACAGCAGGATGAAAAGAAACAGCGTGGTCAGATAGCTGGTAAACCGCTCAAAGCCATGGCCGATGATGGCCTCGCTCTGCTCCTCGACGCCCTCGTTCAGCAGCTCCGCGAGATGTTGCAGCCCGTTCGGCTTCTCCACATTCAACGAAACCCGAACGGCAATGAAGTAAACCAGCAGGATCAGGAAGACCAGCAACTCCATCGCTACTGCATTTGTGATCGGAGCGTTCGCATATGCCGGCGTAACGTGGAACAGACTGAGGAGCCGGTCCGCGGGGCCGGCAAAGGCATGGTTCAGGAGGCGCGTAAACAAGAGCTGCGTCGGCATAGAAACGTCGGAAAACCTGCTTCGAAATCTGGTCCTGGAGGCGGTTCAATTCGTTTAGCTTCAGATGCCGCAGACCTCTGATTCCGATGCCGCGAGCCCCTAAACCGTCCACGATCTCACCAGCCTTAGGGCCTCGATCGTCAGGGCAATCATGCCCAATGCGAGACCCGCGGCGAGCGCGTAAACAGAACCATCCAGATACTTAAGACTAACATAGAGCGCCACCAGAGCGATCCCTAGCCGCATGAAGAAACCCACCAGAACCGTGCCTAAAGGACGAGGTTTGGCCCCTGCATCCATGCGGCTGATCACCACAGCCATTAACCGCATCCACTCCCACAGGCCAGTTGCGGAAATGACCGCTCCGACCGCCAATAACACGGCACTTTGCCAACCGAGCTTCCACCAGGCCAGCGCTACACCGAGTACGGCGATGATCGCCAGCAGACGCAGCGCACGCTGCATGGTCCGCCGCACATCATCGTCGGTCAGTCCTGCCAGTTCCACCGTCACTCGCCCCGCTTCATAAACTTCGACGCCGTCGTAAAGATCTGCACAAACCCCGCAACCGCGCCAACGATAATTCCGACGACCTGAATCCAGTCCGTATGGAAATGATGGTCGAGCAGCATCCCGATAAACCATCCGATCAGGCAGCCAGCTGGCAGGGCCAGCGCGAGCTGAACCATCGACTCGGCCTGCACCAGGCTGCCGAAGACTCCGCCGCTGCTTTTGTTCTTTCCCTCATCGGCCATCGCCAAACCTTACCATCCGCCGCAGACGAGCCGCCACTGGCCGATATACTGAAGCCTCAACCGTTTCCCAGCAAAGCGAGCCTCTGCATTGTCCCAGTTTGAAAGCGACTTCGAGCGAAATCTGTTCCAACAGCGCCGGGAAAAGCTGCGCGAAATCTCCGCTATCGGCCAGCGCCTCGGCCTCTCCGCCGCAGAGAGCATCTACCCTAACCGCTTCCCCGCTGCCGACGAGCAGATCACCTTCGCGCACATCCCCGACCTACTGGCGCGCTACGACTCCGAAGCCCCGCCCATCTCCGGCGAACAGCTCGAAGCCGAGCACCCCGAGTTCGCTGTCGCCGGCCGGCTCATGTCCATCCGCCTGCAAGGCAAAGCCGGCTTCGCGCACCTGCAACAGGGCGGCAAACGCCTGCAGATATACGTGCGCAAGGACGACGTCGGTGAAGACATCTTCGCGCTCTACAAGCTGCTCGATCTCGGCGACCACATCGGCGTCCGCGGCCAGCTGATGCGCACCCGGACCGGCGAGCTCACGCTGAAAGCGCTGCCAATCGGCGGTAAAGCGGCCATCAGCTTCCTGTCGAAGGCGATGCTCGCGCTGCCGGACAAGTACCACGGCCTTGAAGACGTCGAGCTCCGCTATCGGCAGCGCTACGTCGACCTCATCATGAACTCGGGCACGCTTGCAAAATCCGAAGCTGCATTGACAGCAGCGGAGGTCGTGACCGAAAGCTCGTCAGAGCCTAGCGAGCCCCGCAACGTCCGCGACGTCTTCGTCAAGCGCGCCGCCATCCTCCGCGCCATCCGCCGCTTTTTCGACGACCGGGGTTACCTCGAAGTGGAAACCCCGATGATGCACACCATCGCCGGCGGCGCCGCGGCGCGTCCCTTCCGCACGCACCACAACGCGCTGGACATTGGCCTTTCGCTACGCATCGCACCGGAGCTCTACCTGAAGCGCCTTGTTGTTGGTGGGCTGGACCGTGTTTACGAGATCAACCGCAACTTCCGCAACGAGGGCGTCAGCACGCAGCACAACCCCGAGTTCACAATGCTCGAGTTCTACCAGGCCTACGCGAACTACCACGACCTGATGGATCTCACCCAGGAGCTCATCACCTTCGTCGCGAAGGAAGTGAACGGATCCACAATCACGAACTTCAATGGCAGCCAGATTGATCTGAGCAAGTGGCAAAAGCTCTCGATGCGCGAAGCCATTATCAAATTCTGGCCGTCGGAATCTCAAGCTCCGTCGTTGAGTGACTTTCAGAGCACTGCGCAGCTCGCGGCTCGGCTCCGCTCGGGGAGCCATGAGATGAAAGCTCATCGAGGAAAGTCCGGCGATATTCAAACCGCGAACTCAATCGAGGACACTCGACCTTCAACTTCAGAAGGTCGCGAACGCTCCCTGCTCGCAGACGTGGAGGTCTACTTCGAAGCAGTGGCTCATAACCTCGACGAATGCACTTCCTCGACGGACATGGGCAAGATTATCGCGGAGATCTTCGAAGCTCTGGCCGAAGAGCACCTCATCCAGCCCACCATCATCTATGACTTCCCGCTCGCCGTCTCGCCGCCTCAGCAAGGTCAAGCCCGACGAGCCCGACTGGGTCGAGCGCTTCGAGTTCTACATCGGCGGATTCGAGGTCGGCAACGCCTTCTCCGAGCTCAACGACCCCGACGACCAGCGCCGCCGCTTCGAAGACCAACTGAAAGAGCGCGACCGCGGCGACGACGAAGCCCACCAGATGGACGAAGACTACGTCCGCGCGCTGAGCTTCGGCCTGCCGCCCACCGCCGGCGAAGGCATCGGCATCGATCGCCTGACGATGATCCTCACCGGCGCCCGCTCCATCCGCGACGTCATCCTCTTCCCTCTCATGCGCCCGTTCGCCAAAACCGCAGCCGACCAGGGCGAAGGAAACGGCCATACCCACGGCGAATCCTCGGAGTGATTACGCCGTCCTCTTCGTGTACCCCATCTCCTGCCGCTGCGCCTGTTTCATAAACCCTTCCAGCACGCCGGCCACGCGCGCCACCCCTTCCAACGTCCGCGCGCGCTCAATCTCTCCGCCGAGCGCAATCCGCAGTCCATGCCTGTACTCCGGTGCCGCCGCGCACCACTGGCCGTTCGTAACGATTACTTCTTCCGCCTTGATCGCAGCCTCGATGTCGCTTGGTTCGGCATCCTCCGGCACCCGCACCCACACATGCCACGCCGCCGCCGCTCCCGGCGCGCACAGTCTTCCCAGCGCTGCACGCGCAGCCTTATTTCGCTCACGGCCCTCTTGTCGCTTGGCCTTAATCAGGTCCTCGAGCACGCCATCCTCACACATCTTCAGCGCGGCTAGATTCTGCGGAACATCCGTGCCGGAAGCCGTGCACCGCAATGATGCTTCAATCGATGCCGCCGCATTCTCCGGCGCAATCAAAAAGCCTGTCCGCGCGCCCGGCGCGAGGCTCTTCGCCAGCCCGCGCACATAGTAGGTGCGCTCCGGCGCCAGCTCCGCATAACTGGGCGGCGCATTCTCCTCCATAAACCCGTACGCATCGTCCTCGATGATGGTCAGTTGGAACTCGCGCGCAATCTCCACAATCGCAACGCGCCGATGCTCCGGCGTCACGAATCCCAGCGGATTCTGGACCGTCGGCATCGTGAAAATTCCGTGCACTGGCTCCAGCTCCTGCCGCTTACGTTCGCACAGCTCGCGGAGCGCCTCCGGCACAATCCCATCGTCATCTACCAGGCAGGCGACCACCGAGGTCTTCGTCATCCAGCACTGGTCCAGAAATCCCGGATACGTATTCCCCTCGACCGCAACCCGTGTTCCTGCCAGACCGGAAGCCATCAGCGCATTCAGCGTTCCGTGATGTCCGCCGCACGTCACCCACACACGACTCAACGGATAGCCGAGCCACTTCGCCGCGCGCTCGCGCAACTTCGGCTCAACCGTACGAAACGACGGCCGCAACGACTCAACAGGCTGCGATCCACACTCAGCAAAGGCTGCCGCAAGATAGCGCGACCAGATCTCGTGCTGACCGGGTAGAAGGGGGAAGTTCCACACCAGGTCGATCATGTCGTGAGTCTAACCCGTATAAACTCGTGCAGTGAAGATTCTGTTTGTAGGCGACATATTTGGTTCGGCCGGCCGGCACATCGCGCACGAACATTTGCCGCATCTGCTTGAAACACATAGTGTCGATCTCCTCATCATCAATGGCGAAAACGCCGCCGGCGGCTTCGGCCTCACACCGGCCATTGCCGAAGAGCTCTTCGATCTCGGGGCACACGTGATCACCACCGGCAATCACATCTGGGACAAGAGAGAGATCTTCGAATACATCGCAGTGCCTGAGGATTCCACTTCCCGCGGCCGCCGCGTCCTCCGTCCAGCCAACTACGCACACGGAACGCCCGGCTTCGGTTTCTACCAAGGCATGCTTCCAAACGGCCCCGCCTACGCCGTCATCAATCTGCAGGGACGCGTCTTTATGTCCTCCTGCGACGATCCCTTCCGCAAGGCCGACGACCTGCTCACCGAAATCCGGGAGAGATCCGGCGCCAAGGTTATCCTACTTGATTTTCACGCCGAAGCCACCAGCGAAAAGGTCGCGCTCGGCTGGTATCTCGACGGCCGCGTCACCGCCGTGCTCGGCACCCACACCCACATCCCCACCGCCGACGAGCGTGTGCTCCCCAACGGCACCGCCTTCCAGACCGACGTCGGCATGTCCGGCCCCTACGACTCCGTCATCGGCGTCGAAACTGATATGGTGCTCAAGCGCTTCCTCACCGGCATGCCCGGCAAGTTCGAAGCCGCCAAGGGCAACCCGAAGCTCTGCGCAACCCTGATCGACTGCGACGGCGCAACCGGCCGCGCCCGCTCCGTGCAGCGCATCATGCTCGGGGAATAATCCCGCGCAACTGCTTTCGTCGTAGTCGTTGCCTTTCTGCTTGTCATCCCCGAGGGGGATCTGCTTTTGCAGCTGCTGGCTCGGCTAAACTCTTTCACATGTCTGACAGCTTTTCCCGCCGCGCCTTCCTGCAGGCCACCGCCGCCCTCACCACCGCCGCCGCGATCACTCCCGCGCTCGCCCTGCCGACAAACACGCACCCGGCAGATCTGCCCTACCCCGAAAACGGCACGCTCATCCCCGATGAAGGCTGGCGTCTGTGGGTCGACGACAAGGCCGAGTGGCAGAACGACGACATCTTCCTGCCTGAAGATATTGCATGGGGTACGGGACAGCACGACGGCAAACTCTGCGCGAAAGGCATGCCGCTGCCCATCAACCCGCCCACCGGCGGCTGGTCCGTACTCACAAACGACACCGGCCTCGAGGTCGCACTCCCCACCTCCGTCGAGCAGCACTTCTGGGGCAAGTACGGCGCCGCCGCCGACGGCAGGCCGCGTCCCTACACGCCCGAGGAATACCGCTACGCTGCAACCGATCCGCCAGTTCCGCCGGCCGACGACAACGTCCCGCAGAACGGCGCCTACTTCGGCGTGTCATGGTTCCACCGCGCCATCGACATCCCCGCCGAGCACCGGGGCAAGCGCATCTTTCTCCACATTCGCGGAGCCCACCTCCGCGCCGAGGTCTACCTCAATCAAAAGCTCGTCGGCTACTCCATCATGGAGGAGCTTCCCTTCGAATGCGACTGCACGGACGCCGCAAATCCAGGCGGCACCAACGTCCTCGCGATCCGGATCACCAATCCCTTCGGCCGCTTCGACTGGGTCGACGGCCTGAACGCGAAGTGGGGCAAGGTCTCGCTGTATCGCTCGCACGGCTTCGGCGCGCTCGATCGCGGCATCACGCTCAGCGCACATGAGGGAGACGTGCGCATAACGGACCTGTGGGCGCTAAATTCCCCGGAAGCGGATCAGATCGTCGCCTTCTGCAAACTGAGGACTGACAATCGTGCTCTCAACGGGGACGGCTTAATAAAACTGGAGATCATCGATCCTCAGACAGGGAACATTGTTAAATCGAAAGCGATCCCCGCCGCGAACGTTTTCATAGGTTCGGATACACCCGAAGTCACAATCCGATCCGAGATAGAGTACCCGCAAGCTCGCGCGTGGCAACTACAACGACCTGCTCTGTACTACCTTCGAGCGACGCTGGGTGGCAACGGCGCTTCGACGCGCACCATCGCATTCGGCTTCCGCTCCTTCACCGTCACCGGCGTCGACGGCACCAACAAAGCTTCCAACGCCGTCTTCCGACTCAACGGCAAGCGCACCAAGATATACACCGCGATCTCCTGGGGCTATTGGGGACTCAACGGCATGTTCCCCGTCCCTGAACTCGCCGAGAAAGAAGTCCGCGCCGCACAAGCGCTCGGCCTCAACTGCCTCAACTTTCACCGCAACCTCGCCAAGGAAGACGTCCTCCGCTGGCACGACCGCCTCGGCGTCCTCCGGTACATGGAGCCCGGCGCCGGCAAGATGGCGATTGGCAAACTCCCGCCCAAGACCGAAGCCAGCGCGCACAGCGTCGTCATGCAACAGCCCACGACTGAAGCCGACAAATTCGCGCAGCGCTACATGTTCACCAAATGCGTCGAGATGGTCAAAGCCTTCCGCTCGCATCCGTCCGTCTTCGAGTACTGCCTGCAGAACGAGCTCGGCGCCGACCTCAACAATCCCGCCACACTCGCCGTCCTCAAAGCCATGCACGACGAAGACCCCTCGCGCTGCGTCGTCCTCAACGACGGCTTCGTCGCGCGCGGCGCCGCGCAAGCCTGGTACGAACCTTGGAATGACTCGCTTCAAGAAGGCAAACTCCACCGCAGCGACGAAGAAAAATGGGGCGACTGGTGGAACAACCATCAGGGCGCCGGCGACCAGTGGTACGACGAGTTCTACAAATCACCCACCGACTACACCTACAACATCAATCTCCGCAACATCCTCACCGAGTACGGCGAGATGGAAGGCTGCGCGCGCCCCGACATCCACGGCCTCATGGTCCACCAGATCACCGAGACCTACAAAAAATACGGCGGCGACAGCTACGACCTCAGCGACCACGAAGAGATCATCACCGGCTATAACAAGTTCCTCGACAAGTGGGGCTTCCGCAAATCCTTTCCCACACCCGACCACGTCTTTCGCGCCGTCGGCCGCACCTGCTACGAGTCCTGGCAAAACTACATGGAGAACGCGCGCATCAACGACGAACTCGACTTCGCCGCCATCTCCGGATGGGAATCCACCGCCATCGAGAACCACTCCGGCATCGTCGACAACCTGCGCAACCACAAGTCCGACCCACACCTCATCGGCGACACACTCCAACCGATCCGCCCCTGCGCCAAGCAGCGCGCACTCTCGATCGAACTCGGCAAACCCGCAACGTTCGACCTCTTCCTGTTCAACGACTCGCACCAGCCGGCCACGGGCACGCTCACCTTCTCGATGATCACCCCCAGCAACAAGCGGATCGAGCTCAAGAAACTTCCCGCGCCAGCAAATCAAACAGCAGATCAATTCAGCTACCTTCTGAACGAAGAGTTCACCACTCCGCCGCTCACTGAAGAGGGCCTTTATCGCTTCAGGTTCTCGCTTTCTTCTGCGCCGCTCGCAACACAGACGAAGGAGATCTGGGTAGCGAATACATCGTTGCCCATAATGATCGTGGGCGAGTTGCAACGTGTTCACCCGGACGCGAAATACAGCGAGATGAAGGCGCCAATCCGCGGGGCTCGCATAGGCGTCTCGGGTATTTCGGCGAACTTGCATACGCAGCTCGTTGCACTGGTCTCGCGCGATCCGGCGTACGTCGGTTCCGTGGAGGATTTCAAGCCGGGCGAGGCTTACGATCTGATCGTTTCATCTGGCATGACGTCGCATGTAACAGGCGACGGAGAGGTCGGCGAAACGACCGGTGAACAAATGCCGGTGACGAAGCCGGGCCATGTTGCCGAGCCCGGTGAAGGTCCTGTCACGAACCAACTCGGTCATTTGCAACACGGCATCCTTGAAGCCGTACAGGCGGGAACGCCGCTGCTGGCCATGCCGCAGTCGGATTCGCTTTCCGATGGTGTCGCGAAACAGCTGGCCGGTGCGGGCGCTTTCACCTATGCGGGCGCGGTCGGCGACTTCCGTGCACCGTGGATGGGCAATTGGTACTTCGTCCGTGATCACCAGCTGTTTGAGGGTCTTCCCAGCGACCAGGCAATGGGCGGCTTTTACCAGGTGAAGGGCAGGCAATCGAACGGGCTACTTATCGATGGGCCGAACGTCGAGGTCATCGTCGGCTACTCGCGTGATCATGATCGGTTTGTTGGCGCGGGAACGTTCACTACCAAGCTCGGCAGCGGGAAAATACTGTTCAATCGCTGCCCGGACTTCCATCCCGTGCTACAGGCGCGTTTCCTGGAGAGCGCCTTCTGGTTACTCACCAGCTCGATGCGCGTACGGACAATACAGTAGGAACGCGCCATCGCCACGGGACGCCTTTAGCACTGGGCCTCCGCCGCGCGATACCATGAACCTGTGATCCCCACGCAAGTCATCGCTGAACTTCGAGCAGCCGTCGGCGATCGAAATCTCATCGTCGACCGCACACAGCTCCAGACCTACGACTGCGACGGGCTCACCAATTTCCGTGCCGTTCCCGGCGCCGTCGTGCTCCCGCGCAACGCCGAACAAGTACAGGCCGCCGTCAGCATCTGCGCGAAGCACAAAATCGCCTTCGTCGCACGTGGCGCAGGCACAGGCCTCAGCGGAGGCGCGCTTCCCTCCCCCGGGTGCGTCGTCATTGGCCTTGCGCGCATGACAAGCGTCCTCTCCCTCGACCTCGAAAACGCGCTGATCACCGTCGAGCCCGGGGTCACCAACTCGCAGGTCACCGATCTCGTCCGCAGCGCAGGTTTCTTCTACGCCCCCGACCCTTCTTCGCAGATCGTCTGCACCATCGGCGGCAATCTCGCCGAAAATGCCGGCGGCGCGCACTGCCTCAAGTACGGCTTCACCACCACGCACGTCCTCGGTTGCGAAGTCGTCCTTCCCACCGGCGAACTCGTCTGGCTCGGCTCGGCAACAGGCGTTCCCGACACACCCGGCTACGATCTCCCCGGCGTCTTCATCGGCAGCGAAGGCACGCTCGGCGTCGCAACAAAAGCCGTCCTCCGCATCGTCCGCCGCCCGCAATGCGTGCAAACCTTGCTCGCCGCCTTCGACTCCAGCACGGCCGCCGGCCAGACCGTCTCCGACATCATCGCCGCCGGCATGCTTCCCTCCGCCATGGAGATGATGGACCGCACCTCCATCTCCGCCGCCGAAGCCGCCGTCCACGCCGGCTACCCGGACTGCGAATGTCTCCTCCTCGTCGAGCTCGACGGCCCCATCGACGAAGTCCACACGCAGATGCAGCGCGTCCGCGAGCTCTGCACAAAGAACGCCGCATGGGAACAGCGCCTCGCGCAATCCGATGCCGAACGCCTCCTCGTCTGGAAGGGCCGCAAAGCCGCCTTCGCCGCCATGGGCCGCGTCTCGCCCAACTACATCGTGCAGGACGGCGTCATCCCGCGCACGCAACTTCCACGCCTGCTCGACGAGATGGCACGCATGTCCGCCGAAACCGGCCTGCGCATCGCCAACGTCTTCCACGCCGGCGACGGCAATCTCCATCCCGATGGTTCTCTACGATGCCTCACACCCCGGCGAAGAAGAACGCGCGCTCAATCTCTCCTACAAAATCCTCGAGCTCTGCGTAGACGCCGGCGGCTCCATCACCGGCGAGCACGGCGTCGGCCGCGAGAAGCAATGCGTCATGAGCTACATGTTCGCCGAACCCGACCTCGCCACCATGCACCGCGTCCGCCACGCGTTCGACCCGCACAACATCGCGAACCCTGAAAAGCTCTTCCCCACACCACGCCTCTGCGGTGAGCGCTCCCGCGGTTCCTACGTCCCGCATCCGGTCGAAGCCGCCGGCCTCGCGGAGGTCTTCTGATGCTCGCCTCCCTCGCCGATCTCAACATCGACGCACACCAGCACGACGGCATCACCGTGCTCTCGCCCACGAGCACCGACGAAGTCGCCGCAATCCTCCGCGCCGCCAACGCCCAGTCTCTCGCCGTCGAACCCACCGGCGGCCGCACGAAGCTCACCTGGGGCTCACGCGTCATTCCACGCCTGCAGCTCTCCACCACACGCCTCTCCGGCATTCGCGAGCACGTCTGGCAGGACATGACCGCCACCGTCGCCGCCGGCACACCATGGTCCGCGATGCAGCGCGAGCTCGCACGCCATAACCAGCGCGTCGCACTCGATCCCGTCTTCCCCGATCGCGCCACGGTCGGCGGCATCTATCGCGACCAACGACTCCGGTGTGCTTCGCCGCCGCTACGGCTCGCTCCGAGACCTCGTTCTCGGGATGACGATCGTGCTCGCCGACGGCACCATCGCGCGCACTGGCGGGAAGGTCGTCAAAAACGTCGCCGGCTACGATCTGCCCAAGCTGCTCACCGGGTCTTTCGGCACCCTCGGCGTCATCACAGAGGTCACCTTCCGTCTCCATCCGCTCCCTGCAAGCACACTCAACCTCACCGCGCGCTCGCCCTCCATCACGCAACTCGCCGACGTGATGCACCGCATCACTGCCGCTCCACTCAGCCTCGAAGCCATGCAGCTGCGCAATGAGGACGCAGACTTCGCCCTCGACGTCCAGCTCGCCTCCGAGCCAGACGCGCTTCGCAGCCAGGAACGTCAACTCCGTGCCCTCGGAGAAGGCTGCACGCTCACTCCGTCGGAGCCAAACACATGGGTCTGCCCGCGAGCGACTGTTCGCCGAACCTGACGCCACTGTTCTCAAGATCAGCAGCCTTCCCGCAAAGCTCTCCGCGATCATCGGCGCTGCAGCCGTCCTCAACACGCAACCCAACGTACGTGCGCGCTGCGTAGCGGAGCCCACTGGCATCGCCACCGTCGCGTTCTCCGCGTTCCCGCAACATCTCGCCGTACTTGACGGAAGACCTCCGCGCTCGCCTCCGCGCGCATGGAGGCAGCGCCGTCCTGCTCCGCCGCGGCTTGCTCCCGCACTCCGTCGACTCCTGGGGCGACCCACCGCCGGCTATCGAACTCATGCGCGCCATCAAGCACGAGTTCGATCCCAACCGCATCCTCAACCCCGGCCGCTTCGTCGGAGGCATCTGATGCCGCGCACTCCCGAAGCCGTCTCAACCCGGAACCCCGTCGGCCTTGCTACGCAATCCGCGCTCACGCAGATCACCACCTCGCCGCGCCCCAGCTCCTTCGACGCACACAATCCACCCGAGCCCTCTGTGATGGACAAGTGTGTCCACTGCGGGTTCTGTCTTCCCGCCTGCCCCACGTACGCGCTCTGGGGTGAAGAGATGGACTCGCCGCGCGGACGCATCTGGCTCATGCGCAAAGCCGCATCCGGCGAAGCTCCGCTCGACAACATCTTCCAGACACATATCGACCGCTGCCTCGGCTGCATGGCCTGCATGACCGCCTGCCCTTCCGGTGTCGAGTACAACAAGCTCATCGAAGACACACGCGGCCAGGTAGAGCGCCACGCCGAACGCGCCGGTTCACGCTCGCTCTCCGACCGCCTCTTCCGCAAACTCCTCTTCGCCACCTTCCCGCACCCGCGACGTCTGCGCGCACTCGGTCTTCCACTCGCGATTTACCAGCGCACCGGACTGCAGAATCTCGTGCGCAACACCGGTCTCCTCAAACTCTTGCCCGCTCGTCTGCGCTCCATGGAAGCGCTGCTCCCACCCGTTCCGCTCAACCCGTTCCACTCGCTCCCACACACGGTTGCATCAAGCAATCGATCGCGCGGACGCGTCGCCATGCTCACCGGTTGCGTGCAGGACGCCTACTTCGCCACGTCAACGCCGCCACCGCACGCGTCCTCGCCGCCGAAGGCTTTGAGGTCAGCATCCCCAGATCGCAAGGCTGCTGCGGCGCGACTCATGGTCCACTCCGGCCTCGACGATGCGGCCCAAAGCTACGCGAAGGACTTGATCGCCACCTTCGAAGCCGCGAACGTCGACACCATCGTCATCAACGCGGCCGGCTGCGGCAGCACCATGAAGGAGTACGCACACCTTCTCCGCAACAATCCCGCCTGGGCCGCGCGCGCCGCTGCCTTCTCCGCAAAGTGCAAAGACATCAGCGAGGTCCTCGCCGCGGTCGAACCCATCGCCCCGCGCCGGCCCATCCAGCTTCGCGTCGCCTATCACGACGCCTGTCACCTCCGTCACGCGCAAGGCATCTTCGCCCAGCCGCGCGCTCTCCTCGCGCAAATCCCCGAGCTCACCGTCGAAGAGATCGCCGAATCCAACCTCTGCTGCGGTTCCGCCGGCGTCTATAACCTGCTGAACCCCGAAGCCAGCAAACGAGCTCGGCGACCGCAAGGTGTCGCACCTGCTCGCCACGGGCGCCGACGCGGTCATCAGCGCCAACCCCGGCTGCCTGCTTCAGCTCATGAACGGCCTGCGCCGCCGCGGCGCCGCCGAGCTCCCCACCTTCCACATGGTCGAGCTCCTCGACGCCTCCATCCGCGGCCTCACGGTCGACCAGCTCCTCCATGGCCCGCGCTCCCTCGACGTCGCGCTGACTCCTGCGCGACACTAATAGAGCCATGACCGGACCCGACGAACT
This sequence comes from uncultured Acidobacteriaceae bacterium, assembly GCA_963762465.1. Taxonomy (GTDB): domain Bacteria; phylum Acidobacteriota; class Terriglobia; order Terriglobales; family Acidobacteriaceae; genus Granulicella. The sequence goes on along the minus strand of CAVXKS010000010.1, from coordinate 167,266 downwards.
CCGCATCATCGACGCCGCCAACGCTCTGCTCAACGCGCGCCGCACCGGCAACTTCCTCACCGATCTCCCCGCCAACCTGCAGCCGCAGTCGCTCGACGAAGCCTACGCCATCCAGGACCGCATCGTGCCGGCGTTCGGCGACATCGGCGGATGGAAGATCGGCGCGCCGACTCCCGACGCCACGCCCATGTACGCTCCCATGCCGCTCGCCTGGATCGCCGCTGCGGCAGCACGCTCGCCGGCGAACGCTGGCGCTTCCGCGGCCTCGAAGCCGAGATCGCCTTCCTCGTCGGCCGCGATCTTCCTCCGCGCGCGCAGCCCTACACGCGCGAAGAGACTCATCGCCGCGATGGCCTCCTGCCATCCCGTCATCGAGCTCCTCGAGCCCGCCTTCGAAGACCCGTTCAAGGCCACGCGCATGGCCATGATCGCCGACCTCCAGATGCACGGCGGCTTCATCTACGGCCCCGCCATTGCCGAACTGGCAGTCCATCGACTTCACCAAAGAAACAGTCATGCTCGCCGTCGACGGCATCGTCCGCGTCGAGCGCACCGGCTCCAACACCTCCGGCGATTTCCTCCGCCTGCTCCCCTGGCTCGCCAACGAAGGCGCCGCGCGCACCGGCGGCCTGCGCAAAGGCCAATGGATCACCACCGGCTCCTGGACCGGCAACACCCTCGCCTCGCCCGGCTCCGCCGTCGAGGTCAACTTCTCCACCGCCGGCCGCGTCGACCTCCGCTTCGCATAAGCTCGTTCGCATCTCGTCTCTCTCGTTTCTCGCATCATCGCTGCTCGCAGGAACCGCCATGACCCTCCCTCCCGGCACCGCACATCCACGCCACCACCGCCGACCGCTACGCCCGCGTCCTCACCCCCGAAGCCCTCGCCTTCGCCGTCGCCCTCCATCGCGAGTTCAACCCCCGCCGCAAGCAGCTCCTCGCCGCGCGCGTCACGCGCCAGCAGCAGCTCGACGCCGGCGTCCGCCCCGACTTCCTCCCCGCAGACACGCCAGATCCGCGAAACCGAATGGACCGTCGCGCCCATCCCCGCCGACCTCCAGGACCGCCGCGTCGAGATCACCGGCCCCGTCGACCGCAAGATGATCATCAACGCCCTCAACTCCGGCGCGCGCGTCTTCATGGCCGACTTCGAAGACTCCACCACGCCCACCTGGGAGAACCTCCTCGACGGCCAGCTCAACCTCATCGACGCCGTCCGCCGCACCATCACCTTCGACGACCCCGCCACCCACAAGCACTACACCCTCATCGACAACCCCGCCGTGCTCTTCGTCCGCGCGCGCGGCTGGCACCTCGAAGAGCGCCACGTCGTCGTCGACGGCGAATCCATGTCCGGCTCCCTCTTCGACTTCGGCCTCTACCTCTTCCACAACGCGAACGAGCTCATGGCCCGCGGCTCCGGCCCGTACTTCTATCTCCCCAAGATCGAGTCCCACCTCGAAGCCCGCCTCTGGAACGACATCTTCCTCCGCGCACAAGACCTGCTCGCCATCCCGCGCAGGACCATCAAAGCGCACCGTGCTCATCGAGACCATCCTCGCCGCCTTCGAGATGGACGAGATCCTCTACGAGCTCCGCGAGCACTCCGCCGGCCTCAACTGCGGCCGCTGGGACTACATCTTCTCCTTCATCAAAAAGCTCGCCGCCGACACCTCCGTCCTCCTCCCCGACCGCTCGCAGGTCACCATGACCACGCACTTCATGCGCAGCTATTCGAAGCTCTGCATCAAGACCTGCCACCGCCGCCGCATCCACGCCATGGGCGGCATGTCCGCGCTCATCCCCATCAAGTCCGACCCCGAAGCCAACGAGCGCGCCCTCGCCGAGGTCCGCGCCGACAAGGAACGCGAAGCCACCGACGGCCACGACGGCACCTGGGTCGCGCACCCCGGCCTCGTCCCCATCGCCCTTGAAGTCTTCGACCGCATCATGCCGCAGCCCAACCAGATCTCGAAGCAGCTCCCCGACTACCACCCCACCGCCGCCGACCTGCTCGCCGATCCCCACCGGCACCATCACCGAAGCCGGCCTCAAGCAGAACGTCGCCGTCGGCCTCGGCTACGTCGAAGCCTGGCTGCGCGGCATCGGCTGCGTCCCGCTCTTCAACCTGATGGAAGACGCCGCCACCGCCGAAATCTCCCGCGCGCAACTCTGGCAATGGGTCCACCACGGCGCCACACTCTCCGACGGCCCCAACGCCGGCGCCCGCATCACCACCACACTCTGCGACGAGTACATCGACGCCGAACTCGCCCGCGCCCGCGAAGCCGTTCCCGCCCGCGCGCTACGAAGCCTACGAGCACGCCGCCTTCCTCATGCGCGAGCTCATCAAAGCCCCCAAGTTCCAGGACTTCCTCACCGTCCCCGCCTACGCACGCATCCTCGACCGCGAGATCTACACCGCATGAGCAAATCAGCACGCATCAGCATTGACGAACTTCTAACTTGCCGAACTCGATTAACTCCGTTCCCCACTCGTCACCGCACTGCACCTCATCTTGGGCATAGCATTTCTCGCCCATTCGCGTGCACACTATGGTTCTGCAGTCGGGTCTCCGTAATGGTTCCAGATACATCCCTATCGCGCTTCGCCCCACTCTCAACGCTTCAGGGCGATCCGCGCCCGAGGTGAAGGATGGCACGTCCCTACTGGAGTGGACAGGTAACAATTTCGCTCGTCTCTTTCGGCGTCAAGCTCTTCGTCGCTACCGAGGCCAAAAGCCAGATCAGCTTCCATCAGATCGATCGCCGCACCGGCGAGCGCGTCCGCCACCAGAAGGTGCTCGCCTCCGCCGTCGAAAACGGCGCCGACGAAGCCGCGCCCCAGGACGCCGTCGTCGACAAGGACGAGATCGTCAAAGGCTACGAGTACTCCAAGGGCCACTACGTCACCATCGAGCCCGAAGAGCTCGCCCAGCTCCGCGTCCCCTCCAAGCACACCATGGAGGTCGCGCAGTTCGTCGACGAGGACGAGATCGACCCCGAGTTCTACGAGAAGCCCTACTTCGTCGTCCCCGAAAACGAGGCCCAGACCGAGGCCTTCCTCACCGTCCGCAAAGCCCTCCAGGAAACCAAAAAGGTCGCCATCACCAAGATCGCCTTCGGCGGCCGCGAGCACATCGTCGCGCTCGCTCCCGGCGGCAAAGAGGGCCGCTCCGACACCGAGGAAAACGGCGGCATGATGGCCTACACCATCCGCTACGACGCCGAGCTCCGCAAGCCCGCCGAGTACTTCGCCGACATCAAGCACCACTCCATCGACAAGGAATCGCTCGACCTCGCCAAGGAGCTCATCAAGCGCCGCACCGACAAGTTCGATCCCGAGAAGTTCGTCGACGGCTACGAGGTCGCGGTCAAAGAGCTCGTCGAAGCCAAGCTCAAGCACCTGCCCATCCCCAAGGACGAGGAGCCCGCGCCACACCAGCGGGCAAGGTCATCAACCTCATGGACGCGCTGCGCAAGACCGTCACCGGCGGCGCCGCAGCCGAAGATCACGCCCCCGCCAAACGCGCCTCCTCGAAGAAATCGGCCGCCGCGAAGAAGACCGTCTCCATCACCTCCGGCACGAAGAAGCCGCCGAAGAGCGAGAAGTCCGCGTCACGCTCGACCCACAAGCGCAAGAGCGCCTAAGTCGGATGATTTCTACCGCACTCACCCGCATCTGATTGTCAGACGGAGTGATCGATGGCACCTGCACGCTCGAAGAAGACCGCCACACGCACTGCTGTAAAGAAAACATCGCCCGCGCAAGTCTGCCGCCGCGAAGCAGCCGGCAAAAAAGTCTGCCGCAAAGCGCGCGACTGCGAAATCAGCGGCTGCGAAGAAGTCCGCAACGAAGCAAACATCCCGCGGCAACGCCGGATCCGCCGCCGACTCGGTCGACGAGCAGCTCGCGCGCTACCGCTCCATGCGCGACTTTCACATCACCGCCGAGCCCTCCGGCGCCGACGCCCGCGCCAAAAAATCCGCCGCAGCCCGCACCGCCGACCCCGCCCACGGCCTCCCGTTCGTCATCCAGAAGCACGCCGCCTCGCACCTCCACTACGACTTCCGCCTCGGCTGGAACGGCGTGCTCAAGTCCTGGGCCGTCGCCAAAGGCCCCAGCTACGTCCCCGCCGACCGCCGCCTCGCCGTCCAGGTCGAAGACCACCCCATGGAGTACGGCGGCTTCGAAGGCATCATCCCCAAGGGCCAGTACGGCGGCGGCACCGTCATGGTCTGGGACCAGGGCACCTGGCGCCCGCAGCCCGGCTACGAGGACGTCTACGAAGCCCTCCGCAAAGGCTCGCTCAAGTTCCTCATGGACGGCACCAAGATGCACGGCAAGTGGACGCTCGTCCGCATGGGCCCAAAGTCCACCAGCTCCTCCGGCTCGCGCTGGGGCTCCTCCGACAAGCCCAACTGGCTCCTCATCAAGGAGCACGACGAGTTCGAGCGCGGCCCCAACGACCCGGCCATCACCGACGCCGAGCCCAACTCCGCCGTCACCGGCCGCACCATGGACCAGATCGCCCACGAGAGCGACCACGTCTGGAACTCCAAAGAAACCGCCGGCACCGGCCGCGCCTGGTACCGCAACGACGCTCCACCCGGCCAGAACGGCTCCTCATCCACCACCGCAGCTTCCGCCCATAACTCCAACGTAGGCGCCAAGTTCGACATCGTCCCCCGCCGCCCGCGCAAAGTCCTCCTGCCATCACCTCGAGCACGCAGCCAAACCCGCCAAATCCACACCGCCTTCTGGACCCTCCGCCCTGCGGCCCTGGACCCTCCCTCGCCAATCTTCCCGCCGAATCCCAGCCCGCCTTCATCCCTCCCCAGCTCGCCGAAGAGACCTCCGCCACCCCCGACGGCGCCGACTGGCTGCACGAAATCAAGCTCGACGGCTACCGCATGCAGGCCCGCAAATCCGGCAGCAAAGTCCAGCTCCTCACCCGCAAAGGCCTCGACTGGACCCACCGCATGCGCGCCGTCGCCGACGCCCTCGCCGCCCTGCCCTGCCGACAAACTCACCCTCGACGGCGAAGTCGTCGTCCTCGACGACCGCGGCATCTCCTCCTTCGCCAACCTCCAGGCCTCCTTCAACGAGGGCGAGCGCTTCCCCCTCACCTACTTCGTCTTCGACCTCCTCCACCTCGACGGCCGCAACACCCGCAACCTCACCGTCCGCGAGCGCAAGCAGCTCCTCGCCGGCATCATCCCCGCGGCTGACGACGGCACCGTCCGCTTCTCCGACCACATCGACGGCAAAGGCCCCGAGATCTTCCACCACGCCTGCAAGCTCGGCACCGAAGGCATCATCTCCAAGCGCGACGTCCCCTACCGCTCCGGCCGCTCCTCCGACTGGCTCAAATCCAAGTGCCTCCTCGAGCAGGAGTTCGTCATCGGCGGCTACACCGACTCCACCGAAGGCCCCGGCCGCATCGGCTCGCTCATCCTCGGCGTCTACGAAAACGACAGCCCCCACCAGTCCAGCTCACCCGCGCTCCTCTACGTCGGCCGCTCCGGCACCGGCTTCACCCAGAAGCTCAAGCGCGACCTCTACAATCAGCTGCATACATTGGAAACACAGCAAGATGCCGTTCTCGCGCCAGCCGCCAGGATATCCGCCGGGGATACCACTGGGTCCAGCCCAAACTCGTCGCCGAATGCCGCTTCGCCTCCTGGACCGCCGACAACAACATCCGCCAGGCCGCCTTCCTCGGCCTCCGCGAAGACAAGTCCGCCGCACGAGGTCGTCCGCGAAGTCGCCACCGTCAAGCCCAAATCGGACAAGTCCGCCCGAACAGCCTCAGCTCGCAACTCGAAAGCTCGAAGCTCGAGACTCAAGCCGAACCAGCCGCGCCCGCCCAAGCCTCCCGAACGTCCAGCTGCCAAGTCGGCCCAAACCCCGTCGCAGTTCCCCTCAACCCTCCGCCTCACCCACCCCGAAAAACTCCTCGACCCCGAATCCGGCCTCACCAAGCGCCAGCTCGCCGCCTATTACCTCACCGTCGCCGACCGCATGCTCCCCCACATCATCGACCGCCCGCTCTCGCTCGTCCGCTGCCCCGAAGGCGCCGGCAAGCCCTGCTTCTTCCAGAAGCACGTCAACCACATGCTCCCGCCCGGCATCACGGGCGTCGACGTCCCCAACAAAAGGACCGGCGAGCCCGAGAAATACATCACCATCACCCAGGCCAACGCGAAGCCCGAAACCCTCGCCGGCCTCGCCCAGATGGGCGTCCTCGAAGTCCACCCCTGGGGCTCGAACAACGACGACCTCGAACACCCCGACCGCCTGATCTTCGACCTTGACCCTGACGAATCCCTCCCCTGGACCACCCTCACCGCCGCCGCCGACGAGGTCCGGAACCGCCTAAAGCGTGCGGGCCTCGAATCCTTCCTCAAGACCACCGGCGGCAAGGGCCTCCACATCGTCGCTCCCATACAGCCCAAACACGACTGGAACACGGTCAAAGAAGCCGCCCACAACTTCGTCCTCGCCATGGAACGCCGCAACCCCTTCCTCTACCTCACCAAGATGACGAAGGCCGCCCGCGTCAACAAAATCTACCTCGACTACCTCCGCAACGAGCGCGGTGCCACCGCCGTCGCCCCGTACTCTCCCCGCGCCCGCGTCGGCGCCAGCATCTCCCTCCCGCTCCCCTGGTCTGCCCTCAAGCTCCCCGAGCGCCCCATCTTCCGGGTCGCCGACCTCGATCGTCCCGACTCCAACCTCCGCAAACACCTCCGCTCCGACCCGTGGAAGAGCATGCTCTCGCTGCGCCAGTCCCTCGACCCAAAAGCCCTGGCCGCGACGTGAGTCTCCCTGAGTAACCCCTCTATCCCTGGACCGGCATCCAACGGTCCTAAGAGCACGATTATTCCAGATGGAGTCCCCGATGGCCGCTGAGACCTACGACATTGCCACCGCGCAGCCGCACACCCCGGTTCCCCCCCAGCCGTACGACAGCCTCTCGGTCGATCCCACCGCCGCCGAGGCCCTCCTCTCCGCTGCCCAGCTCGGCCAGCGCATCAAGCGGCTCCGCCTGAAGCGGTCGATGGGCCTCGTCGAGCTCGGTCGCCTCACCGGCCTCTCCGCCAGCTTCCTCTCTCAGCTTGAGACCGGTCGCGTCGTTCCCACGCTTCGCAACCTCGCCCGCATCGCCCTTGTCTTCAACAAGGACCTCTCCTGGTTCTTCGAATCTACAGGTCAGTCGGTATTTAGAATCCAGCGCCGCCGCGACCGCGTCCGCCTGCCCGTCGGCTCACCCGACCCCGACTATGTCGCTGAAAGCTTCGGCATCCTCGTCCCGGAAGGCGGCATGCGTCCCTGCGTCGCCGAGTTCCTCGCCGGCGACGACCGGTCCGCATTCCACCCTGACCGCTACCCCGGCGTCGAAATGATCTATGTCCTGAACGGCGCCATCGAGCTCCGTCGCAAAGGCGAGCCCCACCACCTCGACGCAGGCGACGTCTGCTACATCTCCGGCGAAACCGCGCGCAGCTACCGCTGTGCAGGCGACGAGCCTGCCCGCGCCCTGATCATCAGCTTCGACCGCGAATCTGAACCTCGCCGGCCCCGCCCCACTCCCGCCAGCTAAACCCCATTGATCTGGCTGGCCCACCCTTTCGCCGAGTGAAAGATGGCTTGTCGCGCGTGCTCAGGCGCGCGACGGCTGTATATGCCGAGCGCGGGAGCAGATAGCATGGGAGCATGAAGAGCGTGCAACTACTGGCGGCGTTTGTATGTGCGGCTTTGATCCCGAGTGCGGGAATCGCGCAGAAGGGAGCGGCGGCCGGCGTGACAGTCGATCCGGGACTCAATATCCGTACCGCGGAGTTGTGGCCGAGTGGAGCTCCCGGGCAGCAGGGGAGTGAGCCAGGCGATGTGCCGGCGGTGAGCGTCTTTGCTCCGCGTTGGCATGGCAACGGAACGGCCGTGGTGATTGCGCCGGGTGGGGCGTATCGCGAGCTCGCCGCAGACCTGGAGGGGCGCGAGGTCGCCGACTGGTTCGCGGCGCGCGGAGTGACGGCGTTTGTGCTGCGCTACAGGATGGGAGCGAAGTATCAGTATCCTGTGCCGCTCGAAGATGCGCAGAGGGCGATCCGCTGGGTGCGGTCGAATGCGGCGCAGTATGGGATTGATGTGAATCGCATTGGGATGATGGGCTTTTCGGCAGGCGGGCATTTGGCGGCGATGGAGTCGGTGAGTGCGGAGACGGCGAATGCGAGTGCGGCGGATGCGGTGGATCGCGCGTCGAGCAAGCCGGACTTTGTGGTGCTGGGGTATCCGTGGCTGAATGCGATGGTGCCGAATACGCAGGGGCTGATTACGTACTGCAGTAGCAAGCCGCAGGTGGCAGGTGTGAGTGCCGAGCTGTGCAAGGAGTTTGAGTCCAAGTATTCGCCGGTGCGGATGGTGACGAGCGCGACGCCGCCGACGTTCATCTACATCACCTCCGACGACAAGACGGTGGACGTGCAGGCGTCGATTGATTACTTTGAGGCGCTGCGCGCGGCGAAGGTGCCGGTGGAGTTTCACAGCTTCGCGCATGGAGCGCATGGGAGCGGGTTGGGTAGGGGGGATGCGGCGCTGGATATGTGGCCGATGTTGCTGGATGCGTGGATGCGCGGGCAGGGGTTGCTGGGGGCCGCGCGGTAGATCAGAAAAAATCGGTGCAGGGTATTCTGGATGCCATGCAGAAACGAATCTTGTGCGTGGACGATGAAGAGATGATTCGGCTCACGCTGGGAACTGTGCTTCGACAGCACGGTTTTGATGTGACGACGGCAGCAACAGTGGCCGAGGCATTGCAGAAGATCACATCGGAGAAGTTCGATGTATTGCTGTCGGACCTGAACATTGGGAATCCGGGCGATGGGTTAACCGTGGTCAGCGCGATGCGGAGAACACAGCCGGAGGCGGTGACGATGATCCTCACCGGCTATCCGGCATTCGAAACCGCGCTCGAAGCGATCCGGCAGCAGGTGGATGATTACATTGTGAAGCCGGCCAGCATCCCGGTGCTGGTCAGCACGATTGAGAGCAAGCTGGCGACGCCGCCGAGGCAGCGGCAGTTACCTCCGCCGAAGCGGGTGGCGATGCTTCTGCAGGAACATATAGGACGCATCGAGGAGCTCTGGCTTGAGTCGATTGAGGACGACAAGGCCCTGTCAAAGGTGCTGTTGGGCAGTGAACGGCGGCTTGATCATCTTCATGGCGTTCTGGCGGAGATCATTCCGGCGGCGCAAGCGTACGCGGAGAAGAGCGCGCGGAGGATGAAGATCCTGCTGCGAGGCCGACAACAGGACGAAATTTCGAGGGATATACGCCGAGCATGATGTTGAGCGAGTTCTGCCGGCTGCGGCGGATCATTGCGCAGATTGTTCAGGAGAATCTGCTGGCGGTGAATCTCAGCTATGTGATCCCGGATCTCGCGCAGATCAATGAGTGTTTGGACGACCAGGCGCAGGCGGCGCTGGTGGCTCTGGCGGAGGGAGTCGGGCGCGGGGCGGCAAGGGGCTAGTTGAGGCTGAAGTCTCCGGGGGGCGCGTGAAGAAGCCGAATTATCGGGTTCGCGTGGAAGATGGATGGGTCAGCGTTGAACACCGGGTCTCACTTGGGCCCGCTATTTTTGGTCCTGTGTTGCTCTGCTACGCCTCCCTCTGCCTGTTGCCGGATGTAAGGAAAAGTTTGACCGACTTCTATACCTCGCGCGACCTTTCATCAGGCGTGTCTGCGCTTTTTGTATTGCTCGTTCCCGTGCTAGCAGGTGTCAGCTGGCTTTGGATCGCTTCCGGCGAAGTTCTCTATTGCGACCGAGATCAATTGCGTTTTGCACGAAGACGAACATGGGGCCAATGGCATCGGTTTCGGTTCGATTCAAGTGAAATAAAGAAGCTGCGTCGCGGAATTCGAGGCTCGAGTAAGAGCCGCAATTATTCGGTGCTGACTTTCGAAGTTCAGGGCCGAAGCTATGACATGTTGGAGAATCTGAGCTATACGGAGTCGGACCGGGTGCTACGCGCGTGCAGGTCGATGGGGCTTGATGTGTTCATTGACGAGACGGCGGACGCAATGATGAAGGACATCGAAAAGCGCGGCTGGTGGGTCAATCCATTTCGTACGGATGATCTCGAAGGTTCTTCGGATTCTTCCCAAAAATGAAAGGCAGAGCCGAGTGGCTCTGCCTTTGTTGCTGTGCGATCAGTAGCTCAGCCGAGTGTCGGCATGGAGGTGTCGACGCCGGTGCGGATGCCGGTGGGCCAGCGGGCGGTGATGGTCTTCAAGCGGGTGTAGAAGCGGACGCCTTCAGGGCCGTAGATGGAGTGGTCGCCGAAGAGGGAGCGCTTCCATCCGCCGAACGAGTGGAAGGCCATGGGGACGGGGATGGGGACGTTGATGCCGACCATGCCGGCCTGCACGCGGCGGGCGAAGTCGCGGGCGGTGTCGCCGTCGCGGGTGAAGATGCTGGTGCCGTTGCCGTACTCGTGTTGGTTGATGAGCTCGAGGGCTTTCTCGAAATTATTGACGCGGACGACGCCGAGGACGGGGCCGAAGATCTCTTCCTTGTAGATACGCATCTCGGGCTTGACGTGGTCGAAGAGGCAGGCGCCGAGGAAGAAGCCGTCGCCTTTCGGAAGAGCGTGGGCTCGGCCGTCGACGATGAGCTCTGCGCCTTCGGTCTTGCCCAGCTCGATGTAGCTGGAAACTTTCTCGCGATGCTGCTTGGTGATGAGCGGGCCGAAGTCGGCTTCGGGGGAGTTGGGGGCGCCGGCGTCGATCTTGAGTTTCGAGATGCGGGATTCGAGTTTCGAGAGGAGATTGTCTGCGGTATCTTTGCCGACCGCGACGGCTACCGAGATGGCCATGCAACGCTCTCCGGCCGAGCCGTACGCCGATCCGACGAGGGCGTCGGCGGCCTGGTCGAGATCGGCGTCGGGCATGACGATCATGTGGTTCTTGGCTCCGCCGAGGGCCTGGACGCGCTTGCCGTGCTTTGTGCCGGTGGCATAGACGTATTCGGCGATCGGCGTGGAGCCGACGAACGAAACAGCTTGGATTGCTGGGTGTTCGAGAATAGCGTCGACGGCGGACTTGTCGCCGTGGACGACGTTGAAGACGCCGTCGGGGAGGCCGGCTTCCTTGAGCATTTCGGCGAGAAGGATAGAGGCGGATGGGTCGCGCTCAGAAGGCTTCAGGATGAAGGTGTTGCCGCAGGCGATCGCGAGCGGGAACATCCAGAGCGGGACCATGGCCGGGAAGTTGAACGGCGTGATGCCTGCGACCACGCCGAGCGGCTGACGCATGGACCACGTGTCGATCCCGGTGCCGACCTGCTCGGTGAATTCGCCTTTGAGGAGTTCGCAGATGCCGGTGGCGTACTCGATGTTTTCGAGGCCGCGCATGACCTCGCCCTTCGCGTCGGAGAACACCTTGCCGTGCTCGCGGTTGAGGAGAGCGGCTATCTCGTCCATGCGGGACTCGAAGATGTCGCGAAGGCGGAAGAGCACGCGGGCGCGGCGCAGCGGCGGCATCGCGGACCACTCTGGGAACGCGCGGGCGGCGGACTCGACTGCGGAGTTCAGCTCCGCGATCGTTGCGAAGGGAACGCGGGCCTGCACGCTGCCGGTCGCGGGATGGAACACGTCGCCGAAACGGGCGGACCTGCCGGAGACGGCGCATCCGTTGATCCAATGGGTGATCTCGCGGACGGAGGATTCCGAGGTAGTGGTTTCTGGGGCGGACGCGAGTGTGGCCATGGAAGCTCCTTGAAAGAAGCACCCATGGTAGCAAAATGACCGCACGATGGCAGCAGCGCGAAGCGCAGAGCGCAAGGACTGGCAGGTCGTCATGATGTGAAAAGCAGGACCTCAGCACCCTACAGGGCAGCTGATAGTGACACCACCCTGACTCAGTTCTACTTAGCACCGGTTGGTGGATGCCTACCGAGCACGCGCATTGCTTCGCGCGAGGAGCTCGCGCTCTTCATGAGAGAGGTCTGGCTTGCCGCTTTCGACGACGGATGCCCGCATCCGGCTTCAGGTCTTTGTACCCGGGATGAACTTTGGGCGTGAGCCCCTGCGCCGCAGCAATCTTCTGGAGCAGAGTTGATAGTTCCTCGGCTTCGGAACTCTTGAGGCCGGAGCACATGAGTTCGTTGTGTGTAAGTGCGATCCGGCCGATTTCGGCGAGCATGTCGGCGCCGCGATCGGTGAGGCGGAGAGAGTAAACCCTACGGTCCTCGGGGTTCGGAGCGCGGGCGACAAGCTTGCGCGACTCCAGCGCGTCGATGACGGCAACGAGGCGGCTGGCATGCATCCCGAGTGTTTCGGCGAGCTGCTGCTGGCTGATGCCGGGCGATTGGCGGAGCAGGCGGAGAATGCCGGCATCGGCCGGTGAGAGCTCCAGGGGTTCGAGCAGGCGGGCGAACTCCTGCGCGGAGCGGGACCCCACCTGGGAGAGCAGGAATGCAATTCCAGTTTTTGCGGGTTGCTGCATCAACATTATTGTTGCACATGTAAATCATTAATAGTATTAATGATTTACATCAGTAACGGAGGTGCTATCCATGGCACAAGCAATCGAACTCAGAGGACCGCGTCATCCAAGCCCCAACCTGGGCATGCTGGCGATCGTATTTACGGTATTGTTTTGCGCAGGCTTGTATCCAATTGCGAGGTCGAGCGGAGGGGCACACTTTCCGCGGCCGTGGGATTCGGCGCAGACGATGGCTGCGTACTTCCAACTGCATCCGACAGCCGTGCTGCTGTGCGCGTTTCTGCAATTCGGTGCAGCGGTTCCGCTGGGTATCTTTACCGCCACCATTGTGAGCAGGCTGCACTTTCTCGGGGTGCGGGCCGCAGGAGCGACCATCGCGCTTTATGGTGGACTTGCGGCATCGTTGGCGACAACGTGTGGCTCGATTGTGCTATGGGTGATGGCGCGGCCCGGGATTGCAGGTGATGTGCAACTGACGAGGGCGCTTTACTACCTGGATTTTGGCGCGGCAGGGCCGGGATATTCTGTGCCGCTTGGGTTATTAATGGCGGGTGTTTCGGTGCCGCTGCTGTTCTACAGGTTCGTTCCGAAATGGATTGCGGTGCTCGGGTTGGTGTTGGCGGCATGCGGCGTGCTGAGCTGGTTCAGCATTGAGTTTTTGCCGGCGTCGTTTTTCATCCCGCTGACGCGGTTCCCTGGCTTTGCGTGGCTGATTGCGGTGGGCTTTGCGTTGCCGAACGTGAGCGCCCGAGGGGAGGTTCCCGCGAACGCCGTTGTCTGAGGAGATTTGGCGGATCTTCTGATCTGAAGGACTCGCTCCTCGGGATGTATACTTCGCCCGTCACTCCACCGAGCACTCATGTCCTCTCAATCTACCGCTTCCATTCGCCTGGCCACGCCCGCCGACGCCCCGCTCGCCGGCCAGATCTGCTATGACGCCTTCCACACCATCAGCACCGCCCACAACTTCCCGCCCGACCTCCCCGCGCCCGAGCACGCGATCGGCCTCATGACGATGGTGTTCTCCGCGCCCGGCTTCTATTGCGTCGTCGCCGAAGACAACGGTCGCATCCTCGGCAGCAACTGCCTGGACGAGCGCGCCATCATCCACGGCATCGGCCCGATCACGGTCGATCCCGCCACCCAGAACCGCGGCGTCGGCCGCCTCCTCATGCAGGCCGCCCTCGACCGCTCCGCCGCGCAGCACGCCGCCGGCGTCCGCCTCGTCCAGGCCGCTTTCCACGGCCGCTCGCTCTCGCTCTACACCACCCTCGGCTTTGACGTCCGCGAGCCGCTCGCCTGCATGCAGGGCCGCGCCTCCACCCGCGAGATCCCCGGCTGCACAGTCCGCCCTGCCACGCCCGACGATCTCCCGGCCTGCAACACGCTTTCTATGGCCGTGCACGGCTTCGACCGCGCCGCAGACCTCTCCCAGTCCATCGCCCGCGGCGGCGCCGTCGTCACCGAGCGCGACGGCCGCATCACCGCCTACAGCACCATGCTCGGCTTCTTCGGCCACGCGACCGCCGAGACCACCCCGGACCTCTGCGCTCTCATTGCCGCCGGCGACGCCCTCGCCGGCCCGGGCATCCTCGTCCCCACCCGCAATGCCGCTCTCTTCCGCTGGTGCCTCGCAAACGGTCTCCGCGTCACTCAACCCATGACCCTCATGAGCCTCGGCCTCTACAACACCCCCGCCGGAGCCTTCCTGCCCTCCATCCTCTTTTGAAAAATAGTGAGTAGTGAATAGCGAATAAAGCGATAACGTTTGCGCGCTCTTGCCTATTCACTACTCACTATTCACTGCTCTGTTACTTCTCCGCCGTCGGCGGCACAATCCCCTTCAGCCGCAAATACGTCGACAACTCTGCATACTGCTCGTTGTCATGGGATACATTCCCCCATGCCATCCCAATCCGCGACCGCTTGGACCGCCCTGCATCCACTAGCTCCGCGACATTGGCATCCGTCAGCGACCCATAAGCCTTATCGCACGCATCAAAGGAGGCCTTCAGCGCCGCCACAATCGTCGCCTTGTCCGCCGTATCGCTCGGCACGCTCTTCGGATCGAACGCCGCCCCATTCAGCGCCGAGCACGTATGCTGCTGCGCCTCCGTGATGTGGTTCACAATGCGCGCATACGTCCGAATATCCGCCGTTGGCTTGTATTGGTAGTCCGCATCCGGCATCTTCTCCGCCGCCTTGACGACATTCGGCTTCAGCCGGTTGTAGCTCGCCTGCACCTCCGCCGCCGGGCCAACTGGTGCCGGAGTTTGCGCCCCACAGGCCACTGCCGCAAACCACACCACCGCCGCTCCAAACACAACTCGCTTCATCATGCGTCTCCTGTGACAACATCCACACACTACCACCACCGGTTCGTCTTAATACGAAAGGTGAACGGAAACCGGAAACTGAAACCTCCATTGAGCTCACCGCGACATTGGCTGCTGCGGATAGTTTCTTTCCCCGATGACCATACGGAGACGCTCTTAGACGGCTTCCGTCGGAAGGAGACGTGTGTCAGCCGCAGGATCTCAACATGGTCTACTGGAACGGAAAGCTCCCGGACTTCGGGCAAATGGAGACCTGTTTGAACGCATTGCAAACCCCTGACACACTCACCACGGCGGAGTTTCTTGCACGCGTCTATCAGGCCACCCCCCGGGTTGCCGTGTTCGACTGCGATGGGACTCTGTGGGGGCCGGATTCGGGCTCGTCATTCATGTACTGGAGCATGGAGACGGGACTGCTTTCCCCAGAAGCGACGGCGTGGTTGAACGAGCGGTACGCCGGCTACAAAAGCGGCGATGTTTCCGAGCTCGTCATCTGCGGAGAGATGGTGCAGGTGTATCGCGGAATTCCGGAAGAGACGCTGCGCAGAGCTGCGGCGGAGTTTTTCCGCGAGAGTATCGAATCGCACATTTTCCCCGAGATGCTGCAGGTCGTTCGTGATCTGCACGCTGCCGGCACTCAGATCTGGGCCGTCAGCTCCACGTGCGACTGGGTCGTGGAAGAAGGCGTGAGGCGTTTCGGAATTCCACCGGAGCGCGTGCTTGCCGCGTGCGTTCAGTGCAGCAACGGCATTGCATCCGATGTCTTGCGCGATGTCCCAACCGACCAGGGCAAGGTGACTTCGCTGGCTCGCGCCGGGATCACATCGCCGCACGCCGTGTTTGGCAACTCGGTTCACGATGCGGCGATGCTTTCGATCGCACGACATCCATTTCCGGTGAACCCGTCGGCCGAGCTGGCACGATTCAGCGCGGATCACGGATGGCCTGTTTACTATCCGGTCCCGCGATAAGCCCCCAGTGACAATCTGGCTCCTACCCGCGAAATCCTGTAACCCAGAGGTGCACCCCGGGTCGTCCGGCACCCGTCTACACTGACAGCACGACGTGAAACGGTCCATTCGCAAACTGCCGTCAAATAACGGGTCCCCCGCCCGGCCGCTTCGGTACGTGGTTGCCGGATTGATCCTCCGTGGGGAGCAGCCGCACCGCGAGGTGCTGATCTGCCAGCGAAGCGCGGATAAGCCCATGGCACTGAAGTGGGAGTTTCCGGGCGGGAAGGTTGAACCCGGCGAGAGCCCGCAGCAGGCGCTTGCGCGGGAGCTCGATGAGGAGCTCGGCATTCAGGCGAGGATTGGTCCGGAGATCACTGCGATTCGGCACAAATACCGCAACGGCGGCTCAATTCACATTCAGTTCTTCACGATTGAAAGCTTTACTGGCGAGTTGCGGAACCTGGTGTTTCAAGAGATGCGATGGAGCACGTTGGACCGCCTCCCGGAGTATGACTTCCTGGCCGCAGATCTGACACTGATTCGCGAGCTCGCGGACGGCAAGCTGCTCTAGCTTGCCTTGAGTAAGCCGATCAGCATCACAGCCGTGAGGATCGTGGCGAGCGCAGTCAGTGTCCACGCGACAATGTTGTAGACGGTCTTGTTTCGCCTGGCGCCCATCAGCGACTTCTTGTTGACCAGGATGAGCATAAAGACCAGGACGGCGGGCAGCAGGACGCCGTTGAGCACCTGCGAGAGGACGGCGAGCTTTGCAGGTGGCCGATTCGACATGAGAATGACGGCGGCGCCCACCACCAGCAGACCGGTATAGAGCCAGTAGAAAACGGGCGCTTCGCGGAATTTCTTGCTCAGACCGCTTTCAAAGCCAAGCGATTCGCAGACCGTGTAGGCGGTCGAGAGCGGAAGGATGGACGCGGCGAAGATGGAGGCGTTCAAAAGACCGAAGGCGAACAGGACGGACGCGTATTGACCGCCGAGAGGACGGAGGGACTGAGCGGCATCGGCAGCGTCAGAGATGTTGTGGATGTTGCCAACGAAGAGCGTCGCCGCGCAAGCGATGACGATAAACGCGGCCACAATGATGGAGAACACAGAGCCGAAGACGGCGTCCGTCTGGGCAAATTTGAGCTTGGATTGCGGCGTGCCTTTATCGACTACAGAAGCCTGCAGATAAAACTGCTGCCACGGCGCGACAGTCGCTCCGATCAGGCCGACCGAGAGGTAGAGGTAGTCCGAGTTGCGGAGATCCCGAAGCCGCGGAAGGCGCAGCGTGTCCTTCACGGCGGAAGTCCAGTTCGGATGGGCGAGCACCGCAGTGATGATGTACGCGATATAGAGAAAACTGAGGATGACGAAGAGCTTTTCAAGCTTCTTGTAGTCGCCATAGACGACAAGCACCCAGACGAGTATGGCGACTACGGGAACAGAGATCCATTTGCTGATGTGGAAGAGCGCGGCGCTGGAGCTGACCCCTGCAAACTCACTGACGACATCCCCGAGGTTACAGAGCACAAGTCCTAACATCAGCATCGCCGTGATTCGGAGGCCGAACTCTTCGCGGATCAACTCACTGAGCCCTTTGCCTGTGACTACACCCATGCGCGCCGAGATCTCCTGCGCGAAGGCAAGCATGATCGCCATCGGGATCATCGTCCACAGGAGCGCATAACCGAACTGCGCGCCCGCGGTGGCGTAGGTGTATATGCCGCCGGAGTCGTTATCTACGTTCGCCGTGATGAAGCCCGGGCCAAGCACTGCGAGGATCAGCAGAATGCTTGTGCGCCAGCGTCTCCAGCGATTCATCGGCGGCCCTCCGGCGGTTAATTGGCTGCGGAGGCCATGCCTTCACGCTGCACAAGTTGATAAAGACGCCGAGCGGGTTCTGCGAGGCTCGCGTCCTCTGCTACACGGACATTCTCTCTGATGTGCGCAAGGTTCCTCGTGGAGACCAGAAGAATGGTGTCGGGATTGAGAACCAGCGCTGCCTTCAGCATAAGCGCTGCGAGGTCTTCCCGTCGCGCCAGATCTTGGTTTGTGGCTTCGGACCAGCGGCGGCAGCGTGGTTTGTCTGTTAGGAGACCGCCGTGGAGAGTGGATAAATGTCTGGCCAACGCGCTGTGATGGATGTGGAAGTCCGTCTGTTCGGCGGCGGATTCGATCGCGATCGAGGATGCACCAGTCGTGCTGCACGATGCTGCAGTAGGCCGGGCGGTCGCGGACGAGTGCGGCGACTTTCGCGCTGTCGCTGCCGACGCCGAAGCTGCCAATCGTGCCCTGTGCGACGGCGTCGTTGAGGAAATCGAGCAGTGTGGTTTGTGTAAGGTCGGCGGATTCCGGTTCGTGCAGCAGCAGCAGGTCAATCTGACTGGTGCGCAGATTCCGCAGGCTACGTTCCACCGAGGCGCGGGCTTGGTCGGCAGTGAACTTGGACTTGGCGGGAGGTGCGACGGCGGCGCCGGCGGAACGTACGAGACGCTTGAGTGCGGGGAGGCGCTGCAGGAGCGGGCCGACGGCACGACGAGCAGTGCGGATAAATCCGGCGCGAGCGGGCGGCTCAATGCCGAACTTAGTAGTGATGGTGATGTCACGATGGTGCGCAAGGAGTTCGCCGACGCACGTTTCAGCTTCGCCGTAGCCGTAAAGAGGCGCGACGTCGAAGTGGCGGATGCCTGCGTCGTACGCGGCGTGCAGCAAGCGGAGGCTTTGGCGGCGGGAGATGCCGGCCATCAGGACGGAACAGCCGAATCCGAGCCGGGTTGTCTCGCGCCCGCTGGATGCGAGCCGGATCTGCTGCATGAGGCCTCCGTCAGGATTTATCGAGAATATCCCGCAGCCGGGCTATGATTTTCGCAACCTGCGCGTCGTTGTGATAGCCGCTCCGCTCAGCCCGAGCGCGGCCGGCGGCGGCGATGCGGGCGCGCGAGGCTTCGTCAGGAAGATAGCGGCGGATCTTCTGCACACATTCTTCGATGCCTTCGAAGAAGACCGCCTCTTCGTCTTCGACGAAGCGCGCGAGGTGACCGGGCGAGCGCTCGACGAGCAGGAAGCCTTCGCATGCGGCAATTTCGAAGCTTTTGTGCGCGAACTCGTCGTGATTGGAGTGCGTCAGGAAGCTGAGATTGATTTTGGCGCGCCAGATGGCTTCGCGGTAGTCGCGGCCGTAGAGTTCCCTTCCCGAATAGATAGCCTGCTGGGCCTCGGGTGTAAGACGCTCGCGCCAGACGGAGCTGCCGGAGATGGTGACCGGCAAGTTGAATTCTTTCCAGAGGCGCGTGAGGAAGGTCGCACGGTCATCGTAGGGCGTACCGATGAATGAGACCCCGCGATCGCGGTCTGCGTCGCTCCAGCCCGGCGGCGCCGGGAAGTGGATGCTGGGCTCGTAGGCGGTCTGGATTTTGAGGACGTCGCGCGCGCCATGCTCGCGATACTCAACAACGTTCTTGTCGCGTTGAACGACGTGGAGGTCGAACTCTGTGAGGTCCTTTTTGTAGAGCCGCCACCCCGGATCGCCGCGTACGCCGAAGACGTTATCAATCATGTAGCTGATGCTCGCAATGCGCATGCGGCGGAGCTTTTCGAGCGTCTGCGGCTGGAGAGCGAGGAGCTTGTCGGCCCAGAAGACGTCAGGACGCTCGCGCTCCGCGACGGTGAGGATGTCCTGGTTAAGCCGCTTGACCCATGGGCCAACCTGGGCTCGATGGACGATCTTCTTCAGGAGCGGGCTCGTAGGTTCGTACTCGTACGCGTTGATCGCGATCACACTGTGGCCCTGGCGTTCGAGCGCCCAGAGGCGATACAGCGACGAGTCGTTCGGCGACAGTCCGGAGGCGTAAAGGATCTTCAGGGGACGTCGATCGGGCATGCTGCGATCAGCCCTCACGCAGCGCTGCGATGACCTGCTCCGCGTGGATGACTCCGGCTACGTGCCGCGTTGTGTTGACCACCGGAAGCGAGCGCAGATTGTACTTATCGAAGAGCTCTGCGACCTCGGCGTCGCGTGCGTGCAAGCCGCAGGAAACAATATGGCCTTCAGAGAGCGTAGAGAGCTTGGCATCGGGCTGTGCGAGTAGCAGCCGCGGCAGCATGACGACATCGTTGAGCTTTTTCTCGTCGTCCAGGAGGTAAATCTCGGAGATGGTGTCGGGATCGCCTTCGAACTGCCGGAGTGCATCGACTGCTTCGGTGACCGTCGCATCCCGCGACACGCTGATGAAATCAGTGGTCATGCGACCGGCGGCGGTCTCGGCGGAGAACTCCAGGAGCTCTTCAACATCCTGGCGCTCCTCGGGCTCCATTTCCTCGAGGATCTTCCCGGACTCCTCTTCACTGAGTTCCGCGAGGACGTCGGCGGCCGCGCCGGGGTCCATCTCCTCGATGATGTCCGCTGCGCGCTCGGAGTCCATCCGTTGCAGGAGTTCTTTCTGAACCCGCGGATCGATCTCTTCAAGCGCCTCGGCAGCAGTCTCTTCCGGAAGGCTGGTAAAAACCGCTTCGCGCTCCGCAGGTGCGAGCTCTTCGAGAATGTCGGCAATGTCGGACGGGTGCAGTTTGGCGAGGCGTTCCTGACCGATTTTGAGCCGCACCCGGCGCGCGGGGTCGCGCTCAATAACGTCGACGCAGCTCCACGGGATGACGCGGGATGGGATTCCGCTCACGATGCCGTCAACTGTACGGGCCGGTAACCCCTTCAACAGCCTGCGAGCAGCGCCTCGCAGGCCGATTTCGACGTCTTGAATCAGGAGGGCTGTGGTGTGCCCGCCTCCTCCGTCCTCTGCCCAGGCCAGGTTGACGTCGTTCACGCGAACCACCTTACGGCCATCGACGTCGATGATCTGCTGGTCGAGCAGATCGCGTTCCAGCAGGAGTGTGTCCCTGAGGCTGGGGACCGGGTGTGGCTTGGCGTTCGTGCGGAGGCGTTTGCCCGTGGTGCCGGGATTTTCCAGCTCCTCGATTGGCACCATCGAACCGTGAGCCTTGCCGCCTCCGCGTTTGGAGAGCAGCAGACCGGAGACGCGATTCGCGTCCTTGCCGACGTCTACCGCCAGCTCCTGGACACGGCCGCAGCTACGGCCGGACGCATCTACGACCTGCATGCCCATAAGCATGGCTACTGTGGTCGGGTTGGTCGCGGGATTCTCCATAACCTGCTGAATCTTTTCTAACCCTAATCCATCCCGCTTGACGCGTGCACTGTGTCACGTGGAGGCAGTCCATCGGATGCTACCGCAGACCAGACAGCCACCGCTTGGCGGTGGCTGCAGCGCTCGGTGATGAGGGTCGCTACTTGCTGAAGTCCACCGTAGGCGCCTGGCTGTTCTGCGGGTTGCCTTTGAAGTATTCGTTGCGCACCGGAAACCGCGCGCCCGCCCAGAGGCTGTTGGGAAACTGCTGGACATAGGTGTTGTACGCCCGCAGGGTGTCATTGTAACGGCGGCGAGCGACCGCGATCCGGTTCTCGCTGCCGGCGAGTTCGTCCTCCAGGCGCATGAACTGATCGTTGCCCTTCAGGTTCGGATACTCCTCCTGTAGCCGGTAAAGCGGCCCGAGCGCGACGTCCAGACGCTGGTTGGCATTGATGCTGGATGCGCGATCAGACCCGGAGGCGAGGACGGCCGCGCGGGCGTTCGCGATGTTCGTGAGGACAGTTTCCTCCTCCTTCACATACCCCTTAACACTGGCGACGAGGTTGGGAATGAGATCGAGCCGGCGCTGCTGCTCGATGTCCACCTGTGAATAGGCGCTGTTGACCTGCTCATTCAGTTGCACCATATGGTTCCTGGAGCTGACATAACTGCCGCCCACCAGAACAACCACCACCACGACCACTAACAGTGCTACCCAGCCACCTCGCATGTTCTTCCTTTCGTGCGCTTTGCGCTTCAACTCAGAGTACTTCAACTACCAATCGCCGCTGGCTCCGCCGCCACCAGAACCCCCACCGAAGCCGCCGCCGAAGTCATCATTACCGCCGCCGCCGCCACCACCACCGTCGCCGCCACCCCAGCCACCACGACCTCCTCCGCCCATCATGTTTCCGAGGATCAACCACGGCAGCCAGCCGCCTCCGCGACGGCCGCTGCCGAAGATGAAGAACAGAATGACGAAGAAAACGACGACGCCGAGCCAGTCATTGCGGCCGCGCTGCGGGGCTGGCCGCCGGACAGGACGTTGCAGCGGGGTCAGCGTGACATGCGCGTCAGCGGCGATAACATTAGCGATCTGCTGCTCGGCTTCAACCAGGCCCGGGCCGTACTCGCCACGCTGGAGGTACGGAACCATGGTGCGCCCAATGTCGCCGACCTTTGCGTCATTGAGGATGCCCTCGAGGCCATAGCCAACCTCGATGCGACGCTTGCGGTCATTGATCGCAAGGATCATGAGCACGCCCCGGTCGGAGTCTTTAGGCCCGACCTTCCACTTGTCTTCGAGGTCGGTGGCGAACTCTTCGATGCTCTCGCCGTCCAGGGAGTGAATCGTGACTACGACAATCGTCGCGTGCGCCTGCTGGTAGATCTCCCGGCTGAGCTGATCCAATTGCTGTTTCGAATCGGCATCAATCACGCCGGCAAAGTCCGCGACATACGTATCGTTCGGTCGCGGGAGCTGGCTGACAGTTTCGGCGCGCGCCCAGGTGCAGAGGACTGCGGAGAGTACAAGAACCGGGAGGGCCAGGCGGCGAAGAGCGTTCACAGGGTTATCGTACGATGCGCAGCAGACGAGTAGTACCACAGCTCCGAGACCGGTCAATGCTGAAAATGGAGCACAGGCCTTCGGCCTGATCAGCTCGTATATGCCGTGGGTAGCGGACGATCAGCGAAGAAATGCGAGAGATGGTCGGGGCGGAGGGATTCGAACCCCCGACCCTCTGCTCCCAAAGCAGATGCGCTACCAGACTGCGCTACGCCCCGACACACTCATTTTCCCATAACCGCTCTGCAACAACTAGCGGCGCAACACCACGCCTCAACATCAGCGCCAGCCCGGAGCCCCCGTGTGGTGCAGAAGCGCACCACCCAGCCACAGCAGAAGGAAGAACGGCAGCATCGCCATTGCCATCAGTCCAACGCCGAGCAGCAGCATGAACACCCAGTCCTTCCACGTGTCCCGCCGTCCGACTGCGAGACTCCGCTCCAGCAGGTGGTAGTTGCGGCGGTTCGCCCGCCACGCAATATCGAACAGATTGCCCGCAAACGGAATCGCTCCGATACCCACCTCGATCCCGAGGTTCACCACCATCCGCGCGACCGTCACCAGCGGCACACCGCGGAAAAACGCCGCGAGTACGATGATGCAGCTCGCCAGCCCGGCAAGGAAATCGCCAATGCCCGGAATGAAACCGATGATTCCATCCAACCCGAAGCGGATCGAGGTGCCCGGCACACGAAACCACGTGTCCAGCACACGCGAGAGCAGGTCCAGGTTCTCATCGCGGAACGCTCCGCCTGCCCCGCGGAAGCGCGGCTTCAGCGCGCCCGTATTCACAACGCCAGGCGGCAGCACCTCACCATATCCGGTCTTCGTTGCCATAGCTCGCCTGGCTCCCTTCGTTCTTCGTCATTGGATGCTACAATCGACAGTGGTACGGCGGCTATAGTTCAGTGGCAGAACGCCGCTCTGTGGCAGCGGATGTCGTGGGTTCGAACCCCACTAGCCGCCCCAAATTTCCCCTGCACAGGGCCTCTTTCCTCAGCCGCTGCGCTCCATTTTTCGCGCGTTCGCTCCTGTGCGAGTCAGGTGTGAGATCGACCTTGCCGCGCGTCTCCAAAGCCCCCGAGCCAATCTCATCTCCGCTATCCGCGCCGAATCTTTTCATCGGGACCTCCGGCTGGGCCTATCCCACATGGAAGCCGGACTTCTATCCGGCCAGGCTTCCCGCGCGTTCCTTCCTCCAGTACTACGGCGCGCAACTCACTGCGGTCGAAGTCAACTACACCTTCCGCGCGCTTCCCACAAACACCCAGCTTGAGAACTGGCAGGCCGCCGTGCCCGCCGGTTTCCGATTCAGCTTCAAAGCACCGCAGCGCATAACGCACTTCGCTCGCCTGCGTGACTGCGAACCCTTCGTCCAAAGCTTCCTCGGCGCACTCGCTCCCATGCCCGCCGGGAGTCTCGGTCCGCTGCTCTTTCAGCTCCCTCCGAACTTCCAGGCGAACCGCGATCTGCTCGCCCGCTTCCTCGATCTCCCCGCGTTCCACAACACACCCGTTCAGCTCGCGTTCGAGTTCCGGCATGACAGTTGGTTTGCCGACGAGATTTTCTCTCTGATGCGAGAGCACAACGCCGCACTCTGCATCGCCGAAAGCGACGACCTCTCCACGCCGGACATTCAGACTGCGCCGCACCGCTGCTATCGGCTTCGCCGCTCCGGCGGCTACACCGAAGCCGAACTTGATGCCCTCGCCGACCGCTTTGTCTCTCTCGCCCGGAACGGAGAGATTTACGTCTTTCTCAAACACGAGGACGAGCCCACCGGCGCACTCAATGCAGCGCATCTGCAGCGCCGGGCTGCGCAGCTCGCCACTCCGGCACTGCGAGGCAGCAACGAATGAGTTGCTCCTGCAATCGCAGCACCTGGCCCCCTGAGTTTCCGCCGTTTCACCCGCGCCGCTGGTTGTCCAACGGCCACCTGCAGACCATCGCCGGGAACTTCCTTCCGCGCCCAAATCATCTGCCTGCGCCCACCGCGGAGCTCGTCGAAGTCTGCCCAGCGCGCGGCACGCAGATCTGCAGCCAGGTCCTCTGCGAGTGTCACTGGCAACCCGCGGCCGTCCGCGCCGAACGCCCCACCGTTCTTATCCTTCATGGGCTCGAAGGCTCCTCGACGTCACAGTACGTCATCGGCAACGCCAACAAGTTATGGAAAGCCGGCTGCAACATCATCCGCATGAACATGCGGAACTGCGGCGGCAGCAAGTATGAGACCGCAAAGCTCACCCCGACGCTCTACCACTCCGGCCTGTCCAACGACGTCAAGGCCGTAATGCAGTTCTTTCTCGCGCGCGAGCACCTGCGGTCCATCTCGCTGATCGGCTATTCCATGGGCGGCAACCTCGTCCTCAAGCTCGCCGGCGAGCTCGGCAGCGATGCCCCGCCCGAACTCACCAGCGTCGTCGGCGTCTCTCCCGTCGTCGATATCGGTCCCTCCGCCGACGCGTTGCACGAACCCCTGAACCGCCTCTACGAGCGCAAATTCCTCCGCGCACTCCTCAAGCGTTTCCGCCGCAAAGCCACCCTCTTCCCTCGTGCCTACGACCCCCAGGCCGCTACCGGCATCAGCTCACTGCGCGAGTTCGATCAGCGCATCACCGCGCTCTACTCCGGCTTCCAGTCCGCCGACGACTACTACTTCCGCGCCGCCGCCGCGCGCGTCCTCGACCGCATCGCCATTCCCACGCTTCTCATCCACGCCTGCGACGATCCCTTCATCCGCATGCTGCCCGAGACCCGCGCCCTCATCGCGGCAAACCCTCACATCACGCTGCTCGAAACGCGGCACGGCGGCCACTGCGCCTTCCTCGCCACGCCCGAACCGGCCAATGGCAACGACGGTTATTGGGCCGAGCACACCGTACTCCGCTTCGTTCTCTCCCACGCACAGGGAACCCTCGACGATGCTCCCGCGCATGCATCTGCAATTAACCCTGTATCCTGAACCCCAATGCACGCAGAGTGGAGTGCGGAGTGCTCGGCTGAAGCTGCCATGCTTGTGGTCCCGTGGTCTGACGCGGACGCAGGCGCACACTTCGTCAACCTGCGCACCGAGCCCTATTCGATCGCCGAGATCCCCGAAGCCGAACGCTTCCCTGACCTCGCCCGCGCCCTGCGTGCGCTCAACGCAAACCGCTCGCCCTTCCTCACCGCCAAGTGCGACGCCTGGCCGCTGTCGGTCCGAGACAGCGCGGACGATCTCGAGCTCATGCGCAAGGAGCTCGTCATCGAAGCCGACGAAGCTACCTACGCCTTCACCAGCTACATCGATCTGCTGTGGCGCGAGCGCGCCGTCTTCGCCTCCGCCCACCAGCAGCAGGACCGTCTCGACCGCATCGCGCGCCGCGCCACAAAACTCGGGCACGCCGAATCCATGCTGCAGTGCGTTCTGCGCCCCGCGATCGTGGACCTCGGCGCGCCGCTCGAAGGCTTCGCGACCACGCTCTACGTCACCTCACTCGCATCCGACGCAGAGCTGGCAAACCGCCGCTGGGCCAGCGCGCTCGAGGATGTCGTCGATCTCCTCCGCAGCCGTGAGTTCGAGATCAATCGCCTGTCCGCTACAATCGACCTGTAGCCTTCTGGCCTTGTGGAACGGCAGTGTTCCCCGTGGAACATTCATTTGCGTGCCACTAAGAAATGTTGAAAACGACGTTTTCTGTGGAATACCGTTTTCGCTTGGCCGATAAACGGGCGAGTAGCTCAATTGGATAGAGCACGGACCTTCTAAGTCCGGGGTTGCAGGTTCGATCCCTGCCTCGCCTACCAGCCGTTCCCTACGCCGGTTCGCTCTCGCTTGCAGGCATATGCACCACCGGCTGCGGATGCCGCTTGCTGAACCCGGTCATATGCCGCACACCGGCCGCCGCGATGAACGTCAGCTCGAGCGCACAGACACCATCCCACTGCCATCGCGACCACGCCAGCGACGCCAGCGCCGAACCCAGTGCTCCACCGACGAAGTACATCGTCATGTAGATCGTGTTCAACCGGCTGCGCGCCTGCGCTCCCAGACCAAAGATTCGCGTCTGGTTGGCGACCTGCATCATCTGCGCTCCCACATCCAGCGCGACAACCCCAACCACAAGCCCGACCATGTGCATTGCCACGCTGACCGGAGCCCGCTCCGAAAACCACAACCACACGTAGGAAGCGCTCAAGGTCGCGCCGGCGGCCGAGACCACGTACCGCGTTCCGCGCCGGTCAGAGAGCCGTCCGGCAAACGGAGCCACCATCGCTCCCGCCGCGCCCACGACTCCGAAGGTCCCCGCGACGCCCGGGCCCATCCGGTAGTGCGCCTCCAGGAGGAATGCCAGGGTGGTCCAGAAACAGCTGAACGACGCGAACACCAGTGCGCCCAGAACACCCGCCTCGCGGAGTAGCGGCTCGGTGCGGAACAGCGTCCACAGCGATCGCATCGTGTCGGCATAGCTGA
Organism: uncultured Acidobacteriaceae bacterium; assembly: GCA_963762465.1. Lineage (GTDB taxonomy): Bacteria > Acidobacteriota > Terriglobia > Terriglobales > Acidobacteriaceae > Granulicella. The sequence goes on along the minus strand of CAVXKS010000010.1, from coordinate 140,308 downwards.
GTGATTCTCGCGGCTTCATCCGCGGCATCACCCGGTAGATGAACGGAACGAAACACGCATTCATGACTGCCGCAACCACGAACACGGTGCGCCAGCCATGCCACCGGCTCAGCCAGCCCGCGAAGGTCCGTGCCAGCAGAATTCCCAGCAGCAGCCCCGTCATGACGGTGCCGATTGCGCGTCCTCGTTGCTCGTGCGGGACAAGGTCCGGCGCTATCGGCAGCGCCACGTGCGTCACGGACGCCATCAGCCCGATCAGCACGCTCGCGACGATCATCCACGCCAGGTTCTGAGCGAATGCCGCCAAAAGCAGGGCCACAGATACGCCCGCGTACATGCGCAGCATCAGCTTGCGGCGTTCGGCGACATCGCCCAGCGGAACAAAAAACATCAGCCCGGCGGCATATCCCACCTGAGTGGCCACGGCCACAAAGCCGATATGCCGCGCATCCTGACCCAGGCTCTGGCCCATGACAGACAGCAGCGGCTGGTTGTAATACATGGACGCGACGCCGACCGCGCACGCCACCCCTAAAAAGGGCAACGCCCAACGTCCGCTCAACGCTGCCCTGGTCCCCTCAGCCATTGGTCTCCAACTCTTTGAGTCTACACAGACATCCGGCCTGACTCTTCCACGTTTTCGGTTCGCGCAGACCCGCTATAAGAAGCCCGCAAAACAGTTATCATGGATGGTTGGGCATGATGCACACCTCACCCCAGACCGACACCATCGCGATTGCGATGTCGGGCGGCGTCGACTCTTCGACCGTCGCCGCGATGCTGCACGCCCAGGGGCATACCGTTGTTGGCCTCACACTGCAGCTCTGGAACCAGCGCCGCCTCGCGGCGAATTACGCTAGCCAGGGTGTGCCCGAGACGGTCCCTCAGGGCCGCTGCTGTTCTATCGATGACGTCTATGATGCCCGCCGGGTCGCCGAGCATCTCGGCATCCCTTACTACCTCGTCAACGCGCAGGATCGGTTTGAGGCCGAGGTCGTCCGCCCGTTCGTCTCTGAGTACCTCGCCGGCCGCACGCCCATCCCGTGCACGCTCTGCAATAACCACCTCAAGTTCGATCAGCTCCTCGCGACGGCGCGCCAGATCGGCGCGGACAAGATCGCCACGGGCCACTACGCGCGCAACCACTTCGACCCGGCTCGGCAGCGCTGGATCCTCTCCCGGCCTTCAGACCGCTCGAAGGACCAGACTTATTTCCTCTTCGGTCTCACGCAGGAGCAGCTCGCCCACACGCTCTTCCCTCTCGGCGAGCTCCAGAAGCCCGAGGTCCGCGAGATGGCTGCCGACGCCGGACTCGAGCTCGCCGCCAAGCCTGACTCGCAGGAGATCTGTTTCATCCCGGGCGGAAGCTACTCACAGTTTCTCAAGGCCTATCTCGACGAGCAGGGGCGTGATCTGCCCGACTCCTCTGGCGAGCTCGTCGCGGCAGACACCGGCGAAGCGCTCGGCCATCACGAGGGCATTCACAACTTCACCGTCGGGCAGCGCAAGGGTCTCGGGATCAGCAGCCCTGACCCGCTCTACGTTCTCAAGATTCACCCCGATTCGCACCGCGTCGAAGTTGGCCCGGACGCCGAGCTCTACTCACGCACGCTGCGCGCGGATCGCCTCAACTGGGTTTCAATCGCCGCGCCCGCCGAGCCCATTCGCGTCAGCATCAAGATCCGCCACCGCCACGAGCCCGCGCCCGCCACACTGCGGGTCATCGATGACGACACTGTCGAGGCCACGTTCGACGAGCCGCAGCGCGCCATCACGCCGGGACAGTCCGCAGTGTTCTATCAGGACGACGAAGTCGCCGGCGGCGGCTGGATCTTCTAGCCGACGGTTCTCGTCGTTACATCTCCGCCGTCAGGTTCCAAGGGTAGACGACCTTCCCATCAGGCCGAATCTGCGCGCCCTGCGTCAGCTGAGCAGGCTCAAACCGGCCCGGTCCCATGATGTGAAGGACAGTTTCTCCGCTCGCTATGAGGTAGTCCGTAACAATGCGGCGGTGGCACCGCCACCACACCGCTTCCGAACACATGATCGAAGAACGCTGTTCACGTCCCCGCTCCAGCAGATGCCGCAAGCCGGCGTCGAACTCTGCCGAGAGCGCATAATCGGCGTAGTTGTGGAAGCTCAGATTTCTCCACAGGCCGTTGACATCCGGCGATACAGAGTTCACGATCCCGCGACGCCCACCCAGCGCAGGCATCAGCTCATACGAAATGTTGCGGCCCGCCAGGCTCTCAGCCAGCGTCTCCTGATTGAATTGTGGATTCGCTCTCGAACTTGGAATTTTTCTGATGTCCGCAAGAAGCTCGATCTCTGCCCCGCCCAACAGCTCGAGGAATTCTTCAAGGCTGCGATTCGAATGTCCTACCGTGAAGAAGGGCAGGTTCACCCTTTGCCGCGCGTGCGCGTCAGCGCGCCGCCCTTATGAGCCGCCACATGATCGGTCCTGTCGCTCTTGATCTCGTATTGCGGATCAGTTTCCGAGGCGTGATGCGTATGCCCCTTGTAGTCGAAATCTGTGGTGTGAACGGCGATCACAGTCCCGGATGCGCGGCCCGCCTCAGAGTTCCAGCCAACGTGGTCGCCGATCTTGAATCTCTTCGCCATCGCACGCCCGACGTCTAGCCGTAAGGCGTTGTGCGCTTCGTTTCAGCCGGTCCACCTTGCGCAGTCGTCGTGTAACGCCCGGAGCTCGCAGACGTCCCGGCAGCCGGCGTCTCATACGTCCGGAACTCCTCAACGACAACCGTGGATTGCGCATGCCGCTTGAACGGTGAGCGGTCCACGAGCGTCTCCGCGCCTCTCTTGATCGCAGCAATGATCCCTGCAACCTGCTGCACCGGCTTGCGCACGCTGTCCTGAACGGTTCGCGAGACGTGATGCGCCGTGTTCAGCGCCTCGTTCACCATGCCATCCACGCGAGCCACCTTCTCTTTCGTGCGCGCGTTCGCATCCTTCACCGTGCGATTGATCTCGTCGGCGGTTGCGCTGTACTCATCGATCTTCGTGCGCACTGTATAGCTGATCTGCTCGACGTTGGTCGTGATGGTGCGCATCTTCGGCGTGAGCTCTTCGACGAGCGCATGCGTCTTCTCGAGCACCGGCGAGACCTTGCCCTCTGCCCGCTCCGCCATCTCTTCGAGCTTCGTGAAGAGCTTCAGCCCCATGAGGCCCGCAACTCCAACGCCCAAAAATCCCAGGATCACCGCAACCGCGATGATGCCCATGAAAATCATCATCAGGTGGACGTCGTGCTGTAACGCACCTGCGTCTTCCTGCAAGAAAGCCAGCGCCAGGCAGCTAACTGCGTGCATCTCTTCACCTCTTCGGACTTAATTGTGATGCTTTGCATCGAGCCGTCGCAATCGTCATCGCGTAAGCTCCGCCAAACAGAAGGGCCGGTCTCGACGAGCCGGCCCTTCGCGTTCTGCCTCGAAGAACCTTCTTATGCCTGAGGCGTCTCCGTGCTCTTTGACATATAGGCCTGCTTGCCCGCATCCACAGCGGCTGTAACCGCGTCGGTCTGCGTCTGGACCAGGTCCTTGCCCTTGTCCACGTACTGCGACCACTGGGTGCGGCCCTTGTCGTAGTACTCCTTGCCCTTGTCGACGTACTGGCCCACGGCCTCGCGGCCCTGCTGCACATACTGGGTCGCTTGGTCCCTGCCCTGGTTGTAGAGTTGGTTGGCCTTGTCACGGGCCTCCATCGCGCTCTGCATCAGATCGTCGCGCGTCTCCCTGCCCGACTTCGGCGCATAGAGAACACCCACGAGCGCCCCGATCCCGAGCCCCGCCAGAAACCATCCAAACCCGCCTACGCTGCTGTCGTTATCCGCCATAGTCTTCTCCTGATCCTTCGATTCACCACTCTTCGAACCAAGTTCGACAGAGCGTCGTTGCTGGTAATACCGGGGCCGTTACCGGTCAATACCTTGGCGCATTGCCAGCCACAAAGCCTCGCGTAAGGTACCCGTCCATGCGGGTAGATGCCGGCCGGGCCGCGTTCGGTTGCGTTTCCCAGTGCTTCTCCGGTGCGTGGAGACTAGCACAAACTTCCCTGCCGCGCACTCGGTCACCTGCATCCTACTCCCGAAGAATGTTCATCATCCGCCCGGGAGTGCAGCCGTGCGCTTGTCCACATCCGTGTGCTTTGGCCCGCACTTCGCCACGGTAGTACACTTCGCTCAGGAGCTATCCCGCTCCCCCTACCTGCGCGCCCGCCACCCGGGCGCATCCAGAGACTGAGTCTTGAGCCAACCAGCGTCGAAGCCGCGTGGATTTCTTACCCTGACGCTGCACGCGCATCTGCCCTATGTCGTCAACCACGGCAGTTGGCCCCACGGCATCGAGTGGCTGCTTGAGGCCGCCGCGGAAACCTATCTTCCGCTGCTCCGCACGCTGGAACGCCTCGACCGCGACAACATCCCGCTCAACTGCAATCTCAATCTCTCGCCCATCCTGCTCGAGCAGCTCGCGCATCCTGTCTTCCGCGCCGAGTTTCCCCGCTATCTCGAACGCAAGATCCTCGCCGCCCGCGAAGATGAGTCCTTCTTTCTCTCAATCGGCGAACACACCTACGCCGAGACCGCGCGCTTCTGGCAAAGCTTCTTCACCGAAGCCTCCCAGCAGTTCGAAGCACTCGGTCAGGACATCGTCGCCGGCTTCCGCAGCTTTGCCGACCGCGGCATCATCGAGGTGATCACCTGCGCCGCGACACACGGCTACATGCCGCTGCTGGGCACAGACGAGAGCCTGCGCGCACAGGTCCGGGTGGCCGTCGCCACGCACGAGAAGCACCTCGGCCGCCGCCCGCGCGGCATCTGGGCGCCCGAGTGCGGCTATCGACCGGCCGGTCTCTGGTCCTACCCCGTCGCTCCCGAAGGAACCACCGAGCCGCCCAGCTTCCCGCGCATCGGCATCGAGCAGGCACTCAGCGAATCCTCGCTCGAGTTCTTCTTCGTCGACACGCACCTCGTGCAGGAGTCCGCACGGATCCACTCGCCGTACGAGTTCCTGCGCCGCTCCGCAGCCAACGCCGGCCAAGCCCCCGCCGGCTTCAGCGCGCCCGACGATCGCCGCCTCTACCACCCTTTCTACGTCGAAGGCCCCTACGACAAGCGCGACGCGGTGACCATCTTCCCGCGCGATCCCCGCACTGGCCTGCAGGTCTGGTCCGGCGACGCCGGCTATCCCGGCGACGAGAACTATCTCGACTTCCACAAGAAGCGCTGGCCCGGCGGGCATCGCTACTGGCGCGTCACCGGCCCGCGCGTCGATATCGGCGATAAGCAGCCCTATATCCCCTCCGTCGCCGCCGACCGCATCCGCGAGCACGCCTCGCACTTCGTTCATCTCGTCTATCAGGCGCTCGAGTCCGGCTTCAACGACTCCGTCCCGCCCGTCCTCTGCTCGCCCTTTGACGCCGAGCTCTTCGGCCACTGGTGGTTCGAAGGGGTCGAGTGGCTCGAGACCGTCACGCGCATCCTCCACGACTACGACACCGGAATCGCCCTCACCACCTGCTCGACCTACCTCGATCAGTTCCCGCGCGGCGGATTCCTCGCACTGCATGAGGGCTCCTGGGGCGCCGAAGGCAACAACCAGGTCTGGCTGAACAACGAAACCACATGGACCTATCGCCAGCTCTACGCCGCCGAGCTCGCCTGCCGCGAGATCTGCACGAGCTCCGAGTGGCGCGACGGCGGCCTCGGCGAGCGCATCGTGAAGCAGCTATGCCGCGAGCTCCTGCTGCTCGAGTCCTCCGACTGGCAGTTCCTCATCACCACCGGCGCCGCCCGCGACTACGCCGAGCTCCGCTTCAACACCCATCGCGATCAGTTCAACGAGATCCGCTGGCTCTGGGACACGCTGCGCCGCGACGGCCATCTCTCAGACGATCAGATGAACCGCCTCATTGCCATCGAAGAGCGCGACAGCATCTTCGCCGAGATCGACCCCTCCTTCTGGTCGGCGGGCGCTCATGCCACGCGTCCCGCAATCCAGCCCAACGGGCCGCCCAAGGTCTCGGGCGATGCTCCGCCGAACAACACTTTCGAAACGGCCATCGTCGACGGCACCGTCAGCGAGCTCCCCAAATTCCTTCTTCCACTGGACTCCAGCTCCAAGGACGCGGACGATCCCGTCTAGCTCCTCGTTCCAACAATGCGCCGCCCGCAATCCATTCACGAATCTCCGCCGGCCGCGAGACCGCAGCTCGCACTCGTTCCCCGCGCGCCGTATCGCACACCACACCGCAGCCCGCTTGCGCTTTGGCATCTTCTCTCGCTCGACGCACCTTCCGTCGCCTGCGTCTGGACCATCGCCGTAGCGTCCGCCGTCGGCCTGCATCTCCGCTGGACATCGCCGGCCGCAATGTTTGTCGCCGTCTGGGTTCTCTACGTTGCAGATCGCCTCTTGGATGCCCGGCTGCTCGACGCGCGCTCTCTCGACCCCCACCGCGATGCGCCCGAGCTTGAAGAGCGTCACCGGTTTCACCATCGCCACCGCCGCGCCTTCCTCGGCGGCATTCTTGTCTCCGCCTGCGTGCTCACCGCTCTCCTACGCGGCATCGACACCCACGCAATGCGCCTCTACACCCTTCTCGCCACGCTGCTCGCCGCATACTTCCTTCTCATCCACGCGCGCGCTGACAGCGCTCATCGTCTGCCCAAAGAGCTCGCCGTCGGCATCTTCTTCCCCGCTGCGGTCTTCATCCCGACCGTCGCACGTCTCCCGCAGCTTCGCCTCGACCTGCTGCCCATCGCGGTCCTCCTCGCGGCGACCTGTTCACTCAACTGCCTCTTCCTGTACGCCTGGGAGCACCCGCACCATCGCGCTCAGGCTCACACCTCGACGCGCTGGGCCACCCACCATCTCGTCCCCCTCACTTGGACCATCGCCGCGCTCTCGCTGACGCTCATCGTCTGCTCTCCGCTGCTCGCCGCATCCGCACAACTCCACCGCGGCACAGCACTCCTCACAGGGTGCATCCTCGCCAGCTCGCTTCTGCTCCTGGCACTGCATCATCTGCGCGACCGCCTTCAACCCATTCACCTCCGCGCGCTCGCAGACCTAGTCCTCCTCACCCCAGTCATCCCGCTCGCACTCTCGCTTATTGAACGATGAGCCGGCAATCGAACGACAGCCCCAACTTCGACCGCGTCGCCCCCATCTACCGCTGGGCCGAGTACATCTCCCTCGGCCCGCTCCTGCAGCGCACACGCACGCACCTCCTCAGCGAACTCAACAACCCACGCCGCGCGCTCGTTCTCGGCGACGGCGACGGCCGCTTCCTCGAACAGCTGCTCCTCCGTTATCCCGGCTGCAACGCCATCGCGGCCGATACGAGCGCCGCCATGCTCAATCGTCTGCGCCGCCGCTGCGAGAGCTCCATCCCGAACGCCGCCGCACGTCTCTCCACGCTCCACCGCTCCGCACTCGAAGTCGACGCCCCGCCCGACACTGATCTCATCGTCACGCACTTCCTCCTCGACTGCTTCACGCAACCCCACGTCGACGCCCTCACGAGCCGCCTGGCCGCGCAGCTCTCCCCCGGCGCACTCTGGCTGGTCAGCGACTTCGCCCTGCCCCGCAACCCCCTCCTGCAGCCTGTAGCGCGCCTTTACATCAGGTCGCTCTATGCCGCGTTCCGTCTGCTCACCGGACTTCGCGTGCGTCATCTTCCGGACCCGCAATCCGCTCTCGCCCGCGCCGGATTGCGATGCATCGCCCATAAATCCTTCCTCTTTGGCCTGCTCTACACGGAACTCTGGCGGCGCGAGTAGACTTATGGCACGCGCAACCCACGCGGTTTCGCCAACATCCACCTGCCTATGACCTCCCCAACCCAGCCATCGCGGACGCCGTTCAACGCACCCGAACGCGATCCCGTCTCCGATCCTGAACCGCCCGTGCCGCCCCTCCCTGAGCCCGACCCCGGCGTCTTTCAGCACGAGCCAGCCATCCCCACAGAGAACGACAAAGATCACGCATGAACCTGTTCGTCCTTCGCCACGCCAGCGCCGGTACCCGCCGCACCAATCCAGTCGTAGACGTCAAACGCCCCCTCGACAAAGACGGCAAGCGCCACTGCCTGCACCTCGCGCACGTCCTCAACGCGCTCAAGGTCAACTTCGATCTCATCGTCTCCAGCCCGCTGAAGCGCAGCCTGCAGACGGCCCAGCTCGTCGGCACCGAGACCGGCTACGAGTCGCCCATCCTCATCTCAAAGGCCCTCGCGCCGGAAGCCACATGGACGCAATTCCACCGCCTGCTGCACGAGTGCTCCGCTTACGAGAACGTGATGGTCGTCGGCCACAACCCGAACATCACTGCTTTCCTGCTGCATCTGCTCAGCACCAACGGTGACAGTGTGCACCAGCGCCCGCGCATCCGCCTGCGCAAAGGCGCCATCGCGCGCGTCAACATGCAGCGCGGTCCCGCCACGCTTCAGTGGCTGCTCGCTCCGCCTGTCGTCAAAGCGCTCTACGCCACCTCGACAAAGAGTTCGCGCCGAAAGACCTCGCGGAAGTAAGGCGCCTCTTTGCGCAGCGACCACAGCTCCAGCTCCGCTCCGCCGCGCGAAGGAATCAGTTCCATAATCACGCGCTTCGGATACACCCGCGTCCGCACACGCACCGGCGCCGTGGTCCCGCGGTCCTGGTTCAGCGTCTGCGCCAGCCGCAGCAGAACGACCGCGCGAATCACCCGCGTATGCTCCTCGAGCGGAACCGTGCGCATCACGCGGTCCATCGGGTCCGGCCGCGTCTTGCCCAGATAACGCGCAATCGCTCCTACAATCGCCCGCTGCTGCGGCGAGAAGCCGAAGATCTCCGAGTTCGCAATGATGTACTGCGTGTGCCGGTATCTTCCCTGGTGGTTCATGTACTTGCCCACACCCTGCATCATCGCCGCCGCACGCAGCCACAGCCTGTAATCCTCCGGCAGCTCATGCACGCGCTCCATCTGGTCGAAGATCTGCGCCGCCTGGTCGCTGTGCGCGGTCGCCTTCTTCATGTCGACGCCATAGTGTTTGCACAGTTGAACCACGCCCTGCCACCGCTCCGCTTCCATCGTGCGATGCACACTGGCGCGCGTGTCCGTCTCCGCCAGCATCTGCGCCAGCATGCCGTCGCGCAGCCCCAGCCTCGAGTACCGGAACCCCTTCAACTCCATGCGCTCCAGCAGCGTGGCGTACACCTGTGCTCCGCCGCAGATAATCTCCGACCGCCGCGGCCCGATGCCCGGCACGGCCGCGCGCTGCGCATTGTTCATTTTCAGCAGGCGATCGGCAATCCGGCGCACTGCCGCCGTGCCCGTCGCCAGGGTTGTATCCCGCACCCGGCGTGCGCGTTTGCCGCGTCCAAACTTCGTCGGCGCCCGTTCGATGACGCCCTCTGCTGGAAGCGAATGGGAGGCCTCAGCCAACGCCGCCGCCGTTCCTGACGTCGCAATCACCAGCCCTACGCGCGGGTGCCCCAGCTTCCGCTCTCCGCGACGCAGCTCACGATCGATAAATTTTCGCAGCCTCGCCACATCGTCTTTACCCGGCGGATCGCTCCTCAAAAACTCCTGCTGCAAACGCACGGCTCCGAGCGGCAGACTTACCATGCTCTGGATGCGGCCTTGATCCGACAGCGTTACCTCGCAGCTTCCACCGCCCAGATCGATCAGCAGGCACTTGCCGCGCGCTCCGGGCTCGTGCGTCACAATCCCCAGGTGAATCAGCCGGCCCTCTTCAAGTCCGGAGATCACTTCTACATTCCATCCCGTCGTGGACTTTACCCACGCGCGAAACGCCTCCGAGTTGCGCGCATCGCGCATGGCACTCGTCGCCACCACGCGCACGCGATCCGCAACATGCGTCTGGGTTGCGCGATGAAATCTCTTCAGCGCCTTGATGGTGTTCGCCATCGCCTCCGGCGAAATAACGCCCGTCTCAAAAACGCTTTCACCGAGCCGTGTTACCTCCCGGTCTTCGTACAACGTCTTAAGTTTGTGCTGCTGCACCGACGCAATCGCGAGCCGACAGGAATTTGAACCGATATCGATGGCTGCGAACGTTGGCATTAAAAATTGAATCCTTCGTTGGGCTGGGTTCGTCCTTCTTTAGCAAAGATACATTGGCCACTAGTTTCCCCCGCATGAGACCAACATCAACTCCTGCATTTCCCGCGCAATCGCTCACAGCAAATCCACAACTGCGCGCCGTCGTCGTCGAGCCGCTTCCCGCGCGTCCCGTCCTCTACGTTGAGAGCACACCGCGGTCCACGCCGCAGCCCCAGCGATGGTCGCTCCACAGCGTCCTCGTTCTTCTCACGTTCTGGGCCGCAATCTTTCTGGTCGCCGCAGCCACACCTTCACTGCTCGACGACGCCGACGCTACGCACTCGCAGGCCGCGCAGGCCATGCTCCACACCGGCGACTGGGTCACACTTCATGTCAACGGCATCCGTTATCTGGAAAAGCCGCCACTGCCCTACTGGATCGCCGCCTCGAGCCTTCGCATCTTCGGTGAAAACTCCTTCGCCATTCATCTCCCTCTCGCGCTGACCGTCCTCGGTCTTGCTCTGCTCGCCTATGCCTGGGGACGCCGCGCGTTCAGCACTCGCGGCCGATTTAGCGCCCGCGGCGAATTTAGCGCCCGCGGCCAAAATTCAGACCGCGCAGGATTCTACGCGGGCCTGTTCATCCTTACCTCCGCCGGCGTCTTTCTCTTCACGCGCATCTTCATCCCCGACGCGCTGCTCTCTCTCCTTCTCGCGCTCTCCATCTATGCCGCCCTTCGCGCACTGGAAATTCACTCCGCGCACCCACGTCGCTGGGCATACATCATGTGGAGTGCACTCGCCTGCGCCGTGCTCACCAAAGGCCTCGTCGCGATCGTCTTCCTCTTCGCCTCCGTGGGCATCTTCCTCGCGCTCACCGGAGAGTGGCGCCGCTGGCGTCTGCTCTATCCCTTCACCGGCCTCGCACTCTTCCTCGCCATCGCCGCGCCGTGGCACATTCTCGCCGCGCTGCGCAACCCCGCCGTACCCATGCCCGCCAACTCCGGGTTCCCCGCGCACGCCGGCTGGACGTGGTTCTACCTATACAACGAGCACATCGCGCGCTTCCTCGGCACCCGCGTCCCGCGCGACTACAACAAGCTTCCCGCCGCGCTCTACTGGACACTGCACATCGTCTGGCTCTTTCCCTGGAGCCTCTTCGCTCCCGCAGCCATCGCCTTCGCCTGGCGCGAGCGGGGTTCCCAATCAGCTTCCTGGCTGGGCCTGGACCGTCATCGCCGCCGCGACTCCGCCTGGCTCAGCTTCAGCGAGCGCTCCGTGCTTCTCTTAGTCATCTTCTCCACCATCATCCTCGGTTTCTTTTCGCTCTCCACCAACCAGGAGTACTACACCTTCCCCGTCTATCTTCCGCTTCTTCTCCTTACCGCAGCCGCACTCGCTCACCTCGAAACCGAGCCACTTGCCCCTACGCGCACGCTGACGTTCGCGCACGCCGCATTCACCGCCCTCGGGCTCATCATCGCCGCCGCACTCGCCTACGGTCTCTGGAACTCCCGCCACCTCGCTTTCGTTCCCGACATCGGCAGTCTGCTCGCGCATCGCGGCGTCGGCGACTACACACTCTCGATGTCCCACTTCTTCGACCTCACCGGGCCATCGTTCGCCGCCCTTCGTCTCCCCGCCGCACTCGCCGCCGGCGCCTTCGCCATCGGCCCGCTCACCGCGTGGATCCTCCGCGCGCGCCGCCGCAATGTCGCCTCAACGTGCACGATCGCCCTCACCGCGGCCACGTTCCTCATCGCCGCGCACATCGCTCTCGTCCGCTTCGCGCCCATGCTGTCCTCGCGCGATTTCGCCTCGACCATCCAGCACCTCGAAGACAACAACTCCATCGCACCCGACACCAAGGTCATGCTCTACGGCGACCAGGCCTACGGCTCCTCGATCCCCTTCTACCTCGGCCATCACGTCTCGCTCGTCGACGGCCGCAGCACCTCCATGCTCTTCGGCAGCCTCTTCCCCGATGCGCCGCACATCTTCCTCACGCCCAACGACCTGCTCGCCGGATGGGGCCGCGGACCGCGCAAAATCCTCTTCGTCCCACTCGAACATCGCGACGAGGTCGATCGCCTCCTCGGCACGCACCAGGTCCTGCTGCACGAGACCTCCGGCAAGGCGCTCGTCACCGACCGCCCGCTCGACCGCTCCTCTGCGCAATGAGCCCCGAACAGCTGCGCTGACAGCCGCCTCCGTGAGACCATAAAAGAGACCCTCACGCGTGACCTCCACCACTGCAGCACCGATCCCGGGGTCCCCAGCCAGCTCCATGGCTGGGGCGGAGATCTCCTCACCCACACTTCGAGGCACATCCTCTGCGTCGCGCTCGTGGCGCTTCAGCTCCCTCGCCCTCATCACGCTCCCCTGGCTCATCCTTTACCTCGGCGGCATCTTCACCCCCGGCCTGCTCGATGACGTCGACTCCGTCTATATCGAGATCGCGCGCGAGATGCTCCTCCGCCACGACTACGTCACGCCCTTCGTCGACGGCATCCGCTTCTTTGACAAGCCGCCCCTGATGTACTGGCTCGCCGCCGGCTCGATGAATATCTTCGGCGTGCACGACTGGGCCGCACGCCTTCCGCTCGCCCTCGGCGTTCTCGCTCTTCTCTTCGCTGTCTACGCGCTCGGCATCCGCCTGTTCGCCGCCATCTCCCCCGCCCACGCTCCCGACCGCGGCGGCCTCTACGCCGCGCTCGCCATGGCGCTGTCCATAGGCCCCTGGCTCTACACCCGCTTCTACATCCCGGACATCCTCATCGCCCTCTGGATGACCCTCGCCGTCCACCTCTTCCTCATCGCCCTGGACAGAGCTGACGCCCGCGCCAACGCCCGAATCACCACAAACCCGGGTGCCCCGTTCATGGCGCAGTCTCATCGCGATATGAGCGGGATCGCGATGCCGGGTGCCCCAGCCGTACGCGAAGCGAACGGGCGGGATCGCAGATCGTCCAGATCCTCACTCCTCCCAATGCTCGGCTTCGCCGCCGTCGTCGCCCTTGGCGTTCTCACCAAAGGCCTCATCGGCCTCGTCTTCCCGCTCGCCTTCGCGATCCTCTACCTGGCCGTCACACGCCAGCTCCAACTCCTGCGCAAGCTCTCGCCGATTCCCGCGACTCTCGCCTTCCTCGCCATCGCTCTTCCGTGGCACATCCTCGCCGCGTTGCGCAATCCAGCCATCGCCATGCCGGCCGGCGTCGGTCTGCCATCCAAAGCCGGCTGGGCCTGGTTCTATCTCTACAACGAGCATGTCGCGCGCTTCCTCGGCCGCCGCATCCCGCACGACTACGGCCAGGTCCCCATCCCGCTTTTCTGGCTCCTGCTCATCCTCTGGCTCTTCCCCTGGGCCGCCTTCCTGCTCACCGCCGTCATCGGCGCCGTCAAGCAGCTCCGTGACGGCCATACTCGCTCGCACCCTCCAGAGATTCCTCGCAACCGCATCCTCGTGCCGTTTCGCATCAACGAAGCTCTCTGGGCCCTGCTCCTCTGGGCCGGCATCATCCTCGGCTTCTTCACCCTCTCCTCGCGGCAGGAGTACTACCACCTGCCGGCGCTTCCCGCGCTCGCCCTCCTCGTCGGCGGCCTCCTCGCCGCCGCGGACTCCGCCCCGCTCGCAAAAATCCGCTTTGCTCAGAACGCCCGCCTCCGCGCCCTGCGCGCCTCGCTCTACGGCCTCGTCCCCATCGGCACCGTCCTTTTCCTCATCTGCGGATACTTCGCCCTCTTCGCTCCCGCACCGCGTCCCGGCACCACGCTCAACGACCTCCTCAGTTCCAACCCCGCGCTCTACAATCTCTCGCTCGGCCACGTTTTCGATCTCACCGGCTCTGCCATGGGCTTCTTCCGCTGGCCCCTGACGATCGTCGCGATCTCCGCACTGGTCCTCGGCCCCATCCAGCACCTCGTCCGAAAAAGCGCCGCAGACAAAGCAGGCCCTCCACTCCGCGGAGCATCGCGCAGCTTTATCGCGAACCTCCTCCTTGCCGCCGCCACGACAGGCATGCTCCTCGCCGCCCACTCCGGCTACGTCCGATTCAACCCGATCCTCGGCTCCAAAGACATCGCAGAGAGCATCAACGCGCAAATGCGCCCCGGCGACCTCATCCTCATCGACGGCGAGCTCACTTCCGGTTCCTCGCTGCTCTTCTACACACGGCAGCCCGCGTATCTCGTCAACGGCCGCGTCAACGGCCCTTGGTTCGGAGGTTTTTGGCCCGGCAGCTCGGCACCCGACGGCCTGCCCTCCATCTTCTTGTCAGACGAAGATCTCTCCCGCCTCTGGCGCGGCCCGCACCGCATCTTCCTGCTCACCTATCATCCCAACGAGCGCCAACAGTTCCTCACCCCACAAGGCCCCGTCCTTGACGTCCTGGATTCCGGCGGAAAAACTCTGCTGTCGAACCAACGCTGAATCCGCCCGTCCAGCAGATGTTTGTTCCCGCAGGAGAACACGATGCAGCCTCAAAACTCCGGCTTTCGCATCATCCATCTCGCGTCCGAATCAGCCAAAGCAGCCGCCTACAATAACCACCCAATCGCTCGCGTCAACGATCACGAGATCCGCATCAGCACCATGACTGAGCCCTTTGCCTGGCACTGCCACCCCGATTCCGATGAAACCTTCCTCGTCCTGGAAGGTGGCCTCTTCATTGATCTCGACGACCGTACTGTCGAGCTCCCGCCAGGCCACATGATCACAATCGAGCGCGGGGTCCGTCACCGCACACGTCCTACTGGCGCCCGGTCCGTCAATCTCACCTTTGAGCGCGCAACCACCCGCACCAAGCTCCTCGACCCACCCACCAATGAGCCAAGAGTGGCTAACGAATAAGAGGACACCAGCTAAGAGGACACCAGCCAAGCTGCCCGCCAGCCCCGCGTTTGCTTATTAACAATTCACCACATTATTCGCTGCCTTCCGGCGCTTCCACTCTTCCGCCCGGCTTCAGCTTATAAATCTTCCCGCGGTAATAAAAATTCTCGCCGCCATAACTGGCGGCCCACAGCACACTCCCGAGCAGATCCCGAAGGGGATAGATCACCGCCCCATGCATCCACTCCGCATCGCCGAGCGCCAGCAACACCGCCGCCCCCTGCACCCACCGGTTCACCACCAGGCCAACAAACCACACCAGCCCGATTCCCGCGTGCCCGCTCAGCATTCCCCACAGCAGTCCCAGGACGCCGAACGGCATCGCAAACGTCAGCCCGCTGCCCAGGTGTCCCCACGGCCTCGATCGCCGCGTGCTCTGCATCCAGCGCAACTGGTTCCGGAAGCTCAACCAGAACGGCGAATCCTGCACCATCAGCCGGATAACATGCGTCGCCAGCAGCACGCCCGTTCCCTGCGCCGCTAACCGGTTCCCCAGCACAAAATCGTCGGCATAAAACTGTCCCAGCTCGCTGAACCCGCCCACATCCTGGAAGCTCTTCCTCCGCACTGCCATCGTCGCGCCCAGCGCAAACTTCGTGCCCTCGATCATGTCCGCCACCAGCACGCCGCTCGTCATCTCGACACTCTTGCCTACCGCATCCAGCTTCGACGCAAATCCCGCGCCCTGATGCGCCGTCCCGAGATACACGCAGCTTGCCAGCCCCACCTTCCCATCCTTCAGGTACTGCACCATCTCGCGCAGATAATTCGGCCGCACCCGCACATCCGCATCGCTCGTGATGTACAGATCGTTCATCGCCTCCGCATCCAGCCGCGCCAGCGAGAACACCTTTGCGTTATGAAACTTCGGTCTTGGCTCGCCGCACGTCACATACCGAGCCTTCACCTGCGGATACCGTTCGCCCACCCGCTTGGCCAACCGCAGACCCTCATCCGTGTCCTGCCGTGCGCAAAACAGCAACTCATAGTTCGGGTAGTCCTGCTCGAAAAATGTCTCGAAGTTCCGCTCCATCCCCTGCTCGGTCCCATGGACTGGCTTCAGCACGCTCAAGGCGGGCAGAAAGTCCGCCGCCCTGCGCTCATCCCGCCGCCGCCGGAACGCAAACCGCGCCGCCGCGGCGACCACCATGCCGCAGTAAATCGAAGAGGTCACCGAGCCTGTGGCCGCAACCCAGAACAGAACGCGAAGTGCAGTTTGCATTGTTTGAACGACGGGCTTCCCTCTAGCGGCTCCAGCCGCAAAACCCGTTCCTCCAGTTTAACCCGGGAAATTCAACGTCTTAAGCGCCTTTGCGCAAAAAACCTGGCGCAAGGGGAACTGCCCGGACTCGCCAGCGAGTTCCACTCGCTGGGGTGGTCAGCGCCGCTTCTTCCCGCCTGCCGAGTGCACTGCATCGCGAAGCGGCACCGCCACCGGCCGTCGCAGCGGCACCAGGCCCGCCTGCTGCCCCTGCGACTGCTGCATGCGGCTCAGCATCTCCGTCCGGACGTACTCAACAAAACCCTGCATCTGGCGGTTCATCTCCTCCATGCGCTCGCGCATTTGCAGAACAATCGCAATCCCCGCAATATTCACCCCCAAATCGCGCGCCAGGTTCAGGATGAACTCCAGCCGTTCCAGGTCCTCGTCCGTGTACAGCCTCGTGTTGCCCTCGGACCGCGACGGCCGCAGCAAACCCTCGCGCTCGTACAATCGCAGGGTCTGCGGGTGAATGTCATACATCTCGGCAACCGCCGAGATCATGTACGCTCCCTTGGACTTCCTCTTCGTCGCCATCGGCACAAGAATACCCCGAGGCTTGTTCCTGCGCATCCAACGATGAACCAAACCCCCAAGGAGCCCCGCATGGCCCGCTCGCTGAACCCGTTCTTCCTCGCCGGTCTCGGAGCCGGACTTGCCGCCACCGCCATCGCCACCACGCGCGCCTTGCGCGCCGCCCCGCCACCCGACGGCGCCGTCGTCCTGATCACCGGCGGCTCCCGCGGCCTGGGCTACGCCATCGCCTCGCGCTTCGCCCGCCGTCCCGTGCGCCTCATCCTCGCCGCCCGCGACCTCAGCGAACTCCGGGCAGCCCAGGACTCGCTCATCGCCGAGCACCCGCACCTGCATCCCGAGGACTTCTACCTCTTCGTCGGGGATCTCGCCAGTCCCAACGAGTGCCGGCGGCTCGTCGACGAGGCCTTCACCCATTTCGGCCGGATCGATGTCCTGGTCAACGATGCCGGCATCATCGAGGTCGGGCCCGCCGAGGTGCAACCGCTCGACGCGTTCTATCGCGCGATGCACATCCACTTCTACGCTCCACTGCACATCCTCTGGGCCGCTCTCCCGCGCCTTCGCCAGCAATACCCCCTGCCGGGATGGTCGCGCCGCTGCGCCATCGTGAACATCGCCTCGATTGGAGGCAAGGTCGCGGTCCCGCACCTGCTGCCCTACACAGCGTCGAAGTTCGCTCTCGTCGGCTTCTCCGAAGGGCTGCACGCGGAGCTCCGCAAAGCCAACATTCTGGTCACCACCGTCAACCCCGGACTGATGCGCAGCGGCGGCGAGAATCACGCCCATTTCGTGGGCGACGTCGAGGCCGAGAAGCGCTGGTTCATGTTCAGCGCTAAGACTCCCGGCATCGCAACCACGCCAGAACACGCGGCCTGCCGCATCTACTCCGCCGTTACGCACGGCTGCGCGGAAATTGTGATCACGCCGCACGCCTGGCTGGCCGCTCGTGTTCACGGCCTCTGTCCTGGCACAAGTCAGCTCTTCGCCGGGCTTGTCAACGAGTACGTGCTGCCCGATGCGTCGTAAGGTGGTAGCTTTCCCACATGAATGAGATCCAAGCCGTCGGCGCGGAAGCAGTACTTCTAGCTTCGGCCGCCGATACTGCTGCGCCGGACCGGCCCGAGCGTCCCTGGATCTTCGGCTTCCTCATCGCACCGTCTGCCGTTGTTGCGAACGGTGTAATCCAGGGCGGCGTGCTCGCCTTTCTGCTGAGTCAGCAAGGGATCGGCAGCAAGGTTCAGTCGCACCTCGTGGCGCTGCTCGCGCTGCCCACAATGTTCTATTTCCTGTGGAGTCCGATTACGGACTTCTTTGTGCGCCGCCGAACCTGGCTCCTCATCGGAGGTTTGCTCGGAGCGGCCTTCATGGCGCTCGGCTTCCATCAGAAAGACCTCAGCTCCAGGAATGCCCTCCTCCTGATCCTCCTCAGCGCGTGTCTGTCGCAGCTCGTCGTCTCGAGTTGCGGGGGCATGATGGGCGCTCTGCACTCCGAGCGTTCCAAACGCGTCGCCAGCAGCTTCTACCAGGCCGGATCCCTGGGCCTCGGCGCGCTCTCCGTGAGCGTCCTCATCGGGCTCAGCTCCCGCGTTTCGCGTGACATTCTCGGACTTGTAGCCGCGGCGCTTATCGGCCTGCCCGTGCTCTTCGCGCTTGCCGCGCCCGCGCAGGACGAGATACGGACCGGGTCTTTCGGCAGCACCATGCATGGTGTCTGGCTAGAGTTCAAAGCCACGTTCTTCCGCTGGGACGCGATTCCCTACACCCTCTGCATGCTGTTTCCCATCGGCACAGGAGCCGTCGTCGGACTCATTCCCGGGGTGGCCAAAAGCTATGGCGTGAACGGCGATCACGTCGCCTGGGTAAATGGGCTGCTTGGAGGCCTTCTGACAGCTGCGGGGTCTCTCGCCGGAACCGCGATCCCCACGCGCTTCTCCGCGCCGGTTGTCTATCTGACGATTGGCATCGTGAACGCCGCGACCCTCGGCGTGCTCTGGCTCGGCCCGCTCAGCCCGGCGACGTACTATCGTCGGCGTTCTGCTGTACCTGTTTACCGTCGGAACCGCCTACGGCTTCTTCACCGTTGTCGTGCTCGAGTTCCTGGGCGCCTCCGGCAAAAGCGGCAGCGGACGCTACTCCATCATCAACTCGTTGGGAAATATTCCCGTGCTGTACATGATTGCAGCGGATGGCTGGGGCGCCGATCGCTGGGGCGCACGCGCACTCTGCGGTACGGAGTGCGTCATCGGCGGAACAGGAGCTGCGCTGCTGCTCAGTTATTTCCTGCTGCGGGGGAAGCGGCGCCGTGGAACTTAGGTTCTAGGACGCCTGCTTCGACAGCGTTCCCGTCCCGGTGTCCGCTCCGCATGGCCCGGTCAGCGACCAGTTCGAGACGGTCAGGGTCGAGCCATCCGTCGAGAAGCTGCCTGTAGCGGTCACGCTGTTGCCGGTGGTGTTGTCCGTGTAGGTCAGGGTGAAGCTGCCGCCGGTCACCTGCGAGTTCACCACAGGGACGGGGCTGACGAAGCAGGCGTTGGTTCCGAAGCTGCCCTGTCCGCTTAACGTGAAGTTGCCGTCCGTATCCCCGTCCGGCGCCTGCGCGAGATTCGCCGTGACGTTCATTACGGGCCCCTTCGCATCGGAGAAGGTCCCCGCATAGTTGCCGGTAACGGAGTTGTAGTTCTGCACCATCGCCTGGGCTGCGCTCGCGAACGCGCACTGCCCGCCAGTCACGTTCATCGTGGCGTTGGTCAGCGACCGGCCATCGGTCGCGAGCGTTCCGGAGATCGTCAACGTTCCGCCGGCGACGGGACCGGTCAGGGTCGTCACACCTTTCGTGTCGGTATTGCCGGTCACCGCGATCAGGTCCGTCGCCGTCGCGCAGCCAGTCACGGCATCGGCGTGCAGCACGCCCGTAAGCCCCGCCGGCTCGCTGTCCAGCGCGCCCGAAAGCCGCATCAACGGCATGCCGCGTGGTCGACGAACTCACCTGCCAGTTCCCGGAGATCGGGTTGACGGGCGTGTTGTCGTAGGTCACGCCATCGTCGGCACAGCCGGCCAGCGACAGCATCAAAACCAGTGAGAAGAGGGCGGCGATGGGGCGGTGATACGGCATGGGGGCTCCGGCCAGCAGCAAGTCTGGCCCGAGTATGGCAAGGCTCGTGCCTGGCCGCAATTCCCCCGAATGGTTACCCCACCCGGCCTCTCAGGGGCATTTTTCGTGCGCGTTTTAAGACGTTTTTTGCGCAAAAATTGCCGTTTTGAACGAATCCGATTGCTGATCGCAGCATCAGATAGCTTGACAACACTCCACTCACATGCAACAGTGAGGGAGGTCAGACAGACCCGGCCGGGCCGGCACTCCCGGAACTCAGGCCCGGTACAGGAGCAACAAACATGGCAAAGATTATCGGTATCGATCTCGGCACGACCAATAGCTGCGTCGCCGTGATGGAAGGCGGCGAACCCAAGGTCATCCCGAACGAGGAGGGCGGGCGTACGACCCCGTCGATCGTGGCGTTTACGAAGAATGGCGAGCGCCTGGTCGGCCAGGTGGCCAAGCGGCAGGCGATTACGAACCCGCAGAACACGATTTACTCGATCAAGCGCTTTATGGGCCGGCGCTTCAACGAAGTAAACGACGAGATGAAGATGGTGCCCTACAAGGTCGTCCAGCAGGGCGATCACGTCGCCGTGGAGGCGCAGGGCAAGCAGTACACCCCGCCTGAGGTCTCGGCGATGATCCTTCAGAAGCTGAAGAAGGCCGCCGAAGACTACCTGGGCAGCACGGTGACCGAGGCCGTCATCACGGTGCCCGCGTACTTCAACGACGCGCAGCGCCAGGCCACCAAGGACGCCGGCCGCATCGCCGGTCTCGACGTCAAGCGCATCGTGAACGAGCCGACCGCTGCCGCGCTGGCTTACGGCCTCGACAAGAAGAAGGACGAGACGATCGCCGTGTATGACTTCGGCGGCGGAACGTTCGATATCTCGATTCTCGAGGTCGGCGAAGGCGTCATTGAGGTGAAGTCGACCAACGGCGACACGCACCTCGGCGGCGACAACCTCGATCAGCGCATCGTCGAGTGGCTGATCTCGGAGTTCAAGTCGGAGTCAGGTCTTGACCTGACCTCGAAGGGCAACGAGATGGCGCTGCAGCGTCTGAAGGACGCGGCGGAGCGCGCGAAGATTGAGCTCTCGACCGCGCAGGAGACGGAGATCAACCTGCCGTTCATCACGGCGGACGCTTCCGGACCGAAGCACCTTGTGCGCACCCTTTCGCGCGCCAAGCTGGAGTCGCTGGTCGACGACCTGCTGCAGAAGTCGATTGGGCCGTGCAAGCAGGCGATGAAGGATGCTGGCGTTGACGCGAGCAAGATCGATGAGGTCGTGCTGGTCGGCGGGCAGACCCGCATGCCGGCGATTCAAGCGCTGGTGAAGAACCTGTTCGGCAAGGAGCCCCACAAGGGCGTGAACCCGGACGAGGTTGTGGCGATCGGCGCCGCGGTCCAGGCCGGTGTACTTGCCGGCGATGTGAAGGACCTGCTGCTGCTGGATGTCACGCCGCTGACGCTGGCGATCGAGACGATGGGCAGCGTGGCGACGCCGATGATCCCGCGCAACACGACGATCCCGACGAAGAAGACGGAGACCTTCTCGACGGCGGCCGACAACCAGACCGAGGTTGAGATCCACGTCCTGCAGGGCGAGCGGCCCGATGGCGACCCAGAACCGCACGCTGGGCAAGTTCAAGCTCGGCGGAATCCCGCCTGCTCCGCGCGGCATGCCGCAGATCGAGGTCACGTTTGACATCGACGCGAACGGCATCCTGAACGTGACGGCGAAGGACAACGCGACGGGCAAGGACCAGAAGATCACGATTACGAGCTCTTCGGGTCTGAGCAAGGAAGAGGTCGAGCGCATGGCCAAGGACGCCGAGGCGCATGCGGCGGAAGATCGCGAGGCCAAGGACAAGATCGAGGCCCGCAATCAGCTCGACTCGATGGTCTACAACGTCGAGAAGATGCTGAGCGACGGCGGAGACAAGGTCGCAGCGGCGGACAAGAGCGATGTAGAGTCTGCTCTGGCCGATGCGAAGTCGACGCTGAGCGGCGGCGATCCTTCGAAGACGGAGATGGACGCTGCGCGTGAGCGTCTGACGACGGCAAGCCACAAGCTAGCCGAGGCGCTTTACAAGGCACAGTCTGCGGCCGGCACGCCTCCGACCGACGGCGGTGCAGCGGCTGAAGGAACGACCGAGCAGCCGAAGGACGAAGGTGTGATCGACGCGGAGTATGTCGACACAGAAAAGTAAGAACCGAATCGCTTCGTAGCGCGTACTTACAAGGAGGAGTGCTTCGAACCAGAGGCCTCCTCCTTGTTGCATCTTGCGTCGTCAGCGCGACAAAGCGATGACGAAGAAACGACAAGGAAGTGACGGCAAATGCGAATCGAATCCGTGCGGAGCGGGTTCTAATAGATAGCCGTAATGAGGGCAAGTAGCCGGAACGAGGGGCGGAAGGGTGGCAGAGAAATGACAAACCAACGAATGAAAGACGATGGGAGCTGGCCCGAGAATGTGCAGTGGAACCTGGGCTTCGGACGCGAACAGATGAGCGACGTGGTATGGCGTTGTGACGCCCTGCGCGCAGGTCGCCTCTATCAGCGCAGTCTGTTTGCAACCCGCGAAGAGGCCGAGGAGTTCGTCACGCGCATGCAGCAGGCCGAACCCGACCAGATGTTCAACGTGGAGGCGATCAAGGCGTCGACCGTGTGGAATTAGCCGGTCGATCGACGTATCCCCGCATCCTATAACCGCGGCTCAAAACAGGGCCGCGGTTGTTTTATGCGTATCGTTCTATGCGTATCTTTGTGGAGCAAGCAAGATGACCATCAACTGGATGGCCGTGCAAGCCGTCGCAAGCGTTGTGCTCGTGGTTACGAGCGGCGGTGCGATCGCGTATGCGGCGCTTCAGCTTCGGCACGAGCGCGAGTACCGGTCGGTGAACAATCTGGAAAAGCAGCTCAGCTTTCTTTCTGAGCGATTCCTTTGTAGCGGCGCGGCGGCGTCTCGCACAGGCGCGCGTCGGCGAGAACGGGCTGCTTCCCTGGAGCATCGATGAGCCGCCCGTCGCAGCCTTCGAAGTCCTCGATTTTTACGAGCACCTTGGCCTGCTCGTGAAGAAGGTGCATCTGGACGTCTACGACGTCTGGCACACCTTCTACGAATGGGCGCAGCCGGTCTACGTCGACCTGCAGCCGCTGATCGAAAATCCGGACAGCCCGTACTCCGTGCAGTACAGCGATCTCCGCAAGCTGATGCGCGCGATGGATGAGATCCAGATCAAGCGCATGCACGCCAGGAACGCAAACCACTGGTCGCTCTGGACGCCCGAGCGCATCCTGGACCACTACCGCCATGAGCTCGAAACGTCTGAAGCACCCGTACAGCCGATGAGCCGCCGCGCACGCCGCAAGGCCGAGGCCGCAGCACGGGAGAGCGACCTTGCCTGAAGGCAATGAGATTCATCGCTGGGCGGAGCGGCACGGCGCGGCATTGGCCGGCAAGAAGCTGCGGGTGGAATCGCCGAACGGGCGTTTCGGCGAAGCGGCTGCGCTGGACAGCCGCAAGCTGGAGCGGGTACTCGCGAAGGGCAAGCACCTTGGGTATGTCTTCGGCAAAGATCGCATCCTGCACGTGCACCTGGGGCGCTACGGCGACTGGACCGAGGGCCAGATGCCGCTGGCCGAGCCTAAAGGCGCACTGCGGCTGCGCATGTGGCCAGCCGGAGCCAAGCCGCGCAAGCATGCGGTGACGCCGGATAAGCGGCACGGCTGGTACTCGTCGGATGATGGCGACCAGTTCCCTCGCGCAGCGGCAGAGATCGATTGGCTCGAGCTTCGCGGCGCCGCAGCGTGCGAGCTCTGGACGGATGCGGAGTGGCAGGCGCTGCTGGAGAGGCTCGGGCCTGACGGCCTCGGCGATGATCCAACAGGAGCGGACGACCCGCAGCGCGCGTTTGATCGCATCCTGAGTTCGAAGACGCCGATTGCCGTGCTGCTGATGGACCAATCCGTGCTCTCGGGCATCGGGAACATCTATCGTGCAGAGCTGCTCTTTCGCGCGCGGCTCGATCCGTTTACCGAAGGCCGCGAGGTGCCCCTGCGGACACTGAAGGCGATCTGGAAGGACTCCATTCCACTGCTGCGTGCCGGCATGGTGGATCGCCGCATCGTGACAACACGCGCCAGGCACCGCCCGACGAAGAAGACCGGCCAGCCGCTGAAGGAGGAGGTCCATTACGTCTACCGGCGGCATGGCAAGCCTTGCTTCATCTGCGGCACGAAGATTCAGCGGCGCGAGATCGCCGGGCGCACGCTTTATTGGTGCCCGGTGTGCCAGGCAGAGTCTGGTTAACGTATAACGTATTACGTGTTATGCTAAAGATGTGATTCGCTCGTTCAAGGACTCTGAAGCGGAGAGCATTTTCAACCGCTTGCACAGCAGGAGGTTCGCCTCAATCGAGCGGATCATCTTTCGGAAGCTGCGATCGATCCATCGGGCGACGGTACTTAGTGACGTTGCCAACCCTCCAGGCAACCGCCTCGAAGCATTGCGCGGCAATCGCAAAGGACAACGCAGCATCCGAATCAACGATCAATGGCGCATCTGCTTTCGATGGAGAGACAATCATGCGTATGAAGTCGAAATCGTCGACTACCACTGAGCGCGCGAAGCGAATGGCACCGCTGCATCCTGGCGAGATGCTTCGGGAAGAGTTCATGCTTCCCACTCGAGCTCAGCGCGAACGCCGTGGCGATCGCCATCCGCGTTCCTACGACGCGGATCACGGAAATCGTGAACGAGCGCCGCGCGATTACCGCAGATACCGCTCTGCGGCTGGCGAAGCTTTTCCGTATGAGCCCGGAATACTGGATGGGCCTGCAGGTCGACTACGACCTTGATGAGCGATGGACAAACTCGAAGCAACGATCGATCGAGACATTCAACCACTGCCGGTGGACGAAGACGACAGGTTCTCTGAAGGTGGCTTGAGCATAACTTATGGCAGGACCAAAGAGCAAGGATTACTACGGCACACTCGGCGTCAAGAAGACGGCCTCGCAGGACGAGATCCGCAAGGCGTTCCGCAAGCTCGCGCGCAAGTACCACCCCGACGTGAACCCCGGCGACAAAAAGGCAGAGGAGAAGTTCAAGGAAATCTCCGAAGCCAATGACGTGCTCTCCGACGAGAAGAAGCGCAAGGTCTATGACCAGCTCGGGTTCTACTCCGACAACATCGACCCTGCAGCCGCCGAGGCCTACGCTCGCGCGGGCGCGGGTGGTGGCGGCGGAATGGGAGGCGCACGCGGCGCCGGCGGCCAGGGCGTTCCGTTCGACTTTTCCGGATTCGACTTCTCCGGCTTCACGCCCGAGGGCCGGCGCACGTCGCAGACCGAATCAGCCGGCTTCGGCTCGAGCTTCCGCGACATCTTCGGCAGCATGTTCAGCGGCGGAGGACGTCAGCCGCGCGGCCCGCAGCCCGGCACCGATCTTGAGTACCAGGTGGAGATCGACTTCTGGACGGCGATTCGCGGCGGTGTAACGCGGCTCGACATTCAGCGGCAATCGCCCTGCCCGACCTGCAAAGGCACGGGCGCGGTCGGCAAGCCGATGGAGTGCCCCGAGTGCCACGGCACGGGCCAGGTGCAGCAGACCGGCGGCCGCATGAAGTTCAACATCCAGTGCCCGCGCTGCGGCGGCAGCGGCAAGGTGCAGAACACTTGCCCCACCTGCGACGGCGCCGGCGTGACCACGCGTCATGAACCGCTGGAATTTCGCATCAAGCCCGGCACGCGCGACGGACAGCGCATCCGGCTCGCCGGCAAGGGCAACGCCGGCACGGAGGGCGCGGCTGCCGGCGACCTGTATCTCATCATCCGCGTCGGGCATCACAAGCTGTTTCGCCGGGTCGCGGACGACATCCACGTCACTGTTCCTGTCACCGCGATGGAAGCCGCGCTCGGCGCGCGCATTGACGTGCCGACGATCGATGGCGAGGGCCATCACGCCGGGCGCGCGCAGCTCAAAATTCCGCCTGGAACGCAGACCGGACAGAAGCTGCGGATGCGCGAGAAGGGCGTGCCCAGCGCAACGCGCGAAGGCCAGCGCGGCGATGAGATCGTCGAAATCAAGATCGTCGTTCCGCGCATTCAGGACGAGCGCTCGAAAGAGATTCTGCGCGAGCTGCAGCGCCTCAACCCGGAAGACCCGCGCGCCGATCTCTTCAACGAGCCGTAACAAACCCCAGATGCCGCGTTGACTCACTCCGCGCGCAAACGTAGGCTGAGGCCAATGCCCTCTGCGCGTTTTCGAGCGGCCCCAGGCCGCCGCGATCCTGCACTCGATGGTCTGCGCGGAGTCGCCATTCTGCTCGTCTACATCTTTCATTACGGCGGTGGATTGCGGTCCACGAACCCTTTCGTGCGCGCGCCTGGGCTACTTCACCGAAGCCGGCTGGACCGGCGTCATCCTTTTCTTCGCGCTGTCCGGCTTCCTCATCACCGGAAGCCTGTGGGACTCGCGTGAGGAGCGCGACGTTCTGCGCAATTTCTATACGCGGCGCGTGCTGCGGATTTTTCCGCTGTACTACGCGGTCGTGCTCATTGCACTGCTGGCTTCGATCGCGCGCGGCACTCGCCTGGCCGAGCTCACACCGGTCCTGCTCTACGCCGGTTTTCTGCAGAACCTTCCCGGCCTCGTCAGCACGGCGCTGCTGCCCATTTCGCCGCTGCCGCTGTTTCATCTGTGGAGCCTCGCCGTCGAGGAGCAGTTCTATATCGTCTGGCCGGCGCTGATTCTGTTTTCCGGCACGCGCATTGCGCGCGCTCAACCTAAGCCTGTGGATCGTGGCACTCTCTGAGGTTTTCCGCATCCTTACCCATCTGCCGATTGTTCCGCCGGACTTCGCCGCGACGCTGGATCCCGTTCCTGCTTACGCATGCGGGCACGCTCGCGCTCGGGGCTGCCCTCGCGCTCGCGCTGCGCGGGCCGCAGTGGCAGATCGTCGAGCGCTGGGCGGTCACTGCCTTCTGGTCCGGCATCGTGCTGTACCTGCTCGCGAGCTGGCGCTCCGGGAGCTTCTATCTCTCACCCTATCCGCAGTTCACAATCGGCTTATTAGGCGTGGGCATCGCCTCTGCCGCGATTATTCCCGTCGCAATGCGAACGGGCCGTCTGCGCAGCATTTTATCTTCGCCAGTTCTGCGCTTCCTCGGCCGCATCAGCTACGGCTTTTACGTGCTGCACATCTTCATCGAACCGCTGATTGATGTTCTCGGCGTCCACGCCGCGCACGCAACCTCCGGCGCGAAGTATCAGCTCGCGCGCTTCCTCATCGCCTTTCCAATCACGGTCGTGCTCGCATCGCTCTCGTACTACCTCTTCGAGCTCCCCATCCTTCGCTACAAGCGCCGCTTCCCCATGCATTCGCCGCTTCCGCCGAAAGCACACATCTCGACGACACCAAATTCATAGCCGAACGAACATCGGCCACTGCGCATCCGATTTCGCACCTCAGGCATCCAAAGCAGGGTGGCGACTTTGCTCGCCGCGATCCCCGCACGAGGAAAGCAGGCACCCCACGCAATGGCAAGCGCTACCGCTACGCTCGACCCGTCCACGGCCGCCGAGGCGCCGCAGGAGGTCACGCAAGGCGTAAACCCTTGGCTGATTGCGGCCTCCGTGATGCTCGCCACATTCATGGAGGTGCTCGACACTGCGATCGCGTCGGTCGCGCTTCCCTACATCGCCGGGCTCGCTCTCCGCGTCGACGGACGAAGCCACCTGGGTGCTCACCAGTTATCTCGTCGCGAATGCGATCATTCTCCCTGCGTCGAACTGGTTTTCACTCCGCTTCGGACGCAAGCGTTTCCTGCTGTCATGCGTGGTTATCTTCACCATCGCAAGCTTTGCCTGCGGAGCCGCGCCCACACTCGGCTTCATGCTGCTTGCGCGAGTCGTACAAGGTGCAGGCGGAGGCGCACTGCAGCCGCTGTCGCAGGCCATCTTGCTCGAGAGCTTCCCTCCGCGTAAACGCGGCGCCGCAATGGCGGTCTTCGCCTTCGGTGTTGTTGTAGCACCGGTGCTGGGGCCCACGCTGGGCGGCTGGCTGACCGACACGTACTCCTGGCGCTACGCGTTTTACATCAACATTCCGGTCGGCGCGCTTGCCGTCTTCATGATCAGCCGCTTCATCCATGACCCGCCGTACATCTCGCAAGGCCAAGGTACCCCCGCTTCGACAAGATCGGATTCGGCACGCTCGTCGTGTGGAGTGGCTGCCTGCAGGTCATTCTCGATAAGGGCCAGGAGGTCGATTGGTTTGGCGCGGTCTGGCTCCGCTGGGCCTTCCTGGCGCTCATCATCTCGTTCGTGTGGTTCATCTGGCGTTCGTTCCAGAAAGATCCGCTCGTCGATCTGCGTGTGCTGAAAGACCGCAATTTCCTTATCGGCTGCATACTCATCTTCCTGTTTGGCATTGGCATCTATTCCACCGTCACCGTGTTGCCGCTCTTCTATCAGGAGCTGCTCGGGTACACGGCATTCAGCGCCGGCCTCGTCGTCGCGCCGCGTGGACTCGGCGCCATCTGCGGCATGCCTGTAATCGGCTATCTGTCGAATAAAGTCGATCCGCGATACCTGCTCACATTCGGCTTTCTCACCTTCGGGATGACGACGCTGTACTTCGGCTCGATCACTACGGAGATCTCGCCGACGACGCTCTTCCTTCCCATTCTCATCACTGGCTTTGGCCTCAGTTTCGTCTTCGTGCCCATCAGCACGGCGGCGTACGGCACGCTGCGCAACGACCAGATCGGCAATGCCAGCGGCTTGTTCAATCTCATGCGCAACGTCGGTGGCTCCATCGGAATTTCAATTGCAACCACGCTGCTCGTTCGCCGCGCCGACGTCCACCAGAACGAGATCATCAACCACGTTCCGCAGACCGGCCAGGCCTTCCAAAACAGTGTGCACGGATCGCAGCAGTTCCTGTCCGGCTACTTCGGCGGCGCGAACGCAGCCACACCGGCGCAGGCAAGCCTCTATCAGCAGCTGCTTCGCCAGGCATCTACCTGGGCCTTCGTCGACGTCTTCCGCTGGCTATCGATGCTCTGCGCCGCGTGCGTCATCGTAGTCTGGTTCTTCAAGAAGGTGAAGCCCGGCCGCGGCCCCGCCGGCGCACATTGATCTTGCTGCCCGGAGGCGATAAACAGAAAAGCCCAAGCGAATCGCCGGGGCTTTTCTTTCTGTAAGTGCTGCGTTACTCGCACTCTGAACGTCGCCTCCAGCGGCGTCTCCGCCGACGACGCCCAGCCATCACCTTGTACTCGCCGCTCGGCCGCGTCCAGCGCTTCGCGGCGACATCCCAGATCGACTCATACGTCGGATCGACATCCATCATCAGCGTCTTGCTCTCACCCGGCGCGAGCTCAACCTTCTTGTACGCAATCAGCCGCTTCCACGGTTCGCCCGCGCTCGCCGGAAAGTCGCATATACCTCTGCGACCTCGGCGCCAGCACGCGCTCCGGTGTTCGTCACGGTGACTGTTACCGACTCACCATCCCTGCCCACCTTCAGGTTCGAGTAGCGGAACGTCGTGTACGACAGCCCGAAGCCGAACGGAAACAACACCGGCTTATGCTGCGACTCGTACCACTTGTATCCAACCGCTGCGCCCTCGATGTTGTAGTCCACCTTGAAGCTCAGCACACCGTTTTTCACTGGCGGCGGAGGCTGCGCGATCGTGGTGCGCGGCAACTCGTCCTCGCTCTGAGGGAACGTCATCGGCAGCTTTCCGCTCGGATTCACCTCGCCGAACAGCAAGCGCGCCACGGCGTCCGCTCCCTTCGATCCGCCGTACCAGGCCTCGAGCACAGCTCCCGTGCTGTCCAGCCACGGCATCGTCACCGCAGTGCCTGTCTCCAGCACAACCACCGTATGCGGATTCGCCTTCGCCACGGCTGCTATCAAGGCATCCTGATTTTCCGGCAGCGAAAGGTTCGGAAGATCGCCGCCCTCCGACTCCCACTGCCACGCGAACACAATCGCCACATCCGCGGCCTTCGCCTTCGCAACCGCATCTTCAACCCGCTCGCCGGAACTGAACGCTCACCTTCGCATTCGCGGCCTGCGCACGAATCGCCTGCAGCGGCGACGTCGGGAACCAGATGTGCTTGCGCCACGGCGTTCCACCAATCTGCCCCGGCGGATCCACCTGCGCCGAGCCACCGCCCGAGATCATTCCCATGTCCGCATTGAAGCCAATCACCGCAATCGACCGCACCTTCGTTGCATCCAGCGGCAATGTGCTGCGCTCATTGCGCAGCAGCACGGCGCTTCCCTCTTCCACCTTCTGCGACACCTCAAATCCGTGCACCGGATCCACGATGCCACGCATGGCCGGATGGTCGATGATCCCGCTCGCGAACTCCGCCCACAGCACGCGGCGCACATGCTCGTCCAGCTCGGCCTGCGAAACCTCGCCGCTCTCCACGGCCTTCTTCAGCGCTGCACCATAGAACAGATCCAGCGGCTGTTCCTGGTCCAGCCCCGCGTGCGACGCCTTCACCGTACTGTGCGTCGCGTCCCAGTCGGACATGACGAAGCCCGGAAACTTCCATTCACCTTTCAGCACATCGTGCAGCAGCCAGGTGTTCTCGCACGCATAGTCACCGTTCACGCCGTTATAGCTGCACATCACCGCGTCCGGATGGCCGGTCTTCACGCCAATCTCGAACGCTAGCAGATCGCTCTCGCGCCCGGCACGTTCGCCGATCTGCGCGTCCACCTCCTGCCGTCCGCTCTCCTGGTCGTTGAACGCATAGTGCTTGATGTCGGAGATCACATGCTCGCCGCCCTCGCACCGAATGCGCGCGCCGACCATCGTGCCCGCGAGCACCGGATCTTCGCCCATGTACTCGAACGTGCGGCCGTTGCGCGGATCGCGGGTGATGTTGGTTCCGCCGCCGAGCGTCGTGTTGTAGCCCTGCAGGCGCATCTCATCGCCGATGAGCTTGCCGTACGCACACGCCGCATCCGTGATCCCAGCTCGCCGCCGAGCCCACGTTCGACGGCAGCGCCGTCGAGTAGCGCCCGTTGTCGGCGCTCTGCCGCACGCCATACGCCGCATCGGTCATCTGGATTCGCGGAATCCCCAGCCGCGGGACGCCCAGCACCAATCCCGCGCCGCCGTTCGTCTGATCCTGCACCGCCTCAATCTCCGGCGGAAGATTCTTCTGCCGCGCCATACCCTCGCCGTGCAGCATCGAGATCTTCTCATCGAGCGTCATCTGCTCGAGCACCAGATCTGCGCGGCGCTCCGGCGACAGCTGTGGTGTCCATCCACGGCTGGTTCTTGTTTGACTTCTGTGCCAATGCCGTCAGCGCGGTCAGGCTAATGAATCCCAATACGGCAACACGATGGACTACCTTCGTCACGCGTCTCGCTCCTTTGAAAATAAGGCAGCCAGTCTAGCACTCCCGGTGCACGACTGGCCGACTCTTGCTTTCAAAGAAAAACGATTGTCTATCGATTTAGGCGCGCTCGACGGCCCTTTTTCTACTGGTTCACGCCGCTCGCCAGGAACCCGCCATCCACGACCAGTATTTCGCCGGTCACAAACGCCGCCGCATCCGACGCAAGATACACCGCCGCGCCCACCAGCTCCTCCGTCTTGCCGAACCGGCCCATCGGCGTGCGCATGCGCAGCTCCTTGCCGCGCTCGCTCTTGTCCAGCAGCTCCGCATTCAGCGCGGTGCGAAACACACCCGGCGCGATGCCATTCACCGTCACACCCTGCGCCGACCACTCCACTGCCAGCGATCGCGTCAGCGCGCCCACCGCAGCCTTCGAGCACGCATACGCGGTCACCTCTTTCAGCGACACGAACGTGTTCAGCGACGCAATGTTGATGATGCGGCCATAACCCTTTTCCAGCATCTTCCTGCCGAAGATCTGGCACGCGCGCAGCGTCCCGGTCACGTTCGTTTCCATGATCGAGTTCCACTCGTCCTCAGGAAAGTCGACCGTCGGCGCGCGCTTGATCTTGCCCGGCCGAGTTGATCAGGATGTCGACCTTGCCGAACGCGCCGATCGTCGCGTCGCACAGCGCCTGCAGGCTGGCGCGATCGGCCACATCCGAGGCCACACGCAGACTGCGCCGTCCGCGCGCCTCAATCTGCTTTGCCGCCTCATCCACCTGCTCCTGCCGGCGCGAGCTCGCCACCACATCCGCGCCCGCGTCCGCCAGCCCCAGCGCCATGGCCAGGCCGATGCCCGACGTTCCGCCCACCACAACCGCCGTCTTCCCCGTCAAATCAAACAGTCCAGCCATCGGCCTCTCCTTATGCTCTTTCCCTTACTGCCGTCCCCGCTCTGTAATTCAGACGCTGCAGCGCACATGCTGCAGAATCTGGTTCACCACCTGCTCCGGCGGGCAGTCGTTCACCACCCGCAGCGCGTCCTTCGGCGGCTCTAGGGTCGCAAACTGGCTGTCCAGCAGCTTTGGATTCATGTACTCGTGATGCCGTGCGGCGAGCCGCTCGCCGAACAGCTCTTTGTCGCCGTCCAGCCACACAAAGCTGATCACCGTCGGCGGAATCCCGTTCGACAGCGTCTGCCGGTACTTCTCCTTCAGCGCCGAGCAGGCAAGCACGCCGCCCTCGCCGCTCTTATACCAGCCTCGCAGCAGGCCGTTCAGGATCTCCAGCCACGGCTGGCGATCGTCATCATTCAGCGGAATCCCCGCACGCATCTTCTCCTTGTTCGCCGCAGGATGATAGTCGTCCGCATCGGCAAACACTGTGCCGGTGCGCTGCGCCAGCAGGGTGCCGATCGTTGTCTTCCCCGACCCGCTCACGCCCATCAGCACCACGATCATTTCCGCGCATCTCCGAACAAAATCTCTGTTACTGTACCACTCGCAACGCGCCGCTGGCTCCATGCGAAGCCAAGCCCACAAACAGCATCACGCACTTTGCCCC
This sequence comes from uncultured Acidobacteriaceae bacterium, assembly GCA_963762465.1. Classification (GTDB taxonomy): domain Bacteria; phylum Acidobacteriota; class Terriglobia; order Terriglobales; family Acidobacteriaceae; genus Granulicella. The sequence goes on along the minus strand of CAVXKS010000010.1, from coordinate 107,517 downwards.
AGAAATACTGGCCGGATGTGCCGGTCCCACAGGTTCGTCGTCACGTTCTTCGCGATCACGTCCTCATGCTGGTCCAGCTCCTTCGTGTACCGCTCGCCCATCTTCGCCGCCACCTTGAAGCCCACGTGCAGCAACTGCCGGAAGCTTGGGTTATAGGCCGGGTTCTTCTGGTCGTGCCGCAGCGCCGACGTGTACTGCTCGCTCGTCCAGCCCTCGACCTCCTCCGGCTTCGGCAGCTTCGCGCGGTCGATGTCGATCACCGTCGCATACGGCGCGCACAGCTCATCCGCATGCGCATACGCCTCGCGGTAGACCTCCTTCGCCAGCTGCAGACCCGACCCGCCGGCCTCCGCCAGCCCGATCAGCTCCTCCAGCCACGTCGTGCCCGCTGTCTTCAGGTGCACGCCCGCGTCAAACTTCGTCACCGCGGCATGAATCGCCGCATAGATCGAAAACTTGTCCGAGCCCGAGTGCACGCTCAGCTTCAGGTTCTCCGGCAGACCATACCGCTGCACCGCAAACGCAATCGCCGCGATGTCTTCCTCGAACTCCTTCGCGAACTGCTTCACATCGCCGACGTAGTCCACGCCCTTGTTGAACCGCCCCGTAAACTTCGGCGCAATCGTCTGGATCGGAATCTTCTCGTCGGCAATCGCCGCCAGGATAATCAGCAGCTCCACCGGCGTCTGCGGCGAGTCCGTCTCGTCCATCGAGACCTCCGGCACAAACTTGCCCTCACCCTTCTTCTCCACCAGAAAGCGATAGATCCTTCCCGCGTCCTGCACCGCGGCCAGAAACTTATTCGCGACGTTCTTCACAAACGTCACGTCCGTCTTGAACGGCTGCGCGATCCGCGGAATCCTCACCTCGCCCACCAGCTCCGGATGCCGCGACACAAACGCGTCCACATCCTCCGGCTTCGCGGGCTTGCCAATCTCCTCGGCGACATCGATCGTGAAAAAATCGCACGGCTCGATAAACCGCTCCACGTTCTTCAGGTTGATGTGGTCCGCGTCCAGGAAGTACGGCTGCTTCCATCCAAGTTCCTTCACCGCCGCATCCGCCGCCTTGCGCGTCCCCTTCGGCTCGCTGTCGATGATCGTGTGCTCGCGGTTGGACTTGTTCCACACCGGCACAACCTCAACGCCCGCTTCCTTCGCCTTGATGCAGGCCGCCAGCTGGGCCTTCGCCTGGTGCGCGAACCGGTCGCCCACTCCCACGGAATACTTCGGCAAACGCAGCTCACTTGCCATCACAGTCTCCAATCTAAAGAAAGTCCGAAATCACTCGGAAATTTTGCCTGGAATCATTCGACGCATGGGCACACCGCGGCGTCGTCGCGCATACCAGAATACGGGCTGCGGTCAGACAGCGCAACAGCTGCGTCAGACAGCCCACGGGATCACAGTTCGCTACGGCACAGATGTCCGACTACAGAGATGATGGCAAGCATAGCCAAGAGGTCCAAGCTTGCAATACCTGCAGTCGCGGCAGCAGGTACCCATTCTTTCGTCCACGGAATCACGCACAGCAGCACAACGTGGAGCGCAATAAATGCCGCCACCGTAACCCAGAACCAGGCATGGCGCCTCAGCCGGCGCTTAACAATAAATAGCAAAACCGAACACCCCAACGGTCATCAGTACCGGAATTTCCAGTTGCAGCTGTCCCATACGAAGGAAAAGCGGTCTCATGGCGAAAGTGCCCACGATTACACCAAGCACTCCCCACCATGGCAAGCGCACCCGTTGGAGTTCGGCCAAGTCCTTCTTTGGGATGTCCCAGATGTGACGACGCTTCCGGCTCGTGCGAGTTGGCATCAGTTCACAAACCGCCCCTTATACGCCCACAGCCCCAGCCCAGGATTCGAGATGTAGAAGATCTCCTCACCATCCACCACATTCCACCCATCCTTCAGCTTCTCCGGGTCGTACTTCTTCTCGTACTCCTTCAGGTCGCCGTACTCGAAATGCACGCCCTCGATCTCCTCGCGCGTCAGCCCGCCCGGGCAGTAGCGAATCGTGAACCGTCCCTCGCTCGATCCATGAATCAGGTGCGCCGCCGCGCTCAGATTGCTCGCGAGGCCCGGATCTTCCTTCACATACTTCAGCGTCGCCGGCGTTCCGCAATAGCCAAACTTGCGAATGAGCTTGTCGATCGTCGCATCCTCGCCGAACTCGTGCACACCCGGCGCAAGCACAATCAGCTCCGCGTTGTCTGCCAGCGCCATGCGCGTGCGATACACGCTCTTGTTCCCCAGCCACGTCGTCTTGAACTCGTGCGGATCGAGAAACACGACAGCCTTCTTGATCTCGCGATCGAGCATCTGGAAGTTGCACTTCAGGCTCAGCTCGGCCGCCTTCTCAAAGCACTCGTTGTCGTCGCCGATGAACAACCCGCGCATCACCAGCTCGCCCTTGTCGTTCTTGTTCACGACCGTCTGCACATACACAATCGGCAGGCTCTTGGCGAAGTGCTCGCTCGCATAATTCAGCACGCGACGCACCGGCGTATCCGCGCGCCCCATCATCCGCTCCATCCCGTACACCGCGCCCAGAAAGTGCGAGCGATGAATCCCCATCACGCCGCCCGTGCCCACAAAAATATTCTTCGAGCCATTGGCCATCCCAACCACTTCGTGCGGCACCACCTGCCCGATGGACAGAATCACATCGTGTCCGCCGTCCCGCAGCAGCTTGTTCACCTGCGCCGGCCACGTGTAGTCCAGCTTGCCCTCGCTGACCTCGTGCATGAACTCGCCTGGCACCTCGCCCAGCGTCACGATGTCGTTGCGCCAGTCATGCACGCGAATCAGATTCTTCGGCGTCTTCGGGAACATCGTCGCGAGCTCGCTTTCGCTCATCGCCTTGTGCGTCCCCAGCGCCGGCAGCACATCCGTCAGGCGGTCGCCGTAGTAACTCAAACGCCATGTCCGTCAGCTCGCCGGCCTTCGAGTGAAACCGTGTAAAGTCCGGCGGCACGGCCAGCACCTTCTTGCGCGGCTTCAGCTTCTCCAGCTTGTCGAGCGCCTCATACAGCCCGGCGCGAAACTCCTCCGGAGACATCTCCGTCGTCGGCGATCCAGCAGCAAAGAACAGACTCATAGGCTTATCTTAGCGCCGCGTCATCCCGCGCTACACTCATCTGCGATGAAGCTGAGCCTCTCCGACTCGCCCACAAAGTTGGCCGTCCTGGCCGCCCTCGGCGGCCCTGTCGCATGCGGGCTCCCTCTCCTCGTCCCGGCGCTGAATCACTCCTGGCTGTTCGGCCCCTATATGCTTTTCTGCATTGTTGCAGCCGGTGTCGGCTCTATCCTCCCGTTCAAGTTCGTCATCGACCTCCGGCACGGAATCGAGGACGAGCGTTGGACAGAAGCACAGCTCGAACCCCTGCGCGCACTCTTTCAATCCCGTTACTACGCAGCCCTCAGCGTCGGCCTGTTCGTCGCCTTCCTCTTTGTTCAGTTCTCTCTGAAACAAGACTCTCTTGGCTTGGGATGGGCCGGCCTTGGTTTCGTTGAAATCATCCTCTCCCAGCTCCACCTTGCCCTAAAGCGGCCACCCTCACCCACTCCACCTGATCAATGGCATCACTCCGGCCCCATCAACTCCGAGCACCGGGGCAAACGCTGATGAAACGGGCGTTGCCTCTGCTGCTCCTGGTTCTGCTCTCCTCTGCCATCACCCTGTCCGCGCAAACACCGTGGCATCTCGTCTGGTCCGACGAGTTCAACGGACCGGCTGGCTCGCTTCCCTCCTTCGCCGACTGGAACTTCGTCCGCGGCTGGGGACCAAAGGGCAATCACGAGATCCAGTTCTACTGCCGGCCCACAGACGACGACGGCCCCTGCGACGCGAAGGTCACCCCAACCTCTATGAGGACGGCGACGGGCACCTCATCGTGCGTGCCATCCACACCGGGCAGCGCTGGAGTTCCGCCCGCCTCAACACCCAGAACCACCACACCATCCTCTACGGCCGGATCGAAGCACGCCTGCGAATGGAGCCGGGCGCGGGCTTCTGGCCGGCGTTCTGGCTGCTCGGAGACAACATCGATTCTGCCGGCTGGCCGAACTGCGGTGAGCAGGACATCATCGAGTGGGTCCAGAAGTACGGGCCGTCAGCCACGTCCTCGACGGTTCATGGACCCGGTTATTCCGGCGCCAAAGGAATCAGCCGAACATTCACATTCCCGCACGGCGGGCGCATTGACGATGGGGAGTTCCACACCTACGGGATGACCTGGTCGCCGAACCGCATGGAGTTCTACCGCGACGACCCCTCCAGACCCTTCTCAGTCGTTACGCCAGCCGACCTGCCGCCCGGAACAAAATGGGTCTTCGACCATCCCTTCTACGTGATTCTCAATTTTGCGATCGGCGAGGGCGGATTTTCAGGATCGACGGACGCCACCACTCCGGCGAGCGGAACAATGTGGGTGGATTACGTGCGGATTTTTCAGAGGTGAGGGAGCCCGTCCCCTCCCGCTGTACTTTTGTGCAAACTCTTCCAAAGGCGAGCGCCGAAAAATCCCTGCTTCGGGATGCGTTTCGTGGAGCTCCCTTAGGTTCGGTTTCAATCCAGTGTCAAGCCGTCAGAGCTTGTAAGCCTTCCTGACCAGATTCACCGTCAGGTCCTGAGCCAGCTCGAAGCCCTCATCTTCGTCGAGCCGTCCCTCAGCAACGAGGCGTCCGAGGAAGGCGCAATCAATCCTCCTCGCCACATCGTGCCGCGCCGGAATCGAGAGGAACGCCCTCGTGTCGTCATTGAACCCGACCGTGTTGTAGAACCCCGCCGTCTCGGTCGCCTGCTCGCGGAAGCGCATCATCCCTTCCGGCGAGTCATTGAACCACCACGGCGGCCCCAGGCGCAGGCACGGATAATGCCCGGCGAGCGGCGCGAGCTCGCGCGAGTACGTCGACTCATCCAGCGTAAAAAGAATAAACGTGAAGTTCGGCTCGTTGCCGTACTTCGAGAGCAGCGGCTGCAGCCCGCGCACATACTCGGTCGGCGACGGGATATCCGCCCCCTTGTCGCGGCCGAACTTCGCATACACCAGTGCGTTGTGGTTGCGGATCGAGCCTGGATGAAGCTGCATGGTGAGCCCGTCTTCGGCGCTCATGCCGGCCATCTCGGTCAGCATCTGTGCCTGGAAGAGCTCCACGTCGCCCGCCTTCGTCTTGCCCGTGTAGATTCGATCGTAGAGGGCGGAAGCCTCGCTGAAGGGCAGGTCTGCAGTGCGGGCGGTGAGGTGCCCGTGATCCGTAGCCGTCGCGCCGTTCTCCTTGAAAAACGACCGTCGCTTGCGCAGGGCGCTGAGATAGCCCTTGTACGTGGACACGTCTTCGTTGGCCGACTCAGCGAGCTTCTTCAGGTTGTCGTGGAAGCCGATGTACTCGGCGTCTACCACAGCGTCGGGGCGGAACGTGGGAACGATGCGTCCCTTCCATCCACTCTCGCGAATCCGCTTGTGCTGCGTGAGAGGATCGAACGCCGCGTCCGTTGTGGCGAGCACCTCGATGTTGAAGCTTTCAAAAAGCGCGCGCGGGCGGAACGCGGGTGTGCGCAGTTCCTCGTCGATGGTGTCGTAATACTCGTCGGCGTTCTCCGCGCTGAGCCGGTCCTTCAGCCCGAACTGCTTCTCAAACGCGTAGTCGATCCACAGCCGCGTCGGTGTTCCGCGGAACAGGTAATAGTTGCGCGCGAAGATGCGCCACACCTCGCGAGGGTCGGCCTTCTGCTTGCCATCCGCCTGCGGAATTCCGAGCGACTCCAAACTAATTCCCTGCGAGTACAGCATGCGGAAGATGTAGTGATCCGGCTGAATGAACAGCGCCGCAGGATCAGGGAACGGCTGGTCGTCCGCAAACCATTGAGGATCGGTGTGGCCGTGTGGGCTGATGATCGGTAGCTTCTCTACGGACTCATAGAGCTTCGCCGCAACACGTCGCGCCGCAGGCTCGGCAGGAAATAGCCTGTTTTCATCCAACATTGTTCCCATCCTTCAGCTCGCAGTTCGCGCTGGTCTCTTCTCAGTTGTCCTACGCTCGACAGGCTATCAAAACATGCGTAGGCCTGTCTGACAGGTCTGCGATTCCCACCCCCCATCACTTCACGGCCGTATTCCCCCGGGGGGACGTCCGCGTTCTGAAAACCATCGCGGGTTCGAACAACGCAATCGTGCAATCCGAAACGATGCTGCCGCAACCCGCCGACGTATGGGGCTACACCACCGCTACAAATCCAACTACTTCGCCGCCAGAGCAACATCCCGCTCCTCCGCCGCAACCCAGGCGGGTGCTGAGGAGATGTGTGAATGTCGCAGCTGCTTCTAAGTGGAAAGGCCGATATCGCCTTCGAGCACTTGCTGGACGAGCTTTGGCTTCTCGCCGGCTCGCCAAAGCGGCGCGCTATGCACGACCCGATAGCGAAGTGGACCGCCGTCAGCGCGTTCACTGCGCGTAATCGGCCGCGGAATGCAGACGAACTCGGTACGCATTTCATCCGCGCTGAGCCGAACCGTCGCATAGCCGTGGCCGCCAAGATCAACGAACTCGAGGTGTGGGGCAAGTTCCGGGTTCGAAACGGCATGCGCGCGCTTCAGGTCAAAGCTCTTCGCATACTCGAGGCACGACCGAACGCCGTGCTTCAGCAACATGTTGTAGGTCCAATCGGGTTTGCCTCCGCCGGGGCGATCGGCAAGGAATAGCGGACGAAGCGGATCGGCTTTCGGAAAACTATGCTCCATACGCTTCCATGGTGCCGGCGCTCGAAAGCGACGCGCCGACGAAACTCAGGCCTACGGGATCGAACTTGCCCGGCGGCAACTCCGACGTCGCGTAGCCCGCCCAGAAGCTGTGCCGGTCGCCGGAAATAATCGCGAAGCCCGTGATTTTCTCGTCGCGTACGAGGTCGTATATCTCGGCGCGCTCGCGATAGGCCGATCCATAGTCGCCGGTACTCATCATGGCGTAGGTGGACTTCGGCCATGTCTCCTTTGTCAGTCCAGGCGGAAGGTTCTGCGGGTCGCTGCGCCAGTCGGGCGCGCCTTCGGAGTTGCCCCAGATCTTCCAGGTCGCGTCGGATCGGCGGAGCTGGTCTTTGAACCAGGCCTTCTGGGTGGCGCCGAGGATCGTTTGCGGCGGCGCGTTTTTTTGCGGGTTCGGAACGTGCGCGCCGTTGAATGAGATTTCGGCTGGGCGGGTTGCCGCCGTTGAAGGTACGGCCGCCGTCGAGAATCTGGCGCCGCATCCTCGGGAAACATGCTGGTGAATTCCGGACCGAAGCTGCCGACGGCTTTGTCGCTCGAAGGGATCGGCGCTGCGGTAGCTGTGCTGGTCGGTGATGATGAGATCGAGATGCCGGCCGTAGCGGAAGGTGCGATAGCCGATCAGGCTGTTGATCGCCGCGAGATTGTTGGGCTCGATGCCGAGGCCGTTCTCATCCCATTGCTCGATCGGCACATCCTTGACCGTTGGCGGACCGAACGTCTCGAGCGATCCGCTCGGCGGAGCGACGCGCGCGGGCAGATATTCGAACCATGCCTGGTTGGCGGCGACCTTGATGCTCTGTCCCGGGCGTTCGGGTCCTCCTGCCTGCTGGATGCTTTGCCACCCCTGCCAGGAGAATTCGTGATTGTCCCACATCGCCACGAACGGCCAGCGGGCCCTCGCATCCTGCAAGTCTGGATCGGCAAGATAGCCGCGATAGATGGCGCGGTAACCTTCGACCGTCAGCGGATAGTGGAAGTGGCCGACCTTGCCGCCATCGGGGATCCGCGCCACCTCGTAGATCGTACGGTCGTAGCGTGTCTTCACTTCGTCCGGGTATTCGACGACCTCGTAGATGAAATCGCCGAGGTGCAGGACAAAACCGAGCTGGTCCTCCGGCGCCGCCCGCTCGTCCTCGAAGATCATCCGGCGGTAGGCGTTGAGCTTGCCTTCGTTGACGTCCTGGCAGCTGACGAACGCGAAGTTGACCGGGCGCGGATCGTTGGTTGTCGGCGCAGTGATCGTTCGCCCCACGCGACTTCCATTCCCCTCGCTATCCGTGAAGCGATACCAGTACACCCGCGCCGGCTTCAGTCCACCCGCCAACACGCGGCACGTCCAGTCCGACTCCGCCGAAACTCGCGCCGTCGCGCTCACCACGACACGCCCGAACGCATAGTCTTCGGCCACTTCAACATGCAGCGTCCGCGCCGCAACACCCGCAGCATAAGGCCGTCGAGTCCACAACAGAACGCTGCTATGGTCCGGGTCGCCGGAAGCGACGCCCTCTGGAAACATCGTCCGTTGCTCACGCCACGCAACCCGCGATGCTTGCGCGACGCCATTGCCCCACGCCGCCGTAGCGCCGACGCTCAGAGCTGCCTGGAGAAATGTGCGGCGATCGATGCGCGACATGGATATCCTCCGTTGAGGTTCTGATTATCATTGGTCCGCACAGCAGTTGGCTAAAATTGTGACGACTGGTTTGCCCGCAAAGCTCCGCCCGGCTTTACCGGCGCCGCAGCCCCAGCAAACTCAAGAAGAAGCTCCCAAATCACGCCTCAGTCGCCAACATCAGGCATATCATCGCGAGCAGCGTGCGCGCATCATCCCCACCCGCGGCAGCGGCCCGTATCCAATAGCCGCGTACGCCAGCTTATCGACGAGATGCTCATCGGTACTCACGCCTCTCAGCGAGTGCGTTGGCGATAATGCGCCGATTGAAGATCTTCGCTGACCATAAGAGCGTTTGTCCGGACGTACCGTCTCCCCGGCCGTCCATCTGCCGAGCTCCGCTAATGTCGATCAACTCCCTTTGTCGAGCCTTCGTGCTCAGGTGGTTCACGGAACGGTTCTACAAAAATGCGTTCGTACCGCACTTCCAGCACGGTCAGAGTTTCGGTGCCGCCCGGCGCATCAAGGACAATTTCTTCATCCTCTGCCGCTCTCATCAATGCGCGCCCCAGGGGTGAGGCCCAGCTGATGTGGTTGCGGTCGAGATCGACTTCGTCCTGGCCGACGATGCTCACCACTCGCTGTTGCCCGGCGGCATTCGCATAACGTACGGTGGCGCCAAAAAACGCCCTCATCGCCCGCTGCCCGGTTCTCGGCGCCTCCGGATCGATAACCTCGGCGGCTTCGATTCGCTTCGTCAAGAAGCGGATCCGCCCGTCGATCTGACGCAGTCGTCGTTTGCCGTACTGATAGTCGGCGTTTTCGCTGCGATCGCCATTGCCCGCAGCCCATGCCACCACCTCCACCACGGCTGGACGATCCCTGGTGAGCAAAAAATTCCGCTCATCGATCAGCCGTTCGAGCCCGCCTGGAGTGATGTAGTTTTTGCCGTGGTTCGCCGCAGGCTCCACCGCCTTCGGCCTTCTCGTAAACCCCTTTCGCATCCTGCGGTCCTCTCTAGGCGCGATTTGAACCAGGCGCGTTTACCCGTACGGGCTTGTAGCGACAGGTCGGCTTCTCATCAGCAATCAGCAACTGACTACAAGCGCATTGATGGGCGATCTATTTCAAGGCGAGTGGATGTTCGGATTCGACTCCGCTGAACGTACTAACCGGGAACCTGCAACCGGAGTGGCGTTGCAGGTGTTCGATGTGGGCCCGGACACCAGTGCTGGATTCTTTCAACGCTTGCACCGGTCCGTGGCAATATTTGCAGCGCATAATCTCGTCGCGCTCGGTGAGCGCTTCATAGAGGGTGCATGGCAGCCAACGGCCGCGTACTTTGACCTCGCACTCCGTCATGACCGGCGGTTTCTTCTTCGTAGCCACTGATGCATTTAGATGCCTCCCAACCAGCTGCCGCAGACCACCTTCTGAATACCCCACCACCGCTACAAATTCAAACACATCGCCCGCCAGAGCTATATCCCGCTCCTCGGCCGCAATCCAGGCAATCGACTCATCGAGAGGTGATCCGTTCCGGCAGACGCGCTTCTCGGCAGTGACGGATCAGCGACAATCAGCCGCCTTGTCGGTGGTAATCCGAGCTCGATGAGTGACTCGGCGATTTCGCATCAACCGAGCCAATGAGAGGGTCCTCTCCCGATGGACGGCAGTTGTCGGTCGAGCTCAATGCCGCAGTGAAATCTTCACATGGCGACGAATGGACTTGTTGCTGCGGTTTGCTGCACTTTCTCAACGCTGCGCTCTCGCACTGGCGGGCGCATATCGTGACCGCTTTTATCACCGTTACTTTGTCCGGGAACTGATATCCTCGCGCCAGCGTAAGCTCTCCTGAGGCGTGGAACCGCTATGCTTCCTCTTGCCACCGAGCGCTCGATTTCGACCTCCGACCGCTCACTCGCCTCCACTACACGCCGCGCCACGGCCCTCCTGGTGGCTATTGCCGCCTTCTTCGCCCTGATCCATATCCTCACCGACGGCCGCTACGGCTTCGATCGTGACGAACTGCAATTCCTCTCCGATGCACGTCATCTCGACTGGGGTTTCGTTGCGTATCCGCCTTTCACACCGTTCATCGAACGCATCGCTTTCAGCCTCTTCGGCCTTTCGCTAGTCGGCCTGCGTCTCTTCTCGATCCTCGCCCACGCAATCGTTATCGTGGTCAGCGGCCTCATGGCGCGCGATCTCGGCGGGAATCGGCTTGCCCAGGTCACCACCGCTCTTTCGGTCGGACTTTCCGGGGTCCCCATCATTGTAGCCACCGATTTCCAGTACACGTCTTTCGCTTATTTATGGTGGACACTCGTTTGCTGGTTCACCATCCGCTTGCTCGAATCCAAGAACCCCCGCTGGTGGATCGCCATCGGCACCGCCATCGGCCTTGGCCTGCTCACCAAGTACTCGATAGCCTTCTTCATCGCCGGTCTGCTTGCCGGACTCATTCTCACCGACGCGCGCCGTTACCTGCGCAGCATGTGGTTCTGGTGCGGCGTTGCGACTGCGCTTTTCCTATTCCTACCCAATATCGTTTGGCTCATCCGGCACGACTTTATCTCCTATCACATGCTCCAACACATCCATGCGCGCGACGTCGGCGAAGGCCGCGCCGATGGGTACTGGACGTATCAATTTCTTATGGATGTAAACCCGTTCGCCGCGCCGCTCTGGATTGCCGGCCTGATCGCCTTTTTCCGTTCCAGCCGTTATCGCATGCTCGCCTGGATGTACGTTCTCCCGGTCGTGCTCTTCTGGATTAACAAGGGACGCTTCTACTACGTCGCGGAGGCGTATCCAGCGTTGATTGCGATGGGCGCGGTCGTCGCCGTACGCTGGCTTACAGTGCGTTCCGCCTATCTGCGGAACGGAGTCGAAGCTGTCTTCTTTGCTGGCCTGGTTTTCTGCGGTGGATACTTCTTTGCCGGTTGGGTGCCTCTTGCGTCCAGTGGATCGCTGCGCGATTTTGCCCTGAGCAAGAGCTCCGACCTGCGCGAGGAGTTTGGCTGGGACGAACTCGTCAAAGCAGTTGCCGGCATTCGCGATTCGCTTCCAGCGGATCAGTCTTCGAACGTCGGTATCCTTGTTGGCAATTATGGCGAAGCGGGAGCGATTGAGAATCTTGGCCCTGCTTACCATCTGCCGCCTCCCATCAGCCTCACGAATTCGTTTTATTTGCGGACCTATCCGGAGCAACAGCCCTCTACGCTGATCGTCGTCGGGTGGTCGCAAAGGTGGGTGGATGCCGAATTCACGTCGTGCCGGTTGGCGGGGCACAACGGCAACTCGCTCGGCGTCCACAACGAAGAGAGCGATGACGACCCTGACATCTTCGTCTGCGGTCCGCCTCGCCAAGGCTGGCCCGAGTTCTGGCGGACAAACCAGCACTTTGGCTGACATACAAAAGTGATTTTCGGAGCGAATTGCGCCCTTTCAAAGGGGCGGCCTCGATAGGCTGAGCTGACCTATTCAACGCATCCGAATTACTGAGATAAGGCTGAAACAGGCGAGACATATGGCATATCTTGGCAGTCAACGCACGCAAACAGTTTTCGCAATGCTAGCCTGTGTAGCATTTGACTGTGATTTGACGACTTCAGGCCAATGCACTCAGCGAACCCGGTTTGAGTCGGCCTCGGCACATTGCTCCTGGGATCCTGGGAAACGCGCTTCGCGGCGTTCAGACGTCGGAACAGGTCCACGCTCAGGCTGCAGAAGCCTCAGACGACTTTGATATAACCGCTTCTGAATGTCCGATCACGCGAAGCACGGCTACAAATCCAAGCACATCGCCCGCCAGAGCAACATCCCGCTCCTCGGCCGTAACCCCGTCCTCGCGCACATGCAGAGCTCGCTCGCCGAGTCCGGTCACATCGGCCGCTATCCGCTGCTCGACATCTTCGTGCAACGCCCATGGCCTTGGATCCGCAAGTACATCCGCGGCGTCTTCACCGGCCGTTACAAGCCATTCCCCACCTACGCCCTCGACGGCCACGACGGCATCTATCCGCTCCACTCCGCTACTGGCCACGATCCGGTCCGCATCTCCATTACTGGAGACTGGGGCACCGGCACCGAGGAGGCCGCGCGCGTCGCGGCAAACATCGCCGCCTCGCACCCCGACTACACCATCCATCTCGGCGACGTCTACTACATCGGCGACGAGGTCGAGGTCGAAGAGAACTTCCTGGGCATCCAGCGCACCGGCCAGACGCCCGTGCAATTCCCGCGCGGCGCCGTTGGCACCCTCACCATGCCCGGCAACCACGAACTCTACGGTGGCGGCCGCCCGTACTACACCAAGGTCCTCGCGTACGGGTCCCCCACACCCGGCCAGCAGCAGCGCGCCAGCTTCTTCTGCCTCGAGTCGGACCACTGGCGCATCATCGGGCTCGACACCGGATACAACTCCGCCGGTGTCCCGATCCTCGGCTCCGTCCCCGGCCTCCGCTCCATCAAGGCCATCGGTGGCGATGGCCGGCTCGAAACCCCCGAGCTCGATTGGCTCCGCACCAACATACGCCCGCAGGAACGCCCGAAAGCGACCATCCTGCTCTCCCACCACCAGTACTACTCAGCCTTCCCGGACGAGACCTTCCCCAAACCCGGCCAGCAGCTCGCAGAGTTCTTTCCCAACCAGGACGTTCTCTGGATCTGGGGCCACGAGCACCGCCTCGCCGTCTACGACCTCCACGCGCCTCCCGACACACCTGCCCTCCGCTGCTTCGGCCGCTGCATCGGCCACGGTGGCATGCCCGTCGAAAAGACACCGCCCAGATTCAAAGAAGTCCCCCTCCGCTTCTACGACCAGCGCACCGACTACCCCATCGGCGGCGGCGACACCGCTGGTTGGAACGGCTTCGCCAACCTCACCCTCTCCGGCCCCCACCTCACCATCGACTACCTTGACATCAACAACACCCGCCTCTACACGGAATCCTTCACCTCCACCCCCACTGGCTCCGTCCAACTCACCTCCCCACACTGACTGCCCGACTTGACTTTAATGAGCCCTCAGGAACCCCCTTGCTTAAGCCCCTTCACTTCAACCAATTTAGAATCAAGATTTTGCTTATAAATCCTTTAGAGTCAATATTTTGCGAAATAGTCCCGCGCTATCGTCCTTGTTTTGAAGATTTTGCGAAAACCGGGGGGGAGGGGGTACTACCGCCCCAACTGCTCATCCGCAATCGATAAATATTTATCCAGAGCCGCAATGCCCTCATCAAGCTGCTCGCGCGTCACGATCAGCGGAGGCGCAATCACGAAGTGGCTCACCCAAGCCTGAATCATCACCCCATCCGCAGCCATCTTCCCGACAATCTGGTCCACCAGCAGCGGCTTGCCGCTGACCTTGTCCGAGTAGGTGTTGAACGGCTCCTTCGTCTGCTGATCCTTCACCAGGTCGACCGCCCAGAACAGCCCCTTCCCACGCACATCCCCCACGCTCGGATGCTTCTCCTTCAGGGCCTTCAACCGCTGCTCTACGAACGGCTCCAGTTCCTTAGCCCGCTCGACCAGCTTCAGCCGCTTCATCTCGTTGATCGTGGCCACCGCAGGCAGCAGCGTCATCGGATGCGCTTCGTACGTATGCCCATGCGCGAAGTAGTGGTCCTGGAAGTAGTCCCCGATCTTCTCGCTGGTCGCACACAGCCCCAGCGGAACATACGCTGACGTAATCCCCTTTGCCGTCGTGAGGATGTCCGGCGTCACCCCCCAGAGATCCATCGCGAACCATGCGCCGGAGCGACCCCACCCACTCATCACCTCATCCGCAATCAGCAGCACACCGTGCTCGTCGCAGATGCGGCGGAGCTTGGGCATGTACTCCTGCGGCGGAACGATGACGCCGTTGGTGCCGACGATGGGCTCGACGAGGACAGCAGCAACGTCGCTCTCATTGCGGATCATGTGCTCGATGTAGTCGGCGCAGGCGATGCCGCAGCCGGGATAGGTATGCCGGATCGGGCACTTGTAGCAATGCACCTCGGGCCCGAAGATCACTCCCTGGGCCTTGCCGCGGGGCTCCATCGCCCAGCGCCGCGGATCCCCTGTGGCGGCGATGGAGCTTGAAGTAGAGCCGTGGTAAGAGCGGTAGCGCGCGATGATTTTGGTTTTGCCGGTATACATGCGAGCGATCTTGAACGCCGCTTCGTTCGCGTCGGTTCCGCTGGTCGTGAAGAAGAATTTGTTCAGGCCCTTTGGCAGGACTTCCAGCAGAAGCTGCGAGAGTTCCGCGCGGGCGGTCGTCGCGTACCCGGGCATCGCGTAGGCGAGCTCGTCAGCTTGTTTCTTGATGGCGTCGATCACCGCCTGGTTCTTGTGGCCGAGGTTCATGCACATCAACTGCGCGCTGAAGTCGAGATAGCGCTTGCCGTTGGCGTCGGTGATGTAACAGCCGTCCGCGTCGACGATGTGCAGCGGGTTCCATCCCTTCTGGAAGCGCCATGTGCCATAGTTCGTCTCGCGCGTTATCTGGACGACCTCTTCGGAGGTCATGGAGTCTCTGAGTTTCTCGAGGAGGTATTCGAATGTGGTGCTCATGCAACTGCCTTTCGTTGTTCGCGAAGCTGACGCTCGAGCCGCGAACGCGTCCCAAGCATCAGCAGATAGTAAACACCGCCGGCAACGAAGAAGCCGACGAACCATGCATAGCCGTATAGAAATGCGAGCGACGGCACGAACCGTCCAATCAGCGCAATCACTACACCGCAGATCAGCGCGATGATTGCGAGTGGATTGAAGCCGTTTGAGTACTCGTACAATCCGCCGCGGCGGTAGAGCGAGGACGTGTCGAGCTGCTTCTGGCGGATGAGGAAGTAGTCGGTGACCATGATGCCGGCCACCGGGCCGAGCAGACCGGAGTAGCCGACGAGCCAGCCGAAGACGTAGTTGCCGAAGGTGGAGAGCCAGTACCACGGACACATCAGGATGCCGAGGAAGCCGGTGATGAGACCGCCCATGCGGAAGCTGATGTACCGCGGCGCAAGATTGGAGATGTCGTTGGATGGGCCGACGACGTTGGCGCCGATGTTGACGTTAAGGGTGGCGACGAGCAGAGCGATGAGTCCTAGAAACGCAAGCAGCGGCTGATGGAAACGGCCCAGCAGTTCAACCGGATTCCAGATCGGCTTTCCGAAGACGACGGCCGAGGCAGAGGTAACGGCGATGCCGAGAAATGAGAAGAGCACCATGGCGACTGGAAGGCCGATCGCCTGGCCGACGAGCTGCGCATCCTGGTTCTTCGCGTAGCGCGTGAAGTCCGGGATATTGAGCGAGAGCGTCGCCCAGTAGCCAACCATCGCGGTGAGCGATGGGAAGAAGAAATTCCAGAAGTCATGGCGTGTGGCGAAGTGGTCGGGACTGGAGAGCATCGGACCGAAGCCGCCGGCCTTGTGAAGCATGAAGCCGAGCAGCAGCGCCGACATCACGATCATGAACGGCACAGAGTAGCTCTGCAGGAAGCGGATCGATTCGACACCGCGCCAGACCACGAGCATGTTGAGCAGCCAGAAGCCGAGGAAGCAGAGCCAGAGCACAACCGGTTTGCCGGTTGTTGCCGGCCATAGCACGTTGATCATGGCGTCGATCGCCTGCCCGCCGATCCACGATTGAATGCCGAACCATCCGCACGCCACGATGCGCGCGGAGCATTGCGGGAATCTGCGCGCCGCGCGGGCCGAATGGCGCGCGCACGAAGACCGGGAACGGAATACCGTACTTCGTTCCCGCGTGCGCGTTGAGCAACATCGGAATGAGCACGATGAGGTTACCGAGGAGGATGGTGAGGACGGCCTGCTTCCAATTCATGCCCCCGGCGATGAGCGAAGCGGCCAGCATGTAGGTCGTGACCTCCATGGACATCGAGAACCACAGCGCGATGTAGTTGTACGTCGACCAGGTGCGGCGATTCGGTTCAGTGGGCGCGAGGTCTGCGTTGTAAAGACGCGGGTCGGGCGCGAGCTGGGTCGGATGTGGCGAGCCGGCTCCGATCGAGTTGGGAGGAGTCGAGATCAGGCGAGCCCTCCGGCGTTCGCCTCGCGTTTGACGAAGCGGCCGCGTCCGGTCTTGCCGAGGAACTTGCCGGGTTGTGTGGTGTTGTCGACGACGAGTTCGCCGCGCGAGAAGACCTTGGCAGCGTTGCCCTTCACCTTCCAGCCTTCGAACATGTTGTAGTCGGTCGCCATGCACTGCGTCGCGGCAGTGATGGTGTAATCGGCGTTCGGGTCCCAGAGCAGGATGTCGGCGTCGAGACCGCGGGCGATGCTTCCCTTCTGATTGCCCATGCCGAAGATCTTTGCGGGATTCGTGCAGCTCAGTTCAACGAACTTCTCCGGCGTGATGCGGCCTTGATTCACGCCGAAGTGCCAGAGGATCTGCAGACGGTTCTCGACTCCGGGGCCGCCGTTGGGAATTTTGGTGAAGTCGTTGCGGCCGAGTTCCTTCTGGTCCTTGAAGCGGAAGGGACAGTGATCGGTGGAGACGACGGAGAGCGAGCCGTCGTTGAGTGCGTTCCAGAGCGGGGCCTGGTGGCGCTTTTCGCGCAGCGGCGGCGTGAAGACAAACTTCGCTTCGTCCCAGCTCTTGCCGGGCATCTGGTCTTCGATGGAGAGGACGAGATATTGCGTGCAGGTTTCGGCAAGGGCGCGTGCGCCGCGCTGCTGCATGAATTTCAAGTCGTCCAGCGCGTACTCGTTCGACAAATGCACGATGTAGACGGCGGCTCCAGCAATGTCGGCGAGCGCGATGCTGCGGTGAGTGGCTTCGGCTTCGGCCTTCGGGCTGCGCGAGAGTGCATGGAAGTGCGGCGCGGTCTTGCCTTCGGCGATCATCTGCGCGACGACGACATCGATCGCACTGCCGTTCTCGGCGTGAATCAGGCAAAGTCCGTTCAGCTTCGCGGCCTTCTGCATGACGCGGAACATGAGCTCGTCGTTAATCATGAGCACGTTCGGGTAGGCCATGAAGAGCTTGAAGCTGGTGATGCCGAACTTCACCATCTCTTCCATCTCGTGCAGCGTCTCTTCGCCGTTCTTGCCGTGCAGGTTGGTGACGGCCATGTGGAGCGAGAAGTCGACGCAGGCCTTGTTGTCGGATTTCTTGAGCCAGGTTTCGAGCGCGTTCTGGAGCGTGCTCTGCTGATTCTGCAGAGCGAAATCGATCACCATGGTTGTGCCGCCGACGGCTGCGGCTTGCGTTCCGGTGGTGTAGTCGTCCGCGGAGGTGGTGCCGCCGAAGGGCATGTCGAGGTGCGTGTGCACGTCGATGCCGCCGGGCATGACGAGGAGATTCGTTGCGTCGACGATCTGGTGGCCGTCGTTCGAGATGTTCGCTGCGACCTGCGCGATCTTCTCGCCTTCGATCAGGACGTCGGCGCGCTCGGAGCCGGTGGCGTTGACGACTGTTCCGTTCTTGATCAGGGTTCCCATTGTTCGTGCTCTCGCTGAGAGTTATGCGTTCGGGTTCGGCAGTGCGTGTTCGACGCCTTGCGGCACGGTGCCCGACGCGACGCGCTCTTCCCAGGTTTGCGGTGGGAGGCCGTTCTCGACCTGCTCCATCGTGATGCAATCGGGCACGGGGCAGACGAGCGAGCAGAGATTGCAGCCGACGCACTCGTGCTCGTCGACGCGTGGGATGCGCGCGAGTGGCGTGCGGTAGGGGCCGTCGGCGCCGGGGCCGTTGAGGTCGAGCTTGGGGATGGGTGTGGTGGTGATGCGGCGCGGTGCTTCGGCGGCGATGCCCTGCGGTGTGCGCGTGGTGTCGGGGTGCGGGAGCGTGCGGTCGAGATGGATGCACTGATGCGCGCCGTCCCAGCAAGCGGTGTAGCAGAGCTCGCAGCCGATGCAGAGGTCCTCGTGGATGTGCGCGACGATTTTGTAGTTGAGGTTGAGGTGTTTCCACTCGGTGACGTTGGGGAGCGAGCGGCCGCGGAAGTCGTCGAGCGTGGCGAAGTTTTTGCGGCGCATCCAGGTGAGAAGGCCGTCGGCCATGTCTTCGACGATGCGGTAGCCGTAGTGCATGGCGGCGGTGCAGACCTGCACGGTGCCCGCGCCGAGGAGGATGAACTCGGCGGCGTCCGACCATGTGCCGATGCCGCCGATGGCGCTCATCGGGAGCGCGGCGGAGGGGTCAGACATGACCTGCTGGACCATGTTGAGCGCGATGGGTTTGACGGCGGGGCCGCAGTAGCCGCCGTGCGAGGATTTGCCGTCGACGTTGGGGCGCGGCTCGAAGGTGTCGAGGTCGATGGAGGTGATGGAGTTGATGGTGTTGATGGCGGAGAGTGCGTTGGCGCCGGCGCGCTTGGCAGCGCGTGCGGGCATGCGGATGTCGGAGATGTTGGGCGTGAGCTTGACGATCACGGGAGTGCGCGCGGCTTCTTTCACCCACTCGGTGATCTGCTGGCAGTACTCGGGGACCTGTCCGACGGCAGAGCCCATGCCGCGCTCGCTCATGCCGTGCGGGCAGCCGAAGTTGAGCTCGAGGCCGTCGGCGCCTGCGCCTTCGGCGCGCTTAACGATGTCGTGCCAGGTCTCGCGCTTGGATTCGACCATGAGCGAGGCGATGACGACGTGCTTCGGGTAGCGGCGTTTTACTTCTTCGATCTCGCGGAGGTTGGTTTCGATGGGGCGGTCGCTGATGAGCTCGATGTTGTTAAAGCCCATCATTTTTGTGCCGTTGTAGTCGATGGAGGAATAGCGCGAGGAGACGTTGGTGATGGGCTCGCCGATGGTCTTCCACACAGCGCCGCCCCAGCCAGCGTCGAAGGCGCGCATGATCTGCTCGCCGCAGTTGGTGGGCGGAGCGGAGGCCAGCCAGAAGGGGTTGAGGCAGCGGATGCCGGCGAAGGTGGTCTCGAGCGTTGGGCTGGTTGGGCTAGGCATTTTGGCCTCCGATAAACGCGGCCATGGCGATGCCTGCGCGCTTGCCGTCGGCGACGGCGTCGACGACCTCGCGGCCGCCGTTGGTGCAGTCGCCGCCAGCGAAGTATTTCGGGTTGGAGGTCTGGCCTGTGGCGCGGTCGATGAGGATGCGTCCGCGCTCGAGCTTGAGCTTCGCGGGTGGGGCGCCGTTGGGGATGAGGACGTCGGTGTGGGTGGACTGCCCGATGGCGAGCACGACATGGTCGACGGCAAGATCGAAGGCGGAGTCCGGGATGGGAATGAGGCTTCCGTCGGTGCTGGATTCGAGGCGCTCGAGTTGGAGAGCTTCGACGCGGCCATTGCCTTTGAGGCCAACGGGCTGGACGTGCCAGAGGAAGCGGACGCCTTCCTGCTTGGCGTGCTCGTACTCGAAGTCGAAGGCGGACATCTGCTCGGGGCCGCGGCGGTAGATCATGGTCACGGAGTGTGCGCCGAGGCGGACGGAGGCGTTCGCGGCGTCGATGGCCGTGTTGCCGGCGCCGACCACGGCGACGTCCCCGGAGAGTTCGGTGAGGGCGCCGCGTTTGTAGTCGGCGATGAAAGTGAGTGCGTTGGTGATGCCGGACATCTCCTCGCCGGCGATGCCGAGGCGATGGATAGCGCCGAGGCCGACCCCGAGGAAGATGGCGTCGTGCTCGGCTTCGAGGCGCGCGAGCATGTCGGCGTCGACGGTGGTGTTGAGGTGGAACTCGACGCCGAGCTGGGCGATGCGGTCGATCTCACGCAGGCTGGCGGCCGGGGTGAGTTTGTACTCGGCGATGCCGTAGGTGTTGAGGCCGCCGGGGAGCCGGCGTGCGTCGTAGATGACGGCGCGGATGCCTTGGCGGCGGAGCTCGGCCGCGCAGGCGAGGGAGGCGGGGCCGCCGCCGATGAGCGCGACGGATTTGCCGCCGTCAGGCGCGGGAGTGAATGGAAGGCCCGCGCCGGAATCTGTTAGCCCGTCCATTGCGAAGCGCTGCAGCCGGCCGATCTCGATCGGCTGCTTGTTGTAGCGGTGCAGGACGCAGGCGCCTTCGCAGAGGACGTTGACGGGGCAGGCGCGCGAGCAGCTCTCGCCGAGGATGTTGGAGTCGAGGATGGTCTTCGCGGAGCCCTCGAGGTTATCGCTGGCGATTTTTTTGATGAAGCGCGGGACGTCGATATGGGTGGGGCAGGCGGTGGTGCAGGGCGCGTCGAAGCAGTAGAGGCAGCGGTTGGCCTCGGCGACGGCGGCGGTCTTGTCGAAGGGGGGATGGAGATCCGGAAAACGCGCAGCAATCTCCGGGGAACGCGGGGACTGCTCAAAGAAGGTCAACGGCTCACTCAAAGGCGTCGTGCACTCCTCTTCCCGCCGGCAAGTGGGAGAGACAATCCACCCGGGCAGCGCGGCGCTGCAGGTTGAGGAGTCTCCCAGTCCCGGCGGATTGGAAGTCACGATTATGCATCATTTCGGCTGGAATGGTGAACCTGGCCCGTAACTCTTTAGTGGCGGAGAATCCAGTCCATCGTGAGCTCGGCCAGGCGATTCATCGCGGTGGCAGCTTGCTCGAGATGTTCGCGTTTGGTGTCCTCCGCGCGATTGTGACTGAGGCCGTTGAGCGACTGCACAAACATCATGACGGTGGGAATGCCGAGGCGGGCGACCTCAGCAGCGTCATGCAAAGGGCCGGAAGGAAGGTGCTCGCTAACGCCGACTGTTTCGAGGATGGCTTTGTCGCAGAGGGCGATCAGGTGGGGATGGAACGGGATCGGATCGATGGACCAGATCTTCGACCACTCGACCGTGCAGCGTTCTTCGGCGGCGAAGCGCTCGCTGGCCTCGCGGGCATCGCGGAGCATGCTGGCGAGGACGTCTGCGTCGAGGTCGCGCATGTCGAGCGTCGCTTCGCAACGGCCCACGACGGAGGTGACGATTCCGGGGAAGGTTTTGACGCTGCCCATTGTGGCGACGGAGTTCGGATGTTTTCGAGCGATAGGACGGATTTCAAGAGCGAGCTTTGCGCACGCAGCGAGAGCGTCGCGGCGCACCTCCATGGGAGTTGAGCCCGAGTGGGCCTCTTGGCCGTAGAAGGTGATCGCCCAGCGCTCGACGCCCTTGGTGCCGAGGACGACGCCCAGAGGTTTGTTGAGGCGTTCGAGGATAGGGCCCTGCTCGATGTGGAGCTCAAGATAGGCGGCGAGGTTTTTGCGCTCGGCGGCGGACTGGCCGACGTTCTCGACGGAGATGCCACAGGCCGCGAGTGCGGATTCGAGCGTGGTGCCGTCGCGATCGGTGCGTTTGCGATCGGCTTCGATGGTCTGGGTACCGGCGAAGGCAGAGGAACCGAAGAGGCTGCGCCCGAAGCGCGCGCCTTCTTCGTCGGCCCAGTCGACGAGCTTGATGGTGCAGGGAGGACGGTTGTTGTACTTACGCGCGATCGATCTCAGGACTTCGAGCCCGGTGAGGACACCGAGGCAACCGTCGAGCCAACCGCCGTTGGGGACGGAGTCGAGATGGCTGCCGACGACGAGTGCCTGGGGAGATTCCCCGGGCAGCGTAATCCAGTGATTGGCCGCGGCGTCGTAGTGATGCTCGATGGGAAGATCCGCAAGCTTCTGCTCGAACCAAGACCGGGCATGTAGCCAGTTGGGCGACCACGCAATCCGCTGCGCTCCGTTGATGTCGGAGGTAACTGAACGTAGTTCTTCGAGATGCGAGATGACTGCGGATGCGTCCATGGCAAGCTAGCGTACCAGCAGCGTGGAGGCAGTCCAACAGAGGTGCGACACGCACAATTTGTAAGCGAGCCGACACAAAGAAGGGACTGCGTTCACAACTTACAGAAAATACGCAAGCTCTACATCAAATGCAGGGTACAAAGGCAACCCGGACCATCTACAAAGCTTCTACCGCTACATACACCCGTGAGGTGGCGGCAGTCGATGCTGCTTCCTGCACGCCTTCACGGGACAACGCCAAACGACGCCGTCCAACCCTCTCAGTTGAAGCCGCCACTGAAAGATGAGGTACGCCCCTTGGTGGAAGCTATCGTTCTCTGGAATGAACCTAACAACCTATCCCACTGGAACTTCCATCTCGACCCGCAGTGGAAACGGTTTGCTGACATGGTCCGGTTAACGGCCTCCGCCATAAGGGAAGTGAACCCGAAGGTGCCGATTGTGCTGGGCGGGGTTTCTTCATGCGACTCGGATTTTCTGCGACTGATGGCGTCCTACGGGGTAATGGATTCCGTCGATGCCGTTGGCGTGCATGGATTTCCGCTGGATTGGAATCACTGGCAGATGAGTGAGTGGCCGGAACGGGTTGCGGAAGCAGCAGAGGTTTCGGGTAAACCGGTGTGGGTGACTGAGGTGGGCGCGTCATCGTTTGGCGCGGAAGAGGTGCAGGAGTTCGGATTGGCGCGAACGCTGGAGCTGCTACAGGGCCGCGTGGAAAGAATTCACTGGTATAGCCTTTTCGACCTGCCGCCAACATGGCCGGCGGAGACGCGACACAAGGAAGCCGAGGGCTCCTCGTACTACCGGCATTACTACCTGGGCCTGGTGAAGAACGATGGCACGGCGAAGCTCGCTGAGCGCCTGTTTCCTGCGGACGGCAGCGTGGGCCTATGCCAATGGTTCCACTTTGAAGATCCGCGGCTGGACGACGCAGTGGAATGGATGCAGGCGCATGGAGTTCAGTACTTGCGCACGGGATTGAGTTGGGCCGACTCATACCGGCCCAATGCGAGGGAGTGGTTTGACCGGCAGATGGAGGCACTGGCGCCATTTCGGGTGGCGCTGACGCTCTGCTTCACACCGGCGCATCTTGGCATCGAGGAACACCATACGAGTCCGCCGCGGGACAACCAACAGTTTGCGGATTTTGCCCGCTGGGCGGTGGAGCGCTATGCGCCGTCCGAAACCACAGCAGAGGCTGCTGGCCTCGAGAGGGTCGCGCAAGGAGAGAACTGATGGAGATTTCGGGACAGAATTCGGCGCGGGGCTCAGGGAGCAACTCACGTCCGGGCCGCTCGCGACAGGTATTGATTACCGGCGGAGCGGGGTTCGTGGGATCCCATGTGGCGGACGGGCTTTTGCGGGCGGGACATCATGTTCGCATGCTGGATGACCTGACGCCGCAGGTGCATCCGACGGGGCGCCCTGATTACTTGTCGAAGGATGTTGAACTGGTCCAGGGCGATGTGCGGGATCCGAACCGGCTGCGCGATGTGCTGAGCGGTGTGGATGTGATTTTTCACTTTGCGGCGACTGTGGGTGTGGGGCAGTCGATGTATGAGATCAGCCGGTACATAAGCGTGAATACGCTGGGAACCGCGGAGCTGCTGCAGGCGCTGCTGGATAACAAGCTGCACCCGGAGAAGCTGATCGTTGCGTCGTCGATGTCGATTTATGGCGAAGGACGTTACGTGTGCACGATGTGCGGACGGCAGTCGTTTCCGCCGGTGCGCTCGGTGAAGCAGTTGCGCGAAGGTCAGTGGGAGGTGCACTGCACGACCTGCAATGGCGTGCTGGCGCCGCTGCCTACCGATGAGACGAAGCCTTCGGAGATCAACTCAGTGTATGCGCTGTCCAAGCGGGATCAGGAAGAGCTGTGCCTGATCTACGGACGCAACTATGACCTGCCGGTGACGGCGCTCAGGTTCTTCAACATCTATGGAACCCGGCAGGCACTTTCGAATCCCTACACGGGCGTTGCGGCGGTGTTTGCGTCGCGCATGCTGAACGGCCAGGCGCCGCTGGTGTTCGAGGACGGCGAGCAGCAGCGCGACTTCGTAAGTGTGCATGACATCGTGCGAGCGAACCTGCTGGCGATGGAGCGGCCGGAGTCGAACGGCGAGGTGATCAACATTGGCAGTGGACGGCCGATCAAGATCAAACGCGTGGCGGAGATTCTTTCAGGCGCACTGGGGCGCGATGTGACTCCTGTGATCACGCAGAAGTACCGCGCGGGCGACATTCGTCACTGCTTTGCGGACATCAGCAAAGCGCGACGGCTGCTGGGCTATGAGCCGCAGCTGACGCATGAGGAGGGATTCAAAGAACTGGCCGAATGGCTGCAAGGGCAGGAGGCAGAGGACAAAGCGGAGACCATGCTTCAGGAACTCAGCGCCTATGGTTTGACGGCGTAATTACGACTGCAAGACTTCGCCGGGCGCGAGAAAGGGCTAGATAGACATGGGAAAGCAAACAGTGCGCACGATCCTGATCACAGGAGGCGCGGGGTTTATAGGCTGCAATCTGGCACAGCGCCTGCTGGCAGACTCTTCGGCGCGGGTACGCATCTTCGACAATCTTTCGCGAGTGGGCGTCGAGGCGAACCTGGAGTGGCTGCACACGCTCGAAGGCGCGGAGCGGTTGGAGTTCGTCAAGGGCGACGTTCGGAATGCTGCTGCGGTCGCGTTGGCCGCGCGCAACGCGACGGAGATTTATCATCTGGCCGCGCAGGTCGCGGTAACGACGTCGGTAGAAAATCCGCGGGAAGACTTCGACGTGAATGTCGGCGGCACATTGAATGTGCTGGAAGCGGCTCGGCTCTCGGCGCAGCGGCCGCTTGTTTTATTCACTTCAACGAACAAGGTGTACGGTTCCCTGCCCCGCATTCCCGTGGAGGTGGAGAGAACCCATTATCGAGCGGCAATTCCGGACTTCTGCGGAGTGAACGAAGAGGAGCCGCTCGATTTTCATTCGCCGTACGGCTGCAGCAAGGGCGCGGCGGATCAGTATGTGCGCGATTATGCCCGGATCTACCGAATGCCGACCGTTGTCTTTCGGATGTCGTGCATTGCGGGGCCGCGTCAGTTCGGGACCGAGGACCAGGGATGGGTGGCCCACTTCCTGTACTCCACGCTGGAGCGCAAGGCGATCACGGTGTACGGCGATGGCTTCCAGGTGCGTGATGTGCTGCATGTTTATGACCTGATCGATGCGATGAGCGCTGTGCGGGCCCATCTTCCGCGAACGAGCGGGGAGATTTACAACCTGGGCGGCGGACCGGTCCGGGCCGTTTCCGTCGTGGAGATGCTGGAGGCGATCGAGCGTGCCACGGGCGTTCCGCCTTCGCTTTGCTATAGCGAGGTGCGGCCGGGGGACCAGCCGCTTTATATCGCCGACACTTCGAAGCTGACCGCGCACACCGCGTGGGGTCCACGCCGGTCACTAAACGACACGCTTCAAGACATTTATGGGTTCTGGCGGGGTCACCGCCGGCTGCTTGGGACGCATCAAAAGATGGTACTTGCCCAGGAGCTTGTAGGGGAGGTTGCGTGAGATTCGCACTCGTCAATCCGGTGTGGAGTTTCGGCGGCTCAACCTATTTCGGCTGCGCTGAACCGCACTTCCCGCTCGAGTTACTGAGTGCAAGGGAGTTTCTGCGCGCGGAAGGGCACGATGTGCTGCTGATCGATGCATGGATGAGCGGGCTGGCACCAGACGAGGTGCGCGGCAGGCTGGAGCAGTTCGACGAAGATTTTCTGGTGATCCCGACGGCTCCGTCCTACCTGTTCTGGCGGTGCCCGCAACCGGAACTTCGAGTGCCGCAGCAGTGGATTGCCGCTCTGAATCGTCAGTCGCAAACGGTACTGATCGGGCCACACGGGTCAGTCACACCGATTGCAACACTTCGGAAGACCGGCGCGGATATCGTGTTGCGCGGAGAGCCGGATCAGACGCTTCCGCAACTTGCGACAACGCCCCGGGAGATGATCCCGGGTTGCTGCTGGATGGCTGAAGACGGGCTGGTGCACTCGACACCCGGGCTGGGTGCAACGGACATGCGCGCCGTCCGCACCCTGGATTACTCCGATTATCCAGTCGAACGCCACTCGCATCTGCACCACATCTTTTTTGGGAACGGCGCTGACCATCTGAAGCACGGCGCTGAGGTGGAGTTCGCGCGAGGGTGCCCGTACTCGTGCACCTTCTGCAACAAGACGCTGTTCCGCAATAAGTATCGCGAGCGCCGGCTCGACGCAGTGCTGGCGGAGATCGATCAGCTTATTGCGCGCGGCGTGGACTACATCTACTTTATCGACGAGATCTTCGGGGTGGGCAAGCAGGTGCGGCAACTGCTGGAGGAGATCGCGAAACGTCCGGTGTCGATTGGATTCCAGACGCGAATCGACCTCTGGGATGAGGAGTCGCTGGAGTTGTTGGCGCGTGCGCGCTGCGTCAGCTTTGAGTGCGGCATCGAGTCCATCACGGACGAAGGACGCGATGCGATGAACAAAAACTGCCGCATCTCGACGGATCGAATTGCTGAGCTGCTGATCTATGCGCGACGGCGACTTCCGTGGGTCCAGGCGAATTTGATCAAGGTTCCGGAGGATGATCCTGCCAAGGTTGCTGCATGGCAGGGCCACCTCAAGGCGCACGGCGTGTGGGTGTCCGAGCCGGTGCCGATGTTCCCTTTCCCGGGGAGTCCGGAGTACGTGACCACATTTGGCGCTCAACCTGACGAGCAGGCTTGGGAGCGCGCGCACAGTTTCTATCTGCAACTTTTCGCGAGCCGCGGCTGGAGCGACGTTCAGGACCAGCAGCCTCTTTCATTGCAGCAGTTGGAGTCGTCACCTGATTTGAAGAAGGAGCTTGCATGCGCATCCTGCTAACGACTGACACGATTGGCGGCGTCTGGACGTTTACCAAAGAGTTGACGACGGAGCTTCTGAACCGGGGTCATGCGATCGCACTCGTAAGCTTCGGCCGGCAACCGTCTCACGAGCAACAGGCATGGTGTGCCGGGCTGAACCTGACACACGCGGACAACTTTCAGTTCACTGCTTCCAATGCTCCGTTGGAGTGGATGGAGAAGAATGAGTTTGTGTTTACGCAGGGTGCCGGAGTTCTGTCGCAGGTTGCAGGGCACTTCCGGCCAGACCTGCTGCATTCGAACCAGTTCTGTTTCGGCGCAGTCAGCCTCGGGATTCCGAAGCTGATTACTGCGCACAGTGATGTGTTGAGCTGGGCGGACGCGTGCCGGCCGCGCGGCCTTGAGGAATCGCGCTGGCTGAGACAGTATCGGTCCCTTGTGACGCACGGGCTGCATGCCTGTGACGCGCTCGTTACACCGACGCGGTGGATGGCCAACACGTTGGCACAGCATTACAGTGGGCTGCCAAGCTGCTATGTAGTACTGAATGGCCGAAGCGTAAGCGCTCCGCCGTGCCACTTGCGAACGGTGCAGGCGGTGACCGTTGGGCGGTTGTGGGATGAAGCCAAGAACGTCGGAATGCTTCGGACCGTGAACTCGCCCATTCCGATCTACGTAGCAGGCGAGAGGCAACATGGGACGTCGGTCGCTCCCAAGCAGCTCGGCCACTCGATTCTGCTCGGGCCTTTGACAGAACAGTCCCTTGCCGCTTTATTCGCGCGGAGCAGTATCTACATTGCGACTTCGATCTATGAACCCTTCGGGCTTGCACCGCTCGAGGCCGCGCTGTGCGGATGCGCTGTGGTGGCAAACGATATTCCCCCTCTGCGCGAAGTTTGGGGAGACGCAGCGTTGTACTTCAGCGGACCAAGATCCCTCTCGACGGTGCTGCACCAATTGAACCGCAATCCAGGGGAACTCTCGATGCTACGGCAGCAGGCGTTCCTCCGAGCGATCGAACTTACGGCTGAACGGATGGCGAACGGATACGAAGAGATGTACCGCGCATTGCTCGCTGGTCGGACCGGTGTTCGGCCGCCCACGGAGATGCAACCGGGGTTCGCGGCGCATGCAGCGTAGGCTTCGAATCAGTTACTTTGCACATTCCGTGCGATCGGACTGGAATAACGGCAATGCACATTTTCTTCGCGGACTGCTGCGTGCCTTGCGGCACAAAGGTGCCGCGGTGACCGTCTATGAGCCGGAGAGTGCATGGTCCGTTGAAAACCTTCGAGCGGAAGCAGAGGGCGCACGCGCACTCGACAGCTTCGTTGAGAAGTTTTCGGATCTAAGTGTTCAGACTTACTCGGCTGAACAGTCGGACGAGTTATGGAGAGAGCGTCTTCGCGGCACCGAACTCGTAGTTCTGCATGAGTGGAATTCATCTCGACTGGCGCGGATGTTAGTTGAAGGTAAAGATGAACTCGGTTATAAGCTGCTCTTTCACGACACCCACCATCGTGCGTCTTCATCGCCTGAAAGCTTCGCGGAGTTTCGACTCAAAGATTTCGATGGTGTGCTCGCGTTTGGCAAGGCTCTGGAGATGGTGTATCGCGAGCGATTTGGAATTGAGAATGTCTGGACGTTCCACGAAGCGGCGGATACCACCAACTTCCATCCGTTGCCCGAGATTTCTCGAGAGCCGGTTGTGGTGTGGATTGGGAATTGGGGAGACGGAGAGCGGTCGACAGAGATCAATGAGTATCTACTGCAGCCGGCCGAAAAGCTGACGTCGGACTTTCATACCCGTATCTATGGAGTACGCTATCCGCCTGACGGAATTGAAGCCTTGCGTGTGCATGGAGTGGAGTACGCCGGCTACCTGCCGAATCTGGACGCACCGCGGGTGTATGCAGGAGCGCGGCTCACGGTGCACATTCCACGGCAGCAGTACTCGCAAGTGATGACGGGAATTCCAACGATTCGGGTTTTTGAGGCGCTCGCGTGTGGGATCCCGCTGGTCTCGGCCCCGTGGTGCGACGCGGAGCAGCTATTCCGGAATGGTGATTTTGCAATGGCGCAATCGCCTGCAGAGATGCTGAACGCGATGCAGCGACTGCTTCGTGAACCCGCAATTGCAGAGGAGCAAGCGGCGTGCGGACTCGAAACCGTGTTGGCTCGACACACTTGCAATCATCGGGCTGATCAGTTGGCGGAGATCTATGAGGAGTTGTGCGGATGAAGATCTTTGCCTTTGGGTCGAGCATCGTTTCGTCGTACTGGAATGGTGCAGCGACCTACTATCGCGGCTGCTACAAGTATCTGGCGCGGCTCGGATACGAGATCACATTTGTGGAACCGGACGCGTATGGACGGCAACAGCATCGGGATAGTGATGACTTCGGCTACGTGAATTCGATTGTGTACCGACCCGGAGTTGACCTGGACGGCATGCTTGCGTTAGCTGCGCAGGCAGACATCGTTGTAAAGCATTCCGGAATCGGTGTGGACGATGCGGAGCTGGAGCGCAGGGTACCGGCTCAGTGCTCCGCGAGCGCGATGACGTTCATCTGGGATGTGGATGCACCGGCAACTGTTTATCGAATGCGATCGAACCCTGACGATGCCCTGGCGAGCGCGTGCGCTGGGTACGACGCCATCCTGACCTATGGCGGAGGGCCGAAGGCTCGCGACGGTTATCTTGAGTTTGGCGCGCGCGCATATTACAGCATGTATAACGGGCTCGATCCGGAGACGCACTTCCCTGTTGCCGCTGATCCTGCGTTTGCATGCGATGTGGCATTTCTTGGGAATCGGCTGCCGGACCGTGAAGCACGGGTAGACGAGTTATTCCTGCGAGCGGCTGCTCTTGTTCCACACCAGAGATTTCTGCTGGGTGGAGAAGGCTGGGGCGACAAGCCACTGCCGAAAAACGTGCGGTGGATCGGCCATGTTGCAACGGGCGATCATAACCGCCTGAATTGCTCGGCGGGTATGGTGCTTAACATCAATCGGGCTTCCATGGCGGATTTCGGATTTTCGCCGCCGACGCGCGTATTTGAGGTCTCAGGCGCTGGAACATGCATGCTGTGTGACGACTGGGAAGGGATCAGCGACTGCTTCGAGCCACAGCGGGAAATACTGGTTGTGCGCAACGCTGAAGATATAGCCAGTGCCGTTGATAAATACGATGCTGCGAGCCGGCGACGGATCGGAGCTGCATTTCAGGCCCGTGCGCTTCGCGACCACACGTACGCTCAACGAGCTGCGCAGGCCGACTATGCATTTCGCGAGTGTCTCGCTCGACGGCGCGGTTCTGTTGGCCGGCAAACGCAGTCTCTTGCAACGATGAGTGACTGGGCTGGAGTTCGTGGATGGCGAGAGACTGGAGCTAGGATTAGTAAGATCCCGAAAGAAGTCGCGGTTGAGGCGGGACACCGATGAAGCTCGTCGTGTACGGATTGACGGTCACGTCTTCGTGGGGCAATGGGCATGCGACAACTTTTCGCTCGCTGCTGAAAGCGCTTCATCGAAGGGGACACGAAATCCATTTTGTAGAGAAGGATGTCGAATGGTATCGGAGCAACCGCGATCTGCCGGCGCCGGCATTCTGCACGGTTCACTTTTACGATTCGTGGGATGAGCAAGGGCGCATCGCTGCTTGCCTTGAGCCGGGATGCAGATGCGGTGATTGTTGGGTCCTATTTTCCAGATGCAATTGAAGCAACGCGATCCCTGGTTGAGTCGTATCGATCGCCGGTGCTGTTCTACGACATCGACACTCCGATCACTATGGCGCAACTGCGCCGAGCTGGAGGGACGGAGTATCTCTCAGCAGGGCTGATCCCCCAATACGCTGCGTATCTGAGCTTCACGGGCGGTCCTACGCTGCTGGAATTGGAGCAGACATTCGGCGCTCGACAGGCGATCGCGTTCTACTGTTCTGTCGATCCAGATGTGTACCACCCGACCGAAGCGATCCGTGAGTTCAACTGCGACTTGAGCTACCTGGGCACCTATGCGGCAGACCGGCAGCCGAAGCTGATGGATTTATTGATTGAGCCGGCTGAACGTTTGGCTGACAAGCGTTTCATCGTGGCGGGGCCGCAGTATCCAGAGGGGATCCGATGGGGGAGCAACGTAGAGCGCATCATTCATCTGTCGCCGCCGCAGCATCCAGCTTTCTATTCGTCCTCGCGGTTCACGCTAAATATCACCCGAGATGATATGGTGGCGGCGGGCTATTCGCCATCGGTTCGTCTGTTTGAAGCTTCTGCATGTGGTGCAACAATTCTCTCCGACGGATGGGCAGGGCTCGATGAGTTCCTCGCGGTTGGCGAGGAGGTTCTCCTGCCGAGAGATGCAGATGAGGTCGTGAGGATACTTAGAGAGCTTTCGGACGAAGAGCGTGTTGGAATCGGCCGGCGCGCGCGTCAGCGGATTCTGGATGAGCACACCTCAGACCACCGAGCGCGACAGCTTGAAGAGGTGCTAGCAAGCTGCATTACTTCGCAACCTGCATAGAGGGCTGGCTCGTGTGCTGCATCAACTCGGCAAGCGAATGCACGACAAGATCCGGGTGCTCAGCCGCGAGCGTTTCATGAGTGTAGATGCCGGTTGAGACTGCGATCACCTTCAAATCATTCGCACGCGCGGCCTGGATATCTGCTGGCGTGTCGCCGACAACACAAAGCGATTTCTCCCCGCGAGCCAAATCTTTAGCTTTGGCGGCAGCGTGGCGGAAGACCTCTGCACGTGTTTCGTATGCGTCGCTCCAGTATCCGAAATCGAAACGATCCAGAAGATCCGCGCGCTTCAGTTTTGTGTGGCCAATGCGCTCGAGATTGCCCGTTGCCGTACCGAGGATCGCGCCTCGGGAGCGAAGATGCTCAAGCACCTCACGGACACTGGGGAGTACGGAGATACAGAGATCCTGCTGACGCTCAGAGACAAAGCTGCACATGCGAGCGAGTATCTCCGGCAGGCGGGGACGCCAGACATCGTCGGGAATACTTGCCAATGCAAATGCATCGCGCAGGATTCCAACATCAACGTTTCCGTGCGCAACTACACCATCGATTGTGAGCGGACGGCCAGCGATGGCACTCAAGGCATCATTAAACGCAAAATAATGAACCGCATCAGTGCAGTTCATAAGCGTTCCGTCGATATCGAAGAGGTAGGCATCGAATGCATCCCACGCCCTTTCGAGTGTGCTTGCTTTCATAAAGCTCACGAA
This sequence comes from uncultured Acidobacteriaceae bacterium, assembly GCA_963762465.1. Taxonomy (GTDB): domain Bacteria; phylum Acidobacteriota; class Terriglobia; order Terriglobales; family Acidobacteriaceae; genus Granulicella. The sequence goes on along the minus strand of CAVXKS010000010.1, from coordinate 75,388 downwards.
GTGAAACGTTGGAGGGTATCCCTGATGGATTCAATTACGGACGACCAGTCTCCGGGTGCAGGCTGACGCAAGAGACGCAGGGATGGGTACCAGGGCGAGTCATCTCGTTCTACCATCCAGCGCCAATCTGCCGCATACTGCAGCATCACACATGCAGGCTTTCCTAATGCACCTGCCAGGTGAGCTGCGAGCGTATCCGGCGTAATCACCATGTCGAGGTTGGCGATCGTTGCAGCGAGTGGCACAAGACCATCTGTGAACGGTCGTGCGTCCCGCATCTTAAGTTCGGAGCAATCTGTGGCGGAGAACCGTGATTCAAGGTTCCAGAACTCTACGTCCAAAGTGCTCAAAGCGGCCAAGAGATGTGGGGGCACGTTGCGTGAAGGATTCCAGTCGCCGCAGGTCCATACGACTCCAATCCGAGGACGTCGCCTAGGGCCCAATTCGGCTGCCGCGGCTTGCAGGCTCGATTCAGGAATGCTCAGATAACTTTCCGCTAAGGGCAGTTCGCACATGCTTGTACGGAAAAGGTACGGAAGCTCCGTAACTTCAATCTGCGAATCCCAGTCAGGCGATGGATCGTTCCAGGTTATTGTGCGGGTTACACCGGTGAAGCACCGCATCAGAGGCAGCAGGCGAGGGCCGACTTCGTAGACAACATCGGCGGCGCGTGCTGCGAGTTGCGGGGAGTACCGAAGCATCTGGACAGCATCCCCGAAGCCATGGAGACAGCGCACGATGACACGTTTATCGTCGATTGCTTCACCTGACCAGAAGGAATCTGCATTCGGGCCGCGCGCGAGAATCGCGTCGCTCTCCTTCCAGGCTGATTCGAACTCGCCGCGCAGCATCGCAACCTGCCAACGACCTGCGCTGCAGCGGTCCGGATCGGCGCCGGCAAGCTCCGCTTTTATAAACGACTGCCAGGCTGAATCGAGAGAGCGCTTGTCGAGGAGGTACTCCGCGTGCTCAAGGAGTTCAACTGCACGTTCGGCAGATTCGGCGGCTAACATTCTGCAGTGCCCCGTTTCGGGTAGACACAATGAGGACCATCCGGAGGCACTTCGATAGGTTTCCACCGGCAGAGGTAGACCTCGTCTTCGGGTTGGGATTCGATCACAAAACCTGACGAGCGCAGCATCGCCTCGACGCAAGCGCGATTCGGAACCCACCAGTTTGTTTCATCATGCGAGTAACGTTGTTCAATGAAATGCATTTTCGGGTAGCCGGGATCGTCGAAGGGGCAGGAAGCGTTGAAATCGTAATCGTTGGCGACATCAACGATCTCGCGGCTGCCACGTTGCATGCTCTGGAAGAGCAGCAGATCCTTGGCAACATGTTCGTGAATGAGGTCCAACGCCAAAAGAGGATGCCGCAGGTGGTACAGCACGCCCATGAAGATCACGAGATCGAAACACTCGCCAAGTGCGCCGACGTTCCAGACAGGCATGCGTCTAAATTCAACATCGGCCCCTGTGACTTGTGCAGCGAAACGGGCCTGCTTTAGGTAGTGCTCATCGGTGTCGATACCGAGGACGCGCGCCGCGCCGCGCCGTTTCATCTCGAAGGAGTAGAAGCCCGCATTGCACCCGATATCGAGAACGCTCTTGCCGGTGAGGTCAGACGGAATCGCGTCGCGAAAGTGTTGGAACTTAATTCCCGGATAGTCACCAAGAAAGTGACGGGGCGCGGTCTCGATCCCGTTCAAGCGAAGATTGTGAAACCACGGACCGAGCTCCTCGATGCGTTGCCGCATCACGTCGCTCGGAGTAGTTGGCGACTGCTGCTCTGCGATCATCGTTCGGCTCCAGTGACCAGATGGCCTTCCGTTTCTTCAGCGCCTAAGAGATGGACGGCTTCACGATAGCCGTGAAGCGTGCCTACATCCACGTATGCAGTTCCGGCCCGAACACCTACGGCTCTTCCACCGTCGCGAATCCAGGCATTGACAAGTGTTCCCAGATATTCGTCCATGCGGTCGGGCCTGCACCAGAGATGGTAGAGCTCGTGGAAGATGTAACCTGGCATTCGCACGGCGCCCCATATCCAATTGGAGCGTGCGTTCTCTTGTTTGACTTCAATCTCTTCAACTCGGCCGTCATTATCAGTTACCACCGCATCGAAGAGTTCCGGATGCTCGACCGGAAAAAGCAGGAACGAGAGAGTATCGCTCGGAAGCTGCGCGAATCCATCAGCAGGCTGCCAGATCGTGTCCGGGAGGCCAAGAACCACGGACTCGTCAGGAGCGATCAGAGGCACAGCACGGAACAGGGCGTCGCAGAGACCGCCAGGAGATGGCTGCACGACGTAAGCAATATCTGCGCCCCACAAACGGCTGCCGTAGTACTCGAGTATGTCCGTCTTGCAAGGAGCGATCACGAAGCATAGTTTGTCTGCGCCGGCGCGAATCATCCGCTCCACAAGGAACTCACTTACAGCGCGAGGCCTCTCCTGCCCGTCTTCGATGCGGCTGCCAACGGGAAGAAGCTCTTTGGAAAAGGCGAGTGGCTGGATCCTGCTACCTGCTCCCGCTGCCGGAATAATGCCCCACATAATTCCCTCGATTCAGGCGTGGACCGCTGTTGAGTCAAGCACAGACGAACAGATGGACTCTAGCTCTCGTACTCTGCAGTCGCCGGTGTGTTCGGCGAGCGTTCTCTCCCTTGCCCGCTTCGCCATTCGCTGCAGTGCCTCGTCAGACTGCTCCAACCCCGCGGAGACATCGTCCGCAGTTTCGACGCAGAGCAGTTCATTACCTGGCGAGAAAAAGCAGTCGAGACCCTCCCAACCATCGGATAAGATCGGAGCTCCGCAGGCGGCAGCTTCGAAGAGCCGTCCCGACGGACAGTAGCCATATCTGGCCATGACCCCGCGAGTGAGATTCAATGTCGCGCGGCAGGAACTGAAGAACTCCGCGTGCATCGGCGGCGGGATGTGCCGCACGAAAGCAACGTTCGGCAACCAAGGGAAATTTTCCGGATATTGCGCCCCGCCGATGAGGAACCTGTCTGCAGGGCGCATACGCGCCGCACCGAGGAACAGCTTCTCCAATGCTGGCTGGCGGTCCGCCGCATAGGTCCCGAGGTAGGAAAGATCTGCACGAAATTCGGACCGGCGCGGTGCAGGACGATGTTCGTCGGGATCGACAGAGCCGTACAGTGGCGCCACATTTCGGGCGCCCAACTTGGTCCGAAGCTCGTCAAGCGCGCGGCCGCCCGTAAAGCTGAGCACGAGATCAAAGTCAGCCAGACCGGCCGCAGCAAGATAGTCGACCTGTTTGCCATGCTCGAGGCCTTCGAGCGTTACCGGCGTGTCCAGATCATAGAACGCGCGAATGGCGGCCCGGCTCGACAGGATGAGTTCGGCAGCTAGGCGTCCATCGGGACAGTAGCTTGTGGATAAGGCAAGATCCGCAGTGTCTATTTCGTTCTTCGCGTTATCACGGATCTCCTGGAATGAACCATAAAGTCGAAGCCGACCGCCCGCAGGAAGCTCCTTAAGATCGCGAGCCTGGGCATAGTAAGGGACGCTGCGTTCATAGAATGTGACGCTGTGGCCGCGACGCAGCATTGCCTTGACGAGGGATCGCCAAAGCGTGGCGTGGCCGTTGCCCCAAGAGGATGAGATCGTCAGCCCGAAGATAACGATGTGCATGCGACTTGCTTACCCGTCCAGGTTTTCGGTGCCGACCGGGAAGATCTGCTTGCGTCCTCCACTTGCACAGAGGCTAAATCGCATCGTGTACGCGATTTAGCTCTCCAAGCTCCTTTGGGGGTCTGATGATGTGGAGGGGTGCTGAGTTGGCCCTCGCATAAGGATGAACTCAAACGACCCAGACATTATTGCGAGTCTAGTATCATTACAGTAGCTGGGAACTTTCTCATTGCCAATTTGGCTTCTTGCGGTGCCGGTGTTCTCGACCCTCGTGGGAGGGCTGCTTGCACTGCGTCTGCGATCATCGCTGGGCATACTGGCAGCCCTGAGTACCGGATTACTGCTTGGGGCGGCTCTGCTCGATCTGCTGCCAGAAGCAGTCAATCTCCAACGACTCGCGGGCCGTGGGATAGGGACCATCTTTGCCTTGGTGCTGCTCTCGTTTGTCACCTTTCTATTGCTGCAGAATCTGTTCGACACATGGAGTGCGCACCTCAATCTGCAAAACTCTCCGCGTGCATTAGGCCGGATCGGCAGTGCGCTGCTGATTGCGCACAGCTTCCGCGATGGGATGGCAATCGGGTTGTCGTACGCGGCGTCGCGGCCCGCGGGCTATATCGTTGCGGCAGGAATTGCGGCGCATGACATCGGCGATGGCGTTAATACGATTCTGTTAAGCACACGTGGTAACGATCCGGAGCGGTTCGACTATCTGATGTTGGCTGCAGATAGCCTGGCGCCGCTGGCCGGCGGACTTCTCACGGCATGGCTGCCAATATCGATGGCTGGCTCGGCTGCGCTGCTCGCAATTACGGCTGGCTTCTTTCTGCATATGGTTGCCGACGAGTTGTTGCCTCAACTGCGCGCCGACAGCACGCCGCGGATTCCACTGGCGCTGGCTGCAGCAGGTGGAGCTTTGCTTATTTTTGTTGCTACGCGGCTTGCGTCGTAGTGGGAATCATCCGGCGCAATCGGCGCAACGCCCAAAAAGGAAGAATTCATGACCGGTGACGCGGAAGCCACGCGGAAGCTTCGGGTGAGCGCTAAGATCGCATCCCTGGAGTTCGAAGACCTTGCCGCATCCATTGCAGCGGAAATGATGATGATGCGCTTTGCCCGCAACCTCATATCGCAAGGCTTCGCCGGGCATTGAGACCGTTGTGAGCCAATCCCTTTCCAGCAGCGAACCAATATTCCGGTATACGGTAGCGATGCTCAATCCTTCGACCTCAGTTTGAGCTGTGGTCAGCACCTCTTCAGGCGAGAGCGGGCGATCGGCTCGGAGAAAAGCCTCTCGAATCGCCGCCTTCTGACGTGTGTTGCGCGATTGTGTAGCCAAGTATTCGCTCCTGTTTGCAAGAATACGCCTTGAACTAAACACGCGTGGAGTTGGCATTACCATTGGAAGCAATTAGAAGGAGATAGTCATGAGTATTGCAACGAAACAGGGAGACACTGGGCAGACAGCTCTTATCGGCGGCTCGCGTGTTTCAAAGGCAGACTTGCGAGTAGAGGCCTATGGAACCGTGGACGAATTGAATGCGGCCCTGGGACTTGCCCGCAGTCTTTGCCCGGATGAATTCATCCGCGCAGCCACGGAGAGTATCCAAAGAATGCTCTTCAACGTGGGCGCATCGCTTGCCACTCCCGCGCAGAGCCGAAAGGGTGCAGCAGTATTGAGCGCCGCTGATGTGGACGAGCTCACAGAACAGGTCCATCGCTTCGAAGCGACCGAGGGCATACTGGCTGACTGGTCACTGCCCGGATCGCAGGTTCCATCATCGGCGTTTGAGGTCGCACGAACAGTATGCCGCCGCGCGGAAAGATGCGTCGTTCGGCTGGCGGAAAGTGGCGAGGAAGTCCAGCCGGAGGTGATCGCTTACCTGAACCGGCTCTCCGATTTTAATCTGGCTCTTTGGCCGGACTCTGGAGCGAATGGCCGGAGATGATGCGCGATTAAGAGGCGACTCAGGCGCGCGGTGGTCTCGAGCTTGGTAGAGAAACTAAGGATTTACTTTTTTGCTGCCGGGTCAATAGCTTCCTATCAGATGGACTGAACTCGAGCTCCGCCAGAAGAGGATAATCTCCCAGCGAATGATCGCCGAATACTCCAGAACTGGTTCAACCATCGGTAGCCATCCTATAGCGCCTCGTAAGACCGCGTTCCGTCGCGACAGGGTGCTTTCTGCATCTGAGCTACACAATGGCAGACACACCGTTTGTGCGAATCGTGGGTTCTGTTAATTGCCGGGCAGCGGCCCGGCACGGCAATGGGAGTCATCTTTCTGTCCATGGAAGATGAGACTGGCATTGCCACCGTGATCATCACTCCGGCGCTGTACGAAAGACACCGGACGATTTGACACCCAATATGCTCATACTTGTAGAAGGCGCAGTCAGAATCAGGAAGGCTTCATTCACGTATAAGCAGCCGTTTAATAGCCCACTCCGAAGACATGCTTGAGGTTCGTTCGCATGATCATCATCAGGATGACTATTGCCCTAATAAACTGGATTCCTAGTGCTGGGCCTGGATAAGAGCCAAGTTTAATTCCAGCACGTTGACTCTAGGTTCACCCAATAAGCCAAACTGTCGAGGTGTAATACGCTTCGATACCATGTTCCGGACAGTCTGCTCCGGGATATTTCGCTCCCGAGCAACACGTGGAACCTGATAAAACGCGGCTGCCGGCGTAATGTCAGGGTCGAGACCGGATCCAGACGCTGTGACCAGATCAATGGGGACCGCCGAATCCCACCGTTCGGTAGCTACGCTCAAAGATATGCGATCCCTCAACGCCTTACTCGTCGGCGCAAGATTCGAGCCGGACGATGAAGATGCATCGTAACCAGCTCCGGCGGCTGAAGGGCGGCTATGGAAGTAACCAGCACCAGCAAACATCTGACCGATAAGACGCGAGCCCACAAGATTGTCGTTCGCAATTATCAGTTCACCGGCGGACTCATGTGGAAAGAACAGATGCGCTATGCCGGATATCGCCACCGGGTAGACAAACCCAAGCAGGACGGCCGTGACAAATGTATACAAGAATGATGTGACCAGGTGTTTTCTCATGGTATCCAACGCCTCACGCCAGGTGTAATGCGGTAATCAGGACATCAATCAGCTTGATGCCTATGAAGGGAACAATGATCCCGCCAACTCCATATACGATCAGGTTCCGCCGTAGCATCGCAGATGCAGACATCGGTTTGTATGTAACGCCTCTCAATGCGAGTGGAATGAGACCGATAATTATCAGAGCATTGAATATCACGGCCGAGAGAACGGCCGATTCACCGTTGTGAAGCCGCATTATGTTGAGCGCATTGAGCACTGGGAACACTCCGGCGAACATTGCTGGAATGATTGCGAAATATTTTGCGACATCATTCGCAATGGAAAATGTGGTCAATGCGCCGCGCGTCATAAGGAGCTGCTTTCCTATCGCAACTACTTCAATCAGCTTCGTCGGATTCGAATCCAAGTCGACCATATTTCCAGCTTCTTTGGCCGCCTGAGTCCCTGAATTCATCGCCACCCCCACATCGGCCTGTGCCAGCGCAGGAGCGTCATTCGTCCCGTCGCCGGTCATTGCCACGAGTTTCCCATTACTCTGTTCGCGCCTAATCAGATCCATCTTGTCTTTTGGTTTTGCCTCTGCCAGAAAGTCATCTACACCGGCTTCGCGCGCGATCGCGGCGGCGGTCAACGGGTTATCTCCGGTGATCATGATGGTGCGGATGCCCATTGCACGGAGTTGATCAAAGCGCTCTCTCATCCCGCCCTTAACAACATCCTTCAGATGAATCACTCCCAGCGCCCGTCCGTTCTCCGCGACGATTAGCGGCGTGCCCCCGTTGGTTGCGATTGCATTTACATTCTCTTGAACCTGCTTCGGCATCTCCGAGCCATGCTCGCGGAGATAATTGGTCATCGCATCGACAGCCCCCTTGCGTATACTTCTTCCATCTGTCTCTACTCCGCTCATCCGTGTAACTGCGGAGAACGGAATGAAGTCGGCATTCACGTGCGCTAATTCTCGTCCGCGGAGGTTGTATTTCTCCTTCGCAAGAACGACGATGGAACGTCCCTCCGGGGTTTCATCTGCCAACGATGAAAGCTGCGCTGCGTCCGCGAAGAGCTTCTCGTCGACGCCAGGAGCGGGTACGAATTCGCATGCCTGGCGATTTCCTAATGTGATCGTGCCAGTCTTGTCCAGCAAGAGTGTATTAACGTCCCCGGCAGCTTCTACCGCCCGGCCGGAGGTGGCCAGAACGTTATGTTGCACCAGTCGGTCCATGCCGGCGATCCCAATGGCCGAAAGCAGGCCTCCGATGGTGGTGGGAATTAGACAGACGAGAAGCGAAATCAGGACAAAGATTGTTTGAGGGGCATGGGAGTAGATCGCGAACGGCTGCAACGTTACAACTGCGAGCAGAAAGATAATGGTAAGACCAGCAAGAAGGATATTAAGCGCTATTTCGTTAGGCGTCTTTTGCCGCTCGGCGCCTTCTACGAGAGCGATCATGCGATCTAAAAACGTTTCGCCTGGATTCGATGTAATCCGAACGATAACTGTGTCTGAAAGAACACGGGTGCCTCCTGTAACTGCCGACCGATCTCCTCCGGCTTCTCGAATTACGGGAGCCGATTCACCAGTAATCGCAGACTCATCAACCGCAGCAACTCCTTCGATCACCTCGCCATCCCCCGGGATCATCTGGCCTGTAGAGACCCGCACAAGTTGACCGATGCGCAGTTGGGAACTCGGCACTTCTTCTATTCCGCTATCGGTGATGCAGTATGCCGTCGTTTCCGACTTTGCATGGCGAAGAGCATCGGCCTGAGCTTTGCCACGACCTTCAGCCATAGCTTCGGCGAAGTTTGCAAATAATACCGTGAACCACAGCCACAGGGTTATCTGAGAGTCAAACCGAATATCGCCTTTGTGCGAAGCGAGGTTTGCAATCAACAGCGCCGTTGTGAGTAGGCTGCCTATCTCAACGACGAACATGACAGGATTCCGCATCATCACTTTAGGATTCAGCTTCAGCACGGCTTCCGAAAGAGCGCGGCGGACTATTTTGCGATCGAACAGAGAGCGAGGCTGCCCGTGGGTTGACATAGAATTTCCTTGAATATCCTCAAAACGCGATGCCGCTGCGCAGCAAAAGGTGCTCGAGCAGCGGCGATAGAGATAGTGCGGGAAAAAACGTAAGCGCGCCGAGAATTACTATCACGCTAGTAAGGAGGATCGTGAACAACGGGGTTGTAACCGGGAACGTTCCAGCTGAGGCAGGCACGATCTTCTTTGCGGCGAGGCTTCCCGCAATGGCAAGCATTGGAATTGCCATCATGAAGCGCCCCAAAAACATGGCTACACTGAGGGAGTAGTTATACCAGTGCGTATTCGCATTCAGACCGGCAAATGCTGACCCGTTGTTTCCCGTTGCCGATGTGTAGGCATAGAGAATCTCGCTTAGCCCATGCGGCCCGTGATTGCCGAGGCTGCTTAGTCCAGCACTTGGCATGGCAACTGTTACAGCGGCGAATCCGAGAATAATCAGGGGAAAAATGAGTAGATAGAGCATCGCCATCTGCACATCATAGGATTCGATTTTCTTGCCGAGGTACTCGGGGGTGCGGCCGACCATCAGACCCGCGATGAACACGGTCAACACCACAAATACCAGCATTCCGTAAAGCCCAGCGCCGACACCTCCGAAGACGATCTCCCCAAGCAGAATATTGGTCAATGGAACCATCCCCCCGAGGGGCATGAAGCTGTCGAGCGCTGAATTGACTGCGCCGCAACTCGCATCGGTAGTGACTGTGGCGAACAAAGCCGAATTAGCGATTCCGAAGCGGACCTCCTTTCCCTCCATGTTTCCTCCGGCCTGAGTCGCCGAGACACGCTGATCGACGCCATGAATCAGCGGGTTTGGCTGGGCCTCCGCCCAGTAACACGTAACCGTCCCAACAAGCCACAGCACTACCATCGCCGAAAGGACTGCCCGCCCGTGTCCCGGACTTCCAGTCATTCGCCCCAGGGTGATAGCCAATCCCGCGGGGATCAGGAAAATGGCCAGCATTTCCAAGAAGTTGGAAAGCGGCGTGGGGTTTTCGAAGGGGTGTCCGCTGTTCGCATTGAAGAAACCGCCCCCATTCGTCCCCAGCATTTTGATGGCCTCTTGCGAGGCCACCGGGCCTTGTGCGATCGTCTGTGTTGTTATCGTGATCGGGGTACCGTTTGTTGCAATACTCTTCTGCGCCTCGATAAGCTTAGCCGTATCGTATGGTCGGAAGTTTTGAATAACGCCCTGTGACACTAAAGCAAACGAGAGAACAATCGAGATCGGTAGAAGAATCCACAGAATGCTTCGTGTGATATCTACCCAAAAATTGCCGAGAGTTTTCTCCTCCCGCCGTGAGATACCACGTATAAATGCTATTGCCATAGCCATACCCGCAGCAGCAGACCAGAAATTGTGCGTCGCCAAGCCCAGCATCTGGGTCAGGTAACTCATGGTGCTTTCCGGCGTGTATGATTGCCAGTTCGTGTTGGTGGTGAATGAGATTGCCGTGTTCAAGGCGAGCACAGGCTCCACCCCAGGGAAATGCTGCGGGTTGAGCGGTAAAAGGCCTTGGGTCCTCTCAACGAGGTATGTGAAGACTAATGTGGCTGCACTAAAGGCCAGCATGCATATCGCATACTCCGTCCAACGCATTTCGTGATTCGGATCGATCCGCGTCAACCTGTAAAGCAGCCGCTCAAACGGGCGCACGACCGGATCCAAAAAGGTTTTGCGGCGCTCGAACACGGCGGACATATAACGTCCCATCGGGCTGGCAAGTAGAAGGATGATCGCGATGAAACCAACGATTTGCAACCAACCGTTTAACGACATCAAAATTTCTCCGGACGAAGAAGTGCGGCAACCAGATAGATAAGCAGAGCCGCAGATATTGTCAGCAACACAACATTGAGTACCATTAACGCGGTCCCTTCAGGCCATCACAGCCTCGAACGTAGAGCACAGCTATTCCAAACATGATCAGTAGCGACAATGCGGCCGCGAAATCGGACATATGACTCACCTAATAGGTCCTCGAACTTAAGCAGTAATTCGCTGCTCGGCTTCCCTCCGAGGTGCGGGATGAGGCATTTCAACGGAAGACATTCATCTGCACTCTCGGAGGCTTCACATAAAACAGCCCGCCATCTAGTTGAATGGCGGGCTGGATAGGAAATCCATAGAAGAAGCGTTAAGAATCTGTAAGATCGGTGACCCCGCTGGGTTGAAACCGGTAGCCTACCCACGGTTCGCTCTGGACATATTTCTGGTTTTCTCCCTTTTCTATCTTCTTGCGCAATCCCGCGATCAATACACGTAGATACTCCGGCTGATCCTCACCTGCAGGTCCCCAGATGGCTCGAAGCAGGACCTTGTGGGTCAAGACGCGGCCGGGAGACCGCGCGAATAGCAGCAACAGATCGAACTCTTTTGGAGTAAGCCGCGTCATCTGCCCACATACGAATACAGTGTGAGCATCAGAATCAATAACAAAGTCTCCCAACGCAAAACGCGTCTGTACCGGTTCGTCGATTGCAGTACGGCGCAGTTGTGCGCGAATGCGAGCAAGAAGCTCAGGCATACTGAACGGCTTTGTGAGATAGTCGTCTGCGCCTTCGTCAAGAGCTCTTACTTTCATTGCGTCGCTGTCACGAACACTGAGCACGATAATCGGAGTTCGATCTAGTTTGCGCACGGCCTCGGTAAGTTCGATACCATTCATCTCCGGCATGGCCAGATCCGTGACGATTAGATCTGGTTTGGCGGTTTGGAATTTCTCCAGCCCCTCGATGCCATTAGCGGCGGTAAATACCTCGTATCCGCTGCTTTGCAGAGATGCACGTAGCATTCGAGTAATCTGGCGTTCATCATCTACAACGAGGATACGTTTCAATGTCTCTCCTGAGTAACGATGTGCAGGTCGACATGCGGCGCTTCTGACATAAATTTTTGAATGGCGAGATAGTAAAGATAGCTTCGCAGCCCTTGTACAGCAGATCGGCCCACAATCGCTTGCGTTATTCGATTTTCTCTGATGAACGTGGCGGTCACCCGAGCCGTATCCCCGCCCGTGAGGGGAACTACATGGGCGCCCAGATTCCGTGCAAACTGCAGAGTCGAGGCCAACGTGCGCTTTCGCTCCGGCGAGTCGTCGCGACCACTCGCGACATGCAGAACATAGAGCTCTGCGCCGAGGGCCTCCGCAAGCCTTGCTCCTCTTGCCACCAGGTCGCGTGCCTGGGGACTCGCACTGATGCAAACTGCGACTTTCTCCGCAACCGTCCAGTGGGCCCCAAGTTTCTTGCGTCTGACGTAATCGTCCAGATTGCGGTCCACTGCCCGAGTAACACGCTGTAAGGCCATCTCTCGCAATGCGATAAGATTTCCGAGCCGGAAGAAATTAGCTAATGAACGCTCTACGCGTTCGATCGGGTAAATATCCCCACGTCGCATTCGTGTCACGAGAGCTTCCGGCGTCAAATCACTGATCACGATCTCATCGGCGCGATCGAGCACCCAATCCGGAAGTTGTTCTCTGACTGCGATACCCGTAAGTGACTGCACGCGTGGCGTCAGGCTCTCTACGTGCTGGATGTTGATCGTGCTGAGCACATCTATCTTGTTCTCCAGCAGAAGCAGCACGTCTTCATAGCGTTTCTGAAACCGGCTTCCCTCAATGTTTGTGTGGGCAAGTTCGTCAACCAGTACAACTTGCGGCATGCGGGCCAGGATGGCGGCGATGTCCATCTCGGTAAAGACTGTGCCTTTATAGTCGACCTCCCGCCGTGGCACCTGTTCGAGTTTGGCGGCAAGTTCTGCAGTTGCGATACGGCCATGCGTCTCCACAATTCCAACCACAACATCCTCGCCGCGGCTACGACGACGGATGCCCTCACTCAGCATGCTGAATGTCTTCCCTACCCCGGGAGCGTATCCCAGGAAGACTTTGAATCGGCCGCTCTTCTTCTCCGTTTCGCTGGTTAGCAGCCAATCTTCCGGTGATTTCTTCGTTTCAAGCACGCCGTACAATTCTCCCCATGAATTCACGCCGCTCGATTGCGGTCACCAGGTGGACGCTGGCCTTCATTGCTCTGGCCGGAATTGTACTCGCGTATCAGCGCTGGATTCATGTCAACCCAACAACCGTCGCGCTTACATTGCTGCTCCTGATCCTGTTGCTGGCGGCCAAATGGGGTCTTAGATATGCAGTCGTGATTTCAGTAGCAGCTACCGCTTTATACAACCTGTTCTTCCTGCCGCCGATTGGCACGTTCACCATTGCGGATCCACAGAACTGGTTAGCGCTATTTGTCTTTCTGATTACCGCAATCGTCGCGAGCCGACTCTCCGAACGTGCACGAGAGGAAGCCAGCGACGCGCGAGCGCGTCAGCGTGAAGTAGAGGCACTGTTCCGCCTTAGCCGCGAAATGTTAGAGACGGAAAGTGTCTCGAATCTTGTGAGCTCCATCCCCGCGGCAGTCGCCAGCATCACGGGAGCTACATCAACCCTTTTCTATCTCCTCGACGGAGACAGACTATATCAGGCCGGGGCAAAACGAGTCTCAGAAATTGAATTACCTCACCTACACAAACTGGCCACGTCACTGAGCGGTGTCACTGAAGACGGGGACGAGATGCAGGTCCCTATCTACACGGGTGTGCGCCCCAGGGGCCTGCTCATTTTGAGCGGCGCGGTTCTGTCGCCCGTAACGGCTGAGGCGATTGGAGGCTTGATTTCGATCTCGATTGACCGATCCCAAGCGGTCGAAAGCATTGCCCGCAACGAAGCCGCGCGTGAGAGCGAGCGTCTTCGCACGCTGATTCTCGACTCCATCACTCATGAACTGCGCACCCCGCTTACGTCGATCAAAGGCGCAGCTAGTGCGTTGCTCCAAGGTCCGATCAACCAAGAAGAGAGTCGTGAACTTCTGACAATCATCGACGAGGAGAGTGATCGGTTAAACCGCCTTGTTTCCGAAGCTGTGGAGATGGCACAACTAGATGCGCAGCAGGTCCAGATGCATTTCGAACCCGTGGAACTGCGTGCCGTTATTGATGGCGCGCGTCAGACCTATTCCTGGATCGAAGGCGAACACGACCTTCGTATCTCCGTTCCGGAGGGTCTCCGCATCAGGGCGGACGCCGGAATGATGGAGAAGGTGGTTTCAAATCTCCTGGAAAACGCGGCGAAATACTCAAAAGCACACTCGCGGATCACCATCTCGGCCGAAGCAAATGACGGCAAAGTATCCCTGTCCATTGCGGACCAAGGTGCAGGCATTGATCCAGCCGAGCAGGGGCTTATCTTCGAGCGGTTTTATCGCGGCCGTTCGCAGGCTATTGGAAGTTCCGGTACCGGCATGGGTCTCGCGATCAGCCGGGCGATAGTCGATGCTCACGGCGGCTCAATCACTCTCACCAGTCAGCCCGGACGGGGATCTGTATTCACAATCCTGTTGCCCAGAGCCGAGATCGCTGATCGTGCGGAACTCCAGGCGATCTCTCAACGATGACCGGTCACTGAAGCTGGGCGAGCCCGCTGAAATATCAATGACCCGAATTCAAATCTTTAGAACGCACTCGATGGTGCATAATAGCCCTCATGCGACGCAACATTAGCCGACCGTGGGGGCAGGCAGGGTCGAATCGATCCCGCATCCAGCACAGGAGCTTGCGTACGCGCGGGGAGCGTCAAATCAGGACTGACCTCTCGATCCGCCGAAACACGCAATCATCAGGCTATTGTGCTTGTCGAGCACTCTGTTGGCGATGACCTGTCTGCAGCATCCGCTGGCATAAGGGTAGCCATCTCGGCAAAAGCCGAGCCTCATCGATTTCAATCGATTGACACGATCACCACCGTGTAACTATACTCCGCGGCGAAAAACCACAGGCAGTCGGAGCGTTCTTGAATGCTGAACGGACGGCAGTTAACTCGCAGGTTGGTGATGAAGTGTCTCGCGGCCGGAACAGCGGCCGAAACATTTGCTCGATCCCCACTCTGCTCCGCTCTCACCCAGAACGAAGGAGCGCACTCGAACGTGCATTTTGGCGTACAGCTCAACGCATTTCCAATCGATCCAAAAAATTTTCAAAGCTTTCTCGATGCACTCCGCGAAGTCAAGCGGATCGGCTACGAGGGTTTCGAGGCCGGCTTTCGCTTTGTAAACAGCCAGTTCAACAATCCTGGGCCAGCACGGAAACAGATTGAAGAGTTCGGCCTAAGGTTCGTCGGCATTCATATTTTTTTGAGCACGCCGATGTACGACGCCGCGACCGGTATCGCGCCCGCGGCGTTATACGAAGAAGTGGCGACGCGGCGGTGCTGCCCTGGGGGCCCGGTACTTGATCTTGAGCGGGGCGCCTGCTTCCGACGAGGACATGCTCAAGCGCAAGATCGACGGCCTTAACAAGGCCGGGACCTTTGCCAAGTCAGTCGGCCTCAAGGCCGCGTATCACAATCACTGGCCGGAGTTCGAGTCCAAAGTCGGCGAGATCGAGGCGCTGTACACACGTACGGACCCAAGCCTGGTCTCATTTGTGCTGGATGCGGGTCACGCATATCGCGGCGGGGCCGATGTGCCCCTGTTCATCCGGACGCATCAGCAACGCATCGCGATCTTCCACCTGCGCGATTACAAGGATGGCCGCCTGGTGACACTCGGCACCGGCACCTTTCCGCTGAAGGAGGTTGCCAAGACGATAAAGGAGATCGGGTGGCGAGGCTGGGTGGAGAACGAAGAGGAGCGGGAAAATCTTTCGCACAACGGCGCTAAGGTTATCGAGCCCGCGTACCGGGCAATGAAAGAGGCGTTCGCATGAACCGTCGTGAGTTTGTGGCCGGAGCAGCGGCGATTGGAACGCTTTCGAGCGGCGGAATGACGGCGCGCTCGTATGCTGCTGTCGTCGGAGCCAACGAGCGCGTCGGCCTGGGCGTGATTGGGTTGGGACGGCGCGGGCTCATTGTGAGCGACGGATTCGTGCAGGACCCACGGGTGCGCATCGTCGCGCTGTGCGACATTTATGGCGAGCAAACGAACAGTTACCGGTTGAAAATGCAGGCACATCTTTCTCAGCCGGCTGTGATGGTTCGTCACCAGGATCTCCTTGCGCGCAAAGACGTGGATGCGGTTTACATCGCCACACCGGACCACCTGCACGTAATAATCGCGAGCGATGCACTTTCGGCAGGCAAGCATGTCTATCTGGAGAAGCCTACGGTGCACCACTGGAAGGACCGTGCGCATCTCCAGCAGGCGCTCGAGCGCAGCGGAAAGCTTCTGCAATGCGGTACCCAACAGCGCAGCGGAGCGCATTACGCCCAGGCAAAGCAGGAGTTCTTCGACTCCGGCAAGCTGGGCAACGTGGTTCTGGCGCGCGCCGTGTGGCACAACTTTCCATGGCAGCGGCGTGAGCTTTCGAATACGCCCAAGCCCGCAGACCTCGACTGGGAGCTGTTCCTCGGACCAGCGCCGCATGTCCCGTATGAGTATCCACGCTACACCTCTTGGCGTTCCTTCCCCGACTACGGCGCGGGCGTGCTCGCCGATATTCTGACGCACTGGGTGGACGTGGCGCAGTGGATGCTGAACGACCCCCATCCGATCTCCGCTGCAGCGCTCGGTGGTCTTTACGATCTGCATGGCTACTTCCAGAACCCTGATACTGTCAGCGCAATCGTGCAGTACAGAAACTGGAATCTGAACTTCGAATCCAGCGTGCTCTCGTTACGTGACGAGCACCCTTCCGTGTTCTTTGAAGGAACGGACGGAACCCTGAACATCACACGTGCCGGTTATACCTACACGGCCAATAACGGTGAACCGGTGATCGTCAAGTCTACGCAGGATCTCGAGGTGGCGCACACGAGGAACTTTCTGGACGCGATCATCACCGGAAGCCCCGTGAGCGCGCCTCTGAGCGCGGGTCTGGCCGCGACGCTCCCGGTACAGATGTGTCTCAAGTCGTACTGGTCGCACAAGACTGCAACTCCTGAAGACCTTTCGTAACTCTACGGTCCGCGACGTCAAGTCAAAACAAGTATCCAGCACTAAGCCGCAGTTGTCGATTGACCTTGAAAGGATGCCGCTCCGCCATGACGCTTGGAAACGAGAATCGTAAATTTACCTACTTAGCTTTCGCGCTGTTGCTGATGTTCTTCGCGGCCGTGGGCGCGAGAGCACAATCCACCGGCACCATCAGCGGCACGGTAAGCGACCCGACGAATGCCGCCATTCCCGATGCCACTGTGACCGTGAATAACGTTGCTACGGGACAGAGCCGATCAATCCAGACCAACGCAAGCGGCATCTTTCTTTTTCCCGATCTTCCCATCGGCTCGTACACGATGCAAATCTCGAAGACCGGGTTCGAGACGCAGAAGCGCACCGCGACCGAACTGCTGACAGCTCAGACGATCGGCATCGATGTCTCGCTGAAGATCGGAACGCAGGTGGAGACAGTCGAGGTGGGCACTGCGACTCAGCAAGTGCAGACCGCTACGTCTGAGGTGGCGAGTACCGTCGACCAGGAGCAGATGGTAGACCTGCCATTGAACCAGCGCAATCCACTTCAACTTACGTCCCTAACGCCGGGCGCAGTGCTGACGAGCGTGGGAACGGAGAGCACTCAGCAGGATCAGACGGGCCTGGTGGTAAACGGTCTGCGCGCAACGGAAAACAATTTCCAGCTCGACGGCGTGACCTACGAGAACCGTTTCCTCGACTCCGTGCCGATACTGCCGAACCCGGATGCACTGCACGAGTTCACGATTGAAGCAGCTAACTTCGGCGCGCAGTACGCGGGGGCAGGCGGCTTGGTGCAACTGTCGAGCAAGTCCGGGACAAACTCGCTACACGGCAACGCCTTCGAGTTCATCCGCAACACCGCGCTGAATGCGCGCAACTGGTTCAACACAGTGGGAACACTGAAACCTCCGTTCAAGCTGAACCAGTTCGGTGGAACAGTCGGTGGACCGATTGTGATTCCGCATGTGTATAACGGACGCGACAAGACGTTCTTCTTCTTTTCGGCAGAAGATTTGCAGCGGCGTTCCTCGCCCACTACCGCGAATATCTGGGTGCCAACTGCGGCCGAGATGTCCGGTGATTTCTCTGCTTTTTACCCAACCCTTGATGCTAACGGCAAAACAACTTGCCGCGCCGCAACTTCAAAGCTGCCTCTCGGCACCACCGTCTGCAAACAGATCAAGAATCCCGTCACAGGTGCGGTGTATGCCAACAACATCATCACCGACCCGGTGAACCCGTTATCACTGGCGGTCGCTAAGCAGTACACGCTCGGTTTGACCGGTGTCGATCCGGTGAGCGGTGGATATACGACGCTCGAGAACCAGAACATCGACAGCACGCAGTACCTCATCAACATCGATCATCAGGTGACCTCGAGGAATCATCTCAGCGCTCGCTACTTCTACAACCAGGACAACTTCCAACGTCCGTTCGCAGCGCCGTTGGGTTTCTTTGCGCTGAATGAATATCGGAACCAGAACCTCGCGCTCGCCGATACTCAGACCTTCAGTAATACCCTGACGGCGCTGTTCCGCGTCAGTGCCGGTCGTTACGCGCGTACTCAGATTCCCGTAGCACCAGGCCTGAAGTCACTCCAGGACCTCGGATCGAAGGTGGCGCTCGGAACGAACGTGCCGATCTTCCCGGGTATCCGCGACAACATCGCGGGTGGTTTCGTGAACATCTTCTCGGGTGGCGCGCTGACCCAGGACCCCACATCATGGGAGTATCGTGCTGAGGCGGTAAAGGTGTTGGGATCACATCAGCTCAGCTTCGGCTTCACCTTTGAGCGCGATGCGATTAACGCCAACGACTATTCCTACACTCCCGGTGACAACACGTTCGATGGCAGCCGCAGCGGCATCGGCATGTCGGACTTCTACTTTGGCCTCGATTCGCAGTTTTTCCAAGACAACGGACGCAGGTTCTACCTGCGTGCAAGCCGGCCCGCGCTCTATCTGCAGGACGATTACAAGGTTTCCCGCGAGCTCACCGTGAATCTAGGCCTGCGCTGGGATCCATGGCTGCCACCCATCGACAAGAACCAGACGCTGGTCGGGTTCCAGCCAGGGTTCAAGTCCACTGTTGCACCGAATGCTCCGGTTGGAATGCAATTTGTGGGCGACCCGGGCGTTTCGGCTTCAATCTTTCGGCAGAACTGGAAGGACGTCGCACCCCGCGTTGGCTTCGCATACAACATGGGAGGAAAGGGTTCGACCGTCATCCGCGGAGCGTATGGCATCTTCTACGGCTTCCCAGAGGGCCTGCTTTACCAGCGCACAGACGCTACGCAGCCCATTGACCTGTACTTCAACCTCGCAGCGCCAGGCGGTGCGAACCCTGGCGGAACCTGGGATAACATCTACGCCAACTATCCGGGCGGCGACCCGTTCCCGCGTGCGCACGTCGCAGCGAGCCAGTTCGCGTCGTACTCGTTCCTGCTGCCAGTCTCGGGCGGAGTGCTCAACCCCAACTCGCACGTGGAGTACACGCAGGCTTACAACCTGACCATCGACCAGAAACTGCCATGGGGTTTCTCCGGAACGATCGGCTATGTTGGGAATCATGCCGAGCACATCATGAGCTCGCGACAATTCAACCCGGCGGTATGCGCCCCGGGTGCACCCTGCGGGAACCTGAACAACTCTACCTGCACCACGTGCAGCGGCTCCGGCACAAATGAAAACGCGCGACGCCTTTTTCCCGGACTCGGCCAGGTGGAACTGGCAGACGCCTATGAGTTCGCCGAATTCAACTCGCTGCAGATGACGCTTACGCGGCGCGTGTCCAAGGGCTTCGAGGTGATGGCAAACCTTGTTTACTCGAAAGAGATGGACAATGCTTCCAGCGGCACCGAAGGCAGCGCGGGCCCGAACAATCCGTTCAATCTCAATGCGGCCTACGGACCAGCTGATTTTGACCAGCGGATCCGCGCAAATGTTTCGATGAATTACATCGAGAAGACGGTTCACGCAAGCAACGGCTTCTTGAAAGAGGTTGTGAACGGCTACGAAGTGAACGCAATTTATCAGGGTCAGAGCGGTCTGCCATTTACGATCACAAGCGGAACCGACCGCTCGCTTTCAGGCGTGGGCAACGACTACGCCGATGTCGTTCCGGGCGTGAGCCCGGCGCGGCCGAGCGGAGCAGACTTCCATAAACAATGGTTCAACACCGCGGCGTTTGTCCCGGCCGCGCTCGGCACGTTTGGCAATGTGCGTCGCAACAACCTTTACGGGCCACGCTATGAGGAGCTGGACGCGTCCGTCTTCAAGAACTTCTTTGCGGAAGCGCGCGTTCACGGCCAGTTCCGCGCCGAGTGCTTCAACCTGTTCAATCATCCAAACTTCGCTAACCCAACGTCTGCAGTGAATTCGGGCAACTACGGCAAAATCACCTCAACCGTCAGCACCTCAGGTACTGGAACGCAAGGTCTGCCTCGTGTATTCCAGTTCGGCGCGAAGATCATCTTCTAGCCGGTCCGTTCAACCTGCACCGAAGGCGGCGCTCTCTGACGGGCACCGCCTTCAAACTGCAAAATTCCACGAAAGATATGGTGAGTATGCACAAGTTCAATCGCAGGACATTCGTCACTTCGGCGCTTGCAGCCGGCGCGGCCTGTCGGTTGAACGCACAGGTCCCAAAGCCGCGGGTCGGCTGCCAGGCGAATGGCTTTGTAACGCGCACAGGCGATTTCGAAGCGCTGCTCCCCATATTGAAGACGATCGCCTCCCTCGGGTACAGCGGGTTCGAGTGCAACAACCATCTGGTGCAAAGCGAGTTTGCGAACCCTGCCGGGGCCCGCAGGAAGATTCAGGCGACCGGTCTCGCGTTTATCGGGATGCACATGTCGATGAATGAAGCTGATACCGGTTTGGAAGCGATCTGCGCCGGAGGTGCAGCGCTCGGATGCCGCAACGTCGTCATGAGCGCGGCCGGGCTCTCTCCCACCGGCATCTTCACGCGGGACGCATTAGCAGAGAAGGCGCACCGCTTAGAGCAGTATGGCAAGATCTGCAAGGCGCACGGCCTCACCCTCGCGTACCACAATCACATGCCGGAGTTCGCGAACCACAATGCCGAGATACAGGGACTCGCAGAGCACACCAACCCCGATCTGGTCAGCTTCCTGATGGATGCGGGGCACGGCTACCAGGGCGGTGGCGATCCCGCAGAGTTTCTCCGACGCAACCGTCGCCGACTGGTGGGCTGCCATCTGAAAACGTTCAGGAACAAGACCGAGCAGGTGCCCTTGGGCCAAGGTGATTTCGGCTTTGAGGATCTCGCCGCGGCGATCCGCAGTACGGGATGGGTGGGCTGGCTGATCGATGAAGAGGGTGGCGGCAAGACAGCCGATAGCGCCGCAGTCGGTCCTGACCGCATTTACATTCGCAGGATCTTCGGGGTGTGACAGTGAATCGTCGGGAATTCCTGGCCGCCTCGGTTGCAGCGACCGCCGTTGCTGCCCAACCATTGCAGCATGCGCCGCCGCGGTTCGCGCATCGGCAGGCGCAAATGCCGGTCCCCCCGGGCCAGAATGTCTTTGAGTTTGCCGCAAAGATTCCGGGCCTTTCTGGCGTACAACTGCAGATGATCTGGCACGGTGAGGACATCTCTGCTGATGACCGCGCACGCGAGCTGAAGCGGCAGGCGCGCGACAACGGAATCCTCACGCCGTCGATCGCCGGCATCTGGCAACGTGGCGAAAACATCTTCGGGGGCGAAATCGCCGAGCGTGCGCTCAACAACGCGATCAGCACGGCTGCCACCCTCGAAGCGGGTATCATCCTGGTCGTCATGTTCAAAGAAAACTGTCCGGACATGAACGATCCGAAGTCGTACGGTCCCGTCGTAGAGCTATTTCGGAAAATGGCGCCGCGGGCGGCAGACGCGAACACAAAATTCTGTGTGGAGACCTCCCTGCGTTCCGCAGGACGATCGCACGCTTGTCGAGATGGTGAACCATCCAGCGATGGGCGTTTACTTCGACGCAATGAACGCAGAGACCTATCATCCAGGATCGTCGCTGCCGGGTATCCTCACTCTTCGGAACCACATTGGCGAGGTTCACCTGAAAAACGAAAATTGGCTGTTGAACCAGCAGCCCTCGAGGGTGAACTGGGCCGAGGCGATCGGCGAGTTTCGCGAGATCCACTACAACCACTGGTACTGCTTTGAGAGCGAGCACGCCTCCCCGGACCGATGTATTGCAGACACGGTCGCAAACATGGCCTTCGTCCGCCAGCAGCTTTCGTCGCACCCGTGAAAGAACGGAGAGGGAACTACAATGCGGATATTTGCATGCGCACTGCTTGTCATCTTCGGCGCTGGATGGGCTCATACGCCGCCCCGTGCACCTGAGGTCACGCCACCCGTCGCGCCGCTCATCTTGGCTGCCACACCGCCAATGGGCTGGAGCACCTGGAACCACTATGCCCACGATATTTCAGACAAGCTGATCCGGGAGCAGGCCGATGCAATGGTCGCGAGCGGGATGCGTGACGCCGGCTACCTCTACGTGCACATCGACGGTGGATGGGAGGGCCAGCGCGATGCGCAAGGCGTCCTCCATCCGCTGCCGACGTTTCCAGATATGAAGGCGCTCGGCGATTACATCCATTCCAAAGGACTGAAGTTCGGCCTGTACAGCGGGCCCGGGCCGGTGACATGCGCCGGCGCCGAGGCAAGTTACGGGCACGAGGAACAGGACGCCCAAATGTTTGCGAGCTGGGGTGTGGACTACCTGAAATACGACCTCTGTAGTTATCGCATGATCATGCAGATCGAATCCGGCGGCGATGTAACAAAGACCGAGTCCATGATGCGCGCAGCCTACGAGAAGATGCACAACGCCATCCTGAAGACCGGTAGGCCAATGGTTTTCAGCTTGTGTCAGTACGGGCTTGGCGAGGTGTGGGAGTGGGGTCCACAGGTGGGCGGCAACATGTGGCGCACGAGTAACGATATAAATGACACCTATGAGCGCGTGATGTCGATTGCAGACCGTCAGGCTGGGCTTTCACGCTTCGCCGGACCCGGTCACTGGAACGATCCCGATTTTCTCGAGGTCGGCAATAACGGGATGACCCTCGACGAGCAGAAGTCCCACTTTAGCGTTTGGGCCCTCATGGCTGCCCCGTTGATGGCCGGCAACGACCTCACGAACATGTCAGCGGAGACCAAAAGCATTCTGCTGAACCGTGATGTGATCGCTGTGGATCAGGATCCTCTCGGTAGGGCAGCCGATCGCGTCTGGCAGCAAGGTCCACTTGAAGTGTGGGCACGTCCTTTGAGCGCTGGCGCAGTCGCAGTCGGTCTCTTTAATCAGCTCACGTCTCCAACCCATATAACCGTGAATCTCGCGGATGTCGGAATTCACGATGACGCGGAAGTAGAAGACCTGTGGGCGCACACGAATGTTGGCATTCGGCATGGAAGTTACACGGCCGTCGTTCCCGGTCATGGCGTCGTGATGCTGCGCCTGCGCCCCGGCCAGCACCGGTGACGCCGCAGGACCAAACACTTTCAGCGGAGCAGAGCCGTCGCTGCCCATAAAACCGGCGCCTGCCCATGGAAGTCTCCCGTGCGGCGCTTGCGAGCGAGATAGTAGTCCAAGCTGTTCAACTTGCCAGTGCCCTCACACACGCTCGTTATGTTATCGTTCTGGTCGATATAACCGGCAACGGCGATCCACGCCCGCCGCGCGGCTGGGCCATACGTGGCCGCGTCCAGCCAGCCGTTCTTCACGCCCGTGATCATCGCGAAGGTGAACATCGCGGAGCCGGAGCTCTCGGGCCAGGCTTCGTCGTGGTCGATCAGCTGCCGCCACATTCCATCTTTACCTTGATACTTCAGCAGGCCGGCCATCATCTTGCGGTAGCCCTCGAGGATGCGTGCGCGCTGCGGATGGTCGGCAGGAAGATCACGCAACATCTCTGCCATCCCTGCCGCGACCCAACCATCACCGCGACCCCAGAAGAACGGAACATCAGGCGCGTGATAGAAAAGCCCGTTCGGCTGCTGCAGCTTATCCAGGTATGCTGCCATTTCTTTCGCGTCGCGATCCAGGTATTTGCGATCGTGCGTGGCGCGATACGCCTCAAGCTGCAGGATGGTGAGCATGTACATGTCGTCGATCCAGTAGCGCGTTTCGGCGGAAAGCCCGTCGGGCTGCGGGTTCTCCCATTGACGATCAGCGAACCGCAGACCCATCGCGGTGTATTTCGGGTCGTGGGTCTCAATGCCGATCTCCATCGGGATGATTCCGAAGATTTCGTCGTCCACGTGACGGCGCGGCGGAATCATGCCAACCTCGGCCCCGCCGGGCAGCAGCGGATCGAAGCGGTGAATGAGTTCCTGCTGCAGCGCCGCATCGTGCGTCAGTGAGGCAAAGGTGAGCGCGCCATACCAGGTCGCCGCCTCGGAGTAGTGGATTGATTGCCCGGCTCATGGTGCGGGCTGGGCACAAAGTGCTCCGCGACACGCTTGCCTACCTCCTGCGGAGAGAGACCCGCAGGCCAGTTGGTGAAATAAGACTGCGTGCGTTTGTGCCGCGAGAGAGCACGTTGCGACGTGAGAACGAAAGGACGAGACAGTGCGCGATTTTCATTGGACCTACTCGTACCCCCTGAATCGAGAGGCGCATGTGATTCATGCCGCTGTACACCACATCGACGTAGTCGTTGCCCGTTTCCACGGTGGAGCCTGTTGCATCGCTCTGGAGCCGTGATGTGCACGCCGGGAAGACTCCATACCGTGCCGCTTATCTTGCTCTTATCCAGGCCCGCGGCATGGATCCGGAATCGAGCCGTGCCGGACGTATCGATGGTGAGGCCGCGTTCATCCGCGCTCGCGTCGACAGGCGGGCACTGCACCAGCTGCACCCAGCCAATAGAGCCAGACGGTGTGCGCCACTGGATTGTCGCCGGATGGAACTGCGTCGTTGTGCCGGCGTCCTTCGTCTTTTGCGTAAACTCGCCGCCGAAGATGACACTCTTGCCGATCCAAGCTGTTGCTATGCGTTTCGCATCGATTCGCTGCCGCACAAGGTGCTCGCCCTCGAAGCGTTTCATCTTGGTCAGTGAATCGGCGGGGATGCTCGTGCCCAGGATCGCGGCGTGGGGCGCGAACCAGAGGTCTGGCAGATGGTCCGTCGTCGCAGAGAGTTGCGGGAACGGTGCATGCGCCGCGTCGAGCACGGTGCGCATCCAGAGGCCGACCACGCTGACGTAGCTCTCCATATCCATGCCATACGAGCGGTCGTAAGGACCGCTCAGGTTGCGAAGGCTCCGGCTGGTAGTACTTCATCAAATCGCGCCAGAGCCCCGCTTCCATTTCCCTGCCCGATCGCGCGCATGTGCTCGGACGAGCCGTAGTCACGGAACAGTGCAAGACCGTAGATGTCCACTCCGCAATACGTCGGCGAGTTGTACTCGTAGAACGCGTCGTACTGCTTGTACAGTCTGTACACCTCATCGTTCCACGCGGCGGATTGCTGCAGCCAGGCGGCATTATGATCATGCACCGCGGCGAAATCCCACAGGAATCCATACATTAACGCGATGTTGGTGTAGGACGGCACGAGCCGCCCTTCCTGCATCTCGCCTTCGATCGCAAGGTCGATTGCTTTATACATGCGATCGCGCAACTCGGGCGAAACGCGTTCCGGAAACTCAATCAGGATGATCGCGAACGTAGTCCCGATGAAGTGACGCCAGTTTGGGTCGTACCCGCGCCAGATGATCGTCTTTTCGGTGGGATCCGGCTCCTCCGGCGTGCGTTTATACGTACCGAACCAGCGAACACCCGGTTTCGTGTATTGCTCTTTCAGCACCGTGTCCAGGATCTGGGCGGCACGCTCGCGGTCGCCTTGCTGGTCGCGAAGCAGCAGACCCAGCGCATACCAGCTTGACTCGCGCACCATGTAACGTCCCGCACTGTGCCCATGAGCCCCGCCGGATGGGCTGCGCACAAGTTTGGCCGAACTGTCATAGAAGTAATTGTCCCAGTACATTGAATCCCGGAAGAGCTCGCTCGTATTTCTGTCGAGTTTTGCGGCAGAGATATGCCGGGCCGTCGGAACACTCTGCCCATATAGCAGAGTGGTTCCTGCAGCAACAAACAACAGGCAAAAAAGATGCCGAATCATTAGAGTCTCCATGGATCAAGCGCACAGCGACAGCAACCCTTAGCAAGCCCAGTGGTGTGGCCTGCCAAAGCGTCGTTTACCCGCTAAAAATTGAACTTGGCTGCAAACTCTACTGTGCGCTGTTCGTAGCTTGGCGTGCTGCTTACGGACGTGATCGTGCCGACCGTTGACGGGTTGCCGATATTCGAATTGGGCGTTCCCAGGTTTGGGTGATTGAAGACGTTGAATGCGTCGGCACGCAACTGAACGCGGTAACGCTCATGCCAGTCGATGTTCTTCTCCAGATTGATGTCCCAGTCCTGATACCTTGGCCCGCGCAACATGTCATAGCCGGAGTTGCCGTAGGCTCCGCCGGGTATTCCCGCCGCGTTCGTTGGTGGTGTAAACGCTGCCGGATTGAACCACAGCTTCTTCGACTTCGCCGCGGGATAAAGTGGCACCCCCGAGAACGCGGTTCGCCCGGCCGCTGGCAAGGTTGGTCCACACATTGCCGCTGCTGTCGGTGTAGGTGCCAGGCGCCGTATAGCTGACCGAGAATGGCTGCCCGTTCTGGAAAACCGTAATTCCGGAAACCTGCCAGCCGCTGACGACCTTGTCCAGCACTCCGTTGGCTCCGGAGAGCAACATCCTCCCGTGCCCGAACGGCAGAAGGTAGGAGTAGTTCACGGTAAGGACCTGCGGTGCAACGCCAGCGATAGGACCGTACGAGTCGTTCGGTGTGGATCCCGAGGGATTCTCGAGGTTCTCCGTACCGAGTACGCGAGTCCACTGGTACTCCGCCCCGAATGCGACACCATGCCGGTACTGGTGATGCGCTCCGATCTGCAGCGAGTTCATGTTGCTGTGAAAGATCGGGTCCATGTTCAGACTGATCGTCGAGAACGGTTGCACCAGATTGAGACTCTGCACTGTCACGCCCGATCCTGACCGAATCGGTACCGGCTGCGCCGGGAGGTTGATGTTCGGCGCGTAATTGCCGCTACCGCCGTAGTTGTTCTGCTTCAGATTGTGCTGACCCACATACCCGATACGCACGTCCCAGCTGGCGGCGAACTGATGCTCGAGCGCAACGTTGTACTCCTCGGTGTAAGGGGTCACGGTCTTCGGCCTGCGCCAGCACATTGGGATTCGACGTGAATGTGCCCGTCGCCGAAAAAGGATTCGACATCGAAAATGCGGGCGGGTTGCTGGTCGAGTTGTTATACGTCTGCGAACCGGAGAACGGCAGGTTCGCGAACGGAGCCGTGCCGACATACGAAGCCGGAAGCAGGTTGTAGTAGACGCCGAAGGCCCCGCGCAGCACAGTGTTCGGGAACATTTCGTACGCAAAGCCGAGACGTGGGGCGAATGTTGTTCTTGTCCTGGCCGAGGTACGCGAAGACGCTGCTTGGCAGCCCTGCCGTGCCCGAAAGCGTGATGGGGATCGATGAGAGGAACTGCGGAATCGCGGCCGACGGATACGAGCTGCCGAAGACCACAACCTGCTTCAGATTTGGAATATACAGCGAGTCCAGGCCATACGGATTGTCGCGGAACCACTGCAGGTCATAGCGCAGTCCGGCGTTGATGGTCAGGTTGTGAAAGACCTTCCAGTCGTCCTGCACATAGGCCGCGTACTGCGAAGAGATGTTCCGGGTGATGAAGTTGTTCGGAGTTGGCTTCACGGTCGAGACGGGATAGCCCAGCAGAAAATCCGCAAACGCATTTCCCGAGTAACGCCCGTTGAATGTGTATTGGCCGCGCTCTGGCACGCTGGCGGCATTATTCCAGTGGTTATCGTAGATATACGAGAACCCGAACTTCATCGTGTGGTGCTCGGTGACCTTCGTGATGTTCGTACCAATCTGCGCGACCTGCTCGAGATCCTTCGATCCGTGCTCCGAGTTGGACTGAATATTTGTGATGGAAATCTGCGGCGCACCTTCGATCAGCTCCGATCCCAAGCCAGGAATAATCGAGGCGAAGTCGGTCCCGTGGTTCTGCGGGGTGCGGTAAATCGGCAGGTGGAAGAACGAAGCGTAGGTGTCGGCCAGCAGGCTCGCACTGAACGTGTGCGTCCAGCCCAGGATGTAATTCGAGTTGTGCTCGCCATCCTGAGCGTTCCCTCCCTGCAGGCTATCGGAGCCGTTGGTTGGACTTGGCCCGTAGAAGGCGCGTAGATATGTGAAGCGAATCTGGTCGTTGCTCGTTAGACGGTGATCCAGACGAACAGAGAAACGGTTGGAGACGGATGTCTCCGAGACTTGCTGGAAGGTGTTAACGCCAGTTCCGGAACTTGTGGGCGCAGGCATCAGCACATTCATAAGCTGCTGCGAGACCGAATTGATGCGGCCCGAGGGAATCGTATTCGGGCGTAGTGAACGGCAGCCCTGTCAGGGGATCGATAAGCTTCAGCGTGGGAAATTCCGTGAAGATGCCTTGGCGCATCAGCGCGGTCGGCTGCTGCGTGTTATCCGTGTAGGACTGCGCCAGCCGAAAGCCCTCATACGCGGCGAAGAAGAAGCTGCGATCCCGCCCGTTGTAGAGGTTCGGAATCCAGATTGGCCCATTGAAGTTTCCGCCGTATTCATTGCGCTCGTAAGGCGGTCGCGGCACCGCGCCGCTGAAGTACGACTTCGCTCCCATGCCTTTGGAGCGGTTGTATTCCAGCAGCTCGCCATGAAAGCGATTGGTGCCGCTCGCGCTGACCACGATGAGTGCCATCGGCTGGCCGAATTCGGCTGGCGCGCCCGTGGTGACCATCTTGAATTGCGAGATCGCGTCCAGCGACGGGATCTCCGGCTCGGCTCGCTGCAACGTGACCTCCGCGTTATTGACGCCGTCAAGCGTGGACGCGAGGCCACCGTACGAGTTGCGCGAACCGGTGCCGGCGGCGAAGGTGAGTCCGCGCGTGGCGAGCTGGTCCTGCGCACCGACACCCTGTACACCGGGAGCAAGCGCGATCAGACCCATAAGGCTGAGCCGGCCATTCAAGGGCGTGTTCTGAATCGCCTGACTCTCGATCACCGACCCGACGGAGGAGTCCGTGGTCTGAATCACGGGAGCGACACCCGTCACTTCGACCGTTTCCGACAGCGCGCCCAGGGTAAGCACAGGCGTCAACGTGACGGTCTGGTCGATGGTGAGGTGAACGCCGGTCTGGCGAAAGCGCTGGAAACCCTGATGCCCCACCTCGACGGTGTAGTCGCCCGGGGGCAGCTCGGCCGCGGTGAAGCTCCCGTTCTCTGCGCGTGGTCACCGTATGCACTGTGTTGGTGCTGGCCTGCGTGATCGTAACCGTCGCTCCGGGCAGTGCGGCGCCGCTGGGGTCAGTGACAGTACCGGCGATCGTGCCTGTGATGCCTTGCGCTGAGCATGCTGCGCTCCTGCGAGGAGCATGAGTCCCAGGATGACGAGTGCCGGCCACTCGACGGCTCGCGCCGTGGCTGCATGAGCCCGCACCGCAAGCCACTTACGAATTCTCATGTATCTGCCTCCAGGCTCTCGACTCAGGAGGCCTCCAAATTTCACGTTCGAACAAGCCGTGCTGAGACAAGTGGCGGGAGTATTGCACCGCAAATTGGCACGTGGCAACGTATTTCACGGTGCGGCTCCGAGTTTCACCGTGAAACGATTTCAACCGACTTCTTTTTCAGCGATTTACGCGGACGTGAAGTGGATCGCACAGAGCATGCGTGGACCGATTTCGAACTCGGAAGTCCCGCCGCGGCTGGGTAAGGGAGCTCGTAGTTATCGTGGTGCGGCGTTCGTCAGCAGGTGGTAGCAGACGACCGTACTCTGGTAAGAGTTGCCGTTCAGATTGCGCGCGGAGAGCAGTAATTCGAAATGGGGCGCGGCTTCCCGTGGCGGCGAGCAGTGTCAGGAACTTCGGGAACTCCGGGCTGAGCAGGAACTCGGCTGCAGCCTCCGTACCCGCCTTGCTGGTACCGCCAACGAGGAGCGACGAGCTTTGGCCGTCGAGACTTGGCAGGTAGGCGATGACCCCGTACGCCAGGTGTTCGCTGGCATCGCCCTGCTCCACGTAAACCGGCTTTCTCTCCCGGGCCGGGATTCGCGGTTCTCCACCACGTTTTCCTTTGCCTGGCGTCATAGCCCACGCGAAACCGCCCGTATCCGTCGAACAGCTCTACCCACGGATTTGCCCGCGCACTTCCAAGAAGGACTACATTGTTCTGCTTGACTTCACTCACGCTCAGATCGCGAGCAAAGCGGATCTGGGTCTTCGTCGGATCCACCTCCGGCAATCGCTCGAGTTGGGAGACGATCCGCAGGTCCGCCACGTTCGTATATTGGCTTTCCACTAGGACGGACCAGAGGCGCTCGAATCCAGACGGAGGCGTGAAGTTGCGATAGCGCTTGGTGGTGTACTCCTGCAAGTGGATCTCCGTGCCGGTCAGTTCGTCCATCAGGACGAGGCTGCTGTCCGCCGGCACAATGATCGTGGACCTCTTCGGATCGAAGATGCTGGCCCAAAAACGCATCTCCGGTCTTGTGTTCCTGGCGGTCGCGGAGCCGCACAGCCATCCGCCATCCGATAAACACGCACAGACACAGAGCACCACCAGACAACGCCAGCCAGCAGGGCGCGAGAAAGGACGTGCTGGCGTGCTCCTTCCAGCGACGCCGGCTCGTTGGCAGGCACCACGGCGGACGGCGCCGCGGCAATAGGCGCAGGTTCAGCAGGCGGCTCCCGGAAATGGAACTCCGGGACGTAGCTTCCCTTTGGGACGGTGACAACGATCGGCTCATCCTTCCCTTCGGTCGCAAAGTATTCCTGCAGGCGTAGCCGGAGGAACCGGGCCTGCGAGCGCACAATGCTGTCCTCGCCGATGTGGTAGTTCTCCGGACGTCCGAAGACAACTGTGCCGATGCGCTGCTCGTGGATCCGTATGACCGCGTCCCGCGCTGCTGTTCCTCGCAGATGAACCGAAGGAAGCTGGCGAGGCGGTGCGACTTGCGAAAAAGGTTCGAAGCGACGATCCGGTCGACAAGTAGCCGCTGCTGCTCGATAGAAGGCGTTTGCTCAGCGAGCTTTGTCGTAATCGTCAACCCTGGCTCCAGCTCGCCCGTGCGGCCGGTATTTCACGGTGAATCGCGTCAGAATAGCCGTGAAACCGCTAGGTCGCAGAACGGAGAGCAGCTACATTCTAACGGTACGCAGACTGTACAGTCGCTCCTGTCTTCACGATGCGTCAGGGCCGACGCTGCCGCTCCGGGATGATGACCCACGCTCCAAATCCGCTCGCAACCACGCCCCTGGATCATCCGGCTGCCCCTGCAGCTTCCCCGGCCGGATGCACGGTTGCAGTCGCTGGACGCTCTGCGCGGCCTGACGATTGCGCTAATGATCCTGGTCAACACCAGCGGAGACGGGAGCCATACCTATCGGCTGCTCCGGCATTCCCCCTGGAACGGTTGCACCATCGCAGACGTTGTCTTCCCTTGTTTCCTCTTTATGGTCGGCATTTCACTGGTGCTCTCACTTGGGGGAAAACTACGCCGGGGCGTTCCCCGCCCTGTCTTGGTCCGTCAAGCGCTCCGACGCGCGCTGATTTTGTTCGCAATCGGAATTGCCATCAATGGCTTTCCGCGCTTCGATCTCCATACGCTTCGGGTCTTCGGGGTCCTGCAGAGGATCGCCATCTGCTTCTTTGTGGCCAGCCTGGTTTACCTCTGGCTGCGCGCCGCGCGGCATCGTCTGGATGACCGTAGCCATCCTGCTGGGCTACTGGATACTCCTCCGCTGGGTTCCCGTTCCCGGCTACGGCCTACCCGGTGTGGGCCTCCCGTTGCTCGACCCCCACGGCAACCTGCCTGCATGGCTTGACCGCCATCTCCTGCCGGCGAGCCACCTCTATCACCAGGGTTACTACGATCCCGAAGGGCTGCTCGCGTCCCTACCCGCGCTTGCTTCCACCCTCATCGGCGTCCTCACCGCCTTTGTCCTGCAGAAACCCCGAAGCGCTGACGCAAAGGCGAGATGGCTGCTCCTGGCCGGAGCCCTTTTTGTGCTTGCAGGTTTGACATGGAGCCATTGGCTACCCCTTAACAAGCGTCTCTGGACCAGCTCGTTCGTTGTCTTCAGTGCCGGAGTAAGCCTGGTCGCACTGACCATCTTCATCTGGTGGCTTGATGTGCATAAGAATGGAACGCGGCTGGCAACTCCGATGATCGCCTTCGGAACCAATGCACTCGCGGCATATGCGCTATCGGAGTTCCTGGCTTCGTTTCTCTCAACCATCAAGCTGCCCGGTGCCGGCCATACGCTGCAGCAGAACCTCTTCGTTCCGCTCGCGGCCTGGATCCCAAACCCATATATTGCCGCACTCACCTATGCAGTTCTGTATGTTGCGATCTGCTTTGTGCCGGTCCAGCTGCTGTTCCGAAAACGAATGTTTCTTAAGGTATAACCTCGATTGTGGCTCCCAGGATCAGGGGAAGATCGAGGGGGCTCTCACCAACATCCCTGCCCTCGTCATTACCCCCTAATCCGTCGCTGGCACCATCACGGCCTGTTGAGTGCGCCTCGTCCAATCCGGCTTGGCGGCCGTATCCAGAAGACAGAAAAGCCAGGACCGGAATTGCCGGTTCAGTGTCATAAGGAATACGCGCGATCAGGATGCCATTGACGGCTACCGCTTAAAGGAATGCGATCTGACTTTGCCGACCATTCCTGTTGCGGGTTCTATGGCAACTGTCCCGGATAGTCTCTGGAGCTTGAAGATCTGACGCGCCGAAGACTCCGATCACCAGCACAATCGCGAGATCTACCGTACCTCCGACCAGAAGGTTGAAATCAGCAGCCCGGCGAAGGCGAGAAACACGACGCTCTATCGCGACCATCCGAGAGAACGCAAGCACGCTGCACGCGATTCATGAGGTCTCGCGAATTCTCCTGTGGCTGCGATTGGTACGACTACGCGTGGAGAAACCGCTGAATTGGGTTAGAACCCGAAGATCCCGATCCTTACTGTTGCACCACGGTCAACACGGCCTTTCACTCGTAATGCCGCGGAGCATAGATAGCGGTCACGGCTGCGGCCGAACCGTTTCCGTAACTCACCTTCTGTTCCGTCGCCCATCGGTAAGCTCTATTCGTATCGGTCTAAACCAAAAACCCCACACAAGGTGGGGTTCTGTGGGGTTCGATCTCGCCAAATGGTTGCGGGGGCAGGATTTGAACCTGCGACCTTTGGGTTATGAGTGAGGAAATAAACGTAGTATCAACGAGTTACACGGCGTGATCGGTAGTCTTGCCGAGCTGTAAGTTATTGAAAACAAAGGAAAATAATTTCGCCCTGATCTTATTTGGGGTTTCGTTGGGGTTGAATCTCGTGGGGTTGGGCCGAATTTGTGAGCGTTGGATCATCGCTTTTTCTACGCTTACGCCCTTCGAGATATGCAACCCAAGGTCGCTGGATTCCTGCGACCTCAACATCACCTTCCCGAAGAGCATCGCGTTTATCCGCTGCCGGAGCGGCTGCCGGTATTTGGGGTTGACGCTAACCGGGGTTAGTCGGGGTTAGAAAACCGCAGGTTGTTCCTAGAAGTAGTGCATTTCATTCGAGATGGGACCGCCGAGGCTCCAGAGGTCTTCGGGTACCAAGGTCTGACAGATCGAACAGTCCGGCCCATCCCCTGCAACGCAACCTAAACGCAACATTGACGAGCCTGAATAGTGACGCTATGATGCATGTAGAGGTGACTTCCATGTCGGCTTCGCCTGCATTCGTAAGCGCTGATCCTGCTCTGTTCAATCCCGAATCTGGCCGGCTGGACGCCGCACGTATCGCCCGCGAACTGAATCTTCCGGTCGGGACGATCGCCGAAGCGATCGGCCGCAAAGCTCCAGGTGTGCGTAAACATCCAGATGCTACAAGCCTTCAGGCGGACCTCCGGCGCCTCTACCGGGTCTGGGTTTCCGTCGTTGACCTCTACGCCGGAAACAAGACCAATGCGCGCATCTTCCTGAATGCGCCGAATCGGCATCTTGAGAACCAGGCTCCCGTCGAGTTCATCGAAAGAGGCGACTTGGCTCCGCTTAGAGGCCTTCGTCGAGGCCATGAGCATCCGGCAGCCAGCGTAGAGGGCCTTCATTGCACGCACTGGAAAGACTTCTTCGAGCCTTGGAGCACGCTCCGGTAGCTCCCTATACGGAGTATGCCTATCGAATCGTCGCGGAGAAGTGGCGCGACGCTCCGCTGTCCGCGATTGGCTCCCTACGCTCCGGTGGACGCTACAACGCTCCCAATTCCTTTCCCGTTCTCTACTGCGCCGACAGCCAGCTGACCGCGATGATGGAGGTAGAAGCGCTGTTTATGACCGCCGATGGGCAGCTCAAAGGCGCGCCGCGCAACCCTGATCTTGTTCTCACTGTTCAATGCGCTTTGTCACGCGTCCTGGATCTCACTGTTGACACTCTGTACGCCGAACTCGGCACCTCGCTGGACGAGCTGACGAGCCTCACTCCATCGCGATTCATTGTGAACGCCCGTGGAGAAGAGACCCCGACGCAGAGACTCGGCGCCGCCTGTTCGTTCAGTGGGAATATATCGGCGATCAAAGTGCCCAGCGCGGCCCATCCTTCAGGTTTCTGTCTCGACATCTTTGTAGATTCACTCGTAGTCGGAGAGCGGCTTTCGATCCTGGACAGTAGCGGACGCATCACGGCCGTGCTGGAGGGAGTGATTCCGAAGCCCATGCGCCAGTCAACTCTTCCCCCTGTGAAGCCGAATTAGCAAACAAATCAGAGCAGTTGGCCCACAGAATTCGGCCGGCACTCCGCGTCCTCGAACGGCCCGAATCGTGGCGTGAATCCAAGCCACAGAATGATCGGTCATGCGCCCAGCGCATTACGCTGCGCACTGAACTCATTGGACGCGGGCCAAACCGCGCACTTATGTTTTGCGCCATAGCCGACGGATTGAAGCCGTTGGCGGAGGTGCAAAGTGCTTCAGTCCCGCTAAACCATATCGAGTCGCAAACCGCTCCGCGCGGTTGCTTCGTCGCTTTGCCGGAGAGACCGGCAAAGCCAACCTGATGCGAGCCTCTCGCACGCTCGCTCCCGCCCTCATTGCTCTCACCCTTTCATCCGTAGCCCACGCCCAGGGAACGATGGATTTCTCCGGCGCACAGACGCTGATGGGGACGTTCAAGACGTTCGCCATGTACGCTGGCGCGGTCATCTGCCTTGGCGGCCTGATCTTCGCCGGAATCCGCATGATGTCGGGACGGTTCCAGGACGCCATTCCCGGTCTCTTCGGCGCGCTGTTTGGCGCTGGAGTTCTCGGCTGGGGAGCCGGCTGGATTGGCTCTCTGACCGGACAGTCGATGTAGGAGGTGACATCGACATGGCCAAGCGGGGAGAACCGTTACCGATCAATCAGGCGTTGAACCGGCCGAGAGCCAAGCTCGGACTCGACCTCACAACATGGATGGCGATCGTATTCGTCTGCGTAACGGTTTTCCTCGTTGGCTTTCGCTTGCTGGCGATGCTGGCGTTTCCCACGCTCGCGGTGTCGCGCATGGTTCATCGTGCGCAAACACCCAAAGATGTTTCAGCTCTGGGGCCTGAGCCTCAGCCAGAAGAGCTACTATGACCCGCGCAAACACTGAGCAACTGAAAAACACGCCGTGGTTCGCGAAAGCAGGAGCGGCCTGCAGCATCGTGCCGATCTCCCGCTTCGTCGAGCGAGCACATCTTCGCTCTCAAAGGTGGCGGCTATGGATGCCTCTTCTCGTCTGGCGGGCATCGACGAGGAGAGCCTGACCGACCTGGAGCTCGACTCGCGCGTCCGCGTCGATTGAAGGAGCGCTTGCGCGGTCTGCCCGAAGGATCTTGCCTCTACCAGTACACGCGCGTGATGTCCGGCTTACGATCTTCCGCGGCAAGCACAGTACACGAACGCTGTCACGGAAGTGTTCGCCAGCGACCGCCTTGCGCATCTGGAGAAGACCGCCGGCTTTCCGGCGGATCGACCTGCATTGGTGTCTCACGCTGGAGCCAGCCAAGCTCAAGGCGTTCCAGCAGAAGCCGAAGGAGAACGCCTACGAGACTTCCCGGATGCTGGCGGAGCTGGAAAAGACAGCCACACTGCTTGAGGGACATCTCGGCAGCTCGCTCGGCCTCCGGCTGCTTGCGCAAGAACGAGTCTTTCCAGTTCTTCAGCTACCTGTTCAATCTGGAAGACTGGGCCGAGCAGGACCAGCTCCGCAGCGACACCGGTGTAGACCGGCAGATCGTCAAGAACCCCGTTGCGTGGCATAAGGATCATGTTCAGGTCGGCAAGCGGCATGTGCAGATGTTCTCGCTGAAGGCCACGCCGGATGCATCGCGGCCCTGCCTCTTCTCCGGGCTG
This sequence comes from uncultured Acidobacteriaceae bacterium, assembly GCA_963762465.1. Classification (GTDB taxonomy): domain Bacteria; phylum Acidobacteriota; class Terriglobia; order Terriglobales; family Acidobacteriaceae; genus Granulicella. The sequence continues at coordinate 39,119 of CAVXKS010000010.1, read as the reverse complement.
CTCTCGCTCGACTGCGACAGCATCCTTTGCACGACCTGGCGCGTGAAGTCCGCCTCCTCAGCGCGCAAAGAGATCGATCAACAAGAAAAGTTCATCTCGTTCTTCAAAGTAGGCGTCCTCACCCGCGTGATGAGCGGTCGCGACACGGCTTCACTCGAAACGGGAGCAGGCGCCAAGGCAGCGAACAACAGCGTTGACGACCTGAGCGAAGTCATACGCTCGCTCGACAAAAAAGCCCAAGGCGAGTTCTCGCTGCGTTTGCTTCTCGCTGCGCGCAGCCCCGAACAGCTGCGCGATGTCGTTCCTACCGTCCACCGGATCTTCGTAGACGCCCGCGCTCAGGTGATGGAAGAGACGCTGGGAAATCTGTCAGCGTTCTATGCGATGTTCCCGGGCAATCAGAAGTTCAATGTCTTCCCGCTGTGGCTCGCAGAAGACCATCACGCGCGCCTGTCCTCTGTGTTCGCGCCGCATCTCGGACATCCGCATTCAGAGGACCTCGATGCCGAGTACCTGAACGTGCTTCGAAACACGCGACGGGAACGCCGTTTTTCCAGGATGTCTATGTGGATGGCGTCCGCGTCATGCTCATCATCGGCCCTACGGGGACCGGCAAGTCCGTTCATGGCAACCAGATCATTGCGCTGGAGCAGAAGTACGGCGGCTTCACCTACATCTTCGATATCGGCGGCAGCTACGAGAGTGTTGTCGAGCTGTACGGCGGCAAGGTAGACCGCGTCGGCAAAGACGGCCCGCGCATCAACCCATTCGCGCTGGAACCGACCGAGAGCAACATCAAGTTCCTGTACTCCTTCGTGAAGCTGTTGCTGACGAACGGCGGCGCGGAGCTGGAGCCCGAAGACGATGACGTGATTCACAAAGCCGTGCAGGATATGTACCTGCTCGACGCGCCGAATCGCCGGCTCTCCAACCTCTTCCTCCCCAAGAAGCTCGATCGCTATCTGTCGAAGTGGGTTGGCAACGGCATCTACAACGCCGTCTTCGACAACGTCGAAGACAGCCTCTCGCTCTCTCGCCTCCAGTGCTTCGACTTCCAGGGCGTGAACAACGCGCAGTACGCCGACCTGATTGAGCCGCTGATGGTGTGGCTGCTTCGCCGCATCAACGACGTTCTCTACAACCCCGCCAATCTTGGCGTCCCGAAGCACATCCTCATCGAAGAGATCTTCTCTTCGATGAAGAACAAGCAGCTTCTCGAAGGCGCGCTCGCTTCGATCAAGACCGTGCGCAAGAACCTCGGCGGCGTCACCATGATCGGCCAGTCGGCCGAAGACCTGGGCGAGAACGCCGACTCCATCGTGAACTCCTGCACGTCGTTCCTGTTCCTGAAGGATGCGACGTTCAACCGGAAGCGTTACGCCGAGCTCTTCAAGATGAATGAGCAGCAGATCGCCCTGTTCGAGAGCCTGCAGGACCGCGAAGCGCTCTACATGCGCCGCGACGGACTCACGAAGGTCGTCAAGCTGAATCTCGACAGCCGCAGCTACGCCACGTTCTCCACCAAGCCGAAAGATCGGGTTCGGCGCTCCAAGCTGATCGAGAAGTACGGCCTTACGGAAGGGATCGCCCGGTTCGCCGCAGGCGAAACCGTGTGACCTCAACCTCAACCAGAAAGGAATTACCGGCTGTGAAACCGCCCATCCTCATCTTCGTCGCTCTCGGTCTGTCGCTCGGCAATGCCCTGCACTGCTTTGCCACAGGAGCCGCACCATCTACAGCCCAGTGCGCCACGGTACTGTCACCGTCTCCGAGGCGGACGCTCCGCCTGTGGTCCGCGCCGGCCTGTTGCAATCGACCCTCATCCTGCTTCCGGCCGAGGAGAAGGTCGCAACCGTATTCGGCGGCGACACGGTCGATTGGGTGTTCGACGGCGGCCATGTGGCCAGCCGCTTCATCAGCGTGAAACCGAAGGTGGCGAACGGCACGCACCGACATCCACATCGTTTCCGACCACGGCATCGACTACACGCTGCAGCTTCGCGAAGTCTCAGGTGACGCAGATGACCACTTCGATTCCAAGGTGTTCCTCAGTCCCGGTGACAAGGCTGCCAAAGACAAGCTCGCGGAGCTGCCGGTCTTCGTGCCGGCAGCCGAGCTGGAAAAGGCCAAGCAGGATGCCGCCGCAGCGAAGGCCGCTGCCACGGCCGAGTTGAAGGCCGAGGACGCGAAAGCCGAGCAGTACCGCAGCCAGTATCCCGGCACATTGCACTTTGACTACGCGTGGGACGAGAAGAAGGGGCGAGAGCTCGGGCTTGCAGCAGATCTGGCGCGACGACAAGTTCACCTATCTGCGCGGCCACTTCCAGGAGACGCCTGCGCTGTACGAAATGAAAGACGGCAAAGGCTCACTCATCAACTTCGATTTCAGCAATGGCCTGTACACCGTGCCGAAGGAGCTCGACAACGGCTATCTCGCTATCGGCAAGCAGAAGGTCGAGTTTCACCGGACCGGAAAGGAGCAGTAGTCATGCCGGAACAGAACCACGAAGTCGCCTGCTACTGTTCCCGAGCAGCGGGAAGCGAATCGCGCCGGTGCGCAAAGAGCATGCCGTTGATTCTGCGCTCATTGTGATCGTGGCGCTGATCGGCATTGCGAATATCTCGAGTCTGGTAAGCGGCAAGAAAAGGGCTGCGCCGGTGAGCGCCCTGCCGATGCGCCCGGCAGCTCCCAACGCCCAGCAGATTTCGAGCTTTGAGACGCAGCAGCAGGATGCAGGCCCAGCAGGACGCCGACAGCCGTCAGCGCCAGCAGGAAATCGCAGCCGCAATGCAGCAGCTTCAGGCCGCGCAGGACGTGCCCAGCCCGAAACGGCGGGCGCTCCGCCGATGACCGCAGCGCAACGCGCCGCGATCTACGGCGATAGCCCGAACGCGCCTCGCACACCTCCAACGTGTCGCAGGCCCAAGCCGAAGCGAAGCAGAAGGCTTTGGAGCGGGAAAAGCAGCAGCAGGACGCTCTCAATAGCGACACCGTCGCCATTGACTTCGCGCGCCGCGAGCTGGCCCGGCGGCCGCCGCTCCGACCACCGCGGTCCTGTCCGAGAAAGATCAGCTCGCAGCCGAAAGCTGCGGCGGAGCTTCCAGCAGGTAGCGATGCGGTCACGGCTGCCGCACCGACCCAAGCCAAACCCGGTCGTTTCCGACAATGTCCAATCCCATGGCACCCTACGACTTCGATACCTACCAGGGCCGCTTGTACCGGGTGTTTGAGGGAACGGTACTGGAGGGCGTCGTCACCAACCACATCGACGGCGGCCTCAGCCGGCCCGATCATGCTGGACCTGACCACCGACTTGTATTCGCACGACCACCAGCAGCTCTTGTTGCCGCAAGGGACGCGCATCCTCGGCACCGTTCAGAGCGTCGGCAGCGCGCAGCAACGCAAGATGTTTGTGACGTTCCATCGCGCCATATGCCCGGACGGCTTCTCCCTGGAGTTCGGGAAGTACCTCGCGCTCGACCAGATCGGCACGACCGGCCTCGCAACGAATGTGGACCACGGCTATCTGCAGGCGTTTGCCGCCGCAGCCGCCGTGGGCGGTCTTGGCGGGCTCGCGCAGATTGGCAACAACGGCAGCATTCTGTCGCCCTCCACCGAGATCCGCAACGGGATCTCGGAGCAGTCCGCAGCCGAAGGCGAGCAGGTTCTCAATCATTTTCTCAACCGGCTCCCCATCATCACGCTGAAAGAGGGTTCGCGGGCGCGGGTGTACATCGGCACGGATTTGCTTATCCCGTCCTACGCAGAACACCGCGTCAACCCAACCCTCTAACCGCTGGAGGAATCCATGAAGTTCACTCGGAAACGCAAGTGGCTCATCGGTCAGGAGCGACGTTGCTCCTCGCCGCTACGCCGAGCTTCGCGCTCTTCGGAATCGGAGACATCGTCTTCGACCCGACCAGCTATGCCCAACTCGTGTCCCAGCTCACCACGCTGGAGTCGCAATACAACATGCTCAAGAACAACATCACGCATTTCTCCTGGAAGCAGCAGTGGCAAACCACGCTGACGGCTCTCAAGAATGCGAACGTCGCCAATATGTTCGGCGAAACTGCCGGCATCAACGTCGCCCTCAACACGAACTCGCCGAGCGCTTCATTGACCGGATGGAAGGCCGCGACCGTTTCGGTCAACAGCGGGACCAGCACGTATCTCGCCGGGCAGCCGCTCGGCAACGATCGGATGTCGCAGCTTGCGATGATCGAGATGTCTGATTCCGCATCTCCGGACTGCCTTACGGCTGTGGGACAGTACCGGGCGGCACGAACGCAGAACGCCTCCGCGAACAGCACTCTCGCCGCCCAGCAGGTGGACGGCACCGACTGCCACCAATACCGAAGTCGAGCAACTCAATCTCCTGAACGCGGCCGAGGCGCAGAAGCTGTCGGAGATGCAATCGCAAGGCACAATCCAGACCTGCCTTGCTACGCAGATGACGGTCGCCAACATGCAGCAGCGGAACGCGGCAGCACAGGACCTGAACACCGCCGCGGTCGTGCAACAGCAACGCGCAGCCAATGACGTCAGTGCGGCCAACGAGGGCAGCACCTGGCAGAACTATATCCCCTAACCCGGCAGGTTCAGATGCTGAACGCGATCAACACGAAACTGCTCATTGCAATCCTTGCGGCGCTGACTGTGATCGGCAGCGCCGTCCTTTACCAACGTCACGAGTCAGCCAAGGCGGCGGCAGCCGCGGCGAAAGCGGCAGCCATCCTTCAGCAGCAGCAAAAGGAAGCCGAGGAGCAGAAGGCACGCGACGAGGCTTTCCGCAAACAAGTGGAGCAGAACCGCGCGCGCCACAACTCCGCAGCCGCCCACGAAGGCAAGACGTGGAAGACGTACCTCCCCTAACCCTCAACTTCCAACTACGAGAGAGATGCACCGATGGTTTCCGTCATGGCTTTAGCGCAAGCCCTTCCGAGCGCAAGTTCCGGGGTTGATTGGCTCTACCAGTTCACCAACAACCTGACCAATCTGACGACCCAGAACGGCGGCGCGCTCACGCAGTTCGGGCTCATCGGAGCTGAGCTGCATCTCTCTGTTTGTTCTCATCAGCATGGTCGTGAACTGGAATACCAGCAGCATGACGTTCCGGCTTCATCACGAGCCGCTGCGCGTCGGCGACCTCGTGAACTTCCTCTTGCGGCTGATTATCTGCTCGCTGCTGCTCAACTACTGGGTGAATCCGTTCCCCGGCGCGAGCTTCGGGATCAATCACTTCTTCTCCTACATCGCCCAAGCGATGGTCGCCGCCTTCGATCAGAGCTCGCTCGACAACCTGCTGCAGCTCCTCAAGACGGCCGGCGACAACACGTCCATGCCGTCCTTTACGGCGCCGGTCGCAGATCCTCTGCTATTTCATCGTGCAGGTCCTGCTCGGGCTGGCGTCCGCCATCCTCTTCCTGATCAACTGCAGCGCCTTCATCCTGTACGGCGTGACCGCTCTATTCGGTCCGGTCTTCGTGCCGCTTCTGATGACCAAGACCTTCCGCGCGAAGTTCTTCCATTTCCTCGACGTGCTCATCAGCTTCGCCATGATCCGGGCTGTGGCAGCCGCTTTCATCTTCGTGTGGGCGGGCTTCCTGAATGGCTTCATTCAGCAGACGTTCAACGGCAACTATTCCATCGAGATGTGGTTAGCAAATCTAATCCCATGCGCGATGGTGTTCGTCGCGTTCATCATCAACATGCTCTTTATTCCGAGCATGACCCAGGCGATCTTCGGCGGAGCTGCGGGTCTGGCTTCCGCCGCGACCAGCACAGTCGGTGGCACTGATAGGCGGTGCAATCATGAAAGGGGCGTGCATAGCTATGTGGTCATTGCTCTCAGCGTTCTTTATCGGTCGAGCAGTAGGCGGCTGGCGCTACATGCGGGTAGCTCTTCTGGTCGTCCTCATCGGCTGCCTCGTTGTCGGCATCCTCTACGCCGTAGTCGTTTTCAACGCAGTTCGCAAGCACACCGGAGAACCATCATGTCCAGCACCACTCTAGCCGCTGAAGCTCGCCTCACGCCGGAGCAGTCCCTGCTCGCCGACGAGATCGGAAACGAGGTCTATGCCTCGCACTATGCCGAGCGAAAGGCCTATCGCTTCGTCATTGGCTGCGGGACCGTGATCCTGCTCGGTTCGTTATGGATGAACTTCTCTTTGGCGCACCGGCCGATTGCGAATCGGTACATCCGCATCGACGAGATGGGCCGCGCTCAGGCCATCGCGTACACGGACCTGAACTACAGCCCGCGCGAGGGCGAAGTCCGCACATATCTGACCGATTGGGCGAACTACCGCTACACCGTCAACCGCGAGACCATCGGGACGAAGTACCCGCTCAACTACTACTTCCTGTCTCAGACTCTTGCGTCGCAACTGATGACCGATGACAACCAGAATCACCTTGTCTCGCAGGTGATGGGCGGACAGATCGAACAGAGCGATGTGGAGGTCAAGAACGTCACGATTACCTCCATGTCACAGGAGACCGTGCAGGGCGCAACCATCGCCCGTGGAACGGCTCTGGTGGCCGATCGACAAGCTCTACTCGCCGCGGAACTCGCGTGAGCCGCGCCGCGAGCATTGGGTGCTGAGTGTCACCTACTACCTGAATCCGAAACAGGTCAGCGATCAGGCCAAGGTGTTTCCGCAGTTCGAGACCATCAACCCTCTCGGATTGACGATCACCGAATTCCACGAAAACCGGATCTCTGTAGACCCGATTGCGCCAGGATCGCCGGCCCAAACTCCGGGCGTTGCTGCGCTCCCGCTGGCAGGAGGTCCGCGATGAGCTTCCAGTTGATTCTGCCGTTCTTTCCCGAAGAGCTGCGCGGGCTCTTGCTCGACCCGTCCATCTCGGACCTGATGATCAATGGCGCGACCGGCGTGTATGCCGATCGCGGCGGCGTCGTGCAGCATATTCCGCTGTCCACGCCGTACACGCAACGAGCGCCTGACGGCCGCCATCGAGCGCGTTGCCCGCATCCTCGGCCAGGACCTAACGACCCAGAATCCGATCCTGAATACGCGCTTGCCGGACGGCTCGCGCGTGGCGGTCGTCGGTGCGCCGTCGTCCATCAATGGCCCGACGCTAACCATCCGCAAATTCAACCGCTGGTACACGTCCGATGAGCTGATCGGTTCGGGCAGCCTTCCGGCCGACGTTCGCGACACGGTTGTGTCGCTCATGCTCCAGAAGAAGAACGGCCTGATCAGCGGCGGAACCGGGTCAGGAAAGACCACGATCATGAAAGCCATACTTGATCATGTTCCGGCAAACGAACGGCTTGTCATCATCGAGCAACCGGCCGAGCTGAAGATCTCTCATCCGAATGCGGTTCGCTGGGAGGCTGTCGAGGAGATTCCGGGCCAGGTTGCCATCACGCCGAGCGAGCTTGTGGCCGCCGCTCTCCGCCATCGTCCCGACCGGATCATCATGGGCGAAATCCGCAACGAGTGCGGCTATGACCTGCTGCAGGCCATGAATACCGGGCATGGCGGAACGCTGTCCACCATCCACGCGAAGTCCGCCGTGGACGCGCTGAATCGTCTCTCCAATCTCGCCCTGAGTGCCAGGCCGAATCTGAATCACGGGTTCATGCGGTCAGAGACCGCAGAGGCCATCGACTTTGTGTTGCATTGCGAGCGCGACCATACAGGCCGGCGTCGCGTGACGCGAGTTGATTACCGTAAGCGGCTACGACCATGCAGACCAAGCTTCCAGACCGAGGAGATCTACCGCGCTCCCCCAGGCTGAAGCCAGCCAATCCAGCTAAAGAACGAACCCGAATACGAGGTCTATCCGATGCACCCACATGCTGCCAATCCGGCTGCACAGCCCCACCTGTCTCTGAGCATCTTCAGCGCGCCAGCAGCGAGCCGCGAAGAGCGCAACGGAGGTGGCGAGAAGCCGTCCTTCTCCGGAGCCATTGCCAGCACCGTATGAGCTGCGGTTTGGGCGAGCTTCTGCAGCCGAGAAGCAATGGGGTGACACGGTCCAGTGGGTTCCTTCCGCCTCGTATCCCGTCCTCTGCTCGGGGTCACGCTTCGGGGCTATCCGGCGCCCTGCGGCACGGCGTCGTTCTGCTTCGGCTACGCCGCCCTCCGGGTTACGGTTTCCGTCTGCGACGGACCCTCCGTAAATGCACTCCTTGGCACTTGGGAGCCGGGCCCACTCGCTCACTTCGTGAAGGGTGACCCGAGCAGGATACGGGAAATACAACGAAACGGAGATCACCACCATGTACCAGAACAAAGTCACCCTCATCGGCTTCCTCGGCAACGACGCAGAAGTTCGCTCCAACGACAACCGCAGCTTCACCACTCTCTCGCTGGCAACCAAGAGCTCCTACAAGAAGGACGGCAAGTACATCTCGCACACCGAATGGCACCGTTGCGTGGTCTTCGGCAAGAAGCTCGCAGAGTTCGCCGCCACGCTGAAGAAGGGCGCTCATCTCCAGGTCGAAGGCGAGCTGCGCAGCCGGAAGTACGACAGCACGAAGACGGGCACCGAGCAGACCATCTGGGAGATCCGGGTGGACTCGATTCTCAAGCTGGACCGGGCCGAGAAGGCCAGCCCGGAAGAGCAGGAAGCGTCCGACGAATCCTCTCTGGAAGCGGCTGCATAAGCCGCTTTCCTCCATCAACTCGGGAGCCCGGTAGACGCCGGGCTTCCAACCCTGTGAGACACCCGCAATGAACACCACGATGGCCACCGAGTTCCTCACCCGTTGTTTCCGTCCCGGAGAGACGATCGCGGTGCTACTGCGCTGCGAACAGCCGGCACGGATCGCGCAGCGCACCGTGCGGATCGAGCAGGCAGCAGCGCCAGCGTATATGCGGTGGCTCGCTCACGAGAACGCGAGCGGCATGAATGTCTATGTCGCTGCCAATCCGCTTCGCTCTGGCAGCCGCAAACGCACCAAAGAGAGCATCGCGGAAGTTCGCCATCTATATATAGACATCGACGTGGACGGCGAGGCCCGAGTGGCTGCGCTTCGGGCGTCTACTGAAGTCCCAACGCCGACGGCGATCATCTCCACTTCGACCGGACAAATACCAGGTTCTCTGGCGGGTCGAAGGCTTTGACTTCGCGCTTCAGGAAAGCACTCTCAAGCAGCTTGCCATTGCCTTCGGCGGCGATCCAGCTTGCACGGACTGCAACCGTGTCATTCGTCTGCCCGGATTCGACAACCACAAATACACGCCTGCACATCCAGTCACGGTCGAATACCCCAGCGATTCAGTCGCTCATTCTGAGGACTTCCGTCTCGCCCTTGGCTCGCCGGATGCCGTGCTCCCGCTTCGCGGCTCTCGCACGGCCGTTCGGGGGCAGCAAACACACCCACTCCGAACAGGATTGGGCATGGGTTCTGTCTGAACTGTCCAGCGGAAAGGATGCGGCGCAGCTCACGCAAGCGCTCGCTGTCCGCCGCGCCGATAAGCCCAACCCTCTCTATTACGCCCAGCGCACCGTAGACATGGCTTCCGCCCGTCTCGCGCTGCTCGCCGGGACTTCCATTCACGACGTAATCACCAGCCTCGAAGCACGCCGTTCGTCCGAGCTTCCCGCCGCACTTTGCTCCGCTCGTGCGCGGGAGATTGCTCAGACGGCGGCACACATGATTGCGCGCCGAAAGCTCGCCTGATTCACCACCAAAGGAGAACCACAATGCCCCTGCTTGAAGTCAACCAAACCCGCCAGATCAGCGCCTCGATTCGGCTGAACGATTCAACCGCAACACAGGTAGACCAGTACGCCGCATTCATCCGCGCTTGCGCCGATGATGTCGTTGAACAGGCGCTCGTCTATGTCTTCTCCAAAGACCGCGACTTCCAGGACTTCCTGAAGACCCCGGAAGCCCGGCAGGTCGCCTCGACGCTTCGCATCCGCAAAGCGCCGGTCGCTGAGCCCGCGGAACCGCCTGCGAAGAAGCCGGCAATCGCAGCGCAATCGGCAGCACAAACAACAGCAGCTGTGGCGGGATCGAAGGCATGATCCCGCGCCTAAATCAGTGGCAGGGCCACAACGGTGCTTCGCACCGGAAGAATGTTGACACTCCATCCCTCACAGGGTCGTGCTAGGTACACCAAGGTGCACTCATAGCGAACTTGCAGATGACGATGAGGCTTGTCGAATAGAGCGGTTCCTTGCAAGGAACCGCGTTAGCGAGGGCCCAATGCTTGTCAAAGCAATCAGAAATCAGCCACAGGACGTCACGATTGACAAGGCCGTTCTCAACGCACGCAAAGCGTTGGAACGAAGCTCACGTTGCAGGAGCGAAGCCTCGGTTATTGACGGCTGCTAAGGATGCCGGAAAGGCTTCGCCGAGTGAGTGGATGCGCGACGTCATCTATGCGCGAACTCGGCACGCGGTCCAGCAGCGGACCCGTTGTCTAGCGGAAATCCTGGGCGTTCGGCTGCTTCTCGTCAATGTTCTTCGGCCGCTTGCTGCGGGACAAAAGCTCAGCGCCCGAAGCCTTCGACAAACTGCTTGATGACATCAGCACAAGCGAAGCACGAACTCGCCGCCAAGCTCACGGCAGAGAGCGGGAGATAAGCCATGGCAACTACCAACTGGGGACGCAAAGAATCGATCGTATGGCCGCGGCACATGCCGCTCTACACGTACTCCGCGTTCTTTCTTTCGGCCTTTCTGACTTTCGTATTCGTGTGCTCACGCATTCATCTGGCGGCTCCGCTCCAGCGGTACTACCTGCCGGTATTTGAGCGGACCACGGCGTTCGCTCAGTTTCTTCCGAAACACCGCAGCAACTACCGGATGCTCTTCATCGCGGACGGCAAAGGCACGCCGCGGCCCGCGATGAATGACGATGTTGTCGCTCGGCCATACACCGCAGCCTGACGGCCGGCCTATCCCGCTCACGCTCTCTTCGGCATCGCAGGAGACAAGCCGGTGAGGTGCTGATTCGTGGGCCTCAGCGGAGCTACGTTGATTCCCGCTTGCGCGACTATCTTACAGGCCGCCGTCTACGACGGGAACGGTCTGCTCGCTTTCTTCCAGATCCCGCTCTTGTCAGGTGTGGCATTGTTCATTTGCCTGCTGCCGTTCGCGCTTGCGGCGGACGTCAGACGCCAGAAAAAGCTGCAGATACGGGCGGCGACTGAAAGGGCCGGAGATGCTTACCCCGAAGCAGTTCAATCGCACCGTCAAGGGCGACGGAATCGGATTCAGGATCGACGGTTTGAAGCCGATGCTTCGCATTCCAGCCCGCGCCGAGGCGCAGCACATGCAGATCATCGGCGACACCGGCGCCGGCAAGTCCGCCCTGATTTTTCAGGTGCTCCGTCAGGTGCGCAGCCGGGGTGATTCGGCCATCGTCTATGACCCGGCACGCGAGTTCGTAAAGCGCTTCTACGACCCCTCACGTGGCGATGTCATCCTGAATCCCCTGGATCAACGGTGCCCCTACTGGAGTCCGGCAGATGAGCTGCGCAGCCGTTCGGAAGCAAAGGCGCTGGCCACTTCTTTGTTTCAGCCGCCGCAGGACAAGAAGGGCGAGTTCTTCATTGAATCGCCACAGAAAATCTTCGCGTTCCTGATGGCCTATGGCCCGACGCCGGAGGAACTGGTCGAGTGGATGTCGAACCCCGAAGAGATCGACCGCAGGCTAAAAGGAACCGAACATGCGCACCTGATCGACCTGCGGGCGCACCAGCAACGAGCAGGCGTCCTGGCATCGCTCGGACTGATTGCAGACAGCCTTCGTCTGCTGCCAAAGCGCGCTGAGGCCGAGAGCGAATGGACCGCCACCGAATGGGCGGAGAAGCGGCAGGGCTGGATATTCCTTACGTCGCTTCCGGCCGAGCGCGAGGCGCTCCGGCCGCTGCAGAGTCTCTGGATTGATTGGCTTGTGTTGCGGCTGCTGAATGAACCGACGGAAGCACAGAAGCGGGTATGGTTTGTCATCGACGAGCTGGCCAGCCTGCAGAAGTTGCCGCAGCTCCACACGGCCATCACGGAGGCACGCAAGAGCAAGAATCCGGTGGTGCTCGGCTTCCAAGGCAAAGCCCAGCTCGAATACCTCTATGGCCATTTGGCAGAGGTCATGCTGTCGCAGCCAGCGACCAGCGTTTGGCTGACCACGAAGGAGCCGAAGGCCGGCCAATGGGTCAGCGAATTCATCGGCAAAGTCGAAGTCGAACGTCTACGCGAAACACACTTCGACGGCACTCGCGCGGGACGAAACTTTGCGCTGGATAGGCAGGTGGAACCGCTGGTTCTGGAGTCCGAAATCTCCGGTTTCGCCGATCTCCACGCCTACATGAAGTACCAGAATTACGTCACGCGGTTCTCCTTTCCGTACTTCGACATGCCCGTGGTCGCGAGCGGGTTCGAGAAGCGCGAGCGGGTTGATGACAAGCTGCCATATGAGCCGAAACGAGGCCGTACGGCTCCATCGTTCCCCACAGAACTGAAGCAGGTGCCAGAGCATTCTGCGTCCGGCCAAGGTGAGGCGTCTGACGCATTCCAGAATGACAACTCGGAGGTCGTGGTCGAAGTGGTATCCCGTGAGGTCGATGAGACGCAGAATCTCATCCTGAGGGGCTAACGAATCCGTATGCTCACCATTTCCAAACCGCTGTCCGCGACGCAGGCCCAGACCTACCATGCCAAAGAGTTCACCGCGGCTGAGCAGAATTACTGGAAGCAGGGCGATACGATCCGAGGCGAATGGCACGGCAAAATGGCCGACCGTTTCGGTTTGACCGGGGCGGTCGGGGCCGCGGAGTTTGCGCGGCTGTCTGATGGCCAGCATCCTGCTACCGGAGAGCAGTTGGTACGGCATCGTGAAGTCCGCGAGTATCAGACTGAGGACGGTCGAACCGTCGCTCCCGTCGAGCACCGCGCAGGTTGGGACGCGACCTTCAGCGCACCCAAATCGGTATCCCTGACGGCTCTTGTTGGCGGCGATGACCGCGTGCGCGACGCGCATCGCGAGGCAGTAAAGGTCGCGTTGAATGAGCTGGAGCAGTACACGCAGGCTCGGATCGGCGGCAACCGGCCCGCCGAAACCACCGGCCGCTTCGTTGCCGCCACGTTCGAGCACGATACAGCCCGCCCGGTAGATGGCTACGCCGCTCCCCAGCTTCATACGCACGCCGTCATCTTCAACATGACCGAACGGGAGACCGGCCAGACGCGCGCTCTACAAGAGCGTGCTTTCTTCGGGACTCAAAGCTACGCGACTGCCGTGTATCAATCCCATCTCACGTATCAGCTCCGCAGTCTCGGCTACGAGATCGAAGCTGGCCGGAGCGGCGCTCCGGAGATCAAGGGCTACTCCCAGGAATACCTTGATGCTTCCAGTCCGCGTCGGCAGCAGATCGAAGAAGCCTTGGCGCGAAGCGGGTTCAGCGGCCCCGCCGCCGCACAGATTGCCGCCCACAACACCCGCGATGGCAAAGTGATTATGTCACCGGAGAAGGTGATCGCGGCACATCGTCAGATCGCTGCGGAGTTCGGCAACCAGGCAGAAAGAGTTGTTGCCGAAGCAAGAGAACGCAGTCAGAATCAGGTACAGCAGCTCCCGGCAGATGAGCGGCGTCAACGAGCCCACTCCGCATTGACGTTCGCCCGGGACCGCAGCTTCGAGCGGGAGGCCGTCATAGATGAACGCGCTCTCTTCGTTGATGCCCTGCGCCGAGGTATGGGACACACCACCTACCCGGAAGTCCGCGCGAGCTTTGAAGCGCGCGTCGCCTCCGGTGAGTTTCGCCCTGTCGCGAGAGAGAAGCACGGGACAAGCCGTCTTTTCACTACCGCACGGACCGTAAAAGCGGAGCGAGAGATTGTCGACTACAGTGCAGGAGGGCCAAGGTCGTGCTCCGCAGATCATGTCCATTCAGCAGGCCATTCCGCTCACCGAAGCCCGCTCAGAACTCAATCAAGCGCAACGCGGAGCGCATCGAACACGTGCTCACCTCGCGACGACCGCATACAGGGACTGCAGGGATTTGCGGGCTCGGGTAAAACGACCACGCTTGCGGTTATCGCGTCAGGGAGCGGAGCAAATCGGATATGTGGTCGAGGGCTTCGCCCCAACTGGCCGCGCCGCACGCCAACTTCGCGACGCGGGCATTTCCTCCGACACGTTGCAGGGCTTTCTCGCCCGCACCCGGAGCACGGACTCGACTGTGAAACAGCTTTACATGGTCGATGAATCGTCCCTTGCTTCGACGCAACAGGTGCGAGAGTTTCTTTCCCGGATCAGTCCGCAGGACAAGGTACTGCTGATCGGCGATACCCGCCAACATCAAGGCGTCGATGCCGGCAAGCCGTTCGAGCAGCTTCAGCAGGCTGGAATGCATACAGCGCAGCTCGACAAAATCGTGCGCCAGCGAGATCCCGAGCTCCTGAAAGCTGTTGAACATCTATCGAGGAACGAGACGGAAATCGGCATTCGGATGCTCCAGCAACAAGGACGTGTAACGGAAATCGTTGCTGCGGAGGAACGTATCGCCAGCATAGCCCAAGCTTATGCCGCCCAGCCCGAGAACACCATCATCGTCTCTCCCGATAACGCCTCGCGTCGCGCTATCAACCAGGCCGTTCGTGAGGAACTGCAGGCGCGGGGAACCGTGGATGCGACGAACCATTCCATCCGCGTACTCACACCGCGGTCCGACATGACGGGAGCTGATCGAGCATGGGCAGCTCGCTATGAACCCGGGGACGTTCTCCACTACACTCGCGGCAGCAAGGAGCTTGGAATCGAACGCGGAAGCTACGCGCGAGTCATCGCCACAAACCCGGGCGACAATCTTGTGACCGTTCAGACAAGCGAAGGCAAACAGGTAGTCTACGACCCATCACGATTGCGCGGCATCTCGGCATACAAAGAAATCGAGCGTGACTTCGCCACAGGTGACCGCATTCAATGGACGGCACCGAACCGGCAGCTTGGTATTGCGAATCGCGACCTCGGTACCATCCAGCAGATCACCCACGACGGCAGGATCACTGTGCGCATGGACGGCTTCAAAGAGACGATCGTCACTTTCGACCCGCGGAAAGCGCGCCACTTCGATCATGGCTACGCTGTGACTTCCCACAGCTCCCAAGGACTGACCGCACAGCGTGTACTAGTAAACGTAGACACAGAGTTTCACCCGGATCTCATCAACAGTCGATTCGCGTATGTATCTGTTTCTCGCGCTTCGCTCGATGCGCGAATCTTCACCAACGACGCTGATGGGCTTTCGAAAGCGCTCAGCCGAGAGGTCACCAAGGCATCCGCAATCGAGAGCCCCGCTGCGCCTGGCCATCGAAACCCAGGAAACGCAATTGGCATCGCCCTCGCGCCGTAATCCGCAATTGTACGACTTCCTGCGCTGAACGCTACAATAATGGTGCAAATCGGAAATGCCGACGACACCAGAGCAGGAAGCAAGATCACGGATCGACGACGCCCTCAAGTCGGCAGGATGGGCCGTTCAGACGCGTCAAAATACAGATTTAGCAGCATCCCGCGGGGTTGCTGTCTGCGAATTTCCTCTTAAACCCGGATTCGGGCAGGCCGATTATCTTCTGTACGTTGACCGTAAGGTCGCGGGGGCTGTCGAAGCCAAAGCGGATGGAACCCTCACCGGCGTAGAGGCGCAATCTTCCAAGTATGCAGCTGGGCTCCCAGATAATCTGCCGGCCTACGCCTACCCGTTGCCGTTCCTGTACCAGTCCAACGGCACAACTAACTACTTCACAAACGGCCTAGATCCCACTCCGAGAGCCCGGCAGCTTTTCAGCTTTCAGCAACCTGAAACGCTCGCCCGCCTGCTCGCTCTTCGAGATAACCAGCTACGCTCATCGTTGCAATCGATGCCCTCTCTTGAACCGGGCAAGCTGTGGGGAGTGCAGACTCGCGCCATCACTGCCTTGGAGGAGTCGTTCGCTCTCAACCGGCAACGGGCATTGATTCAGATGGCCACGGGCTCGGGGAAGACGTTCACGGCCGTGAACATCGCCTATCGACTCCTGAAGTTCGGTGGTGCGAAGCGAATTCTCTTCCTGGTGGATCGTGCCAACCTCGGAAAGCAAACTGAGGATGAGTTCAACGACTTCACGCCTTCCGATGACCCTCGCAAGTTCCCGCAGCTATATACGGTTCAGCGACTCAAATCGAACGTCATCAATCCGGCGGCCAATGTCGTTATCACCACGATCCAGCGGCTCTACTCCATGCTGAAAGGGGAGCCCGAATACGACCCCGGCAACGAAGAAGGATCGGCATTCGACGCGGCCAAACCGTGGCTTACTCAACCACCGGACGTGGCCTATAACTCGGCCATTCCTCCCGAGTTCTTCGACTGCATCATCGTGGACGAGTGCCATCGCTCCATTTACGAGCTCTGGAGCCAGGTGTTGCTGTACTTCGATTCGTTTCTGGTCGGGCTGACCGCCACTCCCAGCAAGCGCACTGTGGCGTTCTTCAATCAGAATCTTGTGATGCAGTACGGCCATACGGAAGCAGTTGCGGACGGTGTGAATGTGAATTTCGACGTTTACCGTATCCGCACCCGTGTGACGGAGCAGGGTGCGACTATCGCTGTTCCCGAAGACGATCCGGTCTATGTGGATAAGCGGCACAAACTCACCCGCGCGGAACGGTTAGAACTGCTCGATCAGGACCTGACGTACGGAGCCAATGCGCTCGACCGCGATGTCGTTAATGAAAGTCAGATCCGCACTGTTCTTTCTCAATTTCGAGATCGGGTACTGCCGGATGCGTTCCCCGGTCGCACTGAGGTGCCGAAGACCCTCATCTTCGCGAAGGATGACTCGCACGCTGACGATATCGTGCGGATTGCACGAGAGGTCTTCGATGAGCGGAACGAGTTTTGCGAGAAGATCACGTATCGCACCGGCTTCATTCGCCGCAAACAAGAGATTCAGAATTCAGACGGCACCACGTCCGAGGTTACCGACTGGGTTCGAACCAACACGCTCACGCCCGGACGAGATTCTCACGAACTTCCGCAACAGCTACTTCCCGCGTATCGCTGTGACTGTGGATATGATTTCCACCGGAACAGACGTGAAGCCGATTGAGTGCGTCATGTTTATGCGCAACGTAAAGTCAGCCGGGTTCTTCGAGCAGATGAAGGGTCGTGGCGTGCGGGTCATCTCCCCCAGTAAGCTGCGCGAAGTGACGCCGAGCGCCACTGGAGGCAAGGACCGATTCGTTCTGGTGGACGCCGTTGGCGTTTGTGAGAACGACAAGACGGAGTCGGTCAGCCTCAATCGCAGGCCCTCGGCTTCTCTGCAGCAGCTCATGGAATACGTCGCGCAAGGCGGTATCGGGCAGGACGAACTCACCACTCTCGCGGGACGGCTCGCCTGCGTGCAGCGCGAGTTTACCCCAGATCAGGTCGTAGAGCTTGCTGGCATCGCGCAAGGCAAGACACTGGCCGAGCTCTCGCATGACCTTTTGCAGGCCTGCGATTCCGATGCGCAGATCGAACGTGCACGCCAGATTGCAGGCGCCGCGCTGCCGCCGAATGGGCAGCCATCTGAATCGCAGATTGCCAACGCAGCGGAGCAGCTTGCGCAGGAGGCGGTGACTCCGCTGCTCAAGCCGGAACTGCGGCGGCGAATTCTCGAGCTGCGTAGTCAGAACGAACAGACGCTTGACCGGCACAACCTGGACGAAGTGTTGTATGCCGGGTTCGATGCTGCCGCAGTGGAGCGCGCCGCAGCCAGAGTGCAGGACTTCCGACAATTTATCGAGGAGCACCACGACGAGCTGACGGCGCTACAGGTGCTCTATGCAGGAACGCGCCCCTTGCGGCTCTCGCTCAGAGACCTTCACCAGTTGCACGATGCACTCCGGCAACCGCCCGTCGCGGCGACTCCGGCGCAGCTCTGGACAGCTTTCCAGGCGGTGGACGCGGACAAAGTACACGGCAATGGCGGCGGGGACCTTGCAGACTTAGTGGCCCTGGTTCGCCATGCGCTGATGCCCGGCCTAGCTCTTGTCCCGTACCGTCAGGAGCTTCGCGAACGCTATGAGGCGTGGCTGGCGCAGCGCTCGGCTGCGCAGGCGTTCACGCACGAGCAGCGCGAGTGGCTGGACCGCATGGCGGATCATATTGCAAGCAGTCTCTCTATCGAGTCTGCGGATTTCGAGGACGGATGGTTCGGTCAGCACGGCAGTATCGGGCGCGCTCACGCGCTGTTCGGGGCTGAGCTGCCCGGCTTGCTGGCGGAACTGAATGAGAGGCTGGCGGCGTGAGGAATGAAAAACTCCCATCTTCCTGGAGTCTCGCTCCTCTTGACGCCCTTGGGCTTTGGAGCGGCGGGGGTACGCCGTCGAAATCCGTAAGTGAGTTCTGGCGGAACGGCACGATTCCTTGGGTTTCGTCCAAGGACATGAAGACCTTTGAGATTGCAGAAACAGAGGACATGATCACCGAGGATGCCGTTCGGAACTCGGCGACCTCTATTCTTCCAACCGGAAGCATACTCATCGTCACCCGAAGCGGCATCCTCCGGCATACCCTTCCCGTGGCTGTAACGCGAATCCCGGTCACGGTGAATCAGGACCTCAAAGCTCTTAGGCCGGAATCGGGGATGGAGCCGCGATACATTGCTTATGCGTTGAAAGCGGAGCAGCAAGAGATTTTGCACAGTTGCGCAAAAGATGGAACGACTGTGCAGAGCGTCGAGTTTGACCAGTTGAAGCGCTTCCGAATTGCCGTTGCGCCGGAGAACGAGCAGCGCCGGATCGCAGACGCGGTGGATGAAATTCTTTCCGATCTGGACGCAGGAGTGGAGGCGCTGAAACGGGCGGTGGCAAAGCTGAAGCTTTACCGCGCCTCGGTACTGAAAGCCGCAGTTACAGGCGAACTCACTGGAGGCTGGCGCGCTGCGCATCCGGAGGCCGAATCCGCCAGCGAACTGCTTGCCCGCATTCTCAAGGAGCGCCGCCACCTCTGGGAAGCCGAACAACTCCGCAAGTATCAAGCTGCTGGCAAACGTCCGCCCGCCACCTGGAAGTCTAGGTACAAGCAGCCCATTGCTCCAAACACGACGAAGCTCCCCGAACTGCCAAAGGACTGGTGTTGGGCGAGCTTGGATCAATTGGCATCGGGCAGCCGGAACGCCATCACCGATGGCCCATTCGGGTCAAACCTCAAGACAGAGCACTACGTCTCGAGCGGTCCACGTGTGATCAGATTGCAAAACATAGGTGACGGTGCCTTTGTCGATTCCATGGCCCACATCTCACCGGACCGATACAGTCGCTTGCAGAAGCATTCAGTTCGCGCCGGCGACATCATCATCGCGGGTTTGAGTGAACAGCCGCCGAAAGCTTGCGTTCTCCCCGGATTTGTCGGCCCAGCAATTGTCAAGGCCGATTGCATCCGATTCCAAGCACATGAAACCCTGGACGCACAGTGCCTCATGTACTTCTTGAACGCAAGCCCAACGAGAGAGCGCACCAAAGCATTGGTCCACGGCGTCGGCCGGCCCAGATTGAACTTGACCGAAATAAGGAGCATCGTCCTGCCACTCCCACCTGTTCGAGAGCAGATAGAGATAGCAGAAAGGGTGGATGAACAGATTTCGGCTGCAACACACCAGTCCGCCGACTTGGAAGCACGGATCATGGGTAGCGCGTCTTTGCGTCAAGCCGCCCTTCGCCATGCATTCACGGGCCAGCTCCTCCCGCAAGACCCAAGCGACGAGCCCGCACACGTTCTCCTCGAACGCATCGCTTTGGAACGTGCCGAGCGGGCTGCGGAAGCGAGACGCCAGAAGCTCGGTGGAGCGAAACGTAAGGCAGGTTCGCCAGCTAGGCGTCCGCCCGACCAGCAAAACAAGCGATCAAAGCGAAAGTCACGAACGCGCGATACTGCGAAGCAACCCCACGGACAGGCGGCAGCAACGGCATGATGGATGCGGGACAGATTGGCAAGCGGGCCTGGAGCTACGCGGGCGTGTTGCAGGATGCGGGGCTGAGCTGCTTTGAGTATGTCGAGCAGCTTACGCTGCTGCTCTACCTCAAGATGGCGGACCAGTTGACGGAGCCGCCGTACTCGCGGCCTGCGCAGGTCCCCCTGGAGCTCGGCTGGAAGACGCTGCTGGAGCTCGACGGCGCGGCGCTGGAGCTGAAGTATCGCGAAATTCTGGAAGCGCTCGGAAAGAAGCCCGGAATGCTGGGTGTGATTTTCAAGAGCGCTCGCTGCGAGATTAACAATCCGGCGCTATTAAACAGCTGATCGTTAACCTTCTGGACAAAGTCCAGTGGCTCGACTTGCCCGTGGACGTAAAGGGCACCATTTACGAGGAGCTGCTGCAGCGTTCCGCCGTCGGAAAGCTCGCGTGGTGCGGGGCAGTACTTCACACCGCGTCCCGTCATCCAGACGATGTGCGAAGTCATGATGCCTACGCCGCAAGACCGCATCTGCGACCCGGCCGCAGGCACAGGCGGCTTCCTATGTAACGCCTACCAGTACGTGCTGGACCGCTACGAACCGAAGCTGGCCCGCGACCAGAAACGCCGCCTGCGCGAGGAACTAGTGGAAGGCATGGAGCTGTCGCCCAAGGTGGGCCGCATGTGCGCCATGAACCTGAACCTGCACGGCATTGGCGGGGATCGTGTCGTCATTCATCCGGGACATGACAGCCTGGCCGCTCCGTGGAGCACCGAATTCAGTATGGTGCTCGCCAATCCACCATTCGGCAAAAAGCAAAGCCTGCTGTTTGTAAACGAGCAGGGCGAGATGGAGAAGGACGACCAGATCATCGTCCGTGAGGACTTTTGGACTTCGACCAGCAACAAACAATTGAACTTCGTGCAGCACATCTACTCGCTGCTGCGAGTAGGCGGACGCGCAGCCGTCGTCCTGCCGGATAACGTCTTGTTCGAGGGTGGAGCAGGCGAGAAGGTACGCCGCAATCTGCTGGAGAAGTGTCGCGTTCACACGCTGCTTCGGCTTCCCACCGGAATCTGGTATTCACCCGGTGTAAAGGCCAACGTGCTTTTTTTCGATAAAAAGGAAGGCCGGCCTGAACCGTGGACGGACCGACTCTGGGTATACGACCTACGCACAAACATGCACTTCACGCTCAAGCAGTCGCCGATCCGGCGGACGGATTTCGACGAATTTGTGAGTTGCTACAAGCCCGGCAAAGAGCATAAGCGAACCGAGACATGGAGCGAAACGAATCCGGACGGACGCTGGCGCAGCTACAACATATGAGGAGCTGCTGAAACGGGACAAGCTGAGCCTGGATCTCTTCTGGATCAAGGACAAGAGTCTCACCGACACCGACTCGCTTCCCGCGCCGGACATCCTTGCGCAAGAGGTGGTCGATGAACTGGAAGCAGCGTTAGCACAATTCTCTAAAATCGCCGAGAAACTGAAGCCGGCGCCGAGAAGCTGACGCATTTGTCCCCCTGCGCCTAGCTACGCTTTTTCTTCTCCTTAGCATCTTTATCGGTCACACAACGCCCGAAGATTTTGGACGCCGCGGATTGACATCTAGCGACTAACGCCGTCCAATGGTGCACCACTCGCATTAAACTCCGCGGAGAATCCCAATGCAGACAGAAGAACAAAAAAAGCTGAGTGCACTTGCAGATAAGCTCGCACCTCTTGTCACTCGCATTGGTCAGGTAAACGGCCTGACCATCGACTCAGAAACCGTGCACAAGACAATTTTGGAACAGAACGAAGGTGCTTATCCGATAGTCGCCCGGCACGGTGGGGCGAAATCGCGCGTTTATCTGTACATTATTTATGCCAGCGCCGAGGATAAACTTCCGATTCGTCCGGAGGATCTTGGCGAATTGGATATCACTTTGAAGCTCTATGCCCCAAAAGCGATATGAGCTACAAATCGCCGGAACAGGCACTGAATGCGTCTGAGGGGCGCATTGCATTTACGGATCTCACCCTGATGCTGCATTACAAATGCAACTTCAGATGCCGCGATTGTTTGATTGGCGAAAAGTTAGACAGTGGCTTAACTCTAAATTTCGAGCAGGCTAAACATATCATCGATCAGGCAGCCGAGCTTCGTACAATACGAGCCGTTGCGCTTGCAGGGGGAGAGCCTTTTCTCAACTACAAGCTGATGCTTCAGATCGCTGAATACACATGGGAAAATTATCGGTGCGGCATAAGTGTCTCTACGAATTGCTCTTGGGCTAAATCTCCTGAATTTGCGTATGCTCGCCTCAAGCCATTACATGACTGCGGAATGCGGTGGATGCTTGCCAGCTGGGACAGTTTTCATGCCGCGTTTGGAAACCTGGACAGCGTCGTGAATGCAATAGGAGCTGCACAGAGTCTAGAGATTTTGGTTTCCTTGCAAAACATCACCACAAATGATTCCTTCAGGAATCATGAAATCAGGAAACTGATCGAGTCTCGTGTGGACGCCGACAAGATTGACTGGGTGGAGAACAGTGTAGTTCCTGTTGGTCTCGGAGAGACGGGGATACTGGACGAGGAACAAACATTCCTTCCCGAACTTCCTATTGGGGACTGCAATGCCGGAACCGTCATGAATATCGAAACAAATGGGGAGGTTAAGCCCTGTTGTGGTGCGGCATTCATGAATCCATATCTTTCACTCGGGAATGTCTTCAAGGAGCCTTTGAAACAAATTGTTGAGAGAGCATCGGCCGATCCGAGAATCAATGCGGTCATTGCTCATCAGGGGCCCGGACTGTATTTCAAGGTTCTGCAAGATGCCGGGCGTAAGGACCTCATTCCGCGGCAGTTCAGTAGTTCCTGCGATGCTTGCAACAGAGTTCTTAGCAATCTTGAGGCACGAAGCGTCATCGATTCAAAGCTTAAAGAAATGAAGTCTGAGCTGATTATCGCGAGGATGTCCAGTCAATATCAAGAAATCGCTTGATTCTGCGCATCACGTCAATTCCATAGGTCATCCCGACCCAGTACATCGCATCGACCAGATACACGAGTCCACCACCTCCACCAACCCCTCGGAAACCGTCTGGTGTTGTCCAGTAACGGGCTTACGCACTTGATTCCGTGCACCGAATTGCTTGTAAATGGCAGATTAGGAACGGCGGACAGCTACTTCCGCTCTTGATAGATTTGGCGCAGCCGAATTTGGAGCTCTCGATCCTGAGAGACTTCATCCAGAGCCGAGGATGGCAAGCCCCACCGGAGAATCGAATCCACAGCCCCTCTGCGCAGACGCTCACACTTATCCCATTTCTCCCAGATCGCCAGCGATGGCAAGCGGGATTTGATTAGCCACCACCAATCAGAAGGAATAGACTTGGCTGCGACCGATCGATGGACGATATCAAATGATTTTCTAAAGAGCTTCCATCCGTCCGTGAACTCGTTACCGCAAGCTAGAAAGACCGCCACTGCAAAGATGCGTTCAGGCGCTACGGGCAATTCCGCCAGAGCCTCTAGCCACGTAGACAGCTCTGGTGCAAGATCGACCAAACGGTTTGGTTCGACGTTGCAACTCGCAAGCATGTAAAGTTGGGCGGCACTCAAAGGGCGCATCGCATAAGCTTCTCCCCAAGCTAGAGCCTGCGCGAAATCCAGAACCTCGCCGCGTAACGCCAGCACCTTGTTGTAATCGCTTGACCCTTTCAGGCTGAGGCCGCCAGCTAAGCGGAGTGCTTCGAAAGCACCTTTGGCTCCCCGCATCCTCAACATTCGAATTAGAAGATCGAATCGATCAGCGCCCAGCAGCCCAGCGAGAACGACGTCTTCTCCGAGATCTTCGGCCAAGGATTCTGCGAGCTCCGTGGATTCTTCAAAAGACCGCTGGAGAAGCCAGAACCCAGGCGTGGAGAGCAATTCATTTTGCTCGCGCGCAATGGCGAATAGAACCTGCGGATCAACTGGACACGCCGACTCGATGTCCAACAAACACACCTCCGACAGTAACCGATGGATGACTTGCCGAGCGAACTGACTTCGATATGGCCGAAATAACACTTCACTAAGTAGCTGCAACGCCGCCGCCGGCTCTACTTTGGCTGTCGTCGATGCAGCGGCGAGCACCTCATTTTGTGCACCTTCAAGAGCAACAAGCGTTTCGTCGGTCTGCAATACGAAGCGCAACAGCGCGAGTCGTCCGGCCGATGTGTTCGCCAATGTCTCAATTGCATCGGCCTTAAATAGAATCTGCTCTTTCGGGTCAGGAAACAGTTCCACTATGCCGCGCAGCATTTTTTCCGCTGGCTCGGCCCCTTTACGAAGATCTTCCAAAAGAACTCGCGCTTCCGCGCAACTGCGGATGATACCGACCGCTTCTTGCTCGCCGTAAACACGAGCCGTTTGCTGAAACGCGAGGAACAGCCGTTTGAGAATCTGGTCTTCATGACGCAAATCTGCAAGCAAGACTTTGGCCCATCGGGGATTCGTAGAAGCCTTTTCGACGGGGAGAAGATGAACGTCTTCTCGCACCAAACGTGAAATTCGAAACGGCATCACCTGAACACGCACAGGGCCTGTTGCTGTTTCTAGGAAGCTCAGCGATCCAGTGCAAAACGAAAACGAAATTCTCAGTGCGCGAGGTCGCTGCCACACTACTCTCATCAAAAACGAGCTAAAATCGGTTCGCTTCTCGGGCTCGGAGATCACTATCGGCCGATCGTCCGAATAAAGTGCTCGTATGATGTCTTCGCTGATTCCGAGCCGAGGGAACGAATCGTCCCCACAAGTTGCGGATGAAACGTCGAGCGAGTCGGAGTACCGGTCCAACGATGCCCTGTCCAGCGAGGGACGGCGGAATAACCCGCAGATAATACCCGGCGTGATTTCCGTCCAATCCTGATCGCGCACTACGATGACGTGCGTCCAAACACAACCTGGACGTTCGCACTCCGGGGCATACCACGTCTTTGCAAAGATGTAGCCCCTGCCAGATGGAAGAGCATAGCCACTTACATATTCTTCGAATCCAGGCATCGAGCGTGACCCCGAAAGGTCTGTCATCCGGACTAAGAATCGTTCATCTGCCGGCAGAAAAGAAGCCGAACTCGCGAGACGACGATGGCCCTCCCGATATCCGAAAAGTGCCTGTTCGAGCTTCATGCGGTTTCGCCTTCGGGCCACGAAAGTGCCCAGCGCAGGGGGCGGGTGATGTCGTGCTCAGTGCCGAGTGCCGCAGGGACGACTTCAATCCTCTCCGAAGCACAGCGAGTTTGATTCTGTAACCGATCAGTATCTTCCTTGTTTGCGAGATCCCCGCCCAGTGCGCTGACACCGAAAATAGTGAACTCGAATGAATCGGAGTTTGTTCGCAGAAACTGTTCGAGCAAGGGTGTCCTGGCCCTGATGAAATCCTCTGGCGAGGCGTAGCGCGTCCTAATGAGGTCCCAAGCAGACACCATCACTGCGATTTTCAAGGGTGTCTTGAGATTTCGCTTCAAGAACTGCAAAACCTCCACAAGTTGAACGATACCTGCAGCCTTCTCAGGGTCCCAGAGTGGCTGTTCTGGGTTTTCGTCTGATTCGGCTTCTTCCTCTGGTAGCGGGCCAAGCAGCCGCATTGTTGTCGTGATCTCTGGTGCGTCCAAGGGCTGATTCGGATGTAGGAACACAAGAATGGCGGATGCCCCTTCAGCAGCCGCAGTGAACTTGTCCGACCACTCTCGATCCGTCCAATGACGGAGGAAGGTTTCACCGGACAAGTCAGGAATAGAGAGCGCACATTTAAGGGTGCCAGTCCTATCGACGAGGTGCATAGTCGGTATCGCCTCGCTTTGCTGTGTTGTCCGAACCACCTCAACGTAATCGAGCCATTCGTCTCGGATCTGGTTGAGGTAAGTATCATCCCCACCCAGAACGCTTAACCGCAATGAGTCTTCAATTTCTTCGGATTTAACGACATGCCACAATGCGGCAACAAATGTTGTCTTACCTGCCTTGGGTAGACCAACCAGCAGAATGCCCTTCTCAGTAGCTTCACTCACGCTCTTCGAACCTTTCTGGCAGCCATGCCTCACCGAGCCGGTGCATGAAACGCTTGCTGCCGACCTTGAGCTTAGGTAGCACAGGTGGAACGGACTGCACCTCTGTCAGCCACGATCCAAAAAGGTTGTCGACTCCAAACCTCACCGGCACCGTTGTGTCTTGGGCCGGGCTAGCGGCTATCTGTCTAATCTCAAAGCCCCTCCGTTGACTCTCTTTCGTAAATCGCGCAGCAACACTCGCACTGACTCTCTCAAGCGCTCCTGCCGACACATTGTTGCCCACAAGTTGATCAACTTTTGAGACGACCACCTGGAGCGGAGTCAACTCAGTGATGGACTTCACTTCGGACAGGCTGCGAAGAAGACCCTTCGCGTCTGAGTAGACCTTCTCCCGCGTCGCGCCTGAGGACAACCGCTTTCCGTCCAAGAGCTGAATAAGCAAGTCCACTTCTCGAAGAATGGCAAGCTTCGCCGCGTCTTCCTTGAGGTGCATGGCTCCTTCGTAGACTTCCCCCGAAAAGTCCAGCAGCAAGAGTCGGTGTATTGAGCCGTCAGCGTCTTTCATCAATTCGAGGTGATAAAACTCCGCACCTACCTGTCCAGAGGTGCGTGGCATTGACGCGACCGAAGCCTCAGACAATGTCCGTGAATTGAAACACTTCTCTTCAAACGCAACAAGCGTGTCCGAACCCCGGAAACTGTATCCGGCAACCCTGCCCTCAAGAAAAGCCTGAAATACGCCCGCGATGAGAGTTGTCTTCCCGCACCCGATCGGCCCCATCAGGGCGACGATCCGCGTATTGCCGCTGCGGCAGATTCGATAAATTTCATCCGGTTTGAGTGCCGAGCCCTGATGGAGCTTGATCATCGCTGTCACCCTTCTAGATGCCAGGCCAACATTTTTTCGAGATAAAACTGAGTCGCAAGCTCGTCAGGAGTGAACGACTGTGCTGCTTTCAGCGCAGTCATCGCTTCGAACGCTGGCGCCCATGTTTCTCCGCCCGACACCTCTTCGCACTTCGACAGCGCGAAGTGGAGCGGAAGCAGCTTAGGAACCACGACTGCATCGCCCTTCAGGCTCTGACGAACCTCTGGCTTTAAACCAGTTACCGCTTGAAGTAGAGAGACAGGCTTCTTCGCGGCCTTCGCGGGTTTCAAGATCATCGAGAGCGACGCCTCGAACGAAGGAAATGCAGACGGAAATTGTGTTATATCGAAGAGATCTGCTCCCAAACAGAAAGCCGCGTCCGCGCCATCGAGTAGCGAAACCGCCTTGCCCGCGATGAAGGAATACTGTGATACGAGCAGGTAAGCCAAATCTGAGGATTCCTTCTGGAGAAGACTGATGGTTGACAATGCTTCTGAAAGTTTCTGAAACTGAGCCGCGACCGAGGAGATCATTGCTTGTGATGCCTCTATGATCAATGCGTGTGTCGTCGGTAAATCAACCGCGGTAGCTTGCTTGCCAGTAACCTCAGAGATCGATTTTCCAATCCACTTGGGAATTGTTGTTTCCATGCGATCTTCTTCAGAAATGCGCTGAACCGATACGTCTGCGAGGCCAAGCAAGTCCTGGGCCATACCCTTAATAGCCGAACGCCCAAATACCCCTGTACGAACGGAGACAGCGGCAGCGTCGCCTTTTTGGGAACCCCCTGCCATGAGTAGCGCGAGCGCGCCTGCGGCAAGAACCGAGAGCTCCAACCCATCAGCTTCTGAGACGTACGTGGTATCAGCTTCTCGAGCCGACGCCCGCAACGCGTCCGTAGCGGCGGCACTGAGTCCAAGCGCTTGTTCGCTTAGTTTCACTACAACCGGTATCGAAGCCTCATCAGCGACTTTCTTTGCTGCGTTCCAGCGCGCGCCCAGACGCTCCTGGTCAATTTGAGGCGCTACTTTGCTCATCCAATTTGGAAACAACTCGTGCATCAGTCTCCTCCTAATAATTTGACTGCCGTGACTCAACCATGTCCCACACCTCATTCAGTCGATTTTGTTTGGCCGCTCGATCGAAACAAGATGCGAATCGCTCGTTGTCCGGTAGGCCACGGTTTTGATCGTCAATCAGCTTAAGGTGCTCCATGATCGAAAGCCGCGTGTGATACGGCAATGCCACGAACGCATAAAGAAGCTTCTTTCTGTTCAGTGACACATCGACACCCCCTGTAGAAGGTTGAGCGACTGCAGCCATCTCTTTTCGCGTCGCGTCGCGTCGCGTTAACGGCAACCGGTATGTCTTGAAGTCTTCGTTCTGACCGGCTGGTCGAACAAATGCCTTCTGCGAATCGTTCCAAACCCGTCGAAACAGATCCGCCCGTAGTGACCGCTGATCCCCGGAAAGCTCAACGGAAATCTTGAGGTAATAGTAAGTTGGTTCCCACTGCTGTTCAGCGCGAGAAGGATGAACAGCGCCCGAACTCAACCACAATGTCCCATTTATCTCTTCTTCCTCGTGGAAGTGTTTGTGGCCAGTAAGAATAATCTTCGAGTATGCCTTCAAAGCCGTGCGAGCTTGGGCGCCGTCGACGAGCCAGTTGGGGGGATGATGACAGATGGTAAGAAAAGTTACGTCGTCATCTCGCATGTATTCATATTGAGCGGGACCGAGGCAGAGCTTACAAGTGTGCTCCTTGTCATGTTCACCTGAAATGATGGCACTATTGAGGCCCCTGAGGCGCAGAATCGAACCATCATTGAGCGGCAGATCAAACTCCCACCAAGGTTTCGCCGGTATAGTGGTGCATTCGAACCGCTGTCCGATGCTGTCGTTGTAGCCCCTGAGCGGTTCAAAGAGGAGAGCCGCATCACCTCCTGTGAGGTGCCTTTTCATGCAGGTATGAAGATCGGAGGAAGTTCGGATGTCATTTTGAATGGGCGTGATTCCCGTGTGTTCGCGGATTACATTCCGGTCGACATCGTGATTGCCGGGCACACACCAGACGAAGCCCGGATCGCAATTCAATTTTGCCGAAAGCTCCGCCAGCCATCCAATGCCTGTCTGAAACTCCTCTGGCTTGCCAGCAAACGCAATGTCGCCAGAAACGATGATCCCCGAGAGCGGCTGAATCGACGGCAGCAAATTAATAGCGTCTCGTACCAGCTCGTTGCGAACGATCCGATCAACGTCGAAAGAGCTGACGTTGCTTGTTCCCTTCGTGAAATGAATGTCCGAGAGATGCAAGAACGAAATAAAATCCGGCACTAGCGCACTCCCAAAGGGGTC
The DNA here is from genome assembly GCA_963762465.1 of uncultured Acidobacteriaceae bacterium. Classification (GTDB taxonomy): domain Bacteria; phylum Acidobacteriota; class Terriglobia; order Terriglobales; family Acidobacteriaceae; genus Granulicella. Next base: position 9,937 of record CAVXKS010000010.1, on the reverse strand, counting down.
GTCGTCGGATTCACCTTCCTCAAGGTTCTTGAGCCGCGCCGTACCAACCTCAGCTTATCATTCCTGGTTTAACAACGCTTTCTCGCCGGTTGGGCTAAAACCAATACTGATAACCACTTATGCTGTTAGCGTGATTCCCAGGCGCGTTGTTGAGCCATTCCGGACTTTTGAAAATGACTGATGCGATTCACTCGGAGACGATGCAGCCACAGGTGTGACCCGATGATCGTCGGCACGCACTACTATCCAATGGAAGGAATTGCGCATCCGTCGCCGCGCCGTCCTCCGCCACTCTCGTCAGGCAACCCTTCCCGCCCCACAACGCTTGCAACCCTGATAATTCCTGAGCGCTGACGCGCACGAATAAGGAAACCAAACCTCGCTAAGGGGTGAGTGTACCGGGACATGCGTTACGCTGTGGACCTGAGACATTCGTTACAAGCCCCTTGTGGCGTTGCGACCGCCAGCCAATCTGCTGCTTTTGCAACTGTTTTGATAAATCGATCCCGTCGTCGAAGCGGTGGGAATGTGGGAATCCCGAAGGGATTTCCAAGAGGAGTGGTAAGGGTGGGAAGCCGGCTCTATGGCTTTCCATGCTTTCCACTTCTCGTCATTTCCACCGCGCACGCCCGGCATTGCCTGGTCGGCCTTGCGAGGGATCGCTGCCGCGAAGCGCGTTTCTGAGGACCTAAGCGCGCCCGAGGACCCCGGACTGTTCGACGCTGCTGTCAAGACCTTCTTGAACTCAGTTGCCGCGATATGGATTAGATCGATGACGAACTGGGGTCGAGAGCACCGCTCCCGAGTCTTAGATTCCATTGGAGTGGGTTGCAATCTACGCCATCCTGCGCGACTCCGCTCATGTCAAGATCGGACGGCGAATATTAGCACTGGTCGGACAGAGTATCGCGACCATCCAGCGACCCGCACCCTTGGTGTGACCCGTGAGCGGTTACAACGGGTTCGTTCCTGGCTGTGGCACAACAGCAAATCCGTGAGTATTCTCCTCAGCAACAGTCGCACGCTTCCCCTCGCCATGCCCGCCGCCCCTCGACCATTAGAAGAGGAATCAAGCAGGCCACGGCGATCGTGTCGATCCACCATAACGGATGAGCTGCCTGAAGAAGCAGCGACACGAGTGTGATAGCCGCTAAGTAAGCACAGGTCGCGGACTGTACGGCATCGGCAGCCAAGGCACGGTCTTGGGTAGTGCTCGCATGGCGGCGTTTCAGCGTCGCCAAGATCGGCATGATGATCAACGCGCCCAAGGTAATCCCGATACCGAGGTAGCTCCGCTCCGGAACGATCCTCCGGCTGGCGGCCAATATCGCGAGTGCTGCAACAACCCCGCTTAAGAGGAAGAGCAGGCTTCCGGCAATTCGTGCTGCCAGCGCAGGCCGAATGTTGAGGCGTTTTCCGAATTGCAACAAAACCACAACGGCAGAGAGAAGCTCGACGAAGCTATCTGCTCCAAACGCAGCCATTGGCAGACTGCGTGCTCTGGCCGCGGCGAAGAGAGAACCGCCACACTCGACCAACATCCAACCGATGGTGACGGTCTGTAGGACGGCCACGTAGCGAATCGATACGCGGCTGCTCGCGCTGGCACCCTTGCGCCGTTGCATTTGCTCATCATAAGTCTGCGGCTCCAGATCTCATCAGATCCTGACAGCCGACTCCGCATTACAGGCCGCTTCTTGTTGGTAGTGAGTGATCACTAATGGTGGTAGAGTGTCACCATGCCTCGCCAGGACCTCCGTCCGCAGACGCGTTCGCCGCGGAAGCTTTTCTTCGGCGTTCTGTGCATTGCGCTTGTGGTGCTGTGCGGCACTTTGTCTGTCGCGCATACGCATCCTGACTGGCAGAGTCACGCGGATTGCAGCCTGTGCGCGGCTGCTCACACTGCAGTTCATGACATTACGCCGCCTGTGCCGCTGCTGTTGACGCCGGTGTTTATCGTGTCGGACGTCCCGACCCTTCCGCCAGCGCGTCCGCGGAGCCTGCCAAAGTCCGCGCTCTTCACACGCCCTCCGCCTGCCGGCGCGCTCTCTTAGAGCAGTGAGCAGGTCTCATCGTCAGATGTGAAGGATAGGAAGTTGCCGATACGCTCGGTGGCTCGTTTATCTGCCACTCTTGATCGAGGATTCGCACAGTGCGCCGATTGTCTCTTTGACTTTCGGTGCACGTAGCGGCTTCGACGCCATCCGCTCTTTGATGGCAGTCCTGCTCCTAAACGCAAAAATACGGGTTCTCCACCGATGATCCACCGAGAAGAACATGGCATCGCTGCATATCCGAAGGTTTCGGAGTAGCAGGAGGCGGCTTCCTTCCGTGCGATGGACCGCGCGTGATCGATGGATCGCGCTGGTGCTGTCGATTCTTATTCTGCTTTCGTTGGTCATCGGCGGATGGCTCGCGTTTGCCAATAGAGGCAGGCGGCTCTTTTTGAATGACTAGAGGTCAAATCCAACGCGCCCACAGCAATCGCCCGCAATCTACATGGATGCGGGGGATCGCTTTCGTGTGCCTGCTATGGATTTTGATTGCGAGTTCGGCACAGGCCACGCACATCCACGGCGAGTTGCTGCCTCATCGGGCAGGGCATTTGGCGGCACCGACGCATACGTTGCAGATTCCGGGCGGAGAAGAGTACTGTCCGCTCTGCATCGCGATGCACTCCGCGTTTCCGGCCACAGTGCAAGGCCATTCAGAGGCGCTGCCTTTATCCCGCGAGCGTCATATTCCCCCCGCAGCGAGTCGCGTGCCCGAACAAATCCGGCACTTCGCGAGATTCAGCAGACCGCCACCGCGCCCGCTAGGCGCATACACCGTGTTCAACAGAATTTCTCGAAGATAGTCGCGCTCGTTCCGAAGCACGACAGCGCCTGTGCGAAGTCTTCGTCAAGGTGCTCGTCGTTTGCGTTTTGGCCGCGACGTGCCGTGGACAGACTTTAGGGCTGTCCAGTGTCTGCGTTTCAACAGACAGGAGATTTACCCATGAAAAGATCGAATGTTTCTCGCCTAATCGCAATCTTATTTGCGCTCGGGGTAGGGCTAGCCTTTACTTCGCCTCCAGCCTTCAGCCAGAGTACGTCCGGTATTGTGACAGGGACTGTAACGGACCCGAACGGGGCCGTCATTCCGGGTGCGACGGTCGAGTTAAGTAATCCCGTGAGTGGCTATTCACGGTCGGTGACCACCGATTCCACCGGCGACTATCGTTTCTACAACCTTCCCTTTGATCAATACACGCTCACGGCTCGTAGCTCGAACTTCGCAGCTTCGAGCAAAGTGATCCGGGTTTCCTCGACCGTTCCCCTTACACTTCCGTTCCGGCTACAGGTGGGAGCTGTCTCCAGCACGGTTAGCGTAGAAGCCACCCTTGGGCTGGTCGAGCAGGATCCAACCTTCCATGCGGATGTGGACCGTTCGGTCATTAACCGGCTCCCGATTGAGAGCCCCTCCAGCGCATTGAGTTCGATCGTGACCCTGGCGTCGCCGGGTGTGGCGGCGGACTCGAACGGTCTGCTGCATGGCATGGGGGATCACAATGAAGACTCGTTCAGCATCGATGGTCAGCCGATCACCGACCAGCAGAGCAAGGTGTTCTCCAACCAGCTGCCGGCCGGCGCAGTGCAGTCGTTGGAGGTCATCGACGGAGCGCCGCCGGCTGAATTTGGAGACAAGACGTCGCTCGTCGTAAAGGTGACGACCCGGTCGGGCCAAGGTGTGACCAGGCCAACGGGCAGCATACGGCTGTCCTATGGAACCTTTGGGACAAGCAATGTGGCCTTCGACGAAGCACAAGGCAGCACCAACTGGGGTAACTTCATCGCGGTAGATGGACTTCAGAGCGGCCGCTTCCTCGACGCTCCTGAATTCGCTGTGATTCATGACAAGGGCAATGAAGAGAATGTCTTCGATCGCGTCGATTTCAACCTGAGCCCCAAAGACTCGATCCACCTCAACGCGCAGTACACACGATCATGGTTTCAGACTCCCAACGACTACGAAAACATCGGAGTTGGCGTTCCCGACCCGTATGGGCCGACCGATCAGCGGTCCAAGATCGGCACGTTCAACCTTGCTCCAACGTATACCCGAATCGTCAGCCCCGATTCCGTTGCCAATTTCGGCATCTACATCCGGCGCGACGCATACAACTACTACCCCAGCAACAATCCTCTTGCCGACTACGCTGTCGATCAACAACAGGAGAGCGTCAGCCAATTCCGCACACTCACAAACGTAGGCGCACATGGCGACATCTCGTATGTGCATGGAATGAATAACGTAAAGTTCGGCGGGATGTATCAGCAGACGTTCCTGCGTGAGAACGATAGCGTCGGCATCGTCGATCCAACACTCACGCCATCGTGCATCGATTCAAATGGGAATCCCATCAGTTGCAGCGATCCGACAGCAACTCCCAATCCGAACGTCAATCCAATTCTGGTGCCTTACGACCTCACTCAGGGCGGCACGTTTTACAAATGGATCGGCCGCACGGATGTCAAACAGCTCGCGCTCTACGGGGAAGACCAGATCACGGTCGGCAACTGGTTGGTCAATTTCGGAGTTCGTGGCGACTTCTACAACGGGCTAACGATTCAGCGTCAGGCCGAACCACGCGCAGGAATCTCGTACAACATAAAACCGTCAGGCACCGTACTGCGGGTCTCTTATGCGCGCACGCAGGAGACGCCGTTCAATGAAAACCTTGTGCTCTCGTCCACTGGCTGCGCCGATCCGGTGCTCTACAACATCTTTGCCACGGCTGCAGGCTGCACTGCACAATCAGTGACCCCATTCAATCCGGGCTTCCGTAATGAGTTCCATGCAGGAATCGGGCAGTCCATTGGCCGGCACTTCGTCCTGAATGCGGAGTATCTCTGGAAGTACACGCACAACGCCTACGATTTCAGCGTGTTCGGCACCACACCGATTACTTTTCCCATCGAGTGGCATAGTTCGAAGATCCCCGGATATGCCTTGAGTGCCACGCTTACTGATGTCAAAGGTTTGTCCGTTCGCTTGAATGCCTCTTCGGTGGCGGCCCGATTCTTCAATCCACAACTCGGCGGCGTCGGAGCCACCCCCAACATTCCAGGAACCTATTATCCGTTCCGGATTGATCACGATGAACATTTCAACGAGACCACGCACGTCGAGTATGCGATGCCATTCCGCAAGAGCCTGTTCTACGCGTTCAATTGGAGGTATGACTCTGGGTTGGTTGCCGGAGCTTCGCCTTGCTACAACGTCACCGATCCGAACAGCATCTGCAACCCGGCCAACGGCGGACCGTCAATCACCATCAACGGTCAGCCTGGAATTGACCTGAGCTATCTCAGTGCCGACCAGCAGTTTCAAGCTGGGCTAGTCTGCGATGGAATTAAGGCGACGCCCACCCAACCAATTCCGGGCGGGCAGTGCCTTGCATCGCAATTGACCTCTAAGCTGATCGTTATTCCGGCGCCTGGTACTGAGGACGACGACAAGAACCCGCAACGGATTCAGCCCCGCAACGTGTTCGACATGGCGTTGGGTGACGACAACATTGCGCACTTCGGGGAGGGGGAGCGTTACAAACTAGGGGCGCGCATCACTGCCATCAATATGGCAAACAAGTACGCTCTCTACAACTTCCTCTCAACGTTCTCGGGAACGCACTACCTCACGCCACGCACCGTGACCGCGGAGGTCTCTTTCCACTTCTAACTTGCTCAACGGATACGGCCCGCCGGAGTTCTCCGGCGGGTCTGTTCTGCTGGCGATTACGGAACGCACTCTGAAGCACCTCTGATTCGCAGTGCGGTCTCGGCAAATTGCCAGCTACTCACACGTGCAGGTGACGCGATGCGTCGGCGGGAGGGTGCCATCGAGTGCGGGGATGCAATGCCCATGAGGATCGGTTTCGGGGTGGCCCAGTTTCTCTGCGATCCGTTCCTCGAACTTCTCCGAGATGAAATGTTCCAATCGCTCCGCCTCATCATGCAACTCTTCCATCGAATAACCCAGCACCTCAAACAGGAATGTCTCGACGAGGCGATGATGGCGGACGATCTCCAGCGCCCGGCGGCGGCCGGCTGTGGTCAGACGAACGCCCTCTCCGCGCTTATAGTCCACGAAGGATTTCGGCTGTAAGGCCAGCTTCTGCAGCATGTTTGTGACGGAAGCCGGAGCGACATCGAGGCGCGCAGCCAATTCTGATCCGCCGACCCAGCGCCGCTCATCGCCTCCCAGCGCATAGATCGCCTTCAGGTAATCGTCCACGGACTCGGTGTTGCGCTCCCAATGTTTGTAGGACCTCTTCTTCATGGCTAATCGCTCGATCCCCGTTGTGTGTTAGGTTATCCTAAAGAGTTGGTTTAGGTATACCTAATGAATTGCCGAAGACTTGGATTCGTTTTAGTCGTTATCCTCTGCCTGGTACCCGGAGCTCGAGGTCAGAGCGGAACTTCCAGCGCAATCTCGGGAACGGTGGCCGACCCCACCGGGGCGGCCGTTTCGGGCGCCGTGGTGAAGGCGACCGATGTGAACACGAGAGCGACGCGAACAGTGCAGACTGACCCATCCGGACGTTATGTGTTCTCGCAGGTGAACCCCGGCACGTACCAGGTCAGCGTGGCGTCGGCAGGCTTCGCCAGATCCAGTTCAGAACCCACGGCCGTACCTGTGGGGAGAAACGTCGCACTGAACTTCACGCTGCAGGTCAGCTCCACATCTCAGACCATCGAGGTCAGAGCCGAGCAGGGGCTGCTCGCGCTGGATAACCCGAACACCACGACCACGCTTGAGGGCAAGACTATCAAGAGTCTGCCCAATCCCGGGCAGGACCTCACCTATCTTGCTCAATTTGCAGAAGGCGCTCTGATGAACACAGCGGGTTCGTCGAACGATGCCAAAGCGGCGGGCGGCTATGGCAACGTGGAGTTCAATGGTCTACCGGCGACCTCTAACGGATACATCCTCGACGGTTACGATACGAACGACCCGTGGCTTGGGCTGAATATCGGCCTTTCGACGAATCTTGTGATCGGTCTCGACGCAGTTGAGCAGGCGACGGTCAACACCAATTCGTTCTCGGTGGATCAGGGCCGGTACGCCGTAGCCCAGGTCAATTACTTCACCAAGTCGGGGACAAACAAGTTTCATGGCGATGTCTACGAGTTGTGGAACGGCTCGCTGCTGAACGCAGAGAACTATTTTCTTCACGCGAACGATTCGCCCGGCGATGTCGCTCGCAAACCGCGCTCGGTCGTCAACGAGTTCGGCGTGAGCGTCGGCGGCCCGATTCGCAGGAATAAGCTTTTCTTCTTCGGCCACTACGAAGGAATCCGCATCGCGCTCCCGCTCGTTTCGCAGTTGACTCTGCCATCTCCGGCATTCCAGACGTACGTTCTGGGGCAGCTCGCGACGAGCAATCCCGCCGAGGTCCCGTTCTATCGCAACATGTTTTCGCTCTTGCCGGATGCCGGCGGCTCTCCCGTGCCTGTGATTGGCTGTCCGCTGGAGAACGGAGACGGTTGCGCAAATCAGCGACAGGCGTCGCTGAACAATGCCGACAGCGAGAACCTGATCGTTGCCAAGATCGATCAGACGTTCAGTCAAAAGGACAGCGTGTGGTATCGCTTCCAACAGGACACCGGCTTGCAGGCGGCCTACACCGATCCGGTGAACAAGATTTTCAACGCGTACTCTCCGCAACCACAGCGCACACTGGTCGTCGGATACACGCATGTGTTTAGTCCCAAGCTGGTGAATCAGTTCAATCCCGGTGCGAGCTGGTACTCCAGCATCTTCGAGCCGAACAACTATACGTCCGTGCTGCAGCAATTTCCGATCGTGTTGATGGCGGGCAGTTCCGCTGTTCCCTTCACAACCATCGGCGGCAATGACAACACGTATCCGCAGGGCCGCAAGGTCACGCAGTGGCAGATCAACGATAACCTTACCTGGACGGTTGGGCAGCATACGCTCAAGTTCGGCGTGAATACGCGCCGCCTGGACGTGAGCAACTACGATCTCGGTGAAGGCACTGTTCCCACGGTGACCTACAACGACCTCTCAGAGTTCATCAACGGACAGGCCTACACCGCAAGCCAAACGTTTCCGGTCTCGCTCAAGGAGCGCGTCGCGGTAGGCAACCTAGAGTTCTATGGGATGGACACGTACAAGCCCACACCGAAGGCAACGATCACCTATGGCGTACGTGTGAGCTGGAATGCCAATGAGACCAACCCGCACGGCCTGTTTGCTCGGCCCGCCGGATCCTTCCTGGATATGTCGCACGACAGCGGTCAGCCGCTCAACCGCGTGATCCTTACCGGCGTTCACAATCTCTTTCCCGCCACTCCGCTGTTCATCTACGAGCCGCGTGTCTCCCTGGCCTATCAACTGCCGCTGCGCATAGTGCTGCACAGCGGCTTCGGAGCCTTTAGTGACATCATCCCGGCACAGATTGCAGACCTCGCATCGGACAATCCACCCTATGCTCCCACCTTCACAGGCGGTCTCTTCGGTCAGGTTGGAGGCAGTGCCATTGCACCCGGTGTGCCCGGCAGCGCGATCGACGGGACGCAGGCGGCCTACACCCAGTTTCAAGCGCTCTTCGGTGCGGGTGGCGTTCCGTGCGCTGGCATAGCGCCAGGCACGGCAACATGTCCGCTAGCTGTCAGCCTGAATACATTTCCGAGTGGCAGGCTTAAGACGCCGTACTACTTTCAGTACAACCTGGGACTGGAAAAACAGATCGGCGCACGTGGCGACCTGCATGTGGACTTTGTTGGGACTCGCGGCACCCACGAACCCTATCAGGTCCAGTTGAACGGCTATCAGACGGTGTGTCCGGGATGCTTCGCGCCCTATCCGTACGCCCAACCCACAGACCAGCGCTTCGGAAACGTGAACGAGTTCCGCACCGGCGCCAGCAGTAACTACGCGGGTCTGCAGACCGCATACAGCCAGCAGATCGAGGGCCTGACGCTGCGCGGCAACTATACGTTCAGCCATTGCCTCGATGAGGTTTCCAACGGCGGCCTGTTGTCGTTCTCATCGCAAGGGATCCTGTCGCCGCTAGCGGGCGAGCTCAGCCGCGATTATGGCAACTGCGACTACGACGTACGCCACAACATCTCCGCATTCGGCCTCTACCAGATACCGTTCCAGTCTTCGCATCATTGGCTCCGTCAGGTACTCGGCGGATGGTCCTACTCCCAAACAGTGTTCTTCCACACCGGCTTACCCTTCACGGTGCTCAGCCAGCCCTACGGCCGCAATGGTAACGGCATCCTTCAGGCAAACGGGCCACAGTTTGCCAAGCGTGTTCCGGGAGTGGCGCTCTACCGAAGGACTCCCTACAACGGCGTAACCGTACCAGGAACCCGTCAGTGGCTCAATCCTGATGCGTTCATTTCTGTCGTCGACCCTGCTACGGGCGCGTGCACAGGAGGCGATTCAGTCGCCAATTGTCAGTTCGGCGATTCGGGACGCAATACCGTCCGCGGGCCACACTTCACCAACTCGGACATCTACATCACCAAGACATTTCCAGTTCATGAGGGTGTCACGTTTCGCTTTGATGCTCAAATGTTCAACGCCTTCAACCACCCCAACTTCGCTCTCCCGAGCAACGTTCAGGCAGGTGTGCCCGGGCAGTCCACGTTGGATATCCCGGCGCGCTTCGGGACGTTGCAAAGCACGATCGCTCCACCGACCGGGCTTCTTGGTGTCGGCCTCGGCGGAGACAGTTCACCCCGGATGATCGCATTTCAGGGGAGGTTCGAGTTCTGAATAAATTTCGTTCGCGCCTATGAGCAAGTTTCGAAAGCAGAAGTCGGCTTCCTCGGAAGTAATATCATCATATATAAACCCTGAAAATGGCGTTTTCGGAAGTCGAAATTGCTCGTGAGTCGGCTCTTGGAGAACGCGATCT
>CAVXKS010000009.1:0-60124 GCA_963762465.1 uncultured Acidobacteriaceae bacterium | reverse complement strand
ATGGATTGAACCCGCCCGCGATACGGACCTGTTGCACTCGTCCTGCTGAACGGTGATGCGCCACGATCCGCTCCACGCCAGCGCGCCAAACCGAATTTTCCCCGCGCTCTCCGTGACCTCGGGGTTCTCGCCAACGGCAAACCATGGCGCGAACTCATGCCCCGTAAACCCACGACGGCTCTCGAGCACAGTTTCTGCCGCCGACACAGGCCGCACTTGCAACCGGTCCTCCCCGCCCCAGCGCCCGCTCAGATAATGCAGAGAGTATGTGCCCGATCGCGGCAGGTTCCACGAGCCCGCCTGCATCTCTTCCACCACCAGCGGTGAGTGGGTCTTGTTGGTTACCTCTGCGGAACGCTCGAGGATGCCTGTCTGTTCGTCGATCTTGTAATGCAGCGTGACATAAACTTCGCGCTCGATATCCTTCAGCGTCACCTCGATCTCGCGTCCGCGAAGACGATGGGACTGGTAGTGAAGAACCAGGTCGCGGTTTCCATCCGGAAAGGTAATCTTCAACGACGGTTCGGTCGTCAACCCGCCGCCCCAGCCCGCGAACTCCTGCGGTGTATCGGTCAATTCGAACGCTCTGCCCATAGGCGCCGGCTGCTTCAACGGATCATCGGCCCGCAGCCGCGCGCCCCAGTAGACCGTCTGCAACTCGCCTTGGCGGTTGACCCCGAATGCATACGTCACGCCACCGCCGTCCAGGCGGAATACGTGGTTCGCGGCGTCGTAACCTACGGTCGCGTTCTGCGCGCGGGAAGCGGCAACAGTGCACCCGGCCACCACCATCATCACCGCGAACTTCCTAGCCAACGTCAAGCTCATTCATCCTCCCGTGCGCACTATGGTTGCGCTGTGCAGCGGAACCACCCAAAATCCGCCGTGTTGCCCCTGGGTTCCCTGCTTCGCTGAACACGGCGATATACGCTCCGCTCCACACGCTGTGATCGACGGCGCAGGACGGGAAATACTCGAGCGAGCTGGTCGTAAGGAAATATTCGCTCCCGACACCCACGATGGACGGGTCCAGATTCATGCCGCGAATTACTGGGTTCGTGTAGCTATCCGTCTTCGCCGGCGCGGAAACCGCTACGGCTAATACCATACCGAGAATGCCGGGCAGACGAGTCGCGATCACGGATTTACTCCTAAGCAAGCCTGACCGAGCGCGGTTCACGCGAGATGCAGACGCAGCGCGACTCCGATTGCTGCCGACCGTGGCAGATAGTTCGGTGGCGTCACGCGCAGGGCCCCATCTTCCTGTTTGAATTTCAGCTCGCCGGACGATCCCAGCAACTCAACGCTCTTTACGGCTTCTCCCGCAGCCGTGTGTTTCGGCCCAGCGATTTCACCACAATCTCCTGCCGTGGAGCACCCTGCGCAAACACATACAGCGCATCCCCTTTGCTCACGAAGCGGAAGTCTTCGACAGTCAAGTCCGGCTTGCGGTCTTCATTCATGCCAGTGCCGGCCGGATCGCCAGCGACGGGCCTTCACCAAACGCCTTCCACGGCTTGGTGCCATAGATGCCAGTGCTGTTGGTCTGCATCCACTCCGTTATGCCGGCCAGTACCACGCGCTCGTCCGAGTCGAGTTCACCGGTTGCCGGCAGCGGGAAGTTCAATAGAAGGTTGCCGTTCTTGCTAACGATGTCGACCAGCAAGTCGATCACCTTTTTCGCCGATTTGTACTTGATGCCGCGTTTGTAATGCCAGTCGCCGATACAGGTGTCGGTCTGCCACGGCCGTTCGCGGATGCCGTCCGCGACGCCACGCTCTCGGTCGAGCACACACGTACCCACCGCGCAGTCGCTCTCGATCTTGCTGGTATAGATCGACTCCGCGTGGCCACCGTGCAGGCTCCCGCTGATGTCGTACAGTTCCGCCACAGGTTCAAGCCCGTATTCCTCGAAGGGGATCCCGCCGTCCGTGTACAGCAGGTCCGGCTGGTGCTGATCGATGAGGTCCATCACGCGCTTGGTGTACTGCAGCTTCCACCAGTCCGGCGCCACTCTGCCCATTGGTTTCGCTGTCTGCAGGAAATCTCTGGGTTCATCGCGGTAGTCGTGATAAAGCTCCGCGAAATCCGGGTCGTTCCCGTCATACGGAACGCCTTTGTAAGGTCCGTCCTTATCCGCGAGGTGTGACGTAACCCACCAGTCGTAGCTGTTCGACAGGTGCTCGCTCACGCCAAACCGCAAGCCACGCTTGCGCGCCGCCGCCGCCCAAATCCCGACGACATCCTTTCCAGGCCCTTTCGCAACAGCATTCCAGCGCGGCTGGTACTTCGAGTTCCACAGGTCGAAGTTGTCGTGGTGCACGCCCATACTGAAGAAGTACTTCGCGCCTGCTTGCACATAAAGATCGATGAGGGCATCAGGGTCCCAACGGTCCGCCGTGAACAGATGCACGAGGTCCTTGTAGCCCACTTTGCTCTGCGGCCCGAAGCGCTCCTGGTGGTACTTGTACTGCGGCGATCCTTCGATATACATGTTGCGCGCGTACCAGTCTCCGTCCCCAATCGCAGACTGCGGTCCCCAGTGCGCCCACATGCCGAACTTTGCCTCTCCAAACCACTCCGGGATCCGATAGCTGCGCAGAGAGGCGCGCGTGCCCGCAAATGATCCGGCACGCAGAGGGGGAATCCCGCTCTTATACTGTTGCGCGAAGAGGTCGCGCGAAAACCAGCTGGCCGCGCCTGCACCCAGCAGTTTCAATCCTGTCCGCCTGCTCAGCTTCATCTTTTTTTGCCTTCCTCGGTCTTGGCCGCAGATCTCGATGGCCACCTATGAGCGCCAATTTTCTTAAGTTTCCGTTGTTTTTAGTCAGCGATAACTGTAGCTTTTACTTTTCCCATGTGTCAACGAAACATTTCGCAAATCTCACCTGGTGTTATCAAACAGACGCGGCCTCATCTCAAGCAGCGGATGTTCCCCCGTTTTGAGACCGACTGTGTCCCCATCCAGCGTGTGTCCGTAGTGGTACCGCGCCGGAATCACAGTCGCGGACTCCATGCCCTTGATGCTGGTGGGCCAGGCAATAACGCCGTCCCCGAAATCCGCGCTCCGGAGACTGCACCACCAGACCGTTCCGCTCGAGCGGCACGCAGCCGGGAAGGTAGCTCCGTGCAACCATGAGTAGACGATGTTCAGAGCGCGTCCCGCCGGCGTCAGCCCCTTCGGGATGCCCGGATCACTGTGGCACTGCCACATCTCAGCAGAGGTGGACGGCAAGCCATATCCGTAGAGCGTGCCATCGCACTGGTGATCTGCCTCGTACCACAAATTCACAGCAATACCCGCGTTCGCCAGCAGGATCGTTTCGCGCGCAAGGAACGCCTGCCGCAAGTGGTCGGTCGCGACATCGGCGAAGCCCGCTGCGTTGACGCCGTGAAGCAATGTTCGATTTCCATTCCACCCCGATTCGGTGTTCCAGATTGGCGTATTTCTGGGCAGGTATCCGCGCGCGGCCAGCACTGCCCGCACGGCGCCCGGTTGCTCGACAATGGACCATTTGCAGGAAACGTTCGGCACGTTCGCGGCGCTGCACCGCGGATCATTCAGCGAAACATTCGTCTCGGGGAACGGCGGATAACTGATGTTCGTGCGCGAGGGATAAGCATGAAAGCTGAGTACATCCGGCAGCGAAGCATTGGGAATCGCGTGCCATGCATCCAGAAACTCGCCCAACGCCAGGTCGAAACTACCCGAGCCCGCAGGACCGTCGCCAGTGCGTCCTACACCGCCGGCCGAGGTCGATCCGCCAATCACGCGGCAATCACCGCAGTACGCCCGCACGATGACCGCCATGGCATTCGCCATCTTCGCTAGGTGCGCCAGGCTATCGTCCCAGAAGTTTGAGGCGTTGAACTCGTTCCATGCCTCGAAATTCCGAATGCGGCAGCGACCACGCAATGGAGTCGCCGGCCTCGCGCTGACGCCGCAGTTCTTCTGCATGAGGCTTGTGACCCATTCTTTCCAGATGCAATTCCCTTCCGCGCTGACCTCTCCACCCAGCGGCGCGACGCAACGTTCGTCCTTCGCGTCGATATCATAGGGCGCGCGTTTCGCCGGCTCCGCGCCGCTTGCCTGCACGGCCCACTCGGGCACGGTGTTGAACGTATAGATCAACTCAGTTCCGTGCCGTTCGGCGGTGTCGACCCATCCGGTTCCGGGCATGAACAGATTGCCAAAGGTCGGGCTGTACACACCGCGCGCAGTCTCGATGGATGCCCACCGTTCACCGGCGTTTGTGCGGATGATCGCCGGGTTCGGCAACCCAAGATCACTCGGCCAGTTCTTCGCGTGCAGCACGTACGCGTTACTGATGGCGCTGTCAGGAACCGGCACGGGATACGTCTGTGCCTGCTCATGCGCCGCAAACAACGCGAGACTCAGCGCCCCGATCAGGAGTCGAACCATCCGCGCGCCACTCAATCGTTTCACGTCTCACCGCGCCTGTAGCGTAACCGCGTTCGGCGCGGCCGGCGCCTGAAGCAGTTTGCTCTGCAGCCACGCGGAGTAGATCAGGTCCCGCAACATCGCGCTGCCTTCCGCCATGCGTCGTGCAATAAACTCATCTGCTTCGGGTGTTCCGGCACCTGTTAGCGCGCCTTGCTTGTCCAGGCGGTATACCTGTTCGGCATACGTGCCTTCGCGACTCAGATAAACCAACGTCTCGCTGAATGAGTCGCCAAGCGCATGTGGCGCCGGGATGTATCCTTCCACCTCTTTCGCGGTCACTTTGCTCGCGGCGATTGCGTCGTCGGCTACAACCTCGAACTGATGATGGATCGATCCCTTGGTGTTATAGCCGTTTGGATTTGTTGGGCCGGCCCATCCATGGATATGGATGCTGGCGTGCAGCGGCATGGATCCGTCGCCCACGTAATGCCCAAGCCAACCAGCATAGTAGAGGGCGGCAGCCTCAATATGCGGCAGGTCGGCTTTGGTCATCGGCTCCATGTCCACGCCCGCGCTGGCTGGGATGTCGCCGGTCACCAGTCGGTAGTCAAAGAACGCGCAGACGAGACGCTCGTACACTTCTTCAACACCCCAGGGCAGCGTGCCAATCGACTGTGCCGTCAGCTGTGCCTTCAACTCCGGGTGCCGCGCGCGCTGATCATCAAGCAACTGCAGGTAGTCAGAGCGTCGCCGCGGCAGCGGACCGAGCGCCGCACCCGCTTCATATCGGAAGAAGTGGTCCGAGCCCGTCGCGTGGTTGAGATCCGGCGCGATGTTGGGCCGCCACCTATCCGGTTCCGGTCCCAGGTATGCGACCTCTGTGACCGCAGCTGGTGAACGCATGAAAGCCGGCATGTCTGCGGGTAACGTTTCGGCGGCTGTAAGGTTGATCATGCGGTGCCCGCGATTCGACCAGGCATCGCCGGTTTGGCAGCTCAGCAGCGCGCAGCAGAGAGCGCCGCCGCACAGGAAATAACTCGGCGTGCTTGGCATTAGCCATCCATTCTGTTCGGAAAAGGTAGGCGCGGTGGTTCGGGGAGGTGACCCGCCGCGCCCGACTGGAGGTCAGTACTGTTTCCCATTTCCGAAAAAGTACTTCAAAGCGAACTGGAACTCGCGCGCGTCACTCGGTGCATCTCGAGTGCCGGTGATGGAAGCGAACGCCGCATTGTTCGGAGTCAACGTTCCCGGCTGTCCGAAGTTCGGCGTATTCGTAATATTGAAGCCTTCCGCGCGGAACTCGAACACGTTCTGGTCGCGCAGTTGGAATACCTTTTCCACTCCCAGGTCGCCGCGATGGAACACTGGACCAAATCCCTGCCCCTGCGTCGAGCCGAGCGGGCGGAAGTCCGTCTGTCCAATCGTCGTCGCCGGAGATGGGTTGGAGAATGCCGCGGAGTTGAACCAGTGGGTCAGCGTCTTCGCGCCCGTGTACAGTCTTGATTTGTCCGGGATCGCATAGCAGCCTTCGCCGTTCGTGGTGCCGACCGTGCAGTTGATCGTTATCGCCTGTCCGCCTTGGTAAGTGAAGATGCCCGTCATGTTCCATCCACCCACCACCGTATCCATCAGGCCGCGATGATTGACCCACTGGCGTCCATACCCGAACGGCAGCTTCCAAACACCGCCAGCATGGAAGACATTCTGCGACTCAAAGCCAAGGTTTCCGTACTCGCCCTTCATGCCGAAACCACTGACCAGCGGCGCGCGGTAGCCAAGCGAGTTGTACAGCACCGAGTCTGACCCGTAGCCGAGCAAACGAGACCAAGTATAGTTCGCGATCAGGCTTGTACCGTTTGAGAGAAATTTTTGATAGTTCACTTGCATGCCGTTGTAATTGTTCGACCCGCCAAGCACGGTGAAGTAGTTGTTCTGCGCGATGCACGGATACTGGTCGTAGTAGGCATTTGTCGCCGTCGTCCCGCCAATGTTGGCATCGTGCGTCAGGCCCGCGGGATTACAGTTTGCGCTGGGGCTCACGCTCGTGACCGAAACGTTTGTAGGTAGCACCACGTCCGGACGGTTCGAGCCAATGTTGCCTTCGACATGCCGCGACTGCGTACCAACGTACGCGATGGTGAGCGACTGCGATGAGGTCAGCAACTGCTGCCAGGTCAAGTTCTCTTCCTGAACATACGGAACGTGGTTGTGGTACTCGTTGCCACGCGGCGAAATCTGGTAGCCCTGTGCCAGCGACGGACTCAGAGGTACGCCGGCCAGTCCCTTGTCAATGGGCCCCGCGGCAGGAGCGCCGCCCGACTGATTTGCATAGTCAGACGCAATGCTCGCGTTGGAAAGACCAGGCGTGATGTTGATTGCAAAGCTGAACGGATAATCGTCACCGGGATTGTAACCATCGCCGCGAGCGAAGATACCGGCATAGAAGATGCCGTACGCTCCGCGCAGCACCGTGTGAGGAAAAAGGTTCCATGCGAACCCAACGCGTGGCGAGAAGTTCGTCTCTGGCGTCTGCGCTAGTTGATGATTTGATGTGTACTCCAGCCCAATGCCGGAAAGGTTCAGCAGAGAAACAAACGATGGCGACAGCGCGATATTCTTCGAGCGATCGTCGATGAAATACGTCGCCTTGCCGTTGGGAGAGTCCCAGGCTGGAACGAAGTTCGCTCCGCGGCCCGCATGATCGATGCCGTTGCGGAAATACTCCCAGCGCAGGCCAAGCGTCGTCGTAAACGTCTGCGTCATCCGCCATGTGTCTGTGAAGTACGTTCCGAAGTAAGGACGACGGTAATCCTGCTGCGAGAGCGGCGAGCCCTGGATCTGGTTCGCGCCGCCCACATAGTCGTAGTGTCCGCAGCCGGAAGCTACTGTGCCGCCGGACTGCTCCAGGTTCGCTTGGCACACACCCGCAACGCTGGATGCCGTCGGCTCTATGACAAACTGCGCGACGCCAAGGTTGAACGTCGATCCGTTCGGAACATTGATATAGCTGCCCGTGAAAGAAAAATAGCCGTGCGGAAACTGTGCGCTGTTGATCGCATTCTTCATGCGCTCATAGTCCGCGCCGAAACGCATGGAGTGCTTGCCGCGATCGAGCGAGACGTTTTCGTTGTACTGCGTCTCTGCGCCAATTTCGTTCAGCGGTATGTTGTTATGCTCGCCCAATTCCGACAGACCGGAAATCTTGATCTGCGCGAGCCCGCCGTTCGGCGCAGCGTCTGGAATTCCCGGCACGCCGTACTGCTGATTCAGGCCGCTCTGGCTGCCGTAGGGCTGTACGCGGTTCATGTGGATGCGGTTGTAGCCAATACGGAATTCATTGACCAGCCGCGGCGAAAAGATATGCGTCTCTCCTACGGCCGCACCGAAGATCACATCCGATTCCGTGCCCACCGTCGCGGATGTGCCGCAATCGGCCACCGTCGGGCACGGCGCCGGAATGTTGCGGGGAATGTTGCCGTAGCTCACGCGCTCGAACATCTGATCTTTGCTCGATATGTTTTGGTCAAAGCGCGTGTCGAATGAGTCTCCCGTCGACCGCAACACCGGCGCGCTCACGTAGTTGTTGCTGAAGTTCGTCCCGTTCGTGTTCGGCAGCGGAAAAAGCGACGCCAGTCCTACTGACACAGGCGACAGCCGGCCCCCGGGAATGACGTTCACGCAGGTTGAGCAGGTTCCTGTCCCAGGCGCAGTTCCGTTGGTGGTGAACGGGTCCCGCACAAATCCCGCCTTGGTCGGGGTCAAGCCCGTCACCGGATCCGTCGCGCCGGCTGCGAGGTAGCGCGTAGTCGCGGGATCGAAAATCTGCCCGTTCCTGAACACCCGTCCCAGCAAATCAGTCTGCGTGCCGGTGGTGTACAGATCGGTGAAGTCGGTGAAGTGTGAGTTGTGTTCCAGTGCTGTCGGCACCGACGAAGTGTATGCCTGGCCCTGTACGATGCGGCTGCCGGAGTAGTCACCGAAGAAGAAGAAGCGGTCTCTTCCGTTCAGCAGCTGCGGAATGACGATCGGTCCGCCAATCGTCGCGCCGAAGAGGTTACGGTTGTACTTCGGCCGGCGCAGGCCGCCTTTTTTCAGGAAGTAGTCCTCGGCGTCAAACCACGCGTTGCGGTTGTACTCCCACATGTCGCCGAAGAACGTGTTCTGTCCCGACTTTGTGACAGCGTTGATCACCGCGCCACCGGAGCGTCCATACTCCGCGGAGTAATTCCCGGTTTCGACTTTGAACTCCTGCAACGCGTCCGGAGGCGGAAGCAATGTGAAGGAATTTCCGTTACCAAAGTCCGCCGTCATGTTGTTGTTCGTAATGCCGTCAAGCAGATAATCATTGAACGTGGTTACGACACCGTTGGCGGTAAACGATCCGCTCTGCACTTCGCCGTGGCCGCTATCGAAGTAGGTGGTCGTCGTGCCGGGCGAGAGCTGGGCCAGCAGCGTGAAATTGCGGCCATTCAGTGGCAGATTGTTGATTTGGTCTTCGGTGACGACTTGGCCTACGGAGGCTTCCTGCGTTTGCAGCTGCGCTTCTGATGCATTTACCTCGACGGTGGCGGAGATTTCACCAGGCTTCAGGGCCAAGTTGATTTCCAGCCGCGACTGAATCGGTACGTCCACATGCATCTGCTCGGCCTTGTCAAATCCCTGCGCCTTCGCGCTAACGGTGTAGGTTCCGACTTTCAACGCCGTGAAGTTGTAGCTACCGCTCGCAGTCGTTTTCTGTGTCAGCACCAGGCCCGTGGCTTCATTCCGAACGCTCACAACCGCCTGCGGGACAGCAGCACCGGTCGAGTCCGTCACCGTGCCCACAACAGTGCCGGTATCAATCTGCGCGGTAGCACGCGCCGGTACAAACAGCGCAATGAAAAACATCAATGCGGCTGCTGCCGCCCGAATAAGGCGACGCCCTGCTGCGGGTTTAGTGAACCTATTCTGAAGCGGCATACACTCCCTCCGGAAAAACAAGTCAAGCGGTTTCGTTGCCAACTGCAGCACGGGTGCGAAATCGTACCTGCGTTCGCAAAGGATTGATGCGTCGCGCAAGGCGGTCGGCCTTGCGGATATCTGCGGTCATCAGCACAGCACCTTGAACATCCAAAAGAAGGAGCAGCGCACGTTGCTTGAGCCAGCGCGGCGCGTTCTCGTTCACCTTGCTAGGTTACTTACCGTTTTAGCAACGGCTTAACCCCGGTACGTTACGCAGCGGTAAAAAATTGCACGGCATACACCGCAATCAGTCCTAAACTCCAGCCTAGAAGGATAAAGTTATCGATAAATGAGACACCGAAACTGATATCATGCGATGCGAGCATCGTCAACTGGAATGTCGAAAAACTTCGATCAGCCCGAACGGAATGGGCTGCTAATCGCTGGAGATAAACCGCGTCATGTTTCGTCTGCCGCTTCGGCTCACGCACCGCTTTGCGTTAGTCACCCTTTTATCCGTTCCGGTTGGTGCTGTCGCGCAGAATCCGTCTCCAGCTGCCGCACGCGAACGGCGAATCGAGAGCATGCTGCACAAACTCACCTTGCAGCAGAAACTCGAACTCATCGGAGGCGTAAGTACCTGGTACACCCCGCAGCCTGCCATAAGCATGGGATCGATCCGTCTCTCCGAAGGACCCGCCGGCCGGCGCTCCGGGATTCCCGCAACGGCGTATCCTTCGCCTTCCGCTCTGGTCGCAAGCTGGGACCCTGCACTGGCGCGACGCGTCGGAGCTTCGCTGGGCCGCGACGGCGGTAGCCGGGGCGTTGATGTGTGCTGGGTCCCGGCGTCAACTTTTACCGCGCTCCGATGGCAGGGCGCAATTTCGAATTGGCTGGCCTCTCGGATGGCGGTCGCCTACATCGAGGGCGTGCAGTCCATGGGCGTCAGCGCCACGGTGAAGCACTTCGCGCTCAACAATCAGGAGTTCAACCGCGATAACGCCAGCTCGATGCCGACGAACGCACTATGCGCGAACTGGCCTGCTCGGGCAGGTAACGTTAACTTCACAACGCCCTTTGTTTATCACAGCGAATTTGCCCTCGTTCAAGGTGCGCATCATTGTTCCTGTTCACAGTCCCACAACCGGCAGGGTGCAATCGAACCCCCAGCCGGCGACAGCTTCATCAGAGGATCGACCGATGAATCGACACCAACGCGTATGCCTATCTGTCATCCTTCTGATTACTGTTGCACTCCCCGCTGTGCGTGCACTGCACGCGCAGGCGCCTCTTAACCCCATCACCGAGCAGCAGATCACCGACATGATCTCGAAGCTCACGATCGAACAGAAACTGGAGCTGCTTGGGGGCGTAAGCGTCTGGTACACCCATCCGGAACCTTCGATCGGACTCACTTCGATGAGGATGTCCGACGGTCCGGCCGGCCTTCGCTCAGGCATTCCTGCCGTCGCTTATCCCGCTCCCATCGCGTTGGCCGCATCATGGGACCCAGACCTTGCGCGAGAGTTGGGCGCAGCTCTCGGCCAAGATGCCCGCGCCCGTGGTGTCGATACTCTTCTAGGTCCGGGAGTCAACATTTCCCGCGCCCCCATGGACGGACGCAACTTCGAATACATGGGCGAGGACCCGTGGCTGGCGTCCCGAATCGCAGTAGGCTACATCGAAGGTGTGCAGGCCCAAGGCGTCAGCGCCACGGTGAAGCATTTCGCCTTGAACAACCAGGAGTTCGACCGCCATAATGCGAGCTCCGATGCCGATGAGCGCACGATGCGAGAAGTCTATCTACCGGCGTTCGAATATGCCGTAACCGATGCTCACGTAGGCGCAATCATGGATTCCTACAATCTGGTCAACCGCGTCCACTCGACGCAGAACGGCTGGCTGAACAACACCGTAGCGAAGCACGATTGGGGCTTCACGGGTATCGTCATGTCGGATTGGGTATCGGTGTACGACGGCGTGGCCGCAGCCAACAATGGGCTCGATCTCGAGATGCCCTTCTCGCACTATATGTCTCCGGAAGCTCTGCTGCCCGCCGTGAGCGATGGCCGAATCCAGGTAGCAACCATCGATGACAAAGTGCGGCGCATTCTGCGGCTCATGCTCCGCTTCGACATGATCGATCGCAAGCCGGACGACACGATCTCTCTCCTTTCCGAACCCGGCGATGCCATAGCCCTGAAGGTGGCGCGCGAAGGAAGCGTTCTGCTCAAAAACGAGGGTCATGTGCTTCCTCTGAATGCGGAGAAGACCTGCACTCTTGCAGTTGTTGGCCCCAATGCATCCCCAGCCGTCATCGGAGGCGGCGGCAGCGCGATCGTGGATACCTATAAGTCCGTCAGCATTCTTCAAGGCATCGCTGACTTCCTGCATCGGATTCCGTCCACGCCGAACTGCACGCACACGGTCCTGTACGACTCAGGCTGGCCCGATCGATACACAGTTTTCCATACAACGCACTTTGACGGTGGGCTGAGGCAGCAGGTGTTCGCGACGCGCGACTGGACGGGAGTTTCAACCGACACTCAGCGCGTGGACCTCAACGAAGATCGCATCGTCACGCCCCGCGATGGCTCCATCCGGTGGACAGGAACATATACCGCGCCGGGGGATGGCAACTACTACGTCATCGTGCACGATGGCCGGACTGCCGACCACCACAATGTATCCGTCGACGGCGTGCGCCTTCCACCCGTGCCGATGTCACCGAACGAGTTGCATTACCTTGCGATGCCGCACGTCCTCCACAAAGGTGAGACAGTGCACATCCAGCTCGACTATCTTCCGCACGATAGCGAGGTTTATCCCGGCCTGGGTGTTCTCAACGAGAACGAAATCCTCTCTGTTCGTGCTCGCGAGATCGCGCGGAAGGCCGATGCAGTGTTGATTGCGGCCGGCTTCGATAAGTCCACCGAACATGAGGGCATGGACCGCACGTTTTCTCTGCCGCCGCTTCAGGACACCATGATTCGCAACCTGGCCGCCTTGAACAACCGCACCGTGCTCGCGCTGACCGCCGGCAGCAACGTGGACATGCAGCCGTGGATCGATCGTGTCCCCGCTCTTCTTTTCTTGTGGTATCCGGGGGAAGAAGGTGGCGCGGCCGTGGCGGATCTGGTTTTCGGCGTGCAAAATCCCGAAGGCAAGCTGCCCGTTACCTTCGCCAGGCGCTGGGAGGACTACCCCACGTTTTACAGCTACTATCCTCAGGACAAATCCAACCCAAACGAGCCGCATATCCAATACACAGAGGGCGTCTTCCTCGGTTATCGGTACTTCGTCACTCCGGCTGTAGATGCGTCCGGTGTCGAGCCACGCTTTCCGTTCGGTTTTGGCCTCTCCTACACCACGTTTCAGATCAGCGATCTTCGCCTGAGCCGCACAAAAATGCATGCTGATGATCCGCTCACCGTTAGCGTGACCGTCAGGAACATTGGAACCGTAGCGGGCGCAGAAGTAGCGCAGGTCTACGTCGGGGAGAATCATCCGGCCCTGCCGCGGCCGAGTTACGAGTTGAAGGCCTTCGTTAAAGTCCGTCTCGCACCGGGAGAAAGCCGCACCGTGACAATGCCCCTCAACCGCCGTTCGTTCGCCTACTGGTCTGAAAAGGAGCATGCATGGACGGTGAACACCGGCGAATTCACGATCTACGCAGGCGATTCCTCCGCGAACCTTCCGCTGCACGCAACAGTGGCGATGCAGTAGCAACCCGATCAGGCGGTATTTTCAGCGATCACTGCCGCGTACCATCTGCCTGAGTCCTTCACCACACGGCGAAGCGTGGCGCGCTCGATGTACACCAGCCCGAACCGTTGACTGTACGCGTCAATCCACTCCCTATCTTCGCAGCGTACTCGGCGAAAAGATCGACCGTCGTCCGGGAGCGCCACGCTGTCGACGCAAGCGTCTGCGGAAGATCCCAGTGAAAGAGCGTACACACCGGCCGAATGCTCTCCTTCAGAATCGCATCCGTGAGGCGGTCATAATAGTCGAGCCCTTTCTCATTCCACGCGCCTGAACCGGTAGACCGAACCCGCGGCCATGAGATGGAAAACCGATAACTCCGCAGATGGAGTTGTCTCATCAGCACCATGTCTTCCCGGAACCGGTGGTACGTGTCACATCCGATGTCACCTGTAGACGCTCCTTTGATCATGCTTGGAGTGTGTGCGAAGTGGTCCCACACGGATTCACCCTTGCCGTCCTCGTTCCACGCGCCTTCCACCTGATACGCGGACGTCGATGCGCCCCACCAGAAATCCTTTCGAAATCGCTGCACACCGATCTCATCCTTCCACGGCGCAAATGTTGCAGCGTCGCTTACGGCGTCTCCTCGCGCCGCGCCGTGCTGCGCAAGCAACCTCGCCGTGAGTGTCGAAGCAGCTCCCGCAGGTGCGGCCAATCCTAGGAACTTTCGTCGATTCATAAGTCTCCTGCTTGTCGCTCTCGAAATCTATCCTCACGGTATCGGTGTCGGGGTGTAATCAAACCAATCGAAATCCGCGGCTGGTGTCCCAGCCGCCTGCGCCGATTGGCTGAACATGCCGATGTACGCTCCGCTCCAGACATTCGCCACCTCACTCGCGATGAGCAGCTCTTCCCCGCTGCCCAGCGTTTTCCAGTTCCCGTCATCATCCGCGAACAGGAAGCGATACGTCGTCGCCTCGGACTCGATGCGCAGCAGGATCGCCCCCGCAGGCGCGGCGGCCTGCGCGGCCACAACCGAGATGTCGCCCACGTGCTTCAGCAGCTTCACGCACGGAGAGCCGGCGCACACTGTCCGAACGAGGTCATAATGGAACCGCGGCGACATGAACACCGTTAGACCGGCCAGATCATTCTCATCCCGCGGGGAAAACTCGAGCCGTGTTGTGGAAACCGTCCGCCACTGTGTCTGTCGCCGGCCCACAAACGAACTGGTCTGCCGGAACGATAGCCCTGCCGGCTGCCCGCGCAGACGCAGAAATCCAGGCCGCTCTGTAAACGACATCACCTGCATCCCCGTCGGTCCGAAGGTATTCCACTCCATGCCGAGACGAGTAGACGAAAAATTATCTCGCACCGGCGGAGCGGGAAATGGATCGTCGCCCGGAGCTGATCGCTGCACCGTCAGTCCGTGTGTGTCGCGCCGATCTATTTCCGGCCAGCCATCCCTCCAGCTCACGTGAAAGAGAAAGGTTTCTCGCCCAATGGAAAAATGCGACGAGTTAGCGTGCCGCGTGCCAAGGCATACGGTCCACCAATCGTGCGTCGGCGTGTCAACGAGATCGCAGTGCCCGAGGCTCCGCACCGGGTAGTCCCACTCTTCATGTTGCGAAACCCAGGGATTGTGCGGGTCTGATTCGAACGGACCCCACGGCGAATGCGATCGCGCGACCGTCTCCATATGGAGAAACCTGCTGCCACCCTCCGCTTGGCTAAGGTAATACCAGCCTCCGATGTGATATAGATGTGGCCCTTCAGCGTCTGGCGAGATGTTGCCTTTTGATACTGTTTGGAGCGGCGTTAGTAGGCGCCCGCTTTCTGGATCGATGCGCGCCTGCACGATAGGGTGCGCTGCATCCGGGCCGCGCCGTGTGTAGTACACGGTCCCGTCGTTATCGAAGAGCAAGCTCGGGTCAAACATCCCGTGATCGATTACCACCGGCAGCGACCACGGACCAGCAGGGTTCGAAGTCTTCACGAAAAAGTTGCCGCCACCGCGCACATCCGTCGTAATCGCATAAAAGGTGCCCGCGTGAAACCGTAACGTGCACGCGTACAGCGAAGGATGCTCGTCCTTGAGTGCCGCAAACTGCTCCGGCCGCTCCAGCGCATAGCCAATACGTTGCCAGTGAACCAGGTCGCGGCTATGGTACACGGGACAGCCCGGGAAGTATTCAAAGGAACTAGTGACGAGGTAGTAGTCACTCCCCACCCGCACCACTGAAGGGTCCGGATTCATTCCGCCGAGCACAGGATTCTGATAGCTTTGAGCGCATGCGGCACATGTACCCAGAAGCAGCGCTATGCACAAACCCATCAGACAAATGCGCATGAATACCAGCTCCTTCTAATCGCTACAGTAAACGATAAATAGACAAATTGTGGCGATTACCGCCGTCGACACTGACAAGCCTTGAGGAGTACATGGGATGAAGAACACTTGGCTGTGTGTCGCGTTATGCATTGCGGCCTGCACCGCCGCGTCCGAGGCTCAGGACCCCGGAAAGCCCCAAGTACAGGTCGCAAACGATTCAAAAGTAGCGCAAGAGACATCGATTCTGTACTTAGCGTCGCCCATCATTCCGTAGTTGGACCGCATCGTGTTCTCTCGTTGGACCGGCGGCAAGGAGCTGGCGCCAGTCAACCACGCCGTGGTCCGCAACCAAGCATTAGTGGGCGACATTAGGCTGAGTGAATTCTTCAGGATTCGAGAAAATCGACGGTCGTCCCCCGTGGATGCCGCCGGACAATGGTCATGACCAGACGGGGGCGCATGGAATTACGGTGCCGGCTCTGATCCGAGCATTTCCCTGTAGAATTCCCTGATACTAGGGAATTCCTGGCTGAGACGAGTTTGCTGCAGACTGGATCCTCCACCATCAAGCTCTCTCACAAAATCTCTGACTGATCCCGGCACATCTCGCCAGCAGTCGATTCGCGCGCGGCAAGCCGTCACGCTCATGCTGCTCTTTGCAGCTGGAGCGGTGAATTTCTTCGACCGCGCATCCCTGAGCGTGGCCAACACGACAGTCCGCGCCGAAATGCACTGGAGCGCCACGCAGATGGGCTGGCTGCTGTCGGCGTTTTCGTTGGCCTACGGCTTCTCGCAGCTACCGCTGCTTGCGATTCTCGAACGCTTCGGAACCCGGCCCACGCTCGGCGCGGGGTTGGGATTGTGGTCCGCGGCTCAGATGTTGACGGCGCTCGTGCGCGGCCTCGGTCCATTCCTCGCATTGCGGGTTCTTCTCGGTGCGGGTGAGGCCCCGTTTTATCCATGTGGCGTTCATGTCATACGAGAGTGGTTTCCTCCGGAGACACGCGCGCGAGCCACCGCATTCGTCAACATGTCGCAGACCATTGCACTCGCCGCAGCGCCTCCCCTGCTGACGATCGTAATGCTCCGCTTCGGCTGGCGCTGGATGTTTGCCCTGCTGGGCGCCGCTGGTTTGCTGATCGGTGCGGCCTGGATGGTCTGGTACGCGGAGCGCGCAAATTTGGATTCCGTTCGCAAGCGAGCGCCGGCCGCCCATCCCCCGAGCGCCTGGCGAGTGTTGCTGCGCCACAGGACGATGTGGGGCATGATGCTCGGCTGGTGCGGCATCAACTACACCGTTTGGCTCTACACAGCCTGGGTGCCCGGATATCTGGAATCAGCCCGGCATCTGAGCGTCGGGAAGAGCGGCTGGCTGGCAGCGATTCCCTTCTTATTCGGCACGTTGGGAATGGCACTCAGCGGGCTGGTCAGCGACTGGTCCGTTCGCCGTGGAGCGCCACTGCCGAAGGTTCATCGCATCAATCTGGTCGTTGGAATGGTGCTCTCCGCGGCTGGCACTCTGATCGTCGGTCGCTCCGAAACCACGCCGATGGCGATCGGCGGCATCAGCGCGGCACTGTTCTTCGTGCACTTCGCGGGCACGTCGGGCTGGGGGTATGCGCAGGCGATGGGCAGAGACAGGTATACGGCCCCTATTGGCGCGCTGATGAACTTCGCCAGCTTCATCTTCGCGTCGGCAGCTCCTGTGGTCACCGGCTGGTTGCTCGATCGCACGCACTCCTTCACACTCTCGCTTGAACTCTGCAGCGGGATCATGCTGCTCGGCGCTCTGAGCTATGCGACCCTGGCCCGGCCTCCACATGAAGGCACGCTGGACGATGAGCCGAAAGCAGCCATGGACCCGTTGCAAATTTGAACGCACTCATTCAGAACGAGGTGTGAATTCGCAGCATCACGCTCCGCGCAGGTCCGATCGCGTTGCCCGAGAACAAGCCGCCGAAATCGATCACGTTCAGACGATTACTCAGATTGAGCGCATCGGCCTGGAGAGTCAGTCCCCACCGATCCGCCGCATGCAAATCGATTCCGGCGGAAGCATCGATCGAGAGGTTTGAGCGGATCCGGCCGCGATCGAAGTTGACCCGGTCGATCACCGCCGGACCATACTGGGCCAGAGCGGTTAACTCATCACCACCGTACGCGAAGGGCAGTCCCGAGCCGTAGCTCTCTCCGGCCGCCACCCAGAATCTTCGGCGGGGTTGATAACGAATGAGCGTGTTGAGCGTGTTGCGTTGATCCTGTGAATTTGGAAAGTGACCCGAGAGCTGCGAGACAGCATTCGATGCATCGTCGCCGAGGAACAGCCCGCCGGTGACCGGCGCCCAAACCTTGCCGACCATATAGGAGTAGCTCGCGAAGCCGCTCCACGGCCCGAAATGATCGATGGTCAGCTTCCCTTCCGCGCCGTAGATCACCGCGCGATCAAACGCGATGGGATAGCTGACCCCCGTGTTTAGAAGCTGATCGTCATCGGCGAAATTTCGAAAATCGCGCCGGTAGATATTCGCGTCCAGCCGGACATGGCCCAGAAACACGCGGCTTGCCCCGCCTTCATAGTAGTTTCCGCGCGACGGTTGCACCGGCACGTGAAGGAACGGATAATCGAGCGCGCTTGCGTTCGCGCTGCTCGAGATCAAAATGTTTTCGAAGCTGGGCGTAATGAAGACGCGATCGAAGGACGCATGTAGCAGTACTGCCGCCCGGGAGAAATAATGGCCCACTGACAAGCGCGGACTCAGTGCATTCTGATTGATCAGCAACTGATAGTGGTCCCAGCGCAGCCCCGCACTGATCGTCCAGGAGCGAAGACGTGCGTTGTCCTGGATGAACGCGGATTGCTCGAGATCTCGCCCGTGCGCCGCAAAGGCAGGCAGCGTGACGGGCGTTGCTGTGTCGAAGAAGCTCGCGTCCGTGATGTCGTATCGGAAGTTCTCATGCAGCGCGAGATTGTCCGACTCGATGCCGGCCTTCAGATCGTGCGCTCCACGCTGCACGTTATAGGAAGCGCGGAGATATCCCTCTCGAAACCAGTTGTGCTGGAATGCAGCAATGGGGACGGGATTTGTGTTTGAGTCAAGATCGTTTGCGTTCTCCCGGCCCATGCCGCTGAACGTGAAGAGCGCCTTGGGCGAGAAGAGATGCTGGTATCCAACCGTCCCAATCGTCTCGACATTGTCTGCGTTCTGAATCTGACCGGCCTGCTGCTGAATCAGCTCGTTCGGGATGAGGTAGCGGGAGAACTCGTGCCGGATCGAAACGCGGAGCCGGTCCTTCGCCGAGAGGTCCGCCGCATCGTTGACTGCGAACTCACCCGTCGTGCCGGAGTTTGTGTAGTTCTGCGGGACGACCGGATTGAGGTAGTGGTCCGTCCGCGCGCCTGCAGCATTTGTCGTCAGCGTATTGGTCTTCCACGTATAGCCGAGCGACGCAGAACCGCCTGCTGTGTCGTAGCTTCCGCCATAGAACTCAGCCTCCCCGTGAACTCCCGGATTCGTCTGCCGTTCTGTATCGACTGTGATCACGCCCCCGAGCTTTCGACCGAACTCCGCCGGGATGGCCGCTATGTAGATCGTCATCGACTGGATGTCGCCAGCATCGAGCGCCGGACCGAACCCCGGTGAGCGATCATCCGTCAGTGGAATCCCATCCAGCACAAGTTCCGTCTGGTACTCGGAGCCACGCGGATGCAACACCGCATTGCCCTCGTAGAGCCACCCCGGCTGCGAGACGACAAGGTCCTGCACCGACCGCCCCGGCAGCGAGGTCAACCGATCTTCAATCTGCTCGCGCCCGAGCGTCATCGGCGTAGATGCCGCCTCCCGATCGAGCAGCGTGGACGCGCTGACATTCACGTGCGTCTGCAGCGGCGCGACCTGCAGCCGAATCGTGCGTGTCACCGGCAGCTCGGTTGTGATGGAAATAGTTGTTGTATACGGCGCAAACCCATTGGGCGACAGCTGCACGGCATACGTGCCGAACGCGAGATGCCGAAGATCCAGCACGCCCGCACTATCCGTCGAAAGACTCTGCACATATCCGTTGTGCGCAGAGCTGACCTGCACGCTGGTGCGCACGGCCGCGCCGGACGGATCAGTCACGACGAGTCGCAGCTCACCGCGATCGCTCTGGCCGAAAGCAGTCATCGCGACAAATGCTGCCAGCCACGCGAACCGCCTCATTGTCAGCGCCGTCGCGGACCTGTCGGGAAGTCGTGCGACAAGCTCTGGATGATGTTGTCGGACTGAGTGCCGCCTTTGCATGAGGGATGGCCGAACCCGCTGGCGCTGACGCCGTTATGGAAGTCGAGAATCAGGTTGTCATTATGATCCGGCGAAGGTCCCATCGGAACCGCGTCAAGATGCAGCTCATGTCGAACCTTCCATGCGATCACGTGATCCGTGCACGATGTGTCCCCGCTCAGGCCGAGACCTCCGACGATGCGACCATCCGGCGCATACAGCGGAAGTCCGCCAGCGAATACGATAATCCCGCCGATCGGTTTGCCGATCATCGGATCATTCGGCGTACCGAGCGCCGCCGGGTCCGGACCGAACACCGCCTGCGGATTTGGCGGCGCGCTGGTCGCGAGCGAGTAGAGGCTTTGCCCGGGTTGCGACGCAGCGAAGACATTCGCCGTCGACAGCGCGTAGTCGCGGCTGCTGAGGCCATTGGCCGTGTTGGCCTTTTCGGCTGCGATCACGCGGCTTCCCGGCCATTCATCGCTGCGCGTTGTGCCGGTGAAGACGATCGCACACACAATCCCGTCGCGGTTCACGACCGCCGCCCACTCCTGGTTGCCCATGCCGCCGTTCTTCGCGGCGCCCTGGCTCACAATTCCCTGCACCACCGAGCGCAGGCGGGCGCCGTCAGGCACGTCTCCGCAGTTGGGCTTCGCCTGCGCCGCAGCAGCAAGCGTTGTCAGCGACACGAGAGCGAGCGTACAAGCGATGCGCGGAGTCTGCATGAGAGTTCTGCTCCTTTGCCTTACTGAAGTTGTCGTAGGTAAGCGACAAGCTCGTGCAACTGCTCGCCGCTGAACTGCGTGAGGTTCGGCATCTGGGCGCCAGGCTTCAGCGACTGCGCATGCGTCACCCAGGCTTCGAGATAAGCGTCGTTATTCATATAGCTGTTGCCCGCAATGTACGAGCGGCTGCCAATGTGCGTCAGGTCCGGCGCAACCGTGCCCAACGCATGCGTTCCGCGCACCGTGTGGCACATCGAGCAAGGACCGTTGAGGAACACCTGCTCGCCTGCGATGGCATCCGGATCGCTTGGAGTCTCGCCGTCCTGAAGCTGATGTTGCTTCCACGCCTCGTACGAGTCCTCGTCTTCGGCGACAGCATAGAGCCGCATGCGCGCATGCTCGGCGCCGCAGTACTCCGCGCACGCCCCGGAGTACGTGCCCGGATCGGACGCTTCAATGCGGATGTAATTCGTCATGCCCGGAATGAGATCCACCTTGCCGTGCAGCTGCGGAATCCAGAACGAATGCATCACGTCGCGCGTGACCACCTCAATGTTCACTGGCCGCCGTGTCGGAAGATGCAGCTCATTCGCTGTCGTGAACTCCTGCGTAGGATCGTCGTTGAGGTACTTGATCTCCCACCACCATTGATGTCCGATGATGCGAATCTCCGGCTTCATGCTCTTCACCATCTGCGCATGCACCGTCCCAGCACCGTGCATGCCGTGGATTGGAAAGTCGCGCAGCAGCCCCAGCCCCATCACAAACAACACCGTCAGCACAATCAACGGCACGATGATCCCACCGATCGCTATCCATCCCTCTCCCCCGCTCGCATCAATCGGCTCATGCTCCATCAGCGTGCCGCGGCGGCGATAGAACGCGTGAAAAAAGAGCAGCCACATGATCACCGAAATGACGATGAACAGCACGTTCATCAATGTCATCAGGTGGGCGATGCTGCGCGCCGCCGGCCCGTGTGGCACCAAAGTCGATTGCACAGAGCTGCAGGCCGTCAGCAGCGTGCAACCGGCGAGCGCAACGAAATTAGCCATGCGGCGAGCCATCTAGCGTTTCCCTGTACGCGTCTGCTGACCAACGCCGAGCGGAGTATTGTCCGAAGGATTCGGCACCTGCTCATCCACCGGCTCGACTGGCGGATCAGGCTCCTGCGGCGTGCCCATCGACTTGATGTATGCGACTAGCTCCCAAATCTGCGCGTCCGGGATCTTCGTTCCCCACGCGGGCATTCCCTGCGACCGGCCGTGCGCGATCGAATCGAAGATCTGATCATCGCGATCACCATAAAGCCAATCGGGATCACGCAGGCTCGGTCCCATCCCACCACCCGCATGCCCACCATGACAGCCCGAGCAGTTGTACCAGTCGAAGAGTCGGCGGCCATCCTGCAGCGCGACGGGATCATTCGAGTACGGATTCCGCCGATACACGATGTTTGTCGGCGCGCCAGGCACCGGACCGACGGGATCGGAGATGATCGCCGGTCCTCCTGCGGCGATGCTGGTTGTCTGCGTGCGCCGGCAGCCACACAGCAGCGCAAGCAGAGTAGTAGAAGCGGCAACAGCAAGCCGTGCGCGCATCGTTAATCTCCCTTCTCCGCCTTTGCAGGCTTGACCGCTGCTGGCGCGCTCTGCGCAACCTGAGGAACGCCATACGCACGCAGGATCTGGGCAATGTCGCTGCGCCGCCGCACCAGCTCCGCATCCAGTTGCTGCTTCAGCGCCCTGTCACCTTCACGCACGCCAACGGCGATGTCGAAATGAAAAGGCAGCGTTGGATTACGGCTGTCGCTGTCGACCGGCGTGAGCTCCAGCGGCACAGGGGATTTCTGCGCGAAATAGCCGGCGATCGGTCCCCAGGCTACGGCGACATCCACTGTCTTATCCGCGACTGCTTTGACAAGGTCCGCCGGCGGGTTCGCCTCATTCAGGTTGCCGAAGATGCTGTAGCCGACAAGATTGTGCACGATGCCCCGCGACGTAAACGCATGCACCGGCGGCACACTGTCGTCCTGCTCCCCCAGCACGTGCACGCCGATCTTCAGTGTGCGCAGCCGCGCATCATCGAAGCTGGTGATGTGCAGACCGCTGTCACGCCGTGTGATGAAGACGTACGTGGAACGATAGTAGGGCTGGGTCGTCTCGGCTTCGTCGAAGCCCGCGGGCACTCCCATCACCACGTCGCAGACACCGCGGTTCAACGTACTATTGAAAAACTTTTCGCGCTGCGCAAACCAGAAGTAGACGACCGGCCGATGAAGATCCTGTCCGATGAGTTCGGCGATGCGATTCTCAAATCCCTGCTGCTGCTGGTTGGAGTAAGGAAGATTGTTCGGGTCGGCGCACACCCGCAGCTCTTGCCCGGCCATCGCGGTTGCGCTCGCCAGCACTGCAGTCACAACAACGCTGAGCTTAGAAGCTGAACACATACAGTGTGTCTCCCGGCTGCGTGGCGGCCTTGATCTTGCGCATCGCTCCCACCGTGCCCAGCGCCGCGTAAGGGTCGTCCAAAGAAACTGTAGGAAGCGCGGCCGCGCCCATCCATCCGCCGATGCCCGAATAAATAGCGACATACTGTTTGCCGTCAGGACCGACGAACGTCATCGGATTGCCGATAATTCCGGACGAAGTCTTGAACTGCCACAACACCTTCCCGCTGCGCGCATCCACCGCGCGGAACCAGCCGTCCATCGTGCCGTAGAACGCGAGATTGCCACCGGTCGTCAGCACGCCGGAGTACACCGGAAAATCCGGCTCCTTGATGCTCCACACCTTGCGCGCATTCGCCACATCCCACGCCATGAACTCTCCCTGGTAGCCGCCTTCGCCCGGATACATCCGGACCTCCGCGCCCAGGTAGGGCGTCCCGGCAATGTAGTTCACCGCCGTCCCCATGAAATCCATGCACGTGTTGTGCGCAGGAATGTACAGATATCCCGTCTGCGGATCGAAGGACGAAGGCACAAACTCCTTCGCTCCGGTAGAAGACGGACAGATATGCGTGGAGTACTTGCCGAAGTGCGGGCGCTTGTCCATGTTCTCGTTCACCACACCCGTCTGCAGATTCACGTCATAAGCCCAATTAATCGGCTCGAACTTTTCCGCCGAGAGCACTTGGCCGGTCCCTCGATCCATCACAAACATGAAGCCCGTTCGTCCCGGATGCAGCAGCAGCTTGCGCATCTGCCCATGCCACGGCATGTCGACAAGCACGTTCTCCATGATCTCGTCGTAGTCATAACCATCGTGCGGCGCCACTTGGTACGCCCACTTCGCCATGCCGGTATCGGGATCGCGTGCCCAGATCGTGCACGACCACTTGTTGTCGCCGGGCCGCATGTCTGGGTTCCACACGCCGGGATTCCCGGTTCCGTAATAGATCAGGTTCAGCTCCGGGTCATACGAGATCCAGCCCCAGATCGTGCCCCCGCCAAGCTTCCACTGCCCCGGCGTCCACGTCTTCAGCCCGAGATCCTTGCCGCGGTCCTTCGCATAGAACGGATGAAAATCAGCGCCGATCCGAGTGTCCGTATCGGGGCCCGTCGAGTACGCCGTCCACTTGATGGCGCCGGTCTTCAGGTCCAGCCCCGTGAGCTTCCCGCGCACGCCCAGCTCGCCGCCGCTGTTCCCCACCAGCACCGTGTTGTGGACAATCACCGGCGCCATTGTGGTGGTTTCGCCGAAGTGGATATCACCCACCTGCGTCTTCCACACGATCTTGCCTGCATTCGCATCGACAGCCACCACATTGTTGTCGAGCGTGACGTAGACAATCTTTCCGTCCGCGTAACTCGCTCCGCGATTCACCACATCGCAACACGCCACGCCTTCCGCCTGAATGTTCGGATGAGGATCAAGAACCCACTTCTGCGGAAACCCCGGCTTCGTCAGATCGAGCGCGATCAGCTTATTCGGAAAGGGCGTGACAATGTACATCGTCGACCCCACGACGAGCGGGCCGCCCTCATGTCCATGCGGAATACCCGTTGAGTAGCTGGTGACCACCTTCAGGTTCTGCACATTCGTGCTGTTGATCTGATTGAGCGGACTGTAGCGAATATTGCCGTAGTCCCCTGCAGGCATCGTCCACTGCCCGCTCGCTACCGGAGAGACGATGTGAATGCCAGACAGCGCGCCCGGAACGTTATCCGTCATCCCTTGTTGCGGCTGCTGCGCGAACGCCGGCACGCAGAGCAGCAACACTGGCAGCGCGGCCCACGCGAGACGCTTCGGAAGTGCGATCAATTGCTCCATTGATACTGCTCCGGTCCTTCCAACGAGTAGAGATACGCCGCGATGTCATAGGCCTGGTCTTCCGTCAGGCCCAGGTCCGGCATCGCCGTCTTGGGGTTCACGGTTTTAGGGTGCTCAATCCAGTGCGCAAGATTCTCCGCTGTGTTGGGGAGCTCACCCGCGATCATCGTGCGCTGCCCGATGTAATACAGCGGCGGTCCCACAAGCCCACGTGCCGCATGCACGCCGGGAATAATGTGGCACCCGCCGCAGCCATAATCGTGGATCAGCTGTTTGCCGTGCACCGGATTGCCGCCGCTCTCGACGACGTAAGGCCGCGTGGCATTGCCTTCATTGCATCCCACCGCCGTCAACACCGCGATGCAAGCAGCGAGCGCTAGCAGCCCGTTCTTCATCGCGCCCTCCAGCAAAGATCCAGAAACAGCGGAGGCAGCGCGAGCCACACAATCCCCATCCCCATCGTGATCGCGACCAGCACTCCGGCTGCCGCCATGAACTCATGACGCTCGACTGCCTTGGCCTCAACCAGGTCAGGCATCGTCGCGTAGCGCCGCCAGTTCCGGTACGACGTCAGCCCCGCATAAGCCGTCACCGTCAGCAGAACAATCGCGCCGATAAGGTACAGCGCCGTCGCCGTCGTCGCGTGCTGCGGCACGCCCCACTCCTCCTGCATGATGCACGCGCGCCACGTCACCGTGATGTCGAAGCATCCCAGCAACACCCACGCAAACGCCGACGCCGCAAAGCCGAACCACAGACTCCGGCGCTCGGCCGGCGCAGCTTCTACCCGCGCGTGATTCGCGGCTGGGTGGTTGCGCATTCGTGGATTACCGTCCATGGTGATGCACCTGAAAATGCGGCATGACGTACAGCAGCGCAACGATAAAGATCCACACGACATCGACGAAATGCCAGTACAGCGCGATCGTCTCGTACGCCTGGTGCGGCGAGCGCAGCGCCTTCGCAAATCGCGGAAGCACGCCCACATAGATCAGCATCATCAGCCCGACAATCACATGTGCCGCATGCAGACTCGTAATCGTGTAGAAGATCGACCCATACGAGTTGCTGTACGGCGCAAGCTCAGCCCAGTGCGACCGATACTCAAATCCCTGCACGCCAAGAAAGATGAATCCCAGCGCCACCGTGATCCACAGCGCCAGCGCCGCAGCACCATAGCGCTCCAGCTTCACCTGCTTCTCTCCCCACGCCAGAACAACACTCGACGACAGAAGAATCGCGAGCAAAATCAGCGGATAATGCAGCGGCGATGGATTCTCCGTCGCCCAGCGGTCCTTGTTCGACCCGAGATAGTAGTACGCGCCCAACATGCACATGAAGAGCATGGCTTCCGTCGCAATCGCGCACCACATGCCCCAGATGCCGCGCCGCTGATCCAGAGGCAGCGTCGCAAGCTGCACACGTGGAGGCGGAATCTGTACGGCTGAACTCACAGCACCTCCTTCTCCGTTCGCGGCCACATCCAGTAGCAGCCGATCAGAAACACCACAAAGATCAACACCAGTGACGTCCACACCATCTGCACCACGAGCGCGCAGAAGAACGCGAAGAGCGCAATGCTCATCATCAGCGGAGCCAGTGAATCCTCCGGTATGGTCGCAATCGCAATAGGAACCGCATCGAGCGCCGTCGTGCTCGGCGTCAGCCGTCCCCGGTCCAGCACGCGATCATTCTCCGGATCCTCTTCCTCTTCGAACTCATCCCACAGCGGATGCCGCGACGCCACCAGCGGAATGTGCACCGAGCCATACGGCTTCGGCGGGGAATCGCTCTCCCACTCCAGCCCGTCCGCGTTCCACGGATTCTTCCCTGCCAGCCGTCCGCGCGTCAGGCTCGTCACCAGGTTCAGGATGCTCAGCAAAATGCCGAGCCCAAGAATGAACGCGCCGATGGTGACCGTCGTATTGAGCCCATCAAAGCCGAGCCCCTGCTGGTACGTAAACACGCGCCGCGGCATGCCCATCAACCCAAGGTTGTGCATTGGGAAGAAGCCGACATTGAAACCGATGAACATCACCCAGAAGCTGATCTTCCCCAGCCGCTCGTCCATCATGCGGCCCGTCATCTTCGGCAGCCAGTAGTAGAAACCCGCGAACACCGGAAACACATTCGCACCAATCAGCACATAGTGCAGATGCGCCACCACAAAATACGTGTTGTGCACCTGCCAGTCCGCCGGAATCAGCCCCGTGAACACACCGCTCAGACCGCCGACCACCAGCAGCACGATCGACCCCACCGCAAAATGCATAGACGCCGTACTCACCGGTCTGCCCTTCCAGATCGTCGCCAGCCACGCGAACACCTGGATCGTCGTGAAGATCGAAACCGTCATCGACCCAGCCGAGAAAAAACTCATCGCGATGTCCGACATCCCCACCGTAAACATGTGGTGCAGCCACACACCGAACCCCACCACGCCCGTCAGAACCGTCGCCACCGCCACATACGGATACCCCACGATCGGCCGCCGCGCGAAGTTCGGAATGATCAGCGACAGCATTCCCGTTGCAGGAAGAAAGATCACGTATACCCACGGATGCCCGAAAAACCAGAACATCTGTTGCCACAAGAACGTATCGCCCCCTGAAGCGATCGCGAAGAAGTGCGTCCCCCATCGCCTGTCAAGCTCCAGAAACATGCATGCCGCCGTCAGCGCTGGCAGCGAGAACAGAATCACGAACGAGATCGTCAGCGTGCTGTAAAGAAACAGCGGCATCCGGCTGATCGCCATGCCTGGCGCGCGCAGCCGCAGGATCGTGACAATAAAATTCACCGCGCCGCCGGTCGTCGAAATCGTAAGAAAGATCAGCGACAGCGCGTAGATGTCCATCCCCAGCCCCGGCGAATACGTCGGCAGCGTGAACGGAACATACGCGAACCATCCCGCGTGCGGCGCCTGTCCGATCACAGGCGAGATGTACAGAAATATCCCGGAGAACAAAAACGTCCAGTACGTAAACGCATTCAGCCGCGGGAACGCCATGTCGCGCGCGCCGATCATCAGCGGTACCAGGAACACCGCAAACCCCGAAAGAATCGGCGAGGCGTACCAGAAGATCATGGTCACGCCGTGCATCGTAAAAATCTGGTTGTAAGCCTCCGGTGACAGCAGTGCCATGTCCGGCCGCGCCAGCTGCAGCCGCATGATCAGCGCCTCGACCCCGCCTATCAGCAGGAATCCAAACGCCGTCACCAGGTACCGGATTCCAAGCTCCTTGTGATCGACAGTCGCCAGCCAGCCGTAGAGCGTCTTGGGTGTCTCCCAGAGGGTCGTCAGACGACTTTCTACTGTTGAGCTGTACATCAACCGGACTCCCGTGGAACTGGGCTCATCCGCAAATCGATCTACGCGGAACAGGAACTGGTTCCCGAGATGCCCTCGTGAAGGTTCTACGTTGCTCCACTTCTGAAACATTGTTTTAGTGAAATCCATCTGCCCCAACGGCTTAGCTCCCGCTAATACCCTCGCAACCTTAGTGATTCAGATCGCGCGGCGGCCGTGTCGGGGCTGCGATGACATCCCGCCGAAACCGCCTCTGGACGCGTGATAGAAACATCTTGTCGACACAATCAACTCTTCCCTGCACGAGGTGGCCGTTGGCCCGGATTCCGTCGTTGTCCCTTCTCTTGAGCTTTGGCCTCTGCACCGTCGCCTTCGCGCAATCTTCCAAACCCTCTCTCGCAACACCGGCCATCTCGCCCGACGGACGCGAGATCGCCTTCGCCTCCGGCGGCGACATCTGGACCGTGCCCTCCGACGGCGGCGAAGCGCGCCTGCTCATCTCCAGTCCCGCCGACGAATCGCGCCCCCTGTACTCACCCGACGGCACCAAGCTCGCCTTCATCTCCACGCGCACCGGCGCCGGCGACATCTACGTCCTCACACTGGCCTCCGGCGCACTCCAGCGCCTCACCTTCTCCGACTCTCCCAGCAACCTTGACGGCTGGTCGCGCGACGGCCAGTGGATCTACTTCACGTCGAATGTCACCGACGTCGCGGGACAAGGCGACATCCTGCGCGTGCGCTCCACCGGCGGCACTCCGCTCGAGGTCTCGCGCGAGCGCTACCTCAACGAGTTCGAATCAGCGCCATCGCCCGACGGCAAAGAGATTGCACTCGTGGCCAAGGGCATCTCGTCCTCGCAATGGTGGCGCAACGGTCACGCGCACATCGACGAGACCGAGGTCTGGCTCAAGCCGCTCGCGGCGCCATCCAAAACTGATGCGGGCTATCACCGTCTGCTTCCTGCGGACGCCAAGCATGCATGGCCCATGTGGTCGCCTGACGGCAAAACGCTCTTCTATATGTCGGACAAGAGCGGCGCCGAAAACATCTGGAGCGCCGATACCGCAACCGGCGCGGAGCATCAGCTCACGCAATTCACCACCGGCCGCTGCCTCTGGCCGGCGATCTCCTACGACGGCAACACCATCGTCTTCGAGCGCCACTTCGCCATCTGGAAGCTCGACACCCACAGCGGCAATGCCGCCGAGGTCGCGATCACTCTCCGCGGCGCGCCCAGCGGCGAAGGCGTCACTCACACCAATCTCACGCACTGGCGCGATCTCGCTGTCTCGCCGGACGGCAACAAACTCGCCGTGGTCGATCAGGGCGAGGTCTTCGCCACCGGCACAAAATCCGGAGGCGAAGCGCAGCGTCTCACCTACACCGACTCTGCGGAAACCGACCCGCAGTGGTCGCCCGATTCCACGAAGCTCGTCTACCGCTCCGAACGCGACGGCGGTGCCAGCCTCTACCTCTACGACTTCTCCACGCAATCCGAGCACGCCCTCACTCACGGCCTCGACATCGATGCTGGCCCGACCTGGTCGCCCGACGGCAAAAGCCTTGCCTTCATCCGCAACCGCAAGGAGCTGCACGTCCTCACGCTCGACGGGCTGAAGGATCACATCGTGGCGCATGGCGAGTTGGACAACGACACCATCGCGTGGTCGCCGGACTCGCACTGGGTCGTCTACGTGCCCACCGGCCCCGATGGCTTCAGCAATCTCTACGCCGTTCCTGTTGGCGGCGGCACAGAACCGCGCCCCTTGACCTTCCTGGCAAACGGCGAGACCGCATCGCGCATCGCCTGGTCGCCTGACGGCAAGTACATCCTCTTCGACACCGCACAGCGCAGCGAAACTCCGCAGATTGCACGCGTGGATCTCGTCCCTCACGTTCCCGCATTCCGCGAAGATCAGTTCACCGAGCTCTTCCGCAAGCAGTCGATCCCCGGCGCGCCCGACATCCCAAGACCGAACCCACACCGCAGACGCCCGGAACTGACAGCACGCCGTCCACACGCCCCGCTCCCGATCAGTCCCCGCAGACGCCGCCTGAAACAACACCCGCAAAGCCCGCGCCCGCGCCGCCGTCTGACAACGCTGCTCACGCCGATCACGCCGCTCATCATCCGCCCACGAAGATCGAGCCCACACGAATTGTCTTCGAAGGTATCCGCGATCGCCTCACGCTGCTTCCGCTCAACCTCGAGCTGCGCACGCCCGTCATCAGCCCCGATGGCAAGACTCTCGCCTTCATCGCCACCGTCGCCGATCAGGTGAACATCTACACCTACTCGCTCGATGAGCTTTCGCGCGAGCCTGCAAGCGCACGCCAGCTCACCTCCACCCCCGGCTTCAAATCCGATATCGCCTGGTCGCCTGACTCGAAGACGATCTACTACCTCGAAGGCCCCAGTCCGACGGCCAACGCCGGCGGCGACGCGCCCTCCGGCGTCCGCGCTATTCCCATCGACACCCGCACGCCTCGTCCCATCCCCGTCAGCGCTTCCATGGAAGTCGACTTCGACCACGAGAAGCAGGTCGTCTTCGACGAAGCCTGGAACACACTCGACCACCGCTTCTTCCGTGCGGACTTCAACCATCACGACTGGAAGGCCCTCCGCGACGAATGGCAGCCCTACATCGCCGGAGCGCGCACCGGCCCCGAGCTACGCCGCGATATCAACCTCCTCATCGGCGAGCTCAACAGCTCGCACTCCGGCATCAATAAAATCTCCCCACCCACCGTGCGCACCGGAAGACTCGGCCTGCGCTTCGAGCGCGAGCCCTTTGAAGACAAGGGCGAGCTCATCGTCCGCGAAGTCGTTCCGCTCGGTCCCGCCTCGCTCGAAGGCACCATCCATCCCGGCGACCGCCTGCTCGCCGTCGACGGCGCCCCCATCACTCCACACACTAACCTCGACTCCCTTCTCGAAGACAAGGTCAGCAAACGCGTCGTCCTCAGCGTAGAAACCGCAGGCAGGAAGCGCGACGCCATCGTGCGCCCGGTCACCTTGCAGGTCGAAGCCGGCCTGCTCTACAACGCCTGGGTCGACGAACGCCGCGCCTACGTTGAGCGCATCTCCGGCGGCAAGCTCGGCTACGTGCACATCGCCGCCATGGGCGACCACGATCTCTCCCAGCTCTACGTCGACCTCGACGTCCAGAACGAAACCAGACAGGGCGTGGTCATCGACGTCCGCAACAATAACGGCGGCTACGTCAACGGCCGCGTCATCGACGTCTTCGCGCGCCGCAACTACCTGCTCATGACTCCCCGCGACGGCGCCACCGTTCCCAGCCGCCAGGCCCTCGGCCAGCGCGCGCTCGGCGTCCCCACCGTCCTCGTCACCAACGAGTCCACGCTCTCCGACGGCGAAGACTTCACCGAAGGCTACCGCGCGCTCGGGCTCGGCAAAGTCGTCGGCACTCCCACCGCCGGCTGGATCATCTTCACCGGCGCCCAGCGCCTCATCGACGGCTCCAGCGTCCGCGTCCCCGGCGATCGCATCCGCGACATGAAAGGCGAAGACATGGAGCTCCACCCTCGCCCCGTCGACGTCGAAGTCCTCCGCCCCTTAGGCGAAACCGAATCCGGAGAAGACGCCCAGCTGAAGAAAGCCGTCGACACTCTGCTCGACCAGC
Organism: uncultured Acidobacteriaceae bacterium; assembly: GCA_963762465.1. Classification (GTDB taxonomy): domain Bacteria; phylum Acidobacteriota; class Terriglobia; order Terriglobales; family Acidobacteriaceae; genus Granulicella. The sequence goes on along the minus strand of CAVXKS010000009.1, from coordinate 28,523 downwards.
TCAAATAGCCACGCCCAAACCGCGCCGCCCATCCGCTCTACTGGATAATCCCGTGCGACAGCGCATAGCGCGTCAGCTCGGCCGTCGTGCGCAGCCCCAGCTGATCCATAATCGCGTTGCGGTGAAACTCCACCGTCTTCGGCGAGATCTTCAGCGTCAGCGCCACTTCCTTCGTCGTCTTCCCTTCCGCCACCAGCTGCAGGACCTCACGCTGTCTCGTCGTCAGCCCTGCACCAAACATCTCCGCCGGATTCCCCCGCGACACCTTCGTCGACGCCTCGAATCCCGGCTTCGGCGTCGCCAGCGGCGTCACATAATACCGCCCCAGGGTCGCCATCCTCGCCGCCAGCAGCAACTCCGACGACGCCGACTGCTTTGCCACATACCCCATCGCACCCGCGTCAAACGCCGCGCGAATATACTCCGGATCCAGCTGCTGCGTCACAAAGATCGTCTTCACCGTACAGCCCGCCGCGCGGATCTGCTTCACCGCCTCAATCCCATTCATCTCCGGCATCGACACATCCAGCACAACCATATCCGGCTTCAGCTGCACTGTTTTCTCCACCGCCTCGCGCCCGTCCTTCGCGGTCCCTGCAATCTCATACTGTTTGCCGAGAATCGCACACAGCGCCTCGAGCACCAGCACGTGATCGTCTGCAATCAGGATGCGCATGTCTACTCCAGCGGAACTCGTACAGTAATCGTTGTTCCAGCGCCCAGTTCCGAATCCACCGTCAGCGAGCCGCCCGCCACCCGCGCGCGCTCCTGCATGCTGATCAACCCTAACCCGTTCGGGCTGTCCGTCGCCTCTGTATCGAATCCCACGCCGAAGTCCTTCACCTTCAGCTCCAGCGTGTGGTCCGCCGTATGCAGCGCCACCTTCACATGCGTTCTTCCCGCATGCTTCGCCACATTCCGCAGCGCCTCCTGCGCAATCCGGTACACCGCCGTCGACGCCTCCTCCGGCAAATCCTTCGGAATGTGCCGCGACGAGAACGTTGCCGGCATGCCCTCGCGCCGGTCAAACTCCTCCACCAGCCCCCGCAGCGCCGCCGCCAGGCCCAGGTCTTTCAGCACCCGCGGATGCAGCCGGTGAGACAGCAGACGAACATCCGTGTTCAGCCCTTGCAGCTCATTCCTCGCCGACTCCAGCTTCTTCGAGCCCTCCGCCGCAACCGTAGACGCGCTCACCTCCGCCAGCAGCATCTCCAGAACACTCAGCCGCTGGCTCACATCATCGTGCAGTTCGCGCGCCACACGTTGCCGCTCCTCTTCCTGCACATGGAACAGGTGGCTCGTCAGCCCGCGCAGCTGCTCCTTTGTCCGGTTCAGCGTGAAGGCCGCCTTCTCTATCTCCGATTCCAGCGCCTCCTTCTGCTTCGCAACCTCCAGCTCCGCCTCACGCCGAACCGTGATGTCCTCCATCGCCAGCATAAGAACCTTCAACCCATCCGTCCCGAGCACCTGTCCCTTAATCAACAGTATCTTCCGCTGCGCCGTGTTCGACTCATGCTCAATTTCGAGCTTCGCCTCTGGATTGTCCAGCAGCCTTTGAAGCTCCTCCCGCATGTTCCCCATGCCCCACAACAGATTCACCAGCTCTGGAAGCGATCGCCCATTCAGCTCCTTCGCGCTCTGTTCTGACAGCTCCCGAAATGCGTTGTTCACGGTGCGAATCGAGAAATCAGGGTTCAGGACCACGATCGGCACAGGTGCGCCTTCGACCACCGCGCTCGTGAAGTGATGCGCCTCCATCAGATGCTGCTGGCTGCTGCGCAGCTGATCGATATCCAGAAGCACAATCACCAGCCCTTCGATCTTGTTCTCCGCCGTGCGGTACGGCCGCACGCGCAGCAGGTACCACCGCCCTTCCCTGTCCTGCACCTCCAGCTCCCGCGTTCCCAGCGTCTCCAGCACGTCATTCAGGATCGGCTCAATATTGTCGATGCTCAGTTGCAGCCGGATTTCGCTGATCGACCGCCCGACATCTGCCGGCCGCACACTCAGCAATCGCTGCATCGGCGGCGTAAATTGCCGGATGTGCAGCTCGTTCGTCAGCATCAGCAGCGGAATATTCACGCTGTTCAGCAGGTTCGTCAGGTCGTTTCCGGTCTGCAACAGAATATTGTTCCGCTGCTGCAGCTCTTCGTTTACCGTCTGCAGCTCTTCATTCGCGGACTGCAGCTCTTCCTTCGTCGTCTCCAGCTCTTCGTTGGTGCTCTGCAGCTCCTCGTTCGCAGACTGGATCTCCTCGTTCGCAGACACCAGCTCCTGGTTCCGCGACATCGCGCTCTTCCACCAGCGACTGCAGATGAAACCGCGTCGCCGTCAGGTCCTGCCGAAGCTGCGCAACCAGGCGGTCCTTCTCGTCGACCGTCAGGTTCGATGTGCTGGCCTGCTCATTCCTCTTTGGCTGAACCGCCTCGTTTACCGGCTGGAACAGCACCAGGAAGCAACGCGGCCGGTCCACCGCACTCGTGATCGGCAGCACATCGATGTGGATCTGCTGCTCGCCCTTTTCCTCATCGCTGACTGTTGCCGCCGCTGTCGTCGGCACGTTCTCCCGGATCAGCCCGCTGCACCGCGTTGCGCACCTCCGTGGCGATGCCCTCTTTCAAAACTCGAAGCACGTTCCAGCTCACGCCGCCCGGCGTCAGCTCCAGGTAGGGCCCTGTATGCCCGCGCGACTGCCGCACGTTCAACTGCTCGTCGATAATCAAGCCTGCCGGCCCAAACCGCGCCAGCACAATTCGGTCCGCCGCCCGCTGCAGTTCAAGCTCAGGCCAGATATTGTTCTCCGACTGCAGACTCATCGCCGGCGGACGCGGCACTCCCGGGTGCGAGATCGCGTAGCTGCGCGGAACGTCTAACATCGGACGAAGCGCCACGCCTGACTTCATGTAGATCCTGTGTTTGCGGTCTACCGTGCTGAACAGGTCCGTGTATTCTCGCAATCCCTCGGACATGCCCAGCAGCATGTACCCGCCAGGCTCCAGCGCATAGTGGAAAGTGATCATCACCTGCCGCTGCAGCGGCTGGTCGAAATAGATCATCACGTTCCGGCAGCTCAGAATGTCGATGTGCGAAAACGGCGGATCATTGCACAGGTTCTGTCGTGCGAAGATGCAGACGTCGCGCACCCGCTTGGAGACCTGGTACCCGCGGTCCACCTTCACAAAAAACCGGCGCAACCGCTGCGGCGAAATCTCCTCGGCCAGCGACTCCGGATACACCGCGACCCGCGCCATCTCGATCGACTGATCGCTCGCATCCGTGCCGAAGATCTGGATAGGAATGTCCAGGTTCTTTGACGCCATGAATTCGATCAGCGTGATCGCCAGCGAATACGCCTCTTCCCCCGACGAGCAGCCTGCACACCACACGCGCACCGGCCTGTCAGCCGGCCGGTCCCGCAGCAGCACCGGCAACACGTTGTCGCGCAGCGAGTCCCAGAATCCCGGGTCCCGGAAAAACCGCGTCACGCTGATCAGCAGGTCTTCCTGCAACAGCCGCAACTCGTCAGGATGTGCCTGCAGGAACCTGTGATACTCCGCTAGGCTGTCCTTGTGCAGCAGCACCAGCCGGCGAAGCATTCGCCGGCGAAGCGTCTCCGGCTTGTACTGCCGGAACTCCACTCCCGAGACATTTCGCAACAACTGCAGAATCCGCTGGAACGACTGCCCGTCATCCTGCGGCAAGATGCCTTGCTCCAATGACCGAAGCTCGGGACGCGCAAACTGGGCAGCAAGTCTGCCCAGCTCTAGGGCAAGCTCGGCCGGTGGGACCACCAGGTCCACGTGGTCCGCCGCAATCGAGCTCCGCGGCATCCTTGGCTGCTCTGCGCTTGCCGGGCTTTGCACCAGCGCAATTCCGCCCTCACCCTTGATCGCCTTCAGGCCGCTTGCGCCGTCCGAATCCGCTCCCGAAAGCACCACTCCAATCGCATGGTTCTTCTGGTCAGCCGCCAGGGAACGGAAAAAGGTGTCAATAAGCAGCGGCCCGCGGTGCGAAGTCCGCTCCTCCACATAAAACGCTCCCGCCCGAAGCTGCACCCTCTGGTCCGGTTGCAGAACGTAAAGATGGTTCGGCTGCGGCCGGTCCCCGTGGGCCACCGCCTTTACCGGAATTCGAGTATGTCTCTCCAGAATCTCCGTCAGGTAACTCTTGTGGTCTGGCGCCATATGGGTCACCAGGACAAAAGCCATTCCCGTGTCCGGCTTCAGGTTCTCGAGAAGCTCCCGGAATGCAGGCAACCCACCGGCGGAACCCCCAATGCCTACCACTGGATACGGCAAAGCGGGCGCCTGGTTCTCTTGCCCGGACTCCACCAGAAGAGCGGGCGCGCTCCTCTCGTAATCCAACTCTTCGCTTTCGGTAAGGGCCGTGTGCCCGTTTCCCGTGAGCCTCTCCTCCGGAGCCGGAAATTGCTCACCTCCGTCCTCCATCTGGGTTCCAGCGGGACGTTCTTCGTCGCCTGCCATCGGGTCCTCTTTTTGCGAACCCCCAGAATACACCCGCAACAGGCTCCCCAATGGCACAAAGCCTGTCGTACGATTGCCCACATGAAGTCCTTCACTCGGCTGCAGGAGGAATCGAACAAAATCGCCGTCGATTTCCTTCTGACGGAAGTGAATACCGCGTTTACGTTCCTCGCCGTCGCCCAGACGACCCAGTCGGAGGAGACCCGCGTACGCAATCACAAAAATGCGTGCGACGCCTATGACATGGCGCGGCGCATGCAGGCCCGGGTCGTCATGGAGCTGGCCCAGAAAAACGAATTCCAGCAAAAGCTCGCGCTGTTGAAGCAGCGCCTCGAGGATCTGGGTTTGCAAGTTCAACTGAAACGCATTGCAAGCCTCGGGATACCTGTATCCCGGCAGTACCATCCAAACTCCGATGGTAGCTCGCGACATCATTGTGGTTGGTGCATCTGCCGGCGGATATGACGCCCTACGGCAGCTCGCCGCGTCTTTTCCGCCGGACCTCCAGGCCGCCGTGTTTATTACCGTCCATCAAATGCAGCGCGTTCAGGGGATTCTCCCCGACCTCTTGAACCGCGCCGGCCCGCTTCCGGCTGCGCATCCATGGGAGGAAACTCCCATCGAGATGGGCAGAATCTACGTTGCTCCTCCCGATTACCACCTCATCTTCAAACCGGGGACAATCCATCTGGGCCACGGCCCAAAGGAAAATCTGCAACGGCCCTGCATCAACACCATGTTCCGCTCCGCCGCAGCAGCCTATCGAGAGCGGGTCGCTGGGGTTGTCTTGACCGGCCTGCTCGATGACGGCGCCGCGGGACTATGGGAGATTCAGCAGCGCGGTGGCGCTACCATCGTTCAGGACCCCGAGGAAGCCGCCTTCCCTTCCATGCCCGAAGCCGCGATCCGCGGTCTCAACGTCCAATACATTGTGCGGCTCGCTGAAATGGGCCCACTGCTCGTGAGGTTGACCATGGGTGACCGCACTCCGCCCACAGAGCACAATATCCAGCACGCCATCAATCAAGCCACCGCCCAGGCCTGCCCCGAATGTGGTGGCGTCATGACGCTGAACAAAATGGGGCGCCTGAATGAATATGCCTGCCACGTAGGTCACCGCTTCGGCATGCAGACGATGATCGCCGAGAAAACCGGCGTCGTGGAACGCGCCATCGGAACGGCTCTTTCCCAAAGCGAAGAGCTTTCCGAGCTCCTCGAGCGCGCCCAGTCCGACCTCGACGAAGCGTCTGCCGCGCAAATCCGCAAAGAGCTCGCCCAGCGCAAACACGACCAGGACGTCCTCCGCCGCCTCCTGGAGCGCAGCCTGGCCCCCCTCAACTGACCACCGCCGCTTGACAGATCCCCACCGCCGGCAGCCCCCGCCTCAAAATCCTCCCACCACCCAGGTCCAGACCTAAAGTCTCTGTTCCGAAGACTTTGCGCAAAAAGTACGGGGGGGAGGGGGCTACTTCGAATCCTCAAACCCCCCGCCTTCCGCAGGCGTGAGCTTCCCGCTCGGCAGGTTCTTCGCCTCTTGGAACGGAATCGGCGCGGGCGCCGGATGCGTCCGGAAGTACACATCCCCGACCGACCGATAGAACACCGGCGTCCCATGACACAGCGGCGTAAACCCCCCGATCGCCCCTGCCCGCGTGTTGATGGGCAGCCGCCACAGCGGGTACCGGTGATGCAGCAGGTCCAGGTCCATCCAGTTCCCGTCGCTGCCGATCATCACGTACTGGTCCGCCGTCCGCTGGAAGTCCGCCAGCGTCTCCACCGGCATCCCGTACAACCACCCCCTGCCGGCCCACAGGTTCTCCTCCGGCGAATCATCATGCCGGTAGAGCCGGACCGCCGGGAAATCTACCGGGAACACCACCCGTGCGGCCAGATCCGGCGGCGCATAGTGCCGGAAAGTAACCGCTAGCAGCGGATCGGCGATCACGATCGGTGAGCCGGGCGGCACTGTCGCTTCTGCCTGCGGCAGCGTATTCAGAACTTTGTAGAAGCACTGGCGCTGCTCAACGTACCAGTACCCCACATAGCACTCGCGCGCCACAAACCACGCCAAGCAGGCGCAGAGCATCACAGCCCCCGCCCCCGCGAAACTACGAAACATGCGAAAGGCCGCCAGCACCCCGGCGATCGCAAACCCGAAGCACACAGGGATCACAAACCGCGGCGACAGCATGCCTCCGTGAACAGAGGCGATCGCGTAACCCAGAATCGGATACGCCATCAGAAAGAAAATCGCTGCCGCTTCGTGCGGAGGCACAGCCCCATTTGTCCATCTTCTTTCCGTTGCAAGATCGCCGAGCCAGCGCGGGCGCAGCGACTCGCGGCAGTGATCACACATCCTGCTGAGCAGCCGCATTGCAATCCACAAGACGAGCAAGGCGAGGATCGGATACAACACGACCTCGACCATCTCGGTGTAGGAGTCGGTGACCTGGTCCCATGAAACCTTGTTCCACGCGTAAGGAGCGAACTGCGCGATCGAGCGCGCAATGAGCGGACGAAATGCTGCGAGCGGAAGAGCCGCAATCAGCATCGTGATCCAGATACGCCATCGAGCTGTGCTCAAAACAGGTCTGATCCATGACCCGGTTCCCATGGCGAGCCGGCCTTCAGATGTTCTCTGCCATGTGAGAACCAGCTCTCCCGCGGCGACGGGAAGAAACGCGAGCACAGCAAAGTAATTCGTGCAGATGCCGAGCGCGAGCGCCAGCCCCATCCCGACGAGGCTCAACCTCCGCATTGCCGCACTGCGGCCTTCATCTGCTGTCACGCTCCAGCAAAGGACGGCGGCCATCGCAAAGCCATAGAAGATTCCATACGAACGGCTCTCATAGCTGTATTCGAAAGCAGCCATTGCCATGGACAGCACTGAACCGGCAAGTGCCCACGTCCCCGGAAGCCGCCGCCGCAGAAATGCGAAGAGAGAGGCCAGGCCAATCCAGTAGCCGATGACAGCGGGAATCCGCAACGCGAACTCACGTTCACCGAACAAGGAGCGCGACGCATGGACGAGGAGATGTGTCAGCGGCGGATTCGGGTCAGCGCCGCGCGCCAGAGCGCCCCAGATCGCGTGGGCGTTCGGCAGACTCGCAATGTGGAGCGTGATGAGTTCATCCAGCCAGAGAAGCTTGGTGCAAGAGAGACCGTACACCGCGACGACGTAGAACGCACTCAGCAGAGCGAAGGCGGCTCCGGGTCGTGCATCGACCCAGCTCTCCAGACGCGGCATCCACTGCCGCAGTCGCTGAACAGAGCCCTGAAGCCTGCCTCTTCCTGTTTCGGGAGCAACTGCAATCATCGGGCCCAAGCCGCAACACCTCAGCGAAAAGTCACTTGCCGACACCAGTGCACGTTCGCCACTGAGAGTTTCCTGCCCGATGAGACGATCAAGCCGAGCGAGCGTTTGTATGCACGCGGCGGTATTCTTTCAATGAGACAAAAGGAGCGTCTCGCAATGCACAATGCCCAGTCCATCTCGGCTGAAGAGATCAACAACTTAGTGGACCGCTTCTATGCGAAGGTGCGGCTGGATCCGGAGATCGGGCCCATCTTCAATGCAGCCATCGACGACTGGCCGGCTCACCTCAGTCTGCTCAAGGACTTCTGGTCGACGGTGCTACTTACCGAGCGGCGCTACACAGGTGACCCGCTTGCGAAGCATCTGGAGTTATCTCTTGATCCACAGCACTTTGCGCGGTGGCTGGCGCTGTTTGAAGAGACCGCGCGTGAGGTGATGGAACCGCAGCACGCGGAAATTGTCGTGGCGAAGTCACACCGGATTGCGGAAAACTTTAAGTCTGCTATCGCACAGAAGCGAGGTGAGAAGCAGGCGCTTCCCATCTTCCGCGCACCTGTGAGTTCAAAGGATTAACGTTCCGCGATAAGTATCCGCAGATCACGTACATTGTTCCCGGTTGGTCCGGTGACAATCGTGGCGCCAAGCTGTCGAAGAAGTGGATAGCTGTCGAATCGCTCGAGAGCTTCCCTGCTCTGGTGCTCGGCGGCGTTCATTGTTGTGGAATTGAGAACAGCGCCCGCGGCGGGGCTGTTTCCGTCGATGCCATCGCTTCCGGCACTGAGCACGGTCGTGTGCGCGGGCACCGTGTGCAACTTCGTAGCGCAATACAGCGCGAACTGTTGATTGCGTCCACCAATGCCTGCATTCGCGCCGACGCCGACGAGCACCTCGCCACCTGAGACCAGGGCGACGCGCGGATACTCAGCGCTGAGCTCGCGCAGGCGCGCCAGCAGGTAGTCAGCGGCGGCGCGGTATTCGCAGTCATCGCACGTATTGTTGATGACAACGTGAAACCCGCGGCGCTGAAGAGCGCTTGCGGCCGCGAGAAGCATCGTTTCCGTAGAGAGCAGGACGCGGGACCTGGCACGTCGGAAGCACGGAGCGCCGGCCTTCGGCGTCTCAGGGAGTTCCGCGCTTTCGAGGAACGCGCGCACGCGATCCGGCACCTTGTCCTTCAGCTCTGGTCTACGCATGATTTCGAAGCAGTCCTCGCGTGTCGACAAGTCGGGCAGCGAAGGCCCCGAGCCGATCACGTCTTCTCTGCCCTCGCGTACATCGGAGATGAGCAGGGTGCACTTGGTGGCGTCAGTCGCGGCCTCGGCGAGCCTGCCTCCCTTCACCGCAGAGAGATGCTTGCGGAGTGTGTTCATGTCCGCGATGTTCAGAACGGAGTTGACCAGCGCGAGATAGAACGCGGCAGTTTCCTCAATCGTGAGTGCTGGATCGAGCGGAAGCTCCAGCATTGCAGAGGCCCCGCCGCTGATGAGGAAGAGGATCAGATCGCGTGCGCTGCAGCTTTTCAGTGTGTGCAAAACGTAACGAGCTGCGTCGCGTGAAGATGCATCCGGTAAGGGATGGCTTCCCTGCCAGCGCTGGATGGCGCATGGGAAGTTAGAGATCTCACCTGGCCCGACGACGATCGCCTCGACCGGAGTTTCGGATCCAGCGAGTGCGCCAAGGATCACCTCAGCACATGGCACAGCGGCCTTACCGATTGAAATCACCAGCACGCGATCAACGTCTGCTAGCCGATAGCTCAGATCGGCAATGTGAAGCACGCCTTGCCGCCAACTCACGGACTGGGTGAGCGCCTTGCGTGGGTCGATGACTTGGAGTGTTTCTTCAAAAATCGTGCGGAGCATCTGGCGCCGGTCGGCGTTGATGCCCTCTGGGTCACGCGGCTGAGTTAGCTCTTCCACCCCATGCCTGCCATCACGCCGCGCATGTACGCAATGCTCTCGATGACGCCAGGCATCGGATCATCGCCGTGAATCTCGTACTCGAGATCAACGTAGCCGGGATAGCGCATTTTTGCGAGCTCGGCGAAGATCTCGCGGACCGGCATCAGGCCGCGGCCCACGGCAACCTGCGACTCTTTCACGGTGGACTCCGCCAAATCCTTCATGTGGACGTCATGCAGGCGCGGGCCTGCAGCGCGTATCCCATCGACGGGATTGACGCCCGCCCGCATCGTGTGGCCAACGTCAATGCAGCAACCCATCCGAACATCCATGCCGTGCACGGCCTTGAGAACGTCGAGCGGTGACTTCCAGATTTTGTCTTCGGGTCCGTGATTGTGAATCGCAAACGCGATGTCGTACTCCTTCACGAAACGCTCGATGCGGGGAAGTACCTGCGGGGCGGGATCGCCGGCGACGATGACTCTCACGCCGGCGCGCTTGGCGTACTCGAATTTGGCGCGGATGTCGTCGTCCTCATCTTTGGGAAAGTAGACCGTGCCCACTGCGGTGGGAGTGATGCCCGCGGCCTTGTAGTCATCGAGCGCCTTCTGCTCGTCGGCGGCAGAGGTCGACGGCAGGTGGTCCTTCGTGTCCTTGAGGTTGATCGTCGAGATATTGAGTTGCTTGAGAAAGCCGATGAGCTGGGCGCGATCGAAGTTGCGGAAGGTGTAGCTGCACATGCCAAGGCGCACCGGAAGATTTCCCGCGAACGTTGCGGTGGGTTGCGAGGCTTGGGCGACAGCCCGCGGCACTACGGCCGCCGCGGTGGCCATGGCTGTGAGGGAGAGAAAGGTACGCCGTTCGAGTGAATTGTTCATCGGCGAAATCGTACCATCGCAGGACTTGATTCGTCTCAAGCGCAAACAATATATCGAGAGCCTTGGAGATGTTCTTATCGCCTAAACTTGAACTGTGGCAGATTCCCTTCAGACTCAACTGGACGCAATTACGGCGCAGACGCGCTCACTGGTCCAGCCGGAACGGCTCGCGGTTACCGAGCAGGCAATTCATGATTTGCTTGCGACAGGGATTGAATCGCGCGTTCTTCGTATCGGGGCAGCAGCACCGTCGTTCATGCTGCCGGATGCGCTCACAGGCAAGCCGGTGCAGTCGGCGGATTTGCTCGCTCTGGGGTCGGTGATCGTCAACTTCTTTCGCGGGCGGTGGTGCCCCTACTGCGTGACGGAGTTGGAGGCTTGGGAGGCTGTGTATCCGCAGGTGCGCGGGCGCGGCGCACTGCTGGTTGCGATCTCGCCGCAGTTGCCGAGGCAGAACGACTTCACGGTGCAACAGCACTCGCTGACGTTTCCGGTGCTGTCAGATGCCGGGTGCCGCGTGGCGGAGATGTTCGGGGCGGCGTACACAATCCCAGAGACGATGCGGCAGCATCTGCGGTCGATCATGATCAACATTCCGTTCGTTCATGGCGACCAGGGTGAGGCCACGTGGCGTCTGCCGATACCCGCGACGTTCGTGCTAAAACCCCGTGCAGACGGGCAGGCGACGATTGCCTTCGCGGAGGCGTATGCGGATCATCGCGTGCGGCCGGATCCGGCGGACGTGCTGGCCGCACTGTAGGTCAGGCGGCCTTGTCGAGAAGGCTGCGCTGCTCGAGCAGACGAAGGAGGACGCGCTCGTCTTTGCGCAGAGCGTTGGACTGATCACCGATCTCTTCTTCGAGCTCGGCCTTGGCCTGTTCGACGGAGATGCCGCCAAGATAGGCCTCCAGCACGGCGGGATGCACGTAGCACTTTCTGCAGATGGACGGTGTGTTGCCGAGCTTCGCAGCGACGGACTTTAATCGCGGCGACGATGTTCTTCTTGGCTTGCGTCTGGTTCTCCGACGCGCCCATGCCGCGCAGGAGATCGCAGGCGAGCACGGAGCCCGCCCAGGTGCGGAAGTCCTTCGCGGTGAAGTGCTGGCCGGTGATTTCGCGCAAGTATTCGTTGACGTCGGAGGAGTCGACGGCGTGACGCTCGCCTTCTTCGTCAATGTATTGGAAGAGCTCGTACCCGGGGAGGTCTTCACACTGCTTGATGATGCGTGCGAGGCGGCGGTCCTGCAGGCTGACGGTGTGGTGGACCTTGCTCTTACCCTGGAAGCTGAAGGTGACCTGCGAGCCGTTGACCTCGACGTGCTTGTTGCGCAGCGTGGTCAGGCCGTAGCTGCCGTTTTCCTTGGCGTACTCCTGATTCCCGACGCGGATGTGCGTCTGCTCCATGAGGCTGACGATGGTGGCGAGCACCTTTTCGCGCGGAAGGCCGGGGAGGCCCAGGTCCTTCTTCACGCGCTCGCGAATCAGGGGCAGCGCCTGCGCGAACTGGACCATGCGCTCATACTTGGTTTCGTCGCGGACCTCGCGCCACCGGGGATGGTAGCGGCTCTGCTTGCGGCCCCGGGCATCGCGGCCGGTGGCCTGGAGATGGCCGTTGGCGATGGTGCAGATCCAGACGCCGGTCCAGGCGGGCGGGATGACGAGCGAACGGATGCGGCGCAGCGTGTCTTCGTCATGGACGGTCGTCCCACCCGGCGCGGTGTAACGAAAACCCTTTCCGCAGCGGATGCGGCGAATGCCAGGCTTGGCGTCGGTGACGTAGCGGAGACCGGCTGCCTGCGCCGATTCTTTCGGATCAGGCGGCTCAACCAGCGGGTCGAGCCGTAGATGCGTCGTTCGAGCCCGTACCGTGGTCACCTGCTCACCCGAGAAACCTGCATGCGCAACTTGGATGAGAATTGGTGGCCGCGCGCTGCCCAACCCGCCGCCGGATGTGCAGCAGCCTGCTATGCTTTTCGGGCTATGAAGAAGGTTTTCTATCCGGCTCTTCTTCTTTGTCTTACCGCCTGCAACGCCCCGGCGCCGACCAATACGGCTCCCAGCCCGGCGCGGCAGAGCAGCGCGGCGAGTCCACAGGCTGCAGGGCCACACGCTGCAGGGCCGCAGAACTTCGACTATTACCTGCTGAACCTTTCGTGGTCGCCGGAGTTCTGCTACTCGCATGCGAGCGCGCCGGAGTGCGGGCGGCACGAGAGCTTCGTTCTGCACGGGTTATGGCCGGAGAATGCCGACGGCAGCTATCCGCAAAACTGCAGCAATGCGCCCGGGCCGGCGAACCCTGCGCAGTACGGCGATATCTATCCGGACCCGCGCCTGCTGGAGCACGAGTGGAAGACGCATGGAACGTGCTCGGGGCTTTCGGCAGACGATTTCTTCAGCACAGCGCGAGCGGCCTTTCGGTCGTTCACTGTGCCACCGAGGCTCGCTCAGCTCAACGCACAGATCTCCATGGCTCCGGATCAGATTCTCTCGTTAGTCATGCAGAGCAATCCGTCGATTCCGGCCAGCAGCTTGGTGCTCAGTTGCGGGAATAACTATTCTGACGGCTGTCGAGGTGTGCCTCGACAAGCAACTGCATCCGATGGCGTGCGGTGTCGTGCGATCCTGCCGAGCGAGGACCGTGCGGATTCCACCACCATAAAATGGCTTTATGCGTTCAGTCCTCAGGCGGTGTTCTAATGCAGGAGGCGCAGTGACTTTGCGCGGCATGTATCCACCTCACAACTCCCACCAATCTCAGAGGAGAACACCGAGATGAGCGATGAATCCGTTTTTTTGACCGACCGTCCTGCATGGAAGGCTCTCCAGAGCCATGCGGACGCGATGCGCAACCAGACGATCAAGCAGCTCTTCGCCGATGACGCGAGCCGCGGCACGCGCCTGAACGCGGAGGCCTGTGGCCTGTTTCTGGATTACTCGAAGAACCGGATCAATGACGAGACCCTCAGGCTGCTGGTGCAGCTTGCGCGAGGAGTGCGGGCTTCGTCAGCGCATCGAGGCGATGTTCACAGGACAAAAGATCAATATCACGGAGAACCGCGCCGTGCTTCATGTGGCGCTGCGTGCGCCAAAGTCGGAACACATCAATGTCGACGGCGAGGATGTCGTCCCGGAGGTTCACAAGGTCCTCTACAAGATGTCCTCGTTCGCGCACCAGGTGCGCTCCGGACAATGGCGCGGGCACACGGGCAAGCGCGTGAAGAACGTCATGAACATCGGCATCGGCGGATCGGACCTGGGCCCGGTGATGGCCTACGAGGCGCTGAAGCATTACTCGGACCGGCATCTGAACTTTCCGGTTTGTTTCGAACGTGGATGGGACGGACTTCGTCGAAGCCGTGCATGATCTGCAGGCGGACGAGACGCTGTTTTCTCGTCGCCTCGAAGACGTTCACGACGCTGGAGACGATGACGAACGCGCACAGCGCGCGCGAGTGGGCATTGAAGGGACTCGGCGGTGACGAGTCGGCGATCGCAAAGCACTTCGTCGCGATCTCCACGAACGAGAAAGAGGTGAAGAAGTTCGGCATCGACCCGCAGAACATGTTCGGTTTCTGGGACTGGGTCGGCGGCCGCTACTCGATGGATTCGGCGATCGGATTGAGCACGATGATTGCGATCGGGCCGGAGAACTTCCGCGCGATGCTGAACGGCTTTCACCAGATGGACGAGCACTTCCGGACGCACTCCGTTCGAGAAGAATCTGCCTGCGCTGCTCGGCCTGCTCACGGTCTGGTACACGGAGTTCTTCGGCGCTGAAACGGTTGCGGTGCTGCCCTACGAGCAGTACCTGAAGCGCTTCCCTGCGTATCTTCAGCAGCTCACGATGGAGTCGAACGGCAAGCATGTAACGCTCGACGGCAAGAAGGTGAACTACGAGACCGGCCCGATCTACTGGGGCGAGCCCGGCACGAACGGACAGCACAGCTTCTATCAACTGATCCACCAGGGAACGCGGCTCATTCCGTGCGACTTCATCGGCTTCGCGCGCACGCTGAATCCGCTGGGCAAGCATCACGATCATGCTGATGGCGAACGTGTTCGCGCAGGGCGAGGCGCTGGCCTTCGGCAAGACAGCCGAGCAGGTGAAGGCCGAAGGCACGCCGGACTGGCTCGTGCCGCATAAAGTGTTCGAAGGCAACCGGCCGTCGAACACGATCCTGGCCGATGTGCTGACGCCGGAGGTGCTGGGCCGGCTGGTCGCGCTCTACGAGCACTCGGTCTTCACCCAAGGCGTGATCTGGAATATCGATTCGTTCGACCAGTGGGGGGTTGAGCTTGGCAAGGTGCTGGCGCAGCGGATTATCGGCGAGCTGGAATCGGAAGAACAGCCGAAGCTGACCCACGACAGCTCGACGAACAATCTCATCAACCGCTACCGCGCACGCAAGTAGCCGGCGAATTCAGGCTGGCCATGAGGCAGATCACGCGATCTGCCTCATTCTCTTGCAGTGAACCTGTTGTGCGTTTATCGTTAAGGTAGAGCGGGTATCGTTCCGCCGTTAAAAGCTATGAATACTGCTACGCTTTCCGCCCCTGCTCCTTCCGCTGCCGCACCTCTCGCGCCAAAGCCGAAAGTCACTCCCGCGGCTGCGCTTGAGGCCTATGCGGGCGATCCGAATTTCATGGCATCGCTCGCGCGCGGCCTTGTCGTGATCCAGGCGTTCACGCCGCAGATGCCGCAGATGACGATCTCGCAGCTGAGCCTGCGGACCGGACTTTCGCGCGCCGCCGTCCGCCGCTGTCTCTATACGCTCTGCAAGCTGGGCTTCGCGGGCGCGGATGAGGCGCAGCGCTACTCCCTTCGGCCGAAGATGCTGACGCTCGCAAACACGTATACGGCGTCGAGCACGCTGGCCAACGCAGCGCAGCCGATTCTCGAGCGGATGTCCGCGCAGCTTGGCGAGAGCTTCTCTGTGGCCACGCTCGATGGCGAGGACATCGTCTATATTGCGCGGACGACGGTGACGCGCGTCATGTCGGTGGATCTGCACATCGGATCGAGGCTTCCGGCGTTCTGCACGAGCATGGGTCGAGTTCTGCTCGCATACCTGCCGCAGGACCAGTTGGAGCAGTATCTGGGACGCGTGCACATGGTGCAGTACACGCCCAAGACGATTACGTCTGTCGACAAGCTGCGGCTGGCGCTGCGCAATGTTCGGCGGAATGGCTACGCCCTTTGCGACCAGGAGTTCGAGGTTGGGCTGCGTTCACTGGCAGTTCCCGTGCAGGCTCCGAATGGACGCGTGGTCGCATGCGTGAACCTGAGCGGACACGCACCGCGCATGCCGATGATCGAAATGCAGACGCGTTTCCTTCCGCATCTGCGCGCAGCCGCCGCCGAGCTCAGCGTCTTTCTCTGCGTTAATCGTCGTCATCATCCTTGTGCTTCGGATGCTTTTCGAGCAGCATCGCGGGCGGCGGCTGCGCGCCCTTCGCATCCTGCCAGAGAATCAGATTCAGCTTGTCTGTCGGCGCGCGGTCCGCGTGCGTGAAGTCCATCTTCATGGATGCTGCCGCACCAACGGCGCGTCGGCTTGTTCGCTGTGTAGATCAGCCCGTTATCGCGGTTCGAGTAATCCGCATCGTAACGGCGGCTGATCTCCGGGTCCGGTGAACAGAGACGAAATCAGCGAGGCGAACGCGTCGTTGTTGTTCATCGGCGGAACGCCGAGCAACGTCTCCATCGTGCGAATGCATGCTCACGGTCGAGTAGAAGCGGCTGTCCACAACGGCAGGCTCGCCCGGCTTGCGGATGCGGAGCGTACTTGCTGATCACGAGTGCCGTGGAGCGGTGGGCGTCCACATGGTCTGCGCCGTTCTGCGCGTCGTCCTCGAGGATGAAGAACGCCGTGTCGTCCCAGTAAGCGGAGTGCGAGATCGCGTCCACTGCGCGGCCGATCGGCGAGATCGTTATCCGCAACCGAAGAGCGCGGCGTCGGTCCGCCGGGAGTTGTGCCTGCGGTGTGGTCGTTCGGCAAGCGCAGCATGATGTAGTCCGGCATCGTGTCGTGGCCTGCAGCGCGGTCCTTCTTCCACTGCTCGAGATGGCGCAGGAAAACGTCCACGCGGATCTGGTCAGGCACGCGAAGATTGAAGTCGGGCGACTCCGGCGCGAAGTGGCCGACGAGCTCGGGCTTGGTCGCGATATTCGCGGCCAGGCGCGGTATCGCCCATGGCCAGAGGTTCTTTCCGCCGCCCCACTCGGCCGGCAATGGGTCTCCCGGGCTTGATCGTCGGGCGATGGACAGAGCGTCTCTCCGCCGGATGCGGCGCCTTGCTGCGGGTCTTGCGAACGTATCTGGCGGGCGCGCTCTACCGCTTTGCGATCTCCGCAGAAGATCGACGAAATGTATTCGCGCGAAGTGATAGACGGACTTGCCGTGCGCGGCGAAGTTGCTCCAGATGTAGCCGCTGGCCGGCTCGTTGACGTCAGGGATGTGCTGCAGCAGCGGATATCCGTCGGCCACCATGCCTTCGTAGTCGTAGGTGCGCTGGCTTCCGCGATAGTTCATCTGCCATGTCTTTTCGAGATAGTCTGTGCCGATCGCGGCGGTCGACCAGACGTGACCTTCGCCCGAGACCTCGCCGGAGTCGAAGAAGTTATCCAGCACACCGAACTGCAAGCGCCAGCTTGTGCTGATTCGGCGTAATCGCCGCGCCATACATCGTCAGCTTCGGATCGCCATTGCCCACCGGATGACCATCCTTCTGCAGATCGCCGAAGACCTGATCGTAGGTGCGGTTCTCCTTGATGATGTAGATCACGTGCCTGATCGGATTGCGGCCGACCTGCAAAGTTGATCGTCTCGTGTGCGGCTCGCATGCGGTTGCTCTCGAGCACCGCCTCGGTCGAGGCCTTCAGATTGGACTCGATCGCCTCGTCGCGCAACGACGCGAGCGAGCCATGGATCAGCGTCGGCGAATAGGTGAAGCTGCGCTTGCCGCGACCTGGCACGTGCCGGGATGCACCGCAGGAGCGCTGCGGCATGTTGTTCGGCCCGGTTCCCTTGCCCTTGTCGGTCGCCACGTAGAGCGTGCCGCCGTGAGAATGCAAGCGCCGTCGGCATCAGCTCTGTCGGAACAAATCCGAGCGGCTGAGTCATGCCGCGTTGGCTTGTCGATCGGCTTCGGGTGTCGCGGATCGATGCACCGCGACCGCGTCCGAGCCCAGGTTCGCTGCATAGAGCCGCGTGCCGTCGGCGTTTTCCGCCAGCGCATTGGGCTCCGCGCCGAAGTAGCTCTGCCCGGGCAGCCGCGTGTCGAAGTAACCGGCGACGGAGAGCTCCGGGTGATGATGCCGATTGCTGACGCGAATGGCCGCCACCGCATCGCGGTTCGCCAGCGCAACATACAAGCATGCCGGCGCGCTCATCCAGCAGCAGAGCGCAGGGATGCGATCCCGGAGCAGTTGGCGAGTGCGGCTTCATCAGCGTCGACGTGCCGAACGACCGTGCCGCGTTCGAGATCAAGCTCGTCCACTTCGCTGGCGTTCCACAGAGCGACGAACGCCCGCTTTCCGTCGTTGCTTACAGCAACCGCGATGGGATAGGTGGACGGAACATCGGCACCGGAGCTGAGGTCGAACGTGTGTTCGATGGCCCCGGTGTTTGCATCGAGCAGGACCACGCTGTCGGAAAGATTTTCGGCGACGAGCAGCCGCTCGTGCGCGCCGGGGATGACGGCGATGGCAGCCGGGAATGGAATTCCTTTGCCGGCCGCCATCCGCCGCAAGAAGCGCGGTGGTCTTTCCGGCGGCAAGTGGAACCAGAGGCAGCTTCAGCAGTCGCTCCGGCTTGAGCACGCCTGCGGCGAAGCTGAACACAGCCACGCCGTTGCCGGTGGCGTGGGTAGCGCCTGGCCTTCCGGATTCGTTGTCGATGCGAGGCTCGCATACAGACGCGTGCCATCGCTGCTGAACGCAAGCCCGGAGAAAAATGTCTGCGGGGCGTGCAGCGGCACGCGCTCGTCCGGCACGTCCTGCACCTGCGCCGGTGCTGGTATTCAGCACCGCGAGCGACTGCATGTAGTCCGACTCGACGCGTGCCGTAGCCGGCGTTCAGCGGACACGACCCACGTGCCGTCCGGCGACACGGCCAGCGAGATCGGCAGGCTGTTGACCCGGCGCGGATCTCCGGGCGCAGGGCAAACAGCTGCTTGCTGGTCGGCAGATCGATTCGGCTCAGGCGAACTCTGTTGCGCGCTCGCAAGGGCCCGGTGCGCTCACAACCGCAAAGCAGCCCAAAACCAGCAGATGACTCATCTCTGCAACGAGTGTGGTACGTCGGAAGAGCGGCATTACAAAAGTCTTACACAAGCCTCTTCGACCCGGGATGTATGGTCAAGAAAGAAGTTTCAGAAGGGCTACCGCATTGATCGATACAGCAATACAAGAACGCGAGCAAGACGGTTTCGCGCACGGCTTCCGTCGTCGAATTCCCTCCCCTCTCCAGCGAATCGGACCGGTTCGCATCCATACGTGAGACCAGCCAGCGCCTGAAGCAGGATCTGCGCATGGGCCGCGAGTATCAGGAAGGCCGCATCAACTGGATCACCAGCCTCTTTATGGGCGCTGTTCCACGTTGGCGCCATCGCCGCGCTGTTCTTCTTTTCCTGGAAGAACCTTATCGTCGCCGCGGTGATGTACTTCTTCGCGATCAATGTCGGCATCGGCATGGCCTACCATCGCCTGCTGACGCATCGCGGCTACAGGGTGCCGAGCTGGCTCGAGTACTTCCTGACCGCCTGCGGCACGATGGCGCTCGAAGGCGGACCGATCTTCTGGGTGGCAACGCACCGCGTTCATCATCAGAACTCCGACCAGGAAGGCGATCCGCACACACCGAACGAAGGCACGTGGTGGGCGCACGCTGGCTGGATTCTCTCCGGGCGCGCGCTGCACTCGGAGACCGCACTGCTCGGCCGCTATGCTCCCGACCTCACACGCGACCGCGTACAGGTTTGGCTGTCGAAGTATCACTGGCTGCCGCTGACGCATCGCAGGCCATTCTGCAGGTTGCGCTCGGCGCGGCACTCTGCCCCGGCCATCGCCTTATCGGCGCCTTCGGCATGCTGCTGTGGGGCACGTTCCTGCGCACAACGCTTGGTCTGCATGCAACGTGGCTGGTGAACTCCGCCACGCACATGTTCGGTTCGCGCCGCTTCGAAACGCGGGACGACTCGCGCAACAGCTGGTGGGTTGCGCTTCTCACCGGCGGCGAAGGCTGGCACAACAATCATCATGCTCACCCGGTCAGCGCGCGCCATGGCCTCGCCTGGTACGAGTTCGACATGAACTACTACGGCATCTGGGTGCTGGAGAAGCTCGGTCTCGCCAAGAAGGTGCAGGTCGCGAAATTCGACCCAAGCAACCCTCGACCTGCGGGCGCATAGACAGCTCTGCGCTGCACAAAAGGCCGCCCTCTCCGGGCGGTCTTTTTCTTCTGTAGTCTCCGCCGGAAGCGCCTGCCCGTATACTCCTGAGCAAGGATGAACCTGACACGCCGCCGCGGAGCTATCGCTTTCTTCATCACGCTAGGCGTTTGCCTGACGGCTCTGGCTATTGCGCTGAACGTCACGTGGGTGCACATCAACGGCCGCCGCATTGCCCTTGACGTGCTCGGCGTCTTTCTCTTCGCCATCCTGATCGCGGGCGTGGTGCTCAATACCGTCTTCCTGGTGCGCGAGATCCGCCGCAACGAGCGCCAGGATTCCTTCCTCAACGCTGTCACCCACGAACTGAAAACTCCGATCGCGAGCGTCCGTCTCTACCTGGACACCTTGCAGCGTCATCCCGTCGACGAGCCGCAGCGGCAGCGGTTCTATACCACCATGCGCGCCGACACAGATCGTCTCCTCGCCACCGTGGAACAGGTGCTGAAAGCCGGCGAACTGGGACAACGCGATCGCGTGCAGCAGCGCAGCCGAATCGAGTTGAAGGCGCTGGTTGCGGAATGCATCGCGATTGCGCTCACGCGACATCATCTTGCGCCTGAGGCGATTCAGATGGACGATGTGCCGGGCAACGTGAAGCTGTTCGTGCAGGCCAATCCGGAGGACCTGCGCACTGCCGTGCTTGAACCTTCTCGACAATGCGGTCAAGTACTCACCCCAGGGCGTGCACGTCAGGTGCCGGCTCAGCATCGAGCACTACACGTGGGCGGTGCTCGCGATTACCGACAGAGGACTCGGGATCCAGGCGCATGATCTACGCCGCATCTTCAAGCGGTTCTATCGTGCTGCATCCAACGATCGCGTGAAGATCAAAGGAACAGGACTCGGGCTGTTCCTGGTTCGGACGATTGTGCGTCAGCACGGCGGCGACGTGCACGCTCTGAGTGAAGGTCCGGGCAAGGGCTCGACGATGATCCTGAAACTGCCGCTTGCGATCAGTAATTCAACGAACTAGCGCACAGTTCGTGCCTGCCTACGGTGAAGGAAGTAGACCATCGCGGCTGCAAGGCTGAAGAGCATCCATGTCGCCGGCTCAGAAGTCTTGGGAATGTCCGTCGGTGTCATCGGGTCGATATTGAAGTTCATGCCGCTATAGACACCATCGAAGTCCTCTGATCCGGCAGAGTACGAAGCGTTGAACAGCAGCGACACCGGTGTATCGTACGGCACGATAAACGTGCCGGTGAGTGGGACGCCCGCATTCAGGTCACACATCTCTGTGGCACCGGCGATCGTGATGCTGCAAGGCCCGAACACTCCTCCTCCGCCCTCGCCATGGCGGAAGGAATCGGCCGTCCAGATGACTGTGCCGTAGCCTGTACCGCCAGTCAGGACATAGGTCCCGTCAATGGTGAACGAGAGGTTCGCCTCGGCCAGCGTTGTCATCCCGGGTTGAGTCGGGTTCTCATACGAGGAAAGATTCACCAGCATCGACGCCGTCAGCGGAGTGACTGAGGCATTCAGCTGAGCCTGGCCACCCGTAACGCTTGCGGGTACGCAGGCCAGAGAAATAGAGGTTGAGCTGGATGAACTCGAGGAACAGACCCCGCCGCTCAAATCCTTATTGCTGATGCTTCCGGAAACGATCTCATCCGCGTGTGCGCCGGCTGCCATTCCCATGCCGGCCAGCAAAACGGCTGCATTCATCAATCGCATAAGCTTGCCCCAACCCAACTCTAGTGATCACCGGGCAGACGACAATACGATGAACGGGGGATAAGGCGCGCGTTAGATGCAGAGCCGCAGAGGCAACCAAATCAGCTGGATAGCTTGGCGATGGAGGAGCCAGTGCTGGGGAAAGCATTGGAGCGGGAGACCGGGATCGAACCGGCGACATTCAGCTTGGGAAGCTGACGTTCTGCCACTGAACTACTCCCGCTCAGTGCAGTCATTATAAGCTACAGGGTTGTTGCAGCCACTGTCCCGGACCGCCATTGGCCTGCCGCCCTCTTGTCAGTTCGGATTTCTTTGGTGGAGCTGAGCGGGATCGAACCGCTGACCTCCTCGTTGCGAACGAGGCGCTCTCCCAGCTGAGCTACAGCCCCACACCTGCACATCCAGCGCCCCTTCACATCAACCGGCGGCGCGATCTGCAACCCTGTCAGTCTAACAGGAGTTCGGCCCTCGCTCCAAGCCGGCTCACATCAGAACTTAGCCAGCCGTCGTATCGTATACATCGGCAGGTACATCAACGGAGATCCCATGACAGCGCAAGAACAGCAGATGATTGACGGCCTCATCGAACGCATCCGCAACACGCAGATCACGGACAAGGACCTCGATGCCGAGCGCTACCTGCAGCAGAATCTCGCCACGATTCCTGACGCGCTCTACATTCTCGCGCAAACCGTTCTGGTGCAGCAGTACGGTCTTCAGCAAGCGCAGCAGCAGATTCAACAATTGCAGTCTGCACTGGACGAAGCCCACCAGCACCCGCAGCAGAGCGGAGGCGGCAGCTTCCTCAGCAAAATCTTCGGCGGCGCATCCAGTTCACAGCAGCACCAGACGCAGTATCAGCCCGTGAACAATCCCGGCTATCCACCGCCGTATGCGCCTGCCTACGCGCCCGCATACACCCAGCCCGTCTACCCCTCTGCCGGAGGAGGTTTTCTGCGCGGCGCGCTGCAGACCGCAGCCGGAGTGGCTATGGGAGAGATGGCCTTTGAGAGCATGGAGTCACTCTTTCACGGCTTCGGCGGTGGTCCCTACGGCTACGGACATCCCAGTGAAAGCGTCGTCAACAACTACTACGACGATGCCGGCCAGCACGAGCACCACGTCGACGACTCCAACTTCTACAACCCGGAGAACGACGCAAGCCGCCAGGATCTCGGCGACCAGGGCTCATCACAAACCGTCGCCGACTCCGGCGATAACTCGGGCAACGATATCGGCAACTTCGGAAATGACAGCAGCGATTTCGTCGACAACAGCGGCTTCGATGACTCTGGCTTCGACGACTCCGGCTCCAACTTCGATAATGGTGGCGGCGACAGCTCCTTCTAGGCGCCCTTGCCTGATTAACTGACTCGCTCGTTACTTCTTCGCGGGCGCTTTCAGCCCCAGCTCAATCATCACCATCTGCAGGTCCTTCCACGCCTCGCCCTTCTGCCGCGGATCGCGCAGCAGAAACGCCGGATGATACGTGACCGCCAGCTTTGCACCACGTGTTGAGTGCCATCGCCCGCGCAACGAACTCAGTGATTGCCGGACTCCCAACAGATAGGTCGCAGCGGTGGAGCCGAGCGCAACGATCACCTTGGGCCGCACGATATCAATCTGCTTCAGCAGAAACTGCGAGCACGTACTCGCCTCCGCAAACTCCGGCGCGCGATTCCCCGGCGGCCTGCACTTCACAATGTTCGCAATGTAGACCTCTTCGCGCTTCAGGCCCATTGCCCCGATCATGTTGTTCAGCAACTGCCCGGCCTTGCCGACAAACGGCAGCCCCTGGGCGTCCTCGTCCGCTCCGGGCCCCTCGCCCACAAACATCAGCGTCGCATTCGGGTCCCCATCCGCGAACACAATCTTGTGCCGTCCCGCGTACGCCAGCGGACACCGCGTGCAGTCGCCGATCTCCATGCGCACGGCTTCCAGCGCTGCCACACGCTGCGCCGGCGGCACCGTCTCTGTGGGCAGCACCGCCAGCTGATCAAACGAAACTGGTTTTGGCATCGGTGCCTGCAGCTCCTCCGGAAGCGCGGCGTCAAAGTACTTCGGCTGCGGCTCCGGCTCAACTCGCGCGATCGGAATGGCTGGCTCGGGCGCCTGCGCGGATCGCATCGAACTCGGCGCAGATCCTGCCGCTGGCGTCTGCCGCTGAGCTGACGGCACAGCAGCCGCCGGTCTCGCAACAGTTGGCGCCTGCGGGCCCGCCGCAGGCTTCGGCCGCGCCAGCAGTTCACGCCACCGCTCCGGCATCGCCACTTCAGACGGGGCCTGCCGGTAGAGCTCATACACGCCGAGGTCGCGGAAGTACTCCACGTAGGCGCGTAGCTGCTGCTCCGGTGAAAGGCTCATCTATCAAACGATACAGGAGGTGGCGGCGTGGGCTTCTTCTCCACAACGCTGTACGTCACCTTGCCGCGCTTGATCTCATCCTGCGCCACCTTGCAGGCCTTCATCGAGTTCGATACGCCTAGCGGCGGTGCGCCTGACTGCAGTTGCCGTGCACGCCGCGCCGCGCCCTTCACCAGGCTGTACTTGTTGTTGAGCAACGAAAGATCCTCTGACATACCTGTAGCCTCCCCAAGCTCATACATCATGCTATTCCCGCCTTACCTCACGCAATGCAAAACCACACTGCCAGCCAACTACACAACACAACTGAAACCCCGAAGCTCTTCAGCACCGCCTGCAGTCGCGGGGAATGCATCGTCGTGCGGCTCTGCTGTGCCACAGCGGCTGCCTGCTCGCCGCCTTCTCCACGCTCAAACTGAACGATCGCCCGCAACTCGGTAACGGCCTCATCGAGCACATCATTGATCAGCGCATATTTGTATTTGTCCAGCGTGAGCAGTTCCTGCTTCGCCTGTGACAACCGGCGCTGAATCACAGCCTCGTCGTTTACACCCTCGGCCTGGCTTCGATTGCGCAGACGTCGCTCCAACACCTCGGGGCTTGGCGGAACAACAAAGATCGAAACCGCCTCCGGCACCCTGTGGATCACCTGCACCGCGCCCTGCACATCAATGTCCAGCAGCAGGTCCTTGCCCGCCTCGCGCGCGTGCTCCAGCCCTCCGCGCGCCGTCCCATAGTAGTTCCCAAAGACCTCGGCCCACTCCAGGAAATCGTCGCGCTCCACCATCTGCAGGAAATGTTCGACATCAGTGAAGTGATACTCGCGTCCCGGCTCCTCTGACCCACGCGGCTTCCGCGTCGTGTACGAGATCGAAAACTCGAGGCCCTCCACCAGCCGCCTCACCTCCGCCACAAGGGTGGATTTGCCTGAGCCGCTGGGTGCCGAGATGATGAAAAGAATTCCGGCCATTTGTAAGAGTATTTCCGGTAGTTTATCGCGCCGTCCATCCCCCGCACGAGCCGCAATCTGAATTACAGCCGCGTTTCCCTCAGAAAAATCGACGCCAGCCGCGCCAATCTCTGCCTACGCCGTGCCCTCAACGCCGAGCGCTCCCGGCTGACCCGCCGCCACCAGCACCTCATCCTCTCCAAATTGAAGCTGATACAGCCTGCTGTACGTGCCTCCCCGAGCCAGCAGTTCCTCATGGCTGCCCAGTTCCGTGATCTGCCCGCGCTCCAGCACGACGATCCGATCCGCGCTTCGCACCGTCGACAGCCTGTGCGCGATCACCAGCACCGTACGCTCATGCATCAGCGTGGCCAGCGCTGCCTGCACCTGTGCCTCGCTCTCTGTATCCAGAGACGACGTCGCCTCATCCAGCACCAGGATCGGCGCATCCTTCACCAGCGCCCGCGCAATCGCGAGCCTCTGCCGCTCGCCTCCCGAAAGCCTCGTCCCGCGCTCGCCAATCTGCGTGTCGTAGCCCTCGGGCAAACGCATGATGAACTCGTGCGCGCGCGCCGCCTTCGCCGCAGCCTCGATCTTCTCCATCGGCACATCCGGCTGCCCGTACGCGATGTTGTTCCGCACCGTGTCGTTGAACAGCACCGTCTCCTGCGTCACCTTGCCAATCTGCTTGCGCAGCGACGCAATGGTCAGGTCACGCACATCATGGCCATCGATAAGAATCGCGCCCTCCCTCACGTCATAGAACCGCGGCAGCAGGTTCATCAACGTCGACTTCCCCGCCCCGCTTGGCCCAACCAGCGCCACCACCTCACCGCGTTTCACCGTCAGCGATACACCCCGCAGCGCCTCATGCTTCTCCTCCCTATCTGCTCGTAGGTGAACCGCACATCCCGAAATTCGATCGAGTCCGTAAACGACTTCAGCTTGATCGCGCCCTTGCGCTCGACCACCTCATCCTGCGCGTCCAGGAACCTGAAAATCTCCTCGCTCGCGCCCATGGCCTGCTGAAAGCTGTTGTAGTAGACCGGCATCTTGCGCACCGGATCGTACAGCATAATCACCGCGGCCAGGAACGTGATAAAGGTTCCCAGCGTCATTGCCTGCACGATCCGGTCTCGTCCAACGAACAGCAGCAGCGCAATCGCGACCGCTCCAAGCGCATCCATCAACGGCGACGAGACCGATTGCGCCGCGACCGATTTCATGTTCGCTGTAAGCAGCCGGTCTGCCGCGCGCCGGAACCGCTTCATCTCCCACCGCTCCATCCCGAAGGACTTCACGATGCTGTTACCAGTGATCGTCTCCACTACGATCGTCTGAATCTCGGCCAGTTTGTCCTGCCCGCGCCTCGTCCTGCGCCGCACGCTGCGGCCCACCTTGCGCGCAGAAATCATGATCACCGGCACAAACAGAAGCAGGATCCACGCCATCCGTCCGCCCCCAGCGATCACTGCGCAGATCATAAACATCAGCGTAAACACCTGCTGCAGAAAATCGCTCATCACCGTCGACATCGCTGACTGCACGCGCTCCATTCATTGATCAGCGTCGACATCAGCGTCCCCGTGCTATGCCGCTGAAAAAACGCCGTCGACCGGCGCAGCATCGTGTTGTAGAGATCGTTGCGAATGTCCGTGATCATGCCGAACCCGGCCTTGTTCGTCAGCACTGTTCCAGGTAATCACAAATCGACTTGATGATCGCGGACCCGACCAGCGCGACTGCGACGACGTCCCATGCATTATGAAAATGCCGCGGAACGAACTACTGCAGGTCAATCAGATGATGTCTCTTCGGAATGATGAAGAGCAGCATTCTGTCCGGCGCGATCGCCGGACTCAGCACGTTATCCATGATCGGCTTGATGAGCAGAATACGGAATGCAGCCAGTGCTCCAACTATCAACATCAGGAGCACAACGATCACATGCACAGTATACGGCCGCATGTAGTGCAACAGCCGCCAGACGCGTTTCATCCGCCCCGCCTTGTCCGCTTCGTTCAGCGCTCATGAACTCTTATGTACTTCCGCATCATCTTCACCGCGGCATATCGCTATGCGCCGACTTCACGCATTTCCCGCGTCACTCAGCCGCTTCTTCAACTCCTCCGCAATCATCACCGACCGATGCTGCCCGCCCGTGCATCCGATCCCGACCGTCAGATAGCTCTTGCCTTCCTTGATGTAATGCGGCAACAGGAACGTCAGCATGTCGGCCGCCTTGTCCAGGAACTCCTCGGTCTGCGGAAACTGCCGCACATACTTCGCCACCTTCGGATCTTTGCCGGTCAGTTTGCGGAACTCCGGAACGAAATGCGGGTTCGGCAAAAACCTCACATCGAACACCAGTCGGCATCGCTCGGCACACCATTCTTGAAACCGAAGCTGGTCACCGAAATCGTAAGGTTCTTCTCGTCCTGCCGCCACGCTCGAACTGCGCATTGATATGCGCGCGCAGATCATGGACCTTGAACTTCGTCGTATCGATCAGGATGTCCGCAACCTTGCGCACCGGATCAAGCCGCTTGCGCTCAGCGCGAATCTACGAAATCACCGTCTCGCCGCGTCCCAGCGGATGCGGCCTCCGCGTCTCCGAAAACCTGTCGCACGATCGCCTCTTCGCTCGCCTCGAGAAACACCACGCGCGCCGGCAGCACCTTGCGCACCTTCTTGAAGATCGCCAACCGGTCCAGCCTGCTTCCCTCGCGAACATCGATCACCAGCGCCGCATGCGTAATTTCCGCGGATCGCTCACAAGATCCGCAAACCTGGTATCAGTTCCAGCGGAAGATTATCGACCGAGTAATATCCCAGGTCTTCAAACGTTTTCAGGGCGGACGACTTACCCGAGCCCGACATCCCGGTCAGCACCACCAACTCACGGCCTGCCCCACTCGCAGGAGATTTCCCTCCTTTTTTGTCTTCTTCGCCTTCGCGTGCTTCTTGCCCGCGCGCTGCTTCGCCATACGCGCCATCCTAGCACCGGGGCCCCCGGCGAGTGTTCTTTGCTCGCCGGGGTGGTAGCATTGCGCGCCGAAATATTTCACCCTGTCTGAAGTAGTCAGTTTTTCAAGACGCAGAATCTCCTCGCTCGCGCAAACCCGCGAGGAGCTTCGCTCGTCTACTGCAACTTTTGATCCCGTGAACTCCCGGCCCGCTACGCCGGGATCTCTTGAACGGGCGGCTTCGGTCGGGCCCGTACGGTTGTGAACCGCTCCTTCGACTTGATCGCCTGCTGCTCGACCGTCGTCAGAGCCTCGCGCAAGGCCTGCTCCATATCGGCGGCCTCGCAACTTGCCACGAAGTCTTCGTTACGGCAGTGCACCGTAACCTCCGCGATCTGCCGGTATTTGTCTTCTGTGAGGATGATGTGGGCGCTTGTACAGCGATTGGTCACGCGTTCAATCCTTGCGAGACCTTCCTCTGCTTGCTGCTTCAGCTTTGACGTGATTTCGGTTCTGCGGCCCGTGTACTCTACGATCA
>CAVXKS010000008.1:0-376023 GCA_963762465.1 uncultured Acidobacteriaceae bacterium | reverse complement strand
TTCGTTGGTGATGGGCACGTCGGATTGCTGCGCAGTCGCCGAGCCTCGACGGGCATGGGGCCCATGCCGCCGGCGGCTGCTGCGGGCTGTGCGTGATAATTGCAGCCGGCGAGGAGCGCTGCCACGAGCGCGACGGGGGCGATGAAAAAAACCTGGGCTAGACGGGAAAATTGGAACCCGTCTGGTCTTGTACCGACTCATCGAGACCTCTCTGGACACGCGCGGCGTGTAGCTGTGCGCGGCGTGCAAATATCAGGAGCTATAGATCCGAGAGAGAGGGGATGCAAAATAACCTCGTGTCCAGAGCATGTGTTGAGGTTTGTGTTGGTTGCGATCGCCGGATTAATGGGCGGCGGTTAATAGGTAATCGAAAAGCTGGCGGCGAGTGCGGCGATGAGGGCGAGAGGCATGGCGATGAGGCCAACCTTGAGGAAATCGAACGCGGTGACGTTGAGGCCCTCGCGGCGGAGGGCGAGCAGCCAGAGGATGGTAGCGAGGGAGCCGGTGACGGAGAGATTGGGGCCGAGATCGACGGCGATGAGCGTGACGTCGCGAAGCAGTCCTTGCGTGTGCGTCGCGGCGAGCGTGTTGGCGGCAATGAGGCCGAGCGGAAGGTTGTTGATGAGGTTGTTGCCGATGGCAACAGTGAAGCCGACCGCGAGTGCGGGGAGCGGCGCGGCGAGATGCTGCGCGGCGAGGAGAGCGTGTTGCGTGAAGGCGAGCGCGCCGATGCTCTGCATGGCGTCTACGAGGATGAAGAGCGCGGCGACGAGAGCGAGGGTGCTCCAACTGATGTGCTTGAGCAGTGGGGCGGCGCTGGCGTGTGTGCGGAGGAGGATGATCGCGGTGATGATGAGCGCGGAGATGAAGGTTGGCAGGCCGAGGTCTTTGTCGAGCGCGGATGCGATGAGGAGAACGAAGACCATGACGGCGAGGCCGAGGAGGATGAGCTTGCCGCTGGCGCTGAGCGTTACGTGATGGTTATCAGGTTCGAGAGTGGAGGTGAGCTCGCCGCGGAAGTACAGGCGAAGGACGATATAGGTAACGAGGATTGAAACGAGTGACGGAAAAAGAAAGGAGATGAGCCAGCGGCTGAGCGGAGGAAGGCCGTTGTGGAAGACGACGAGGTTCGCGGGGTTGGAGATAGGGAGCACGAACGAGGCGGCGTTCGCGATCATGGCGCAGGCGAAGAGGAAGGGCAGGGGGTTGATGCGGGCGCGGCGAACGGAGGCGAGGACAGCGGGTGTGAGGACGATTGCGGTGGCGTCGTTGGAGAGGCAGACGGTGACGGCGACGCCGGCGAGATAGAGAAGAAGGAAGAGACGCCGGCTGGAGTTGCGGGAGTGGGTGACGGCGATGGAGGCGATCCAGTCGAAGACGCCGTTGGCGCGCGCGAGCTCGGAGAGGAGCATCATGCCGGCAAGGAAGAGATAGACGTCGGTGCCTTTGGCGATTGCATGACCGGCGAGCGAGAGCGGGATGAGCCGGGTGAGGACGAGAAGCGCGGCGCCGGCGCCGACCCAGTAGACCTCCGGGATATTGCGTGGGCGGAGGAGCATCAGGAGGATGCTGAGCGCGGCGATGGTGATGACCAGGGTGTGCGCGGCAAGTGGCGGCATCCTTGCGGCTTTCCTCCAGGGATGAACGTATCAGAGGCTATAGATGCGGGCGTCTTTGCCAGATTGGTTCGAAGAGCGTGAGAATAGATGCAAACTCTGTGCTCAATCTGAGGAGGAGTGATGTGCAAGGTCATAGACGAGCTTAGGAACGGTGGCAAACCAGAGG
The DNA here is from genome assembly GCA_963762465.1 of uncultured Acidobacteriaceae bacterium. Classification (GTDB taxonomy): domain Bacteria; phylum Acidobacteriota; class Terriglobia; order Terriglobales; family Acidobacteriaceae; genus Granulicella. Next base: position 374,238 of record CAVXKS010000008.1, on the reverse strand, counting down.
AGCCGGAGAAGGAGACGCGGGTAAGCCGGCGCTCGTTCCTGACGGGGCTGGGCGCGGCGAGTGTGGCGGCGACGGCGCAGCCGCTGATCGCGGCCGTTGCGGAGCCGGTGAAGCAGGATGCAGAGTCGGTGGCAGAGCCGGGGACAGTGCCGCTGACGCTGAACGTGAACGGCGTGGACCATCGGCTGAACGTGGAGCCGAGAGTGGCGCTGCTGGATTGCCTGCGCGAGAATCTGAACTTGCCGGGGACGAAAAAGGGATGCGATCACGGGCAGTGCGGAGCGTGCACGGTGCATGTGAACGGGCGGCGCGTGCTGAGCTGCATGAGCCTGGCGGTGATGCACGCGAAGGATGAGATTACGACGATTGAAGGGCTGGGGTCGCCGGAGAAGATGCATCCGATGCAGGCGTCGTTTGTGGAGCACGATGCGTATCAATGCGGGTATTGCACGTCGGGGCAGATTATGTCCGCGGTGGCGGTGCTGAAGGAGCCGGTGGGGCCGAGCGATGACGATGTGCGGCATGCGATGTATGGGAATATCTGCCGGTGCGGGGCGTATCCGAATATTGTGGCGGCGGTGCAGCAGGTGAGACGCGGTTAAGCGGAGTCGGAGAACGAGCATGGAACAGTTTTCGTTTGTGAGTGCGACGAGTGAGGCCCAGGCTGGTGAGGCTGCGGCGCGCAGTTCGACGGCGCAGATTGGCGCGACGGTGCGGTATGTGGCTGGCGGAACAAATCTCGTCGACCTGCTGAAGCTGGATGTGGAGCGGCCGAAGCAGGTGGTCGATATTAATGCGCTGGAGATGAGCGGCATCAAGCCGGTGAGCGGCGGCGGACTGCGCATTGGAGCGCTGGCGCGCAACAGCGATGTGGCGAACGACGCGACGGTGAAGCGCGATTATGCGGTGTTGAGCGAGGCAATTCTTTCGGGCGCGTCGCCGCAGATACGGAATATGGCGTCCACCGCGGGAAACTTGTTGCAGCGGACGCGGTGCCCGTACTTCCGCGACCTGGCGCATAAGTGCAACAAGCGCGAGCCGGGGAGTGGATGCGATGCGATGGATGGCTATAACCGCATGCTTGCGATCCTGGGCACGAGCGAGCACTGCATCGCGACGAATCCTTCGGACCAAAATGTGGCGCTGATGGCGCTGGAGGCGACAGTCGAGATTCGCGGTGTGAAAGGCGAACGCAAGGTGCCGATTGCGCAGTTCTATAAGCTGCCGGGGAACACGCCGCATATTGAGACGGTGCTCGAGCCGGGCGATCTGATTACAGCAGTGACGCTGCCGGCGCCGGTTGCGGGTGCGAGGTCAACCTATTTGAAGTTGCGCGATCGTGCGGCGTATGAATTTGCGCTGGCGTCGGCGGCGGTGGTGCTCGGCGTGAGCGGAGGGAACGTGACGCATGCGCGTGTGGCGCTGGGCGGAGTGGGCACGGTGCCGTGGCGGTCGCGTGAGGCAGAGGCGGTGCTGATGGGCAAACCGGCGACTCGCGAGACGTTTGTGCGGGCGGCAGAGGCGGCGCTGAAGGATGCGAAGCCGAGGTCGGAGAACGGATTCAAGGTTGAGCTGGCGAAGCGGTGCATTGTGCACGCGTTGACGACGGTGAGTGCTGCTTGATTTTTGTCAGCGGAAGCGCGAAGGAGATGGCGATGCAGGACAATGACGCGAAGCAGACTGAGGTGAGGACGCAGTTTCCTCCGGTGATTGGGGCGGCGTTGCCGCGCGTGGATGGCCCGGTGAAGACGACCGGGCGCGCGCAGTACGCGGCCGACTATAGCTTTCCGGGCCTGGTGCATGCGGTGCCGGTGTGCGCGACGATCGCGCGCGGGAAGATCCGGTCGATGGATACCGCGGCAGCGGAGAAGATGCCGGGAGTCCTGGCAGTGCTGCATCACGGCAATGTCGGGCCGCTGTTTCACACGGCGCATGGCGGGTTGAATGAAGAGCGCCAGCCGTTTGAGGATGAGCAGATTTACTACTGGGGGCAGTATGTGGCGCTCGCGGTGGCGAAGACGCTGCAGCAGGCGCAGGCCGCTGCGGCAGCAGTGCGCGTGACGTACGATGCGGAGAAACCGAATGTGTCGCTGAACCTGGATGATGCGAATGTTGATACGCGAACGATGAGCAAGCGCGGCGATGTGCAGGCGGGGTTCGGCGGCGCGCCGGTGAAGGTGGACGAGACGTATGCGACTCCGGTGGAGACGCACAACCCGATGGAGATGCACGCGACGACGGCGCTGTGGGATGGGCAGCGGTTCACGCTTTATGAGTCGACGCAGGGCGTGGTGGGGCATCAGAACGCGATGGCGCAGGTGCTGGGCGTGCCGAAGGAGAATGTGCGGGTTGTCTCGCGGTTTATCGGGTCAGGATTCGGCGGCAAGCTGAGCGCGTGGCCGCACTCGGCGATGGCGGCGGCGGCGGCGCGCAAGCTGAACCGTCCGGTGAAGCTGATGGTGACGCGCAAGATGATGTTTTACGACGTGGGACACAGGCCGCGTACGCAGCAGCAGATTCGGTTGGGAGCGACGCCGGAGGGGAAGCTGATTTCGCTGGAGCAGCACTACAGAAACCACACGTCGCTGGTGGGGGACTATCACGAGAACTGCGGCGAGGCGACGCCGTTTCTTTACAGCACGCCGAACCTGGAGGTGACGTCGGCGCTGGTGAAGCGGACGCTGGGAACGCCGTGTCCGATGCGCGGGCCGGGTGCGGTGCCGGGATTGTTTGCGCTGGAATCCGCGATGGACGAGCTGGCGATCAAGCTGAAGATGGATCCCGTGGAGCTGCGGCTGAAGAACGACACGCTGACGGATGAGAGTAACGGCAAGCCGTTTTCATCGCGGCATTTGAAGGAGTGCCTGCAGGTGGGCGCGGAGAAGTTTGGGTGGTCGCAGAGAACGCCGGAGGTGGGTTCGATGCGGCGCGGCGACACGGTGCTGGGGTGGGGAGTTGCAGCGGCGTCGTGGGGAGCGTGGCGAGGCGCATGCGCGGCAACGGTGACGCTGAAGGATGACGGCACGGCGCGCGTGACGTGCGCGGCGCAGGATCCGGGCATGGGCACGTACACGATCATCGCGCAGATTGTGAGCGACAAGACGGGCCTGCCGGTGGACAAGATTGAGGTGCTGCTGGGCGACACGAACTTTGTGCCGGGTGCGACCTCGGGTGGATCGACGCTGACGGCGACGGTGATGCCGGCGGTTGCTGACGCGTCGAATGGCGCGGTGGAAACGGTGCTGGCGATGGCGACGCGGCCGGGTGCGCCGTTTGCAGGGAAGAAGCCGAATGAGCTGATGATGAATGGCGGAAGCGTGCACCTGAAGGCGCAGCGGCAGGTTGCTGTCCCGTTCGAAGAGGTGCTGCGCGCGAGTAAGGTTGGATATGCGAGTGGAGATGGGCGCTCAGGTGGCCTGGGTTCCGACACGAAGGCGCATGATTACTCGACACATTCGTTCGGCGTGCAGTTTGCGGAAATTGAGTGGCAGCCTACGATTGCGCAACTGCGTGTAAGCCGCGTGGTGACAGTGATGGATGCGGGCCGAATCATCAACATGAAGACAGGGACCAACCAGATCTTCGGCGGTGTGGTGATGGGGATTGGGATGGCGCTGCTGGAGAAGACTGTCTACGATCCGCGCAACGGACATCCAATCAATGACAACTACGCGGATTACCTGGTGCCGACGAACGCAGATGTGCCGAAGATCGATGTGCACTTTCTCGGGATTCCGGACCCGATGATGGGCGAGTATGGAGCGCGCGGGATTGGCGAGATCGGGCTTGCAGGTGTGGCCCCGGCGATTACAAGCGCGGTGTATCACGCGACTGGCGTGCGAGTGCGCGAACTGCCGGTGAGGATTGAGGATTTGCTGCGGTCGACAGTTGTGTAGCGGCTGGGGTAGTGTAACTGCTCGGTTGTAAATTACTGGGCTGCTCTAACCTACTGGGCGGAACGCGCGACGGATGTTGACGGTGTGCGCTGGTCGGCCTGCTGGCTGATGCCTGTGTCGGCCATGGGCTGCGCGATGGGGATACCGAGGAGAACTTTTACGGCGACCTTCTCGCTGCCCATCGCGGCGGGTTCGAAGTACCAGTGCGTCAGGCTTTCGACGAGCCCTTCGTTGAGGCGCTGATCGGGCGACTCCATGACGTGGAACGCTTCGAGCTTGCCGTCGGCTTTGAGGTTCGCCTGGATGACAACGATGCGGCCGATATTGGCGGCGACCGCGGCAGGTGGGAGCTGCGGGAGGCGTTGATCTTCAGGAAATGGCGCAGTGAGGGCGACGCCCGGGTGGGCGATGCGGACCTCGCGCGAGGCGCCGTACTGCAGGCTCCAACGCGAGCCGTGAATGCCAAGCTTCGAGACGTCGAGATAGACGGTGTAGACGGGACCGTCGTTGAAGACGCCGAAGTCGCGGACCGCGCCGCCGCTGCCACCGCTGGAGAGGATGGTGAGGCCGTACGCGCCGTGTGGGTCGCGTGGATCGACCGTGGCGTCGGAGGGCGAGGAGTGGAGGCCGTTTGCGCCAGTACCGCCGACGATGGTCATGCCGGAGAATGGTGCGGAGCCGTTGCCTCCTGCGGGCGATGACCCGGTGCCGTTCCCCATGCCCGTGCCGGAGGTGTGGCCGGAGCCAAGCCCACCACCGTTGCCGTTGCCTCTGCCAGTTGTCGAACCGGAACCGGCGATATCTGAAGTGCCGCCGCCTGAGCCTTTGCCGTGCGGCCCGCCTGTTCCTGAGCCGGAGGCGGAGGCACCGTGGCCTTTGCCTGCGCCGGTGCCTGAGGCAGCAGTGCCGGACCCGGAGACTCCAGCCGTGGTGGAGGTACCCCCGGTGCTGTGAAGCTCGGCGACATTGGGATTTGCGAAAACTTCGAACCTGCCATGAAGCTCCGCGGCGGGGATGTCGCGCTCAGACATCGTGGACTGAACGTCCATGGAGTTGACGACGAGGAGATTGCGATTGTCGGTACCGCTCGCGGGAGTTGCCGTGGACGGCGTGGCCGGGGCGGAGTTCGCGGCGACAGTCGCGGCGGAGGGCTTGGCGGGAGCGGCTGGGGCAGGCGGAGGCGGCTTGCGCGCCTCAAAGGTGCGGCCCCTGGTGGCGAAGGCCGCGAGCTTCGGTGCATCGGCGAGCTCGGTCGCCGAGGTGAGTGGAATTGTGTCGACGCTGGACGGCTGAATTTTGGGCAGGGCCGGTGTGACTACAGCGGTCAACTTCGGCGCAGAGAGTGACGGCGCCTGGTGCCCGGCAGCCAGGCGAACGATGCTGGGGATTGGAAGCGCAGAGGGCAGGCGAGGAGGGTGCGGAAGATCGGGCTGAAGGATGGTCTGCACGGAGTTCGTCGCGTCGGGCGTGTTGGAGATGATGTGTTGCGGGCCGGTGTGGAGCAGCGCCATCGAGGAGGCGCTGGAAGGCGCATTACGACCGGGCGCGGAGCGTGAGGAGGCCGCGCCAGGCGACGACCCCGACGCAGAAGAAGATTGCAGATTGGGAAGAATTGGCCTGCTGGTTTGTGGCTGTTCGATGTCGATGCGCTCGTAGGGCTGACGAACGTGGAGCGGACCATCACGAACGACTGGGGCAAGAGACAGCAGAAGAATTGCAGCGACTACGAGGACATGCACGGTGCCTGACGCAGGAAGGCCGCGCGCCGGCAGGCCGGTGGTTTCGGCGATAGTCGGTGTCGAGACGATCGGGCGTGAGTTCTCTAGTCGCACGGGAAATGTCCGGTTGTGCACGTGCTTGCTGGGGCTCGTGACAGCAGAGAAAGGGACATAACCAACGCAATCTCGGTCGAGGTTGTGGCCGACTCGCTTCTACGACGGCGATGGCAATCGACGGCATTGCGCAAGCCGCGCAGGTCAGGAGCTTTGCAGATGGGGCAAGTCTAGTCCTCGAAGAGGCAATGTCAACGAAAAAGGTAAGGGTGAAGTACGGGGTGAAATCAGGAAAATAGTCTCGTGGGGAGACTGAATTGTTGGCGCTGATAAGTGAAACCAAGTGCGGCATAACTAGTGAGATAAGCAACAGAAATAGATTTGTAAGGGCACAGGGTGCGGCTTAGAATCCGGACACGCGGCGGAAGCAGACGGACGAGGACGCGGCGGCCATCCCTGTTCGTACGGGGCGAGGAAGTCATGAGCACCGTAGCAGGCCTAACTGTAACTCCTGAAGCTGCTGAAACTGCGGCACCGAAAGGACGAGTATGGTGCCCGTTTCATGTAACCCTCGCGGCGACAGTTGCGCTGGTCACCTTCTTTTTCTGCGGACAATCCATAGCAGATCCTGACATCTGGTGGCACCTGAAGGATGCGCAGATTCTTGTGCAGCAGCATCATTGGGTGCGGGTGGACCAGTTTTCGTACACGGTGGCGGGTACCCCGTGGGTGAACTCGGAGTGGCTGTCGGAACTGGTGTTTTACGGAATCTGGCACCTGGGTGGAGTGACTGCGCTGTTCGCCGGATATGTGGCAATCGTCGAGATTCTGATGGTCGGGATTCTGTTGCTGGCGTACCGCGCGAGTGACTCGATCAAGGCGTCAGCGTTGGCGTCCGGAGCGTCGGTACTGCTGGCGGTGGTGAATTTCGGGCCGAGGACGATCCTGCTCGGATGGGCTTGCCTGCTGGCCCTGATGTTCGTGCTGTGGAAGCTGATTAGGACGGGTGACGCTCCATTGTGGACGGTGCCGCCGATCTTTCTGGTGTGGGTGAACCTGCATGGGTCGTGGTTGATTGGGTTGGTGGTGTTTGGGATTGTCGTGGGCAGCGGATTTTTCTCCGGCACATGGGGGAAGGTCGTTGCCGAGCGGTGGACGCCAGCTCAGCGCCGGAGGCTGCTGGTGACGGCCGCGGGGATTGTGCCGGCACTGTTTGTAAACCCCTATGGATATAAGGGGGTCTTCTATCCGTTCGATCTTGCTTTTCGGCAGAAGCTAAATGTGGAGCATGTGGTGGAATGGGCTTCGGTTAACTTTCATGAGCCGAGGGGGAAGATCGTCTGTGGGCTGCTGGTGATCCTGTTCCTGCTGGCGGTGGCCGGACGACGCCGATGGAAGCTGGCCGAGGTAGGAATGGTCGCTTTCGGGCTCTACATGTCACTGACTTATGTGCGGTTCCTGTTTCCGGCAGCTATTTTGATTGCGCCAATCCTGGCGCGGCAGATGGATTTTATGCCGCCTTACGACAGAAAGATTGATAAGTCATGGGTGAACGCGATCTTTTCGGCGGCGGTGCTGATTGTAATTATCTGCCGCTGGCCGGCAACGAAGAAGATCAATGAGGACCTGGCCAAGAAGATGCCGCTCGGCGGTGTGCGTTATTTGCAGACGCACATCGCGCCGGGTGAGCGGGTCTTCAATCAGTACATGTTTGGCGGATGGATGATCTGGAGTCAACCGTCGATTCCGACCTTTGTAGACAGCCGCACCGATATTTTCGAGTACAAGGGCGTGTTGGCTGACTATCTGGACGCAATTGGGCTGAAGAATTCGCTGGCGATTGTGGACAAATATCACGCCAACTACATTTTCTTTCCGTCGAAGGATGACCCGTTCACCTATCTGATTCGGCACAGTGCCGGGTGGCACGTTATTTACGACGACGGAATGAGCTGCGTCTTTGAGAGGGGCCAGGCAGGCAATTAGGAAGTAACTGGCTCGATCTGCAGCAGGTCTCCTGACTGGGTGTTGGAAGCGGCGATGGTCCCGGCGGGAAGCTCGAGCGCGATGGATGCTTTCCAGTTAATTGAGGTCATACGAAACGGGCGCAGCTTGCCGTAGGCAGAGAGCACTCGATGCTCTCTGTCGAGGAGTAAAACGTCGATGCTGAAGCGCATCCAAAACGTGTGAACTCCATTGGATGGCCGGATGAGCAGACCGTGTCCGGGGGCAAGAGAACTGCGGCCCATGAGGCCCACGAAACGCGTCAGCGTTGAATCTGCAACGCCAATCCGCTCTCCCAGGATGGAGCTTCGGGCCGGGTTGGTGATGCGCAGGTACTCCGTGATGCGTGGACCCATGGATCGGCGTATCTAAACCTTGCGCTTGCGGCGCTGGATAAGAACCAGAAGCACCACGACGAACAGAACTGCTGCAACAACGCGAATAATTGTGGGTGTATCCATGCTTTCTCCTATTTCAAGGTAGATAAGACATCTGATGGTGCGGTTTAGAAAAGGTTCTGAATGTTGTGAATGATGCTAAGGAATGCCGGGGCCAGTAACACAATGAACATACTTGGAAAAATAAAAAATACAAGGGGAAAGACCATCTTTATAGTCGTCTTTGCGGCGAGTTCTTCTGCTTTCTGACGACGCTCTATGCGAAGCGAATCAGAAAATACCGCAAGTGCCTTTGAAATGGGGGTGCCAAACCTGTCGGTCTGGACGAGCATGCTGACAAAGGCAGAGACGATCTCCAGTTTTGTTCGTTCAGCCATATGTCTCCAGGCATCGATACGCGGAGTGCCGGCACGCTGTTCGAGACTGATGAGATTGAATTCGTCGCTGAGGTCGGGGTGTGTGCCATTGAGCTCCGCTCCGACGCGCAGCAGTGCCTGATCGAGACCAAGGCCCGCTTCCATGCAGATGGCAAGAAGATCGAGGGCATCGGGAAGGCCGAGCCGAACGCGCTCGCGGCGCTTGCGAACCAGCCGGGCTACAAAGAGGTCTGGGATGTAGAAGGCGAAGATGGTGCCAACGATGAACCAGAACACGACGTTGTCACGGATGAAGACGCCGATAACGACTGCTGTCGTAAGAGTAAGCAGCAGTCGTCCGGCATAGAACATTTCGACGTGATAGGGCTGACGGAAGCCGGCCAAAGCGAGTTGGCGAGCAGCAGTTGTGTTGTTCCTTACACCAATCGTGCGGCGGAAGCGCTCAGTGACTGAACCAAGGCCGGTGAGGATGCTGGAGGGCCGGAAGGCTGGTGTAGCGGCAACGGGTTTGAATCCCTGGACGGCTTCGAGCAGGCGCGCCTCGGTAGACGCGCGGCGCTCGAAGATCAGAACGACCAAGCCCGTGGCGAGGAAGACAGTCAATGCGGCGGCGATGAGGATGTAGAGCATGGTTACACCTTGACCCGGACGATGCTGCGAATGACCAGAACTCCAAAAAGCATCAATACGACGCCGACAACCAGCAGGTGACGGCCGACCGGCTCGTTGAGCAGGGGAGCCGTGTAATTGGGATTGAGCGCATTGAGTGCGAAGAACATGACGACCGGCAGGATGCAAAGAATCCAGCCGGTCAGGCGGCCTTGGGCCGTGTAAATGCGGATCTCCCCCTGCAAACGAATCCGGTCACGCAGCAGAGCTGTCGTCTTGTCGAGGACCTCGACGAGATTGCCTCCTGTCTCGCGCTGAATGAGCATTGCGGCGACCAGGAATTGCACGTCAGGAACGGCGATGCGGTCGGCGAGATTCAGGAGAGCGTCGCGAAGCGGGAGACCGAGATTCTGCTCTTCAGAGACGCGGCGGAACTCTTTGCCGACTGGGTCGGCGATCTCCTGGCCGACGAGATCAAGCGCGGCTGTGAGGGAGTGGCCGGCCTGGAGAGCGCGAGAGACCAGATCCATGGCCTCAGGAAGAAGTGAGGAGAATTTTCTGAACTGGCGTTTTCGCCGGATGAGCACGTACGCATATGGCGCGACGAATGCGAAGGCTACGAGGAGGGGGATGACGAGTGGGTTGACGGCAAGAATCTCGCAAACCCAGTAGACCGCCAGGAACGCCAATGATTGAACCGAGCAACAGGCGCCCGACGGTCCAGTTCAGGTCCGCTTCGATGAGCAGCTTCTGAAGCCGCGCGGCTGGCGTGAGCTTGCCGAACAGGTGGTTGAGCCATGGAATTTTGCTGTACGAATCCTGGCGAAGAATATCGATTCGCTGTGAGACCCTGGCGGGACCGCGACCAGCCGCGGCTTCGAGGCGCGAATGTGCGAGCTTTTCCGCACGCGTTGGTTGAGTGAACACCACTACCACGCTGAACACAGCGACGAGGATGAAGACAAACAGAAGAAGAAGAGACATGACCGTTCCAGCTATACGTCGACGACGTGGTTGTAAATGTCCATGGGAACCGGGATTCCCGAGGCCTGAAGCTTTTCGAGAAACTTGGGAACGATGCCGGTGGCCTGGAATCGCCCGATCACCTTGTTGTTGGCACCGAGGCCGCGCTTCTCAAACTTGAAGATGTCCTGCAAGCTGACGACATCCTGAGACATTCCGGTGATTTCACTGAAGTGAGTGATGCGGCGCGTGCCGTCACTCATGCGCGAGATCTGGATGATGATTGCGACAGCGGACGCGACCTGCTGACGGATCGCCTTTTCAGGAAGATTGAGATTCGCCATCATGGCCATGGTTTCCATGCGAGCAATGGCGTCGCGCGGGCTGTTGGCATGGATGGTTGTCAGTGAGCCGTCGTGGCCGGTGTTCATGGCCTGCAGCATGTCGAGCGCTTCTTCGCCGCGAACCTCGCCGACGATGATGCGATCGGGGCGCATGCGTAGAGAGTTGACCACGAGTTCGCGCTGGCGGACACCACCGCGGCCCTCGAGGTTGGCGGGCCGGCACTCGAGTCGGACCACGTGATGTTGCCTGAGCTGGAGTTCGGCGGAGTCCTCGATGGTGACGATGCGCTCGGTGTCAGGGATGAAGCTGGAGAGCACATTCAGCAGAGTCGTCTTGCCGGCACCGGTGCCGCCGGAGATGACGATGTTCAGGCGAGCTTTGATCGCTCCCTGAAGAAGCTGCAGCATCGCCGGCGTGATGGTCAGGTTGCGGAGCAGATCAGTGGATTCAAGCGGGATCGTCCCAAAACGGCGGATGGAGAGGATGGGACCGTCGACGGCCAGGGGAGGGATGATGACGTTGACGCGGGAGCCGTCGGCGAGACGCGCGTCCACCATCGGCGAAGATTCATCGACACGACGGCCCACCGCGGAGACGATCTTGTCGATGATGTGCATCAGGTGCACCTGGTCCTTGAATGTGACGCCGGTCTTTTCGAGTACGCCGGAGCGCTCGACGTAAACCGCGTTATGAGTGTTGACGAGGATGTCGTTGATGGTCGGGTCCTGAAGCAGCGGCTCGAGCGGGCCAAGGCCGAACACTTCGTCAAGAACTTCGCGGCAGAGGCGGTCCTTCTCGACCATGCTGAGCGGCGTGTCGAGTTGCGTCATCAGGTCTTGAATGACGGCGAGGATCTGCTGGCGCGCGCGGACGTCCTGCAGATTGCGCAGCTTTTCGAGGTCGATCTTCGCGAGCATGTCGCGATGCAGCGCGGACTTGATCTCCTGATACACGCGGCCGGTGACGCCAGACCGCGCGGGCTCATTGCCTCGGACGGGCGGAATACGGCTAAAAGAAGGTAGTACCTCATTCACCGAGCCCATGTTGACCTCCTGCGTACTGCTGTCCGCGTATCAAACTATCCCGAAATTCCGAGCACGTTAAAACGAGAGCGCGCCTGGTGAATTCGCCTGTCGATGTTGCTGTCCGGTGTCGTTTCCAGGGATCCGTTGAGACGGAGCGTCCACTTGCCGATGCCCTGCATGAAATCGGATCGTGACTTGACGGAGACGGGGATTCCGGTTGCAATCGCCTCCGCGAGTTCCTGGTCGGAGTTCGGTATGATGAGCGAAATTTTTCTGTGCAACGCCTTCTCGATGTTCTCGATCGAGAGGGGACTCTTCTTGCTCCACCGGTTGAGGACGACCTGCGATTTGGAGGTCGGAAAATTCAGACGCAAGAGATAGTCCAGGAAACGGGAGGTTGCGCGCACGGCAGGCAGGTGAGGCGTGGCGATCAGGGAGAACTCGTCGCTGAGCTCAAGAATGGCGAGGTTCTGCTCATCGAAGCGGGCGTCGGTATCGACGACGACGTAGTCATACATCCGCAGCAGAAAGCGGAGTGTCTGCTGAACTGCCTCGGGGGTGGTCTTCGGAGTTGTACCCAGTCCTTCAGGTGAGGCCAGCACTTCGAGGCCGCTCTCGTGCTTGAGGACGAAGCCCTGGAGCAGTTCGGCATCCATGCGGCTGAGGTTGCAGGCGAGCTCGTAGAAACCGTAGTTGTGGTGTTCGAGGCCAAGGTGGAGCGTCACTTCGCCTAGCTCCGGCTGATGATCGACGAGCAGGACTCGCTTACCGCGTTTGGCCAGGGAATAAGCCAAGTGGACGGCGAGGGTGGTCGTGCCAACGCCGCCTTTCACGCCCATGAGCGTGACGAGCTTGCCTTGTATCTCGGAGACGAAGGAGTCCCGCTTTTTGCGCGCGACCTGCGCAAGCGCATCCTCAACCCGCTCGGCGGCGAGGGGTTTTTCGAGGTATTCCGTGCAGCCAGAGCGCATCGCCTCGATGATGGCGTCGGGCTCCATGCGATTGGAGACCGCAAAGATTGAGATCGGATGCATCGAGGTACGGCGCAGATACTCCACCGTCTCGAGCGCCATGGGACGATCGCGGTCGAAGTCGATGATGCAGACCTCGGGGTTCACCTCGCGGAAGGTGCGGATAAGCGAGGCATCTTTTTCGCCGAAGTATTGCCGAAGCGAAGCGCCGAGAGTGAACCCGGACACGGAGGAAACGACGCGACTGAGCAGATGGACGGCGGCGTCGTCCAGATGAATCGCCAGGATCGACATCTCCTGGTTGTTATCCGGGTTCGAGTTTCCGAACATGTCAGCGCACCGTAATTCCTATCTCTGCACTATGGGTGTAGCGGTTCCTGGAACTTGATGAGACCCGGGGAAATGCTGATCGAAACGATTGGGATCAAGGGCCGGGACAACGGGTTTCGGCAACAACGGCACCGGGCTTGGAATTCCGAGCGGATCCACGATGGTCGGCGTGACAACCACGAGGAGTTCGGAGGTCGTGAGGTTCTTCGAGTGCGAATGAAAAAGCAGGCCCAGAATCGGAATCTCCGCGATCCCTGGAATCTTGCTCAGCTGGATCGTGGTGTTGGAATCGAGCAGCCCGGCGATCCCGAAGCTTTGGCCATCTTTCAACTCAACGGAGGTCTCAGCGCGGCGTGTAGAGAGTGCGGGAACCGTAAACCCGGAGATTGTGACAGCATTCCCATAATCGAGAGAGCTGACCTCTGGTGCGACCTTTAGCCGAATGGAATTGTCCGGTTCGATCGTACCAGTAAAGTCGAGCTTGATGCCGTAGGGACGAAACTGGATCGTAACGGCACCCGCACCTCCGGCCTGGGTTCCCTGAACGACAGGGTAGGGAAACTCGCCGCCGGCGATGAAGTGTGCAGGTTCTCCGCTGACTGCGAGCAAGTCGGGTTCGGCGAGGATCTGGAGGACGTTCTTCGTCTCGAGGTCCGCGATCGTCGCGCCAATATTCAAATCGGGGCGGAAGAGGAAGATGTTGAGTAGGCTCGTGGTGCTGAAGCTGGAAGTGGTGCCCTGAACGCCTCCGCCTATGCTGCCAGTGATCGCCGTGCCGGCGGTTGGCGCCGAGAACTGCTGCGTTGTAGCCGTGCCAACAGTGTTGGCGCCGCCGGTGCTGATGAGGTTGATGCCGAATGTGTTCATCTTTCCACGATCGACTTCGGCGAAGCGGACCTTCAGCATGATCTGCTTGCTGTGCGCCGGCGTAAAGACCAGCAGGCCGTTGACCACCTCTTTGGAGTAGATCTGCGCCATTTTGAGGACGGTGTCGGCTACGCCCTGGTCCGTCACGGTGCCGGAGAGAACGACCCTGCCTTCTTCCGCGCGAGCTTCGACAGGCTGATTTGGATAGGTCTGCTGGAGCGCGGCGCGCAAGCCGGCAATGTCGACATCGGACGAAACCTCGAGCATTCGTGAGCGGCCGTCCTCGTCCCAGAAGACGACGTTGGAGGAGCCGGGCGCTTTGGCGGTGATAACCACTTGTGTCGGGGCGGTTGTGGTGCTTTCGATCACGGCTGGATTGCTTACGTAGATTTTGCGAAGCCGCGCCTGCATCGTGACAATGATGGAGCGGCCGACGAGGATGTGAACGGTCTCGGTTTCAGGAGCAGTCTGCGGAGAAGCCGCGGCCGGGGCCGCGGGCGATTGAGGCACGCTATCGGTCTGCGACACCGCAGTCGACGCGACACAAAGCGGAAGTGCCAGGGTTAGAACCAGTCCTGCTCGAACGTGCATATCGGAGAGCCTCATCCTGCAACTAGAACTTCGTGACGGTGTGTTTGTCCCCTGCGATGGTTTCGACACTGTAAAACTCAGCGGGTCGGGGTTCAGGTTTGGGAGCGGGAGCGGCGGTCACGTGCGGTCTGGGTGCGACGGGTGTGACGTCCGCGACCAACTGTGAAGCGAGAACGGGTTTCGGCTCAGGCTTGTTCTGATCCGCGCCGTTTCTGAGAACGAATTGGACTGAGCCTTGTTGAGTGGCGAGTACGATCTTCTGTGCGTCGCGCGGACTGAGAAGCAGGGTGACTACGTTGACGGTCTGCGGTCTGCCCTTCGGGTCAGGCTCGAGCGTCTGTCCAGCCGTGAGAACCCCGACGTCTTGAAGAATCGTTTGTGTGAGCGGCGCAGCTGCGCTGTCAGGTCGATAGGTGAGGAGAACATCCACGTGGCTGCCGGGATAGAGAAAGCCGGCGACACCAACCACATCATTGGACCGGATCGAGATGGCTCGCATGCCTTCGGGAATTTTTACGGACAGGCCAAGGCCGGATCCCGGCGCGGCCAAATCACTTTCGACGACGGGCTGATTGGCACTGATCGGATAGATGAGGGAGCGGCCAAGCACCTGGTCGGGCTTGGAGAACGCGCCGGTGAGTGGCATGGAAGCTGGCCAGTCGACGACCCTGAGGTTTTCCGGAGCGAGCGGCGTTCCAGCCGGCAGCTCATCAACCGCGGCCACGACACGAATCGTTACCGGAGTCTTTGCCCTCTCGCTGCGGAGGTGCGAATAGAGAAGATAGGTTGCGCCTGCCGAGAGAACGAGAGCGATGACGAGTGCGAGCGAGAGTCGACGCATATCCATGGCTTCAGCCCTTCCAAACGGTCGAGATCAACGTGCCCACGGCGCCTGCAGCAATCGCGACACCGTAGGGTATTCGCACGGCCTTGGCGTTGGAGAGATTCAGCGCCGGGTGTACACGCAAGCCGCTCCTTGCGTGAAACCGGATCAGCGCACCAATGTTGGAGAAAGTGGTTCGGTATCGTTTGAGAACAACCACGTATCCCAAGGCGATAAGACCACCGGCAAGAGCGCAGACGATGAGTGCCAAACCAGCGTTGCGATAGCCCACCCAGGCGCCTACCGCGGCCATGAGTTTGACGTCGCCTCCTCCCATCGCATGAATCATGAACAGCAGGAAGAAAGCCCCGCCGCAAAGAATCACGCCGAGAAGCCCCTCAACCAGCCCGTGCCAGCCCAGAAAACCGAGCCGAACCAGGAGAGCCATGAGAATTGCCGGGTATGTGAGCCGATTGGGTATGCGAGCAGAAGTGACATCGAAGCAGGCGCCGAGAAGCGCTGCGAGTACCGCTCCATCAAGCAACCAGATGTGCATTGTGTACCCCATGCCCGCAAAACCCAAATACGAGAACAGCAAACAAGTGGCGGCCGCACGCAGGATTTCCCGCGGCGGCCAGCCCAGCCGAAAGCAATTTCTAGCCGGGGTTAGCAGTGGTAGCGCTGCTCAGTTCGCTGCCGATTTTGCTGAATGCATTGTTGATAGAGTTGGCGACAGTGCCCATGCCGGCAATGGCGCCGAGGGCAATGAGGGCGCACACGAGAGCGTACTCGATCAGATCCTGACCGGATTCGTCCTCATGCAAAATCGAGATGAGATTGCGAAGATTCATGATGATTCTCCTTGGAAAAGGTAAACAGCGCGGTGATCCAGTGTTCGCGTTCTTTGAAAGCTAGCCCGATCGGTTCGTTCACAATCGCGCGTCCGCGCTGCGCAGAAAGGTTGGGACGAGCCTATAGCTTCAGGAGTGAAGGTTCGCTTCGAGATACTCGTCGCAGCGTGCCGCCTTGCCGGCTCGATCCTTCTTCCTTTTCGGCTATCGTGCCGATACAACTATCAGTCGCTACTCTCAGTGTCAATGACTTTTAGTAACTTTCAGCGCCGTTACCACTACTTTGGTAAGGTTTATGGTTCCGGAAGTAACTGAAAGCAGGATCGAAAGCAGGACGTACTCGCCGCAGGTCGTGCTGGTCATGCGTCAGGACAGAGGCTCGCACCCGTTCGGTTGCAGGAGTAGCCGGCGAGCTGGACGGCCATTTAGCGTAACTTTAACTCTTGCCACGACGGAGTTGATCCCGTGGAGGTATCGCGGCCTTCCATCCATGCCGGTGACGAGGCGGGCGCAGCCTTGAAGATGGCCGAGTGACTCGCTGGCTAGCTTGAGCTCGGCCCCGCCGCCGCTGTAGCGCAGCTCGGCGACGCTCCCGTCGCGCAGCGGAACAGAAAACACGCCGTTTTGTGCCGCCCCACAGTCAGGACGAACGTCCCAGTGAAGTTCGTCGTTGTGCGCCCTCACTCCAGCGAGGCGCCACGTGTAGTCATAGAGCACCAGGGCTGCGGGAGAATAGCTGGCCGAGCCTGACCGCGTGAACTCGCCGGTCACGGGGTCGAGCTGCTGCCGAAAGGAAGGATCCCGCAGGATTGCGTCGCACCACCGCTGCATCATGTGCGCGAACTCTGCTGAGCGGTTGTAGTGATCGAACCAGCGCCCGGCGCGCAGAGCAGTAAGCGCCTGCGAGGGACCACCCCACGAGTTGCGCGGAATCGGGCGGACGAAGGTCGGGTCGTTGAGCGCTATCGACGGTAGAGGATAGGGGGCCCAGAACGCGTGCGGGTTTCCGAGTTGCCGGGACCAGAGCGTGTCGAAGGTCTTCTGATCGAGGACGTGCTCGCCGCAGGTGCGCGAGAGAATATCGCTCTGGATTTTCACGAAGTTGTTATGCGCGTCGAGATCGTAGAACGCAGCGTCTTCGGGAACGTAGAGCTTCTGGAGGATCAGCTTGCGGAGGGTTTCTGCCCGGTCGGTCCACTGGTCGGATTCGGCGGATTTGCCGAGGGCGCGGGCCATGGCGGCGAGTGCAATGCGGCCGCCATAGACGGTGGCGGAGAGATCGGGGCACAGCCGCGGCAGTGTGGGGTTCGGAGGGCATTGGCGCGCATCTTTGTTGGGGCACTGATTGGCGCAACCGCCCCAGCGTGGACTGTTGTCCATGCCTGTGTCGTAGGTGCAAAATCCCTCGATGAGACCGGTACGGCGCGTGTTGCGGTAGCGCATCAGCCAGGCGTCCCAGCGCGAGCAGGCGTTGTAAGCGGTGTCGAGCAGCTCGGAGTCTCCGGTCGCATCCGCGAGCTCCCAGGCAGTTGCGGCGATAGGGACCACCATCTGGATCTGGCCGAAACCGGTCTCGGAGCGCTTGTTGTTGGCGGGAAGCTGACCGTCCTCCCGCTGCAGGGCGAAGAAGGTCATGTGCGTGTTGCGGGCGACGTCGGGACGAAAGAGGCTGTAGACGAGCGATTCGTGCGGTCCGCACTCCTGCCAGATGCCGGCGTACTCGGCGCCTTCAATGAGCACGGGACCGGCGAAGCGTGGAAGGACCTGCACGTTCGCGGCGAGGACCCGGAGGGCACGGTCGTATGCCTGCTGCCACAAGGCGTTAGAAGTGGAGAACGATGGGCCCTTGTTGGAGATCCCGCTGGATCCTGGAAGGACGGCAAGCGACCGCATGGCCGGTCCGATTGTGCTAAGCGCAGCCGCCTTCAGGAGGTCGCGGCGTCGCATACGGGGCTCGGTGCGGGCGCAATCGATGGCGGTTCGGCGGAGTGCAGGAGCGTGCCGGCCCAGGAAGACACAGCCGCCGCGAATGCATCCGGTTCCGCAGGCGACGCGCCTTCGAGCGCAGCGAGTTGCACGGCGAGGTTCCCGATCGTGGAGCTCTCGGGAGCGCCCCGGCGAACGGGAAGCCCGGTTCGTTCCGCGGTGAGCCGACAGAGCAGGTCATTCCGACAGCCGCCACCCACGACCACAATTTCAGCTGGCTGCACACCGGTGTATCGGCGAAGCTCTTCGAGAGCGCGCGCGTACGCAGCCGCGAGGCTGTGGAAGATAAGCGCGGCCATCCGCGCGGCTCCGGCAGGGGACGCATCCAGCGTGGCGTGGCCCTGCGCGCTGAGCTGAGCATTGATGCGAGAAGGCATGTTGCCCACCAGGCCCAGTGCCGGGTCGCCGACGTCGACGAGAGCGGAAGGCCTGGGTTCGACGGAGGCGCGGTGGACCAGGTCTTCCACCGTGAAGGACGTACCGGCGGCCTCCCACGCATCCATGCACTGCTTGAGCAGCCACATGCCATTCACGGCTTTGTGGAAGCAAATACGATTGCCGATCGCCCCGAGATTAGTGAAGTCATCGGCGAGCGCCGCGGGTGAATTGCAGGGCGCCGACAGGAGCGCTCCGATCAGTGACCACGTGCCCGAGCTGATATACGCCCACTGCTTGGCGTGCGCGGGAATGCCGGCGATCGCCGAAGCAGTGTCGTGGCAGGCGGGTGCGATCAGTTCCGTGTCGTGCAGCGCGGGCAAATCGGCGAGTGGGCCACGGAGTCTGCCGAGGCGCGTGCCCGGCTGGGTGAGCTTTGCCGCGCGCTGAAGATCAAGGTCCGCAGCCGCGAAGATCTCCCGGCTCCAGTTGCGGGTGGCAAGGTCGATCATGCCGGTGTGCGTCGCGTTGGTGTATTCGGCGAACGGCGCCGCGCCCCAGCGAGTGAGCATGTACTCGGGCAGATTGAGCCAGCGTGTGCCCGGCGGAAGATTGGTCGTGTGGTCAGCGTAGAGCTGATACACAGTATTCAGGCGCGCGAGCTGGATTCCGGTGATCTCGTGCAGGCGCTGCGGCGAAATCTTTGTGTGGAGGTCCTGCTGCGCGGCGAGGGTGCGCTCGTCGCGGTAACAGAACGGCTCAGCCAATGGTTTGTTGTCGGCGCCTACGCGCACGTAGTCGACAGCCCAGCCGTCGACCGCAATAGATCGAATGCCCTCGGCAGCGAGATCGGCACAGCGACGAAGGCCATCATCGACACCATCTTCAATGGCTCGCAGGGGCCAGTGAAGACCGCCGCGGTCGACCGGTCCGTTGGCGAAGCGATGAACGAGTGTGATCTCCGGTACGTCACCGTGCCACCGCAGAAGAGAGACCCGGCAGCTCTCAGCGCCAAGGTCTACGGCGACCAGTGCGCGTCTGGCGTCTGGGATCTGCGGTGCTCGACAGGCTGCCTCCTGGCTCACCGCAGATATGCCTCCACGAGACCGCCATCGACCGGAATCAGATGCCCGGTGGTGCAGCGAGCCTGCGGACCGGCGAGGAACATGATCGCCTCGGCGCAGTCCTTCGGATCGATGGGCTGATGCGTCAGCGTGCGTGTGGCGTAGAAGCGCGCCAGCACGTTGCGCAGATCGTCGTCGGAGCCCGACTCGTCGAAGGGCAGGTTGTACTTCTTCAGCGAGGCGATGACGCGATCGCGCGGGAACATCGTCGAGCCCTTTACAACCGTCGCCGGGCTGATTCCGTTGACGCGGGCCTTCGGCGCCATGCTCACGGCGAGTTCGCGCACGAGATGGCTGAGCGCGGCCTTGCTGACGTCGTAGGCCTCGCTGCCGCGCTTGGCGACGACTGCGTTCGCCGAGCTGGTCAGGACGATGCTCGTCTCGAGCCCCTGCGCATCGATGATCGATTTGATCTCGTCGGCGAGCAGGTAGTTCGCCGTGACGTTGACCTCGAGCGTAAGCGCCCACTGCGCGTCGGTGATGATGCCGTCCGGCGAGGACGGGAAGAGCGCAGCGGTGTTGATCAGGATATCGATGCCGCCGTAACGGAGGATGGTAGCATCGAGCGCTGAGCGAATTGCCGGGCGATCCCGGATGTCGATCGACGTGAAATCCGCGACCTCGCGGCCGTACTTCGATTGCACTTCCTTGGCCACGGCTTCGGCGCCTTTGGTATCGCGGTCGGCGACCATCACGTGTGCGCCGCGCTCGGCGGCAAGCAGGGCGACCTCACGGCCGATCCCGCTGCCGCCACCCACGACAAGTGCAATCTGACGCGAGAGCTGTTTCTCAGGCGGCTGGCGGCGGATCTTGGCCTCTTCAAGCTGCCAGTACTCAATGCGGAAGGCTTCGCTGGGTGGGAGCGCGACGTAGTTTTCGTGCACGGTGAAGCGGTCCGAGGGAATGCGCCCGGAGGCCTGCGGGACGGCAGTGCACGGCTTGTTATCGCCGAGAGCGCCGGCGCCCTGCATCACGCCGATGGCGTTCGTGTAGAACTCGCCGGTGATGCGGGATTCCGCCTTGTTCTTGCCGAAGGAGAACATGCCCACGCCGGGAATGAGGACGACGGTAGGGCTGGCGTCGCGCTGTTTGGGCGAGTTCGGCTCAGCGTGTTTTGTGTAGTAGTCGGCGTACTCGGCGCGGTAGGTCTGGAGCGCGGAATCGAAGAGCGCCGGCAGCTGCGCGGGATCGTCGGCTGGATTCCAGCGAACGAACAGCGGACGAATCTTCGTGCGGATGAAGTGATCGGGGCAGCTTGTGCCGAGGTGCGCGAGCTGCTCGGCCTGCGCGGAGTTGGCAAACTCGAGCACCTGCGGAGAGTCCGTGTAGGTGCCGATGAACCGCCGGTGGCGAGAGATCGCGCCACGCAACCGAGGCATGATCTTCGCGGCAATCTTTTTGCGGTCATCGCGATTGGAAACGCGCTCTCCGCCGAACCGTTTGTATCCGGGCCGTGAGGCATGGCGCTCGATGAACTGGCCGATCTGGTCGATGATCGTGATCGTGTTCACATAGCAGTCGCGCTGCGTGTCACCCCAGGTGAAGAGCCCGTGGCCTCCAAGCACAACACCATCGCATCCGGGCGTCTCCTGCACAATCCGGCGGAGCATCATGCCCAGCTCAAACCCGGGACGCTGCCACGGCAGCCATGCGAGCTTGTGGCCGAACTCCGCGTTGAACTCGTCCATGCGCTGCTTGCCATTGGCTGATGCGGCGAGCGCGATCGCCCAGTCAGGATGCAGATGATCGACGTGAGGGAAGGGAAGGAAGCCGTGCAGCGGCGTGTCGATTGAAGCCGCGGTGGGGTTGTTGCCGAACGTGACGAGCGGATAGAGCTCGACCATCGCGTCCTCTTCGTCGACACCGCGATACTGCTGCTCGAGCGCGAGCAGCTTGTCCAAATACAGCGTCGCGAACCCGGAGCGCTTGATGCTGCCGAGGTCGCCGCCCGAGCCTTTCACCCACAGCACCAGCTTTTTCTGGCCGTCGACAGGATCGACGCTCTCGAGCTTGGAGCTGGTGTTCCCACCACCGAAGTTCGTCAGGCGGAGATCAGAGCCGAGCAGATTGGAGCGGTAGCGGAGGAGCTCCGGGGCGTCGAGCGTCTGGGCGTACGACTCGTCCCATTTGTCTTCGAGAAATCTCAGCTTGGGGGTTGCTGCGGCTTGGGGCATAGGACGCTCTCAGGAAGGAAATGCCCGACCATTGTCACACACCGAAACGCAATAGAGCAACAGTTTCGTATTCGAATTTCACCCTATTCAAATGCTGCGTTCGCGTTCTCCAGAACCGACCTGCGCGTGACCAGGCGGTGCGTGACGTAGTTGTACGGCGGGACAGTTTGACCGCGGAGCAGCGCCAGACCAAGGTTCATCAGCGCTGGACCGTAGCTGTTCGTCTCGTGCGACACGGAGGCGATCATCGGCGAGCTCCGCCGCCTCATCTCCTCCACTGCCTCATGGATGCAGTCCTGGCCGACGACGGCCACATGGCGCTCACGCTTCAGCTCGCGTGCCGCATCAATCGCGCCCAGTGCGCTGGTGTCAGTCGCGGCAGCAATCAGGATGTTCTTCTCGCGCTTGTGGCGCTCCAGGAACTCCGAGATGACCTTGCGGCTGCGCTCGCGAATCCCGCGGCCGTCAATCCTGACGAAGGTCTCTACCGGAAGGTCGGGAAGCGATGAGCGAATCGCCTCAAACGCACCCGAGACGCGGCTCTGGACCAGCAGCCCGGCCTCGGGCAGATCAAGGCCAAGCACCCAATCCACCTTGCCCTCCCATTCGTTCATTGCGAACTCCGCGAGTGCCTGCCCCGCAGTCATCCCGGCGCGGTAGTTGTCCACACCGAAAAATGTCGCATGCGGATGCGGGATGTCGATTGCGATCAGCGGAATCTTCGCGGCGGCGATTTTGTCGCCGATGATCGGCGCGACCTCATGTTCCACCTGCAGCTCGAAGATCAGGTCCACGTCCGCCTGGATGAACTCTTCCGCATTCTTGATCGCGGTGGGCCCATCGTACTTGTTGTCCAGAACCATGAGATCGACCCCGCAGCTCGCCGCCGCTTCCACAAGGCTGTTTGTGACCTCGATGGAGAAGGGCATGTCGGCGCTTTGACCCGCAAAGCCAAAGCGCAGCTTCTTCGGGCGCGACACGTGGCGGTACGTGCCGTCCTGCGCCTGCGAGATATAGCCACGATGTGCGAAGGTCTTCAGCACCCGGTACACGGTGGTCTTCGAAACGCGTGTGCGGCGGTGGATCGCCTCCAGCGTCAGAGGCTGGTTTTCGTTTTGCAGCAGTTCAAGGATGTCGAGAGCTTTGGAGAGAACAGGGATCAGATATAGGCGCGGACTGGATTTCGCCACAAAAGCTCCTGAGCTGAGAGGTACAGCTAGGAATGATACAGTTCCGCTATTGAATTCCGAAACTCCTCGAACCTGAAAATGCACCCGAGCCGGGTGACCGGTCTCAGACGTAGGTCGCGGTGTCCTCAGGCGTAGGTTGATGTAGCCCGGCGGTTGTGCGCGCCGCGCTCTTTGCTGATGCGCTCGACGTATCCGCTCGCGGCGAGCTCCTGCAGCGGATCCGCAGCCAGGCCGCGGCGCTCCCGCCAGGCACGAATCGCCGGGCGGACATCCGTCCAGAATGCCGACCGGAAGCACTCCTCCGCTTCGACAAGACGACACGCATCCTGTAACTCAGCCAGCCGATCGAAGTCGATGAGGGCAGCGCGCGCGTACAGTTCCTGCGCCGTGACCACGCTCTGGATCATCGCTTCCATTTTGCCCTTCAGGTTATGACTCTGATCGATCATGAAGGCGACAGAGTCGGCCTGCGCGCCTGCGTTGAGGAGCTCGGCGAAGATGCGGAAGAGCTGATAGGGATCAATCGAGCCGAGTGTAAGGTCATCGTCCGCATACTTGCGGTCGTTGAAGTGGAAGCCGCCCAGTTCGTTGGTGTGCAGCAGCCACGCCACGATCTGCTCGATATTCGTTCCCTGGTAATGATGGCCGGTGTCGACGAGCACCTTCGCCTTCGGTCCGGCATGACGGGCCAGAAGCAGCGCCATGCCCCAGTCCGCGATGTCGGTGTGATAGAAGGCAGGCTCAAATGGCTTGTACTCGATCAGCATCCGCTGCCCAGCGCCCAGCGCGGCGTGTGTCGCGGCCATGGCTTCTTCCATCCAGCCGATGCGGCGGCGAATCGACTGCGTGCCGGGATAGTTTGACCCGTCGGAGATCCAGAGCGAGATGTCGCGGCTCTCGAGCGCCTTTGCGATCTCAACCGAGTCAATCATGTGCTGGATCGCCATTTGGCGAATCTCGGCAGACGGATTCGCAATCGAACCGTACTTGTATTCCTGCGACTGAAAAAGATTCGGATTGATCGAGCCCGCGCGCACGCCGTGTTCACGTTCAAGTGTGCGAATTACTTCAACGTCGTCCAGCCCGTTCGGCATGTCCCAGAGCACGTGGAGCGCGACAGTGGGCGTAATTCCTGTGAGCCGAAAAACCTCGCCGGCGTCCGCAAACTTCTCGGCGGTCGAAGTCGCCGCACCGTCCTGGATGAACTTGCCGAAACGCGTTCCAGTATTGGCAAAACCCCAGGACGGTATCTCAATACGGAACTGATCAAGTGCTTTATCGATCCGCTCTGCGCTCTGGTCTTTCATATGTGCCGTCCCGGTCTGAGTCCAATCAGAAATTCAATACCTATTGAAACTGCAAGCTTCGCCGATTTTTGTTCGGTTGTCAAAGGCTTTTGTCCGGCTGCACTTAAATCGAGTCCTGCAGCAGCAGAATATGAAGCTGGCGCGGCCCGTGGACGCCCTTGATTCTCGTCATCTCGATGTCGGCGGTCGCCGACGGCCCGGACACGAACGTGAGCGGGCGCGTAGCCGTGGAAGCAAGCCGCTCAAACGCCTCGGGTACCGTGTTGACGACGTCATCGACGTGCAGGACGCATACGTGGACATCGGGAACCAGTGTGGCGGCGCGCCGCCCCTGGCCGGCCAAACCCTGGAGCACGAGCGTGCCGGTCTCCGCGATCGCCAGGGTACACAACGTGACCGCCGCATCAAAGCCGTCGAGCTTCGCGGCAGTGAGATTCGTATCCGGCGTTGCGCCCACTCCGTCCGGCAGGAGGTTGCGCGGAAAGTCTTCCGGAATGAGCACACGCGACGCGTGATGGTGGTCGAGCGCTTCGCGAATTGCGGACGGAAGCTGATCGGCGACACACGAAACCACGTGCGCGTTGTAGTCGATAAGCCGCTCGGTCAGCAGAGCAATGGTTTCCTCTCGCGATACCGCAGAATGCTGCGTGTAGGTGCGCGGAATCGCTGCGTAATCCAGTTCGGCGCGGGCGAGGTCGGTCGGCCCTCGATTGGCGGAACGGATTGCGCTCAGGATTTCGGATCGCGCGTCAGCCGCCATTCGTTCCTCCTGAAGATCGCTCAGCTTTGGGCCGCGCCGCGCGATTCCGCTGTTCCCACCACTCGCGAAACGTCTGGTCCGGAAGCGCCTGAAGATCGCGGGACAGCGTCCAGCCGCCCAGCATTCCTGGAAGCCAATGGATCCAGCGCTCGCCTGCGCTGTCCTTTCGCGCGAGAGGACGGTCCGCATTGCGGGCGAGTCGTTGCGCAGCCCGGAAGCGCGACTCGCTCTGGAAGATGCGGCTCATTGCCTTCATCGCGATCGGCTCCGGGCGCAACGCGCCGAGTCCCTTCGCATTGTGCTGAACGACGCGATGGCGGAGGTGAACGAGGATTTCCGGGATGTTGATGCGGACGGGGCACACCTCGTAGCAGGCGCCGCAAAGCGAGCTTGCATAGGGCAGGCTGCGCGCGTGCTCCATCTGCTGGAGCTGCGGTGTCAGGATCGCGCCGATCGGTCCCGCATAGACGCTCCCGTAGGCGTGGCCGCCGGTCTCGCGGTAAACCGGGCAGATGTTCTGGCAGGCGCCGCAGCGAATGCAGTTGAGCGTCTGACGCCCTTCGCTGTCTGCCAGCACGCTGGTGCGGGCGTTGTCCATCAGGACAACATGAAAGCTGCGCGGGCCATCGTTTTCGTAAGCGCCGGTCCAGATGGAGTTGTACGGGTTCATGCGCTCGCCGGTTGCGCTGCGCGGCAGGAGCTGGAGGAAGACTTCGAGGTCACGGAATCGCGGAATGACCTTGTCGATGCCGGCAACTGTGATCAGCGTGCGCGGCAGCGTGAGGCACATGCGTCCGTTGCCTTCGCTCTCGACGATGCACACTCCGCCGGTCTCCGCGATGAGGAAGTTCGCGCCGCTGATTGCCGTCGGAACGCGAAGAAACTTTTCGCGGAGAAAGAGACGCGCGGCATCGGCGAGATCTTCGGGTGAGCTGCCGAGATTCGGCAGGTTCATCTCGCGCCGGAAGATCTCGTGAATCTGCTGCCGGTTCTTGTGCAGTGCGGGAACGACGATGTGCGAGGGCTTGTCGTGGCCGAGCTGGATGATGAGCTCGGCGAGGTCGGTCTCGTAGGGACGAATGCCCGCAGCTTCGAGCGCACCGTTGAGGCCGATCTCCTCGGTGGTCATCGACTTGATCTTGAGGATTTCGGGCGCCGGTTGTTCGTTCTCCTGGATGGCTTCCTTCGCCAGTCGAACGACAATTTGTTGCGCCTCTTCGGCATTACGCGCCCAGTGAACAACGCCGCCAGCGCGCGTGCAGTTCCGCTCGAACTGTTCGAGATAAGCATCGAGGTGCGCCATCGTATGCTCGCGAATGTGCTGACCGGCAAGGCGCAACTGTTCCCAGTCGGGGAGCTCCGACACAACACGCGCGCGCTTGTTCTGAATCACGGACGTTGCGTGATGGACATTTTTTCGAAGCTGCTGGTCGCGCAGCAGGTTGTGCGCGGCTTTGGGGAAGGCCGGAGCGGTGCGCGGATCGAGTAGAGGGCCGCTCATTGTGTGCTGTCCTCTTCGCCCGCGAGGATCTCCGCGATGTGCATCGTGCGCGCCGGAACTCCGCGGCGATGCAGACCGCCGTGAATGTGCATCAGGCAACTGTTGTCGCACGCAGTGACGATTTCTGCGTTTGTCGAGAGCACGGCGTCGAGCTTTTCATCCAGCATCGCGGTCGAAACATCTGGATTCTTGATCGCGAACGTTCCGCCAAATCCGCAGCACTGCTCAAGCCCTGGCAGTGGGACGAGATTGATCCCGCGGACGCTGTGGAGCAACGATGTTGGCCCATCGCCAAGCTGAAGCACCCGCAAGCCGTGACAACTGGCGTGATACGTGACGCGGTGGGGGAACAGCGACGAGAGGTCAGTGATGCCGAGTCGCTTCGTCAGCAGCTCCGAAAATTCGTAGATATTCGGGAGCAGCGCGTCAACGGCCGCTGCGAGTCCCGGGTGTTTGCCGGTGGCTTCGAGCTGACGGGCCATGGCGGGATAGTGCTCGCGCATGTGTGCCACGCAGCTGGAGGAGGGAACGACAACCGCCTCTGAGTCGCGAAACTGTTCGACGAAGCGGGGAATCAAAGGGAGGGCCTCATCCCAGTAGCCGGTATTGACGTGCATCTGGCCGCAGCAGGTCTGGCCGGCAGGGAAGTCGATCGTATGGCCCAGGCGCTCCAGCACGCGAACGACGGCCTGTCCTGTAGCGGGAAACAGGGTGTCGTTGTAGCAGGTGATGAACAGGGAAATGCGCAGGGAGGCTCCTTTGCGGACAAATTTCAATACAGATTCTATTTCACAATGCTGTAGCGGGTTCGGTAGGATGATTCGAACTTTAGCAACGCGGCTTGTTGCGCTACGGAGACATCGTGGGACCGAATCCGTTTCTTGGATTGATTTATCACTGGATCGGCGGCTTCGCTTCCGCTACCAACTTTATCCCGTTCCGGCAGATACGGCGCTGGTCGTGGGAGGTGTACTGGATCATCCAGGGCTTCGCCGCCTGGATCATCGCGCCCATCGTGCTGGCCAGCATCTTCGTGCCGCACCTGTGGCCGATGCTGGGGCAGGCCTATCACCAATTCCCGCGAGACCTGCGGTATGCGTTCCTGTTTGGAGTCCTTTGGGGCGTCGGTGGAATCACGTTCGGTCTCGCGATTCGCTACCTCGGCATCGCGCTGGGATATGCGATTGCGCTTGGTCTTTGCGCATTTTTCGGGACGCTCGTTCCTCCGTTTGTGCACCGGATTCCGCCTTTGAATCAGCGCGAGATTCTCGTCATGGCGCACGCCACATCCGGCAAGGTGATTCTGCTCGGCGTGTTCGTATGTGTGCTGGGGGTGGCGATTAATGGGGCGGCGGGGTACTGGAAGGAGAAGGAACTCACGCCCGAGAAAAAGGCAGAGGCGGGCGAGCGCGACTACAGCTTCGGGAAGGGCATCCTGATCGCGATCCTGGCTGGGTTTATGAGCTCGTTCTTCGCGTTTGGTCTGGCGGCAGGCAAGCCGCTGGGTGATATCGCGAAGGCGTCATTGCTGGCGGAAGGTCATCTGGACCTCTGGCAGAACCTGCCGATTCTCATCGTGGTGCTTTGGGGAGGGTTCCTGACGAACTTCGTGTGGTCAGGCATTCTAATTTTCCAGAACAGGTCGTTTCGGCAGTTTGCGGGGCAGCCCGGGATCAATCCGATGCGGGCGAGCCACACGACGGGAGACACGCTGGCGGAGTTCGATCCGACGGATCCGTCCAGCTATCGGCTGTCCGGGCGGGCGCTGTTTGGGAACTACATCTTCGCGGTGATGGCGGGAGTGATCTGGTACTTCCAGTTTTTCTTCTACTCGATGGGTCAAACGAAGATGGGGAAGTATGACTTCTCGTCATGGACGCTGCACATGGCGTCGATCATTATCTTCGCTACCCTGTGGGGGCTGGTGCTGCATGAGTGGCGGGGGACGAGCCGGACGACGAAGCTCCTGGTAACGCTGGGGTTGGCGTTGCTGATCGGGTCCACAGTTGTGGTTGGTTATGGAAATTATCTGAAGGTACAGGAGACTGCGGTGGTGAGTTCGCAGGGGTAGGGGTAACCCCCTCCCCCCGTACTTTTTGCGCAAAGTCTTCGAAGCAGAGACTTTAGGTCTGGACTTTGTATGCGCCGGTGCGCGGTTCGGAAAACCACCCCCTCTTCTGGAGGGGGTGTTTTGTCAAGGCACGACGGTCGGTTCCTGGTAGAGAAGAAAAGCCCCGGCAACGGATTCGTTGCCGGGGTCGAGGAGGAGACA
Organism: uncultured Acidobacteriaceae bacterium; assembly: GCA_963762465.1. Lineage (GTDB taxonomy): Bacteria > Acidobacteriota > Terriglobia > Terriglobales > Acidobacteriaceae > Granulicella. The sequence continues at coordinate 345,727 of CAVXKS010000008.1, read as the reverse complement.
ACAGTTTTTAGAAGGTGATGTGGCCGGCCAGCTCGAAGGAGCGTGGGCGATAGCCGCTCGACATGCCCGTGACCTCGCCGAACGTAGATGAGTTCCAGACCGCATTCGGGTTGCCGAATAAGGGGTGGTTGAAGACATTGAAGGCATCGACCTCGATGACCAAAGCCAGCCTCTCCCCAACCGGGATGCTCCGCCGGAGATTGGAATCGAGGTCCCACTGGATCGGGTTGCGGAGGTCAAACGCTCCGGTGCGTGGAGCGTTCCCGATGAGGTTGAGCTGCGTCACCTTGGTTGTCGTGCCGGTGATGAAGGTGTTGGGGTTTACGGCAGCGGGGGCTTGGAACGCTGCGGGGTTGATGTACTGGACATGGCCGATGTTGGCTGCAGTGCGCCCCGCAGGGCCATCGCCGTAGTTGCCATTGATTCGAGCTGAGCCGGAGAAGCTCGGATTGGCGTCGGGCATGCACTGGCCCTGGAGAGGGCTGGTGCAACCGGCGTAGGTGATCTGAACCGGAGTTCCGGAGGCATAGGTGTAGATGGAGCCGAAGGACCAGCCACCGGCAAGCGTGCGGACTGCCCAGTTGTTTCCACCGATGTGGTTGCGGCCGAAGGGAAGTTCCCACACGCCGAAGGCGTGGATCACGTTCGGTGTGGACATCGCGGTCTCGCTGCGATCGATGCGGTTCTGTTTGTATGACCGGCTCGTTCCAGAGACAGCTCCTGAGGGAATGTCGAAGCCATTGCGGTACGGGCCGTCGTCGCCGACGTTGCGCGACCAGGTGTAGTTGAAGTTGAAGGTGAGGCCGTGGGCGAGGCGCTGCTGCAGCGTGACCTGCAGCGAGTTGTAGCTGAAATTGCCGACGTTGCCCCAGGTGTCGGAGACGCCGGAGTACTGCGGAAAGGCAACGAGTCCCTGGGCGATTGTGGCGGTGGTGTCGCCGGCGTTCGCAGCCGCGATGAAGAACGACGGGATATTGATGCCGGACATCATGCCTTGTGCGATCGCGACGTTCGGGGAGGTGGCGGGCGCGGTCAGCAAGGGCTGCTTGCCGGTCGAGTCCTTCCCGGGGCCTAGTCCGACGAGGTAGACGGGATTGAGCTGGTTCGACCAGTACCCGCGCGCCGTGCCCGTGCCCGTATTGGTGGAGTTGATGAGGTGATGGCTCTGGTTGCCAACGTAGTTGATAGCCAGGGTCATGTTATTGGTGATCGCACGCTCCACGCCGGCGTTGTAGAACATGAAGTCCGGTGCGCGGCTGGAGAAGTACGGATCAGCGTAGGACGCGGTCGAGGGAGTGACCACTTTGCCGGTGGCCGTGTTGATGTAGTGGCCGGTGTTCAGGATCTGCGAGGCGGCACTGGGCGTGGGCGGCGCGGGGTAAGTAAAGGCAAGGGCTGTGTTGCTGCGACCGATGGATTGGAAGTACGCGCTGTTGTTGAGGAAGAAGGAAGGACCCGCTGTAGCGCCCGTCGTGACCTCTGCGGGAGCGATGGCGGTCGTGTTGAAGCCGAGCTGGCCGGTGCCGTTGAACGCGCCACCGCGCCCGCCGACGCCTCCGCCCTGCGAGAACACGCGGCCGGCACCAACGCGGAAGACCGTCTTGGGATCTGTCGAGTAGGTGATGCCGATACGCGGTCCCCAGTTCTTCCAGTAGGTCTGGACCGGACTGCTGCAGCCGCAGCTGACGCCCGCGCCGCCGTAATTACCAGCGAACTGAATGGCGCCGGGAGTGCCGGTGGCGGGATTCGTAATGTTGGGATTCATGAAGCTCCAGCGGTTCTTCACCTCGTGGTAGGGCGGGAGGTAGTCCCAGCGAAGGCCGGCGTCGACGGTGAGCTTCGAATTGACCTTCCAAGTGTCCTCAACGTACGGAGCGATGGGCCGATAACGGCCACCGACTTCTGCGACAGGCTGGAGCCCGAGGGAAGGGGTGCCACCGACCGCGCCCAGCAGGAAGTCAGCGTAGGAGTAGCCGGTTGCGACGGTCGAAACCGCGCTGCCGGTAAATTGAGCGGTCGAGTTGCCGTTGTAGGTGAAGCCCATGACACCGGTGTATGTGGCAGGGTTGGCATTGTTGATTTCCTGCCATTGCAGGATGACGCCAAAGGTGAGGGAGTGCGCCCCCTTGACCCACTGCAGGTTGTCGACTAGCGCGTAGTTGTTCGGCGTGGTGACCTGGGTCGCAACAGAGTTGCCGGGTGCAGTTGTGGTGCCGGTCCAGTACTGCTGGACGGTTCCAAACTGCTTCGTGGCGCTGAACGTTGCGCCAGGGAATTCCTCGCCCGCCTGACCCTGGGGAAGATTGGTGATGCCAAAGGTGGTGGGGGAGTAGGTGGAAACACCCTGCGTGGTGTTGTGGATGTTCTGGTAGAAGCGGACGAAGCCGAACTTCAACTGGTTCACAATCGAATTCGAGACGGTGTACGCGTCCTCGACGTCGAAGACCTTGGGATAGATATTCGCAAAGTCGCCGCCGGTGTAGGGAAGCGGCAGATAGGGAGTGTTGAAGTTGTTGAAGTAGTTGACGACTCCCATCGCGCCGACGGTCGAGATGCGATGCCTGGAGCTCACGTCAAAGTCGACGCGCCAGTCGTACGAGTGATTGTCGAAGCCCCCGGCTTGCCCGGCGCTGTAGTTGTTTACGACGTCCGAGTTGGTCGGGGTGGGCAAAAACTGCTCTTCCTTGAGCGCGATCGGCGACAGGTAGTTCTGCGGGACGACGTTGTAGGTGGCAACACCATTCTTCGGGCCTGCGAAGGCACAGCGGACGTCCGTTCCGGCACAGTTGTTGTTTGTCGGATCGAAGAGGTACGGAGTGTTGGTGATGGTTGTGCTGCCGTAGGTAAAAGTACCGCCGGTTCCGGTCGGACCGCCGGCCGTGGCGCAGGCCAGCCGGTCCGCTGCGTTGGAGATCGTGAGGCAATTGAGCTGGGAAAAATCGCCCTGGCGCATTTGCAGGGTCGGAATTGTGGTCGTGACGGGGTTCGCGTACGTGCGATTGTGGTAGCGGTCGTAGGCGAAGAAGAAGAAGACTCGCCTGGTGCCGGGCACGTGACCGCCGATCGTCGCGGAGAGTTCATTTTGATGGTCGACAGGCTTGGTCGCGCCCTTGCTGAACTGCCAGGCATCGAGAGCGGTGTTGCGGATGAAGTCCTGCGCGCTGCCGTGATACTTAAGGCCGCCGGACTTCATGGTGAAGTTTTCGGACCCGGCGCCGGAGTACTCGGCGGGCGGCGTGCTGGTGACGACCTGCATCTGGTCGACGGCATCGACGCTGACGGCCTGTGAGACGAGACGGTTGTCACCCTGCTGGCTGACGGTTTCGGCGGGAAGACCGTCAAGATAGAGCTGCCCTAAATAGTTGCCGGTGCCCCCGATGACGGGAAGGCGGGCGCCGCCCTGAGCGCCGGGGGCGAGGGTGGCGAACGCTGTCGGATCGCGCTGCGCGTTGTTCATGATCAACGGGAGCCCCGAGTATGCGGCGTTCTCGATGGTCATGCCGAGAGTGGCGTTCGTGGTTTCGAGCTGCGGGGGTTCGCTGGTGACGGTGACCTCGGTCGCTGTGGAGCCGACGGTGAGGGCGATGTCGAGCGGCGTCATGACGAGCGCGTCTACCGTGAGGTTCTTCTGGGTGACGGTATCGAAGCCTTGCGCCGTGGCGGTGACGGTGTAGGTGCCGGGGACGATTGGAGAGATGGTGTACAGGCCGGCGCCGGTCGTCTGGCGCTTCTCGGAGACACCGGTGGCGTTGTTGGTCGCCGTAACTGTGGCGTTGGGGATGGCGGCTCCGGTGGAGTCCGCGACCGTGCCCTGGATGCCGCCTTCACCGCCGGTCTGTGCGGAGGCGGAGATGGCGAGGCCGAAGCAGAAGAGGAGGAGAGTGAGGCAGATTTCCCGGAGCCCGTACTTGCGAGCAGCCTTTGGGAAGGTCCTCACGGATGTGGCGAGAGAGACGAGGTACATGTTTGGTGGCCTCCAAACAAAACGAGTTTTGGACTGAGCGAGCACTCTATGTTTTCTGTATGACAGATGTCAATAGGAGAACTATTCCGCAAATGATGATGGTGCGGGCTGTCGATGAGCTCGGGATGCGACATTGTGTTGGGCTGGTGCGGGCGTCGCGCGGGTTGTTCAAATAAGAATAAGTATCTCTATTGACGCGCATATGTTGCGGCCAATAGAGTGCGGTAGACGATGACTATGGTGTTGAAGAAACTTCGACGTGGGATCTTTGGAAGAGTCTTTGCCGCAGGGATGTGCGGAGTATGTGCGGGCGCGGCGTTAGCGCAGACGTCGATGCAGCGGCTGCGAGCGGAGTTTACGTCGCCGCCGGCGGATGCGCGGCCGATGGTGCGGTGGTGGTGGTTTGGACCGGCGGTGGTGAAGCCGGAGATTGTACGAGAGCTGGACGTGATGCATGCCGCGGGGATCGGCGGCGTGGAGCTGGCGGCGGAGTATCCGATGGCGCTGGATGATCCGGCGAAGGGCATTCTGAATCTTCGTTATGGATCGCCTGAGTATGTGGAGGATCTGAAGTTTGCGAACGAGCACGCGCGCGGCCTGGGGATGCGTGTCGACCTGACGCTGGGCAGCGGATGGCCGTATGGCGGGCCGAATATTCCGATTGATCTTGCGTCAGGGAAATTGCGTGTCGCGGCGGTGGCGCTGGGCAGCGGAGAGGCGAAGGTGCCCGCATTGGCTGCGGGCGAGAGCTTCATCGCGGCCTTTGTGGCGAACGGCACGGCGGGGGAGTTCGACGCGAAGAGCGCACGGCGAGTGCCGGGGGATGCGATGCCGGCAGGGCTTGCGAAGCCCGAAGGGTCGGGGCCGCAGGTGGAGCTGTTCTTTATCTCCAGCCATACGCGGCAGCAGGTGAAGCGGGCGGCGTTTGGCGGCGAAGGATACGTGCTGGATCATATGGCACGGCCGGCGATTGATCATTATCTGCAGACGCGCGGAGATGAGCTGCTGGGCGGATTTTCGGGTGCGGCGCCGTATGCGATCTTTTCGGACTCGCTGGAGGTGTATGGGTCGGACTGGACGAAGGATTTGCCGGCGGAGTTTGCGCGGCGTCGCGGCTACGATCTGATTGCGCATCTGCCGGAGCTGGTGCAGGGCGGAACCCCGGAGGCGGAGAGCGTGCGGCGCGACTGGGGGCTGACGCTGTCGGACCTGGTGCGCGACAACTATCTGCGGCCGATGGCGGAGTATGCGACGGCGCACGCCACAAAGTTTCGGTCACAGACGTATGGCCAGCCGGCGGTGACGCTGTCGGATGAACATATTCCGCAACTGCCGGAAGGTGAAGGACCGCAGTGGCATGCGTTCTCGTTCACGCGATGGGCGAGCTCTGCGAATCATGTATACGGGAACAAGATCACGTCGGCGGAAACGTTTACGTGGCTGCACTCGCCGGTTTTTCGCGCGACTCCGCTGGACATGAAGGCGGAGGCTGACTGCATGTTTCTGGAGGGCGTGAACCAGATTATCGGGCATGGGTTTCCGTATTCGGCTCCGGGAGTGGCGGAGCCTGGATGGTCGCTGTATGCTGCGGCGGCTTTGAACGACCATAATCCGTGGTGGCCGGTGATGCATGACGTGACGGCCTACATTCAGCGCGTGAGCTGGGCGATGCGGCAGGGCGAGCCGGCGAATGATGTGGCGCTGCTGCTTCCGGAGGATGATGCGCAGGCGGCGTTCCGGCCGGGGCATGTGTCGGTGACGGACGAGATGCACACGAGGATCTCGTCGGATCTGATGGGAGCCATCCTGAACACGGGATACAACGTGGACTATATCGATCTTGCAGCGGCGGAGGAGCGGGGGCTGCGTTATCCGATTGTGGTGGTGCCGCCGACCGAGCGCATGCCGCTGCGCGGCGTTCGGATTCTGCAGGCGTATGTGGCGGGTGGAGGGAAGCTGGTGTTCCTTGGGCAGACGCCTTCGCGCGCTGCGGGCCTGGCGGATGCGGGGGATACGCCGGCGATTGCGAGCGGTGTGCGCGAGTTGCTGGAGAAGGCGACTCACGTTGAGACGACGGATGAGCTGGCATCGGCTCTTCCTCGGCTGCTGAAACCGGATGTGGAGCTGGGAACTGCGGGCGGTAAGGTTGGGTTCATGCACCGGCACCTTAGTGATTCGGACATCTACTTCTTTGCGAACACAACGGCAGAGCCGGTTTCGTTTCCGGTGCGTGTGCGTTCTGGCTATCGCGAGGGCGAGTGGTGGGATACAGACGGCGGACATGCTGAACGGGCTGCGCTGGGCGGAACCGTCACTCTGCCGGCGTATGGGTCGCGTCTGCTGGTGCTGTCGAAGGGTGCCGGAGGGTCGGGTGCTCCCGCGGAGACGCGGTTCATGCCGGATTCGGCATCAGCGATCAAGCTCGGTGACTGGAGCGTGGCATTTCCGGGAAGCCGCGGATCTGCTCCGCAGGCGACGCAGCATGATGTCAGCGATACGTTGTGGACCGATAACACGGCGACGAAGTTCTACTCCGGTGAGGTGCGGTACACCACGAAGTTCGATGTGAGCAGCCTGAAGAGCGGAGAACATGTGCGACTGCAGTTCGCTGGGGGCGATCCGCTCAGGGACAACCGTCCGCCTGGAAGTCCGGGCATGAGGGCGTGGCTTGATCCACCGATACGGGAAGCGGCGCAGGTGTTCGTGAATGGAAAGCATGTTGGAGATCTTTGGCATCCGCCGTATGAGATCGATGTCACGCCGGAAGCGCATCCAGGAGAGAACACGCTGGAGCTGCGTGTGTTCAACACTGCGATCAATGAACTCGCGGGGCAGCCGCCGCGTGACTACACGGCCCTGAAGGCTAAGTACGGCGATCGTTTTCAAATGCAAGACGTGAACGACCTGCAGCCGGTTCCTTCCGGGATCCGCGGACCGGTTCAGATCGTTTTTGGCACGGAGAGTGCAGAGGGTAGTGGCTCCGCGGAGCCCCGATGAGTTGATTCGGTGGACCTTCTGGTGTGAACTAACTGAGCCGCAATAATCCATTCGCCCGGTCATCTGGAGAATCATGCGCCGTTACTGTCAACTCATTCGTCTGCTGGCTGAAAGTCGTGAAGAGTATATCGAGTATCACCGGCAGGTTTGGCCGACGGTGCTCGCAACGATTGATGCCTGCAACATCCGTAATTACTCGATCTTTCTCTATAACGATCTGCTCATCGCATATTTCGAATACCACGGCGACGACTATGAGGCGGATATGCGGAAGATGGCTGCCGATCCGGAGACGCAACGATGGTGGAAGATCACGGACGCGATGCAGCAGACGCTGCCCGAGGCAGGGCCTGGTGGTAAATGGCTCGAGGTACCTGAGGTCTTTCACTTTGATGGTTCGCCGGTTTCTGGAGGAAATGCATGAGCTTGATTACGCGCAGAACATTTAACGCATCGGTGTTGCTGTCGGCGTCTGCCGCTGTTACGCCTCGTCTTGCCGCGGCTAAGACCAGGGCGCAAGAGGGCTCGAAGGCCGCGCAGGCATCTTCGACAGACCTGAAGGACTGGCCGAAGGGCTATGATCCTCGCGAGCTTGGCACGAATGTGGCGCAGCATTTTGCAACATCACCGCACTTTCACCCCGACCGGATTGTGTACCCGGAGGTCTGCGCATGGTACGGCGCGTTGGAGCTGGCGCGCGTCACGAACAACACGGACCTCATCGGCAAGCTGCAGGCGCGCTTCGAGCCGCTGTTCAGCAGCGACGCGAAACTTCTGCCTCCGGTTGGGCAACACGTCGACTACTCGATGTTCGGCTCGCTTCCGTTCGAGCTGTATCTGATCACCAAGGACAAGCGTTATCTCGAGCTTGGATTGCGCTATGCGGATGCGCAGTGGAGCAAGCCTGACGCGCAAGGCCTTACGGATGAGACGCGATTCTGGGTTGACGACATGTACATGATCACGATCGTCCAGGTGCAGGCGTTTCGTGCGACGGGAGACCGCAAGTACCTGGACCGCGCCGCGACCGAGATGGCTGCATATCTGGACAAGCTTCAGCAGCCGAACGGCCTGTTCTTTCATGCTCCGGATGTGCCGTTCTTCTGGGGCCGGGGGAACGGATGGTTCTCGGCGGGTATGACGGAGCTGCTGCGCGATCTTCCCAAGGATCACCCGAAACGCGAGCGGATTGAGCGCGGCTACCGGACGATGATGGCTGCACTGCTGAAGTATCAGCCGCCTGCAGGAGCATGGCGCCAGCTTCTCGATCACGACGAGTCATGGCCGGAGACTTCAGGCACGGGCATGTTTGCGTTCGGACTAATTTCCGGTGTGCGCACGGGAGCGCTGGATCTGTCGACGTATGGATCGGCGGCACGGCACGCGTGGATTGCGCTGGCGGGCTATGTGGACCAGAACAATGATGTGACCAGCGTTTGCGAAGGAACGAATAAGCTGAACAGTCTCGAGTACTACCTGCTGCGCAAGCGGCGCACGGGTGACTTCCACGGGCAGGCGCCGTTGATGTGGACGGCCGCGGCGCTGCTGCGGTCTGCGTAAGTGGAGCTTCAGGTGTGCCCTCGGCCTGGGACCGTGTAGGATGGGCCGAAGCTCATGTGGAGGACAAGTGAATGGGGGCTGCAGCGCGCCTGGGCCACGCTGGATACGGCCGGTTGATGTTGCTCGTGGCGGGGCTCGGAGGCCTGCTTTACGGGATTGACGTCGGCATCATCGGCGGGGCGCTTCCGTATCTGGAAGCTACTTCGCACCTGAACCGTGGACAGATCTCAATCATTGTGGCGGCGGTGCTGCTGGGCAGCGTGTTCTCTACGCTGTTTGCCGGACTGCTGGCGGACTGGATGGGACGCAAGCCGCTGATGCTGCTGAGCGGTGTTGCGTTTTCGCTGAGCGTACCGATCATTGCGCTCTCGCAAGGGTTCGTGCCGTTGTTTCTGGGACGGCTGCTGCAAGGGATGAGCGGCGGCTTCGTCGGCGTTGTGGTGCCGTTGTATCTCGCAGAGTGCCTGTCGGCAAAGGTGCGCGGGAAGGGCACCGGCATCTTTCAATGGCTGCTGACGTTTGGGATTTTCGTCGCCGCGCTGATCGGGATCTACACCAGCTATCATGTGGCGGCGATTGCGAAGACGGCTTCCGCGGATGCGCTGTTTGCAGCCAAAAACACGGCATGGCGCAGCATTTTCTGGATGTCGCTTCCACCGGGGCTGCTCTTTATCATCGCGGCGTGCTTCATATCAGAGTCACCGCGATGGCTGTTTCTGCGTGGGCGGACCGAAGCCGCGCGCGCAGCCCTGGAGCGCTCTCGGACACCGGAATTGGCTGCGATCGAGATGCAGGAGATGGAGCAGATTGCGGCTCAGGGCAAACGCGGCGTCGCGTATAAAGAGCCGTTGCTGAGCCGGCGATATGTGATTCCGTTTCTGCTGGCGTGCGTGATTCTGATCTGCAATACGGCGACCGGGATTAATTCCGTCATTGGCTACAACGTCGACATTTTGATCCAGAGCGGACTGACCGACCTGCTGGCGCACTGGGGCTACGTGCTGTTTACGTTCGTGAACTTCGCGATGACGGTCGTGGGACTGCAACTAGTCGACAGAAAGGGGCGCAAGTTTCTGCTCGTCACCGGAACTTCGGGTGTGATCGTTGCAATGCTTGCGGTGGGGACCCTGTTTTTGCGCACCGAGAAACGACGCTATGACGCCCGTGATGCGGTGCAGAGCTTTGTGACCAATGGCGACTCGCTCAGCCTGAAGTTCGACCGGGCCGAGGCGCAGCGGCTTGGCGCACCAACGGCTGATGGGCAGCAGTCGCTCGCGATCATCTATTCGTACGGCAACTTTATCTCCAGCACGAAGCCAGTTCTTCTGGGCGATGCAGAACCGGCGGCCATCGACCGGGCGGACTCTATCCCTTCGACAAAGGTGGCAGCGTTCTTCCAGAACCCGTTTGCCGATCTTGAGGCCGCGCGAACGGCTCCGTTGAGAATTCAGCACGCCTACATCACTCCAGTGCCGAGCACGACGAACGGGTGGCTGGTGGCGCTCTGTCTGTATGTGTTTGTGGGTTTTTTTGCGATGGGGCCAGGAGTTTGCGTGTGGCTCGCACTCAGTGAACTGATGCCGACACGCATCCGGTCGAACGGCATGAGCGTTGCGCTGGTGCTGAACCAGATGGTTTCGACGACACTGGCGGCGATCTTTCTGCCGGTCGTGGGCAGGTTCGGATACTCGACGATGTTTTACATGTTTGCGGCGTTTACCGTCGTGTATCTCGTGACGGCTGCGTTCTTCCTGCCGGAGACAAAGGGCAAGACTCTCGAAGAGATTGAACGCATCTTCGACAGCAGGGGACGGACCGAAGCTTCGTCGGTTACTTCTTAGATTTGCGGGTACGGATTTTCGTCTCGAGGAATTTCTGCAGCGCGACAGCGTTGTTGTGAGCTGTATCTTTTGAGCCGAAGATGAGGGTTATGTTGCCCTCACTCGCAGCTTCGAGGACTGGCGTCCAGGTGTCCGGGTTTTGCTTCAGCTCGTCGAGATAGCGGTGTTGGAACTCGTCCCATCGTTCGGGATCGTGGGAGAACCACTGGCGAAGCGATGTGCTGGGGCCGACGTCTTTGAGCCACATGTCCAGCTTGAGCTTCTCTTTCGAGATGCCGCGTGGCCACAGGCGATCAACAAGGACACGGGTCCCGTCCGAGGGTGATGCAGGATCGTAGGCTCGCTTGATGTGGATCATGGCTTGTACTGCTGATCTTACGGTTCGGCAACCTTGATGGTGGCCTCCCCGGTTTCTTCCTCGAGCAGCCAGCGACGCAACTCGAGAATGTCGTTGGCGCGCGCAATCCCGACTGGCTTGCGGCGGTCATCAGGCGCGACGACGACGACGTTCTCGGTGTTCTTGAGCATCATTTCGCGGTGGATGCGATCGACGGGCTCGCCGGTATAGGCGAGCACGAAATCCTGGCGCGCCAGCTCTCGCAAGGTGAAGTGGTGGTCGGGCGGTTCGGCGCGTAAGAGATCGTGCGGCTCGACGATACCCACGAGCGCGCCCTCGGCGTCGACGACGGGAATGAGGCTGAGGTGGCCGGGGACGAACGTCTCGAGGACGGTCCTGAGCTCGTCGTCTGCATGCAGGAGGCTGAACTCTTTTCGCATCACCTGATCGATTCGTGCACGCATCAGGACCGGGACGGAGTAGTCCTGAAGGACGATGAGGCCGCGCTTCACGAGCTTGACGGTCATGATGGACTCGCGGCTGCAGAGCCGCACCACTGCGTCGGAAATCATGACGGTGACGATGAGCGGCAGAATCGCGTTCGGGTTGTGGCTCAACTCGAACAGGAACACGATGCTCGTTAAGGGAGCGCGCGCGATTCCGCCGAAGACGCCGCCCATCGCGGCGAGAGCGTAGAAGGCGGGGTCGCTGACGAGGTGGGGCGCGATGTGCTTGAACAGGATGGCGAAGGACGCGCCAAGGCCGCCGCCGACGACCAGGGACGGAGCGAAGACGCCGCCCGTGGTGCCTGATCCAAGCGACAGGACGAGCGCCCAGAATTTTGCGATGGAGACTCCCGTGAGGCTCGACATGCTCATGCGATCGTTCAGCATGTCGCGGATGGTGTCGTAGCTTGTTCCGAGCACCTGAGGGTAGAAGTAGCCGATCACTCCGAGCAGCAATGCGCCGATGACGGGCGACCAGATGAGCGGTGTTTTGATCGGCAGTTCGTCGAAGAAATCTTCGAGCCAGGAGAGCACTCGAATCATGATGATGCCGACCACGCCCATGAGGACGCCGAGAAGAGCGAAGAGCCAGAGCTCGTTCATGCCGGTCAGGCGGAACATCGGCGTCGGAAAGAGCGGCGCCCATCCGGCGAAATGAATGCGCACGCCGGTCGCGATGGAGGCGGCAAGTGCAACAGGGATGAAGGAACGGGCACGCAGCTCGAAGAGCAGAAGCTCGATTGCAACGAGAATGCCTGCCATGGGAGCGGTAAACGTGGCGGCCATTCCGGCTGCGGCGCCGGAGGCGAAGAAGGACGCGGCGATAGTAGGGCGTGAGGCCGACAACCTGGCCGAAGAGGGAACCGAGCGCCGCGCCGGTCTGGATGATCGGACCTTCCGCGCCGAACGGGCCGCCGGTTCCGATGGCGAACGCGGTGGCGAGAGGCTTAAGCAGAGCGACGCGAAGCCGCATGCGGCTGTGGCCGAAGAGAACCGATTCCATGGCTTCCGGTATGCCGTGGCCTTTGAGGGTCGGCTCCCAGAAATGGATCATGACGCCGACCAGCAGGCCGCCGATGGGCGGAATCAGGATGACCCACAACCCAAGGTGGTTGTGCGCAGGATTGCTGTAGGCGAAGGAGAATCGTCCGTAAAAAAGATGTTCGTGAAGAGCTGAATGAGTTCGAGCAGGCCTTCAGCTACAAAACCGGCCACAAGACCCACGAGCAGTGCATAGCCGCAGATCCGGATAATCTCTGGTTCGAGCGCTACCCCGAACTGTCCCTTTTTGCTGGACTGCTTCTCTGGTATTCCGGCAATCTCAGGAATCGGAAACTGGGCCATGTGAAACCCTCCCTCGGGTCAATCAAATCAATTCAGGTGAACTCTCCTCGGAACTGGAACGGACTGCATTGTGCTCATGCTCTGATGTTCCCTCTTGATCGTTCAAGACCTGAAGGATGTCAGACTTTGTAACGATACCCTTGATCTCGCCACCGGAAGCGACGACCAGAAGCATTGGCTGCCTGTGCTCGGCCGTGAGCAGCCGAAGCGCCTCCATGACATCAGTATCCGGCGCAATGGTGCCGACTCGATGATCAACTACGTCGCGCAATGCCGTATGCATCCATTGTTCGGGCGCGATGCGCGTGATGCAAAGAGGATTGACCGTGCCCAGCAGCTTCTTGTCTTCAAAGACGGGGAAGGCCTCGTGATGCACATCCGGCGAAAGCATCTTTACGAACTCGCCGATGGTTACATTCGCGGGCGCTGAGATGACGTGTTGCTGCATGATCTCGCTGACGGGGATGTACCGGAGCGGAGATGTCTTTGCGGTCTCATGTAGCCGCTGGTCGCCGGATGCCGAAGCGTCGCCTGAGACTGCATACGCCACCGCTGCGCCGATGAGCGCGGGAATAATGAACGCATGGCCGCCGGTCGCCTCTGCGACGAAGACGACCGCCGCGAGCGGTGTCTTGTATCCGGCGGAGATGAACGACGCCATGCCGACAGCGGCGTAAAGCTCCAATGCGGGGCTGTGCACGATGGATTGTGCGAAGGCTGTGCCCAGGGCACCTCCGGTAAGGAACAGCGGAACAAACATTGCACTTACGCCGCCGGACGCGAGTGTCGCTACTGTTGCGGTGAGCTTCAACCCGCTGAAGACCAGGAGCTGAGAGCTGCTGTGCGTTCGATTGAGTATGTCTCCGACGGCCTCATAGTTGGGCCCGATCGGTACGAGGGAGCCACCGTAGATGTGAAGGAACAAGATTCCGCACAAACCGGTCAGCAATCCCCCGACCGTCAGCTTTATCCAGTGCGGAACATTCCAGTTCACGAAGAAGATGCGGGTCCTGCGGAAGGTCACCACGAACGCCATGGCGACCAGCCCGACGAGCAGGCCGAGCAAGGCACTCCAGTAAAGATCGCTGCGGTGATAGCTGACCGCACGGGGGAAGTCGAACAAAGGAGCCGAACCGAGAAATGCACCGAGGGTGACGTACGAGACGACCGAGGCGATCAGGGACGGCACGAGCGCTTCATGGGCAAGGTCATCCCGGTAGGGCATCTCCAACGCGAACACGATGCCGGTAAGGGGCGCGCGGAACACAGCCGACATTCCGGCCGCGGCGCCGCAGATGAGCATGATGCGGCGATCGCGGTTGGTGAAGCGGAAACGCCGAAGCTTTGTCCATAGCCAGGAACCGATGGCTGCGCCGCCATAGATGCTCGGGCCCTCGAGAGCAGCGCTGCCACCGAATCCAACGCAGGTTATTGCGGCGAGGATCTTCGGCTGCGAAGGGGCGAACGTCGATATCGCCCTCATGCTCGTGATAGGAACGGATCACTTCTTCCGTTGAGTGCTCGTTGGGGTTGGGTGTGAGGAACTGCATGATCAGGCCGGTTACTGCAAATGCGAGCACCAGGCCGGGAACGATCGCCCAATGATGAGCGAGGTAATAGCTCAGCACGACCGGCCAAAGCTTTCCAAGAAGAAGCGCCGCGATACCCGTGATGGCGAGTCCGGTTGTGAGGCCAATGATCGGAGCGACGATCAGCCACTTCTGGAGATCGCGCGAGTAGACCGATGTGAGGTCCTCGTGGACCAGCGGAAGGTACTTGCGGAGAAGTGGATGTGCGAACAGTTTTTTTCTTTTCATTTTCAGATCTTCAGATCACATTCGGGCCCGTTGATACCGGTCCAGTACGCTCTCCAGCGAGACAACGCCTTCGAGAACGCCACGTACGGCGCGGTTGGAAACCGGCAGCACCGGCCAGCGTTGAAAATACGACAGTGCGTGCGCCAGCGGCTCATCGGGAAATACGAGGGGGGTGCGATCTTTGCCGAGAGCTTCCTCGAGGGAGCGCTGTGCCTCCGGAGCCGCGGGGTTTTCAGCGAATGTGGCGAGCAGACGGTCGAGCTCGTCTTTGCGCGCGGAATACCATCCATCGCGACACCGCACGAGGGCAAACGGAGAATCCAGGTGTTGCCGCCCGGATGACAGAATTTCGGCAATCGATTCTGTTCCCTGAATGATCGGGTAGTTCACCGGTTCCAGCGCCTCCTCGAGCCGAACTTCGTTCTCCTCGCGAATCTCTTCCATAGAGGGCAGATAAAGACCGTCCTGATGCGTGAGCAGTTCGAAGATGGGCACGGGCTGCAGGCTGCGCGAGATCAGGTAAGCGATGGTATTGGCGAGAATCACCGGAAGAATGATCGAGTAATTGCCGCTTACCTCGAGCACCATGAAGACAGACGTGAGCGGGGCCCGGAGAAACGCCGCGAAGAGCACGCCCATCCCGACCAGAGCGTAGGAGCCTACGGAGCCGGTCAGATGCGGGAAGAAGATCTTTTCGAAGCCTCCAACTGCACCGCCCAGCATCGCGCCGATGAAAAGCGTTGGGGCAAACATGCCGCCCGGTGTTCCGCTCGAAAACGAAAGGGTTGTGGCTAGGATTTTGAAGAGCGCCAGGAGCACCAGCGCCTTCACGGCGAATTGTGCATGCATGGCCTGATCAATGGCGCCGTACCCGGAGCCCATCACCTCGGGAAAGCCGAAGTATCCGATGCAACCGACGCACAAACCTGCAACAGCCGGTTGCAGCATCTGCAGCCATTGCGGTTGACTGCGAAGCAGCGGTCTTAGAACTCCCAGCGACTTGGCGAAGAGCAGCGACGCGAAGCCGCCGATAATTCCCAGGATGGAATACGCGAGCAACTCCCGCGGATCGCGCAGGGTGATTGAGGGGATACGAA
This sequence comes from uncultured Acidobacteriaceae bacterium, assembly GCA_963762465.1. GTDB lineage: Bacteria > Acidobacteriota > Terriglobia > Terriglobales > Acidobacteriaceae > Granulicella. The sequence goes on along the minus strand of CAVXKS010000008.1, from coordinate 330,264 downwards.
ACATCGGTTGCGCACCCCAGAACCACCGCGCCACCGCGACGCTCGCGACCGCGGCGAGCACAATGGAGCCAAGCACACCTGCGGTCCACTTCCCGATGACCTCTTCGATGACGAATAGAATTGCGGAGATCGGCGCGTTGAATGCCGCTGCCAATCCCGCGGCTGCGCCGACCGGAGCAAACAATCGAAGTTTGGTGCGCGAGAGCCCGACGCGCCTGCCAATCAGAGACGCGACACCGGCGCCAATCTGCAGCGAGGGGTCTTCGGGGCCAAGCGACTGTCCGCTGCCGATGGCCAGTGCCGAGAGCAGAAATTTGCCGATAACGGTGCGAACGGAGATATATCCGTTATGGATATAGAGCGCAGCTTTGGTCTGGTTGACGCCACTACCGCGCACGCCTGGAAAGACGTATCGCGTCATGATCGCGACCACGATTCCAACGGCGGCCGGCACCACGATCAGCCGGAGGCTGTGCGGCGCCGTTGCGCTACCCAGCAGCAGAACGCTGAGCCACTCTATCGCCATGCGAAACGAAACAACCAGAAGCCCTGACAGAATCCCCACAAAGATCGAGAGCAGCAGAAACAGACGCTCCTCGCGAATAGGCAAGGCCTCGCTGGTGTCGAGCGGCTGCGCTGGGCTCATGCTTGTCGTTGTGAGACTCATCGCTTCTCCGTCGTCAATGCATTTTGTGATGAGTTCGCCAGTTGGAGCAGCAGGGCGTCGTCTCCCGACGGCGCGACGCAGAAGTGGGATGTGATCACCTCAGTGTCGAAGGTCAGCTTCGTCAGACTGTCCTGCTGGGATGGATCCTGCAGAGACGACGACCGCAACCTGAGCTTGTCGGCTTCGTTCCAGCCGGCCTGCAGGCGCTGCATGTCGCTCGACAACGGAGTACCGTTCAGCTGAGCGACACAGCTATCGAAGCGCTGCTTTGCGATCGGCAGCGCGCGCAACAGATGCTCTATGCGTTGCTGCGGAGCAACATCGGAGGACAACGTCAGCTCCTGGATCCGCTTCGCACTCTGCAACAGGTCGTCTATTTCGCGCGCATTCTCTTCACCGGCTTTTTGCTCGGCAGCGTGGCGGCGAGCCGTCGACAGAAGCGCCGCGGCCTGCGAGAAATCGCCCATCTGATACGCGACACGTCCGGCCCTGTATGGTGCCTCGGAATTCAATGGATTTGCCTTGATGGCTTTCCGGTAGAGATTCAGCGCATCGGTGGGGTCCTCCGCCTGCTCGAATTTCTCGCCAAGCGTGGTGTAATCACTCGCGTCCACGGGCGCATCTGCCGTGGCGATCAGCAGCTCGGCGCGTGCGGAGGGAAGCTTGTTCAACTGAACCAGGTACTCTGCGAGCTCAAGCTGCACACTGTAGCGTTCGCGGAGCGAATCGCCGCTCCAGTTCCCAACGGCGGCCGCTCGATAGTAGTCGATGGCCGCAGATGCGTCTTTGCGCTCTCTTGCGAGGCGCGCGAGCTGAAGGTTCAGAAATCCGTCAGCAGGCTGCGCATCCAGCAACCCGAGGAAATAGCTGCGTGCCTGTTCGAACTGGTTGGAGCGTGCAAGCGCCTCTGCCAGCAGCAGCCGGTTGGTCATGTCATCCGGGGCATAGGAGAGCGATGTGCGCAGATCGCGCACTGCGCGTTCTGCATCTCCGCGGGCGAGCGCATCTTGCCCGCGGGCGGCGAACTGCTTGCCTAACTGCGCCTGCCGAGCCGCAAAGCTGCGGAACAAAAACGATGTGAGCGCATAGAGCGCCACCGTTGACAGGACCAGCACCAGCAACGTGATGCTGTCTCTTACGATGATTTTGCGCCTCGGCCGGGTTTCGGAGCTGACCGGTCCTATGTCGGCGGAATTTGTATGCGTGTCGATGGTTTTTTCTCAAACGAGCGAAACTCGAAAAAACACTGGCCTGGCAACAGTTTATCGTAGTGCGATACTGGCTGTCGTCTTTCTACTGTCGCAGGTATGGCGACTCATCTCAATGGTTGATGCGCGATTTCGTCAGACGGGAACCGCATATCGTTGCTTGTGCCACTCCCACGCAGAGACCAGAATCGCGTCAATTTCGGGAGTCTGTGGGCGCCAGCCAAGCTCTGTTTGAGCGCGCTCCGAACTCGCCACCAGTCTCGCGGGGTCGCCAGCGCGCCGCGGCTTCACCTCGACGGGGATCGGATGGCCAGTCACGCGCCGCGCAGCGTCGATGACTTCCTTGACGGAGAATCCTTGACCGTTACCGAGATTGCAGATGACGCGGTCGCGGGTCTCGAGGGTATTCAGCGCAAGGATGTGCGCCGCCGCCAGGTCAACGACGTGAATGTAATCGCGGATGCAGGTTCCGTCGGGCGTCTCGTAGTCATCACCGTAGATGAAGATCTTCTCGCGGCGGCCGAGCGCCACATCCAGGATCAGGGGAATGAGGTGGGTCTCCGGCTCGTGGGCTTCGCCGCGCCCGGGCAGTGCACCGGCGACGTTGAAGTAGCGCAGCGAGGCATAACGTAAGCCGTGGATGCGATGCAGCCACGTGAGCATCTGCTCGACCAGCAGCTTGCTCTCGCCGTAGGCATTCGTCGGCGCAAGCTTCGCGGTTTCGTCGATTGGAACGCGCTCCGGCTCGCCATAGACTGCAGCCGTCGAGCTGAACACGAGCTTGATCACACCGGTTGCGTGCATCGCCTCTAAAAGCGCGAGAGTGGAAGCCGTGTTGTTGCGAAAATAAATCTCGGGTTTCAGCATCGACTCGCCGGCCTCGATCAGCGCCGCAAAGTGGAGCACTCCGTGCGGCTGCAGATCACGCAGCAGGACCTCGATGCGCGGACGGTCGGCGATGTCCGCCTGCACGAATTCGGCGCCCGCTGGGACCTCGTTGCGCTTGCTGTGGCAGAGGTTGTCGACAATGGTGACGTTATGTCCGGCCTGCATCAGGATTGTCGCAACCGTGCCGCCGATATATCCCGCCCCACCCGTTACCAAATACTTCATCATCTCTCCTGAGATCAGCCGTTCGATTCCTTAGATGTAAACTGCTGCGCTCTGCGGTCGTAAATCGGAGCGAGTGCAATCAACACCAGCCCCCCGATGAGCACCGCTCCTTCGAGGCTTACGGAGCGCTGGTGCAACCGTTCAAAGTCGAGGCGTGCGGGATTGTCCGCAGCGGCCACTGAGACATCGCCACCGAGCGACAGCCTGTCTTTCTCCATCCGGGGGATCACGCCCAGCTGCGAGTACAGGGTCAGGAGCAACATTGCTGCAGCGAAGACGACTTCGGTGAATCGAATGCGTTGCCCGGTGCGCTCGGTCGCCACCAGGCCGAGTGTCGCGAGCAGATAAACAACAGCTGCGCCGACTCCAATGCGATGCAGATCCATGAGCGCACTGCGCACCACCAGGCCGGCCGCGTGTTTGTCCGGTAAAACGCTGAATGAAATCGCGGCAACCAGGACGAAGAAGACCTCACCGCCGACCCAGAGAGCCAGCGGATACAGTCGCAGGATGCGCAGCAGGGTTGTCATTGGTCAGCGTGTAATGAGCTCTGGCGCATTCGCAGGTGCGTTCCCGCGCTCCAGCGCACGCCGCAAGATCAACTCCAGCGCCGCTTTGTGCGCGCCGTAATCCTCGTCGGAGATGCGGTGCTGCAGATGGTCTGTCTCAAGCGCGAACATCTCTTCTTTGATCGCCTGCAGAAGTTGCGCCGAGTGCGTTTGTGTCGTCTGTGGCGAGGCCGGAAGCGGGCCGGATGGGCGCGGTCCGGTCGTCTCCGCGGCGGAGTTCGCGCCCGGTTTACGCAGAAGAACGCCCGCCGCGGCAGCCAGCAGAACAGCGATTCCGGATAGAATCCACCACCTATATTTCGCCCACGGATCGCGGTTCCCGCCTTCATCCAGCGGGTTGCCGAGGCCGCCGCCGGGCCGCGTATCGGCCGTCGCTGACTGGCTATTGTCCTGCGCCTGTCCCGCGCCTTGAGCCGTCTGATCGCCGCTCTGGGTGGGCGCATTGTTGTCGCGGGGAAGCTGTCCGGTTCCGGCGAGCGTGAATCCCAGCGGCTGATTGGGCGTCACCTTGCGCGCCACCAGTGTGTGCGCATTCACCTCATCGTCGATCGGGCTGTAGGGCGCGCCCGCGACGGGTGCGAAGGTCATGGATTTTGGAATCATCACCGCAACCGTATCGGTCGGCATGCGTCAGCTTGGGCTCGAGCGCGAGTTTGCCGGTGTAGGGAAGCCGGTATGTGATCTGAAAGCGCGTCTCGCCCGGGCGGATTGGAAACAGGAACGTGTAGTGATTCTTCTCCGCGAGCGGCACGGGCGCCTGGCGAACCGGCATTCCATCGGGCGACTCCGCGGCCGCGCCTTCAACCACCGCGCCATCCGGCAGCCAGAAGTCGAACGGCTCCTTCGAGAACTGCGTCATCGGCGGGTTGGAGTCATTCCTGAGGAAGAAGTTCTCGACCACGCGCAGCGCGCTTCCGCTCGCATCGCTCTCAATGCGCATCACCTCCGCCTCGCTGCTGACGCCTTTTACCTTTGCGGCGGCGTTGTACACATCCAGATCGACAGTCGCCGTCCCGGCCGGCGCCGGACGGAAATAGTTCGCAAGGTCGTGCGTTACCCGCACCAAGTGCAATCCGTTATCGGGCACCTCGAGCGTGTAATGTCCGTGCGCATCGGTGGTGGTGTGGGTCGCCTCCTGCATGCCTTGCGCCAGGCGGATGAGCGTCACCGTATCACCCGCGGAAGGCTTGCCGGTCGTCTTGTTCATCACGAGACCGGTGATCGGGGTTGCCGCCAGTGCCGGCAGGGCAGAGCAGAATGAGGCCAGGGCGAAGTGGCGGAGGATTTGCTGAATTCGAGGCACAATTCAGGATACTTCAGTGAGAACGGGCAGCGCTAACCGCCGAGCGACTCCATTTCGGCAAGAACCGTCGCCGCCTCGCTCTCCAAGGCGTTGCGCTGTGCGGCGTAATCGGCCTCTGGATATTTACCAGCCTTGTACTCGAAGTTCAGGTCGCGGAGGTTCTCATAGATAACCTCCTTGCGCTCCCGGAGATAATCAAGGCGCGTCTTTTCCGGCGTGACGGCGAGCCTGCGCTGCGGCCAGAAGATATACGCGCCGCAGGCGAGCAGCAGAAGAATCGGCGGAAGCACAATTGAAACGTTCATCGTGAATAATTTGTGGCGGCGAGCACCACGGAGGCTTACGGCTCGTTCGCGCGTCCAAAGGTATAGTGTATCTGCGCGGGCGAAGCGGCGCGCAACAGAAGAGGAGAGAGTCCGGGTGCGAAGATCGATATCGGGGCCGCGGGCGCTGCCGAGGCTGCTGACGTTGCTGGCTTGTCTCCTGGTTCTGTGCGGTCCAGCGCATGCGCAGCCCGCAAACGCCCACACCGACCCGCTCAATCTCGATCCACTCGTGCGGCAGGGTTACGACCGCTTCTACAACCTGGACTTCGACGCCGCGCTCAAGGATTTCAACCAGGTCGCGCAGCAGCATCCACAAGACGCGATGGCGTGGAACTACATCCTGGTGGTGACCGTCTTCCGCGAGCTCTATCACCAGGACCTGCTCGACACCACGTACTACGCGCACGATAGCTTCCTGTTCAACAAGCGCCAGATCAGCATCCCCAAACAGGCGCGCGATCAGATCAACTCGCTTACCGAGAAAGTGATCAGCATGTGCGATCAGCGCCTGAATCAGAATCCCACTGACAAGAACGCGCTGTTCGCTCGCGGTTACGCGAAGGGCATGCACGCCGCCTTCATCACCCTCGCCGACCACTCCTTCAGTGCCGCTGCACACCAGGGCCTCCAGGCACGCAGCGATAGTGAAGCCGCCCTCAAGATCGATCCGCAGTATGCCGACGCAGACATGGCCGTTGGCATTCAGCAGTTCGCGGTCGCCAGTCTGCCACGTTTTCTGCGCATGATGGTTGGCATGTTTGGCGTTGGCGGCTCCAAGCAACGGGGTCTCGCGATGCTGCGCGAGGCAGCCGAACACGGCATCATCACCAGTGTTGAATCCCGCACCGCCCTCAGCCTGTTCCTTCGCCACGACGGGCGCTATCCCGAGGCCCTGCAGGTTGAGCGCAGCCTCACCGACGAATACCCGCACGACTACCTTTTTGCGCTGGAAGTCGCGAATCTTCTCAAGGACGAAGGCCATGGCTACGAGGCGATTGCCGCCTACAAGCAGGTACTCGCGGATGCCCAGAAGCCCGGCTACTTCATCGACCCGCGCCTACAGATGGCCTGGTTCGGTCTCGCCGAAACACAGCGCGGCTACAACCAGCTTCAGGATGCCGTGAACTCCTACGTAAACGCCGCCGAGCAGCCAAACTGCAGCCCCTGGCTCCGCAGCCGCGCGCAGGTCAACGCGGGCGAGGTCTATGACATCCTCCACCAGCGCGCGAACGCTGTGAAGATGTATCAGATGGCCGCGTCCGGTGGCGACAGCTCACAAGCCGACTTCGCGCGCAAATACCTGAACTCGCCGTACCTCGGGAAATAGGTAAGGGAACTGCACGCGCTTCGCACTCGTATGGGAAGATGATGTGTTAAGGAGGCGAATATGGTCTGTCCGGCGTGTCGCACGAGTCTGAATGAGGGGGCACGATTCTGCAGCAATTGCGGCTGCGCGCTATCTCCAGTGCCCTATGAGCGGCAGTGGCCGCGCCTGGAGCGTCCGCGCGAAGGCCGGAGAATTGCCGGTGTCTGCGCCGCGTTCGCACGGCGCTATGGATGGGATCCGCTGCTCGTCCGCCTGATCCTGGTGCTGGCTGTGTTCTGCGGAGCGGGCTCGCCCCTGATCGCCTACATCATCGCCTGGATCGTCATCCCGAACGAGCCGTACCTGCTGCCGCAAATGACGAGCGTGACGCCTTCGTGAGTGAATTTCCCGCGCCGCGGCCGTTCCGCTACATTCGACGCTCTGACGAACCAGCCCAACTCTGCTGCGGCGAGGTTAAGCTCAGCGACCTCGCCGCAGAATTCGGCACGCCCCTCTATGTCTACTCCGCCGACGACATCCGGGATCGCGTCGCCATGCTCACGCAGGAGTTCAACGGGGTGCCGCACACCCTCTGCTACGCCGTTAAAGCGAACTCGTCCCTCGCGATTCTGAAGCTGCTCGCCTCGCTTGATTGCGGCTTCGATATCGTTTCCGGCGGCGAGTTGGAGCGCGTCCGCCGGGCCGCTCCCGAAGCGCTGCAACACGTGGTCTTCTCGGGCGTCGGCAAGCAGGCGTTGGAGATCGACGCCGCACTCAAAGCCGGCATCCTTCTCTTCAATGTCGAGAGCGAAGCCGAGCTCGAGCTCCTCGCGCAACGCGCGCAGGCGCTCGGCAAGAACGCCCGGATCGCGCTGCGCGTGAACCCCGATGTCTTCGCGCAAACGCATCCGTACATCTCCACCGGGCTGCGCGAGCACAAGTTCGGCATTGCGATCGAGCGCGCCCGCGAGGTCTATCGCCGCGCCGCGAACCTCACGGGTATCACGCCCGCCGGCGTCAGCGTGCACATCGGTTCGCAAATCCGCGACACTGCACCTTTTGCGGAGTCGGTCACGCGCGTCCGCGCCCTCATCGAAGATCTGCGCGCCGACGGCATCCACATCCAATACCTCGATGCCGGTGGCGGCTTCGGGATCGAGTATGGCCGCGCCCCGTTCGATCCCGCCGAGCGCGTTGCGGAGTACGCGCGCGCCATCCGCTCCGCACTCGATGGGCTTGGGGTTCACCTGCTGCTCGAACCCGGCCGCTTCCTCATCGCGCAGGCCGGCGCTCTCCTCTCACGAGTGCTGTACACGAAGCAGAACGGCAGCAAGCGGTTCATCATTACGGATGCCGCGATGAACGACCTCATCCGGCCGGCGCTCTATGGCGCGCACCACGAGATCGTTCCGGTTACGCAGTCCGGCAGAGCAAAAGAGATCGCGGACATCGTCGGCCCGGTCTGCGAGTCGGGCGACTTCTTCGCCCGCGACAGGGAGATCGAACAGCTCCGCTCCGGCGACCTCGTTGCGCTTCTCGACGCGGGAGCGTACGGGATGAGCCTCAGCTCGCACTACAACACCCGCGTCCGCCCTGCGGAGATCCTCATTGAAGCCAATAAACCACGCCTGATCCGCCGCCGCGAGACGCTCGACGACTTGTTCGCTCCGGAACTGCTCTAGCCTCGCCTCGCGGCCATGCGGTAGAATGACCAACGGTGCAGACGCTTCGTTGAGTGGCCTTTCGAGCCCGTTCCGGAGCTTGCAAGACAATTTCAGTTCGAGGTTTACGCATGTCCGGCCATTCAAAATGGGCGACGATTAAGCACAAGAAGGGCGCACTCGACGCCAAGCGCGGCAAGATCTTCACTCGTCTGATCAAGGAAATCATGGTCGCGGCGAAAGCCGGCGGCGGAGATCCTGACGGCAATCCGCGCCTGCGCAGCGCCATACTCGCGGCGAAGGCCGAGAACATGCCCAACGACAACATCCAGCGCGCGATCAAGCGTGGCACGGGTGAGATCGAGGGCGCGAGCTACGAGGACATCACGTTCGAGGGCTACGGCCCCGGCGGCGTCGCCATCATTGTCGAGGTCCTGACCGACAACCGCAATCGCGCGGTGAGCGAAATCCGCCACGCCTTCTCGAAGAACGGCGGCAACCTCGGCGAGTCCGGCTCGGTCAGCTACATGTTCTCCAAGAAGGGTGTGATCGTTGTGGCGAAGTCTGCGGCTGAAGAAGACAAGCTCACGGAAATCGTCCTCGAAGCGGGCGCCGACGACCTCAATAACGATGGCGACTATTGGGAGATCCTGACTTCGCCCAAGGATTTCGAGCCTGTTCGCGACGCCGTGAAGGCTGCAAAGATTGAGCCCGAATCCGCCGAGGTCACGATGGTGCCGTCGACTTATCAGAAGCTCGAAGGCACGCAGGCCTCTGCGATGATGCGCCTGCTCGAGACTCTTGAAGACCTCGACGATACGCAAAACGTCTACTCGAACTTCGAAATGGATGAGGCGCAGGTTCCCGCGTAGGCGTCTAACGAAAGAGAAGGAAGCGCGAAGCCGCCATTCTCATGGCGGCTTTCGACTGTAAAGGAGAGTTCAGTTGCGGCTAAATTCGCTGGCCTTCGTGATTTTTGGGGCGATGGTTCTGTCTGGCCGCTCTTTTCTCGGTCAAGTCGTGACCGCTGATCCACAGTCGAAACTGCCTCTATGCAACGGGTCAAACGAACCTTGCAAGAGCGTCATCGCCGATCCGCCAGTCACACGCACATCTCTCAACTGGAACTTCGGCGCGCTCGTCCAAAGCGGTTTCGGTGTCACGGAAGATCGCGGCAGCTTCAAGTTTCTGCTCATCGGCGCGCACGCCGGCCGCATCCTTACACCCAATCTTGGCAGTGGTCTGTTGAAGGGCAACTTCGAGTACGGTGTTGAACTGTTCCCGCTGTGGCAGAGCTACACGCCGAAGTTCCAGCGCGCGAACTGCGTTCAGGCATTTCCGCCGGTCAAGCCCGCACCCGGCACCTACGCCAACTGCTCCGCCGAATATACGGTTGGCGGAACATTCACCGGCGTCAGCATCACGCCGATCATCCTGCGTTGGAACTTCACACACGGCGAGCGGTGGATGCCGTGGATTCAGGGAGCAGGCGGGCTCGTGTGGACGAATCACAAGTACCCGGCCTTCGGCGTAGATACAGCCTTTCCCGGAGGAGCCACCATCGGGCCTCCGGGCGGCCAGTACTATCTCGATAACGATGGGCCCAGTGCCGACACCAGCGTCTGGAACTTCACCCCGCAGTTCGGGGTGGGAACGCACTATTTCGTCCACCCGGGAAGATCCATTGACGTCAGCGCGAACGCGGTGCATATTTCGAGCGCCAGTTTAGGCGACAAGAATCCGGGCGTGAACGCAAGCGTGCAGTTCTCAATCGGCTACAGCTGGTGGAAGTAGGGAAATTAGGACGGATGAGCAGTCAGGCCGCAGTGCAGGAAAAAGAAACCGAACTGGCTTCCACTCCGATCGTCGAGTGCGTTCCCAACTTCGCCGAGGGCCGGGACGCCGACAAGGTCCGGGAAATTATTCGCGCGATGCGGGTCAACGGCGTACACCTGCTCGACTGGTCCCTGGACCCGGATCACAACCGCTCCGTCGTGACGATCGCCGGCGCACCCGAGGCCGTCCTCGAATCTGCCGTCCGCGGCGTCTGCAAGGCGGCTGAGTTGATCGACCTTACGCAGCAAAAGGGTGAGCATCCGCGCATGGGCGCAGCGGACGTTGTGCCGTTCGTTCCCGTCAGCGGCATCTCGCTCCCGCAATGCGTTCTGCTGGCGCGGCAGGCAGGCGTGGAGATATGGAAGCGTTGCGGCGTTCCGGTTTACTTCTACGAAGCGGCCGCGTCGCGGCCCGACCGCGTGCGCCTGGAAAACGTTCGTCGCGGCGAGTTCGAGGGCCTCAGCGTGGCCTGCCTGAAGGACTCAACCCGCCAGCCGGACATCGGTGGACCGGGGATCCATCCGACGGCCGGAGCGAGTGCTGTCGGCGCGCGACATTTCCTGATCGCCTACAACATCACACTGCACGCGCGGCGCGGGAGCGCGGACGTCGGGCTGGCCCGGACGGTCGCAAAAGACGTGCGGGCCTCGAGCGGTGGCCTGTATGGCGTGAAGGCCATGGGAGTTATGGTCAACGGCAATGCCCAGGTGAGCATGAACGTGACCGAATTCCGGCACACGCCGATGGCCCGGGTGCATGCGGCGGTCGCGGAGAGTGCCGCCCGGCACGGCGGAATTGTCGGCGACGGGGAGTTGATTGGCCTGATTCCCGAGCAGGCGTTTGAGCCAAATGCTGATTGGGTTCGTCAAATAGTCGGGTTTAATCCCGAGGAGAGAGTGCTGGAGCGCAGGCTGCTACATCCTTTGGCGTGGCCTTGATTCGAAAGCAGTAGCGCGTATTTGTTGCGGGTTTGGATAGTTCAGGAAAGAATAAGGACGGCGGGAGACCGCAGTTTTCAGGTCGGAGTGCGGACAGTGATGATGTCGAAGATTTTCAAGGGTGGAGCAGTTCTGGGCCTTCTCGTGGGCCTGGCAGTTCCTTCAACAGCGGGGGCTTCGCAGCTTTCTGGGGACGCTCGTGCATCGATCCCGCGGGACGTTCAGCAGATCATTGTGGTGGACTACCGTGCGATGCAGAACTCGCCGGCGGCCATGCAGCTGAAGGACCGGGTGCTTCCGCCCGAGTTGAAGCGGCTGGAGACCTCGCTCAAGACATCCGGGCTCAAGGTTGACCAGGATGCAGACACGCTGGCGTTTGCGGCGTTCCGTGCGCCGGGCTCGGATGGCACGCGGATTCTTGGTGTTGCGCAGGGACAGTTCAACTATCAGTCCATCCTCGCAGATTTCGCAAAGAAGAAGACCAAGCCCGTCATGGTGAGGAGTAACTCGGTGTACCCGATGGGGGTGGCGGGGATGAGCGTGGCGTTTCTGAACCAGACGGTGATGATCTTTGGCGACCGTGATGCGGTGAAGGCGGCCCTGGATGCGCGCGACGGTCTGGCGCCCAACTTCCTCCAGAACGGGGACATGATGAACGATATGGCCATCGTGGACAGCCGTCCCGTCTGGAGCCTTCTGGACCAGAAGGGCACGCAGACGATGATGAAGAGCGTTCTGGGTGAGGCGGCGCAGCTGGCCGACTATGACACGGTCAAGAACCGGATGAGGAGCGCACGATACACCATGGACTTCTCCAACGGGGTGAAGTTCGACATGGCAGTGGTGATGTCGGACACGATGACAGCTGCGACGGCGGCGACGCTGCTGAAGGGTGTTGCCATCCTGAAGAAGACGTCGGGGTCGCCACTCGAGAGGAGTGCGGTGGACGACACGTCTATTGACTCGGATTCGGGGACGCTGAAGGTGGATTACTCGTCTTCGGATACGGAGTTCGCTGGGCTGCTGAGCTCGCCGCTGTTCCAGCAAGTGGTGAAGTAAGGAAGAGTTAGGAAGTGAGGAGTTAGCAAGTTGGAAAGGCGGCCTTCGGGCCGTCTTTTTGGTTTCAACAGAGGGTACCCCTCCCCTTCGCACTAAATCCCTGATTCTTGAAGGGAGTGTCGTCAAAATATCGCCTTCGGGCGAGTCACCGACAAAATATGCGGCAACGCAAAAGGGACGTTCTGATCGGGGGAGGTGCTTGTGGGCTCAGGAGGAGCGGGAGGAGGCGTCGCGGACGAGCTCGGCGTGTAGCCTGGCTTTCGCTTCGGCGCCTTCTTTGGAGGCGTTGCAGCGGGCCATGATGGCGGATCGGAGGCGCGTGGCAAGGTCCTCGGGGAAGTCGTAGGGCTGCTCGTGCCGGTAGATGTCGATGGTTTTGCGGGTCGTGTTGACGACCACTTCGCAGTGGTGACAGGTCCCGAGGTGCTCTTTGACTTCCGCGAGGAGATCGGGGTCGATCTGGCCGTCGAAGTAATCGGTTAGTTTCGCGAGAAAATCAGTGCAATTCACTTCGAGCCCTCGTTGGCAGCCTTGCGGAAGTAGCGGCTGAGGCGCTCGCGTAGTTGCAGGCGCGCACGCAGCAGTCGTGACTTCACGGCGGGGACGCTCAATCCTAGCGCCTCGGCCGTTTCCTCAGTCGACAGGTTTTCGATGTCGCGGAGGGTGAAAACGGTTCGGAAACCTGGGGGAAGACCGGCGATTGTTTTGCGGAGGATGTCGCCCAGCTCGCCCTGCGAGTAAATCTGCTCGGGATTGGGGCGCCATTCGGCGAAGTCGCGGGGGATAGAGCCTTCGTCGGTCTGGACATCCTGGTCCATGGAGACGGTCTTCGAGGTTTTGCGCTTGCGGAGGCGCATGAGGCTCTCGTTGACGGCGATGCGGACGAGCCATGTGGAGAATTTGGAGTTGCCCTGGAATTGCTCGAGCTTCTGGAAGGCCTTGAAGAAGACATCCTGAGTGATGTCTTCGGCGTCTTCGCGGTTCTGGGTGATGTGGAGGGCGGTGCGGTAGATCTGGCGATCGTACTGGCGGACGAGCTGCTCGAAGGCGGCGGTGTCGCCGGCCTTGGCGCGTTCGACGAGCGCGAGGTCGGGGTGCGGGGCCTCGACGGGGGTGGCTCCGGAGAGCTCGGCGGGGTCTGCGAGAGATGAAGGGTGAGCCGCCATAACGTTTAGTTTACAGGAGGTGGGATGGACGGGTGGTTGCGTGGGCGAGGGAAGAAGCAGGTCCTTCGGCTGCGCCTCAGGATGACAGAAAGAACGGCAAAGGCAAAGACCTCGCGTTTTCCACCCGAGCGAAGTTCGGGCACCCGGAGCCGTGGCAAGTGTACCTGTGGTGGTTCGGGTAGCACGGAGGTGTGGATGCAGAGACTTTTCGCACACCGTAGAGTCGAATGAAGGTGGAATGGTGAAGCAGGGTTCGGGATTGAAGTGGATGGTGGCCGCCGCGGTGATGTGCGCGACGGTGATGGCTGGGCAGGCGCAGAGCTCGACAACGCATAGGAAGAAGCCGGCGAGTTCGGGCAAGAGTGCGCCGGGGAAGACGATCGCGCATCATGCGTCAACGACGCATCATGGAACGGTTCACGGAGCGGAGTCCAAGCGAACGTCAGCGAAGAGGCACGCCGGGCGCGGGAAGGTTCGGCGGAAGCATATTCAGGTGGCGGCGACGGCGGCGAGTCGAAGACTGCACGCGGCGTTTGTGGCCAGCGCACAGTTGCGGCCCATGGCGCAGCAGTTGGTATTGACGCGGAGTGCAGCGGCGTATGAGGGCGTCGAGCATTGGGCGGAGGCGCATCCGGGCGATGGAGCGGCGGCGGCGCATTTGGCGCTGGGACATGCGCTCATGATGGACCACAGGTATCCGGAGGCCGCGGAGGCGTTTGCGGCGGCGGGTAAGGTTGGCAATGCGCTGGACGATTATGCCGTGTACCTGGGCGCCCAGGCGGCGATTGCGGCGAACCGGCCCGCAGACGCAATTGCGCCGCTGAGTCACTTTGCAGAGCAGTATCCGAACAGCTTGTTTGTGCCGAATGCGCCGGTGACCCTGGCGCAGGCGTATCTCGAAAACCATGATGCGGCGAGTGCGCTGCGCGTGCTGCAGCCGCTGGCGAATACGCCGGCGGGAAGCCATGTCGAGTTTCGGTCGACGCTGGCGAAGGCGTACCAGCAGAGCGCAAACTTTGCGGAGGCGGCGAAGCTGTATCGCGGAATTTATCTGAAGGATCCGCTGAGCAGCCAGGCGAATGACGCGAAGAACCAGCTTGCGGCGATGCAGATTCCGCTAACAGTGGCGGAGCGCAAGGAGCATGCGGATGCGATGTTCAATGCGCATCAGTATGGCGATGCAGCGATTGAGTATCGCGAGTTGGAGAAGGACGACAAAGAGCTGACGCAGGCGGACCGCGATGCGCTGCAGATCTATGCGGCGGTGTGCGATCTGAAGCTGAAGCGGTTGAGCCGCATGGATGTGGAGAAGCTGCCGGTGACCGGCGATGACAGCGCCGCGCTGAAGCTTTATATGCAGGCGGAGCTGGCGCGGAATGTGGGCGACGAGAGTGGCCAGGATGCGCTGGTGCAGGAGTTGATGCAGAAGTATCCGCAGAGCCGGTGGCTGGAGGAGGCGCTGTACTCGGGCGGGAACATGTACCTGCTGCGGCATGATGCGGGGCGCGCGATTGGAGATTATTCAGCGCTGGTGCAGCACTTTCCGAAGAGCGTGTATGCGCCGAGCGCGCATTGGCGCGCGGCGTGGCTGAGCTATAGGACGCGGAATTATCCGGAGGCTGCGCGGCTGATGGATGAGCAGATACAGAATTATCCGGGAGGGCAGGAGATTCCGGGGGCGCTGTACTGGCGCGCGCGGCTGTATGAGGATGTCGAGCACAACTTCTCGCAGGCGCTGAATTACTACAACAAGCTGAACGACGCCTATGTGAACAGCTATTACGCAATCCTGGCGCGGCAGAGGATTGCGGCGATTGGTAAACGCGATGATACTGCCGAGACGCCGGCGCTGGCCGCGGTGCGGGAGGTGGATGATCCGGAGCTGATCGACGAGTTGCCGGAGAATGATACGCATTTGATCAAGGCGCGACTGCTGGCGAACGCGGCGCTGAATGAGTACATCCGTCCGGAGATTGCGCTGAGTGCGACGTCATCAGAATGGGGTGCGTTGGCGGAGGCGGACATCTATCAGAGCTTTGGCGAGACGACGCGCGCGCTGCAGGCGATGAAACGGAGCAAGATTCCGTTCTTCGCGCTGAATGTGGACGACGTACCGCATGCCTACTGGGAGATTCTGTATCCACGGCCGTACTGGGGGACGCTGAAGGAAGATGCGGAGGCGAATGGGCTGGATCCGTATTTAGTGGCCGCGCTGATAAGGCAGGAATCGGAGTTTAATGCGGGCGCAGTGAGCAGGGCCAATGCGGTGGGGCTGATGCAGTTGCTGCCCGGCACGGCGAAAGGGCTGGCGCGGAAGGATGGCGTAAAGCACTTCAACGCGACGGAGCTGCTCAATCCTGAGATCAATCTGAAGCTGGGGACGACGGATTTGAAGCAGGCGATCAGCAAATACGGCGGGCAGGTGGAGTACGCGCTGGCGTCGTATAACGCGGGGGATTCCCCGGTGCGGCAGTGGATTGCGATGGGTGACTACAAGGATGTGCCGGAGTGGGTGGAGTCGATTCCATATAGCGAGACACGGGACTATGTGCAGAGTATTTTGAGGAATCGCGAGATGTATCGTGCGATTTACGGGGGGAAGTAAATTGCTCGGCGGGACCGATCGAAAGGCAAAGCGGGTTTTGCTATCACTTGCGAGTTGCGAGTAAAAGCAGATCCCCTTAGGGGAGACGAAAGAAAGGCAACTGCAAAGGCAGGAGCAGGTTCTGTTGCTTACTCGTGGCGGAGGGCGACGACGGGATCGAGGCGGGAGGCGCGGAGGGCGGGGATGAAGCCGCTGATGATGCCGACGAGCGCGAGGATGACGAAGGACGCGATCATCGTGGCGCCAGAGGCGCGGAGGATGATGTCGCCTTCGTGGTTGGCGGTCTTGTAGATGTCGGAGTAGAGCGGCATGGGTGGGATGAGGTGGCCGAGGGCGACGGCGATGATCATGCCCGCTGGCGCCGGCGATGAAGGTGAGGATCAGGCTTTCGAGCAGGAACTGCGCGAGTATGTCGCGGCGGCGTGCGCCGAGGGCTTTGAGGATGCCGATCTCGCGGGTGCGCTCGGTGACGGAGACGAGCATGATGTTCATGACGCCGACGCCGCCGACGGCGAGGGTCATGGCGCCGATGATGCCGAGGAGGACCTCGAGGCCGATGGAGAAGGCCATGATCTGTTTCGAGTCTTCGACGGTGTCCCACATGCCGAGAGCTTTTTCATCGGCGGGATTGAAGTGGTGGCGCTGCGCCATGACGGTGCGGACGGCGGCGATGGCACGGAGATGGAGCTCGGGTGAGCTGGGCTGGAAGACGATGGAGCCGGGGTCGCGCTGCTGCCGGAGCGTGCGCATGCACTCGAACGGGATGAAGACATTTTCGTTGTCGGGGCCGTTGTTGGAAGAGTCCTGGATTTTGTTGCGGAGAACGCCGATAACCTGGAACGGCTGGCCTTCGATCTGCACGGTTTCCCCGACCGGTGGATAGCCGGAGAAGAGTTTTTCGGCGGCGTGGGAGCCGAAGATGACGACCTGGCGGTGCTGCGTGAAGTCGTCGGACTCGAAGTAGCGGCCGGTTTCGACGTCGAGACGGCGCATGCCGCCGTAGGGAAGATCGACGGCCTTGGACTGGATGGTGACGACTTTGGCACCGTACTTGACGCTGAGGCCGTCGTCGGACTCGTTGGAGACGGCGCGGAGATAGGGAAGCGCGTTGGCGATGGCTTCGGCGTCGCCTTCTTTGAGCTGGACCTTTTGTCCGGAGCGCTGGCCGCCGGCCTGCATGGAGGTTTGGCCGCCCCAGAACATGACGATGTTGTTGCCGATGCCGAGGAACCCTTGGAGCACGCACTTGCCGATCGCGTCGCCGTAGCTGAGGAGGAGGACGACGGTGACGAGTCCCCAGACGATGCCGAGCATGGTGAGTACGGAGCGCACGCGATTGCGGCGGAGGGACTCGACGGATTGGACGAAGGCTTCGCGGATTTCCATAAGGTGCTATTCCGTGCGGAGGCACTCCATGGGCGTGAGGGCGGCGGCGCGGAATGCAGGATACATGCCGGCGCCGACGGTGATGGCTGCGAGTGTGGCGAGTGAGGAGATCACCGCGAGCGGAGAAACGACGGGACGCGGAAGGAATGGCGGCAGAGGGATGAGCCGAAAGGCCGCGATGATGGCGAAAGAGCAGAAGAGGCCGAGGCCACCGCTGACGAGAGTGATGATGGCGGCTTCGGCGAGGAACTGACGGCGGATGTCGCGGGCCGTGGCGCCAAGGGCTTTGCGTACGCCGATCTCGCGCGTGCGCTCAGAGACGGCGACGAGCATGATGTTCATGACGCCGATGCCGCCGAGTGCAAGAGTGAGCAGAGCGACGGAGGCAAAGAAGAGGGTCATGACGTGGAAGATGCGGTCGGTGAACTTGACGCTGTCGAGCGTGTCCCAGACCCAGAGAGCGTCGAGGTCGAGGGCGTCGAAGTGGTGGCGCGCGCCGAGGACGCTGCGGACCTGGCGCATGGCGGCTTCGTGCAGTTTGGGGTTCACGGGGGCGACGACGATGTTGTTGACGTACCCGGCGAATGAGCCTTTGAAGTCAGGAGGGAAGTCGCGCTCCATGGAGGAGAAGGGAACGAAGAGCTGCGTGTTGTCCGGGCCTGAGCCGTAGCTGCCGTTCTGCTGCTTTTTTTGCGAGGACGCCGATGACGGTGTACGGGTAGCCGGAGATCTGGATGGTCTGGCCGACGGATGGCTTGCCGGGGAAGAGCTGGCGCTCGGAGTCGGCGCCGAGGACGGTGACGCGGGTGGCGTTGTCTTCGTCTTCCTGAGACATCAGCCGGCCCTGTGCGACGGTGAGCGAGCGGAAGTTCTGGTACTCGGGCCAGACGCCGCGGACCGCGCGGTTGGAGGCGTTCCATTGGCTGACTTCGTTCACGGTTCTGCGGATTTCGGGCGAGATGGTCTTGATCAATGGAGCGAACTGCTTGACGGCGACAGCGTCGTCGATGCTGAGCAGGACGTCGCGGCCGGCGGGGTAACCCTGGTAAGGCATGCCGGTTTTGCCGCCGAAGCAGATCGCGATGTCGGTGCCGATGGTGGCGAGTTGCTTGCGCTGCTGAATGCTGAAGCCGATGCCGAGGCCGACGAGCAGGATGACCGAGGTGATGCCCCAGAGGATGCCGAACATGGTGAGGAAGCTGCGGAGCTTCGACTCCCAAAGGGCGGCAAGCGTTTGTTTCAGGATCTCGCGAAAGGGCATGGCGGCTGCGCTCTCGTACCAGAGCGTGAGGTGAGGTACGCAGATGCAGGGTGGACAGTTCCACCGGAGGGGTGTTGGGCGGGAGTTGGTAGGATGAAGCAGGCGCCCGGGTGGTGGAATCGGCAGACACAGCGGACTTAAAATCCGCAGACCTAAGGGTCGTGGGGGTTCAAGTCCCCCCTCGGGCACCAAAAAACCATTCGATTTTGCAATGGTCTAATTGACGCGGTTGAGTGCGGCGTCGATTGTGGTTGGCATGGTCACCGTGACCAATATCGTGACCTATCTGCGATTCGCGACGGTTGCTCTCCAGCTTTTGCATTGCCTCCACGATGTCGCCACGGTTCACGATTGCGTAACGCTCAAATACGCTGCGCGTGCTTCCATCCGCCGATCTTCATAATGACCGTTTCGGAGATACCAGCACGTCGCAGGTTCCGTGCGGCTGTCCGCCGGAGATCATGAAAGATCAGCCCTGTGTATTTGGTGCGCTTGCTCTTGCATTTCGCGCAGGGTGCGTCAGTCTGCGACACGGCGCCGCGCAGTCAATGCATACGAATTGACCGACTCCCGCGCCGATGCAAGCCTTTTCCCATGCATCGCGGAAGCTGCGAACCGCTATCCCGTTGGATCGCGTGAATACCGCATCCTCGCGGTTTCTTGCCTTGACATACACGCTCCTAACAGCGAGTGATACAGCGCATCGGTCATGAATACTTCGCGACCTTCGCTGTTCTTTGTCGTGCCTGGGTCCAAGCGGATGACGCGCTGCACGAGATCCACTTGGTCGACTTTCATGGTCGAGCAGCTCAGAGACGCGCCAGCCATATGTGCGGCCCACACTCGACCAATGTGCGAAACCAGAGATCGCTTCCTGCGACCAAGTCGCGCATACTGGCTGTCCTCTAGGAACCCCTTGCGTACATTGTTTTCGCGCAGGTGAGGGAAGTGCGGCATCCGCAAAACCTTCGCTGGAGTGCGATTGCTGCCCCAGACGAAACATCCGCTTGAGCGCCGCAACCTCACGATTGATAGTCGCGTTCTTTGCCCCTTCCTGCTGTCGCTGATCGACGTACCGGGAGATGAGGTCACTCGACACGTCTACGGCCTTCTTAGCGCCAAAGAACGGCTCTAGGTGGAGATTCCAGCGCGCCGTCGCGTCATCAAGGCTCTTTCGCTCGTTGATGCGATACTCGCGCAGAAAATCCTCTGCCAATTCCGACACTTTGATCTTCTCCGACTGTGGGCCGATGAATGTTCCGGCGGTGATTTCGGAAAGCCGCACCTTTAGCCTCTTTTCTGCTTTGTTCCTATCGGTGAATCCTGAAGATTCCCGGTAGGGTTTGCCATCCTTGGAGTATTTCAGCCAGAAAACGGCTGAATCGGGGCGCTTGAATACACATCCTGTTCCCTTGGGCCGTCGTGCTTGTCATGCTTTGCCTCCCGTCCGTTTCTGTTGCGCTTGCTTTGCGATTCGCGCCTGTACCGCCTTGCGCGCAATCTCTGAGCGTTCAGCCGCACTCAACTTGCTTGTGCGGGCTGTTGCTCCCTTTTTGCCGATCTCGGAGAGTTGGGCGTCGGACAAGGCTCTTTGCTCTCGCCTTCCCGCCCAACTTTCCAAGCGCCTGTGCTGCCGGGTTCTTCTTCATGCACTCCAATCTAGCCTGACGCTAGGCAAGATGCAAGAGAAATCACAGGGGGAAGCTCCGCTTGTGTGCCGTCAATGAATGAGTCCAGATCGCGACAATCGAAAAGAAACGGGGATGCCTTCGGCGTCCTGGACAACGGGCAAACGTCCCGGCCCAAACAAGGCGTCGCAACTTCCAAGGGCTCAGGCTCAGATAATACAGCAGCATCCTTCAGACGAACTAAGTCGTTTGACTGATGTGAATTGATTTCCGATTGATTTCGATAGGTCACGGTTTAGTCACACCCCCCTCCAAGTGGCTGATTGCACAGGTGGATATAACGGGACGGCGGATATACAATCCGTTTGATTTCCGCCTCGTGGGAGGAGTTTTCAAACGGAGAGCCTTTGACGGGCCCTGCCGAAACCGGAAGGCCCGCCCCTTGGGATGGATTGAGTTGGTATCCCTCGACCCCGGCTAGGGCCGAAGCTGTTTCTGCCAAGCAGTCGCGCGTATCCGTTACTGCTCGCGACTCTTATCAGGAGCCGTCCTTGATGGTTGATTGATTGATTAGTTGATCCCTAGGGAGATTGGAAGAAAAGGGTGAGCGTTCACTTTTTGCGCTCTCCGGTTTCCCATCGCAGGACGTTCCGAATGACGCTATACGCCAGATCCTCACCGACGCTCGATTGCTTGAAATCCTTTGCCGTGTCGCCAACTAGGACAACTGCGTGACGGTTGACGAAGACTCGAGGAGAAAGCCTGTCGCTCCGCTTAGGCCCGCTTCCGTTCGCAATGACCCATGCACCCCAATAGAAGCTGCGTCGGCCCGCATGAGGCTTCTCAGCGTCTCCCATGTTCAGAAACCAAGTCAATCGACCTAGGACGCTCCCCAGGTCAGGAGTGAGCACGTCGAATTGCACCGAACAGACCCACCGTTTGAATAGTGGGTCTAGGTAGATTTTCGTTGCGCGGGAGTATGCGGGATAGTCGCCTGGCGTCATGCGAGGTGTGTAGGTCCAGCCGATCTCAGGTTCGCGGCTTAGTCTCTTCATCGGCCGCCCTCCGGATCGAACGTCAGAGTGTACGTTGAATGGATCGCTCCTGTCGGTTCTGTCGATTTTGTTTTCGACAACGAACCCTCGCGCGCGAATCTCGTTGAATCGAGCGCCGTGTTGAGCGATTCCCGCCCGCATGATCGCGGGTAGGTCCAGAGGCTTCCCGCTGGCGTGGGCTTCGCGCAGCATGGAAATCAGCAAATCCGCTTGAGTCGGACGCTTCGGGTTTTGCGGCTGCCTATAAAAAAGGCTCCGCTGGGCTGCGGTCGCAGGATGATCTCGCCATAGGCTCATCGGTCACGCTCGCTTTCGAGCGCCTGGGAGATGGCGGTCAGGGGATTACCGAACGGACCGGAGATCACAAGTCAGCCGGGAAAGACGGTCACGATGATAACGGTCACGGGTGAGAGAACTAGCCGCGCTCGAGATGGCGCTCGGCGCGGGTTAGGAGATAGGCAACGCTCGCAAGATGACGATTTGCGGCGCGAGATGAGCTAGAATCGTACTGAGACAAATCAATTCTCGGCGGCACCCATTGCTCTGAAGGCGGGGTGCCGTTTCTGTATCCGGGTTAGCGGATACGAGATTGACACTACTCAGCCAATTCAGGGATAGAGGGGAGCTTCCCCGGTATTTCCCCGGTATTTTCCCGGTGTTCTCAGGGAAGCGTCGAACTCGGCTTTGCCGAGGGAAGTTTTAATTCGTAAACGCCCTTCTTTGCCATCACGATCAGTGTTTGCCATAGGTCCGACCCTCTCCACGTGTCGCGCACTTGACTCGTTTCGCGTTCGATAGCTGCCAATAGACGTTCTTTACCCACAGATGGGTGGCCACTTTGATGCGCTTCCCAGAGAATCCTCATCATCTGAGATTGGGCTAGCGTTAACGCCTGACACTTGCCCTTGAACACAACGCTGCGGAAATCGGCCGAAACGGTTACACCGCGTTGCTGTTCAGAACTGGCTCGCACTGTGGGCTCCGCCGGTGGGTACTGAGGAACCGACGCAACTCCATCTCCGGCCTGCTGGATGAGATACCTTTGCGCCTCTGATTTCCAATATTCGATGCGCGCGATCAGACACATTCGTAAACCTCCCAACAGCCAATCGATGTTGCCTAGCTCCAGAGGGAAGAACTGTTTCACTTCTTTCAGCCACACATTTGCATAGCGCTCCAGCCATTCAACGAACTGCCGTTCGTCTGCTTCGCACCAGACGACGTGCACTCCTCGTTTAGCCCAGATGTCGAACTTGCCGATCAGGATGTGCTTCCAATGTGCAAGCAGAACGCGGCGCGCATCGTCGGGGTTGTTCGAGTAAAGTTCGTTCAGGTATCCAACGCTCGCAGCATTAAACGCGTGTAGCTCTTGTGCTGCACGGGCGGTAGCATCTGTCCAGACGGTATGCCGCGGATCTTGGACGCCATAGGGATTCCCCACAACAGGATCGCCCGAGCTACGGAGTCCTTCCGGGAGTCTCAGCAAATCATCATGTTGAGCTTGGAATTGCTGGTTTTCGCGGGTTGCAATTTCGAGCTTGGTGTTCCATTTGGCCTGGAGCTCATCCATCTCCCGCTTCATATCGCCTAAGACGGCTGAGTTCCCTTGTGAAATCTCTCTTGTGCGCTTCCCATGAATTTCGAGTTGGTGCCTGAAACACCCTTGGCGGATCGAAAACATTGGCTCAAGGCAGCACTCGAATATCGCGCGGAAAAGCGGTCTGCATTTCTCGCGTCCTTGAATGTGCCAAATCTCGTAGCACGTACTGACGGCCCATTCGGCACGCTTGTCGGCGTCCGCGATCTCCATCTCGATGAGCGCAGCTCCGAAATAGCCAGCATTATTCCGTTTGCGTCCTTCGGCGAAGACAGCATTCCACGCCCTCAAATACTCTGTAGACCATTCGGAGGCGACGAGGGAATGCCTGAGCGTGTAGTCCTGCTCAATGAGTTTCCAAGCCTGTGACGGGCTTGTGATGATCTGCGAGAGCGCGGGAGTCATATGTCACCCTTCCGTGACCTTCCCGATGGATAAGACACTCGGAAGGCGGGACGGGAAGGCGTCCCACCTTGTCACCGCTGAGGATCAGTCAGCAGCTATCCGGTAACACAATGCTAGAACGTCACCACTTGTGGGTTTCGCGGCACTAATTCACAAATGATTTCGGATACGCTGAGCCCAACTGTCCGGAACGGTACGCAAGAGGGCAGACAGAAATTGTGACGCTTTCGGGGCGGCCTATATTCGCGATCCGTCGATTCAGCGTCAAACGGTCCGTCTCCACGCCCCCGTCCTGTTCCACTCAGGTATAGGCTTGGCGTTCTCAGCTGCTTCTAGACCCCGAATCATCTGATCTAAGCGCAGCGCGTTATGCCGTTGCGAGGACATGAGCGGGTGCCCGGAAGCGGTTGCCAAACAGAACTTCCTCATGGACGAGGGTATTTGCTGCCCAGCTGCCAAAAGAAAATCAAACCCTGGCATCCCGAATTGATGTAAGCGGAATCCCTTCGCACGGGTTGTGTTCGGCAAGCTCAGGACATGGTGCTCAAGAGTAGCGGGCTTGAGAAACAAGAGCACACAAATGTCGTTCGGGAAGGGACCGCCCAGGAGATGCTCACGAATACGTTCAGAGAAGGGGCCGAGTGTCACACGCGTGCCGGACAGCCACCCATCGAACGAGTAGCGCCAGAAAATCGACAGAGAGAATCGGACGAGCAGTTCCACGTTCACCAACGGACGGTTCTCCGCCAAAATGACGCGAGCCCCGGGAAAATGCAGGTCAGTTTGGTGTGAGGTCGCGAGCTCACCGAATCTGAATCTGCCTTTTCTCGGAGCACGCCTGAGTACCCAATTTTCAGCCTCGGCGAATCGGCCCTCGCACCGCCGACACAACAGATACTGTTGATCCTGTCGAGTTACTGGTTTGACGCCCTCAAGCGTGTTGGATGACAGCGGTCCGTCTTCCGAAAACAGACGATAGACGCCTGCTGGAATCCCGTGACTGTGCGTCAGCTCAACTTGTTCTTCGAGACAGAGGCCGCACTTCCCGGAAATACCGCGCAATTCGTTACTCCGTGGGGATTGTCTGAACCGTTCTGATCGCCGGGAACTGGACGATACCCCGGAATGTTTCAACCGAACTGATGGACATATGCGCCATTCCTAGACGTGTGAAGTAGACGCGCTCGTCCTGGACGGAATGCACCATCACCCGATAGCCGATGTGGGGCAGCGCTGAGTGATACCAGCCGGGCTTGATTTCGGAGTCCATAATGTCAGTCTACCGCCTGAGAACAGGGGCGTAACAGCGGGGAAGATCCGGCTCTGGGGCTGTCAGGACGTGGATTGAGGCTTTCGGTCACCGCCCATTGAATCGAAATCCTGTTTGCATGACGGGCAGCGAATCAAACTCCAGCCAACGCGGAGTATTTCTGCGGGCTTGATCCTGTAGCCACACAGCGAGCATGGGATGGTCAGATCGAAGCGATTCGGGTCGAGATTGCGAGATTGCAGCGACATTGGAGTACCGGAATACCTGCGCCCTCCTCCTGTGGATTTGCAACAAACGCATAGTTCGGCCCGTTCAGAACAACGTGAGAACAACGGGTTAGTGACGGAGCAAGAGCAAGGCAATCAGCGCGAGCAGTAGGGCAATCAGCCACAATAGCCTTTCAACATGGGGTGGGCCTGATTGTGGCGCGGTATTGCTGCTTGTATCTTCTCTGGTGATGTAGTACAGCGTCGGTCTATCGGGCCTTAGCAGCATAAGTCGCCCCGTCCGGGTCGTCGAATAGAACCTGCGGTATAGAGAAGCCTCATTCGCAGAGAGCCAAGCCTCGTCATCGCTCCATAGTCGTTCTGAGCCTTTAAAGTCTTCGAAAACAGCGGGGTCGAAGCCGCTACCGTGGTAGTCCGAAAACGTGACACTCTCGCGAACTATGTCTTCGCCTACGGTCACGAAAAAGTCATAACGTTCATGTGGGTCCGCGAGACAGGAGGCTTTCGAGTAGCAAAACCATTTTGTTTGGAGATGAGATTTCCCCTCATTGACCAGTTCTAAGATGACTCGTGCCAAATGAACATTGAATGACGGGCCGGATACAGATATGCGCCTCTCCTCCACTGAAATTGTGAATCCAAAAATCGAGTGGTCCGATTCTGCAATCCCAAACTGACAGCCACTCAGTTCTCTGAATAGTTCTCCGAGAGACATTTGCAAGCCTTCAGGACTCAATTCTGCGTCCGTTACACATTTCAGTCGGATCTTCGTTGCCCGATCACCGAGGAAGTAGCCTATAGGTTCAAATCCCTCCCAGTCCGTTGCAAGGCCTGACCACGTTGAACGCATGCGCGCGATTATACGCAAGTGGTCTAGCATGGCAGGCCACAGCCCCGTCGCACCCGGAGTACCCCTATCTTCACCCGTGCTGCGGGCAATGAAGCTTCTTACCGCGCGAGCGCACTAGCGATCGAATACACAACGGCGCCTATGAGCGCGGAGGCAAGATTTCCCATAATAATCGCCGCCACGATGGGGGCTTTCGCAACTCGGATCGCGGGTTGGGCAACGGCAGCAGTCGGCGTCGATGGCGCAGGGAATTTGGCTCGTAAAATTAAGAAGAACGCCACCACGATGCAGATGATTACGGCAAAGATTCCGAGAGGACTGTGATCAGACATGGCGGCATGTTAGCATCCGCGAAAGCAGCCGTATCTGGCGCTACTCCGGTAGCGCATCAGTGCGCCACGTACCTTGACTGCGAACCGGAGAACACCTTTGCAAGATTCCAAACCTTTCCAGAGCAAGCCTTCCTCTTGGCACATCTCGGTTGCGGCCGAGGCAATTGCCGCTGCGCAGTTCGCCCGTTGTGGGTTCGACGTGTCTGTCCAGTACGGCGCGGATCAACCCGAATACGACCTCATCATTGCGAAGGGGCATCGCCTATTGAAGGTGTCCGTCAAGGGGAGCCAAGATTGGGGATGGGGACTAACCCAGAGCTACCTAAAGCAGGCGACCGTGCAAAGCGGCAAGAGAGCGGATTACTACGGAGCAATAGAGCTATGGCTTCAGAAGCATGGTTCTCGCACGGTCTTTTGTTTCGTCCAGTTTGGAGGCGTCGACGTGGATCAAATGCCCCGGCTGTACCTGGCTACACCCAGCGAAGTTGCTCAGAGGTTGCGCGAAACTGCGAAGGGACGTGGCGATTCAATTTTGCATGAAAGGCACGAATGGGCAAAGAACGCTTTTGCAGCCGGGACAGTTGAATCGATTCCCGAGCATTGGAAGTTTTCGAAAGGAAGAATCAATCACTTGCTTGCGAACACGGAGACGGGCTTGGTTGTCGAACCGCCGCATGTTGGAGGTCCGCATGCCGGGACCGGGTAGAAGTGCATGCACTGCAAGCTTGCAAACGTGACCAATTGCGTGACCAATAGCCCTTAATCGACCTTCACCGAACCTCACCGACCAAATCAGGCGAATCGCGAGACTCATTGAAAACGCTATGATTTCGGGGAAAAACAAACATGCCGGAGGGACTTAAAATCCGCAGACCTGAAAGGGTCGTGGGGGTTCAAGTCCCCCCTCGGGCACCAAAATCAATAATCTACGGCTATAGGCCGCTCACAGGTTGAGCGGCGTTTCTGTCTGGTGGCACCTGTGGTGGCACTTTTCCCTGCCAGCATCCCGGCATGGCGAAACGCAGAGAACTGCCAAAGGTGAGGGCGTCTACGAACGCGAACCGGGCTCCAGAATCTGGTGGATTCAGTACAAGCAGGGAAGCACCCGCAAGCGTGAGAAGGTCGGGCGTCGGAGCGATGCCATCGCGCTGTATCAGCAGCGCAAGAGCGAGATGAGGGCCGGCGCCAAACTCGCGCCGAATCTCAGGAAGCAAGAGGTCCGTTTCCGCCAACTCGCCGACGACGCACAGAAGTGGTCTGAAGAGTTTCATCCCAAGGGCATACGCGCTCTGAAGGGCAGGATAAAGAAGCTCAAGGAAGAGTTTGGTGAGAGACCCGCCGCGGATCTGACACCGCAGATCATCGACCGCTGGCTCACCGAACAGACGGAATGGTCGCCCGCGACGAAGAACCGATACCGAGCCGCAATCAGCCTGGTCTATCGACAAGCCATGCGCAATGGAAAGATTCACACGAATCCGGCGCGTCTGGTGGCCGCGAGAGCAGAGAACAACGGCCGCGTACGCTACCTGCAGTCGAAAGAGGAGTCGGCGCTAAGAAAGGCTATGGAGGCGGTATGAGTGTCACTATCCCGCGCTGGATGTTGCTCTCCATACCGGAATGCGCTTGAGCGAACAATTCACGCTTGAGTGGGGAAGTGTTGATTTTGACCGGCGCGAGATTCGGCTGGACGAGACGAAAACGGAAGTGGCCGCACGATTCCGATGAACTCCGCGTGCATGGGTGCTCTCCGTTCGTTACAGAAGAAGACGCACGGCAAGACAGATCGCGTGTTTCGATCCGTTCGAGGTGAGCCGCTCGACAACCCGCGTGCGTGGTTTGAGGCCGCCCTTGAGGACGCCAAGATCAAAGACTTTCGTTGGCACGATCTTCGCCATACATTTTGCAGCCGTCTCGCGATGGCGGGGGTGGACATCCGCACCATCGCACAGTTAGCAGGTCACAAGACCTTGTCTATGGCGATGCGCTACTCGCATCTTTCTCCGTCTCATAATCTCAGCGCAATCGAGCGGCTAACAGATGGTTCCCCAGGCTCGCGGCGTGTTCAGAAGCAGAAACGCACACATGACCGCGCAAATTAATGACCATTCTTCCCGAGTCCACCGCGTCGCTCGGTACGTGACTAACCTCGCCGCTAGGCCAAGCTGCTCAATGAGTGCATTGGCCTGTTATCTCCAAGTGAGAATCGACTTACCGACAGGGCGACTTCGCGGGGGGTTACCTGTGCCCCTTTAGCTTCGGGCCGCCTGAAAATTGTCAGCCAGAATACCGCTCCCGCTCCCGTATAGTTGTTACCTCACCCACGGCCCCTGTATTCCCAACTCAGCGTCACAATCGAGACCCCGATGAGCGCAGCTCCTGCTGTGGCCACACCGATCAACTCGCCACGCCAGATCCTCTTTGCCTCCCTCGTCGGCACCACCATCGAGTATTTCGACTTCTACATCTATGCGACCGCCGCAGTGCTCGTCTTCCCGGCGCTCTTCTTTCCCGCATCCGACCCTGCCTCCGCACGCCTCGCCTCGCTCGCAACATTCGGAATCGCATTCCTCGCGCGCCCGGTGGGCTCCATGCTCTTCGGTCACTTTGGCGACCGCATTGGCCGCAAGACAACACTGGTCCTGGCCCTCTCCACCATGGGTCTTTCCACCGTTTCTATCGGCTTACTCCCCACGTATCACACCATCGGGATTGCCGCGCCGCTGCTGCTTGCGTTGTGCCGTTTCGGCCAGGGCGTCGGCCTCGGCGGGGAGTGGGGCGGGGCCGTGCTGCTTGCGATCGAGAACGCGCCGCCGGGCAAGCGCGCATGGTACGGCATGTTCCCGCAGCTCGGCGCGCCTATCGGTTTCTTTTTCTCCGGAAGCGTCTTCCTTCTACTCTCGCACGCACTCACCGACGAGCAGTTCTTCCACTTCGGATGGCGGGTGCCCTTCCTCGCCAGCGCGGTCCTCGTCTTCCTCGGCCTCTACGTCCGCCTCACGATCACCGAGACGCCGGTGTTTCAGAGCTCCCGGCTGCGCAAAGAACAGCACGCCGTGCCGGTTCTCGTCGTGCTGCGCCGACATACGGGTCGGCTGTTCTCCGGCATCGCAGTCTGCCTCTGCAACTTCGTCCTCTTTTACCTGATGACTGTCTTCACGCTCTCCTGGGGTACGTCTGCCCTCGGCTACACTCGCGCGAAATTCCTCGTGATGCAACTCTTCTGCATCTCAGTCTTCGCTGCCTTCATCCCTGTCTCTGCGCTGTTCGCGGAACACGGACGGCGCCGCGTGTTGATCGCGGTCACCATCGCCATCGCCATCTTCGGGATCTTCTTCGGCCCGCTCTTCGATGCAGGCACCGCCGGAGCCATCGCAACGATGGCCCTGGGCCTCGGCCTCATGGGCATCCTCTATGCGCCCATGGGTACTCTGCTGTCCGAGATCTTCCCCACCGCCGTGCGCTACACCGGCAGTTCACTAACCTTCAGTATTGCTGGAATTCTTGGCGCCTCGCTCGCTCCATCTGTCGCCACCTGGCTCGCGAAAAACCATGGCTTGCGCTTCGTCGGCTACTATCTCTCCATCGCGGCCCTTATCAGCTTCATCGGCCTCCTCTCCATCCGCGAGACCAAAAACATCGACCTCGCCGCACTGTAGACAGCCTCGATCCTTTTCGTGAAATGGCGTTCAGAGGCAGGGCGGTCGAGGCTGGAAGTTCTCGCTAGACGGCTTTACGGTAATCAGGAGTTTGTCAGCCTGCTGCTAACTGATGATCTCGCCTCACTTGTTGCAAAATCGCCGATGCACGTACCGAGATCGGGTAGGTACTCTCGAAACGTCTGGTCGTCAGTTCGGAGGGCAGCAGCCTTCGGGACTCGTCATGTGCTCTTCCGAGAGCCACCGCAGAGGACTATGCAGCTCCGCCTAACAAATTCCGGCGCATGACAGCTTCAAGACCAACATTCGCGTGGACTGCGGCCTTCGCGGGTTGAGATCCAGCTACGGCGGCTTTGGGGACAAACACCGGATGACTGCTCACCGGTGCAGCCAAAGCGTTCGTCTCGATCACGACAGGCTTCACCTTACGGGTGTATTCACGTTGTTGTCTGGACGGTAGAACAACGAGGCGGGGGCGTGGCTGAACCTCAATCACAGCCAAGCGCTTCACGCGTGCAGGTCGCCGTTTTGCGACGGTTCGTGATTTCGGTGCTAAGAGGTTTTTGAGAATCCCTCGAATTCGTTGTAACTTCTCAATTTCGCCATCAATCTCGCAGACAATCAGTTCGATGTTCACTCCAACAGGATAGCGTCCAAGCACGGCGCATCTACTCAACCGTTGGTGTAAATTCCTCCGCGGTCGAATCCGGTGCCATGCTGGTAGCTAGGAGCGGCAGTTCGGCCTCGATCTGGAAGTTGCTTAGTCCGACGCCGGCCAGCCTAAATAGCTGCGATGACCCGAGATCAACGCGGTCGAAGAGCGACACTGCAAGCTCTGCAAGTTCAATGGCGCTCTTGGGCATCTCTGTTGGCGTCAGACTCCGGGTGAGAGTGGCGAACTCACGGGTCTTGAGTTTCAGAACGACGGTGCGCGCTTGCCTGGCATTCGCCCGTGATGCGCTCCAGACCTTCTCCGCAAGGCGGTGAATCGCAGGCTGGAGTTCAGGCAAGGGAAGATCGTTCGGGAAGGTGTCTTCGGCTGAGATCGACTTACTCACGCGGTTGGGCACGACGGGGCTGCGATCCATGCCTCGAGCCAATTCATACAGTCGTTGACCGTAACGGCCGAACCGCTCCTCAAGGTGGGCGAGTTCGAAGGCCTGTACATCACCGATTGTCTTGATCCCAGCCGAGTGCAGCTGTTGTTCGGTTACCTTCCCCACACCGGGAACTCGAGCGATCGGGAGGACCCGCAGGAATTCGACAACTTCGTGCGGCTGAATCACGAATAGACCGTTCGGCTTCTTCCAGTCGGAAGCGATCTTCGCCAGAAATTTGTTCGGAGCAACTCCTGCCGAGGCAGTCAGGTTCAGTTCGCTCCAAATCTGCGCACGGATCGTACTCGCCACACGGGTTGCGGTCGGCAACCCTGTCTTGTTCTCAGTCACGTCAAGGTAGGCTTCGTCCAATGAAAGCGGCTCGACGACCTCAGTGTGGCGGCTGAAGATCTCCCGAACAGCGAGTGAGACAGCCTTGTAGCGCGTGAAATCGGGCGGAAGAAAGACGGCCTGTGGACAGAGTCGCTCTGCCGTAACGGCAGGCATTGCAGAACGAACACCGAACTTTCTCGCCTCGTAGGAGGCAGCGCAGACGACCGACCGCGGTCCTTTCCAGGCGACGACAATTGGCCGCTCGCGCAGTTCTGGATTATCGCGTTGTTCGACGGAAGCGTAGAACGCATCCATGTCCACGTGAACGATCTTTCTGATCTGCTCACCGGAAGATGCAGCGGTCATTTCGGAAGACAAGTGGCGCCTCCGGCGCGAAGCCGATCCACAGATCTCATTGTGACATATTCGCCTGTTCTTCGCCTATACTCGGCGAATGCAAGTCTCCGGACACGAGCAGCGACCCGACTGGCCCAAACTCGATCCGTCAGTCCTCATTGCAACGGCGCTCATCGTGGCGATCCGCACAGCGAAGTGGGCCGCCCAATCGAAGGGCGATCACCGACTTTCAGATACCGATGTTGAATTGGATCGAGAGATTAGTTTCGCCGCACGGATCAAGCATTCGGGTCCTGCATGAGCTGTTAAGACCACACGAAAGCAATCGGTTTCTCGGAACTGAGCGCTAAAGTCGTTACCGCGGCGAGAGAGCAGTCGGAACCGGGCACCGTGAATCGCTTGGGCACGGTACCCATCGAGCTTCACTTCATATGACCAATCGGGCCCTTCGGGCAAACGCTTGACCGCCAGCAGCTCCATCGGCGGGATGAACGTCGGCGTGTGCACCGGATGAGGTTATAACAAGCGTCCGAGTCATAGATTCCGATTCCTTACCTGCACCAGTGGCGATGAGAACTCGCAACTGGCGGACGAGGAAATCGTGTTGGCTGCTTTGGACAGCACCGCCGACGAGAAGCTAACTGGCCTGGCACTGCGTCTTGTCCTCTTTGACCACATCGCCACCCCGCATGAGAGCCAGCGCGACTTGCTGATCGAAGCCGAGCAGGTGTTCACGCCACCGAAGCCCAAGACTTCAAAAGCCGAGGCTATCCCGTCCCGCAAAGGGAAGCCGCCAGTCATCAAATTTCCGCGGAATCCGGTGTTGCTATGAAGGGCGGCTGAACTGCTCGTGAAGAGTCTTCTTTTGACCCGGCCGAGGATTGGATTGATGCACAGCAGAAGCTAGCGGACTGCGGCTTCGACGAGTGATGCCTTTGCAGGATCTGCGGTTCCGGTCAGGCTCAAATCGGAACTCGCGAGCGGGAGCTCAATTCGTACGAGCGTTCCGCTACCCTCTAGGCTGCGCACGACAATCGAGCCCCCGTGGGCGTTGCAGATGGCCTTCACGATAGACAAGCCGAGCCCTGTTCCGCCGGAGACCCGTGAGCGCACCCGGTCGGCTCTGAAGAAGCGATCGAAAACATATGGGAGGTCCTCGGCTGCAATGCCAATTCCTGTATCGCTGACTTCGATGATCGCCGACCGTTTCTCACGGAATGAGAGCATCTGCACTGTGCCACCCTGCGGCGTGTATTTGATGGCGTTGTCGATCAGATTGACAAGTAGCTGCTTGATGCGGGCGGAGTCGAGCGGCACCATCATCGAGGTCGTATCCAGGCGAATGGTGATGCCTTTCTCCTCAGCGAGGAGATGCATCTGGCCGACGACCCAATGGCAAAGTTTGCTGACATCGGCGGGTACCGGCTCGATGGAATCGGCACCGGAGTCCAGCCGGGCGATTGCCAACAGTCCCTCCACAATTTTGGCCATCCGGCCGATCTCTTCGAGAGAACTGGAGACACACTCGCGCGCGGAAGGCGTCGTGCTGCTCTCCGAGAGCAACTGCTCAAGCTCGCCGCGCAAAATCGTCAACGGCGTTCGAAGCTCATGAGACACATCAGCTGAGAAGCGACGATTCAAGCTCAGCGAGTCTTCCAGCCTCGAGATCATGCGGTTCAGGGACAGCGAGAGGCGCTCCATCTCATCTCCGGTGGACACGACGGGGAGGCGCTCGCCCAGCTTCGATGTGCCGATGTTCTCTGCGCGCTGCGTGAGCTCAACCAGTGGGTGCAGAGGTAACTTCATCAACGCGTGACCACCGAGCGCAGCAGCCACCAGAATAAGCGGGGCGATAACGAGCACTATGATCAGCAGAGTCGAAAGGACGCGCTGAATCGGAGCAACAGAGGCTCCCACTTCGATGAGATACAGCATGCCGGAGGAGGAACGAAACGGGAGAGCGTAGATCATCAGGTCGTTGGAGCCGGGCTGGACCTCCGAACGGAAAGACTCTTTATCCCCATCCCTTACTTTTCGCAGCGAGATCCGAGATGCATCGATAATTGGATCGCGAGTGTCGCCCGAGCTATATAGCGGCTTTCCGTCCTGTCGCGTGATCCGGATGAATCTGCCGCTCACCTCCGGGGCATATGCCTCAGAGATCTCACCGGCCATCCATTGTGGACCCTTCTGTTCTTCAAAGCTGACGAAGCTGGCGCCGATAGCTTTCGCATCAGCAACAAGCGAGTGTTGCAATGAAGTGACAAGATAGCCCCGAACACCGACGTAGAGCGTGGCGCCGAACAGAACCAATGCGGCTGCCATCATTCCGACGTACCAAGTGACTACCCGAGCTCGCAATGTGTTCAGGCGCATACATCCACCAGCCGAGCGTCTCGCTACTCGCCGTCTCCTCGAATCATGTACCCCGAACCGCGGACGGTTCGAATAAGTCTGATGTTCTGTCCGTCGTCCACCTTAGATCGTAGATGGCGGACGTAGACGTCCACAATATTCGTGATGCCGTCGAAGCTCTGGTCCCATACATGTTCAATGATCATGTTCCGGGACAAGACACGGCCTTCGTTCTGCATAAGGTATTCGAGCAGCGCGTATTCCTTTGCAGTTAACTCGATGCGTTTTCCGGAGCGCTTCACCTGCTGTGTGAGCCGGTCCAGCTCGAGGTCACCGACGGTCATTGTGCTGGAGCGGTTCACCGGGCCGCGACGGAGCAGAGCCTTGGCGCGCACGAGCAATTCGGCAAAGGCGAAGGGTTTGGTCAGGTAGTCATCGGCCCCACGGTCGAACATCCTCACCTTGTCTTCTACAGTATCTCTAGCGGTCAGCATGAGGACCGGAACACAGGCGTTGGTACGACGGATTCGCTGAAGAATATCTCCGCCGTCCATACGCGGAAGCATGACATCGAGAATGATGAGGTCATAGGGGAACGCCTCGGCAAGCTCCAGACCCTCGCGACCGTCCGCAGCCACATCCACCGCGTAGCGTTCAGCCATCAGGCCGCGCTGTACGATCCCAGAGACCTTTGGTTCGTCTTCAACGATCAGAATCCTCATAACGTTGATGCCTCGAATTGACGGGTTCGGACGTGCTCCTATTTGGCAGGACTGATCTTCAATTGGATTAAGCAAGGGTAAGCTTGAGCCGGGTAACGCGCAACTGATGGGCTTCAAACAAAGTCTCCTGAAGTGGACCGTACTTCTGAACTCCAAGCGTGCCGCCCGCCCTCAGATGAGAGCGGGCGCATGGCTTAACAAGGGAATGGCCGGTTCATTGCAACTGATAGGTCATGACCTTGGCGACGTTCTTGGTTTCGCCGGGTGAGGCAGCGAGCAGCATCCTTTTCATATCTGGAACGAGAATGCCGGTCTTGGCTCCCTCAGCACTGGGCACTTTTGCTATCTCCTTAATACCGTTTGGGTCGGAGGTGTCAT
The DNA here is from genome assembly GCA_963762465.1 of uncultured Acidobacteriaceae bacterium. Taxonomy (GTDB): domain Bacteria; phylum Acidobacteriota; class Terriglobia; order Terriglobales; family Acidobacteriaceae; genus Granulicella. Next base: position 295,595 of record CAVXKS010000008.1, on the reverse strand, counting down.
ACACGCCAATGTAACCCTGGCCGCCGGGCACATATAGACGGTGATTCGCATTGTCGAGCATCGCCTCGTCGGCCCGCAGAGGAGCCGGAGCTGTTGCGATGACGGCCCCGGTATCGCTGTCCATCACAACGACCATACCGGGTTCACGGCAGACGACGTACAACCGCTTGGCTGCTTCATTCAGTTGCACCATCGCATTCGTTTTGGCGGGTGGCACTGGCCACAATGCGATGACCTTCATCGTCTTGCGGTTGACTACTGCCAGTTTGTTGGTTTGCGCCAGGTTCACGAAGAGTCGGTTGCCGTTCTTTTCCAGGGCCATTGCCTCCACATGGTTGTCATTGAAGGTAACGCTGGCCAGCTTCTTTCCGGTATCCGGGTTGATAGCTTCGATGCTTGCGGTCTTCATGTTCACGTCCTTGCCGCCGGTTACGATGTACCAGACGTTAGCCGCCGCATCATAGCCGGCGGAATCGGCACCTGGAGTAAGTTGCACAACGCCCTTTTTCGCATAGGTGTCCGCATCGAGGATGGAGGTCATCTGTTTACCGCTGTCGGTCACCAGGATGGTGGACGCGCCAGGGCGAACAAGAATGGTATGCGGCGCACCGAAACCGGATACCGTCTTGAGATGGTTGCCTGTCTTCAGATCAAAGACCTCCAGGGTGGCGTGATCTTCTGCGGCGAGGAGAAACCGGCCGCGCTGCCGGTCAATCGCGAAGTGATCGAAGTCTCCCGTATATCCGGGAAGGGTGACGGTCTTCACCAGTTTCAATGGGAGATTGGTTTGAGCTGTCAGGTCGACAGCACTGAGAGTGGCGGCGACCATCAGTGCTCCCGCTAATATCTTGTTCATGTTAAGACCTCGAATCCGTGCCGGCTGGTGCGAGATCGTACCGCTCCGGACCGCGCAGTGTTGGCTATTCAAGGAAAGAATGCGGCTTCGGAATGAGGGCGCGCTGAACCAGCAATGAAATTGCTTTCATGCGTTTGAGAGGCTGGCTGGACAGGTGTCGAACGTCCTCAAGTCGGCTATCCAACTTAGCGCCGGCACGGCTAATTCCAGGGAAATTTTGAAGAAATCGAGGGTCTGACGAAAAATCCCGGAGGTCACTCGGCCGAGCGTTACGCGTACTCCGCGTTTCTGTCGCGGACCGGCTCGTGATGCCGTGTCAGCTGGTAATACACCGCAGGCGTGACGATCAGGCTCAGGGCGACGGAAATGATGAGCCCTCCGATAACGGCAATCGCGAGCGGCTGCAGCATCTGTGAACCGGCGCCGAGCGCCAGCGCAAGTGGCAGCATGCCACACATAGCAGCAGTGGCAGTCATCACGATGGGGCGCAGCCGCCGCTGGGCAGCCTGAAGCATAGCATCCAGCGCTCCGGCTCCTTGTGCGCGGGCACGTTCATCGGCGTCCAGCAGCAGGATGCCGTTCTTTGCAACGATGCCGATGACCATGATTAATCCCATGAAACTGGCTACGTTGAAGTCCGTCCTTGTGATCAGCAGAGCGAACACAACACCGGTGATAGACAGAACAGAGCTGGTAAGAATGGCAATCGGGGCAGAGAAGTTACGGAATTCAGCAAGCAGAACGCCGAATACCAGGACGAGGGCGAGAACAAGCACACGGACGAGTTCGCGGAAAGACTTCTGTTGCTCTTCGTATGTACCGCCATATTGAACCCGCACCGAGGCGGGCAGATTGAGCTTCGCCACTGCATCTTGCACCTTGACCATAGCCCCGCCGAGATTGGAGCCTTCGAGACGTCCGCTTACCAGCACGACCTGTTCAAGATTCTCGCGACGGTTTTCGTTCTGGGGAGGCAACTCGTTAATGTCGGCAAGGGCCCCCAGCGTGGCAGTGTGTCCTGACGCGGAGTTGAATACGGTGTTCTTGATGGCTTCGAGGGAAGCGCGGTGTTCATCCGACATGCGAACCCGGACAGTATAAGGACGCCCAGCGATGATTACGGGATCCGTAGTGGGTAGTCCATCCAGAAGCGATGTGGCGTCTTCGGCGATTTCCTGGACAGTGAAGCCGAGCCGGCTGGCCACCACAGGATCGATCTCAAACGTGGTGGCGGGTCCGCTCAAGGTGTTATCGATGCCATTCTGCGTGTCGACCACACCCGGAATGGCGGCGATCGCGGCCTGTACCTTGGGTGCAAGGTCTTTCAGGAGAGCTGTGTCGGTAGAGAAGAGCTTGATCTGGATCGGTTCCGGTGAGTTGGAAAGATCATTAATCATGTCCTCCAGTACCTGAACGAACTCCACGTCGAGAGTGGGTTCCTGCTCATTGATCTTCTGTCGTACGTCAGAGATGATCTCGTCTATCGAACGCGAACGCTTTGACTTGAGCCGCACGGAGATGTCGCCTGTATTAGCCTCGGTTACCGCTGCCAGGCCAAGCTGAAGGCCAGTCCGGCGCGTGGTGACGTCCACCTCGGGAGTCTCTCTCAATATCCGCTCGACGTGATCGAGAACCTTTGATGTTGTCTTAAGCGAGCTGCCAGCCGGCATGATGTAGTCCAGGATGAAGCTGCCTTCGTCCATGGCCGGCAGTAGATTGGAGCCGAGGGCGCCGTAGGCGAAATAACCCAATATGACGAGCGCGAGCGCGCCCGCCGCCAAGGCCTTGGGCCGGTTGATGGTCCAGCCGAGCAGCCGTCCGTGAGTCGCCAAAACGCGGCGCATGACGGGTCCGTTCTCATGAGACTGGGAGGCAGCTTTCGTCTTATGTTTCCGCAACAATGACAGCGAGAGTGCAGGTGTGAAGCTGAGAGCCAGCAGCAGGGACGTGAGGAGCGCCGCCGTCATCGTAATCGCGAGTGCTCTGAAGAAGCTGCCAGTAACGCCGGTGACGGCGATGAGTGGCAGAAAGACAACAACGGGTGTGATGGTTGAACCGATGAGCGGGGCGGTGATCTCGCGCAACGCAGAGCGCACCGCTTCCGTGCGCGATTGGCCTAAATCCCGGTGCACGACAATATTTTCGACTACGACGATCGCGTCATCGATGACAAGGCCTATAGCGGCAGCGAGCCCCCCGAGAGTCATTAGATTGAAGCTCTGTCCGATGGTCCAGAGGAAGAGGATCGTCACGGCGACTGTAACCGGGATGACAAGCCCGGCGATAAGAGAGGATGTCCAGTCACGCAGAAACAGAAACAGAATCAGGCATGCCAGAAGGAGCCCGATGAGTATGGCATCCCGCACGCTGGCGATGCTCTCGCGCACGAGTTGCGATTGATCGTAGAAAGGCGTTAGGTGAACGCCGGGGGGAAGTGTCTTGCTAAGCTGTTCGACTTCAGTGGCGACAGCGGTCGCGACCGCAACGGTATTGCTTGATGGCTGACGCGTGACGTTGAGGAGCACCGCGGGCCGGCCATTCGCATTTACCTGCGTGTAAACCGGAAGGTCTGCGGGACTGAGTGTCGCTACGTCCGAGATTCGGACTGGAGCCCCTCCAGCAGTGGTCTTGATTACCAGTCGGCCGAGCTGTTCGGCACTATGAGCCTGCGCGCCGATGAGTCCGAGAACGAGCGAGTGGTCCGCTTCATACAGTCCCGGCGAGTCAATGATGTTCGATGTCTGAACGGCATTTACCAGATCGAGCACTGTAACACCGGCTGCCTGAAGAAGTGCGGGATCAGGGGCGATGTGAAACTCCGGGACCTTACCGCCCTGCACGACGACGGTGCTTACACCGGAGACCCGGTTCAAGCGGGGCTTCAGATCGTAGGTCGCCATCTGCCACAGCTCGGTCTGTGATGTAGTCTGCGGCCCACGGTCGTCTGCGGTCAGAGCGTAACCGAGTATCGGAAAGGTCGCAAATGTAAGCCTATTGGTCGTGATCTTGGCCGTAGCTGGAAGGCTGGACTGAATCTTTGCGAGCGCAGAGTCCGTCAGCTCGAGCGTACGAAACATATCCACGTTCCAATCGAAGAACAGACTGATCTCGGCTGAGCCGCGACTCGTAGTGCTTCGAACTGTTGTGAGACCTGGAACACTGTTGACAGCATCTTCAATTGGCTTCGTAATCGTGACCTCCATCTGCTCGACGGGCATCACGCCGTTGTCGACGCCAATCACCACCCGGGGAAAATCGGTAGATGGGAAGACGGAGATCGGTACCTTGAATGCGCCGTAGAAGCCGACGATGGTGAGCGCTGCGAGGAAAAAGAAGATCGGCTTCGCCAGGCGAGTCAGCCAGAACGGGGAGCCCTCCGCCGTATAAGGGTGCTCGGGATTCATTGACTGCCCCCGGCTTTTGCGTCATTGCTGCCGTCTGGGCTCGCCTCTTTCGCCTCAGCCGGACCGATCTTAACCTTAGTTCCTTCATCGAGACCGTAGCCGCCGTTCGCGATGACATTGTCTTCCGGCGTGAGGCCATGGAGGATCTGGGTAGATTCTGCGGTTTGGATGCCAACCATGACATTGCGCCTTTTGGCTGTGCCATCCGGTGCAATGATCATGACGATCTTGCCCTCGCCTTCAGGTGATCGCTGCAATGCGTCTGTAGGGATAAGCAATGCGTTGGCCACGCTGCGGCCCTTCAGCGTCGCACGCACCGGCGTGCCGACTTTCAGCGTGCCGTCAGGGTTGGCAGCGCGCAGCCAGACCTCCACCGTCGTGCTGCCGGGATCAAGCGCAGGACTGACAAGCGAGACCTTGGCCTTAACAGGTTCTTCCAGGCCGCGCACGGTGATCGTGGCGGCTGAGCCGATGCGAAGCTGTTGCGCAATGGATTGCGCGATATGAAGCTTGGCGATCATCGACGAGGTGTCCATGACCGTAATGAGTGGGCTTCCGGCGGCAGCCGTCTCGCCGGGAAAGAGTGGACGGTCGGTGACAACACCAGAAATTGGTGTGCGGATCTGCGTGTAGCTCAACTGTGCATTCGCGCCGAGAGACTTCGCCTTCGCTGATGTCAGATTGCCTTGGGCCGTATCGATCGAGGCTTTGTTGACTCCTTTCTGCAGCGCCTGATAGTGCTGGACCGCAAGGTCGTATGTGGCGCGGGCCTGCAGAGCCGTGGTGCGGGCTGTATCGTAGTCGCGGCCCGGTATAGCTCCGCGCGCGAGCAACTCCTTGCGGCTTTCAGCAATGCTGTTGTCGAGGTTGAGTGTCGCTTCTGCCTGGGCGACCTCCAGCCGGCTGCGTGTCAGCTCTTCGGGAACTGTAGATTGTGTCGCGGCGGCGTATGCGCCCTTGGCTGCCAAGTATGCGCCTTCGTTGTCGAGCGCAGCGGCTGCAAGGTCGCCGTGCTCGAGCGTCGCAAGGAGTTGCCCGGCGGTGACGTGCGCTCCCCGCTGCACGTAGAAGGCTTCCACGGGGGCCGTAATCTTTGCAAGAATTGCCGCCTGAGCTATTGGAGAGAGCGTGCCGTCGACAGCTATCTCCTCTGAGATTGCACCTACTTCAGGATGGACTGCCTGGATAGTGACAATGGGTTTCTCCGCAGTGTCGTCTGCGTTCCTGCAACCTCCGACTGTGGACACGAATGCCGCAAGGGCAAGCAAGAACGAGGCAGTCGCGCAACGGCGCGAAACCGGTACTTTATGTCCGCGAGGAAGCGTATGGATCATGTTAGATGACCCCCGTAAGAAGTTGCAGGTTGGCAAGAGAAACCTGATAGCGAACTATTCCGTCCTGCTGAGCGAGTTCAGTGGAAGTAAGCGAATTTTGCGCATCGACGACCTCAAGCACGGTCGCTTCCCCGGCCGTGTACCGCAGACGCGTGAGATCGAGGCTTTCGCGTGCGGCATCTACGCTGGCCTGAAGTGAATCAAGCTGATCGTGCGCAACCGACGCCTCGGCATAGAACTCGTCAAGCTGAGCAATCAATCTTCGCTGAACCGAAGAAAGGACAACCTTTGCAGCGTCACGGAGTATGTGCGCCTGTTTTACTTTGTTCGCAGTGGCAAACCAATCCCATACAGGGATATCGAGAGTGGCTGAAGCGGAGTAGCCAAGGTTCCGCGTTCCGTCAGGACCCTTTGCCGCGAATTGCGCTGCGTCAATGCCGTATGTGTAATTCAGTGCGAGATCTGGGAGATATGCCGCACGAGTTGAGGTGATATCAAGGCTCCGCGCACGCAGGGAGGCGAGGGCGCTCCGAACCTCGGGATTGCGGGCGCCAGCGGCGGCCTCGACGTCGGCGCGCGGCGGCAACGGCTTGGGCTCCGCCGTCGAAACGGAATAGGGAGTACGCGGGTTAGGGAACAGCAGAACGCCCAGGTCCAGACGGGCCTTTTGGCCCTGAAGCCGAGCGTCGGCGAGGTCGCGTTGGCGCTGTTGCAACGTCAGAGTAGCCTTGACTACGTCGGCGTGCGCTGCCTCGCGTGCGCTTTCTCGATCCTGCGTCAGCTTCAAAAAGCCCGCAGCTTCGTTGGCAGCGCGCTGCTGAACCGCGACCCTCGTCTGCGAGGTGAAGAAGCTGTAAAAGAGGCTGACGACTGTCGAGGTGAGACCCCGCCGGCTGATCTCGAGTTCGGCATTTGCGATGGCCGCTTCGGCGTTTGCCTTTGCCAGGCCGGTGTAGCCTGTGAGCCCGATGTTCTCGGTTACAGAACCTTGGCTGACATATTCATGCACGGTGTTATTGGCGATGAACTTCGGGGCAGCTTGGGTCCCTACGGACCCCGCCTGATTGGTCGCACCATTTGGCTGCGTAAATAGAAATTGATTGTGGAAGATGACCTGCGGCAGAAGTGCGGATCGGGCGATCGAGCGATCGAGCATGGCCGTTTTATTGGCTGCGGCAGCGGCGGCGAAGCTCGGTTCATTGGCCTGCGCAAGCGCGATCGCCTGCTCGAGCGTCATCGCTGCGTCCGGCGTGACTACAGGCGTCGATCGTTGCGGATCCGGAGAAGTCGCCAGATATGCCAACACGGGCGCGCGGGAACTCGGCGCATTTGGTATCTGCTCTGAAAGTGATTTGTCGGCACCCGTATCTATCTCCCCGGTGCGCGCGTCAGGGCCACCGCTCGTCCGTTGTGCCACCGCGAACGAGGCGAGAGTAGCCCAGACGGATGCGACGCACATCCAGCCCAGGTAAGAGGCCGAGAACTGGCGGACATTTGGCTTCATTGCGGTGGATCTAATTGCGGCTAATGACAAGTACCGTGAATGTATCGGGAACGGCGGGCGGACGATTGTGGTGCACTGCAGGGTTGGGAGGCGGAAGCGCACCTAGCTTCGCGGAGACGGTGTAGAGTCTGCCGGTCGACGGGTCGAATGCCATGGTGCGCGCGCCCTTCATCGTCTGCAAAGTCTGGACGCGGGGATAGCTGGATGTGGAGGCGTCAATCACTGTCAACGTGCCGTCCTCGTTTGAGGCGAAGGCAACATTGTGCACGCGATCGTACGCGGCGGCATCGGCCCCTTCCCCGATCGAAGGATTCCCGAGCGACCTACCAGTGAGTGCATCGGTCACCGCCATCTTCTTGCCATCACATACGGAGAACAGCCGATGGCCGTTACTGTCTAACGCGAGGCCTGACGGCGATTCGCAGCCGGTAAGCTTCCACACGGCCGTAATGTTTCTCTTCTTTGCGTCTATCCGAGCTACGGAGTTGTTGTCTTCTACATTCACGAAGATCGTGCCGGCTCCATCTGTGGCGGGGAATTCCGGCTTCCCAGGCATCGCGACGGTGGCAAGAATCTTCCTGGATCCAACGTCGATCACGGTGACGTTATTGCTTCCTCCGTTGAAGGCCCAGAGCGTGTTTGTAGATCGCTCGTAAACCATGCCATCAGGGTTCGTCCCCACGGCAATGCGCGCCTCAATCTTCAGAGTGGTGGGGTCAAACACAACAACATTGTTGCTTCCGCCGTCCGAAATGAAGCCGACCTTGCCGTCTGCTGTGAAAACGGTTCCGTGGCAGTGTGCCAGGCCATCCACGCTGCCGATGCGCTTTCCGGAGTTCAGGTCCACAACTTCGACACGGGTGAGGTGCGCGATATAGAGATGTCTGGCACCGGGGTCAATTGTCACGTAGTCCCAACTGCCTTCGCCGCCAAGCAGCCAGCGCTGTTGGACCTTGTAAGGTCCCTGTGCGTTCGCGATCCCGCAGGCGACTACCCCAGCCAGAGCAAGCGCGCCCAGCGAGATAGCCCGAACAACAAGGTGAATTCGAACTCTTTCTGACGAGGCTACACTGCGGACAACAGGCATGATCGCAAGCGTGCCATCGTGGGATGAAGCGATCCTGAACATTTGCGAAATTCCTTTTCAGAAAGCTCCGGCTCAGTTCGTTTCCCCGACTCACCGTCTACAGATGGAACTCGGCTAGAAGAGAAGCTTGAGCCCAAATTGGATCTGGCGATTTGTTGTCACAGTAGAGGTGATGTTTCCGGCGGTTCCTACCTTTGCGCCCGCCGCAGTAAACACAGTACGGTTCGCGATCGGAGGCGAGAAGTTTGAGTGATTGAGCACGTTGTAAAACTCCGCCCGGAACTGCAGGCGCGTCCTGTCAGTGTCTCTGGAGATACGCGTGCTCTTCATGAGCGAGAAGTCCAACTCGTTCAGACTCGGTCCGAGGAGCGAGTTTCTTCCGGCGTTTCCGTACACAGTCGTTCCGTCCGGGTTCGGAGAGGGGAACGTAAAGCAGTTGAGGTTGATGTAACCGATCGCCCTGCGCGAGTTGACGCCCGTCTGACAGCCGGCGGTGTTCTGGATCCGGTTCGGCACGTTGTAGGGTGCCGTTCCCTGCAAACCGAGTGAGTCACCCGCGATCGTTGGAGTGAACGGAAGTCCATTCTGCGCGAAGAAGATTCCGCTCGCCTCCCATCCATTCCCCACAGAATTGAGTGGTCCGCGCAGCTTCTTGATCTGCGGAACCTCGTAGAGGTAGTTGAACGTGAACTCATTGGGCACGTTGAAATCTGCTACTCCTCGACGAGTAGAAGGCGCGAAGTAGAAGAGTCCGGAGATGGAGTTCCCGAAGGGATCGCCGGCCAGAACAGCTGAGCCAAGATCAATCGCTTTGCTGTAGGTGTAGCTCACCTGTGCCTGGAAGCCATGGCTCATCTTCTTCGTGAATCCGGCCTGCAGGCCGTCGTAGTATGTGTTGTTGTTGTAGAAGATGGCGGCGATCTGCCCCACGTTCGGGTTCAGCACCTTTGCTGTCCCTGGCTTGGGAAAGATGGGAAGACCATTCACATAGCTAATTGGCTGCACCGTATTGACCTCGTCCGTACGGAACGGCTGGTGTACGCCTTTGGACCCCACAAAGCCCAGATACATGCTGAGATTATGGCCAAAGTCCTGTTCGACATTGAGATTCCATTCCATCAGGTAGCTGCGGCTGGGGCTCGGCTGCACGTAGCTCTGACGTAATGTTGAGGGCGCCTGAATGGAACTGAAGGATCCATGCGCGAATTTGCCATCACCCGGCTGAACGATGGTGTACGGCGCAGCGGCGTTCGGATAGACGACGCTGCCAACCTGAAGGTACGGGGCTGCAAGCGCGCTCAGCAATTCGAACTGATAGGGCAGGGGGAGAACGTCGAATACCCCGAAGCCAGCTCGCACGGCGGTCGTTCCGTGCTTGAACGGATCCCAGACGATGCCGATTCGCGGTTCAAAGTTCTTGAGCGTCGGGTTGGCAAAGTATTGACCTCCTAGCGTGGGAGCGGGATCGGTCAGATTCACCAGCCGGCTGATATTTCCGTGTACCTCGCCGGGCACCGTGGTTGCCTCATAACGCAGGCCGAGGTTCAACGTGAGGTTTGGGAGCGCTTTCCAATCGTCCAGCAGGTAGCCCGCACCCAACGTCTGGCGTAAGCCCTTTTCGGGCACCGATCCCGGGAGCTGCGCGGAAAAGTTCTGGACTCGGCCGGCGATGAAGTCGGCTGTTGAGCCAAAGGTATAGAGGCCGGCAGGGCTCGATGTGGCGACGATGTTGTTCCTCATGCGCTCTAAGCCGCCACCGAACCGGAACGTGTGATTCCGAATCGTGTAGAAGGCGTCGTCATAGCCCTGAATTGAGGTCCAGTAGAAGTTGTATTGCGAAGGCGCGTTGAGGCCGCCACCGAAGTTTGTCAGGCCCCCGATGACCATGCTGGAGGCAGTCCGGCCCGGGACCCCGCCCAACGAAGCGTCGGCTGCCAGGGAATTTGGCCCAGCTGCTGTGTTCGTGATGTTGGCGACATTCCGGCTGATTCCTCCTCGCGCCGTATTGACGAAGGATGAAGAGAAGAGATGGGTCTCTTCAATCAGTCCCAGCTGCCTGTTCGTGTGCGACAAGAGGAAGTAGTTGTCCTCGGCATCGGGCTGAGTAAAATTGCCCGAGTCATACATGTATGTGGCGTGTGCGGAGTCCTTTGCCGAAAACATCTCATCAATCCGAACCTGCCCAAAGTTCTCGGGCGTAATCTGTTTTCCGGTGAAGACGTAACTTCCCGTGTCGGAGTTCACGGGTTGCGTGGTCGGCACCCCGTAAAACTTCAGATAGCTGGTCACGTCTGCACTGACCGGCACTTTATAAGTGCTGCCTGCCGCCGCCGGACCGGGTGTAGGGCAGCCTGCCTGTTGCACGCCGCCTACTGCAGTCGAGCAGTTCAGTATGCCCTGCCGTGCATTCGCGCTCGGCGCATTTACCGTGAATGGAATGCCTGCAGTTTGCCGAATGCCCTCATAATTAGCAAAGAAAAATGTCTTGTCTTTGATGAATCGTCCGCCAAGGGCTGCGCCGAACTGGTTCTTGCGTAGCTCGCCCTTCTTTACCGGATCAAAGTAGTTGCGAGCGTCCAGCGCGTCGTTGCGGAAGAAATCGAACAGGGTTCCGTGATACGTGTTTGTCCCGCCGCGACTGACCGCATTCACTACTCCACCCGCCTCGCGTCCGTAATCAGCGGATGCATTTGCTGTCACAACGGAGAACTCCTGAATGGCATCGACGCCAAGATTGACGCCTGCGACACTCCCCGGCGCTCCGTTCGAATAGTCATTGATCGAGATTCCGTCGATGCGATAGTTATTCTGCTGAGGACGTCCCCCGGCCACTGTCAATTGCGCGCCGTATCCCCGATTACCGCGATCTGCACCGACGGCGACCGCTTTTTCAGTGCGCACCAGGCTCACGCCGGGTTGCAACGTTGCCAATAACGTCCAATCGCGCGTGTTCAGTGGGAGCTGCCGTACTGTTGAAGAATCTACGACATTCGACACCTGCGAGGTAGCAAGATCGACGGCTGGAGTGGAGGAGGTAACATCGACCTGCTGCGTCACAGAACCGGGCGCGAGAGCGTAATTCTGCTCGAGAGTCTGTCCCACCTCGAGATCGAGACCGTTTGTGACCTGCGTTCCAAAGCTTGGCGCGGTGACGGTAATCCTGTAAGTGCCGGGAACCAGGTTTGGGATCGTGTAGCTGCCTGCCTCGTTTGTCGTAACTTCGGTGTGCGTGCCCGTGGAGATTCGAAGCACATCGACCTTCGCGGACGGCACCACGGATCCGGACACATCCGTCACTTTTCCGACAACTGTAGCGCCGGTGACCTGCGACTTCAGGCTGCAAGACCCCACGATCGACAGGGCTGCTATCAGGGCAATTGATCGGATTCTCATCGTTCTTACGTCCTTTCATAACGCCTTACACGTCCATCATCTTTTCAAGTGGGGTGGCTGTTACGGCGATCCGAGTAGTTGGGACACCCCGACGATCTGGGGTGCGATCTCGTCGCGAATGGCTTGAGACTTGCGCATCAATTCCGGTGCTTCTTCCTCGTCCTTGAAACGCCAGACGCAAACCAACGTCGCGACAGTATCGCCAGACTTCGTGTGCAGAGGCATGTGAACCTCCATGCGATGGGTTGAAGGAATTACTTGCACAACGGTTCTCTCCGTCTTCGCGGTGTCGGTGTCGATTTCATCTGAAGGCCGCCATTGGAACTTTCCCCATTGCGCCCGGTTAATCGCGATCACGCGATTGAGCGTCTCGCCAGGAATTTGCGCATGGAACGCGATAACTAGAACATCCGGATGATGCGCAAGCTCTTGGTCTGTCAGGCGCTGTGCAAAGTTGGGGAATACCTGCGAGCTATCCGGGTGATTTTGAGGAGGGCTGTCTTCAGGAATCGAGCGCCGAAGCGTTCCCGTCTGCTGTGCCGTAGTAACAGCCGTCAACGTGAGCAAAGAAAGAAAAAGGAGACTTGAAGTCATACGACGCATCGGTAAGTTCTCCTGATCGGGGCCGAAAGTTACTGAGCCTATGCGTCTGGAAAAATTGACCCGACACCGCTGACCGCTGTATTGGCTTCGGTGCTCGGGGCCCGCGAAGCTTCAGCTAAGCTTGCTTATTTCCTTGAATCCGATTAGCGAACGCAACTATCCACTCGGCAAATTAGGAACGACTGAAACGAACATGAAAGTTTGTTAGGACTTCTGCAAGCTCCTCGGCTACATGCCGCCCTGCATCCTCGCCAGCTTCGCCTTCTGTGGCGAGCTTTTAATTGATACGACACTGAGCGCACCGATTATCTTGTCCCGACTTATCCAGTAGGACGAGCCGTGGGCGCAGCTTGGGCGGTACGGAAGGATTCTCTTGTTAGGCCATCAGCTTTCCGCATCCCGCGACTGTCCTGTCCCGCGCCTCCTGGGCAAGCACTACTGCGGTGATCGACGTTGTTGCGCCAACGAGGCAAGGCGGAGAATAGCGTGCGTGTCATCGTTTTTCCTGAGCACATCCCAGAGGCATTACTGCTGGCGACGCGTGTCGGAGACCGGGATTAATCGGTCCGCACGTCTAAATTCAACTCTCGACTGCGTTACTACAGTCGCCACCAATAGCGGTGGACGTTGAAAGAGGAGATATACGTGAGGCAGCGAGAGCGTTTGGCGCTGCGCCAAGTTGAATGAATGGAATTTCACGCGGGACTTAGTGGTCGTTCATCGTGCGAGATTATTCCAGTAGCGGATGGAAAGAACGGAGACGATGCATACATGAGATTGCTGGGGCTAGTGGTGTTTGCAGCATGGGTGGCAGTAGCCGGGGCGCAGATTCCGGATACGAGTCAGATTCCGAGTTACAAGCCTTCGATGAAGGTGGCCGGAGCAATCCGTGTGTACGGTACGGATCTGAAGGGACAGATGGTGATCTGGGAGGAGGCCTTCCAGAAGTTCCATCCGGACGTGGTGTGGGAGAACAGCTTTGCGACCTCGAGCGAAGGCGGCATTGCGGGGATGTATATCGGCATCTCCGATATCGCGCCAATGGGTGACGACGCAAAGATCACGGACGTGATGCCGTTCTACAACGTGTTTCATTACCTTCCGACAGAGTATTCGGTAGCGACCGGCGGCTACGAAAAGCGCGGGACGCTGTGGGCGATCCAAATAGTAGTGAACAAAGATAACCCTCTTACGAAGCTGACGATGGAGCAGCTGGATGGCATCTTCGGTTCGGAGCGCACGGGCGGATGGGACGGCATCACGTACACGGGAAAGTATGCACGCGGGCCCGAGAAGAATATTCGTACGTGGGGACAACTGGGGCTAAAGGGAGAATGGGCAGACAAGCCAATCCAGACCTATGGGTACAACGCGCCAGGGTTCGAGATTGCTGTGGAGAGGAAGCTACTCCATTGGACGGACAAGTGGAACGATAACTACAAAGAGTATGTGGAGGAAAAGATGATTCCGCCGGGTGACCCGGATGGACCAAAAGTGCAGAGCGAGCGAATGTACGAGGCGCTCTCTAGGGATAAGTACGGCATTGCGTGGGGGCCGATTCTGCATAGCAAGGACTACCCCAATGTGAAGCAGATCGACCTGGCGATGACGAGTGCGGGGCCGTATGTGGCGCTAACCGCAGCGAATGTGCAGAATCGCAGTTATCCGTTCCTGCGCGATGCTTACATCTACTTGAATCAGCCACCGGACCGTCCACTCGACCCGAAGATTGCGGAGTTCATGCGGTTTATCTACAGCCGCGAAGGGCAGGAGTTGATTGCTCCGCACGGAATGTATTATCCGCTGCCGTACAGCTACATTCAGCAGCAGCTAGCGAAGATCAAGTGATGAAGAGCAGAATCTGGGTCGGCTTGTTTGTCTGCGCGGCTTCGGCCTTGAGTGCCTGTGGTCAGACTCGCTTCGCATGTGGTGCGGGTATGGGGCCACGGCCATCCTGGTCGCGATGACATGGGCGCGCTGGTGAGGGCGTGGGAGGACGGGTTCCGCAAAGCATATCCGGAGTTTCGCGAGACACGTTTTGAGAATTCGTTGACCGGCAACGCCTCCGCGATTGGTGGCCTGTATACAGGAGCTGCAGAGCTGGCCCTGATAGACCGGCCACCACTCGCGATTGAAGTGGATGCGTATCAGCAGGGTGCGGGGCATGATCCGACGGGCGTTGCCGTGGCGACAGGAAGCCTGGCGCACGCTGCATCATGCGCCGGCGCTGGCAATTGTGGTGGCGGCGGCGAACCCGATGCGGGCAATATCTCTGGAACAGCTGGACGCTGTGTTTAGCGCGGATCACCGGCGCGCAGCGATGCGTGTGCATACCTGGGGGGAACTTGGGCTAAACGGAGACTGGGCGCAGCGCCCAGTGCACTTGTATGGGTTCGGCATCAATCGCGTGCAGTCGTTCTTGTTTGAGAAAGCGGTGATGAAAGGCAGCCAGAAGTGGCGCGAAGGGCTGCATGAGGTTGCGGATGGAAGTGAGGACGCGCCGGTGGCGATTGTTGCTGCGGTCGACAAATGACACACAGGGGATCGGGATCACGTCTCTGGATGGTGTCAAAGGCGAAGGTGTGCACGTCCTGCCGGTGATCGGTGATACAGGCGAGGCGATGCCAAGCGAAGACAATCTTGCAGCCGGACGCTATGCGCTCGGCAGGACGGTGTACGCGTACTTCAATCGGGATGCTACGAACGGTGTGGATCCGGCTGTGAAGGCCTTCCTGGAGTATGTGCTGAGCCAACGAGGTCAAGCTCTCGTGCGAGGGAATGGCTATTTGCCGCTGTCGAGAGTGAAGGCGGAGCAGAGTGCAAAGGCGGTGAGTCGATGAGGGCTCTTGTTGTGGCGTTGTCCTGTGTGTTCGCATGTGGAACGGCGTGTGCGCAGGGCGAGCACTTCGCGGAAAGGCTGTCGCCCTATGCGCCGGATCATCATGTGACCGGCGTGATTCGGACGTATGGGAATAACTACATTCCGAAGCTGGTGAAGCAATGGGAGACAGCGTTCCAGAAATTTCAGCCTGGAGTGAGGTTCACCGACAACCTGCCGGGAACGGAAGCGGCGATGGCTGGGCTGTATGGCGGCGCCGCTGATGTGGTCTTCATCGGACGCGAAGGATATCGACCGGAGATCGACGGCTTCCGCGACAGGTTTGGGTACGAGCCGCTGGGGATTGAGATCAGTTCCGGTAGCTTCAACACACCACACAAGACATTTTCGCTCGAAGTGTTTCTGCATCGTGACAACCCTGTGACCCGGTTGACAATGGCGCAGTGCGAAGGCGTCTTTGGTAGCGGTGGTCCGGGTGCTCCACGCATTCGCACCTGGGGACAGTTGGGAGTCACCGGCCAACGCGCATCGCATCCGATTCATGTGTATGGATACAACTTCGATACCGGTATGGCAGGGTACTTCAACCGCGTAGTCCTGCACGGGTCGGGGAAATGGAATGAGGATCTGAAAGATTTTGACAATGGACGGGAGCCGAACGGCGAGGTGATCAACGCGGGTGTCTACATTTTGCAGGCCCTCGCGAAGGATCCAGACGGGATTGCGTTTGCGAATGTGCTGTATGCGAATCCTGAGGTGAAGACGGTGGCGCTGGCGAAGAGAGAGGGCGGACCGTATGTAGTGCCGTCGCGGGAGAGCGTGTGGTCACGGGCGTATCCGATATCGCGGTTTACGACGGCGTATGTGAACAGGCCTCCGGGGAAGCCGCTGCCGCCGGCGGTAAGAGAGTTTTTGCGGTTCCTTGTGAGCCGTGAGGGCATGGAGCTGGTTGAGGCGGATGGAGCTTATCTGCCGATCAATCCTGAGGTGCAGCGCGAGGATTTGGAGAAGCTGCAGTGAGGCGGCTGTGGGCTGCGGCGATGATCTTGTATTGTGTGGCGGCGCATGCGCAGGAGCAGGTCAAGCAGATTCGCGTGTGGGCGTACGAAGGAATGGGGCCCCTAGTGATGCGGTGGGAGACGGCTTTTCAACGTGAGCATCCAGGCGCGCATTTCGAGAATGCATTCCATGGCGCTGCGGCTGTGCCTGCTGGGCTGTATGACGGGGTGGCTGATATCGCAGTGATGGGACGCGAGTGGTGGCCGGTGGACAACATGGCCTTCCACTGGGTCTACCACTACGCGCCGTTTTCGGTGGATGTTGTGGCGGCGGGTGCGACTGCTCCGCGAGCAAGTTTCACGCCAGTGGTGATTGTGAATGCGGCGAATCCGTTACGGAAGATTTCGACGGCGGAGCTGGACGCAGTGTTTGGGTCGCTACATAAACAGGCGCCTCAGAATGTGCGGACCTGGGGCGAGCTTGGGGTTGCAGGGGCAATGACAGCGAAGAGCATCGAGCCGGTGGGGTTTGGTGAGGACGATTCGCTCGGCGTGTTCTTCCGCAAGCAGGTACTGAAGGGAGACTACAAGCCGAATCCTGCGAGTGTGCTGCTGGAAGGGTCGCGCGCGGATGAGAAGATCGCGGCTCGCGTGGCACGCGATGACAGTGCACTCGGGTACACGAGTGGAACGGCTGCGGCGCGCGAACATGGCGTGAGGGTAATTCCGGTGGCGGGAGCTGGAGGCGAGCCGTTAGAGGCGACACCTGAGGCGATCGCCGATTCGAGCTATCCGTTGTCGCGACGGCTCTCCATCCTTACGAATCGCAAGCCGGGTGATCGGCTGGTTGAACCGGTGGAGGAGTTTCTGCTGTTTGTGCTGAGCGACGAGGGCCAGCGCGAGATCCACGCAGAGGAAGGCTATCTGGCGCTGCCCGTCGGCGCACGCGATCGCGAGCGGAAGCGCATATTGGGCGACTGGACGACGGCCGAGGCGAACAAGGGGTGGAAAGAATGAGACGTTTCGGTGCGTCGCTCGTGTTGAGTGCCCTGGTGAGCGGGGCCGCGGCACAGAGTGCGAAGAGCAGCGATGGTGTGCTGCCGCAGTACGCGGCCCGAGAGCAAGTGCATGGGACGCTACGGGTGTGGGGACACGGCGGCGCGGCAGGAACCGATTACATCGAGTCGCTCGTGCGGAGGTGGGAGGAGGGCTTCGAAAAACTGCAGCCCGACGTGCACTTTGACAATGAACTGCATGGGACGGCGAGCGCCATGGGAGCACTCTGGACGGATAGAGGTGACATGGCCGTGATGGGCCGGCAGATCTGGCCGAATGAGGTGGAAGCGCTTTACGGATGTGAAGCGTCATGCGCCGATGGGCGTGGATGTCGTGACCGGGTCCGTGGACATTCGGAACAAGGATTTTGCGCTGACATTCGTCGTTAACAAGGCGAACCCGCTGACTCATCTGTCGATGGAGCAGGTGCGCGATGTGTTCAGCGTTACGCCGCGCGCGGTGCGCACGTGGGGCGATCTTGGTTTAACGGGTGAGTGGGCAAAACGACCGGTGCACGTGTATGGCTTCGAGATATCGCGGGGCTTCGGGTACTACCTGCAGCAGAAGGCATTTGGTGGCTCGTCAATTTGGAATCCGGAGCTGGTAGAGCTGGGTGACCAGCCGCGTGAGCAAGGTGGCCTGTACGACGCCGGCCAGCGGGTAGTGGATGCAGTGGCTAAGGATCCGGACGGCATTGGGTTCTCAAGTGCTCTGTATCGATCGCCGGAGGTGAAAGTTGTGCCGCTGGGTCGGGTGGGTGGCCCGTTTGTGCTGCCGACGCATGAGACGGTGGCGGATCACTCGTATCCGCTTGTACAGGTGATTACGGTGTTCTTTGATCCGAGTGGTGCAAAGGCGCCGGCGGTGCGGGCGTTTCTGCAGTATGTCCTGAGTGAGCAAGGGCAAGAGGCCGTGCGCGAGGATGGCGGATACACAGCGTTGACTCCGGCGATTGCAGATGCAGAACGCCGCAAGCTGCGGTGAATTCGGTTGTGTGAAGAACCAAGCGCGGCCGCCTTTCGGCGAGCTCGTTGTTGCACATAGTCTACTGAATTTTCTTCAGCTCTTCGGCGGCTTCACCAGGAAGCAGAGGACGGAAGCCGACCTTGCGCATCTCCGGAGAGCCGATGATGTCCTGCACGTCCTTTGAGAGCAGAAACTCGCAGAAGGATTTGAGCCAGGGGTCGAGAGGTTTACCGGGTGCCTTGTTGATATTGATGCCGATGGCCGACGCCATGGGATGGAGCGGGCCTTCGACAGTACCGTCCGAGAGCGTGCCCTTGTCGTCGATGACCATTGGAACGAACTTGATGCGTGGGCCGAAGTCCTTCAGGTGCGCCCACGTGGTCACACCGTTCATGGGAGCGGTGTTGTTCCAGTAGTCCATCAGAACCATGCCGAAGGTATCCTGCGCGACCGCGTTGATCGCGTCTTCTTCGCTGGGCACCCACTCGACTCGGTTGGAGAAAGGAAAGCCGCCGAACTTATCGCGCATCTCATCGATCATGGCGAGGATGGCGTGGGTATCGCGCGTCACATAGGGGTGAATCGGCAGCGGGGCGATGTCGCCGGTTACGCCGAGCTGCGACCAATGCGTGATATCACCGTGGTGGCCTCCGGTCGTGAAGATGCTGGCCGCCTGATCGAGCGTGATCTGCTTGATGGGGTTAGCGGCGTTGACCCAGATCCCCGTTGAGAGTTTGTTGTTGGGGTTGGAGTCGTAGCCGATCTTGATGTAGGTGGGCTCGTAGCCAAAGCGCTCGACGAACTGATCGACCTCGGGCCGGCGATTGCCTCGGCCAATCGGGCCGAACGCTGATTTCTCGCTGACGAGACCTTCAACGGAGAGCGTTGAGCCCATCATGATCTTTTTGAACTTGACATTCGGTTCGAGCTCGGCCCAGCGGGCGTCGATCTTGTTGAACAGCGGAATGAGGACGTCATTGCCCGCGACAAAGGCGCTGTCCGGGGCGACAGAGTAAGGACGGTCTGCGGGAACGGAAAGCGGGCGCGGCTGAAAGGGAAGTTGCGCGGGATCCGTTTGCGCATGTGTAACTGCGGCGCCTGCGAGGGCGAGCGCGGCAGCGAGCAGTGTAAAGCTCTTGGAGAGGCAGCTTGCAGGTGAGGAGATTCCAGTGTGGCGAGCGGTGCCGGACGTGACCATCGATTGCATGTGTTACTCGTCTCCTAGAGGTTCAGGGGAGGGGAAAGGGAAGTTGAGCTTGGGCCCCTGCTTGGATCGCGGCGCCCACGTTCTGGCTTTGTCGAGGCGATCGAGCTCAAGCTGCACGTCATGGGCGTTCAGAGGGAGATATCCTTTAGAGTCCTGAGCGACGGCCTGCTGTCCTTCTTTGGAGAGCACAAGCTTTACGTACTCGGCGACAAGCGGATCAAGAGGAGTGCCGGGCTCCCGGCGGATGTAGAGGAAGAGATCGCGAGGATACGGGTAGCGGTCGGCGATGAGATCTGCGGCGCTGCCGGTGGTGAGCCCTTTCCCATCGAGTGCTGGAAGCGCGATAAGCTTGACGCTGGCGTCCACCTTATTCAGTTCAACGATGCCAATTGCGAGCGGATCGGAGGCGACCTTCTTCAGGACGTCGTCGTAGTGGAGGTACTGCTCGTAATTGGAGCTGAAGACGTTGCCGGGGAATGGACCGAAGTGGCGATACATCATGTACTCACCCATGTAGGGATCTTCAGGACGCTGGTAAGCGTCCCAGTACAGGCCGGCGGGATGAATGGACTTGCCCGCAAGCGCACCGCCGATGCCGAGTTGCGACCATGAGGTTGTGTCACCGGTGCCAGCGCCGGTTGAGAAGATGCTGGCAACCTGCTCCGTTGTGAGTGAACTTATGGGATTTGATTTGTTTACGATGATGGCCAGGGGACTCATCTTCGCGCCAGGCGTGAGTGAGCCATGCGCAACGCGGATGATCAGCGCAGCGACAGGATCCTTCTTAGAGCCGTAGATCTTTTCGTACGGAAGAAGTTCCAGCAGCGTCGCGCCTCCGCCTTCCGGTGCGAAGAGCGTCATGTCATAGGTGATCGCGGGAATCGCGGTGCCGTTCCCTTTAAGGATCGGCGTGAAGCGGATATCCGGGTGGGCCTTCGAGAAGAGTGCGTCCCATCGACCGACCATGCCCTTCATATCGTCGAAACCGACGATGCGAACTGAACCATCAGGCATGATGTAGCCGCGATGCGCTGGCTGCGGTACGGGCTCAGCGTGGTAATCCGGCAGTGATGGGTCCAGAAATTGACGGCGTGCAGCCGTCTGCGCGGTGACGGCTGCAGAGATGCCAAGCGTCCCTGCGAGGCAGACAAATACGCGCCGGAGGAGCCGTTTTTTGAAGCGGCTCCGTTGTTTCATCGCCGGTGGCGAACTGAGGTGCGGACTCATGAGCAATCGGTGGCTCCGGGTTTGGGGTTGCGGTGAAGGACGCCTGTGTTCGTGCCGCCGTGAGTCGCTCAGAACGCGTGCATCTATCGTCGGGTGAGTGTTCGGAACGTGACGGCTGCTCGTTTCAGATACTGAACGGAGACTCCCTTTACTTCATCAGCGCATCGATTTTTGCCATCTGGGCGCGGGCTACCTCGGCCGTCAGGGGAAGATATTTGCCATCCTCCTCGACCAACTCCTGACCTTGCCTGCTGACGATGAAACGGAGAAACTCCGCCACCCTTGGGTCGAGTAGCTTGTCTGCTGAACCATTCGTGTAGGCGTAGATGCGATCGAACATTGGGTAGGTGCGGTTCTGGAGAGTGTCCATTGTGTAGGCGACGAAAGGCCCGTCATTGGTCCAGCCCAGCGCGAGGAGCTTACCCTGGCCGCCACCGAGTGCATTTGTCGGGGCAGCGGTGATGCCGATACCATACTTATCGGCGGCAATATCGTTCGTCATGTTGCGCAGCAGCTTGCCGTCCCTCGAGACGTAGTTCGCGTAAGTGCGCAAGTTCTCGTTCCATTTGTCCGAACCCTGCAGGATCCAATCGGAGAGCTCTGAGGATTGGTGATAGCGGAGGTTCAGGCCGTAGACATTGATCGGCTTATTCGCCCACTCGCCTGTAAGCCCGAGCTGGCCCCATGTACGAATGTTCTTGTCAGCGCTACGACGCCACTCAGGATGCCAGCTTGTGCCCTCCCATCCACCATCGCGCTCGGCACCGAAGATGCCGTCGAGCTGCTGCATGGAGATGTGAGTCAGCGGGTTATCTCTGCTGACCATGACGCCGAACCCGGGCTGCCAGCCGGGAACATTGTAAGAGCCCGTGGCGATCTCGACCTCGATGGGATCGTGGTCCGTGTACCGTTGATAGAGCTGCAGCTCGGAAAAGGTGACCTTGCGGCCGATGCCCATGTCGCTCACCCCGAAGACGAGAGCCGGGACGGCGGCTTCAGTGGTCTTCATGTGCCACTCGATATGGACGTCCGGGTGGTACTTGCGAAAGGCGTCCTCCCAAAGGCCGCCGACCATGCCGTCCGTGATGTAGTTCGAACCCCAGATGCGAATTGTCCCTGAGACCCGCTGCCGCGGCATGTAGTCAGGCAAGCCGGAGAGATCATAGCGCTTCGTGTAAAAGGTCTTCTTTCCATTGGCCGTCATCTTGCGAGCCCGTGCCGCCTGCATGTCGAGTCCATTAGAAGAGGTTCCATCACCGAGCGGCGTGGTGTTGGAACCGACTTGTGCAGGGGACGCGCTGGGCAGGAGCGCTGTGCAGAATGCCAAGGAGAGCAAAGTACATTTCACCATCATTTCTGTGATTCTCCCTGGCCTTTGCGCTCGACTGTCGAACGCAGATGCGAATTGCTCACCAGAAGCATCGTCGGACGTTCAAATGAAGTCCGTATTGACTAAAGATAAAAACGGATTCATGGATTCGCAATGTTGGGGAAGGCGCAGCGAACGGAGTTGTTCGCGGAGCGAATCACTCGTCGGAAATGCACGAGAACAACTGTGGAACAGTATGCGTTCGATGCAAAGATGGTCCTGAATCCAGTATGAAATTTGCTTTACGAAAATGTCTTGGACTTCTGAAGCCACGCTCGCTTACCGTGGCGGGGCAGGCATGCTCCAGCGGTCAGCGCTTGTGAGCAGGAGAGGAACCCAAAAGGGAATGTCACGGATCGTAAGTATTGCCACGCTGTTGTTCATTCTGACCACATCTGCTGTCGCGCAGATGAGCGATAAGTATCAGCCAAACGCGGAGTCAAAGAAGTATCCGACGGGATCTTCGATGGAGCGACGGACGCGCATGCGCGCCATCGCGCAGAACCCGGCATATACACGTACGTTCGATTTGAGTGGGCTGCCCGACTATGTTCCGCAAGGGCATCCTGAAGGCACATTGCGCGTGTGCGGCAACAATTACATCGGTGACTCGCCGTTGGGTGGCTGGTGGAAGGAGGCGTTTGAGAAGCTGCAGCCGGGAATCAAAATCCAATACGATCTGCAGACTGCAGCGATCGCGGTCTCGTGTGTCGCGCAGGGGCTGGCGGACATCGGCATCACTCACGAGCCGAGCTTTTATGACTACCTCTCCTACCAGCGATTGAAGGGGCATCCGCCGACGGGCGTGACGATCTTGACGGGTTCATACGACGTGGTGGGCTGGCAGAACAACATGGTGATCGTCGTGAATAAGTCGAACCCGATCACGAAGATCAGCATGACGCAACTAGATGGAATCTTCGGATCTCAGCGTGCGGGAGGGTGGGTGGGCCAGATCTGGCATCCGGAGTTTGCGCGCGGCCCAGAGACGGACATTCGGACGTGGGGACAAGCCGGTGTGGAGGGAGATCTCGCAGGCAACACGATTCATACCTATGGGTACAGCCTGCGGTATGCAACGGCGCTCGAGTTCTCCGACAAGGTGCTGCACTCTTCAGACAAGTGGAACGAGAATCTGTTGGGCTTTGGAAACTTCGAGCGTCCGAACGGAAAGACATATCTCGAGGCCGATCAGATTGTCGATCACGTGCGCGACGATCCGAGTGGCATCGCATATGTACGGTTTCACCCTAATTTTCCTAAGGATGTGAAGATTCTCGATCTCGGCGCAACGGATTCGGGGGCATTTGTGCACTACTCGATTGAGACGCTTCAGGACCATACCTATCCGCTTTGGGGAGGCCAGTCCTTCTGGTTCGACGTGCCTCCTGAAGGGCACGTAGATCCCAAGATTCGAGAGTTCACGCGCTTCGTCTTGAGCAAACAGGGACAGGCTTTGCTAATGAAGGACGGCAAGTATCTTCCATTGAACGCAGCCGCGGTTCAGGAAGGTCTGAGCAAGCTGAAATAGCTTACCGCCAGACAATTGATCACTGCAGCTTCTCCCGTTCACTTGATGCGGCCACGGGGCTCAGCGGGATGAAATCACCAACGGTGGCGACAATGCGTTGCCCTTCGGAGCCGAGCACAAAATTCAGAAACTCGGCAACCGGCCGATCAACCCGCTTACCTTTGGCGCGGTGAATGTAGATGTATACGCCGCGTCCTAATGGATACGAACCGTTTCTTACCGTGGCAGCGGTGAGCCGAACTGGCGTCGCGTTGGTCTTGATCGGCAGCACTTTGAGGCTTGATTTCATGTATGCAACCGTGGTAATCGCCAGGCCGTCAGCGTCGCGATCGAGAGCCCTTGCGATCTGCTGCGCTGCCGGAAACACTGATCCGTCCGCGTGCTGCTGGTCGGTGAACTCACGCACGATAGACCAGTTCCAGCAGTCCTTCTTGCCTTGAACGGTCTGCATGAGAAACGCGCCAGTGCCGGTCTGGTTGTCGTAAACATAGGCGTGGACTGGATGCGTCCCCCAGGCTCCAGTTGCGCCTGCCATGGCCCACGTGATCGGCTTTGTGGCATCAGCAGGGCAGCCAAGGATCGTGGCGAGCTGTGCCATGCTGATAGAGGTGAGCGGATTGCGCCGCGAGACAGCAACCACCAATGCGGGAGACTTGCCTTCGGCGTCGAGGCTTCCGCGCATTACTTGCAGGCCGAGTGGCTTCACGCGATGCACCCACTCGAAGCCAATCACCTCGTTTGATGTAACGGGTCTGCCCATCAATGTCATGTCGGCCGCACCCGTAATAATGCCGGCCATACCCGTGGCGCTGCCAAGCAGCGTGTCTTCGAAGGTGATCTCCTGATGATACCTGCGGAAGGCGGCCTCCCACGCCGCCATGGTCCTTCCCACCTCCTTGTCTCCCCGGCTGCGGATCACGCTAAGTCGAGGATGTAGAGAAGCCGCTGGGTCCTGAGCCGAAACGAGGTTGCTGGTCAGCAGTGCAACCATGACGGCACAGGCGGCGAACAGGCGGGTTGTCTTCACTGCAGCTTCTCCCTTTGGCGTGCGGCTGCCTCCGGTT
The DNA here is from genome assembly GCA_963762465.1 of uncultured Acidobacteriaceae bacterium. Taxonomy (GTDB): domain Bacteria; phylum Acidobacteriota; class Terriglobia; order Terriglobales; family Acidobacteriaceae; genus Granulicella. The sequence goes on along the minus strand of CAVXKS010000008.1, from coordinate 271,157 downwards.
GCATCGGCAGATACTTGCCGTTTCGCACGATCTCCTCCTGGCCCTCGCGGCTCAGGATATAAAGCAAAAACTCGCGAACTGCAGGGTTGACGGGCTGCCCAGGTGGGCGGTCGATCTCCGCCGGAATGATCCGGCCCAGCGGATATTGCCTGTTGATCAGAGTCTCTTTGGTGGCCGGGAAGAAAGGACCGTCCGGGTCCCGGCCAAGTAATAGCGGCTTCGTCTCAGTGCCCTTCAGATAGCGCACATTGGAGAGCCCAATCCCATAGAGATCTTTCGAAACCTCATCAAGAATCTGCTGACCGCTGTCGTAAATGGTGCCGTCCGGCCGATGGATGTGTGCATGCTCCTTCATGCCGCAGCGCCAGCGATGACTTCCGTCCAGGGCGGCGCGTTCGATCCATGTGGCGAAGATGTCTGACTCATACCAGCCGTAAAGATGAATCGGTTTTCCAACCCACTCGCCGGTTAGCCCCAATTGGTCCCATGTGAGGATGTTCTGGGCGAGGCCGCCGTCATGATACGCAAAGATCTTGTCGAGCTGATCGAGCGTGACGTGCGACAGCGGATTGCGCGAGTTCACGAACGCGCCAAGAGCGAAATCGAAGTTGCGCACGTCCACCGATCCGGTCGCGATCTCGATCTCAGTCGGGTCGTAATGTTTCGCCTGCTCGAAGGCCTTGATCTCGAAGGGATAGATCTCCTGTCCAAGGATGGCGATATCGCCCTGGCCGCTATACAACGCGCCCATGGCCGACGCCGTGCCGTACATGTCATATTCGAAGTGAACCGCTGGTTGGAACTTGGCGAAGCCTTGCTCCCAGGACTTGACCAGCATTCCCATGAAATCCAGGACGGGGGCACCGTGACCCCAGAGCCTGATCGTTCCGGAGACCTGTTGCTCAGGTTGATAGTGGGGCAGGCCGTCAAGGGCACGCAGTTCCGCCGTTGACGTGGTAATAAGTGGAGGATTCTGGGCTAGCGCGTGTTGCGCAGAATGACTCAGCAGCGAACCGAGAATCGCACTACGCACAATCGAACAAACCGCTGTTGCGCTTTTGTGATTCATGGCATCCGTTCGAAGTTCATTTACATCCTTCGCCCTGAAATTCAGATGAATAAATGATGATCGTTAATTCACCTTCGCTGCGGGCTACCAATCGCGCAAGGCTAAGGTGCGCAGGAAAGAACAGTCTGAGCACGGGAACCCGTGAGGGAAAGGGGCGACATGAGAGGTGTCCAATAGTGAGTGCGGGAGGCAAGCCGTTGAATGGTAAACGGAAGCAGGGCTTTTCGATGGTGGCACCGTTTTTGCGTGCTCGTGTGATTCACTCATGGCAGCGGCTCCTGAGCTGGTTTGGAATCTGCCAGAACGGTGCACGAGCTTAGGGACAATCGTCAACTCGTATGTGTCCGAATCGGCTGGGCACAACTGGACGGGGGCACACGCTCGAAACGCCCGGACGGGCGGCTGCCAGATCTTCCAACGCGTCATTCCGTCACTTTTTGGACTTCCGGAGTGCAGAACGTGTGGGCTGTTCAAGTGGTCCTTGCGAGTGTTGCTCCTTGGATCGTGCGTTACCTAGAACACGCCTCACCTTCTTCGGCGATATATTCAACTCCTGCGCGACACGTGAAATATTGCGTCCCAGGATTATCCATACCTTCGGAATGATTATCTCGGCGAACTCTTCTTCGATCTCTTGGAAGCTCTTGCCTCCGAGCTCGCCATTGCTCCATCTACGAAGCGTGTCCTCGAGGGTATGTGGCTGCGTGATCTTTCGTTTCAGGTTGTTCAGTTCGCGAAACAGGTGGTCTCGATCTTCGGTTCCAAGGAGATTTCCGGCTGTAGCAGCACAGCTGCGTGCAAGATCCCAATCCGGGTTCGCCATGTCTGCTGCGGCGAGGCCGCGAGTGATGTAGGCGCCGGCAAGAAGACGGCGGTTACGGGTTCCCTCTGCGAGTCTGACTGCGTCTTCAGCGAATTCAACAGCGTGCTGCGAAGGAGGGACCGGACTCAACGGATCGCCCAACTGCTCCTCCGCGCAGGCCATCTGCACATATGCCTGGAGGATGCGCGCTCGAGCCATAAGAACAGGGTCATCCTTCTCTTTACCCAGCGCGTAGGCCGCGTCTCCCTGTTCTGCTGCTGCATCGATCTCGCCGATCTCCAGTTTCAAATGTCCGAAATTGATCAGCACCGAGCCGCTGCCGGCCTGGTGCTGCTGCGTCGCGTAGATTCGGGCGGCCTCCTGTAACAGGGCCATCGCCTCATGTGCCAATGCCAAAACCCGGGCGTGCGTTACTGCAGCCGCCGGCTCTCCTCGCCCGCGCTGCAACTCCAGCGCAAGGAGTCTCTTCACGTAAGCCGTGTTTACAAGGGCGCGTGCAAGATTAGGATGCTCCGGATAATAGGGGCGATAGATCGAGATCGCTTGCTCAAAGAAGCCAAGTGCCCGCCGGTACTCTCCTGTACTGCGAATGAAGCGGCCCCGTGCGGAGGCGATGTTTCCAAGGGACAGCACGTGCCCCGTAGACTTCAGAGCAGCCTCGGCCTCATCCAGGAGCGCAAAGGCAAGTCTTCGTTCGCCACGGTGGAATACCAGCCAGCTCTCATGAATCTTGGCGACTGCTACCAGCTTGCTCGCCTTCATGTCTTCTGCATGACCCTTTGCTGTGCGGATGTTTTCAAGCGCATGGTCGAAGGTCCCGGCCTGTCGTAGGGCGCGGCCCAACCAGAAGTGTGTGACGAATAGCAGGTGGGGAGGAAGGAGGCTCTTGCTGACATGCAAGAGCGAATGAAGCAGTTCAGCTGCTTCCGCATATCTGCGTCCAGCCAGCAGGAGATAGGACTCGGCCAGCTTGAGACGCAGGTAGTCCCCAACGGTTAGTTGTAGAGGAAAGCACGTCGCGAAGAGCCGGAACTGACACTCGAAAAAAGCGACGTCACGGTATCCCAGATCCGCCCACTGAGCCAACGCGAGCAGTACATCGAAACTCGCCGGCATCCCGGGATCGAGCTGCGCTCCCGACTGAAAGATCTCATCAAGCAGGGCGAATCCCGCTCGCACATCTCGCTGGATCAAGTACTCTTCCAGCCGAAGATAAATAGTCGTGGCGTGCCTCTTCAGGTCCATGAGTGATCCATGAGTGCCAAATATATAGAAGCCTCGCAACTGTCCGCCACGGACTCGTCCGAAACGGATCAGCATCGATTGCAAGGCGCGCATCGTCCCCGTAGGTTATCGAGACCACCTTATTGCGGATTCCTCCATGTTGATTAGAGCCAATGCAGATACGCCCGAACAGGCCATGGCCGCCCGCCAGGCAGGAGTGCCAGGAGTCGGCGTCTGCCGGACCGAACCCATGCTGCGCGCGTCAGGTCGCCGGGAGTTGATGCGCGCCCTAGCCGTTGCGCCGAATCCAGGCGTCCGTAACGAAGCGCTCAGACTTCTGCTCCCGCTGCATCAAATCACGCTGCAGGCCGTCTTCCGCGCCATCTCGCCCTACCCAGTATTCGTTAGGCTGCTCGACTCTCCTCTGCAGACGTTTCTTCCATCCAGCGAGCAACTCGAATCAGAGGTATCGCACGCGCTTTCAGAGGAGGATTGGGACGGCGTATTCGCGATGAGAAGCGTTCGTCAACAACACAAGGTCATCTCCGCAGCAAATCCGGCATTAGGACTTCGCGGCTGCCGACTCAGCCTGATTCATCCGGAGATCCTCACGATGCAGGTAACGGCCATCCTGCAGGCGGCGCTCGAACTGGCTGAAGACCAGATTGGATCAGAGATCGGCATTCTAATTCCCCTGGTCTCTTCCGAAGAGGAAACACGAGTCGTTGCAGATAGAGTCCGACGCATCGCAGCCGACGTGTTCGCGCAACACCGCCGAACTGTTCCATACAAGCTCGGAGTGCTCATCGAGCTGCCGCGTGCTGCCATCTGTGCTGAGTACATCGCGAAGCATGTGGACTTTGTATGCTTTGGAACAGACGATCTCACCCAGATGACGTACGGCTTTTCAAAAGAGGAGAGCGGCGAATATCTCAGGCACTATCTTGAACAAGGAATTTTCCAGGACAATCCATTCGTAAAGTTGGATCGCTTTGCGGTCGGCCATCTTCTAAGTGTGGCTATCCAGAGTATTCGTCAAAGCTATCCTCAGATGGAAATCGGGGTATCTGGCACTCACTGTGATGACCCCGATGCTGTCGGTTTCTTTGAATCGCTCGGTGTCAATTTCATTTCCTGTGCACCGTAGTATGGGACCGAAGTGACTCGGCTCGCCGACGGCCGCGTAACCGGCCAGCCAAGAAGGGAACAGAACGAAATGAGCAGTACACAAACAGTGACGACAGTTCCGACGACGAACAGGCATCTTATCCGCTGGGTCGAGAAGATGAGTGCCCTATGCCAGCCGGAGATTGTGCACTGGGTAGATGGTTCGGAAGAGGAGAACCAATGGCTCTGTGATGAGCTGGTGCGAGCACGGACCTTCACCAAGCTCGACGAGACGCTCTGGCCCGGTTGTTATTACACTCGCTCAAGCCCAAACGATGTAGCGAGAGTGGAGGATCGGACCTTTATCTGCTCGCTGAGCAGGGAGGCGGCCGGCCCAACGAACAACTGGGAAGATCCCTTCGTTATGCGCAAGAAGCTCAAGACATTGTTCAAGGGCTGCATGCGCGGTCGCACTATGTATGTGCTTCCTTTCAGCATGGGACCGATCGGTTCTCCTATGTCGCAGATTGGCGTGCAACTCACCGATTCTGCATATGCCGTTGTAAACATGCGCATCATGACGCGGATCGGGGCGCCGGTCCTGGCGGAAATCGATAAGGACACACGGCGTGTTGTGCCGTGCATGCACACGCTGGGTGCGCCGCTTGAGCCGGGGGAGCACGATGTCTCCTGGCCACAGAATGACACGAAGTACATCGTCCACTTCCCAGAGACCCGGGAGATTTGGAGCTATGGCTCCGGGTACGGTGGAAATGCGCTCTTGGGAAAGAAGTGCTTCGCGTTGCGCATTGCCTCCAACATCGCACGCGACGAAGGCTGGATGGCTGAGCACATGCTCATCGTTGGACTGGAGTCACCGGAAGGTGAGAAGACATACGTTGCCGGCGCGTTTCCTTCGGCCTGCGGCAAGACGAACTTTGCAATGATGATTCCCCCTGAGGGGTTCGAAGGCTGGAAGCTCTGGACCATGGGGGATGACATTGCCTGGATTAAGCCGGACGCAAGCGGGCAGCTTCGCGCCATTAATCCCGAGGCTGGCTTCTTCGGCGTCGCGCCCGGGACGAGTGCCAAAACCAATCCCAACGCAATGGCGACGCTCAGCCGGAACACTATATTCACGAACGTGGCCCTGACACTGCGTAATGGCAAGCCGGAGGGTGTGTGGTGGGAGGGCATGTCGGACGAGCCACCTTGTGTCCACGATAACGAAATCACCATTGAGGATTGGCGCGGACAGATCTGGACGCCCAACGAGGCTACCCCTGCAGCCCACCCCAACGGTCGCTTTACCGCGCCGGCGGCGCAATGCCCCAGTATCGATCGGGAGGCTTTGAACTCAGTCGAAGGTGTTCCAATTGCCGCCTTCCTGTTTGGCGGACGCAGGTCCAGCTTGGTTCCGCTTGTGTTTCAGGCGTTCAATTGGTCCTCCGGTGTCTATCTGGGGGCCACCATGGGCTCCGAAACCACTGCAGCTGCGGGAGGAGCCTTGGGGAAGGTTCGCCGCGACCCCTTTGCCATGTTGCCCTTCTGCGGCTATCACATGGGCGACTACTTTCGTCATTGGCTTAGGATGCAACGCCAACTCTCCTCAACCCCGCGTATCTTCCACGTCAACTGGTTTCGGAAAGATGCCGCTGGCAAGTTCCTTTGGCCGGGCTTCTCCGACAACATGCGGGTGTTGAAGTGGATCGTCGACCGGGTCCGGGGTCGGGCGCAGGGAAAAGAAACCCCGGTGGGCTGGACACCTTACTTCGAAGACCTAAATTTGAACGGGCTCGATTTGCAGAACGAACGCTTCGAGTTCCTGGAGCAGGTTGATCGCGCTGCCTGGCTGAAGGAGCTTATGGAGCATGAAGAGCTCTTTCTGAGGCTTCACGATCACCTTCCGCCAGAGATGGTATATGAGCGCGAGCTGCTGATCTGTCGCTTACAGTGAGCAATTTTCGTTCTTTAGAGTGACGCCTTTATAGTTCGTTGAGCACCTCTTTAGACTCAGCACAGGCGATCGCATGTCAAAAAAAGCCCTCATCCTTCGACTGGCACGTCAGACCCACCTCTATGTGGGCCTCTTTATCTCCCCAGCCCTAATGTTTTTCGCGCTTACCGGGTTCATCCAAACCCTCGATATGCATGAGACTCGTGTGGGGAACAACTATCGACCACCCGCGTGGGTACTTCCATTGGCGCAGCTGCACAAGAAGCAGACGTTGGTTGTTCCTGAGGAGAACAGCCGGGCCCGGTTGCGACCCGTGCCCCAGGCTTCCCCTGGACGTCATATCTCATTTCCTGCGGAACCACACCTTCCCATGAAGTTGTTCTTCCTTACGGTTTCGTTGGGCCTGTTTACTTCCACAATTACGGGCATTTACATGGCGTTCAAGTACAGTCGCAACAAAATTCTCGTGATATGTACACTGGCCGCGGGCCTCGTCATACCAACGCTGCTCATGTGGTTCTAGCTGTTTGCATAGTCTAAAAGGTCTTGGGCATACCGGGGCCATTGGCTTATGGCAGTTTGGATCGTTCTGTGGCAGCGTCCGCAACCGACAGCGGCAAAAAGTTCGGTTGCGCGGAGAGTAGTCGCAGCTGCGCGTCGCGGCTAAGTACGAATCGCAGGAAATCACGGACGCTCGGTTTGAGTGGTTTGCCGGGCGGCTGGTCGGCGAAGGCGTAGGTGGTGCGGGTGAGCGGGTAGGTGGCGTTGATGACGGTTTCGCGAGTGGGCAGGACGTACGGGCCGGATACTGCGGTGGCAAGCGCGACCGCTTTGATCTTGGTGGAATGGTCGGGCGAGTCCGCATAACGGAGGCCCGAGATAGCGAGGCCCTCGCTGTCTGCGAGCAGCGCCTTGATAGTCTGCTCGCCGGCCGAAAGAATCGTGCCGTCAGGTTGCTCGATGTCTCTAGACTCTCGAACTGCGGCCCAGTTCATTTTTCGGTTCGGCCCTTGTATGCGGGTCAGAAAGAAAACGCCCGAGCCGGATTCCATGTCAAAGGTATAGAGGTGCAACGGGCGATGCGCTGCGGGGCCAGCGAGGCCGAGGTCGGCCCATGTCCGCGCCGGTGGGTGCCTCCGACTGCAGCCAAAGGCGAGGGCAAGCTGCGCGATCGTGAGGTGCTGGAGAGGGTTGTCTTTCGAGACGAAGACGGCGAGTGCGTAGGAGTGGCCGGCGGCGTCCAGTGCACCCCGAGTGATTTGGAGTTGCAGCGGTTCGTAGTGCATGGAGTGAAGAAAGCCGTCGTGTTCCGTCTGATTGGGCTCGCGGCCGAGCAGCGCGATGTCCGCGAGGCCGCCATAAAGCGCGGGTATCGCCGTATCCGTGCCGAGTAGGTGATTTTCAAAGCGAGCGGCTGGATGTTGCTGCTCGTAGGCCACTTCCCAGATACTGAGGATCTCGCCCATATCGGTATCTCCCCAGATGCGAAGGGGCTGCTGGGCGTGCATCGTGGCCGCGAGGAGAAGGGCAACGAAGGGCCCGGGCCACAGCGAAAGCAGACGACGCAAAGAAAAGATTGGCCTGGTACGACGATGAGAGGATTGACACATCACTCGAGCTTCTTTCGTTCCCGGGAGGCGAACCTGGCAGATAGCGGCAGATAGCGGTTGTCGTCGACTACGATCTGCTGACCTTCGCGGCTGAGGAGGTAACGAAGAAACTCTTTGAGCTTCGGATCGACGGGCATGCCCGGTTCGCGATCAATCACGGCTGGGATGAAACGGGCAAGCGGGTAGGTGCCGTCGATGAGCGTCTCCTTCGTGACCGGGATGAAGGGGCCAGCCGGTGTGACGCCGATGGCAAGCGGCTTTACATCGGCATTGGCATAGCGGATGTTTGATACAGCGATCCCGTAGGGATCTTTCGCTAGAGCATCGAGGATCTGCTGGCCATGGTCGTAGATGGTGCCGTCCGGACGCGTAATGTGGGAACGCTGCTCAAGCGCGCAGTTCCAATGGTGCGAACCTTCCAGCAGGTACTGCTGTAGGAAATAGCCGAAGCTATCATCGATACGCCATCCGTAGGGCGTGATGGGTTTGTCCTTCCAGGCATCGGTCAGGCCGAGTTGGCCCCATGTGCGAATGTTGGCGGCCGCGCCCCGCAGGTGATCTTCGCCGAAGATGGCGTCGAGCTCTTGAAGCGAGATGTGCGCGAGCGGGTTGTTCTTGTGGACGTAGAACATCTGCGCATAATCGATGTTGCGGATATCGACAGAGCCGGTGAAGAGCTGAATCGTGAGCGGCGGGTGGTGCTTGACGCGCTCGAAGGTGCGTACAGCAACGGGATCAGTTTCTTCGCCGAGAATGGCGATATCGGCGGTACCGTTCCAGAGCGCTGGAATCGCGGAAGATGTGCCGTACATGCGGTATTCGAGCGTGATCCCGGGCTCGAAGCGCTGGAAATCCTTCTCCCATGCGGCGAGCAGGACTTTCATCCATGGGTTCTTCGCAGAGCCATGCCCGGAGACACGGATGACCCCGGAGACTTGCTGGTCGGGAATGTAGGCAGGGAACGCGGCGACGGTTTTCTGCTCGACGGTTTGCTGCGCCAGAAGAGCGGGTGTGAAGAGCGCGAGGGTGAGGAGGATCGCTTTCATCGGTAATGAAGTGAAGCAATCGGCGTCGAGTGCGGCAAAGCGAACCAGAGGACGGAAAAGGTGCAAGTGAACGGAGCGGGATGCAACCGCAGATTCCTCGCTTGAGAATCCGGAAACGAGCAAGGAATCTGCGGCTGAATTCGCGTGTTAGAACACTACTTTGGCACCGAACTGTATCTGGCGCTCGGTGGTCGAAGTGGCGGTGAGTTGCTGTAGCAGAGTCTGTGTTCCAGGGACGGCCGGGTTCTTGGAGCCGGAGTAGACAACGGAGTTCGCGCGCGATGGGACCTGGAAGTTAGGGTGGTTGAGGACGTTGAATGCCTCAGCGCGGAACTCGAAGCGCGCAAGCTCGCCGAGTTTGGGGATCGCGGTATTCTTCACAAGCGATAGATCTGCAGTTGTGATCCCGGGGCCGAAAACGGAGTTGCGGGCGAGGTTGCCGATTCGCGGCGAATAAGTTCCGTTGGCATTCGCGATGGGCATGGGGTAGGCGAAGCACTGCCGCTTAAGGAAGAGCGGCGTGTTCTTCTGGCTCATGTCCGTGGGGTTGCCGGAACAGCCTGGGCCATAGACGCGGTCGGGCAGTGAAAACGTATTCGCGCTGGAAAGCCCGAGAGGATCGCCCGAAATGAGCGGCGTGAACGGCAGCCCGGAGGCGACGCGAACGATACCGCCGATCTGGAAACCGTTAAGCCCTTCGCGCAGGAACGCGTTGTCCGACCTGTACTCGCGAGGTGTGTAGAGACCGTTGATGGTGATGTTCTGGGCGACGTTGAAGTCAGAAAGCCCCTTGAACCGGGCGATGTAGAAGTTGAAGGGCGCAATGAGCGAGTTGGTGAAATTCGTGCCGCCGTTAGAGGAGGACGCCTCGTCGAGGGACTTCGACCAGGTGTACGCGATACCCAGACGGTAGTTCTTTGCCGTGCCGCGCAGTGCGACGTTGAGCGCGTCGTACAGCGTAGAGCTATTGAACGTTTGAGTATCGATGGCGCCGACGCTTGGGTTGATCTTTGTGCCGGTAGTGACCCAGGCTCCTTTGGAGTTCAGCGCGAGCGCGGGCCAGACCAGGTTCTTGATGTTGGAGCCCGCAACCGGATTGACGATGTTGCCATCGTTGCTCTTCACTGCCTGGCGAACGCCATTCGAGCCGGTGTAGCCGATCTCCAGGGAAAGGTTATGCGCCAGTTCCTGCTGTATGTTCACGATGTACTGCTGCACGTACGGGCGGCTGAAGTTCTGCTGTACGTAGGCGGTCTTATTCGTGGGATTGGCGATGGCAAGATTGTAGGCAAGGCTCGGATTGGAACTGTTGCTGGAGTACGCGCCGAAGCTCTTCGCCGGCGCCGGCGACAGGTTCGCCGTTGAGCCAAATGGCGCCACCGTCACGGTATCGAGCGTGAACATATAGGTGAGCGGCAGCGTGTCGTAGATGCCGTAGGCGGCCCGGACACTGGTCTTGCCTTGACCGAAGGGATCCCAGGCGAACCCTAACCTCGGGGAGAAGTTCAGCAAAGATGGGTTGTGGTAAAGATGGCTGACGACAGTGGGCGCGGGGTCTGTCATGTTGAGCATGACACCAAAGTGCCCGTTCTTCTCACTTACGGCGGAGATAGGCTCGTAGCGCACTCCGGCCGTCAAAGTGAGATTCTTTGCGACGTGATAGCTGTCCATTACGTAACCGCCATAGACATTCTGGCGAAGGTAGACGGGTATGCTCTTGCCCGGGAATGTTGGAGGTGAAGCTGGTGGGCGCGTTGGTGATGAAAGATTGGAAGTTCGCGAACGTAAAGTAGCCGTTCGTAACGTTGCCCAGGTCGTTGGATTCGATATGCTCCCAGGAGACGCCTGCCTGGATCGAGTGTGCGCCGTGCGTCCAGTAAACGTCGTCCCCGGCCTGATAACTGTGATAGTGGAATGCATAGACGCCTTCAGCATTCACGCCGCCGAAGAATGTGCTCAGGCCGCCGATCTGGATTTCGCCGATGTTGTTGCCCGGGACAAAGCCAAGATTCTGGTTTGAAGCAAGCGGGTTGATGCCGGCACTCGAAGCAGGCGCGATGGCAAAGGAATAGGCATATCCCGCATGCGCGGAGTTTCCGAGGCTCGAGGAGAAGGTATGCTGCTCCTGCACGGAGTAGACGCGGCGCGTGACGTCCAGGCCAGTGAGAACAAAGTCGTAGAGGTCTGGCTGCGTGTCGTTGGACGCGTCGTTCAGCGCCGTGGCGTGGATGCTGTCCTTCTGTGAAAGGGTGTAATCGACGCGCCCGGTGTATAGGTCTTCCTTGGCGATTGCGTTGGAATCGAAGGTGTAGGTTGCGGTATCACCTGAGATGTTAGTGACACTTGTCGGAAAGATTCCGAGGTAGGGAATAATGTTTGCATCGATGGTGTACTGCTGAATGCCCGTCGACCCTGCCGGCGCCTGCGAGCCACCGATGCCGCTGAGGCACGCCGCGTTCAAAGGTGCTTTGGAAGCTTGTGTGCAGACAAGTGAGCCCTTCAATGCGTTCGGCGAAGGCACCGTGTCGACGGTAGCGGTGGTGCGGTTCTGGCGGAGTCCTTCGTAGTTGAAGAAGAAGAAGGCCTTGTCTTTGCGTATGGGGCCGCCGACGGTGGCGCCGAACTGGTTGCGTTTAAAGGGTGCGGTGTTGGTGGAGAAATAGTTGCGAGCGTCGAGAGCGCTGTTGCGGATGAACTCGTAGAGAGTGCCGTGGAAGCCATTGGTGCCAGCGCGGGTTACGGCGGAAATGACGCCGCCATACGTACGACCGTATTCCGGCGTGGAGTTGGAGGTCACGACCGTGAACTCCTGGATGGCATCGACGCCAAGCGTTCCGCCGAGTGCGCCGCCGGGACCGGCGCCGGTGTAGTCGTTGGTGGTGACGCCGTCCAGGCGGTAGTTGTTGGCGGCGGGGCGCGTGCCGCCAATGGAGATTTGCGTACCGATGCCGCGGTTCGAACGTGAGTTATCACCCGCGGAAATCGAAAGCTGGTTGTCAACGGTGTGGACGTTCGGCTCCAGGGTGGAAAGCGAAGTCCAGTCCCGGCCATTGAGAGGCAACTCGCGCAGCGTCTTGCCGTCGACCGTCTGATTGAGTTGCGTCGAACCCAGATCGACCGTGGGTGTCGCGTCGGTAACGGTTACGGTCTGTTGGTCGCCGGATCCAAGGGCGAGTTTGAGCTCAAGCACAGTGTCATGGCCGATGTCGACGAGTGCCTCTGTCTTCATCGTGGCGAAGCCCTGCGCCGTCACGGTGACCTCATAGGTTCCCGGGTCGAGGTTTGGCTTGTTGATGATGCCCGACGAGGTGGAGGTGAGATTTACCGAAATGCCTGTACCCCGGTTGGTGATCGTCACCGCAGCACCGGGAATGACCGCGCCAGAAGGGTCCGTGACCGTTCCGGTGATACTGCCACCGGCGATCTGCGCATCTCCGAGCGACGGCGCGACTAATACGGCTCCGAGCGCGAACAACAGGGTGAGTACCCGGCCAGAGAAGGCAGGCTGCAGAGCGCGGCGGAAGAAGTTATGCGGCATGTTGAGGGCCTCCATGAAGGTGGATCAAGGTTCGGTCGTGTGAGAGATAAGTGGCCAAGCGAAAGCTCACTGGAGCTTCTGGACCTGCTCCTGCACCAGGGACGGAGTGAGCGGAAGGAAGTCGCCTTCCTTCTGCACGTCCTGCTGCCCTTGCCGGCTCAAAACGTAGTGCAGAAATTCGTTGACGCGCGGATCAACGGGCGTACCTGGTTTGCGGTTGAGCATGATGTATATGGAGCGCACCATAGGGTACGTACGATCAGCGGTGGTGAGCAACGTCGGCCGGATGTAGGGACCGCTTCCGTTCTCGCTGATGGAAACAACTTTGACGTCGGGGTTCGCGAATTGCAAACCGGTGAAGGCGATGCCATCGGGGTCTTTGGCGAGATCATCCAGCATCAGATCACCCGCAGTGTGGATGAGCTTTCCGTCGGGCTGATGCGCGTTGGTGTACTCGCGCAGATCGCCGGTCCATTGATCCGCCCCTTTGAACACGATCTGTTGGAAGCCAAAGGTGAAGCCAGGTACGATGAAGTCATAGCCATAGACATGAATGCGGTGCGACGCCTGCGGGCCGGTAACCCCGAGTTGTCCCCACGTGGTTATGCGCTCTTTTGCTCCGCGGCGAAGCTGCGTGCCGTAGATGGCATCTAGCTGCTGCATCGTTAGCTTCGAAAGAGGATTGGACTTATTGACAAAGATGATGAACGGCCACGTCTTGCCTTCTGTGTGAAAGGAACCCGTGGCGCAGGCGATACCGAGCGGCTCGTATTGAAACATCTTCTGGAAACCGAGGACTTCGGTTGGCCAAACCTCACGGCCTAGCAGTCCGATGTCGGCGACGTTGGTGTATAGCGCGCCGACTGCTTGCGCCGAGCTCTTGAGAGTGTCGTCGAACTTCACTTCCGGGTGATACTTGTGGAAGCCTTCCTCCCAAATCGATTCGAGCTTCGCCATGAAGTCATTGCCCCACACGCGGATTGTGCCGGGTATGGGAGGGCCGGGAACGTAGCTCGGCTCCTGCGCGGGATAATTCGGAAGCTTCGTGCGGTCTTCATCCGTGCCGGGCGGAATGCCCTGTGCATGAAGCACGGGCGTGAGAAGCGCGGCTAGAACAAGAAGGCGGCGAAGTGACATTGAAAATTCTCCTGCCCGTTACAGCCCTGCACACGCGCACGCAACCGAATATCAGGCAAACCAAGATTTAGTTCCGTGAAATGAGGGAAGTTTGAACTGAGCATGAAACTTCGTTCAGGGGGTCGTGACGCAGTCGAGGCGCGGCTCGCAAGCATCAATCCAGCTTTTTGCGTTCTTCCTCAATGACGGCGCGCGTGAGCGGAAGGTATTTACCGTCGCGCACCATCTGCTCCTGACCTTCGCGAGAAAGGATGAACCTAAGCCACTCGCGGAGCTTGGGGTCAAGTGGCTTTTTCGGATCGCGGTTTACCCAGAAGAAGACATCCGCGTAGAAGGGATAGGTGCGGTTGCGCACGTTGTCCATGGTGAGCGGATAGAACGGGCCATTGTCTGCTGTGCCGATGGCCAGCGTCTTTACGGCAGGAGTCTTCCATAGCTCGCCGCCAGCGACATACGCAATGGCATAAGGATCTTTGCCGACGTCTTCGATCATGGTTTGGCCGGCGATCTTCAGCGTTCCATCCGGGTTAGTGTCGTTGGAATATTCGATGAGGCCGCCATTGAACTTCGACGTAACGCCCCCGAAAGCGCGGGTTTCCATCTCTTCAGTGAAGTGGAACTCCAGGTTATAGCCGAGGACGTGAATCGGTTTGTCTTTCCACTCGCCCGTCAGGCCAAGCTGCCCCCAGGTACGGATGTTCTTGTCGGCGCCACGTGCCGCTTTCGTGTTCCAGATGAGACCGTCGTACGCGCCTGTGCGGACGTCGCCGAAGATACCGTCAAGCTGCGACATCGAGAGATGCTCAAGAGGATTTTTCCCATTCACGTAGATGCCGATCGGCGGGTTCCACCCGGAGACGTCATAGGAGCCGGTCATGCCGATGATGGCGGTCGGTTGGTAATCGAACTCTCTCTGGAAGCTGAGGCGCTCGTCCCACATGATCTGTCGGCCCATGATGCCGACGTCTGCGACCTTGAAGACGAGTGCAGAAATGGCGTGTTCAGACGTATGGAGGTGGTCGTCGAACTTGACGTCGGGTTGGAACTTCTGGAATGCGGACTCCAGGTAGCCCGCGAGTGGAGAGTCGGTGAGGTAGTTGGAGCCCCATTGTCGGATAGTGCCCGAGACAAGGACCTCGGGCTTATAGTGCGGCAGGTCGGAGAGGTCAAACCGGTTAGGCGGATAGTGGACTTCGGCGCCCTTGCGAAGCACTGACTTCGCGCGCGCCGCTTGGAGAGCGCTGGCTTCGGCGTCCGATTCGGCTTTAGATTTCTGCTGCTGCGCCAGCAGGGGGTATGCAAGAAGAGCAAGAGCGGCGATGGCGAGTGTGGGTTTCATTTGAGACTCCGAGGGTGGGACGAGGAATTAACAAAGAGCGCTGAGGAATAAAGCAGACGACGCACATCAGCGGCCTCAGTCGAGCTTGGCGCGCTCGCGGCTGGCGATAGACGAAGGAAGAGGCATAAAGATGCCTTCTTCTTCCACCATGCGCTGCCCGTCGAGCGAGAGGACGTAGCGGAGGAACTCGCGCACCGCCGCTAAGAGCGGATGAGCTGGATCACGGTCGACATAGATGTAGACAAAGCGCGTGAGCGGAAAGCGAGCGGACCTGACTTCGTCGAAGCTGCCTGACATATATGGGCCGCCCGTGCTGTCGGCGATCAGTACGGGATGTGTGTCTGGCTGGCGATTGTGAAAGCCGGCGTATCCGATGGCGACCGGATCTCTAGCGACATCCTCCACAATGCGCGTGAGCACACTCCGAGGCTCGCCGTTCTTTTCGCCGTAGATGCCGTCGCGCAGCGTGCCATCCTTGCAGACGCGGCGGCTAATGAAGTTGGGCACGCCGTCCGGCGGTTGCACGCCAACGAGGTGGATAGGCCTGTCTTTCCACTCGCCGGTGAGGCCGAGCTGGCCCCAGGTGGTGATGGGCGCGGGTTCACCGCGGTGCAGCGTGGTGCACCAGATGGCGTCAAGTTGCGTAAGTGTCAGACGCTGGAGGGGATTTGCGTCATTGACGTAGAACGTAAGCGCGACCGTACGTGTCGGCGTGCGGTAGCTCCCCAGGGCGACCGCGATCTCGAGAGGAGGATAACCGTGCCTTGCACGAAACGCGTCGATTTCGGCGGGATTGAGTTCGCGCGATAGCGGCGCGAGCTGGGCTGCGCCGGCGGTGAGCGCCGCAGGTACGGACGTCGACGCTTTGGACTGGAGATCGATCAGGACCCCAGGCTGCTCGGCGTGGAATCCAGCGATCCAGAGCTTCATAAGGTCATCCATGGTGTCCGTGCCGAAGCTGACGAGATGCGCCGTAATGGGCGCTGCGGCCTTGTAGCGCGGGAGGCTGCGGTCGGCGGTGGATTTGAGAACTTCCTTGGAGACTGAACCTTCTTGCGCGTTCGCCGTGGGGCTCATCGATGTCAGAAACAGGAGGATTGGTAAGAAGGATCGCAGAGGGAAGCGCAAGGGAAGAAGAGGACGCTGGAGGATTCGCATCAGTGCAGCTCCTTCCGCGCGGAGGTTGCGAGAGCCGTCGGCAGCGGCATGTAGACGTGGTCGGTCCCTACGAAAGACTGGCCGCCTGGGCTGAGAACGAACTCGAGGAACGCGGCGGCAACTGAGGAAAGCGACTTGCCCGGAGCACGGTCGATAAAGATGTAAATCGCACGTGTGAGCGGATACGTGGCTGTGGCGACCTCGTCTCGCGTTCCGACGAGAAAGGGGTGACTGTCTTCCGAGATAGGCACGAGCTTGGTGCCGGGTTTGAGGTTGGCAAAGCCCGCATAGCCGATCGCCCCGGGGTCGGCGGCGACATCGGAGACGATGCGGTCGAGAACATTGATGGCGCCGCCCGTGTGCTCTTCGCGAATCCCACTGCGGAATGTGCCGTCGTTGCAGACGCGCAGGCGCATGAAATTCGAGATCCCGTCGGGGAAATTGACCCCGATCGGATGGATCTCTTTCGCGGCGAATTTTCCGGATACTCCAACTTGGGACCAGGTGGACGCGATGGACGCTGCGCCGCGTTTAAGAGTGGTGCAGTAGATGGCGTCGAGCTGCTGGAAAGTGAGGTTCTGAATCGGGTTCGCGGCATTGACATAGATGGCCAGGGCGACGGTCTTGCCGGAGATGTCGTAGCTGCCGAGCGCGACCGGGACAGCAGTGGGAGGGTAGGGATGCGAAGCGCGGAAGAGAGCCAACTCGGAGGGCGTTAGCTCTCGGCCGAGGGGCACTAGGTCAGCAGCGCCGGAGGCGAGCGCAGGGGCGGCCGTGAGCGCGCCGTTGACAGTGAGCTCGATATGGACCCCAGGGTGCCGCGCTGTAAAGGCGTCGATCCACCGGGTGAGGAGATCCTTCATTGTGTTGGTCCCGACGATTCGAAGCGAACCCTCCAGCGGAAGCCCCCCCTGCGCGCGTGCGGTCGCGCTGAAGGCGAGCAGGGTGGCGGCGAATACCTTTGCAAGGCGGAGGAGCATGGGTGATTGAGTGGGCAGGTCAGGGAACAACGATGGCTTCCGCTTCGTTGTCGATCCAGTCCTCGGTCCAGGTTTCGCCGTTGAGCAGACGTTGCGCGCGGCGGTTGTCGAATTCGTTCTCCCATTTGGCGACCACGATTGTCGCAATCCCGTTGCCGATCAGGTTGACCAGCGAACGCATCTGCGACATGAAGCGGTCAATGCCGAGAAGCAACGTGATGCCGGCGACCGGGATAGTGCCGAGAGCCGAGAGTGTGGCGGCAAGGGTAATAAAGCCTCCGCCCGTCACGGCGGCGGCGCCCTTTGAGTTGAGCATGAGAATGAGAAGGATGAAGATCTGCTGACCTAGGGTGAGGTGGGTGTTGGTGGCTTGCGCGATGAAGAGTGCGG
The DNA here is from genome assembly GCA_963762465.1 of uncultured Acidobacteriaceae bacterium. Taxonomy (GTDB): domain Bacteria; phylum Acidobacteriota; class Terriglobia; order Terriglobales; family Acidobacteriaceae; genus Granulicella. The sequence continues at coordinate 253,779 of CAVXKS010000008.1, read as the reverse complement.
CAATGGTGAGATAGATGGACGTGCCGTCGAGGTTGAACGAATAACCGGATGGGATAACGAGGCCGACGACAGACTTGGAGCAGCCGAGGCGTTCCATCTTAACGATCATTCGGGGCAGCACCGTCTCGCTGGAAGAGGTGCCGAGCACGATCACAATTTCTTCTCGAATGTACTGCAGGAACTTCCACAGGCTCACCCCGCACGCGAAGCAGATGAGCCCGAGTACGAGCGCGACGAACAGCACGCTCGTGAGATAGATGCACAACATCAGCTTGCCCAGGCTGTACAGCACGAGGAGGCCGTACTTGCCGAGCGTAAACGCCATGGCTCCGAAGGCACCAAGCGGCGCCGCTTCCATGATGAAGGCGATGATCTTGAAGGAGACGTGTGAAAGCGAGTCGGCCAGGGCGGTGAGTGCGCCGTCTTTGTCGAGGGCGACGAGGGCGAGGCCTGTGAGAATAGCGAGAAAGAGCACCTGAAGGATTTCACCGTTGGAGAAGGCGGAAACGAAGGTGTCGGGGATGATGTTGAGAAGGAAGTCGACGCCGTGCGGTGCGGCGCTGGAGCTCGTGTACTGTGCGATGGACTTCGTGTCGAGGGTGTGAGGGTCAATGTTCATGCCGCGACCCGGGCCGAAGACGTTTGCGACCATAAGACCTATGGCGAGTGCCACGGTAGTAACCAGTTCGAAGTAGACGAGCGCCTTGATCCCGACACGGCCTAGCTTCTTCACGTCCCCTATGCCTGCGATGCCAACAACGACGGAGAGAAAGATGATCGGGGTGATCATCATGCGAATGAGCTTGATGAAGCCGTCCCCAAACGGCTTCATGGACTCGCCGAAGTGCGGCCAGAGGACCCCCGCGACGGAGCCGGCCACAACGCCGACAAGCACGCGAAAGTAGAGCGTCTTAAAGAACGGCTGCCGGGCCTTGGATCCGATGGTGGCGGCTTGCTGGTAGGCGGTCACTGTTCCCCTCGCTAAGGGAAGTTACTGGTCGAGTTTGCGGAGTTGCGCGGCGGCAAGTGCCGGTGTGAGAGGAAGATATTCGCCTTCTTTGCGGACCAAATCCTGGCCTTCCCGACTGAAGATGAAACGAAGGAACTCGCGAGTGCGCGGGTCGAGCGGCTGGCCCGGCGCCTGGTTGGTGTAGATCCATACGGACCGCGACAGAGGATACGTGCGGTCCTCGACAGTCGCCGGTGTAGGCGTGATGAACGGCCCCTCCGGACCGGCAGAAATGGCGAGCAGCTTGATACCCGGAGCCTTGAAACCGGTGCCGGACAGCGCGATCCCGTCCGGGTCCTTAGAAAGCTCGTCAACAATGTGCTGCTGTGCGACGTAAGTCGTGTGATCGGGCCGGTCAATATCATCGAAGTGGCGAAGCTGCTCGTTCCAGAGCTGAGAACCGTGCATGACGGTTTGAGAGAAATAGAAAGCAGGTGCAGCATCTAGCTCACCGCCGTAAGGGTGAATCGAATGCGACGCGAGCGGACCAGTTACGCCGAGTTGGCTCCAAGTGCGGATATTGACGCGTGCGCCAGCGAGATGCTCCGCGCCGAAAATGGCGTCGAGCTGTGCGAATGAAATCTTGGTGAGCGGGTTTTTGTCGGAGACGAAGATGCCGAGCGCGACGCTCTTATCAGCGTTGGCCCAAGATCCCGTCATGACCTCCAGCGGGAACGGCTTGTGCTTCATCACTCGCGTATAACCCGCAACTTCCATGGGACGGATCTCCCGGCCGACAATGCCAAGGTCGGCCGTGTGGGTGAAGAGCGCACCCGTGGCCGCGGCCGAGGAGACCAGATTGTCGGAAAAGGTAACGTCCGGATGTTGAGCCGCAAAGGCCGTCTCCCACTCTGCCATGATTTTCTTCAGAAACACGTGGCCCCAAGAACGAATGACGCCAGGTTCAACCGCTTGCGGTTGGTACGCCGTCAGAGCAGAGGTTTGCGCGGTCGCTGGTGCAGCAAGCCCAAGCATGATGAGGAGCGCGAATTGCGTGATGATGTGCTTCATGTCTGCACCCTAGGGCTTCGGCTGAAACAGCCAGATGGCGGCAGTCTGCCCTTCGACGGGCGGAACCGCGACGGCGAGAAGGTTCATGTCGGGTATCCATTGCGAGGTCCCGGCGTGATGTCCGGTAAAGAAGCGTGCGATGGTCTTGTAATGATCGGCGTCAACCTGTTGAACGACCTGCACGAAGCCATCGAGTGCAGTCATGTAAATGCGGCGGAGTTTGGCATCGAAGTACATGCTCTCGACACCTTCAATGACGTCCAGCGTAGCGATGGGGCCGCCCGTGTCGAGGTCAAGGACATTGAAGGATGAAGGCCGCCGGTTCGCTACGAACAGGCGATGCCCCGCTTCATCCAGCGCGAGCGCAATGGGCTGCGCAGGCGTCTTGAGTTGATAACGTCCGGAGATCCGGTTGCTGGCGCGGTCGATCACGGCAACCTGGGTGAGGCCGGGGACGAGCAGGAAGAGACGGTTGCCGTGCTGCTCCATGGCGAGCGCGGCAGGCCGAAGGTCCGTAGGGACTTCCCCAACTTTGGACCAGTCCCGGGTGTTGATGATGGCAAGTCCGCCGGGGCCGCGGTTGGAGTCCGTACCGCCGTGGTCGACGTAGAGGTAGCCGGTGCGCGGATCGAGGTCCATCATGTCGGCCCCAAGCGAGAGCGGAACGATCTTGATAGGCTCATACGTCTTCCCGTTGAAGGAGCGGAACGTACCATCCTTGCCATTGGTCACGGCGAGGGTGTTGTCACCCGGCACATAGTAAAGGCCCTGCGGGCGATTGAAGCCGCCTGCCATCGTGTAGAGCGGCTTGCGCTCGGTGAGGTCGAAGACGCGGACCTGGTTGTCTTCCTGAGCGGAGGCGAAGAGGCGATGCCCGGCTGCGTCAAGGGTCAGGTGATCCCATGTGCCGCTCATGTTCGGTACAGGAATACGGCCGACAAGCGTCAACGCAGCGTTCGATTCAGCGGTGCCGATGGGCGGCAGCGTCGCTGCAGGCGCGGGGGCGGGCTCCTGCGCGCAAGCAACTGCGGCGGCGAGCGCAACCGCGGTGAGGATGATGGTGCGGGCGAAAAGCATTAGGCAGGTCCCTTGGAGATGCGGCGTGAAGGAGAAAAATCCTGCACCGGAGAGTGACATTGAGTGTCGGCTCCCCGGTGCGCCCAGGTGTGCCCAACTTATGCGGGACCGAAAAGAGCAGCGGCATTGCGGGTGCGGCCGCTCATATCCGTTGCGATCTCGTCGGCGGTTGCTTCCATGGCCTTCTTGTCGTCACCGGGTTTGTAATTGAAGACGACCCCGACCGCGCCGATGATCTTGCCGGCCTTGTCCTTAAGCGGGAACTCGACCTCGTAGTGGGTACCGGTCTTGTCGACCTCCAGATTCTTCTTGCCGGTGCGAATGCATCGCAAGTCGTCCTCATCTCCGAGCTTGCCGATGCGACCGAAATTGGAAGCGATGATGTCGTACTTGGGTGCCCCGGCGTGGATGGCCATCAGGATCACCTCGGGATGCTTCGCCAGTTCGTCGTCGACCAGTTTCTGTCCGAGCGGTGCGGTCTTGTTATAGCCCGAGTCCATCTCTTTCGGCTCGACCTTGCGCATCTTGCCTATGGCCTGCTCGCGGGTCTCCTGCGCGTGCGCGGCGGTGAAGCAGCCGAACGCGACGAGCGAGACGGCGATGAGTGAACGCATTTCCTTCATGATTTTTCCTCTCTGCGAATCTCGGGGCGCGAGCTACGGGCGCCCCCACTAAACGTACTGAAGCTCTGATACAGCCGAATGTCATTTACATATTTCGCAATGAAGGATGTACGAAAGCCGAATAAAAATACGTTCAGGCGACAACCGACAGGGCCAATTCTGGTCGTGAGTTCCTGCGCATCACGTGTCTACGTTTGCCAGCGGGCGATGACGGCACAGAACGTCTTTCTGCTACTGGCGGCAGCAGCCGTAGAAGAGCGGCGGGAGAAGGTCGAGCAGGAATTCATTCAAGCTTCTTCAGTTCCGCAGCTGCCGCTTCAGGAGTGAGCGGAAGATACTTCCCGTCTCTCGCGATCGCTTCCTGGCCTTGCCTTGAGAGTATGAAGCGCAGCCACTCCTTGAGCTTGGGATCGACCGGCTTGCCCGGCTCACGGTCCAGATAGAAGTAGAGTTCGAGCAGCATGGGATAAGACCGGTTCTGCACCGTCTCGATTGTGTTAGGTACGAAGGGACCGCCCGGATGGGCCTGCAGTGCCAGCATCTTTGTCTGTGGCGTAAGGAACATGGCGCCGGAATATCCAATGCCGTACGGGTCCTTCGACATGTCCTTCATCAGCTGATCGGCAGCAATGACGAGTTTGCCATCGGGGCTGGAATAGTTGGCGTACTCAACAAGGTTTTCGTTCCATTTGTCGCCGCCGTGGAAAACGATATCTTCAAAGTCATTGGCCATCCCATAATGCATGTTGAGCCCGTAGACGTGGATGGGGGCGTCCTTCCATTTGCCGGTAAGACCCAGCTGGCCCCATGTGCGGATGTTCTCGGTCGCCGGACGAGCAACTTCCGTGTGCCACGTCGTGCCTTGGTAGCCTCCAGTACGGGCAGCGCCGAAGATGGCGTCAACCTGCTTCATGGTGAGCTGTGACAAGGGATTGTCTTTGTTGACGACGATGGCCAGTGCCGGGCTCCATCCGGGCACGTCGTAGGAACCGGTCGCTATAGTGATGCGCAGCGGTTCGTGATTGTAGACGCGCTCGTAAAGCTCCTCATCGGAGAAGCTGAAGGCGCGGCAGGCCGCAATGTCCGCAACATGTGTGGCCAGTGCGGCCGCGGACTCCAGCGCCGTATTCATGTGGACCTCGAATTCCACGTCCGGGTGGAATTTACGGAACGCCTCGATCCAGGCCTTGTTCAAGTCGGAGTCGGCTGGGTAGTTCGAGCCCCACTCACGGATCGTGCCGGAGACCGTCTGCTCGGGCTTGTAGTCAGGTAAACGGGAGAGGTCCCACGGATGCGTGTAGTACACGCGCTTGGCGCGACTACTGACATGTTCTGTGCGCGCCTTCTGGACGTCGAGGCCCGTGCGGTCTTGGGAGTGGAGAAGTGGTGCCGCGAGCAGCAATGTAGCGAGCGGGAAACGATTCATCGTAAAAGTCCTGTGCGTGAGTGGTCCCCATCTCATGATGGGCATCATGGATTGCTGTATGTTTTCAACAAGATTAGGTAAGCAACGATTCTCGGCAGTCCGCAAGTGAAGATCTGGGCATGATCTGGACCACGGCGCTTGTGAAACACTCTCGCCCCCCACCATGACACACAATTGAAGAAAGGGTGAAATCGCCTTCATGGAAGAAGCTTGGGCAGTAGCGATTGATGATCCGGACCTTGGTTGCAATCCACAAGCAGAAGGTGAGATTCAAGTGCTCCTTAGCTGGACGAACGGCTAGTCGTGCGGGTGATCGCAACCGCGTACGAAAGACTGCGACGATGGCAATTCGAACCGGCGTCGCTCGCAGTCAAGAGCTCTTAGCCTGTTCTGTGCGCACCCAATACCACCGTCAAAGCCGATAGATAGAACGTGATCGCAAGGATGCCCCGCTGGTCTTCATACCGACAACAATTAAGCGTTCGTTGTTAGACACGAAGTAGCCGTCGAGCGTCTGTTACATGCAAACCTGCGGTTTACCGCTGTCGCACGATAGCCTTCCGCAGCGTCGTCCAGTTTGCGCAACGGAATATAGTTACCCGCTCGCGACGCGGCCTCCGCGCCTTGCTGGCTCAGAACGAAACGAAGAAATTCCCTCGTTGCGGCACTCGGCCGATCGACGATCATATACACGGAGCGTGTCAGCGGGTAGGCGTGCGACGCCACAGTCTCCCGCGTGGGCGGCACGGCAGGCAAACCTGTTCGCACCGAGAGCGGCAGCGCTTTCACATCAGCGCTCGCGTAATGGATGTTCGAGATTCCGATGGCCGACCGATCCCTCCCGACTGCACGAACGATTTTCTCACCGGCATCCATCTCAGCATCATTGGAGAACTCCTTGAGGCGCGCACTCCAGTGCTGGCCGCGCTTGAATACGAGTCGGCTGAAGGTCTGTGACTTGTCGTTCGCCGCGGCAAAACCGTATAAATGCACCGGTCGTTTTGCCCACACGCCGGCAGGCCAAGATCTCCCCAGACGCGCACAGATCCCGCGCCGTTGCCGAAGATTCGGGCCAGTTGCTCCATCGAGAGCCCGGTGACTGGGTTCGCGGTGGGTACGAACACCATCAGGGCAAAGGTAGCTTTCGGAACATCGAATGAGCCCGTCGCAACCTCTATGACATGCGCGGGACGTCCAAGCACAGACTGGAACGCCTGCGTCTCCGACGGCCAGATTTCCCGACCCAGAAGTCCCACGTCCGCACGGTCCGTATACACGCTCGCAACCGCGGTGACCGTGCTGTTCAGTTCTTCTTCAAATCGAACCGAGGGCTGCATCTGGAAAAAACCTCTTTCGTACTCATGCAGAAGATCGCCCATCTGCGGGCTTCCCCCCACGCGCACAACGCCACTGACGGCCGTAGTGGGCACATAAACTGGGAGGTCCGCACGTTGTGCCGTAACCGCCCTGATACAGAAGGCAAGCGCGGCGAGGGCGATCACAAGACAGCGGGTATGGTGATGGTTCATCGGCCTGTCTCGTCGCTAGAAAATGCCGGGGAGGGCCGGCGTGTGCTCTCGGTGGAGGGCGTCCAGATCAAACTTCTCCAGCCCAAGCGCCCGCAGTAACAAAGGTGCAATCTGCGTCGTCGGTACCAGCGTGGGATCAATTCTAGCCACGAGTTGCGCGCCTGAAACGAGCAGAGCAACCTGTGTCGCCTCGTCGGAAGTGCTGCCGGAGCCTTGGATTCCTCTGGTGTCTGTCCAGACTACGCCTGGTTGCGCTTCTAACAAGATGTCAGGCATGCGTGAATCGGTCTGGGGCGCATTCAAGGTTAACGACAGACGCTCTTCGCAAATAACGGCGCGGATACCAAGCCGTGCCGCGGCCCTGCTATAGACCTCCGCGACGGCGCGCGTTTGCGACCGATCATTCAACCACACCATCGCCGTGCTTCCGCCGGCAGTCTGCGCAACGACGCCAGGCTTCACGGTGTTGGCCGCATCTGCGAGCCGCGAAAGAGGGATGCATCGTTGCGGTTTGTCGCCCGGGCCTCCGAAGGCCGCAGTTACAACGAGCCATGTTGTTCCGTCGAGCTTTTGCCGCTTCAATTCCGCGAAGAGGCGCCCAATTTTCGAGTCAACAGCTGCGATGGCTTGTTCCAGCTTCGCGGAAGGCGTGCCCAGGCGATCGGTATAAGGTGTCCATCCTGTTTGCGCTTCGAGCACCTCAGAAAGGCTCATACCGAAGAGTGCAGGAACCGGCTTCGGCCGCAGCCCTGCTGCATCCCGCCCGTCGATCCAGTGAAGCACCGCTTCCACCCGCGCCGTGTCGTTGGTTAGGACCACTGCTTCGTCGAGACCTTTGCCCGAAGGCCCGCTCAGGAGGTCGGTCGCCGCTGCACTGTCGGCAGCCCAGCCCGTCAAACCAACCTTGTCATGTACGATCTCGAAGATGGTGTTGACGCGCAGCAGATCGTGCGGTCGCATCGGCATACAGCCTCGCGATGGATCGAGAGGCATCGACGCCATATCGACGCTGCGAGTCGCTATCATCCGCTCCAGCACAAAGCCTGCCCCCTGCGTCCTGCAATGCGATCCCGGCGGTGACAACCCATGGTCATAACCAGCCCCCGCAAGAATGCCCGTGGAGATGGGAGTGCCACCGGTTGCGATCGCCAGAAGACCCGCCGTCGCATTGGCGATCGGCGTGTGGGCATTCGTATACGTGACGCCTTGCGCACTCAGGTCCGCAAGCGCAGAGCGCGGGTGCCGCACAACCCAGCTGGCCAGGTCCGAGGCGTGTAGACCGTTCACGGTGAGCAGAAGGACATGTTGCGCGGGATGGTCTGAAGCCGTGTGCATCAGCGGCTTTGGATACTGCTCAGGAATCTGAGCTGCAACCGGAAGCGCGCAGGCCATCACGCATGCGGCAGGCAGCGAGATACAGCGGCAGAATGACGGTTGGCATCCGCGCCTCATTGAGAACAGTCGCATCTACCGCAACTTCTCCGCCTCTTTCGCATCGAGAGAGGCTGGCAGCGGCGTGAAGATGCCATCGTCGACAACCGCCTGCTGGCCTTCGCGGCTCAGTGCATAGCGGAAAAATTCTCGCAGAAGCGGGCTCAGCGGCTTGCCCGGCTCGCGGTTCACGAACATATAGATCGTGCGGCTTAGCGGATATTTTTGCGCCGCGACGTTATCGAAGGTTGGCGCGATCGGCGCATCACCCGGATGCACAGCCAATGAAAGTACCTTGGTGCCCGGGTTCGTATTCCACGCCAACCCCGTGTAGCTGATGGCGTATTTATCCTCCGCGACCTTATCCGAAAGCGGGATAACAGTGTGCAGCGATTGAATGCCGTCGCGCCACTGCCCCTTTGCCAGCACATGCATGTTGACAAACGTGTCGTAACCGTTCGGAATTTCAACGCCCCACGCGTGGATTGGCTTGTCCGCCCACTCGCCGGTCAGGCCTAGCTGTCCCCACTTCGTAATAGGTTCTTTGATGCCGCGATTGCGCGTGGCCGAGTAGATCGCGTCGAGCTGCGGGTAGGTGATCTCCGTTAGTGGATTGTCCTTGTTCACGATGAACACGATGCAGTCCGTAAACGCCTTCACCGCAAAGCTTCCTCCGGCAACAGAAACAGCCAACGGTTTGTAGCCAAACCTGTCAACGAAGGGGAACTCTTCTTTGCCCATCATTTCGCGTGCGATGAACGCGAAGTCCGCCTTGCCGTTCGTCAATCGTGGACCTCCTTGTCCGGAGCCCCCGATTTCCACGGAGATCCTCACATTCGGATAGAGCTTCGTGAAGCCCGCAACCCACTTGTCCTCGAGCGCGGTGACGGTATTCGACTCAACCCCCATAAGCGTGCCGGAGAGCCCCTTGACAGGCCTGTACGCAGGTATCGCGGGATCGACTTTTGCCGTGTAAGGCATCGGCGGGTTGGGACGAGGAGCCGGTGTTTCGAGGTTCTGTGCCGCCGCAACGCTCCAAGTGAGAAGGGTCAGAAAGAGTATCCGTTTCATTGGTTTCAAAGACACTTCCGCTTTCGTTTTTGCCTGCCTTTGCCACTCGAATCCGAACACGTAAATCATGACTGAACTCTCCATGAAAAGACGTTCAGAATTCTTTGCGTCATTGACGGTGATCGAATGCAGTGCCCATACTTGCCCGCATGAGCGTTCGCTATTTCCGCCTCGCTGCACTTTGCGTCACCACCGTATTCTGCGCTCCGTGCGGTGCTCAGCAGGTCCCGCCGCTTACCGGTGGGTACGTCCTGCCAGGTGGAACCGTGCGCATCATCGGAGCGCCGGAAACCGAAGGCATCGTGCATGCGCTCAACGTCCTGTTCGAGCAGAGCCACCCAGGCCTCCATCTCAAATTTGAAAGATCCAACACGCTCGGCACCATCGACTCTCTCATCTTCGACGCCACTCTCGTCGCGCCCGTCACGACTCCGTACGGCGGCGGCATCGCCTACTCGGACATCGTAAAAGCGCCGCCCTTCTTCATCCGCATCGCGCACGCGTCGGTCATTCCCACCGCAGCCATCAGCCCTCTTGCTGTCATCGTCAACCCAGCCAATCCCATGGACAAAATCTCCATGGACCAACTCGCCTCAATTTTCTCAAAGCCTCTGCGTTCTCCTGTGTACTCCCATTGGAGGCAGCTCAATGTCACTGGTCCGCTCCAGCTTCAACCCATATCGCCTGCAGGGCTTCCCTGGACCGACCACTACACCTCCGACGACCCGACATTCGGCGACGATGTTTTCTTGCGACATTTCAACGGGGCTGCGCCGGCCGATACCTACCGCATGTTTCAAAGCTATGGTGGGGTCGCATCCTTTGTCGCCGCAAATCCAGCGGCCATCGGGATCATCGCACTCAGCCAGATCACTCCCGGCGTCAAGCTCCTCGGCATCACCGATGGTCCCTCTGCAAAGGTTCGTGCACCCATTGCCGCAGAGATCCGGAGCGGCCACTACCCGCTTGACCGTTATATCTACCTTTACGCGCGTGTGCCCAAGGACAAGCCGATGGACGCCCTGGCGCTCGCCTATTTGCAACTCGCTCTCAGTCCCGAGGGCCAGGCCGCGATTGCTGCGGAGCACGAGGGATACCTTCCACTCAATCTCACCGAAGTGGCCGAAGAGCAGAGCAAGTTCGAATGACTATGGAGCCTGCATGACCCGCTCGCAAACTCTTCTTCCGGTATGCGTTCTTAGACGTCTGGCACCCTGCTGCGCTCTCCTTTCTATGTCTCTTACGGCATCTTCGCAACGGCAGGCGAGCCCCACGCTGCCCACTTACGTCGCCCATACGGTGCAGGTGCCGAAAGATGCCGAGTACCTTCTGCCCAACGGTGACATTTACGTCGCGGGCAATGATCTCGTCGCCCCGCTGCTGGAGCGCATCAATGCCGTTTTTGCATCGCACCACCCCGGCTTTCGCTTCAAGATGGACCTCATCAGCTCCGGAGTCGCCATTGCGGGCGTGGCTTCCGGCAAGAGTGCTTTTGGCCCGACGGGCCGAGACGTCACCGAGCTCGAAAAGCAAGCATTCAGCTCCCGCTTCGGATATCCCCTGACCGACGTTCTCGTGGGTTGGGACAACAATCCCGATGTCGATCACTATCCTCCCACCGGCAAGTTTCCTCCCGGCGTGTGGGTAAATGCAAAGAACCCTGTGCCCGCGATTTCTATGCAGCAGTTGGCCAGCATTCTCACCCTCGGATCGCCTGGCGGCGATATCACCCGCTGGAGCGAAATCCGATTCCACGAGGCGCCCGTTGGTAACAACGGCGCCGACTACGCTAAGCGAGAAATTCATATCTACATGCCGATTCTGCATGGCCTTCCGGTGATCGCCACGACCCGGGATCGGCTGGGTGCCGGGCTTGAGTGGAGCCACCGGGTCGAATACCTTCCGTTGCTCGAAGACGTTATCAATGCCGTAGCCAACGATCCATTCGGCATCGGGCTCGTTGGCTGGTTTCCCACGGACGAAGGTTGGGATCGCAGCAGCGAACTCATGAGCAAGGTGCGCCTCTTGCCACTGCAGGAAGACGCCGACGCGCGCGTGTCGCACGGCGGCCAGGGGGACTTGTACCCTCTCGCGGGGGGCATCCACATCCTGATCAACCGCGAACCAGGCAAACCCCTCGAGCCCTGGCTCAAGGAGTACATGGAACTGCTGCTCAGCCGCCAGGGCCAGGAGATCATTCACGAACTCACGCCCACGGACGGCTTCATTCCACTCAGCCCCGAAGATGCTGCGCGGGAGCGAAATAAGCTGAACTAGCGTGCGAACCTGCGCCTGCTTTATCAACGGGCTCGAAGCCAGGGTGGAGCGGATGAACTGGTTTTTATGTGAGGTTTAGGCTTCCTTCATTTGGACATCTATAAATGCTCCTGTCCTGCCTTAACTCACTGCGAAGATGTCAAACCGGCCCATAAGGGCTTACGACGGGGAGTTCAATGTTTCTTCAAATCCGCCGGACCGCTAAACAGATCCTGCTCCTCGTCACGGTTTCACTCGCTTCCGTGGCTCGCGCCCAGAGTGCCGACGCGACTCTGCAAGGGACAGTGACGGACCCCACCGGGGCCGTCATCCCGGCCGCGCAGATCCACATCTCGTCACAAACCACGGGAGTCTCTCGCGATGTGCACTCGAATCCGAGCGGATTCTTCGCCGCACCCAATCTCACTCCCGGACGCTACAAGGTCACCATCGTCTGCACCGGCTTCACGACCAAAATCGACACCGACGTCATCCTGAGCGTAGGGGAGGTGCGTGAACTCGATATCCCGTTGACCCTCTCCTCCACCGAAAGCAGCGTCACGGTCGAAGCCTCCAGCAACCAAATCAATCCCGCCGACACCTCTGTGCAGGGCGTCATTGACGGCCGCCAGACCCGCGACCTTCCTACGAATGGCCGTGATTTCACCACGCTCGCCGTGCTGAACGCCGGCGTCTCGCAAATCACAACGCAGTACCCCGGGGCCGCTACCGCCACGACCAAGCTCTCGCGTGGCCTGGGTAATCAGCTGACCATCGGCGGCAATCGGCCCCAGCAGAACAGCTACCGTCTCGACGGGATCAACATCAATGATTACGCCAACGGCGGCCCGGGCTCGGTCACCGGCCTTACCCTCGGTGTCGACGCTGTGCAGGAGTTCAGCGTCATCACCTCCGACGCCCCAGCGCAGTACGGGCGAATGTCAGGCGGCGTTATCAACGAAATCACACGGCAGGGCGCGAATCAGTTTCATGGCTCCGTGTACGACTTTCTGCGCAACAGCTATTTTGATGCACGCGGATACTTCGATCCGCTCGCCGGCGAACCAAGTTTTCGCCGCAACCAATATGGTGGAACTTTCGCCGGGCCGATCCTCAGCAATAAGACCTTCTTCTTCTTCAACTACGAAGCTCTCCGTCTGGCGCAGGGGACCACGTTGCAGTCCGTCGTCCTGTCGCCTACGGCTGCAGCCGGCTTCCTCGCCTGCACCGGCACGGGCACTCTCGCCTCCTGCAAGGCGACGCCCGGGGGTACCGCCACGGCCGCAAGCGGCGCACAGGGTTATCAAACGACTGCCATCAATGCTGCGGTATTACCATACATTCCCCTCTTCCAGCCGTACCTGACCTTTCCTGCGGGTCTCGTTCCGCAGTCAGGCAACAGCAACACGACAACGTTCAAATTCCAATCCGCCGGCAAATCAAACGAAGACATTTCCACTCTCCACCTCGACCACAATTTTTCGCAGAACGACTCGCTTCACGGCACGCTGTTGTACGACACGGCTTCGCTTGACTCTGCCGACCAGACCGACACGCTGTATGACGAGGCCATATCTCGCCGAACGACAGCCTCGCTCGAAGAGCTCCACATTTTCAGCCAGCGGCTGGCCAACTCCTTCCGTCTCGGCTACAACCGCTCAGTCGCTATCGCCCCCAATCAGAAGGCCGTTCTCAATCCGGCGGTCAACACAGTCCGCGGGTTTTATCCGGGCAAAGCCGTCGGACAGATTCTGGTTTCCTCGCTGACTACCGTGCAGGGCGGCTCCGGTGCCGTCGGCACGAATGCCTTCCACTACAACTCATATCAACTCTACGATGATGCAACCTACGTGTTGGGCAAGCACTCCGTCACGTTTGGTGGCGCTGTCGAGATTCTGCAGAACAATACCTTGGGCGGAGTATTGCCGAACGGCGAGTGGAACTTCGGCTCCATTGCCACATTCCTCACCAACGTCCCCACGTTCTTTGAAGGCGGTCTACCTGGCACTCCGGTTGTCCCCCACGATCTTCGGCAGACGTTGTACGCCGCATACGTTCAGGACAGCTGGAAGATCGGCAAGGACATCACGCTGAATCTCGGCCTTCGCTATGAAATGGTGACTGATACCCACGAAACCGCGAACCGTCTCGGCGCTATGCCTACACCCACGTCGCCAGCGTCGGTGACTGAAAGGACCTTTTTCAGCAATAATCCCACTACGAAAAACCTCGAACCTCGAGTCGGCTTTTCCTGGGCCCCATTCCATCATGGCTCCACGATCCTGACTGCTGCCACCGGACTGTATGACATCCTGCCACTCAACTACACACTCCAGCTTCAGGTCATCTCCAGTGCCCCCTCCTATCAGGAAGGCCGCAAGACGTACGCGGGCAACGCTGGCGCTGGACAATTCCCCTGCAATCCCTTCGAGGGTCCCGGTGCCGGCAACAACTCCGCATCCTGCGCTGCGGCTTCCACACCTTTGCTGCGCAACATCTACACGCCGCAAACGCCGCCGCGTAGCTATGTAATCCAGTCGAACGTCGGCGTGCAGCAGCAGCTCACAACCAACGCCGTCCTGCAAATCGGTTACATCACCTCTCACGGTGTTCACCAACTGTTCAGCACCAACGACATCAATAACGTTCCCTACCAGGGCCGCGATGCCAATGGCAACTACTACTACCCCGACACTACCAAGGGTCCGGGCGCATCCGCGACCCGAGCCTCGCTCATCCTGAATCCCGCCGTCGGCACCATTTCTGACTCCTTCTACGGAGGAAGCTCGGTTTATCACTCGTTGCAGTCATCGGTGAGCTATTCCAACCCGCATGGTTTCTTCGGAAAAGTCTCGTACACCTGGTCGCACTCGATCGACGACAGTTCCTCACAGGTTTCCGGCGCCAGCTTCTCGAACGCTCTCTCCGGCCTGCCAGCCTTTGACCTTACACTCGACCGCGCCGACTCCGATTTTGACGTGCGCCACGTCTTTACCGCGAACGGTATAGCCCCGCTGCCGAACATCAAGCGGGGAGGACTGTACACCGGGGTGCTTCGTCACTGGTCAATCAACAACATCTTCAATGTTCGCTCCGGCATTCCTTTCACGCCCATCATTGGCGGGGATCCGCTTGGCCTGCTCGGCTCTCAGCCCTTCGCTTTCCCTGATCGGGTGGCCACAATCCGCAGCTGCATCAAGCCGCACAATGTTGTCAACTACATTGACATATCTTGCTTTGCCTTCCCGTCTACCGTTCCGTATACCGTCGGTGGCATCAACTACAACGGTCCCCGGCTCGGAACATCGCGCCGCAATTCCATCAATGGGCCAGGCATGTTCGAGTGGGACGCGGGCCTCATGAGGGACCAGCCCATCACGGAGCGCGTCCACGCACAGTTCCAGGCACAGCTCTTCAATGTGATCAACCACGCCAACTTCGGTAACCCCGCTGCGGCACAGACTCAGATCTTTGGGGCTACCGGAGCACCCAGCGCAACTGCCGGTCAACTCACCGTGGTGGGTTCCGGTCGTCAAGCTCAGTTCGCTCTCAAGATCCTGTTCTGAACGAAATGCGGCAAGACATAACAACCGGCCGTGTAGGCGACTACGCGCCCCGTTCCAACCAGGGGATCTCACTTGCCTTCACATTCGCCCGCACACGCCACGGCCTCCGAGCCCAGTAGGGGCACATTCGGCGTCCTTCGCGCCGGCGTCGCATGCGTTGGCTTGCTTGGCGTGGTGTCGTGCGTCCCGCCTGCTGCCGCGCAGTCCACCCTCCCGACTTCGCGCAACGTTGCTCCGTATTTGCTGTCCGACGGATCCGTCAAGATCATAGCTTCGTCTTCGATGGCCGAAGTCGTCCGCTCCCTGAACGTGCTTTACTCCGCAGCACATACCGGAACACGCTTTACCCTCGCCGTTGGCGACAATTACTCCGCCATGGCGGCGCTCACATTTAACCGCTCGCTCATTGCTGCCATGGGCTGCGAGTACACACGCATTGGGCTTGGCGACAACCTCAAAATCGCTGCCGATCCCGTCCCAATCAGGATTGCGCATGCGACGCTACGCCCTGGCGCCGGCACGCCCGCTCTCGGCGTCATCGTCAACAATGCAAATCCCCTCGACAGCCTCAGCATTGCCCAGCTCGCGCGCCTCTTTACTGTCGGAGCGCCGTCCGGGGATATCTCCCTCTGGGGTCAGGCCGGCGTTGCTGGCGCGCTGGCCCAGCGGCGTGTGATCCCTTTTGGCCCAATGCCCTCCGACTACACAGACTCCGATGACCCGCAAGCCGGCGAGTTCCTCAGCACGGACCATTTTTCCGGGCTCGACATGAACCACGCCTACCAAGGCCTCCCTCATTATCCCGATGTGGTCCAGCGCGTGAGCGAAGACCCGGGAGCCATTGGCATCATTGCCCTCAACACACCCCACGAGAACGTAAAGGTCCTGGCCCTCCGGCTGTCCGATACAGGAATAGCTATCCTGCCCACGGGCGATGCTATCGAACAGGGGGCCTACCCTCTCGACCGCTTCGTCTATCTCTATCTGCGCGTCGGCAAGAGAATGCCACTCGACCCGCTTGCGGTTGCGTACGCACGTGCCGCGCTCTCTGACAAAGGCCAACAAGCCATCGCCACCGCCGGTTATCTCCCACTCAACGCCGCCGAGCTTGCTCAGGAGCGCGCCAAACTCGTGCAATGAGCATTCAGGAGTCTCACGTGTCACGGATCTCGGCGGCTGGCCTCTCGGTTGTTCCTGTCTTTTCCTGCGCAGCGCTTCTGCTGAGCGTGCTTTGCCCTCGTGCCAGCGCGCAGGCGCCCGCCTCCGAACTGCCGCACTACGTCTCTCATCCAGTCCCTGCGCCCGATCCTCACGCGCCCTATATGCTCCCGGACGGTTCCGTGTACGTGCTCGGCAACGATCTTGTCGGACCGTATTTCGAAGCCCTGAACGCGCTCTTCACGCGTACTCACCCAAACATCCGTATCCATCTCAATGCCCTCGGCTCTGAGCCCGCCATTGCCGCGCTCACCAGCGAAGTCTCCGCCTTCGCGCCAATGGGCCGTGACGCCATCCGTCAGGATCTGGCGGGGTACACGGCGCTGCATGGCCACCCGCCGCAGAGCTTCCTGCTCGGCTATGACCAGTCGCCCGACCCTGACATATTTCCTCCGGGCAAAGTGCCTTCTGCCGTTTGGATCAACCAGAAGAATCCGCTGCCCAAGCTCACCCTCGAACTCGCCGCGCGCATCTTCACCAGCGGCGCCCCCGGCGGCGACATCACACACTGGAGCCAGCTCGGCGTCAAAGGCGAGTGGGCCAAACGGGAGATTCATGTTTACTTGCCTGCGAAGCGCGATTCGGCCTTCCTCTTCATCGATGGTGAGCGAATGGGCGGGCACCCCTGGACCCCACGTACCGAGTGGGTCGACTCCTCCACCGACGTGATGACAGCCGTTGCCCAGGACCCCTTCGGCATCGGCATTGTCGGCTTCTGGCCACCGGATTCTGGATGGGACCGCCAGAGCGACCTGGGCGCGCAGACGAAGCTCCTGGCTATGGCGGAGAACGACGACGCACACTACTCCCACGCCACGGTGGGGGACGTCTATCCCCTTACCGGCGCGATCCGGGTCTACTTTCCGGCGGCTGCCGGTAAACCGCTTGAGCCCTGGATGTACGAGTACATGCGACTCGCCCTTTCCAAGGAAGGTCAGGACCTGCTGAAGTCTCTGGCCGCGGAGAATGGCTACATTCCCCTTGAGCCGAGCAAGGTCGAGGCGGAACTCGAAAGGCTCCGCTAGCCCACCACAGCTGCAAAGCAAAGAGGCCTGCATAGAATGCAGGCCGTCCGCTTTGCCCTTGGACGATCGATCTATGGCACGTTGAGCGTGCGCACGGGAATCGCGGCCTTCTCTTTGCGAACGGCCGTTTTGTCGTCGCTCCACTTCTTCCACACAGGATTGGAAACCCCGAGTTCAGTACGCGCCTTGTTTTTGATGATCTCGCGTAAGGCCAGCGAGGGAAGGTCCTTGTACTCGAGCACGATGAAACTTGACCAAGGAGCTCCCGCAGGATTCTGGTTTACGTACGCAGCATAAGAGGAAAGTGCCCCCGTCTTTTCCCACGCCTCAAACTGCGGCACCACATATCCCGAAACATAGTTGACATACTTTGCCGTATCCACCAGGACATCGTACTCCAGCACGAAGAACTGCGAGTCCTTTGTGGTCGGAGCAACCGATCTCGACTTGAGGATGTCCGCAGTTCCCGACGTATCTGCCTCCGCGATAGCTTGCGCGCTCTCCGGAAGGCCGCCAGGGTAGATTTCCTCAATCTTTTGCCACTTCGCAAGATCATTGAAGTGGTCGAACGTCACTACCATGAACATATCCGGTACGCTGTCGCCTGCGTATGTCGTGAAGAGCGCCTGGTACTTGGCGAAGACACCAGCTTTCTTCCATTTCTCCATCTGCGCCACGCCCTCTGTCTGCATAATCGCGCGGAACTTCGCTCGCGCTTGCGGCTTTGCGCGGTAGCTCATAATAAGCGCTGTTGGCCCATTTGCATCCGCTTGCGCCCGCCCCAGAGAACCAGTCAGTGTCATAAGCGCGGCACACGCCGCGCCCAAAATCGCAATTGCTTTCATCAGAAGAACCCTTCCGCTCCCTCCGTGGCTAGTTGCCGCTCAGCGCCCACGCGGTGCACGAGTCAAATAGCTTCATCCCGTCTCCGATCAACAGATCGAACTGATCCGGTGCCAGCCCCATGAAAATTCGCCGCGATGGCATGACGAACTCGTGGTCCGTATAGACGCCTTTCTCGTACGCAAAAATGAATCCCTTGTCCGGCTCACCCGGCAGAAACGCGATGACCTGCGCCGAGGGAAGCGGTTTGCCCCAGTTGTAGATTTTGATCGCATGCTTGACCGGCATAAACATTCCGTTTGGAAAACCGGCTTGGATGGGGTTCGGCGCGTTTACCAGCCACAGAAAGGACTGTTCTTCCTTTTCTTCTTCGCCATAATCCTTCTGCGGCTGGTATCCCGTCATGCCCAGAAAATCAAGAATCCACGGCTTCAACGTAAAGACGGGAACTGTCGTCGTGCGGTAGGTATACGTGATGGTCTTGGCCTTCACATCGCTCGCAAGAAACACTAGGTCGTAGCCGTCGGCCGCAGGTGGGTTCACATCGGGCACCATTGTCACCAGCATCCCCAGCGATTCGAAGTGCTTTTTGATATTCGCGTCCACCGGCCCCGTAGAGCTTGTCGTCGCGGCGACAAGTAACACCTTCTTGCCCTTAAAAATGGGGTTCGTCTGTGCCACAGCCGGAGCCGCAAACACTGCGAACAACAACACGCCAAAAAATTTGATCTTCATCCCCATACCTCCAAGCTGAACTGTTAGTTGCCGGGCGGACTGATCGTCCACAGGACAGCTGCGTCGAACAGGGCATGTCCTTGTTCAGTCAAATCGTCGAATGCAGGATTATCGACTGGAAACATCGTCCGCCGCGCCGGCGCGATGAATTCATCCGCCATGGCAGCGCCCTTTTCAAATCCAAAGATCGCGCGCTCGTGGAACGAGTTTGGCAGCGTCGCGATGATGATCGCCGATGGCGCCGGCATTGCCCACTTCAGCACGTCCGGCTCCTTAATGAATTTCACATACCCGTTCTTGAGGCCGGCGGCCATCGGATGCGTGGAGTTCACGATCTCCAGGTAGGACTCCGCTGGGTCTTCGCTCTCCTTGGCTTCGCCATGCTCGCCGTAGTCAACATAGCGGCGGCGTCCAGCCATCTTGAGCGTGTCCGCCATCAGCCCTTCCAGGCATAAAAGCGGAATCTGTGCGTCCCGATACTTGTTCGTCGTCTTGTACTTCGAGTTCGTTGCTGAAATTACGATTAGGTCCTCGCCGTTCGCCTCTGTCTGTGGCTGTGTTTGATCCACCTCCTTCACAATGAAGCCGAGCTCTTTGAAGTGCTCCACGATGTGATCGTCAGATTCTTCGCCTTCCGGCGTCACCAGCCGCCGCACAAAAAGCACCCTCTTCCCTTTCGCGGCCGCGGCTAGCGCAGCCTTCGTCGCTGCCGGATCGTACGCAGTCGGAGTCTTCGGCGGCGTCACTGCCCACCGCACACTCGTGTCGAACAGCTGCAGTCCCACCCACCACGCCGCCAGGTCGGGGTCTCTCTCCGCCGGACCGTGCACTGCCGTCAGATAATGGAACGTCGAATCCTGAATGTAGAATCCAACGCGTCGTGCCGGCGCAACAAAGCGGTCGTACATCGTCGCACCTTTTTCATACGTGAATACGCCCGCATGCGTTGGATCGCCTTCCGAGTTCGACACAATCTCCGCGCCGGCCGCCGGCTTGCCCCAGCCAAAGTTCTGCGGCAGCAGGTACGACGTCCCAAATATCTGCACCTTTCCGCCGATCTCCTTCACAATGGCGTTCGTCGCGCTCGGAAAATATCCATACAGCATGGAAAATGAGCGCGCATAATCCTGCACCGGATCGATCGTCTCGAAATCTATGTGCCTTTCCGGCCCGGTCATCTTCATGTCCGGATAGTCCACCGTGTTCCAGGTAAACACCGGCACCGGCGTGTCGACATACTTGTCAGCAATTTCCCGAGGATCCGCCGTGGAAGACAGCATGACCAGATCCTGGCCGTTCGCGTTGCTGGCGGGGTCGTCCTCCTTGTTCATCGTCACCACATACCCTTGTTCTTCCAGGTGATGTTTGACCATGAGGTCGTCGTTCTTCTCGCCTTTCTCCGGCTCGCCGACCACAAACAGAATCTTCTTGCCCTTCACTTGTGCGGGCGAAAGGATTTGTTGTGCCGGGGCGTGCACACAGGAAACACCGGTCAGCACCATCAGAATGGAAACAGCAGAATGCTTGAGCATCGAACTTTCCCCTTGCAATCTCTTGTCGCAATTAGTACCCAACGACGGATAGTACCGGCGCACCGGCGTTCGTCCCAGCGATGAATAGATGGTGCGTCTTGGCGTCATAGCCAATCGCCCCGAGGCCCGACGCAAACTTGTACGTTCCTCCGGCTGAGTAGTTGATGTAGGCGTTCATCCGCACGCCTGAAAGCGTTCCATCCTGCTGGGCAATAAATGCCGCGGCCTTCCACCCCGTGTTGCCCTGCGGCAGCCACGCAAACAACGCGTGCGCTGGACCGGTCCCGCCTTTCAACTCGGTGAACGTGAAACCCGCATCCGTATCGATGATTTCGATCGTGCCGTCCTCGCAGCCCACAAACAGCCGCCGCCCTTTCGGATCCAGCGCCAGGCCCGAAGGGCCATGGCCTGTCATCATTGGGAAATCGCCGTCATTCTTCAGCGTCTCGTCATTCAGCACATGCACGACGTTTGCCATCGGGTCGGCTACATACACGTGATGCAATGTGCCGCACGCAATCTGCCCCGCCCCCGTCGTAATCCTGCCACCATGCACTACCTTGCTCGTTTCCGCGTCCATTGACAGCAGAGAACCGCCGCTGCTGACCGCGTCCACAGTCTTCGCTTCCTCGTCGTAACACAGGGAAGCAGCACCACTGGTGACGAGGTGCGCCTTGCCTGTCACCTTCATGTCGGTAAGTGAGAACGAATACACGCCACCGGACGCATCCGTCGCAACGCCCTTCGTTGAAGGCGCCGCTTCTTCGCCGTTCATCTCCGGCACGAGCAGCACATCGTGCGCGCTGCTCAGCCCTGCGATCCGGCCCAGATCTGCGCCCGTGTCGGCATTCAGCACAACCACGCCTTCAGTCGTCGCCACAAGAATGCGGCGGCCCGGCGTATCCACCGCAAGTCCGGTGGCCCCTGTGCCTGGGAGTCTATATTGCCCAAGGGCCTTGTAGCTTTGCGCCCGTGAGCCCGCGCCGCCCACGACCAGGAGTATGCAGGACCCGGTAAGAACTCGACGCACGCAATCCATGAAAACCACCAAAAAACGAATTTGAAAGAGAGCCCAATTTAGAAGCCGTGATTTCTCGGTGTCAACGCATTTCAGCGAAAAAAACCGTTTATGAATGAGGTTTTATGCTCCGTTCATCGCAGCGCGGAATGTGACGATCTCCGAGCACTCGATACAGATTTGATTTCAATCTTGACCGGTTTCTGAGTAGGACTTCATCTTGAGTTCAGACGATTTCAGACAGCGCGATCTAGCATCGTGCATGCCTTGCCACAGGCTGTTTCAGAACGTCCACACACAGGCGCTTCGCTGACCTGGGAGTTGTTCAATGACCTATACCGCCACCAAATCGTTATCGAAGAAGCAGCCGCTTCTCTCCCGCATGACCTCGTTCTTCGTGTATCTCTTCGAGAACCTCATGCCGGACCCCTTCGTTTTTGCGGTGCTGCTCACCTTCATCGGCGCATTGCTGGCGTGGAAATTCGCACCCAACGGCACTCCTGTTGCCATCGCCGCGGCCTGGTATGCCGGCGTGTTCACCATTTTCACGTTCGCATTCCAAATGGTGATCATGCTCGTCGCCGGCTACGCGTTGGCCACCTCTCCGGTCATCCACCGAGGGCTCGAACGGGTCGCATCTATCCCCAAGACTCGCGCCGGCGTGGTGTCCCTCACCGTTTTCGTGGGCCTGGTCGCTTCCTGGCTCAACTGGGGGCTGGGACTCGTCACTGCGGCTCTGCTCGCGCGGGAAGTCGCCAAGCGTGTACGCATCGACTTCGGCTGGATCGTCGCCGCCGCCTATAGCGGCTTCGTCATTTCCACCGAGGGCCTTTCCGGCTCCATCGCACTCTCGCAAAACACCCACGGGTCCGCGCTCAACGTCGTCGAGAAAGTCACCGGACACGGGTTGCCACTTTCGCAGACTATCTTTACCCGATTCAATCTGATCCCCATCGCGATCCTGCTCGTGGTCCTGCCGATAGTCTTCCGCTACATCGGACCTTCCGAAGACGCTTCCCTCATTACCGATCCTGATCGCCTGAACAAAGAAGATGAAGCGAAACTTCCCCCCGAAGTTGCCGACACCATTGGTGCCAGACTCGACCAGGCCTGGATCCTCAACGTTCTGTTGGCCCTCTTCGGCGTGTTTGCACTTGTGATGGAGCTGCGCAGGTCCCACGGCCTCATTGACCTCAATGTTGTCATCATCACCTTGGTTCTCCTGGGTCTTCTGCTGCACTGGCGGCCGATTGCTTACATCCACGCCGTTAAGAACGCGGCTCGCATCTGCGGTTCGCTCATCCTGCAATATCCCCTCTACGGCGGACTCATGGGTATCATCACCACGACAGGTCTCGCCGGTGTCCTTTCCAAACTATTTATCAAATATTCCACCGCGCATACTCTGCCGTTCTTCACCTACCTGACGTCCCTCGTCATCACCCTCTTCGTCCCGTCCGGCGGTGGACATTGGGCCGTACAGGGGCCGTTCGCCGTCCCTGCCGCCGTCAATCTGCACGCCTCACTCCCTGGTACCACGATGGCAGTCGCCATGGGCGAGTCCGTCGCCAACATGCTGCAACCGTTTTTCGCGTTGCCCATCCTCGCCATCGCCGGGATTAAGATGCGCCGGATGATGGGCTTTATGGTCATTACGTTCTTCATTTCGCTGATCACCTTCGGCACATCGCTTTTGGTCCTGCTCCCAGTGCCACGTTAAGCCGATCCCGAGCTCGCACCAAAAAGAGCTTCAAGATCAACACTCGCATGGACTGCGGCCTTCGCCGGTTGAGATCCAGCTACGGCGCCCTTCGAAACAAACACCGGATCACAGCTCACCGGTCTGGCCAAAGCGTTCGGCTCGATGACGATTCGCTTCACTCTACGGGTGTATTCACGTCGTTGCTTGGGCGGTAGAACAACGAGACGGGGGACTGGCTGAATGTCAATCACAGCCAAGCTCTTCACGCGTGAAGGTCGCCGTCTTGCGACGGTTCGGGATTTCAGCGCTAAGAGGTTTTTGAGTCAGTCGCTCACATGCTCCCCCGAGATTGGGTTGGAACCTCAGAACAACTCCAATGAACAGAAATCTTCTAGGTTGAGACTGTAAAGAGAAGATGAGGTCGCAAAGCGTTTCAGCCATCGGCGAGCGGCAACGGATGTAAGACGCATCAACTATTAGCTTTTCTGCGGCACTCAGCTTCCGACCGTCGCGACGAGCGGATCTGATTCATATAGCCCTATAGATACAACTTCAACAAATCGCGAGGATCGGAACCGCGGTCTGGTCTCAGCCGTGTCAGCGCACTCGAAACCGAGCTCCGACCGGGCGAGCTTCTCGACGTACGCGCCGTTCACGCGGCACAAATGATCTGCCAGCACGAAATCGTCCAACACCGCAGAAAACAGTGTTGCCTGCTTCGCCCCTCGCCTTCGATGTAGGCATAGGAAGAGATGCCTCCGCGGAGCAAGCCAATCTTCTCATCTATCTCTGTTTTAGAATCACAATCCAACCACGACGAATGCTTTGTGGACAACATGAGTAATCTCTGCTCTGAGGGGATCACTGGTTATCGCTTCTGCTGACGGGAGGCTCGACCGCATCGCCTCGAGTGTGCTCCATCATCCTCCCATTATTCACGTGCGGGCCAGTTCGCTTTGCTAATTCAAGAGAGCGCGAGAACTGAGGGTGACCCTTCGGTACCTGAGTCTCAGTCTGTGCGCTGTTTTAAGAGTCTTTACGTGATGGTGGTGGCTTCGGTGCCTGGTGGTGCCGCAGAATAATCGTGGCACGAGCTGGCGAAACGTAAGAAATAGTTGGGTGTAGGCCGAAACTTCCTTTGCGGGTGCGGTTTAATCGACACAGCAAAGCATCTTTAGCTGAAAGCCGGTTCCCGTTATGCGGATTCGAAGGGCGCTGAGCAATTCTGGTCAGTCCTGGTGGCAGAAGTGTGCGCTAGCGGCTGCGGTTTCGATCGCTCCTATATGGGTGGTTGCGGGATGTGGAGGCGGCAGTCAATCGGCCGGAGGAGCTGTTGATGTTGCGGTGAGCGGAAGCGCACAGGTGCGCATTGGAGCGACGAACCAGTTCACGGCGACGGTCACGAATAGCTCGAACACGGCTGTCGGCTGGCAGGTGAATGGTGTTACGGGCGGATCGGCGGCAGTGGGAACGATCTCGGGCGCGGGACTCTATACGCCGCCCGCAGCCCTCCCGAATCCTAATTCGGTCACGATTACCGCGGTCAGCCAGGCGTCTCCGAGCGCTTCGGGCTCGATCTCGGAAGCGATCCTGAACCCGATGCCTTCTGTGAGTTCTGCCACGGCGACGGGGCTTTCACCGAACTACGCCGTCACGATCGCGGGGACAGGATTTGTTCCTGGAGCGCAGGTTTCGATCGCCGGTGTGACAGCGACGGTCACGGCCGTTACGGCGACGCAGATTACGGCGACGGCGAACTTCACGACATCGCTTGGGGCGACAACGACGCCGGTGACGGTAACGAATCCCGATCCGGGGAGCGCGACCTCGGCAGCGGTGCAGGCGAAGGTAGTGTCGCAAACGACCTTTACCCCGGCCGCCCGGCTGCTGGACCAGGCGACGTTCGGGCCGACCCTGGCGGACATTCAGCACGTCGAGAGCGTGGGATTGGCGGGGTATCTGAACGAACAGTTCAATCTGACGCCGACGACTCTGGTGGCGATCAGTTCGCCGCCTCCGACACCGTGCGCGAATACGCTGGTGCCATGTCTGCAATCGGAGTGGTGGCAGGCAACACTTACGGCGCCGGACCAGTTGCGGCAGCGTGTGGCGTTTGCATTGGCGGAGATGTTCGTGGTGTCGACGAATTCGGTGAACGCGCAGGCGGTAGTTTCGTTCCAGAACACGCTGGCCACCGATGCGTTTACGAACTTCTCGACGATCATGAACGATGTGACGCTGTCGCCGGCCATGGGCGCGTATCTGAACATGCTGAACAGCGCCAAGCCGGGAGTGGTGAATGGCGTAACGCAGATTGCGAATGAGAACTATCCGCGTGAGCTGATGCAGTTGTTTACGATCGGTTTGTATGAGCTGAACCCGGATGGCACGCCGCAGATCGACTCCAGCAACAACATGATTCCGACGTATACGCAAGCCCAGGTGCAGGCGTTTGCGCGCGCATACACGGGATGGACGTATGCGACATCGAGTGGAGGGAGTCCGACGAAATTTCCGAATGGGACGGCAAACTACTCGATGCCTATGGCACCGGTAGAGAGCGAGCATGATACGGCCGCCAAGATACTGCTGAACGGGACGACCCTGCCGGCAGGCCAGACCGCGGGACAGGACCTAGCGGGCGCGCTGCAGAACATCTTCAATCACCCGAATGTCGGACCGTTTGTATGCCGCCAGTTGATTCAGCATCTGGTGTCCAGCAATCCGAGCCCGGCCTATGTGTCGCGCGTGTCAGCGGTGTTTGCCAACAACGGGAGCAACGTACGCGGAGACATGAAGGCGGTGATCACGGCGATCCTGCTGGACCCGGACGCGCGGGCCGGAGATACGGACCCCAACGCCGAGGGAGGACATTTGCGCGAGCCGGTGCTGTGGCTGACCGACGCGATGCGGGGCCTGGGGTTCACGAACAACGACGCAACGGCGGGCAATAACGTGGTGGCGAATGCGTCGTATAACACGCTGGGGAACTACACATCGACTCTGAGCGAGAAGCCGTATGCATCGGGGAGCGTGTTCAACTTCTTCGCGCCGGATTATGTGATTCCCGGCTCGGCAACCGATGCGCCCGAGTTCGGGATTGAAAACACGGCAAGCGCGATCCTGCGGCTGTCTCTGGCCAATACGATTGTCTATAACAAGATCAGCGGCTTCAATGTGGATCTTTCGGCCACCAGCCCGCTCGGCAAGCTCGCGTCGAACCCGGGGAACCTGGTGGACACGCTGGGACAGATGTTTCTGCACGCACAGATGTCGAGCAGTATGCGCACGGCAATCGTGAACCAGATTACGAACCTGACGGACCCGGCACAGCGGGTGCGAGTCGCGACGTATCTAGTGATTACGTCGACGCAGTACAAGATTGAGCACTGAGGGGAGAAGAACATGGCCGCAACACGCAGAAGCTTCATTCGATGCGCATCGCTGGCGGCGGCCGGCAATGCTTTGGGTCTGCGGCCGTTCGGCGCGCTGAATGCGCTGGCGCAAGGCGCGACGGACTACAAAGCCCTGGTGTGCGTGTTTCTGTATGGCGGAAATGACGCGAACAACACGGTAGTGCCGTTCGACACGGCGGGATATGGGAACTACTCGACCGTCCGGGGGCCGCTGGCTATTGCGCAGAATCAGTTGCTGCAGCTTGGACCGCTGCCGAACTTTTCGCTGAATCCGAATCTTCCCGATATCCAGACACTTTTCAATTCCAACAATATTGCGATTGTGGCCAATGTGGGAACGCTTGTTGAGCCGACGACGCGAGCCCAGTTTCTTGCGAATCAGTCGCTGCCGTCGAATCTTTTTTCGCATCCGGACCAGCAACTGGAGTGGCAGAACGCGGGGCAGAGCGCTTCGACGTCAACAGGATGGGCCGGACGGATTGCGGATGCGCTGACGACTACCTACAACGTCAATGCGCAGATTCCGATGATTACATCAGTGGCCGGCGACACGCTGTTCTGCAACGGTCAGTCAAGCACACCGGTTTCGGTGAGCCCTGGGAATGTGGGCGGAGCAAGCTGTTCGGAGGGAACGACCGTATGCAATGCGCAGGCGGCCACCGCACAGGCGCTGCTCACGTTCGACACGGGTCTGACGCTGGTGCAAGCTGACGATTCGATTACGCAGAATGCGTACAAGTATGCGCAGGTCCTGACGGCGGCGACACAGTCGGCCGGCAAGCTGCAGACGGTGTTTCCGGCGAACAACGGGCTCGCGGCGCAACTGCAGCAGATCGCGCAGATCATCCAGGTGCGTGCGGCGCTGGGTGTGAACCGGCAGATATTCTTCGCAGGTGTCGGGAACTTCGATACGCATTCCAACCAGTTGACGCTGCAGAATGCGTTGTTGGCGCAGATCAGCCCAGCGCTGGCGGCGTTCTACCAGGCGACGCAGGAACTGGGCGTTGCGCCAAACGTGACCACGTTTACTATGTCGGATTTCAGCAGGACGTTCCAGCCGAACTCGAATACGGGGACGGACCATGCGTGGGGAGCGCATCACTTTGTGATGGGAGGCGCGGTTAAAGGCGGGCAGATGTATGGAACGTTCCCAACGCTGGCGTTGTCCGGGCCGGACGACTCGGGGTCGAATGGGCGCTGGGTTCCGAGCACGGGATCGGTGCAGTATGCGGCGACGCTCGCCCAATGGTTTGGGGTGAGTGCGGCGCAACTGACGGCGATCTTTCCGAACATCGGAAGCTTCGCTACAAATAGTCTCGGGTTTGTGTAGGCGCGAAGGCTTGACGCCGGCAACTCGCGGCGGCTCTAGTACGAGATAGCGACCATTACCCAAAGTCATTCAGAAAGAACCGTCGCATACGTGTACCCACAGAAGTGGCAACAAGTTCCTCGCGAGCGTCTGGCCCGCGATTTCGTCCGGCGCCGTTTTTGTGAGCACGTTTCCGGAGGACCACTTCGGTTTTTCCCGACCTCCTCACGCTGTCCGGCTGCCCACCGGCGGGTTGTGCGGCGGAAGACGTTCCCCCGGTTAGAATGTGATGCGACCTCTGAGCTGAATCTGGCGGGCCGGATCCATCGCGCCGGACGCGTTTCTGGTTCGATCCGGAGAATATCTTGGTGGCAGTTTAAGTGGCATTTTGTTCCGGAGGCCTTTGCGGTCGCATGCAATAGTGCGCAGCTGATTCGCGCAAGCTAAATATAGGCGCACACGCCGCTTTCGCAGCTGCGGATTTTGAATCGGATTTCGGCCGTATTGCACCGACTTGCAATAAACTGAGCCGAGCAGCATAAGCACGGGGGTTCAAGTCGCCCCTCGGGCACCAATCAAATGCAGGTTTGGACGACAGTGGTCTCCAGCGGTACCTAGTTGGTTGTTTCAAACAAGGAGGGACATGTCCCAGTCGATCGAACTACTCGGAAAGGCAAATTCGGAATCGCGCCTCGTGTCGCCGCGCTAGTCGACGCAGCTGAGTTGAAGTGCACAAAAAACTCCCCGCATCCTTTCCGGGTGCGGGGAGGGACTTACTAACGGCGCGGTTAGAAGCTCAGCTTCACGGACGCCTGCAATACACGACCGCCGCCAACTCCGTTCACATTTCCGACGCCGCTACCGAGTGTGGATGTAATTTTTCCAACGTTTCCTGACGTCAACGTGGAGGTCGGGTTGGCGAACTCCGGGGTGTTGGTCATATTGAAGGCATCGAAGCGCGCTTCGACGTTCCACGCCTCGCGGATCGGAAAAATCTTGAAGAGCGAGAGGTTGTCAGCGAAGTAGCCTGGTCCACGGAACTGGTTGCGGCCAGTGTTACCTAACGGGCAAGCATTCGGGTTCGAGCTCGAGTACGGCTTACAGGTCGCCGAGCCCGAGGCTCCGCCTGGGGCGGAGAACGCGGTCGGGTCGAACCAGGTTGGCGACCCAATTCCGATGC
This sequence comes from uncultured Acidobacteriaceae bacterium, assembly GCA_963762465.1. GTDB lineage: Bacteria > Acidobacteriota > Terriglobia > Terriglobales > Acidobacteriaceae > Granulicella. The sequence continues at coordinate 224,802 of CAVXKS010000008.1, read as the reverse complement.
TGCCGGCGTGGCTATGACTCACTTTATACGGTCCGATCTCATTCGCGGTCTGCGTGACTCCAGGCGTGGCGCTGGAAGTGGTGATGGAGAAAGGAAGGCCCGATACGCCCTGCAGAATCGCTGAAACTCGCCACCCGCCGAGCGTGTAAGCACCAACGCCGGAACTCAGATACTTATGCCCTCGCCCTGCCGGCAGCTCATAAGTGATCGTGGACGCCAGGTTGTTGGTGCGGTCGAAGTCCAGGACCGAGTAGTTCATGTGGGGGTTCGGAGCCGCCAAGCCGTAGAAGAGGGCGCCGGTCTGCGCGCCGGTGACATAACCGGACGCTTTGCCCCAAGTGTAGGCGACGGTGTACCCGAAGCCGCTATTGAAACGGCGGTTGAACTGAACCTGCAACGATTGGTAGTTCGTCGATGTGCCAACCATGTATTGCGTCACTGCCGCCGTCTTGCCGAACGCAATTGCAAGCGGATCATAGGAATTGCCCTGGCCGTAGATGCTCGGGATGTTAATGTTCTGCTCTATGCTGATGCGCGTGCCGTGATTGGCGACATACGCCAGTTGCAGCGAAGAGTCATGTGGCAGCGCTTGTTGCACTACAGTGTTCCACGAACTCACGTATGGATTCCTAAAATTTAGAGGGATGTACAGGTTCGCCAAACCAATCGTTCCATTGGCGGCAGTCTCGGTGAGCGTTCCGTTCGATGAAAACGGTGCAGTCGGAGTCGCTGGAATGCCGGTCACATAGTTGACGACGCCGCCTGCGGGGTTCAGGGCCTGGCCAAAGGTCGCATTGTTGTTGTAGAACGTGCTCGACTTGATGGGGTAGTTATATGCGTACGTGTTGTCGATAAATGGTACGTAGCTGACACCGAACCCAGCGCGGAGCACAAGCTTTTCATTCACGCGATATGCGACGCCCAGGCGTGGCGCAAAGTTCTTGTAATTACTCTGCATGCCGAGGTTTGACGGATTTCCATCCTCACCGGCGAGGACGAGTTGATTGTTGCTCGGGTTGTAATTCACGAAGCCGCCCGGTTTCCGTGGCGTTGCGGGGGGGTAGAGCTCCCAGCGCAAGCCGAGGTCGACGGTGAGTTTCTGTGTCGCCTGCCACTTGTCCGCAACGAAGAAGAAGAGCCACGTCTGTCGATAAGCAGGGAAGGTACTGTTGGTATCCTGGCCGACCTGGTAGGGCACGCCGAACAGGACGCTGGCGAAATCGTTGGCCTGGCCGGTAGCTTGGCCGCTGAACGGCGTGGCGCCCGGGGCCGAGGTCTGATTTTCCTGGAAATAAAACGTTCCGGCTGCGGCGTTGTTGTTGCCCTGTAACAGGTCGTCACGAATGCGGCGAACGTCCGCTCCGAACTTTAACTGGTGGTTGCCGAGGATCTTGGTCCAGTTGTTGGCGAAGTCGATGTTGGATTCTGCACGAAGCCACGGCAGAGAGGGAGAGTAGCCGATCAGCGGGTTCCCTGTGCCCTCACCGTTGCCTGCGAAGTTGAAGATATTGAAGGCAACCTGACCGCTGGTCGTCGGGTTGTTGTTCGTTCCGTTCGGACCGTTGCCGGGGATCCCCAGTGTGCGTGCGTCATTGGCGCCGTAGTCGGTCTGTGTAGCGAAGTTGCGCAGATGAGCGACTCCGACACGACCCTCTGTGAACAGAGTCGGCGAGAAGATGTGATCGTAGTTCACGCCTGTGCTGTATGCGTTTGCGATACCGGTCGCTTCGAAACCACCGCCGGCCGGGCCACCAAGGAAGGCCCCGAACAGCGGCGCCTGGAAGGTGTTGATGTGCTGATGACTGAAACGGCCGCTGAGGTGGTCCTTGCTCGTGATGTTGTAGTCCACCTTGATGTCGTAGTTCCACATATCCTTGTGGAACGGCAGGTTTGCGGAGAAATTGTTACCGGCGGCTCCGTTGAGATACGCGGCCGAATTTAGATTGGTCTTCGGATTGCGCGCCAGGGCATCAATGGCCTGGAACACCTTGAGCGCAACGGGACTGATGCCGGCGTTGGATAGCGGAATCAGGTTGCCGGCAAAGGGGACACGCCCAACACCGCAGTTGGTTGGATTCGATCCGCCTTGGCAATCGGCGGTATCACCGGTGTTCGGGTCATACACCTGGCCTTTGTAGCCAGCCATACTGAGCACATTATTGCTCACGTTGTAGTAGGGGACCGTCGTGATGGAGTTTGCTTCTTCGTGGTCAGAGACGCGCAGAAGGTCGCCGAAGATGAACAGCTTGTTCTTGAGAATTGGACCGCCGAGACTGCCGCCCGAGTAGTTGTATACGAGACGTCCATTGGGGCTGGTTTGAAAGTACGAGCGCGCATTCACGCCGTTGTTTTCCATATTGTGGAAGATGTTGCCATGCCAGTTGTTCGTGCCCGACTTCAACGTGACATTCACTACTGTGCCGACGGCGCGGCCGAACTCGGCTTCGAAGTTGTTGGTCGTGATATCGACGTTCTGGATGGCGTTGGCGGGCGGCACCAGGATGATGTGGATGCCGGTGCGCTGGTCATCGTCAATGCCTTCAATCTGGTAAAGATTCACATACGACGACTGCCCATTGGCGTTCGTAGAAAGGTCGTTGTTCGCGTTGTAGAACTGCGAGTTGTTGAAGACGATTGGCGCCATTCCGGGGACCGTATTAAGCAGCGACTGGAAGCTATTGCCGCTGCTCAGCGGCAGTTGGGCAATCTGCTTCGACTCAATCGTGGAGGAGATATCGGCACGGTCCGTCTGCAATTGCGGAGGTGCGGTTGTTACCGTGATCTCTTCCGAAGTGGCGCCGTTTGCCAGCGACGCATCGACGCGTTGGGTGGTGTTGGTTAGAACCGTAATGCTGTCGTACACCTCCCGTTTGAATCCCGTCGCGCTGATCGTAACGCTGTAGTTTCCAGGTGGCAGGTCGGGTTCCGTGAAGTTTCCGCTCTCATTGGTTGTGGTGTTGTGCGATACGTTTTGGCCTGTGAGGCTGATCACAACCGTGGCGTTGGGTACAACAGCGCCTGAGGCATCGGTCACTGTCCCGACGATCGTCCCTGTGACGGCCTGCCCGTGCAAGCGTGGGGAAGCGCCGAGCAGGAACACAAGCAATGACAGAACAGCGAGTGTCCTTCGGACGAAACTGGTGAACATTTTCTGGTCTCCTTAGAAAACAATCAGCGTTGGATCGTTCTGTTTTGACCCGTTTGAAGCGTTGGCGGTCTTAGGCCTTTGGCTCCCAGCCTTTTTCATAGGTTCTGCGGGTCATCCGCTCCGCTTCCGCATCGTTCTGGATAGAGCCGTCGGCTGCATGGATTTGCAACACGCGACCCGTGAAATAAGAAATGTTGGATAGCTGCATGAGTGTGACAGCGACGTTACCTTGCGCCACGGGTTGGCGCAGCTGAGCGCCAGTACGAATGCCATCGATAAAGTTGGCGAAATGTCGATCGGTCATGCTGTCGGAGCCGACAAGGTCCGAGGTGGATGCCGATCCGTAGCCCGGGTCTTTATACTCCTCCGTCTGCTTGTTCTTTAGGTCGAGCACTTCATAGCCGGCGCGGTCGACAATCGCCACGCCTTCCGTGCCGTGGATTGCGACACCCCGATCGCGGTTGTATGTGGTCTTGCCGCTGCAGCAGTCGCCCTTCCAGGTGAGCAGCTTGTCAGGGTAGTTGATCGCCACATCGAGCGTGTCGTAGAACTGCCAGTCATCCGTAGCTGTGTAACGGCCGCCCCTCGCGGAGACGCGGTCCGGCCACTTCACGCCCAGCGCCCACAGCGCGACGTCAACCTCATGCGTGCCGTTGTTCAGCGTCTCGCCGGTACCCCAGCGACGGAACCAATGCCAGTTGTAGGGATGAACATTGCTGCGATACTCCGTGCGCGGAGCAGGTCCCTGCCAGAGATCCCAGTCAAGAGTTGCGGGCACGGGAACCACTTTGCCTACTCCGATCGGTTTGCGGCTATTCGTGTACCAGGTCTCTGCCCAGTAGGGGCGCCCTATCGCGCCAGAATGTATTTTGCCGACGATCTCGATAGTGTGCGGAGAAGACCGCTGCTGCGAGCCCATCTGGCACACCTTGTCACTCTTGCGGGCGGCTTCTACCAGCAAATTGCCTTCGTTCGGATCATAAGAGCAGGGCTTCTCTACGTACACGTGCTTGCCCGCTTGCAGTCCAAGAATCGCCATTGGCGTGTGCCAATGATCTGGCGTGGCAATCGTGATAGCGTCAACGTCCTTTGAATCAAGAACGCGACGAAAGTCTTTGTCTTTTGCGAACGGATCGCTGAAGGTGTCGCCAGCCTTCGCTGCGAAACGCTCCATGATCACCGAATCAACGTCACAGATGTGAGTCAAACGAGCGTCCGCGCGGTTGGCTTTCAGCGCCCAGAGGTGCGCATAACCGCGTCCGTTCACGCCGATGATGGCGAACTGAACGCGTTCGTTGGCGCCTGGAATGGAGGCGTAGCTGCGGGCGCTCCATCGCGTCACGGCAGCTGCGGCAATTGCTCGATGTACGAACTTTCTTCGCGTCAGCATACAAGTGCAATCCTCGCAACTTGGCCCGACACGAACAACTTCTGGTCGTATATACGAAAAGCCACCCACGGAAGCCATCATTTAATTGGCCACAGTGGGCGGCTTTATCTGATCTCTACCGCAACCGAAACGTTAGGCGATGGGGTTCCGATTGTCAACTAGTTTTTAGATAAAACTAATCGTGACATTCGCCCTCCCGGGACCAGACTTATTTGCATGCAGCGAGCGCAAGGCTGCGATCTTCTTCATTAGTTCATGGCTATTGCCTCGGCCCGGAGGACGACTGGTCCAGCGGCGAAGTCGCCGGTCAGATCGAGGTGGATTCCTTCGTTTCATCCACAATTGCGCCCGGACGACGGTCCTGCGGTTGCGGCATGGGGAACGGCCCATGCTTTTGCTGTGAGTGGAGAAACGCGAACACCGCGGCTGGACGACCGGAGCGCATGCGATCTCGCTCGGATCGGACGCTCATGGCGATGGTGTGGGAGCGAGCAGGCCGCCGTGGTCGCGGAGGTGGTTGACGGAGCGGTCCAGCGCGCGCGGCGAGCGTGGTCCGAAGGTGCTGTCGTAAATCTGCGCATAGTTGCCGATGGACTGCAGTACATCGGTGGGCCATTTTGCGTCGAGGCCTAGCGATGACGTGGACGCGCGCGTGGATTGCAGGAGATTTTGGACGGCACGCTTAGATCCGGCGTCTGATGAAGCGAGATCGCGCGAACCGATGCCGAGATCTTCCGCATCGAGCAGAACGGAGATGAGTGCGTTGGTCAGGCTTGACCAGACTGGATCGCCGTCACGCGTGGCCATTGCGAGCGGATGAAGCGAGAGCAGCGTCGGCAGAAGAACATGCTGTGAGGCGAAGCTGCCCAGCGACGCTCGAAGTAGCGAGAGGCGCGTCCGGTCGGATGCGATTGCGGCGCAGTTGCCGGTCACATACGCGGCTTCCATTTCACCTTCTTCCTGAAACGGGAAGGGAAGCAGGTCAAGATGGTGTGAGGCGAACCATTGTTGCAGGGCCAACTCGGTCCCTGTTTCGGCGAGGAAGCAGATTTTTCTTCCAGAGAGAGCGCGCACGCTGCTGATGTGCAGGGAACGCGGCGTCAGCAAGGCGGTGCCGTCGTAGAAGATGGGAACGGAAAGGCGAAGCTTTGCGCGAGATGCGCGCGCGGGATCTGCGCTGAGCGTGGCGATGAGGTCGACGCTGCCGTTGTTGAGTGCTGCGATGGCGGAGTCTTCGTCCGGGAAGCGGAGAATATCGACTTTGGCGTTCGGGCCGAGCGCCGCCACCGCCATGCCCTTGCAAAGACTGTCATCGAAATCGGCGCGTGAGGCGTGGTCGTCCTCGTTGGAATATTCCGCGTCGTCTTCGATGACACCGCAGTGGACGATGTCGGAGGCGCGTACGCGCGCAAGCGTCGAAGGCGCGGACGACGCCTGGGCGGTGGCGCCGGCCAGCAGAACGAGGCCGCAGAGCAGGTGCTTCACGGGCGCCACGTCCCGGACGATGGAATACCGGGCTGCGAATCGGGACGCGGGTTGAAATCCGGTGGAACGGGATTGGGACGGCCCCAATCGGTTGGTGTGATGCCGAGCGCTTTGCAGCCCTCGCCGTGGTGATGCGGATAGTGGTTGATTTCGGACCGCGGAATGATGGCGTAGGACGGCGGCAGCGGCGGTCGTTTGCCTTCGAGCCGGAGGTCGTCGAGGCCGGAGAGCATGTCGCCGACGCCGGGGACCTTGTCGTCGGCGGGGCCGAGTTGGTCTTGTCCGAATTTGGCCCTGCCGATCGCGCGTCCGCGCTCCTCATCGGGAAGGTCGGCGAGTGGGATGAGGCCAAAAATCTCGTCAACGAATTTGATGATCGAGCTGTGCTCTTCCGTTTCGTGCGAGATGCCGTGCGCGACGGCGTAGGGGGAGATGAGGATGGACGGGATCCGTGGGCCTTGATCGAGCGGAAGACCGCGCGCATCATGCGAGCGCACTTTAGGCAGCTCGTGATCGTATTCACCGTCTGATTCGTCGTAGGCGATCAGAATCACGGAGTCTTTCCAGTAAGGGCTTCTGGCGATTGCGTCGATCTCTTCGGCGATCAGTGATTCGCTGATCTGCGAGTCGGAGTAGCCCGGATGATCATCGTCGCCGGCGTAGACTGTGGCGAGGCGCGGGTTGGGATCGGATGGAGGCAGATTGTGCAGATTGCCATAACCGCCGCGCACGTAGAAGACACCCTCTGCCGGCAAGCGTCGCTTCTTTACGTCCGTGAAGAAATCTTCCAGGCCACGCAAATGCGACTTTACCTCGGGGTTATTGGACACATAGCCGAAGTACGCCGGGCCGTTGTGGTGCACCACGTAGCCTTTGTGGTTGGCGGCGCCGGAGGGGTCGTTCGGCTCATGATCATAGCCTTGCTGATACCAGCGCCACGGAACTGTAGCGGTCCCGTGACCGGCGATCTTTTCGATGTCGGCCTGTACGTCGCCCAAGTCCTTTTGCGGATTGCGATCGCGCGCGGTTGTGGCTCCGATTTCAGTACCCATGAAGGAAAGCGGAAGCGAGGCAAAGGTGAGGTTGGGCAACGGGTGCGCCGCAGGGACGGGCTGTGGCTCGAGCTTGTCGGGGTCGAGCAGAGATCCCCAGTAGGGAAGGGCGTTGACGACCATCGGCAACGCTGTCCCATCCTTTGGATTCGCCAGCTCTGGGTGCAGCATCCACTGCGTTTCGCCGGTCTGGCCGGCGATCATTGCGACGGCGTTGGGGCCAGAAGGGCCGATTACTGTGTCGAAGAAGTGATCAAAGAGCGTGAATCGGTCTGCATACTCCCAGAGAAACGGGATGGTGTCGCAGTCGACGTGCGCCATCACGAGCTCCCCGAACTGTTTGCGCTCGAGCGTTGGTGCGTGGTTTGGCTTGCCTTTGACGATCGTGACCCCCTCTTCGGTGAGCGCGTACTGATCGTTGTGAGGCACAAGGTGAGCATCGAGCGACAGCTTGCGCGCGATCGCCGTGTGCGCGTGGTTGACCGAGGAGATGTCCGCGGGATAAAGCGGGACCGTGGCGCCTGTGGAGGTTTTCACGAACGCTGGTATGCGGAAGGGCGAGATCGTCCCGAGCGTGCCATCGACGTTCACGATCGGCTGGACGAACCCGGCTGTTTGTTTTGCCGGCTGCGAGTAGAGTCCATCGGCGTTTGGAAACGTGCCGAAATAGAAGTCAAAGCTGCGGTTTTCCTGAAAGAGAACAAAGACGTGGCGGATGTGGGAACGCGCGAGAGCGAGTTTATCGGCGTGCGAGAGCGCAGGTTCAACTGCGGGGTCAACGATGTGGTGCGCGATTTTTGCGTCGCTCGTAGGAGGGACCTGGGCGTGTCCGGCGTCCTGGCCCGCGCACGCGACGTTTGAAGCCGCAATGCAAAAGGCTAGACACAGCCACGTGTTCTTCATTCCGTACTCCTGATTTTTTCGGTGTTTTTTGGCGTTACTCGCGCCGGCTCTGTTTATTGTTTACTGTAGCGCTTGCAAGAGGAACAGGTTTCGGTGCGGATCTGTGCGATGCTCCGGAGCGTAGCGGTTGCTTCTGGGAACATCTGCCGCATCGGCTCAAAACTATCAGAATCCCGTGATGGACGAAATGAATCCGGAGCCATCCACGCTGCGGGTGGGCGTGACACGGCGAGCCAGGGATAGATATGGCTTACACGCGACGCAGGGCATTGCAACTGATCGGTGGCTCGCTATCTGCCTGGGGCGCGCGCCGCAACCTGTTCGCGCAAACTACACGAACGCCATCCAGGTGCCGCCCGGCCCATACGCACCCACGCGCTCTTCGCTGCAATCCTGGAGAATCCCAGACTGGTTTGCGGACGCAAAGTTCGGCATATGGGCACACTGGGACCCCAGTCGGCCGTGGGGGACGGCGACTGGTATGCGCGCAACATGTACGTTGAAGGTTCGCCACAGTACGAATATCACCGCAAGCGCTTCGGTCCGCAGTCGAAGGTCGGCTACAAGGACTTGATCTCCGCTGTTCACTGCTGATCGCTGGGATCCCGATCAATTGATCTCGCTTTATCGAAAGGCGGGCGCCAAGTACTTCATGAGCATGGGCGTCCACCACGACAACTATGATCTGTGGGAATCGAAGTATCAGCCCCATTGGAACTCTGTTGCCACGGGGCCGAAGAAGGACATCGTAGGCATCTGGGCCGCCGCGGCGCGCAGCCAAGGCCTTCGCTTCGGTGTCAGCGAGCACCTTTCCAACAGCTTCGACTGGTTCGCGCCGTCTCACCTGGCGGATACAAAGGGAGCGTACGCAGGCGTTCCATACGATGGGCAAAATCCGGCGTATGCTGCGCTGTACCACGATTATAGAGAAATGCCTGCTGATTTCGCGCACAGCATTGTTGGGCAAGCCGATGGGCCGAGTCGCGCCTGCGAACTGGAAGCTGGAGACTTCCGGCGGGTGAAGGATCTTGTCGATCAACACAGGCCGGACCTGCTGTACACGGATGGAGGAATTGCCTTCGGCGATTACGGTCCAGGTACGGTCGCCGAACTGTATAACGTCTCGTCGACGGATTATCTCGGTCGCGCCGAGGGAGTCTACCTGAGCAAGACGGCAAGTGACTGCGCAACGGGCACGTGTGTGTTCGATCGCGAGCGCGGCGTACTCGATGAAATTTCGACGACGCCCTGGCAGACCGACACCTGCATCGGCGGGCTGGCACTACAAGGTTGACCAGGTCTACAAGACGCCCAAAAAAGTGATCGATTTACTAGTCGATATTGTGAGCAAGAACGGTAACCTCGTGCTGAATTTCCCTTTGCCGGCTTCGGGTGAGCTTGATCCGCGGGAGATGACCGTCCTGGAGGGCATCACGGCGTGGATGAACGTGAACGGCGAGGGCATTATGGTTCGCGACCGTGGTCGATCAATGGTGAAGGGACCCGCATCGAGGGTGGCCGTGCCGTCGACCGGCAAGGAGTTCGATCCGAACGAAAACAAAGAGCCTGACTTTGACGGCTGGTGATATCCGCTTCAGTACGAATGGGAAGATGCTGTACTGCTTTGTGCAGGGCTGGCCGGACGGCGAGGTTGTCATCCGCGCGCTCGGTACATCGAGCCCACAGGATCCGGCCAAAGTGAGAGATGTTCGGCTGCTGGGTCATGACGAATCGCTGCGGTTTACTCAAGCGGCTGATGGCCTGCACGTGACGTTGCCGGAAACGAAGCCCCCCTCAGCCGATATCGGCATCGGCCTGCGAGTGAACTTCATTTGAACCCACAACAAAACGGCATTTGTTTGCTTTAGTAGATTGCGATTTGGGGAACCGAAACTTGATGAGGCGTGTGATTGCAACAATCACTTCATGATGTCTTCTTCGACGACGCCGTCGGTGAACGTCACGGCAGTGTGGCGGAACAACTCAGCGTGCTGCGCGATGGCGTAGCTCAGCAGGGCTGCAGACAAATCGACCGCGAAATGTATCTCCTCATCCCAATCACGATTCGAGTCGCGCGACTCAAACTGTGCCACCCTACGGGCTGTTCGGATTGCCAGGATGACGGAGGCACCTGTTACAAGGGCACCGCCGAGTCGCTGCAGGTCAACTGTTCGGCCATGTGGCGAGCGGCCCATGCGGAGAGTATAGGCGAAGAAGAGGCGAAATAAAAGCACGCCTTTGCGACATCTTTGCCCCTCTTACCAGGTGGGCGGGAGGCCGGTTCTCTGGACGATCGCGCGATAGTGCGGGTCAGAGTGGAGTGAGTCAAACGCCGAGTCGTTCTGGAGGTCGAGGAGCTGAGGACCGTGCTGCCGAAGCGACTCATCGAGGTAGGCGAGAGCGTGTTGTTTGTCTCCAAGATGAGCGTAGTAGGAGGCGAGGAGATAAGGACAAACGTAGTGCTTTCGCGATTGGGCTTTCAGGTTGTTGATCTTCCAGCGAATGACGGCGTCACGGCCGCCGCGGGTGAAGGCGCGACGGAGAGAGTCCGCGGTCGAGGTGTGGTTGGTTAGTGTCAAATACTGCTCGGTGGCGTGCTCGGCCTGTTTGTCCATACGTTTTGCGTCGTAGGCGTAGCTGACGACGAGCCAGGTGACCGGGTCAGGGTGGGTCGCCAGCCGCTGCTCGGCGTCGGCGATAGCAGCGTCGAAATTGCGGCTCATCGCGTACGCGTAGGCGAGGGCCCAGGGCCGCTGGAAGGGATCGATTTCCATGGCCTTGCTTTCCTGCTCGACTCCTTCCTGATATCGGCCCTCCTCTATCAACAGCTTGCCGCGCATGTGCCACGCCTCGCTGCGCCTGGGATCGAGTTGAATCGCCTCGTCAAACTCCCTCAGGGCGGCAGGGATGTTCCAGTCTGTGAGCCAGTATTTGTCTGCGCCGATGGACAAATGGGCCTGTGCGAGTGAGGGGTCAAGATCCAGCGCTTTCTGTGCGGCGGACACCGCGAGGGGGAGCGCCTGACGCGGATCGAGCACCCAATCTACCGCGCCCGCGCCGTAGGAGTCGGCGAGTCCTGACCAGGCGGGAGCGTAATCGGGCTCGATCTGAGTTGCTTTCAGATAGTACTGGGCGGCGCCTGCCTGATCACCGGAGAACCAGTGGAAGTTGCCTTGGAGATACGCGTCGTGAGCGGCGGGGTTGATGTACTTTGCGGGCGTGGCGGAGGCAACGGAAGAGTGGGTTTCGCGAGCGATGGCGAGGGCGGCGTCATGTGGAAGTGAAACAGCGTCGGACGCGTTGCGGTCGTAGCTCTCGGCCCACAGGTGAGTGTCGGTGGGAGCCTGGATGAGTTGGACGGTCATGTGCAGCTTCTCGCCGGAGCGGGCCAGGGAGCCTTCAAGGATGCCGTCAACGTTCAGCTTGCGGGCGATCTCAGGCAGCGGCTGTTGAGCGCCTTTGAATTGCATGACCGAAGTGCGGGAGATGACGCGGAGCGTGGAGTTCTTGGCGAGCATCGTGGTGAGCTCGTCTGTCATTCCGTCCGCGAGATAATTCTGCGCTGGATCCCCGGAAAGGTTGTCGAGTGGAAGGACGGCGATAGAGGTAATGGACGGCTTGGCAGTGTGGCCGCGGACCCTCCTGGCCCCGAAGGTGGCGATGCCGATTACGAGGACGGAGACACCGACGGCCGAAGCGGTTAGCCAGAAGATCCGTCGTGAGTCTCGCCGGTGAGGATGGGAGCCTCGTGCGTATGAGGCGAGTCGGCGACCCGGGCCGATGCGAGTGCGGTCTGGAGTGGCGCACCTGAAAGCGTGGGGGGAAAAGGGGTGTCCGGCGCCGGCTCCGCGGCGAGAGCGGTCGATGGCCTGTGGATGACGCCCGTGAAGCGGTAGCCCTTGCCGGTAACGGTCTGGAGGAAGCGGGGTTGGTCTGGGTCCTCGCGGAGTGCATGGCGAATCTTGCGGATGGCCGTGTTGATGCCGTGCTCGGTATCGACGAAAACCTCCGACGGCCAAAGACAGCGGGCGATCTCGTCTCGGGTGACGAGGCGGCCATCAGAGGAGGCGAGCAGGATGAGGAGCTCCATGGGTTTGCGCTCGAGGCGCAGGGGAACGCCCTCGCGGCGCAGTTCGAAGCGCTCGCAGTCCAGTTCGAACTCGCCAAACTCGAGAATGCCGGCGGACATTGGCTGATTCCTTGGCGCGAAGTATACCGCTGCCCTTCGAGAGCTGAGTAATCGATCTGCAGGCGGCGGGACTTAGCAGTTCACCCAAACTTCACCTTGACTTCACCTGGTCTTCCTTGCCTGAACGGGATGAGACGCGGTTCTCTCGTATGGCAGCCGAAACGCGGCTGAAGGAGAGATGGCGATGAAGAAAATGAGTGCGAGTTTGACGGCAGTGGCAGGCGCCCTGGTGATGGCGGTGCTAGCGGGATCAGCGGGAGCACAGTGCTTGAGTGCAGCTGGATGGAAAGCTGTGGCGAAGCCAGCGGCGTGGACGCTTCCTAACAGCGGAGCGCGGCTGGTGCGAACGGCGGCCCAGCAGGAGGTTATGGATCTGTTCGCGCCGATCGTAGGGATGTGGCATGTGCACCTGGTTGCGACATCCACATCGGGAATTCCGAACCCGCCGCCGCCGGGGGCAGAGGTCGACGCAGGCTATCAACAGTGGCATAGCGACGGGACGGAGATGCTGAACTCCGGTCGGCCGGCGGCGAACACCAACTTCTGCATGGGTGTATGGGAGCAGGTGGGGCCGCGAACATTCCGGCTGAACCACTTTGCGATCTCCTACACGCAGGGACCGGCGCCGGACCCGCAGTCCGGCCCGACGAACATACGCACAGGGCCGACCTCGATTGTGGAACAGGTGACGGTTTCGCCGGACGGGAAGACCTTTAAGGGGACCTTCACGATCACCGACTATGCAGAGACAGACACACCCCAGGGAAGCTCGATCTCCTGGCTGGACTCGTTGAATAGGAACTGTGACAGGGACGAAAATCGACGTGAATACGCCGGTATCACCGATCTTTTAGGGAAGCTGAAGCGCAAGTCGCATGCCTTCGTTCCGGACTGTCCCGAGGACGAAGGCATATTTTTTGTGAGGACGTACACCTGCGATGCCCGGAGACTAGCGCGGGCAAAGCTCTCCCGTATTCAGGACGCCGGTGTTGCTCGCGTACCTCAACCGTGCGCGATGGAGCTGCTCCACCTGCGCGGCGTTAAGCGGGCGGGCGGAGCCGAGCTGATGGCAGATCAACGCGACCTGGGCAAGGTGTTCGACCGTTTCCGTATAGAGAAATGCCTCAAGGAGGGTAGCGCCGCAGGTGACGGCGCCATGGTTCTCCATCAGGATCGCGTCGTGCGATGGAATGAACGGAGCGAGGCTGGAGGCGACCTCATCGGTGCCGGTCGTGGCATAGCGGGCCAGCGGAACGGTGCCGAGTGTCATGATCGCCTCCTGGCACAGCCGGTCATCAAGACCACGGCCGGAGCAGGCGAACGCGGTCGCGGTGGGCGGATGAGAGTGAATGACCGCGTGGACGTCGGGGCGGAGCTGATAGATCGCCAGATGCATGCTGAGCTCGCTGGTCGCGTGCCGCGAGCCTGCAATGAGACGACCGCGAAGGTCGACGATGACGGGGTCATCGGCCTGAAGCAGCCGCTTACTCACTCCCGTCGGTGTGACGAGCAGGCGGTCGGCGTCCAGCCGTACGGAGAGATTCCCGGCCGTGCCGGGCGCAAACCCGAGCCGGCCAACCCGCTTGCTGAAGCGCACCAGCTCCCGGCGCAACAAGTGTTCATCTGTATAGGTTCCTGCCATGTCGATCTCCCTGTCTGGATAGAACCGCCATCCTCTGCTGAATGCCCGGATGTGAGGGCGTACATCACATATCGCAGCGAGACGCGCAAATAGGGGGGCGCTCCAGCATGCGAGCAGAACGAGGGGAGATCAGATCCGCAGGACGAGAGGGCGGACACGCGTGACGAATGCCCGACCGGGCGGATGTTCGCACGAGAACGCGAGTGATAATGCTGCCACACAGGGCGAGACGCCGCCGTCGTCAGAGATCGAGGAAATACCAGTCCGCCGGCCGAGGAGCTCGGACATCCTGCGCCGGAAGTGCTGCGCGAGAACGAGAATGAGGCAGAAGAATGCGATGAGAGCTAAGAGACTGAGCTCAAAATCCTGCCCACCCCGAAGAAAACGGTCCCACGTCCAGAAGTGCTCCGTGAACGAGGAGAGGATGAGCACAATCACGTTGAGCAGCAGAAGAGCTCGCCCCGCGCACACCCATGCCTTCGGAACGTCCGAAAGGGAGCTGAAGCACGAGCGCCTGGTCTGAAAGCTCACGAGATCCTCTGTGCCGTCATTCTACTCAGACGCAAGAAGACGTGTCAGGGTTCGCGACGCAGAAGGATTAGACCGGCGATAAAGAAGGTTGAGGCTGCGCCCACCATCAGCAAAATGGCATGGCGATAGGCCGCTTGCACAGTGGGTGGCGTAGCCCGGGTTGTGTCGAGACACTGCGCGCAGCCTTGGGCGAACGCTTGTGGAACAGTACAGACGAACAGGATGACGGCGATGCTCAGGAGCAGTCGAAGGCGACTGAGGCTCACTGACCGTACTCCAGCAGCACGAACAGGAAGATCCAGAGCAGACCCATCGCGTGCCAGTACCAGACGGTCGCGTCAACGACGACTTGGCGGGTAGCGAGTTGCCGCGAGCGCACCAGGAAGGTGAGAGCCGTGACCAGGGCCGCGATGCCCAGGAAAAGGTGAGCGGCGTGCGCGACGGTGATCAGGTAGAAGAAATGGCTGCTCGCGTTGGAGTTGAAGAGGACGTGCTGCGCGGCGAGCTGCGACCAGGCGACGTACTGGCCCACGAGAAACAGAACACCGAGACCGAGCGTCGCGGACAACCAGATCGCGGCGCGGCGCGAGGTCGGGCGGCCGAATCCAAACCACTCATCCATGAGATCGGTTTCCCGGAACATGCTGCGGCGGGCGATCTCCGCCGCGACGGAGCTGACGAGAAGGACAGCGGTATTCAGCCACAGGATCGAAGGGATCGCAGTCGGCAGCCAATCGTTGATGAACCGGCTGTAGGCGTCGAAGTGGCCGCTCGTTTTGGCGACGAAGAATACGCTGACGAGCGCGATGAAAAACATGAGGTCGCCGCCGAGGGCGAAGAAGAGACCTATGCGTGCGCGGGAGAGGCGTTCGCGCGGGCCGCGGCGGCCTTGAGGGCGATCACTCCAATTATCGCCGTCGCCGTTTCCGCCGGTTCGTTTATCAGTCGGCGGACGACGGCCGGAGCCGCTGTCGCCTTCACCAAGGTCACCGGGGCGCCCGGGACGTCGAGGCTGATAGATTCCGGGAGGTGTGAGAATCGTCGGCATAGGACTGGTTTGATGCCGGAATCAACCCGCAACAACAGCTTACTCCTGTTCATCAGTGGATGGCTGTGCAGACTCCCATTGCGGCGTAAAGGTCGCGTCCTCGGCGTAGTGACACGGCCGGTGATAGGCGACCGGAACCGGGAGATCCGGGGAAGGCTCGAGCATGGCGTGGGGAGCCCATTCCATCGTCGTCGCAGACCACGGGTTGGCCGGCGTGCTGGAGGGACCATGGAGAGACCGAGCCAGATTGAACAGGAAGAGGAGTTGGGTGAAGCCGAGCGCCAAGGCTCCTCCGGTGATGTGGAGCTGAAGGAGTGGGTGTGCCCCGAGGAGTGCCTGCGCTGGGGGGTTCAGTCCGGTGAGCTGTGCGTAATGGCGGGGCTGCCCGGCCAGCCCGGAGAAGTACATCGGCAGGAAGGTCGTGTATGCGAACACGAGGGTCAGCCAGAAATGCCATTTCCCAAGCCGTTCCGACAGCATGCGTCCGTGCGCTAAAAGAGGGAACCAGTAATACGTCGCGCAGAAAAGGCCGAAGACGCCGGCCATGGCCATGATGAGGTGGAAGTGGCCGACGATGAAGAAGGTATTGTGCAGATACTCGTCCACAATCGGCTGCGCGACGATGATTCCGCTGAGACCGCCGGCGATAAACAGCGAGACGAAGCCCAGCGCAAAGAGCATTGGAGTGGAGAGCCAAGGGCGTGCGCGCCAGGAGGTCGCAATCCAGCTAAGGACCTTTGCGGTTGCGGGAACGGCGATTGCAAGCGAGGCAGCGGCGAATGCTGTACCCGCGAACGGATTCAACCCGGCCACGAACATGTGATGTCCCCACACGAGGAGCCCGAGCAGGCCGATCGCGAGAGTGGTCGCGATCATCAGCCGGTAGGCGAAGACAGGCCGCCGCGAGAAGTTGGCGATAACCATGGACGTAAGGCCCATGCCGGGAAGGATCGCGATGTAAACCTCAGGGTGGCCGAAGAACCAGAAGAGATGAAGCCACAGCAGCGGTGATCCGGCGCCGGGATGGGAGATCAGTGTGGAGTTAATGACGTCCCCGTGAGGGATAAAGAACGCGCTGCCGAGGTGGCGGTCGCAAAGCAAAAGGACAATGGCCGCGAGTAGGACGGAAAAAGCTGGCACGGCGAGTAAGGCCGCGGTGAACCATCCCCATACCGTTAGTGGGACACGGAGCCAGGTCATGCCAGCGCAGCGGAGCTTCACGACTGTCGTGAGCATCACGACAGCGCCGATGGTGCCGCCGATTGCGAAGAGTGCGATGCTGGCGAGCCATAGATCCTGGCCCGCACCCTCGCCGGGCCCTGCGAGGGCACTCGCCGAGAACGGAGGATAGGAGGTCCAGCCCGCGATCGGAGAACCTCCCGGGACTAAAAACGCGCAGAGCAGAACGAGGAGTCCCGCTGCGGTCGTCCACATCCCAAGGGCATTCAGGCGCGGAAAGGCCATGCGGCGTGCGCCAATCTGGGCAGGAAGAATGAGGTTGCCGAAGCCCGACTGCGGCGCGACCGTCAGGACGAAGAAGAGCATCAGCGTACCGTGCATCGTGACGAGCGCGAGGTAGTCCTCCGGCAGAATTGGGCCGTGCAGCGGAACCTTCCAGTCAGGCCAGGAGAGATGAATGCGCATGAGCCATGAAAGGATGGTGCCGAACATGACGGCGACACCCGAAATCGCGAGATACCCCAACCCGATAGTGCGGTGCTGAGTGGAGAAGATCGCGCGAACGATCCGATGAGCCCGGGCGGGCGAGGTGCGCAGTTTTTGCGAGGGCGCGGTCATTTTTTTGCCTCCGCTTGTCCGCGCTCCTGCTCGTGCAGCCAGCGATCGAACTCTGGCGCAGGCAGTACTCGGAGCATCGCCTGCATTCGGTAGTGGCCAAGCCCGCAGACCTGCGTGCATAGGATGGCGTAGTCGCCGGGGAGCTCCGGTGTGAAGTGAATGTGCTGCGTCTGACCGGGAACGGCGTTCTGTTTCAGGCGCATCTCCGGAATCGCGAAGCCATGGATGACGTCGACCGCCCGCAGAGCGAGGTCGACCTCGCGGCCAGCGGGAAGTACGAGCTGAGATCGCACGATGTCGTCGGCACCATGCGGGTCCGCGGGATCGAGGCCGACGGGATTCGCCTCAGCGGCAGAGACCAGTGCATTGCGCGTGCGTCCGAAGGTCGCATCTGCGCCGGGGTAGCGAAAGTACCAGGCAAACTGCAGCCCCGTGACCTCGACCTGCAGCGCATCCGGTGCTGCGCCGGTGTAACGCTGCGTTGCCCAGAGCGAGCTCGCACGGCTTCCCAGCAGCAAGAAGATTGCAGCGAACGCGAGCAGCGGAAGGTACTCGAGTGTGAGCTTCTGGATGGGGCGTTGCGTCCGCCGGCGCGAGAGCACCCCGACCAGTAGCAGGATGTTCGCGAGCGCAAACAGCGCCAGGGCAATCCACAGATTGAGCAGCAGATGTGAGTCGATTGCCCGGCCATGCCACGAGCCGTCCACAGGCAGATGCCAGAAGCGGAGGGCTGGCGGGATCGCCTGCGCAGAGTGCATGGGCTTGATTGTAGTTTGCCGCGAGACAGCCTCAGGCGGTGCGGTTCTCGCGCACCATCTCCAGAAATAACTGGTGGACGCGGCGGTCTTCGGAGAGCTCGGGGTGGAACGTCGCTGCGAGGGTTCGGCCGGAGCGAACGAGCACGGGATCGTCATCACGGCGGGCGAGAACGTCAATGCCAGCGCCGAGACGCACGATCCGCGGTGCGCGGATGAAGACCATCTCCATTGGCCCACCGGCCAGCGTGGTCGGCGCGTTGAGGATCACCGAGTCATTCTGCCGGCCATAGGCGTTCCGCTCAACCGCGATATCGACCACGCCAAAGCTGCGTTGCGGCGGGTTTGTCACGTCTTTCGCGAGCAGGATGCAACCGGCGCACGTGCCGAAGACCGGCTTGGTCCGAACGAACGCATCGAGAGCTTCGTAGAAGCCGGAGCGCTCCAGGTGCCATAGGAAAGTGCTCGATTCGCCGCCTGGAAGCACTAGTCCGTCAAGGCCGGCGAGTTCGTCGGGTTTACGTATTAGGTGGGCGGAGACGCCGAGTTCCTCCATGCGCTTAGCGTGGACGTCGAAGGCGCCCTGCAGGGCCAGAACGCCGATCCTTACGCCGGTGTCGGATGTGTTGTCATTCACACATTCAGGGTAGCAGCGGGGGGCTGCGCGCGAAGACACTCTTGCCAATTGTCGGTGGGAGTGGGTATCGTTTCGCGCGGAGAAAAACCACTGATGTTGACGTTGTTTGCCGTAGCGGCCCTTGTTGTCTCAGTCCTGTTCGCGTTCGGAGAAGTTGCGTATAAGCGCTCGTTCCCGAAGATGACCGGAGCATTCGTCGCGCTCTTCTCGGTGCTGCTGCTGGGCAGCGTCTTGGTTCGGTGACGGACCAAAGCGAGCCGCCCACAAGAACGGCTTGCCTCGAGACCTGAAGCCGGCTACCAGCCGCGAGTCTGCATGCGGTCGCGCTCTTCGATACCGGCGGCGGCAAGACCCTTCATCGTGCCCGTAATCTGCTCGCTGGCCTCGGCAACGATCTTCGGATCGCTGAAGTGCGTTGCGGCAATCACAATTGCCTTTGCCCGGGAGATGGCCTCTGCGCGTTCCGCGCTGCTGTGCTGCAGGTCCAGCGGTGTGGCGCCATCCTTCATAAAGATTCCTGAGCCCACGAACACCGTCTCCGCGCCCAGCTGCATCATGAGGGCAGCGTCGGCCGGCGTGGCGATGCCGCCGGCCGAAAAGTTCGGCACCGGCAGCTTGCCTGCTTGCGCGACCATCCGCACCAGCTCATACGACGCCTGCAGGTTCTTTGCAGCCGCGTAAAGCTCCGACTCGTCGAGCACAGTCAGGGCCTTCATCTCGCGCACGATGGTACGCATGTGGGTTACGGCGTGGACCACATCGCCCGTCCCTGGTTCGCCTTTCGTCCGGATCATCGCGGCGCCTTCCGAGATCCGGCGCAGTGCTTCGCCCAGGTTCTTGGCGCCGCACACGAACGGCGTCTTGAAGGCATGCTTGTCGATGTGGTGCTGCTCATCGGCCGGGGTCAGGACCTCTGACTCGTCGATGAAGTCCACGCCGAGCTCCTGCAGGACCTGAGCCTCGACAAAGTGGCCAATGCGAGCCTTTGCCATCACCGGGAGCGAGACAGCAGCCATAATCTCCTTGATGAGCTTGGGGTTCGCCATACGGGCCACGCCGCCTTCCGCGCGGATCATGGCCGGAACCCGTTCCAGCGCCATCACCGAGATCGCGCCTGCCTCTTCGGCGATGCGAGCCTGCTCGACGTTCATGACGTCCATGATCACGCCGCCTTTGAGCATCTCGGCGAGGCCGGTTTTCAGGCGAAGCGAGGACGACGAGCCGTTCAGGTTGTGGCCATTCTTGTGTGGCATAGCGGACCTCCGCTGGCGTGACAGGAGATTTTCGGGGACGCCAACACCTAGTTTACCGCGATTGTGGTGCGGAATCTGGTATTGTGACGTGCTGTAGCTCGGGCCCGTCCAGGTTGGGGGATCTGCGCAGCAGCGAGAGCGGCTGCGACTCTGCCGTATGAGAGGTGATCGATGCAGGGTACCGGATGGCCGGTGGCGATGGATGGCGGCGCGTGGGCGCGAACAATAGTCGACGTCTACATGCTGTGGTTCACGTTTCTTATCGTGTCGAACGTCATTGGCGCGAGCTGGTGGTTTGCGCGAGCGCCGGAGAGCGTCGTGCGCTCGATCATGCTCACCCCGGTGAGCTGGGCGATGGTCATCGCCGATCTGGCGACCGCTGCGATGACGTTTGTGGTCGCGGCGACGGTGAAGCCCTGGGCGCCCCCGAACTTCGATGGGCTGATCAACGGAGCGGGCATCGCTAACGCCGTCATCGCGATCGCATTCGCGGTCGTGTGGTACCTCGGGTGGTCGCACTGGCGGCATCGAGAGCGCAGCGCGGCAGGCTTCCGAACCGAAACCCGGCCGGCTGCTCGCGGATAGTTGAGGGAACGAGCCTCACTGCATGTTCGACGGCTGCGGCGGCGATCCCGGGATCGCGATGTCCAGCGGCGTCACGGGACCGATCTGGTTAAGTGGCGGCTTGATCTCCGACTGGTTGCCAACCACCACAATCGCCAGCTTCTGCGGCTGTACGTACTTCTGCGCCACGCGCGACACATCGGCGGCCGTGACGCGCTCAACGCCTGCCCGGTAACGTTCGAGGAAATCCGGTGGGTACCCGTAGACGGCGAGTGTGATCTGCTCGCCGAGCACCTTCTCCGGCGAATCGTAGTTGAAGATGAAGCTGTTCAGCAGGTCGTCTTTCGCTTTGCGTAGCTCGGATTCGGTCGGCGGATCGGTGCGTAGCTTCCGCACCTCGTCGAGTGTCGCCTTGGTGGCCGCATCCGTCGAGGAGCTCTTCGTTCCCAGACCGACCTCGAACAGGCCCGGATGATCATAGGCAGCGCCGAAGCTGCCGCCGACGTCATACGCAAGCCCCAGCTTTGTGCGGACCTCCTGCACAACTCGCGAGCCGAAGCCGCCCGAAAAGACTTCGTTCATCACCGACAACGCATAGAAGTCCGGATTGCGCTCCTCTGTGCCGAGCCCAACCATGTAGACGTTCGACTGATCGACGTCGCCTTTATTCGCGAAGTAGATACCTGGCTTCGGCTCGCTGAAATCAATCTTCGGAGCAGGGAATTGCGTGCCCTGCGGAATCGGCGAGAACGCTGCGCGGAGCTTCGCCTCCATCTCCGGGATTTTGAAGTCTCCGATGACGCCGACAATCAGGTTCGCCCCCACCAGAGAGCGCTGATGCCAGGCCTTCAGATCATCCAGCGTGACGGCCGATACGGTCGCGATCTCCGGAATCCGGCCGTAGGGATTGGTCGAACCGTACGCGATCTCAACCGCTTCGCGGCTGGCAATTGCGGAGGCGTCATCATTGCGCCGGAGGATGCTCGTGAGCTCACTGCGCTTCGCCAGGTCAAGTTTCGACTGCTGAAACTTCGGGTGCAAGAGCAGGTCCATCGCAGTAGCGAAGACGGAGTCAAAGTCCTTCGCCAGGCTGTTCCAGCTCATGTAGGTCGAAGCCTGTGCGCCTCCGGTTTCGACACTCGCGGCTTTGGCGGCGAGTTGATCATCGAGCACATCACCTGACGTGGTTGCTGTGCCGCTTGTACGCCACGCCTGCCCATACAGCGAGACCATGCCGACCTTCTCTGTGGGTTCATCGCGGCTGCCGCCCCGGATTCGCACGAAGCCCGTGATGAACGGCAGTTCGTGGTCCTCAACGAGAAACAGCTGCACCCCATTCGGCAGAGTCACACGCGTGGGCTCTGCCGGTTTGAAGGCATTCAGCGGCGGGACCGGAATCGATTTCCACGGTTCTGTGCCGGGGCGGTTCTGCATTGGCTGGGCGGTCTGAGCAGGCAACGCGGCCGGGTAAAGCGCAGAAACCAACAGCGCCGCGCTGGCAAGCTTAATCGCAAGAGAAGCGGAAATTCATTGCGCACCCCCGTTGCCGGCCGAACCCTGTGGCGTCTTCGGCGGGTTTGGCGGTGGATTCGTCGCTGGTGGAGTCGCTGGTTTCGCCGGCGTGTTGGGCTGAGCAGGTTTCGGCTGCGAAGGCTGCTCAGGTGTCGTAGTCGGCGGCGGAAGCGGTGTCGTCGCAGGGGCGTTTGTTGCCGGAGGAGCTGCCGGCTCGACAGGCGGTGACGGGGGGTGCGGAGCAGCGAACTCAATGCGTGCCGTGGTGCGGTTTGAATCAACAAAAACCTGCTGCGCGACGCGCCGGATGTCCGCCTTGCTTACTGCGTCAATCTTGTCGAGCTCGCGAAACATCTCGCGCCAGTCGCCGTAGCGTGTCTGGTAGTCCGCGAGCATGTTGGCGAGCGTGGCATTATCTCCCAATGATCGCAACAGGTCCGCGCGGGCGCGTGACTTGAACCGTTCGAGTTCGGCGTCTGAGACGTCCGTCGTCTTGAGCTTGTCGAGCTCCTTATGAATCGCGGGCGCCATCTCCTCGGCATTGTGCCCCTGCATCGGCACCGCGTAAAACGCGAACAGTCCGGGGTATTTCACGCCGGGGAACCCGCTGAACCCTTCCGCAACCAGAGCGATGCGCTGGTCGCGCACAAGCGAGCGATAAAGCCGTGAGGTGCGCCCATTGGAAAAGATATCCGTGATCGCGTCATAGACCGCATCATCCGGCGAGCGGTAGTCAGGCTTGTGATAGCCCTCGAGATAAATCGGCTGCGTCGCCTCGTGCATGACCACGTCACGCTCGGCGGTCTGCTTTGGCTCAATGGTGGTCATGCCCTCCGGCGCGGGTCCTCCGGGAATTGCGCTGAAGTAGCGTTCCAGCATCGGCAGCGCCGTCTTGATGTTGAAATCTCCAACCACCGCGACCACGATGTTCGACGGCACGTAAAACTGTTTATGAAACGCTGCGGCCTCGGTTGCTGATACCTGCGAGATCTCGCTCTCCCAGCCAACGCCCGGCCGCCCGTACGGGTGCGCCATATACGCGGCCGCTAAAAACTCTTCAACGAGGCGCCCCTGAGGCGATGAGTCGACTCGCATCCTCCGCTCTTCCTGCACGACGTCACGCTCCTTGTAGAACTCCCGCGCGACCGGCCATCCGATGCGGCTCGACTCGAGATATGCCCACAGTTCCAGCCGGTTGGAAGGCATCGACCAGAAATACTGCGTGGTGTCTTCGGCGGTGGACGCGTTCACGCCCGTCGCTCCGTTCTCCTCGGCGATCTCTGAAAACTGATTCGGGATCACGTACTTCTCTGCCGCCACAATACTGTCGTCGAAAGCCTTCTTCAGCGTGGCGAGCCTGTCCGGGTCCTGACCGACGCGCTTACGCTGCTCGGCGTCGTACGCCGCGTAGGCCTTCTCGACCTTGTCCAGTGCGATCTTCTCCGCCGCGTAGTCGGTTGTGCCGATCTCCGTCGTCCCCTTGAAGGCGATGTGCTCGAACATGTGCGCGAGGCCGCTCTCGCCGCTTGGATCATTCGCCGAGCCTGCATCCACTTCGGTAAAGAAGCTGAAGACCGGCGCTTCGTGGCGTTCGCAAAGCACCAGCGTCAGGCCGTTCGGCAGAACCTTCACAGCCGTGCGTGTCTCAAGGTTCTTCTCGAACGGGTCTTGAGCTTGGGGCTTCTGCGCGCCCGACGGCAGCGGGAACGTTGCAGTGACGATGAACGCAAGCGTGAAACAGGTGAGATGAAACTTCAGATTAGGCACGCGGGCGGGAGCCTCCTTCTCTCATCATAGCCGCCGAACAAGTTGAAGAAATTGATAGAGTGACCGGAGCCCGGCGAGCGTATGCTGAAGGGAAATCCAAGGAGTTATCCGTGAACGCATCTCGTCTGCTGGCGATTGGTCTGGCGTTCGTCTGTGGCACCGCGCAGGCGATCATCATGCGGCATGATGTGCCGGACGACAAATACAAGGTCCCGGCCTCAGCGTTTCCGGCGCTGGTGGATCTTCCGGTCGAAGGACACGGCGTTCTCATCGCTCCCGCGTGGATTGTCACGCTGGCGAGCGCCGTCGACGGCAAAGACATCCACGAGGTCACCATCAACGGCACGGCCCGGCCGGTGGCGCGCATCGTGATTCATCCCGGCTACAAGCCCACGCCAAAGGAACTCTACTCGGGCGACGCCACACCGCTGCTGCTCTTCGAGCGTGACCTCGACGACATCGCCATGATTGAGCTGAAGGATCCGATCAGTGATGTTCGGCCGGCTCTGCTCTATCGCGGTGCAGACGAGAGAAACGAAGATGCAGAGATCATAGGCAAGGGAGCAGCCGGCAACGGGCTCATCGGCGAGTACTCAACCTCGCCCCACCGCAGCGATCTACGCCGCGCGTATAGCCGGATCGAGAGCGCGGACGGCCACTGGATCAAACTTCAGTTTCATTCCAAGCGAGAGGCTCTTCCACTTGAAGGCATGCCCGGCAACGGCGATGAAGGTGGCCCCGTTCTTATCAAGGTGCACGGCATGTGGACCCTCGCGGGACTGATGTGGAGACTGTATGCTGTCGGCCCGCTCGCCAACTATCGTTACTTTGTCTACGACGATGAGACTTACAACAGTCGCATCTCCTACTACGCACCCTGGATCGACAGCGTGATGACCGCCCAGCCGGACTTCGACACTACACAGCCGGCGTCGGCTCAGGCTCCGTCTCCTGGGCGTGTGCCATAAGCCAATCCTGCGCGGCAAACCCGGCGCCCTTGCGTTGTGCGCGGACGTAAGAGCCGTCGGGCCGCATCAGCCGCGCTTTCGTATCATCGCGCAGATAAGCCTCGAGAATTTCGTTCCGCAGGCGATTCGCTAACGCGGGGTCCAGAACAGGGAAGACCACCTCGCATCGCTCGTACAGGTTTCGCTGCATCCAATCTGCGCTGCCCGAAAAGATCTCCGGCGAGTCGCCATTCTGGAACCAGAAAATCCGGCTGTGCTCCAGGAACCGCCCCACGATCGAGCGCACGCGAATACGCTCGCTGAGACCGGGAATTCCAGGCCGCAGCGTGCACATCCCGCGCACAATCAGGTCAATCTCGACTCCCGCCTGCGACGCAACGTACAAGGCATCGATCGTCTTCAGATCCACCAGCGCATTGATCTTCGCGATGATCCGCGCCGGCCGGCTGGCCCGTGCGTGCTCCGTCTCGCGCGTGATCAGCCCCAGAAAATCCGTCGCCAGCGTCACCGGCGCAACCATCAGCGGACGATATGCCTCCGGCCCCGCGTCCCACTCCGCCGTCAGATACCGGAACACCCGCTGCACGGCATCCGTAATCTCCGGCCGCGCAGTCAACAGGCTGATGTCCGTGTAGAACCGTGCCGTCACCGGGTTGTAATTGCCCGTTCCGAGATGCACATAGCTGCGCAACTCGCCATCAGCATCGCGCCGTACAAGCAGCGCAAGCTTGCAGTGCGTCTTGTAGCCGAAGACGCCGTGATACACCTGCACGCCCGCGTCTTCGAGCTCGCGTGCCCAGCGGATGTTCGAGGCCTCGTCGAAGCGCGCCATCAACTCAACCACCACAGTTACGTCGATCGTCTGCGCCGCCTCGCGTCAGTGCCCGAAAGATCGGCGAGTTCGCGTTGGTGCGATACAGCGTCTGCTTGATCGATACGACATTCGGATCGGACGTGCCCGCCTCGATGAAATTTTCGACCGCGCTGTAGCTGTCGTAGGGATGATGAAACAGCAGGTCACGCTTACGCAGCTCGTCAAAGATGTCATTCGAGCTCTTGCTCAATCGCGCGCGCCGTCCATGAAACTCCGGGAACTTGAGATCAGGCATATGCAGCGCGTTGTACAGATCCATCAGACGGGAAAGGTTCACCGGCGCATCCGTCGCGAATACCTGCCAGCTGTCGAGCTCGAAATACACGCTCAATCTCTGAACAATTTCATCTGACGCGGCCGAGTCGATTTCCATCCGGACCACGTCGCCCTTGCGCCGGTTGTGCAATTCCTCCGCCACACTCTCCAGCACCGAGCGGCTCTCTTCCTCTTCCAGATACAGATTGCTGTTGCGCGTCACGCGGAAGCCCGCAATCCCCAGCACGCGATACCCACGAAACATACCGCTCGCGTGCGCCTTGATGAGCTCGTCGAGCGAAAGAAAATTACGCCTGCCGTTTCCGTTTGGCAGCGGAATCAGCGTCGGCAGCGAACGCGGAATCGTAATCACACCAAGCGCCGGCGGCATAGCTGACCGGCCACGACGCTTCAGCTTCAGCAGCAGTGCCAGGCAAAGAGCCTTGTTCAGCACGCGCGGAAACGGATGCGACGGATCGATGGTCACGGGTGTCAGCAGCGGATCGACCTGCTCTTCGAAGTAGCGCGTTGCAAAGGCGCGGTCTGCTCGCGACAGTTGCCGCCAGCGCACAACCCGAATCTGCGCGGCCTCCAGCTGTGGTGCGAGGCGCTCATTCCAAGCCGCTGCCTGCTCACGCGTGAACTGGTGCAGGTGCTCGCCCAAGCGGTTCAGACGCTGGCGAAGTGTTAACCCCGTCTCGTCCAGCGCCTGGAATGAGCCGAGATCCTCTTCTATCTGTTGCAGGATCGCCGCGACGCGGATTTCAAGAAACTCGTCCAGGTTGCTGGCCGTGATCGCCAGAAATTTCACCCGCTCCAGCAGCGGATTCGCAGGATCATCCGCCTCTTCCAGGACGCGGCGGTTGAACTCCAGCCACGTCTCGTCCCGATTGAGATAGCGGCTCCCCTGGGAATTTTCCGATTCCTCCGCTGCACGCTTTTTACGCGCGACCGACCGCCGTCGTATTGCTGTCGCTCCCGCCGCCATACCTCTTCAAGGGTAGCGCATGGTGCGCAATGCAGCTGAAACCGAAGTAATTCAATGCAGTATCCAAAAGACAAGGGCCGCCGATTGGCGGCCCTGCTGTCCATCGAGACAATCTATTGATGTCGATGCATCTGCCATCCGAGGTACTTGCTGGCGGCCTCATACACCGCGTCCGCCGTATGCGAAAAGTTCGCCGCGACGTGGTGCTCGAAGCCCTTCTCGCAGATGTAATGCAGCAGGTTCTGCAGGTTAGGAATCTCGCACACGCCGGCACCGCCGAAGGTCGTCAGCGGATCGTCCGTAAAACGACCTTGCCCGCAATAACCCGCAATGCGGCCCTCGAGGTCCAGCGTCGAGAACCGCGCGAAGCTCATGTCGCCGGCCTTCACCGTGCCATCCAGTGTGCCGTGCGTGTTCTCCTTGCCTACCGTTCCCGCGATGATGAGCTGGTAATCCATCTTCACGCCTTCGCGGAAGAAGTGCTTCGGGAGGTTGGAACAGTGAAAGCACACCGCCTTGTTCGGATCGTCGCCGTAGTTATTGTTCCAGTCCAGCAAAGCCGAGGGTGTCTCGCTGGCCAGCCCGAGAGCGTACATCGAGAGGGTACCCATCGTGTCCACTTCGCACGCTGACGGGATGAGCTTCTCGCTCATCATCGACATGACGGTGCAGGGAACGACGCCAAAGAACTCCTCCATTGACGTCCAGCACTGCACCGACGAAATGGTCAGTTCATGCGAACTCATCCACTTGTCGATCACAACGCCCAGCTTCGACATCTTCAGCAGCGCCTCTTCTGGCGTGTTGTTGATCGGGATGTATCCCTTGATCGCGGCCAGCTTCTGTTGCACCGCATCATCGTTATCCTTCATGCGGGAAATGCCGCCGAAGACCTCCGACAGATCCAGCGTGTCGACCGTGATGCCGGAGCGCTCCAGCAGTTTCTCCGAATAGCGCACGGTATTGAATGCGGCCGGCCGCGCGCCGATCGCACCCAGGCGCAGGTTCTTGAAGCCGCGCACAATTCGGCATATCGCAGAAAACCAGGAGAGGTCCGCTTTGAACTCCGCAGAGTCCGGCGCCTCAGTATGCAGCGTCGTCAGTGTGTACGGAATTCCGTATTGTTTCAGGTTGTTGCAGATCGACATCTTGCCGCAGAAGCTGTCGCGCCGGAACGCGATGCCCATCTTGCCGGGGCTATCGGGCGTCGCCTGGATCAGCACGGGAACCCGGAGATCCGCCAGACGCAGCGTGTCCGCCAGGCCGCGTTCCTCGCCGAAGTTGGGCAGCGTGATGATGATGCCGTCAATCTCGGTGGCGTGCTGCTTGAACAGCGCGGCGCAGCGCTTGGCGTCTTCATAAGTCTCAACGGCGCCGTGCGCCGTCTCCTCCGGCGAGAGCACGATCGGCTTCATGCCGGCGGCCTCGAGTGCAGCCACCATCTCCAACCGCCCGCTTGTCGCCAAATGGCTCGGGAAGAAGCCGCGGTTGCCGACCACGACTCCCATTGTCATCTGTCTGCCCATACTGCTCTGAACTCCTCACTAATGCGGCGGTTTGCCGCGCTGAAAGATGTCGTATCTGCCCTTAGGCGACGTCCTTGTCGCCCGGCCGAGGACGATATCGAGCGGTGTAAAAGCCGCCGAACAACACCAGCAGCAGACCCCACCAGAACGTCGGGTGCAGGTTGTTCAACACCGTTGCCGGTTCATGGTTCCCGAACCACTCCCAGGCGCCGTACGGGAACAGCACAATGCCATACGCCAGCGTCATTATGCCAACGAAGAACCAGATCGAAAGAGACTCTCCGCGTCCTGTACCTTCTGCCATCGCGCCCTCCGTCCCCTCTGCCCTAATCCCTGCAGCTTGTTTGTCGTCCAGAAATATTACTCCAGGACCGACCCCGAATTCGCCGCTTTCTACCAGAAAATAATGTTCAGTACGACGAACACCGCAGCGACGATACAAGCCCAGAATATCGGCTTTTGCCAGATCGTGGTGGCGCCATCGTCCGGAATTACCGTCGCGCCGTACACAAGCCCGTTGAGCTCAGACTCAGGCCTCGGCCTGGTCATCAGGCTGACAATGACCGTGACCAGCACGCAGATGATCCAGCTCCACAGCGCCCGGAACATGTCGTTCGCCATCGGCTGCGCATCGCGCGAAAGCGCGATGTGGGCCAGCGCGTCCGCCTTGTGCGCCGCCGTGCCGAAGTTGGTGTAAACCCACATTCCGATCGACGATGCCGTACCCGCAAGCAATCCCAGGAACCCACCCCAGTTTGTGGCTCGCTTCCACAACATCCCCAGGATGACCGTGCCGAACAGCGGCGCAATAAAGAAGCTGAACAGCGCCTGCACGTAATCCATGATGGACGCCGCGTTCATCACCAGGTACGCCGTGCCGATCGAGATCAGCATGCCAATCACCGTCGACCAGCGGCCCATCAGAACGTAGTGCTTGTCCGGCGCGCGCTTGTTCATGTACGCGCCGTACAGGTCATACGTCCAGACGGTCGAGAACGCCGACACGTTGCCGGCCATGCCGGACATGAACCCGGCAACCAGGGCCGTGATGCCAAGGCCCAGAAGACCCGGCCCGCAGTATCGGATCAGCATCAGCGGCAGCACTTCGTTGTAGCTGTAAGGGTGCGCCGCGTCGACCTGGTTTTCGCCGACGAGATGGATCAGCTGATGTGTATGTGGATCGCGCAGCACGCCAAGCGCCAGCAGTCCCGGCACAATCACGATCAGCGGCACTGCCATCTTGAACGCCGCGCCCGAGCACCGGAGCCATCTTCGCCGCGCGCAGATTGTGTGCCGAGAGCACACGCTGGACTACAAGAAAGTCGGTGGTCCAGTAGCCGAAGGAGATAATCGCGCCCAGGCCAAAGACGATGCCGACCCAGTTGATGCCCATGGGGTTGCTCTTGAAGTGCCCCAGCGTGGACCACATGTGGACGTAGCCGATGGAGTGCGTGTTCGCAACAATCTGCGCCTTCAGATTCGTCCATCCACCGGCCTCGATCAGGCCGAGAATCGGAATCAGCGCCGCGCCCGCCCAGATCAAAATGAACTGCAGCACCTCGTTGATGATGGCCGACCGCAACCCGCCGAGCATCACGTACAGCGCCACCGTCGCCGCGCCCACCCAGATGGAAAAGTTGATGTCCCACCCAAGGATGACCTTCATTACCAGCGCCATCGCGTACATGTTCACGCCGGACATCAGGATGGTCATGAACGCAAACGAGATCGCCGCCAGCCCGCGTGCACCCTCGCCAAACCGCAACTGCAGATACCCCGGCACCGAGTGCGTCTTCGAGATGTAATAGAACGGCATCATCACGATGCCCAGGAAGAGCATCGCCGGAATTGCGCCGATCCAGTACCAGTGCGTCGCCAGGATCCCGTACTGGTACGCGGACCCCGCCCATCCCATCAACTCCAGCGAGCCCAGATTCGCGGAAACGAAGCTCAATCCGGCGATCCACGCCGTCATCTCACGTCCCGCCAGGAAGAACTCTTCGCTGGTGTTCGTCTGGCCCTTTACGTAGAAGCCGATGAATACGACCACCGCGAAATACAAGAGGAGGATGATCATGTCCACCGGCGAAAGATGTGTCAGTTGCCGGTTCTGAAAGAACAGCATCGCTGCCAATGGCTGCATGAATCACCTTGTGAGGCCGTGGGCCACGGGCCCCGGCGCTTTTTTTGTGTCCGCGAAGGAATAACATCCAGACGCAAGAAAGATCTTCGTCCTCGGGAACGCAGCAAATATACAGGAATGTTCCGTAATTCCACCAGCATCAAAGCCAGCCCCACCCCGGCCGATCAAATGCCATCGCGTCCACCTCACTTCAGCCGCCACAGGCCCATCCTGCGTCTAACAGACCGAGACACGGAGGAGAAGCACGATGAAACTCAAGAGTTTGTTGTTAGCGTCCGCACTTGGCGCCTTTGCTTTGGGCCCAGCCCTGGTCCACGCCCAGACCGTCGGCCAGGACATGAAGAACGCCGGTCATGACACCGCCGACGCCGGCAAGAAGGTCGGCCACGACACCGCCCACGGCACCAAGGTCGCCGCTCGCGATACCGAACACGGCACCAAAGTCGCTGCCCACAAGACCGCCGAGGGCACCAGGACCGCGACGCACGACACCGAGCACGGCACCAAGGTCGCCGCTCATAAAACCGCCGAAGGCACCCGCACTGCCGGTCGCGACACCGAGCACGGCACTAAGGTCGCGACCCACAAAACCGAGGACGCCGGCCGTACCGTCGGGCATGACACAGTCCACGGCACGAAACGGGCAACCCACGACATCGACGGCAAGCCCGAGACCGACTCTAACCCGCCGCGCTAACCGGTCCTCACGAGTGCTGCGCTGAGATCATGGCCGGCTCCGCTGCCGCGCGGACCGGCCTCTCCGCAAAAATCAGCTCCGACGCAACCGCCACCAGCGCAATCCAGAACAAATCCGCCCCGAGCAGGTGCAGCACCTGCAGCGCCACCGGCGCAAGCGCAACCAGGTCCGCCACCCCAAGCACAACCTGCAGCAACAGCAGGCCCGCAATCCACCGCGCACCCGCCCGCGACACATACCGACAAAGAACCATCGCCGCGACCAGCGCCAGCACCGCCGCCGCAGGATGGAGCCACCGCATATGCACCAGCAGCGGCGCGTTCGCCGCGAAGTCCTGCAGGAACCCCTGACGCAGCGACGGTGAAGGAAACAGCGTATCCGCCAGTGCCGCAACCGAACCCGCCGCTCCTGTGACAATCGTCAGCACAATCGCCAGCCACGCCATCGTGCGCGATCTATCCGCGCCGGCAATCCCGCGCGCAGCGGGCCTCCGCAACCACCACCACGTCAGCGTCAGCGCGGCGAGCAGCAACATAGTGTTCGTGAAATGAATGCACTGGACCAGGACGCGCATGTCTGAAGCGTTGTGCTCTACATACCCGCCCAGCACTAGCACCGCGCCCAGCAACGCTTCCGTAACCAGCAGCACTCCGGACCACACCGCTGCCTTGCGCGCGCGATCGCCCTTTGGCCGCCCAAGAAATGTCCACGCAATCAGCACCGCAACCAGCGCCGTACAGATCCCGCTCATCGAGCGATGCGTAAATTCAATAATGGTCGCGATCCGCGGATGATGCGGAAAGAAATCTCCATTGCACAGCGGCCAGCGGTCACCGCAGCCCGCGCCAGACCCCGTCGCGCGCACCACCGCTCCCCACAAAATCACCAGGACCATGAACCCCAGGACGGCTGCGGCATATCCGGAGAGCCCGCGGCCGGCACGGAGGGAACCCGCAGAGGAACCTGTGCGCATACCTCGATTGTATCGGCCATCCGGTGCTCTTCTGACAGCTTCCCCACGCTCCCCGGCATCCCTTAACTGAGGCAACTGCATGCAGCAACTCAGTTCAGCGGCGCGCTTCACCGAACTCGACGAGGCACCAATCTGCAATGAGCAGTGGAAGATCCTGCTCATCGCCGGTATGGGCTTCTTCACCGATGCCTATGACCTCTTCATCATCGGCATCGTCATGGAGCTGCTCAAACCGCTTTGGCACATCGACAAAGTCGAGGAAGGCCTGATCGAGTCTGCCGCGTTGCTCGCCTCTGCCTTTGGCGCTCTGCTCTTCGGGCGAATCGCCGATATGCTGGGCCGTAAGCGAATTTATGGCTTTGAGGTACTGGTCCTTGCCTTTGGTGCGATCGGATGCGCTCTCTCGCCCAACATCTGGTGGCTCATCGGTCTACGCTTCATCCTCGGCATCGGAATCGGCGGTGATTATCCCGTCTCGGCGACCATCATGGCGGAATGCGCCGGTAAGACCTCACGCGGCATGCTGGTCTCGCTCGTCTTTACCATGCAGGCTGCAGGTTTGATCTTCGGCCCACTGTTCGCCTCCGCGCTTCTGATGTCCAGACTTTCGCCGGCGATTATGTGGCGCATTCTCGTTGGCTTCGGCGCCGTTCCGGCGCTTGGCGTCTACTGCTCGCGGAGAAAGCTCAGGGAGACTCCCCGCTTCCTGGCGGCAGCGCAGAAGGAGGAGGACAAGGACGGACGGCTCGTAGACAGGAAGCAGGTCGACGCCAGTCATTCCGTTTCGTTCTGGGACGGCTTTCATCGCCTCATCAATGACAACACGCTGCTCATGAGACTCGTCGGCGCGAGCGCAGCATGGTTCCTGATGGACGCCGCCTATTACGGCAATACGGTGTCGAGTCCGCTGGTCATCTCCGTGCTGCACGCGGACGGCTCACTCCTCAGGAAAACGCTCACGCAGCTGGTGGTGTTTGTTGTGTTTGCCTTGCCGGGTTACATTATGTCCGCTCTGATGATGGACCGGCTCGGCCGTAAAACCATCCAGATCCTCGGCTTCGCCATGATGGCCATCACCTTCGGTCTGCTAGCGTTCATACCCAATCTGCAGCAGATGATGGTCCCGTTCCTCATCATCTATGGCTTGAGCTTTTTCTTCACCGAGTTCGGCCCCAATGCCACCACCTTCGTCTACCCGTCCGAAATTTTTCCCGTCCGTGTGCGCACCACCGGTCACGGCATCGCCGCCGCGATGGGCAAGCTCGGTGGTTTCCTGGGCGTCTTCATCTTCCCGTTCCTGATGCACTCGAAGGGACTGCTGGGCGCCGAATCTGCAGCTGCCATTGCCAGCATCCTGGGGCTCGTCATCACGTGGGTCACATTGCCCGAGACGAAAGGGAAGAGCCTCGAAGAGATCGAGGCGGAGGCTATACGTCCCGCAGAAAAACTCGCGGCCTGAGTCGCGGGTTCAATTCCCCGCAAGCTCGCGCGCGCGTTCTGTCGCGCGCTTCACAGCCTTGATCAGCGTCACGCGCAGCCCACCCTCTTCCAGCTCAAGGATGCCATCTACGGTGCATCCTGCCGGCGTTGTCACCTCATCCTTCAGCAGCGCAGGATGTGATCCGGTCTCGAGCACCATCTTGGCCGCGCCGTACGCCGTTTGCGCTGCCAGCTGCGTCGCAATCTCACGAGGCAGCCCGACATTCACGCCCGCTTCGGCCAGCGATTCCAGGATGATGTAGAGAAATGCCGGCCCGGAGCCCGACAATCCGGTAACCGCATCCATGTGCCGCTCATCGACGACCACAGTGCGCCCCACTGTCAAAAAGATTCGCTGGGCAAGTCCAAGCTGCTCATCCGTAGCGTAACGTCCTCGGCAGAGCGCCGTAATTCCCGCCCCGAGCATCGCAGGTGTATTCGGCATCGCGCGGACGACCGCCGGCGATCCGCCGACAGCGTCTTCAATCGCACCCGTCTTCACGGATGCAGCAATCGAAATCAGCAGCGCACCGGGCTTGATGCAGGGGCTCACCTCGCGCACAAGCTGAATCATCTGCGTCGGCTTCACCGCGAGCAGGACAATGTCCGCGCCGTCGACCGCTCGACGGTTATCCGTCGTCACGGGCAGGCGGAACTGTTTGGTTAAGAGCCTCGGCACGCACCTCATGCGCAACCGTCGCTGCAATTTGCTGCGCGGGAAAAAGGCCCGTGCGAACGAAGGCCTGCAGCAGAATGCCGCCCATCTTTCCTGCGCCGAGCACCGCGACCCGCAAGCCAGCGGCCACGTTCTGCTCTGTATCTCTCGAGCTCATGCTCGAAGGCTATCAGAGCATTCCCTCACGATCAGCTTGTTAACTCGCCAGCAGTGCAAGAGAATCCGACGCGCCCGGGACGGAGGCCCCCTCGAGCATTCGGTACAGAGTCGACCGGCTGATTCCGAGTACCTCCGCGGCCCGCAGCTTGTTCCCATGACACCCGATCAGAACCGCGCGAACGTGCTCCTGCACGATGTCATCCAGCGGCACCATGCGCACCGGAGCCTCGGGCGCCGTTTCGGTACGTACCTCCGCGATCGCCGCAGCCAGATCCGCAGGTCCGAGCACTCCGTCGCTATGCTCGACCATCCATGCAATCGCCGGCCGTAACTGCTGGAAGTTGCCGGGCCAGTTGTACTCGCTGATCGCGGAGAGAAAGCCCGGATCGAACGAGGGAATGCGCCGTCCCTGCCGCGTCGCCTCGGCCTGAGCTAACTGATGCGTAAGCAGCGGAATATCCTCCACACGCTCGCGCACGGATGGAATCTGCAGACGAAGCGAACCTAGATGGCCGAAGAGCTCACCATCGAACGTTCCGGCGCTCACAACCGAGCGGAGATCCACACTGGTGGACGCAATGACCGCAATCCTCCGATGCCGGCGCAATCTCAACAGCCGCAACAGCATCTCCTGCCCCGCTGCGGAGAGCCGGTCGATGTCCGGAAGAAACAGCGCGCCCCGGGTGGCGTTGCCCAGCAGGCTGGTCGGGCGGCGGAGTTGGCGCTCGGCCTCGGCGGGACGCAGATGGATAAACGGTGTGCCGGCGAAAGAGGAGAGGTCGTGCAGGGCCTGAGCCACAGCCTCCGCACCGCAGCCTGCCTCGCCGGTCAGCAGCGCGACGCGGAAGTGGGGAGCGAGGATGCGGAGCTGGGCCCAGAGTCGAGCCATCGCCGGGCTCGGGCCCACAAGCAGCTGAGCATCAGGCCCGGCTGGAGGAGACTTGGGCTGCGGAGCGAAGTTGCCGGGCCCGAACGGTATTACGGGGAGCACCTGAATCGATGGAGTCATACATCTGCTCCATCGGCGGACACGGGCGAGAGCTTGAGTAAAACTTGTGGAAAAGTGATGGGGTGGACTCCCGTCCACCCCAAGACCGATTCGATCGATTAGGCTTTCGCCGTCGACGTAGCGCAGTACGCGTCAAAGGCGCGGGTGAGTTCCTGGGCGATCGCAGGGGCGGTGGACGTCTCGATCGCGGAGCGCTGCATGAGGTACACCAGCTGCCCATCCCGGAGGATAGCGATAGCGGGGGAAGTGGGCGGATGGCCCTGGAAGTAGCTGCGGGCGCGCTCGGTCGCGTCGCGGTCCTGGCCAGCGAACACGGTGATCGCGTGGTCGGGCTTGACGGTGTGTTGGAGGGCCAGGCGGACGCCGGGACGCATCTTGCCGGCGGCGCAGCCGCAGATGGAGTTGACCACGAGCAGGGTCGTTCCGGGCTGCTTGACGGCGTTGTCGACGTCTTCGGCGCTGCGGGCCTCTTCGATGCCGGCGCGGGTGAGCTCCTCGCGCATCGGGATGACCATAAGCTCTGGATACATTTTTCGGGTGCTCCTTCTGGAGTAGTGCTTCGAAGTGGTTGGGGGGGTGGGTACCCCCTCCCCCCGTACTTTTGGTGCAAAGTCTTCAGAACAGGTCAGATAGGTCTGGACTTCGCCTGCGAGGCCGAATATCGCCCAGACCCTTGCTCTCTGTCTTTATTGTATCGGGTCGGTCAAGAGATTGGGCGTGAGCGGCACGATTCGGACGTTTAGCTTTGAGTTTCGGGAAGCGAGTTGCGAGACGCGAGTGAGGGCGGGTCATTTAGTCTCGAACCGTGACGATTCGGGAGAATGTGGCGCTGGGGCCGCTGACGACGCTGGGGGTAGGTGGGCCGGCAAGGTTCTTTGCGATGGCGGAGACGGAGGCGGACGTGGCGGAGGCCGTCCGCTGGGCTGAGGATCGGGGGTTACCGCTGTTCGTGCTGGGCGGGGGAAGCAACCTGCTGGTGAGTGATTCGGGTTTTCAGGGACTGGTGGTGCAGATTGGGATCAGGGGCGTCCGGGACTGTGGTGAGGGGCTGTTTGAGGTGGGGGCGGGCGAGGTTTGGGATGAGTTCGTCCACCGGATGGTGAACGCAGAGATGCAGGGCGTGGAGTGCCTGGCGGGCATTCCCGGGAGCGTGGGCGGGACGCCGGTGCAGAATGTCGGGGCGTACGGCCAGGAGGTCGCCGAGACCATCGTCCTGGTACGGGTTTTCGACCGGAACGACGCGGAGATTTTGTGGAACTCGACCGTGAGGCTTGTAAGTTTCGCTACCGCAAGAGCTTGTTCAACACGGACGAGCCGGGGCGGTACATTGTGACCCGAGTGGACTTTCGGTTACATCCTTCCGGGGAGGCTCAAGTTACTTACGGGGATATCAAGCGGTACTTTGCTGAATCACCGCAACCTCCTGACTTGGCCATGGTTAGCTCGGTAGTAAGGCAGGTTCGGCGTGGCAAGGGAATGTTGCTTGTGGAAAACGATCCGGACTGCCGGAGCGCGGGATCGTTCTTTAAGAACCCGGTGGTCGAGGCTGGCCGAGTGGCCGAGATTGCGGCTGCGGGAACGT
Organism: uncultured Acidobacteriaceae bacterium; assembly: GCA_963762465.1. Lineage (GTDB taxonomy): Bacteria > Acidobacteriota > Terriglobia > Terriglobales > Acidobacteriaceae > Granulicella. The sequence continues at coordinate 187,800 of CAVXKS010000008.1, read as the reverse complement.
GCAAAGAGCCGATGCCGCAGTGGCCGGCCGGCGATGGGCTGGTGAAGCTGTCGGCGGCGTGGCTGATCGAGCGGGCGGGATTTGGGAAGGGATTTGCGGATGGGGCGGCCGGGATTTCATCGCGGCACACGCTGGCGCTGATCAACCGGGGCGGAGCGAGGGCGGCGGATATCGAGCGGCTGCAGGACCGGATTCGGCGAGGGGTGGAGGAACGGTTTGGGGTGGTGCTGGAGCGGGAGCCGGTGAAGCTGGGGTAGAAACCCACTCATGCGCGATGATGCTGCGCATGAATGGGGCACCCGGCGTTCCGCGAGGACATCCCTGCGTTATATCAACGCTAGGGTCGCAGTGTGCTCAGGTAGGCAATGAGGTCCTTTCGCTCCTGACGCTTGGGCACGCGGAAATCCATGTTGCTGTTCGGGATGAACGAATCGGGGTCAGCCAACCAGCGGTCGAGCGTTTGCTCGTTCCACACGATCTGGGTTTGCCGCAGGGCGGCGGAGTAGGGAAAGCCGGGAATGGATGCAGTGCGGCGGCCGAAGACGCCTTGCAGGCGCGGACCTTCGCGGTCGCTGGTGAGCGTGTGGCAGCCCGTGCAGCGCTTCTCGAAGACGGCCTTGCCGCGGACGGGGTCTCCGGTGAGGGCGTCTTCAGCCGGGACGTCGCCGGCGGGTGCGGCCTGCGCCCATGCGGTGAGTACCTGAAGATCCGCGTGGGTGATGCGAGTTTTCCAATGAATGATGCTGTATTGCAATGGGGGCATGTTGCCCGACCTGGCCTGCTGCAGGATTTTCGATTTGAAGACGTCCTGCTGCTCCGGGGTGAAGCTGGTCCAGTTCGAGAGGTTCATCTCCTTACGTGCCGCAACGATGTCGCGCTCAAGCAGCCATGACACAGGGGCGAAGTGGCCGTAGGGTGGAGGGCTGGACTGCGAGGAGTGGCAATCAGCACACTTCTGAGTCAGGAGTGCCCGGACAGGATCGGGCATCGCGGACTGAGGGGAGATCGGATCAGCGACGAGGGTGCGGGAGTAGAAGCCCGCGTCGCCGAAAGGGTGAACGCGGGCCAGCAATAAAGAGAGAACCGCCGCCAGGACGGCTGAGCAGCCGAGCAGGCGCAGGGTGCTCATCCGTTCTGCTCCAGCGAGGAATCAACGACTGCAAGCGGGCCGCGTCTGGCGATGTACTTGACGTCAGTAACCCCGAGCACGCTGCGGAGTCTCCCGGCCGGGACCACCATCGGTCCGGCGCTGGGAGCGCTGCCCGGCGAGGGCTGTGGGAATGCCGTCGAGGCGGCAGTGTGGAAGGAAACGTTGCCTTCGACCTTCTGCACCACCTGATGGATGTGTCCGTTGAGAACAGTGACGGAACCGAAGCGCTTGAGATACGAGAGCGCCTGTTCGCCGTCTTTGGTTCCCCAGCCCCATTGCGGGTAGACCATCCAGAGCGGGATGTGAGCGAAGACGACGACGGGTGTGGATGCGGAGTGTGCGGCGAGGTCCTTCTTCATCCAGTCGAGTTGGTCCGCGCCGAGGCCGCCCATGGCATCCACTTGCAGCGAGTTATTGAGACCGATGAAGTGAACGCCTTTGTGGTCGAAGCTGTACCAGCCGCTGCCGAGAGTCCCTTTGCCGAAGCGCTCGCGGTAGAGTGCGCCGTCGTCGGTTGCGGTGTCGTGCTCGCCGGGAACGTAGTGGACGTCGTGGATACGGGAGCCGCGAATAATCTGCTGCGCGTTGTCGAATTCTGATGCCCTGGCGGACTGGGTGATGTCGCCGGTGTGGAGCATGAAATCCGGGGAAACAGGCATGGCGTCGATCTTGTCGATGGCAAGCTTGAGGGTGCCCGCGACGTCCTGGTTGGCGGCCTTGTTGAAGCCGATGTGGCTGTCACTGATCTGTACAAAGCTGAAGGCAGAGCCGGCGGCGGCGCGAGCGGGCGTGGAAGCGTTGGCGCTCACGAGTTTGGAGAAGGGAACGCCGCCAGCCATGGACCAGAGCAATCCGGTTCCGGCCCAGGCCATGCAACTGAGGAAGTTGCGACGATCGATCCCATCGTGGCTCGCGCCAGTGTTGTTGGTTGAGAGTTCGGCTTCAGGGGCGTCGTCTACGTCGACCTGAGGTGGTGTACGGTTATCCTGCATTATGTTCCTCCGCTGACGAGAACCGCGTGGGCGCGAATTTATTCCGGGCCCGGCGGAATAAATCTGCGACACACGCGTTTGCGTACATGGAGGCGCTAGAGCCCGCAGCAATGACGCTGTTGCCCTGGAAGCGCGCGACTGAAGGCGAGAGCCCTGCCGATCAGAGCTTCGAGCAGCTTGCCATGCCATTGCTGGCCTCGCTGTATAACGTGGCGCGTTGGTTGACGGGCGATGGGAGCGACGCGGAGGACCTGGTGCAGGAGACGATTCTGAAAGGGCTGCGCGGGTTCGGCGGGTTTGAGCAGGGCAGCAACTTCAAGGCGTGGATCTTCCGCATCCTGCGGAACACCTATCTGAGTTCGCGCCAGGGGCTGGCGGCGAGGAGGACGGTCGCGCTCGAGGAGGAGTGGGATGACACGGGCGCGGTTCAAGTTCCGGAGGGGGCGATCGATCGGGAGACGCCGGAGCTGAATCTGATGCGGCTCGCGGACCGTGCTGCGCTTGAGGATGCGATGCAGGACTTAGCGCCACCGCTGTTGGAAGTGCTGCTGCTGTGCGATGTGGAGGAGATGAAGTACCGCGAGATTGCGACGGTGCTGGAGATTCCAATCGGCACGGTGATGTCGCGGGTGGCGCGGGCGCGCGCTGCGATTCGGGCGAGCCTGAAGGGTCATCGGAGTACTGCGGCGGGGGCCAGGATATGAACGGACATCTTTCCGAGATGATGCTGAACGCGGTCGCCGATGCGGAGCTAAGCGGGGACGAACTTGCGAAAGCGAGCGCGCATCTTGCGACATGTCTCGAGTGCAGCTCTCGCTGTTTGTCGATGGCTGTCATGAAGCGGGAGGTTGCAGCAGTTGGGCGACGCTATGAACTGCGGCGCGGATTTGAGCAGCAGATGCGCCGGGCAGCCGGGGGAGCGAGCAGGCGGCAGGTGAACTGGGTGAGCTGGATGGCTGTTGCGGCAATGGTGGCCGTGTGCGTGGGCCTTGCGATCGGCGGGAGCGCCTGGCGGGGGGAAAGTAAGCAGGCTGCGTTTGTCAGCGAGGTCACGGATCAGCACATTGCGACGCTGGCGGGAACTGCGCCGCCCGAAGTGATTTCGTCGGACCGGCACACGGTTAAACCGTGGTTCCAGGGTAAGCTGCCCTTCAGCTTCAACCTGCCGGCGTCTCTTCCACCGGACACGACGCTGGATGGGGCGAACCTCACGTATCTGCAGGGGCGGCCAGTTGCGCAGCTCCTGTTCAGCATAGGCAGGCACAGGGTTTCGGTGTTCGTGGAGCAGAGCACCGGCGCGACGCCTGCGCCGAAAACGGAACGGGCGGGGTTCAATGTCTCCGGCTTTCGGACGGCTGAGCTTGAGATGATCGCGGTGAGCGATGTGGACCCAAGACGGTTAGGTGATTTGGTGGCGATGCTCAGAGCAGCTCAATGAAGGACTTGAGCTTACCCGCGAACACTCGATGAGCAATTTACGAACGCGGTTGGCGGAAGGAACTGGGCTGCTCCATATTATGCGGACTTCCCGGTACGCTAGGACAATAGAGACGGCGAGCGAGACTGCTGAAGGGTAGCGATGGCAAAGGCGGACGATGCAGAGTTGCTGGAGGTTGGCGGTCATACGGTGCGCGTCAGTAATCCGTCGAAGCCTTACTTCAGCAAGGGTGTGAAGCTGACGAAGCTGGATATTGTGCGCTACTTTCTGGCGGTGGCGCCGGGGGCGCTGCGCGGGATTGTGGATCGCCCGATTGTTCTGAAGCGGTTCGTGAATGGGGCGGAGGCGGAGCCGTTTTATCAGAAGCGTGCGCCGAGCGATTTGCCGGAGTGGATGCGGACGGTGACGCTGTCGTTTCCATCGGGGCGGACGGCGGATGAGGTGGTGGTGGACGATGCGGCGGGGCTGGCGTGGATTGTGAACCTGGGGTGCATTGAGTTGCACCCGCACCCGGTGCGGACGGCGGACCTGGATCATCCGGATGAGTTGCGGGTGGATCTTGATCCGCAGCCGGGGGTGGAGTGGGCGGATGTGCGCACGGTGGCGATGGAGGTGAAGGCGCTGCTGGAGGAATTGGGACTGGTGGCGTGGCCGAAGACCAGTGGGTCGCGTGGCATGCACATCAACATTCGGATTGAGCCGAGGTGGGGGTTCACGGAGGTGCGCAGGGCGGCGCTGGCGCTGGCTCGGGCGGTGGAGAAGCGTTGTTCGCTGGCGAGCAGCAAATGGTGGAAGGAAGAGCGGCATGGTGTGTTTCTGGATTACAACCAGAATGCGAAGGACAGGACGACGTGCTCTGCGTTTTCGGTGCGGCCGCTGCCGGATGCGCGGGTGAGCACGCCGCTGCGCTGGGATGAGGTGATGACGTGTGACCCGGCGGAGTTTACGGTGCTGACGGTGCCGGAGCGGTTTGCGAAGGTGGGGGATCCGCACGCGGCGATGGATGAGCACGCCGGGGTGCTGGATGCGCTGTTGGAGATGGCGGCGCGGGATGAGGCGGAGGGGATTGGCGATGCGCCGTGGCCGCCGCATTTTGTGAAGCAGGAAGGCGAGGGCAGGCGGGTGGCTCCGTCGCGTGCGGCATTGCATGCAGCGGGCGCGGCTCGAGCCAAGTCGGCGGCGGCGAAGAAGTTTTCGGAGCAGATGGAGGAGGGGTTTGGGGCGCATCGGTTCCGCGGGCAATCGAAGAAGCGGGTGGCGACGGTGAAGGATGGTTCGGCTGAGGGCGCGGCGGCGAAGAAGCGCGTGGGGCGTGTGCCGAAGATGCCGCTGGTGGTGGTGGCGCAGAGTCCTGATAAGGCTGCGGCGGAGGCGGGGCTGGAGCGATGGAAGGCCGCGCATGCGGAGGCTGCGGCGCTGCTGGCGGCGGATGATGTGCTGGTGGACCGGATGCGCGGGTCGTCGCAGGTGTGGTATCGGATTCGCGTGAACCTGCGACATGTGCCGGAGGCGTTTGCGGCCGGCGCAGGGTGTGCCGGATCCGGATGATGATCCGACGCGGGCGTGGCGGGAGAGCAAGGGCCAGTGAGGAGTTAGGAGTGAGGAGTTAGTAGTTAGGAATGCGGGTCAGGAGCGCTCGGGGAAGATGCTCATCAGCTCCTGCGGGGGAACGACTTCGAGTTGCTCGTAGGTGCAGTCTTTGGGTGGCTTGTCGGGGCGCCATCGGCGGAAATGTGCGAGGTGGCGGAAGCGCGTTCCCTGCATGTGCTCGTAGGCGACCTCGACGACGAGCTCGACGCGCAGCGGCTCCCAGCTGAGGTCTTTGCCGGCGCTCCATCGTGATTGGCCGCCGGGCATGCGGCCGCCGGCCTGTGCGGCTTCGCTCTGCCAGTCTGCCCAGGGGTGGTTGCGCAGGGCATCTTTGCGATAGGGCTCGAGAAATTTGACGAGCTCTTTGCGTTTCGCGGCGGTGAAGCTGGCGCAGACGCCGACGTGCTGGAGCTTGCCGGCGGCGTGGTAGAGGCCGAGCAGCAGAGAGCCGACGGCGGTGCCCTGGCCATCTTTGTGCCAGCGGAAGCCGGCGACGACGCAATCGCAGTCACGCTCGTGCTTGATCTTGAGCATGGTGCGCTTATCGGGCGTGTAGGGGCCGGCGATGGGCTTGGCGATGACACCGTCGAGACCGGCGCCTTCGAAGCGTGTGAACCAGTCCTGTGCGGTGGCGCGGTCGCGGGTTGCGGGTGTGACATGCAGGGGAGCGTGAACTCTTGCGAGAACGTGCTCGAGCTCGGCACGGCGTGTGGCGAAGGGTTCGTCGCGCAGATCGCGGTCGTCGAGTTGGAGGAGGTCGAAGAAGACAACGGATGCGGGGAGTTGTGCGGCGAGGGTTTTCACGCGGGATGCGGCGGGATGAATGCGCAGCGTGAGGGCGTCGAAGTCGAGACCGCCATCGCTGGCGATGACGATCTCGCCGTCGAGGACGCACTGCTGCGGCAGTTGCTTGAGGAGCGGATCGCGGAGCTCGGGGAAGTAGCGGTCGAGTGGCTTGCCATCGCGGCTTTGGATGAGGAGCTCGTCGCCGCTGCGGAAGATGACGGTTCGGAAGCCGTCCCACTTGGGCTCGAAGATCCAAGCGTCCGCGTTCGAGGGGATTTCGTCCACGCGCTTGGCGAGCATGGGCAGGATGGGCGATGGCAGTGGCAGCGGCACGGTGTGTTGGATGCGGAGGCGGTCGGGTTAGTGGACGTTTGCGTCGAAGACGCCGGTCTCGACGGTGGCGCCGTGCTTCATCTGGATGAAGATGCGATAGCGGCCGGCGGAGGGGAAGCCGTAGGGGAAGGCGACCGTGGAGGAGATGGGTTCGGCGGACATGCTCGTCCCAGGCATGTCATTCATCGCCATGCCGGGTGCTGAATCGGACTCGTTGGCGAGCATGACGGCAGGCATCGCCGCGGAGCCTTCGGGGTGTGTGTGGGCGAAGGCGGTGCCGTCGGTTTTGACGAAGGCGGCGTGTCCGGCCATGCCGAGATACGGCTGCATGTCGGTTGCGGGGCGGCCGTGGGGGTCGAGCAGGTGGAAGGTGAGGTCGTAGGGCGTGTTCGCGGTGAGGGTTGCGGGTTTGTCCCAGACCATGGTGTAGCCGTCAGGGAGCTTGTAGGTGGGGCCGAGTTCACCGGCGGAGACGGGCGGCGGCGTCGCGGTTGCATCTTCGCTGCCGAGCGGGCCTCCGGGCATGCCAGCGGGGATGGTGAGGGTTGCGGTTTCGGTTTCGGGGAAGCCGTTGCGGAAGACGACGTCTGCGTAGAGGTGATAGGCGCCGGGCGGCATAGCGGGGAGGGGGTCGGTGAAGCCGTGCTTGCCGGTGGGAACGGGGTGCAGGTGAAAGACGGCGTCCATCTGGGGCCAGCGGATGGCGTAGAGATGCATGAGGTGGCCGTGGTCGGTGAGGAGGTCGGAGTTGTGGACTTTTTGCCAGCCGTCGTCGGCGGATGGGTCTGGGTCGCCGATGAGAAGAGTGAGATGATTGCCGGCCAGGGCGGGGCGGAGCTCGGAGTTGCGATGCATGTCTGCGGCGTAGTCTGCCGCTTCGACGTTCCACCACTTGCCGCCGAGGTAGATGAGCCCGGCGCAGAGCACGAAAGCGGCTGCACCGGCGAGGAGTGCGCGGCGGCGGCGGGTGGGGCTGGGAGTGGCTCCGGGACGGAGGCGCGCCTCGCGCGCGGCGGCGATGACGATGCCGACGATTCCGAGGACGAGGATGCAGCCGAGCACGCCGAGCAGCAGGCCGAGCGGGCGCTGCATACGGAGCACGCCCGTGGCAACGGCGGGGACGGGAACGCTTGCCATAGCCGTTCCGGCTGCGCCGTTGATGCCGAAGCGAACCTGCCAGGAGCCGGATTCCATGATCCAGAGGGAGCCGGTGAAGAACTGGCGATCGCTGGCGGAGACCTTCATGGTGTCTGGGGTGGGTGGGTGTTTCGAGGCTTCGCCGGTGAGTGGGAGTGGCGTGATGGTCAGGGAGCGAACCGGAGCTCCGCTGGAGCGGACTTCGACGATCGCTACGCCGGGGATGACGAGCGGGGTGCGGATGGTGACGAACAGGTTGTAGGGGCCAATGGTGACGGTCTGGTAGACGTCTTTATTGCCGACGTGTGCGTAGGCGGTGCTCGTGCAGAGCAGCGCAGCGATAAAGGCGAGAAGAAGGCGCTTGCAGATGGAGGAGATCATCGTTGCACTCCACGCATCCAGCGGCCGAAGAGCAGGCCGATCCAGGTTGAGATGGCGGCGTAGATGGAAGCCTTCAGAAGCCCGAGCCACAGGGTTATGCCGGAGCTGGGGTGGAAGAACATTCGCAGGCGTTCATAGCTGTTTGGGGGCGTGGCGTAGTCGAAGTACATGGTGCCGAAGAAGCGGTTCTGGCTGGCGTGGGACATCAAGAATTTGGCGAAGGGCCACTCCACGGCGGCGATCACGGCGATGAAGATGAAGCCGGAGAGCAGCGCGATTTGCCATAGTTTCCAGTTTTTTGTGCGCTGCCAGAACAGGTCGAGTGCGAATGCAGGTGCGATGAGGAGGATGGGAAACTTCGGCGGCACGAGGTGCGTGACCGGGAAGTAGACCGGGCCGAGCTTGGGCTGGGCAGGGAAGAGCGGGAAGATGAGAATGAACGCGATGATTGAGGCGGCGTAGATGGCGGCGATGGTGGTCGCGGCCCAGCGGAAGCGCGAGGCCTGGGAGATCATCGCGAGCACGATGGGGATGGCGACGGCAAGGCAGAGGTACGCGAGGACGCGATGCATCATGATGTCGAGCGTGTACTCGGTGATGAAGAACATCTGTCCGCCGAGCAGCAGGCCGCCGAGATAGAGGAACAGCGCTCGCAGGGTTTTGAAGTTGGCATCGCCGGCATCGGAGGCGCGATTCATCGCCGCGAGCATGAGGAACATCATGCCGACGTCGACGGCGCGTATGCCGAGGATCAGGAGGGTGTGCGGTGGCGAGACGATTTTCACGTCGAGGCCGTAGGCGTTATGCCACCAGTTGTCGAAAGGCGCGGAGGTGAGCATCGCCACGCCGCCCCATCCGGCGAGGAATACACCCAGCGGGGCGCGCAGCCCGAAGACGTTCACGGAGAACTCGCGCAGACGCGCCGCGTGGGCGGACTTGCCGAAGGTTGCGGTGAGGACGAGGTAGAGGCCGACGATGCCTGCGATGACGCCGCAGGCGTAAATGGCCATGTGCGCGGGCGTCCAGAAACTGTCGCGACCGATGGAGCGATGCCAGGCGACGTCCCACTGTCCGCCGAGGGAGGCGGAGGTGACGGCCAGCGCACCGGCCCAGATGTACCAGGGCACAGCAGAGGTGCGCGCGGCCTCATGGGTTCTTGCGCTGGTGGCGCCGGCGACAAAGGCAGGCGGGTGAGCCAGATCAGCGGACATCGAAGTTCCTCCCGGTGGGCTTGCCCACATGATACGGGCGATGCGGCGGATTTGCAGTTCTGTGGCGGGCGCCATTTTTCAAGAGCGCTTCGGCGGATTTGGGTGTAGAGTCGCTGCGATCAATGGGCCCTCCTGATTGGCGGCGTGAGCGAGCATCCTGCGTTCTGCTGACGAAGCACCAGAGGAGGCATCATGAGAAGACCGTCCTCAGGGTTGTTGAGGTTTTTCGTTTGCACGCTCCTGGCTGCGACGCTCACGAGTACTGCAAGCTTCGCGCAGTCCGCCTGCAGCAACCTGAACCGCGGACCGGGAGAAGGCAAGTTTACGGGACAGGTCTCGAGTGTTCCGGACGGCAGCACGATGCAGTTGAGCTACGGCACGCAGACCGTGACTGTGCGGTATAGCAGCTCTGTGCCGGTGTGCCAGGGAGGACAGCCGTCATCCGTGAGTGCTCTCGTGCGGGGCGCGAGCGTGTCGGTGTTTGGCGCACTGCATGGGATGGAGATTGACGCGGCGAGAATCTTCGTCGCGGGGCAGCCGCGGGCACCGGGAATGAACCCAGGGCCGAATGGAATACAACCTGGGCAGGTGAATCCGAATTCGACGGCGTTGCGACGGCAGACTCCTGTGCCAGGCGGAACTGAAGCCGGGCAGGTGAATCCGAATGCGACAGCGTTGCCGACGCAGAATGCGGCGCCCATCATGCGGCCGAACACGGGAGTGCCGCCGCAGGCCAGCGCAATCCCGGAGCGGAGTGTGCAGCAGGCACCGGTGCGCACGATGAATGTTGGGAGAGTTCCGAATTCGGTGATTCTCACCGGCGGGACGCATGCGCAAACGATGCAGCGTTTGCATGTGGTGCGGACGTATTCGCTGCCAGTTCTTCGGACGAACACGCAGCTGACGCTGGGAGCGACAAATGTAGACTTCCGGCCAATGTTGAGCAATCCTCAGGCGCTGTTCAATGTTGCGGACAGGTTGCGTGCGATGCCGCAGCACGTTGAAGTGCGAGAGAACACGACTGACATCAGCGAGGTGGACCAGGGGCTGGTGATTCATCATGCGCTGACGTATCGCATTCTGCCGGGAAAGTGCGCGGATGCAACTGCGAAGGCGCAGCTTGCTCGCGCTGGGATTATATGTTTCACGCGCGGATCGGCGAGTGAGCACATGACCGAGTTCAGCAGGCAGGGCAGTCCGCGATTTGTGGCCGAGGCCGGGAAACGGCAGACGGCAGTTGCGGCGTATCAGCGGAACCTTGCGCTGGAACAGGCGGACGCGAATAAGGGGGTTGCTCAGTTGCGGAGTGGACTGTCGAATCCAACGCAGCGCGCCGCAATCGTGGCGCAGGTTGGAGAGGCTGAGGCGGCGCGAATGGCAAGCCTGAACGACGATGACTTGAAGGGGGAGCTGATCAACTCCGGTGTTCAGCAGTTTGAAGAGACGATGTTTGTGCCGAAGGTCGCATCGTCGAGGTACGCCCATCCGCAACAGACGGTTACAGCGACAGGCAGCGCCGGAGAGATGAACGCGACGCAGCAGTTATTGCGCAGCGGAGTGCCGCAGCATGGTGGCGTTCCGAATTTCCCGAACCTGCTGAAGGTTTTTCCTGCGCAGAGGATAAATGCGGGGGCGGGCAGCAGTAAGCCGGGCGAAGGCGATCTGGGAACGTACTACTTCCTCACCGGATTCACGATTGGGAACGATTATGAGTGGAGCTGGGGAGCGCAGGTGACGATCAACTGGTGCGTGGTCGGGTGCTCGTCGACCTATGGGCTGGAGCTGCATGCGGGGTTCAATTATGGGTTCGGACTGCGGTTTCCTATCCAGATGGATCTGAAATATCAGGCTGCAGTGAATGGGCAGAATGCGCCGGCCGCGAGTGTGACCGCGACCTTTGAACCGATACAGGGCAATGTCGCGGACTTTGCGAAGACGGGACTTTCGCAGGAGCAGATGTTCGACGCGAAAGAGATTGTGGCGCAGATCGGGGCGGATGCAGGGTTCGATCTGAGCCTGCCGGGTCTGAACGTGGACCCGGATTTTCAGATCGGTGTGGATTTCACGAACTACCTGCCGGCGCCTTACACGGGTGGGAGCTTCCAACCGCCGGCTCCGGGAAGCGGTGGGATCAACTCGGTGCTGATATTGCAGGGTTTTGATCTGTTGGGCGGGCTGCTGAATTATGGCGTGGCTGGCGGCCAGCTGTTGCCGGCGGCGCAATTGAACCTGCACTCCGACAAATTGCAATTTATGTTTCACGATGAGACGCAGAGCCGGCAGACGCTGCTAACGCACACACAGCAGGTGGTGCCCGTTGCGGTGAGCACGGCAGGGGGAGTGGACAACAGCCACTTCAGCCTTGGCAATCCGGTCTACAATCTCGGATTCACTGTGACACCGGGAGTGAATCCGCAGGTGTTTGTGGACATCGATGTGTGGTCCCACCAGTGGAACTGGCAGATCTGGTTTCCGCAGCTGTCGATCAGCCTTCCACCGAACGGGATTGACTTCGGTTGTCATGATGGCACGACGTGCGTGCTGGATTTCCAGACGACGTACAACCCGGGAACTGGCCAGGTGAGCGGGCAGACACAAAATGCAACCAACGAACGACCGGTGGCCTATAGGACGCTGACCCAGGGCGGCTGTACGGCAGACAGCGAACCACAAAGCGATTTCCTATGTCCGCTGAACGGGATGTACGGGTTGTGCGAGACGATGCTGAAGAACGGCGCGGTGGCAAGCTGCGGCGCTCTGGTGCCGACGGTGGTGGATCATGTTCTGAGGAACGGGCATTGCACCGGGAGTGGAGGGAATTACGCATGTCCGAATAAGGGTATGGTGGGGCTTTGCGAGACGTATGTGAAGAACAAGGAAGTGCTTTCGTGCAAGCAGACGCCGTGAGGGCTCAGGGGTGCGGGCCGTTGTAGATGGCGCCGCTGGTGCAGGTTTCACGGACGACGATGCGGGTCAGGTTGGGAAGAGTGGGTTCGAGGCGCTGCCAGATCCAGTGGGCGAGGACTTCGCTGGTGGGGTTTTCGAGGCCGGGGATGTCGTTGAGGAAGTTGTGATCGAGCTGCTCGTGAAGCGGACGGAAGGCGGCGTTGAGGTCGGCGAAGTCGCAGATCCAGCCGGTGGTTTCGTCGACGTCGCCGCGGATGTGGATCTCGACGCGGAAGGAATGGCCGTGCAGGCGCGCGCACTTGTGGCCGGGTGGGACGTTGGGCAGCTTGTGCGCGGCTTCGAAGCGAAAGGCTTTAAAGATTTCCATTTGACTCAGTCTCTATATCTCCATCTGATTCAAGTTTAGAGCGAGTCAGCAAGGCAGCGAGTCAGCGAGTTACGAGTCGGCTTCAGGTGAGATGGCTCGGACGGTAAACTGGAGAGATGGGCAGTAATGATGAGCGCAGGGCTGTGGTTTTGTTGAGTGGAGGGTTGGACTCGACGACAGTTGTGGCGATTGCGAAGACGCAGGGGTTCAGTGTTCACGCGCTGAGCTTCGACTACGGGCAGACGCATAAGGCGGAGCTGCGGGCAGCGGCTCGGGTGGCAGAGGCGGCCGGGGTTGCGCGGCATATTGTGCTGAAGGTGGATCTGAGTGCGTTTGGTGGATCGGCGCTGACGGGGGATGCGGAGATTCCGAAGGGTCGGTCGGTCGAAGAGATTGGCGAGGGCGTGCCGGTGACGTATGTTCCGGCGAGGAATACGGTTTTTCTTTCGCTGGCCCTGGCGTGGGCGGAGAGCCTGGGAGCCACGGATATTTTTATCGGGGTGAATGCGCTGGATTACAGCGGGTATCCGGACTGCCGGCCGGAGTTTATTCGGGCGTTTGAAGCGATGGCGAACCTGGGAACGAGGATTGGAAGCGAGGGGAAGCGGATTGAGATCCACACACCGCTGATTGCGATGACCAAGGCGGAGATTGTGCGGAAGGGGCTGGAGCTGGGCGTGGATTATGGAATGACGGTGACGTGCTATGACGCGTCAGATGAAGGGGAAGCGTGCGGCGCGTGCGATGCGTGCCTGCTGCGGCTGAAGGGATTCGCGGAGAATTCCGCGAGCGACCCGGTGAGGTATCGGAAGAGTTCGTGATGGGCTACGCAGTCAAAGAGATTTTTTACACGTTGCAGGGCGAGGGCATGAATGCCGGGCGTGCGGCTGTGTTCTGCCGCTTCAGCGGATGCAATCTGTGGAGCGGGCGCGAACAGGATCGCGCGCAAGCGGTGTGCCAGTTTTGCGATACAGATTTTTTCGGGACAGATGGTGATGGCGGAGGGAAGTTTGGATCGGCGGAGGAGCTGGCGGATGCGGTTGGGGAGAAGTGGCCTGCGGGAGTGAGTGGGGAGAGATTTGTGGTGTGCACCGGAGGAGAGCCGCTGCTGCAGTTGGATCGCGCGTTGATTGAGGCGCTGCATGAGCGCGGGTTCCGGATTGCGGTGGAGACGAATGGGACGATTGCTGTGCCGCACGGTGTGGACTGGGTGTGTGTGAGTCCGAAGGCGGGGGCGCCGCTTGTGGTGACGCGTGGGGATGAGATGAAGGTGGTGTATCCGCAGGCGAAGGACCCGAATGATTATCTGGGACTGGACTTCAAAAACTTCTTCATTCAACCGATGGATGGACCGGACAGCCGGGCTTCGCTAGCAGCTGCGATTGAGTTCTGCCAGCGCAATCCGGTGTGGCGGCTGAGTCTGCAGACGCACAAGATGATCGGGATTCGCTAAGACTCTTCCGTAGCCGCGGGTGGATGTAGATCGTTCATGCTGTGTTCGTCGGACGCCGGGATGTCCAGGGCGGGCGGCTTGCCGTCCGGGAAGGCATGGCGCACGAGGTCGTCGCGGTCGGTGGCGCCGTTGAGGATGGCGCGGGTGACGCGATCGAAGAAGTGGACGCGAACTGTGATGCGGTCGATGGATTTGATGTAGCTGGCGAGGAGAGTCTCGTACTGCGTGAGGTCGGCGGGGGACATGGCTTCGAGGTTGGGCAGGGGCGCGGGGTAGCCCATGTCAAACGCGCCCGGTGAATCGACGAAGCGCTCCTCGAAGCTTTCCAGCGCGAAGGCGCTGTGCTGGAAGTCGTCGAGCGCGGAGAAGAGGAGATCGTGCTGGAGGACGACGGCGTGGAAGAGGTCGATCTCGCGCGAGGGAAGGAGCGTGATGGTGGCGTCGAGTTTGGCGGCATCCCAGATGGCGATCGATGGAGCGGTTGGGATCCGGTAGCGGCGGGAATCGTCTGCGGGCGGCGGTGCGGGGGGTGAGGAGATGCCCGTGCGGCGAGCGGTAACGGCGGACTTCAGATCGACGGTGTAGGCACGAATGCCGGCGAAGACGCGAAAGTCGTTGGCATCGCGCTGGAGATTGGCGCGAAGCTCGCGGCGCAGGTTCTCTTCGAGCTGATGGCGCTGGTGGAGGTGGTGGATGGCTTCGACAGTCTGTTCGAGGCCGATGGCGATGACCAGGCCGACGATGATGGTGGCGATGTGGATGAAGAAGTCGGTCCAGGTGTGGTCGGATTTATGCGGGACGTGGACATCGATCATTAGGTGTCCTTGAGTGCGGTGGGAGTTATTGGATCGCGTTCTGATTATCCTCGAAACGCTCCTGGTCGATGGACATCATTCGTTCGTCTGCGCGGGTTTCGCCCGAGAGGATGCCTTGCTCGTAGACATCGGACCAACGGAGGCGAAAGCACAGACCCTTGATGGCGATGCGAGCGTCGGAGGCGACCTGAGCCAGACGCTCGGCTTGGTCGGGCGAGAGCGTCCAGACGGCGGTGCTCGCGGGGCCGGAGGCCGCTGGCGAGAGGCGTGCGAAACGGTACTGCATGGCAGCGATGGCGCTGCAGTTGCGGTAGAACTCATTGCGGCTGTCGCCTAGCAGGTCGTAGTTATGAGACAGGCGGGCGAACATGCGCGCCTGCTGGACGGGAAGAAGATCGACGAGGCTGCTCTCCTTTGCTGTAGTCCAGACGGCTTCGGACGGCGCAAAATAACGCTCGGCCGAGGTACCCACGGAACCGGGGATGCAGGGCGCGAAGGGAAGTGCGATGCGGATCTTGCCTTGCTGCGGGATGGCGGAGTCGACTGAGCGAATCGCCTGCTCGAACCAGGGTTCGAGATCTTTGAGACGGAGGTCGCGGGCAATGATGGCGCGGTTGTTCTCAGCTTCCGTTCGGAGGTCGGCCTCGAGCTGGTGGCGCTGACGGGAGTGGTGGATGAGCTCGACGGTCTGCTCAAGCCCGATTGCGATGAGGATGCCGACGACGACGATGACGAGGTGAACGAAGAAGTCGCGGCGGGTGATGGAACCGTGTTGCGGCGGGTGGATGTCGATCATGGAGGGCTCCGGAACAGACGAACATTCGTTACTTTGAGGCAGGGTGCATCGAGAGATTCTGGTAGGGACTTTCGGTTTGGCCGCCATAAAAACTGCCGAGACTGCTGTTGAATCGAAGCCTCGACAGCGCGGCGTCTTGATAGCCATACATCCCGTCCACGGTGAGTGCGCCGGCTATGACCGATTCGTCCGCGCCATCCACCATGCTGAGGCGCAGCATGTAGTTCTCGACGGCATTTTCTAGCTGGTTGAGTTGGAAGAGCAGGCCGTCACGTTGCGCGACGGTGAGATTGGAAATCCCCGTGGCGTTGCGATCGAAGCTCGCGCGGCTGCATTCGGCGATGAATAGCCTGATCTTGTCGTACATCTCGTCTTCCCCGTGCAGCGCTTCTTCAGCTTCGAAATCGATGCGGGCATACAGCTTGGCTTGGTCGGGTGGCAGGAGAGCGACGAGACCGGCGGCCTGTGCGGTAATCCAGGTGCCACGAGAGACCGAGACGAAGATAGCGGAACCGCCGCGGGGAGGGACACCCGAAACCGAGACGGTGGCACCGGACACCTTCCCTGAAGCGAGCGCGGCCTGCAGGGATTGGATGTATGTGCGTTGGACTTCCAGCCTGGCCAACGACTCGCGAATGATGGGCATGTTGTGCTCAGCCTCCGCGCGCATGTGCTCGCTCAGCTCCTGGCGTTGATGGCGGTGATGAATAAGCTCCACCGTCTGTTCGAGGCAGATGGCCAGCAGCAGCCCGATGGCGATCGTGGCGATGTGGATGAAGAAGTCGGTCCAGGTGTGGGTGGATTCGTGCGGGGCGTGGATGTCGATCATGGAGTGCTCCGATGAAAGGAAGGTTACTGTGGGCGGGAAGCGAGGTTGGCGCGCTTGATGTCTTCTGCCATGTCAGCACGTGACTGGACGCCGCGGAGGACGCTGATGGAAGCGCCCTGCCACCAGGCGATCCAGAGCCTCTCCTGTTCGAACTGCACTAGCTGGTTGTCGAAGATGGCCGCGGCCTCGTCTCGCTGGGCGAGGGTGAGGTGAATGCTCGCTCCGGTGTTCAGGGGTGCCCCGGTGCGATCGCCGAAGCTCTTGACGCGCTGGAAAGCGGTGCTGGCGGGCTGTACCACATCGTTCCAATGGCCGCCTTCGGTATCGACGCGATCGAAGATTTCGGCGAGGTTTTCCGGCAGAAGCTCGATCTTCCCGCTGGTCTTTGCGACGGACCAGACCGACCGGGATGGCGATTGGAGATTGTTCTGCGCAGGTGCTTGAGGCATGGTGACGGTGATATATCCGTCGTGAGGCTGGGCATTGCGCAGGGCTGCGAGCGAGGCGCGATCCCAGGCAATCTCGTGGCGAAGGACGTCGAGATTGAAATCGAAGACTTTGAGGTTCTCGGCACACTCGTGATGGAAGTCGCGGATGAGGGTGCGGCGCTCATCGGCATGGTGGATGGCTTCGACGGTCTGCTCGAGGCCGATGGCGATGAGGATGCCGAGGACGACGATGAAGAGGTGGACGAAGAAGTCGCGCTTCGTCATCGGGGCGTGTTGGGGTGGGTGGATGTCGATCATGAAGTGGCTCCGTTCCGTGCTGGGGAACTCGGTTTGTGATGGGGTCACCTTGGCCGGGCGGACTGGGTGCGCTCGATGTAAGGGGAAAATCCATCGATCGAGGTGACGCCGTGCAGGACTGCCTCGGAAGCGCCTTGCCATGTGGCATCTGCGTTCGATAGCTGACGATAGCCTTCCAGGTGCGTTGCGACGACACGCATCAGTTCATCGCGGTCCTGCGGGGTAATTCGCACGGTTGTACCGGGAGTGAGAGCGAGACCGAGCCGATTGAGGACCGAGTTTTCAGCGACGGCTCCGGATTGACGAAGCTCTACGACGCGCTCGGCCGTTTTGGCATAGGTGCTAATTCTTCCAAAGGTCTCGATCTCTTCGCGGGGCAGCACGGCCACGGCTCCGGAAGCGGTTGCGGCGGGCCACACGTTATCCATCGGGCGCTGGGCCACCGCGGGAGTAACTCTTGCCGGAATGACAAAGGCAACGAATCCGGCCGCAGGTTTCGCCTCTCTCCCAGCCTTCAGAACGTCGCGATACCAGGCGATGTAAGTCGCGAAATTTTTCTGGTTCGCCTGAATTGTGTCGATGTTCCGCTGTGCCTCCTCTCGAAGATCCGTCTCGAGCTGGTGGCGTTCCTGGTGATGGTGAATGACCTCGGCGGTTTGCTCGAGGCCGATGGCGATGAGGATGCCGAGGACGACGATGAAGAGGTGGACGAAGAAGTCGCGCCTGGTCATGGGAGCGTGTTGCGGAGGGTGGATGTCGATCATGGCGGCTCCGGTGTCCGGTGTTCTATTTGGGCATTGCGTTGAGGGCGCGACCCTCGTAGTGCCTCATGTCGCTATTGCTGGTTGCTCCGTGCAGGACGGCCTGGTCGGCGCCTTCCCATAAGGCGCTGTTTCTCTCGATCATCCAGGTCGCCTCGATGAGGCTCCCGAGGTTGCGCATGAGTTCATCACGATCCTCAACTTTGAGGCGAATTGTCGCGCCGGGTGCTACGGCAGTGTCAGTGCGATCGGTGACGGAGTAGAGCTTTTGGAGCGCAGCCTCGCGGTCCTGAAAGCTCTTGTCGGTGATCTGAGCCAGGTAGTCGACCTGGTCCCATGTGACGATCTCGTCCCGGGAGAGCAGGGCGACGCCGCCGGAAGACTTGGCGGCGGTCCAAACGCCGTTTGCGATCACATTCAGAGCCGGCCCGCCCTTTCGCTGCGGAAGGACATACGTGACGAAGCCGCCGGAGGGAACCACATCGCGGCCGGCGCGCAGAATCGCGTGAGCCCAGGCGATGCTTTCCGCGCACACAAGCTGATTCTGGTGGAGGATATGGATCTGCTGTTCGGCTTGATTGCGCAGATCTTCACGCAACTGCCGGCGCTCGTGATGCTGGTGTATGGCCTCGACGGATTGCTCGAGGCCGATTGCAATGAGCAGGCCGAGACAGATGGCCGTCATGTGGATGAGGAAGTCTTTCCAGCTGTGGACGGGTTGGTGCGGTGGATGGACGTCGAGCATGGATATCCCTGGGAATGGATTGAGATTGCAGCAGAGCCCGGTTGTGGATTTGGAGACAGAGTACACGTCGCGCGGAGGAGTGGCGCGGAATTTAGCGGAGCGCGTTCAGGAGCCGGGCGCGCTCGTCGGCGAGGATGGTGCGGGCGGGACCGCAGGCGAGGATGCGGCCGGCGTCGATGCGGAAGACTTCGGCATCGAGGAGCAGGGCTTCGTCGACGTCGTGCGTGACGGAGATGCAGGGGATGGAGCGCGCGGCGAGGAACTGCTGCATGCGCGGGATGAGCTGGTCGCGCAGCTTGAGGTCGAGGCCGGTGAAGGGCTCGTCGAGAAGCATCAGGCGGGTGTCGGGGCGGGCGAAGGCGCGGGCGAGGTTGACGCGCTGACGCTCGCCGCCGGAGAGACGCGCGGGGGTGCGGTGGGCGATGGGGTGGAGCTCGAAGAGTGCGAGCGCGTCTTCGGCGAGTTGCTGGTTTGCTGGTTGATGGAGCGAGGAGCTGAAGGCGATGTTGTCGCGAACCGTGAGGTGCGGAAAGAGTGCGGGTTGTTGCGGGGCGTAGGCGATGGAGCGGCGGTGTGGCGGGACGTCGGTGAGGTTGTTGGTCGAGGTTTCAGGAGAGCGGAGGACCGTTGCGTGCGTGTTCGAGAGCAGACCGCACAGCGCGCGAAGGACGGAGCTCTTGCCGCTGCCCGAGGGGCCGAACAGGATGCTCCACGGAGCGACGAATTCAAGCGGCGTGAGATCGAGATGCAGGCTGCCGAGCGTGCAATGGAGATCGAGCCGGTGATGCCATGCGCGTACTGGTGCGGAGCCGAATCCGCTTTGGGTGGTCATGCGTCGAGGGCCTGCGGGTTGGAGCTGCGGGTGTAGACGATGAGCAGGGCGACAAAGGAGATGACGACAAGCGCGAGCGCGGTGCGATCGGCGGCGGCGTAGTTGAGCTCCTGGACCTGGTCGAAGATGGAGATGGAGAGCGTGCGGGTGAGGCCGGGGATGTCGCCGCCGAGCATGAGGACGACACCGAACTCGCCGACAGTGTGGGCGAAGGTGAGGACGGCGGCGGTGAGGAACCCGGTGCGTGAGAGCGGGAGCACGACGCGGCGGAAGACGGTGAAGGGAGAGGCGCCGAGCGTGGAGGCGACCTCGGTGAGGTTGCGGTCGACGTGGGAGAAGGCCAGCACGAGCGGCTGCACGGCGAAGGGAAGGCTGTAGAGGACGGAACCGACGACGAGTCCGCTGAAGGTAAACGCCAGCGGATGGCCGAGGAGGTGAATGAGCGCGCGGCCGGGCGCGCGGGCGGGGCCGAGCCAGACGAGGAGGTAGAAGCCGAGGACGGTTGGCGGGAGGACGAGCGGGAGCGCGATGGCGGCTTGCGCGAGGCGTCTGCCGATGGTGCGCTGTGAAGAGATCCAGAAGGCGAGCGGAGTGCCGAGGACGAGGAGACACACGGTCGTGACGGTCGCGAGCCGGAGGGTCAGGCCGAGTGCGGCGAGGTCCATGAGGGGAAGTGTAAGGGAGTTAGGGACTGAGGAGTTAGGGAGTCAGGAAATGCTCCGTCGAACTACCTAGCTCGCTAACTTTCTAACTACCTCACCGGGTCGAGGCCGAAGGATTTGAGTTGTTGCTGGGTGGAGGGGCTGGTAAGCCAGTCGAGGAACTGGCGGGCGAGTTGTTGGTGTGAGCTCGATTTGAGGATCACGCCGGCCTGTTGAATGGGTGGATATGCGTCGGTGGGGATGCGGATGAAGGTGCCGAGGGAGCGGAAGTGTTCGCTCGACGCGATGGTGAGCGAGATGAGAGCGGCCTGAGCGTTGCCGGATTCGGCGAACTGGGCGGTCTGGGCGATGTTTTCGGCTATGGCGAGTCTGGGCTGGAGCTGGGCGTAGAGGCCGAGGTGTTGCAGTGCCTGCTGCGCGGCGAGGCCGTAGGGCGCGTGCGGGGGATTGGCGATGGCGAGACGGGTGAGGTGTGGATTGTTGAGTGTGTTGAGCGAGATTGGCTGGAGCGGGCTGTCGGTGCGGGACCAGAGGACGAGGACACCGTGTGCGTAGGGCGTGGGCGGTCCGATCGCGATGCCGGAGTCGACGAGTTGCTGCGGGTGGGCGGTGTCGGCGGAGAGGAAGACGTCCTGCGGGGCGCCGTTGGCGAGCTGCTGGGCGAGAGTGGCGGAGGAGCCGAAGGCGGTGACGAGGTGGACGCCGGTGGCGTGCTCGTAGGCGGCGGCGAGCGTGGGCATGACGGGCTGGAGGTCTGCGGCGCAGGCCAGCTTGAAGCTGCTTTGTCTGGGCGGGAAGCCTGGGGGGCGAGGAGTGTGAGAGCGAGCAGTGCAAGGAGAGCCCGGCGCATAGAGCTACGGTACTCTAGAGAGACACATGAGTTTGTCAGTTCACAGGTTAAGGTGCACGGGATGTGGCGTGCGCATCGATGGGGCACAGGCGCAGAGCAACTTTCGTTGCGTGGACTGCGGCGACCTGTTCGAGGTGGAGTACGCGTGGAGTGCGGGGGCGCCCGAGCCCGATAAGCCGGTGTACCGGCCCAATCCGTCCGCGCTGAAGCATCTGTGGCAGGAGCGGCGGAGCTCGACGATGGCGGTAGACCAGAGCGGCGTGTGGCGTTACAGAGATTTGCTGCCGATTGTGGCAGATGAGGGTGTGGTGACGCTGCGCGAGGGCAATACGCCGCTGTACGAAATGCCTCGTGTGGCGAGCTCGCTCGGTCTGAACTGGTTGCTAGGCAAGCACCAGGGGATGAACCCGACGGGGAGCTTCAAAGACACGGGTATGACGGCGGCGCTGAGCGTGGCGGTGTCGCGCGGGTTCACGTGGGTGGCTTGCGCGTCGACCGGCAACACGAGCGCGGCGATGGCGGCGTATGCGGCGCGGGCCGGGCTCAAGAGCCTGGTACTGATTCCCGAGGGCAAGATTGCGTGGGGGAAGCTGTCGCAGTCGATGGACTATGGCGCGACGACGGTGCAGTTGAAGACGGACTTCGATGGCTGCGTGAAGGTGCTGGCGGAGATTGTGAAGCGCGCGCCGATATATCTGCTGAACTCGGTAAACCCGTACAGGCTGGAAGGGCAGAAGACGCCGGCGTTCGAGATTCTGGAGCAGATGGAGTGGCAGGTGCCGCAGCACCTGATTGTGCCGGGCGGCAACCTGGCGAACAGCTCGGCGCTGGGCAAGGGATTGCTCGAGATGAAGCATCTGGGCTTCATCAAGCGCGTGCCGAAGATCAGTGTTGTCCAGGCGGAGGGAGCGAATCCGCTGTACCGCTGGATGCAGGGCGGCGGTGAGGGACAGCTCGAGCCGGTGACAGCGGACACGCGAGCGAGTGCGATTCGCATTGGCAATCCAGCGAGCTGGAAGAAGGCGGCGAAGGTGATTGCCGCGACCGGCGGATGGGTGGAGCAGGTGAGCGAGCGGGAGATCGCTCTGGCGAAGGCGGAGATTGGGGCTGAGGGAATCGGGTGCGAACCGGCGAGCGCGGTTACGTTGGCAGGTTTGAAAAAGCTGGTGGCCGATGGCCGGGTTGGGCAGGAAGAGACGGCGGTGCTGCTGCTCACCGGGCACACGCTGAAGGATTCGGAGTACACGATCAAGTTTCATCGGGCCGATCTGCTGATGGATGAGGAGATGGCGGGCGCGACGGCGGCGGAACTGGCTGGGTTTGCGAGGCTGCAGCGTGAGCCGTTGGTGCTGGATGCGGATGTAGATGTGGTGCTGCGGGCGATTGATCAGTTACCCCAATCAATAAGCTGGCCGGGGACCCCGAACGCGGGGCAGTTCGCTTGAGCTCGCGTGGCGAGTTGGAAAAGCGTGGGATACGGCTGCGGCTGCCCGCTACCTCGGCGAATTTAGGGCCGGGGTTTGACGCGGTGGGACTGGCGCTCTCGATGTGGCTGACGGTGGAGGCGTGGCCGGCGGATGAGTGGAGCATCGAGGCGACGGGGCGCGATGCGGAATTGTGCGGCAAGCTGGAAGGAAATCTGATCGTCGATACCTATTTGCGGATTGCGGAGGAGGTATGGGCCGATTTTCCGGCATTGCGATTGAGGATTAATAACGAGATTCCGCTCGGGATGGGCTGTGGGTCTAGCGCGGCGGCGATCTGTGCAGCTCATGCACTCGTGGATCACTTTGGACCGTCGAGCGAGAAAGCAATGAACCGCGGAGATGCTGTCAGTGTGAGCTCTGCAAGCCGGATCGAAGGCCATCCGGACAATGTGGCGGCATGTTGGTATGGAGGATTCACGGTTTCAGCGAGTACAGCGCACGGCGTAGAGGCAGCAAGCTTTCCGGGGAACCCGGATTGGGAGCTCATGCTGGCGATGCAGCCAACGGCGCTGGCGACGAAGGAAGCACGGGCGCTGTTGCCGGAGACGTATTCGAGGGCTGACGCGGTATTCAATGTGCAACGAGCAAGCCTTTTGACCGCGGCGTTTGCGCAGGGGCGATTGGATCTGCTGAAGACGGCGATGCAGGATCGGATTCACCAGCTGTATCGAACCAACGCGTGTCCTTTGTTGGACAAACTGTTGCCCCTGGCGGGCGAACCGTATGTTGCTGGCCTTGCGCTCAGCGGAGCCGGGCCGTCCGTCCTCGTGATCTTAAACGAGGGGATTACGCCTCTTCAGAAGACCGAGCTTCTGGTGAAGGCGGGGCATGGCATCGAGTGGGTGCCGGTGAGGATTGCGGGTGGGGTGGAGCGGGAAGTGCTGCAGGCGACATAACGAAAATGGGTGCGATCAGCTTTGACTTCGGAGCTAAACAGCATGGTGGAGCGCCGGTTGGGGTAACTGCATCGTTTTCCACGGCTAGGCATCTATTATGAGTGGGTTATTGAGCGGTCTGCGAGGGCGGACCTGAGACTTACAGGGAGAATGCGATGGCAGCGACGAGTCAGTATGTAACCGAGGTGAACGACGCCGATTTCGAGAAGCAGGTGCTTCAGTCGGAGACACCGGTCCTGGTGGATTTCTGGGCGGCGTGGTGTGGTCCCTGCCGGGCGTTGGCGCCGGTCGTCGATGCGGTCGCGGAGGAGTACAGCGGCAAGCTGAAGGTGATGAAGATGGACGTTGACCGGAACAACATGACGCCCGGACGGTACGGCATCCGCGGCATTCCGGCTCTGCTGCTGTTCAAGGGCGGAAAGGTCTCCGAGCAGATTGTCGGCTATGTGCCGAAGGAGCAGATTGACCAGACCCTAAAACGCGTTCTGGTGTAAGAGAAGTCAGATGAGGGGTTAGGAAGTCAGGAAAGGCCTGCGGCGAGAGCCGCGGGCCTTTTCGTGTTTGCGTTAAGTCGGATAGGCTTAACGGCACATGCTTGAGTGGCTGCTGGTACACGGGAGTCTGATCGCCTTCTTCATTTTGGCGAACAGCTTCTTCGTGGCTGCGGAGTTTGCGATGGTGGGCCTGCGCGAGACGCGGGTGGAGCAGCTGATCGCTGCAAACAAGCCGGCAGCCAGGACGGTGCTGCACCTGAAGCATCATATGGATGAGTTTTTGTCGGCGGTCCAGTTGGGCGTCACGCTGGCCGCGCTGGCGCTGGGCGCTTTGGGTGAGCCGGTCATCGCTGAGGGACTGCTGCACGAGTTCGCACGGCTGCGGTCGATTCCGGAGATGCAATCGCCCATGGTTGTGCATGGGCTGGCTGTCGTCCTTGCGTTTGTGCTGATCACGTATCTCGAGGTGGTGCTGGGCGAGCTGGTGCCGAAGGCCCTGGCGCTGCAACGGGCGGAGCGGATTGCTCTGGCGGTGGCCGGGCCAGTGGATGTGTTTCTGCGGATGACGAGGCCGGCGGTGTCGCTGATGAATGTCTCGGCGAAGGTTGTGCTGCGGGTGTTCCGGGCTCCGCTGCGGAGCGAGATGGCGGCGCACTCGCCGGAAGAGCTGAAGCTGCTGGCGACGGCGACGCGCAGGGTGGGGCTGCTGCCAAAGTTTCAGGAGGAGATGATTCACCGGGCCATCGAGTTGAAGGATGTGGTGGTCAGCGAGATCATGACGCCGCGGGGGAAGATCTTCTCGTTGCCTGCGAATATGCCGCTGGAGCAGGCGAGCGGGCGGATTGTCGAGGAGCAGCACACGCGTGTGCCGGTGTTTGACCCGGAGCGCGGGCGCGACCACATCATCGGGCTGGTGCATGCGATGGATGTGGCCCGGCTGATGCACTTCCGGAGCGTGGCGCAGTCGATGGGGAACACTGCGGAGTCGGGCTTGACGCTGCGGCAAGTGATGCGCGATGTGCAGGTCGTCCCGGAGACGAAGCTGGCCGTGGAACTGCTGAACGAGTTTCAGGAGCGCAGACGGCAGCTTGCGATTGTGGTGGATGAGTTTGGCTCGACGCTGGGCATGGTGACCGCGGAGGATGTGCTTGAACAGATCGTAGGAGAGTTAGAAGACGAGTTCGACACGGGGCGCGTGCTGCCGCTCGCGGCGCCAGGCGGAGGCGTGCTGCTGGACGGGAATGCGAGTCTGCGGGACCTGGTGACGCAGCTCCACTGGAGGCTGCCGCGTGAGGCGGGTGTCGAAACTTTGGCAGGGCTGCTGCTGACGCGGCTGGGGCATATTCCGGAGCCGGGCGAGAGCGTAGAGATTGGCGGACGACGGTTTACGGTGGTTGAGGTGGACCGGCGACGGATCGCGAAGGTGCGCGTGCAGGAGCTGGAGGCGGCGACAGAAGGTGCGGTAACGGAAGAGCCGCGGACGGTCGGAACAAAGGCATGACGGTGGGGAACGGGACCGGGCAAGACAAGCAGACGCGAGCCGTGCGGCGCATGGGACGCGGGCTGCTGAAGCGAGCAGTGACGACGCTGCCGGTGCTGTGGCTGGTGGTGACCGTCGTGTTTCTGCTGATTCATCTTGTGCCCGGGGACCCGATTGTGCAGATGCTCGGGGAGGGAGCGACGGCGGCGGACATTTCGGCGCTGCGGCACTCCTACGGTCTGGATGCGCCGCTGGGCGCGCAGTACATGCACTACTGGCGAGGGATCGCGCACGGAAACCTGGGGCAGTCGCTGCGTCTGCATGATTCGGTAATGCACCTGATCCTGCAGCGGTATCCGTACACACTGGCACTGACGGCAGCGGCGATGCTGCTGGGCGCGGGGATTGCGATTCCGGCCGGGGTGTACTCGGCGCGGAAGCGGGATCAGTGGCAGGACCGGACGGTTGGCATCGGGAGTCTCTTCGGCTTGAGCTTTCCGAATTTCGCGTTGGGGCCGATTCTGATCGTCATATTTTCGATTGGCCTGGGGTGGCTGCCGGTCTCGGGCGCCGGGGTGGGTGGAGTGGATTTTCTGAAGCATCTGGTGCTTGCCGGCGATCACCCTGGGGCTGGGGGTGGCGGCGATCCTCACGCGAATGGTGCGGACGTCGATGCTGGAAGAGTTGGGTCAGGATTACGTTCGTACTGCGCGGGCGAAAGGGCTTTCGGAGCACACTGTCGTGTACCGGCACGCACTGCGGAATGCGCTGAATCCGGTTTTGACGGTGCTGGGTCTGCAGTTTGGCTCGCTGCTTGCAGGAGCTATCGTTACGGAGACGATCTTTGGATGGCCAGGGTTAGGAAGGCTGACACTTTCGGCGATTTCCAATCGGGATTATGCTCTTGTACAGGGCTGCATTCTGGCCGTTGGGCTGACCTACGTCGCCGTAAATCTGGTGACCGATTGGATGTATTGGTTGACCGACCCCCGAATGCGACGATAAGAACGATGGGTCTTTCTGCGACACTCCCCCTGGGCTTTGCCCTCGCTGCGTTTTCGTGTCTGGCTGCGCTTCCGTGCGCGGCGCAGAAGATAACGATTCCGACCGCGCCGCCTACGACGGCTACTACTCATGACTTCAAGGACGGGCACTTTGGTGTCAAGTTCCAGGTGCCGCCTGGCTGGAGCTTTACGCGCAAAGACGGGCTAGTGAGCACGTTCCATAACGACGCGCGGTCCGCCTCGCCGGCGGCGCAGGTGCGCGGTGTTGCCAGCCTGGATTTCAATCCTTACCCGTACTCCACTCTGAGCGGGGCGGTTTTCTATTACAGCGTGACGCCGCATTCCAGCGATGAAGAGTGTGCGCGCGAGGCGGCGCCGGCGAACCTTCCGACGGACGTGCAGGACATCGGCGGGATGCGGTTTACGCATGGGCACGATGAGCACGGCGATATCTGCGTGGAGGCCCGCGACGAGGTCTACACCGCATATCGCAAGGGCGCGTGCTACCGGTTTGATATGGAGATCAACACGTTCTGTGCGATCTCGAGCGGGGCGGAGGAGATTACGGAGCACCAGCTTGACACCCTGAACCAGCGGATGGCGGATATTCTTTCTACCGTCACGCTGACGTGGACGAAGACTGCGGCCCATCCGGTACCCGCGCCGGAGACGCCGGAAGTGGGACAGCGGCCGGTGCCGAAGGAGCAGCCGAAGCCAGTGGCGGACCCGAAGGCGGCGATCGCAAGCAACTAGCGTCTACGCAGGACGTGGCGCGGAATCAGGTTTGGATTGCAAGTGTAATGATCTCGGCGCGCGGTTTCGTGTCGAGGTACAGGTGCGCGACGGTGATGGGGAGTTTGAAACGGCGCGGGCCGGCGCTGCCGGGGTTGAGATAAAGGACGCCCTTGTGGATGTCGGTCGACGGCTTGTGAGAGTGGCCGAAGATCACGACGGAGATCCCGGCCGCCTCGGGTTTGAGGTCGAGGTCGGCGATTGAGTGCAGCATGTAGATGAGCCGGCCGTTGAGCTCGACCGCTTCGGTAGGGGGAGCTTTGCCGTGGGGCCCGTCGTGTCGATGTTGCCGCGGATGGCGGTGACGGGAGCGATCTCGCCGAGGCGGTCGAGGATGGTGATGTCGCCGACATCGCCGGCGTGCAGGATGTGTTCGGCGCCGCGAAGGGCATCGAGAGCTTCGGGTCGGAGCAGGCCGTGAGTGTCGGAGATGACGCCGATCATGGGGAGCGAATCAGGAGGTTAGCGAGTCAGCAGGTTAGCGAGTCAGCAAGCCAGCGAAGCGGATGATCGCTTCAAGATTACATTCCTTCGCGGATGCGCGTGCGGGGATCGAGGAGATCGCGGAGGCCGTCGCCGACGAGGTTGAACGCGAGAACGCAGAGCGCGACCGCGGCGGCAGGGAAGAAGACCAGATAGGGCGACTCGAACAGATGGGAGCGGGCGTCGTTGAGCATGGCGCCCCATGTGGCGGTGGGTGGCTGCACGCCGAGGCCGAGAAAGCTCAGAGTGGCTTCGGCGAGGACGGCGCCGGCCATGCCGATCGCGGCTTGTACGAGGACAGGCTGAATGATGTTGGGCAGGATGTGATGCAGCATGAGGCGCAGGTCAGAGGCGCCGAGCGAGCGCGCGGCCTGCACGAACTCACGCTGCTTCATGGCCATGACCTGACCGCGCACCAGGCGTGCATAGTTCACCCAGCCGGCGAGTGCGAGGGCGACGATGAGATTGATCAGGCTCGGACCGAGGAACGCAACGATCGCGACCGCGAGAAGGATTCCGGGAAGCGCGAGAAAGGCGTTGGTCAGGTAGAGATTGATGGCCGTGTCTGCCCAACCTTCATAGAAGCCGGCCAGGCAGCCGAGGATGCCACCGACGAAAAGCGACGAGCCCACGACTGAGATGGCGACGAGGAGTGAGACGCGAGCGCCGTAGAGGGTGCGCGAGAGGACGTCGCGGCCGAGCTCGTCTGTGCCGAACCAGTGTGCGTGCGAGGGCGGAAGAAGGCGCTGTGCGAGATCGAGTTGTGCGGGATCGTGCGGCGCCAGAAGCGGAGCGAAGATCGCGCAGAGCGTAAAGAACGTTAGCAGGACGACGCCCGCGGCAACCATCGGGTTTGCGCGAAGCTTTCTGCGCAGTGAAACGAGCGTGCTTTGATGCCTCGGCGGAGCTGCTTTATGTCTGCGCCCAGGTGACGTTGCTGTCATTGTCGAAGTCATTGGTTAGCGAGCATCCCACATAGGGGTAAAAGACGCCAGCCCAAACGGCCACGATAGAATGATGGGAAACGCAGAGTGGCTGGAAATCGCAGGCGCGGAGAGTGAATGAGTTTGAAGGGCGAGAAGGCGGTCGTCTGTGGTGCGGGCGGTTTCATCGGCGGCCACTTGGTTAAGAGCCTACTGGAAAACGGCGTGGAGGTGGTCCGCGCGGTGGATGTGAAGCCGTTGGAAGAGTGGTACCAGGTGACGGAGGGTGTGGAGAATCTGTCGCTGGACCTGAAGGACCAGGCGAACTGCCATGCCGCAGCCAAAGCTACGACATTGGTCTACCAGCTTGCGGCTGACATGGGCGGCATGGGATTCATTGAGAACAACAAGGCGCTGTGTATGCTGAGCGTGCTGACGAATACGCACATGCTGATTGCCGCGAAAGACGCCGGTGTGAAGCGGTTCTTCTACTCGTCGTCCGCTTGCGTGTACAACGGCGAGAAGCAGACCAATCCTGATGTGGTGGCACTGAAGGAGAGTGACGCGTACCCGGCGCTGCCGGAAGACGGTTACGGATGGGAGAAGCTTTTCAGCGAGCGCATGTGCCGGCACTTTGAGGAAGACTTCGGGCTGGTCGCGCGCGTTGCGCGTTATCACAACGTGTATGGCCCGCACGGCACATGGAACGGTGGCCGCGAGAAGGCACCGGCGGCGATCTGCAGGAAGGTGATTGAGGCGAAGCGCTCCGCCAAGCACGAGATTGAGATTTGGGGAACAGGCGGCCAGACGCGAAGCTTCATGTACATCGACGACTGTGTGCAGGGAACGCAGATGATTATGGAGAGCGATATCGATGAGCCGATTAATCTTGGATCGAGCGAGCTGGTGACGATCAACGAGCTCGTAGACATCGTTGAGGACATTGCAGGGATCAAGCTAAAGCGGAAGTACAATCTGAACGCACCAAAGGGTGTAAATGGACGCAACAGCGACAACACATTGATCCTGGAACGGCTCGGGTGGGAACCTTCGACGAAGCTGCGCGACGGCATGGAGAAGACCTACCGCTGGATCGAGGGCGAGATCGAACGCGGGGCTTCGGGCAAGTAAGGTGACAACGGAGTTGGTCACGGACCGGAGTGTGACTATTCTGGGCGTCCGGTTCTTTGGCGGCTCGGTCGAAGAGGCCGTGGACCAAATGGAACGCGGGGGGCTGCTCGTCGTTCCGGCCGCACCTGCGCTGAAGGACATCGATCGGAATCCAAGGTACCGTGAGGCGTTGCTGAATGCCGATCTGTGCATTCCGGATTCGGCGTTCATGGTGATGATCTGGAACCGGATCTCCAGGCAGAAGATTCAGAGGTTATCCGGACTCCTGTATCTGCGAGAGCTGCTGCAAAGACCGGACACGCATCGGCCGGGCAATGTTGTGTGGATCATGGCAAGCCCGGCGAGTGCGGAACGGAATCTTGATTGGCTGAAGTCGCAGGGCATCGAGGTGCCGAAGGAGTGCGTGTACCTCGCTCCGATGTACGGCGATGAGGTGGACGATCCGGCTCTGGTGGAGACGCTGGAGCGGGTGAGGCCGCGGCATGTTGTGGTGACCATCGGGGGCGGAACGCAGGAGCGGCTCGGGCTTTACCTGAAGCGGTTTCTTCCATATCGACCAGCCATTCACTGCATTGGAGCGGCGATTGCGTTCCTGAGCGGTGACCAGGTCGGAATTCCGGTATGGGCGGACAAGCTTTACCTGGGCTGGCTCTTTCGGACGCTGGCCGACCCGAAGCGGTTCGGGCCGAGGTACTGGGAAGCACGTAAGTTGTTGAACCTGATGGTTCGCTACCGCGATACGCTTCCGGACATCGTCCCGGAGCGAAGGTAACGGTACTACCTTCGGGGAGTTTTCCGGCGGACTCTTGCGTGGTCAGATGAAAAGGCGCTACTTTTCTCGACCACCGGGGGTTAATGCGAGCAATGGCTCTCCGCGCTGTATCTATTCTGGCGGTCACGCTGCTGCCTGCGATGGCAGCGATGCCGTCTTCACCCAAAGCGAACGGCACCGTCGCCGAACAGTATCTGTTCAGCGCGGCGAATGCGGAGCGGCAGGAACGCGGACTGCCGCCGCTGCGATGGGATGAGACACTGCATCGCGCGGCCCAGAGGCACGCCGGCGAGATGGCGGCAAGAGAGTCGATCTCGCACCAGTACCCGGGCGAGCCCGATGTGGCGGGTCGTGGACGTGAGGCAGGTGCAAAGTTCACGGTGATCTCTGAGAATGTGGCAGAGGCTTGGAATGCACCGACGATCCATGATGCGTGGATGCACTCGCCGGACCACCGGGCCAACCTGCTGGATCCCCGAGTGAATGCAGTTGGGATCAGCGTGATGCGGCGCGGCAGCCAGCTCTATGCTGTCGAGGACTTTGACCGCGCCGTGGAAAGTTTGAGTTTCGAGGCACAGGAGAACGCCATCGCAGCGCTCCTGCGGACGGAATCGGCGCTGTACCTGCTTTCCAATGTGGAAGACGCACGCCGAACATGCGAGATGGAAACGGGGTATGCCGGAGCGCGCAAGCCGTGGTTCGTGATGCGGTTCACAACGGCCTCGCTGGACCGTTTGCCGCAGACGTTGCGGGAACGACTCGCGACAGGCAAGTACCATTCGGCGGTGGTGGGAGCCTGCGATGCGAGGGACTCCGGCGCGTTCACGCCATATGCGATTGCCGTGATGCTGTTTCCGTAAGGAACGGTGGTTGAGAGCGGTGCTGGAGAGCAGGTTTGTTTTGACCAGCGGAGCAGCGATTTGCTATAACAAACAGGAGCAGCCCACGTATTTCTTCTTACGGTTTGAGGCTGCTGTTGCCACGTGATCCTGAGTAGCTCAATGGCAGAGCATTCGGCTGTTAACCGAAGGGTTGTAGGTTCGAGTCCTACCTCAGGAGCCATTCTTTCCCGACAATCTAGTCTTTGGCTAAGTGGAGCCTTGGTAGTACTGCTCGCGTCTTCCAGCTGCGCCAGGCACTACCCACGAGTTCCGAGCGAACCTTCGCAGAGGGTTGTGAACCGGTGCCCAGCTGCGCCAGAATTGAACGCGAAGTTCGGCGCGGGATCACGAGCAGTCTATGTGTCCGGAGAAGACATTTAGATGGCGCCAGGTCAGAGTAAGGAGACAATATGGAACGAAAAATTCCGCGCCGGGTCCTCCAAGCCGGGCTCCCAGTGGTGCTGGCGGCCGTTCTCTACGCACAGCCTCCAAAGCGCGCGGCACCCATCGAGCGAACGCACTGGAAGCTGACGTGGGTGGAGGGCAACAGGGTTGAGGGCGCGTCGCCGCGTCCGGCCTTCATCATGCTGAATCCGGAGAGCCACAGAATCGGGGGATCGGACGGCTGCAACAGCTTGCTGGGCACCTACGAGCTGAACGGAGATCACCTGCGGTTTCCGGGGACGGCGCGCACGCTGATGGCATGTGCGACTGGAGCAGACGCGGGGGGTAAGCTCGTCGACGCGCTCGAAAAGGTGCGGCAGTGGAAGATCTCCGGGGATGAGCTGGAGCTGCGGGACGAGAGCGGACACGACGTCGCGAGGTTTGCGGCGACTCCGGCGCAGTAGAGATCAGGCCTGAGAGAGTTCCAGCCGGCGGATATCGGAGTGAACCTTGAGGAGGATGGCTCCGCAGACCAGGCCGAAGCTGCAGTCGATGAGCTGCCAGTAGAAAGGTATCTCGCGAACCGGGCCCGCGATGAGAGCGAGCGGGAAGATGCCGACAGAGGCGACCAAGCCCCAGGTAACGACCCACAGGTTGCGAACGGGATCGAGCCAGGGACCGATGAAGGCGATCGCGATGGCGATGTGGGCAAAGGCCAGCCAGTCGGTGCCGTAGGCGAGAAAGGGAAAACGCGCGTTGGTGGCGGCGAGGGCGTGGTCGACTTGGAGAAACCACGCGTTGAGTGCGGGAGCGTGCTCGGCGAGGTTCAGATGCGTGGATATGCGGACGGCCAGGCCAAGCTCGTGCTGGAGCGGGAAGGCGGTGACGCCGCTGAGGAAGAGGCCGAGCATGACGATCGCGAGCCAGACGCGGATAGAGCGCAGCGGGCTCGCGTTTTTCATTAGCTTCTTGAGTGGCGTTAGAGCTCTAGGCGGGAGTCGTCGATGGCGAGGCGGACGTTGCCATCGGACTTCTGGAGGCGGCGAACGGCTTCCATCTTGTCGACGTTGGCCTTGAGCATAACGACGGCGATCGGAATGGACTTGCCGGCGGCCTTGATGGTGCGGATGGCGGTCTCGCGGTCGATGTTGCAGAGCTTCATAAGGACGCCGATGCCGCGCTCGACGAGCTTGGCGTTCTTCATGTGCACGTTCACCATCAGGTTGTCGTAGACGTAGCCGAGCCGCGTCATGGCACCTGTGGTGATCATGTTGAGGATCATCTTCTGCGCGGTGGAGGCCTTCATGCGGGTGGAACCGGAGATGACCTCTGGGCCAACCTCGGCGCAGATGGTGATGTCGGCAACCTGCGAGAGCTCGGAGTTTGGATTGCAGGTGACGGCGGCAGTCTTGGCTCCGCGGGCACGGGCGTAGTCGACTGCGCCGATGACGTAAGGCGTCCGGCCCGAGGAGGACACGCCGATGACGATATCTTTTCTCGTAGGCCGGCGGCGGGCGATGTCGCGCTGGCCGAGCTCGGGGGAATCTTCGTTGACGTCCGACGCTGAGGCGAGGGCCTTCGGTCCTCCGGCCATGATGTACTGCACCTGCTGTGGGGCGGTGGAGAAGGTGGGTGGGCACTCGGAGGCGTCCAGGGCGGCAATTCGGCCGGACGAGCCTGCGCCGACATAGATCAGGCGGCCGCCATCGCGCAGCGAACGCGCGACAGTGTCGACGACCATCGCGACCTCGGGAAGCGCTTTTTTTACCGCAGCGGCTACCTTCGCGTCCTCATGGGAGATGATTCGTGCGATCTCGATGGCCGATTTGGTGTCCAGCCCGGCTGAGGCTTCATTCGGGAGCTCAGTAGTAAGGCTCTGCAGGTCGCTCAGGGGATATGAAACCGACTTCTCAGTCGAAGTCGGAGACGGCATGGTTAACGTAGCCATAGGATTCCGTTATTCACCATTCTAAATCAAACCCAATAAAGGCGAACGCAAAGACTTGGACGGGAGAAGGCACCCTGCGATGTACTCTGCTCCAGAGAGTCCTTCGGGAGGCGCACAGAAGAATGAAAAGACGGCTGAGCTGTCTGGCAGGTTTGGCGGCGATGGTTCTGTTCGGCGTGGGCTGCGGCTTGGCGCAAAGTGGTGCGGATGCAAGGTTCCTGGCCGACGTGACCGGGCTGATTAAGCAGCACCATGGCAAAGTGGCCCTGTACGCCCGGCAGTTGAACTCGGCGCACGAGATCGCGATTGATGCGGACGAACCCGTGCAGACCGCCAGCGTGATCAAGCTGGCCATCCTCTACAACGCGATGGTGGATGTCCGCGAGGGCAAGGCGAGCTGGGACGAGAAGCTGACGCTCAAGCCGGGCGATCCGGTTGGGGGCTCGGGGATGCTGCACTTCTTCGACTTGCCGCTCACCGTGAGCCTGAAGGACGTGCTCACGATGATGACCATCGTGAGCGACAACACAGCGACAAACATGGCGATCGATCGCTTTGGCGTAGACGCGGTGAATGCTCGGGTGGAGTCGCTGGGGCTGAAGAACACGCACCTGTACAAGAAGGTGATGAAGCCGCCGACCGGCCCGCTGCCGGCCGATTATGCGAAGTTCGGTCTGGGGAAGACGACGGCGCGCGAGATGGCGGAACTACTGGAGCAGATCGGAGAGTGCCACCTGCGGAGGGCAGACGGTGCGTCGGCTAGCGGACAGACGGCTGGATTGGGCGGGTGGGCTCCGATGGATGACAAGGACAAAGCAGTCTGCGACGTCGCGCTGGGGATGCTGAAGGACCAGTTCTACCGAGAGACGATCCCGCGGTATCTGCCGAACGGTGGTGACCAGACGGTCGCCAGTAAGACGGGCTCCCTGAATGCCGTTCGCAATGACGTCGCGCTGGTGGCGGGGAAGACGGGACCGATGGTGATTTCCATCTTCACGTGGGAGAACCAGGATCAAAGCTGGACGGTCGATAACTCTGCCGAGATGCTGATTGCGAAGCTGGCGAAGGTGATCGTTGACGCGTGGTCTCCGGAAGGCCTGGACCCAAAGGGCATGGTTCCGGGACTCGGGCTGCCGGAAGCCCATTAGCGACGCATGGCGAGACAGCCGATCTGAGGCAAAAGCGGTGAATGTACGTCTAAACTAGTGTGGCCGCGCAGCGCTGCAGCAGGACCGGCTGGAGATTGACAGAAAGATGCAAGAGGACATCACTGATGAGGTCAGTGAGAGGCGTGTGACACCGGAACAGGTGTCGCTCCCAACGCAGAGTGTGCGTGCTCGGCGGCGTGGGCGTCCGGAGAACGGATGGCGTCCGTGGACGCGGGACCTGGTCATCTCGGTCCTGGTTTCGGTGTTCATCATCCTGTTTCTGTATCAGCCGGTCCGCGTGGAAGGGACGAGCATGCTTCCGCAGCTCGAAGACCAGGACCGGCTCTTCATCAACAAATTTGCGTACCGTATCGGCGAGATTCACCGCGGAGATGTGGTGGTCTTCCGTTATCCGCGTGACGAGACCAAGAGCTATATCAAGCGCGTGATCGCGCTTCCAGGCGATGATCTGCGGATCGATCATGGCGCGGTGTATGTGAACGGCAAGCAACTGAAGGAGCGTTATGTGCCCACGTGGTACAGGGACGAACGCTCCCAGCCCGAAATGGTATTGCCGGAGGGTGAGTACTTTGTGATGGGGGACCACCGCTCGATCTCCAGCGACAGCCGTGACTTTGGACCGGTTGCGCGGGATTTGATCTATGGCCGTGCGGCGTTTGTGTACTGGCCGATGGACCAGGCCGGGGTTGTGCATTAGGGATTTCTCCTGATACTTCGCGTGCACGGGACCACGGAATGCCGTTTTCTTTGGGAAAACGGCGCACACGGTCTGCACTTCGGTGTACATCTTCCGGAGAAGTCCTTAGTCGAACACCGAGGCCGTGACACGGGTGGGGAACGGGATGTCGCCAACGGGGAGTACCGTGACCTTGGTGTAGGGAATACAACGAAGAGGCAGTTGAGCAGGAACTCTGTTCTGGGAGTCTCTTCGATGATTTCGCGTAGCAGAATCGGTTGGTTTGTGCTGATGGTGGTCGCCATCATCATCGCCGCCTTCGGAAGCGTGGCGCTGACGTAGCAAATACGTAGCGCGACGCTTTTCGAAGCTGTGCAGGCCTATACCTGTCGTGCATCCTAGGACAGGGAGGCGTGTACGTATGGATTGGCAATCAGGCGGGATGAGCAGCGACATCGAGGATCGCAGAGGCGATCCTGGCGGTGGCGGCTTCGGCTTTGGCGGCGGTGGGATCGGGATCGTCGGGTTCCTGGTGCTGCTTGTCATAAGCCTGATCACAGGTCACAACTTCCTGGGTGCGTTCTTCGGCGGAGGCACGCCGACGCAGCAGGTTCAACAGCAGCAGGTGTCGGGCGAGCCGGTGCAGCAGAGTGCGGCTGAAGACCGCGACGCGCACCTGATCTCATTCACGCTGGACGACGTGCAGAAGACGTGGACAGGAATCTTTCAGCAAGAAGGGCTGGCCGCCTTACCGGCATGCCAAGCTGGTGCTCTTCCGCGGAGCGACGTACTCCGGCTGCGGAACGGCACAGGCGGCGACAGGGCCGTTTTACTGCCCCAACGATCAGAAGGTGTATATCGATCTGGATTTCTGGGACGAGCTGAAAAAGTTCGGCGGAAGCACGGCCGACTTTGCGCAGTCGTATGTGATCGCGCATGAGCTGGGGCATCACGTACAGAATCTGATCGGGACGGAGCAGAGAGTTCAGCAGCAGGAGCCAGCAGCAGCCTTCGGCCAGCGGCTCCATCTTTCGGTCGACATGGAGCTTGCAGGCCGACTGCTATGCGGGCGTCTGGGCACACTCGGCGAAGCAGCGGGGTATTGAGCAACCGGGCGATATCGAGGCGGCCTTGAACGCGGCGGCTGCGGTCGGGGATGATCACCTGCAGAAGGCGGCTGGCCGCGCGGTCAGCCCGGAGACCTGGACGCATGGTTCAAGCCAGCAACGAGACACGTGGTTAGAGCGCGGATTCGAGAGCGGCGATCCGAGTGCGTGCAATACGTTCGGAGCCAGCCAGCCGGATTAGTGCTCTCCGGCGCTGCGCCAGGGAAACTGCACCGTATACACCGGAACGGCGGTGGCGTTCGCTTTGGTTGCCGTCAGGAGCTTTCGCCGGACGAGCCAGCGGACGCCGGACTGCGCCGAGCTGCGAGACAAGCCGGTGTTCTGGGCCAATTCAACATAGCTAATCGCAATGGGAGACCGGCGGCGCGATTGCTCGCCAGTGAGCCACAGGTAAACGAGAAACGCCGCCGGCTTGCGGTCGTGCCCCGTGAGGTCGCGGAGCAGCGTGTCGAGGATGTAATCGTCGATTAGGACGGACTTGGGCATCGCTATACCGATAAAGAGTATAGCGAGGAATAGGCAATTGCACGTGATTGAGTGTGGCCCCTATGCTTTGCAGCATCGAGGTGAGCCATGATTCGTGGAATCAAGTTTGTGAGCGTTCCGGTCAAGAATCAGGATGTGGCGCTTAAGTTCTGGACAGAGAAATGCGGATTCAAGGTCGGCACGGACCAGGCGTTCGGTCCGCAACGATGGATCGAGTTGATGATCCCAGGTGCAGATACAGGGCTGGTGCTGTTCACTATGCCCGGTGAGGACGCGCGAATCGGAACGCAGCAGCCGATGTCGCTCTGGTGCGATGACGTGTTTGCGACAGCCGCCGGCCTGAAGGGCAAGGGCGTGACGTTCGCGCAGGAACCGAAGAAAGAGACCTGGGGAACCAGTGCAACCTTCGAGGACCCGGACGGGAATAAATTTGTGCTGAGCAGCCGATAGAAGCCGATATGCTTCTGCCGTGCAACCGACCGGGCTTATTCGTGGATTCGTGAACGATCTGCGCCACTTGCCGCTCATCTTTCAGATTGGGCTGCTGGCGATAGCCGCCAACTGGGCATGGCAGTGGCATAAGGGGCGGAAGCGCAGGCAGCTTGAGAAAGCCGCGGTTTCGTGGCCCCAGCACCGCGCACGCGTTATTTGGGCGCAGGTATCCGATGAGAGAAGAGAGGGCAGACATGGTCCAGCCTACTGGGAAGGCATCCTGACGTACAGCTATGCCTTCCCGGGGCAGGAGTTGGAGGTTGGCGAACACCGGCAGAGGTTTTACGACGAAACGGTTGCTGCCGACTGGGCCAGAGGATTAAGAGACTCGTTCGTGACTGTGAGAGTCGATCCCACAAAACCAAACTGCTCAGTGTGGTTGGATGAAGGCGCCAGCACAGCGGCGGCACTGGCTTCCGTGGCAGCCGAGCGCTCGGTCAGTGAAGAATCGTCGAGGGGCTCCGGCCACGGGGCGGCAACAGGCGTAGTCTTCGCGGTTGCCGCGACCGCGGGTGTAGCTGCTCTTTGGATTCTGGTTTCGTGCTTCAAAGGAAAACCAATCTTCACCGCTCAGAGCAATGCGGTCGCCTTCTTCGGGATGCATATTGGTGTGATCGTATGCCTGATTGCAGCGCAGGCATTGTCCACGCCGGGGAACTCGCGGGACCTGACAAACTGGTTTCGAACGACATCGAACCGTCTGAAAGAATCTGCCGTCGTGAAGTGGTTAAGTGCCTGCTACGCCGTGCTGTTCGTCTACGCCTGGGTACGTATCACGGCGAGGGACGGCGATCTTGAATTCTGGTCCATCCTCATGTTTTCCGGCGGATGGTTTGTCGGCTACGTATCGGCGGCGGCCATGTCTTGGCGAGCGCTCACGCGTACTCAGGCGGAAAGCGCAGTTAACTGAGAATCGTCAGCGGCTTTGGTGCGGTCTCTCCCGGCTCACGGGAGCCATTCTCTTCCGCGAAGAAACGCTTGATCTTCTCTGCGGTCGCCTTGTTGGTGACGGCGAGCAGAGCGTCTGGGTTTTTATCGGCGGCCTGGCGTAGCGCGCGGATCGAACCGAAATGCGTCAGCAGACGCTGGCGGGTTGTCGGGCCGACGCCGGGAATCTGGTCGAGCTCGCTGGCGCGGTCGCGCATCTCGCGGCGTTTGCGGTGATAGGTGATGGCAAACCGGTGCGACTCGTCGCGGATCTTCTGGATGACGTGCAGGACAGGCGAGCGGCGGTCGAGAACGACCGGTTCGTCCTCCTGTCCATGGACGTAGATGACCTCTTCGCGCTTGGCGATGGAGGCCAGCGGCTGTGTCGTGAGGCCGAGTTCTTCGAGCGCCGACGCGGCGGCGTGGAGCTGACCAAGGCCGCCATCAATCAGGATGAGTGAGGGCAGCGTAGCGTCTTTGCCAGTCGGCGTGGCGCCGTTGGCGAACTTCGAATAGCGGCGAAGGACAACCTCGCGCATGGAAGCGAAATCATCCACGCCCGCGACGGAGTTGACCTTGAACTTGCGGTAATCGGACTTCTTCATCGCGCCCTTCTCCCACACGACGAGTGACGCCACAGTTTCAGCACCCTGGATGTGCGAGATGTCGAAGCACTCGATTCGCGCCGGGGGCTCGGCGAGCGTCAGTGCGTCCTGCAGCGCCTCCTGCATGGCCTTGATCGAAGGCTGCAGGACGCGGAAGCGCTGGTCGAAGGACTGCTTGGCATTCTGGCAGACGAGATCGACGAGGGAGCGTTTCTCGCCGCGCTGCGGGGCTGCGATCTCGATTTTATGGCTGGAGCGCTCACGGAGTGCGTCGCCGAGGAGTTGGCGGTCGGGGAAGTCGACCGGCACGTAGATATGGCGCGGGACATATGCCTGATCGAGATATATCTGCTTGAGGAGCGCGGAGAAGAAGGCGGACGGGGAGAAGTTTGCGGCGGGTTGGATAGTGCT
The DNA here is from genome assembly GCA_963762465.1 of uncultured Acidobacteriaceae bacterium. GTDB lineage: Bacteria > Acidobacteriota > Terriglobia > Terriglobales > Acidobacteriaceae > Granulicella. The sequence goes on along the minus strand of CAVXKS010000008.1, from coordinate 148,451 downwards.
TTGAGATGCGAGATTCGAGTTGCGAGATGCGAATTCGGGTATGGCGCAGTTGGCGGAGATGACTTGGCCGGCGGGGATATCGGATTCGAACGGCGACGCGAGAATTGAGTGCTGATTGGACTCTTCGGAATCCGCGATGACCTCTGGCGCGCGATAGCTCGGATCCGGCTCGAGGTGGGGTTCGTTGACGAGATCGGTAGGGTGCACATCCTCTTCAACGAGCGACCCAGACGTCGCATCCTCAAATTCCGGGAGGTCCTCCCAGAACATGTCGCGGCGGTCGACGATCTTGCCTCCGCGGACGTGAAACAGGTTCACCGCAAGCATGTCGTTTTCGAAGTGGAAGCCGAACACGTCAGCGTCGTCGGACGAATCCGCCGATGCGATGCGCTGGCGCTCGCCGGCCTGATGGACCGTGACAAGCTGGTCGCGCAGCCGCGCCGCGAGCTCGAAGTGCATGTTTTCAGCCGCGCCCTCCATACGTTGCGTGAGGCGCTTCTCCAACTCATCGGATCTGCCGTCCAGAAATAGCTGCACATCGCGGATGACCTGCCGGTAATCGTCGGTGGCGATGAGCCCCTCGACACATGGCCCGAGGCAGCGCTTGATGTAGTACTGCAGGCAGGGGCGCGGATGATAGCGGTTGAGGTCAACCTTGCAGCTCGGAATTAGAAAGCTTCGGTGGATGACGTCCACCAGTCGGTGCGCGAGATTTCCGGGGAAATACGGGCCGAAGTAGGCGGAGCCGTCTTTGCGAAGCCGGCGCGTGACGAAGACCTTCGGATGACGATCGGCGAGCGTGAGCTTGATGTAGGGGTAGGTCTTATCGTCCCGCAGCAGGATGTTGAACCGAGGTTTGCGCTGCTTGATGAGGTTGTTTTCCAGCGCGAGCGCCTCGTGCTCGTTGGCGACGGTGATGTACTCGAGGTCGACCGCCTCGCGCATCAGAGACCCGGTCTTGGCATTGGCCTGTGAGGCGGCCAGGAAGTAGCTCCGCACCCGGGCGCGCAGGTTCTTGGCCTTGCCGACGTAGATGACCTCGCCCTCGGCATTCTTGTAGAGATAGCAGCCGGGGCCGGTGGGCAGGGTGCGAATTTTCTGCTGCAGGTCCATTGCAGAGCTTCAGGTCCAAAGATCAAGTGTAGAGCGGCGGGTTTATTGCCGCATGGAAGGAGGACTCTGGAGATTAGACGCGTGCAAAGCGCGGTCGATGCGGACACCCCGGCTCAAGTAAGCTGAAGGATGTGAGTCAAGCCATTGACATCAAAGGACAAGCTCAAACGGCCGCTGCACTCGCCAAGGCCGCGGCGATTATGGCGAAGCTGCGCGCGCCCGGTGGGTGTCCGTGGGATCGCGAGCAGACCTTCGACACCATCAAACGGCATACGCTTGAGGAGACCTACGAGGTTTTCGACGCGATCGAGCGCCGCGACTGGCCGGCCCTGAAGGATGAACTCGGCGATCTTCTGCTGCAGGTGCTCTTCTATGCCGAGATGGCGAGGGAGGCCGGGTATTTCAGCCTGGAGGGTGTGGCAGACAATCTCAGCGAGAAGCTGATCCGCAGGCATCCGCACGTCTTTGGCGAGGTCGAGGCGGAGGACGCCAACGCAGTGCTGCGGAACTGGGAGCAGATCAAGACCGAGGAAAAGCGAGCCAGAGGTGAAGCAGAACGCGCGCAGTCACTCATGGCCGAGGTGCCGAGGTCGATGCCGGCGATGCTGGAAGCTTCCAAGCTGGGCTCGAAGGCCGCGAAGGTTGGCTTCGACTGGCCAAACGCTGACGGGTTGTTCGACAAACTTGCTGAAGAGACTGGGGAACTGCGCGACGAACTCGCAGGCGGTGCCCGGAAGGACCGCGTTCAGGAGGAGCTTGGCGACCTGCTGTTTACGGTGGTGAACCTGGCCAGGCATCTGCGGGTCGATCCGGAGTTCGCGCTGCGCGGCACGAATGCAAAATTCCGCGAGCGGTTCGCTGCAATGGAGCAGGAAGCGGGTGGCCACGCGGGGATGGCGGCGATGCCGCCTGAGCAGCTCGAGAGCTTGTGGGATCGCGCGAAAGGCATGCCAAATCAAACTTCTGAGGAGGAGCGTTGACCGGCACGGACCAAAACGCGCTGCAGCCGACGACTGCCGTTGAAATACGGTCTCTGACAGATCTTCCGGAGTTCGACGCCTGCGTTGAAATCGAGACGGCAGTCTGGGGCTACGATCCCGCGGACATCATCCCGCGACGGATGTTTTTGCTGGCGTCGCGTATTGGTGGACAGGTGATGGGTGCATTCGCGGGCGGCACCATGGCCGGGTTCGCCATGGCTCTTCCCGGATATCGGCACGGCCGTTCTTACCTGCACTCGCACATGGTGGGGGTGCTGCCGGCGTTCCGCAACATGGGTGTGGCCCGAAAGCTGAAGCTGGCCCAACGTGAGGATGCGCTCTCGCGCGGCTTCGAGCTGATGGAGTGGACCTTCGATCCGCTCGAGATAAAGAACGCGCACCTGAACATTGTGCGCCTGGGCGCGATTGTCCGCCGCTACAAACGAAACTTCTATGGCTCGTCGAGTTCACCGTTGCAGGGCGGCTTGCCCACGGATCGGGTCTATGCCGAATGGTGGCTCCGCTCGAAACGCGTCTGCAGCGTGCTCGCGGGAGAGCAGCCGGAATTCGAGGTGCTCGAGCAGGTGAACGTTCCCGCGGAGATCTACGGCTGGAAGACCTCACCTGAGCATCGTGACGAGGCTCGCCGGCTTCAGGCGAACAACGCGGCCGCGCTCGAAGGTGCTTTCGCACGCGGGCACTCCGTTCTGGGCTATCGAAGGAATACCGCTGGAGATGGTACTTTCTTGCTGGGCAAATGGGATGAATCGTGCGGCTTTTGAACGCACCGCGCCAGACGAAAGGGCAGAGAAGGGAACTCCATGAAGATTGAGGCATTGACGTTGCGCGAGATTAATATGCCGCTCGCGCATCCGTTTGAGACCAGCTTCGGCGTAACTACAGGCCGACGGATTTTACTGGTGGAGCTTGAGTCGGAAGAACTCTCCACCTGGGGCGAGTGCGTCGCCGGCGAGCACCCCTATTTCTCCGACGAGATGATCGATACCGCCTGGCATATCGTCGAGACCGAGCTTGCGCCGCGGCTGCTCAAAGCTGAGATCCAGAATGGTCGTGCCTGTTCTGGAATTTTCGAACAGGTCCGCGGGCACCGCATGGCTAAAGCCGCTCTCGAGAATGCTGTGTGGGAGCTCGACGCGATGCGGCAGGGTGTGCCGCTTGCAAAGCTGCTGGGCGGAACGCGCAAGACGATTCCTTGCGGCGTTTCGATTGGAATTCAACCGACGATTGAACAGCAGATCGAAAAGATCGAGACGGAATTGGCCGCCGGATATCAGCGGATCAAATTGAAGTGCAAGCCTGGCTGGGACGAAAACGTGTTCGAGCGCGTCCGGGAACGCTGGCCCGGCATCATGCTGAGCTGCGACGCGAACTCAGCCTACAGGCTCGACGATGCAGATCGTATCGCGACGTGGGATCGCTTCAACCTGCTGATGATCGAGCAGCCTCTCTGGTACGACGACTTCTACTTCCACCGGGAGCTTCAAAAGAAGCTGAAGACCGCAATCTGCCTCGACGAGTGCATCCGCAACCGCCGCGACGCGCAGGCTGCTCTGGAACTCGGCAGCGGGCGAATCATCAATATCAAGGTTGGCCGCGTCGGAGGCTTCACCGAGGCGCTTGCAATCCACGACATAGCGCAGGAGCACGGCGTGCCCGTTTGGTGTGGAGGCATGCTCGAGACCGGCATCGGACGCGCGCAGAACATTGCGCTGTCGTCACTGCCTAACTTTTCCCTTCCGGGAGACGTCTCGGCGTCAAGCCGCTACTGGAGCCAAGACATCATCGAACCTGCTGTGACGGTCTCGCTTAAGGGTGAGATTGATGTGCCATGGGACAAACCCGGACGAGGATACGATATCGACCGCGAACGGATTGAGCGGGTGACGGTCCGCCGGTTGCGGCTGCCGGCGTAAGAACCGCTTATTGAAGCGGAATCTGCTCGGCGAGCAATGCATGCACCGCGTCCTGATAAGAGAGCGGCGCCGGCAGGAGCTGAAAATTCCAGGCGCTCATCTTTGTCTTCTCGTTGACGGTATGGAGCATCATTTCGCGGACCGTGAGATTCTCATCGACGTGAGAATAGACCCATCGCTTCCCACCCACGAAGGTCTGTTCGAATTCGATGTGTCCACCGGGATAAACTCGACCGACGATTCCCCAACCAAAGTTGACCGCGCGTATCACGTTGGCCTGCATGCGTGTCATCGTTCCTGTCCGGGCGTCAATCCAGACGCGGCCCTGAAGGCCTGTGAGCAGCTCGGACATCATTGTCGGCGGATGAAACGCAGGATCGGGACGAAAATCGATAACCACCTGAGGCGCAGTAGCTCCAGGCGGCTGCGGTTGGCCCGGAGCATAGGAATAAAGGGTAGCGGAGGGCATCAGCTTGATGATCTCCAGGGCGTAGTTTTTCCCGGTTGCATCCCGCTGCTGATGCTTCAGAAAGTCGCCGGGTGAGGTGAGAATGCTGTTCAGGCGCGACCGTTCGGCTTCATCTTCTGCGGCAGTGATCGGCTTCCCGTTCCGCTGCATGAGACGTGCAACATTTCCCTGAACACTCTCGATGACCTCGCGCGTGGTGTCGCCCTTGCGGTCGACCTTGTGGATCAGATACCGCACAGGGTGACCGTCATCCTTGATGATTGCGAGCTCGTGCCGGACGGCGGATTCGGCCCATGACTTTGGCGTGCCTGCCGGAAACGCCTTTCCCGGATCAGAGATTGCCCAACCTGCTTGCGCGCGCGCAGATTGTGCCGGAAGTCCACCGGATGCCAGCATCGCCACAAATACGAGTGCCAGGCTGCCGCGCTGCTTGTGATTCGGTTTCGATGGACGTGCGTGGGTCACTCTGCGTTTAGACGTACCATACGAGTCGAAGGACCACAGTGCCGAATCCATTGATACTCTTGAGGTATAGTGCGGTGGAAGCTAGGCCGTTCAAAATGAGGCTGGAACGATGTTCAGCAGATTTGGCAAGGACCGCGCGTCGGCAGCTGGCGGGCACAACGCGGATCGGGTGCGCCCATCACGCGGATGGGCCGAAGTGCTCGCCTTTTTGAAGGCAACGGAGAGTTTGCGCGTATTGGACTTCGGAACCACTTCTCCGGCGAACATTAACTTTCTGACCTCCCTTGGCCATAGCGTTTATATGGCCAACGTCGTACAGGATGCCAATAAGCCGGAATGGAAGCTGCCGTCGGACGATGGTGCTGAGGTATACGACGTCGCGGGTTTCGTGAAATCCAGCCTGGATTTTTCCGGACGGGACTTTGACGTCATCCTGCTATGGGATACAGCGAACTATCTGCCGGGCCCGCTTGTCCCGCCAATGTTCGAGCGCCTGCACAAGGTGCTGCGGCCACAGGGTAGGCTCCTGGCGCTATTTCATGGCCGCGCGGAGGGTCCGGACAACACCTTTTCGCGTTATCAGTTGACAGACAGTGATCAGCTGCACGTCATCTCTGCCGGCGATTATCCGGTGCGCCAGGTATATCAGCCCCGTGACATCGAAAAGTTGATAGAAAAATTCAGCAGTTCGCGTTTTTTTCTTGGCAAGGACAACACGCGCGAAGTTATCGCGGTCCGGTGACATTCCTCCGGTAAGTGACGCGGGGAGCCGGCCAGGCTCCCCGCAGCCGTTTGCGCTGTTTACTTTGAAGACTCTTTCTTTCCGCTTTTTGAAGTTGCCGCCCGACGCTCTGCCCAGCGACGTTTCATCGCTTCGGCGATACGCTTGCGGCCTTCTGGACTAAGGTTGCGCTTGCGACGAGCGCCCGTGGTTTTCTTATTGACGCTGCCCTTCGGGCGACCGCGCCTCGGAGCAGCCACTGTTCCGCTCCCGCCAATTGCGGTTAGTGCGCTTCGGGCTTGCTGAAGCCTGTTGATCTCCGCATCAATCTCGGAAAGTATGCGACTTACATCCATGAAATTGTCCTCTTTGTGGACGGTGAAGGGAGGGCTGGGGCCTCCATGATCACACGTTTGGTTTTGATAACTCTCACGTCTCTGGAACTGAAGATAAGGAAGAAAGCAACAACTTAGACCCGGTTCACCTTGTAAGTTACAAGATTTTCAAAAGTCTGGCTAATTGTGATGCGCATATTTCGCGAGCGAGGTGCTCGAATAGGGACCTAACGGAAGGGTGATAGACTCTGGGCGTGCGAAGGATCCCGCTGCATGTTTACTTGCTTTCATTGGCGTCAGCGGGTCTTCAGATCCTTCCGTTTCCAATAGCAGGCCCTGTTCCGGGCTGGCGCAGGATCATTTGCTGGATATGTCTTGTCCCGCTCATGCTCGCATTAAGCGCAAAGCAGCGCAACGGCCAGCCGCTCCGAGTCGCGCAAAGCGCCTTGCTCGGATATATTTGCGGCATCGCCTGGTATCTCGGTAATTGTTACTGGATTTATCCGACGATGCACTTGTACGGCGACCTTTCGGAAGCCGCCTCGGCCGGAGTCTTGTGCCTCTTCGCACTCTATCTCGGCTTATATCTCGGCCTCTTCGGTCTTCTTTTCGCTGTCGTCAAAAAGACGTGGGGCGTCAGCATCGCCCTACTAACTTCGCCTCTACTCTGGGTGGCTGTAGAGCTCGCACGCGACCGAGTCACGGGATTCCCATGGGACCTGTTGGGATATTCCCAGGTCGACAACCTCACGCTAATCAGAATGGCGCCTTGGACCGGAGTCTTCGGACTCTCCCTGGTCATCGCCACAATAAATATGCTCTGGGCTATTCCGGCCCTCAAGCTGGGCGCAGCATTAAGGTTTGCTGCTCTAGGTGCGGCCTGCGGGTTTTCTGCGGTCGCGGTGTTGCTGCAGTTCCGTGGACCAAGTCCGAAACCCTCGCCCGCAATTGCCACTGCTGTGCTTGTTCAGGAAAATCTGTCCGTCGGAGTGGGGACGCAGGGGCATTTGGAAAGTAAGGACGCGATGCTGTCTTCCTTCGCGGCCCTAAGTCAGCATCCAAATTTTCGCGCTGATGCCGGACCAGCTTCGCCCCCTCAGCTTATCGCATGGCCGGAATCGCCCGCGTCCTTCCTTGATTCAGATGTGGCCTACAGAGAGTTCATGGAGCGCCTTGCACAAAGCTCCTCCGCTCCCGTTTTGGCGAACGATCTGAGTCTCGGACCGAGAAATTTCGATGGCACTTACAGCCTCTATAACTCGGCAACTTTTTTCAGGGAGGACGGAAGCTACGGTGGACGCTACGACAAGATTCATCTCGTTCCCTTTGGCGAGTATGTGCCATACAAGCCGCTATTTTTCTTTACAGGACACCTTCTGGATGGCCTGCCATTTATCGCCGGTCAACAGCGAGTCCTCTTCGATGACCACGGCCGAAAATATGGCGTGTTCATCTGCTATGAATCCATCTTCGGAGACGAGATTCGGCAGTTTGTAAGCAACGGCGCCCAGGTACTGGTAAACCTCAGCGACGACGGATGGTATGGCGACAGCAGCGCCCCCTGGGAGCACCTGGACATGGTGCGCATGCGTGCTATAGAAAACAATCGCTGGGTGCTCCGCTCCACGAACACTGGTGTAACCGCTTCCATCGATCCGTACGGGCGCATTGTGGATCAAATGCCGCGGCACGTTCGCGGCGCTTTGTTGGCGAAGTTCAACTACATCGGCGATCTCACGTTCTACACGCGTCATGGCGACTGGATCGCCTGGATTTGCGCCTTCCTCAGCGCGCTGCTCGTGATTGGCGGCGTGACTCGCTCGCGCAGCCAGCGCCCCGCACAGTAAACTGACACTATGTTGAACGACCTCGAATTTGCTTACTCCCCGGTCCGCGAGAAGGTGCGTGATCTGCGGGAGTATCTTTGACTCCTCCCGCCTGAACAATGAATTAGCTGCCGTAGAAGCAAAGGTCGCTGACCCCTCCATCTGGGCCGATGCCGCCAAATCGCAGCCGCTGATGCGTGAGCGCCGGCGGCTGGAAGAGCAGCTCAGCTACGACGCCGAACTCCAGCGCCGCAGCGAAGATGTTGAGGCTTATTTCGAGCTTCTTCGTGAAGGCGAGGCATCCGTCGAGCCAGACCTGAAGCGGGAAATCGACTCGCTCGGCCAGTATGTCGAGCAGCTTGAATCGCGCACGATGCTCTGCGAAGAAAACGATGCGCTCAATGCCATCGTGACGGTGCACCCTGGCGCCGGCGGCACCGAAAGTCAGGACTGGGCGGAGATGCTGATGCGCATGTATCTGCGCTGGGCCGAGCGGCAGGGCTTCAAGACAGAGATCAACGAGCTGCAGGACGGCGACGAAGCTGGTATCAAATCCGCCACATTCACCGTCACCGGCGAGTACGCCTTCGGATTGCTCTCCGGCGAAACCGGCGTGCACCGCCTCGTGCGCATCTCTCCGTTTGACCAGGCCAAGCGCCGCCACACCAGCTTCGCCAGCGTCTTCGTCTCGCCGGAGATCGACGACTCCATCCAGATTGACATCAAGCCCGACGACATTCGTACCGACACCTATCGATCTGGGGGGAAAGGTGGTCAACATGTGAACACCACCGATTCCGCCGTGCGGATCACGCACATTCCGACCGGCATTGTTGCGGCTTGTCAAAATGAACGCTCGCAGCACAAGAACCGTGAAAGAGCGATGAAGATGCTTCGTTCGCGCCTGTATGAGTTCGAGCTTGAAAAGAAGCGCGCGGCAAGCAAGAAGCTCGAGGATTCGAAGCTCGAGATCAACTTCGGCTCGCAGATTCGCAACTATGTTTTGCAGCCCTACCGGATGGCGAAGGATCTGCGCACCCGAGTTGAAGTGGGCGACGTCGACCGCGTGCTTGATGGCGACCTGGACCCGTTCATCCGGGGCTATCTCAAGGCGCGCCGGGAGGGCGGCGTGACCGCCGTCGCAGTCGGCGAGGAAGACGACATCTAAATCGGATAGCAACGAGAGGACGTATACTTAGACTATGTCGATTCTGCGCAATGCGGCGGCTATCGCCAAAGGGATGAGCATCACGCTGCGCGAGGGCTTCGCCCCGACCGAGGTAGAGAACTATCCGGATGGCAAGGGCCCGCTGCGGGGAGCCGTCTTCCAGGAGCGCTTCCGCGGCAAGCATCAGCTGCAGCGCGACGAGAACGGCCTCGAAAAGTGTGTAGCCTGCTTCCTTTGCGCGGCGGCTTGCCCGGCTAACTGCATCTACATCGAGGCCGCGGAGAACGCGGCGGAGAAGCGCATCAGCTCGTCGGAGCGGTATGCGAAGGTCTACAACATCGATTACAACCGGTGCATCTTCTGCGGCTATTGCGTGGAGGCCTGCCCGACAGATGCGATCACTCACGGACATGGATTCGAACTCGCGAGCTTGAATGCAACCAGCATGGTCATGCGAAAGGAAGACCTGTTGGTACCGATACAGACGGGTCTTCCGCATTCGAAAGAAGAAGAGGAAGAAGTACTCGCTTGAGCTCGGACAAACCTTAGAAATTAGCGGCAGATCGAGCGGCGAGCCTGGAGGGCTCGCCGATGCTTTGTAAACGATCGCCCATCAAGATGGAGGGGAAATGAGGCACCAAAGACATCCTCTCGAGAAGATTCTCGAAGAGCGCATCGCGATCATCGACGGAGCCATGGGGACCACAATCCGGACCTATGGAATGAAGGAAGCGGACATCCGTGGCGACCGTTTCAGGAACGCCAATAAAGATCTGCTGAATAACGGAGACCTCTTCTCCATCACACAGCCGAAGATGATCGGCGATATCCACCGCCGCTTCCTGGAAGCCGGCGCCGACATCATCGAGACGAACACCTTCGGCGCGACCAGCATCACTCAAAGCGAGTTCTTCGTAGACGATCCGCGTGAGCATGGCGGCCGAAAGGATCCTGAGTTCTACCAGCGCATCATCGAAGACCAGTCGCTCAAAGATCTCGCATGGGAGATCAATGAGACCTCCGCACGGCAGTGCAGGGAATGGGCTGACCGCGTCGCGAATGAGACCGGGAAAGAGCGCTTTGTCGCCGGTGCCATCGGTCCGCTCACTGTGTCGCTCTCGAACTCTCCGGATGCGGATGATCCAGGCTTCCGCGTCGTCACGTTCGACCAGGTGAAGACCGCATACGCAGAGGAAGTCCGGGCGCTGATTGCCGGCGGAGTGGACCTGCTGTTGGTGGAAACGATCTTCGACTCGTTGAACGCAAAAGCGGCGCTCGTCGCGATTCGTGAGGTCTTCGATGCAGACGGAAAGGAATTGCCCGTCATGATCTCCGCAGCCGTCGGCCGCGGCGGGGAGACGCTCATCTCAGCGCAGACCACCGAAGCCTTCTGGAACGCAGTCAAGCATATCCGGCCGCTCAGCGTCGGTCTGAACTGCTCGCTTGGCCCGGAGCTGATGTATCCGTTCCTCGAGGAGCTTTCGGAGAAGGCCGACGTAGCGATCTCCTGCTACCCGAACGCCGGCCTCCCCAATCCACTCTCCGAAACCGGCTTCGATCTCAAGCCTGAAGACATGGGCCGCTTCCTCGGCCAGTTTGCAACCGACGGCCTGATCAATATCGCCGGTGGATGCTGCGGCAACACACCCGAGCACATCGCTGCCATTGCGAGGGCATTGGAGGGCAAGGCTCCACGGAAACTCGCTTCAAACGTCGAGGTGGCTGCTTGAGCACCCGCGACAATCACAGTTTCAAGCCGTTGCGGCTCTCCGGTTCGCAGCCGTTCACCCAGCAGCAAGGCGTCTTCATCATGATCGGCGAGCGAACCAACGTCGCCGGCTCGCCGCGCTTCGCCTCGCTCATCAAGCAGGGCAAGTACGAAGAGGCCGTCAGCGTCGCGCGCCAGCAGGTTGAGAACGGCGCCAACGTGATCGACATCTGCATGGACGAGGGCATGATCGATGGTGTCACCGCGATGTCGCGGTTCCTGCAACTTCTCGGCAGCGAGCCCGAAGTTGCCAAGGTCCCGTTCATGGTCGACTCGTCCAAGTGGGAGGTCATCGAAGCTGGACTGAAATGCCTGCAGGGCAAGGGCATTGTGAACTCCATCTCTCTCAAGGAAGGCGAGACCAAGTTCCGCGAGAACGCCCGCACAGTGTTGAAGTTCGGCGCTGCTGTCGTCGTGATGGCCTTCGACGAGCAGGGCCAGGCCGCCACCTATGAAGACAGGATCCGCATCTGCGAACGCGCCTACCGGATCCTCGTGGAAATTGGTTTCCCGCCCGAGGACATCATCTTCGACCCGAACATCCTCACCGTCGCCACGGGGATGGAGGAGCACAACAACTACGCCGTGGATTTCATCCGGGCCACTCGCTGGATCAAGGAAAACCTTCCACACGCCAAGGTAAGCGGCGGCGTATCGAACATCTCGTTCAGCTTCCGCGGCAACAACAAAGTCCGCGAAGCGATGCACTCGGCTTTTCTCTATCACGCGATCGGCGCCGGCCTAGACATGGGGATCGTCAACGCCGGAATGCTCGAGGTCTACGAAGAGATTGATCCCGAGCTGAAGACGCTCGTCGAGGACGTTCTCCTCAACCGCCGGCCCGACGGGACTGAACGCCTCGTCGACTTCGGCGAGAAGCTCAAAGCCGCAACAAGCACAGAAGCTGCCGGCGAAAAGAAGGCCGAAGAATGGCGGAACGGCACCGTCGAGGAACGAATCACACACGCGCTGGTGAAGGGAATCGACACCTACATCGAAAGGGACGCAGAGGAAGCCCGCGCCAAACTGGGTCGCCCGCTCCTGGTCATCGAAGGCCCCCTCATGGCCGGCATGAGCGTCGTCGGTGACCTCTTCGGCGCCGGCAAGATGTTTCTACCGCAGGTGGTAAAGTCCGCACGCGTGATGAAGAAGGCTGTCGCGTACCTCACACCCTTCATGGAGGCCGAAAAGGCGGAGCTCGCCGCCGCAGGTCACGAGGTCAAGGCGCAGGGCAAGATCGTGCTCGCCACCGTGAAGGGCGACGTGCACGACATCGGCAAGAACATCGTCGGCGTGGTGCTCGCCTGCAACAACTACGAGGTCATCGATCTCGGCGTGATGGTTCCGGCCGAAAAAATCCTAGAGCGCGCCAAGGAAGTCCGCGCCGACATCATCGGGCTCAGCGGCCTCATCACGCCGTCGCTCGACGAGATGGTCCATGTCGCACGCGAGATGGAGCGCCAGCACTTCAAAGTTCCGCTGCTCATCGGCGGAGCGACCACCAGCCGGGCGCACACCGCCATCAAGATCGCTCCGCACTACAGCGAACCCGTCATACACATCCTTGATGCCAGCCGCGCCGTTCCGGTGACAACCAGCCTGCTCAGCGACGACCAGCGCGACCAATTCCATGCTCAGCATCGCGCCGAATATGAGGCCATCCGTAAGCGCCACGCCGCGCCGAAGCAGGCGGTTGTCTCGATCCAGGAAGCGCGCGCGCGCCGCACAGCCATCGAGTGGCGACGCGAAGATCTCGCCACACCGGAATTCACCGGCGTACGCGTGCTCAACGCGGTTCCGCTCGCAAACGTTGCGCGACTACATCGACTGGTCGCCCTTCTTCCACGCATGGGGGCTCAAAGGAATTTACCCGCGTATCCTCGAGCACGAGGGGCACGGCATCCAGGCGCAACAGATTTTCGATGACGGCCGGCGCCTGCTGGACCGCATCATCGCTGAGAACCTGATCACCGCGAATGGCGTCTATGGTCTCTTTCCCGCAAACGCCGTCGGTGACGACGTCGAACTCTACGACGGCAAGGATCCGGCTACAAAACTTCAACGCTTCCACTTTCTCCGCCAGCAGGCGAACCGTGAGGGCAACGAGCCCTGCCGCTCGCTTGCAGACTTCATCGCTCCGAAAGAGACCGGCTTCACAGACTCCATCGGCGCGTTCGCCGTTACCAGCGGGATGGGCCTCACGGACCTGATCCTGAAGTTCAAAGCCGATAACGACGACTACAACGCGATCATGGCCGAAGCCCTCGCCGACCGCCTCGCCGAAGCCTTCGCCGAGTACCTGCACAAGCAGGTTCGCAACGCCTGGGGGTACGGCCGCGCCGAAACATTCACGCCCGAAGAGCTTATCCAGGAGCACTACCGCGGCATCCGCCCTGCGCCCGGATATCCCGCCTGCCCCGATCACACGGAGAAGGGAACCATCTGGCGCCTCCTCGACGTGGAAACACGCACCGGGATCAAGTTAACGGAATCCTTCGCCATGTGGCCGGGTTCGAGCGTGAGCGGGCTCTACTTCGCCCATCCGCAGGCGCGCTACTTCTCGCTGGGCAAGATCGACCGCGACCAGGTTGGGGACTATGCGAAACGCAAGGGGATGGAAGTAGCAGAGGTAGAGCGATGGCTCGGGCAGAGCCTGAACTACGATCCGGCCGAGTGAGAGCTCACCACAGCCAGTAGCAGTCACACGTAAACACTCGCAAAAGCGCGCGGCAGATGACTTCCAGGAGTTTCATCAGGAACTCCTTACGGCACATTAGATGGCGCCTTTGGCCGCGCTGTTGTCAAGCTCCGGAATGGGTTGCCCACTACCTTGACAAACGTTTAATCAAAGTGGAAGCATGAGGTCAGCTTTCGGACGATAAAGCGAAGGAGCAGCGCTGCTGGACGAAGCGCGCCCCATGACGAGCGACAAAAGGAGAATTATGTCCAAGTTGCCGGGAAAACGGGCCATCCTTCACGTGTGCACGCGAGAGGCTATTCGCCCGCTCCGGGATCATGTTCTCCGGCTCAAGGGTTTCGATGTCGATTCTGCCCTGACCGACAAAGAGGCGCTCGACAAGTTCTGGGCCCGTGACTACGACCTCGTCCTCATTGACGTCCAAAGCGACAACGGCATCGCATTCGCCGAAAAGCTCTGCGGCGAGATCAAGGCCGCCCAGCCGGAACAGCTCGTCGCCTTCGTCTGCAACTGGCGCGTCGCCAACCTCACCGACTGCCCTGACGAGATCGTCCGGACCGAGTTTGACCCCGCCGCGTTTGCGGACGGTGTCCAGGCGATCGTCCCGGAATCCTCCTTATAACGCCCTGTGGATTTGCTTGCTCCCGTAACCTGTGTTACAAACTAAACATTCCATCTGCCGCAAGGCAGGTCGAATTTCATGCAGAGTGGCTGAGGGACGAGCCCTGAGACGCCACGACAACCGGACAGAACAAACGCGTACCGGTGTCAACTCTCTCCTGGGTTTCCAGGGAACATGAGATTCGGTATAGCAGGTTCAGTTTCCTGCATTCCGCGTTCATCTTCCCTCCACCGAACGCGGTGATTTCCCAGCGAAAGAGAAACGTCTCAGCGTAACACCCCTCATAAGCCCACCGGGAGTGTGGTTGATGAGCGTTGTGGAGTCTTCCTGTACCGTTTATGAGCTGCGCTGCAATGAGTGCGGCAAGAGCTTCGGCAACCAGCCGCTCTCGGCGTGCGATGACTGCCTGGCTCCCCTCGAGGTCCACTATGATCTCGAATCCGTTCGCGGCCGCTTCACGCGCGAGAGCGTAGCCGCCGGCCCGGCGAGCATCTGGCGCTACAAGGAACTGCTGCCAATTCCCGCGGGCTTTCAGCCCGACCTCCCAGTCGGCTTCACGCCGCTCGTTCGGGCGAAGCGCCTCGGCCAGCGAATCGGCTCCAGCAATCTCTTCGTCAAGAACGACGCCGTCTGCTTTCCCACCCTCAGCTTCAAGGATCGCGTCGTGAGCGTCGCGCTCGCCAACGCGCAGGCATTCGGATTCGACGTCGTCGGCTGCTCGTCTACAGGGAATCTTGCTAACAGTGTTGCCGCGCAGGCATCCCGCCTAGGTCTGAAGGCCTGCATCCTCGTCCCCGCGGACCTCGAGCCCGCAAAAATCCTGAACACACAAGTCTACGGCGCTCGCCTCGTGCGCATCGACGGCAACTACGATCACGTCAACCGCCTCTGCACGCTCATCGCCGACGAGTACAACTGGGGCTTCGTCAACGTGAACCTCCGCCCCTACTACGCCGAAGGCTCCAAGACGGTCGGCTACGAGATCGCCGAACAGCTCGGCTGGCGCCTGCCTGACAATGTCGTCTGCCCGATGGCCGGCGGCTCCCTGATTCGCAAGATCAAGAAGGCCTTCGACGAGCTCGTCGCGCTCGGTCTCGTCGAGGCGAAGGACGTGAAGTTCTTCGGTGCCCAGGCCACAGGCTGCTCGCCGATTTCGCAGGCTGTGAAGAACGGCCGCGAAGATGTCGAGCCGCAGCGCCCACTGACGATTGCTCGCTCGCTTGCGATCGGCAACCCGGCCGATGGCCCGCTCGCCGCAAAGATGATCCGGGCGACAGGCGGTTATGCGGAAGATGTCTCCGATGTCGAAGTTGTCTCCGGCATCCAGGAGCTCGCCGAGACCGAAGGCATCTTCACCGAGACCGCCGGCGGCGTAACCACTGCCGTGACTGCCAAGCTGATCGCGCAGGGCCGCATCGGCCGCGACGAAATGACCGTCGTCTGCATCACCGGGAACGGGCTCAAGACCACAGATGCGCTCGCGGGACGCTTCCACCAGGAGCGGGCCGTCAAACCGCGCCTCGCCGAGTTCGACCAGTACCTCCGCGAGGTCGATGGTTCGCTCGTAAACTTGAGCGCCGCTGAAGAAGAGCTCGCTCTCGCCGGAGGTGCCCGGTGAGCGTAAAGATTACTCTCCCCACGGCGCTCGCCCGCCACACCGACGGACAGAAGAGCTTCGCCAGCGAGGCGAAGAACCTGGCCGGCCTTCTCGCCGAGTTCGACGCCAAGTTCCCCGCGCTCGCCCAGAACGTCAGGGACGACAACGGCAATCTCCGCAAATTCATCAACGTCTACGTCAACGACGAGGACATCCGTTTCCTCGGCGGAGACACCCACCAGTTCGAGGACGGCGACGAGGTCATGCTCATCCCGTCCATCGCTGGCGGCCGCTGCGGCCAGCGCCGGTTCCTCACGCTGCCGTACGACGACTCAGTCCTTGAGGGCTGCTAAAAACCACTGACGGATACCCCACCGTCACCCGCGATACGCATCCAGTCTGCGGCACGCTTCCGCCAGGTCCTCATCCTTCTTGGCAAAGCAGAAGCGCAGCAGGTGGTCGCCACGATTGCGGCCGTCCGGCTCAATGCCGAAGAATGCCGAGCCCGCCACCGCAGCCAGTCCCGTATCCGCCAGCAGCTTCCGCGACTTCGCTCGGCTGTTCGCACCGTCCACCCGCGAGACATCCGCCAGCACGTAATACGCTCCGGTCGGGATCGACGGTGTCAGCCCGGCGCGCGCCAGCGACGCGCAGAAGCTGTCGCGCTTAGCCTGATAGTCAACCGAGAGATCGTGGTAAAAGCTCTGCGGCAGTTGCAACAGTCCCGCCGCAGCACCGTACTGAAACGGCGACGGCGCACAGACGTACGTGAGGTCGTGAAAGTAGCCGATCGCCGGAATCCAGCGCTCGGACGCGCTCAGATAACCCATCCGCCACCCCGTAATCGAGAACGTCTTTGAGAACCCGGAGATCGTAATCGTGCGGTCGGCCATTCCAGGCAGCGTCGCGAGGGAGAGATGACGCTCACCGTCATACAGAAAGTATTCGTAAATCTCGTCCGTGAAGACGAAGAGATCGTGTTCCATTGCCAGCTCTGCAATCGTCTCAAGCTCCTCGCGCGTGAAGACCTTGCCCGACGGATTCGCCGGCGTGTTCAGGATCAGACCGCGGGTGCGCGGTGTGATCGCCGCTCGCAGGCGATCAAGATCGAGCATCCAGTTTGGCTGGGCCAGCGGAACAACGACTGGATTCACCCGCTGCGATCTCAGCGTTGCTGTGTGATAGCCATAGAACGGCTCGAACACAATGCACTCATCACCCGGATCCAGCAAGGCCATCAGCGCTGCATGGAGCGCTCCGGTCGCCCCGGTGGTGACCAGCACATTCGCATTCGGGTCGGCCTCTATGCCGTTGAACGAGGCGAGCTTCTGTGCGATGGCCTCACGCAGTAGCGCGATCCCATCCAGCCGCACGTAGATGTTGTGCCCATCCCGGATCGCCTGGATGGCCGCTTCGACGACCGGGTGCGGCGGATCCGTATCGCACACCCCTTGCGCCAGATTGATGCCACCCACGTCCGCACACGCGACGGTCATGGCGCGAATCTCCGACTGGACGAGGCCAGGCGCGAGCTCACTGAGGCGAAGGGTGGACGGCGCGGCAGCAGGGATCACGGACATAAGGAAAGGCGTGCCTCGGCACGCCTTTCATCCTAATCAAATTGGTCTCCAGCGGGGCCCGACAGCTGCGCTAAATCACATGAAGCAGCCAAAGAATCACGATGATCAGCAGGATTGTGCCCAGGCCGCCTGACGGGTAATATCCCCAGCCCCGCGAGTAAGGGTAGGCAGGGAAGGACGCGAACATCAGGATCAAAAGAATGACGATGATGAGAATCAAGTCGTGCCTCCGGGTGGAGCTTTAGTAACTCTCTGCGGCAGATAGATGCGCAGTGTCATCTAGCCGTTATCTCGTTGCCTAAGAAGAGTTGCGCCAGAGAGCGGAGCAACGCGAAGGCCCGAAATTGGTTCTCATGGAGCGGCAGATGCCAGGACGGCATCCGGTTGAGCTGTCCTAAATCACTAAACCAGGAAAGCAGGTGAGAGATGTTCCTAGCAGTTGCGATCATTCTGGCAATTCTTTGGGTAGTCCTGTTCTTTGCTATTCACATCACCAGCTTTGCCATCCACATCATCATCATTCTCGCGGTGATTTCGCTGATCGCCCATCTGTTTACCGGCAGAAAGGCTTGACCGCGGCTGCAAATGGCAACGGCTGCAGCACACAGGCTGCAGCCGCTGTCCGACTTGAGCCGGAAGCTACTGACGAGCGACGTTGCGGGCCGGCTGCTGCACGGGAGGCGGTAGCGGAGCCTGTGCGGCAAGCGCCTCCGGCGTCTCCTCGGTAAGCCGCGGAAGCTTCGCCGCCAGCGCAACCTCCAGCACTTCGTCCATGGTCTCCACCCAGTGGAGCTTCATGGAGTTCTTGATCAGGTCGGGAAGGTCGGCCAAGTCGCGCTTGTTCTCCGCCGGCAGGACTGCCTCAAAGATGCCGGCTCGGTGAGCCGCCAGCAGTTTCTCCTTCAGACCGCCGATCGGCAGCACCTTTCCGCGCAGCGTGATCTCACCGGTCATCGCAACGTCACGCCGCACCTCGATCTTGGTCAGTGCGGAAGCCAGAGCGGTCGCCAGCGTAATGCCGGCGGACGGCCCGTCCTTCGGAATCGCGCCCTCGGGCACATGGATGTGCACGTCGATGTTGCGGTAGAAGTCGCGCTGCAGGCCGAGGTGATGCGAGCGGGAGCGGATGTACGTAAGCGCGGCTTGCGCCGACTCCTGCATCACGTCGCCTAGCTGGCCCGTTGCGGTCAGCTTGCCCTTGCCATCCAGCACCTGGACCTCAGTCTGGAGAATCGATCCGCCCATCTCCGTCCAGGCAAGCCCGGTGACGAGGCCAATTTCGTTCTTCTCATGCACTTGGGAGTCGCGGAACTTCGGAATGCCGAGCAGGTCCTCCAGCGATGGCCCTGTGACCTGCTCCGCATGCGCGGAGTCCTTTACGACCCTCCGCGTCACCTTGCGGCAGACGTTGCCGATCTCGCGCTCCAGGTTGCGAACGCCGGACTCGCGCGTGTAGTGCCGGATGATCTCACGCAGGGCATCGTCGTTGAAGCTGATCTGCTCCTCCGTAAGCCCAGTTGCCTCGCGCTGCTTGCGCACCAGGTACTGCCGCGCAATCTCCAGCTTCTCGAGTTCGGTGTAGCCGGTCAGCCGGAGAATCTCCATGCGGTCCTGCAGAGGCCCGGGAATCGTGTGCAGCACGTTGGCAGTCGCGATAAACAACACCTGCGAGAGGTCGTACTCGACGTCGAGGTAGTGGTCCTGGAAGCTGTTGTTCTGCTCGGGGTCCAGCACCTCGAGCAAGGCACTGGCCGGGTCGCCGCGGAAATCCGAGGCCATTTTGTCGATCTCATCGAGCATGATGACCGGGTTCTTTGTTCCGGCCTTCTTCATGGACTGGATGATCTGTCCCGGCAGGGCACCGATGTAGGTGCGCCGGTGTCCGCGGATCTCGGCCTCGTCGCGTATGCCGCCGAGCGAGAGCCGAACGAACTTGCGCCCGGTCGCCTTGGCGATCGACATCCCGAGCGAGGTCTTACCGACACCCGGAGGACCGACGAAGCAGAGGATCGAGCCCTTCGGATTCTTGACGAGCTGGCGCACCGCGAGAAATTCGAGGATGCGCTCCTTGATCTTCTCGAGGCCATAATGGTCCTCGTTCAACACCTGCTCGGCGTTGTCGATCGAGCGGATCTCCTTGGAGCGCTTCTTCCACGGCACGGCGAGGAGCCAGTCGAGGTAGTTGCGCGAGACCGTCGACTCGGCGGACATCGGCGGCATCGCCTCGAGCTTCTTCAGTTCCTGGATGGCCTTGTCCTTGACCTCGGTCGGCATGCCGGCATCTTCAATGCGCTTTTTCAGCTCATCGAACTCCGATTTCTCGCCGCGGCCGAGCTCCTTCTGGATCGCCTTGATCTTTTCGTTGAGGTAGTACTCCTTCTGGGCGCGCTCCATCTGCCGCTTCACCCGCGACTGGATCGTGCGGTCAACGTTCAGCTTCTCGATCGCGATGTCCAGCGTGTCTGCGATGCGCGAGAGCCGAACCTCAGGGTCGAAGACCTCGAGGATCTGCTGCTTCTCTTCGATGGTCAACGGCATGTTTGCGGCGATGACGTCGGCCAGCTTTGCCGGCTCATCCGTCCGCAGGGCGGCGGCGGTCTCCTGGTTGAGCGACTGTTGCAGCTTGGAGTACTGCTCAAACAACTGGTGCACACGACCGACGAGTTGCTCGGTCTGGGGCGTCGCTGCCAGCTCCGCGCGCGAGGTCCGCACCGTCGCGACGAAGAAGCCGTCATCGTCGTTCACTTCCGTGGCGCGAGCGCGCTCCACGCCCTCCACCAAAACCTTGATGTTGCCGTCGGGCATACGCACCGACTGCACGATGTTGCCGATTGTGCCGACGCTGTAAATGTCGTCCGCGGTCGGTTCATCCACGGACGCATCGTGTTGCGTTGCGAGGAAGATCTTGCGGTCGCCGTTCAGTGCCTCTTCGAGCGCCCGGACAGACGACTCGCGGCCCACCACGAAGGGCGCCATCATGTGCGGGAAGATCACCATCTCGCGGATGGGCATCATCGGGAGCTTGCGTTGGGTTCCGTTCAAAATGTCTCTGTCGTCTTGATTCATGGGTCTCCCGATTAGACGTGTTCCGCGAACAAAACGATGCGGGCCGAGTCTTTGGGGGGAATTGTACGCGCTTTAGGGTGAGCGTCTATGGCTTATGAGTCGCAGTTTGTTCGGGATGTGCAAAGAGTGGTACGAAATTTATGAACACCATCCATGCGGGAGAGTTTCGATGAGAGCAGAGTGGGCGACCCGTAGGTCGCCCAGACAATTTCTGCTTTGCCGATGCTCAGCCAGCCTTCTCGAGAACCACGGGCAGGGTAATGTCCCGGCTGCGGACCATCTCGTCTGTGATGATCAGTTCCTTCACCTTCTTGTTGCCAGGCACGTGATACATCAGGTCCAGCATCAACTCCTCAAGAATCATCCGCAGACCGCGTGCGCCGACCTTGCGCTGCAGCGCCTCGCGTGCGATCGACCGGGCAGCTTCGTCCGTCCATGTAACCTTCACGCCCTCATACTCGAACAACTTCGCGTACTGCTTGAGGATGGCGTTGCGCGGACGGGTGAGGATATCAATCAGCGCAGCCTCGTCCAGCTCATCAAGGATGCCGAGCACGGGCAGACGGCCGATGAACTCGGGAATGAGGCCATACTTGAGCAGGTCCTGAGGTTCCGCCTGGCGCAGCAGCTCGGTGTCACGCTGTGCGCGGATTGGCATAATCTCGGCTCCGTTCGGATCGCCATCGGAGATTGCCTTGAATCCCAGCGCCTTCTTACCGATGCGCCGCGCGATGATCTTCTCCAACCCGACGAACGCGCCACCGCAGATGAACAAGATGTTCGTTGTATCAACAACCGTGAACTCCTGGTGTGGATGCTTGCGTCCGCCCTGGGGCGGAACATTGGCGACGGTGCCTTCGAGCAGCTTGAGCAGCGCCTGCTGCACGCCCTCGCCCGAAACGTCGCGGGTGATCGAAGGGTTCTCGTCCTTGCGGCCAATTTTGTCGATCTCGTCGATGTAGATAATCCCGCTCTGGGCGCGGGCGACGTCACCGTCTGCGGCCTGCAGCAGCTTGAGGATGATGTTCTCGACATCCTCGCCGACGTAGCCGGCTTCCGTCAGCGTGGTCGCGTCGACGATCGCAAAGGGAACGTCGAGCATCTTGGCCAGCGTCTGCGCCATGAGGGTCTTGCCGGAACCTGTCGGTCCCACCAGCAGGATGTTCGATTTCGCGAGCTCGACGTCGCCCGTCCGTGCCCGGTTCATTTGGATCCGCTTGTAGTGGTTGTAAACCGCGACGGCCAGCTTCTTTTTCGTCGTGTCCTGACCGATGATGTACTCGTCCAGGAACGCTTTCACCTCGGCGGGCTTGGGTAGATGCGCCGGAGCTGTCCCGGGCTGCGCCTCGGTCTTATCGTCTTCCAGAATCGAATTGCAGACCCCGACGCACTCATCACAGATGTAGGCGCGCGGATAGTCTGAAGGCGATGAGATGAGCTTCGCTACAGCATCCTGCGATTTATGGCAGAACGAGCAGCGAAGTGAATCGTCCGAGCCCCGAGAGGTCTTCATATGCGAGAGCAGCTCCTTGGAGCACCGCTGCCGGGGAGAGCGCGGAGACTCAATTGCAACACCCACAGTCTACACCGGAGCAAGCGGCGCAGACGTCACGTCCGTGCCATAAGGAGGTTACTTGAGTACGGGTGTCTAGGCCGATACGTGGCAGTTCCGCGCGGCGAAGCGTCACGGAGCCGGACAAAGGCTGCACGGCCGCGTTAGCTATGTGCTCCGCATTACTAAAGGAGGCTACCGGGACAGCTGGTCGGTTGTTGAATATGCAGCGGCTATCCACGGCAAATCCACAAAAGTGGCCATACAGAGAACTGCCCGAGGAAAAAGAAAATGGCGCCGGCCGAAACCGACGCCATTGAAGTGCATTCACTCCGGCTAGGTGCGTGGCCGGTCGATGATGTCGTCGATGATGCCGTATTCCCTGGCCTGCTGCGGCGTCATGATGAAGTCGCGTTCCACGTCGCGCTCGATGCGCTCCAGCGGCTGGCCCGTATTATGCGCCATCAGCTTGTTGGTCAACTCGCGTATACGCAGAATCTCACGCGCATGAATGTCGATGTCCGTCGCCTGGCCCTGCAACCCGCCCATCGAGGGCTGATGGATGAGGATGCGGGAGTTCGGCAGTGTAAACCGCTTGCCCTTCTTGCCGGCCATCAGAAGAAATGCGCCCATGGACGCTGCCTGCCCGATACAGAACGTCACCACGTCGTTTTTGATGTACTGCATCGTGTCGTAGATTGCGAGGCCTGCCGAGATGGATCCACCTGGCGAATTGATGTAGAGCTGAATGTCCTTCTCGGGGTCCTCGCCCGAGAGAAACAGAAGCTGGGCGATGATGAGGTTCGCAACGTTGTCGTCGATCGGTGTGCCGAGGAAGATGATGTTGTCGCGCAGCAGACGGCTGTAGATGTCGTAGGAGCGTTCGCCCCGGCTCGTCTGCTCGAGCACCATCGGTATGAGTCCCATAGCTCTAGCTCTCTCTTTCTAGGTATTGCAGGCCCAGAATACAGCCACGCCTTGAGGATGTGGGGGTGTGGTAGCTGGCTCGGCAACCCACCTTACGGTGGGCCGCCCACACGGAAGAAGCAGATCCCCTAGGGGGATGAAGACCAGAAAAACAGCGATTATGCCGCAAGCTTCTCGAAGAGCAGCGAGCCGGTCTTCTCGCGCCGCAACTGCTCGCGGATGCGGTTCAGCGTCCCATCATCGGTGAGCCGTTTGCGCAGAGAGTCCATGGGCTCGCGCTGCTGCAGCGACATCATCAGCAGCTCGCGCTCCATGTCTTCATCCGACACGGTGACATTCTCGCGCTCGGCAATTTTGTCCAGCAGCAGGGAGGCCTTCACCTCGGAGACAGCCTGATCGCGCTGCGCTGCACGCAACCGCTCAAAGTCGAGCTGCCGCATCGCGTCGGCCGTCATGCCCTGCTGCGCCAGTGCACGGAGTCCGCGCTCCAGTCGCGCATCGATCTGCTGTTGCACGAACGTCTCGGGAACCGGGAACTGGAACTTCGCAATCAGATTATCGAGCATCCTGTCGCGCGCCTGCGTCTCCAGCGAATTCTTCTTGCGCTGCGCAAGGCGATCACGCAGCTTCGTCTCGAAGTCGCTCCAGCTCTCATAATTCCCAAGCTGCTTGGCGAACTCATCATCACGCTCCGGATAGATCTTTTTCTTGATCGCCTTCACCGTCACGTCGTAGTTCACGGTCTTGGCGGCGAGGCGCGCATCGCCAAACTCTGCGGGGTAGCTCGCCTCGAACGTCAACTCCTGGCCGACCTTGGCTCCGCGCAGCGCATCCGTGAACGCCTGCACTGTGTTCTTGCCGCCGATCTCGATCAGCGCATCCTCGCCGTTGAGCTCCGGCTGTTCGGTCTTGTTCTCGACACCTTCTTCCGTGACCGTCTGCGCGAGGTCCTGCACGTTGCCCTTGAAGCTGATTTCCGCCCAGTCGCCGTCGGCGAGTGCGCGATCCTCTTCAACCGGCTCAACGGTTGCGTGGTGGTCAAGCACATTATCCAGCTCTGCCTGGTACTCCTCATCGGTCAGCGTCGCATCGGGGCGCTGCACTGCAACCGCGTCATAGCCCTCGACGTTGATGTCCGGCAGGACCTCGAACGTCGCCTTGAACTTGAGCGGCTGGCCTCCTGTAAGCTGCAGCTCCGAGACCTGCGGCTGGGAGATCGGGTTCAGCTTCTGGGCTTCGAGCGCCTGGCGGAACTTGTCCGAGACGAGCGACTCCAGCACCTCCTGCCGAACCTCCCGGGCGAAGCGGGATTTGATCAGCGACTCCGGCACCTTGCCGGCGCGGAATCCCGGGATTCGCGCGATCTTTGCATATCGACGCGTAACCTGCCGGAATGCCTTGTCGACGTCCGCGGCCGGCGCGTCAACCTCAATTGAGCGCGTGAGCTCCGGGTTGAGCGTCGGAGCAGGCTCGTGGTGATGGTGCTCGTGACCTGCGTGGTCGTGATCGTGATCGTGCTGCGCCTCGGCGGCTACGGCGTCGGGCGTGGCAGAAAAGGTCTCTTCGTTGGTGGTTTCTGTGGGGCTCAAAGCTTGTCTCTCTGTGATCGGGAATTACGCAGAATTGCGCAGAAAATGGGGAAGCGGCGATTTTAAGATGCGCAAGGGCTCGCGCCGGTCGCAGCCTCGATGGTCCTGAGAAAGGATACGAGCCGCTGGCGTGCAGGGTCAAACCGGCGCTCTGAATTGCGCTATTGCGGCGTGCCGGAGTTCGTAACCGCCGGTGTAGGGTTATTCGCCGTCGGGGCGACTGGAGGCGTGGCCAGCGAGAAGATCTCCAGCCGCACGTGCCACTGCAAGCTTTCGCCGGGCTGCAGGTTGACGATGCCGGTGTCGTCCGGATTCGGCCACTCATGACCGAACGGATCATCTACATTCGTGTCCGGCTCAATCGAGATCCAGCGGTCGCCCGCTGGAGCCACGACCCGCATGAACTTGATGCTTGCGGTCAGCGGGATCAGTCGGAGACCGTAGGCGGCGCCGGGATCGCGAATCTCGGCGATCGGGCCGTCACCGAGCAGTCCGCTCTGCAGGTTCGTGTAGGTGTCATTAAAGCTCACATCGTCCAGCCGCGTTCCGCGCGCCCGGATCAGGTCCGCTGTGGTCCCAGCCGTCGTTACGATTTTGCCCGTAGGCAAGCCCGTCCTGCGATCGATCTCAACCTTCGTGATCGATGGAATCACCATCCGGACATCGGGGCGATCTCGCCCGAGTGCAAAGACCGGATGCCAGCCAACGCCCGCAGGCGTGGGCACCTGACCCGTATTCTGTTCCGTTACCGTGAGATCCAGCGTTCTCTCCGCCAGCTCCGCACGCATGGTGATTTCCATGATGGACGGCCACTGCCCGGAGAACGAGCCCGCGTGATAGACGGCCGTGACTGCCTGGCCGTCGGGAATGGTGTCCGTGCTGATATTGTCCGCGGGGCGGTCCAGCATCAGCCCCATCGTGGAGATGGTAGCGCCCAGATGCATCGGCGGGAACGTGATCCGCTCGCCCTCCCACACACTCTCCAGTGTGGACGAACTAGAGGTCGGCGATCCGGTCAAACGGCCGGCCCACGGCGCCAGAATAGCCGCTCCGAAGCTGGTACTCGCGCTGCCGTTTGCGTCTTCGCCGGCGCCCGTCAGGACTCGTGCCGCATCCGCCAGCGAGGGTGAAAGCAGAATCGGGACTTCGCCCTTGCCGGGCACGCTGGCCGTAATCTGCAGCACGTTCATTCCACGGCCGGGAAGCAGCATCGCCGAGAGAAACTCCGGCTCTCCGCTGATTGCACTTGGGCCGCGCCGGAGCGTCACCGCCGCCTGTCCGCCTGGCCCGGTCTCCAGATTCGGTTCGGTCGTTACGGGGATAACTCGCTGTTTCAGCTTGTGATAATTCCCATGGCC
Organism: uncultured Acidobacteriaceae bacterium; assembly: GCA_963762465.1. Lineage (GTDB taxonomy): Bacteria > Acidobacteriota > Terriglobia > Terriglobales > Acidobacteriaceae > Granulicella. Next base: position 122,683 of record CAVXKS010000008.1, on the reverse strand, counting down.
GCTCTCATGAGCAGCGATGAGCAGAATGACGCAGACAATCCCTATGAGGGTCGGCGTCAGGTATCCCGATTTGGAGAATCGGCGGAGATGCGAGGGCGCTTCTGCTTCGCTTGTCTGCCGATTTCCCAGGTTCATTCTTTTCTCTTTCTCGTGCTTTGCGCCTCAACGATACTATCGTCTTAGGGGTCGCTGTTGCTTAGACGGGAATCAGATGCGGTTCGAGCAGGGAAGTCCGCACCCGCGCCGCTCGCGACCCTGACAGTCCTCCATCAACAAATCGCTGGATGTGAACGTTGCTCGAGGCTTCGGGATTACTGCAAGGACATCGGTAACCGCAAGCGCCGCGCCTACATCGACCAGACGTACTGGGCGCGCCCGGTTCCCGGCTTCGGCGACCCGCGCGCCCGCGTCCTGACGCTCGGCCTTGCGCCCGGTGCCCACGGCGGCAACCGCACGGGGCGGATTTTCACCGGCGACGGTTCCGGCGATTTCCTCTATCCCGTACTCCACGACGCCGGCTTCGCCAACCAACCCACCTCCACGGCCATTCGCGACGGCCTCCGCCTTCGCGGTATGTGGATCAGCGCCGTCGTGCGCTGCGCCCCTCCGGGCGATAAACCGACACCGGCCGAGATCCGCAACTGCGCTGCGCATCTTGCCCAGGAGGTCGCCCTTCTGCCGCGGGTTAAGGTCGTGGTCTGCCTCGGCAAGGTCGCCTGGGACGGCTACCTCGCGCACCTGCTCCGTGCGGGCATGATCGAGCGCCGCGCCGCCTTCGTCTTCGGCCATGGCGCCGAGTACAAACTGCCGAACGGCATAACGCTGCTCGGCAGCTACCATCCTTCGCTTCGCAACACCAACACGGGAAAGCTCAATCGCGCGATGCTCCTGCGGATTTTCATGCGTGCCCGCGCTCTTGCCGGGCTTGACTGACATCTGCACAGTCCAACCTCACGCATCCTCGTCGAATCCAACCAAAAGAAGAGTCAAGGAGGGCAAAATGCGTCAAAAGACATTTTGGATTGCGTTTGGTTTAGGTCTCGTCGTCGGTGGCGTTACCGCCATCCTGATGGCCCCACAATCCGGCGAGATGACCCGCCGCAAAATTCGTCGCAACATGGAAGACCTCACCGACAACCTGCAGGATGCAGGCGACTACCTGAAGGACCAGGCCGACCGCCTCACCAAGGAAGCCCAGAAGCTGATCAACACCGGCAAATCACAATTCGGCAACGTCGTCGACACCGCGACAGGCTACATGAAAACCGCCAACAAGGCCGCGCAATCCGTTAATACACGGCTCATGTAAAGTTTCATCTAGCAGTTCAAACTGGAAGCGTAAACGGCAGAAACGAAACAGGGCGCGCCATTGTGGCGCGCCCTTCGCCTTTGCTTGCTCGGGGGGGAACTTACCTCCGGTTGCGACATGTATGCATTACCTGCGTGCACCTATTTTTGTGCGTTCGCGCAACACCTCACGATGTCCCGTGTCAGGATGAGCATGCACGACGCGATAGATGCGCAAAAAGTCGCAGTGCAGAGCAGAAAATTTTCGTACAAGGGGCTTACACGATGAACACTGTCTCTCTCACCATTGCGGCCGCGGCGTTTCTCGCGGCGTCAGGCGCCGTCCAAGCACAGACTAGCTCGGCAACCACGATAACAACCACCGGCGTGTCCACGGCGACCATTGGGACCGGCGCCTCAATCAACCAGCGCAAGGAAAACCAGGAGGATCGCATTGCGCAAGGCGTGAAGAGTGGCGAGTTGACAGCCGGCGAGTCAGCCACACTGGAATCGCAGGAGGCGGGCATCAACAAGGAAGAGGCCGGGATGCGCGCGCAGGACAACGGTAAACTCACCGGGCAGGACAAGGCCACGCTGAAGTCGCAACTTAACACAGAGTCCAAGGACATCTACGCGGACAAGCACAACAGTGCCACGCAGCCTGCGGAAAAGGGCGAGGTCAATAAGCGCCTGGAGAATCAGCAGGACCGCATTGCAAAGGGCATCAACTCCGACACGCTCACCGACGGTCAGGTTGCGAAGCTTGAGACGCAGGAAGCTGGCGTCACGAAAGAAGAAGCCGGCATGCGGGCGCAGGATAACGGCAAATTGACTGCGCAGGACAAGAAGCTGCTCAACAAACAGCTCAATCGTGAGTCACGCCGCATCAATCGCGACGAGCGCCGTACAGAGCATAAGTAACCCTTCCCCACGGACCCCAGGGCATCGCCTGGGGTTTTTTCTGATCACAAGCTTGAGACCTGTAAGCGTGCCAACCGAGCATGCCGCCTGAGACAGTCGCCAGGAGCGAAACTATGAACGTACAAAATCCCACCTCCTCCGGGGTTGTCTTGCTCGCCGCCGTCTGTGGCTTACTCTTGACGCCACATCTCAGTACGGCACAGGCTTCGCCGGCCGCGATGGTACCTGCATCCACAGGCCATGGAGCCGCGGGGTCAGTCGCACCGGTAAGAGGGTTCAATTTCATTCTCGACGAAACGGGACAGCATAACTCGGCGACAGGATGGGCCGACATTGTTACTCCGGATCTGTCCTTCCGCTTCACCAGGCATTTCTCGGTAAGCGAGCTGGTGCCATGGTATGCAACGGTGAATGCGTTTGTTCCTCTGACCGTCAATGGTGTCAGAACCTTCCCGCTCAAGACGGGAAGAAATCTTCCTGGGGATGCCACCACAACGGCCACCCTCGAATTCCCTCACAACCGCCTCGACTACCTTGCGACCGCGGCTGTTGGGCTTCCGACCGGGAACGTTCGCTTTGGTCTAAGTGCGAACGCGAAAACCTACAACATCACGAATCATGTCGATTACACGATCGGCCCTTTCGACCCGGATATCGAAATCGGAGAGGGAGACTCCTCCAGCCTGGTGAATCGCGCCGTCAAAAAATCGTACGTTGCGGTCGGTCCGCTTGCGAACTTTCAGGCGGGCACGTCTGTGGACCTTCCTTTCACCCTGAATCTTGACCTTGAGGCCTACGAGGAACTGCCGATCGGCAACCAGAACGTCTACGGCACCGTTACTCGGAAGAACAAGAAGGGAAAGACAGTCACGGTGCAGGTGCTCGAAGGGGAAGGCGCCGCGGAAGATAACGGCATCATCTCCGAGCTAGATCTTCCGATCGGCCTTCACCTTATGGTCACCGGAACGTATGAGCGCAGCTTCAGGCAGGATCTCGACACAGCCTCGGTGGGCATCACCTGGGTCGCGCGCAAGCCGAAAATCAACCTCTCGGCCCAATGAGCGTAACCTGCGTCCCGCCAGAGTCTCCAAATGCAAAAAGACGCCCCGGCTTAGTACCGGGGCGTCTCGTTTGGATCTCTCGCCTGACTAAACCGCCGTCAAGGCCAGCCCGGCCAGCTTCTCCTCGCCCTCGTTCGACACCGGCCGATAGAACAGCTTGTTGCTGTCGAGATAGACCTCCAGGAACGCCGGCCGTTCCATGATCTGTCCCGCTATCAGAGCCTCGGACAGCGGGTCCTCGATGTACCGCTGCAGTGCGCGGCGCAGCGGACGCGCGCCGTAGCTGCGGTCGGTCAGGGTCTTCTCGAGAATCCAGCGCTTGGCATCGTCGTGCACGCTGATCGTGATCGCCTTGTGGACAAGGTTCACATTCAGCTGCTGCACGAGAAGCTCCAGGATCTGCATCAACTCGTGGTCACCCAGCGAGGTAAAGACGATAACCTCATCCAGTCGATTCAGGAATTCCGGGTTGAAGGTGCGTTTCACCTCACCCATCACCATCTCCTGCATCTTCTCGATCACGACCTCGTCCTTCGACGACTGGAAGCCCAGCCCCTCACGCTTCATCAGGTGCTTGGCCCCGATGTTCGAGGTCATGATGAGGATCGTGTTCTTGAAGTCGACGGTATTGCCAAGTCCATCCGTAAGCTGCCCGTCTTCGAAGACCTGCAGCAGCAGGTTGAACACATCCGGGTGCGCCTTCTCGACCTCGTCGAGCAGAACGACCGAGTATGGCGAACGCTTGACGCGCTCGGTGAGCTGGCCGCCCTCCTCGTAGCCCACGTAACCCGGAGGCGAACCGATCAGCTTCGAGACCGAATGCTTCTCCATGAACTCCGACATGTCGAAGCGGATCAGCGACTTTTCACTCCCGAAGAGGAAGTGCGCCAGCGTGCGCGCGACCTCCGTCTTGCCTACGCCGGTCGGTCCCAGGAACAGAAAGCTTCCGATCGGCCGGTTGGGATTCTTCAGACCTGCACGGGAGCGCCGGATTGACCGCGCCAGCGCTGAGATCGCCTTGTCCTGCGCGATCACCCGCTTGTGCAGCTCTTCCTCAACGCGCAGCAGCTTCTGGGTCTCCTCTTCCTTGATCGAGGTAATCGGAACGCCCGTCCACCGCGAAACCACGTCTTCGATGTCCTCGCGCGTCACGATGCCCGAGCTCGATTCGTCCAGGTGATACTTGTCACGCAGCGCGCGCAGGTTGTCGCGCTCCTTGCGTTCCTCGTCCGAGTAGAACCGGGCCTTTTCGAACTCGTGGTTCGCAATCGCGTTCTCCATGCGGTGCACGATGAACTTGATGCGCTTCTGAACCTCGGTCAACTCCTCAGGCAGCGTCGTCTGCCGCAGCTTGACGCGCGCACCCGCCTCGTCGATCAAATCGATCGCCTTGTCGGGAAGGAAACGGTCTGGAATATAGCGGTTCGAGTGCGAGACCGAGAAGGTGATCGCGTCGTCCGTGTAGCTGACCGCATGAAACTTCTCGTAGCGCTCCTTGATCCCCATGATGATCTTGATCGCATCCTCTTCGTTCGGGGGCGGCACCTTTACGGCCTGAAAGCGCCGTTCCAGCGAGCGGTCCTTCTCGATGGATTTGCGGTACTCCGCCGGGGTCGTGGCTCCGATGCACTGGATCTCGCCACGGCTCAGCGCCGGCTTCAGGATGTTCGCTGCATCGAGCGACCCTTCTGCCGATCCGGCTCCGACGAGCGTGTGCAGCTCGTCGATGAAGACGATCGAGTTCTGCGACTCCATCAGCTCCTTCATGATCGTCTTGAGCCGCTCCTCAAATTGCCCGCGGTATTTTGTGCCTGCAACGATGAGTGAAAGATCCAGCGAAAGCACGCGTTTATCAGCTAGGAAACTAGGCACCTCGCCATCGGAAATCTTCTGTGCCAGTCCTTCAACGATTGCAGTCTTGCCGACGCCCGGCTCGCCGATCAGTACGGGGTTGTTCTTCGTACGGCGGCAGAGGATTTGAATGACGCGCTCCACCTCGTGATCGCGCCCGACCAGCGGATCAAGCGTCTGCTCGCTCGCGGCCTGGGTCAGGTCACGCGAGAACTCCGCCAGCATGGACTGCTCCTGCTGTTGCCGGGCCTGTTTGCCGCTCGCCGCTGCCGGTTTTTCCTGGGTAGTCCGCTGCAACTCTTCGCGGATTGCCGGCAGTCGAAGGCCGCGCTCCATCAGAATCTCGGCCGCAAAGCACTTCTCTTCGCGCAAAAGTCCGAGTAATAGATGCTCAGTGCCGATGTGCTTGTGGCTCAGCCGCTCAGCTTCCTCGGCCGCGTAGGCGAGCACATGCTTGCACTCATTGGAAAGTGGTAGATCAACCGATGTCGAGACCTTCTCGCGCACGGTCGTATGCTGCTCAATCTGCTTGCGAATTGACTCAACAGAGGCATGGGAGCGAAGGAAGCGGTTGGTTAGCGCCTTATCTTCGCGCAGCAGGCCTAGCAGGAGATGTTCAGTCTCAATGTACGGCGAGCCGAACTGGCTTGCCTCGTAGCGCGCAAAGAAAATCACGCGCCGCGCCTTTTCTGTGTAGCGTTCGAACATGCTCCCCCTTCGAACTACGCTCCGGTTCTCGGGTGGAGCGCCGGAGCGCTTCTGGACCGTGCCGACGCCGCGTTACGCTGCGGCGATGAAAACTGAGTGCCTCGAAGGCAGCCAGGGTGGTTGAAGTGCCCCTAGTGTATCTGTAGAAGTGCGGTCCAGTGCCACCCCACAAACGTACAAGGAGCCTTAAATTGGACGCGTTTGTGGGAAAACGGATGCAAATAGCGTCTAAGTAGATACAAGTTGACCTTCAGCCAGCCGCAGCACCCGGTCGCACCGGCGCGCGAAGTCTGTGTTGTGCGTGACAATCACGCTGGTCAGCCTCTGCTCGCGATGTAGCTGCTGCAGCAGGCCGAAGACGCGGTCCGCTGTCCCGGCGTCCAGATCGCCGGTGGGCTCATCGGCCAGTAGCACCTTGGGTTGTGTCACCAGGGCTCGCGCAATGGACACCCGCTGTTGTTCGCCACCTGACAGTTCGCCCGAACGGTTGGCGGCCCGGCCGCTCAGCCCCACCCGCTCCAGCCAGGTCGCCGCGTGCCGGATCGCCTCCTCGCGCGCGACACCACGCGCCAGCAGCGGAAGCGCGATGTTTTCGAGTGCGCTGAACTCCGGAAGTAAGTAGTGGAACTGCCAGACGTACCCAATCTGCCGGTTACGGAAGGCGGGGGCCTGCCCCTTCGACAATCCGGTCACATGGGTAAAACCGCACCACACCTCGCCCCGAGTTGGCGTATCCAGTGCCGCCAGGATATGCAGCAGCGTGCTCTTTCCGGCGCCCGACTCACCCACGATCGCAACCATCTCCCCGGAGTCCACCTGCAGGTTCAGATCACGGAAGAGCTCGAGGTCCGGCGTTCCCGGCGCGACAGATGCATACGTCTTTCTCAGCCCGAATGCGCAGAGCAGTTCGTCGCACTTCTTCATTTTGTCACGGCAGTTTGCGCCACTGCAGGCTCCTGCGGTTGTGCACCGCCGGGGCGTATCGCCGGGTTCCATTCTGTCCGGAATGCAATTCCGAGCCGGTTCCACGCGTTGATCGTGGCGATGGCGAACGTCAGGTCTACGAGGTCCTTCTCCTTGAAGTACTCGCTCACTGCGGCATACGCCTCCTCGGACGCGTGTCCGTCTTGAATGTTCGTAATCTCCTCAGTCCACGCCAGCGCGGCGCGCTCGCGCGGCGTAAACGCATCCGACTCGCGCCAGTTCGCCACCGCATTGATTCGCGAGTCTGGCTCATTCGCATGCTTCAGCTCCTGCGTGTGCATACCGATGCAGAAGCCACAACGATTGAGCTGCGATGCGCGGAGGTCGATGAGCCCAAGCAGTACCGGATCCAGTGAGGTCGCGGTGCGCAGGTAGTGACCAACGGACACGAGCGAGCGATATGCCTCGGGCGCGAGCTTAGGGTAGGGAAGACGCGGCATAGAAGACCTCTGACAGCAAGGATACTTCTTACTCGTAACGCAAGGCTTCGGCGGGAAGAATGCTCGCGGCCGAGTGCGAAGGGTATACCGTCGCGAGCAGAGAAAGCCCGAGCGACACAGCCAGGACAATCAACGCGTCAGCAGCACGCGGAGCGAACGGCAGATAGCTGATGGAGTACACGTTTGGATCGAGCGGGATGAATCTGTAGTGCGCTCCGAGCAGGCTTCCCGCGTAGCCAACGATCAACCCGAGAACGCTCCCGACCACGGAGATAAGCAGCCCTTGCAGCAGAAAGATCCTGCGCACCTGCGCGCTCGATACACCGAAGCTCATCAGTACGGCTATATCCCGGGACTTCTCCATCACCATCATGGTGAGCGCAATGAGAATGTTCAGCGCGGCGATGACCACGATCAGCGCGAGGATGATGAACGTCACAACCTGCTCGAGCTTCAGCGCACGAAACAGCTCGCGGTTCTGGTCGATCCACGTGGTCGCCTGATAACCCGGCCCCGCGGCGAACTCCAGGTTCTTTGCTACCTCCGGGGCTCGATACAGATCGTCCAGCTTGAAACTCAGCACCGAAATCAGGTCCGGCTCGGAAAACAAGTGCTGCGCGTCCGCCAATCGCATAAATGCGTATGCCGAGTCGTACTGATAGAACCCCGAATCGAAAATTCCCGCCGCCCGAAACCGCTGATATCGGGGCACCAGACCGAGGGGCGTGAGTTCACCTTGCGGGCTGGTGACGAGAACGGTGTCACCGACAGTAGTGCCGAGGGTAAGGGCGAGCTCACTGCCGAGGACGATGGGCGGTGGCTCCGGTCCTGGACTCGTCACCGGATTCAGCTCGGAGTAGGAACCTTGCTTCACGGTTTGGAGGAGCGTGCCCACCCGGAGTTCGTCCTGGGGGAGGATGCCTTTGATGAGGGCGCCACCGGAGCGGGCGCCGCGGGAGATAAGGACCTGGCCGTAGAGGCCGGGTGCAACGGCTGACACGTGGGGCTGGGTGGAGAGGCGCTGCATGAGGGGGCGCCAGTCGCGGATGCCGTCGCCGGAGGTGCGCATGAGCTCCACGTGGGCGAGCGCGCCGACGAGGCGCTGCTGCAGGTCTCGGCGCATGCCGTTGGTGATGGCGAGGGCGAAGATGAGCGCAGCGACTCCGGCGGCGATGCCCAGGACGGAAATTGCCGTCACGATGCTGACGACTGCTTGTCGCCGTCGAGCTCGGAGATAACGGGCCGCGATGAAGAGTTCAAAACGCATCGTAGGAGGTTATGGCGTGAGGACGGCGCGGTAGCGGACCTGGTTTTTTTTGACGCGGGCGACGGCGGTGTTGGCGTCTTTCATGGCGAAGCGCTCGGTGATTGCCTGGATATTGTGGCGAGCGGCGACGTCGAGCATCTCGCGGATGTCGCGGGGGCTGCCGATATTGGAGCCGGCAACGCAGAGCTCGCCGCCAATGAGCGAGGCGCCGGGGACCTGGAGGGGCGAGGGGCCGGCACCCAGGATGACCAGGGTGCCTTTGGGCCGCAGGGCTTCGACGAAGTGACGGAGATCCTGATCACCGGAGACGGTGGAGAGGATCAGGTCCAGCGAGCGGGCGAATTTTTTGATCGCGGAGGTTTCGCGGGTGTTGACGAAGGCGTGCGCGCCGAGGGAGAGCGCTTCGGCTTCCTTGTCTTTCGAGCTGGAGAAGGCGAGGACCTCGGAGCCGAAGGCGCGGGCGAACTGGATGGCAAGATGGCCGAGACCGCCGATGCCGATGACACCGACGCGCGAGGCGGGGCGCGCTCCGCGATTGCGCAGCGGAGCGTAAACAGTGACCCCGCCACAGAGGAGCGGAGCAGCGTTGACGCTGTCGAGCGCCTCAGGCACCGGAATCGCGAAGCGGCTGTTGACGCGGACGCAGGTGGCGAAGCCGCCGTGGCGGGCGACGCAGGTGGGCTGGGCCTTAGGGCAGAGGTGCTCTTCGCCGGAGCGGCACCACTCGCAGATGCCACAGGAGTCTGCCTGCCAACCGATGCCGACGCGCTGACCGACTGTGGGACCGTGGACGGCGGAGCCCAGTGCGGTGACGGTGCCGATGATCTCGTGACCGGGGACGAGCGGGTAACGGGAGATGCCCCAATCGTTGTCGATCAGGTGGACGTCGGAGTGGCAGACGCCGCAGTGGGAGACGCGGACCTCAACGTCATAGGGGCCCAGATCGCCGGGAGAGTAACGGAACGGGAGCAGTTGGGCTCCGGCGGCGTGGGCCGCGAATCCCTGGATATCCGACATGGCAGACACATCTCCAATGACGATCCGGCGATAACTCGAGCGAGTGACTGAAAGGTTATACCAGAGAGATGCGCGAAGGGGCTTTGGCCGTGCAGGGGAGGTATGTGATAATGAATATGCGCCTCTGGTCGGGACGATCCCCCACCGATCGCTTCCCTTGATAGGAGGCGCGAGATGTACGCGAATGGGCCGCTGGCACCCCCCGGCGGCCCTTCGTGCGTCTGGAGACAGGCAGAGACGAGAAATGAGAACCGAGAGCGACCGAAGAGACGGGAAAACGAAGCGTGGCGAGGCGAAACGGTGCGCCGAGGTACTCGTCTTAAGGTGTAGATAAGGCGTAGAACTGGAGTAGAAATTTCGGGTCCCCGATGGGCTTTGGAGCAGGCGGTATGAAGAGAGGATGGATCTGGGGGGTCGGTCTGGTGGTGACCCTGGCGGCAACGGGTGCGGCGCCGATGTGGGCGCAGGGCACGCCGGCGAGTGCTCCGGCACAGCAGCAGCAGAAGCCACCGGCGACAACGGACGACAGCGCTGGGCCGGATACCGGCACGGATGGGATCGTGCTGCCGAAGAAGAGCACGGATGAGGCGCCGCCTCCTGCTCCTGCAGAAGAGAAGATCAAGAACCCGAACAACGAGACGTTCTCGATGCGGGTGGATGTTCCGATTGTGAACCTTGATGTGAACGTGCTGCTGGATAAGACGCACCAGTTTGTGCCGGGGCTGAAGCCGGACAACTTCCTGGTGACGGAGGACGGCGTGGAGCAGAAGGTGCAGTCGGTGCGGCTGACGAAGACTCCGATTACGGCGGTGATGCTGCTGGAGTTTGCATCGAACTCCTACTGGTTCATCAACGATATGCAGAACGCGGCAGTGGCGTTCTTCAGGACGCTGCAGCCGGAAGATTACATCGCGGTTGCGACGTATGACCTGCGTACGCATATCCTGTGCGACTTTACGAACAACCAGGCGACGATCGCTCAGGCGCTGCAGAGCCTGATGATTCCGGGGTTCAGCGAGACGAACGAGTTTGACGCGTTGTACGAGATGCTGGACCGGTTGAGCCGAGTGGAGGGCCGGAAGTACATCGTCCTGATCTCAACCGGACGGGACACGATGTCGCACATCACGCTGGACAAGATGCTGGCGAAGATCAAGGCGACGCCGAATGTAACGATCTTTACGATCAGCACGGGCGGGATGGTGCGGGAGATGTCGGGCGGTGGGATGGGAATGGGCGGCGCGGCGCGGCATATGGACTACCTGCAGGCCGATAACGAGATGCGCACGTTCGCAGAGATGACGGGCGGAATGTGGTTCAATCCGGTGTTTCAGGGAGCGCTGCCGGACATCTTTTCGCAGATCAATGAGTCGATCCGAAACCAGTATGTGGTGACGTACAGGCCGACGAATACAGCGAATGACGGAAGCTATCGCAAGGTGAAGGTGTACCTGGTGGACCAGGAAGGCAAGCCGCTGAAGATGCAGGACGAAAAGGGTAAGGCTGTGAAGTATTCCGTGATTGCGCGCGACGGATACAAAGCAAAGCTTCCGGTGGAGTAAGCGCCGCCGTGATGTTGTAGGGTGGGTATGCCGGGGGAGGCCGGCATATTTGCGCTTGCGATTAATTGCATGTCTTGTCCTGATTGTGGCGTGCAGGTGGGGCGCGTCCGCGGCTCAGCGGGTGGTGCTGCAGCGCGACAACGCGACTGTCGTCCTGGAAGGATATGCGCCGGGAATTGTCCGCGTGACGTTGAGTCTTGATGCTGCGGCGGCCGAGAAAGGGCCGGGTGTGGGCATCGTTGCGCAACCTGCGGCGAGCGGGTGGGCGCATACGAACTCGGATGCGGGAGATGAGTACCGATCACGGCAGATGGTGGTGAAGGTGGGGGCGTATCACCAGTGGGAGCCGACGGGCACGGGTGCGGACATCGCGAAGTACTTTGTGGGGTCGACGCCGGGGTTTGGGTTTGAGATCGATCGCGCGGATGGGCAGCGGGTGCTGAAGATGGACGGCTGGGAGATGTCTGTGCCGAACCATAAGGACGGCGACGCGCAGATTCTCGAAGACCGCAGGCCGGGCGATGATCGGTACTACAGAGTGGGTGCGACGTTTACGGCTCCGAACGATGAGCACTACTATGGGCTGGGGCAGAATCAGCAAGGTGGGCTGGACCTGCGCGGAAGATCGATTGAGTGCGCTCATGATTACGACGCGGCGGCGGGGCCGAGTGTGTGCGTACCGTTCGTAGTGACGAATAAGGGATACGCGATTGTGTGGGACAACCCGTCCAAAACGCGGGTTGATTTCGCGTCCAACGAGCGGACGAAGTGGACCTCGCAGGTGGGGCAGCGGGTGTCGTTCTTTGTGATTGTGGGTGACACGTACGACAAGTTATATGAGGGCTACCGGCTGCTGACGGGTGACGTGCCGATGCTACCGAAGTCGGCGTATGGGTACATCCAGTGCAAGCAAAGATATACGACGCAGAAGGAGTTGCTGGATGTGGCGCGGGGGTATCGCCAGCGGAAGCTGCCGGCGGATGTGATGGTCGTGGACTGGTTCTACTTTACGAAGATGGGCCAGATGGATATGGATCCGCGGTACTGGCCTGATCCGAAGGCGATGAATGATGAGCTGCATCGAATGGGATTTCATTCGATGATCAGCGTGTGGCCGCGGTATGTGCCGGAGGACAGGTACTACGCGACGATTTTGAAGAACGGGTGGTTTGAGCACCTCGCGGATGGGACGCCGACCAATGGGCTGCCGTACGATCGCGCGGGATCGGATATCGATACGACGAACCCGGATGCGGCGAAGTGGTTTTGGGACAGGATCAACGAGAACTTTGTGGCGAAGGGGTTCGACAGCTTCTGGGCGGACGAGACGGAGCCGGATCTGCCGCCGAATGGAAGCTATCTGCATATCGGGCCGGGGACGGAGTACTTCAATGTGTATCCGTACTTTCACACCAAGGCGATCTACGACGGGTTTCGCGCGGACCTGAAGGATCGCAGGGCGTTGGTCCTGGCGCGCGATGCGTACCTGGGCGCGCAGCATAATGGGACGATCTTCTGGTCGTCGGATATTTATCCCACGTGGGACACGCTGCGGCGGTCGGTGCCGACGGGGTTGGGCTTTGTGGCGTCGGGCATGCCGTACTGGAGCACGGACATTGGCGGATGGCAGTATCTGCCGTATGAGCACAAGGCGCAGCGGCCGGTTCTGATTGATGCGAGTGATGCGAAGGAGAACGTCGGCAATTATGAGGACTATGCCGAGCTGTATGTGCGGTGGTTCGAATACGGGACGTTTCAGCCGACGATGCGCGGCGCATGGGAGCCGCAAAGAGAATGAGGTGTGGAGCTATGGCAAAGAGGCGGAGCCGATCCTCGAAAAATATCTTAGGCTGCGGTATCAATTGATGCCGTACATCTACTCGCTCGGGTGGTACTCGCATGAGACGGGCGCGCCGTTTATGCGTGGATTGTTCATGGATTTCGGGAGCGATCCGAAGGTGGCGAAGATTGGCGATGAGTATATGTTCGGGCCGGCGCTGCTGGTGGCTCCTGTGACGGAGCAGGGAAGCACGAGCCGCGAGGTGTACCTGCCGGCCGGGACTGACTGGTACAACTTCTGGACGAATGAGCGCATACATGGCGGGCAGACGGTGCGAGTCGATGCGCCGATCGACAGGATTCCGGTGTTTGTGAAGGCGGGATCGATTGTGCCGATAGGAGCGCCGGTGCTGAGCACGAATGAGAAGCAGGCGATTGTGCAGGTGCGGGTGTATCCCGGAGCGGATGGGGAGTTCACGCTGTACAGCGATGACGGCCAGACGTACGCGTATGAGCAGGGGAAGAGCGAGATCACACGCCTGAAGTGGGATGATGCGCGCGGAACGCTGACGCATGCGGGAGCGGCGGCGTGGAGCGCTCCGGATGGGCAGATTGTGAAAGTGATCCGCTGAAATTGATGATTCCGCTGTTGCAGGATAGTGCGAAGGGTGTAGTATGTCGGGCACCGATATATAGCGAACCTGCTTCGAAGGGGGAGGTGTTCTGATGCAACGCAAATTTGGCCTCGCATTGACGACGGTTGCACTGACGACGCTGTGCGGCAGCGCGGGCGCGCAGATGATCGTGCATGCAGTGAGTGGGGTGGTGAAGGGGATTGATGCTCAATCGAAGACGATACAGCTCACGGTCGACAGCGGCGACACGAGTCAGTTCAAGCTAGGGACGGGCGCGAAGGTCACGCTGGATTTTGATAAGGGGCTCCAGTCGGACGCGGTGAATGCAGATCAGTTTCAGCATGTTGGCGATTACGTCGTTGTGTACTACTACGGCTATGACGACAACCAGACAGCTGTAGCAGTAAAGGACCTTGGGACCGGACCGTACGAGAAAATCGAGGGTACGGTCCTGAGCTACGACAAGCACAATCGCACGATGACAGTGAAAGACGATGCAGGCAAATCGGAGTCCTTCGCGCTGGGGGATCATCTGGTGGTGGATACGGGCGTGAGTGTCGATCCGGGGCGGAGCTATGACCCCCACAAAGGATGGCATGTGCGAGTGACGTACACGAAGACCGCAGACAAGAACACGGCGGTGTTCGTTCGATCAAGGCAGTAGGGGCGGGTCGGCAGGCAGGTTCTCGGCGAACCGGTAGCCTACGTAGGCGTCGGTGAGCAAATAGCGCGGATTGGAAGGATCGTCCTCGATCTTTTTGCGGAGTTGACGCATGAATGTTCGCAGATAATCCACCTCGTTCCGATATTCGGCGCCCCAGACGGCGGTTAATAATTTCCCGTAAGTGACGGCGCGGCCGGCATTGAGCATGAGGAAATGCAGGATGTCGTACTCTTTCGGCGTCAGGTGGATTGGACGTCCGGCCTTGCTGACCAGACGACGTGGCGGCTGCACGAGGATCTCGCCAATCTGGAGTGGAGCGTCGTCGGGGATTTCCGGCGCACGCGCACGGCGCACCACAGCACGGATGCGCGCGATGCACTCGCGCACGCCAAATGGCTTCACGATGTAGTCATCCGCCCCACCCTCAAGTGCCTCAACCTTCTGTTCTTCGGAATCCTGCACGGTAACGATCAGTATCGGAAGCCGCGGCGCAATGGACCGCAGACTGGCGAGAGTCTTAATTCCTCCCATGCCGGGCATTTGCACATCGAGCAGCACGACATCGAAGGTCGCCGACCGAACCAGATGGATCGCCTCTTCGCCGCGCGCGGCTTCGGTGGTGTGAAACCCGAGCTCGTTCAGGGACGTGCGGAGTGCACGCCGGATGGCGGCATCGTCGTCGACGAGCAAGATGCGAACGGAGTCACTCATCGGCGATGTTCCTCCGGATGGGAACTGAAGCAAAGAAGGTTGTTCCTTCTGCGGCACTGCTCCTGAGCCACACATCGCCGCCATGAGCCTGCGATGCGGCGCGAGCGACGGAGAGTCCTATGCCGGTGCCAGGTGTGTCGGCCGCCGTGGTCGCGCCGCGCACATAGCGTTCGAACATGCGTTCGAACTCGGAGACCGGAATCAGCGGACCGAAGTTGTGCACTGAAAACAGGATGCTGTCGCCCTCCTGCTTTATAGCGACGGTGATGGGCGAGCCGAAGTCCGAGTACTTTGCGGCGTTGTCAAGATATTGGGTCAGCAACGCGCTGATCAGAGTCCGGTCACAAAACAGCGCGATGTCTTCCGGCGTGACGGATACGTGTATCTTGAGCCCAGGATACTGCGCGTGCAGCGCGGAGATTGCGTCTTCGACAAGCGGAGCCAGGGTGGCGTTTTCGTTATTCAGCGAGACGTCGTGGCTCTCCAAGCGCGCGGTTGTCAGCAGACGCATGGTCAATTCGTTGAGCAGCTTCGATTGCTCCTCGATGATGGCCATCAGCTCTAACTGCGCCTTGCTCAGGGATCCGATCTCAATCACACCTGTGGCTGCCGCTCGAATCGCGGTAAGCGGTGTTTTATACGTGTGCGCCAGGCTATCGAGCACAGTAGAGCGCAACCGCTCTGTCTCTCGCGCGCTTTCGACCCGGCTGAGGTTTGCGCGCGAGTGATAGCGATCGAATGTGGTCGCGATCAGGTTCGCGATGCTGCTGACGAACGACGGTTCAATGTCCCCGCGTATGAGCAATGACCCGATTGGCAGGCTGCCGATTCGCAGAACCTCCGAGACGAGGCCAGTCTCGGGGTCAGCCGAAGCACGCTCAAACATGCAGATGTTGCGCAGATTGTTTTCCGGATCCGCGAACCACTGTCCCGCTTTGTAGGTCTTGTTAAGGTCTATGTCAAAGATCGCGACGGCGTCCATTCCAAACGTTTCACGAATGAATCCGGCGAGCTGTTCGGCGGGCTCGCGATGCATGTCCAGGTGCGTGATGTGGTGCGTCAACTCGCAGAGTGCCGCGGTGTGGTCGATTGCGCTCTGAAGCGAATTGCGAAGCGCCGCTCGTTGCGCCGCTCTGCCGATACGACGAGCAGGAACCGCCGCAAGCGAAGCGGCAACTCCACCGCCGAGCCGTGAAAGGTGCTCCACGCTATTGCGCAGGAGGCTGCCGGCGTTCGGTGTCAACATCATGACGAAACCTCGGGCTGCGACTGGCACGGGAGCCGAGTTCTGGTCAGAGAACTGTTTTGCCGCGTCGACTCCAGTTGAAGGGCCACGAGGGCTCAGCCGGCTTCAGTGCACAAGCTGCCGACGGGCACAGTGGTTTAGCAATATCTGCCTAAGGATTCCATAAAGACAAGCACCGCTTCAAGTTTGTTTTCGCCGATAAGCGAAGAGCCGGCGATTACGCGCCAAATCTGTGGTGAAAAGGAACGCCTGAAGTCGGTCTTTATGGATTCCTTATGTCTTGTCTGAGTACATAGGAAAACAACAAGGACGACATCAGAGAACACCTCCAGGAGCGGATCACGAGGTACCTGATCGGGACCAAGCAGGACCACTTTCAATGAACGATTTTGACGGAGGCTTTCATCTTGACGAAGCGCAAGTTTGCTTTCCTCGCTATCACCCTCCTCAGCTGCCGTCTGTTTGCACAGAATCCTGCGCCATCGACAGCACCGCCATCGACATCGCCGAGTCCACCTGCGGCGACACCAGCTCCCGCACCGGCGGCTCCGGTGTGGAGTGTGGGAGGGATCGACTTCAGCGGTTTCCTGGATGGCTATTACAGCTTCAACGCGAACAGGCCGAGCAATGCGGCCAACGGTCAGGTGAACGACTTCTATAACTTCGACGACAAGACGGACCAGTTCAACCTGAGCGCGGCCAAGCTGACGCTCAACCACGATCCGGATCCGGTGGGCGTGCACGTAGACCTGTTGTGGGGTCGAACGAATGCGCTGATTCACAGCGCTTCGGAGCAGTCGACCGACAACTTTATCGAGCAGGCCTATATCAGCGCGAAGCCCCCCAAGGCGCACGGCACCGAGATCGACTTCGGCCAGTTTGTTACCTCCGCGGGCGCGGAGGTGATTGAGGCGAAGGATAACTGGAACTACTCGCGTTCGATCCTGTTCGCGTATGCGATCCCGTATTACCACTTCGGGCTTCGTACTGCGACGCCGATCACTCCCTCGTGGACGGCCGGCATTCAGGTGGTAAACGGCTGGAACAACGTGGTGGATAACAACGGCGGAGTGACGATCGGGCTTACGAGCGCAGTTACAAAGCCAAAGTTCGGTTGGGCTTTCAACTACTACACGGGGCCGGAGAACACGGACACCCAGAAGGGCTATCGCAACCTGATCGATACGACGGTGACCCTGACGCCATCGTCGAAGTTCAGCGCGTATATCAACTACGACTACCTGCAGAACCACAGTGCGGCTGTATTTGATGTGGCGCCCGCCGCCAGCGAACACTTGCAGGGAATCGCGTTCGCCGCGCATGCGGCCGCCACCAGCAAGTCATCCCTCACCGGTCGCTTTGAGTATTTCAACGACAACGAAGGGTTTTCGACAGGCACAGTTCAGAACATGAAGGAGTTCACGGGCACCTACGAGTACAAGTGGGCCGCCGGTCTGTTGTCGCGGATCGAGTATCGACACGACTGGTCGAACCAGGCGGTTTATCACAAGGGCGATGTGGGAATGGTTAAGGGCGAGTCGACACTGACTGCGGCGTTCATCGCATTCTTCGGCCCGAAGCGTTGATGGAAGCAGTGATGCAGGTCGAGATTTTTGATGAATCAGTTACCCGAAGGAGACAAAGCAATCTATGAATGCCACCGTATTATTTTTCGGACTGATCGGCTCCACGTTTCTTCTTCTGACTGTAAAGCGGTTGATCGGCATAAAGACACGACCACCGCGTTCGCGCAGAGCTGAGCCTAAGGCTCCGCTGCTGGTGCGCTTACGGGAGCGGATCGGGAATGCAGACTGGCGTCGCTATGGCGCTCTTCTGTTTGCAGGCAAGGTCGCAGGGCTCGCGATTCTGCTTGGAGCTGTCTACTGGGTGAATCCTGGCCTGTTCGGCCATCGTGTATTTGCTGCGGACGCGACGGTCAAGGCTGCGGACATTGTGAATCCAATCAACACGGTGTGGACGCTCATCGCGGCGTTCCTCGTGTTCGGCATGCAGGTGGGCTTCACCATGCTTGAGGCCGGCTTCTGCCGGTCGCGGGAGACGGTGAACGTGCTCATGGAGTGCATCGTCGACACCTGTCTTTGCGGGCTGCTGTTTTATGCATGGGGCTTCTCGTTCATGTTCAGCCACGGCAACGGCTTCATCGGCTATCACTGGTTCTTCCTGCAGGGAGCGCCGGCCACGTATGAGACCACGGGTGTGGCGTTTCTCGCATTCTGGATCTTCCAGTTCGCCTTCGCTGACACGTGCTCGACGATCACTTCCGGCGCAATGATTGGGCGCACGGCATTCGCGGGCGATCTGCTCTACAGTATTGCCGTTTCGGGGTTCATCTACCCGATCATCGGTCACTGGGCGTGGGGGCCGGACGGGTTTCTCGCGACGATGGGCAGCGCCGGCTACTTCCTGCCGACGCTGGGCCAGAGCTTCCATGACTTCGCAGGATCGACAGTGGTGCACACAATTGGCGGCGTAATCGCTCTGGCGGGGGCCATTGTTCTGGGGCCGCGACTTGGCCGCAAATTCAAACGCGACGGCGGTGGACCAATGCTGCCTCACGATCTGACGATCGCTGCTTCCGGCGGTCTCCTGCTGTGGTTCGGGTGGTACGGCTTCAATCCGGGCAGCACGTTGTCCGCAATGGATTTCGAAGGCATCGGCCGCATCTCTGCGAACACGACGCTGGCGGCCTGCGCAGCCGGGCTTACGGCGATGTTCGCGGCGTATACGTTCAGCAGAAAGTGGGACGTGAGCTTTACGGTCAACGGGTTCCTCGCGGGTCTGGTCGCCATCACTTGCCCCTGCTACTGGGTGAGCCCGACGGGTGCAATCCTTCTGGGCGGAATCGCGGGTGTGGTGGTCGTGGCTGGTGTTGAACTGCTCGAGTATCTCCGGATCGACGATCCAATCGGCGCAGTTCCGGTGCACGGTATCTGCGGCATCTGGGGAACGCTCTCGCTCGGGCTGTTTGCGGCAGGCAAGTACGGCGCGACGGGCCCGCTTGCTGCTGATAACAGCGCTCCGCTCAGGGGGCTGTTCTACGGCGGCGGTTTCACGCTGCTGAAGGCACAAGCCATCGGGAGCATCACGATTACGCTGGCGACATTTGCGGTAGCGATGGCAGTGATGTGGGCGGTGAATGCGGTAGGCCTGCTGCGCGTGTCGAAGGAAGGCGAAGAGTATGGTCTCGACCTGCATGAGCATGGCATTTCGGCTTATCCGGAGTACGTCATCACGTCGCTGGGCAGCCCGTCTGGGCTGAGCCAGGCACACGGTGAGGCATACTCTACCGCTTCGAATTTCGCTTCCAGCTTCGGCCACGCAGCTCAACCCATGGAGAAATAAAAGATGACGACAGTCGTTGCAGTGATTCGGCCGAACCGTTTCGAGGCCGTGAAAGATGCGCTTCAGGACCTTGGTGTGTCAGGCATGACCGTTTCGGAAGTGCGCGGACATGGCCGGCAGAAGGGTCATACTGAGACGTATCGCGGCCGAGAGTATGACATCAGCCTTCTGCCCAAGCTGAAGGTGGAGGTCGTCACGAAAGACGATCGCGTGGATGCCATCGTCGAAGCCATCATCACAAATGCCGCAACTGGATCTATCGGTGACGGCAAAATCTTTCTCTACAGGACGGAGGAGGTCATCCGCATTCGCAATCAGGAGCGCGGGGAGGTAGCGATTTAGCAGATGTTTGGGGGCTGTACGTGAATACGGTCCGTGGAAGGGGAGAGCTGCGATGATGCGGCTCTCCCCCTTCATGCGCGGCGGAAGTGCTGGGGGTCTTAATGCTGCCGGTGCTTGCTGCGGGCGACATTGCGAGAATCGGGAGATTTGGATAGAGTGCGGAAGTTTATTGAGTATCGCAGTCGAGCCACGGGCGGAACGCTATGCTCCCATTCTGTGCGAGCTTCTCCGGAGATGAGGTATATGGAGCGAGGTTGGACGATATGCGAGATCCGTTCCCAACCCGCACCTCTGGGGCGGCGAAAACGCATGGTTGCATCCGCCAGGAGCGACACGCCGACGATTACTCCAAATTGAGGCTTGTCCTTGTGCCAGCCGACGCCCGCCCCGGGAGGGTACTCGTTAATCCCGACTTGTCGCAAGGCTTCCGCAGGGTAGCCGGAGAACTCTGCGACGCGACTGAGGAGTTCCTCGAGAAATGAGGGTATCTCGGGTGCCGCTTGGACGGAACGGCGGCTGTAGTCGTAGCGAAGTCCAAAGCTGACGACCCGGCGATTCCCAAGATGTCCCTGAAACTCGAATGGCTTCAAAGGGAGTTGCTGAAGCGACTCGACGAGTGCAGTCTCTTCTTGTTCGCTCAGTACGCCATCGCTGTAACGAAAGCCACGCGGTTCTGCTTCCGCGGTCGGCTGCTGCATGTCCGGAAATAGCAAATTCTGTACTGCCATCCGAGTGTTCCCGCTCATTAGAGCCAGAATGCAATGAAGAGGTGGCATGATCGACGGCCGGAGGTGACGGTGACCTCACGAAAATCAGAATGGCCGCGAAACTTGTCACTGCGTCGGAGTCCCCAGGAACTGGGGGAGACAGTGACAATTGCCTTACAGGCACATGACAAGGGAGAAGGAGCAAGGCCGTTACGCTGGCTGAGTCCGTTGAGTTCCTTCGCGAGATCGGGCTGGATGCGCCGAATGCGTTCCGGGTAAGCGGCACAAGGGGAATCGAGTGCGAGCTTCGCGTGCTACAGCCAGTGGTGAAGACGAGTCCATGGTCAAAAGGGGCGCGGGGCAAACCTTGCCATTGCAGAGCGGAGGAGGACGGCCGCAGGAGTCGCTACTCTCCGCGATGGACCTGCCTCTCCGTCGGAACTTTTATCCGCTTGGTTTCCGGGTCACGATAGCGACGAATCACGAACCGGTTTTGGTTGCGGCACAGGAGAGCTTTGGGCATCGGCGGCTCCGATATGGAAGTACCGACTTAGAGGTGCGCGTCGGAGTGTCGACGGGAAAACAAGAGGAGTGCCCGCCGGAACCGACTCGGCGGCAGTACAGCCATCTTTTCTCGCTGGTCGCGGACGCTGAGAACCAGGCGATGCTGGATCTGCGGACTGGCCAGAGCTTCGTCTGGCTGAATGGCAGCGCGGCCGGAAACCGGCTTTATCTCCGCCATAATTTCCTGGAGAAGGTGGTGTACCTGTTGATGGGGGCGTCGGTTGTAACCGACCTTCATGCGGCGTGTGTGAGTCGAAACGGAAGAGGCATTCTGCTGTGCGGAGACTCGGGAGCGGGAAAATCGACGCTGTCTTATGCGTGTGCGCGCGCTGGGTGGACCTATACGTCAGACGATACGAGCTATCTCATCAACGGATGCAGCGTGCCGCGAGTGATCGGGCATGCACACCGGGTGCGCTTCCGGCCGGCCGCCAAGGCGCTCTTTCCTGAGCTGGCGGACCGGGAGATCACACCGCGAATGGAGGGGAAGGAATCGATCGAGGTGCCGACGAGTGAACTGCCTCGGATGCACACGGCGGCGGATGCGACGGTGTCTTCGATCGTGTATCTAAACCGTTATTGCTCAGCTCGAAGTGCTTTGGTGGCATTGCCGCCGGGCAGCGCGACCGAACGGATGTGCGGTGAGCTCTATTCAGCGGGAGAGATTCGGGCGAGGCATGAGCGGGTGCTCGAGCGCTTGAGAGATGTTCCGACGTTCGAACTGCACTATAGCGGGCTAAGCGACGCAATTCTGCAATTGGAGCGGCTCGTCGACGGGCAATGATAGCCGTGAATTCTCATCAGGGAACGACCGTTCGGCGATTGATTGCTGTAAACCAGAGGCTGCGACCGCAGTCTGTCGCGTAGAGCAGAGTTTTTGAATCCTGTTCCCAAACGGGCTGGATCTGGTTGCAAGGGACGTTTGCGATGCGCCGCGTCGATCCGGTTCCCTGGTCACGAAGCCACAGATTCCAGACGCCGCGATCGAGGCGGCTGTATGCGAGCCACTGACCGTTCGGCGAGAGCGCGGGATACCGCGCCGGCACGGGGCCAAGCGACGCATCGCGGTGGGTGGCGTCCGTGATGAAGATCGTCGGGGGTCGATCGCTGGTTGTTGCCGAGTAGGCGTACTCCGCCGGCGAGAGAAGAGAGGCCTCGTAAACGTTGGCGGACGGGGATGTCAGAGGAATATCAGCGGTGCTCGACTGAAACGCGCGACGCAGGATCAGTTGGCCGCGGC
The DNA here is from genome assembly GCA_963762465.1 of uncultured Acidobacteriaceae bacterium. Lineage (GTDB taxonomy): Bacteria > Acidobacteriota > Terriglobia > Terriglobales > Acidobacteriaceae > Granulicella. The sequence continues at coordinate 100,334 of CAVXKS010000008.1, read as the reverse complement.
CGTGATCGTCGCGTACAAACGCGAGATCGCGCCCGTCGGAGGACAGCATCGGTTCTCGTGCGTTCTCTACGGTGGTGACGCGAGGATCGGCGAGATCGATGATGCGCGAATGAGGATTGTAGGCGCGCTCCACGAGAAGGTGTCTGGAGCTGGTTACCGATGAGAGGTCATCGGAGGGATCAGGTAATTGGCTCAGGCTTTGCGTGACGAGATGATAGCCGGAGAATGTGAACGCGGTGTAGTTCAGGCCGTCTGCAGAAGGCTGCGGAGCCGCGCTGAGAAAGTCCTGGGAGGGGGAAGGCAGACGGAAAGCGTACTCTTCACGCTCGGCGCGCTCGACGCGGAGGGTGGATGGTGTCGCAGACAGGAGCGAGACGAGCATCACGGCGCCCCAGGCATACCGGGTCCACTCGAAGTCATTCATTGTAGGAGTGGTCCGCGCGGCAGTATCGCGCCAGAGCAAGACATAGATTCCGAGGAGCAGCGCGAGCAGCAGCAGAAGGCGCGGAACGTAGAGGAGAAGCTCCAGGCCCAAGGGTCGCTGCGGGACGGGCAGAGGGAAGCCAATGCCGAGGTAGGCAATCACAAGTGCGGAGAACCAGGCGTAGCGTTGTTCACGGATCAGGATGGATGCGAGCACACATACCGGGAAGACGATGAGCACGAAATTGTATGAGGCCGGAATCGTTGAGACTGCGAGAGACGCGGTGAGCAGGGCTGACCACTCGAGGAGGACGCGACGGCGGCTGTTATCAGTTCTGCGGATCAAGAGAATGGCAGGCGCGAGGGTCAGCATCTGGAGTGTCGGCGCCAGCAGACTGTAAATCAGTGGGGACGAGTGCCATGGGTGCGGGTTCCACTGGGGCTCAGAGAGAAACAGGCAGTGGAGTACACCGGAGATGGATGGCGTCGTGGTGTAGGTGCCGAGGGCTTCTCCGCGCATGACCCAGGGAAGAATCTCGAACAGCCACGTGCGGTTTGCGTTGAGGCCGAAGACACCGATGGAGAGAGCGACGGCGGCAAGCACGACAGCGATTCCGGCGATGAGCGCACGCCAGTGCCGGCGCTGAAGAAAGAAGACGAACAGCAGAAGCGGGAAAATCTTGCAGGCTCCTGCAATTGCGACCAAAGCGGCGGCGAGGACACGATGTCCACGCAAGTAGCTGAAGCACGCGGCTGTTATCAGAAGCAGAAGCAGAATGTAGAACTGGCCGTAGAGAAGGTTTCGGTAGAGAGGGAAGCTGAGAAGCAGGGTGAGAGCGACGCGGCGGCCGGAAAGGCCGGTCATAACAGACAGCATCCAGGCAAGCGGAGCCAGCGCGATGAGATTCAGCACTATCCAGATGTGTTTCGCGGTGAGCGGAGCGAAGCCCGCTAACGGCCACACGGCGAGGGTTGAGAAAGGCGTGATGGGCAAGAGGCCGATAACACGGATGTCAATGCCTCGGTGATCTTTCTCACGCTCTATCCATGTCCATTCATACATGCGCGAGGTGTCGTATTGATCATTCGCCAGCTGAGCGGCGATGTAGTAGTTAGGGAAATCTGTGTTGAGGGTTCGCCAGGCGCGTGGAACGCTGTGCGCGCAGAGAAACAAGAGCGCGACACAGAGCAGAAGATACTCTACCCGATCCACGGCAAGCCGGGGGGTAACAGTCCCGGCTGAAACGTACCCGTCGATTGCGCGTTGCATTGTCATGGGAGCGTCAGTTGAAGGTCACGCGCAAAAGGTGGAGCGGACCGCGAGACGGTGGTCGACAGCCGCGCCTCGATGATATCGGCGGCACGATTAAGCCCGTGAAGGCACAATAGGCGGGCCTGGAGATAACGAGCGGCGTCGCGATAACCGCTGTCGTGCTGCAGTTTGAGTAGTGCAGCTTCAATCTGGCTGGCGGAGCGGGTGTTGACCGGCAGAGCCTCAGCCGCGCCGAGCCGGACGAGATGGGCGGCGACGGCAGGTTGATCGAGCGTGAGTGGAAGAGCGAGCATCGGCTTGCCGTGCAGGAGTGTTTCGAGTGCGGTGTTGGGCCCAGCGTGTGTAATGACAATTTCGGCCCGGTTGAGGAGTTGGAGCTGCGGAGCGTTAGCTACGATGACCGGGTCGCCAGGTAAATCGGACAGGGGGGCGGGATCGCGACGGCCGCCGAGCGAGATGACGAGTTGCAGGTCGAGCCTGCTGCATGCCTCAGCAATGCGATGGAAGATGGAAGGATCAGAGCGCCCTGTCGTTCCCATGCAAGCGTAGACGAGAGGCCGACTATCGAGGCGGTCCCAGGGGAACTCGATATCGGGCCTCGCGGCGAGGTTGACAAACGGGCCTGTGTAGAAGAAATTCTCCGGCAGCCCACGGCGAACAATGTCGAGGCACTGGGGCCATTGCGTGATGTGAGCGAGCGCGGGGAATGTGGTTGCAGTGGAATGCAGAGGCGCCAGGCCGAGTTCCTTGCGATAGCTGTTCAGGATGCGACGCACGGGTCCGCGCATGCGAAGTACGGAGACCTGCAGAAGATTGCTCTGGCGACGTTGGAAGAGTGACGGAGAGGAAGCGAGACGGAGTGGGTCATCCCATCCAAAGTTGTGCGGAATTGAGGTTGAAACGATGAAATACGGGATGCCGAACATTTCGGCGACGGTTGGACCGGTGAGAGAGATCTCACCCACGAGCAGCGCATCGACTCCGGTTGCGGAGATCGCGCCAGGGTACTCTCGCAGGAACGTCTGCATATCGCAGGCGATCCGATCCAGCTTGAGGCGAAAGTCGGCGAGGGAAGGGGTGCGATTGCGCAAACTTTTTAGCTGCCCGGTGCCGGTGCTGCCGTGAGCGCCCGGCACATTAATCGGGAAGAATTCAAGTCCCAGGCGGCGCGCCCACTGTTCTAGTGCGGGATGCTGAAAAAGCGTGACGCGGTGGCCTCGCACGATGAGGGTCCGGGAAAGTGCGATCAGCGGGTTGACATGGCCCGCGCCGCGATAGGACAGGAGACCGAAGTGCGTCATCATATCCTCGCGGAAGACGCGGCCGAGTGGCTGGACTCGGGAGGGCGGAAGGATCGGGAGGGCGCCGGCAGCGTGAGCAGACGTCCGCCGAGCCGCACCTGATCCTTGCCCAGTATGGCTTCGGTATCGCGGAGGAGCTGAGTTACAGGAGGAAGCAGCCAGCGGAGCGTGCCGTCGATGAACAATGGGTGGAGAGTGTTTTCGAGCCTGGGCGAGAGTCGCTGGCGAATTTCATCGGAGGCGAGCTGGAGCCGGCCGCCTACGATGACGAGCTCTATATCGTCTATGGAAAGTTCGGCCAGGCGACATGCTGGAGAAACCCCGGTATCGCGCACCGCGATGAGATCGGCGATACCGGAGACGCGGATTGTGCCGTCAGTCTCGTGAAGTCGAAGTAGCGACGCCGAAGCGGTGGTGACCATGCGATACGCTGCTTCCGGAGCGAGGCTGCAGTGGCGTATGGCGAAACGGAGTTCGTCGAGCAGGTCTCCGGTGGAGGTCAGGGGAGAGTCACTGCCAAGGGCGATGCTTTGCCGGCTGTTGAAAAGCGTAGGGTTCGGCAATTGGCGAAACAGGAAGTGATTGGAAGATGGGCAGAGGATGAGCGAGGTCCGCCGCTCGCGGATGAGGGCGACGCCGTCGGAGTCGATCGCAAGGCCGTGCACAAGTACTGTGCTTGCGCGGAGGGCGCCGATACGGTCGAGCGAGAAGATCTCTTGTCTGGCAAGCGCGTCGGTTCCTTCGCCGATGTGGATGATGAACGGCCATTCTGCTGGGGTGGAAGAGTACGCGCGATGAACGTCGCCGCCCAAAACAAGGGAGTGCGCCCATCCAAAACGCTGCACGACACGCACCGGGAAGTCATCGCTCCGAAGCGGGTGCCAGAGCGGGTCGTGGTGACATACGGTGGTTGCCCCGCAGAGGAGATTGCGAATGCCGCCCCAGCGGAGACGGATTGGTTTAGGGACACAGTTGTGCTTCGCGATGAGGTCACCGACAGTGGCGTGGATGTCCTCTCCCCACTCGACGTAATTGCGGTAAGGCGGATTGCCGAGCCGTGGGAAAAGCGAAAAGTGCAGGTGGTCATGCGCGTTGATGAGACCGGGCGTGACGAGATAGCCGCTTAGGTCGATCTCTTCGGCCCCCGGCACAGAAATACGGCCTGTGGAGACCGTACGGAAAATTTGACGGAGTCGACCATCGTCCAGGAGCAGAGACGCACGCACTGTGTCATCCGGTCCGACGGCGCAACGCGCCTCATGGAGGAGGAGGGCTTCAGGTGCGCGATGGTCGAGGAGATCACGCATGTCTGCTCGCCACGTAAATGCGAAACCGCGAGGGCTCCCGATGCCTGCGGAGCCTCGAGATCCATGGACGGAGGGCCCAACCCAGGCCATACCACGGCCGATGGACTGTCCAGCTGACGGACAAGGCATCGGCGAGTCGTTGCAGGCGTGCCTCTGTCAGGAACTCGAGACTCTTTATCGAGTCAGAGGCGGTATGGAAGCAGTTGCGAAACGTGGCATGGCGCTCGGCGATCATCCGCATGCCACCTTGCTCGGATGCGTACCAAGGCGTGTCGCTGATGATCACGATGCCGTTGGGCTTGGTGCAACGGATTGCTTCGCGTAGGGTGGCCTGATAGTCCTCTGCGTAGTGGAAGGATGCGTTGAAAACGACCGCATCAAATTGATGATCACAGAAGGGCAGGTGCGCGGCCTCAGCCTGGAAGCATGGAATAGGCGCTGGAAGATGGCGGTTGAAGTGGATGGACGCGCCGAGGCCGTCTTGCTCGTTGATGAGCAGGTCGACCGCAACGGGACGAAAGCCGTTCAAAGCCATGCGGTAGCTCATCCAGCAGTTTCCGGCGCCGAGATCCAGTATCGTCGCGTGGTCCGGGAGATGTGCGAAGATGTGCTGAACAAGGTACGAGTAGCTTCGCGATCGGATCTTCCACTGGCGTGTATTGCGGCGGCTGAGATCCTGGAAGGGAAGCGCGAGATAGAAGGGCGAGTCCTGGCTGCCTCGCCCTTCCGCGGCACGGATGGATTCATAGTCCGAGACGAACTGCTGGTAGTGAGCGGCACGTTCCGGCGGCAGAGCGCAAACGATATCGTTTCGCACTTCCAGCTGAAACGCGCAGTCAGGACACTGCATTCTCTCCATGTTCGAGCCGCAACGGGGACAGCGCAGTGGAATGCCGGCCCAACCGGCAGCACTGACGGTTGGCACGTCTACTGGATCCGCGGTGGTTGGGCACGACAGCGCAGACATCTAGGCCTTCCTGTGTGACGTAAGCTGTTCCACGGGCACGATGCAGGATGACGCCAAGAGATTGATGTTTTTAGGAAGGTTGAACGCTTCAGAGGCACGGCTGAGCGGCTCCATCTCCTCGACTACCTCCCAAAGCATGGCGACTTGGTTTTTGAGCTCGCCGTCAGACGGGTGCTGCCAGGAATCGACCTCAGCGTGCAGCGCCTCACGGACAGAGCGATAGAAGTCAGTGGAGTAGGCGGCCTGAAACATGATGGAAAGATCATCGCTGTCGGTCCAGTTGCGCTTGGCTCCGAGCTGCGACTGTACACGATCGTGGAAGACCGTACCGGGCAGCGGATAAGAGAACGAGACGCCAATATTGTCGGGGCGGAGCCGACGCACAAGCGCGATCGTCTGTTGGAGTCTGTGCCAGTCTTCACCGGGATAGCCGAACTGCAAGAAGAAGCAGGCGCGGATACCGGCATTGAGTAACCGCTCTCGCACGGTGCTGACACAGTCGAGAGTGATTCCTTTGTCCATCGCGTCGAGGATGTCCTGTGAACCGGACTCCACGCCCATCCAGATTTCGGAGCACCCGGCGGCTTTCAGATGTTCGACGGTGTCTTCGTGGAGGAGGTCGGCGCGAGATTGAATCTTGAATGGAAGCGACGCATCGCGCTGGGTAATCTCATGCGCGAACTCCCGAACCCAGTGACGATTCAGTGCGAAGACATCATCGGCAAACCAGATGTGGTCGACGCCGGCGCGGTTGAGGAGTGCCATCTCCTCGGCGACAGCGGAGGCTGCGCGCAGCTGAAATTGATTGCCCGAGATAGGCTTGGCGCACCAGTTGCACCGGAATGGGCAACCACGGCTTGCGACCATGTTGGTCGAGAAGTAGCCGTGCGCGCGCAGCCATGCGGCTCGATATGGCTGAAGATCGATGAGGTCGCGGGCGGGAGCAGAGAGGCGAGTCCACGCGGCGTTTTTTGCCAGCCGTTGCGAGCTGCGGACGAGCTGGCCGGAGCTGTCGAGATGCACCAAACCATCCAGTTGCGCTGGTGCGGCTCCGTCGAGGATCGAGGCGCAGAGACTTGCGAGGGTGCCCTCCGCCTCTCCGCAGACGACATAATCGAAGCCGTTGGCGAGGAACAACGAAGGATTGTCGGTCGAATCAGAGCCGTGCACGACTACAACGGCTCCGATGGCCTTTGAGGCTTGAGCGATTTCCCAGGCGACCTCGCGCATGCGGGTCAAGCACATCTTGGTGAGGAAATTGAAGTCATCCTCATAGACGGCCACGATGCGAGGGCGGAGACGTTGGAGGGTCGCGGCAAAACTGTCAGTCGGCGGCTCGAGCATGCTGTCAAAGACAGCAACGGAGACGCCATTGTCTCGGAGGGCCGCCGCAGCGTACAGGGTTCCGAGCGGCGTGTACGGCTGCATCTTGCGAAGCTGCTTGGCGTCGTAGGGGAGGTGATACGAGTGTGTCAACAGAACATCGACCAATGTGTCACCTTCGGAGTTTCCGGGCAGCTGGGAAACCACGCGACGGGCCCGGATGCGACGCGTTTCTTGCTTTCGTGGCCATCGTAGTGACGCGGGCGATGGGGAGTTGTCTCACGAATGTCAGCCCAATGTCATCGTGTGGCGAGTGGTTTCCGGCGGTTCGATTGAAGGTGTCACAGCGGTCTCAAGAGGGTTCTCAGAAGCTTTGTTGACGCGCGTCGGAGTCTTTGAAAGATGGCCAAGTTTCTCGCGCTTAGTCGCGAGATAGTGCGCCGAGTGGGGCGTAGGCTGGACTTCTGCGCTGAGGCGTTCGACGATCTTTATCCCAGACGAACGCACGACCGATATCTTGTCCGGATTGTCCGTCATGAGGCGCAGAGAGGTGACGCGCAGATGGCGCAGAATCTCAATCGGCAGCCGATAGCTGCGGCGATCAACAGGATGGCCGAGATTCAGATTGGCCTCAATCGTGTCGAGCCCCTGGTCCTGCAATTCGTAGGCGCGCAGCTTCTCCATCAGCCCGATGCCGCGGCCCTCCTGATGCTCATAAACGAGGATGCCTGCCCCTGCGCGCGCGATGGTGCGGAGCGCGAGATGGAGCTGATCGTGGCAGTCGCAACGAAGAGAGTGAAAGACATCGCCCGTAGTGCACTGCGAATGGATGCGAACGATGGGAGAGCAGCGATAAATATCTCCGAGCACAAGAGCGATCGCGCTCTCAGGCGCCTCTCGGCACCCCGCTGCGTTGAAGCCTTGGAAACCGAGCAGACGAAAATCTGCCCAGCGCGTAGGAAGCTTGACATCGGCAATTTGACGGCACTGAATCAATCTCACTCCCTCGGTGAGCGCTTTACGGCTCGGAGGGGCCGGTCCGCGCTGGAACATCTCAGTGAAGTCTAGAGGGCGGGCGCCAGGCTGGTGTCGTCAGAATGTCTCGGTGTCGTAATCGGATTGTGATCGGAGTGGTCAACGCCGGGTGTATCCAGCTATTGACGTCGGAATTGATACATCACGTGATCCGCGAAGGCCGCGAACGGGCGCGCGAAAAGATGATCCGCACGTTCTAAAGCAGCGAGTAGCCGCGGATGAGTTGATATCCATGGCTCCGCTGCACTGGGGGGTACGCCGAGCCCGATGCCAATGCGCCTCTGTAATACAAACGACGGCGCGAAGGCTCGTTCCATCTGAGAGCGGCGATGATAGACGATCTGGAAATCACGCTTGCCAAGGCGCGCGGGAACCCTGCCGCGCTGGAACCGCCGGAGCGCCTGACGCGGTCTGCCGCGAAGCGTTTCAATTAGTATTTCGGCGGGGCAGCAGGTGCCGAAGACGACGAGCAAGACCGGGGCACCCGGTTTGAGCAGGTTGGAAAGCCCGCGTGCAACAGGCGTCAGGTCTGCGACGCAGTTGAGCGGCGCAAAATTTGAGAAGGCGCCGTCGAGCAGCGGTCCTCCCGCGGAGAGGTAGCGGTCAGCGAAGTCCTCCATCTCTTCTCCTGCGGCAACCTCAGCAGCGGAGCCGAGCGGAACCAGCTTGCCCGCGGCAATCTTCACCATAGTGGGCGAGGGATCCGTGAGAAGGAGCTTCAGCCCGTGGCCGGCGAGGAAGGATGCGTCCTCTCCAGTGCCGCCGCCTATCTCCAGAACCTGGCCGCCGGGGGGCAGCACATCGAGAAGCACGGACCGGACGGAGCGGCGCTGCGCGGCGACGCTGGCCCATGCGCCGAATCGAGTGTCGAAGGACTCGGCCGCCGCGTCGAAGGCGAGCGCTGCAGGACGGAGTGCGGAACTCATGAGGGAAGCCGATCGACGAGCCGGCGCCAGCGAAGGAGCTCGCGTGCGTAGCGAAACCCTTCGATGAGGTGGAACCAAAGCCGCGAGAAGAGGAAGCGGAACTGGACACGATGACGTGCGAGGCGAGTCGAGAGAGACTCGCCCGACGGGCGCTGAATGACAGCCGGCGGGAGGCGTGAAGGAAGCAGGGACGTCCTTAGCGGCTCCTGCGAGCCGGCTGTAGAGTTGAGCGCGTTCCGCAGGAGCAGGTGGAGCTTGGTGCCGGGTGGTTCACCGAAGACGACGCGATTGCCGTAAAGCGTGACCCAGAGATGCACGGCGGAAGGCAGATGGTCGACTGTCCATTGCGTGAGAGCCGGAGGTGCAAAGTCTCCACAAATCGACGACAGCAGGAGAGTGATCACACCGATGGATGTACGAGCCCGAGGTTCGCGTTCGGTGCGGACTCGAAGCTGGCGCCAGAAAGTTTGGTCGTCGTAGCGAGCGCGAACGTGCCGGTAGAACTCCAGCAGGTGGGAGGCGCGGGAGAAATCGCTGCAAAGATCCTTAAACGCGTGCGTGGCCTGACCGAGGAAGAGGTCGACCGGCGAGAGGACCGGCATCAGCATGCCGTAGAGGTTGCGGCGCTGTATAGAGTTGAGACGTGATCTGCCTTGGAGTGCGCTGGGTTCAAGGTGGAGTTCGACGCCGCGGTAGGGCAGGTCTTTGTAGAGGTCAGTCAGCGATACGCGCGGGTCTTCATGGATTTTGAATTCCCATGTAGCTGCGCTGACGGCGCGAAGGTGATATCCCCGGTCCTCGAGGATGCGGCGCGCCATAGCCGCAGCAGGTCCAGCTACGAGATAGTCCAGATCGAACTGATGCCTCAGCTCTGGGACTGGGACCGAGTCAGGAGAGAGCGAAATTCCCTTCATCACGGCATAGGAGATTCCAGCGCGCTCGAACTCGCGCTGGATGGCAACGGATTCTTGAATCATTCCGCTGGTGCGCTGCGCGTTGTGTTCGAGATTTTGCTGGAGGCGATCGGCGACAGTCCGCGGAAGGGCATCATGCCAGCCGTGGCGGCCGATCGTATCGAAAAAGTAGAGCGCGAGGCCACTGACATCCAGCCAATGCAGCTGTCGGTTCCACTCCGCCCGTGAGAGTTGAAGGATTGCGTCGGGCAGCGGAGTCAGCGTCCGGGGCGCCGGAACGCCAAAGATGCTCAGCAGAATAGCCTTCCGAATTCGCTGGCTCGAAGTAAGGGACAGCGCCGCCAAAGATGAGGAGATCGGCAGCGACGCAATCAGAACTGGACTGTAGTCGCGAAGACACGAGGACGCGAGGTGAGGCACAGCATCGGGCGTGGAGAGCTGGCTCACACGTTTGTCTTTCGTCTCACCGGTGCTTTGCAGTGGGTGCGGCGCACGTGCCGAGTTTGTGCGGAGAATCCAATTAGGTGAGCGTAGCGAGCTCGGCCATGGCGCTTGTCATACATCGGTCAGGCAATTGTCATCGCATTGTGGGGGCGGTGTTCGAGAGACTCGCTTTCGGAACAGGAAGGCGGTCACGAGTTTGAGGTCGAGGTCACGCTTATAGGCCTTCATCCCGATTCCTCGGATATAGAAGCTGCGGACGGACGGTCCCACTGCGCCATCTCTATGCTGGATGAGCTCAAGGTCAGCTTGTGTCGCGAGCTCGACGAGGTTGGTGTGCACGTAGTGCTCGATGGCGTGGACGCTCCCGGTGGAGTCTGTCAGTGTGCGGCGATGCCCCGCGGCGGCGGCTTCGGGATGGAAGTCCGTCACGAAGATGTGACCGCCGGGAATGCAGACGCGGGCGAGCTCGCGCAGGGCAAGCAGAGGATCGGCGAGGTGGCCCAGCACCAGGCGGCACCAGACCATGTCAAAACAGCTGGAGCCGAAAGGCATGGAACGGATGTCACCTGCGACGACGTTGCTGGCGCGGCCGGCCCCGAGCATTTCGGGGCTCTGATCGATTCCGATGGCACCCGGTATGGATTGAATGCGGCGAGCGATGCCACACCCTGCATCAAGCAGCTGCGTCCGGGGCAGCCCATTGAGCATCTCGTGTGCGAGTTCGTCGTCCAAAAAACTGGTCGCAGTCTCGGCGTTGTAGGTCGGCGCCCAACGGCGGTACGCCTCGCGAACGCTAATCTCGCGCGGAGCCGACATCCCCGCGGTTCTGAAGAAGGCGGACCTGATCAGTTTGAGAGGAGACATGCGGCGTTCCTGGTTTCGTACGTAGCAGACTGCTTGTTTGACACGGAAGTCATGGGATAAGGCCGATCGGCGCGGTCGGCTGAGAAGCGGATTGCTGGCTGCCGGCCAACCCTTCCTCACCTCGCGCAAGCATGTTTATGAGTACGGCTGACCACACCGGAAGCAGTAGATCGAAGGGTTCAGCTTCAGCCAAACCCCGGACTAGGATGAATAGCAAGATGCTCGCCAGGATGATTCGTACGTCGCCGGGCGCCCGGCGTTGAATGGAACGGTAGAGGCTGCCATAGACGCCTGCGAGTATCGCAATTCCCGCAATCCCGTAGGAATAAAGCTGCTCTAACACTTCATTCTCCGCATGTCTTGCTTCGAAGGTGCCGAATAGCGGGATAACATTCCACATGGAATCAAAACCATGGCCGAGCCACGGTCGTTCGAGCGCCCGATCGAAGACATAACTCCAGATGGCGGTGCGGCCAGTGAGTGTTTCGGCTTGATTGCCAGTGGTTGTATAGAGGTTGTAATAGGCCTCAAACAGACCCCAGAAAAGAAGAATGACCAACAGTGCCGCGACCGTAAGGGCGGTCTTCGTCTTTCGGGTCATCGAGCGATCCTGGATGACCAGAAAAACTTCGCTTAAAAGGAATGCAGCGATGGTTGTCTTACTGAGGGTGCGAACCAGAGTCAGCACCAGAAAAACCGTGGCGAGACCCCACCTGCCATCTTTCCGCCGCATCAGATACTGGCTAAAGAAGATAGCTAAGCAACAGGTATTCGCGATGGAGTTGGAGTTGAAGAAATCTTCATCGCCTAACCGGAGGTCTGACTGACCCGGCATCACCCAGGCGATGAAGGCGATGCAACAGGAACCGCATACGAAGCCGCGGAGCAGGGCGCCTGCTACTTCGCTGGGAACGCCGGCGCGAAAAAGAAAGAGGACGATCAAAACATCGCATGCGGTTCCAAACCAGTACGCGAAGGATGCTACAGGTGAAGCTGCCTCGCTCCATAACAGACTGCAACCGGAAAAAAGCAGAAAGAGCAGGACCCAGCGGACCGGAGATGTGTGAACTAGCGAATCAATCGAGCGGGTAGTTGCTCCGAAACCGTCGATCCAGATTACGCACACCGCCGCGAGGCCGAGAGCCAGCCTGACTCCGGACCCAGTCTGCGGCTCTGCTCCGAGGACTTGCACACAAAATACAGGAATGACGAGGCGGAAGGCGAAGAAGAAACCCGCGGCGAACGCCGTCGCTGGACGTGACGGAGCCACAACGCCGTTCCGTGTTTCGACCGCAGTCTCTGCCAGCATGAATCCTCAATCGTCGCCTGTACCTGGCGGGTCTAGTGGGTATACATCTCCGGCGTGCCTTGGCTTCCACGTGGCGGCAGGTGCCGCAGGAAGACGATGATGGACCATAGCTCGTCGTCGCTGAGCGTTCCTCTTGAACCGGGCATGCCCGAAGGGCTGATCCCGTAGTCCAGGATCCATTTCAGTTGGCCGTCGGTGTAGCTTTGCACGTCTGCGGACGCAAGCGAGGGGATCGGCGGCGAGATGCGGTCCGCGAATGGAACACCTGTGTTCTGTCCGTCCATGCCGTGACACGCGACGCAGTAATGAGAGAAGGCGTCTTTGCCGTCCCGCCAGTTATCGTGGGTGTAAGCCAGAGGATTCTTCTGCTTTTTGTTTCCGACGAACACGTGATGCTTAGCAAACGTGACGGTGTTTGTCTCCATCTTGCCCGGCTGAGCAACCTTGCAACCGGCGAGCGCCACGAGAAAGACAAGCGCGGCTGCACGTGACCGCGAGTACATGCCTAATCCACCACGTGAAGAGTAAGCGTCATGCTGCCGTGACCGGAGCCGCAGAACACGGAGCAGTGGCCGACAAAATCGCCGATGTTATCCGGCGTGAACCGCACTTCGGCAGTAGCGCCCTTATCGACCTTGACGTCCAGGTTGAGATCGCGGAAGCGGAGGCCGTGGGCCACGTCGTTGCTCTTCACCACGAGCACGATGGGCTGACCTTTCTTGACGGTGATTTCGGACGGCTCAAACGCAAAGCGCCGAGCGACCACCTGGATCGTCTTTGGCGATTCCTGAGCGCGAACGATGCGTTCGGTGGAAAGTGCGAACGAGCCAATGAGACCCAAGCAGAGAACCAGCAGAGCGAACTTCGCTTTCATGAAGACTCCTGTGTAAATGCCGCTTCAGTATCCGAGCGCTGTGTATGGATAAGGCGATACCGCATCACAGCGTCTGGAGATGACGACGTCATTCACGGTAGCGATTTGCCGGGGCGGCAGTTGTCATATAAGGGTCAGCCGATTGTCACGACGTTGTTGAGATGTGGAGTGCGGTGCACGGCGAGTGAGTGCGGAGTCGTGCGCGATCTGCATTAGTCTTGTGAGCAGACCGGGCCCTGTTTGCGGGAAAGGAACGGAAAGCTGCGCCGGTTCAGCATACTGACAGCAATTCTGAATACAAACTCAGGATTGTTGCGCAGGTAACGGCGTGTGAGACGGTGAGGATCCTGAATCAAACGATGTAGCCACTGCAGCCCGCTTCGTTTGATCCAGGGGGAGCAGTCACGGATGCGGCCGGTGTGAAAGTCGAACGCTGCGCCGACGCCCACGAGCAACGGAACCTGCAGCCGGTCGACGTGGCGGGCCATGAAGTTCTCCTGGCGGGGAGTGCTGAGCCCGACCCAAAGAACATGGGGGCGGCAGGCGCGTACACGGGCCAAGAGATCTTTCTCTTCCTCGGCGTGGAGCGGGCGGAATGGAGGCGTATATGTACCAACAATGCTGAGGCCGGGGAAGCGCGCCTCCAGCACTGACTTGAGCTGCTCGACGACGCCGGGATTTCCGCCGTACAGGAAGTGCCGATAGCCTCGCGCTGGAGAAAGCTCGCACAGACCGGCCATAAAGTCGGGCCCGAAAATGCGGTCCATTTGTGCAAATCCCTGTAGCCATCCAACCCACGATATCGGCATACCATCCGGCGCGTTCATCACAGCTCGATTGAGAACGTGACGAAACTCAGGATCGCGGCTTGCCTCCATAACGCCGTGCACTCCCGTGACGCAGACGTAGCCAGGCCGGCCACAGTCGATCCAGTGTGCGGCAATGTGAAGGGCGCGCGCCATATCGATTGCGGATACGTGGGTACCGAGAACGTCGGCGTGAGGGTGCTGGCAGATGCTTTCTACAGCCGATTTCGGAGATGTCATATGCCCGGTCGCATTGCAAAGAACAGTGTGTGGAGGAGGATTGCCATGTCCAGCGACAGGCAGCGGTGCTGGAGATAGAAAAGATCGTGATGGAGGTTCTCGTGGATCGGATAGGGCCGATCGCTGCTGAGCTGCCACAGTCCGGTGATTCCTGGAAGCAGCTGCAGTCGCTGGCGTTCGCGCGCACCATAACCGCGGGTGATGAACGGCATTTCGGGACGTGGGCCCACCAGTGACATCTGCCCAAGGAGGACATTCAGGAGCTGAGGAAGCTCGTCCAGGCTCGTGCGTCTGATAATCCGGCCGATGCGGGTGATGCGCGGATCGTGAGATGACTTCGGAGAGCGCTCGTAACGGCGCGCCCCGCAGGACATCGAACGGAATTTATACATCCGGAAGAGCCGGCCGTCGAAGCCGACGCGCTTCTGAACGAAGAGTGCAGGTCCACGCGAGGTGAACCGTATGAGCAGAGGGATGACAAGGAGCAGAGGGGATAAGAACACGATCAGAACGGCGGACGCGAGGACATCAAGGATGCGCTTTGCCCAGGCGTATGGGAGTTGAACTGAGGACGGTGCGTTTCGCGCGACGGTCAGATCATCGAAATCGAGAATCGCGCCAGAGGAGAAATCGCACAGACAAGTCTCGTAGAGATGCGCAACATGCGAACCAGCCTCTGCGGCGGCGGATTCCAGCGAGCATTTCTGCTCAGAGGACAGACCGGTCACCGCGATCAGCAGGAGATCGCAATGGAGCGACTGCAGGAGCCCAGCAGTGACCGGAGCACATTCGACAGTGAACGGAGATTCGTTGCGGAACGCCATGCCCAAACGGCAGTCGTCCACGGAGCGAGAGTCCTCATCGACTATCTTCACCGGAACGAGGGAAAGACGAGGCGACGCTCGCAACGCGGATGCGATCCGTCGTCCGGTGGCCGAGGCTCCGTAGATCACCACATTTTCAGTTCCGTGGCCTCGCCGGTTGAAACTGCGCAGAACCGGAGCGAAAAGCCGCCGCTGGATCATCAGCAGCACAGGGACAACAGAGAGTGCGAGAAGAATTGCGCCATAGTGAATCCGGAAGCCGAAGACAAAGACTGAGGGCACAAGAAGGACACACGCCTGCAAGGCAGCTCGAACAGCCGCCGCTGTTTCGCGCACGGGATTGGCCAGAATCGGTGTGTGAGCCGTCCCAGGTCGGTTCAAAAGAGCAGTGATTAAGAATGCGATGAACACACTTACGGCGAGGCTCTTACGCAGCGAGTACGCTGGTGAACGATAAACCCAAAATTCCAGCCACTGAGCTGTAACGAAAAGAAAGGTGCAGGTGAGAAGGTCCGCCACACGTTCGCAACCGGCGATTAAGCGCAGAAAGACTGCGCGCGAGATAGTGCGGTGACGATTGGCGGCGCGCGTCCGCGGCTCGGCTATGAGTTTGGAGGCGAAGGCTAACACCGTTCATTCCTCCTCAATCCCGGCGAGGGCTCGTTAACACCAATCGCGAGTGCTGGAGCCGGACCACGCCAGGTCTTCGTGGAGGCTGTCGCGCTCACCAGGCTGCGGTAGAGATCGACGTGCTCGAATCCTATCGCGCGTGAGGAGAATTGCGGGAACGAGAGCGGAGACGAAGGAGGACTACGAAGCGCCGCCACGATCGCATCCGCGAAAGCCGCTTCTGCCGTAAATCCCAGCCGGACGAAACGGCAATCGCCTGCGGCGATCTCGCGGAACGCAGGTATGTCGGAGCAGATTACGCGGCAGCCGGCCAGAAGGGCTTCGACAACGGGCAGGCCGAAGCCCTCGATATGCGACGGAGCCAGGAGCGTCTCCGCGTTGCGATAGCACCATTGCAGGCCAGAATCGGACAGCCCCTGTAGAAACAGCACCCGGTCCGTGAGTCGATGTTTGGAGACCAGCCGATGAAGGCGCGCGGTTTCTGGACCTGGAATTCCGACGACAAGCAGCTTCATCCCGGGGTCGATACGACGCTCTCCCAGCAGGCGATCGAAAACGCGGATTAGCAGCGAGATGTTCTTATTCCTGCGATGCTGAGAGACGGTGAGGAGAAACGGGTGAACGTTCCAGTCGCGCAGGAAAGGATCGGGCTCGGCATGCATCTCGGGTTCGACGCAGTTGTAGATCCGGTGAGCGCGTGACCACGAGTCAGGCGCACGATCGCGAAGCCGGCGAAGCGTGCTGTCCGAAACGCAGACGATCGCGTCGGCATTGCGCAGGCAGTGCCGCAGGATAGCGCGATTGAAAATTACCTTGGGGAACCCGAAGTTGCCAGGGATGTCGAACGGATAAAGGTCATGAAGAGTGAGCACGACCGGGCAACCAAGCGCAGATGCACGGACCGGAACGGGATACGTCAGGTGAACGATGTCGGGGTGTATTGCAGCGGCGAGCTGGGGCAGCCGGTGAAAATGCCAGAGGTTCCGATCAAGAGGCCCTGTACCCATTTCGGCGATATGGATGTCCAGCCGATCGGTGCAACCGAAATCGGCCTGCTGCACGAGCGAGCGCTGCCAGGGAGCAATCGCGAGGTGCACACTGGATATCTCGGGCTGCCGAAGGAGAGCCCGCACGAGGTTGAGTGCGTGGCGCTGCAGGCCGGATAGGCTAGACGAGAACTGAGCGGCGGTCACGAGGATCTTCACGGTTGAACTCCTCGCTGAATTTCAGGAGCGAGCGTCAGAGAGGCGCCCCCGTTCGCGGCAGCTACATGTGGAGTTAGCCGGCGCGCCAGTGGCACATAAACGAGCAGCGCTGCGGCGCCATACAACAACCGGGCGGCGGCAAGGCCGCGCACTCCGCCGCGGTGCAGCAAATACAACATCAGCAGAAGGAGTGCAGCGCGGCTGGCGAGATTGATCAACGCAGTCACGCGGAAGAGGCCCAGCGCCTGCGCGGCGTAGACTCCTGTCACGCTGAGGCCCGAGAGAGCGGAACCGATAACGATAAAGGGCAGGATCGGAGCCGCACTTTGTGCAATGGTTCGACCGGCCCAGAGCTGCAGGAGATCATTGCCGGCAACGAGCAGGAGCCCCATCCCGGCGCCCACTATAGCAAAATTGCAGAGAAATGCTTTGCGTACGGTGTTGCGCAGGGCATCCTGCGAAAGTCTGCTGGAGCGTTCTGATAAGTACGGGAACAAGAAGCTGAGCCCGGACGCGGTCAAGCCAAAGAGCGGCTCGGCCAGCTGAATACAGAGAGAGTAAGGAGCGACAGCGGCGGCTCCCAGAGAGATGCCGAGCAGAACTCGATCGAACTGCCGAAAGAGAACGCTGCCGAGCGCCTGAATCCAAACGAAGAGGCCAATGCGCAGCAGAGCGCGTGTCTCGGGCGAGCGGAAGGCAGGCCAGAGGCTGGCGGAGACAAACTTGTGGAGATTGTGAAACTGGAGGACAGTTCCGGCCGTGAGGAGCGCCGCCGTGACCATCATGATCGACTGCGCCCGCCCACCCCAGACGGAAACCACAGTTGTGGCGAGGGCGAGTGTGAGGAGCCGAACCGCAGTGCTGATCTGTACGGTCCCACGGTATTCCTCAAACGCTCGCTGAATGCTGATGGCAACCGATTCGAGCGCGCGCACGAGAGTGAGCACCGCTGCGATGCGGAGGCACGCGATGCACTCCTGCACTAAAATTTGGGGAGAGAGGGCCAGGTGTCGGGCGGCCATGGGCGCGAAGCTCCATAGCAACATCGCCACTGCGCAACCAAGCGAAAGATTGATCGCGAGCAGGGAGCGCACGGTTCGTGCAATCCGCCCAGGCTGTGCGGTCCCGCGAAACTTCGCTGTTCGCTGAATAGCCGCATCGCAGAAGCCCGAAGCAATGATGCCGCCGGCGCTGACGATCGCGGTCGAGACCATCCAAAGGCCGTACTCCGCGGGGCCGATCCGGTGCAGAACAATGGGCGCCGCGATGAGCATGCCGAGCGGATAGGACACATAGTCGATCACGCCGCTGGTCGCATTGCTGATGTGCCGTTTCATCCCGCGCTCCTTCCGAATGAGAGCGACCAACGGACACGGCGACGTACGACTGGAAACACCTCAGCGGCAAGCGCCTTTCGGGGATCTGCGGCCGGAAGCTGTGACCAGGCCTCCTGCAGGAGGATGATGGCAGCCGTCGCAAGAAATGACAGAGACGTGAGCACGAGTGTCATCAGTAGCCGCGGCGGGAAAGACTTTTTCTCGGGCACACCTGGTGCATCGATCACACTGACAACTGGTGTGTCCTTTGCCTCCTCGATGCGCGCAATCTCGTACTGCTGAGTGAGGAGTTCAAAGACGGTCTCCTGCACCTTCACGCGGCGGTAAAGGTCCGCGTAAGGAACAGCAAGCCGAGGCAATTGCCGAAGAGCGGGATAAAGTTGTCCCTTCTCCTGGGCATCCGGTGGTGTGGTGGGTGTGGAGTTTGGCGCTTGCAGTGGTGCGGAGGAACCGGTGAGGTGGGTCAGTTCGCGGTGCAGGGAATCGATTCGCGCCTGCGTCTGCTTTACACGCACGTTTCCGTCGCCATAGACTTGCCTCAACGACTGGAGCCCGGACTGCTCGATGAGAAGCTCGGCCTGCAGGCGAGCTCCGGCGTCCACCATCGCGCGGGTCTGCTCCTTTATGTCGACGGTGCTGTTCTTACTGGAGAATTCGCTCAGCTCAAGCTCAGCGCGCTCAAGATCGCCTTGCACCCTCTGGAGGCGCTGCTCGATAAAGATCCGTTCCTGGCGTGCAGCCGAAGTGCTGGTGCGATTCAGCAGGTTGTCAAGTTCATCGAGATAGGCTTGCGCCATGTCGCGCGCGCGCACAGGATCAGTGTCCTCAACCTCGATCGTTATTACGCCGCTCTTCTTGTCATCACTGATCTTCGTGTGTCGAGCGAGACGCTTCGCCGTAGTGATCCTGTAGCGCGTGTTGTAAACGCGTTGAAGATCGAAGTGATCGATGAGATGCGCGCTTACGGTTCCGCTTTCCAGCAGATTCACAAACAGTGCCGTAGTGGTGTGGCCACCCAGCAGGCCGGAAGCAAGGCTTCCGAGAGAGCCCATCTCTCCATGACCGATGAGCGCAGCCAGCATCATGGCTCCGGAGCCTTGTTGATCCGGCGGCATAATCCGTGCGGTTGCCTTGTACTGCTTGGGAATCAGAAAGGCGATTGCAAGACTGACCACGAGCCAGGCGGCAGTGACACGAGCCAGTACACCTCGGTGTCGCCAGAGCAGGGCGGCACGAACCGTCCAATGCGCGGTAATTTCAGGGGACTGGCCGGGGGTCGGTGGGATGCTGTTCATTGGGTTCTCGTTAGAGAGCTGCTGCCGCGATCGCCGCCGTGATGCCAATAGAGGAGGCGAGCTGCGCCGTCGTGAGCAGGTTGCGCCACAGTAGCGAGGAACCGATGATCTTCTGCGGCACAACGACTACATCGCCGGGGTCCAGCCGCGTAGAGAGCACGTCGCTCTCGAACCATCCACCCGAGTGACGGCCGACTACCGAGCCGTTCGCGCGAATCACAAATATGTCTTTGCGATTGGCAGCACCGTTGGTTCCTCCGGCGCGGCTCAAATACCACGAAGCGGGTTTCCCAGGTACGAAGGTGAGTGCGGTTGCGTTGTAAACCTGACCGGTGATAAGCACAAACCCCGGACGCTTCGGGATGGTCAACACATCACCGCTGCGAAGTTCTACGTCAGCAGGTGTATTGGCCCAGCTATCGATGTCACTGCTGATATGAATGACCATGCGTCCTGTCGGCGGATGACTCTTGAGTTCAGCAATGGCCTCCTCCTGCTGCGCCTTGATCAGCTGCAGCGTTCCTCCCTCATTACCCGTGCCAACTGCAGGCCCGAGGCGAGCGGCGGCCGAGTTCGTTTCAATCTGGCGAATGAGCTCGTCGCGGCTCTTCTCCTCGAGCTCTCGCACCTGCTCGCGGATCAGCACCGCGCCGTCCGGGTAGGCCGTATCGCGCAGCCCGCCGGAACGGCGCAGAACCGAGCTCAGACGTTCGCCCTCCTGGAGTCCATAGCTGCCAGGGAACCGAACCTGACCTTGAACGGTCACGGACTGACCGATCTCATTCCAGCCGGTGATCTGGTGGATCGTAAGTACGTCGCCAGCCTTCAGAAGAATGTCGGCGTGTGGGTCACCGGCTGCCACCGCAGTTCCGATGGGAATCGTCGCGAGACTGCCCTCAACGTGGTTTCCGCCCTGTAGCCGATAGGTCGTAAGATCGGCGCTGTCGAGGAGAGCATCGCGTTTGAATCCTCCCGCCATCCGCACCAGTTGAGCCGCGCTCATGTCTTTCGACAGCGGATACGTTCCAGGCCGAAGTACCTCACCATTGATAGTCACGGTCGGCGAATCCACCTCGTAGCGCCCGAAGATGCGGATCGTGTCAAACGGTCGGAGCAAGAGGTTGGCATTTCCGATGAGCACGTCCGGCACGCTGAAACCGACCGTTTCCGCGTGGAGGTCGGGCGGAATGAGGCGCACAACTTCACCCCGCGCGGCGGGCTCGGGCAGCATGTCCTGATAGCTGCGCAGAACATCGCTGAGCTGCATACCTTCCGTGTAGGAAATTCGGCCGGGCCTTACGACGTGGCCTTCCAGGTAAACCGCGTGTTGACTGTAGGGAAGGATCGGTGCGATGTGAATGCGATCTCCGTCCCGCACGGCAAACCTGTCGAGTTCGGCAGCGCCGTCTCCTTCTAAATTCTGTTCGTCATCCTTCAGGGTGACTGTCACGCGCTGGCGGTTCGCGTCGATGCGCTCGATCGTGACGTGGCTGAGAGAAGCCGCGGCGGTGACCCCGCCCGCGTCTGCTAGAACCGCGGCTAAATTTGACTCGCCGGGCCTGAGCTCATAGATTGCAGGCCGCTTGATCGCACCTGAAACCGCAACCTGCGCGCCAGCCGGAGGAATCTGCAGGGTGTCGCCGCTCTCAAACCGCACGCTCCCTTTCTGCAGGCCGTGGAGGAGGAAGTCGTACAGGTCAACGGTTTCGATCAACTGCGCGCCGCGATAATGGCGGACAATGCGCAGTGATCCGACCGAGGTAGGACCGCCTGCAGCATAGAGGGCGCTCAACGGTGTCGCCAGCGAGCTGATGTCATATCCGCCCGGACGCTGCACATCGCCAACGACGTACACGCGAACAGAACGCAGCCGCGAAATCGTCACCGAAACCTGCACATCACGATATTGCCGCCTGAGTGCGGCTTCGATGGCGCTTTGGGCCGCCTGCAAAGTGAACCCCGCCAGCTGTAGGGAGCCGCCTTCGGGCAAGAGAATCTGACCCTCGCGACCGATAACGCGGGAGAAGCTCTGCGTTACTCCGCCCCACAGGTTGATCGTGAGAGAGTCACCGGGGCCAACGACGTAATCCGGGCCGAGAGGAACGGCAAGCGGAGTGTCGATGCTCGATCCGCCCCGGGTCATCGCCGGAAAATTTCGGTTGAGAAACATCTCGGAGCCGAAGCGCTTCAACGGTTGGGTCTGCTCGGGAATCTGCGTGTAGAGGTCGCGCATCGAGGGCAGGTCGTAAGGCGCGGGTTGACGAAGCACTCGCGGCGCATCCGTGGACGCACTGGTCTCTTCATGGCCGCGGGTGGCAGGAGTACCCGGTCGAACCATCTGCGGGTTCGCCATATTCTGCGTCGTAGCGCCCCTAATCGTCTCCTGGTCGACAGCGGCGAGCGGAGTAGCAGGTGCCACCGACGGAGAGGCCAAATTGCTGGATCCGATCGTATCCACGCTGGATTCGCCGCCATTCTGCCCGTAACCCTGCGTCTGAAGAAAAGTCGAAGTGGCGGAGTGAACGGCAGAGTTCGTCGCGATCTGGGTAAACAGCATCTGGTCAGAGATGTCTGTGGCCTGAAGCTGCATGCCTTGCTGCTGCAAGCGATCGGCGGCCTGAGATTTGACCTCCTGTAACAGCTCGGGGTCTTGCTGCAGGATCTGAATCATTTGGTCGGTTGACAGCCAGCCTCTGCTACCGCTCAAGCTTGCCGTATCGGCGGAGTCGGACAAACCACCGAAGGCGATAGCGGCGGCGCTGCCGTTCGCGCTCGTGGGCGCCGGAACCAGATTCTGCGAGGTGGCAGCTGCTGTATCCTGCGCCGCCGCAATTCCCGAGAGAGCCGCCGCGCCTCCAGCAAAAACAAGCAGCCGGAGCACTCGAAAGATGCAAGGCTGAACGTTCTGCCGGGAGTCACGCATGTTCAAAGTCATAGGGAAGACCAGAGAGAGCCAACCACTAATGGCCTGCTCCTCGCAATGACCCTAGAGAGCGTGGCAAAGCGCTGTGTCATAGGTGCGTCAGTGAATTGTCATTCCTTTGTTTGCGGTTTCTGAGCCACCATGGAATGTGACACACACGCTTCGCGGCCTGGTCGCATGCGGCGATTTGCGTGCCGAGAAGTGACAATAAATTGACAACGGTGAGACGGCATCAAGACACGCGAGACCCTGGATGCAGCTAGTTTGCAGAAATGCCGAGTTCTCTTCCGCGTTTCTCACTCCTGAGACCGCCACTATCTCTGCGGTGCGCTGCCGTGATCACAACACTGTTTTGCACGCTGGGTTCCGCAGGAGCGCAAAACATGCCGCTTCTCTCGGGCGGCTATGGCTTCCTCACGAACACCAACAGCGGCAATACCAGCTACTTTCCGATTGCGGAGCCGTTGATTGCCGCACCCCTCGGAAGCCGGGTACTTGTCGAATCGCGAGCGGTGCTGACCGAAACGTTTTTCGCCAGAGGCGGCGGACAACCGGGATACGACCACAGCCACTTCATCTCACTCACTTACCTGCAGGCCGATGTCGTGGCAGCCCCTCACCTTACTGTGATTGCCGGCAGCTTCCTGACGCCGTTCAACACTTTCAACGAGCGCCTGTCGCCGATATGGATCGAAAATCTACAGGACGGTCCGCTGATTGCCGGACTCGGCGCTATGGGAACCGGAGCTGGACTCGGGGGTCAGCTCCGCGGCTCTGCGGTATCCACGAGCAAGTACTCGATCAACTACGTCGGATACTTCTCGGCACGCAGTTCGAACGAGCAGTTTCAGGCGGAACGGTCGGGCGGTGGACGTCTGAGTATGTTTCTCCCCGACAGTGGGGTAGAGTTCGGTCTGTCTTACGGCAAGTTACTGCAAGGTGAGAGGGAGAATTTCTATGGAGCCCATCTGTGGTGGCAGCCGAAGAGCTCGTGCTTGCGATTGCGATCTGAGTTTGCGCGCGGGCATCATGCCCAGGGGTATTGGGCCGAAGCCGACTATCGTCTGCAAAGGTTCGGCGGTCCGGACAGTTTGATCGGTCGAATTGAGCCCGTGTTTCGACTGCAGCAGACATTTCGGCGCGACACTATCGATAGCGACACTGTGCCGCTGGTAAATACGGATCGCATTGACTTCGGTTTCGATTACAACCTGCCACATAACACGCGCATTCTCACCAGCTACTCCCGGCAGTTTTCTTCCACAGGCAACCACAACATCTGGGAGACGGGCATCGTTTATCGCTTCCTCTCGCCAATCTGGAGGAGCAAGTGAACACGTCCAAACTGATTCTTACCTCTGTGACGCTCAGCCTAAGTGCCTTGCTCATGCCGTTGGTTCTAGCCGGGCAGGCGAACTCAGCGACAAAGCAGGCGAAACCCAATACGGCTTCTGCGCGGCCCGCAAGCGCCACGCATAAGATTGCACACACTCAAAGCGAGGGTGAGCGCGTGTTTTCGCAGAACTGTTCGCGTTGTCATAACGCCCCGGAAGGCTTCTCGCCCAGCATCTCTGGCACCGTGATTCGGCATATGCGCGTCCGGGCGCAGCTCAGTCAGCACGATGAGCAGGAATTGCTTCGCTTCCTCAATCCATAAACAAACAGAGGAAATCCATAGACAAGCAGAGGGCTGACGCGATCTTGCGGTCGGCGTGGCTAATTACGAGCAGCCTCAGCTAGGACGCGCTCAGGGTCTGCCACCACGTTGGGCGTCTCGTCCACAAGTTGACCGTCGGACAGACGAAGTATGCGATCTCCGAAGCGCCGGCTATGCACACGGTGTGTGACCAGCAGTACGGCCACCCCACGGTGCCGCAGATTATTGAGAACTCTGGCCTCGCTCTGCTCATCCAGCGCGGCCGTCGCTTCGTCCAAAAGAAGCAACGCTGGCTTGCGAAGGATCGCCCGCGCGAGCCCGAGCCGCTGGCGCTCACCACCCGAGAACAGGATGCCATTATCGCCGACTCGCGCGTCGAGACGATTGGGCAGCGCCTCCACCATAGCGTCGAGTTCCGAAGCGGCAAGTGCACTCATCAACTCCGCATCAGTACGCGTGCCAATCCCGAAGAGCAGGTTGTTGCGAACCGAATCATCCAGGAGCATGATCTCTTGAGGAACGTATGCAAGCCGGTCCCGATCGACACGAACGATGCCGGAACTCGGCTGAGCGATCCCTGCGATCACATTAAGCAGCGATGTCTTGCCCGCGCCCGAGATACCCTGGATGAGAATGATCTCGCGTGCACGCTGATGCAGGTCGACGCGATACAGAACAGTATGTCGGTCGCCAAATGTAAAGCTCACTTTGCGAAGCTGCAGAACATATCCAGGCGCAGGTCGCGGTGGCCGGAAGGCCCGAGCCTGGTGGAGGTCGCAGTCACACAGTTCCTTCTCAATAATGCGTGCGCTCGTCAACGCCGCTTCCATCTGGCTGGCCATGAAAGATGTCTGACTGATCAGCGGAAGCAATCTGCGGGAGATCACGAAGTAGAAGACCAGAATCGAGATCACCCGATGCATGTCGCCATGGCGCAGCTCCACAGCTACAACTACGCCAAGAAAGACCAGCACGACTCCCTGGTCAGCGAACACCCTTGCGACTTGCGGGAAGACCATTAGGCGCAGCGCCTCATGCCCGAGCAGGCTGGCCTGTTCACGGACTCGACTGTAAAAGAAGCCGTGGTTGGCGTATGTGCGGACCTCTTTGCCCGATGAGAACAGCTCCGCAAGAATCCGCTGAAGCCGGCCGAACGCCTGCTCCTTGCGCACGGCCGCGCCGCGAAGGCTCTCGCGAAAGAAGACACGATGTACTGCCCAGAAGAGGCCGACCACAAGAAGCAGACCACAAGCCGCTGGAGGACTCTGATAGACGAGCGCTGCAGCCATCACCGCAATCACGAGAACAGAAGCCGTCATTTCAATGCTGAGGTGATAAAAGAAGGACGCCTCGCGGGCGGTGTTGATCGTAGAGTTCAGCAGCTCGCTGCGATTGCGCTCGACGAACCTTGCCCAACACATCTCCGTGTAGCCGCGTGTAAGACGGAGTACAAGCGACGTGTACCGGTTTTGCACGTACTCGACCACAGAGTGAATCGAGGCAATCTCCAGCAATGACCTCGCAACAACAAGAAACACGGTCGTGACAGCGGCGCCGATCGGGGTGATTGGCGTCCACCAAAGGTGATGCGCAGGCGCGTGACCCTGCAACAGAACGAAGAGTATATAGATAGCGGCTGCCAGCAGGAGATCCAACAAACCCACGGTGGTGCGCAAACCGGTAAGCCAGACGAGCCGACGTCGCTCCCGAATCGAAGCATCGCGATAGACCAGAAGCAAGTAGCTTCCGCGGATAGTTCGCCGCGCAGCGCCTGCTGTAAACGGAGACAGTCCGGCCATGCAAGCGACGCTACAGGTCGGCTGGTGCGCGATTGTCAGCACGCCGTCGGGTGAATGTCAGCAGATTGTCGCGAGTGCCGGCTGCGTCATGCTCCGCTATCAATGCGCGAAAGCTTAGACACGTGTTCATGGGGTGCATAGATTGCGGCAAAGAAGCTACAAACCAGTGACAACTCTCAAAGCCGCATTCGCCATCATCGAACGAGATCGCCTCGATTTGCATCGTTCGATGGTCGCCATGGCGGTCGTTGATGCCGTTTCAAGTTCGGCAAGCAATGGGCTGAACTATACCAGCTGACTGAGCATCCGGCTGTATCGCGTGCGAATCGAAATCGACTCTGCGGTCGCGGCTAGATCTTGCAGCTCTTCCGCTGAAGGGCGAAGCGTAACCGGCAATCGCCTCCAGTAGAACTTCAGCGCCTCTGAGTGCCAGCCCGCATACGTCTCATCCCAGGATTTCCCTGACTCACCCGCAAAGACGAAGTTCGACGGATGAACTTCCCGTTTGGCATCCTGGAATCTACAGTCGATCGAGATCCGCATCTGTCTGGAGACGTTCGGTGAGGCCGCGTGCACAGTGAGGCTGTGAAAGATCAGCACATCACCGGCTTCGATACTGCCGCCTACCCACTCGTCGCCGCGGATTGCATCGACTGAAATCTCCGGCACGTGAAGATTCTCTCGTTCATGCTTCTGGATGCCGAAGCGATGAGACCCGGAGAGAATGCGGAGCGGCCCAACCTCAATCGGGCAGTCATGGAGAGGAATCCAGGCAGTGAAGAACTGCGGATCGCCGCCCATGAACTCATAGTCCTGGTGCGCATGCACGACGAGGCGTTCACAGTTTGGGAAGATCAGACGGCCAATGGGCTTTGGATGGACGAGCACCTGATCGCCAACTAGGGCCACCATAACGCGCTGCAACGCTGGATCATGTGGAAGCGCGTGAAACGACTCGAGGTTGAACACCTGCCGATATACCTGCTTGAACACAGGATCGGGATCACCGCAAGCAGCTCCACGCCGCGGAATGCGTGCGAGCGGATTAGCGTCGCGCTCCAGCCACCCGGAAGAGAAGAGAACTTCCGTGATATCCGCCAGCACGGATCGAACAGCATCGCGAGGAAGAAGTCCGCGGATCAACGCATACCCTTTCGACTGAAGTTGGCTCTCGAGCACTCCAGCCGTAAGATTCTCTCCACGGATTCCTTCGAATACCCTCATCGTCTCTCTCCACTGGATCGCGACCTTGGCTCAGCTGCCTAAGCCACACTATCGTCGGGATTGGAGTAAGGGTGTCTCCGCATGGTCTGCTCTTTGTCAACTGATTGTCATCTGCCTCGGCTGAAAGAGAGCTACAGAAGAAGCGATCCATCACTGGCGACGGAACGAGATGGGCTATGCCCACACCGTTTGCGGGCAGCGGAAGCACAAACGCGTCCGTGACTGAGCGGAGCGGAAGAGGTTAAAATCGGCGTAGGGAGTGGAGCTCCATCGAGGAGCGGATGTTTGGCCAGCGAGCAGCACGCCTTTGAAAGCCGCGCCCCGTCAGCCTGCATTGCCTTGTCCTCGTTCAGCGAGCCGAGCGTTTGCTTCAGGACCTGAGCGGCGCCAACGTGCGGCGGGATGACGTCCTGTAATGCATCCACTTTCTCACCCGTCTCGGGGAACAATGCGTGAGCTGCGGAGATACGGGAGATGGCGAGAAAGCTTGGGCTGAGGAGTACGGAGGGTGCCTATGAGATAGCAGACGCATATCTCCGGTTCAGTCGAGTGTTGTCCCCAAGAGCCTGGGAAAACCGCTCCACATGAATGTACATTTTGCTGTTTGAATGTTCGTATGGCGTCTGGACGTATGCGCTTGCAAAGCCATGCATTGCTTTAGCAATCCGAGCACTGTGCTCGACCTCCTTATTCCAATCCACATCAGCCAGACCATCGGTGTGAGTCGCCGGCGAGCGTTGCCGTGCGGATCGCCAGCACGAGACTGGAGATAATTAGAAGTGCGGCACCCAGCTTTTTATAATCCACTTCCTTACGATGCCGCCGATGCGGCCATTAGTGGAAGTCATGGGAACGGAGCTCCAGTGCCAAATCCGAGAGGGCTTGCAGCCGTGTCGCTTTGACGTGGATCACGCCGTCTTGATTCTGTAACGGGCCTTCAGCAAGGATGAACTTGCTGCGGGTTACGATGAGTCGATCTCTCTCGTACAAATCCGGTGTGACGATCACATTCGCGATTCCGGTTTCGTCTTCCATGGAGATGAAGATGAAGCCGTGCGCTGTGCCGGGCCGTTGCCGTGCGATAACGCATCCGGCCGCACGGACAAAGCGGCCATGCGGCAGATCCTTCAGTTCATCGGCTGACAGAATATTGTTTCGGCGCAACTCCTCTCGCCGGTACTCCACCGGATGTTTCCCAACGGTCAGACCGGTTCCGGCATAGTCGGCCATCAGACGCTCTTCCGTCGTCATTTGCTGTAGAGGGGTGAGGGAAGAGTCTTCACGAAGAAGTTCGCTGGATTGGTTGAACAGTGGACCTTCTAACCTACCAGCTCGTTCGGCCTGCCATAGTGCATCCCGACGATGGGCGACTCCGTCAAGACTATTGAGTGCTCCGATGCTGGCGAGGGAAGTGAGCTCCTTCCGGTTCAACGACGGAACACGCGCTACGAGGTCCTCGATTGAGCAAAAGAGCCCAGTGTTCTTTCTTGCTCGGACGATGGACTGTCCTGCCTGTTGCCGCAGTCCCTTGACATATCCAAGCCCCAGACGCAATGAAAGCCCACCCTCGCTATTGTGTTCGATTGTGCAACCCCAATCAGACATTTGGATGTCAATTGGCCGAATATGCAGTCCGTGTCGTTGTGCATCCTTGACGAGCACAGCCGGCATGTAGAAGCCCATTGGTTGATTATTGAGAATGGCGCAGGTAAACGCCGCGAGGTACTTCACCTTGAAATACGCCGACGCATAGGCAATCAAAGCAAAGCTAGCCGCATGGCTTTCCGGAAAGCCGTAGAGTGCAAACGAGCTGATGTTTTCGATGATCGTGTTTTGTGTCTCTGCGTTCAGACCGTTCGCTGTCATGCCGGCACGCAGCCGACCCTCCAGGTTCTTCATGCGCTCCCAGGAGCGGCGCATTCCTACCGCGCGGCGAAGCTCTTCCGCCTCCGCGCCGCTGAAGTTGGCAACCACCATTGCCATCTGTAACAATTGCTCCTGAAAAAGCGGCACCCCCAAAGTTCGCTTCAGCGTCGACTCGAGCGATGGATGAGGGTAGGACACCGGCTCCTTCTTTTGTCGTCGCCGCATATACGGATGCATCATCTTGCCTACAATTGGACCAGGCCGAATGATGGCCACCTGTACGACTACGTCATAGAACTTCTTGGGGCAGTTCCGAGGTAATGAGGCCATTTGAGCGCGGCTCTCTACCTGAAACATGCCCACGGTGTCGGCGCGTTGCAACGTGCGATACACCTCGTCGTCTTCGGGGAGCTGTGCCAGATCGACAGGGTCTCCGTAATGCTTTGGAATCAACTCCAGGCAGTCCTTCAGCACGGCCATCATGCCAAGGCCGAGCAGGTCCACCTTGATGATGCCCAGGTCGGCGCAATCTTCTTTGTCCCACTGGACGACCGTGCGACCCGGCATCGATGCGCGTTCCAACGGAACAATCTGATTGAGTTGACCTTGGCAGATCACCATACCGCCGGAATGTTGACCAAGATGGCGCGGCAAATCCTGAATACGCGTACAAAGTTCCAGATACTTCGCTATGCGCGGATGCTTCAGATCAAAACCCGCGTTCTGAAAGGAGTGAGCCATCGTATCTTTTGGACCCTTCCACTCAAAACTCGCGACTAATGCAGAGAGACGCTGGAGTGATTCAGGGTCGAAGCCCAACGCTTTGCCAACCTCACGTGCCGCTGATTTGCCACGGTACGTGATGACATTTGCTGTCATAGCCGCACCCAACTCACCGTAGCGTTGATATACGTACTGAATTGCTTGTTCTCTTTTCTCTTCCGATGGTAGGTCGAGATCGATGTCGGGCCATTCGCCCCGGCTCTCCGATAGGAACCGTTCAAACAGGAGCTCCATGTCAACCGGATCGACTGCCGTGATTTCGAGCGCGTAGCAAACGGCGGAGTTGGCTGCGCTGCCGCGTCCCTGAATCAGAATTCCGTTCTTTTTGCAGAACTGCACAATGTCCCAAACGATCAGGAAATATCCGGCAAATCCGAGCTTCTCAATTAATGCGAGTTCATGTGCGACCTGCTTTTTCGCTCTTTGCATGAGGTCTGCGTTCCGTTTGGGCCCATATCGCCGAATGACGCCTTCCTCCACGCGTTTGCGCAGGAAGCTGTCCATCGTCTCACTATGCGGCACGGGGTAGCGAGGGAACTCATAGCCCATATCGCTCAGCTGAAAGCCCAAACGGGATGACACTTCCAAGGTGTTCTCTATGGCTCCTGGCACATCGCGAAACAGCTTGACCATCTTGTCCGCACTGCGGAGATGCCGTTGGCTGTTCACCGCAAGCAATCGTCCAGCGCGGTCTAGTTCTGTGTGGTTACGAATCGCGGTGAATAGGTCCAGAATCTCCCGGTCATACCGTCGCGCGTAACGCACGCCATTGGTCGCAATCACCGGTAAACTGCAGTGACTCGTGCGATGCGAATGGCCGCCTGGTTGCGCGCTTCCTCATCGCGTTCTTGATGCCGCTGCAACTCGACATACACGTTCTTCGGACCAAAGACCTGAACCAGCCGTTCGACAACCTTTCGTCCAGCCTTTTCGCCGCCACGCATCAGGGCCGCGGCCAGAGGTCCTTCATCACCTCCCGTCAGGCAGATGACGCCCGAAGTGTATTCCTCGAGATCGGCCAGCCTCGCCGAGCCTTCCTGCTTCGTTGTCTCGCGCATCTTGAAGCGGGTGATCAACTGGCAAAGGTTCTGATACCCTTCACGCGTCTCGCATAGCAGCGGCAAACGTGCCGGCTCGGAGAGATGCTGATGAGGCAGCCACACTGGCGGATTGAGGCGCTGACCGAACCCGGACACCGCGACCTCGGCGCCTACATGAGCGCGAATGCCGTTTTCGGACGCGATCTTATGGAAACGCGCCGATCCATAGAACCCATTGCGGTCCAGCAGGGCCATGCCAGGCATCTCTAGTTCGCAAGCTCGCTGTGCCATCGTCTCCGGTGAGCGAACCGCCTTCGAGAAAGGAAAACGCACTGGCAGCGTGCAGCTCTACATAACGGTTAGTCATAGAAAGCCACCAACTGCCACTGACCCTCGATCACATCGCGAACGACAGCAGCAGAACAACAGCGTGTTGTCCTGTGCACGCGCGATTAAATCCCATTGCTCATGGCCCCAGATCGGTTTCGTTCCACCATTCGCCGCCATTCAGCCAAGGCCCATACGAGCGCTCGACGACGAAGCGTTGGATCGCGAAAGAAGAACGAGCTTGGGCCGGCCACCCTCCAACAGAACAGACACAGCCTCTGGTGGCCGGAGCTGACGCAGACATACATGGGAGTGCGAGAGAAACCGACTCCGAGATTGCGGAGCTCTACCTGAAAGGGCTCGACATGAAAGCCTGCCGGTGTATGGGTGTCATCCAGCACCGCTTCCCCTACATTGCCTTCTCCTACGAGAGCCGCAATGCGTGCGAGGGTTACGTCCAGCCGTCCCGATTCAGGAAGCTGCGGCGAGAACAGACCGAGCTGCACCTTACTGCGTTTTGCCCGGCTCCGCATGAAGCACCACCGTCAGAATTGCTGCTTGTGGTGGATGAGCCTCGAGATCGAGGTGCAACAGTTTCAGCCAGAATTGCTTGTCATTGCTTGGCTGCGCCGGCCGTACCGTTCGAGAATGCGACCCGCCTCCATCCAGATGCAATCGGATGGTGACACAAGCCAGCACGACGATACGTGCCTTCGCCCGCAGAATCAGCTGTTCCAGCATGGTAGAGAGACCGAAGAGCAAGGACTCGAGATCTTCCAGCGGAAAATCGAGTTCAGTGCGCTCCTCCAACACAAACGGAACGTCGATGGGACTGGAATAGATGCGGCAGCTCGCCGCGAGCCATTTCCCGCAGGCGTTTGCCATCCTGGCCCATGCGGGCAATCAGCTCTTTCTCTGGCAATGCGGCCAACATCCCCAGTGTATGAATGCCCCATAGCGCAAACGTCTCTGCCTGACTCTCCGTTAGGTCCAGAGCAGTCAGCGGAAGGGTCGAGAGCGCCGTTGCTTCATTTCCTTGCGGGATGACTTGGGTTGCGGAAGACCTTAGACATTTCGCAAGACATACAGCAGCATGAAAGTTGCTGCTGACGGTCACTTGGGCAGAGATACCAAGCGTACGAACTCTCTGGCGCAAGTTTTTCGCCAGCATTTCCGGCGGACCAAAGAGATTCTGTGTTCCTGCAATGTCGAGCACGCAGATGAAGGCGGTGCCATCGCTTGCCTCTTCAACGCGCGGGGAGAATGCACTGGCGCATTCGAGCAGCACCGCTTTCGTCGCAGTTTCGGTCTGAACGGTGCGTGCAAAGACCAATGGCGCATCGAACGTGTCCACCTCGACGCGCGTCATTCCATGCCGCAAGCCCATAAGCCGTGCCTTGGTATTCAACGAACACACGATCTCAAAGGGTGACTCACCCTCCATCACGACACAGGGCTTCTCGTGTACCTCCGGTCGCAGACGCAGAAGTGCCTGCGAAGGAAACTCCTTCACATAAAGGCAGGCGTACAGTTCGGCACACTTGCTCATCCGCGCACCGCCCAGGTCGTGTGGTTCTCCCAAGATGCCGTACGGGTGCTCTGTGGCGGCTTGCGCAACGAAATGACATTAGTGTCCTCCCGCGTAGAGTGTTGCCGGATGACTTCAACCCGGGATTGAATTCCAGTGAAGACGGTCGAATCGCCGGAAGCATTTTCGGCCGGGAAGAGCTTGAGTTGCAGCTCCGAGCTGCTCTTCGCACATGGATATTGCGTCAGCAGAATAATGCTCGACTGGGTGCGCTCTGCCGCCAGTCGATACCGATGCCACGTGGAAAGCTCAATACGGGCGACGTACCTTGGCGCAAGGCTGCCCAGGTCGAGCACGAGAGCACTGAAGCCGCCCGTCTGTAGCAGCAAATCGGAACTTCGCACGGCCTGTTCGATCGCGTCGTATTGCCTGGCTCTCTTCGGAGACCGTAGCTCCTGCGTGATGCTCGTTGAGCTTGGCTCAGCGATCTCCTTCTGAGATCGTGGCTTTCGCTGCGATTCCGCACAGCGCGGTGTGAACAGGTCTCCGACAGCATCCGAGAGGCCACGGATCTCTGTGCGCGGATGCGGTCCAAATCCGCCACCGTGCAATCCCTTTTTGATCGGAGATGGATCGAAATACTCTTCCGATAGATGAAAGCGCCTTCCGGTTCTAGGGGTGACTGTCTGCTCAACGCCACAACGGACCCACAGCATCTTCTTCAGATCGACTCCCACTGCAGCTGCGGATAGTGGATCGAAGGTGTTCGATACATCGATCCACGCGCATACCTTACTGCGTTGGGTGATCCGAGCCAGGAACGAAAAAGCCACTGAGGTTCGTCCAGAGCACTCAGGCCCGATCAGCTCAGTTACAGTACCTACCGGGAGCCCACCCCGCAAAAGCTCGTCCAAAGGTCCTATGCCGGTTTCGACCACTTCACGAGTCACCCTTGGCTGGGGACTCAGCGCTGAAGGGATCTTCGTGGCAAGAGCGGTTTCGATCTGCAGGCGAATTGCGGAGGCAGTCGGCATGACGGGAAATGTCTTCGCCTAATATTCGCCTTAACGGGTAAGACTCCGTCAAGCACCAGAATGCTCCGACATCTGTGCAATTGCTCCTAAACCGAAGGATGTAAAGGGGAAAATTTCAACAAGTATCCTTATCGACCTGAGCCTGCGAGTTCCGGATACTCTTCCAAGAGTTTCCTGTCCGTAATTCCGAGAAGCCTCTAGAGACAACGACGTTCACGATAACCTGACCTTCTTCTCCATGCCACTCAAAGGCTCGGCTCCGGTTTATAGAGCGGTGTCGCCGGCTCCAACGCGTGGCAAATGCCGCTATAATGTGAGCAGATTGCGCGGAGGTCGTGATGCCGAAAGCAGCTGTTCCAGTCGAATCGCCCGAGTCGGTCGCTCCTCGGCGGCGTGAGCCGGCGGTGTTTTACCGTCGCATCCAGCGCAAACTGGGGACAAAGGGCCTGCAATCCGACCAGGATCTCGCTCAGTTAGTGGAGCAGCGGCTGCCCCTCAGTTCCGTGGAATCGCTGACGTCTCATGGTCTGAGCGACGACGAGATTTACAAGTATGTCGTCCCGCGGCGCACGCTGGTCCATCGCCGCTCCAAGAGCGAGCCTTTGACTCACGACGAATCAGATCGCGCCGTTCGGATTGCGCGGATCACCTCGCTCGCGGAAGAGATCTTTGGTGACGATGCGAAGGCCGGTCGTTGGCTGCGTAAACCGAAAGAACGGTTTGAAGGGCGCACGCCCATGGAAGTCCTACGCACCGAGGCCGGGGCGCGCCTAGTGGAGGAGATGCTTCTCCAACTGGATTACGGCATCTTCGGATGAAGGAAGGCATCACCCTCTGGCGTGTTAGCAGCTACGCCTCCCTGGAGGGAACTGGCGGCCTGTATGTGTCGGGAAGATGGCACACCAAAGGTCATCCGGTCGTGTACTTCAGCGAAGACCCTTCGACCGCTCTTCTGGAGACCCTTGTTCACATCGAAATCGATAGTGAAGACCGGCCGGAGACCTTTCAGGTTCTCAAGATTGAGTCTTCGGAACAGGTCTCGATCGAACAGGTGGACATCGCGAAGCTCGGGGCCGAGTGGAGGGAAGATTTGGCCCGGACCCGAAGCGCAGGCGACGAGTGGCTACAGTCTGCGAGAAGCCTTCTTTTGGAAGTGCCGAGTGTTCTCGTTCCCGAACGACGCAACTACCTGATTAATCCTATGCATCCAGAGATGAAAAGCCTGCGGATTACTGCTCGCTATAGCCATCCATTTGACCAGCGTTTCCTTCGCTAGAAGTCGGCGTAATGCGTACGGCTCATCACGCTGATCTCGGAACTCATTGGACGGGAGCGAACCAGAGCACCTAATTTCAGGGCACATCACGACTGAACCAGTCGTTGGAGGTGCCGATGCTTCGCCCAAGCCGTACAGTTCTTTCCGCCAACACACCCTCGAAGAAGACCGCTCCACGGTCCACCTATGTTCGCCACTCCGTCTTCAGATCCGTAGTTTGCAGCAGAGGGTTTCTCGCTTGCTGCGGATGATGGTTCCCGCACTTGTGGCGCTGTCATTCTCCGCCGCTGCCCACGCCCAGGGGACGATGGACTTCTCCGGGGGCGCAGACGCTCATGGGAACCTTCAAAAACCTTCGCCATGTACGCAAGCGCGGTCATCTGCCTCGGCGGTCTAATCTTCGCCGGAATCCGCATGATGACGGGCCGTTTTCAGGACATCGCCATTGACCAGATTCACGAGTCCACCACCAAGCCTCGCCAACCCTTCGAGCAGACGGTCGGCACTATCGTCTGTACCTGCGCCGCAGTCCGGCCGCTCAGAAGACCGGCGGACACGCACCGCCACAGCCGCAGCCGCTCGTATCAGCTACACATCAGTCACGACATCCGCACCTTCAGCACCGCAGCATAATCGACTGCCGGCCGATAGCCCTTCGGCAGTTCCACTCGCATCGCGCTCGCCTCCTGACGCCAGTGGGCCCTCTCACCTGTGCCCAGCAGCTCCACGTTCGCAACCTTCCCCGGCTGCGCCGCATCGCCCGTCCCCAGCGACTCGATCACAATCTCTGCCGTCGGCCATCCCAGCACAATCGCATACACCGTATCGCCGGCTTTATTGCGCGTGAACCGCACATCCTTCTCTCCCAGCGCGGTGATGCTATGGCCCTGGAACTTTCCAGGCTTGATCATGTTCGGCCCTTCGCCATAAACCTTCCACGGACGCGTCGCATAAATCGCCTCGCCGTTTACCTCCATCCATTGCGTGATCCCATCCAGCACGGCAATCTCTTTTGCGTCGATGGTTCCATCCGGCCTTCCCGGCACATTCAGGATGAACGTTCCGTTCTTGCTCACCGTGTCGGCCATCCAGTGAATAACATTCCGCGGCGCCAGGTACCCGCCGTACTCGCCCGGCTTCTCATACAGCGCACGGTTGTAGTGCCAGTCGCCGATACACGTCTCCGACTGCCACACATGCGGCATGATCGCGCTCGTCAACCCGCGCTCGTAATCCACCACAACAGCCTTCGCCCACTTCTCAGGAACATCTTTGATCGTCACGACGACATCCACCTTGCCGCCGTTCTTCGCCGCGCTCTGGTTGTAGAAATACGCGCCCAGGTTCATTCCTCCCCATCCCAGCGGAAACAGCGAGTTGTCGAAGTACAGCAGCTCCGGATGGTGCTGGTCGATCAGGTCGCGCGTGCGGTCGTAGAAGTTCTTCACGTATGACACATCCGGCAGCGCATCCTTCGGATGCTTCACTCCATACAGCCGCTGCGGATCGTATCCTTGCCACCACCGCGCTTTGCCCTCAGCCATTGTGATGCGCCCGTCATACGGCACACCCGCCAGCGGCCCCGCCGCATCCGCTCCATGCGACGGCTGAAACCACCACCAGTTCCTCGCCTGATGAACCGTCACGCCCAGCTGCATGCCCTGCGCTCGCGCCGCCCGCGCCCACTCGCCAATCACATCACGATGCGGCCCCATCTTCGCCGCATTCCACGGCTGATGCTTCGAGTCCCACG
The DNA here is from genome assembly GCA_963762465.1 of uncultured Acidobacteriaceae bacterium. GTDB lineage: Bacteria > Acidobacteriota > Terriglobia > Terriglobales > Acidobacteriaceae > Granulicella. Next base: position 63,827 of record CAVXKS010000008.1, on the reverse strand, counting down.
CGTCGAATCCGTCATGATGATTCGCCAGCGCAACAAAAAACTTTGCCCCCGCCTTCTTGTACCGCTCGATCAGCGCCTCAGGGTCCCAGTTCAGCAGCGTCCATTGAGAGCACAGCTCCTTGTACCCAAATCGCGACGGCGGCCCATAGTGCTCCATCTGAAACTTGTATTGCCTCTGGTCCGCGAGATACATATTCCGCGCATACCAGTCGCCATCCTCCGGCACGCACTGCGGACTCCAGTGCGCCCATATCCCAAACTTCGCATCGCGGTACCACTCCGGCGCCTCATACTCGCCCAGCGACTCCCAGTCAGGCTTGAACGGCCCATCCCCCGCCAGCCCCTCGAGCGCCGCTGGCGCAACCATCGGCACGCCGTCCCACGACCCGCCGGGCATGGGGAGCGCCGGATTATCTCCCCACCCGCTGGCATCCCACGTCTTCTCGACCAGGCTCTGCTCCACAATTCTTCCGTTCACCAGCGCATAGAACACGCGCTCGTTCTCCGGCGTCGAGCAGAACTCCGCATAATCCTTCGTCAGCTTATCGAACCCTGCCGGAACGCTTCCGCTCCCAGCCTGCTCTGCCGCTCCGAACCGCGCATCCACCGCCGCAGCTGCCGCAGCTGCCGCCGATATCTTTAGAAAGCTCCGCCGCTCCATCCACTCACCTCAGTCGCAATATAGCGCGATCCGTCCATCCATCTTGCCATCTGGCATTCGGTGCCGCTTAAAAAGAACGTGCACGACCAGGAAGAAGTCGCGCACGTTGCGAGGAGACTCAGTTTCCGAGGTTGTCCACATTCAACGTGATCGTTTGCGTATGGACGACGCTGCCAGACGTTGCGGTCAAGGTGAAAGTGCTGGTGTGACTCTTACCTGTGAGCGATGCCTCGCTGCAGCCGCTTATCATCGAGATTCCGACAGCGCTGAGCGCCAGCAACATCAGTGTCGTTAGCCGTTTGCGCTTGCGGAGGCCGCCCAGCAAGACGACAAAGGCAGCGACCGTAATCGGCGTCAGGTCCTTCCCATGGCGGTTCAGCGAGGCGGTCTCGTTGGCGTAGATGTTCATTGTTCCGTAATATGCACCGCCCGGATTAGCAACATTTGGAATGGTCCATACATTCGACACATTTCCTTTCTGGTCGGTAAACCCGCAGGAGTCTTTGGAATTCAGTCCCGAGCAACTCATTGTGACCTTGCCGGTGAATCCGAACTCCGCTGTAAGCGTGACCGTTGCGCCGCCTGCGAGCCCATTCGGAATGGTGAAGTTGTTCTGATAGACACTCATCGTGAAGTCTGGATTCAGCGTGTACACCGCCGTAGCGATCGCGCTGGAAGCGTAGCCAGGCACGCCGACGGCAATTGCCTTGATCGTCGTCGTGATGCTGACCGTGATGGGCTGCCCCGTGTACACCTCCGAACTGGTTGTCGGTTTGTTGCCGTTGGTGGTGTAGTAGATGGTCGCCCCTGGTGTTGAATCGCTGAGGCTCACTGACTGAGTCGCTGTGTACGTACCTGCGGGCACAGAGAAGGTCGGTGTCGCCACAGTTCCGATCGGGTTCACGGTGACCGGCTGGACCACCTGCGGAGCCGCTGAATAGTAGATCCCATTCGCAAGAGCACCGGCCTGATTTGCGGCAACTAGGGTGGTTCCGATATCTTTCACGGTCACTGTTGTAACGCCGTTCACCACGTTCAGCGTGCCGGGTCCGCTGACAATGCTGAAGACGACCGGCTGGCCGCTCGGTCCTCCGGTTGCGTTCAGCGTTATTGTTTGCGCCGAGCCGGTCCAGGTCAGTGCAACAGGAGCTGGGAACGTGATCGCCTGGGCGGTGAAGGGAACCACCGGATTCCCGCTCAGATTCACCTGCTGGGTACTCGGCGTGCTGAAGCTGCCGATAGCCTGCGAGCCGCTCACCACCACCTTAATAGCTGGGAAACTGTCCGCGACGGTTGCGGTTCCGGTCACCGTCGTATAGACCACCGCTGTTGAGGAAGGCGTGAAATCCATAGCCAGGCCGCAAGCCATGTCGGGCGTGAGCGATGTGCTGGCCAGGCAGGCGTTGTTCGGATCCACGCTGAATTCGTTCGTTGCCGAAGAGGTGTTGTCGACTACCGTCGGGGCTGCCGTGAAACTCAGCGGCGCGTTTCCGTCGTTGTAGATATAGGAGGTCTCCGTGCTGGTATGGGAACCGGAGCTGTCCGGTTTCAGGGTGTCAGGGAACGACGCGGCTGCCGGGGAGTCGAGCTTCAGCTCCACGACCTGGCCTCCGACCGGATCGGCTACATAGATGTTGCCGGCAGCGTCAAGCGTCAGACCTTGCGTGCTCGACAGCTTGATCGATCCTGTGGAGAGTACCGAGGCCACGCCGTTATCGATGAGCACCAGGCCGAGCGTGGAGTCAGCAACAACGAGCGCACCGGAAGGCAGCACCTTGACGCTGGTAGGGGCCACGAGCGCGGTGCCGGTCGAATGGACCACGCTGGGAACTCCCGTAACGCTGTACTCGACAATGCGCTTGTTCCCCGTATCGGCGATAAAGAGGTTGTCGGAAGCATCAAGCCCCATTCCAGCAGGCTGGTTGAGTGTCAGTCCATCGAACGCAGTTGTTGAACTGACGTACACCGCGTTTTGAGAGTAGGTCGCGTTGTACATCCGGCCCTGGATGATGCGATTGTTGCCCGTATCTGCGATATACAGGTTGGAATAACCGTCGATTGCAATCCCTTGCGGGTTGCTGAACGCCAAACCGGCTATAGTGGCGTTGCTGGGAATGACCACGCTTGGAATCATCGTGGCATACGGCATGAGGGTAACGACGGCCGTGTTGTAACCGCTGTCCAGGACGTAGGCATCATTGGCGGCATCCATAACTACGTCCGTCGGGGTAATAAAGTTCGTAGGGAATGTAACTCCCGCCGTGACGCCGGTTGCGCTTACTTTGAACGTGTAGCCGGTAAGGTTTGTGCCATTCGTGGCGGCGAGGCCATTGGTAAGACAATAGCTGTTGGTGTAACCGTTGCCGGCGGCGCCGGCCCTGTAATTCTGTGCCGTATTCGCCGTAGTCGCAAGGCAGTCGAGATCAAGCGAAGTGTTCGTTGTATCGGTAACAAAGATGTCTCCGAAGGTATCGATCCCGACGCCCGAAGGTGTAAATCCGACTGCTTTGGTGGTGTGGGCGTAGGACGTATACAGCTGCGACACGGTGACCGCCTTGGATGCCGTGCCGGGCAGGAACATCGGTTGCGGCCCCACGCCTACACCTTGCAGGCTCGCGATATACGCTCCATTGTTATAGTAGTCGCTGGATTGTTTGGAGTCCGAAACCCCCAAAGCCTTGGAAAATCCCTGCGGCGCGATCGAACCCATCAGCAGGCCGGGATGAACGGGCTGGAAGTACATCATCGAATATTGCCCCACATTCGCGGGGGTATAAGCAGCGCCGCCGGTATAACTCTTCGTGCCAAAGGGGAAACTCTGCAGATAGGCCGCGTTCGCCTGGCTAAGGGTGCTGGGCGAAGACGTGGAGACCTGGGAGGTCTCCAACTGGGTGGGCAGATCCCACGTTATGTTCAGGTACGGCGCCGTCGTGGTCACTTCAGTGCCAACAGGCACCTGCCCGAAGTTATGTCCACCGATCTCCGTTAGCATGATGTTCGTCGTTGTGGCGAAGTAGTAGTTACCATGCACATCGATCGACCCCCCGTAAGCGATATTGTTCGTTGATACGGGAGATTGCGAGCCGGAAGCGACCAGCAGACTGAACTCGTCGACGAAGTTAAGCGCACCCTGTTCAAGCGGGACTTCGGAGATTTGCTTGGGACCGGAGATGATCAGGTCTCCCCACGGATCTGTGGTGATACCGGTCGCTGCAGCAACTGTCACAGCAGCGTTCAACACCGTGAGAGTTGCCGCCGGTGTATTACCCACTCTGGTGAGCGCGCCGCTATTCACCACGGAAACGAATCCGCCGCTGGCATTGCCGGTCACGCTGTCACAGTAGTAGACATTCCCGTCGCCGGGGACCGCGACCTGCGCATACGGATTGGTCTTCAGGTTGTCAGCCACCAGGGTGACGCTTCCTGCAGCCGAAGGGCTGAACTGAAGAATGCGGTTGTAGGCGCCGCTCGACGCGCTGTCACTCACGTCAACCAGGTACACATTTCCGGCGCCGTCGGAGTACACGTCGCTAACTTGCAGCGCCGTGAGCGATGAGTCGATGCTGCTGGCCGACCATACGCACGCAGCGCTCGGAGTTGCCGTGCAGGGTGTCGTGATATTGCTGAGCGCAAGCCCGGTGGAGCTGTAGCTGCTGTTGGCCGTGATCGCCGCGACATCGGGCACGCCGTTGGCCGCCGGAATCTCGATCATAGCTCCCCCAGAGCCATTGCCGTTCGATACCCAAAGCGTGCCGGAAGAATCGACGAAGGCGGCGTTGGAGTTGAGTTGTCCCAGCCCACTAATCAGGGCCGTGGGCGTCGTGATGGTCACGGCTGGGCTCGCGGCGGGAACCTCATACAGTGTCCCGCTCGCGCCGCTCGCATGGCCCACGTAGAAGACGTTTCCTGCCTTATCGACGCCCACCCGGCCCGGCGCAATCGAAGACGACCCCTTATAGAGGGTCGTCGTCGCGGTCGGAACGGCTGTGGGTATATAGGGCGAGTACGGATTCTGTGCCGTGGCCGACGCGACCAGCACTGCGCCCATAACCAGTACCGCGGCCTTCACCCGGCCCACGGTTCGTGACGTAATGGCAAGCGAGCTGCCCTGCGTAAGATCCCTTTTCATAAAACGTTCTCCAATTTTCATGCGCCGCTCTTCAGGTCCGGCAAAGCAATCACAAGGCCACTTAGAAGACATATTTCACCGACACTTCCATGACCCGGCGTCCCGTGCGGATCGGAGCGGATCCAAAACTTCCATTCTGGTTGGTCGCCTGGGCCAGATCCTCGTTGAGATCCGTGGAGTTAAGCGTTTGCGAGAAGTTCATCGAATAGCCTCCCGGAAAGAGGTTCGAGAACGTGTAATTCGCGCGGTTGATAAAGTTGAACGCCGCCATGCGGAGCTGCAGGCGCTTGTCAGCCAGTTTGAATTCCTTGCGAACTGCGAGGTCTGTGTTGAAGAAGGCTGGTCCGCGCAAGTTGCCGTAGTTCCACTGGCCCTGAGTGCCGAGCGGTGCCAGATGAAACGCCGTTCCGTCGACGTACTGGTGAGCCTTTTTGCCTGCCGGATTGCCCGTCAGAACCGGCTGCAGCCCAATATCCGGTGTCCCCAGGAGGTATGCACTGGTGAGCTGCAGAGTGCATACGGAAGGCGTTCCACTGGGTGCGCAGGTGCTGCTGTTGCCGCCGCCGGGGGTGTTGCCGACCGTGCCGGGTGGCAGCGTCAGAGTCCCGGTTAGCTGGTAGTTCGGTCCGATGAGGCTTTGCAACACGGTCCCGCTCTGGTAATTCACGATGCCGGAGATGTCCCAGCCGTTCGTCAACGCGCCTACGAAGCGCTCGTTCACGAGACGCCCGAGCGTGTAGGAGTAACTCAAGTTGAAGATGTTGGTGCGGTCGACGCTCAGCGGCATGTAGTCGTGAGACAGATGGATCGGGTCGCCTCCGCTGACCGCCCCCAGCGCGCGGCTCCAGGTGTAGTTGGCGTTCAGGCGCACGTTCTTGTGATTCCAGATCAACTGCGTCTGCATACCGTTGTAGTTCGAGTACCCCCGGTGCTGGATCGCATCGATGTGGCTATAGAGCGGATATTTCCGGTAAGAGTCGGTATCGGATATTTGCAGATTACTTAGGCTCGGAACATTGAAGATCGACCAGTATTTGCCGACGTTGGCTGCCGTATCGGGCCGGCCCGCGTCCGGCTCCGGACCATACAACGCGCCGTAGGGAAGGGCATTGATGTCGCGAAGATTGTTCGATTCCATCAGGTGGTCGCCGTAGTTTCCGACATACGCGATCTCCATGACCACGTTGCTAGGAAAACGCTGGTCGAGCACCAGGTTGTAGGTTTGCACCCGCGACATCTGGTCGTCGCTCGCCATGTGCACGTTGATGCTGGCGTCCTTAACAAAATTAGTGGTCGTGCTGGTGATGCCGTTCTGAAGGAGATTAAGGTTCTTGAGCGTGTGTCCGCTGTTGGGCAGGGTATAGGTCCTTTGGCCCTCGGCAGTCTGGTCCGAAAGCAGACCGTCATTGTAGGAGTCGTGTTGGCGATAGATTCCGTAGCCACCCCGCAAGATCGTGTTGGAGTTCCCGAAGAAGTCGTAAACGAAGCCGACCCTCGGCTCTACGAATGCAGGACGCGTCGGGACACCGGTCAGTGGGATCGCAGAATCGATGGCGTGATAAAGAACGCCTGGAGAGGCGAGCGGCGCACCACTCCGGTAGGAAACAGGATCGAAGATCGCCACGCCCTGGCCGTGTGGATCGCTCCACGGCGTCAGGTGCTCGAGCCGCACGCCCCCATCAATGGACATGTGGCGGCCGATCAGCCAATGGTCCTGCAAATAGCCGCTGAACGCCCAGAAATAGACGTTGGTTTCCACCTTCTTATTGACCTGGCTGATATTCCCGATGATGCCAGTCAGCAGGTCGGCAGTGTTGTTGGACGTGGAAAACACCGTGGAACCGTCAGAGTCCGTGAAAGAGGCGGGATGGTAGTAGTCGCTGAGCGATCCGTTGGTATTCTGGGCGGAAATCTGCGGATTGTCGTCCCATTGGTAATAAATGCCTGCGCGGAATGTGTGCCGCCCCAGGAGCTTGGTGACGTTATCGCCCGCCACGCGAAGTTGCTTTTTCGAGAAGTCGCCCCCGAACGTCGGGTCCTCGTAACTCATGAAAGGCAGTCCGGAAAAATCTGAGCTGCCATAGCTTTGATCGCTGGGGATCCCCTGGGTTCCATTGTTGAACAGCAGCGAGTATGGCTCGCCTTTTAGCGCGGATGGGTTGCGGAGGTCGAACGTCTGCGAGAAATAGGCGCCTCCGGCATAAAACTGATTGGTCAGCGAGGCACTGAAAGCTGTTGTGATCTCGAAGCTCGCAACATGGGAGGTGGCGGTGCCTGTATAACCTCCGCCGGGCATGTCCATGCCGCCTCCCATCCCGTTCGCGCCGGGACGGCCGTATGTGCTGGACGGCTCATACTGCTTTCCGCTCTCCAGGCCATAGGAAAGAAATGCGTGCGTATTCTCCGAAAGTGCGTAGTCCAGGCGGCTCTTGAACTGATACAGATTGTTGTTTACGAAATCGGTCTGGAGGTAGTTGTAGACGCCATTGGAGGGGCCTGATGCCGGGGCGTTCGGCAACGGCAGCGTATCAATCAGAGCCTTGCCCAGAGGATCGATGTATTTGCTGACATCGCCATTCGTGATGGGCTCCGCGGTCACTCCCAGCGGTCCCTGCGTCGGCACGGCGCAGATGGAGTTGTAGATGCCGTTGGGGCAGTAATACTTTGTCGTCTGTCCGCTCACTGTCGAGCCGGGAACGTAGTTGGGGTTCGGCACGCGATTGGGCCCCAACATGTTGTTCAGTTCCTCATCGCTGAAGATGCCCTTGCGCATGTTGGCGGTTGGGACCATCGCCGTGAGGGTCGCCTGGTACGGGCTGTTGTATGCATACACGTTGCGCTGGGCGTATTCCTCCGCGCCCGCGAAAAAGGTCAGTTTCTTGGAGCGGTTGAAGCCGAGGCCCGGAATGAGAACGGGGCCGCCGATGGTGAAACCGGGATATATCTGCCGGTCATGCGGAGCCTGCTCGTTGACGTACTTGGTCTCCCAATCGCGTGTGTTGAGCTGATACGTGCGTGCGTACGTGTAGAGCGATCCATGGTAGGTGGCGGCGCCGGATTTCCCGATCGCGTTTACGACGATCGGGCCGTGAGCCGTGTCCGCCGTAAAGCTGCCGGTCTGCACCTTCACTTCGGCGACTTGGTCATAGTTCACGTTTTGAATCGCCGAACCGTAGGAGCCAGGATCGGTGATGTCCATCCCGTCAGAGAGGATGGCGGTCGAGTTGGTCTGCGTCCCATTGCCCGAGTACGCCCCGATTGCTCCGCCGAATGAAACCAGCGAAGGATCGTACGCGGCATTTGCATACGTCGTGTTGTTCTGCACAATTGCCATGCCCGGCAGAATCTTGAGCAGTTCGGTGACATCGCGGCCTTCGACAGCGAGATGGTCGATATCATCCGCGGAGATCAGCGTGCTGGTCTCACCGGAGTCGGTGCTGATCTGCCCTTCCACATCCGTGACGGTGACGGTCGCGGTGTCGCCGGCATTCAGCTTGATGTCGCGAAAGGTCCGCTGGTCGCCCGGGTTCAGATGGATGCCCGCGAACTGCTGAGCCTCGAAACCCTTAGCTGAGACATCGAGCACATAATTGCCCGTATCCAGACCGGAAAACGAAAAGACGCCCGACCCATTGCTGTGGGTGGCGAGGACCTTCCCCGTGGCGGTGTTCTTCAATTGCACCTTCGCCTGAGGGATCAACGCCCCGGTAGAGTCATGAACAACGCCATCCACGTTCGCGCTACTCTGCGCGACTGCAGCGATCGAAACGCAGAAGGCGACAGTGAGCAGGAGCAGCATGGCTCGAATGACCGCAGTTGACTCGGGTAGCGCTTTCATCCTGAAGGAGCGCAATTTGGATGCCTCCTGTTTGTAGCGATTTGTTTTGGGTGGCATGAGTAACCTCTTTGGTGTCGGAGCGGGTGCAACTCTCGGCGGACCTACTGTCCTGCCTCCGGATCGTGTACAAGGCAATTGCTTTCGTTCAGTTCAGTTCATAAATTGCGGCAACCAATGGACTTGATTGGAATGACTCCGGCTCCTGCGCCCTATCCAGTCACTACGCCACCCGTGCACCGGGAAACATGCGTTCGCACCCGCGCGAAGGGCTGAGACTCCTCTCAAAATCTCGTTCCCTGCGGATGTTTCTCGGTCGTATTGAGGCACGTTAGTCATGTACTCCGACCATGGTTGAAGTCGAACCCCGAAGGGGGCGTTCCACTGAGTGCGATTGCCCGCATTACATTACTTCGGGTTCGCAAGAAACCATAGGTGGCACGAATGACGGTGTCAAGAGTATTTTTACTACCGACAAGTGCATTTCATACTTTGAAACATGGGAAAAAGGCGCATCGCACAGCTAAGCGTTTGGATGGAAAGGATATATTATGGGACCGCTAGGATTCGTGGCGGCCTCATTTTCCCTCAGGGAGCATGCCTCGCACAGCTTGCTTCTGAGGATCAGTCAACCCGGATCACAATTATGGGCACGCCGATGCACAGTCGCACACGGGCACCAAAGGTAAACGCGGTCCAGCTCTTCACCATGATTTGCCTGATGATTTCGCTCCACGGATTCAGCTACGCACAGCAACACCCGCCGGCCTCCACGACGCCCAGCTCTCGAACCCCAGCAAATCAGGCAGACCAGCTCCCAGACGGCCAGCCAGGTTACACGCTGAAGGTGCGCTCGCAAATCGTTCAGCTGGATGTTGTGGTCCGGAATGCGAGAGGCGAACTCGTGCGCGGCCTGCAGGCCGCAGACTTCACGGTCACGGAGGATGGCACGCCACAGAAGATTGAATCCTTTGAAGCCACGTCGCCGAAACCTGCGGATGAGCGCGATTCCTTGCAGGTGAATTCAACCTCAGAGCTCGATGGCAGGCAGCCAGATGCACCGGTAACAATCATTGTTCTGGATGAGCTGACGTCGAAATTCGAGGACCAGTATTTCGCTAGGTACTCCATGACAAAGTACCTCGGCCGACAGGGCGATGTACTCGATCAGCCGATGATGCTTATCGCACGGTCCATTAACCGGACCATGGTTCTGTGCGACTACACAACGTCGAAGAAGAAGATCCTCGATGCGCTCAACCGGCACTTTGCCGAGAACGACTGGCGCGCCGACAATCCGAACTTCAACGACGTGGAGACGAGTGCGGCGTTTGCCTCCCTGCTGGAAGTCGCAAAGGCGACGCAGGGGCATCCAGGACACAAGAACCTCATTTGGATTGGCCGCGGCTTGCCGACACTGCAATGGCAAGACCTCCAACCTGACCTGGCAGATCAGTTCAAAGCTGCTGTGTCGAACTGTATCGATTTGCTCAGAAAAGCCCGCGTAACGCTCTATGTAATAGACCCCGCCGGCGTTCAGGCGCCCGCCGCAACGTCGGATGTGAATGGGATCGTAACGCTGGACGACCCGTTCGACGATGCTGTCAGCTTCGACAGCCTCGCCGGCGCGACCGGAGGCGAATCCATGCATGGCCGGAATGACGTGGATCGCCTTATCGGCGACGCGGTAGACAACGGCCAAACGTTTTATACGTTGGCGTACCGGCCATCTTCGCCCACTGACGCGGACCCGACCAAATTCCGCAACATCAAGGTCACGCTCAAGGACCCTTCCCTAGTAGCGACGAGTCGAGAAGGCTATTATCCCCGACCGGATGACGCTGCCGCTCCGGCCTTCGCAGATGCAAAGGGAAGGCTGACGCAAAATACTCTGTTTGACCTTTCATCGGCAAGCACCGGACTCATGGTCTTCGATGGCATTCCGTTGACGATGAATCGCGAAGGACCAGCTATGAACGAAGTTGAGGTTTCGTTTCCAGCTTCGGCGATCGGGTTGACATTATCCGATGGCAAGTTGCGCGGAGACGTCACTCTGATCGCTCTGAGTTTCGATAGGGCAGGGAAGGTGCTGACAAAAGACGGCCGGGTTGTTGCGTTGCACCTTGCAGAACTGCAGTCCGGCACGCCAGAAACAAGAAGCATTCACATCGCCACGCCCTTGAACCCTCAGCTTCCCATTGCCCGCGTCCGCATCGTTATCCGTTCAAACTCCAATGGAAAGATTGGGGCGGACAATCTTTTTCTTACCGATCGGGCCACGCTCAAGGACCGGACAACCGGCCTGAAACCTCGTTAGCAGAACGTCTGTTACCACCTCTGGTGACTGGTGAACGTGCAGGTTCAGATCGGAGGAGCTGCTGTTGAACGCGTGTTCTGTATTTGTGGCGCGTTGCGCCATGGAACGCTCGTGATATCAGCACGAGAATAGCACCGCATCTCGCTTTCATGCGGAACGCTCGCGGCGTGTTCAGAAGCAGAAACACACATGCCACCCACCAAATTTTGAGCATTGGTCCCGAGCACGAACGCGTCCCTCGCTACCTGAGTACAAGAGTTTATGAGGAGCTGCTGAATGAGTGCATTGGCCTGACGCTGTCGTTCGCTCCGGTTCGGATCAGCGAGAAGATGACCGAACCTTCGTGATGTGTAACATAGGCACGAGGTTTGAAGATTTTTCGCGAGAGGGTCATGTCGAGAGGACGTTCGGACAGCAAATCTCGTTGGCCCGAAGTCCATCGGAAGGCAGTTCAATCGCCACGAGGCAGCGGAAGGGTAACCTTGCGCTGCGGTGCGGCCGATGTACCCCTACTCCTTTGCTGAACTTGTGCCACTGTCGACGATGACCCAGGACACGGGGCCGATCAGTCCCGAGGGCAGTAGCGGCGAGTCACGGTGATAGCTTCTGATGTTGGTGTGTGTGATTCGCTGCTCCACGCCGGGTTGCAGATCTCCGATGATGCGGTTGGGCCAGAGGTTTGTAACGTCGATCTCCAGGTGATTTGAGCCCGTATGAAGCCACGAATCGACGCGGATTTCGAACGGATGTGCCCAGACTGTGCCTGCATCCTTTCCGTTGATCCGGACGTGCGCAATCTCGCGTATATCAGTGAAGCGCAGGAGAACTTGCTCGCCGGCGTGGAAAGCCGGAGCGGGGATGGTTGCGTGATACGTCGCCGTCCCCGAGAAGTAGCGCACACCCGGCTGCGGCCATTCAGTCCAGCTCTTCAGCTCAGTTGTAATGACCGGCTTCGTGGGAGCGCCGCGGCCCGGCTGAAACCCGATCTGCCATCTTGTCGCAGCAAGCGGGAGAACCTGACGAATATTCCCCTGGGGTGATGCACCGGCTGAGCGATCAGGCGCGAAGACAACAAAGATAGAGCCATACGGCGGAAGCGTTATGTTGAGTCGCGTACGGCCGTCTCCGAGCTGCGTTGCATGAGCTTGCATGATCTCGCCGGTCACCGCATCCCAGAGTTCCACGTTACGATTCTGCACGCGAAAGACCACGTCGCGTGTGGAGACGTGTGGCGAACCGTTGCGCAGAAAATAGATGTCGAGGTCTCCGGACCTGCGATGAATGTAGTCGAAGCTGGCATCGGAGTGAGCCACCGTGCCGGCGGGCAGGCCAGGGGATACATCAACATCGGGCTGCAAGTTCCTATCGAGCAGCGCGTGTCTGGCCGATGCTGTGCAGAAGAGATGCCCGGCGCCGTAGCGCTTGTGCGTACCTTCGGGACAGGAACTGCCCCATATGTCATTCTCCACCTGCTGCCACTTTGCTTGCGTGCCGGATGACACGAGGCCTGAAGGACTGGTGGGAGGAAGGCCGATCACTGTGCCGCCGGCGTTTAGGAAGCGCTGTACGAAGTCAAGTGCCTGCAAAGAGAGCCTTCGCTCTACGGGAAGCATCAGGGCTCGCCAGCGGACGCCAGAGGCGCTTTCGAGCATGCCATCCTTCGTGATCCGCAGACGATTCAAGAGCGCATCTTCGCCCGTGACATCGTAGTCAAAGCCCGGGAGCACCCTGGCGGGATCACTTGCCTTGAATCGAGCAAACGCCGGAACGTTGTCGCCATAGAAGTACAACAGATCATCGACGGGTTTGCCCTGCTGCATCATGAACTGCACGCGGTTCAAATACGCGAAGAATGCAGCGGATTGAGGCCACCATGTGACGTTCGGGTTCAGATGCGTTCCGGCGAAGTACTCCTGTCCGGGCAGACCTTCAGATGCGGGACTCGATGTGAATTCGTGCCACACGACCCGGTTCAGGCCTTCAGTGACGGCCATATCGAAGGTTTGCTTCAGGTCGCTTGCCGGGCTCTCGGACCACTGGGGTCCGACGGACGTTTCACCTTCGGCGAGTGCGAGCGGCTGGCCGTAGATGTTGGCTGCGCTCGCGGCTTCTTTCACAAAGAATCGTTGCGAGTCGTTCAAACGGTGCGGGTTGACGGCCCAAAACTCGGTCTGCGGCATGGGTGAGCAGCGAAAGCTGTCGAGGGCATCGAGTGGTGCACCGTGCGGCCCTCCGCTCTCCGCCTGCATGCCGAGACCGTGTGCTGCCGCGCGCTGCTGGAACACGCAGTAGTGGTTCTCGGTGATGAGGTCGCCGACGGTGCGGCGTAGATCGGTGAGAAAGCGAGCGCTTGCATCGCGACTGTCGATGATGCGGCCTGCGACCACCGGGAGCCAGGGAAGCGGATCGTAGCCGCGCCGGCTGCTGAACTCTGCAGCGAAGCCATCCGTCCAGTTCGTCCCCCCCAGCTCCCAACTGTCGGTTGCGAGGTACTTCAGGCTGTGAAACGGTTTGGCGGCTTGCAGGAGCGGCTCGACTGTGTGGTCCCAGTATGTGTTGAAGGCATCACGGCTAAGGTAATCGATCGCGAGGCCCTGCCAGGCTCCGCTCGAGGTGGACACGCGCGCATCGGAGTCGGTGTAGCCGATGCGAAGCACCTCCCATTCCCCGGGAGGCGCATTCCACGTGAGCTGGCCGTCGGTCGAAACAGATTGGCTGATGTCGCGCACTTCGCTGAGTGCGGCGTCGTCGGTTTGCGGAGCGGGTGTGGCGGATGGAATCGCTTGACGGGCATGTTGTTTCAGGTCGTTGATGGTTGGCTTGTTCAGGCCACCGCCGCGATGCGGATGACCATTGGGCGTCAGCATCCAGTTTGACTCCGGCATGCTGAAGCCTGTCTCAACGGCAGCCGACCGCTCGGGCAAACCTGGAAGGGGCGTCAATCGCGTGCCCTGGTGCAGAGGGTATGCGAGGACGGCGATCTGCCGGTAGAAGCCGTTCTGCATAGCCGGCTGCGGAAGCCGGACGCTCACGGGCGCGCCGCCGTGCACTTGGGTGCGTGTCCAGGTGAGTAGCTTTGACGCCTGCTCGGGCGTGACGTCCGGCCCGCCGAGGTTCCATCCGCTCGTGATGTTCAGTGTGATCTCGATGCCGAGGTGGTCGGCTTCGCGCAGCGCGTGCGTGTACAGATCTATCCATGCGCGGCTGCCGAAGGTAGGCCCATTGGGAACGGTCGCGTTGCCCTCCTGGCTGGCGCCGTCGGCGTCGACCAGCAGGGCTCCACTGATTCCTTTGGCGGCCATCTCCTCCAGATCGTGCGTGATCGTCGGTTTGTCTGTGTGACCGTTCAACCACCACCAGTAGCAGCGCAGGCGCGCCTGCGGCGGAGGGGACTCAAAACCAGCCTTGAGAGCAGCGATCGAACCCGCATCCGGCGATTTCTGAGCGCAGGCCAGCAACGGCGTACAGCCCAGCAAGATCAAGGCTGCGACGAGTTGAATTAGACCCACAGACCTGCGACCGTCCATCGCGATGCGTTTCCTCCTGTTGCGACCCAACGTTGCCTCGACAGAGGGCCTGTTGAACATCGTTTTGCCGTGAGGCCGATACGCAGACAAGAGCCACCTCGCACGCTGGCAGGGGTATTCCAAAGAAGCTCGCAAGCCAGGCGCTTGACAAGTTCAAGACAAACGACGGGGCCGAGGCATACGTTCCTTGAGGAGAACTAGAAGTTGATACGCGCGGTGAGCTGGCCCGTTCGGGCGTCGTTCACCTGATTCAGGATTACAACTCCATAGGTGGAGCTGTTGAGTCCGGTTCCGGGGCCGCCGAAGTTAGGACGGTTTCCGATGTTGAAGAACTCACCGCGAATTTCGAAGCTGACACCTTCACGAAGGATGAACTGCTTGAAGAGGGAGGCGTCGACGAGCGGGAAGATTCGCTGGCGCTCGTTGATGTAGTAGGGGTTATTGCCTACGGTGTACTGGTAACGCTGACGGTAAGCGGGGTTGCTGGACGTTGCATCGCAGGCCTGCACGGACGCAGAGGTGTTGACCGTCTTTCCAGTCACATCTTCATAGCAGGTGTTGAACATTCGCTGGAAGGTGCGCGGCGCCTGGGCGAGGGGATCGCCGATCTGATAGACGCTGCCGGGTGCGTTGATGAGGCTACCGTTCTGCGCGCGCATGACGCTGTTGAGCTTCCAGCCGCCGAGCGCGAGTCGTGTGTAGTAGCTGCGTGAGGCGAAGGAGGGAAGCTCAACGGTGCCGAAGACGTTGGCGATGAGTGAAGGGCCGGGGTCGACCTGCTTGACGAGCGGGGAGCCAAGCCCAAAGTTTCGGTCGCTACTCGTGTTGCCGTAACCAAAGCCGGTCCAGTCGATGAGCTTGTTCCAGGTGAAGCTGCCCTGGAACGAAACATGATGCCGCATGGGATGGCTGACCTGGATTTGGAGAGCGTCGTAGCGCTGATGGCCGATGGACTGGTAGTTGTCAGAGACGCTGCCGAACTCGGGGAAAGGAACGAGCAAGAGGTTGCGGGCGATCGTCGTGCCGGTGAGGCTGCTCAGCGATCCGGCCGGGAGTTTGCCAGCCATTGGATTGGGAACGGCGGTGTTCAGGAAGGTCTGATTGGCAAGGTTGGTGGCTGGATCGGTAGAGGTGCTGTAGTACTGCTGCGGCAGAACGTTGATGTTCTGGTTTACCTCAAGCTCCGACGGGCGGAAATTAACATAGCCGATCTGGAGCTGGAAGTTGCCGGGGAACGCCTGTTGAAGATTGACGGCAATCTGCTGCGCCTTTGGTTGGACGTGGTGCGGATCAACGAAGCTAATGTTCGTGCCTACCGCGGTGGCCAGTCCGAGCGTGTTGCCGGTGGGCAGCACGATGCCGCTCGGGAATGGATTGCTGAGCGAGGTTGCAGGCTGAAATGTGGAGGTTTCGTTCGAGCCGCCACTGCCCGTGGAGGTGTTGCCGGTTGTGGCGGAAAAGCCCGTGCCGATGGGTGACTCGATGGTGTTGAAGTAGATCACGCCGTAGCCGGCACGCAGAACCGTTGTGGATGTGACCTGGAAGGCGCCGCCGATGCGCGGCTGAAAGTTGTTGAGGTCACGCGGATACGCGAAGCGGTTACCGGAGGTCGCGTACTGGAGCCCGCCCGTGTAACCCAGAGCGGCGAGCGACGGGAGCGGCTGCGCGCAGGTCTGTGCAGAAATTGTTGACGAAGCGGTTGTAGCGATCCGTGAGCGGCGACTCGTAGTCCCAGCGAACGCCGAGGTTCAAGGTGAGGCGATTGGTCACGCGCCAGTCGTCCTGCACGAAGGGGGCGAGATAGTTCTGGTGCAAAGCGTAGGACGGGTTGGTGGTGTACTGGATTGCGTTCGGGTACCCGAGCAGCAGCGAGGCGAACGCGTTTCCCGAGGTCGCGTCACCGGAGGTGGGCGTCATCTGCGTGAACGTGCGATCGATCACGAGCCCGCTGAAGCCGCTCTCGGCCGTCTGCACGTTGTAATTCAGCATGTTGCCTTCGAAGCCGAAACGAACAGAGTGACGTCCCCAGACCTTGGTGAGGATTTCATCGAGTGAACCCACAAGACTTGTGCTCACTTGACTGCTGTTGCCGACACCATTGCCGTTCTGAGCTCCACTTACGCCGGCGGCAATGGTGGAACCGTCGGGATTGTAGGAGATACCAGGGAAGCTGGTGTAGGGAAGCCCCGAGCTGGATATGTTGAGGGTCGAGAGATCGAAACCCTGGTCGAACGGATTCCTGAGTCCAAATGGATGCCACACGACGCCTAGACGGGAGTCGAGCACAGTGCTGGAGTTGATGGTCTGGACGTCGTCGAGGCTACCGCCGCGGGTATTGCGATAGACGGTGTAGCCGCCTTCATTGGTTCCCGGAGGTCCGATCCCTTTTGGATAGCCCTCAAGTGGAGTGCTCTGCGTCAGAGAGGACCGGAAGAGGATGATGTTCATCTTGTTCTTCTGCCCGAAGGACTGATCGAGGCGCCCGATCATCGAGGGATAGTTGTTGGGGAACGATGTGTCGGTGGAGATGTAGTTCTGCACGGTGCTGAAGTTGCTGCCAACCCTGGGGTAATAGCTGATCAGCGCGACGCCGGCCGGATTGAGGCCGCGCGTGATGCCGACGTTGTTCGGCCCGGCGATGTTGTTGTACGGGAAGTACTCGGTGCGAACGCCGTTCACGATTGGAGAGAGCGGATCGTAGATCTGGCGGCCTGAGGTGCAGAACCCGTTCGAATCGAACGTGCTGCAGAGTTCGCTGAAGTCGCCGGCGCGCTCCTTGTCATCCGGCATCAGACCTGTGAAGGCGTTCGATACGTGCGAGTGATAGCGTTCATACGAGAACATGAAGAACGTGCGATCGCGGCCGTTATAGATTTTCGGGATCCAGACGGGACCGTCAACGACGAAACCCGTTTGGCTGAGCTGGTCGTTGCCGCGCCGCGTGGGTGTGATTTTGTTGGTGCAGGCTGAGGTGCCCGGATAGCAGAGGTTCTGGTTGGGCACATTCTGATAGAGGTTCGCGTTGAGATACGTGTTCTGGAAGATGTAGTAGGCCGAGCCATGAAACCGGTTTGTGCCGTTGCGGACGGCGACGTTAGTCACGGTGCCGTCCCCGTGGCCTATCTGCGCGTCGAAGATGGACGTGCTGACTTTTGTCTCCTGCACCGCTTCGGGCGATGGCGTGAAGCCGGCGTAGGTGGCTCCGGAGAGACGCTCCGGCGGGTCATTGGGGATGCCGTCGAGCGTGAGGCGATTGTGGCCGGCGATGCCATCGGAGGCGATTTGGACGGCGACGCCGCTGAAGGGATTGGTGAACTGGCTGGAGTGGCCCTGGAAGTATCCACCAGAGCCGTTGTTCGTGACGCCGACGGCGAGTGTGGCTTGTACGTAGGGGTCGCGGCCTTCGTTGGGCAGGTCGGTGACCTCCTGCTGACTCAGGGTGGTGGCGATCTGGGCGGAGCCGGTATCGAGCAGGCTGTTGGAGCCGGTGACCTCGACGGTTTCAGTGGCTTCGCCGAGCGAGAGATTGAAGTTGACCTGCTGCAACTGACCGACAGTAAGCGTGACGTTCGACTGGCTCGCGGTCTTGAACCCCTTGGAGGCGGCGCTCACCGTGTAGGTTCCGGGGTTGAGACCGGGAACGGTGTACGCACCTGCGCCGTTGCTCCGGACGGTAGTTTTGAAGTGCGTGGAGTTCTCCTGGATGGTGATGACCGCGCCCGGCGATCTTCGCATTAGTCGCATCCTGCACCTCGCCGCTGATAGCGCCAAGGTATTGCTGAGCGTAGGACGGCGCCAAGCAGAGAGTGAGAGTCAGGACCGTGAGGAGAAGTCTTTCGGTCTTTGCCAGGTGAAACGCCTTCATGCAGCCTCCAAAGGTGCGTCCGTGTGACTCGTTCGGGAATCGAGTCATGTTCATTTCCTCTGTGCCGGGTGCACAAGTTAATTCACCGGAAAGTAGCGGTGAGGACTTAACCGTTAGAAGTTGCTCAAGTAGCCGTGCTATCAATGAGTTCGGCGAGACCGCGCGGCAAAAGGGCACGCGAACTCGTTGGGCACCCGGACACCTGCTTTTCTGAGCGCGTGGTAGACTGCTCCCCGGCAAAGCAGCTCAATCTGGATGAGTCTGGACCTGGAACTCGCGGCGGAAGAGACCGTCCGCCAATCGCCAACGGACGCGGAGAAACTTGCGCTGGTGCAGCGCATCGCCACGAGCTCCCAGTTCCGCCGATCTGCGCGATTGCGGGACTTCCTCCTGTACGTATCCCGCCAGGAGATCCGTAATCCGAGCGCCGAGGTGCACGAGCAGGAGATCGGGGTAAAGGTTTTCGGCCGCTCGCCAGATTACGACCGCAGCCAGGACAACATCGTCCGGGTAAACGCCACCGAACTCCGCAAACGAGTCGAGCTGTACTTCGCAACCGAAGGCGCCGACGAGGTGTTGACGTTGGCGATCCCGCGCGGAAGTTATATGCCCGTCTTCTCCTGGAGGACAGCGGCGACGCCGTCAAATCCAGCACCCGCGCTGCTGTCGGGCGATCACGTCCAGTTTTCGCATTCTGTCACGCCGACGGCTGCAGCGGTCCCAGAGAAAGCATCTGTACAGCGTCTACCTTCGGTCTGGATATTCTCGACCCTCGTACTCGCCGTCGCTTGTGCCGGGCTTCTGATCGCGCTGATCGCGAGTAGGCCTGACGTCCGGAAGCAACCGACAGTCATGGCGTTCTGGACGGACTTCACCCACAGAGGCCAGACCGATCTGGTGCTGCCAGACGAATCGATCAGCATGATGGAGGACATTCTCAAACGGCCGGTGCTACTCGGCGAATATCTGGATCGCAGCTACATCACCGGACTCGCCTCGGCGCCGATAAGCGACGAGCGGAAGGCGGACGTCCGCGAGCTGCTCAATCACAACCTCGTGACACTTGGGTCAATCAACGCCGCACAGCAGATTCTGCTTCTGCCGGGACTCGCACCGAATTTTCGGCTGACGGTTTCACGCTTTTATCCGGCGGATGATATGCGGCGGAATAATGCTGTGTTCATTGGCGGCAAAAAGTCGAATCCGTGGGTGAACCTTTTCGAAGGCAACATGAACTTCACGGTGGACTACGACACCGCTCACTCCCAGGCGTTCGTCACGAATCGTCATCCTCGTCGGGGGGAGCAGTCGATCTACACTGTCTCCATGAGCCGCAACGCGCTGATCGGCTACAGCGTCGCCGCGTTTCTTCCGAATGAATCGCGGTCTGGAAGTGTGGTCATCCTCGCTGGAACAGACTCGGACGCCACCGCCGCTGCTGCAGACTTCATGACATCTGAAGAGCAACTTTCCAGGCTGGAGAAGACATTTCATGTCTCCAAGCTGCCCTATTTCGAGCTGCTGCTGAAGACCTCCAGGCTCAGCGGCACTTCGCTCGGCTCCGAGATCGCGGGCTACCGAACGTACGGTCCGGCACAATGATCCGGTAGAGCGTTGCCTGTTGATGGACTTCTCGGGGGCGCAGACGCTCATGGCCGAGATCCTCATTACCGATGCGACTCTGTTGAAAACTGACAATGCAGAGCAGAGCACGACGGTGTCCCGCAACCAGCTGAATGAACTTCCGCTTCCATTTGGCGTTGGCCGGGTCGGTGCGGGATCCTCTGCTGTTCGCGAAGCTGGCCCCTGGTGTCGAAGCCGGCACCACGGGAAATAGCATCCGCGTGAATGGCTTGCCAAGTTCATCTTTCAAGATCACCGTGGATGGGCAGGACTCCACGAGCGCGAATCTGGATGATCGCGAGGACAACAACCATCCAAGGGCTGAGATGGACAAGTAGTTACCGATCCATTTCCGGGAAACAAGATCCCGATCGAACGTCTGGATCCTGTGGCGGCCAAAATTCAGGCCCTGATCCCGCATGCCACTTCGGCCGGTACTCTGAACAACTACAGCCCAACGCTGATCAACCCGGTATCCAACGACATACCCGCATTCAAGATCGACCAGGTGATCTCGCAACAGTTGAAGGCCTCCTTCTACTTCTCCCGCATGACGTCCTTCGTACTGAACTCCAATGACGGGCTCCCCCTGCCGCTGAGCGCCCAGCGCCCAACCACCGCGACCGTTGACACCTATCGCCTCAATCGCGACTACACTGTCACGCCCAATCTGCTTGTGCATGCCGGTGCAGCCTATACCCGATGGCCGAATGAAGATAGCTCTCCTGTGCAGGTGACCAGCTATGACGCTAAGGCAAACCTCGGCTTGCCCGGTGGAGTAGACCTGGGCTTTCCGCGCCTTGGCGGCCTGAACTCCGGCTTTGGCGGCATCGTGAACGGCAATGGCAATGGACTTGGGCCAACGCAGCGCAACCTCTACTGGATGGATAAGGCGACGGCGATCGCGAGTGCGACCTACACCCGCACGAACCACACGTACAAGGCGGGCGCCGAATACAAGAACGACATGTGGATTGTGAAGAGCTCGGCGCTGGTCGCAGGCTCGTACGGGTTCTCCTCCTCCGAAACTTCGCTTCCTTACAAGGGAAGTTCAACGTTTGGAACGGGCGCGGCGGCGGGTACTGTCGGTTTTCCGTACGCCAGCTTCTTCCTGGGGCAGGTGGACAATGGGCAACTGGGCAATGCGGTCGTGAATCAGTATCACCGCCCTGGGTGGTCGATGTTTGCGCAGGACACGTGGAAGGCACGCCGCAATCTGACGACCGATTAGGGCATTCGTTGGGACTCTACGCAGACGAACACGAACATGGCTACCGGACCAGCGGATTTTCGCCGACCACGCCAAATCCAAACGCAGGCGGGCTGCCTGGAGCGCTCACATTCGAGGGATTCGGAAGCGGGGAGTGCCATTGCAATTTCATGCCCTCCTATCCGTATGCGATCGGCCCCCGGTTGGGCGTGGCCTATTCGCCGGACGATCGAGCGGTGTTTCGTGGAGGCGTGGGGGTAACGTATGGTCAAGCGGCGCCGTTCGACTATGCCGGCAGCAACTTCGCCGTGGTCTCGGTAGGCTTCAACACGCTCAACTTCTCTTCGCCCAGTTTCGGAACAGCCAACACGACACTCAGCCAAGGGCTTCAGTATTCCGCGTCAGCTATCACCAACGCTGCGCACGATCCTGGGTTTGGCTGCTGCACGGCGATCAACGGCTCTGCCTCGCCATACTTCAGCTCGAACGGTGGAAGGCCGCCGCGAATTTTCAATCTCACGTTTGGCGTACAGCATCAGTTTGGACGTGACACCTCGCTAGAGATCGCGTACGTAGGCAACCGGGCTTCGTGGCTCATTTCGGGCGATCAGGGCAATCTCGGACTGCTGCAGCTCAATGCGCTGTCCTACGACCGGCTGGCCTCGTTTGGCTTCGAATCCCCGAGTTCTCGCCGATGCGAATCTGCTCGACGGCACCTACGCGGCTTTCATGGCAACTAGCGATCCTCGCAAATCCCGCGTACCTCTGCCCTATCCAGGTTTCCCGACTGGCCAAAGACTCGCCCAGGCATTGCGACTGTATCCGCAGTACGGGACAATTTACAGCGAGTACTCGCCAGACGGCAAAAGCTGGTATGACTCGCTCCAGGTCAAGGTGACTAAGCGACTGTCACACGGGTTGGAGTTTCTTTATGACATGCTGAAAAGAGTTAATTATGGTGGAGGCGGCGGGAGTCGTTCTTTTCCACAGCCTTTGGAATCTGTAAGTTGCACATTCTAAAAAGGGAACGAAGTGCTCAAAATGCTGCTCTGCCGGGTCGATCGTACACGTATCGTACACGGCACATTGGGTTCCTTTTTTCGCGTTCCGCCGCCTCCCCCAAATTCGCAAATTCAATGTGAGCCGCAAGTGCATGGCGAACGTGGCGCTTACAGGCGTTATCGTACGCGTATCGTACATGGGAAACCAAGTGCCTCCAGGATCTGCTTTCCCGGCTGCAAAGCCGTGGCAAATGCCGCTATAATGTGAGCAGATTGCGCGGAGGTCGTGATGCCCAAAGCTGCTGTTCCAGTCGATTCGCCTGAGTCTGTGGCTCCTCGGCGGCGCGAGCCGGCCGTGTTTTATCGTCGCATCCAGCGCAAACTCGGGACAAAGGGCCTGCAATCCGACCAGGATCTCGCTCATCTGGTTGAGCAGCGGCTGCCCCTCAGTTCCGTGGAATCGCTGACCTCCCATGGCCTGAGCGACGACGAGATTTACAAGTACGTTGTCCCACGGCGCACGCTGGTCCATCGCCGCTCGAAGAGCGAACCTTTGACCCACGACGAATCGGATCGCGCCGTTCGGATCGCGCGGATCACCTCACTGGCGGAAGAGATCTTTGGTGACGATGCTAAGGCCGGTCGTTGGCTGCGTAAGCCCAAGGAACGGTTTGAAGGACGCACGCCCATGGAAGTCCTCCGCACCGAGGCCGGGGCGCGCCTGGTCGAGGAGATGCTTCTCCAACTGGATTACGGCATCTTCGCATGAAGGAAGGCATCACCCTCTGGCGTGTTAGCAACTACGCCTCCCTGGAGGGAACTGGCGGGCTGTATGTGTCGGGAAGATGGCACACCAAAGGTCATCCGGTCGTGTACTGCAGCGAAGACCCTTCGACCGCTCTTCTGGAGACCCTTGTTCACATCGAAATCGATAGTGAAGACCGTCCGGAGACCTTTCAGGTTCTCAAGATTGAGTCTTCGGAACAGGTCTCAATCGAACAGGTCAACATCGCTAAGCTCGGGGCCGAATGGAGAGACGATTTGGCCCGGACGCGAAACGCAGGCGATGAGTGGCTACAGTCCGCGAGAAGCCTTCTTTTGGAAGTGCCGAGCGTTCTCGTTCCCGAACGCCGCAACTACCTGATTAATCCCGTGCATCCAGAGATGAAAAACCTGCGGATTACTGCACGCTATAGCCATCCATTCGATCAGCGATTCCTTCGCTAGAAGTCGGCGTCATGCATACGGCTCATCACGCTGATCTCGGAACTCATTGGACGGGAGCCAACCAGAGCACTTAATTTCGGGGCACATCACGACTGAACCAGTCGTTGGAGGTGCCGATGCTTCACCCAAGCCGTACAGTTCTTCCCGCCAACACCGTCGAAGAAGACCGTTCCACGGTTCGCCAATCTTCGCCACTCCGTCTTCAGATTCGTAGTTTCCGGCAGAAGGTTTCTCGCCTGCTGCGGATGATGGCTCCCGCACTTGTGGCGCTGTCATTGTCCGCTGCTGCCCACGCCCAGGGGACGATGGACTTCTCCGGGGCGCAGACGCTCATGGGAACGTTCAAAACCTTCGCCATGTACGCAGGCGCGGTCATCTGCCTCGGCGGTCTGATCTTCGCCGGAATCCGGATGATGACCGGGCGTTTTCAGGACGCCATTCCGGGACTGTTCGGTGCACTGTTTGGCGCCGGCGTTCTCGGCTGGGGTGCTGGTTGGATTGGCTCTCTCACCGGGCAATCGATGTAGAGGGCGTCATGCATACACCCAAGCGAGGAGAGTACATCGCCATTGACCAGATTCACGAGTCCACCACCAACCCCCGCCAGACCTTCGAGCAGTCCAAGCTGGAGGAGCTTGCCGAGTCCATCCGGCAGCATGGCCTGATTCAACCCATCACCGTTCGCCCGAACTCGGATGGTTTCGAGATCATCGCGGGCGCAAGGCGTTTCCGCGCCGCGCAACTTGCCGAACTGTTTTCCGTTCCCGCCCGTATCGTCGAACTGGACGATGCCCAGGCGATGGAATGGCAGCTTGTCGAGAACTCGCAGCGTGTGGACGTTCACCCCTACGAAGAGGCGCAAGGCTTCCAACGCCTCTTAGACCTGCCCGGCTATGACGTGCCTGCGCTTGTCGCCAAATCGGGCAAGAGCGCATCGCATATCTACGCGCGTCTTTCGCTGTTGCAGCTTATCCCCGACGTAGCCAAGGCGTTTGTCGAGGAGCGCATTACCACCAGCCACGCCAACCTGATTGCGCGTTTGCCGCAGGAGCATCAGGCCGAGGCGTTCGAGAACTGCTGGCGCAAGGACTGGCAGGATAAGGAAGCGCACCTGCTTCCGGCCAAGCACCTGAGCGCATGGATTCAGGCCAACCTCTACCTGAATCTTGCCGAGGCTCCGTTTGACCGCGAGGACACTACCCTCAAACCCGAAGCCGGAGCCTGCGTCACCTGCCCACGCCGCAGCGGATTCAATACCAGCCTGTTTGCGGACGTGCAGGGCGACCAGTGCCTCGACGCGCCTTGCTTCCAAGCCAAGGTGACAGCCCACATCGACCGCGAGATTGCCGCGCGGCCTGAGCTTGTCACCATCGAAACGGCGTGGCGAGCTCCCAGGGAGCAGCGTCCCGGTGCGCTACAGAAGCATCAGTACCGCGAACTCGCGGAGCCCGACAATCCCGACGCGGAGCCGCCGTGCCCTAGCGCCAAACCCGCCATCATCGTGTTCGGAAAACATGTCGGACGTACGGTGACGGTCTGCCTTGACGATGAATGCCCGGTACACACCAATCACCAACATCGCGAACCAACTGCACCGCCGCCAACCATGGCACCCGCGCCCGAACAGGAGACGGAGGAAGAGGCCGCGCAGCGGACAGCCGAACACGAGCAGCGCATGGCCGAGTACGAAGCCGAACAGCGGAGAAGGGAAGAGGAGCGCAAGGCCGAGTACGAACGTCAGCAGAAGGAGTACGAAGCCGAGCAAGCCCGCCGCGAAAAACAGCGCAAGGCGCGGGTTGCCACCTTCGAGCGCATCATCGAGCATGCCCCCGCATCGTTCAATGCAGCGCAGATGCGCATGTTCCTGCGCTTGCTCGTCCACCTGGACTACAGCTTCCTTGAGGAGGTTGCGAATCACTTCGCCAATGGCGATGAGAACTCGCAACAGTCCGACGAGGAAATCGTGTTGGCCGCTTTGGACAGCACAGCCGACGAGAAGCTAACCGGCCTCGCTCTGCGTCTTGTCCTCTCTGACCACATCGGCATCCCGCACGAAAGCCAGCCCGACTTGCTGACCGAAGCCGAGCAGGTGTTCGCGCCCAAGAAGCCCAAGGCTGTCAAAACGAAGACCGACACTTCCAGCAAAGCTAAGTCCGCAGCGGAGCAGGCTTCTGCAAAGAAGGCGACGGCAAGAAAGAAAGCCGCCTAGTATCCAAACTTCACTCCGGCCCCGGATTCGTCCGGGGCCGTTTTGTGCTCTGGGCCACAAATCGCGCCGGGAGACACCCCTTCGGTTTCTCGTCGGGTAAGGAAGCGGCATTGCTGCCGCTCCCTCCCCTAAGAACCGGACTTGATGGTTTCCCATCATCCGGCTCAAGCCGTGTGTAAGCCCCGCGTGAGCAGAGCCGGTGAACACAACGCACAGACGATTAGCGATCGTGACGGGCTTACCTGAACCTCTTTCGAGACTCGAAGTAGCCGCGCCAGTGTGGGTCGAACGGATTAGCGTTCGACTTCACCTTGATGTAGCGCCGATGGGGATCTCGGTCTGGGATCTACCAGACGAAGCCACATCCGAGCGCGACCACGCTGCGCGTTCGAACCAGCCATTACGGCGAAGCACCATGTACTCGTTCCAAGCCGATGCCAGTATCGATCTACGATCCAGGCAGCGGACTTGTTCGGATGCCGGCGCTTCGCCCATCGCCAGAGCGAGTGCCAGAGGACCATCCCCACTTTCCGAACGCCGAACCCGCTTCGATGTGACGGTGATAGTTCGCCCAACCACGGATGACCGGGTTGAGCAGCCTGATCAAATTCTCCTGTTTCGTGGCGTCGATTCGAGCGAATCTCACCACGCACCTTTTCCAGGAAGGCGTGCATGTTCTTCTTGGAGGGTGTGATCAGGAGCTTGCCGCCATACTTGCGCAGGTTCTGCCCAAGGAAGTCGAAGCCCTGTTCGATATGCGTGATGCAGGTTTTCTCAGGTGAGAGCTGCAAGCCCCGTTCGAGCATGAACCGCTCGACCAGTGGCTTGACTTCATTTTCCAGCAGCTCTTTCGAGCAGCCGGTGATGATGAAGTCATCGGCATAACGCACGAAGTTCACCTTCGGGTTGTGCATCTTCCCATCGGATCTTCCGTCTGCGGAAGGTCTCCTTGAGAAGCCGCTCCAACCCATCCAGTGTCAGGTTCGCCAGCGTGGGCGAGATGATCCCGCCCTGTGGTGTACCTGCCTCCGTAGGAAACAGCGTTCGATTTTCCATGAAGCCCGCCTTCAGCCATTTCTGCAGCACCTCTTTGTCCGTGGGGATGTGGTCGAGCATCCATGCGTGGCTGATGTTGTCGAAGCAGCCACGGATGTCGCCCTCAAGCACCCACTGGGCGCTGTTCTTGCGAGCCAGCACACATGAAGCACTGCTCGATGGCATCGGCGGTCGAGCGTTCCGGTCGAAAACCATAGGAGTTGGGATCGGCAGTTGTCTCCGCGACTGGGAGCAGCGCCAGCAGGTAAAGCGCCTGCATCGCGCGATCCTTCATCGTGGGGATTCCCAGCGGTCTCAGCTTCCCATTGGCCTTCGGGATATAGACACGCCGCAGCGGTTGCGGCTGATACCCGCGCCGTCGCAGTGTGTCGATGGCCTTGTATCTGGACGCCGGAGTGCTCCAGATTGCTCCGTCCACTCCCGGCGTGTTCTTGCCCTGATTGTGCGTCACTCGCTTCACGGCCAACGCTCGACCGTAGAACGAGTGGGTCAGCAGCCATTGCAAGGCTTTCACCTTGCCGTGACGGCCTTCCTGTGTTGCCTTGACGATACGCGCTTGCAGTCTCCTGACCTTCTGCTCGCATTGAGACCAGTCGATCTGTTCCCATTGCGTCGCAGGGCCGGAGGCTGCACACATGGATTGCTCCACGTTCATTTGCGATTTCCTCCTGCGAAGATTCTGTAAGTTCTCTCGTCAACCACGACCAACTGGAAGTCTGCCTGCTTTCGCAGCGGAGTGATGTTCCAACTCCTATCCGCTCCATTACAGAGCGGCATTCGCTTTCTCCAGCATCCTTTACCCGCTGCCCCAACAGCGTGCCTTGCGGCAACGCCTGCCCCGAAGAGGGCGAGACATCGGGCTTACCTTGTTCCGTTTGAATGACACGAATGACGTAGTCCCCGCCTTTACACCGGCAGCCTTTATGTCCGTGTGCTCCATACCTTCGGGTGGAGCAACCGGCTGCGTGCCTTTTGGCTAGAGCCTGTCAGCGTCTTTGGCTCTTCGGAGTTACGGTGCCTACGGCAGTTCACTTTTGTTGGACATATCATTCAGCCTGGCCCTCCCACCGCCTTGACGCTGGCAGTGGAGAGAACCCCTCGCGGGGTTCTCCTCTGTCGAAACGACAGAGGGCTCGTTGTCTCGGCAGCTTTCGACCCAGCCGTTACCAGCTACGCCGATGCCGATAGGCTACTGCGGACGGAACCGCAGGTTCAGCTCACTCCTTCCGTGTTGAACAATCATTCAAACGACTTCAAGTCGCACCCGGACCCTCATCCCGCTAAATGCCCGGCATCGTCGATTACGACGCATTGGACTTCTCATCCCGTGAGGAGCCGGTCAAGTCACGGGGCCGCCGTACTTGAACGAGAAGCGCGCGCCATTGCGCACGAGGCCGCCGATTGCTTCGTGGCAGGTCAAGCCTCAGATGATTCTGGAGAGGACGCATCGTGCCTGCAGGGCCAAACTCGCCGACTGAGCGACTGAGCCCTTACGTCGTGCTTCTGCGTGATCGGGAACAAGTTTCTCAACGACGCGACAGATGAGGTGTTCGCGCACCTGCGATCGGCAGGCTGGAGTAGAAATCCTGCGTCACCATCAGGTCGTGCAGCTTGTCGTGGCCGGCTCCGGGTGCGTCGACGCCTATGACGAGCACCGGGCGCGCGATCGGGGATGCGTGTGGCGTTCCGCGATGCACCGTCAACGCCGACCGGCATGAGATGTCGCCCATCTGCGGAAACTTCCGCACGCCTCGCTCCTCAAAGCGCGGCCAAAGCTCCTTGTCAGGAAACATCTCGTGGTTCCACGTGCGGCCATCGTCCCACTGCGTGCCTGGAGCGATTTCAAACGGCCCCATGTCCTCCGTCACATCGACGCCCGTGAGGTTGAAGGCGAGCGAAGTGATGCGATGTTCGATGTACGACTCCGGCGGCGACGGGAAGTCCCGGTGCCAGGGCTGCACCTTGGCACCCTGAAATGGCGTGTCGAACCCGATCTCGACGATCTTGTACTCCGGACCGAGTACGCGCTCGCACATGGCGACGAACCACGGGTGCGTCACCATTTCGGTAAAGCCGCTGATCGCCTGCGGATGCACTTCTACATACCAGCGCCGCGGGCCGCGGCTCACTGCTCTTCCAGGATGCTGGATCGCGTCCCAAAATGCCGTCATCATATCTTCGCGCATCTGCTCGACGAATTCGCGTGCGAATGCGCCCTTGTGCGCGACGATTCCGTCACGTTGCAATGTTTCAATTCGGAATCAATGCTGCCGAGCAGAACGTTTTCAGTGCCTCGTGCGATGCCATGCCTTTAGCCTTCTTGGATGCGCCGGTTCCGACAAGCGTCTACGTGCCTTCACATAGCGGACGCGGTTGCTGGTTCAGGTGATCTGGTCGCCAATTCGAACGAATCAAGCATTAGCGAAATCGCTAATGCGCTCAACGGATTGGTACCGAAAATCGCTTCTCGTCACTGATTATTGCCGGCGGAGGCTGTCAGACACTGAAAACCCAAGAACCTTAAGCGAAACATTTCGGAGCACGTCGATGTACCTCTACAATTCGTAGCTGCGTGTCAACACTGAAACTGAGGGATTCGAGAATGGCTGAGAAAACGGTGGTCGAAAAGGCGGGTGAGGCGGTTGGCTTCGGAATCGCGATGGCGGAAGATGTGGCTAGTTCTGTCAAAACGGCAGTTGGTGCAGCTGTCACGACGGTAACGGCGGTTTTGAAGAAAACACCTGCCCCGAAAACACCGGTCAAGGGACTTGCTAAGAAAGCGCCTGCAAAGAAGGCACGCGCCAGCAAGGTTGTCAAGAAACCCATTACCAAGACCGCGACTAAAAAGGAAACCGTGAAGAAGCCTGCCAAAGCAGTCGCAGCCAAGAAGCCGGCCGCTAAGAAAGCAGTGAAGAAGACGGTAAAGAAAGTTGTGAAGAAGGCTGCCAAACGGCAGAAATAACTGCGAGGAAATATGGCGAATGGCATCGCAAAGAGGAAGGCCGCGAAGAAGGTCGAAAAAGCGGTCAGAAAAGCTGTGAAGAAGGGCTTAACCGAGAATGCGGTAGAGAGAGCGGTCGAAGTTGGGTTATCTCGGGCCAGTAGCAAGGAAAAGGCAGTCTTGCAAAGCAGGTGTACCGGAGGACGCCGAGGCTTCAGAAAGAGCCTGATAAAATCACGTTTCTCGTTACGCATCCAATGCACATTTCATAGAAACGCCGCCAGCCGGCGGACTGATAATTCCGCTCCATGATTGGCATCTGCCGAGAGGAAGTGGGCCTCCGGGCCATCACGGCTTCGCTATCGGACCGGGGGCCGCAGACGCCCGTTTCCAGAGCCCCCCAAAACGGGCGTTCATTCCGCCGCAACCTTCGTTATCACTGGCAAGAATGTATCTTCCCGCCAACGTCAGGTCTATGACGCACCCCCCTTGGATAAAGTGGAGCCGATTACCCATGGGAACCGCATCGCCCTTCGTACTTCCAAAGTGTTCGTTGCCGTTCGCGCCATGCCAAGTCGCGCCCCCTGCCAAGTGCAGCTCCTTCCCGGTCGGTCCTGGTGAAATCACGACCCGGTCCTCGCCGCCCCTCCATACGCCGTACCAGGCTCCGATAGGAGGATTCGCCTTGAACTTCACCGGCCGCAAATCCGTGGATCGGAACCATGCAGGTCCAGCTCCGTGGCGGTCCGCTCCTAACCGCATGTCCACTCGCCTTGGCGCTCATAAACGACTACCGGTGAACCAGGATCAACCTTGAGCGGGACACAGCCCTTGGGCGAGTCGCACGCCATCCATGTCAGCGCCGGCGTTTTTGTAGACACCTCAGCAAGATCGGGCTCCTTATTCGGATCGCCCTGAAAACCAACAAACGGACACGCCCTCGCCGGCTTCGTCTGAGCGCAGGCGGGAAGCGGAATGACAAGTAGCAGGGCGAATATCCAGCGGTTCATGCAATCCTCCGAAAGACGAGACGAGTGTCATC
The DNA here is from genome assembly GCA_963762465.1 of uncultured Acidobacteriaceae bacterium. Lineage (GTDB taxonomy): Bacteria > Acidobacteriota > Terriglobia > Terriglobales > Acidobacteriaceae > Granulicella. The sequence goes on along the minus strand of CAVXKS010000008.1, from coordinate 33,184 downwards.
AGTCATTGGACGGACAGTGGAACCGTATGACTCGCAACCTGGTTCTTGCTTTGTGTGAGCAAACGGACCATTTCATGCGAACCGATCGAAATTGAGTTATCTGCAAGTCGCCTTCTCCGTAGGAATAATCAGGGCTGACCTCGGGAGCAAGCCTCCTCCCGGTCTCCCGCCGCCGCGCGCTTCCGCCATCCAACGTTGATCGTGGATTACTGTGCTGGGCGGGGTGCCGAGCCGATCCTTCGACATTCCTCCAGCCTTCCATCGTGCTGCATGGCTGACAAAGGATTGCCCGTGCGCACGGAACGGAGCACGGGCCTTTTGTCCTTCTATGTTGCATGAGCGAGGCATCCAAATCGAAAAGGGGCGCACGTAGACCCTGCTTAGGAGGAACCGTGCGCATCGTTGTGTTGTTCCAATTTCAGGATGAGCCGACCCCAGCGGCATCAACCGGAGTAGAGGGAGCGGTCACCGACTTCATTCTTCCGTGCAAAGGCGATCTGGTGCGTCACAGAGACTTTTCCGGGACCCCCGTCCTCGGGCGCGTCCAAGAGCGGATCTATCTGTACGACATTGCGTCCGGAGTTGACGTCGAAGGGACGGTCAGCGTCACAGTCGTGTTGGACAAGGTTGCAGTCCATTGAGCTGCGCTGCTCTGTTCTTCGGGCAAGCTCTGCTTACACCGACAGAGTTTGAGAGACCAGCTCAAGCGATGCGAGTACAGCGCACTTGGTCTTGATGAGGAATTTCCCTGCAACAGTGTCTTTCAAGTGTCACGTCATGGATCCGTCAATCATCTCTTTCGAATCGGTGGCCACAAGTCGGCTCGTCCTTAACCTTGGTCAGGGGAAGAGGACCGCGTTTTGGGGCGGAGATTTCCGCGTCGCGATCAAGATCGTCTGTGTGACCGAGCGAACAGCGTTCTGCCGTATCGGGCTTCTACGGGTCTCCTAACATCAGCCAAGCTCTCGCAAGCTGATCGCGCTTGTGAGTTCAACGGCCTTGTTCAACGGAACAGGTTGCCGCCGCGTTGATCACAATTCGCTCACGTCTACACCGTGCGGATTCGCAGAATCGATGGATATCCAGCCGTCATAAATCGGTTACCCGGGAAGACTGAGTTTCTTCGGAAGGAAAGTACCTGAACGAAGGAGAAGATAGTACCCAGTAATGCGGCGCCTTACTACTTTGCAGAAGTCAGACGAGTCTTTGACTTTTCAACCAGAACAGCCGACGCTTCCGTCAGTTCGTCTTTTTCGAACATAATGTAGTCCTCGGCCGAGGAGTTACCGGTTGCGTCCGATTCGCTCGCTGGGGCAATCGTCAGCACAGAGTAGCGCATTCGCGGGGCGCCCGCATGGTTAGGTACATCCAATTTGTTCATGAGGCTCATATATTGACTCCAGAAAGGTTGTTTGCTTGGAAGATGCTCGTCTGGAGCCAAGCCAAGATTGCTGGAGGCGAGAAAAACGGCCGTTGATCAATCAGTGAGCACCCGAAGCCGATTGGCTCAAAGAGAACAAAAAGAATGTTTCGGCTTTCACCTGTCGCGTAATGATGTATGCCGCCGGTCGAGGGTAGCTTCCTGATGTCGCGCAGACGATCGCGATGCCACAATCCAGCCTCCGATGCGCTTTGAGTTTCGGTGTGCACGCCAAAACGAGACGCTACGCCTTTGAGGAAATCGGCAAACATTGAACCGAAAGCGCCTGAGACTTTGGTCTTCTGTTGTGCTGACCATGAGCGGGCAGTAGCGAGAGATTCGATATGAGTCCAATCGTAACAGTTCTGTAACGGTGAAGTACGGTCAGGCAGGTCAGTGGCAGGGCCAGCGAAGCGCCGCGGAGCGCCGGGGTGTGAATTTGCTCTGATATAGAGTCGTACTGGCTGCTCGTGGGAAATAGGTGAATGTGACAGTTCGGGAGAAACGCAGAGGTTCCCTCAAGGCGAAAGTCGCTCACTTCCTGAAGATCCTTGGCCCTGGAATCATCACCGGAGCGGCTGATGATGACCCGTCTGGAATCGCGACCTACTCGCAGACGGGCGCCCAGTTCGGATTTGGTCAACTCTGGACAGCGCTCTATCAGATACCGCTGTTGCTGGCCGTGCAGGAAGCGTGCGCACGCATCGGCGCTGTCACCGGACAGGGGCTTGCCGCCGTCATCAAGGAGCATTACTCGAGCAAGATTTTGATAGGCGTTGTGGTCTTAGTTGCCCTTGCCAACACGATCAATATTGGTGCTGATATCGGTGCGGTGGCTGCGGCGGCCCACTTGGTAGTGGCTTTGCCACTTTGGCTCTTGGCTGTTTTCACCACGGTAGCGCTGGTGGTCTCCGAAATTTTCGTTACCTACCGGACTTATGCGAACGTTCTGAAGTGGCTGGCATTGGCACTTCTATCGTATCCAGCGACCGCGTTTATTGTGCATCAGCCGTGGAAAGAGATCCTGTACGCGACGGTGGTTCCACATATCGAATTTACGTTTGCCTTTCTTTTCATCATCACCGGTGTCTTTGGTACCTCGATCTCGCCCTATATGTTCTTCTGGCAGGCGTCGGAGGAAGTCGAAGAGGAACTCATGGTGGGCATATCGAATGGCAGAGATGGACAGCCCAAGCTGCCACGAAGATTCCTTCCTGATTTGAGAATCGACACGTTGGTGGGCATGGTGTCGGCAGAGCTTGCTCAGTGGTTCATCATCATCACGACGGCGACAGTGCTCTTCAAACATGGGACAACGACGATCAATACCGCCGCGGATGCCGCCAAGGCCCTGCAACCCCTGGTACAGTCCTTTCCCAACTCCGGCCAGGTCGCTAAAGACTTGTTTGCTGTTGGGATTATTGGATTGGGATTGCTAGCCATTCCAGTGCTGGCGGGTTCGGCCGCTTATGCGTTGGCGGAAGCATTCGGCTGGAAGGAAGGACTATCGAGAAAGTTCAGGAAGGCGCCGGGGTTCTACGGGATCATCATTCTTGCGATGATGATTGGGCTGCTGCTCAATTTCATTGGCATCGATCCGATGAAAGCATTGGTCTTTACGGCAGTCTTCAATGGCATCGCCGCTGTCCCGCTCTTGTTTCTGATCGCAATGATGAATAGCAGCCGAGAGATATTAGGGAGCCATCAAGGCGGAATCCTCTCCCGAACCTTCGTCTGGATAACCTTCGGCGTGATGGCGCTGTCCGCTATCGCCTTGCTGTATACGCTGGTGCTTAAGTACGTGGGGCGATAGGGTCCGCATCGTTCATGCGCTGAGCGAGCCCAGGTCCACTCAACTTGATAAGGTTGGTGCGTGAGCAAAAGGGCACAGCAAACTTCTCACATAGACTGAGAGCTTTGCTAGAGGTGGTCCCAAAATGCTTGCATCATGCTATTCCACGCCTGCTTTGGGACCGAAGCTGCTGCTCGTTGTGGAAAACGATGCGGATCTGTGCAAGGCTATTTGCGCCGTACTCACGATTTCGGGTTACGGAGTGCGCTCGTCCCACGACGGATTTTCCGCGCTTGAAATGATCCGCAGGGAAATGCCAGACATAGTGCTTTCTGACCTCCACATGCCAGGCATGTCGGGTTTTGAATTGCTTTCCGTAATCCGCCGACGGTTTCCCGGTATCACGGTAATCGCCATGAGCGACTCCTACTCGGCGCATGAGGTGCCTGCCGGAGTTGCTGCGGATGCATTCTATGCAAAGGCGACTAATCTCCGGTCTTTGCTGGGTACGATTGCGGACGTCCAGAAGAATCGCAGCACGGAGTCCAAATATGCTACTTCGGCTCCTATCTGGATTGCTTCTGCGATGCAAGATCAGGCCGGCGAAGCCGTCGTCGTGCTGTCCTGTACGGAATGCCTGCGAAGCTTTCCGGAGGCCGTTCGGGCGAGTTCTAATGTCATTCGTGAATCGTCTTGCCCCTCCTGTCGGCTGCCGATCCAATATGCGCTGGTTCCGGGTCCTGCACGGCCGTACAGAACGAAATCCAACTGAGGCAGTTTTGGAGTACAGCATTCGAATGATGCAAAAGGCTGGACTTTCTAAAGCGAACTGCGAATTGTGAGCTGTTTAGCTCAGTAACCGCGTCGCAAGTCTGAAACACTGACCTTGGAGAAGCGTTTATCGCCTGCTCCCTTATGGTTCTGAGCTAAGTCATGCCCATCTGACATGTTTTTCCCTTAGCTCCACGAATTTCATAAGGAAAACCTATGACACGCAAGTCTCTTCTATTGGTCTGCGCCTTCTCCCTGGTGAGCAGTCCTTTGTGGGCGTCCGCTCACAGCGACTCGATCGAGCGCCTGCAGATGTCCTCCGATGTGCTTCGCTCCATCGTCCAGACACCGGACAAAGGGATACCGGAAGAAGTGTTAAGCTCCGCAAAATGCATAGTGGTCATTCCACATCTCATCAAGGGCGGGTTTGTCATCGGTGCTGAGCATGGCCGAGGCATCGCATCATGCCGCACGCGGGAGGGCTGGAGTGCACCTGCATTCGTCTCTGTTGGCGGTGGTAGCTGGGGATTGCAAATTGGTGTGGAAGGCGTTGATCTGGTCATGGTGGTTATGAATGACCATGGGCTGCAGCATCTGCTTTCCAGCAAGTTTCAGCTAAGCGGTGATGCATCTGCATCCGCGGGACCAGTGGGGAGACATGCATCCGCCGGAACGGACTGGACCTTGAACACGGAGATCCTTACCTACTCGCGTTCGCGAGGGGCCTTCGCGGGGGTCACGTTGAATGGAGCCGTTGTCGAGCAGGATAACGACTCAACCGCTGCGATCTATGGTCGCGACCACTCCTTCAGAAGCATCCTGTCGGGTGACGTTCAGGCTCCAGCTTCTACCTTCGCCTTTATGCGGTCCATCAACAGGACTGCTCGCGTCAGCAGGGTTGCTGAAGGCAAAACTGCCGGCCGGTAGAACTAAATCAGTACAGGATCTGTGCAACACAACAAGCAGGCATCCGTCTGCAAGGAGTAAGTGTGAAAATTAGATATGTAGGAATGCTCGCATTGGGGTCCGCTCTGGCTGTCTGTGCTCAAAGCCCGTCTCAGATGACGGTCGTATCCGGCGCCGTCAGTGCGACGCCGATATACCAGCAGGCCATTACGTACCGTACGGTTCAGGCGATCAACTATGAGCATCACAACGGCTCTACCAAGGTTGACTTCGTTGGTACGAACCTAATGCCTTCTGCCAGTGGCCATGCCAAGGTGGAAAGCCGGCGCGGCGCAATGGGCATCGGAGCGGAATTTGCTGACCTGGCAAAGCCTACCGCATTCGGAAATGAATACCTCACCTATGTCCTCTGGGCGATCTCGCCCGAGGGACGTGCGGTCAACCTTGGCGAGGTCCTGGTAGGCAGCAATCACCGAAGCAAACTGAATGTAACGACTGAACTTCAGTCCTTTGCTCTGATTGTGACAGCCGAGCCATACTACGCGGTGAGACAGCCTAGCAACGCAGTTGTGCTTGAAAATTCGGCACGCGAAAGTACAAAAGGTACGACAGAGGCAGTAAATGCAAAATATGAGCTCATGGAACGTGGCGGCTATCTTCCTACTGGCTACAAATTTGATCCTGTGGTCATCAACGAAAAGCTTCCTTTGGAGTTCTTCGAAGCCCGCAATGCAGTTCGCATAGCGGAATCTGAGGGGGCGAGCCAGTATGCCGGCGAGAGTTATGAACACGCCGTGCAGTTGATGAATACTGCCGACCAGTACGCCATCGGCACACCTGTCGATGACCACGCACTCATTGCAGCTTCCAGGCAGGCGGTCCAGACAGCCGAAGATGCACGCGAGATTGCCATAAAGAAAATCGAGGAAGCACGTTTGGCAAGCGAGCGTCAGGACTCGGTAGACGCCCAAGTCAGGTCACAGGCCCAGGCGGATAGCGCCACCCGCCAGAAAGAAGTGGCTCAAGCGCAGGCCGACGAGGCGATGCGGCAGAAAGCCGCGGCTCAAGTCGATGCTGCGACTGCTCATGCGAACATGGTCGCCAGTCAAGAGACGTCAGACGCTGCCGTTAGTGCAGCTCAGGCCGACGCCGACAAATCTCGTATGACTGCTGAGAAAGCCGAGAACGATAAAGTAGTGTTGCGTTCACGCCTAGCCGAGCAGTTGAATTCCATTCTCCAGACCCGCGACACTGCCCGCGGTCTCATTATCAGTATGTCGGATGTACTGTTCGGAAGCGGTCAATACGCATTGATCCCGGGAACCCGAGAGAAACTGGCCAAAGTAGCTGGAATCCTGGTTGCTTATCCGAGCTTGAACATCGAGGTTGGCGGATATACAGATAACGTTGGTACGGATTCTATGAACCAGACCTTATCTGAGAACCGCGCGAACTCCGTACGCAATTATCTGGTGCAAGAGGGTGTAGTCTCCTCATCCGTCACGGCGAAGGGATTTGGCAACAGCTTCCCGACAGCGTCGAACGACAGTTCTTCCGGCCGACAGCAGAACCGGAGAGTAGAGCTGCTCGTATCGGGCGATGCGATTGGCAGCCCTGCCAATGTAACGACCGGGAGCCTGCAGTAGGGCCACATCGTTCATAGAAGAAACAAAGAGGCATTCTGGATCCAAAGCAACTTCGCCACCGATGCCTCGTCCCCGGTCAGCGCGCCGCAGAGCCCTCACCAAGGGAGGCATCGGTGCGCTGACCTGATTGTCAATCACCTGTCTCAGCCTCTATCGCCCCGGCCGGCTCGGACTCACAAGCAGAAAGCGATTGCAATGCCGGTGAGCGATTCCAGTTCGTGGCGAGTAAGTGGGTCCAGTGTCAGAATCCACACTGCAAACAAAACCGGCCCGAAGCCGGTTGAGAGAACCGGTACCCGAACTTGCCACCGCGGGATGAGGCGAACGTCCGCCGTGTAGATTTGGCTTATCATGCATCAAGGACGCGCCCGACGGGAAAACACGAATGCGTTTAGCGAACCTGCAACTTGAACTCGGCCTCTTGGTTAAACGAGAAGAGACGCTGATGTTCCTTGCAACCTCTCCATACTCTCCTTACAGGGAAGAGGCCCAGCAGAAGCTGCGTGCCTTGTGGGAACGCATCGAGACAATCCAACTCGAGATAGCTGAGATCAGCGCGCCGGCCCAACTCCCTCCAGTTCCTGACGAAGAAGCAAAGAGTCATTCCAGGATCCAAAGCAACTTCGCCATGGATGCCTCGCGCCCTGGTCAGCGCGCCGCAGAGCCCTCCACGGAGGGAGGCAACGGCGCGCTGATCTGATTTCAATCACCTCTCTCAGCTTGTGCGAGGTGAAGGAACAGCCCGAACGACTCGGCTGTCTTCTTCTCGGACCTAGCCGAGCTATGGGCTTACATCTTCAAGCACCAAACCATGTCGTTGAATATCCGTAAGCCTGAAAATCGAGCGAGCACGGTCACCTGATGCCCTGCGGCCTGCAAGCGGGCCGCATACAACGTTCCAATCACTCCTGCTCCATAGACCAATATCTTCATTGATCTCTCAGTAGAGGTTCATCTTCTGCTGGCGGCCATCAGATGTTCGGCAGCAGATCGAAGTACTCCTGATCCTCATTCGATCCGCCCTCTCCCTTCCCAGGCTCTTTTCAGATTCAATGAATTCAATTCGCTCAATCCACTTGACCATTTTGTATCCCAATTGGTTCTCGACTCGCAGCCGAAGAGGAGCGCCATATTCCAGAGGCAGCGGTGCACCATTCATCCCGGAGGCAAGAAGACACTGCGGTTTGAGTACATTGTCCAGACGCTGAGTGTCGTAGTACGCGCCACCATACAGAGTTTCACCAAAGGAATAAAAAGCGACAACTCTGACCGATGGCCTTGGTTTGACGAGATCGATCAACTTCTTCATGGGGAGCGCCGCTCCATTGTGCGATGCCGGACCAGCCCTGGATGCAATGATGCATGGTGATGAACTCGTCTTCTCCCAGCGCGTCGATCTCCGATAACGACAGCTCCACCGGGTTCTCCACGAGACCGCCGACCTTGAGTCTGAAGTCGAGGAAGTTGTTTGCAGCCATCTGCTTCCAGTCCTCACGCACTGGAACTTTGCCGTTCGGCCAGAAATGCGGCGAGATTTGAGCCTTTGTATATCGATTTCTCGGACGGAGGCGATTGAGAATGGCCAGACGCAGGGGCAACGAGAATGCCTTCTGGATATGCTGCAGCAGGCGCGGCGCCTTCCAGGAGATATAGTGCGCCGCGATCCATGAAGCAAGCACAGCCGCGAGTCCCACAAAGCCGAGCCACATACCGAGCGCACGGGTGTTGTCCGTTCCCAGAACGATGTGGTTCATGTTCCGCGCGAATCCGGTCAAGACGACCAGCGCGACATGCACCGCGAGGAATCCGAGCCAGCAGAGCATCATCAGAAAGTGAATGGAGCGGGCGCCCTGCCTTCCTCCAAAAACTCGAGGAAACCATGGGAAGTGGTTCACCATGGCGGGGGACATGGAGGCCCCCGCCAAAATCGAGATAGGAGCGAACACAAAGACAACGAAGAAATAGGCCAACTGCTGAAGGGCGTTATAGGCATAGAACCCATTAGGTTCAGGCGGAAAATGGAAGTTCGCGTAGTGGACGAACGTGCCCCACGCCACAGGGAGCGCCGTCCAGGAATCAGGCACCAGCCTTGCCCACTGTCCTGACACGAAGAGCAATGGAATGAAAATCAAGCCTGTGAGAATGAACCCATACACATCGATGAAATGCCAGGAACGCGCTACTCCGACAGTATGCCGATAACCCGGCAAGGCGAAGAGCGGGGAGATGTAACGAGCATCATCCTTGGCGGTCCACATGCGGTCTGTGGGCACATGCAATGGCGTAAAGCGAATCCATTCCGAGCCAGGCGTGCAGTTGTTATTGAAGTAGAGACGCGGATGGTCCACGAGGATCGAGAGGCCGCTGCGCACCAGCATCATCAGAAAAACAAAGTTAAAGAAGTGGGCCCAGCGGAGCCACCAGGGAAAACCATGCACGCCCGTAAAGGTGGCCAGGTTGAATTTGGGAACAGGCGGAAGATAGGGTAATCCGAAAATCGCTGCCTGTCCCCACGCCAGTACCAATGGAATAAGCGCGAGACAAATCGCGGCCACGACAAAGGACGGCTTGATCCAGATCCGAAATCGACGATCCGGCGGATGGTGAACCGCTTCATGCGCTGCGTCGAATCGGATCATACATTTCCCAGGTCGCGCGTGGATGAGACGAGCATCGCATTTCCATCGACGCTATGGATGTGAAACATCGTATCGGCCTCATCGTCTTGCCTAAATGTGAGCCGTCTGCTGCGCTGGCCGGAGATCGTTTTGGGGACGCCTGCCTTCCTGAATTGATCGCAAGAATCAATCGCATGGGACATATGACCGGCCAAGAGTGCCTCCCCGATCACGCGGTCTACTAAAGCATACAAACTCAACTTGTTACCAAGCCGGTCAATAATGCTCGCGATGCACAGCCGAATGATGAGCAACTGCATGAGCGTTTTCTCAACCGGTGTTTGGACTCTGGGACGATACTTGTCAGCTGGGTATGTAGATTGGATCCAAGCCTGTCGATGGGAAATCTCCATCAAAGAGGGTTATGCACATGCTGCATCCCGGGTTCTCCATCAACGTTGCCACAGGATCTGCGAAGCTTCGAGCGGCACAGAAGCATCTGCATGACAAGGAACGATGCGCGGCGTGTAGTCCCCCGCAGGGCGAGTTGCGGATATCTCAGCAGAATAGATGAGCGCCCCGGCGGGAACCGGGCAGGTCTTGCACGCTGTCATGGTTGCGAGATCAGGGCTGCTTCCCCCTAAGGGTTCCGCGTAGAGTTCGATCCTGAACTCATCGGGCTTGAGATCGCCTGGAATGACCTCGACTCGAAAACGATATTTGCCATCGTGGGTCTCAATGCTCAGAGCGCCAAGGCGCAAAGTGCTCCAGTGCCCCGCGATGTCCTGTTGCCACTGCAGTACGCTGACCCCAAGCGCACTATCATTGGCGGCGCGTTCACGATAACTAGAGGCGGCGGGAAGATAGTGATCCTCCGTATATTCGCGGATGACGCGGGTCGCCGAAAATTCAGGAGTCAGCCGCGCCATGCTCTCCCGGATGCGCCTTAGCCACTTCGAAGGCATGCCCTGCTCATTCCGTTCATAAAACTCCGGGATGACTTCGCCCTCCAGCAACGTATATAGAGCTTCTGCCTCCTGAGCATCCCACGCCAGGTCTGCGCCATGTTCCTTGCCGTCACCGATGGCCCAGCCGACCTCCGGGGAATAAGCTTCGGCCCACCACCCATCCAGTTCGGAGAGGTTCAGGCCGCCGTTGACGAGGACCTTCATCCCGCTCGTTCCACAGGCTTCCCATGGACGTCGCGGGGTGTTAATCCAGAGATCGATACCCTGGACCAGCTCCTGGGCCAACAGCATGTCGTAATCGCTGAGGAAGACAACATGACCTGCAGACCTCCGGACGCCTGAGGAAGTCGTTCCATTGCTGGATGAGTGCTTGCCCCGGCAAATCCTGAGGATGCGCCTTCCCGGCAAGGATCAACTGCACCGGCCGCTGTTGATCCGAAAGCAGACGAACCAGCCGCTCGGGATCGTGCAGAAGAAGATTGGGACGCTTATAGGTAGCGAATCGGCGCGCAAATCCAAGAGTCAACATGTTCTCATCGAGAATGCCGAGGGCATCCGACGGACTTCCGCCTTCCGCGGCAAGCTGACGCGCGTACCGCATGCGAATGCAGCCGATCATCGTCTTTCGCCCGTCGGTACGCATCTGCCATAACTGCGCGTCGGTAAGTTGCCGGATGTCGTCCTCGACCGGACTGTCGCCACGCCAGCACTTCTTGCCGCAGGCCGTGGTCCAGAGCGCATCCGCCGCCGCCGAATCCCAGGTCGGCACATGAACGCCGTTGGTTACGGAACCGATCGGGACTTCCCGCTCAGGCCAGCGCGGAAAGAGTGGCTGAAAGATGTGCCGGCTCACCTGCCCGTGCAGCTTGCTGACACCATTGATCTGCCCGCTACCCCTGACAGCGAGCCAGGCCATGTTGAAAGTCTCCGAATGTTTTCAGGGTTCTCTCGTCCCAATGCAAGTAAGTTCTCAAACGAGATGGCGAGTTCGTCCTGCGCATAATGGCCGAGATACTTGCGGACAAGTTCGGGATCGAAGCGGTCGAAGCCCGCGGTGACGGCGGTATGCGTCGTAAAGACATTTCCCGCGCGCGTAACATTCAGAGACAGATCAAACGGCTTCTTATGATCTTCCATGTAGCAACGCGCTCGTTCGAGCACGGCAAATGCCGCATGACCTTCATTGAGATGGCATACCTCTGGCTGCAGGCCCAGAGCTCGCATTAAACGCCAGCCGCCGATACCAAGAACGATCTCCTGTTTCAACCGCATCTCTGCGTCGCCGCCATAGAGCTCGCTGGTAATCCCGCGGTGGGCGGGTGAATTGGAGAAATCGTTGGCATCGAGCAGATAGAGCTTCGTCCTTCCAACAAACACTTCCCAGCAACGCAACCAGATCTTCGATCCGGGCAATTGAATCTGGAAGCGCAACCACTCACCGTTCGCGCGGCGGAGCGGCCAGATGGGCAACTGGCCAGGATCATTGACCGGATAAACGCACGCTGCCTGCCTTCCGAGTCAAAGTCCTGGCGAAAATATCCCTGGCCCCAGAGCAAACCGATTCCGGTTATGGGAACTCCCAGATCGCTCGCCGCCTTCATCTGATCGCCCGCGACGTTACCGAGTCCGCCAGAATATATCGGCAACGCTTCGCTCAGCATGAACTCCATGCTGAAATAGGCGACGGATGTGAGCGCGGCCTTTGGGTGCTGCTTCTGGAACCATGCATCTGCGCTGAAGGATTCGCGGTTCTGCTGCAGTAACTCGTCGACGCGCTGACGAAACTGCGGTTGTGCCAATAGAGATCTGATCTTGTCTTTTGAAACTGTCCGGAGAATTACCCAGGGTTTTGCGTGGCTCTCCAGAGTTCGGGATCGAGGCTCTTCCCATAGTTCGTCCGTAGCGTGGTTCCAGGACCAGTGCAGGTTGAGTGCCAACTCAGCAAGTGCGTCGACCCCTTCAATCTTCGGCCAAATGGTAAATGCACTTGGATCGCTCAATATGCCCCCCAACCTGCTTCTGGTCTAACTGTTGGTAAACAGGCTGCGCCGCGGATGTCCCTTGGCCAGTGGCGGAGGAGCGACTGCTCGCTGAAATCAGCCGTCCAGTGCCAGTTCCTGATCTCCGGCATATCTTCGAGATGCTGCCGAATGTAGTCGTGGTGCTCGTAGAGCTTTCGATTGAACATATCGATGACGTCGGAAGCCTACAGAACGCAGCCGCGGGACATCTTCAGCGCATCGATGGCAAGGTGAAAGCGGCTCATCTGGTTCAGCACAACCATGTCGAACGGCGTGGTGGTCGTGCCCTGGTCCATATAGCCGCGCACATGGAAGCGGCCCTCGTTGGAGCGCCCGTGAACCATCGTATGAATAAGCCAGCGATTGTTGTGGAAGGCGAAGATGACCGGCGCGTCGGTGGTGAAGAGCGCGTTGAAGGACATATTGTCCATCCCATGCGGATGTTGATCCGGCATCATCAGTACGCTCAGATCCACCACATTCACGACTCGCACCTTGATGCCGGGAACATACTTTTGCAGAAGCCAGGAAGTCGCACATATTTCGATGGTCGGCACGTCGCCGGCGCAGGCAAGGACGACGTCCGGCTCCGTACCTCCATCGTTGGTCGCAAATTTCCAGGTCGATGCGCCTCGCGAGCAATGTTCGAGCGCCTCATCCATGGTCAGCCATTGCAGCTGCGGCTGTTTACCGCAGGTCACGAGATTGACGTAATTGCGGCTCCGCATGCAGTGATCGAATACGCTCAGCAGGCAATTGCTGTCCGGCGGATAGTACACGCGCATGGTCTCGCTTCTACGCGCCAGTGCATTGTCGACAAATCCCGTCGCCTGATGGCTGAAGCCGTTGTGGTCGTTGCGCCATGCGTGGCTCGTCAGCAGAACGTTGAGGGAAGCGAGCGGCCTGCGCCACGGGAAAGTCGCGGCATTGCTCCAGCCACTTGGCATGTTGCGTCAGCATTGAGTCGACCACCTGCGCAAAAGCCTCGTAGGAAGACCACATGCCATGGCGGCCGGTCAGCAAGTAGCCTTCGAGCCATCCCTGGCAGCAATGCTCGCTCAATACTTCCATCACGCGGCCATCGGGGCTGAGTTCGTCGTCGATCGAAACCGTTCCGCCATGAAGCAGCGCTTCGTCGCCTCCAGGACGGAACCAAAACGATTGGAGTTCGTCTCATCTGGACAAAACATGCGAAAGTTAGTTGGGTTCAGCTTGAAGATGTCATCGGAAAAACTCGCCCAACTTTCGTGGCGCCTCCGCCACGACCTGCCCGGCCGGGAATCTCGAGCGCATACTCGGCAAAGTCCGGCAGATCGAGCGTGTTCAGCAGCCGGCCGCCGTTCACATGAGGATTGCCGCCCATCCGGCGATTGCCCTTCGGCGCCAGTTCTGCTAAATCGTCTATGAATCTTGCCATTCGCATCGAACAGCTCCTCAGGCTTATAGCTTCGCATCCAGGCTTCAAGAATCTTCAGATGTTCGGGATTCTCGCGGACCGTCGCGAGCGGTACCTGGTGCGCGCGGAAGGTGCCTTCGATGGGGATGCCATCCACGTTCTTTCGGGCAGGTCCATCCTTTGGGCGTGCGCAGGACGATCATGGGCCAGACTGGCTGCTTCTTGAATCCGTCCCTGCGCGCCTCCTTCTGGATGGCGCGAATCTCGGCGTAGCACTCGTCCAGCGTTCCTGCCAGGAGCTGATGCACGACGCTCCGGGTCGTCGCCTTCGACGAAATGCGGCTTGTAACCCCGCCCTGTGTACAGCGCCTTCAGATCTTCGTCGCTCGTCCGTCCCTGAACAGTCGGTCCGGAGATCTTGTAGCCGTTGAGGTGCAGAATCGGCAGCACGGCTCCATCCCGCACCGGATTGAGAAAGTTGACCGACTTCCAGCTTCCTTCGAGCGGACAAGTCTCCGATTCTCCGTCTCCGATAATGCAGGCAACGATCAGGTCGGGATTGTCGAAGGCCGCGCCGAAAGCGTGGACCAGCGAGTAGCCCAGTTCACCACCCTCGTGCATGGAATTCGGGACGTGCGGTCCGCAATGGCTGGGCACACCACCCGGCGTTGAGAACTTCCTGAACAGCAACCTCATGCCATTCTCGTCCGGCGTGATCTCCGGATGAACTTCGGTATAGTCCCTTCAAGATAGGAATTCGCATTGAGCGAAGGGCCGCCGTGTCCGGGGCCGGCAATATAGATGATGTCCGCATCGTGCTCTTTGATCAGTCGGTTCAGATGAATGTAGATGAGGTTTTGCCCGGGCGAAGTTCCCCAGTGGCCGAGCAGTCTGGGCTTGATCTGTTCCGCTTTGAGCGGTTCTCGCAGCAGAGGATTTTCGAAGAGATAGATCTGTCCGATGCAAAGATAATTCGCGGCGCGCCAGTAGCGGTTCATCCTGTCGAGCATTTCAGGTGTGAGCGGGCCCTTGGGAACCGTGGCTTCAGCTTCGTGTTGGCCGTTCGCAGCGACCGCGGTAGACAGAGCCATGTCGAAGATAAACTCAGCCGGCGCATTGGCCTTAGCAACGTTCTGTCCCTGGAATTTCGGGTGGATGTCCTGAGCGAGAGCGATTGCTTTCTCGGTAGTCGGCATGTTGTGTGTTCCTCTCTACTTCTCGGTTGCTGACGAGCGTGGCCGCATGCACTTGAGCATGCTTACGCAATCTTCGGATGTGCTGTCGGGTCGCCGCGTGTCTCGCGCTCCGCCTCAAGCCAGTCCTGGTCCGCTGGCTCTCGCCGCGCACTCGCTCCTGGTAAAGCTCATAGGCCCGCATAGCGATCTGCGGCGTCAGATCGACCGGCGTCTTCTTGCCCAAGAGCGGGGCCTTCGTCGGGTCAAATATTCGATAGGCAAGCAGTTTCACGCGGTCATTCACGAGGAACCACAACAGCGCATAGCCCCAGACGAATCCTGCCCAACTTCCAGCCGAGCGGCGTCATGAACAGCCCGTACACGGCAATCAGCGTCGCCACGATTTGCGTGCCGAGCACCGCGATCCAGAGAATCCGCGGCGGGCGTATCGACCAGAACGGGCCACGCGTGCGGGTCAGGAAAATCGTCAAATGTCCAGCCACGGACAGCTTCAGGTACATCAGCGTCTGGATGTGCGCGCGGTCGAGGTGAAATACGCGCTCGCCAAGATAAAAGAGGCCGAACGCGGCTACAACGCCGATGACGCCCAGCACCGTCGAGATCCCCAGCACCAGGCGCATGTTCCATGCCTCGGGCCTGTCCTTGTAATGAACGTTGTCATAGGCGATGGAGAGGATGGCACCGTCGTTGAGCAACGCCATCATGACGATCATCACCGCGGTCACCGGATAGAAGTTGAACACCAGGATCGCCAGCGTCATGAACAGCAGCACGCGCAGTGTTTCGGCGATGCGGTAGATCGCATAGCTGTTCATCCGCTGGAAGATGCGGCGGCTCTCCTTGATCGCGTCGATGATCACCGACAGACCGGATGCCAGCAGCACGATGGATGCCGCCGCGCGTGCCGCGTCTGTCGCCCCGGAGACGGCGATGCCGCAGTCTGCTTTCTTAAGCGCCGGAGCGTCGTTCACCCCGTCACCGGTCATACCGACGATGTGGCCGCGCTTCTGCAGGACATCGACGATGTGGATACTTGTGCTCCGGGAAGACCTGGGCAAACCCGTCCGCCTTTTCGATGGCCTCTGCGGTCTGCGTACTCGCTTGCTGTCTTCGTGTCGCCCAATCCACTCGCATCGAGGATGTTCGTGCCCAGCCCCAATTGCCGGGAAGTCTCCTGAGCGATGGCCATTTGATCGCCCGTGACCATCTTGACGTT
The DNA here is from genome assembly GCA_963762465.1 of uncultured Acidobacteriaceae bacterium. Lineage (GTDB taxonomy): Bacteria > Acidobacteriota > Terriglobia > Terriglobales > Acidobacteriaceae > Granulicella. Next base: position 17,234 of record CAVXKS010000008.1, on the reverse strand, counting down.
CACGCCCATCTGCCGAGCGCTCGCGATGGTTGCTTTCGCCTGCTCGCGCGGTGGATCGAACAAAGGCAACACACCGGCGAACTGCCACTGGCCTTCCTCGTCAGCGCGGGCCACACCGAGAGAACGGAAGCCGCGCCCGGCAAATTCATTGACGGCTTTCTCGACGGCGGGTTTGACCTCGCCCGTGTTCGTCGACATCTCGAGAATGACCTGCGGCGCTCCCTTGGCGACGAAGAACTGCTTTCCATCCGCGCCCTTGACGGTGGCTTCGGTGCGCTTATGCACCGGATCGAACGGCTGGAAATGGAGTACCTGATAGCCCTTCAATGCCTTGTCGTCTTTCACTCCGCCGATCACGGCCAGATCGATGGTGTCCTTGTCTTCCGCGCGCGAGGCCAGCGCAGCCCAGAGAATGACCTGGTCGGCAGGAATGTTATTCACGCTGAATGGATCGCCCAGCGTCAGCTTGTTCTGGGTCAGGGTGCCGGTCTTGTCCGAGCACAGTACGTCCACGCCCGCCAGTTCCTCGATGGCCGACAGCCGGGTCACGATCGCTTCTTTTTTCGCCAGCAGACGCGCGCCGACGGCCATCGTGACCGACAGCACCGTGGGCATGGCGACCGGGATCGCCGCCACCAGCAGCACCAAGGCAAACTCCAAGGTGGTGAGGATCGGGTCGTGACGGAAGAGCGCGACAACAGGATCACCGCCACCAACGCCACCGCGAGAATGATCAGGTAATCGCCGATCTTCAGCACGGCACGCTGGAAATGGCTGACGGTATGCGCCTCCTCCACCAATTGCGCCGTCTTGCCGAAATAGGTGTTCGTACCGGTGGCGTACACCATCGCGTCGATTTCGCCCTGGCGGATGATCGAGCCCGAGAACACCGCCTCGCCAGGTTTGCGGTGGCAGGCAAAGACTCTCCGGTCAACGCGGACTGATCCACCTCGACCGGATCGCCTGCCAGCAAACGCGCGTCCGCCGGCACGATGTCGCCTAGTCGCAGGCGGATCACGTCGCCCGGCACCAGTTCGCGCGCCTTCGGAGTCGTCCATTTTCCGTCTCGCTTGGCCCGCGCATTGATCGCCAGCTTGGCCTTCAGTGCGGCGATGGCGTTGCCCGCCTGGTGTTCTTCCCAGAATCCGACGACGGCGTTCGAACAGAGCAGAAAAAGAATGATGAAGAAATCCAGCCAGTGCCGGACGACCCCCGAGAGAATCACCGCCGCTTCGATCATCCAGGGAATCGGACCCCAGAAATAGCTGAGGAACTTCAGGAATACGATTGGTTTTCTTTTCGGCGATCTCGTTTGGGCCGTATTGCGTAAGCCGCTTCTGTGCTTCGGCCTGTGTAAGCCCTTCCGGAGTTGACTCCAGCTTTGCCTGCAATGCCGGCATCGGCAGCGACTTGAGGTCGTCCTGTGGGGCGGACTTCGATCCCGGCTGCAATACGGGTTTATCTGGATCTGGCTTCACGGCAAGAACCCTTCTATTTGTGTTACCTCAGCTGGTGCTCACCAATAGCCTCCGCTGGTGAAGCGACGCAACCGGCAAGAATCCTCACCGTGCGCGACACCTGTCACGATGTTTGTTCGTCTCTTTCATTACAAGTCTTGCACCGACTCATCTCAGTGACTACCGTCACACCTTGAAGGCAGTTTCCGTCTCCGGTCGAGAGATCCGAACGAGCCAGTTCGGTGTGGGGATGCGGAAGCACAGCTGATGCATACCGTGGAAGTCCGCCAACTCATCGCGTCTGCTCGAAAGAATATCCGTTTGTTGAATAGGTAGGCTGTGCACTTTTGCTCACGAAACCCCAATGACGGGTGTGCACAGTCGGCGAGTTCTGCAAGGACATTGCTCGATCTCTTTGTGCAGTATGAAGGATTTGCTGGACCGTAAAGTTTGGCTCGGGAATCCAAGGGTGAGCAAAACCGCACAGATTGCTGCCTGCGTTGAATGCAATGCTGTTGTAAGTGTGCGAGCGACTTCGGAACGAACTACCGAAGGCATTCGATGCTATAAATCCGGCCCTGCACGCAAGCTTCTGCTCAAAGAGAGGAGCATGTTCAACAAGAAAGGATCTCCATGAGTGCAACCTCGAAATGCGGCCATCCAGCGTGCAATTGTGTAGCTCAAGATGGAAAGAAATATTGCAGTGAGACCTGTGCCGACGCAAAGCGTATGACAGAAATAGCATGCCAATGCGAGCACCCTGCGTGTCAGGGCGCAAAGCTGAAACCATAGTCGGCGCGCTGCTCTCGAGGCCTCACCAAGTCTTTGTGTCCGGCGAACTGGGTTCTACATCATCTAGGATGAGGTAAGTCTGATCCGTGTCGATGTCTATCGTCTCGGCGGCATAGGGGCAAGCATCGCCGTGGATAAAATTCCGCGGTACACATATCGGATTTCATCCAGGATGTTTGCCAGGGAAGTCGAAGGCAAGAATCGGATTGCTTGAAATCGCGATCGGGCTGGCGCTCCTCTGCGAGCAGATCGGACTCTCAGTGCCTCTCACTTCAGGAATGCCGCGCTCCGCCAGCGTCGACTTCAGGAGTGTAAGCGTTCGAAGAGCAGAAGGTACCCGAAAGGAACTCCATGGAACTGGGCATGATCGGATTGGGCAGGATGGGCACCAATATGGTGCTGCGGCTTCAGAGAGCCGGCCACCATTGTGTCGTTTACGACACAAATCAGAAGACTGTGGAGGTGCTCGCGAAAGAGGGTGCGATTGGGACTACCTCGCTCGAAGACTTCGCTGATAAGTTGAAAAAGCCCCGTGCCGTTTGGATGATGGTGCCCGCGGCGGCAGTCGATCCGACGCTGAAGAGCCTCATCCCACTTCTCGAACAAGGCGACATACTTATTGACGGTGGTAACTCCTACTACCACGATGACATTCGCCGCGCCGCGGACTTGAAGCCGAAGGGCATCCAGTATGTGGATGTCGGGACCAGCGGAGGGGTGTGGGGATCGGATCGGGGCTATTGCCTGATGATTGGTGGCGATAAAGCCGTCGTCCAGGGCCTCGAACCGATCTTCGCCGCTCTGGCCCCGGGGATCGAAGAAGCGCCGCGCACGCCGGGTCGTGAGAAGGTCGGTGGCACCGCCGAGCGTGGCTATTTGTACTGCGGTCCCAACGGTGCGGGACACTTCGTCAAGATGGTCCATAACGGCATCGAGTACGGCATGATGGCCTCCTACGCGGAAGGCCTGAATATCCTCCGCAACGCTAACGCCGGCAAACAAAAGACGCACCGTCGATGCCGAGACCACGCCGCTGCGCGATCCCGAACACTATGCTTACGACCTGAACCTGGCCGATATCACCGAAGTCTGGCGTCGTGGCAGCGTCATCGCCTCGTGGCTGCTGGATCTTGCCGCGATGTCACTCCTCGATAGCCCCGATCTGGCTAAGTTTGCCGGCCGGGTGTCGGATTCGGGCGAGGGACGCTGGACGATCAAGGCGGCCATCGACGAGTCTGTTCCAGCGCCCGTCCTCAGCGCCGCGCTGTACGAACGCTTCAGCTCGCGCGGCGAGGACGACTTCGCCGACAAGCTGTTGTCCGCTCTTCGCTTCCAGTTTGGCGGCCATGAGGAAAAGGCAGCCGCCAAGAGGGAACGCCTGATGGCTGCATCCCGTTCGGACGCGCTGGTGCTATTCGGGGTGACGGGCGATCTCGCTCACAAGATGATCTTCCCGGCCCTCTATGCCATGGTGAAACACGGCACCTCAAGGTCCCGGTCATCGGCGTTGCCTTTCCGAAGTGGAGTCTGGAGCGTCTGCACAAACGCGTGACAGACAGCATCGAGCGATCGGGCGGAATCGATGATAAGCGCGCCCTCACACCTTCTATCCTTGTTCAGGTATGTGAGCGGCGACTACAAGGACCCGGGCACGTTCACGGCGATAAAAAAGGAGCTGGGCAGCGCCCGGCGTCCGGCACACTACCTGGCCATCCCGCCCTCGCTCTTCGAGACGGTGATCCAGGGCCTTGGCGCCGCGAGTCTGGCCAAGAACGCGCGCGTCATTGTTGAAAAACCATTCGGACGCGACCTTGCCTCTGCGCGCGAACTCAACCGCGTCGCGCACGTCGGTGTTCCCGGAAAACTCGATCTTCCGCATCGACCACTTCCTCGGGAAGGAGGCGATCATGAATATCCTCTATTTCCGTTTCGCCAATTCTTTTCTGGAGCCGATCTGGAACCGCAACTACGTCGCCAGTGTCCAGGTGACCCTGGCGCGAAACTTTCGGCATGAAAGGCCGCGGCGCGTTCTATGAAACCGCCGGCTGCCTGCGCGATGTCATCGAGAACCATCTCTTCCAGGTCGTCGCGCTGCTGGCTATGGAGCCGCCGGCTACTAGGGACTTTGGCGCCCTGCACAACGAGAAGGCCAAAGTCTTTCAGGCCATGCGCCCTTTGAAGTCCGGCGATGTGGTTCGCGGACAATACGCGGGCTATCGCAAGGAGAAGGACGTAGCGAAGAACTCCGACGTCGAGACCTTCTGCGCCTTGCGGCTTGTTTATCGACTCATGGAGGTGGGAGGGAGTGCCATGGTACCTGCGTTCCGGCAAATACCTGGCAGAAAACGCGACCGAGGTTCTGGTGGAGTTGAAGCCGTCGCCGCAGAGGCTCTTTGACGACGCCGAACCAAAGACCGGCAGGTCCAACTATCTGCGATTCCGGCTTTCCCCCGATTCCGCTATCGCTCTAGCAGCTCGCGTCAAGGTCGCAGGCAAAGATTTCATCGGGGACCAGCGAGAACTCTATCTGTCCGAAGAACAGCCGGGACAGGAAGCTCCTTACGAGCGGTTGTTGGGCGATGCCATGGAGGGCGACGGAGCGCCTCTTCACCCGTGAGGATGCGGTCGAGGCTGCATGGGCGGTTGTTGATCCTGTCCTCAAGCGCCACCGAAGGTTCGCATCTACAAGCGCCGCAGTTGGGGTCCGAAAGACGCCGACGTGATCCTCGCTGCCGGCGATCATTGGCACAATCCGAGACCCGAGGAGAAGTCATGAAAGCAACCGGAAAGCTCTACGAGTTAGGCCAGAGCCTTTGGCTGGACAACATCACCCGCGGGCTGCTGGTCAGTGGAACTCTCGGTCGCTATATTCGGGAGTCTTCGGTTACAGGGCATATCTCGAACTCCACCATTTTCGATTACCCATCAAGAACAGTCCTGCCAACGAGGATGCCATCCAGCAGAAGGTGAAGGACGGTAAATCGGGAATTGACAGGGCCCTCTGGGTTCGCAATCCCAGGGCGAAGAAGACATATCGTTGGTAAAATCGTGCAAGGACCTAATGGATTGCATCGCGTCCCAGGGCAAGTCATTGGCGGCTGCTTGAGTTTGGAAAGACGGCCGCAACCCTAGTCGGCGCGGTCCTTTTGCTCGCAAGTTACGTTTGCCAGCCTGCATATCGTCTATCGATAGTGAGCAAGACAGAACAGACGCATGTCGCCCTAAAAAAGGCGAAAATATACTAGGCGCACGTACATCGGCCTTGGATCGCGACGGTCGGATATGGAAAAGGCCATTCTGATGATTGAGCCAGGAAACGCCAGTTTTGACGCCGCCGACTTTCTCGCGAAAGCGGGTCTCGGAAGGCGGATCGTTAAGCTAAAACCGAAGGACGTCTTCTTTTCGCAAGGAAATGCTGCTGACTCCGCGTTCTACCTTCAGAAGGGCCGCGCCAAGATCACCGTGGTTTCGGAAAGAGGCAAGGAAGCTACGATCACATTTCTCTCGGCAGGTGACTTCATCGGCGAGGAGTCGATTGCCGGAGCCGTTGGGTTTCGACTGGCGACGGCCACTGCGGTTACCGCGTGCACGGCGCTCAAGATTGAGCGAGCGGAGATGATCCGCGTGATGCACCAGGAGCATGCCTTCTCCGATCTATTCGTGAAATTTCTGCTTGCCCGGAGTATGCGAACCCAGGCCGATCTGGTCGATCAGCTTTTCAACTCCAGCGAAAAGCGCCTTGCCAGAATTCTTTTGTTAATGGCGGAGTTCGGCAAACCGGGCGAACCGGAGACGCTGATACCGGAAATCACTCAGGAGACTCTCGCCGATATGATCGGAACCACTCGTTCCCGCGTGAGCTTCTTCATGAACCGGTTTCGCAAAATGGGCTTTGTTGAATACAACGGTCGCATCCGCGTGCACAAGTCACTGCTCAACGTGATTCTCCACGATCGGCTACCCGAGCAGAATGCGGAAAAGCCGCCGATTGTGGAACCGCCACGGGCTCACTCAAAGGTAGCCAGGCCCGCCTGACGTGAGCAAAAGTGAACAGAATCGACGTTGGTGACATGAAATACTTTTGCTTCAGGCGTTGTTCTGATGCTTGGGGGAAGGCAAATGATGCCCAAGGCAAAAGTAAAGCTCCTTATTGTGGATGACGAAGTATCACTTCGAACCTCGTTATCGCTAGATCTTTACCACATTTGGACATAGTGTACGGTCGGCCGAAGATGGCTTCTCTGCGCTCGGTCAAATCCGAATGGAGATGCCCGACATCCTTCTCTCGGACCTCAATATGCCGGGCATGTCAGGCTTTGAACTGCTCTCGGTGGTCCGTCGGCGGTTTCCTGCAATCCAGGTGATCGCCATGAGCGGAGCGTTCTCAGGCGATACTGTGCCCACTGGGATTGTCGCCGACGCTTTCTACGAGAAAGGGAGAAGCCCGGGCACCCTGGTGGAGATGGTAAGAGCCATGGCCCAGACGGATCGCTCGTGCGTTCGGCATCCGAGCACACTGGCGCCGATCTGGATTCCCAAGAATGGCCATGATCCATCCGGGGAGGAATATGTGATAGTCACCTGCCCGGAATGCATGAGGGCGTTCCCGCAGGTGCTCGGCGAAGCTGGTCGTCCTGTACGCGAAACAGGTTGCGTCCATTGCTTCAGTCTGATTCACTACGCAATTGTCCAGCCGGCAGACGCGCCGTCGCCGCATGCCCTGCACAAGAAGCCTGCTGCAGAAGCGCCAACACCTCTTAGACCGAGCCTTAATTTGTGCGGGTAGGAGCCCACGTAAGTAAGTTATTCTGCGCGCTGCTTCACTTCTTCTCAGAGTGCACGTTCGCCGAGGTGATCTCTTCGGTATGCTTATTTGCATTTCTGGAGTGGTCAAGCGCCTGTCTGGAGAGTTCGTGCGCAGTGAGATGATCCCCTTTGCGGTGAGCGGTGGCGGCCGCGCTGTGGGCGTGCGCCGCGAGGTTATGTAGTTCTGCTGCCCGATCGTGTGTGCTCTGAGGCATCTTGTTCTCCTGGCCAATTTGATGCAGCGAAGATGGGGCGGTCAAGGTTTACTCGGCACCAACAAGAGCAGAGCTTGGCGCGCTTGGCGTTGCATGTCCAATATTGCTCATCCCTTCCTCTCGAAAACGACGAAAGTGTTTCCAACCGTGCTGCGGCCTGGTAAGGAGATCATGCCGCGATCTCGATCTCCATTTTCATCTCCGAGAAGATCCTGCGCGCGTGAATTTCGATCCATCATCCCCCTCGGCGCGACACAGGAAGTTCAGGATCACTCTATGACCGCAGTCAGCACTCCGGTACTCGTAGCATCCAGCTCATCCGCGAAGCTGGTTCTGAGTACCGTGTCGAATGGACTCACGAGCGATGAGGCAGGCCGTCGCCTTGAGAAGGATGGGCCAAATGCAATGCCGGATACGTCCGCTCATGCGTTTCGCAATGCTTTGGCCAAGTTCTGGGCGCCCGTTCCATGGCTGCTCGAAGCCTCCATTGTGCTCCAGGTAGTGCTCCACAAGTACTTCGAGGCCGCAGTCATCGCCGGCCTCCTGATCTTCAATGCAGCGCTGGCTTTCTTCCAGGAAGGCCGCGCCCAGGCGACTCTCCTGGCTTTGAAATCACGTCTTGCCTTGAATGCTTCCGTCCGGCGTGACGGTGTTTGGAAGACGATACCGGCGACGGAGTTGGTGTGTGACGATTTGGTGAAGTTGTCACTGGGCGGGGTCGTTGCGGCCGACGTGCACCTGGTCGATGGATCTGTCCTGCTTGATCAGTCGATGCTGACGGGCGAATCCCTGCCCATCGAAGCCGGCTCAGGAATGAACACGTACGCTGGTGCGCTTGTGAGGCGGGGCGAAGCCACGGCAGAGGTGACAGCCACTGGTGTTCGCACCAAGTTGGGCGTACCGCAGAACTGGTTCGCACCGCGCACGTTGTCAGCTCACAGCAGAAGGCCGTGCTGCGGATTGTCCGTAATCTTGCGATCTTCAATGGCGTCGTCATCCTTCTCATCGGGACATATGCCTATACCCATCGAATGCCGTGGAGCGAGATTATTCCGTTTTGCTGACGTCGGTCCTGGCGGCGATTCCTGTGGCATTGCCTGCGACCTTCACCCTTGCGACGGCGCTCGGAGCCCGTGCTTTGGCAAAGGTGGGCGTCTGCCAACCCGGCTCTCTGCAGTCGACGAAGCGGCTACGATTGATATTCTTGTGTTCGGACAAGACCGGAACTCTGACACGCAACGAACTTTCGGTCACGAGCGTCCGGCCGATGCCTGGTTTCGATGAGCCACACCCTCGGGCTGGCGGCACTGGCGAGCTCCGATGGCGGCCAAGACTCCGTCGATGCTGCAATTCGCTCTGCCGCATCGCACAAGCCAGCGAGGAACCCGCTAAAGCTCAACAGCTTCGTACCATTTGATCCCGCAAAGAAGATATCGGAAGCCACAGCGACCGATGCAATGGGTGTGACCCAACGCATCATTAAGGGAGCCTTTACTGCGGTCGTTGGTTCCGCGGCACCCTCGCCAACCGCGGCCGCTATAGCGGACGAACTTGAAAAACAAGGCTTCCGAGTCTTGGCGGTAGCAGCAGGCCCTGTGGCCTCCATGCAACTGTTTGGCTTTATCGCACTCAGCGATCCGCCTCGGTCGGACTCGGCCTCCCTGATCTCAGAGCTCGAGGCACTGGGCGTTCGCACCGTCATGGTAACGGGCGACGCTCCAGCAACGGCAGCGATCGTCGCCCATGACGTTGGATTGGACGGCGCTGTGTGTCCTCCAGGTCCGATTCCAGACGGCATCAAGCCAGGAGATTTCGCGGTCTTCGCGAGCATCCTTCCGGAAGGGAAGTATGACCTCGTGAAGGCCTTCCAGAAGAACGGACATACAGTCGGCATGTGTGGAGATGGCGCAAATGACGCACCGGCCCTTCGCCAGGCACAGATCGGGATCGCCGTATCGACAGCGACCGACGTGGCCAAGTCCGCCGCGGGCGTCGTTCTCACGAAGGCCGGCTTAGGCGGAATTGTCGCTGCTGTCAAAGAAGGCAGGGCGACGTTCCAGCGCATCCTCACCTACACGCTGAACTCGGTTCTCAAGAAGATTATACAGGTTCTCTTGCTCGCCTTCGGTCTCATCATTACAGGCCATGCCGTGCTCACTCCGATGCTCATGGTCATCATCATGATCACCGGCGACTTCTTGGCCATGTCCCTAACGACCGACAACGTCCGTCCCTCGGAGACGCCGAACTCCTGGCAAATCGGCAGAATCACCGGAGCTGCTGCCATTCTGGGCGGATGCTTCCTAGCCTTCTGCCTCGCAGTCCTGCTTGTCGGCAAATTCAAACTGGGGCTCGGGGTGGACGCCCTCAGAACACTCTCGGTTGTAGCGATTGTCTATGGCAGCCAAGCCACAATCTATGCCATACGGGATCGTCGTCACTTCTGGGGCCTGAGACCAACGGTATGGCTGTTACTATCCTCGGCCGCGGATCTTCTGATCATCTCCATCCTGGCCATCGTTGGGATCGCAATGGCGCCGCTGCCAATATTGGTGGTACTCGGTGAGTTCATAGCAGCAGTTGTCTTCGGGCTGATCGTTAACGGAATCAAGATCCCTGTTTTCGCTCGCTTGGGTATTTCGTGAACAGCGCTGAGAAAGTAAAGGGCCGACGTCGGCTCTTTTATTCGCCCTCATTGGGAATGACGTGTTTCGTGAGGCGCCTGTCCACAGTTGGACATAATTCGGTGCAGTGATCAGCAGTTGACCGTGGAGAGAGGTGTCGGATGAGAAACGATCTAGGTTCGGAGAAGCCGATGAAAGAGCTCTCCACGTTCTGGTGGGTGTTTGTCCTGCGAGGCGGCTTCGCGGTGCTGTTCTCCGGAGTCCTATGCTTCGCGGGTAACCTTCTGGGAACAGTCTTCTTCGATCCGGTAATGCTGATTCTTTTTGCAGTGCTTTTGGGCTTTTATGTGCTCGGCAATGGAGTGCTGCTGGGCGTGGCCGCGTGGTCTGCCTTTGAGCATCAGTTGGGTATCTGGTGGCTGCTTCTAGCTGAGTGCATCTTTGCAGCTTTCTTGGGCAGCTATATTGGCTTTTCCTTGTTGCTGAGTGCACAATCGATCGCCATACTCGCAGGTATTCACGCATTAGGCGTGGGGATGTTTCAAGCCGTTCTGGCAGCGAAACTCCATCGTCACCGGGGATACGCAATGCTTTTAGGTGCTTCGGCCTTAATCGCCGCCTGCGTCGGGACCGGGTTCTTGCTGCATTGGACTGCGGCGGCCAGGACTTTATCATTTTGGCTGAGCGGTTTTGAGCTGATCTACGGAGCCTCAGTAATTGCGTTCGCGCTGGGACTTCGCTCCTACCGTCCTGTGCCATCGTCGCCGGAAGTCAGAACTGGCCGGGTGCTAACCACTCCGGATTTCTCTTGATCGTCGGCACAGGAGCAGTTCATGTACATACTCGTCATCAACAGCGGCTCGTCGTCCATCAAATTCTCGGTCTTTGATACCGGCGCGCAGGAGAACCTGTCGGATCCGCGTTGTCTCTACGATGGTGAGTTGAGCGGGATTGGCGAGGCAGGTCAAAAGATTGAAATGCGAGACGCGAACGGCGCCAATATCGATGTGGGTCAGTCCGCTGGGAAGGCTCAGACACCCGAGGAAGCGACTCGATTCATCTTTGATGCGGTCTGTCATTTGCCAATAGTGAGGCCAGACGCTGTCGGGTACAGGGTCGTGCATCCCGGAGCAAAGCTCGACAAGCATCAACGGATTACGGACCAGGTCCTCGAAGACTTGGAAGAGGCCGCTGCCTTCGCTCCGCTTCATGACCCCGCCATCGTCAGAGTCATTCGTGAAGGGATGGCGCGATTTCCTCATGTTGCTCACTACGCCTGCTTCGACACCGTATTCCATAAGACCATGCCGGAGGAGGCAACAACGTATCCCATTCCGCTGGCGCTGCGGCAACAGGGTGTCCACCGCTATGGGTTCCATGGACTGAGTTGCGAATCCATTGTTCGCAGGATGCAAGCAGGTAAGGCGAAGCTGCCGAAGCACATGGTCATTGCGCATCTGGGAAGCGGCTGCAGCGTCACGGCGCTGGTGGACGGACGCTCTATCGATACGACGATGGGCTTGACTCCAACCGGTGGAGTTGTCATGGGAACACGGCCGGGAGATCTCGACCCAGGTGTGGTGCTTTATATGCTGAGGCAACAAACGGGTGATTTGCACGCAGCTATCTCTGCCATTGAAACAATGCTCAATTATGAGTCCGGAATGGTCGCTCTCACGGAACTTCCAAATGATATGAAAGCCGTGCGGAAGGCGGCAGCAGACGGCGATCAGCGCGCCGAGTTGGCTCTAAAGGTGTTTACGAGAAGCGTGACGAAAGCGATTGGCGGCTTTGGCTGGCTGTTGGGTGGTCTTGACGCGGTTGTGTTTGCTGGAGGCATCGGGGAGCATGACGCATATTCACGCTTCGAAATTCTCTCTGATCTCCAGAGTCTCGGAGTTTGTATCGACCCTCTCTTGAATCAGGCGGATGACGATCACCCGCGCCGAATCAGCTCGCCGGAATCGAAGACAGCTGTCTTTGTTGTGCCGGCACAGGAAGACCTTATGATTGCCATCCATGTCGAACGGATGCATCGGTCCGTCCAGTAAATCCGTCAGTCGATTGGTACCGCTCACTGCCCCAAGGTGAGCTAATGGCGGATTCGCCGAGGGCGTGCGACATTGTTCGTCAACCGCCATTTCGGAGGCAATTAGTGCGGATTCCTTCGCCAATTCTTTTATCCCGAATCGAGGCGCTCGGTGGAACATGAAATTTGAGGAGGGGTGCAGAATTGTCTGGGATCACGACGCACTCATCCTGTTCAGCGCCTTCATGGCCTCTGCTACATGTCCCTTACTCAAATGCGTATATCGCGCGCTCATAGCGATCGTGGCGTGTCCGAGTACTTCCTGAATCACCTTCTGATTGGCGCCCGATGCCGCCAGACGAGAGCCGGCCGTGTGGCGGCTGAGTTGATGCCAGCCCAAGTCGATAATCTTGGCTTCCTTCTTGGCTGCGCTGAACCACTCACGGTTCTCACGGATCACGAACACCCGTCCGTCAAGCTGGAGCCGCGATGATTCGTAATCCTCTCCGCGTAGCTTCCTTAGCTCATCCTGAATGTCGCGCTGATCTAGAAGCGCAGCATATACGTCGTCCGTTATGGGAACCGTATGAGGCTTGCCAGACTTTGTATCCGGCAGAGTGATGAGGTGCAGATCGAAATCAATGTCAGGCCATTCGAGAGCGTACTGGTTTCCTTTACGCATACCTGTTTGCGAGCCGACGGTTATTTCGTTCAGATGTTCCCGCAGCAGCAATCTTGTGATTTTGTGATCGGGCGAAGTCTTGTGAATCCATTTCTGAATAACCGTCCGCAGCTTGTCCTCTTCTGATTCGTTCATCCACCGCGGATTCCCGAGGACGACGGTAAGTGTGGTACGTCTTCGCAGGGATTGGACTCCACCAATTCCCGCTCTTTGGCGTAGGTGTAAACGGCAGAAAGGGTGGACTTGTAACGATTGAGTGTACCCGCAGCGAGTCCCAGCGAAATCAGCCAGTCCTTGATCTCATGGGGCTTGATGGACGCCGCTCTGCGGTCTGCAAACGTCTTCTTGATGGCAGCGATTCTCTGGGGCGGATTGGCCTGATCCTTTGGGCGTTCCGGGTTTTTCGGATTCTGAATGTGAGAGAGGTACTGGTCGCAGAGATCGTCGAGCAGTACATCGGAAATCCGCTCGGTTCTTTCGACTTGCGACAGCATAGGCTGCTTGGCGGATAGGGGAATGGGTTCGCCGGCTCTCTTCAGCACTCGCATCTTTTCCAGGCGTGCTATCGCGTCCTGCCGGTCATCGAAGACTTTCCGGACGTCTTTACCAGCAACCTTGTACCGAGCCATCCATTTGCCCTGATTCCACATATCCCTCTTACCTTTGCCGGTTTTCTTCCGCGTGCCATCGCTCGACTCCTAATGACATGCTAATTACAAACTGCCACTTTTCTGCCACTTTTTCTCCGTAATTCGTGCGAGCCGTTGCAGTAGCTTGGCTCTTGGTATTGTCGACGAAGCCCGCATAAACATTGACGAATGCTAGCATGTCGTCGCAAGGAATTGCATGGCGTAGAAATGTCTGTATCGCCCTCTCAAGGCGAAGAGTTCGGGTTCGAGCCCCGATATCGCTACCAAAACACTAATAAAATCAGCAATTGTAGAGGGGCACGAGGAACTCTTTATTGCCTCGTCCTGCATTCCGCCACTTTCGGCTGTCGCGCTGCGCCGGATGGATGTAGTGGTGCCATCAGTTTCCCGATGCGGAGAGGTGTCCGTTTGGGTTTAAACGGTGTAAAGCTGCCCAGCAGAGCTGTTCCCAACAGCGGGAACAGTGGAGAATCTTCAGCGCAGGTATTCAAGAACAGGCGCTCTGCTATCCGGCGAGCGTGAGGTTAAGATTTTGCCCATGACCAGTCCCGGAGATCGTTCTCGTTTCGAAGGCACGCGTTCCCGCTCTCGCGGCGGTTCTCTTCGCAACCTTCTGCGTGTTGTCCCTGCCGGCCATGAGGGATCGGCGCGCAAGCGCAAGCACGCTCCCCCGCTTGATCCGAGCCGCCGGGTGCATTTCCGGCCGGTTCCACCGTCGCCATCATTGCAGGAGGAGTACGTCTGGACCGCAGGGGACGTGACGGCCGAGCGGCCGGACAGAGGCAAGTTTCCGTGGAACGCCACGGACCGGCGGGACCGCCCCCCATTTTTTCCGAGGAGTCGTTCACGTTATCGACCGTGCCGCAAAATGCCACGCTCTATCTAGCCGGCCCGCGCTGGGCGCGAGTGTTCGTGCAACGGGCAAGATGCTTGGAGCGTTCTCAACCAGCACCGATCAGCCGATCAACTTTCGCGTATTTCATCGTGGATGCATCGGGCAGCGCTGCGGACCGGAACGAACGTTGTTGCGGTTGAAGTCGAGCGCGGACGGGGCGTGGTCTCGGCTTCAACGTTCGGTGGCGACTCAGCAACTCGCGTATGGCGAGGCGCTGGCGCTGAAGGTCCTGCCCGAGGCAACGGTTCCGCCAGGACAGCGGAGAGTCCGTCGTCGATTTCGAACCGCGACTGGCGCTCGACGAGCGAGCAGCCGGCGGAGGGCTGGCAGGCGCGCGTCGTTCGATGACTCTGCGTGGCAGCATGTGGAGTCGCTGGTACCGATCGAGGCGAACATCGATCTTCGGCAGTGGTCGCTCGATGCCGGCATGTACGGCTGGCCGGGGTACCGCGGCATGTCGCCGTGGCTGCGCACGCTGGATCTGAAGCCGGTGAGATCAGCCATGAATATGCGGGGGAGGGAAGCTTTCAGAATGTTTCTTCGCTGGTGGAGAAACGCCTGCACATCAGTTCGCGGTGCAGTTGTCGGCTGCTGCGAGCACGCATGAAGAATCTCCTGCACTGCTGCTGGACTTTGGTCGGGAGATTGCCGGACGAATTGTCTTCGCCTCCAACTCAGCAGCCGAATCGGTTCGTGTTGGTCGCATACGGCGAGTCTGAGTTGGAGGTGCTTGCTACCGGCATTACACCGGAGCAGCGCGGAGGAATGATCCGCACAAATCTGGTGGACATTCCTGCGAATGGAGTTGCGCGTGGCCCGAAAGTCAGCATTCCGTTACGTGCGGATACGGTTTCTGCGGGGCGCGAAGAGCGTTGCTTTAAATCCATCCACGCGGAGGCTATCGTCTATCCGGTTAGCTATGTGGGATCGTTCGAGTCGTCGGATGTCCAGTTGAATCGCATTTGGGAGACAGCTGCCTATACGGCTCACCTGTGCATGCAGGACGACATCTGGGACGCGCCGAAACGAGACCGCGGACGCTGGGCCGGAGACCGTCGACGTCAGCGGAGCGCAGACGATCGCGCACGGCCTTCGGCGATCGCAACTCTGATCGAGCGACACGCTGGATCGCCGGCTCGGGGATGAGACGCGCGTCGGGCCGAGCCGGTGAACGGCATCGCGGGCTACTACCGCGCAGCTGGGTAACGGGCGAGGCGGAGTTCTACCGCCATCGACGGAGCGAACGGGCAGCTCGGCGCATTTGTCGCGAGCGATCGCCTGGTGCAAGCTGGCTGCAAGCTTCATGGACAGCGAGCTGGACGCAGCAATCGATCCATCCACAGGCCTTGCGAGCGACGCGGCTCGGCTGGGCCATTCGTCGACTGGTCTGCCGGGTCTGAACGGCATAGACGCCGGAGGCGCGGATCGAGCGACGCACGCTCGAGTTTCTACGCCGCCTATGGGCAAATGGCGCCGGCTCTGCTGCAGCGCAGCTCGGCGACGACGAAGAACGCGCGAGTTGTATCGAGGCAACGCGCCGCATGCGCTGGCGAAGGCGTGCGGCGCAGACACTACCTGCTGGACCGGTCCGGATCGAGACGGTGGGTTCGATCGTGGCAAGCTGAATCGCCATGGCCGTGCTCACCGGAGCTTGGCGGAGCCAGCGCAGTACGAGCGCGGTCTGGCGCGACTCGCTCTCCTCGCGTCGGGACGCTGAAGGACAACGCCAACCGATCCGGTCATCAGCCCGTACTACAACTGCGTACGTGATCCAGCGCCATGGCGCGCGCTCGGGCACCGTGCTGAAGCGCTCTTGCGTGGATGCGTGCAGTACTGGGGCGGCATGCTCGCCGAGGGCGCCACGAGCTTCTGGGGAGGCGTATGATCCCTGCGCTGGCACGAAGGCCGACTTTCATCGCGTCGCTGCAGGCCAGACGGCATGCCAGCGGATATCTTTGCGTCAGCCTGGCGCATGGATGGTCTTCCGGGCCGTTGAGCTGGATGGCGGAGAACATTCTTGGCGTGAGGCCAGCGGCGCCTGGGTACAGCTCGGTCGTACGGCCTGCGCTTCTGGGACTGAAGTTTGCGCGCGGCGCGGTGCCGACGCCTCATGGAGCCATCTCGGTTGATCTTGATGCGCAACGAGGAGTAACAATCGATTTGCCCGAGGGCGTGAATTCCGCGACGCTGTATCTGCCGACCAAGGCGGGCGGCGAGGCCTCTGCAATGAAACTTGCGCACGCTGGACACTATCACTTCGCGTGGCAATGAAAGCCAGGCGAGCAAAAGGAGGAGCCACGCTGGCTCCTCCTTTTTTGTGGATTTGAAAGCTATGGTTAGAAGTTGACGCGGGCGGAGAACTCCATCTGGCGCATGTCCCCGGCGCTGGTGGCGTAGCCGAAGTTGGACGGCGTCGGTGGCCTGGCGAAGTGAGAACGTGCTGTTGATGGCGTTGATGTTGGGGTGGTTGAAGACGTTGAACGCCTCGGCGCGGAGTTGGACGTCAATGCCGTTCCGTGATCGGGAAGGTCTTGTTGACGGCGGCGGCGAAGCAGACCTCCTTGGGGGCCGCGCAGGACGCCGGGCTCCGAGTTGCCGAAGGTGCCGAAGCCGGGCAAAGCGAACGAGGCTTAGCTTAGAGCGGCGCCTGGCCAGTGCCTTCTTGCCGCTGCCCGGGTTGAGGACGAGCGGGCCGATCAGGTTGGGCCGGTTGGCCAGCCCGGCGAACGTGGAACTGAACCCGACGGGAACCGCAAACCCGCTCTCGACGGTTACGAGGCCCGAGGTTCCGAAGCCCGAGAGCAGTCGCGAAGAGGAGTGTGTTTGCGTGGCCGAAAATCGGGCGTCTAACGTACGCGCTGGTGAACACGTGTGTGCGGTCGTAGCTAGGAGAACCATAGTCACCCGCCGGGTTGCGGGGGTTCTGGAAGCTGATGTTGGAGTCGAACCCGTAGGCCAGGTTGCCCTGGGCCGACTGGTTCACGTTGCCGAGCGCCTTGGAGTAGGTGTAGGCGGAGTTGAGCTGGAGCTCAGGGAGGCGGTAGATGAAGCCGGTCTGCAGGCCGTTGTAGTTGGAGCACGCCG
>CAVXKS010000007.1:0-33926 GCA_963762465.1 uncultured Acidobacteriaceae bacterium | reverse complement strand
TTCACCATCCGCTGAATCCGCAGCGGATTCCCGCGCCGCAGTTCGATCCGGCAGTACCGCATCCGGGAAATCCTGGTAACAGACGGGTCGTGCAAATCGCCGCAATCGCGCGCGTTCCCACCGATGTCGTGCGGCTGTCGGAAGTAGCCGGGAATGGCCCGCCATGCACCATCGCGTGGCACACTTCGACGCCGGTCGGATAGCCGTTGAACAGCAGCCTCCCCACCTTTGGTTTCCAGCACGCGTACGAGTTCCGCCGTCTCGCGAAGCTCGTCTTCGGTGCCCTGGATCGTTGCAGTCAGATGTCCGTGCATTTCGCTTGGCGACGTCGACAAGATCATTCATATCGCCCGTAGTGAATCAACAGCGTCGTCGGGCCGAAGATTTCTTCTTCGAGCTCCCTGATTGTCCCTCAAACCTCCCGCGAGCGGAACGCTAGAACATTGCGGCTTCCCCCCTCCCGGCAGCAGCATTGCCGGGCACTTCGCCTTGAAAGCCTGCAACCCACTCCGCTTTGCCTGCTTCCCGCGCCGCTGCGCTAACAGCGGCCTTGTAGCGCTGCGGCGATTGACTGGCGTGAGCATTCCATGCGCACCGAGCGCCGGCACACCGCCGCGCAACGTGTCGACAAACTCATCCTCTTCCATCCTGCGGCACAAACACCACCCCCGGCTTCGTGCAGAACTGTCCCGAGCCCAGTGTGAACGACGCTCTGCAATCCCTTCGCCAGCTCCACTCCGCGCTCCCGCAACGCGCCCGGGCAGTACAAACAACGGATTCGTGCTGCCCATTTCGGCGTAGACAGGGAATTGGTTGCGGCCGTGCGGCGGCAAGCTTCATCAGCGCCTGCCCGCCGCTCGCCGAGCCCGTAAACGCTACGGCCTGGACTGCAGGATGCTGCACAAGCGAGGTTCCGACCTCGATACCGCTATCGAACAGCAGCGCCAAACACGCCGCCCGGCAGCCCGCATTTCTGTAGCGCCCCGCACAATGGCCCGCCCCGCGAGTTCGCTCGTGCCCGGATGTGCCGGGCGCGCCTTCACGATCACTGGATTGCCTGCTGCCAACGCCGAAGCGGTATCGCCTCCGGCCACCGAGAACGCCAGCGGAAAATTGCTTGCGCCAAACACCGCCACTGGCCCAATCGGCCGCAGCATGAGCGCACGTCGGGGCGCGGCAGCGGCTTTCGCTCCGGCATCGCCTCGTCAATCCGCGCGTCTGCCCACGAGCCCTCGTCCACCACATCCGCGAACAACCGAAGCTGTCCAGTCGTGCGCGCCAGTTCGCCCTCGAGTCGCGCCCGGGGCAAACCTGTCTCCTGCTGCGCGCGTTCGACAATAGCCGCACCACCCGCTGCCAACTCCTCGGCAATCGAACGTAGGAAGTGTGCCTGCTCGTGATTCCCGACCGCAGCGAAGGCCGGTGCTGCTGCGGTTGCAAGTTCTGCCGCGCGCGCCACATCATCCAGCCTCGCGGATACGAACTCCGGCTCGATTGCTACACCCGTCAATGGGTCGACTGCACGAAACCGAACTCCATCTCCCGTTCGAGGAGCGCCTTCAATCATCGAGAACACACTTAGTGACATCCCTTCACCTCGCCCATATCGTGGGCTTCGCGGCCGCGTTGGAGTGTTTCTCGGGCAACCTGCTCACATGGATTTGCATCGCGGAAAATTGTCGTGACGTTCGATATAGCTGTCCGGCTTGCCTTTATAGTTGGAGGGTCCCGTTGTGCTGCATTTCTAGCGTAAACCGGATCAGAATCTATGACGAAGCCAGCCGTCCTGATCATTGATGATGATCCGTCCCATCTACGCATCTATGGGTGGATCGTACAGTCGGCCGGGTTTGAGCCATGCGCTGCTCTCGTCAGCATGGACGCGCTTGAGCTTCCTGAAATGCAGATCGATCTCGTGCTTCTCGATTACCACCTGAATGGGCCCACGACGGCGACTGAAATAGCACAGCAATTGCGCGACAGGTATAAGAGCGCCCCGATTCTTGTGCTCTCCGACGCGCTCCTGATGCCGGACGATATAGCCCCGTTTGTCGACGGCTTCATACGAAAGGGCGATCCTGCGCGGCTGGTTGAAGCCGTCTCGCAGAAGATCACGGAGCAGGCTGGAACATCGCACTAACTCTGCTGAAGGGGAACACGTGACGCGCCGGAGAGCACGAAATCGGGTGACGGTTTGCGGCACAGCCACACTGATGGCATTCGCGCTGCTCCCGCGTGCAGCCCATTCGGCCCGCTACCCGCCCCAGCCGGCTCCCCAGCAGCAGCTAAAGCAACTGTCGCTCGCGCAGCTCGGAGATATCGAAGTCACGACGGTCTCCAAAGAACCGGAAGAGGTCTGGCAGACGGCGGCCGCCATTGCGGTTCTCACGCAGGATGACATCCGAGAGTCCGGCGCAACCAGCATCCCTGAACTCCTGCGTCTGATTCCCGGTGTCAATGTCGCGCGTGAGCAGAGCGATCAGTGGGCCGTCGCCGTACGCGGCTTCAACAGCCAGTTCTCAAAAGGACTGCTCGTGCTCATCGACGGCCGCAGCGTCTACACGCCGCTGTTCGAAGGCGTCTACTGGGACGTTCAGGATCTCGTCCTCGCCGACATCGATCGCATTGAGGTGATCCGCGGTCCCGGCGGCACCATCTGGGGAGCCAACGCCGTCAATGGCGTGATCAACATCATCACGAAGAAAGCCCGCGAGACGCAGGGCGGACTCGTGGACCTCGCCGCTGGCGGTCCCGTGGATCGCTTCATCGGGCAGGTTCGCTGGGGCGCGAGTCCGCTGCCCAATCTGCAGTTCCGGTTGTTCGCGAAGGGCTTCAATCGCGGTCCCGAGCGCAATCCCGGCGGCGGCGATCCGTACGACGAGCTGGCACCAGGGCCGCGGCGGGTTCCGCGTCGATTGGCAGCCCACCGCAAAAGACAGCTTCAGCGCGCAGTTCATGGCCTACGGCGGCGCGACCGGGAATCAGGTTGCTATCGGCCAGTACACTCCGCCGGCGCAGCTCAGCGTGGACGGCCAGCAACTTGTCTCCGGCGGAGACGTCGGGGTGCGTTGGGACCGGCAGCTCGCCGGTGGTTCCAGCTTCTTTCTGCAGGCCTACTTCGACCGCACCGATCGCGCGACCTCGCAGTTCACCGAAACCCGCAACACCTTCGACCTGGACTTTATCTACAACCTCGCCAGCATCAGGAGAAACAACATCATCTTCGGCGGCGGCCTGCGCGAGAGCCCCAGCAACATCACCCAGGTAGTTCCAACTGTGGACTTCCAGCCTCACAGGATTAACAATGACGTCTACAGCCTGTTCGCACAGGATGCGGTCCAGCTTGTTCTCAATAAGCTCACCTTCACTGGGGGCACGAAGCTCGAAAACAACAACTATAGCGGATGGGGATTGCAGCCCACGGCTCGCCTGCTGTGGACGCCGAGGCAGCACGTCACATTATGGGCTGCGGTTTCACGCGCACTGCGCACCCCCGGACGAGTCGATCGTGACGTGAGCGTGATCGGCTATGTTCCCGGATACAACCCTCCGCTCTTTGTGCAGATTGCAGGGAATCCGAACTTCAAGCCTGAGGTTTTGATCGGTTGGGAGTATGGCTATCGCCAACTCTTGGGCAAGCAGTTCTACATGGATATCGCGGCGTTCCACAATCAGTACGACAATCTCGAGAGCTATGGCGCGCTTGCCATAACCTCTCCCACCGTTCCCTATCCTCATCCTCTGCTCACCGAGCAGTTCGACAATGGGCTACGCGGCAGTCTCTAACGGCGTGGAGATTGCTCCTGACTGGAAGCCCGTCCACTGGTTCGATGTGCGCGGCAGCTACTCGCATCTCAGCATCAACCTGCACTCCAAGCCAGGCTTCAGCCAGGCGAGCTACGCCGCGACATACGAGGGCTCCAGTCCCGAACATCAGGGGTCGGTGCAGGCTATCCTTTCCTTCCCACATAACACCGAGTTCACCGCCGACTATCGCTTCGTCAGCTCCCTTGCAGCGTTGCATGTGCCGCGCTATAACACTGCCGACTTCAACGTGATGTATCACCTCAAAGAGCATGTCACTCTGGCTGCAAACGGCCGCAACATTCTGCAGCCGCACCATCAGGAGTTCACCGGCAATAACGCGAATGCCGTCGGCATCCGTCGCAACTTTTTCGGCTCTGTCGACTGGACGTGGTAGATGCTCACCACGCGCTTTCATCTCGGCACTCGCATCCGCTCGCTCTCTGCAGTTCTGCTTCTCTCATCCATTGCTCTCGCATCGGCGAGCAGCACCAGCGCGGCAAGCCAACCTTCGCAGTCCGATGTCGAAGCCGTTTACCTCTTCGACTTCGGCAAGTTCGTTCGCTGGCCTGCAAGTGCGGATCAGGGCCCACTTCGGATCTGTGTCGCAGGTTCAGCCGGCTTTTTCCGCAGCCGTCGAGAAGACTGTCTCCAACGAGAACATCGCGGGCCGTCCTCTCGACCGTTCGCCACCTGCTGTATCCGGCCGACGAATCCCGCTGCGCCATCCTCTTCATCGAAGCCTCGGAGAGCGCGCATCTTGACGAGCTCCTGCAGGCGGTCGCTACCAAGCCCACTCTTACTGTCAGCGACATGCCGGACTTCCTCAGTCACGGCGGCATGATCCAATTTCAGCTTGTAGAAAAACGCGTGCGATTTTCCGTCAATCTGAATGCAGTAGATCGTTCGGGTCTGGCAATGAGCTCCGAGCTGCTCAAGGTGGCGCTCAGCGTCAAAGGAAAAGTGCCGGAAGGAGGCGGAGAGTGAGATTCTCGCACCGCGCCCCGACCATCTCCGGCAGAATCACGCGCATGAATCTGCTTGTCAGCGGCTCCGTACTGATTCTTGCCGTGCTGGCGTTCTTCTCCTATGACATGCTCTCGTTCCGCCAGAGCCTGATCAACAATCTCCGCTCCGAGGCGCAGATCATCGGCGCCAACAGCGTGTCTGCGCTCGTGTTTGACGATCCGGCAAGCGCCGCCGCCACGCTGCAAGGGCTCAACCGTTCCCCGGATATCATCTCCGCCGTGCTCACGATGCAGGATGGTTCCGTGTTCGCAACATACGGCACCGACGAGCTGAGACCAATCTCACCGCCCAGCACCTGCTCGCTCCAAACGAGACCGAGCAACACTGGCTCAACGGGCGACGTCTGCTCGTTGCGCACCGCATTCTCTTCCAGGGATCGCCGCTCGGCGTGGTCTACATCTCCGCCAGGTTGACGGAAATCGGTCAGCGTGCCCGGCATTATATGGTTATCGCCGGTCTCATTCTGCTGCTCTGCATGCTTGCCGCGCTGCTTATCAGCGCATTATCTCGCCGCCTCATCGCTCAGCCCATCGCCTCGCTTGCAGAGACTGCCCGCTTCATCTCGCGCGAGCACGACTACTCGGTGCGCGCTACAGAGTCGTCCGAGAGCGTAGAGATCTCTGTGCTCACGCAGGCTTTCAACGAGATGCTGCAGCAGATCGAGCAGAGCGAGACCGCCCTGCGCAAATCGCGCGATGAGCTCGAGCAGCGTGTGGAAGAGCGCACGGCCGAGCTTAGCGCGGCCAACCGCGAGCTCGAGGCCTTCTCCTATACGGTCGCGCACGATCTCCGGGGACCGCTCGACTCCATCGCGGGGATCGGCTATCTGCTATCCGGTGCACCCACACAGCTCGACCAGAACAGCCGTGAGATGGTGCAACGCCTGCAGGAGTCAACCAGGAATATGGCCGCGCTTATTGACGATCTCCTCAACTTCGCCCGTGCCTCCACCACACCCGTCAAACGGGATCGCGTGGACCTGAGTGAGATCGCGCGCAGGATCGCTGCCGACCTTCAGCGCAGCGACCCGTCTCGTCAGGTCGATGTCCAGATCGCTGAGCTCCCGCCAGTGGAAGCAGACGCCGCCCTCGTTCGCATCGCGTTGGACAACCTCCTGCGCAACGCCTGGAAGTACACCTCGCATCATTCGAGAGCCTGCATCGAATTCGGCGCAAAGGTTATCGACGACCAGATGGTGTATTTCGTGCGCGACGATGGTGCCGGGTTCGACTCAACCCGCGTCGCGGAGATATTCGAACCATTCCATCGGTTGCATAGCAAATCCCAGTTCGCCGGCACGGGAGTCGGTCTCGCCACGGTGCAACGCATCCTCGCCCGGCATGCCGGCGAAATCTGGGCGGAAGGCGCCGTGGAAAAGGGCGCTACCTTTTACTTCACGCTCCCGCCGCCCAGCTGAAGGATTCAGAACAGCGCCAGCACCACCGCGCCCGCTGTAATCAATAGCCCGCCGGCTATCTTCGACGGCGTCAGCCTCTCGCCCAGGATCGGCCACGCCAGCAGAATCACCAGCACCACGCTCAACTTATCAATCGGTGCCACCTTCGAGGCCTGCCCCAGCGACAGCGCCCTGAAGTAGCAGATCCACGACATCCCCGTGGCTAAGCCGGACAACGACAGCAGCATCCAGCTCCGCTTGTCCACTGCAGCGATCTCATGGTGGCCGCCGAGCGCAATCGCAATCAGCCACGCAAACACCACAACGACCGTCGTACGAATTGCCGTCGCCAGATTCGGGTCGACGTGCGAGACGCCGGCCTTCGCCAGCAGCGCCGTTGCCGCCGCAAACACCGCTGAAAGAACCGCCCAGAAGAGCCACGACACAGTTCACGCTCCGATCGAATACGAGAATCTCGTCTCATCTTCGATGCGGAGCGTGGCCTGAACAACTCACAAGTTTGAAACGAGCTAGAAACGAGCTAGACCTTAACCTCCCAGCCCGGCTGATACTCACGTCCCCACTGCTTCATTGCCTCGGCGTCCTTGATGTGCCCGGTCGTCGTATCGAGCGTCAGCTCGCGCCTCAGTCGCCATGCAATGTTTGAAACCTGCAGCATCGTCACGCTCACATTCGCGATGCTGATTGGCGAGTGCAGCGGTTCACCCTTCTGGATTCCCGCGATGAAGTTCGCAAAATGTGCGTCGGTCATCGCGTCCCGGCTGAGCAGGTCCCGGCTCGATGAATGCTCCCTCGGCGAGACATACTCGTCCGTCTTCTTCCCATTCAAGTCGTAGACCTCGTAGCCTTCCCGGTCGAGCAGCACGGTGCCCGTCGTTCCGTGCACTGTAACGCCGCGGTCGCGGTTGTAGATCTTCATCCCGTTACAGCTGCGGCACTCCCATGAAATCATGTGCTCCGGATACTCGAAGTCCGTCACCATCGTGTCCGGGAACTGCCAATCGTCGTGGAACGCATACCGCCCGCCCGAGGCGTTGATGCGCTCCGGGTATCTCCAGCCCCAGCGCCCAACGGGCGACGTCCACCTCATGCGTTCCGTTGTTCAGCGTCTCGCCCGTGCCATAGCGCGTCAGCCAGTGCCAGTTGTAAGGATGAATATTGTCCTTGTACTCGCTGCGCGGCGCCGGCCCCTGCCACAAGTCCCAGTCCAGGTTCGGCGGTACGGGCACGACTTTGCCAATGCCCATCGATTTCCGCGTGTTTACATACCAGGCCTTCGCGTAATAAGCCTTACCGATGCGTCCATTGTGAATGTCATTGATGATCTTGATGCTGTGGTCGGACGACCGCTGCTGATCGCCCACCTGCACCAGCTTGCCGTACTTGTTCTGCGCCGCAATCAGCAGCTCGCCTTCGCGAGGATTATGGCTGCTCGGCTTCTCCACATAGACATGCTTGCCCGCCTTCAGGCCCAGCACCGCCATGGGCGCATGCCAGTGGTCCGGCGTTGCTATCGAGATCGCATCAACATCTTTCGAGTCCAGCGCCTTGCGAAAATCCTGGTTGGACGTCGGCGCATAGCCAAGCGTTTTTTCCGCCTCCGGTCCAAACTTCGCGAGCACATTCGTGTCCACGTCGCAGCAGTGCGCCATCCGCGCGTTCTTCCCATTGTTAGCGATCGCTGACAGATGCGCGCGCCCGCGGCCGTTCAATCCAGCGGTCGCAAAGTTCACGCGATCATTCGCGCCCACAATCTGTGCATAGCTGCGCGCCGGCGCAGCCAACGCGGTTCCGGCAACCGTGACGGCCAAACCGTCCAGAAACGTTCGACGCGACATCTGACTCATTCGGACATTCTCCAAAGTTGAAACTAAACCCACCAAAACTTTACACGGCGGAAGCCAACTCCGGCCAACGGGATTCAGATCCGCAATCACGAGCTCCCCCAAATCTCCTCCTCACTTTTTAGGAATCCCGCGCTCCCGGAACCCCGTCGAATGCACAGACAGACCCCTATGCGCCGCAACGGGCGCTAAACTGCTGAGATACGGGATCTCGCGCTCGGGAGGAGCGTTCCTATTGGCGACAACAGCTGAGGCCTTTCATTCCACGCTGGCCAGCGCCCGCACCACGGTCGCCTTCCGCGAGACCGTAAGTCTCGCGCTTGACAGCTTTTGCGCCAGCAAGGCCCGCTTCCTCCTCACCATGCTCGGCATGGTCATCGGCTCGGCGTCGATCATTCTCGTCGCTACCCTCGGGCTCACCGGCCGTCAGTACGCGCTCAACATGATCGCGTCCATCGGCCCCAACATGATCGAGATGCAGTACGTCGGCGGCAATGTTACGGGTCCGGATAACACCACCACGCCCGACTCCATGACCATCGAGGACATGAACGCCGTCGTCGATCAGGTCCCCGGCATCCGCTACAGCTCGCCGATGCTCGAGTACCACGACCGCATTTCTATGGGCAGCGGTATCACGAAGGACGCCATGTTCCTCGGCGTCAGTCCGCAGTACAAAGATGTTCGGAATCTCAAGGTCCTCGCAGGGCGCTTCTTTGACGAGCAGGACGCCGCCACGCACGCAAAAGTCGCTGTACTCATCGCGCCGCTTGCCGAGGCGCTCTATGGCAGCTACGGCGCCGCCATTGACCAGAGCATCTCCGTCAAAGGCATTCCGTTCACTATCATCGGCGTGTTCAAGGAGAGCGTCGAAACCTTTGGTCAGAGCGAGGTCAACGACCAGACCATCCTCATTCCCTATCCGGTTGCGCGCTACTTCACCGGAACAAACACCGTGAAGCAGATCTTCTTCTCGGTTGCCAATCCGCAGGAGGTCGAGCCTGCCGCCGCGCACATCCTGGATGTCGTTCGATCACGACACCGCCCGTCGAGTGTCTACAACGCCTTCACCCTGACGGCTGTATTGCGCGTGATGGGCCAGATCGCCACGATGCTCACCATCGTGCTCACGCTGGCCTCGGCTATCACGCTCATCGTCTCGGGCGTCGGCATCATGAACTCCATGTTGGCCAACGTGCAGTCGCGCATTAAGGAAATCGGGATTCGCAAGGCCCTCGGCGCCACCAAGCGCGAGATCCGGATGCAGTTCCTCACCGAATCCATTTTCCTCTCGCTCTCGGGCGGCCTTATTGGCACGCTCATCGGGCTCGCGCTTCCCCTCAGCCTGCGCATCTTTAGTAGCTTCAAGATTCCGGTTTCAGCATGGAGCGCTGTGATCGCGCTGGCAACCTCTGTGCTGGTCGGCGTTGCCTTCGGCACTCTCCCTGCCGAACGCGCGGCGCGCCTCGACCCGGTGGCCACCCTCAAGTACGAATAGCCTTATCTTCCGCAGAAACTCGAAGGGCGCTCCGCAAGGAGCGCCCTTCGAGTTTGCAGTCCAGACGAGGTTATGCCTCGACCTCAGTCTGCTCGGTTGAAGCGTCGACCGGCTCGCCCGCGGGAGTTTCGGGCTTGTCGGACTTGATGTTCACCTGCACATGGGCGGTGACCTCGCGGTGCAGACGGATCGGCACGTGGAACTCGCCGACTGTCTTCAGCGGCTCGTCCAGATGAATCTTGCGACGGTCGATCTCGTAGCCCTGACCTTCCAACTCCTTGGCGATATCCGCCGCGGTGACCGAGCCGAAGAGCTGTTCGTGGTCGCCGGCCTTGCGCTCGAAGGTAAGGACGACGTCGTTGAGCCGGGTCGAGAGCTCCTCGGCGCCGGCCTTCTCCTTCGCGGACTTGCGAAGGGCGGAGGCCTTCATCTGCTCGATGACCGCCTTGTTCGCTGAGGTCGCCTCGATGG
Source organism: uncultured Acidobacteriaceae bacterium (assembly GCA_963762465.1). Lineage (GTDB taxonomy): Bacteria > Acidobacteriota > Terriglobia > Terriglobales > Acidobacteriaceae > Granulicella. The sequence continues at coordinate 23,863 of CAVXKS010000007.1, read as the reverse complement.
CGAGCTTCTCCGGGAGCAGGTAGTTGCGCCCGTATCCGTCCGCGACCTTAACCACATCGCCGCGGTGCCCGAGCTTCATCACATCTTCTTTCAGAATGACTTCCATTGGTGTTCTCCAATCTTGTGAGCGCCAGCTTTAGAACTTGGCGGCGTAGGGCAGCAGCGCGATCGCGCGGGCCTGCTTGATCGCCTTCGTCAGCTTGCGCTGGAAGGGAGCCGAGGTGCCGGTCAGACGGCGCGGAATAATCTTGCCGCGGTCCGAGACGAACTGCTGTAGAAGGCGCACGTCACGATAGGAGATCGAATCGATCTTCTCCACCGTGAACTTGCAAACCTTCTTGCGGCGGAAAAACTTGCGTCCGCCAGGGCCGCCTCCGCCGGGACCGCCGGCAGGACGCGGACCGCGCGGTCCACCAGGACGGGGACCACGGTCGCCGCCCGGACCACCTTGCGAACGCTCACCTTGTGGACGCTCGCCCTGAGGACGCTCGCCCGTAGGCGCGGGAGTTGCGGGTGCTGCTGAATTCTGAGTCTCGTCAGCCATTTTCATTTCCTTTGTCGCTCCTCAGTTGGGAGCCGGTTCGGGCTGCTCTCGCTCCAGACTCGCATTGGAGTCTTTGGACTTATTGCATGATACGGAAGCGATGAGCCGCGTTGGTCGTTGTCCTCGAAAGTGCTGATCCTTACGCCTCGGTGGCGGCAGGCTCGGGAGTGGCTTCCGCCGCAGGGGCTTCGGCCGGCTCGGCCGCGGCCGGTATGTCGGCGCCGGGCTGTGGGATTGCGCTGCGCTTCACGTGCGCATCGCGGTGCTTCTTGATTTTGGCTACGCGCTTCTCTTCCTCGTCGGTGCGCACGGTGATGAACTTGATCACCTGCTCGGAGACGCGGAGACGGCGCTCAATCTCATGGATCAGTGACGCGGGAGAGTCGACAATGAGCAGCACGTAGAAGCCGTCGTTGAACTTCCGGACGGTGTAGGCCAGCCGTCGGCGGCCCATCTTTTCGGTCTGCTTCACGGTGCCGCCACCCTGGGTGACATAGCCGGAGAAGGTCTCGACGATCTTGTCGATATCGGCCTCTTCAATGTCGGGCCGGACGATGAACATAATTTCGTAACTGCGATTCATGAGTACTTCTTTCTGCGGGTTCTGCCCGCACTCCCCAGATGATCTGGGTGAGTTTGGCTGTTGTGGCAAGTCATGAGTGAGGAGTTCGGAGGAACGATGCATTTCGCTAACTCGCTAACCCCTCACTCCTAACTCCTCCGGTTGAACTCATTCATAGCGGCCGACGCTCCATCTGTCAGCCACCTCTCGACTGCGCGTACTGCCAGGTCGAGACCATCTTCTAGCGTCAGCAGGTCTGCTTTGCGCATCGGCGCGAGGAGATAACTGGTGCCGCCTGCATTTATCTCGCGGCCGCTCTCGGTTGCGGGCTTGCCCACTCCGATGCGGACGCGCATCCACTCTTCACTGCCGAGCGCCGCGGAGACCGACTTGGCTCCGTTGTGCCCGTTTGCTGAGCCGCGTTCGGCAAGCCGAATGGTGCCCAGCGGAAATGCCAGCTCGTCATACAGGACAATCATGTCCTTGTCTTCGAGCTCCAACTCATCGAGCAGGGCCACGACCGAAAGCCCGCTCAGGTTCATGAACGTCTCGGGCTTGGCGAGCAGAACGTCGTGTCCTGCCAGCCTTGCGCGAGCGGTCTGGGCCTTGCCCCGCCGGTTCGTTACCTGCACATCGCAGATCCCTGCAATGCGATCGATCGCGATGAAGCCTGCATTGTGCGGCGTCAGCAGGTACTCCATGCCAGGATTTCCGAGACCGACGATGAGCTTCATAAGAGTTAGGGAGTTGGGAGATAGGAGTTAGGGAGACTAGCTTCCTAACTCCTACACTTCCTAACTTGCTACTTCTTAGCCTCCGGCTTCGCCTCGCCCTCAGGAGCATCCTGCTTGCCCTTCTTGGCGACCTCGGGCTCGGTCGGGGTGGCAGTGCCTTCGACCGGCTCGGTGGCAGCCTCAGCCTTGACGTAGGTGACGCTTGCGACAACTGCGTCCTCTTCGCCGAGATACTCGATGTTGGCCGAATGCGGAAGGTCCGAAATGTGCAGCGACTGGTTCATCTCCAGGTTCGAAACGTCCACGTCGATGTGGGACGGGATATCACCCGGCAGGCACTCGATCTCGACCTCGTGCAGAACGTGCAGCAGGATGCCGCCCGAGTTCTTGACGCCCGCGGCGGTGCCGACGAGCTGCACGGGAACCGAGACGCGCATCTTCTTGTCCATTGCGATGCGCTTGAGGTCGATGTGCAGCAGGTGGCCCTTGATGGGCTCGTTCTGCCAGTCAACGATCATGGCCTTACCCGAGGCGCCGCCTTCAATCGCGAGATCGAAGATGCTGTTGTGGCCGGACTCCGAGTGCAGGATGCGGGTGATGATCTTGGGATCGACCGCAACGGCGACCGAAGGCTCGCCCGCACCGTAAACGACGGCGGGGATGAGGCCTTCGCGGCGAACGCGACGTGCATGGTTCTTGTTGAACTTGCCCGTGCGCGGCTTGGCGGTGATAGTCGAGATCGTTTCTTTGTTTGCCATGTTTTCCTTTCGGGCACGAGAGCAGCGAATTTCCTGCCCCTCGCTCCCTTTGCGGCTCTGCCGCTTGTTAGTTGAAGAGCGTCGAAACCGACGTCTCCATGTGAATGCTCTCAATCGCACGGCCCAGCAGGCCCGCGATGGAGAGAACCTTGATCTTCGAAACCTTCTGCGCATCTTCGCGCAGCGGAATCGTATTCGTGACTACCAGCTCCTCGAGGGGCGAATTGGCGATGCGCTCGACCGCCGGTCCCGAAAGCACCGCGTGCGAGGCGCAGGCGTAAACCTTTTCCGCGCCCTGCTCGATCAGCGCCTCGGCAGTTTTGACCAGCGTGCCTGCGGTATCGACGATGTCGTCGAGGATCAGGCAGGTGCGTCCGCGCACGTCGCCGATGACGTTCATCACTTCAGTGACGTTGATGTCCGTGCGGCGTTTGTCGACGATGGCCAGCGGGACCTCAAGCTTCTTGGCGAAGAAGCGCGCGCGCTCCACGCCGCCGGCATCCGGGCTGACGACGGTCAGGTTCGGCAGGTCGAGGTTCGAGAAGTAGCTGACGAGGACCGGCGAGGCAAATAGGTGGTCGACCGGGATGTTGAAGAACCCTTGGATCTGCGCCGCGTGCAGGTCGACAAAAAGCGCGCGATTGGCGCCGGCCGTGACGAGCAGGTCGGCCACGAGCTTCGACGTAATCGCCACACGCGGACGGTCCTTGCGGTCCTGCCGCGCATAGCCGTAGTACGGAACCACCGCCGTGATGCGCCCCGCGGAGGCACGCCGAAGCGCGTCTTCCATGATGAGCAGCTCCATGAGGTGCTGGTCGGTAGGGAAGCACGTCGGCTGAATCAGGAACACATCCGCCCCGCGCACATTCTCGAGCAATTGGAAATGAATCTCGCCGTCAGAGAACCGTTGAAACTTGGCCTCGCCGAGTGGCACGCCAAGGAATTTGCAGATCTCTTCAGAGAGAGCGCGGTTGGCAGAGCCCGAGAAGATCTTGAAGCGCTTGTCTTCGGCTAGTTTGGATAGCTTGCGGGGCGCGCTGGCGGGCTTGTTGGAAGCGCCGTCGGCGGAGACGCGAGAAGGCTCCGCCACCGGGGCGGAGCCATTCTCTGTGTGCGTCGTGGCTGGTGCCGCGGCGCTTAATGAATTTGGGATTGAGACGGCAGTCGTGTTTTGTTCGCTCACGTTGGAAACTCCTCCAGGCTGGTTGACCTATTGATGTTTCGTTGCTGCATTCCCAGGTGCTGCTCAGTAGGGCTCGGCGCTGTTTCTCGCCGAGTGATTCCCTGCAAAGCAGTACCTCGGTCTCACTGTGGACGCCGCGAGGGTGATTCTGAATCGCTGCGCGCCCAAAAACTTCTTCTTGTACTGCACCCGCGCGACTAAGGTTGTGCGCGACGGGCTGTTACAAACAAATCCTGGCGGCGGTTGTGCCGCGAAAGACTCAAAGCTTCCCTTCTTCTGCCGGGCCTCGGTGCGGGCGAGCGACCTTGGGTGGTTGGGCGACCAGGATTCGAACCTGGACTGAGTGCGTCAAAGGCACTTGACCTACCGTTAGTCGATCGCCCAGTCTCCTGCTGCCATTGTCGCGTGGCAGGAGCAACTTCAGCGAACTTTTTGCGCTGCCCGCCTTTACGCGGATGACGCTAAATCTCCAGCATCGTGCTCCAGTAATCCGCGCGCGGCAGGGTCTCGGTCAGGAGAGCCTGCGTGCCGGAGGCCTGGACACGCTGTTGAGCGGCGCGAGCGTCTGCCATGGACCGGTAAAGTCCAAACAACGCCGAACCGGAGCCCGAGAGTGCCGCATACAACGCACGGCTGCCTTCCGGGACGGAGGAGTCTCCCACTAAATCACGCTTGGTTGAACGCAAGGAGGGATGCTCTTGAAAGACGACCTCTTCGAAGTCGTTTTCGATCCCGGTGCGGACAAGCGTGAGAAGAGGATTCTCAGCCCGATCACCCGTCCTGCGGGTGATACCGGAAGGGCTCGGCTCTTTCTGTTCAGGGACTTGCGTCCTTTGAACTGCCTCAGGGCTTTGCCCCAGGCCGGCGCCGCTGGGTGACCAGGCGGCAGACAGAGCACGGCTCAACTGTTCCAGTTTACTTGGATTTGCGCCGGAGGTCAATGAGTCGGAGGCCAATCGGGCATCAAGCGCCCGAAAGGCCGCGGCAGTGGACACGCCGACCGACGGCATCGCCACCACGCACGGCGTAACCGGCAGATCAGGAACGGGATAGACCTCCTCCCCGCGTGAAAGACCGAGAACCAGGCCGCCCAGCAGGAATAGCGGCACGTCGGAGCCCACCTGCGCGGCCAGGCAGAGGCGGTCCGCACCGGGCAGCGCCACCATCAACTCGCACTCCAATCCTGATTAATGCTGCTGCTGCGTTCGCGGACCCCGCCCCGACTCCGCCCTGGACCGGAAGACGCTTCTGGATGTCGATCGTGACCTCCGCCGTCAGGCCCAGCTGGCGCAAGGCGAGATCGACGATGCGAAACGCGGTATTGCGCTCGGCGTTACCAGCCTCGGTACGCGGCACGCCGCGGTGGTCGGTTGTAAGCGGTGATCGAGGTCTCGACCGCGCGGCGTGCCCTGACTGTAACGAGGTCGTGCAGCGCGAGTGTCTGATAGACCGTCGTCAGCGCGTGAAAGCCGTCCGGACGCGCGGGGCCGATCGCGAGGCCGAGATTAATCTTGCAGAACGAGCGAACGCGCGTGGACATACCACAGGAGATTGTACGGGCCGGAGCTTCTCGATCTATGCTTCCGAGCTACGCTTTCGCCAGCGGTCGCCCGGTTTCCTGATGTACGCCGCGAAGACGTAGCCCCATGGAATGACGAGCGGTTCGATGATGACTCCCATGAGCATCGGCTTCATATACCACGTAGGAGCGCCCGCCGAAATTCGGGGAAGCGCCACCGCCAGCAGCCAGATGAGCTTGTACGTGAACTGCAGGAAAACCAGCGGAAGCATCTTCAGCGGATAGCGGACGCCGATGATCGACAGCAGGGATAGCGCACCCCAGACGGCCACGCCAACGCCCTCCAGAGGATTGGCCCAGGCATTGTGTCTCAGGATCCCGGGCCAGGTCGCAAGTCCGAGCATGATGAAGTTGCCGAGGTAAACGGCCCGAAGCAGATACAGGCGGAAGAGAGACACGTCCGGGTCCATCTTGGGCTCCTGTCTACACACTGGCGGAGACGATTGACCAGACGAATGTTAGCTCTTCCTGTACGGCTGCAGCAGCAAAATGTTTCTCGCGTGAGTACACATTTCTGATCGCGAAGCGCATCTCTCCGTGACCCTTTAGGGTTCTTTGCGCGCGGACAGGGGCATTTCGAGTGGGTATTCGTCAGTACAATATAGGAGGTTGATGATCTCGATAGCTAACCCACGGCAGCTTCGCCGAAGAGTGCGAGTTGCGCTGAGCGCGGCGCTGCTGGCGGGAGTAGCCTGCGCGAGCGTGAATGTCGCCGCTGCCCAGCGTAAGGAACAAGCGAAAGACGTTACGCCAGCTCTAGCCGAGGCACAAGAGGCCGCTGCGCCGGCAGCCCAGACCGGACTGACTCCTCAACAGCAGGCCGATGCGATGGCCCGCGGCCAGCGCGTACAGTCGCTGATCGGCCGCGCCGAGAACAGCTACAACTCCGGCGTTGCTAACTACAACGCGAACCGCCTGGACGCCGCACGCGCAGACTTCGACAACGCCGTAGACGCGCTGCTGTCGAGCGGGCTGGACCTGAAGAACGATCCGCAGCTCTCGGATGAGTTCGAGCATCTGGTCGACCGCATCAATTCGCTCGAGCTCGTCGCGCTGAAGCAGGGCAATGGATTCTCGCCGAAGGTCGAACCCGCCCCGCTGGACGAGGCGATGAACGAGGTGACGTTCCCGCCGGACCCGGCGCTTTTGGGACGCATCAGCGCGGAACTGCAGACGACCAAGTCGGACCTGCCGCTGGTCGTGAATGACTACGTCGCAGGCTTCATCAATTACTTTTCGAACTCGCCCGCCGGGCACGCCCATCTGCGTTCGTCGCTCGAGCGCGCCGGCAAGTACAAGGAGATGATCCTGAAGACGCTGAAGCAGTACGGCGTTCCGCAGGATTTGATCTACCAGGCCGTCGCCGAATCCGGTTTCCAGCCGCAGGCGCTCAACCGGCGTTCCGGTGCGGGCGGGATGTGGCAGTTCATGCCTTTCGCCGGGGCCTATGGCCTGGAGCGCAACGGCTACTTTGACGAGCGGTTCGATCCGGAGAAGTCGACCATTGCCTATGCGAAGTACATGAAGTACCTGTACGAGCAGTTCGGCGACTGGTATCTCGCGATGGCGGCCTATGACTGGGGCGCCGGCAACGTGCAGCGCGCGGTTGCGAGGACCGGCTATGCAGACTTCTGGCAGCTCTACCGCCACAATGCGCTTCCGGGTGAGACGAAGAATTACGTTCCTGGCATTCTTGCCGCGGTCATCATGGCGAAGAACCCGAAGCAGTACGGCCTGACGGACGTCGTGGCGGATGCACCCGTTCACTCCGACATCGTGACGACGGAGTACTCGATCAGTCTGCCGCTGGTAGCGGACGTGACGAACTCCTCGGTGCAGGAGATCGTGGCGCTGAACCCGGCGCTGCTACGGCTCTCCACGCCGCGCGACATCCCGTACGACCTCCACCTGCCCGCCGGAACGAAGCAGATGTACCTCGACCGCATGAAGGATATTCCCGAGGCGAATCGCGCGAGCTGGCGCTTCCACGTGGTGAAGCAGGGCGAGACGCTCGACGAGATTGCGACAGAGATGCACACGCGCGTTTCAGAGATTGCGACCGTCAACGAGATTCCGCAGGGTGATCCGCCGAAGCCCGGTGACGAGCTGGTGATTCCGGAGGCGACGAGCACCGGGCAGCAGCGCTACAGAACGCGGCGCGGCGACACGCTCGTGACCGTCGCGGATCGTTTCGGCGTGTCGGTCGAAGATCTCCGCGCATGGAATCATCTATCCTCGAACACGCTCGCGCCCGGGCGCACGCTTTACGTGGCAGAACCGGTGCGGCTGGCGCCCACGGCGCACAAAACAGCATCGCGAACGGCTGTGGCACACGGCCACCCCACGCATATGGAGTCCCATGTTGCACACGCAGCGCCGGCGTCATCGCACAAGACCACCGCATTGACACACAAGCACTCCAGCAAAGATTGATAAGCCGGCGAGGTACTTCTGTAACGAAGAAGTGCCGAAATGGGTCAGAAAGCATCTCACGCAAAGGTGAAAGAAGGCATGCACCAAAAAAGGTGCTTGCTATTTCGTTGCGCAGAGCGTAATCCTGTTGCTACTATTCGCGCGAGAGCTGCGTGTGTTTCTTGTTGTGCACGAAATGACAGCGCGAACGAAAAGAGTTGAAAAAAGAGCGGTCAGGGAGAACGACGATGTTTGAGGACGACGTAACGTTCAAGCTGTATGCGGCCCGGCAGGATGATGACGAGCGCGACCTCGACGCCGAGGATTCGCAGTACGTCGAGGACGAAGAAGAGGAAGAGGAGTCCTTCTCGGATAGCGACGATCTCACCCTCGATGACGCCGACTACGGGCGGACCAGCACACACGCCGAAGAGGTCGAGACGTTTGCCGCGCCTTCCACACCTGTAAACCCGTACGTGCCGCCGCAGCGCCCCGGTATGCAGGCCAAACGCGGCCAATCGGAAGCGCCCCCTGTGCCCGCGAAGAAGGCAGCTCCGAAGAAGGCCGCGAAAAAGGAGACACCGAAGAAAGCTGCGAAAAAGGCTGCTCCGAAGAAGGCCGCCAAGAAGGCCGCTCCGAAGAAGGCTGCCAAGAAGGCCGCTGCGAAGAAGGCCGCGCCCAAGAAGGCTGCGAAGAAAGCACCCGCGAAGAAGGCTGCGGGGAAGAAGAGTTCAGGTTCTGCCGCGAAGAAGTCGAAGGGTGCCCGGCGCGGCGGGAAGGCTGCCCCTAAAAAGGCAGCAGGCAACAGGGGCACACGCAACAAAAACCAATCTATGAGAGGTAAAACCTTGGCAACTAAGAAAGCAGCAAAGAAGTCCGGCAGCAAGAAGTCTTCAGCGAAGAAGTCCTCATCGAAGAAGTCGTCCTCCAAGAAGTCAACCAAGAAGGCTGCTTCCAAGAAGAAGTAAGGCAACGCAACAGGCAAGCAAAAGCGCCCGGCACCTCTCGCGAGAGCCGGGCGTTTTTGCGTCGATAGAAAGGCCGTAAAGAAAACCTACTTGGCGGCCTGGATCGCCGCGAGGACCTCCGCCGAGTGGTTCGCGATGTCCTTGACCTCCCACTCCTTCACAATCTTCCCATCCGGCGAGATCAGGAAGGTATCGCGCAGCGCGATGGTCATCGGGCCGTTCGGCGTTGTGACAGTCTTCACCGGGACACCGTACTGGTCGACAACCTTATGCTCCGGGTCGGCAAGCATCTTGAACGAGAAGCCGTCCTTGGTGCACCACGTCTTGTGGCTCTCCACGGTGTCCATCGACACGCCGAGCACCACCGCATTGGCCGCCTCATACTTCGGCAGGTCGCGCTGGAAGTTGTGGGCTTCCATCGAGCAGCCCGACGTCTGGTCCTTGGGATAGAAGTACAGCACCACCCACTTGCCCTTGTACTCGGCGAGCGAGACGGGCTGATTCTCCTGGTTGGGCAGGGTAAAGTTCGGCGCCGCCGTGCCGATCGGGGCGAGGTCGGCGGCGAAGGCGGGCGCGATCGGAAGCAGGCAGGCGGCGAGCGCGAGTGCGGCCGTGCGGAATCTCGGTGCGAGCATGGAGGTCTCCTGTGGGCGCGTAGATGTGGGGCCCGGCACCCGGTGGACACCATCTTACGCCGCCCACTCGCCCCGAATTGTCACTCGCGTGTAACGATCCGCCGCTCTAGCTGGTGCGAATTTCTTCAGCAACGACTGCGATTCCAGCAGCGTCGGCAGCCGCCATCATGGCCTGACGATCTAACAGCAGCGTGCGCCCGGCTTCGACGCACAGACAGGTCGCGCCTGCCCGCCGCATCGTTTCGATCGTCGGAACACCGGCCACCGGCACGTCGAAGCGAAGATCCTGGTTGGGCTTTGCAACTTTCACCACCGTGAGCCGCCGTGCGAGCGTTGTCTCCGGATTCGCAGGATCGTCGTCTGCGTGCAGCGTCCGCATCAGCTCGCCCGCGCGGAGAATCGCGGCATCCGTGCCCTCCATGGCCTCCACCGCGACACACGCGCCGGCCGCGATCACCACCGTCTGGCCAAGATCAAACCCAGCAATGCCGCGCGCGATCCTGAGGCCATATCCGATGTCTGCGCGCTCAGCGTCATCCGGCGCTCGCGACGTAAGAACCCCGGCCGCAGCGAGCATCGGCTCGAGGAACGCAGTCGAAGACATCAGCTGAATGCCTTCATCCTCGAGCACCTTCGCCACCGCGCCGAGCAGCATATCCGTATTGCGCGTTCGCAGGTTCAGCAGCAGCTTGGCCAGCCGCCAGTCCGGCCGGATCGAGGAGAAGATCTGCTTGTGCTTCACCTGCCCTGCCATCACGGCCCGGGTAACACCCTCGCGCTGAAACGTCTCGATCAGCCTGGAAAGCTCTCCCAGCGAGAGCCAATGCACCCTGACGTTCGCATCACGCGCGGCGCGCTCGTTCATCTCAGCCGAGGTCTCTTCCTTGATGGCCGCAACGACAACCCGGAGATTGTGCGCTCGCGCGGCATCGAGCAGGAGGAAAGGAAAGCGGCCGTTACCGGCGATCAGCCCGAGCGTATCCGACATTCGCTCTACTTTAGCTGAAACGGCGTGAACAGATCGAAGCGTCTGTCGAGCTCGCATGACGATGCAGAATCTTCAATTTACGTGTTTGAAGAAGATGGCCGGCTGCTAGCATTGGCGCAATCTATGGCCAGCTCGACTTACCCGCTTGAAATTCCCATGACGAGCAGGCTTCGCGCGCTGTTCAGTCGAAATTTCTACCTTTTCATGGCGCTGTTGATCCTTCTGGTCGTCGTTTATGGCTTCAGTCCGACGGTAAATCACAACCTGATCCATGCGGTTCCAGTTCGTCCCTCACTGCTGTATTTCCATGCCGTGGTGTTTTCCGGCTGGGTCATCTTCTTCATCGTGCAGTCAGCGCTGGTCCGGGTCCATAAGGTGAGTGTGCACCGGACGCTGGGTTGGGTCGGTGTGGCGCTGGGCGTGCTCATCCCTATCGTTGGAATCTCGACCGCCATAACGATGGACCGCTTCCGGGTCTTTCGTCTTCAAGACCCATCCAGCTCGCCGTTTCTTGCCATTCAGCTTCTCGACATGACGTGCTTCACGGTCTGCTTCGCACTGGCCGTGCTTTGGCGCAGGAGGCCGGAGTTTCATCGGCGTTCGATTCTGATCGCTACGTGCGTGCTGACGTCTGCGGCATTTGCCCGGTTTCCGTTCATACTGTTGCCCTGGTCGTATGTCGGTGTCGATTCCCTTATCCTGCTCGGCGTCGCGCGCGATCTGTTGGTCAATAAGCGAGTGCACCAAGTCTACCGGTATGCGCTTCCGCTCCTAATGGCTGGGCAGGCAACCGCCCTCTACCTCTTTCTCGCGGCGCCTAAGGGATGGGTACGGATCACCGACGCGGTTCTGCGTTAACCGCGCGCGCCGACACGCCGCGCAGAGCGACATCTCCGCCCGATCCACTTCTGGTATGGTGAACGCCTCGACGCGATCTTCAATCCGTATGAGCCGGAGGAATGCTTTGGCGCTGCGAAAGTTCGGTTTCGGCTGTGCATTGTTGTTTGCCTCGTGGCCGCTCATAGCGCAACAGCCAACACTGCAGCCGACGAGTGCAGCGGACGCAGCCAACCACGACACCAGCTACATCGACGCAAACGGGACCGCGCACATCACCCGCGTCATTCCGTGCCGCAGGACCTCAGCCCGGAGGCACAGAAGTTCATCAGCCGTCGAGCGCCCGATCAGGCCCCCGAGCCCTCGCTGGCCGACCGGCGAAAAGGCCTCGATGCATGGGAGCAGCGCGCCCGTGCAGAGTGGACCAAAATTTGCCCGGCAAAGATTGAAGAGACGACGATCGGCGGCGTTCCCGTCCATGTCGTCACGCCGGAAAACCTGCCGGCCACCAACCCCGACAAGGTGCTGATCAATCTGCACGGCGGCGGATTCAACGGCGACTCCGGATCGTATGCGGAGTCGATTCCCATCGCGAGCTACACCGGAATCAAGGTGGTCGCGGTGCTCTACAGGCTCGCACCCGAGAATCCCTTTCCGGCTGGAGTGGACGACGCGATCGCCGTCTACAGGGAGTTGCTGAAGACGTACAAGCCGGAGCACATCGTGATCTACGGCACCTCCGCAGGCGCGACGCTGACAGCCGAGGTCGCGGTGAAACTCAAGCAGCTCTCGCTGCCGATGCCCGCCGCGCTGGGCATCTTCAGCACCGTGAGCGACTTTGCCCGCATGGGCGACTCCTACGCGATGTACACGTTGAGCGGATTAGCGGGTCACCTGGAACCGCCAGATGGCCGTGGGCACGATCCGTACTACATCGGCACAACGGACCCGAAGGACCCCGTACTCTCACCCATATACGCCGACCTGCACGGCCTGCCACCCGCGCTGTTCATCACGAGCGAACGCGATGCCTTGCTGAGCAGCACGGCGAATCTGCACCGTGCATACCTCCGTGCCGGAGTGGACGCCCGGCTGGTGGTCTTCGACGCCCTGCCGCATGCCTTCTGGTACCACCCGGAGTTGCCCGAGTCCATCGAGGCCAATCACATCATGGCGGATTTTTTCGTCCGGCAGCTAGCGCGATAGAGCCTGCGAGGTAACCGTAACTGTCATCTCGCAGCTCTTCTCAAAGCAGAGGTTCTGGCTGAAGAACGGCATCACATGATTCTGAAAGCGATCGGCCACCGCGCTAGTGTGCGTGCCGTGGTAGATCTCGAAGCCGTTCTTGATGCCGTATGTGTCCAGAATCTCGCGCAGCTTCGTGGTATCGGCCCGCAGCCCGTCCTGGTCGCCAACGTCGATCGAGATCGCGCGATACTGCTTTAGGTTGTCGATGTACTGATCGACGAACACAAGCGGAGAATTTGCGGTCCACCTGGCGACCACGTCCGGCTGGATGACCCCGTCCTTCACCGGAAGATCGAGATAGAGCGGAGGCTTCTTCGGATCGGGTGACCACGCGGCAGCATCGGCGAGCTGGGCGCGCGCGAAGAACGGAACCTTCGCGGAATCCTCCGGCCTGTTTACGGCGGCGAGCGTCTTCTCTATCTCCGGGTCTGGGTGGACAGGACGTACGGAAAGGCAGCACGGGCTCATGATGTAGAGGCTGCCGAAGACATCCGGGTGCTTCATGCCGATCCGTGTGGCGCCGTAGCCTCCCATGGAGTGGCCGACGAGCCCCCGAGCAGCGCGTGTGGGGATAGTGCGGTAGTGCTGGTCGATGTAGGCGACGAGGTCGTGCGAAATAAACCGCTCAAAGTCGCCCGTCGTGACCGAGCTCGAGTACATGCAGCCGTCGTATTTGGTCTTGCAGTCGGGCAGCACGACGATCATCTCCTTGGCGCCCTGCGCGAACGCGCCTTCGATGGTCTGGGGAACGTGAATCTCGTGCGTCCACTGCTCGGCGCCGATGAAGTATCCGTGCAGCGCATAGACGACCGGATAGCGCCGGTGCTTATCCTTTGCGTAGCTCGGAGGAAGAAACACGAACACGTCGCGATCGACCGCTTCGCCTTCAAGATTGCCCTCGAGGGAAGCGCCGTGCACCTTGATGTGCTCGACCGCGACCGGCTTCGCGCCGGGCACAGGTGCTGGTACCTCGGTTTGAACCTGCGCCTGAAAGCTCTCCGCCCAGGAGAACACTCGCTGCGAACACCACGACAGCCAGACCTTTTCTCATGGCCACCAGCTTACTTGATGATGCCGCGCCCGCTCTTCGCAATGAAATCAGCCAGGTAGGCCACCTTCTCCCCGAACTCACCCGACGCGATCTTTTCCCGAATCGCCGCGACCGCCTCACTGGTGTTCAGCTTGGAGTGCTGCAGGATCCGATAGGCCGCGCGGAGCTGCTTCAGCTCCTCAGGCGTGAATCCTTTCCGCTCCAGGCCCACCTTGTTGATGCCATACGCGTGGTTATTGCGCTCAATCGAGGTGAGCGAATACGGCAGAACGTCCTGCGTGATCGTCGTGCCGCCGCCAATATACGCGTACGCACCGATCGTGCAGTACTGGTGCACCGGCCCCATCGCACTTGTCGTGACGAAGTCCTCGATCGTGACGTGCCCGGCCAACGTCGTGCCGTTGGCCAGGATGCACCCGTTGCCAATCTGCGAGTCATGCCCGATATGCGTGTACGCCATGATCAGGCAGCCCGAGCCCACGCGCGTAATCCCACCGCCGCCTTCCGTGCCCCGCGAGATGGTCACAGACTCCCGGATGACGGTGTCGGCGCCAATCTCGCACCCGGTAGGCTCACCCCTGTACTTCAGGTCCTGCGGAGCGATGCCAACGCACGCAAACGAAAAGATGCGCACCCGGTCGCCGATCTTCGTATGTCCCTCGAGCACGACATGCGAGATCAGCTCGCAACCTTCGCCCAGCACAACGTTCGGCCCGATGGTACAGAACGGTCCTACCGTGCACGAGCCCGGGATGACCGCGCCGTCAGCAATGATCGAGCTGGGGTGAATGGCCATGCAGTTATTGCGGCGCCTGCGTAGTCGGCGGCTCGGTGTGCTTCTTCTTGCCTGGCCGCGGCACCAGTTGGCAGGTGATCGTCGCTTCCGCGGCGACCTTGCCATCCACCGTGCAGACGCCCTGCATCTTCACCGCCCGTGAGCGCCAGTTCACAACCGTCACCTCGATCCGCAGCTGGTCGCCGGGAACGATCGCCTTCCGGAACCGCGCCTCGTCGATGCCGGTGAAGACCATCAGCTTGTCTTCGCGGTCAGGGATTTCGGTCAGCAGCAACGCCCCGCCGGCCTGCGCCATCGCCTCGATCGTCATAACTCCCGGCATAATCGGGTAATCCGGAAAGTGCCCCGTAAACTGCGGCTCATTCGCCGTAACATTCTTGATCGCGACGATCCGCGTCTTGCGCTCCATCTCCAACACGCGGTCGATCAGTAGAAACGGGTAGCGGTGCGGAAGAATGGACATGATCTCGACGATGTCCATCGTGCGATGCTGCGCAGGTTCGGGCGTGCCTTCGCTGGGCGTGGGGGAATCACTCATGGCGAGGAAAAGAATATCAGTCCTGCGACGAAGCGTTCGCCCGGCTACTTCTTCGCACTCCTCGACAGCGGCCGGTCCGGGTCCAGAAGGTCCGGCGGAAAGTGCACGTTATAGCGGATCTCCTTCAGGAACACCTGTGATGTCATATCGCCGTTGTGCAGGCGCGTGAGCGTCAGCGGAGTCATCACGCCCTCGACCGGATGATAGTCATCGTACTGCTGGACCTCGGTATTGAAATCCTTGTACGTCGGGTCACGCCACTGGAACGTCAGGCTGATCGGCAGGTGCGTAAACTCGTCGAGATCGAGCGTGACCCCGTCATTGGTGGTCGTCAGAATCGACACCTTGTCGGCAACTTTGCGGTCAATCAGCTCCGTGCCTTCATAGGTGATAAGCACGCCCGGCTGCTTCACCCAGTCCAGCATCACCTTGTCCAGCGAGTGGTTCTGGTACAGGAAAAACTCATCGATGTCCTTTTGCGGCAATTCTTTTTTGCCCTTGTACGTGACCTCGTACCCTTTGTCTGTCGTCCAGATCACCGCCACATCGCGCTTCGTCGTCGGGATGAAGACACCCTGTTTCGAGATGATAATGACGCGTTCGCCGAACGGCTGCAGCCGGACGTACCGCTCGAACTGTGCGACATACGGATTGGCGCTGCCCTTATAAAACGTCCCCGTTTGCCCCGTCGCCGAATAGTCCGTGCGGTTCAGCCACGCCTGCCCGCCGAGCGCCTCCACCATCTTGTCGAGCAGCTTGCGGCCGGCCTGCGGATCATTTGTGTTCACCGACTGCGCGCTCGGAATCGCGGATGCCTGCCCGCGAAGTTGCCCTGGCATCGCGACCAGCAGCCCAGCAAGCAAAAACGAGAAGCGATAAACGAGATTCGAGACAGCAGTGTTAGTCCGGAATGTTGAGTAGGACCCGTTTGTCGTTCGCATCGCGTTTCGTTTCTCGTTTCTCGTCTCTCGCATCTCGTCTCTATCCAACCAGCACAGCTCGGTCCTATCCCACCAGAACTGCTCCACCATTGATATTCCATATCTCACCGGAGACGAACCCCGCCCACGGCGTGCACAGAAACACGATCGGCCCGGCAATCTCCTGCGGCTCTGCCGCGCGGCCCAGCGGAATCAGGTCCAGCGCTTTCTTGGACGCGATTGGATCCCCCAGGGTTCCAGCCGACATCTCCGTCCTGACCCAGCCCGGCGCCACGCAGTTGCACAGGATCCCCTGCGGCCCAAGCTCCGACGACAGACTCTTGGTCAGCGAGAGCAGCGCGCCCTTGCTCGCGGCGTAGTCGGCATGGAACGCCTCGCCCCGCTGCGCGGCCGTGGAAGCGACTAGGATAATGTGCCCTCGCGTGCGACCGTCGCCCAGCGGCTTCCCCAGCATCTGCGCCGTAGCCGACTTCACCAGCCCGAACACGCTCGTCAAGATTGATGCCCAGCGTAGCCATCCACTGCGAGTCAGCCATCGTGGCGATGGATTGCTCGTGCGGCGGCCAAACCCCATGATTCACCACCAGGATGTCCAGCCCACCGAAGATCGGAATCGAGCCGCGAACGAGTGCCTGCCCGTCTTCAACCGAACTCAACTCCTGCTGGATCGCGCGGCAGTAATCTTCGCCACCGCAATCTTCTACCAGCGCCCGCGCACGATCCCCCGCAGACTGATAACTGAACACCACACGCGCCCCTGCCTGCCGCAGCAGGCGCACCGTCGCAGCGCCGATCCCGCGCGAGCCGCCCGTGACCAGCGCGACCTTCCCGGCTAATGAAAGGCTAAGACCGGATGTCGACGCTTCCATAAAAGCGAAACTATCGGTTTGTCTGCCGACGTGCAACCGAGAGCCGCGGCTGCAACATTTGCGCACGCGCCGCGCGAATCTCGCCTATAGTGGCAGCAAGCCTTACGGGAGGAGCCGATGCGATATGTCATTCTCGGCGCGCGCGTCCTCGAGGGATTGATCTTCCTGATCTTCGGCCTCAACGGTCTGCTGCACTTCTTCAACCCACCGCCGCCCACAGGCGATGCGCTCGCCTGGTTCGGCGTCATGGTCACGCATCACTGGATGAACTTCGTCGCCGTCGTCGAGCTTGTCGGGGCGCTTCTGCTGCTGGTGGGCAGGTTTGTCCCGCTGGCGCTCACCTTGCTCGCGCCCGTAATCGTCAACATCCTGCTGTACCACGCACTGCTGTGGCCGCACGGCTACCTGCTGGCCTGCATCGTGCTCGTGACGGAGCTGTTTCTCCTCGCCGTCTATTGGCGAAGCTTCGCCCCGTTACTTCATCCGAATCCCGAAACAAAGACACCGCAACTTTAGCGCCTGCCGTGCATCTGAGCAGAACCCGGATGACTTTCTTTATCTCTGCTAGGAGCGTGTTGAACCGATGAAAGTGCTCGTACTCATATGCCGCATCCTGCTTGGGCTCGTGTTCGTCGTCTTCGGCGGCATGGGACTCTTCATGCAACCGCACCTGCCGCCCCGCGGAACTGCGTTGGGCGATTTCGTGAACATCTTCCATGACGTTCACTGGGCCCAAATTATCTCGTTGTTCCAGGTGATCGGTGGCCTGCTGGTCTGGTTCGGCGGAACGTTGCCGTTCGGCCTCTGCATCCTGTGCCCGATCACGGTAAACATCCTGCTGTTCCACATCCTGTTTCACGCAACGGCGATCGCAGCGTTCGCTCCAGGTCTGCTCGTGACGCTGATCGAGATCATTCTGCTCTACGCGTATCGCGAATCGTTCGCCGGCATCTGGACCACGAAAGCAACGCCGACCCTGTAATTCCGTTAGCGTGCAGCGGCGCGCGACCCTTTTTTCTTGTTGCGCGCCCCTGCTGATCCCGCAGGCGGCTTCGCGCGTCGCGAGCAGCGTCTCGCGCGTTCGCTTCGGCAGCTTCGCGAAGATGACCGCGTGCGCATTCCGGAGCTCCGCCTCCCACTCCCCCGCCCGCAGGCAGTTCCAGTCGCGTGTGGCGACCCAATGCGCACGCGCCAGGTACGGTGCTGGGTAGAAGCCTTCCAGCTCGAGCAACTCAGGCGCGCGCTCGCAGCCCGCCGCGAACGAGATAACGCCGTGCGCATCGGCCGACAGATTCACGAGCGCGAACATCTTGCCCCCGGCCGTCTTATCGCCCACCCAGAACACGAGATTGTCGCCCCACTGCAGGCTTTCGGCAACGTGAGGCAGCGTCAGCAGAAACGCTCGGGCTCGCTCCGCGTCCATGCCGTGGAGTATAGGCGCGGGCTGCTGACAGTCTCTGTCAGGAGGATTGCGGCTCCCCCTCATATACTTTGGAGAAGCATGTCTACCGAGAACCTCAGAAGCCATCCTCACGAATTCGCGCCTGTTGACGAACAGCTGGACCTGATCACAAAGGGAGCGGCCGAGCTGATTCCTGCCGCCAACAGCGCGGCAGTCGATGCGCTGCGGACCCGGCTTGAGGAGTCGCGCAAAACAGGGAAGCCGCTGCGGATCAAGGCTGGCTTCGATCCCACAGCGCCGGACCTGCATCTCGGGCACACGGTGCTCATGCGCAAGCTGCGCCACTTTCAGCAGCTTGGGCATACGCGTCATCTTTCTCATCGGCGACTCCACCGCTCTGATCGGCGACCCGACCGGGCGCAATGTCACCCGCAAGCCGCTCACGCGCGAAGAGATTCTGGTCAACGCACAGACCTATACGGAGCAGGTGTTCAGGATCCTTGACCCCGTGAAGACAGAGGTGCGCTTCAACTCCGAGTGGCTGGACAAGCTGGGCTACTACGAGATGGTCAAGCTGCTCGCGCAGTTCACGGTCTCGCAGATGCTCGAGCGCGAAGACTTCCACAAGCGCTTCCAGGAAGAGCAACCGATCTCGCTGCACGAGATGATCTATCCGATCGCGCAGGGCTATGACTCGGTCGCGCTGGAATGCGATGTGGAGCTCGGCGGAACGGACCAGAAGTTCAATCTGATGCGCGGCCGCGATCTCCAGCGCCACTTCGGCCAGAAGCCGCAGGTCGTTCTCATGACGCCGATTCTCGAAGGCCTTGACGGCGTGCAGAAGATGTCGAAGTCGCTCAACAATGCGATCGGGATCAAGGAATCCCCCGCGGAGATGTACGGCAAACTGATGTCCATCTCCGATGAGCTGATGTGGCGGTACTGGACATTTCTGACCGATCTTCCGCAGTCGAAGATCGACACGATGCGCGCGGAGGTTTCGAGCGGCGCGCTGCATCCCATGGACGTCAAAAAGGATCTCGCGCTCACAATTACCGCAGGGTTTCATGGCACCGAGGCGGCGGAGCAGGCCGCGCAGGGATGGTCGACGCAGTTTCAGCAGCGCGGTGTGGCCGAAGATCTGCCGGAAGTCAACATTGCCGCTGCTGCTGATGGTCTGACCGCGGACGGCATCGTCAAATTGCCGAAGCTGCTGGTGCTCGCCGGACTTGCACCGTCAACCGGCGAGGCGCAGCGCAAGCTTACCGAGAATGCAGTGTCGGTGAACGGAGAGAAATTCGCTGAGCGCACGATCTCTCGCGAGGCGCTGGGCGATGCGCCTGTGCTGCGGCTGGGCAAGCGGGCTGTGCGCGTGCGCTGGGACAGCTGAGATGCCGCTGCGCCGCATGACCGCGCGTGAGCGCTCCGAGACTGCCAACTGGCAGCTTGCGGCGCTGCTGGCCTTCAACGCCGGCGCAGTCGACGTAATGGGGTACCTTGGGCTGCGGCAGTTTACGTCTCACATGTCGGGCGTTGTGGCGACGCTCGCTGCACAGGTGGGGACAAAGGGCTATGCAATCCTGTTGCAGCCCATCGCGGTGCTGGCGTGCTTCCTCGCCGGCGCGGCCTGCTGCGCGGTGCTCGTCAACTGGGAGCGCAGACGCGATCGCGAGAGCCTGTTCGCGGTTCCGGTGTTCGTTGAAGCGGTGCTGCTGGCGTGATTCCGAGTTATGCGGGAATCAATCATCTGTTCGCGACGCTGATGACGATGGGCTTCTGCATGGGGCTGCAGAACGCGATCATCACGAAAATTTCGCATAAAGAGATTCGAACGACGCACGTGACGGGAATGGTAACGGACATCGGCATCGAAATGGGCAAGCTGGTCTACTGGAATCGCAGTGTGGGCCGCATTCCGGTCATCGCGCATCGCCAAAGGCTCTTGCAACTCTCGACTCTAGTTCTATTGTTCTTTGCGGGCGGAGCGCTGAGTGCGTTGACGTTCCAGCGCGTTGGATTTCTCCTCCTGCTGCCGCTGGCGGCGCTCTTGGCGGCCCCGACCGTTCTGCCGATCATGGCGGACGTGAAGGCGCACAGGATGATGGCCCGGGCCTGAGCGGCAAAAAAGTGATTCTGACGTCATCGGGCTCGAGGCATCCAAAGACCATGCTGAGAACTGCGAACATTGTGGGGTCGGGACCGAACGGGCTCGCTGCTGCCGTCACGCTGGCACAGTGCGGCGTTGCCGTCACGCTCTTTGAGCGCAACGAAAACATTGGTGGGGCGTGCTCGACAGCGGAGTTGACGCTGCCCGGTTTCCGCAACGATGTAGGGTCGTCCTGCTTTCCGATGGCGCGCTGCCTCACCGTTGTTCCAGTCGCTGCCGCTTGAGGAGTTCGGACTGGAGTGGATTGAGCCGCCCGCGCCCCTCGCGCATCCGCTTGATGATGGCACCGCGGTCACGCTGGAGCACAGTCTGGACGAAACCGCCGCCCAATTTGGGCGCGCCCGATAATCGGGCCTGGCGAGCGTTATTCGGCCCATCCATACGGGACTGGCCGAGATTGGTTGAGGCGTTCATGGAGCCGCTGGTCGGAGCGCCGCGGCATCCGGTTACGTTGGGCATGTTTGGGATGGTGGCCGGCCTTCCCGCGCGTTGGCTGGCCCGCTCGGCATTCAGTGGAGAGCGGGCGCGCGCGATCTTCGGCGGCCTCGCGGCACACGCGGTGATCCCGCTGACCGAGCTGGCGAGCTCGGCGGTTGCGATGGTGCTCGGGACGGCCGGGCATACGACCGGATGGCCGGTCGCTGCCGGCGGCGCGCAGTCGATTAGCAGCGCGCTGGCTGCTTATCTCAGGTCATTGGGCGGCAGAATCATCGTCGACTTCGAGGTAAACAGCCTCGAGGAGTTGAAGCGCGTGAGCTCGGCGGACGTGACGCTGTTCGACACCTCGGCTGCCGCGCTGGACACAATCGCCGGCGAGGCGCTTTCGCCGAGCTACCGGGCCAGGCTGCGGCGTTTCAAGCGCGGCCCGGGAATTTTCAAGATCGATTACGCATTGAGCGAGCCGATCCCGTGGACCGCCATCGAGTGTTGGCGCGCCGGAACGGTGCACCTGGGCGGATCACTTGAGGAAATCGTTGCGTCGGAAGAGGATGCGTTCAAAGGCCGCCATAACGAAAGGCCGTTTGTGCTGGTGGTGCAGCCGAGTTTGTTCGATCCGACGCGCGCGCCGGCCGCTGAAGAGGGCAGGGCGCAGCACACGGCGTGGGCGTACTGCCATGTGCCGAGCTGGTCGGATGAGGACAAAACTGCGGTAATTGAGCGGCAAATCGAGCGTTTTGCGCCGGGTTTTAAGGATTGTGTTCTAGCGCGGCGGACGTGGAACGCGACGGCGCTGGAGCGGAGGAATCCGAATCTGCGGGCGGGAGATATTTCTGGCGGAGCGATGACGTTGACCCAGATGCTCGCCAGGCCGACGCTGCGAGCGTATCGGACGTCAAACCGGCGGATTTATCTCTGCAGCGCCTCGACGCCGCCGGGGGGTGGCGTACACGGGATGTGCGGGTTCAATGCGGCGGTGGCGGCGCTGGATGACTGGCGTTAGGTGTGGAACAGGAGTGTTCCCCGTGGAACGTTTGGTAGTGTGCCACTAAGAAATGTTGAAAACTCAGTTTTCTGAGGATTTCGTATACGCGGCGCACGGATATCGGCCGCTGGGGAGCGGCCGTTCGGTTGCGGAGCTCAGGCGGTTGCGCTGGGAGCAGCAGCGGGGGGCTGCGGAGCTGCGGGTTTCGGCTTCGGCTGAGCTTCTGCTTTTTTAGAGGGAGCCAGGATGGCGTGCAGGGTGGTGCCTTCCATGCGGGGCATGAACTCGACGATGCCGGCCTCGCCTATGTCGCCGATCAGACGATTGATGATCTTGTAGCCAAGGTCGCGGTGCGACATCTGGCGGCCTTTGAAGCGTAGGCTGGCCTTCACCTTGTCGCCATCGGAGAGGAAGCGGACCGCCTGGTTTTTCTTGGTCTGGTAGTCGTGCTCGTCGACGGTGACCGAGAACTTGACTTCCTTGATGGTGATGACCTTCTGCTTTTTGCGAGCGGCGCGGTCACTCTTGTCCTTCTCGTAGAGGAACTTTCCGTAGTCCTGGATTTTGCAGACAGGAGGGTTCGCGTTGGGCGAGATCTCGACGAGGTCCAGGGAGCGTTCGCGGGCCATCTTGAGAGCGTCGAAGGGTGGCATGACGCCGAGCTGTTCGCCGTTTTCGTCAATGACGCGGACTTCGCGAGCACGGATGCGTTCGTTGGTGCGGATGAAGGACTTCTGCGAGCGTTTATCGAGAGGCGGTATAGGGTAGTCTCCAGCGCGCCGGCCAGGCGGCTTATTGTATTGATTTTGGATGCGCCTGATAGAGCTGGCGCGGGGTCCTGGAAGGCTTTAAGTGTAGCACCTGCGCTGGGCGGGGTTGAGGGGGGGCGGAAGTCAATGCACTGTAATTTCTGGCGCTGCGCTGCGATTGAGGGACGAGCCGGGTGCCGCAGCCTGTGCTCGGTTCATTTCGAGGTCCGCCTTCGCGAGTTGCGGCGCAGAGCATTTTTCTGTCCGGCGGAAATGCAAGTGCAACGTGAGTCGAATGATCTATTCACACCGGATAGACTTCGCCAAGCGGGCCGAGGCCCCGATTAAGCGATGTCAACCCTGCAGCTGATCAGCATCCTCGTTGTGACCGCCGCACTGTTTGGGTGGGTGAGCATGCGATGGTTGCGGCTGCCGCTGACGATTGGAACAATGGTCGTGACGGTCACACTGGCGCTCTCGCTGGAGGCCGCGAGCGCGTGGGCGCCGGGCATTCACGCGTGGGCGCTGCGGCTGGTGATGCAGATTGATTTCGACCGATTGATTTTGCATGGGATGCTGCCGCTACTGCTGTTTGCCGGCGCGTTTTTGCTCGATTTGAAGGAGCTGGTGCGGCAGCGGCTGGTGGTATCGACGCTGGCGGTCGCGGGAACGGTGCTGACCGCAGCGGCGGTCGCCGTAGTGATGTATTCCGCGCTGCATATGGCGGGATTGAATCCGCGCTGGCTGCCCTGCATGATGTTCGGCGCGCTGATTTCGCCGACCGACCCGATTGCGGTGCTGGAGATGCTGCGGCGGGTGGGGATCAACGCGGGCCTGCAGGCGCAACTCGCGGGCGAGTCGCTGTTCAATGACGGAATTGGCGCGGTGCTGTTCCTGACGCTGCTTTCGGTGGCGCGCGGAGGGGCGGCGACCCCGGGACATATCGCGTGGTTGCTATTGCTGCAGGTGGGTGGAGCCGTGGCGCTGGGCATTGGCGCGGCCTGGGTAGCTTCCTGGCTGATGAGTTGGATCAATGGATACCAGGTGGAAATCCTGTTGACGCTGGCGCTGGCGCTGGGAGGGTATTCGCTGGCGGAGATTCTGCATTTGTCGGCGCCGCTGGAGGCTGTGATCGCAGGATTGGCGCTGCGGGGGTTCAATCAGCAGCGGCCCCGGCAGAGAATTGCGCATGAGAGCCTCGACCGCTTCTGGACCGTGATTGATGAGCTGCAGAACTCGGTGCTGTTTGTGCTGCTGGGGCTGGAGGTGCTGGCGATTTCATTTGGGCGGGGCGGGATCGAGTCCGGATCGCTGGCCGTGGTGGTTGTTCTGGGCGTGCGATTTGGTGTCGTGGCGTTGTTGCTGTGCGTGCTGCGTGTGTGCCGGCAGCGATTTGTGAGCTCCGTGGCGGTGCTGGGGTGGGGAGGTCTGCACGGAGGGCTGTCGCTGGCGCTGGCTCTGTCTCTGCCGAAGTCACCG
>CAVXKS010000006.1:0-365267 GCA_963762465.1 uncultured Acidobacteriaceae bacterium | reverse complement strand
CCGCCGCGTTCAAACTGCGCATTGATGTGCGCACGTAGATCATGCACCGTGAACTTCGTCGTGTCGATCAGGATGCCCGCGACGTTCCGCACCGGATCCAGCCGCTTGCGCTCGGCCCGAATCTGCGAGATCACCGTCTCGCCACGTCCCAGCGGGTGCGGCCTGCGCGTCTCCGAAAACCTGTGCACAATCGCATCTTCACTCGCCTCGAGAAACACCACGCGCGCCGGCAGCACCTTCCGCACCTGCTTCAAGATCGCCGGGAACCGATCCAGCCTGCTCCCCTCGCGCACGTCGATCACCAGCGCGGCGTGCGTGATCTCCGCCGATCGCTGAACAAGATCCGCAAACCGTGGAATCAGTTCCAGCGGCAGGTTGTCGACCGAGTAATATCCGAGATCCTCGAATGCCTTCAGGGCGGACAACTTCCCCGAGCCGGACATTCCCGTCAGCACCACCAGCTCACGGCCTGCCCCACTCGCAGGAGATTTCCCTTTTGTCTTCTTCGCCTTCGCGTGCTTCTTGCCCGCGCGCTGCTTCGCCATACGCGCCATCCTAGCACCGCGCACAAGACATTCAACCTGCGTAAGAGACGCAAGTCGCTCAGGACGCAGAATCCCGCGCGCGCGTAAACCCGCGAGGAGCTTCGCCTGTCTACTGCATCTTTTGATCCTGTAAGCCTCCCGGCTTCCTACGCCGGGATCTCCTGAATTGGCGGCTTCGGTCGCGCCCGCACGGTTGTGAATCGCTCCTTCGACTTGATCGCCTGCTGCTCGACCGTCGTAAGAGCCTCGCGCAAGGCCTGCTCCATATCGGCAGCCTCGCAACTTGCCACGAAGTCTTCGTTACGGCAGTGCACCGTAACCTCCGCGATCTGCCGGTATTTGTCTTCTGTGAGGATGATGTGGGCGCTTGTACAGCGATTGGTCACGCGTTCAATCCTTGCGAGACCTTCCTCTGCCTGCTGCTTCAGCTTCGACGTAATTTCGGTTCTGCGGCCCGTGTACTCAACGATCATCGACATCTCCTCTCCTTCCGGAGTTGGATGTCGGTTATCGTACTCGGCGTTGGTGTGTGGTGGGAATCTGCATATCTTCGCGATACTTCGCCACCGTCCGTCGTGTACCTGAATACCCTGCCGCTGCAGCTCCAGCGCCAACTGCTCATCCGTAAACGGCTTGCGCGGATCTTCTTCTTCAATCAGCTTCTTCACACGCGCTTCAACAGGACCAGCGGCAAATCGCCGCCCTCCGGCCCGTTCACGCCTTCTGAGAAGAAGAACCGCAACTCATAGACACCCTGCGGTGTATGCACATACTTGTTCGCGACCGCGCGGCTCACCGTGAAGGATGCACGCCAATCTCCTCGGCGACCTCCTTGATCATCATCGGCCGCAGGGCCTCGACACCCTGCTCGAGAAATTCCTGCTGCCGGCGCACGATCGCATCGCAGGTCCGCACGATCGTGTTCTTGCGCTGCTCGATGTTCCTCAGTAGCTGAATTGCCGACTTATAGCGCTCCTTCACATACTCCCGGACCTCGCGCTCCGTGCCCTTCTCGCGCAGCATCCTCCGGTACCGTTCTTCAGCCTTAGCGACGGCATATTTTCTTCGTTCATTACGACGACGTACTCATCGTCGCGCTTCACAAACGCCACATCCGGCTCAATCAGTCGTGTTGCCGACTGGTTATATCGCTGGCCGGGGCGCGGATCGAGCGTCCGGATGTATTCCACTGCTTCCTGCACCTGCTCCGCCGCGCGGTGGGTCACCCGCGTAAGCTCCCGCATGTCCTTTCGCTGCAGCAACGGCAGTGTCCTCGACAATGATCGCCGCCACATCCAGCACCTTCAGCACTTCGCCATTGCCGTTCAGCCCATGGCCGTTCGCTGACCGCTGCGCCAGCAGCTCAGCCTCGCGCCGCTGGGCTTCGATCTGCCATATCAGGCACTCGCGTAAATCCCGCGCCCCCACGCCTGCCGGGTCCAGCTGCCGCATCAGGTTCCGGCCCTGTTCCACCAGTGCCAGCTCCTCTTCATTCTTGGTCGGGTGTCCCGCCAGCCCTGCACCAGTTCCTCGTCGCTCGCAGTCAGGTAGCCATCTTCGTTCAGGTTTCCGATGACCAGTTCAACGGCTGCCCGCAGCTTCGGCGACAGCGCCAGCGACCCGAGCTGCCAGAGCAGGTGGTCCGTCAGCGTGCTCGGCTGGGAAAGAAAGTTCTCGAATGAAGGCCTGTCCGGATCGCCTTCATCCAGATCCCGCCCGTCCGAAATCCCGGATCCAGGTATTCCTGGAAGTAGCTCCCGAAATCCATCTCGTCGAAAGGGTCTTTTTCCCGCTCGGCGGCCACTTCTTCGGCGCTGCGCTCCCGGTCCCCCTCCCTGGCTGCGCGCTCGTCCAGGGTCTCGGTGGACTCGTCCACCTCCTCCAGAACCGGGTTCTCGACCAGCTCCCCGTCGATCATGCTCTTGAGCTCCAGCTTATTGAGCGCAAGAACGCTGACCATCTGCACCAGCCCAGGCGTGAGGACCTGGCGCTGGGACAGCTTCAAATTCAGTCGGGGCTGTAACAACAGTAACCTCTCAGCTGCGCACCGGGCGCGTACCTGAACCCCGCCCACAGCGAAATTGCCTGTAAGCAAGTTCAGGGTCAGTTTATCGCGCCAGCTGAAAAATGCGTTCTCCCCAGAACGTGGCAGCCGCGTAACTCATCCGAACACGACATTTACCACAATGCGCCATAGGTCCAAAACCCCTTCCCCAACGAGAAGTTTTCGCCTAGATAAATGCGCTTGACCTCAGGATCTCTTCCCAGCTCCCCCGGCGTGCCCGCCCGGAAAATCAATCCCTGGTTGATGATATAGGCCCTATCCGTCACGCTCAGCGTCTCGCGAACGTTATGGTCCGTAATCAGCACCCCAATGCCCGCCGCCTTCAGTTCGAAGATGATCTGCTGCAGGTCCAACACGGCAATCGGGTCGATGCCCGAAAACGGTTCATCCAGCAAAATAAAATCCGGCTCGATCGCCAGGCACCGGGCGATCTCCACCCTCCGCCGCTCGCCGCCCGAAAGTGCATAGCCTTTCGTCTTCCGCACGTGCCCGAGATTCAGCTGGTTCAGAAGGTTCTCTGTCCGGTTTCGGCGCGCCTCCCAAGTGATGTGCAACGTCTCCAGCACGGCCAGAATGTTCTCCTCGACCGTGAGCTTGCGGAACACTGAAGGTTCCTGCGGCAAGTAGCTGATTCCATACTCTCTCGCCCGCAGGTACATCGGCGTGCGCGTGATGTCCACGCCATCGGTCAGGATCTTGCCCGCGTCCGGCCGCACCAGCCCGACGATCATATAAAAGCTGGTCGTCTTGCCCGCGCCGTTCGGCCCCAGCAGCCCCACCACCTCGCCCTGGTGGATCTCCAGGTTGACGCCGCGCACCACCTCACGGCCACCGTAAGCCTTTGTGATGTGCTCGGTTGTCAGCGTTCTCATTCGGGATTCGCATCGCCCCGGCTGTTTCAGCTCGGGATTTCCTTTACCTGTATCACCTCTTTATCGTCGTTTCGGTATGCACACGGTGCGGCCCGGCTCGGCCGCGGACGCACCCGCAACCACAATCGTACTATCCGGCGAATGAAACAAAACCGTCTCTCCCGTCATATTCCCCTGCTTGTCATCGACCACATGCGGCGGACGTCCCGGCGTCCCCGTAAAAACGAACTCTCCAGTCGCCGCCGTGTACAGCAGTTCGTCTCCCGTCGCCCGCCGCCCCGGCTGGTCGACTCTCACCGCTCCCGACATCACAATCCTTTCGACGGACGCAGCCGCCGGATCCGGCTGGCCTTTCCCTGCCGCCTGCGATCCCGCGTGCCCGATCTTCGCCAGGGTTTTGTCGTCGCAAGGTGGGTCCCGGCTGCCCCATTCCGCTCGCTCAAAAACACCACCGCCCGCTGCCCCCGCGCCGGACAATCCTCCGCTTCCGCAAGGACCCCACCGGTAAACAGCGCCTGACGCTCCGCGCCCGAATAATCCAGCCGCGCACTGCTCACGCGCACCACTCGCTCGCCTGCTGTCTCCCGTTTCCCGCCCATCTCTGTTCTCTGTCTCTGTTCTCTGCCTTCCCGCCCTGCTCCGCAAACACCGCCCGCACGACCCCCGACGCGCCCGCCGGCCACGCCTGCATCTCATCCTTGTTACGATCCAGCAGGATATTCGCCGCCTGCACCTGCGACGCCCCCTGCCACATCCTCGCCGGCGCCGCATCCGTTCCCTTCAGTTCCATTGTCTCAGCCGCTTTGTGCAGCACTGCCTCCGCCGCCATCACATGCGTTACCGGAGCGCCGGCCTTCGCGTTCGCATCCACGAGCGTGCCCGCGACACTCCCCTCGGCCATCGCGTCGCCCGTCTGCTGCATGATCCGGATCGTCTCCGCCGCCATGCTCGTTTCGCCTTGCGTCAGCCGCGGCCGCCCGATCGGGCTCCCCAACGAGCTTGCTCGTTGAGGTGTCGTCAGCGTCAGCACATTGCTTGCTCCATCAAACTCCGCCCGCTCCGCCACTCCCTCGCTAGCCTGCTCGCCCGGTTTCCCCGAAACACTCCTGATCTGCACGTTGCCGGTCTGCTTCGCCGACGCAATCTCGAACCCGTGCCCCTCCTGCCCCGTAAACCTTGCCTCAAGCGCATCCCCCGCGCTCGTCTGCACTGTCCCATCCGCCGTTCGCTGCTCTATCCGCGTATGCCCCGCGCCAGTCAAGGCTTCAGGTTGATCCTTCCCCACCGCATCCTGTGTTAATGCCAGCCGCAGATCATCCGCCGCGACGGAAGTCTTCTTCAGTCCCCTCGCCTTCGCCCCCGCCCCGTGCGCTTCCGCATCGCCGCGCGCCCACGCCCCACCCTGCGCATCCACCGCCGAAACCCTGGTCCCGCCAATCGCCCCCCTTCCTGCCTCCCAGCCGAGCAACCCGCTCCATCGTCAACGTCACCTGCTCCGCGCCCATCTGCCGCTGCGCTCCGTCCCTCCACCGCGGTGCTCCTCTGTCGACATCGTCACAGCGCCATCCATCACCGCGCTGTTTGCATACCCCGCATCGTCGAACGCAATCCGCATTGTCTTCGCCGCTCCCTGCATCGGCCGCTCCGCGTTCGTGTCCACCAGGGCGACACCACCGGCCAGCTCCACGCTCTTCGCCTGCGACCGCTCATTCATCGCAGCCCGCAAACTCGCCGCCGTAATCGTGCGCGTGTTCTGCTGCAGCTTTACGCCGCCGCTCGCCTCTACCGCCTCCAGCGACCCATCGTTCCGCAGATGCAGCACCGCCGCGCCCGCGCTCCCCATCCGCCCCCGCGACCGCAGCACCGGCGCGGTCAGCGCAATCTGATTCTCATCTCTGTCCAGGTCCGCCTTCGTCGCGGTCACCGTCGCGGGCGCCCCGCGCAGCATCCCGTCCACCCGCACATCGCTCAGCAGATGGACGACGTCCTGCCCCGAATCAAACTCCGCCCCATGCGCATGCCCATGCATTCCCGCATAGTCGATCTCTACATCCTGGTCCGTCGCCGCCACCCCCAGCTTTTTCAGATACGTCAGCCCGCTCGTACGCACATGAATCGCCTGCCCACCCGCCCCTGCTGTTCCCTTGTCCGTTCGCACCAGATCCCTGGAAGTCCCGCTGGCGGCTCGATCTGCATGTCCACCTGGCCGGCCGCCCTCGCAATACCCTGCCGCTCGTCATACTCAAACTGCGCGCCCGAGATCCGGTCCGCCGGCTGCCCATCCTTCCCATACAGCAGCAGCATCCCGTCTTCCAGCGTGTACCGTCCCTGACCGTGAGGAATCGCGCGCTTCGCGTGCAACGTGAAAATCGTCTTCCCGCCCACCGCCTGCGAGTACGTCACCCCATTCGTCTCATGTGTAATCGTCGCGCCGGACCGCGCCACAATCTGCTTCCACGCCTTCACCGCGCGATATCGCCCATAACTCAGCAGCACCACCAGCACTGCGACCAATACCAGCGCCCCCGCCAGCAGTCCCCACCGCAACCTTTCCACTGACAGACGCATTCTCTTGCCTTCACCTCATCTTCTCATCCAGACGCGCATTCGCCGTTCCTTCCGTCGCTCACAATACAATTCCCTCATGGCCGACCAGCTTTATCTGAGCCTCTGGTTTCCGAACTTCCGGCTCCAATCCCTGCCCGACGCCCTCGTCTGCGTCCTGCGCCAGTTCATCGTCGTCTCCCGCGAGGCCGGCTCCCATCCCGAGCTCGCCCGCGTCGCCGCCGCCTCCGCGTATCCCATCGACTGGGCCGAATCCCCCATCTACCAACGTATTTACGTCAACGACGACCGCTCCGAAGCCTCCGACGCCGACGCCAGCCTCCCCGAAACCGCCGTCGCCGAAGCCACCGAGCAACTCCACGACGACACCGCCTACGAGTTCGAGATGCGCTGGCGCCTCTGGGTCCCCGAACCTAATCCCCGCCGGCCTCGACACCCGCTGGCGGCTCGAGCCCACCCGCGTCCGCATCGTCGGCTTCGGCCCCAACTTCGATCTCGGCTCCTACGAACAGAACGGCCACATCCGCATCGACTTCGGCCTCGACACGCCCTGGACTTTTGAAAGCACTGAAGACGAATCCCTCGACGCCGACACCGCAAAGCGCGTTCAGCAGAACGTCGAAAAACTTCTCGCCTTCACCCTCTCCATCGAAAAGCACTGCAGCATCTCCAGCCGCCTCCTCTGGACCGAATCCGGCGAACCCCTCGCCGAAAAACTCATCGCCCGCCTCCAGCGCCTCAACTGGACCAAATCACAATTGCGATTTTGCCGCGCTTAGAATTGGTCGTCACATCTATCGCCAGGCAGATTCAAAATCCCAGGTAAGGAGAGTTCCGTTCGTGGCATCCAACGCAAGCAACCGGAGAGAGTTCATCAAGAAGGGTTGTGCCGCTGCCGCCGCAGTCTCCTGGCCGGCCGCCAGCTATGCCCGCATCGTGGGCGCCAACGATCGTGTACGCGTCGGCGTCGTTGGCTGCGGCGATCGCATGAAATCTGCGCTCATTCCCGCCTTTCTCGAGCACGCGAAGGAACTCAACTTCGAATTCGCCGCAGTATCGGACATCTGGAATCGCCGCCGCTCGGAGGGCGCAGACTACATCGAGAAGCTGAGCAAAAAACGCCCTGACCAGGTTCGCAACAACGACGAACTCTACGCCCGCAAAGACGTTGACGCCGTCCTCATTGCCACGGCGGATTTCCAGCATGCGTTCCACGGCGTGGAAGCCGTTGAAGCCGGCCGCGACGCCTACGTGGAAAAGCCCACTGCGCACAAGATGGCGGACGCGCGCAGGTTTCTGGCCGCTGTGAAGAAAACCGGAAAAATCGTCCAGGTGGGCACGCAGCGCCGCTCGACTCCTGCATATCAGAAGGCTGCCGAATACATCAAGTCGGGCAAGTTCGGTGACATTGTGATGGTGGAGATGTCATGGAACGTGAACCAGCCCGGCCGTTGGCGCCGCCCCGATGTTGTGCCTCTTCTCAAAGAGGAAGACACCGATTGGAAGCGCTATCTGATCAACTATCCGCACGCGCCGTTCGATGCCCGCAAGTATCTCGAGTTCCGGCTGTTCTGGCCATACTCCTCCGGCATTCCGGACCAATGGCTCGTTCACCAGATCGACACCGTGCACTGGTTCACCGGCTTGCCGCACCCGCGCTCCTGCGTCGCCAATGGTGGCATTTATCTCTGGAAGGACGGCCGGACGAACTGGGACACGATGACCGCCGTCTTCGATTACGGCCCGCTCGACGATCCCACCAAGGGCTTCCAGGTGCAGTACACTTCGCGCTTCACCAACTCCGCCGGCGGCGTCAAGGAACTCTACTACTCCAACGGCGGCATGATCGACATGACGACCCAGAAGGTCACACCTACAGGCGGTCTCACGCAAAAGTACGCCGCTGAAATGAAGATGCAGCCCAACCTTCTGCCCAATGTTTCGCTTGTCGAGAAGCCTGCGTCCATGGCGACCGATGCCACCTCTCACGGCGATCCTGAGACCTCGGCGAATATGCGCAACTGGATGGAGTGTGTGCGCAGCCGCAAGACCCCGAATGCGCCGATCGAAGCCGGCTACAGTCACTCCATCGCGCTCTGCATGAATGTCGCCGCCATCCAGACCGGCCTCAAGGTGACCTTCGACGACAAGACGCAACAGGTCATGGCCGGAGGAAAAGTCTTTGCCTAAGTCATCGACCTCAAAGACTGCCCTCCTCTCTGCCGCGCTCCTGGCCCTCGCTGCGCTTCCATCAACTGCGGTATCGCAGAAAGGCGTTCAGATCACGCCTGACGCAGCCCACCGCCGCGTCGACATCACCATCGACGGCAAGCCATTCACCTCCTACATCTGGCCCACATCCATCAAAAAGCCGGTGCTCTAT
Organism: uncultured Acidobacteriaceae bacterium; assembly: GCA_963762465.1. Classification (GTDB taxonomy): domain Bacteria; phylum Acidobacteriota; class Terriglobia; order Terriglobales; family Acidobacteriaceae; genus Granulicella. The sequence goes on along the minus strand of CAVXKS010000006.1, from coordinate 356,837 downwards.
CCCATCGTCGACGCTGACGGCGTCACCGTCACACGCGGCTGGCCGCTGGCTCCTCGTCCCGGCGAACGCACCGATCATCCTCATCATGACGGCCTCTGGTTCAACTACAGCAACGTCAACGGATTCGATTTCTGGAACAACTCCGACGCCATTCCGCCCCAGCGTGCTCCAAAGATGGGCACCATCGTCTTCGACAAAATCGTCTCGTCCAAAAGCGGCGCAACGAAAGGTGAACTCGTCACCAGCTCCACCTGGGTCGAGGGCAACCAGCAGACGGCAACAATCCCGATCCTGGCCGAGACCACGCACTACGTCTTCGCCCATGATGGTTCCACGCGCACCATCGATCTGATCGTCACGCTCAAAGCCCTCGATCACGTCGTCTTCCACGACGACAAAGACGGTCTGCTCGGCCTCCGCGTCGCTCGCTGGCTCGAGTCCCCTGAAGAAAAAGGCGGAACCTTCACCGACTCCAACGGCGTCGCCACTCCCGTTGCCGCGGCGGCAAACCTTCCCGGTGTCGCCCCACCCACCGGCGAATACCACACCAGCGAAGGCGTGAAGGGCGAGGCAGTCTGGTCCACACGAGCTCGCTGGTGCGCCCTCACAGGTCACAACGAGTCCGGCCACGCCGTAACCATCGCCATCTTCGATCATCCCGGCAACGTTGGCTATCCAACCTACTGGCACGCGCGCGGTTACGGCCTGTTCGCCGCCAATCCTCTCGGTCGCCACATGTTCGATCCCAAACAGCCGCCGCTTGATTTCACCCTCAATCAGGGCCAGTCCGTTACCTTCCGCTACCGCGTCGCCATCTATACCGGTAATCCTTCGCCTGAAGTGCTCAATCAACAATCCGATGACTTCGCCGCCTCCTACACGAATCGGCGATAGCATGGATGCGCTGGCAAAATGATGGGGCTTCAATCCCTTCGTCCGACGGCCCAAGCCCCGCCTTCGAGTCCGGGAGGACACCCACACTCGACCTGCCAGTGGCCCCCCTTAACACGAACATGCCATGCCCGCTCCCCGGGCGCCGGATGTCTACTAACCGAACCAGGCCGTTATCGCTAACCTGCTCAGCGGCTAACTCCGGAAAGCAGTTCCCCCTATTCGTCTCCTTGCAACCATCCCGTTGTGCATAGCGCTTTGCTCCACGCCGCAGTACGCGCCCGGCCAGGCACTTCCGGTCTCGACCGCAAAGGCGGCCATGATCAACGGCGTTGTCGTCGATCGTGATGGCGGCCTCATTCCCGGAGCAGCAGTCTCTATCGTCGGAGACAAGAAGAACTACAAGTCCTCCTCAACCGCCGATGCAAACGGCCATTTCACCTTCGACGACCTCGATGCGGCCAACACCTATCGGCTGACGATCACAGCTCCCGGTTTCAGCGAGTGGCATTCACCGGAAATCGCCTTGCAGCCTGGCCAGGACCTTGATCTCGAGAACATCAAATTGAAGGTCTCAGCAGTCGAGACAAGCGTCACCGCTATATCCGCGGAACAGGCGGCTGTGCAACAAGTGAAGGGCGAGGAAACGCAGCGCGTCCTCGGGGTCGTCCCAAATTTCTTCGTCGTTTATGCAAAAGACCCTTCCCCGATGCCTGTTTCCCTGAAGTTCAATCTCGCCATCCGAGCCGAGACCGACACTGTAACGTTCATGGGAGCCGCACTCCTCGCTGGAATCCATCAGGCCGGTGCAGGCCCACCCACCTATCAACAGGGTCTCAAGGGATACGGTCAGCGTTACGGCGCCGCGTACGCCGGCGGCGTCTCCGACATCCTCATCGGCGGAGCCATTCTGCCCTCCCTCCTGCACCAGGACCCTCGCTACTTCTACAGCGGTGAAGGCACAAAGAAACAGCGAGTTGCCCACGCCCTGCGCTCCATCTTCCTCACGCACGGAGACGACGGCAAAATCGAATTCAACTTCTCAGGCATCGGCGGAGACATGGCGTCCGCCGCGCTGGCCAACACCTACTACCCCTCTGCGGACCGTGGCGCTCACCTCTTCCTCGCCAACTGGGCAGTCCTCATGGGTGGAAGAGCAGCCAACACCCTCGCGCAGGAATTCCTCGCCAGATTGACGACCCATCCCCAGGCAAAATGAACCGCACCCAGGGGCTCTACTGCCGAATATCGAACCGGCGCATTCCGCGATCCACAGAAATGTGCGTTTTCAACAATTCTTAGTGACATACAAATAGACGTTCCACGTGGAACCGCCCTGTTCCACGCCTCACCGCACGTGGAACGCCGTCACCGACACAGCCCCATCCACCACCTGCGCGCGCTTCCATCCGCTGCGATCATTCAGCGCCACCCATCGCCGCTCTTCCGTCCTGTAATGCCAGTCCTTGTTCAACTGGAAGAACACCTGGAATCCGCTCGCCTCCATCACATTCGAGATGCTGTTGTCGTGCGAGTTCCGCTCGTCGAAATCCACGTACGCATTCTGCCCCATCTCCGCGTAAATCTCGTTCAGCTCAAACAGCAGATGACTGATCGAATCCGCCATCGGTTCCGTGTGCAACCCAATTCGCTGCGCCTCCCGCAGCGTAATCGGATAACTGTGCGACGGATACCCAGAGTTCAAGATCTCGCTGATCGCCGTCGCCTTCTCCAGATCGTCCATGTGATACGAAAGAATCTCCAGGCACAGCTTTGTGGACAGCGCACTCGACCGGTCCACCGCTCCAATCACCAGCGGATGCACATACCGGAACAGCGACTCATACGGATTCGCCTTCTCCGTCGTCGTCTGCCGCTGCCACAACCCGACCACGCGCTGCAGCTCATCCTGGCTCACACTCACGCGATCATTGTCGCGATCGATCGGCGACAGATCGTGCGTCAGCGACGTATCCACCGCCGAGAGATGCGCAATCGGCCCCATCAAAATTCTGTCCGCACCCAGCGCCAGCATCGTCGCCGCACTCTGGCACTCAAAAGGGACCAGCACCGTCAGATGTTTCGTGTACTGCCTGAGCAGGTTCACCATCCTGAGCGACGCCTGCCCCGACCCTCCATCCGACTTGATGAACATCGACAGCCGGTCCAGCTTGCCCAGCCGCTGCAGCAGGCCATACAGCCCCGCCACATCGTTCTGGCATATCGACCCCTTGTTCGAGTTCCAGTACGTCAGCATCGGCTCGCCAAGCTCGTGCTCGAGCCGGCCGATGACCTCCTGCGTCCGCTCGAACAAAACCGGCGGATGCACACCCGGCCTGTCTCCGTTCTTTTCTCGTGCTGAATCCGGAACCACCGCCGGCCGATCCTTCGGGGTCATCGAACCTCCTCAACACCTGCATCCATTCAACGCCAATCACGCGCACGTTTCCAGCGCGAGCGTTCATAAACTCACAACTGGAAACTCGTATCTGGAAACTGATAGCGCAAACCTTCGCCGGACAAAGCCGATCGCGCGATCAACTAACCCAGCGCCGGATAGTCCACATAACCCTCTGGTCCATGCGCATAGAACGTCGCCGGCTGCGGCTCATTCAACTCCGCCTTGCGCCGGAAACGCTCAACCAGATCCGGGTTGGCAATCCACAGCTTCCCGAACGCCACCGCATCCGCATCGCCACGCTCCACAACGTCAGTCGCGCTCTCGAACGTGAACTTCTCATTCGCGATGTAGACCCCACCGAACTCCTGCTTGAGCTGCGGCCCAAGCCATCCGGGAGCCTCATACTCGCGCGCCAGCAGGAACGCGATCTTGCGCCTGCCCAACTCACGCGCCACATACCCAAACGTCTCTGCCGGATTGGCATCGCTGATCCCGTGCGAATCGCCGCGCGGCGCCAGGTGCATGCCGACACGTCCCGGCCCCCACACCTCAGCCACGGCATCCGTCACCTCCAGCATCAACCGCGCGCGATTCTCCACCCTGCCGCCGTACTTGTCTGTCCTGTGGTTGGACCCACTCTGCAGAAACTGGTCCAGCAGATATCCATTCGCTCCATGCATCTCCACACCGTCGAATCCCGCCGCTTTCGCCAGCTCCGCGCCGCGCTTGTACGCCGCAATGATCCCGGGAATCTCCTCGATCTCCAACTCGCGCGGCGTCTCAAAACTCTTCATCGGACGCAGCAGGCTCACATGCCCCGTCGCCGGAATCGGGCTCGGCCCGATCGGCTCCTTGCCGTTCAGATACACAGGATCCGAGATTCGTCCCACGTGCCATATCTGCGCAAAGATGCGTCCACCAGCGTCATGCACGGCCTTTGTCACGGGCTGCCAGAGTTGGGCCTGCTCCTCGCTCCAAAGGCCCGGCACCTGCGGATATCCGACACCCATCGGATCTATCGGAATTCCCTCGGAGATGATCAAACCCGCGCTCGCGCGTTGCGCGTAATACTGCGGGATCAACTCTGTCGGACGATGGTCGGGCGTCCCACGCAGGCGCGTCAGCGGGGCCATCACAATACGATTCGGCAGAACTAGATCGCCAACCTTCAGCGGATCAAAAAGAGTGGGCACAGGCAAATCTCCTCAGCAAAAGCGCTCGCCGATCTGATGAATTTATGCCCGCGAACGATTCGACAACCTTCGAAATGTCACCCGGCCGACACGATATCAGACGGGAAATGGGACGCCTGCCGCCAGAAACTACCTACCTCGTTTGCTGGATGCTGAAGCCCGTCACCGGCACCACAATCTCCGAGAAGTCCGCGATCCTCGAAAAGTCCTTCACAGTCCTGCCGACCAGTGTGAGACGGTTGGCCCTGATCTCCGGCTCCGGAGCCATCACCATGACGCGATCGAAGAAGGCATCCACCACCGGCCGCATCCCCGCAATCGCCGTCAGTGCCGGTCCGTATTGGCGCCGCGCCGCCAACCGCTCCACTTCCGCGGCAACCTTTGCTGCCGTCTCATTCAGCGCGCGCTCCGCATCGTCCTTCAGCAACGCCGCGTCCACGCTGTCCGCAAACTCCTCGTTGCGTTCGCGCGCCTGCTCCAGGATATTCCGCATGCGCTTGAATGCCGCTGCCACTGCCAGGAACGTCGCCGCATTCTCTCCGTTGCGTGCCGCCGTCACCGCTTCTGCTCGCGCAACCAGATCCCGCAGATCATTCTGTCCCGTAATCATCACGGCCTTCGCGACGTCGTACGCCTGCCCTCGCACCTCGCGAAGATAAAAATCCACACGCTCCGCAAAGAACAGCCGCAGCCTTGCCATTACCGCATCCGGCACCGGCCCCGCAGCAACGAGAGCTTCTTCCAATCCGAGCGGCAACGCCGTCTCAGCCAGCAGCCGCACCACTGCATTCGCCGCGCGCCGCAGAGCGAACGGATCTTTCGATCCCGTCGGCTCCATGCCCAGACCGAACATCCCTGTCAGCGTGTCCACGCGATCCGCCAAGCCCAGCAGCGCACCCTCCAGCGACCGCGGCAGGCCGTCGGTTGAACTTGCTGGCCGGTACTGGTCATAGATTGCCTCTGCGACAACCGCCTTCAATCCCTGCGCCCGCGCATACAGTCCACCGACGACACCCTGCAGCTCCGTAAACTCCTTCACCAGCTCCGTCGTCAGGTCCGTCTTGGCCAGTAGCGCTGCGCCCTGCACGCCTTCCGCATCGAGCATCGTTCCGCGCACCGCCAGGAGTTGCGTCAGTCGCACCACCAGCGCATGCACACGCTCCGTCTTCTCCGCGTAGCTCCCCAACTCCTTCTGGAAGGTCACCTTCTCGAGCAGTGGCAATCTCTCCATCAGCGGCACGCGCTGATCGAACTCCCAGAAGAACCGCGCATCGTTGAACCGCGCCAGCAGCACGCGCTCATTCCCCTGCCGGATAATTCGCCTCATTCTGCGGAGTCAACTCAACATTCAGCACCGCGAGGAAATGCGGCGCCAGCTTTCCGCTCGCATCCTCCACCGCAAAGTACTTCTGGTGGTCGCGCATTACCGTCACCAGAACCTCTTCCGGAAGCTCCAGGTATGCGCTCTCAAAACCGCCCAGCAGCACCGACGCCCACTCCGTCAGGTGCGTCACCTGATCGACCAGCGGCTCGTCTTCACGCCACCGCGCACCCTCCACCCCGCGCGTCACCTTATCCAACGTCTTCCGAATGCTCTGCCGCCGCACCTCCACATCCGCAACGACAAACACCTGCTCCAGCCGGGCTGCATACTCCCCAGGCGAAGCAATCACCACCGGCCCGCCATCGCTCAATACACGATGCCCAAACGTCTCGCGCCCCGCCGTCCTGCCCGCAAACTCCACCGGCACAACCTCGGCATCCAGCAGACACACCATCCACAGCACCGGGCGCACAAACCGCTCCGGCTTGCCCGGACGCCAGTACATATTCTTCGCCCAGTAGATCGCGCCAATTTCCTTCGGCAGCTCCGCGCGAATTACCTCCACCGCGCTGCGTCCCTTCTTCGTCACACTCGCCGCGAGATACTCGCCCTTGGGCGTCTCCACGGTCTTCAGCGCTTCCACTGCAATGCCGCACTTCTTCGCAAACGCCTCTGCCGCCGGCCCGGGCTTCCCATCCTTGAACGCGATTTTCACCGCCGGCCCCACCAGCTCTTCGGTCACGTCCGCCTGCTGCGCGTTGACGCCACGCACCAGCACCGCCAGCCTCCGCGGTGTCGAGTAGCTTTTCACGCCGTCGCTGTCGAGGTTTACTCCGTCCTCGAGCAGTCCCTCACGCCCGAGCAGCGCCACTGTCCTGCGCAGCAACTCCGCTTCCGCGCCCGCAATCATCCGCGCCGGCACCTCTTCCAACCCGATCTCAAAAAGAAAGTCCGCCACTATCCCACCACCGCTTCTGAGTCTTTGGCGCGAACCGCCTTTGCGCAGAGGGCAAGTCCCTCCTGCTGCGCATAAACCTTCGCGACACCGACAATTAAATTCCTGATCCGCGCCATCACACCCACGCGCTCCGTCACCGAGATCGCACCGCGCGCGTCAAGAAGGTTGAAGGTGTGCGAACACTTCAGCGCGAGTTCGTAGGCTCCGAGCGTTGGGAAGCGCAGCATGCTCAAGCTGTCTTCATTCTTCTCGTTCACGATTATCTTTGCGCGTTCAAGCAGCGCGAGACACTCGGCCTCGTACAGCTCCAGATGTTTCCAAAGCGAATCCACATCCGCATAGTCAAAGCTGTACGCTGAGAACTGCTGCTCCTCATGGAGCCTCACTTCGCCATACGTCCGCTCCGCGCCGGTCACCGGATCGCGCGACCACACGATGTCATAAATCGAATCCTTATCCTGCAGGAACTGCGCGATCCGCTCCATCCCGTAGGTGATCTCGCCCGAGATCGGATCCAGGTCCATGCCGCCGCACTGCTGGAAGTAGGTGAACTGCGTAATCTCCTGGCCGTCCAGCATCACCTGCCAGCCGACGCCCCACGCGCCGCCGACCGGCCACTCCCAGTTGTCCTCTTCAAACTTGATGTCGTGCTCGCGCAGATCAATCCCAATCGCCTTCAGCGACTCCAGATAGACCGTCTGCACATCCTCCGGTGGCGGCTTGAGAATCACCTGCAGTTGCGTATGCCGGAACAGCCGGTTCGGGTTCTCGCCATAGCGCCCGTCTGCAGGGCGACGCGACGGTTGCGCATAGGCAATCCAGATCGGCCGCGGTCCCAGCACGCGCAGAAAGGTGTCCGGCGACATCGTCCCCGCGCCCACCTCAAGATCGTACGGCTGCGTCAGCACGCACCCGCGCCTCGCCCAGAAGTCCTCGAGCACAAACAACAGCTCCTGAAACGTCAGGGCCTTCTTCTCATTCGCTGAACTCATTGCAACCAGTGTAGCCAATCACGCGGCCGCGCTATACTTCCGCACAACATCACACCTCAGCGGAGCCCATCCCGGTGTTTTTCACCCGAAAACGCCTCAAGCTCTATCTCGGCGCGCTGTTCGCGCTCCAGATCTGCACGCTCGTGTCCGGCGTGTTCGCCATCCGCGGCGGCTTCATCGACCTGCGCTCGTTCTACGCCGCCGGCGTCATGCTCCGCACCCACCACGCCGCGTCGCTCTACAACTACACCGCCGAGCAACTGCTCCAGAGCGCCCTCGTCAGCCCCGCTTCCCGCGCGCTTCCCATGATGAGTCCGCCCTTCACCGCGTTGCTGTTTGTGCCTGTCTCCTACCTCACGTTCTGGCACGCCTACGCCATCGTGGCGGGCATCAACCTGCTTCTCCTGCTCGCCTGTATTGCGCTCCTCAGACCGTACCTCCCCGCACTCACCGCCCGCTGGAGCGCCGCACCCGCGCTGCTCGTCCTTTCCTTCCTTCCCGCGGCGATCGCGCTTCTAATGGGCCAGCTTTCCATCCTGCTTCTGCTCATCTACTGCGGCTGCTTCGTCTGCCTGCGGCTGAACCGCAGCCTCGCCGCCGGCCTCATCCTCTCGCTCGCGCTCATGAAGTTTCAGATCGCCCTCCCTGTCGCTGTTCTCTTCCTCGTGTGGCGTCAGTGGCGCTTCATCACCGGCTTCCTCGCCGGCTCAGCTCTCCTCACCGCGCTGTCGATCCGCATCGTCGGTCTCGCGGCCTTCACGTCCTATCTCGACTCGCTCTTCTCGATGACCACGGCCGTTACCGCCGATCGTGCCATGCAGCTGCACTTCGCGATCCTGCCCAACCAGATGCCGAACCTCTATGGCCTGCTCTTCACCGTCATGCGCGGAGCCGCCTGGACGCACATCCTCGTCCTTGCCCTTTCGGTTGCGCTCTTCGCCTGGACCGCCCTCCAGCGCCCGTCGCTGCCGCTCGCGCTCGTCACCGGCATGCTGGTCAGCTACCACCTGTTCTTCTACGACCTCACGCTCCTGCTTCTCCCCCTCGCTGTCCTCGCCGACCACCTCCTCCGCAGCCCAATCTCGACATCGACAGGCAAACGCCGCCTTCTGATCACGCAAATCTCTCTGGGAGCGCTGCTCATCTCTCCGCTCATGCGCTTCCTCATCGCCGCCGACGCGACCTGCTGGCTGGCGCTGCCGATCCTGGGCCTGACGCTCGCCTCAACAGGGTGGCCTGCACTGCACGGCCCTGCGCAACCTGCGCCAGTCGCCGACCCGGCCCTCGATCTCGCGCCCGCCAGCTGAGAACGCGCGCTATACTCCCCACAACCTCACCACTCAGCGGAGCGACCAACGGTGTTTTTCACCCGAAAACGCCTCAAGCTCTACCTCGCCGGCCTGCTCCTGGTGCAGATCGCCACCTGTCTCGGCTTCCGCTCCTCGGTGCGCTCCGGCGCGGTCGATCTCCGGGTCTACTACACCGCCGGCTACATGCTCCGCACCGGGCAAACGGCGCTCCTGTACGATCTCCCGTCCGAGAAACTCCTCCAGAACCAGCTCGTCGCACCGATGCCCGCAGCGCTCGCGTTCTTTGCTCCTCCGTTCGCTGCGCTGCCGTTTGCCCCGCTCTCGCTGATCACGTATCGCCACGCCTTCTGGCTGCTCCTGGCGATCAATCTTGCCCTTCTGCTCCTCGCAGCCCGGATCATGCGGCCACATCTCACCGCGCTCGCCGAACGCTGGCCGCCGCTGCCGATGCTGATCTTCCTCACGTTCATCCCCGCCGGACTCACGCTCGTGATGGGCCAGGTATCCGATTCTCCTGTTGCTGTTGTTCTGCATGAGCTTCGTTCTGCTGCAGAGCGATCGGCCAGTGCTCGCCGGGCTCGTGCTTTCGCTCACGCTCATCAAGTTCCAGATCGCTCTTCCCGTCGCTCTTCTCTTTCTCCTCTGGCGCCATTGGAGAGTTTCTTCTCGGCTTTATCGGCGGCTCATCGCTGCTGGCCGGCTTGTCTGTTCTTTCTTGTCGGAGCACGCGAATGCTGGCTCTATTTCCATACCCTGCTCTCGAATGCCGGTCCCGTTGCCGCGGCGTCCGACAGGAACCATGAACGTCTCCGTACGGCGCATGCCCAATCTGTACGGCCTGTTTGCCACGATCACCGGACACAACCACCTTTCACTCGCACTCACTGCGGCAGTGTGCGTTGCCCTTCTGGCGTGGGCCGCATTTCGCCGGCCATCGCTTCCGCTGGCGCTGCTCGTCTCGGTCGGCACAGGACTGTACCTGTTCCCCTGCGACCTCGCCCTGCTTCTGCTGCCCATCAGTCTTTTGTGCAACCGCGTATTTGCCGAAGACGACGCACGAGACGCTTCACCTGCAATGCCCGGACCACAACCGGCCCGCCTCTCCTGGCTTCAGAAACACCGCCGCGAGATACTCTTCTGCGCGCTGGGCGTGTTTCTCATCAGCCCCGCGCTCATCGAGATCATCGTCAACAACCTGATCTTCCTTCTCGCACTCCCCATCCTCGCGCTCGCCTTCTGCCGTGCGACTGGTCGAGCCTGACACTCCCACGCGCTACCGCCGCGAATCAGGTCACCAAGAAGTGACTGGCTAAGAGCTACCCCAGCGCCGCCGCACTTCTCAATCTCCGCTGCAGATTCCGCTCCAGCACCGCCACCGCAAACACCCCAAGCTCGCCGTACAACTCGCGCCCCTGCTCCACCTCGGCCATGACCTGCTCCAGCGACCCCCGCGGCATCCTGTAGCTCTCCGCAACCGCCGCCGCACCCATCCTCCGGCTCTGCGGCCTCTTGTCATCCGCGCACGTTACCCCATCCGCCACCGGAGACCACCAGACATCCTGCGCCCGCAGAGCAGGATCGCCAAGATCCACCCCACATGCCGCACAATGCCCCAGCTCCGGCCACCAGCCCATCAGCCGGCACATCCACACGCAAAAATACGTCACCCCGACCCATATCGCGCTGTGTCCGCCTTCTGGTCCGTGATCCCCAATCCCTGATCCATGGCTCAGCACCGCCACGGCCAGGCGGAAGACGTTATCCTCCGCGGCCAAATCCGGCATTGCCTCCTCCAGCACCTCTACGACCAGCTGCAGCCCGGCCGCCCGCAACGCGTCCACCGGCGCCGTCAGGGGCGACCAGACAATCTCGAAGCTGTCCATCCGGACCAGGTCTTCCTTGGGCCGCTCCGTGTAGTGCGCCATCACCTGCGTGGCCGGTTCCAGCGCCCCTCCAAACCGCCGCCGCGAACGCATGGCATGCCGCGCGACGCCCTTCACCTTGCCGCGCTCGCGTGTAAACAAACTCACCAGCAGGTCCGCCTCATGGAACGGCCAGGTCCGCAGCACAATCGCTTCGTCATGATGCGGAATCAGCCGTCCCTCAGCCACAAACCTCTCCCAAGCAGTCCTCAGTGACAACTGAGCCGTCTGAAGATGTAAAGCGCTCACTGCAAACGGTAAAGCAAAACGCGCAGCCCGCAGGCCGCGCGTGTGGTTCCAGAGTGAATATCCTTACCGCCCGTAGTGAGCAGCATTCTTGTCCTTGAAGCTCTCCCACTTGTCCGGCAGGTCGTCGCCCGCGTAGATCGCCGACACCGGACACACCGGAACGCAAGCTCCGCAGTCAATGCACTCCACCGGATCGATGAAGAGCTGATCGACCTCTTCCGACTTCGCCTCATCGGCCTTCGGATGAATGCAGTCCACCGGGCAGGCGTCCACACACGCCCGGTCCTTGGTTCCAATGCACGGTTCAGCAATCACATACGCCATAACTAAAATCTCCTGATATCTTTCGAGCGGCTGCCTAAGCCCTGTTAGGTGTCACTTAAATTCTACCAATAATTCACTCCGTTTCGCCCGCCGCTCTCCGCGCCGCGAACTCCGCCGGTGTGGGAATCGGAGCGAGGTTCCTGCCCGCAAACATGTCCAAGAAGAGCGCCCGCATCTCGTCGTGGATCAACCCGTTGCTGGCAAATACCTCACGCGAGTCGAGCGTAAACTTCGACCCGTCGAAGTGCGTCACTTTGCCGCCGGCTTCCTCCACAATCAGATAGCCCGCGCTGGTGTCCCACGGGTTAAGGTTGAACTCCCAGAAGGCTTCCAGCCGCCCCGCAGCGACGTAGGCCATATCCAGTGCCGCCGACCCCGTCCGCCGCACCCCGTGCGAGCGCAGCGTGAACTGCTGATAAAAGTGCACATTTGGATTGCGATGCCGCTTCTGGCTCGGAAATCCGGTTGCGATCAGCGACTCCTGCAGCATCCTGGTGCGGGAAACATGAATCGGTCTGCCGTTCAGCCTGCTGCCATTAAGAGCTGCTCCGCCACCGCGCTCGGCTGAGAACATATCGTCGCGCAGCGGATCGTAGATCACGCCTGCAATCATCTCGCCGTCCCGGTTCGGCGCCAACCCTTTTGCCCGCCGCTCACAACCCAGCACCACGCAGAAAACCGGAAACCCATGCGCGAAGTTCGTCGTTCCATCCAGCGGATCGACATACCAGCGATACTCCGAGTCCAGCCCGCGCCGCGTGCCCTCTTCGCCGTAGATCCCATGCTCTGGGAACGCCTCGCGCAGCCGCTCTGTGATCAGCTTTTCGCTGGCGCGGTCGGCCTCGGTCACCACGTCGACCTCGCCCTTGTACTCCGCGTGCACACCGCGATGAAAATAGTCGCGCAACAGCGCTCCTGCCTCGCGCGCAATCGCCTCAGCTTTCGCTACAAACTCGGCCACTTTATTTCCTTTGAAGACAGCAATTGGCTGTTTTTCTATTGGGCTTCTGCGCCTTCACGCGCCGAGCGGCGAGCGCCGGCCGCATTCTCGGTGATCGTCCGTATCTGCGATTTGTAAATGAAGAGATTGGGCCGTCCATTGCGCGTCAGTCGCAACATCATGTCGTCGAAGTACTCGATCCACCCGCTGACGACCTCACCATCGCGCAGCTTGATGGCCACATTCACCTGCCGGTCGCTCAGGGATTTCAAGTAGAGCGCTTCCTGTCCCGTCTCATTCGACGGCGGTCCCTTGCGTCGCTTCATCGCCATGCACACGATTGTACGGCGGAGGAGACGATCCCACGTACAATCTCGGCCATGTCTCTGGACAAGGCCAACGCTGCGCTCACTCGCCGCGATCTGCTCACGCGCCTCGCAGCCGCAAGCTCGTTGCTCGCATGTCATCCGCTGCACGCGCTCACACAGCTCAGGACGGAAGGCCACGGCGAGTTCGGCTTGTGGAACCCGCTCGCGTTTGGCGCGCGCGGCAATGGCGTCACCAACGATACCGCTGCGTTGCAACGCGCAATCGACTCCTGCGCGCATGCGGGCGGCGGCACCGTTGTTCTGCCAGCCCACCACACGTTCCTCAGCGGAACGCTGTCGCTGAGCAGCAATGTGGAGCTGCACCTCGCCGGCGGCTCGACACTGCTCGCCAGCCCCAACCGCGATCACTTCCGCGCGCTCGGCTCGCTGCTGTTTGCCAAAGACGCGCGCAATATCCGCATCAGCGGAACCGGAACGATCGACGGCAACTTCGCGGCCTTCTTTCCGCCCAAGGGCCCGAATGGCTATGCGATTCCCTCGCCTTTCCTCGGCCCCTACGACCCGCTTTATCCGCCAGCCGCGCTGAATCCAAAGGACGGACGGCCGCGCATGATCCTGCTGGTCAACTGCCGCAACACGCAGCTCGCCGACTTCACCATCCGTGACAGCCCGACATGGACCATCCACCCGATTGGCTGCGACGGCCTGCACATCAGCGGCATTTCGATTCTCAACAGCCTCGAGATTCCCAACTGCGACGGCATCGACATCGACCACTGCCGCAACGTGCGGATCGAAGGCTGCAACATCATCGCAGGCGACGACTGCCTGGTACTCAAGGCTTCGCGCAACTTCGGCGACTTCGGCCCATGCGAAGGCATTACGATCACCAACTGCACGCTCGAGTCCTCCTCGGCCGGCATCAAGATCGGGAACGAGGGACCATATCCGCTGCGCTCGGCGACGGTTTCAAACTGCACGATCATGCGCACAAATCGCGGGATTTCGCTCACCAACCGCGACGGCGAGCTCGTCGAAGACCTGCTCTTCACCGACCTGACCATCGACACGCGCATGCGCACGACGATGTGGTGGGGCTCCGGCGAGCCGGTCTTCGTGTCCGCCGCGCCGCGCTCAACCGGAGCTGCGGTCGGCCAGTTCCGCGGAATCCAGTTCGCGAATCTCGCCTGCCACGGCGAGAGCGGCATCTACCTGCGCGGCACGCGGGATGTGCCGCTGCGCGACATCACCTTCCGCAGCATCGATCTCCTCATCGAGAAGAGCTCGGCCATTCCGGGCGGATTCTATGACGTTCGCCCTGACGACACACCCGGTGCGGTCGGCCTTGATAAGCGCTCGATCGCCGGGTTCTTCGCCGCCCACGTGAACGGCCTCACGCTCAGCGATCTCCACGTCGGCTGGGGACCGCAGCGGCCCGATTACTACGGCTCGGCACTCGAACTGCACGACTGCAGCTCCGTGGCGCTCACCGCCGTCACCGGCTCCGCCGCGCATGCAGCGAGCCCTCCATCCATCTTCGATCACGTTCAGCTCGCAACGGATCTCGTTCCGAATCCGAAGTCTGCTGACTAGCGATTGCCGTAATACGCGGTGCGGTAGCGCAGCTTGTACTTTGCGCGCACTGCGGGATCTTTCATCCGAATCTCGATGTGCCGCAACCCCGACCAATCGCCGCCCTTCTGCGGAGCGTAGTAGCCCAGCGTATATTGCGTGCGCAGATCGTCCGAAACGTGCGCAAATGCCGGCGCCAGGTCGCGCTTGTCCTCGACGTAGTAATACTTGCCGCCCGTATCGTGTGCCATCTGGATCAGCACGTGCTCGCCGCCGGTGTTGCGGCCGGCGTCTGCCTCGATAGGAACGATGATCAGCGAATACACCATCGCGCCGGCGCGCTCTGCCTGCTCCAGCGCGGAGTCATAGCCACCGTGCCGCGTCGTGTTTTCGCCATCGGTGATCAAAACGATGACGCGCCGCTGGCCATCTTTCGTTGGTGTCTCGCTCAGCCGCTGGCTGGCGAGATAGATGGCGTCGTACAACGCCGTCGCGTCGCCCAGCGCAATGTGTCCCAGGCCGCTCTCGATGCGGTGCACGTCGTTGGTGAACGGCACGACCTCCGTCACGCTCTCGGAGAACTCCATCAGATCGAGTGCGTCCTGTGGCCGCAGGATCGAACGCACAAAGCTCTTCGCAGCCTGAACCTCCAGTCGCTCGTCGATGATGACACTGCCGCTGGTGTCAATCGCCAGCACGATGTCGAGCGGTGTCGTCGACTGCTTGTCGAAGACGGCAATCTTCTGCGGCTTGCCGTCTTCAAGGATCTCGAAATCATCCTGCGTCAAACCGCCGACAGGCGCTCCGGTCTCATCGACGACGTTCAGCGCCACGTTCACCAGGCGGCTCTCGACGTGGATTGTGGGCGTCTGTCCATCCTTGCGTTCGATCGGCGCCGGCGGCTGCTGCTGGTTCTGCGCTGCACCGGCGGCGGGACTTCCCAGCAGAGCTCCCAAACTCACGGCCCAACAAACCGAATGCAACCACCGTTGCTTCATCGAGCCACTCCGCCGCCAAGCTCTTCCGGGAACGGCTCCCCGTCGGCCCACACCGCGCCGTCCACAAACTGCTCGCGCTTCCAGATCGGCACGGTTTTCTTCAGCGTGTCGATCAGATGGCGGCAGGCATCGAACGCCGCAGCGCGATGCGCGGACGCAACCGCAATCAGCACGCTGGTTTCGCCGACCGCCAACCTGCCGAGACGGTGGACGATCGCGACCTCGCGCACGCCGAAGCGCGTTATCGCCTCCTCGCGGAGCATGCGCATCTGGCGCAGCGCCATCTCTTCGTACGCCTCGTAATCGAGGTGCAGGGTGGCGCGGCCGCGCGTGTTGTCACGCACGATACCGTCGAAGACGCACACCGCGCCGTCCCCGCCGCTCTTTACTGTGTTCAGGATCTTGTCCGTATCGATCGGCTCCCTGACGATTTGGACGAGATCGTCGGGGCCTCCGCTTACAGGCGTTACGCCGCCGCTGACCGGAGGAAGGATGGCAACCTCATCGCCATCGCTCAGAATCTGGTCCGGCGCGGCGTACTCCTGATTGACCGCGACGGCGGCGCATCGCATGGCCGCGTCGCTGAACGTCCCCTGCTCGATCAGCGCGCGGACGAGTTCCCTGACGCTCTGGTTTCCGGTCAGCTCAAACCACGTGCCGTCCGGTGGCAGAGCGGCTTTCAGGGGACCGAATGAGAGGAGCCGGACGCGCATGGTGCAAGCATACGTTAACAAACAAGGCGCATCGAAGACGCGTGACCTTGCGTGCGATATACTCGCGTGCACATCAGAGGTCGGGATCGAGATGGGCCATGGCAACTTCGCTGGACACCAGGAAGCTGAAAGAGACGGAGGTCAAAGTGTTCAAGGGATTTCGCGATTTCGTTCTGCGTGGCAACGTGATGGATCTCGCTGTCGCCGTTATTATCGGTGCGGCCTTTACCGCGATCGTCACAGCCCTGACAGAAAACATTATCAAGCCACTTTTGGGCGCCATTATCGGCAAGCCTGACTTCGGCTATCTCGTCGCGTATGTGCACGGCGGCAAGCTTATGTACGGAAACTTCATCACGGCTGTGGTGAACTTCCTCATCCTGGCGGCGGTCGTCTACTTCCTGCTGGTTCTGCCCACCCAATATCTGCTCGCCAGGTTCAAGCCGGCCGAGGCCGCACCACCACCCACCAAGACGTGCGCCGCAGTGCCTCAGCGATATACCGGACGCTGCAAAACGCTGTAAATTCTGCACGCAGCCCGTCTAGATAGCATCGGCCCATCTCGACCCAATCAACTGCACCGACGAGGAGACCCGCCCTGGTGATAAACCTTCGCTCCTGTTGCTTCGCCGGCCTTTGCCTGGCCTGCGTGTCTTCGCCTGGCTTCGCCCAGACCGCCTCCTCCGCGAATGTCTTCGGCTACGCCGACTTTTCGCAACAGGCGAAGTGGGACTCGGCGTTCATGGCCGTGCCGGACGCGAAGCTCGCAGGGGAAGAGCTGAAGATTCTGACTGCGGAGCCGCATTGGGCCAGTTCTCCGCAGGACAAGAAGACAGCGGATTATGTAGCGGAGAAGTTCAAGGCGGCGGGGCTGGAGACAAGCATCCAGGAATACCGCGTGTGGCTGAACAAGCCGAAGAAGATCGAGATCACAGCCTTCGACGCGAATGGCAAGCAGCTGATGAGCGGTCCGACGCCCGAGCACGTGGACCCGAAGGCTTATGGCGGCGATCCATTCCAGGACAATCCCGATGTTCTGCCCGCGTTCAACGGCTCGTCTCCGTCGGGCGATGTCACCGCCGATGTCGTGTACGCAAACTACGGCACGCTGGCGGACTTCGACCGGCTGAAGCAGTTGGGCGTCGATGTGAAGGGCAAGATCGTCATCGTGCGCTACGGGCAGAACTTCCGCGGTGTGAAGGTGTACATCGCGCAGCAGCGCGGCGCGGTGGGCGTGATCATCTACTCGGACCCGGCAGACGATGGCTACGACCGCGGCGACAAGTATCCGCGCGGGGCGTACCGGCCGGACTCCGGCGTGCAGCGTGGGTCAGTGCAGTTTCTGCCGATCTACGCCGGCGATCCGACTACGCCCGGCATCGCCGCTACGCCGGATCTGCCGGAGTCGAAGCGCGTCATGGATCCGGCGAAGATGAACCAGCCGTCCATACCCGCAAACCCGCTCAGCTATAAAGACGCGGCGCCCATCCTGGAGGCGCTGGATGGGCCGGCGACTCCGCGCGACTGGCAGGGCGGCCTTCCGTTCACCTATCACCTGGGTGGAACCGGCGCGGTCAAGGTGCACATGCACCTGGAGCAGGACTATCGACTGCGCACCATTTGGGATGTGATCGGAACGATCGACCCCGACCCGGCGAGCCATGAAGACAAGGACGCGTGGGTTGTTGCCGGAAATCACCGCGATGCGTGGGTGTATGGCGCGGTGGACCCGAACAGCGGAACGGCAGCGATGCTCGAGACAGTGCACGGGCTCGGCGAGCTGCTAAAGCAGGGATGGAAGCCGAAGCGGCGCGTCGTCATCTGTTCGTGGGACGCGGAGGAAGAAGGCCTGATCGGCTCAACCGAGTGGGCCGAGGGACACGCCGAGCATCTGGCGCACGCCGTGGCGTACTTCAACACGGATGTCGGTGTCTCCGGGCCGAACTTCAACGCCTCGGCAGTGCCGTCGCTGAAGGAGTTTGTGCGCGATGTAACCCGGCAGGTCCACAGCCCGAAGGGCGGCACCGTCTATGAAGAGTGGCAGAAGACGCAGTCGGAAAGCCCGCGGCGGCGTGGCGCCGGTTCCGCGGCCGCGGCGCCCGCGAACCCCTTCAACGCACCATCGAACTCGACCGTAAACGCGGAAGGCGTGCGCGTGGGCGATCTGGGCTCCGGCTCAGACTACACGCCGTTCATTCAGCACCTCGGCGTGCCGTCAACCGACATCGGATCCGATGGGCCGTACGGTGTGTATCATTCCACCTTCGACGACTACAACTGGTTCATCAAGAACGCCGACCCGACCTTCGTCTACGAGCAGCAGCAGGCACGGGTGTTTGGCCTGGAGATCCTGCACATGGCCGACGCCGATGTGCTGCCGTACGACTACAAGACCTACGGCAGCGAGGTTGTCGGTTATCTGAAGGATGCGCAGCAGCGCGCCACCCAGGCACACCTGCAGGTCGACTTCGCACAGGCGAATGCGGCAGCGGCGCGGTTTGCTGCAGCCGGCGCGCGCATCATGTCGCTTCAGTCCAGCGCCGGGATCGCTGGATGCCGCGGCGAAGACGAACCTGAACGAGGCCCTGCGCGACGCGGAAGGTGCGCTGCTGAATGAGGCGGGACTTCCCCACCGCCCGTGGTACCGGCACACCATCTACGCGCCCGGCGAATACACCGGCTACGCCGCGGTGGTTATCCCGGGAGTAAATGAAGGCATCGACGCAAATGATGCGGCGAGAACATCGGCGCAGCTTGCCGCGTTGGCCGAAGCGCTGAACCGCTCGGCCGCTGTGCTGGAAGGCGCACGGTGATTACCTCCGATTGAGCGGATGGTTACCAGTGATTACGCGGCTAGCATAGATTTTTGTTGCCAAGAAGTAACTCGTCGAATACTCTTCCGGAATCCCGAAGGTGAGCTTGTTTGTTGCGTTCTGCAACAAACCTGGCGAAAACAAGCGTTCCGGTACCCGCACTGTTGAATGGCGGGGCGACAGAGGCGCTGCCAGCATGTCTTCAGACATGAGTTTGCTGGAGGCTCCAGGTGTACGACATGCTCCTTGCGTTGTTCTTCCTCTTCGTCGTGCTGTCGCCCTTCGTCATCAATGCGGGGCTCAATTGGGCTGAGCGCTCCACCCTGCGCCGTCAGGTCCGGAACGCAGCCGAGAACGACCCACGCAGCGCGTGGGCCCCGGATACATCGGGAGCGGCGGTCAGTTCCGCAGCGCCATCTGCTCGGTAACGATCTGCGTCAGGTCTGGCTTCTTCAGGCCGTGGACCTCTTCGTTAAACTTGTCAACCTTGCTGGACCAGTTCATCGAGCAGAACTTCGGTCCGCACATCGAGCAGAACGCAGCCTCTTTGTAGTAGTCATCAGGCAGCGTCTCGTCATGCATGCCGCGCGCCGTCTCCGGATCTAGCGACAGCGCGAACTGCTTCTCCCAATCGAAGGTGTACCGTGCGTGCGAGATCGCGTCGTCGCGGTCGCGTGCGCCGGGGCGGTGACGCGCGATGTCGGCTGCGTGGGCGGCGATCTTATAGGCGATGATCCCGTCCTTCACGTCCTTCTCGTTCGGCAGGCCGAGGTGCTCCTTCGGCGTGACGTAGCAGAGCATCGCTGCGCCATGCCAGCCGATCATCGCCGCGCCAATCGCTGACGTGATGTGGTCGTATCCGGGGGCAATGTCCGTGACGAGCGGCCCGAGCACGTAGAACGGTGCGCCGTCGCACATCTCCACTTCCTTATCGACCTGCTCCTTGATCTTGTCCATCGGCACGTGGCCGGGACCTTCGATCATGACCTGCACATCATCCTTCCAGGCCTGGCGGGTGAGCTCGCCGAGCGTCTTCAGCTCGGCAAATTGCGCCTCGTCGGACGCGTCGGCAACGCAGCCGGGACGCAGGCCGTCGCCCAGCGAGTAGCTGACGTCGTACTTGGCGAGAATCTTGGTGATGCGATCGAAATTCTCGTAGAGAAAGTTCTGCTTGTGGTGCGCGGTCATCCACTGGGCCATGATGGCGCCGCCGCGGGAGACGATGCCCGTAATGCGCTTGGCCACCATCGGGACGTACTGGATGAGCACGCCGGCGTGGATGGTGAAGTAGTCGACACCCTGCTCCGCCTGTTCCTCAATCACCTCTAGATAAAGATCGATGTTGAGGTCCTCGACGCGCTTCACGCGGCTGAGCGCTTCATACAGCGGCACCGTTCCAATCGGCACCGGCGAGTGCCGCAGGATGGCCTCCCGAATCATCGGAATATCTCCGCCTGTAGACAGGTCCATCACGGTGTCGGCGCCGAAGTGAACGGCCGTGTGAAGCTTCCGCAGCTCCTCATCGACGTTGGAGACGAGAGCGGAATTGCCGATGTTGGCATTGATCTTGCAGAGCGAGTTGACGCCGATGCACATCGGCTCGAGCTCAGGGTGATTGATGTTGGCCGGGATAATCATCCTCCCCCGCGCGATCTCGTCGCGGATGAACTCCGGCGCCACCTTCTCGCGGTGCGCGACGAAGGCCATCTCCTCGGTAACGAGGCCCTTGCGCGCGAAGTGCATCTGGCTCATGTTCGTGTCGCCGGTGCGCGCGGCCTCTTGCTTGCGCTTCACAATCCACTCGGCGCGCGGCGTGGGGACGCTGTAGTCATGAGTCACGGCTGCGTTGCCGTTGTGACCACTTCCATTTGTGCTCATTGGCCTGAACTCCTGAGGGGCGGCCCACCGCCGCTGTTATTCGGTGAGTATACGCCGCGGAGCCGACCCGCTCTGTAGGCCGCAACTGTAGTCTGAGACCGCAACATTTCCGAGCGCCTGCGTCAGTACAATCTGTTCGTGAGCAACAGTTCCCCTCCACAATCTCTTCCTCTCGGATTTCGCTGGTCTGCGGTGACGGCTGGCATCAAAGCATCCGGCAAGCCTGACGTTGCACTTGCCCTGTGCGAGGGCGGCGCGAATGCCGCCGCCATGTTTACCAGCAACCAGGTCGTCGCTGCGCCTGTGATTGTCGGACGCCGCCACCTCATCGCCAGCGCGAATCGCGTGACGGCGCTTCTGGTGAATGCCGGTAACGCGAACTGCGCGACAGGACAGCCGGGCATCGATGCCTGCAAGCAGAGTTGCATCGCGGTCGCGGAGCAGTTCCATTGTGTCTTTGACGAGGTCTTCCCTTCCTCAACCGGGATTATTGGCGTCCCCCTTCCCGTAGACAAGCTGATCGCGGCGGTTCCAGCAGCGAAGGCTGCACTCGGCCACACGGAGCAGCATGCCGAGGCGTTTGCGACAGCCATTCTCACGACCGACACGAAGCTGAAGGTCGCGCGCGCCACCTTCGAGGTCGGCGGCCGCACGGTATCGCTTTTCGGCTGCTGCAAGGGCGCGGGAATGATCGGACCACAGGTTCTACCCCATGCGACGATGCTCGTCTACATCTATTCACCGACCTCGCCGCCTGCCCCGAGCACCTGCAAGCCATGCTCACAAAGGCCGTCGACGCGAGCTTCAACTGCATCTCGGTGGACGGCGATATGTCCACCAACGACACGGTGCTGCTGCTGGCGAGCGGCAAGAGCGAAGTCGCCGCAGAAGGCGAAGCTGTGCGGGCGTTCGAGGACGCGCTGCAGCAGCGTGTGCGACTCGCTGGCGCATCAGATCGTCGACGACGGCGAGGGCGTGACCCATGTTGTGACCCTGGAGATCACCGGAGCCGAGGGCGACCCCGATGCCCGCGATATCGCCCGATCGATTGCCAACTCACCGCTCTGCAAGACGGCGTGGTCCTCGGCCGACCCGAACTGGGGCCGCCTGCTCGCCGCGGCCGGCAAGGCTGGCGTCCGCTTCGACCCGGCAGACGTGACGATCACCATCGCCGGGCTGCCGGTCTTTGCCGAGGGCGTCCGCGACCCGCGCTATGACGAGGCCGCAACCCATGCAGCCATGCAGGCCCGGGAATACACGATTGCGATCGATTTCGGGCGCCGAAATGGCCGGGCGCGGTTCGTGACCTGCGACCTGACCCACGAATACGTTTCGATAAACGCCGACTATTCGACCTAGCCAGCGATCAACCCGCGGTAACCGTGCACAAATTCGCGCGCCGAATTATCGTAGAGAGTGGCTATAGAGCTATAAGCGTGCGTAATGGAGGGTGGGATGGCGACAAATCTGGCGACGAATCTTGAAGGGGCCGTCAGGCAGGACATGACCGCCGAGGTCGCCGAGTGGATCGAGGCCTTTGACGAGGTCGTCGCGAAGGACTGGGAGCAGGGCGCGGCGCTGCTTTCCGCCTTGCGCACCCGCGCCCGCGAGGCCGGTGTTCCCGCGCCCGGCGATGTCGTCACTCCGTTCCAGAACACCATCCCCAGGCACGACGAGGAGCCCTACCCCGGCGACCGTGCCCTGGAACGGCGCATCGAGGCGCTGATTCGCTGGAACGCGATGGCGATGGTGCACAAGCAGAACAAGTACGACCCCGGCATTGGCGGCCACATCTCGACGTACGCCTCGCAGGCGACGCTGCTGGAGGTCGGCTTCAATCACTTCTTCCGCGCTTCGTACGCAAGCGACAAGGGTGAGCAGCCGGGGGACTTCGTTTACTTCCAGGGTCATGCCTCTCCGGGTGTTTATGCGCGCGCGTTTCTTGAAGGCCGCCTGACCGCCGACCAGCTGAAGAACTTCCGCCATGAGCTGCGCGACACGCCGGGCCTGAGCTCGTATCCGCACCCCTGGCTGATGAAGGATTTCTGGCAGTTCCCGACCGTCTCGATGGGCATCGGGCCGCTGAACGCGATCTACCAGGCGCGCTTCATGAAGTACCTCGAGAACCGCGGCCTCATTCCGCACACCGAGCGCAAGATATGGGCGTTCGTGGGCGATGGCGAGACGGACGAGGTCGACACTCTAGGCGCAATTTCGCTGGGCACGCGCGAAAAGCTCGACAACCTCATCTTTGTCGTCAACTGCAATCTGCAAAGACTTGATGGCCCGGTACGCGGCAACGCGCGCATCATCGACGAGTTGGAGTCCGTCTTCCGCGGTGCGGGATGG
This sequence comes from uncultured Acidobacteriaceae bacterium, assembly GCA_963762465.1. Taxonomy (GTDB): domain Bacteria; phylum Acidobacteriota; class Terriglobia; order Terriglobales; family Acidobacteriaceae; genus Granulicella. The sequence goes on along the minus strand of CAVXKS010000006.1, from coordinate 333,681 downwards.
AACGTGCTCAAGGTCATCTGGGGCTCGGATTGGGATGAGCTCTTCGCGCGCGATCACCAGGGTCTGCTGCTGAAGCGGATGGAGGAGTGCGTCGACGGCGACCTCCAGCGTTTCAAGGCGAAGGACGGCGCGTATATCCGTAAGGAGTTCTTCGGCAAATATCCGGAGCTCGAGAAAATTGTTGAAGACAAGACCGATGAGCAGCTGGCGAACCTGCATCGCGGCGGCCATGATCCGGTGAAGATCTACAACGCCTACAAGCGCGCGCTGGAGCACAAGGGCGGCCCGACGGTGATCCTCGCGATGACCGTCAAGGGCTACGGCATCGCCGCAGCGCAGTCACGCAACCCCACGCACTCCGAGAAGAAGCTGACCGATGAAGGCCTCGCTGCCTTCGCGAAGCGCTTCGACTGTGGTCTGCCCGCCGAGGCCGCGGCCAACGCCGAGTTTTATCGGCCCGACAGCTCCGATCCCGCGATGGCGTACATGTTTGCGCGGCGCGAGACGCTGGGCGGCTTTCTGCCCGCGCGCACCGTGCCCAAGCTGGACATCAAGGTGCCGCCCATCGAATTCTTCAAGACGTGGCTGGCCGGCTCGAACAACCGTGCGATCTCCACAACGATGGGCTTCGTCAACATGCTGAACGGCATGCTGAAGAGCCCGGACTTTGGCAAGCTGATCGTGCCGATCATTCCCGATGAAGGCCGCACGTTCGGCTTCGAGTCCGTAATGAAGCAGGTGGGCATCTACGCGCCGGAGGGGCAGAAGTACGTGCCGCACGACGCCGACATGCTGCTCGCATATAACGAGAAGAAGAACGGTCAAATCCTCGAGGAAGGCATCACCGAGGCGGGCTCGATGGCGAGCTTCACCGCAGCGGGCACAGCCTACACCAACTACCGCGTACCGATTGTGCCGTTCTACATGTACTACTCGATGTTCGGATTCCAGCGCATCGGTGACATGGCATGGGCCTTCGCAGACTCGCGCGGCAAGGGCTTCCTGATGGGCGGAACTGCAGGCCGAACGACGATGCTTGGCGAGGGACTGCAGCACCAGGACGGCCACTCGCACGTGCTGGCATCCACGATCCCGACGTGCAGGACCTACGACCCGGCGTACGTTTATGAGCTCGCGGTGATCATCCAGGATGGTCTGCGCCGCATGTACGAGGCAGGCGAGAACCTCTTCTACTACCTGACCATGTACAACGAGGATTACGCGCAACCGGCGGCGCCGGAGAACCTCGAAGCCGTGCGCGAGGGGATTCTGCGCGGGCTCTACAAGTTCAAGCCCGCTCCTTCGGAACAGGCCAAAGGCGAAGCGAAGCTGCAGCTCTTCGGCGCCGGCCCGATCCTGAACGAAGTCGTCCGCGCGCAGCAGATTCTCGCAGAGAAGTACAACGTCGCTGCAGACGTGTGGTCCGTCACCAGCTACACCGAGCTGCGCCGCGACGCAATCGCCGTCGAGCGCTGGAATCGTCTCCATCCCGCCGAGAAGGAGCGCGTCCCCTACGTTGTCACCGCAATCGGTAATGCGAAGGGGCCGATCGTTGCGGCGAGCGACTATATGAAGTCGCTCCCGGACGCGCTATCTCCATGGCTCGGCTCGCGGTTGGTCTCGCTCGGCACCGATGGCTTCGGCCGCTCGGACAATCGCGAGCATCTGCGCCGCCACTTCGAGATTGACGCCGAATCTATCGTCGCGGCAGCGCTCTCGAAGCTCGCGCGCGAGGGCGCCATCAAACCGAAAGTGGCCACGCAGGCGTTTGCGGAGCTCGGGTTGAATCCCGAGGCCGCCGACGCAGCCACAGCCTGATCTGCAGCTCGACCGATCACGAAACTCTCGAAGAAGAGGACTTGCCGTTTTGGCCGACAATCCCCTGCTGCCTCAGGACCGCCTGCGTGAGCTTCACGCGCTGATGCAGCGCACCCGCACGATCGACCGCCGGCGAACGAACGCTCGCGCGCGGCGCGCTCCTTGCCGCGACGCTGATTCATCTTGCTGCAGGCGACCTCGTCTGCGGCGAGCCGGACGACCGGGCTGTTCGTGAACTTGCGCCAAAGTCTTCCGCCGGTGAGGACGCGCATGATGTGCCGCAGAGTCTTCGCATTCCGCTGTGCGCAGGAGCCGCGCGCGGCATGCAGACCGCAGGCACGGATCGCCTCGCCGTTGCCTTCGTCGACGCTGGCGCGCCGGTGAACGGATGGGCCGACGCTCTGCGCTGGGCCAATCGCGACCGGCTGCCGTTCCTCCTGATCGTCAGCGATCGCGGCGCCAACACTCGCAGCAAACCATCATTGCGCGCATCGGCGCCGCTCCTCTGGCCTGAGCTGACCAAGCTCGGCCGCAGCCTTCATCTTCCGCACTTCCCCGTCGACGGCGAAGATGCCGTCGCGGTCTATCGCGTCGTGCAGGAGACCTCCGCGCGGGCGCGCTCCGGCGGAGGCCCGTCGGTGATCTGGGCAATGCTAAGCGCTCGAGCGTCTGCCAACGCACCAACAGCCGCTCAAGCGCCTGCAGGCCTACATGGCGGCGCGCGGAATCCGTTTGTAATCACAAACCAATATGAATGTCTCGACATCCTGCAAGTCGCGCTGAACCTTTACACTGACAGCATGTTTCTTTTGCGGTCCCCCCGCCCCTGGCCACCTGCGGCCGTGCTGTTTGCATTGCTGATCGCTGCCACCTTCACCAGCGGAAAGACCGCATCGGCACAGACTCCGAATTCAGTCGCAGCCCGCAACCCCTGCGCCGGCGAGCAGCATTCCTTCCGTGGCCGCACCCACCCCTGCGAACAGTCAGAGCACACCCGCACAGCCGCAGACGCAGTATTCTGCGCCGCAGACCACGCAGCAGACGAAACCGGAACCCAGACGGGGACACAGACTCAAACAGTCCCGGCGAGCAGCAGCCGGCTGCACCCACGGCTCCCGCCACAACCGCGCCCGACCAGCTCGAGCAGCCCATTCAGGTACAGAATCAGCAGAACCCGCCCAATCCGGCGCGGGTCAGCATACCGCCTGCGGTTCCCGTTGCTTCCGTGCCGAGCATTGAAGCATATGGTCCTGTGCCGGGGGAAACGGCCGGCGATCCTCTCGGGTCGACCTACATCCCGGTCGACAGCATCGTCTATCCGTTGGCTCTGCGGCTGTATTCGATGGGCTACCTCGACACCGCGTTCATCGCCATGAGGCCGTGGACCCGCCGCAGTCTGCTCCACATGCTTCAGGCGAGCGCGGATGACATCACCTCCGACGGCGATCCGGAGGCGACAGCAATCCTCGCCAAACTGCAGGACTACCTCGTCGAAGAGACGCCCGGAAACAACCTGACTCGCGGCGCGGTGTACGGTCTTCAATCCGTCTACGCGCGCGTGATGGGAATTGGTGGCCCGGTGCTGCGTGACAGCTTCCACCTCGGGCCAATCGCTCTATAACGACTACGGACGCCCGTACTCCACCGGCTTCAACAACGTCACCGGTTTTTCCAGCGTCAATGAGTACGGCCGGTTCTCGCTCTATATTCGCGGCGAGTTCCAGCACGCTCCGGCCTATGACGGCTACACTCTCGCCCTCGCCAACCAGCTCTCCTGCATGGACGAGATCTGTCCATTCGCTCCGCCGAATGACCCGCAGTCCACCATTCCGTACGGAAGCACGAACAACGCCGTGAACACCTTCCGGCTGCAGGAAGCGAACCTCTCCGCCCACTGGTGGGGACACGAGATTTCGTTCGGCAAGTCTGACGCATGGCTTGGACCGGGCATGGGCGGCAGCATGGCATGGAGCAACAATGCCGAGGATATGTACTCGTTCCGCATCAATCGCGTCGAGCCGATGTACATTCCCTTCCTCAGCAAGGTGCTCGGTCCGCTGCGCTACGACTTCATGATCGGTTCGCTGAAGGGCCACTCCGCCCCGAACGATCCATGGGCGCACTCCGAAGTATTTTCCTTCAAGCCCACGAAGAACTTCGATTTCAGCTTCCAGCGTACGGTCATCTGGGGCGGCAAGGGGCACGGATGTTTCGCACCTGATGGCACCGTATACCCCTGCACCGAACCCATCACCATTCACACCTTCCTGAAGAGCTTCTTCTCACTGAGCGATACAACCGCGGGAGAAAAGTATTCGCGGGACGATCCCGGAGCGCGCTATAGCGTCTTCACCTTCTCGTACCGTCTTCCGTTCCTGCGCAAATACGTCACCCTCTATACGGACTCCATCGCTCACGACGACGTGACGCCGATCAGCGCGCCGCGCCGCGCCGCCTACCGCCCGGGCATTTACATCTCGCACTTCCCGGGCATGGAAAAACTGGACCTCCGCATTGAAGCCGCGAGCACCGACACGTCGACGCTGCGCAGCCAGGGCGGCCAGTTCAACTACTGGGAGGTCGTGCAGCGCCAGGGCTACACCAACAAGGGCTTCATCACGGGCGACGAGATCGGGCGCGAAGCGAAGGGCGGCAACGCCTGGCTCACGTATCACCTCTCCGGCAACGAGTGGGTGCAGCTTGAATACATGAACAAGAAAGGCCCCAAGGACTTCATTCCCCTCGGAACGACGCAGAACCAGTTCACGGTCGATGTCGTGAAGAACCTCCGCCGCGATATTCAACTTAACGCGTGGATGCAATACGAACGCTGGAAGGCGCCGATCTACAAGACCGGCCAGCAGAACGATGTCACCGTCGCAGCAGAGATCAAGTTCTACCCCAAGCTGCACACCGAGCTGCAAACGACGCCGAAGTAGCTGGGCCGGATCTGGCTCGCGTCAGCGACCCGAGGCGAGGCGGAAGTACTCCTCGTCCTGCCGGGCCGCTGCTGCGCGACCCTGCGGCTCCGCCTTTTCCGCCTCAACTGCAGCGCGGAAGTAATCGAGTGATCGCGTCAGTCCCTCGCGCAACTGCACCTTCGGCTCCCATCCGAGCAGCGTATTCGCTCGTGTAATGTCCGGCCGTCGCTGCTTCGGATCGTCCTTCGGCAGCGGGCGGAAGACGATCTCGCATTGCGAGCCGATCAGTGCCTGAATCTCGCGCGCGCACTCGAGGATCGTCCACTCGTTGGGATTGCCGATATTCACCGGATCGTGCTCGTCGGATTTCGACAGCCGCACGATTCCTTCCACCAGGTCCGAGACATAGCAGAAGCTGCGCGTCTGCGAGCCGTCGCCGTAGACCGTCAGCGGATCACCGCGCAAGGCCTGCATCATCAGGTTCGAGATCACACGGCCATCGTTCGCCTGCAGCCGCGGTCCATACGTGTTGAAGATCCGCACCAGGTGCGTGTTCACGTTGAAATAGCGTCGGTAGGCCGAGACAGCCGCCTCGGAGAAGCGCTTCGACTCGTCATACACCGAGCGCGGTCCGATCGGGTTCACATTGCCCCAGTAGCTCTCAACCTGCGGATGCACCTCCGGGTCGCCATAGCACTCCGAGGTCGACGCGTGCAGGTAGCCCGCGTTATACCGCTTTGCAATCTCAAGCGTGTGCAGCGTGCCGGCCGAGCCGACGCGCAGCGTCTCGATCCCGAGCCGCATGTAGTCGACCGGGCTCGCCGGCGAAGCGAAGTTGAACACGTACTCCACCTGACCAACATCGAACGGTTCGGAGATATCGATCTGCTCGAATCGGAAACGCGGCTCGCCCTGAAGGTGCCGCAGATTGGCCAGGTTCCCCGTGCAGAGATTGTCCACGCCGACAACCTCGTTTCCGTCGGCCAGCAGTGCATCGCACAGGTGCGATCCGAGGAAGCCCGCCGCTCCTGTAACCAGAACTCTCTTTGAAGCCATCCCTGCTCCCTTGCGCACGCAACGTGCCGCCTGCCACCGTCTGCAGCCGCCGGTGTCTAGTTGCTATCCGCCGATTGCATCTGTAACCGTTTCGCGCACGGGAGTCGCGGTCGGCCTTCCGATGCTCATGTACGTGAACCCCAGCTCCTGCATCACGCCAGGGTCGAAGAGGTTGCGGCCGTCCACAACGATGGGATAGCGCATCGACGCATGGATCTTGCGCAGATCCAGGTCTGCAAATTCCTTCCAGTCGGTAAGGATCAAGAGAGCGTCCGCGTCCTTGGCGGCCTCATATGGATCGCCTGCGTAGCTCATGTACTGCGAAGGCGGCAATTCCAGGCGGGCACGCTCCGCCGCTGCGGGGTCATACGCCACAACGCAGCATCCCTCACACAGCAACATTTCAACCATGTCGATCGCCGGCGATTCCCGAATGTCGTCTGTCTCGCCCTTGAACGAAAGCCCCAGCACGGCCAGCCGCTTTCCACGCAACGTCCACAGCGCCGAACGCACCTTGCTCAGGAACCGGCGTTTCTGCTGCGCGTTGATCTTCTCCACCTCGCTCAGCAGGCTGAAGTCCACGCCCATCTGCTGCGCAACGGAGCGGAACGCCGCGACGTCCTTCGGAAAGCACGATCCGCCATAACCGATGCCCGGCCGCAAAAAGCGCGGCCCGATGCGCGAGTCCAGGCCGATACCCCGCGCCACCTGCTCCACGTTCGCGTCCGCAGCCTCGCACAGATTCGACACTGCATTGATGAAGGAAATCTTCATCGCCAGGAAAGCATTCGACGCGTGCTTGATGATCTCCGCGCTTTTCGTCGACGTCATCAGCAGCGGCGGCGGCGATTGCATCGAGCATCCGCCCTCGATCGCTCCGTCCTTCTCGTAGTACGCGCCCGTCACCAGCGGAGAGTAAATCTGCTTCAGAAGCGCCGCCGCGCGCTGGCTGTCCGCGCCCACCACGATACGGTCCGGGTGCAGAAAATCTTCCACTGCGGTGCCTTCACGCAGGAACTCCGGGTTCGAGACCACGTCGAACGCCTCCCGGTTGACACCGTTACGTTCGATAACCCGGCGGATCCACTCATTCGTGTAGACCGGAACCGTGCTCTTCTCCACGATGACCTTATAGCCGCTTATATGCCGGGCGATCTCGCTCGCGACCGCCTCCACATACGACAGGTCGGCATCGCCGTTCTCGGACTGCGGTGTACCCACTGCGATGAAAATCGCATCGCACTCGCGCGTCGCTTCGGCCAGGTCCGTCGTAAACCGCACACGCGTGTTTCTGTACCGGCCCAACAGTTGCGGAAGGTGCTTTTCGTGAATGAGACTGTCGCCCGCCTGCAGCGCCGCGACCTTGCGCTCGTCATTGTCCACGCAGATCACGCCGTGGCCGATCTCCGCGAAACAGATCGCCGCCACCAGCCCCACGTAGCCTGAACCGACAACTGCTATCTGGCAACCATGCTCCATCCCAGCTCCTTGGCGTCTGCTCATCAATAATTCCGGTTTGCCTCTGATTGTAGAGCCTCACCGGGTTCACCTGGTTGCCACGTCGGGTATCTGCCGGTTTCAAGGTAGACTAGGGAGCAATGATCTCCGGAAGGGCCGAAGTGTCACCACTGCCAGCAGATGCAAACCCGCCTGCTGGGGCCATGCAGAATCCAGCTGATACCACCCTGTCGGAGGCGATCCTCACCGTCAGGAAACGCAAGTACCTCATCGCAGCCATCACTGCTTTGGGTCTCGCCTACGGCTTCTATAAGGGCACCACGCAGCCCCGCATGTATCAGGCGCAGGGCACCATCGAGATTCGCACCGGCTCATCCCAACAATTCCGCGTCGGTGGCGGCCCGGGTTACGGCTCCGCAAGTTCATCGCTGTCGACACAGGTCGCCATCATCAAGAGCGACACGGTCCTGCTGACCGTCGCGCGCGATCTGGACCTGCCCAATAACGCCGCGTTCACCGGCTACTACGGCCCGAACCTTCACCTCAGCCTTGACGACCTCAATGTGCGGCAAGGCACATTGAACGGCATGAGCGGCGATATCGGCGTGGACGTCGTGCCCAAGACCGACCTCGTCGTGATCAGTTGCCGGACTCTTGATCCCAAACTCTCAGCCGATATCGTCAACCGGCTCATTCGCGAATTCATCCAGCGCGATCTGCAGTCGAGCTACGAAGCCACCCAGCGCGTTTCCGACTTCCTCTCCCTGCAGCTCCGGGACCTCAAGCAGCAGGTCGAAACCCAGCAGGAGCAACTCATCGATCTCCAGAAGCGAATCGGTGTCCTCGGCTTCGATCCGCAGCATAACCAGATTCAATCCGCCCTCGACGACCTGACGCGCGCCGTCAGCTCTGCGCAGATTGCCCGGATTCAACAGCAGGCTCGCTACAAGACTCTTTCTTCCATGAATCCCGACGCGCTTGACGGCACCATCGGCTCAGCGGCAGCGGGCGGATTGTCGACCAGTCTCGGCGCCTTGCGAAACAACAAGCAGCAGTTGATCGTTCACTACGCCGAGCTGAGCGCGACGCTGGGGCCGAATCACCCACAGGTAAAGGCCCTCCAGGGCCAGATCTCCGAACTCGACAAACAGATCGTTGACGAAGAGAAGCGGCTCGTCGATCAGGCTCACGAGGCGTATGTTGCCGCGGACGTCAATGAACAGCAGACTCGCGCCGCGTTGGAAGTGGAAAAGGAAGAGGCGTACAAACTGCGCGATGATCTGGTCGAGTACACGCTCCGCCAGCGCGATTTCGAATCCAACCGCACCCTCTACGAAGGCCTGTCGCAGCGCTTGCGGACGGCGGGTATCGAGGCTGGCCTCGAATCCACCGAGATCGACATCATCGACAACGCGGTTCCGCCGATCGCACCGACCCTGCAGTCGCGCTCCAGCATGATGATCGTCGATGGCATTCTGATGCTTACGCTCGCCGTGGTCATCGCCTTCGTCCTCGAGAGCCTGGACACCGGCATCCGCACCGTCGCGCAGATCGAATCCATCTCCGGACTGCCTTCGCTCGCTCTCATTCCCCGCCTCCGCCGTACGGCTGCGGAACTCGCCGGGCAGAGCCCTGTACAACGAAATCTCGCCGTCATCGGGGCACCCATGTCCCAGTTCTCAGAGGCCTTCCGCGCTCTCCGAACCTCGCTGCTGCTTTCCGTAGCCGGCCGGGAGCCGCAGATCATCCTGCTCACCAGCGCCACACCCAGCGAGGGCAAGACGACGGTCGCCATGAATCTCGCCTGCGTGCTTGCGCAACGAGACGTGCGCGTCCTTCTCATCGATGCCGACCTGCGCCGCCCTACCGTTCACCATCGTTTCAACATCAATGGAAAGGTCGGCCTCAGCTCCGTTCTCACAGGAAGCACCACATTGCAGGAGGCCGTCCAGCAGGTCGCCGAGATACCAAAGCTCGACATCCTGGTTAGTGGACCAGTGCCTCCCTTCCCGACCGAGATGCTTGCATCCGATGCTATGAACCGGCTCCTGGCCGAGTGCCGCGGGCTGTACACGCACATCGTTCTCGACTCGCCTCCGCTGCTTTCGATCACCGACAGTGTCGTCCTCGCACATGACGCGGACGCTGTGGTTCTGGTGGTTCGCCAGGGCAAATCCAACAAGCATGCTGTCCGCCGCTCGCGCGATCTCCTGCTGCGCGCTGGAACCAAAATTACAGGTACCGTGCTCAACGCCGTCGATCTCAACTCGCCCGAGTACTACGCCTATTATGGGTACTCGGGATACTCCGGCTACGCTTCGGGCGGTGTCGACAGCAAAGGTTGGGAGTCGCGCGGCAGCCGGAAATCACGCAACGGAGGCTCCAAGTGAGTGCGCGCATCTCACCCCCGTCCCGCAGAAGCTCGCGCCTGCTCGTCATCTCCTTGCTCTGGCTGGTCGCACTCGTCACCAGTCCGGCATGCTTCGCCCAATTCAGCGGGCCTGGCCCGACCGTCGAAATTCCGACGACTGCCACCGTCACAACCGACCGCGCTTTGCTGTTTCCTGCCGCGTTTGAGCCACAACTCGCCCCCGGCGATCTCATCACGATTCACGTGTTCGAGCAGGGCGACTACAACCCCCAGGTTAGGCTGTCGTCCAACGGAACCGTTGTACTGCCGCTCATCGGCACGGTTCAGCTGAGCGGGCTCACCCTCACTCAGGCCGAGCGATTTGTCGAGCAGCGCCTCAAGGACGCAGGCATCTACACGAATCCCCAGGTCACCATCCAGCTCGATCAAGGGCCAAACCAGGAGGCGACAGTCGCCGGCGAAGTCCATGCCGTCGTGCCCATCGTCGGTTCGCGTCGCCTGCTGGAAGTCCTGGCGGTCGCCGGCGGCCTTCCCGCCACTGCCAGCCATGTCATCACGATCAGCCGCCCCGGCGTTGCTGCACCCCTCGTCGTCGACCTCGGCACTGATCCGCTACGCAGCAGTCTCGCCAATATCCCCATCTTTCCCGGCGACACCATCATCGTCGGCCGCATAGGCCTCGTCTACATGGTTGGCGACTTCAAGACCACGGGAACAATATCACTCACCCAATACGCTCCCCTCACGCTGATGGAGGCAACCGCACTCAGCGGCGGTCTCGCCTACCAGGGCAAGACCAGCGACGTGCGCCTCATCCGCACCGTCGGCGACCACCGCACCGTCGTGAGGGTCGACATTCAGCGGATTCTCCACGGCAAAGATCCCGATCCGATCCTGCAGGCCAACGACATCGTCTTCCTGCCCGACAACGAGCTGAAGGCATTCATTGCCAACGGGAACCTCGGCACGCTGTTCGGCGTCTTGTCGCTGATCCTGACGCTCAGGGGCTTGTAAGGAGACCGCCGCCATGGCCGTCGTCGCGAGCTCTGTACACCGCGCGCCGGTGCGCCTCGCGTACGTTGTTTCGCACCCGATCCAGTATCAGGCGCCTCTGCTTCGCCGCATCGCCCGCGAACCCGACATCGACCTCACCGTCTTCTTCGGCTCCGACTTCTCGCTCCGCGGCTACAAGGATGAAGGCTTCGGCGTCCAGGTCGCCTGGGACGTCCCTCTGCTTGACGGCTATCGCAGCGAGTTCCTTCCACGCCTCCGCGACACCGGCACCGTCTCTCCGCTGAGCCCCATCAGCCGCGGCATTCTTCGCCGCCTCCGCAAGCCCGACGGCTCGCCCGCCTTTGACGCCCTCTGGGTGCACGGCTATGCCAGCCTCAACGCTCTGCACGCTATCTTCGTCGCCAATACCCTTGGGATTCCCGTTCTGCTCCGTGCAGAATCCTGGCTCGCAGACCGCAAGCGCAGCCTCAGCACCCTTGCCTCCAAGTCGCTCTTCTTCCGTCTGCTTCGTCCAGCCATCGCGGCCACCCTGCCCATCGGCTCGCGCAACCGCGACTACTGGGCCCACTACTTCGGCGATAACATGCCGCAGTTCACCATGCCCTATGCCGTCGATAACGCCTGGTTCGCTCAGCGCGCCGCGGCAAGCGATACCGAACAACTCCGCCGCGACCTGCAGCTCACTCCGGGCCGGCAGATCATCGTCTTCGCCTCCAAGCTCCAGCCGCGAAAGCATGCCGGCCACCTGCTCGAGGCCTACGCCCGCCTGTGTTCCACGTCCTCCGTCTCGCCGCTCCCGTACCTGCTTATCGCCGGTGACGGAGAGGAGCGCGCCAGCCTCGAAGCACGGGCACGCGAGCTTGCGCTCGAAGGCGTCCGCTTCCTCGGATTCCGCAATCAATCCGAGCTCCCCGCCTTCTTCGCTCTCGCGGACGTCTTCGTTCTTCCCTCACGGCATGAACCCTGGGGCCTCATCGTGAACGAGGCCATGGCCGCAGGCTGCCCTGTCATCGTCTCCGATGAAGTCGGCGCCCATGCGGACCTCATCACCGATGGCGTCGAAGGCTTTGTCTTCCCCGTCGGCGACATCAACTCCCTCGCCGCTGCTATCAGCCGGGTTCTCTCCAGCCCCGAACAGTCGCAGAACATGGGCGACGCCGCAAAAGCCCGCATGGCCGCCTGGGACTTCGAGGCGGACGTCCGCGGGTTACGTCAGGCGCTGGCCGCCGTAACCGGAAAGCTGCATCCCTGAGACCGGTTCGTTCACCCTACCGCCCACCCTCGTCCGCATTGTCGCTTGGTATCCTTACCCTCAAGGGCCCCACCCTCCAGCGAATGAGAATCCTGCACATCGTCGGAACCGTCAGCCCCTCAGCGGGCGGCCCGACCGAGGTCATCCGCATGCTCGTGCGCTACGCTCCGCCTGGTTATGCAAGCGAGCTCGCCACCCTTGACGACCCTGCAGCCCCTTTCCTCCGCGACCTTCCTTTTCCGGTCCACGCACTCGGCGGTCCGCGAAAGCGCTGGTTCCGGCCGGCGCTGCTCCGCTGGCTGAGGAAAAACCGTGGCCGTTTCGATGGAGTCATTGTGCATGGCCTGTGGGAATTCACCGGATTGGCAGCGCTTCTCGGTGTGGCCAATGGTCCAGGTTATGTGGTGTTTACGCATGGAATGCTCGACCCCTACTTTAAGCGGGCGTTCCCTGCAAAGCACGCCAAGAAGTGGCTCTATTGGCTTCCCGCCGAATATTGGGTCCTTCGCAGCGCCCGCCGAGTCCTCTTCACCACCGCCGCTGAGCGTGACCTCGCCGCCGAAAGCTTCTGGCTGCACCGCTGGAAACCCATGGTGGTGCCCCTTGGCGCCGAGGCGCCCCCGCCCCACACCTCTGCACTTCTCGCCGCCTTCCAGGCCACCTGTCCGGAGGTCGCCGGCCGCCGCTTTTTGCTCTTCCTCGGCCGCATCAACGAGAAGAAGGGTTGTGACCTTCTCGTCCGCGCGTTCGCCCAACTCAGCGCCGCCCACCCTGACCTCCACCTCGTCATGGCCGGCCCCGACCCCAACCACTGGCGCGAGCGCCTCGAGGCCCTTGCCGCCGGCTGCAACTGCGCGAACCGCATCCACTGGCCCGGTCTGCTCCTCGGCGATGCCAAGTGGGGCGCGTTCGCCGCGTCTGAGGCCTTCATCCTTCCGTCGCATCAGGAGAACTTCGGCGTTGCCGTCGTTGAGGCCCTGGCCTCCGGCCGTCCCGTCCTTCTGACGCACCCGGTCAACATCGCGCCGGACCTCGAAGCCGACGGTTCCGCTCTGGTTGAGGCCGACACGGAAGGCGGCATCGTGCGCCTGCTCACTCGCTGGCTCGACCTCACACCCCAGCAGCAGGCGGAGATGTCCGCCCGCGCCCGTGACAGCTTCCTCCGCCGGTACGACATGCGCCGGAACGCCGAGGCCATCCTCCGCATCTTCGAGAATCCACAGGACCCCGCCAACGCACCCGCCGCTCTCCGGGAGGCGCGCTGATGCCCCGCCAGCCGGACTACCGCGCCGACGATCACATCACCGCAGGCTCTGACCCGTATACGCGCCCCGCGTTCACGTTTGCCAACCGCGCCGCTCGCCTGCTCTGGAAAATCACGTGGCTTGTCCTCTACCGTCCTTCGCCGCGCCCGTTCCACGCCTGGCGCGCCATGCTGCTCCGTCTCTTCGGCGCGACGCTCGGCCCCGACTGCCACTTCTACCCCGCGTCACGAATCTGGGCGCCATGGAATCTTCGCTGCGCCGACCACGTCGCTGCCGGCGATGGTGTCGAGATCTACAATCCGTCACCCATGCACTTCGGCTCGCACGTTATCCTCTCGCAGGACTGTTATCTCTGCGGCGCGACCCACGATTACAACGACGCCTCATTCCCGCTGATCGCCTATGGGATGACCATCGAGCCCTACGCCTGGATCTGCGCACGCGCCGCCGTCGCTCCGGGCGTTCGCGTCGGCGAGGGTGCCGTGCTCGGCCTCGCCTCAGTCGCCACCCGCGACCTCGAGCCCTGGACCGTCTACTCCGGCCATCCCGCACAACCCATCCGCAAGCGTCAGCGCAGTGACGCCGCCACTCCTGCCGCGGAGACGGCAGCCCAGTGAGCTCCGCGACCGCTCCACCGCCCGGCGTCTCCGTCCTCATCCTCACCCTCAACGAGGAACAGGATCTGCCCGGCTGCCTTGACTCCGTCTCCTGGTGCGACGACATCCACGTGTTCGACTCCAACTCTGCCGATCGCACCGCCGAAATCGCCCGCTCCTTCGGCGCGACCCTCACCACGCGCACCTTCGACACCTACGCCGCGCAGCGCAACGCCGCCATGCAGCTTCCCTTCCGCTATCCATGGGTTCTCGTCCTGGACGCCGACGAACGCGCTACCCCGGAGCTCTCGCTCGAGATCCCGCGTGCCACAGCCGAAGCGCCTGCAGACCTCGGCGCCTTCCGCATTCGCCGCCGCGACTTCCTCTGGGGCACATGGCTCAAGCACGCACAACTCACGCCTTACTACGTGCGCCTGCTCCGCGTGGGCCGCGTTCACTACACGCGCGACATCAATGAGTTCGTCGAGGTCGACGGCACCACCGGCCAGCTCTCCGCGCCGATCGACCACATGGCCTTCTCCAAGGGACTCGCGCATTGGGTCGCAAAGCACAACCAGTACTCCACCGCCGAAGCCGAACTGCTTGCCAGCGGAGATGCAGTCCGTGACGCGTCTTTGAAAGACGCGCTCTTCGCCCGCAACTTCCACGATCGCCGCGCCGCCCAGAAGGCGATCTTCTACCGCATGCCCGCGCGCCCGCTGCTCAAATGGCTCTACATGATATTCGTGCGCGGCGCCGTGCTCGACGGAGCCGCCGGCGTCATGTACGCCACGCTCCAGAGCTTCTACGAATACCTGATCGAAGTGAAATACCGCGAGATTCTGCGCCGCCGCAAAGGGCTGCCAATCTGAACGCGCAATCTACTCGTTAAAGAGAAGGACGAGAGCGAGATACCAGGTGTCATTGCCGATGGGCGCTCAGGGAGCGTTGGGGCCACCCGCGGTATCTCGCTCTCGCCTCTCTACCCGCGCAATTTGGCGAGCAGATCTGTCGGATGTACGGGCTTAGCCAGGATCTCGAACTCATGTCCCTGCGCCCTTGCCCGCTCCAGCAGGTCGGCGGTCGCCGCCTGGCCGGAGAACAATAGTACCTTGCAATTTGGGAGTTTGGCGCGCGTCTGAATCGCTGCCTCGATGCCGGTCATCCCCGTCATGATGACGTCGCTGATCAGCATGTTGGGCTGGAACGTGTCCAGCGCCTCGATTGCCTTCTCGCCGCTATAGACTGCACGCGCTTCAAAGCCTGCCTGGTTCAGAATAATCGCGAGCGTGTTCGCAATCACCTGCTCATCATCAGCGACGAGGACACGGGGCTTCGAGCTGTTCGTGTTGGTTTCTGCCATGTGGGTCCCTGAGAAAGTTCCTTCCGTGGAGCGCTGCCTGTGTAGCCGCAGCACAACCCACTCTCGTCATCATACGGGAGGCCGGGCTTCGGAACGCAGCTTATCCTACCCCACTCTGATGCGTTCTTCCACAGCAACGCTGCTCGGCTTCTGGGGTTCAACGTCCACCAGCACTAACAGTTAGTCGATGCTACCCTCAAACCGTGGTTGACCTGCACCACCATCTTCTCCCCGCGCTCGACGACGGCCCGCCTGACCTCGCCACCTCCCTCAAGATGGCGCGCATGGCGGCCGAAGACGGCATCACGCATGTCGTCTGCACGCCTCACGCCAGCACCCGCTACCATTTCGACCCGCAACGGATCCACGCCCTCCTTAGTGAAGTCCGGCAGGCCATCGCCGAGGCCGGCATCCGGCTCATCCTCGGCACCGGCTGCGACTTCCACCTCAGCTATGACAATGTGCGCAACGCCCTTGAAAATCCGCACCGTTACACCATCAACGGCGGCGAATACCTCCTCATCGAACTGCCCGATTACGGCCTTCCGCCCAATCTCGAAGAGACCTTCTACGGACTGCGCCTCGGTGGCATGACCCCCATCCTCACCCACCCCGAGCGCAACCCTTCGGTCCAGCAGGACACCGCGCGCCTCGCCACATGGGTGCGCGATGGCATGCTCCTCCAGGTCACTGCAGCCTCCGTGACCGGCCTCATGGGACGCAAGGCCCAGAAGCTCACCGAACGCCTGTTAGCCGACCGCTGGGTGCACTTCGTGTCAACCGACGCCCACAACATCAGCAACCGGCCGCCGCAGCTGCGCTCCGCCTGCGACCAGATCGCCTCTCGTCACGGCGGTGCCTACGCCCAGAGACTTTGCACCGAAAATCCACAGGCCGTCTTCGACAACCGCCCCCTTCCTCCCCAGGAATCTCCTCTCCACATCGAAGGCCATCTTCCCGAGGACGACGACATCGACGACGAAAAGCCGCGCGGCGTCTTCTCTCGCCTCTTCCGCCGCTAACAGCCCGCTGTTTTCGTATATCGGGCGGGCTGGATTACTGGCTGGAACCCGTCGCGGCCTCTCGGCTGTTCGAAGCTTTGCGTGGCAGTCGGCGCGGCTCGAAGATGACAAAAGAGCCTAGGTTGGCGATATAAAGCTGGCTGAAGCTCGCCGTCGGCAGCAGACCGTCGATCACAATCTGCCTCAGCCCCCCATTTCCGATCCAGGCCTCTGCGCTGAACACCTCTGAACCCACAGACAAGCGGGTCTGAAACGTAGTCGCCGAAGACAGCTTGCCATTTTGGTCGCTGATCCACTTGGCGCCCCTGGGGAGCGTTGGTTGAGGCGTGAAGGAGGGCTGCAGAACCACCATGTCCGCGGCGCTGTCCAGAAGCAGGTGAAGCGGCTCAGAGCTTCTGTCCGTCTGCACAGGAACTGAGATCAGCCGGGCTTCCAGGTCTCCGCTGCGGGTTCGTACGGGTACGAAGGCGATGCGATCGCCGCTGAGTTGCGCCAGCAGCGTGGCGTCGTCATCGAACTGGATGCGGTGCTTCCGATTGTCGATGAGGTAATTGCGGCGAAGAAGCACGTCCTCGCCCAGGACGCCGCGCAGATCTGGATCGATCGCCTTGAACTCTGACAGGGGTTGAACGAGGACGGACAGAGGACCGGAGTTGATCGCGCCGAGCGAGAGGCTCTCGACCTCGACGCGGCGGGCGTCTGTGCTGGCATCCCAGCTGGCAACCTTGACGCTCTGCGCTGCAGGCAGATGAAGCGCCGTAGAAAGCTTCGGGTCGACAGCGGACGAGGTCGCTCCCGTGTCGAATAGAAAAGGATAAGGTCCCTTGCCATTCACGCGTACGTCCACGACGATCATGGAGCGATGCGGGGACTTGAACATAACGACGTTGCTTGTGCTTTCCGCGAAGCTCGCCAGCCGCAGGAACACGGCGACGAGTAGCATTCCGATTTTGAAAGTCAGAGAGTCTGCGATAGACCAGCCATGGATTCCTTTGTTCGGAGTGTGTGGCATTAACTGCTCCTGTCGGCCGAAGGGAACGTTGCTGTCCGGCCATGACCCACGTTAGGTTTGCCGCGGCCCCGGCGAAAGCATCCGCACGGACGACCTACGGACAAAAAGGGCCATCCGTGACAGATGTACATGGGTTGGCCGTAACGCCGCTTGCAGAGCAGATCGCAAGTATCGCCATGCGCTCAGGCGATAGCTGATCCGCCTGTGGGAGTAGTTGCGACGTAGCCGATCTGACGGGGAATGAAGACGAGAGACCGTCGCGTACACGACGCGTCAGTTGCAGAGCAATGGGATCAGGCGGCCGATGCGGAGGAGAGCCGGGCGGCCGCTGCTCTTACCTCGCTGGGGCTGTCGCGGTAAACACGGTACCAGGCCCTGCGCAGCTGACGAGTGGAAGAGAATCCTGCGCGCTCGGCGATGTTCTCCATGTCGAGTTCGCTTTGCAGCAGGAACTCACGCGCCAGCGCCACGCGGAGCCGATTGCGGTAGTCGACGATGGACATGCCTACCTGCTTATCGAACAGCCGGGAGAGGTGCCTGATGCTGGCGCCCGCGATCTGAGCAAGCTGCAATCTGTTCCAGGCCCGCGAAGGATTTTCCGCGATGGCATCCTGCACTCGATGCACCGCAGGATGAATGTGATTGCGTCCATCCAGCCATGGAGAAACCTGCGAGTCGGACCCTGCACGACGAAGATAAACGACCAGGTAGCGGGCGACAGCCACGGTGCAGGCGTGGCCGACGAGCGTGCTGATGAAGTACAGCATCAAGTCGATGCCTGCCGTCACTCCGGCAGAGGTGTAGATGTTCGCGTCATGCACGTAGAGCCGGTCTTCAAGCACCTTCGCTTTGGGTGCGACGCGCGACAGGAGCGCGCAGTCGAGGTAGTGCGTCGTGCAGCGGCGGCCGTCGAGCAGGCCGGCTCGGCCGAACAGCAGAGCACCAGAGCAGATGGCTATGAGCGTGTGAGTGGGGCGAATGGTCCTTCGGAGCCAGTGAACAATGGCCTCTTGGTCCTCGGCATCAGCCTCGTAGTCCGTCGAACGTCCCCAGTCCGGTGCCACGTCCACACTGCCGGCAACGATCACGATGGCTTTGTCCGGAAGAGAGGACGGCAGCGGCTCAACACGGTGAAGATCAATTCCGATCGATGTTGACACGCTGCGAGTAACACCGACATAGCGCA
This sequence comes from uncultured Acidobacteriaceae bacterium, assembly GCA_963762465.1. GTDB lineage: Bacteria > Acidobacteriota > Terriglobia > Terriglobales > Acidobacteriaceae > Granulicella. The sequence continues at coordinate 315,347 of CAVXKS010000006.1, read as the reverse complement.
CGCGAAAGTTGATGGCGTCCTGCTCGACGCTCGCTCGGCGGAGCACCTCGACGGCGCCGGCAACATCCAGGATCGAAGCGCGTGGTTGAACGACAAGCACAACCGGAATCTCGCGGCGGACTGCATGGATCCCTGTTTTTGGACCAGACGCGGTGCCATTCCTGCGCGTGTGACTCTGCCGGCGTTCCATCGATGTCTCCAGCTTGACTGTACGCCCGCAACATGGCGCGCGAAAGGAGACAGAGGGCCACAGAAGGGACAAAAAAGGACATCCCCGTGAGTCGCCTGCCAGCAGAAGAGCCGATGGTGCTCTACAGTCCCAGCCCGCCATCCACCGCCAGCAACTGCCCCGTAATGAAATGCGGTCCGGTCGCAAAGAACAGCACCGCCGCCGCAACATCCTCAACCGTTCCGTTGCGCTTCATCGGCGTCTTGTGCGCGAACTGCTCATAGCCCGAGCTGATCTCTCCCGTCGTGACAATCATCCCTGGAGCCACGCAGTTCACGCTGATGTCCGGCGCCCATGCCTTCGCCATCGTCTGTGACAGCATGTGCACCGCCGCCTTCGACGTGCAGTAGTGTGCGTGCGTCGACCACGGATGGATCCCGCCCAGCGATCCGATGTTGATGATCCGTCCGCGCGCGCGCTTCAGCTGCCGATACGCATGTTTGGCCACCAGGAACGGCCCGCGCGTGTTGGTCGCGAACATCTCGTCCCACTGCGCCACGCTGATCTTCTCCAGCGCCTCCGTCTCGAACCGGCCCGCATTGTTGACCAGAATATCGATCCCGCCCAGCGCCAGCGCAGCGTCTTCGACAGCCCGCTCCACGCTCCACTCGTGGTGCACATCCATCGCCACCGCAAGCGCCTTAACCCCGAACCCGCCGAGATCAATCGCCGTCTGCTCCGCCTCGTTGACCGATCCGCGGTAGGTAATCGCAACATCGGCTCCCGCGCGCGCCAGCGCCGTGGCCAGCCCGCGGCCAATCCGCCGGGCTCCTCCCGTCACCACGGCCCGTTTCCCGCGCAGCGGACGCACGTCCGTGGTCACTGAGGATTACTCTTCTGCGGCGCCGGCTTGGGAATCACGCGCTCCTGCACGCCCGGTTGTGTCTGCGAAGCCTTGCCATCGTTGTCCACATACGTCGAAACTTGCGCCTTCGGCCGCTCCAGCTTCAGGGTCATTTCCTTCCCGTCCGGCGACAGATCAAACTCCGTCGCCGCCGTCGCATACCCCGTCGCGATCACCTGCACCGTCACGTGGCTGCCTACCTCGAGCACGTCGATCTTGGCATTGCCATCCGGGTCGGTCTTGACCTCCAGGTTACCGTCATCCTTGCCGTTCCGGGTGGCATGAAACACCACCCCGGCATTCTCAAAAGGCTTCCCATTGAAAGCCTTGACGACCTTCACAACGACCTGCGCGGTTGGCGGCGGCGGCTGCCATTTCCGGCCATGTTCCTGGGCTGAAGCGCTTGTGCCGGCCATCGTCGCAGCCAGAAAGACCGCCGACAGCGCATAACTGCTGAATCTCATACCCTGCATTTTACCGCGGCTCCCGCAGCGCTGGCCCGCCGCCTGCCCACCCCAAGTTGCGCCTCGGCGTAGCCGGAAGGATGCGTGCCTTTCACTCACATTTTACGTCCGCCTGCTTGACGACCCACAACCGCTGGGGCTACATTAGCAGTCGGAAGCAGAGAGTGCCAGCACTCCCTCGTCGGCCCTAACCCGACCCCCGGCATCCCTGCAAACCGCAATCAAGGAGAAAAGAGGAACATGGCAGCTAATAAATTCACGCCGTTGCACGACCGCATTCTGGTCCAGCGCCTCGAGGAGAGCGAGACCGTCCGCGGCGGCATCATCATCCCCGACTCAGCCAAGGAAAAGCCACAGCAAGGCAAGGTCATCTCGGTCGGCAAGGGCAAGTCCAACGACGAGGGCAAGGTCTTCCCGCTCGACGTCAAGGCCGGCGACACCGTGCTCTTCGGCAAGTACTCAGGCACCGAGATCAAGCTCGACGGCGAGGACTTCCTCATCATGCGCGAGGAAGAAGTCCTCGGAATCCTGAAGTAAGGGTTCAGCGTCCAGGGCCAAGCGTCCAGGACCAACAAGCTGAAGTTTTCCGGGCCCGGGCCCCTAAACCCTGGACCCTCAGACTCACCTCAGAGACATCCGCGGCGACAACGCCGCGACGGAGAAGGAAATCATGGCAAAGCAGATTCTGCACGGAGAAGATTCGCGTCAGGCGATTCTGCGCGGTGTCAACCACCTCGCGAACGCCGTGAAGGTGACGCTCGGTCCGAAGGGCCGCAACGTCGTTATCGAAAAGAAGTTTGGTTCGCCCACCATCACCAAGGACGGCGTCACCGTCGCCAAGGAAGTCGAGCTGCCCGAGGGCCTCGAGAACATGGGCGCCCAGATGGTGAAGGAAGTCGCTTCGAAGACCTCCGACGTCGCCGGCGACGGAACCACCACCGCAACTGTTCTCGCGCAGGCCATCTACCGCGAGGGCGTCAAGACTGTTGCCGCCGGCGCGAATCCCATGGCGCTGAAGCGCGGCATCGATAAGGCCGTTGAGGCCATCATCGGCAAGCGCGACGAGAACGGCAACGTTCAGGGCGGCTCGCTCAATGAGTTCTCGAAGCCCGTCTCCGGTGAGATGATCGCCCAGGTCGGCACCATCTCCGCGAACTCCGACTCCACCATCGGCACCATCATCGCAGAGGCGATGAAGAAGGTCGGCAAGGACGGCGTCATCACCGTTGAAGAGTCGCGCACCATGGAGACCCAGCTCGACGTCGTCGAGGGCATGCAGTTCGACCGCGGCTATCTCTCGCCCTACTTCGTCACCGACGCGGAGCGCATGGAAGCCGTGCTCGAGAATCCCTACATCCTCATCTACGAGAAGAAGATCTCCACGATGAAGGACCTGCTCCCCCTGCTCGAGCAGATCGCCCGCACCGCCAAGCCCCTGCTGATCATCGCCGAGGACGTCGACGGTGAGGCGCTCGCCACGCTCGTCGTCAACAAGCTGCGCGGCACCCTGAACGTCGCTGCCGTCAAGGCTCCCGGCTTCGGTGATCGCCGCAAGGCCATGCTCGAGGACATTGCTGTTCTCACCGGCGGCAAGGCATTACTGAGGACCTCGGCATCAAGCTCGAGGGTGTCAAGATCGAAGACCTCGGCACCGCCAAGCGCATCACCATCGACAAGGACAACACCACCATCGTCGACGGCGGCGGAACCGATGACAAGATCTCCGGCCGCGTGAAGGAAATTCGCGCTCAGATCGACAAGACCACCTCCGACTACGACCGCGAGAAGCTGCAGGAGCGCCTCGCCAAGCTCGTCGGCGGCGTCGCCGTCATCAAGGTCGGTGCAGCTACCGAAACCGAGATGAAGGAGAAGAAAGCCCGCGTTGAGGATGCGATGCACGCAACCCGCGCTGCCGTCGAAGAGGGAATCGTCCCGGGCGGTGGTGTGGCTCTCGTTCGCGCCGGCAAGGCGGTCGACAAGCTCGTCAAGGAACTCGAGGGTGACGAGAAGGTTGGCGCCCAGATCATCCGCCGCGCGCTCGAGGAGCCGCTGCGCATGATCGTCCAGAACGCGGGCGAAGAGGGCTCGGTCGTCATCGGCAAGATCAATGAGTCCAAGGACGCGAACTTCGGCTACAACGCCGGAACCGGCGTCTACGAGGACCTGGTCAAGGCCGGCGTCATCGACCCCACCAAGGTCACCCGCACTGCCCTGCAGAACGCCGCCTCCATCGCCGGTCTCATGCTCACCACCGAGGCCATGATCGCCGAGATCCCGGAGAAGAAGGAAGCTTCCGGCGGCGGCCACAACCACGGCGGCGGCATGGACGGCATGTACTAGCCCCGCTGTTCTTGCCTTTGCGCGAAGCGCGTGGGCTCCATGCAATGGCCCCGGAGAAATCCGGGGCCTCGCTTTTTGCGCAGCGATATAGCCCTCGGCGGGTCCTTGTCTATACTGGATAAATCAACGAGTTGCTCAGCCGCAGGAACCTTCTCTGGCTCTTTTTTGCGTCAGTTTCGTCTGCTACCTTTCCCACAGTGAATTCGTTTCCCGCTGTAGACAGAGCTTGTTAACCCGCCGTCTACGAATGTGCTGCCTGGGAGAACCGCGCTAGGGCTTTTGGAGGTTGTTTGATCGTCCTGGAACGAAACGAGAGAAAACCCCCAGTCTCTCGACGCATTGGCGACTTTGCCCAGAGCCAGCCGGCCGCGGTCTGGGTCACCACCGCAACTCTTCTCGCATTCCTCATCCGCTTCATCGTCGTCTGCTGCGCCTTCCGCGACATCGCCAGCCCCTTCAACGCCCACGCTGACTTCGGCTACGAAATGGGCTGGACCGCGCGCTGCATCTTCCTCGGCCACGGATTCAGCGGTCCATTCCAAACCATCACCGGGCCGACGGCCATCGTTCCCCCGCTCTACCCTTACATCCTCGCCGGCATCTTCAAGCTCTTCGGCCTCTACACCCCGCTGGCCGCTTTCGTCGCTCTGCTCTTGAATGCCGTGCTCTCCGCGCTCACCTGCATCCCAATCTACGGCGCGGCACGTGAGGCATCCGGCGAGCGCGTGGCGCGCTGGGCAGCCGCCGGCTGGGCCATCTATCCCTTCGCCATCTACTTTTCCGCAGACCGCATCTGGGATTACGCGCTCACCTCATTCCTCTTCGCCTGCTTGTTCTGGTGGGCCATGCGTCTGCATCGAGCCGTGGGCGTGAGTTCCTGGATCTTCTTCGGCCTCGTCTTCGGCGTCACCGCGCTGTCCAATCCCTCCGTCGTCTCCGTCCTGCCGTTCCTTCTGCTGATCGCCGTCCACCGCGGCCGCCAGATCGGCGCTCCATCCTTCAAGCGCGCCATGATTGCCTTCGCCGCGTTCGCGCTGACGATCCTTCCCTGGACCATCCGCAACCAGCGCGTGCTGCATGCCGTCGCTCCAGTCCGTGACGGCTTCTGGCTCGAGCTCTACGCTGGCAACATCGGCGATCCCGCCGACAGCAACTCACCTTACGCGCACCCCGCCAGCAATCCCGCCGAGCTGGCCCTTTACGCCAAAATGGGCGAGCCCGCCTATATGGCACAGAAACACGACCTCGCCATCGCCACCATTCGCCACCAGAAGCGTCTTTTCGTGGAAGCCAGCGTCCGCCGCTTCCTGCGCTACTGGACCGGCTACTGGAGCTTCGCCCCGGGCTATCTCCAGAAAGAGCCGTTCGACATCCCCAACGTTCCCTTCTGCACCACCCTCTCGCTATTCCTCATCTGCGGCCTCGCGACCTGGCGCCGCAACCAGCTCGGCGCGCTGCTCCCCTTCGCCCTTCTCCTCCTGGCGTTTCCGATTCCCTACTACCTCACCCACGCTTCCATGGACTACCGCCAGCCTATCGAGCCCGAGCTCGCCATCCTTGTCACCGCCGGCATGCTCGCGGTTCGCGACCGCGTGACAGCACGCGCCGCCGAACCCGTCGAGATCCCCGCCTCCGACCTCGACCTGGTCGCCTCCTAGATCTTCCTGCGCCAAAAAACAGAGGCTCCGCTTGGCGGAGCCTCTTTCCTTGTCCAGCCAGCAACACGCCTTACCGTGAAGCGACCGCGATCTCAGCCAGGCCCGGGCGTACCTCCTCCGGCGCATGCACCTTCACGCCGGACTGGTTCGACTTCACCTTGATCCGCACCAGCGAATCGTGCTTGCCCTGCGCGTTCGCCATAAATCCAAGCTCGTAGCTGGAGTTAAGCGCCTGCGCAAACTGATTCAGATACGGCCCGATCGACACCGGCGTGATAGGCCCGTCATTAAGGAGCATCCCGCCGGTCGCATCGCCAACCTGCTGCAGGTAGCTTTGTCCGCTGAAACTGCCGCGTCCTCCCCGGAAACCCGAGTCCTGAAAGTAGATCGAGTACACAGCCACACCCGCACGCACCGCGTCATTCTGCGCCGCCTGTACATACGGACTGTCCTGGTTCATGACCGACGGCCTGCCGTTGTACGGATCAACACCATTCGTGATCATCAGCACAAAGCGCGCCGCCGGCTGCTGCGAAGGCCAGTGCTTCACAAAATCAGACAGGCAGAAGTACGGGCTCGCACTCTGCCCGGGAACTCCCACCGGAATCCGAATCTCATTCGTGATCTCCTGGTGATCTGCGGTAAAGTGCCCCGACGATCTCACCGTGCCGTTCTGCATATAACCCACCAGCACCTTGGCATTGCGCGGCAGACTATTCACAAAATTGGCGATCTCCTTCAGCTGCAGACCGAAGTTCGTCCGCAGTCCGTCGTCGATCAGAATTGCGACCTCCTCGTTTCCCGAGGCCGCTGCTCTCATAGCCGTGATCGGCGTGTCATGCCCATTCACCTGCAAAGTCAGGTCTCGCGGATTAATCTGAACAGAATTCTTCGATTCCACATTGATCAGTGCGGTCGTGGGAACCGGGCCCTCCTGCGGAAGCTCCTGGGCCACCGCAGGCGCCGCAACTCCGGCGGCCAACGCAGCCAACATAAAGCTTGAACGAATTCCTCTCAACATCGTTGTTTCTCCTTCCATCTCTCTATTAGATGAAGACGCGCCGCAAACGATGGAGTTGCGTTATGGCCGCTTTTCAGGCCGCTACAACGCCCTCTCCTCAGTCGCCGCCGATCCGCACCTTCAGGCCCGCGCGAAACGTCAGCGGCAGTCCTGGATACCCAATCGGCCCGATGTGCTGATCGTTCAACAGGTTCTGAACCTGCCCGAAAGCCGTGATCCGGCTGCCGATCGCATACGTTCCACCCAGGTCGAGCTTCGCATAGCCAAAATCGAGGTCCCGGTTGGGCAGCAGCAAGGTGTTCGTTGCGTTTGGCGCGTAGCTGCTCTGATTCGTATCCAGCCCGCCCAGAAATGTCGAGTCGTCGCTGCGGCTCGCATACGCTCCCTGGAACAGCACGCTGAAATTCCGCCGCGCGTACTCCACCGTCGTAAACCCAGTGTGCGGCGGACGACGGAACACCCGCGCTCCCACCAGCGGACTCTCCGCCCCAATCGGCACCCCCGGAATATTCGGGTTCTCCGTCGGCGCGCCCTGGTTTGCGGCCACCGCGTCTGAAGCAAACGACTGCAGCACCAACGTGTCCAGATACGTATACCCGCCACGCACCATCCAGTGCACCGTAGGCTGCCACTGCACCTCCAGCTCCGCTCCCTGGGCGCGGTACGCCAGCGAGTTCACATACGCTTCATAGATTGACGAAAACGGACACACAGTGCTGCCGCACACCGTCCCGATCCCGAAGTACTGCGCCAAGGCCCCGCTGCCCACGCCCTCCAGCTGATGGTCAAAGATATTGTGGAAGTACCCCGCGCGAAGCACCAGTTTCTCGCCCAGAATGTTCTGGTCCACTCCAGCGTCATAGGTGCGCGAGCGCTCCGCTCCCTGCGGCCCGATGTGATACGCCGCAATATCCGTCGTGTCGCCGTTCGCCAGCAACTGCGTATACAGGCTGTTGAACTCCAGCGCCAGCGTCGGCTCCTGCACTCCCGTCGCCGCATTCGCGCGCAGCCGCGTTCCATGAAACAGCTTCGACGACGGCCGCACCGGCACATACGTGAATCCAATCCGCGGCGTGCCTGCAGTCCCATACAGATGGTTCTTCTCCACCGCTCCGCCCAGCGAGTAAGAAAACCGTCCTTTCAGCTCACCCTGAAACTGCAGGTTGTACTCATAGTTCGTGCGCTCAATCCGCTCGTGCTCGAAGAACTCCGCGTTGTTATAGCTTCCCCGCTCGTTGTCATAGCGAAACCCGAACAGCACATTGAACAACGGGCTGCGCGTCCAGTCACTCTGGTAGTAAAGCTGATCCCGGTTCGACGATTGATCATCCGTCCCAGTAAGAAACGCCGCCTGTCCCTTCGCCGTATATCCATTCGCACCGCGGACCAAAACGTTGTTGCCGAAGTACTCCGTAAAGTAATCAGGATCGGCCTGCGTCCCGAAGTTGAATGTGATCGGATTCCCGACATTCCCGAACTGTGTCTGCTGCTCACGCTTCCGCGCAATCCCATACCGCACAAGATTGTGCCAGTTCCCCGCCGTGCGGTACTCCGCCATCAGGCCCGAGTACAGATCCTGATCGCCTTCCTTCGCGTTGTTCGCAATGTTGTAAAAGTCATACGGCCCCGGCAGCCCCTCTGCTGAGTCCGTATTCCGGATCGTGAACCGCACGTCCGCATTCCCGCTGAACGAATACCCCACATTGGCCGCCGCAGTCGCCGCGTGAAACTTATCGTTCGGCAGCGCATTCCTGGTGTCGAACCGCGAGAACGCGCCGAAGTAATCCAGCTTCTTATACGTCCCGCCGGCCGTCGCCTCATTGCGGTACTCATGCAGCGTTCCCGCGTCGCCCGAGTACGTCAGCACCGGCTTCAACGTGTAACCGCGCGGCGTCTCAATGCTCACCACACCCGCACCCGCATCCGTTCCGTAAATCGCCGAGTCGGGCCCGCGGTACACCTCAATCCGGTCAATCGCGGTCGAGCTCACCGGCCCGAAATCAAACGTGCCTCCAACGTCCTCCGCCGGAATCCCGTCCACAAGCACCAGGTTCGCCGTCGAGTTCCCGCCGCGCAAAAACAGCGACGTCACTCCACCAGCCTGTCCGCTCTGCGCAATAAACACCCCCGGCGACTGCCGCAGCGTATCCACCACACCCACATGCGTCGCAAGCTGCCCGCCCGGAATCACTGTCACCGGCGCGGTCAACTGCGGAACCGGCGTCGGAATCTCCGTCGCGCTCACGCTCACCGCCTGCTGCACCGTAACCGCAGACAGCACGACATCGCGATCCACAACATCCGTCGCGCCACCGTAAAACTCCTGCCCAATCGACGGCAGAAATCCCGTCGACGAACCCAGCAGCGTAAACCTTCCCGCGTCCGCCGAGCGGATCTCATAATCCCCCGACGCCGTCGCATACCCGATCGCCGCAACCTGTCCCTGCTTAACAAGTTGCACCCGCGCGCCCGGCACAGCCTTGCCCATCGCGTCCGTCACCCGCCCGCGAATGATCACCGCGTGCGCCGGCACGGCCAGCAAAGCAGCTACGAATGTTGAAAGAAAAACGCGCGCAACACGCGTGCGCGACAGACCATTTTGCTCGCAGGTGTAGCCCGAAGCCGCCACTTTTTGCGCCGTTTTCCTATGAAGAAAACGGCATCCGACAGTTTCTCCAGAGTCACAGCTTCGAGGAAAATGGTCCAGCTCACCGTGCGCCCGCAGGCGCCGATTCAGAAGAGTCATCGTGAGTCTCCTCGCTTCCCCTTCGGAAGCGTGGCAGAGGCAGCACTCAGAGAACCGGTCTCCTGACTGGCGCGATTTCAAAGCCGTTCGATCTGGCCGCTTCCTTCCCGATGCATGGCATCAGTGGACGCTGCCGGAACAGCCTCACCACGCTGCGTTCAGCAACATGGTGCGCGCTTCACAGTTGCGGGGCAGTGGCGGAGTTTCACCGCGCTTCCCGAACATTCCCAAGCGGTAGCAGTTATAGGTCACGCATCGCCCACAAGGAGCAACGCAGAAATCAGAGACCTCAGTGTACACGCCCTCACGGAACGATCAGCACCTTCCCCGTCGTCTTCCTCGCCTGTAGATCCACATGCGCCTGCTGCGCCTCGGCCAGCGAATACCTCTGCCCAATCCGCACCTTCAGCTTCCCTTCCGCAACCCATCCGAACACATCCCTCGCCCTACGCTCCAACTCCTCGCGCGTCTGCACATAGTCCTTCAGCGTCGGCCTTGTCACGTACAACGACCCCATCGTCGACAGCCGAATCAAATCGAACGGCGGCACCGCCCCACTCGACCCTCCATACAGCGCCATCAACCCTCTCGGCCGCAGGCACTTCAGCGAGTCCTCAAACGTCGTCTTGCCCACCGAGTCATACACCACCGCCAGCCCCTCCGGTAGCATCCTCTTCACCGCGTCCGCAAAGCTCTCCTTCGTGTACAAAATCACCTCATCCGCTCCCGCGCCGCGCGACAGCTCCGCCTTCTCCTCGGTCGACACCGTCGTGATCACTCGCGCGCCGATCATCTTCAGCATCTGCGTAATCAGCAGCCCCACGCCACCCGCACCCGCATGCACCAGCACCGTATCCCCGCGCTGCACGCGGTACGTGTCATAGATCAGGTAGTGCGCGGTCATCCCCTGCAGCAGCACCGCCGCCGCATCCTCCAGGCTCATCCCCGCCGGCACATGCAGCAGGTCCTTCGCCTGCGGCGCACGCAAACTCCGCATACGTTCCGCGCGTCCCGTTCCACGCAACGTGGTCGCCCACCGCAAACCCCGTCACGCCCTCACCGAGTTGCGCAACAACCCCCGCCGCCTCCTGCCCCGGAATAAACGGCAGCTCCGCCGGATAGCGCCCCTCGCGAAAATACGTATCGATGAAGTTCACGCCGGACGCCGCGATCCGCACCAGCACCTCGCCGGCCTTCGGCTCCGGCCGCGGAACCTCAACCAGCTCCAGAACCTCCGGCCCGCCCGTCTTCTTTACCTGAATCGCTCGCATACGCTCAGCATACTGCTGACGCCGCACACGACCGCGTCGCAGCGTTTTCTAATCCCTGATTTCTAATCCCTAATCCCTGCTTCCCTACCGCAGCAGGCTCTCTTCTGACGACCGCATCCGCACCACGCGCTCCACGGCATACGGCGACCGGTGCGACTGCGTGAAGAAGTGCCGCACCTGCAGCTCACCCAGCAGCCCCACACCGATCAACTGCATGCCCGCCACAATCAGCACGCTGGCAATAATGAACCACGGCCCATGCTCACTCACCACATGATGGTTTGAGACCAATTTGTAGATCAGCAGCCACAGGGCAATCCCGCCGCCGCTCAGCACACCAATCGACCCCAACCCACCGAAGAAGTGCAGCGGCCGCGTCATGTACTTCAGCAGGAAGCGAATCGTCAGCAGGTCGAAGAACACGCGGAACGTGCGCCCCAGTCCATAGTGGCTCTGTCCGTTCTCACGCGCCGGGTTGGAGATCGGCACCTCGCAGATCGTCGCCCCGTACCAGCTCGCCAGCGCCGGGATGAACCGGTGCATCTCCCCGTACAGCGGAATGTTCTGGATCAACTCTCGCCGGTACGCCTTGAACGTCGTCCCGAAGTCGTGAATGTCCACACCGGAGAGCCTCGCCATCATCCAGTTGGCCACACGCGAAGGCACGCGCCGCGCGAAATTGTCCGCGCGCTGCGCCCTCCATCCGCTCACAACGTCGTAGCCCTCTTCCAGCTTCACCAGGAACCGCGGAATCTCGCCCGGATCATGCTGCAGGTCGCCATCCATCGCCACAATGTACTCGCCCGAGGCATGATCGAACCCGGCCGCCAGCGCCGACGTCTGCCCGAAGTTCCGCCGCAGCTTCACCACCAGCACGCGTGAATCAACCGCCGCAATCTCCTCCAGCAGCCTGTACGTGCGGTCGCGCGAGCCGTCATCTACAAACACCAGCTCAAAGGTCGCCTCGACATGCTCCATCACATCTTTCGCGCGGTCGTACAACCGTGTGACGTTCTCCTCTTCATTGTGAAAAGGAACGACGATGGAATACTTCAGCACGTTTTAGATGATACCCCCTCAGCTCCCTCACCCGCCCCAATCGCGCCTTCCCGGGTCAGGCGACCCTCACGATACACTGGATGCACTGGCCCCGTAGCTCAGATGCATAGAGCGGCGCACTCCTAACGCGAAGGTCGCAGGTTGGACTCCTGCCGGGGCCACCATTCACCACAACTGACCGGATCACGCTCTGCATCAGGACTCCTGCCGGGGCCACCATCACACCACAACTGACCGGATCACGCTCTGCATCAGGACTCCTCCCGGGGCCACCATTCACCACAACTGACCGGATCACGCTCTGCATCAGGACTCCTGCCGGGGCCACCATTCACCACAACTGACTGGATCACGCCAGCCCATCCGACTCGCAACTCCCAGGCTCAAAACTCAAAACTGAACGGATCCGCTTTTCCTGCCACTATTTGGATTCGGTGGTCTGCGCTTCGCTTCGCTCTCGGCTGCGATCCCGCGGTGTAGTTCGCCGCCCGACCGGATCACTCCCTTGAGCCTCCTGCGAGCTGCGCTACCATGGCTCAAATCCCGGAGCACCGATGAACCCTCTTCTCACTCCCTGGCAGAATTTTTACGTGATCGTCGGCTCCGCCGCCGGCGCGCTCATCGGTCTGCAGTTCGTCGTCATGGCGCTGATGGCAAACATGCCTGTTCTGGAGAACGAAACTCAGGCCGTTGCTGCGTTCTCGACTCCCAGCGTCATCAACTTCGGCGTTGTCCTCGCCCTCGCTGCCGTCGAAGTCATGCCCTGGCGCCGCCTCGGGCCGCTCTCGATTCTCTGGGCCGCAGCCGGCCTCCTCGGCATCATCTACACCGCAATCACTGCCCGCCGCTTTCAGCAGCAGCGCGCCTATAAGCCTGTGTTTGAAGATTGGTTCTACCGCATCATTCTTCCGTTCCTCGGCTACTCCTGTCTCTGCGCAGCCGCGCTCGTCGCTCCCTCGCATCCCACAGGCGCGCTCTTTCAGGTTGCAGCCGTCATCCTTCTACTTCTCTTCGTCGGCATTCACGACGCCTGGGACAACGCCACATTCCTCGTCTTCTACAAGCGCGGCGAAGTCGATCCCCAGAATCCGCGCTAGCCGCTCACCATCTCAGTCAGCGCTCACGGCCACTTCAGCCCGCCGACGTGAAACACAAACTCCTGGTCCACGCCGAACATCGGCGGCTTGATCCGCACCTCTTTTGCGTGCTCCACCTCGTGCAGCACACGCTGTGGATTAGGCAGAAACAGAATGCGCGTTCCTCCGCCTTCGTCATCGGTGCCCTGCACCGTCTGCTGCACCCCATCCACCTGCAGCTTCGTCTCGCAGCGGCCATGTGAACAGAAGAACGGATTACCCTCTCTCCACGGCAGATGCAGATAGCTGTCGAGATGCCCCTTCGACTTGCGGAAGCACAGCTCCGCTGCGTTGTCCACCGACCGCGCGCACGCCCACGTGTCGCCGGCGTCCGTCCTGTACTCCCAGTTCGACACCGGAGCCGCAGGCTTCGCTGCAGGCTCCGGCTCGTCCACCACCACGATCTTCGGACCCGCATTGCACGAGGCCAGCAACATCACACACCCAAGCAGACAAACCGCCTTCATGCGCGAAAGTCTACCGCAACTCTGCACCGGCGCGGCCACCTCCTGCGTCGGAAAAAAGCGCCCGCGCCAACACAGGCGCGGGCTTCCTCCACATTCCGTGTCGCTACGCTTTGCGCATTTTGCGGCGGAACATGCTGCCCATCCCCAGCAACCCGGTTCCCAGCAGCGCAAGGCTTCCAGGCTCCGGCGTAGCAGCCGGTGGCGTCATACCGAGGAACGTCTGCGGCACGCCCTCCGAAGAGTCCCAGCTGGTCGGCACGTATACCTGAAAGTTGTTGTAGTTGCTCAAATCCCCAGGCGTCGCATTCGAATACGCTTCGCTCAGCAGATTGTTGATGGCAGTCTCATTCGAGCCCGTATAGTACGGATCATACGTAGAGTTCGCGACAGTCAGATCACTGATGACCCAGGCCGCCATCTGAACATTCGTGATCTCCGTTGAACTGCTGCTCGGCGTAATCTGCGAGAACAGCCACGCATCCATCTCTAATGCGGTTTGCACAGTCGAGTTGCCACCGGCAGCCTGCGCGATGCTATCCACATTGACGTTCCAGCTCTCGCCATTGACGACATGATCGTCAAAACTGATGCACATCAGTTGCGTATTCGTCGACGACCCGTTCACGCTGAAGTTATACGGATACACATAAACATTCTGAGCGGCCTCGGTCTTACTTCCCGCATCCACCGTCGTACCCGTCGAATTAATGAAATTCAACGTGTCTGCACGACTTGCTTGTGAGGATGCAGCAAGACACACCACACCCGCCAGGGCGTACCACTTCATACCACGCATATTCGTCTCCTGCCGGCGTTCTCTGCCCGGCGGTTGAGGCGGGCGATCTTCCAGACGCACCCACGCTTTGCTCCACATACCGCCTGTTCCGGGCACACGCTCACTGTGGCCGCGATATCCGCAGCATTCATGAGCTCCCGAGACAGGAGATCAACTTGTCCTTGCTTCTGTGAAGTTACGGCCGAATAACCAGTGCGTGAAGATTGCCACGGTAATTCGCGGCGCAGGAGTTAGTAACCGTCGTAGCGCGAATAAGTACTCCAATGTCTCACCCTGCAACAACACACAACAAAAACGGCGGCCCCTGAAGGCCACCGCTCTGCTTGATTCACAATTCACTACTCACCATTCACTTCTGTAACCCCTTCTCCAAATCCGCGACGATGTCCTCCACATCCTCGATCCCCACCGAGATTCGAATCAGCCCATCCGTGATCCCCAGCTTCTTCCGCCCCTCCGCGCCCACCGCCGCGTGCGTCATCGTCGCCGGATGGCACACCAGCGTCTCCACGCCGCCCAGCGACTCCGCAAAGTAGCAAAGCTTCAGCTTCTGCACAAACTGGTTCGCGCGTTCGAGCGAACCTACTTCAAAAGCCAGCATCGACCCGAAACCCTTCTGCTGCCGCTTCGCCAGCTCATGCTGCGGATGTGTCTTCAACCCCGGATAAAAAACCTTCTCCGGCCCGAACCGCTCGACCAACCAATCGGCGACAACTCTCCCATTCGCATCATGCTGCTTCATCCGCACCGCCAGCGTCTTCACGCCGCGCAGCAGCAGGTACGAATCAAACGGCGACAAAATTCCACCCGTACACTTCTGCACAAACCGGAACCGTTCCGCATGCTCCGGCTTCGTTCCCACCAGCACGCCGCCCAGTCCATCCGAGTGCCCGTTCAAAAACTTAGTCGTCGAATGCATCACGATGTCCGCACCCAGCTCAATCGGCCGCTGCAGATACGGCGACAAAAATGTATTGTCGACGCTCACCTCGACCCCCTTCGCATGGCACACCTCCGCCACCGCACGAATATCCGTCACCGACATCATCGGATTCGTCGGTGTTTCGATGTGCACCAGCTTCGTCTCCGGCCTCAGCGCAGCCTTCACCGCGTCCACGTCGCGCGTGTCGACATACGTAAACGTCAGCCCATAATTCGCCAGCACCTGGTTGAAAAGCCGCGACGTCCCACCGTACACGTTGTCCGTGCAGACCACGTGATCGCCGGCCTTCATCATCGTGCACAGCGCCGTAATCGCCGCCATCCCAGAAGCGAAACAGTGCGCACTCGTTCCGCCCTCCAGCGCGCACAAGCTCTCCTCCAGCGCATCGCGTGTGGGGTTCGTCAGCCGCGCATACTCATACCCGCGGCGCATCTTCCCAATTCCGTCCTGCTTATACGTGGAGGTCAAATAAATCGGAACATTCACCGCCCCGGTCAGCTCATCCGGCTCCTGCCCCTCATGAATCGCCCGCGTCGCAAACCCCATCTTCTTTTCACTCATCACCACACTCCACTCGCCATCCTACCGAACTCGCATCTCGTAACTCGAATCTCGAATCTGAAAGCGCAATCCCCGCCACAAACCCAAACAAAAGCGGCAGCCGCTCCCGCGACCACCGCTCTCGTCTTATTCACTATTCACTGCTCACTATTCACTAACTTCACGCCTGCGGCTTCGGCCGGAACAACACAAACTCCTTCGCCGCGCTCTCCCACTCCGCAAGCATGCCTGTGGCAAGCACCGGATTCCGTCAGCCGCACATGCTCGTCCAGCAGCGCCCGCAGCTGCGCCTGCTCCTCCGCCGTGCATGCCTCAAACGCTACCGCCTCCAGGAACTCATCGTGATAGCGAGTCTTCTCGACGATCTCGCCATCGCGATCCAGCACCCACGCCAGTCCGCCCGTCATGCCCGCGCCGAAGTTGATCCCAATCTCGCCGAGAATCACAACTACGCCGCCGGTCATGTACTCGCAGCCGTGGTCGCCGATCCCCTCGACTACCGCAGTCGCACCGGAGTTCCGCACCGCAAACCGCTCGCCCGCGCGTCCCGCGGCAAACAACTTCCCGGCCGTCGCCCCATACAACGCCACATTGCCGAGCAGCACGTGATCCCCGCTGCGCTCTGCCGCACGGCCCACCGGCCGCAGCACCAGCTCCGCGCCCGACAGTCCCTTGCCGACAAAATCATTCGCCTGCCCGGTCAGGATCAGCTTGATGCCCTCCGCCGCAAACGCGCCGAAGCTCTGCCCCGCGGTTCCGTGCAGATCGAAGGTCACATCCACGCAGTCGATCTCGCCCTTCGCCCGCAACAGCGCCAGCTCACCGGAGAGCCGCGCACCCACCGAACGGTCCTCGTTGCAGATCTCCGCGCCCACCTCGAAGCTCTTGCCCTTCTGCGCAGCCGCAACTGCCTGCCGCGTCCACTGCTCGTCCAAAGGCTCATGCGGCTCCGGACGATCATTCCGTCCGCCGCCCCAGCGCCGCGGTCCATCGTTCGTGTCTGCAAGCAGCGGTGTCAGGTTCAGGTTGCCGTCGAACCGCACCTGTTCCAGCAGATCCACGCGCCCAATCGCCGCTTCAAGACTCGGCAAACCGAACTTCGCCAGCAGCCGCTGCAGATCACCCGCAAGCTGCCGGAAGAACGTCACCACGTGCTCCGGCTTGCCGCGGAACTTCGCTCGCAGCTCCGGCTTCTGCGTCGCAATGCCCGTGGGGCACGTGTTCAGGTGGCACTGCCGCGCCATATCGCAGCCCAGCGCCACCAGCACCGCCGTGCCAAACGCATACTCGTCCGCACCCAGCAGCGCCGCAATCAGCACATCGCGCGCCGTCGCAATGCCGCCATCCGTGCGCAGCCGCACGCGGTCGCGCATCCCGTTCGCGCGCAGCACCTGCTGCGCCTCGCTCAGTCCAAGCTCCCACGGATTGCCCGCGTACTTGATGCTCGAAAGCGCCGCCGCTCCGGTGCCGCCGGTGTTCCCGGCAATCACCACGTAATCCGCGTAGGCCTTCGCCACACCCGCAGCCACCGTGCCCACACCAAAGCTCGACACCAGCTTCACGCCCACCGCCGCTCGCTTGTTCACGCGCTTCAGGTCATAGATCAACTGAGCGAGATCTTCGATCGAGTAAATGTCATGATGCGGTGGGGGCGAGATCAGCGCCACGCCCGGCTGCGCATGCCGCAGCCGCGCGATCAGCCCCGACACCTTATGCCCCGGAAGCTGCCCACCCTCACCCGGCTTCGCTCCCTGCGCCACCTTGATCTCAATCTCCTCCGCGTGCGCCAGGTACTCCGCCGTGACGCCAAACCGGCCCGACGCAATCTGCTTAATCTTGTTGTTCAAACTCGCATGCACCGCCGGCGCCGCGACCATCTCCGCCACAGCGGTGCCTCCACTGCTTGCACTTACAGTGGCCGCAAACTCAGCCCCGTTCGCTGGGCCCTGGGCCCTGGGCCCTGCACCTTGGCTGCGATACACCGCCGGATCCTCTCCACCCTCACCCGTATTCGATCGCGCACCCAGCATGTTCATCGCCTGCGTAATCGTCGAATGCGCCTCCGGACTCAGCGATCCCAGCGACATCGCGCTCGCGATGAAGTGACGACACAAACTCTCCGGTGCCTGCACATCTTCGAGCGCCAGTTCCGGCCCCGCCGGACGAACGTCCAGCAGATCCCGCAGCGACTTCGCCTCAGCCGTATCCACATTCCGGCTGAAGATCTGGAACGCATGTGCCGGGTCACTCGCGGCAGGCACGCCTCTCGCGCTGCCCACCACCGTCTGCAGCGCCTTCACATTCGGCGGCTGCCACTGATGCGGCTCCGCCGTATCCGCCTTGCGGAAACGAACCCACCCATAATCCGGCAGGTCTGTCTTCGGAACTGCATTCTCGTCGCCAAGACGGGTCTCACCAACCCACCCCATCCGCAGCCGCCGGTCCAGCTCCGCAAATCCAATCCCTGACAACGGCGCCGGCGTCTCCGGGAAGCACCGGTCCACCACGCTCTTATGCAGTCCCAAAATGTCGAACAGATGCGCCATGCGATAGCTGTTCACCACGCTGATGCCCATCTTCGACATCACCTTCGCCAGCCCCGCATCCAGCGCCTTCAGCACATACTTCTCTGCGTCCACGTCCTCCGGGAATCCCTTTTCCCCGACATACGCGCGCGCCGTCTCCAGCGCAAGCCACGGGCACACCGCACCCGCGCCATACCCGATCAGCACCGCCGCATGGTGCACATCGCGAACATCGCCGGCCTCCACCGCCAGCCCGGTCAGCGTGCGCAGCCCGGCATCCACCAGCGCCTGGTGCACCGCGCCTGTCGCGATCGCCATCGGCACAGGAATCCGCTCCGCCGCCGCCGCACGATCGCTCAGCACCAGCAGGCGCGCTCCATTGCGCACCAGTTCCACCGCGCGCAGGCACAGCTCATCGATCGCCTGCTCCAGCGTCTTCTCCGGCGCAAACACACACGCCAGCTCCTCCAGCCGCAGCTCTTCCCTGTGCGGATACTGCCCGCTCCGCAGCGCGGCCATCTGTCCCAGCGACAGGAACGGCGAATCCAGCGCAATGCCTGGCAGCGGCGCATTTTTTTCGAGGAAGTGCGGCCACGGCCCCAGCCTCGTGTGCAGACTCACCACCACAGATTCGCGCAGCGAATCAATCGGCGGATTCGTCACCTGCGCAAACCGCTGCCGGAAGAACGCGTACAGCGGACGCGGGCTCTTCGCCAGAAACGCGAGCGGCGTGTCATCGCCCATCGACCACACCGTATCTTTGCCGGTGCTCGCCATGGGCTTCAAAATCATGTTGACGTCTTCCTTCGTGTACCCGAAGCCGCGCTGCAAGTCGCCCAGGTTCGCAGGAATCTCTCCAGACTCCCCTGCCTGCAATGGCTCCATCCTCGTCAGCGCCAGAAACTCCTCGCGCGAGTCGAAGACGTCCATCATGTCTTCGTTGTGGTACACCTTGCGCTCGGACATATCCACGCCGATCATCTGCCCCGGCCCCAGCCGTCCGCTTTCGATGATCGTGCCCGGATCAAGGTCCACCAGCCCGGCCTCCGACCCCGCTACGACAATCCCCTCACTCGTAATCGCGTACCGGCAAGGCCGCAGACCGTTGCGGTCCAACGCCGCGCCCACAACGATCCCATCCGAGAACGCAATCGCCGCCGGCCCATCCCACGGCTCCGCGCACTCGCGGTGATACTCCAGAAACGGATGCTTGCGCTTCGTCACCGCCGGCGGAAGCAGCATGCGCACGCTCTCCGCAATCGTCCGTCCGTTATGGCTCAGCAGCTCAATCGCCTCATCCAGCGAGGCCGAATCCGTTCCATCCTCAGTCAGCACCGGCTTGCATTCCACCGGCAGTGTCGATCCGCGCGCCCGCATCCTCGCGCGATTGCCCCACACCGTATTGATCTCGCCATTGTGCGCCAGCTTGCGTGAAGGCTGCGCGCGATGCCACGTCGGCAGCGTGTTCGTCGCGTACCGCTGATGAAAGATCGCAAACGCCGTCACATATTCCGCGGACGCCAGATCCGGATAGAACTCCGGCAGCAGCCGTCCCAGGCACATCGCCTTGTACACAATCGTCTGGGCCGAGAGCGAGCACACATATCCCTTCACCTCGCCCAGCTCCACCGCGCGCTCAAACTGCTTCCGCGCCAGGTACAGCCGGCGCTCCATCGGGTCGAGGTTCGCATGCACCGCCGCATCGCCCACCAGCACCTGCCGGACCTTCGGCATCGTGCTGTGCGCAATCTCGCCCAGGATCTCCGGTCGCGTCGGCACATCGCGCCACGCCAGCACCTTCAGCTCCTGCGCCTTCAACGCCCGCTCGATCACTGCCTCAGCGCGCGTCTCCTCCTGCGGCAGAAAAATCATGCCCACACCCAGCGTCGCATCATCGGCCAGCTCAATCCCGGCCGACTTCAACAGCAGCGCGCGCGGCACATTCGTCATCAGGCCCACGCCGTCACTCGAAGCGCCATCCGCCGCCACCGCACCGCGATGCTCCAGCCGGGCCAGCGCCGTCAGCGCATCTTCCAGAATCTTGTGGTTGGCCTTCGCCAGCGCAGACGCTACAAAGCCCACGCCGCAGGAATCCTGGTCAAAGCGCGGGTCGATCAAACTGCTCGGGCCTTCGACGAGGCTCTTCGGCCCTTCGGTCAAATTCTTCTGGGTTTCCGTCGCAAGCGCGTCCGCAGGGGTCACCTTCCCCGCCGACAGACACTCCGGCCGCTGAGAGAAAACAAGGGGCATACTTAACTATACTTCCGTTGTTTGACTAGCGCGACGTCATCCCGCGAACATCTTTTGAAAATCCCCTGCAGACATCCGGAATCTTGACATCGGGCGGTATGTATATTTATACATGAGATGTGGATTTTTATGCATCAGGCGTGGCGCCCTCTGCGTCACGCTTTTCCTTGTGCTTAAAACGCCACAAATCAGGTCAATCGCCTGAGCGAAATGAAAAACAATCCGGACCGCACGCCTTTCCTGACTCGCTGACTTGCTAACCCGCTGATTCGCTATGAAGCATCAACGCCACAACGCGATCCGAGACCTCCTGGCCAAGGCCGCCGCCGGGAACGGCAGCGCCGCCATCAATAACCAGGACGATCTCCGCCGCAAGCTCGCGGCCCGTGGCATTCACGTCACGCAGGCCACTCTCTCGCGCGACATCCGCGAGCTCAAGCTCCTCAAAGGCCCCGCCGGCTACGAACTCCCCGCCGTCGACGAAGCAGAGGAAGACCTCCCCGAAATCGGCGACGTCCTCCAGAACTTCGGCCTCGAAGTTCGCCAGGCCCAGAACCTCCTCATCGTCCTCACCACCATGGGCGGCGCGCAGCCCGTCGCCGCCTCGCTCGACTATGAGGAGTGGCCCGAGGTCGTCGGCACCATCGCCGGCGACAACACCGTCCTCGTCATCTGCCCCGACAACCGCCGCGCCGAAACCCTGCGCACCCGCATGGAAACCTTCATTGCCTGATTCCTCCAATTCGCTGCGTGTCGCCGTCGCGGGCGTGACCGGCTATGCCGGCGCCGAGCTCGCGCGCCTTCTCCTGCACCATCCGCGCCTCTCCACGCCGCCCGTCTTCCTCGGGCGCGAAGGCGCGAACGAAACCCTGCGCCTCACCGACATCCACCCCTCGCTCTCCGGCACGCCCAACGCCGACGCCGCCGAGGTCGTCCCCTTCTCCTTCGACACCCTCACCAAAGAAGGCGTCAACCTCCTCTTCCTGGCGCTCCCGCACGAGCAGTCCCGCGAACTCGCGCCCCTAGCCCTCGCGCGCAACATCAAGGTCGTCGACCTCTCCGCCGCCTGGCGCCTCCACCACGACGCCAACCGCGCCATCTACAAACTCCACGACGCCAACCCCGACTGCGCCGCAAAGCTCCAGGCCGAAGCCGTCTACGGCTCGCCCGAGCTCCACGCGCGCGCAAATCAAATCAGCACGCCTCGTCGCCAACCCCGGCTGCTACGCAACCTCGGTCATCCTCGCGCTCGCGCCGCTCGTCCGCGCCAACCTCGTCGACATCGACCACGGCATCATCGCCGATTCCAAATCCGGCGTCTCCGGCGCGGGCAAAGCGCCCACCGCGACCACGCACTTCATGCACGCGGCCGACAACCTCTCCGCCTACGCCGTCTTCGGCCACCGCCACACCGGCGAGCTCCTCGAGCAACTCCAACTCACCCGCGAGCAGATCACTTTCACGCCGCATCTGCTCCCCATTCCGCGCGGAATTCTCTCGACCGTCTACGTGCGTCTAAACAAGGAGTGCACCGCGGCGGAAATCCAGTCCTGCTTCGACGACTTCTACGCCAACGCTCCGCTCGTGCGCATCCGCCGCTCGCCCACCCTCCCGCAGATCCAGCACGTCGCGCGCACCAACTTCTGCGACCTCGGCTTCCAGCTCGCAGGCGCCGCGGCAGGAAAAGAAGCTCATCGCCGCCTCATCGTCATCTCCTGCCTCGACAACCTGCTCAAAGGCGCCGCCTCCCAGGCCGTCCAAAACATGAACCTCATGGCCGGGTTCCATCAGCAGGAGGGCCTCGTATGACCCACGCTTTTGCTTTTGTCATTCCCGAAGGGAATCTGCGTTTCGCTTTTGCCTTTGCCCTTGCTCTTCTTTCTGTCATCCCCGAAGGGGAACTGCTTTTGTCTTCCGGAGTACGCCCATGAAACTCGTCGTCAAACTCGGCGGAGCCGCTCTCGAAAATCCCTCGCTGCTCGCCACCTGCGCGCAAGCCATCGCCGACCTCACCCGCGACGGCCACCACGTCGCGGTCGTCCACGGCGGGGGCGTGCAGCTCACCAGGCTTCTCGCCCAGTTAGGCAAAAAATCCGAATTCGTCGCCGGGCTCCGCATCACCGATGCAGAAACCCGCGACGCCGCTCTGATGGTCCTCGGCGGCCGCGTGAACAAGGCGCTCGTCGCCGCGCTCACGCAACGCGGCGTCTCCGCCGTCGGCCTCACTGGCGGCGACGCTCAGGTCTTCCGCGCGCGCAAAAAGAAAACCGAGCACGACCTCGGATTCGTCGGCGAGATCGCCTCCACCGATCCCAAGTGGCTCGACGCCATCTGGAAGATGGGCGCCATCCCCGTCATCTCCTCCATCGCTCTCGGCTTCGACGGCGAGTACTACAACATCAACGCCGACGAAATGGCCGCCGCCGCCGCCATCTCCACCAAGGCCGACGCGCTCGTCTTCCTCACCGACGTCCCCGGCGTCAAAGCCGCCGACGGCTCCGTCATGCGCTGGCTCTCGCTCAAAGAAGTGCCCGCGCTCGAAAAGGCCGCAGTCGTCTCCGGCGGCATGCTGCCCAAGCTCAACGCCTGCAAGGACGCCCTCACCCACGGCGTCAAGCGCGTCCGCATCCTCCCCGCAGAGTCCGCCGCCGTCCTTCCCGACTTCTCCAGCACCCGCATCAATGATGGAACGGAGGTCATCGCCGCATGAACAACACACTCAGTGAGCTTCAATCCGCCGAATCCAAACTCCTGCTCAACACCTACGCGCGCTATCCCATCCTCCTCACGCGCGGCGAAGGCGTGCACCTCTACGACGACCACGGCACCGAATACCTCGACCTCCTCTCCGGCATCGGAGTCTGCGCGCTCGGCTACAACCACCCAGCCATCACCGCCGCCATCGCCGCGCAAGCGCAAACCCTCATCCACACCAGCAACCTCTTCTACCACCCGCACACCGCCGAGCTCGCGCTCCGCCTCACCGAGATCACCGGCCTCGACCGCGTCTTCCTCACCAACTCCGGCACCGAAGCATGGGAAGCAGCACTCAAACTTGCCCGCGCCCACGCCAAGCTCCTGCGCTCTGAAGACCGCAGCATCGGCACCAAATTCCTCGCGCTCGAGCACTCGTTCCACGGCCGCACCATGGGCTCCGTCGCCACCACGCACAAGTCCGCTTATCGCGAGCCCTTCGCGCCCGTCATGCCCGATGTCGAATTCATCCCCTTCAACGACGTCGCCGCACTCAAAGCCGCATTCTCATCAGACGTCTGCGGCATCTGCATCGAGCCCCTTCAGGGCGAAGGCGGCATCAACCCCGTCTCCGCAGACTTCCTCCGCACCGCCCGCACACTCTGCGACTCCACCGGCGCGCTGCTCCTCTTCGACGAGATCCAGTCCGGCATGGGCCGCACCGGCAAGTGGGCCGCGTACCAGCACTATGACGTCATGCCCGACATCACTACCCTCGCCAAGCCCATCGCCGGCGGCATCCCCATGGGCGCCATGCTCGCCACCGAAGAAGCCGCACGCGCCTTCACGCCCGGCATGCACGGAACGACATTCGGCGGCAATCCATTCGCCTGCGCTGTGGCCATCGCCGCCATCGACACGATCAAGCGCGACAACCTGCTCGCCCACAACGCCGAGCTCGGCGACTACTTCCTCGCCCAGCTTCGCAACCTCGCCCAAAAGCACTCATCCATTAAGGAAGCACGCGGCCTCGGCCTCATGATCGGCCTCGAGCTCCATTCAGCCGACCTCGCGAAGTCCGTGCACGAAGCGATGATGAACACGCATCACATCCTCCTCAATCGCACGCACGACACCGTCCTGCGCTTCCTTCCGCCCTTCATCATCACGCGCGCGCACGTCGACCAAACCATCGCAGCCCTCGACCAGCTCCTCACACAGCACCTCACCCGCGAAC
Source organism: uncultured Acidobacteriaceae bacterium (assembly GCA_963762465.1). Taxonomy (GTDB): domain Bacteria; phylum Acidobacteriota; class Terriglobia; order Terriglobales; family Acidobacteriaceae; genus Granulicella. Next base: position 291,106 of record CAVXKS010000006.1, on the reverse strand, counting down.
CCCAAACCGCCGAGGCCACCGCAAAATAGCTTCTGTTTTTCTGGTTGTCATTCCCGAAGGGAATCTGCTTTTTGCTTTTGCTTTTCTAGTTGTCATCCTGAGCACAGCGAAGGACCTGCTTCACCGGGATCACCACCACTGCACAACGCGCCACGGACGCAAACCAGCATGGACACCAAAACGATCGTCATGAACCCGAAATCCTCCAGGCCGCTCGGCATCCAGTCCGACACCGCCTTCACCGAGCTCGCCAAGGGCCTCGTCGGCCGCGACCTCGTCTCCATGGCCGACCTCTCGCCGCAGGAGCTCGTCGCGATCCTCGAGCTCGCGCACGCCGTCAAAGCCAACCCCGAAGACTTCCGCCACGCGCTCGACGCCAAGCAGATGATCCTCATCTTCGAGAAGGCCTCGCTCCGCACGCGCCTCACCTTCGAGGCCGCCATGAACACCGTCGGCGGCAACGCCATCTTCTACGACCAGACCAAGGAGCCCCTCGGCGAGCGCGAGTCCATCCCCGACGTCGCCCGCAATCTCGAGCGCTGGATGCACGTCATCGTCCTCCGCACCTTCGCGCACGACACCATCACCGAGATGGCCGCGAACGCGAAGATCCCCGTCATCAACGCGCTCTCTGATCTCGAGCACCCCTGCCAGGCCATCGCCGACTTCATGACCCTCGAAGAGCGCTTCGGCGCCGTCGACGGCCTCAAGCTCACCTACGTCGGCGACGGCAACAACGTCTGCCACTCGCTCATGCTCGCCGGCGCCCTGCTCGGCTCGCACGTCACCATCGCCACGCCCAAAGGCTTCGAGCCCAAGCTCGACATCATCCACAAGGCCATCGAGATCGCCGAGACCACCGGCGGCTCGCTCACCCTCACGCACGATCCCGTCAAGGCCGCCACCGGCGCCGACGCCATCTACACCGACGTCTGCGTCTCCATGGGCCAGGAGCACGAAGCCGCCCGCCGCGGCCCCATCTTCATTCCCTTCCAGGTCAACGACGCGCTCATGTCGCACGCCCAATCCGGCGCCGTCTTCATGCACTGCCTGCCCGCGCACCGCAACGCCGAAGTCACCGACTCGGTCCTCGACAGCCCCCAATCCATCGTCTTCGACCAGGCCGAAAACCGCATGCACGCCCAAAAGGCCATCACCCTCATGCTCCTGGGCGGCGCCAAGCGCCTCCCCAAAACCCCCAACCGCCGCCGCTAAGAACTATCACGGGGCATTGTCAACCCCGAAGGGGTCTGCGCTTCAGTCCTTGCTGTAAACGCAGTCAGCTTCGGCTCGAGCCGCTAGGGAATTCCAGACGCGCCACATCATCGTCACCGTGAGCGACAGAAGTTAAGCATCATTCTGAGCGAAGAGCGAAGCCCGACTTCGAAGCATGCCGTTGCACTCGCCTCCTCACAACCGTCTAATCCTTTTGTCATCCACGAACCAAAACTGCATTGCTTCGCAGTTCGAAGCTCGAAGCTGAAAGCCACAAACCCGGAACCCCACAACGGCCGCAGTTCCGAACATGCGGAAGAAGCGAAGAACTGAAGAAGAAGAGAAGAACCGAAGAGATTTAGCCGGGACGTCTCAGTTCGAGGACAAGAACCGGGGCTTTAGCCCCTGAGGTAATCGAAGCGAGCATATGAAGAGATCAATGCTCCATCTGGCAGCAAAAGGACTCTACAAGGAGTTGGACAGGTCGATAGCGACCTCTCAAAGATTCCACCGGTTACGGTGCCCATCGCGCTTCTGTATGTGTTTCAAGGCAAGGTCGACAATGGTGGTTTTCGCTACCCCTTGGAGACTGACCTCCCGGGCTGGCCACCATACTCCGCGTTCGTCGAGGCATACCGAGCAATCGGCGCGAATGAAGCGGCGAAAGCTCTTGAGGAGGCCGTCGCAATGTTTCCTTTCGATCATCCGGAGTACAAGGCAGAGGCTCGCTGCGAATTCATGAGCTCACTCGAGGAGGACAGTCTCTTTGAGCAACTCAGCGACAAGGTGTGCGGCGATGACACGATCTGGAAACGCATGGACGATATCTCGCAGATCACCATGACGTCTTCGCTCCATTTATCACTGCAATAACTCAACACACGAACGAAGAGATAACGACTGAAGACATGACGAACCAGCCCCAACCAACCAAGATGTGGTCCGGCCGCTTCCGCGAGCCCCTCGACCGCACCTTCGAGCAGTGGCAGCGCAGCTTCCCCTTCGACTGGCGCCTGCTCCCCCACGAAGTCGCCGCCTCGCAGGCGCACGCCCGCGCCCTCGCCGCCGCCGGCATCCTCACCGCCGACGAACTCGACACCATGCTCGCTGGCCTCACCCGCGTCGGCGAACGCACTACTCAACTGGTCGCACCGCATCAGCGCCACCAGCGGCCAAATCGACTACGAAACCATCCAACGCAGCAAATCGGCGCCGCCATCGTCGCCAGCGCGCCACAGGCCGAAGACATCCACCACTTCGTCGAGCTCGAGCTCACCAAAGAGATCGGCGCCCTCGCCCTCAAGCTCCACACCGGCCGCTCGCGCAACGAACAGATCGCCACCGACATGCGCCTCTTCGTCCGCGACGCCATCGACGCCACCACCCGCGGCCTCCTCGACTGGACCAAAGCACTCCTCACCCAGGCCGAAGCCCACATCGACGACGTCATGCCCGGCTACACGCACCTCCAGCGCGCCGAGCCCGTCCTCCTCGCCCATTGGCTCCTCGCCTACGTCTCCATGCTGGAGCGCGACCTCTCCCGCTTCGCCGACGCCCGCACCCGCATGAACTTCTGCCCACTCGGCTCCGGAGCCATCGCCGGCGCCACCCTCGCGCTCGACCGCAACATCGCCGCCCGCGCCCTCGCCTTCGACGCCCCCACGCCCAACTCCATCGACGCCACCTCCGACCGCGACTTCATGCTCGACTTCGCGCAGGCCGCCTCCACCCTCGGCCTCCACATCTCGCGCTTCGCCGAAGAGATCACCCTCTACGCCACCGCCGAATTCGCCTTCGTCGACCTCCCCGAAGCCTTCTCCACCGGCTCCTCCGCGATGCCGCAAAAGAAAAACCCCGACCTCACCGAGCTCGCCCGCGGCAAATCCGCCCGCCTCCTCGGCGCCGCCACCGCGCTCGCCACGCTCATCAAAGGCCTCCCACTCGCCTACAACAAAGACCTCCAGGAAGGCCAGGAGCAGATCTTCGACATCGCCGACACCCTCGCCGGCCTGCTCAGTGTCCTGCCGAACTTTACCCGCGCACTAAACTTCCGCACCCCCACCATGCAGCGCGCCGCCGAAACCGGCTATCTCAACGCCATGGCCGCGGCCACCTACCTCAGCAACAAAGGCGTGCCCTTCCGCAAGGCCCACGAGATCGTCGGCAACGCCGTCCGCCTCGGCCTCGAAAAATCAGCTCGAACTCAACCAACATCCCCCTCGACGACCTCCGCACCCTCTCGCCCGAGTTCGCCGAAGACTTCTACGACCGCCATCTCCCTCACCGCCACCCTCGACTGCCACGACGTCCCCGGCGGCACCGCCACCGCACGCGTCCGCGAAGCCCTCACCGCCGCGAAACAGCGTATTCAATCCCTAACCCCTAACTCCTAACCCCTAACTCCAAAATGTCCAGCGACCTCGTCACTCTCGATCTCGGCCCGCACCAAGCGCAGCCCGCCAGCGCCACGCCCATCCGCGTCCACAAAGCCCGCCTTCAGGACGCACGCAACATCTTCGACCTCGTCAACGCGCACTCCCACGACGGCACGCTCCTCCGCCGCTCCTACGCTGAGCTCTGCGAAAACATCCGCGACTTCACCGTCGCCTACCGCACTGTCGCAAACCCCGAAAACGCCGACAAGACAGAAGAAGAGTTCCTCGGCTGCGGCGCCCTCCACCTCTACGGCCCGCACCTCGCCGAAGTCCGCTCCATCGTCGTCCGCGAAGACCGCCGCGGCCTCGGCGCCGGCGACGCCATCCTCGAAGCCCTCATCGCCGAAGCCGACGAGCACGAGGTCGCCTCCGTCTGCCTCTTCACCCGCATCCCCGACTACTTCGAGCACCTCGGCTTCCGCGTCGCCGAACGCGACGCCATGCCCGACAAAATCTACAAGGACTGCCAGACCTGCCCGCGCCTCTACGCCTGCGACGAAGTCGCCATGGTCCGCGGCCCGCTCCCCAACGTCGCCGTCCTCGGCCCCCGCGAGCCCCAGCTCCCCGAACTCGTCCAGATCAACCCGCTCGCCCGCACCGGCACCTCCCGCTGAAGCCGTCCGGCACGGCCGCCGACAAACTCACCACCCAAGGACCCCGCCTGAAACTACGGCCGCACAGCCGGAAGCAGCGTCGGGCTCGCCGTGTTGATACACGTTGGATGGCCAAATCCACCCGCGCTCACTCCCGTTCCGCCATTCGGGTTCGCCGTGATGTCGTAGATGATGTTGTCAGGACGCGCCGCATCGCCGGAAACTCCACCCACTCCAGCCAGATGGTCCAGCTTCAGATTGTTCCTTGTGCGCCACGCAATGTCATGGTCCGCGCATGACGTGTCGCCGCTCACACCCACTGCGCCAATCAGCACCTTGCCCGGCCCATAAAGCGCCAGGCCTCCGCCAAACACGTTCACTCCGCCGATCTTCTCGCCAACCATCGGATCGTTCGGTGTTCCGTACTGGCTCGAAGGCCCTCTGTACGCCACACCCACGTCCACCGGATTACTCGCCTGCAGCCCATACAAACTGCCGCCCGGCTGCACCGCCGAGTACAAGTTCGCCGTCGAAAGCGCCAATCCGCTCGGCTGCCCCGATCCGCCGCTTGCAGACGACGAGTCCAGACTGAACGCATTCGCCGTATTCGCCTTCTGCGCGGAAATAACCCTGCTCCCCGGCCATTGCGCCCCGCGGTTCACTCCCGTGAACGCCACCGCGCAAACCACGCCGTCGCGATCCACAACGGTTCCCCACATCTGGTTGTTCAGCCCGCTCGTTTCCGTCGCGGTCGCCGCGGCCAGGGCCGTCTGCAGTTGAGAGTAGCTGGGGAGGTTTCCGCACCCGCCGCCTTCGCCCGCGAAGTTCGCATGAACCACGCTTAGCTTCGGTGTAAGTGCCAGCGCTAAAGCGGCCGTTGCCGCTCCAAAAAGAATTCGTTGCTGTGACATGGTCGAGACTCCTTGCGTTGCTCCTGGAGCTGAGGACCCGGCAGAATCCCACAAATCTACGCGCAAGTACCCCACCGCGCAATCAAAGGTCGTAACGCGTCAAGCGCCGCTCACACCAGGGCCATCTCCTCGCGTCAGCCTGAAATCCCTCCGGCGAGTTGCCTGGGAGTGACCAAAGATCCATCCAAATCTCCCGCAATCTTGGACATCTACGCTCCAGACAAACCCCATCCGACTCTCTGGATGTCACGGAGGTTTCCATGCGAAACCGATGCATCGCACGACTCGCCGGCACAGTTCTCAGTCTTGGTTTGGCGTTCGGCTTGGCCCTTCCTTCCACCGCCGCCACGCAATCCGCAGCCCACGCCAGAAAGGCGGCGGCCCACGCCCGCGCCAAGGCCCAGGTCGAAGCCCGCGACAAGCAGCACCACAACAAGCTCAAGACCGAAGCCATTCCCGCAGGCGCAGGAGCTGTCGCCGGAGCTGTCGTTGCTGGCCCTGCCGGAGCCTTCGCCGGAGCCAAAACCGGCCACACCGTCGGTACCGGCTTTCACATGATTAAGAAGCATCACGACATCAAGAAGCAGGAGAAGCGAAACGCCATCGCTCACCGCCGTTATGTTTCGCAGCGCCGGACGGCCTCCACCAGCACCGCAGCGCGCCGTCGCACCCTGCAGTAATTGCACGCCTGCTCACCACGAGCAATTGCCGAGCCCGGCCCACCAACCGGGCTCTCTTCTGTGCCCCGCCTTCACTCGCAGCCCGCAGCTCAAACTGACAGCCCAAACCGAGGCACCGCCGCGCGACTTTACGGCGACTTGGTGGTTGTCGCCGTTCCACTCCCTGTCACCGTCTTACACGCCACCTCGTGTACGGCCAGCACCTTCGTCTCATACCCGCTCGGCGGCTCAAAGACCGTCTCGTCCGGCTCGCCCGGTTGCAGAATTTCGAGCTCCGTCGTTTGCCTCACCGTCGCGACGCCCATCCGAAACTCCGACATGCCCCGCGCCAGAAATCTCACACTGTTCTCCGGCGGGATAGCACTCACCCAAGCCTCTCGCTGGCCCGCCCCATCCCCATCCAACGATGGCCTCGCAACTCTGCAACCATGCGCCGGCCATCCTGCTATCTGCGTTTCCCCCAGATCTTCCGGCTTCGCATCCCCGGCATTCGAACCCAAAAACTGCTCGCACTCTGCCTCTCCAGGTGGCGGCTGAACGGTTCGGGGCGAAGCCCGCTCCGCCGCCAGTCCCGGCTCCCAACAGAATCCGAATGCTCCACCGTCCCTCGCCGGGCACGTGAACTCGAACGACCCCATCCGTGGCTCCTTCGGCGACGCCCCCGGATCATCATCCGACTTCCAGCACGACAGCTGCGCCGTCGTCCGCGGATACCGCAGCACCTTCACCACTGGCACCTCGGGGCTCCAAACCCTATGCTCAGCCTTCACTGGATCCTCCACCGTTGTGCTTGAAATCCCCGAGTCCAGATTCGTCCACCTGAACAGATGCCTCCCCCGCGAATCCTCAGCCCTCACGTTCCGCATCCGCGTCGTAATCGTCTTTCCGTCCTTGTCCGTTCGAAACGTCTGCACTACCTGCGTCATGTACGGAGTCGTTGTGTATCGCTTCTGGCTCGGACCTATGCTCGGCGCCTGCGCTTGTGCCCCCGCCTCCCCACACGCTCCAAGTACCACCAACGCAGCCACGACCAGCTTCACTCTGCACATCTAGCTCTCCCTGCGAACTCACCGCAACATCATCCCACATCGTTCAAAACGCAATGCGCCATTGTTGTCGCCTTCGTCCTCTGGAGGGCACCTTACCGCGAGACTTCAGACAAGCAGGCTCCTTGGAATCCCAACCTCCACCCCTCCCCCGAAAATGCTATATCGCACCGCCTTCGATGCCGCCTAACGTAGCGGTCTGAGCAGTTCTCAAATCCCCACTCGCACAAGCCCTCGAGGTTCTCATGCCAGATCAGCGCGTCGATACTTCAATCCCCAATCCGGTTCGCCAGCCCGGAAATTTTCCCCAATCCTCCGCCTCTGCCGTCAGCTCCTCAAGCATGATCGGCAAGACCATCTCCATCAAAGGTGAGATCACCGGCGCAGAATCGCTCCAGATAGAAGGCCACATCGAGGGCTCGATCTCCCTCCCTGACGATCGCGTCACCGTGGGATCCAGCGGTCGAGTCTCTGCCACCATCACAGCCCAGGACATCGTCCTGCAGGGTGTGGTAACCGGCAGCTGTTGCGCATCCGATCACGTCCAGGTCCGTCGTGACGGTTCCCTCTGCGGAGACGTCGTGACCTCCCGTATCTCGATCGAAGACGGTGCTCACCTGAACGGAAGCATCGACATCCGCAAAGAATCGAAATCTGTCGCTCCGAAGGTTCAGCACGAAGCCGAGCAAGAGGTCGAGCCGGAACTCGTCGGATCAGCCGCGTAAATTCTGTCCTGCTTCAGCCCTCGGAAGGGGGACTTTTTGCCTTTCAGCAGCCTCAAACCTAAATCAGTGAATTGCCTTTCGTCTACAACTCGAACAAAGCTGGCTGGTTAACCAGGGACCCCCTTGACAGGCACGCTATACTAACCTTATAGAGTAAAGTTCTCGAAAAGCCCGGCGCCCGCCGGGCTTTCGCATTTAACCCGAAAGGTCAAAAATGAGCATCCAGACCACCGAGCCGACCCGTCTCCAGTGCCGCCACATCTTCACCGACGGCCGCCGCTGCGGCAGCCCCGTCCTCCGCAGCCAGGACTTCTGCTACTACCACCACACCACCCGCGGAGCCGCCATCCAGACCCGAACCCGGCTCGGCTCAGAAGAGCCCCTCGTCCTCCCCCTGCCCGAGGACCGCTCCTCCATCCAGCTCTCCATCGGCCTGATCATCCAGCGCCTCGCCGCGGGCACCCTCGACCACCGCCGCGCCGGAATCCTGCTCTACGGTCTCCAGACCGCCAGCATTAACCTTCCGAAGTCCGACCCCAAACCCAGGGCCTCAGAACCAGTGGCCGAAATCATCCACGACCCCACCTACGGCCCGCTCGCCCCGGAAGCCGAACTCGGCCACGACGAACCCATGGGCTCCGCCCAACGCCTGCTTCTCGAACTCGGTGATGATGAAGATGAAGGCTACTGGGCCGCTACCCGCCCCGTCGCACGCGAAAGCCTCACCCCTGCGGAGCCCTCAGCCAACGTCCTCAATAACCTGCAAGCCAGCCGGGAGGCCAGCCTGCCGGACCGTCCGCGAACGGCACCCGCGCCGGCTCCGCACCCGTCCCAAGCCGCGCCAGCACCCGCCGTCTCACCGGCGCAACTCCATGCTCGCCCGCCACAAAGCGCAGCGTATGCCAGTTCAGGGGGAACTCCAGCACCACATGCAGCAGGCCCAGGAACGAAGAGATCAGCGTGGCGAGTTACCTCTCCTGCAGCTTGGACCCGGCAACGTCACCAATCCTCATCTCTTCGGTCCGGGGATAGCGAGCAGTCACGATCGTGGAAATTCCACCTCTGGGGCGGAAATCGCCTTTCACCTCTGCCCATATCGGGTCGGTGGCTTTTACAACGTCGTCCAACACCTGGTTCACAATGTTCTCCTGAAAGATTCCCAGATTGCGGTACGTGAACAGGTACTCTTTCAGCGACTTCAGCTCCAGGCACTTCTCGCGCGGCATGTACCGGATCAGCAGCGTGCCAAAATCCGGCAACCCGGTCTTCGGGCACACGCTCGTAAACTCCGGGTCGTCGATCAAAATCTCATACTTCGCAAACTGATTCCGCCAGGTCTCAATCGCGGGAAACTCAACATCCAAACCCGACTTCGCATGGTCGTCGGTATATCCAGTCGTGTACGTCTTCTCTGCCATACCTCCATTCTCTCAAACCAGAGAGTTCGAAGCTGACAGCTCGCAGCTCACAGCGGATCGCACAAACCGCCCTGGGCCACCCGCAAGGTCCAGACCTAACGCCCCTGTTCCGAAGACTTTCCACAAAAAGTACGGGGAGGGGGTACCCCCTCCCTCGCGATATTCGCCCAACCTGATTTCTGATCTCTACTGCTAGTCTCTCCGCCCCAGCGTCGGCCGGTCGTCGGTGGACGTGCTCGGATTGTTCGGCGCGTTCGGATCGTTGTTGCTTCCGCCCACACGCCGCAGCGTCGGCTTGGAGTTGTCCTTCTTGTCGTTCAGGCCGCGCTTGTTCTGGATGCGCGCCAGCCGCGCCTTCACCTGGTCGAACTCCGAGCTGGTCACCATGTACTGCGGCTCCGCTGGCAGGATCGTCGCAATCTCGTTCTCGACCGCCGCGATGCGGTCCGGCGTGGCCGGATGGTCGCTGAACGCCTTCGAAAGCGCGCCGGGCTTGTGCTTCTCGAGCGCGGACAGCTTCTCAAAGATGCTCACCATGCCCTGCGGATCGTACCCCGCCTTGTACATGTACTGAATGCCAAGAAAGTCCGCCTCCGCCTCGTACTCGCGCGAGAACTGCAGGAAGGTCAGCGGTATGGCGAGCTGCGACGCCTCGTAGATGCCATACCCGGTCCACGTGCCCTGCGTGAAGATGATCAGCGGAATCTGTCCGAGCTGCATGTAATTCAGCTTGGTCATCTCGCGCGCCGCATGGTGCGCCGCAACATGCGAGATCTCGTGCGCCATCACGCCCGCGAGCTCGTCTTCCGAGTCGCACGCGAGGATCAGCCCCGAGTTCACGTAGAAGAATCCGCCCGGCAGCGCCATCGCGTTGATCTCGTCCGTGTCCAGTACCTTGATCGTGAACGGCACCTTCGCATCCGAGTTCTTCACGATGTTCTGCCCGATGCGGTTGATGTACTCCACGACAACCGGATCCGTCACGAGATGCGATGACTTCTCGACCTCCATCGAGTACTGCTTGCCTGTCCCAATCTCCCAGTTCGTCGAGTACCAGTTGCCGAGCCCTCGTCCGCCGATGTTGCGCTGGCCGACTGCGTTCACATCTTCTTCGCTGCCCTTCTTGATGTGCGGATCCAGCTCCTCGCCGGGATTCGGGATCGAGTCCGCCTTCGCATCCTCAGGTGCTTGCTCGGCCTTGACCTTGCCCTTCTTGCCGGGCTTGGCGGCCTTGCCCTTCCCATTGTCCGCCGTCTGGTCCTTGTCGTCCGCACTTTGAGCAGGCGCGGTTGTGCTCGCGGTTGCCGCCGCAGTCTGCTCCGGTTGCGCGGCAGGCGTCGCGGTCGTGCTGCTCGGCGCAGATGTGCCTGGCGTATTCGGCGACTGTGCCGCGGGCGTTTGCGCCGGCGGAATCTGCGTCACCGTGGGCGTGTTGGCTCCCGTGGGAGTCGCCGGTGTGGGCTGCTGTGCAAAGACGAGGGTCGCGGAGAGACCCGCGAAGGCGAGAACGATGGGGACGCGCATGGCAAACTCCCGGAGGCCGGAGGCCCTGCCCTTCTGGCACAGCACTCTTCCACATTGTAGACGTGTTTGCTGTTCTTTGGTTTCGGAGGGTGAATGGCAGTGAGTAGTGAGAAGTGAACAGTGAATAAAGCTAAGGAGGCAGCCGGGTTCGGGCAGCGATTGGCCTTTGCTGTTGTCTTATTCACTATTCACTACTCACTATTCACCGCCTCACCAGGTGTTGTAAGTGGAACCGTCGGTCGCGGTACCCTGCGAGCCCGAGTGGACGTTATTAATCCCGCCCGCGGTCTCGTCGATGTCCATCAGCGTGTCGGAGCTGTCCGGCATCCACGTGTCGGAGCTGCCGGTCATCGGGTCCACCGGAATGTGCTTCAGATACCCGGCCTGCACAAGATCGTCCAGCGACTGGGGCGCCTTCTCCTTGTCGACCGTATAGCTGTCGATCGCCTGCCGCATGGTGTGCAGATCTTCACGCAGGACAGCCTCGCGGGCATGCTTTACCGCGTTGATAAAGCTGGGAATAGCGATCGAGGCGAGCGTGGCGATGATGGCCATCACGATCAGCAGCTCAATCAGCGTGAAGCCGCGGGCGCGCTTTGCGTCGCTCGGGCTCGTCCGGGTTTTTGCCGTGCTCACCATGTGTCGTATTTCGTCCCGTCCAGCGCCGTTCCCTGGCTCTTGGTGTAGACATCGTAGACGTTCTGCCCGCCGAAGCTGTCCGAGTCAGGGTCGTCCTGGTTGGACCGCAGGCCCCAATCGTTCGAATTCGTCATCGGGTCGACCGGGATGGCGCGCAGGAAGCGGACCTTGTGGTCCTGGATGTCGACGCCGTCCACCAGCGTCTGCAGATCCGGCGGGTAGTTGTTCGAGTCGGCCTTGGTCTGGATGCCGCCCTTATCGGCAGCGTCCTTGTAGGCGTCGATCGCGGCGCGCATCTCCCAAAGGTCGCGGCGCAGCTCTTTCTCCTTGCGGCGCTTCACCTCGAATCGCGCCACGGGAAGCGCTGCCGTCGCGAGGATCGCAAGGATCGCCACAACGATGATGAGCTCGACTAAAGTTACTCCGCCTTCGCGTGTCACACCGGCTTCGTGCGTAACTGCGGCCTGAGCGGAGACCAGCCGCCGCTCGTTCACTCGCCGAACGCGCTGTTGCAGGCTTTCCATGGCTCAAGCCCTCACTGCCGGGGCGCCGCAGCGTTATCCGTGACCCGCACCATCGCCTGGCCACCGGTCACCGGCAGGCTGTTCTGATGACTGTCGCGTGCGCCCATCCGCACGAGCGCGAGCGACGAGTTGCCCGGCGCCACCGCCTTGAAGGTGAGCACGCACAGCGGACCGTCACCCGTGATGCCGGCCGTATTCGGCGGACGGCTCGTCGAGATGGTCACCGCTCCATTCCCCTCATCGCGATGGACGAGTGCAACGGCCTGTCCGTCACGGCCGAGCAGATCGCCCGCATCCACACCGACCAGCGACAGCACCCTGGGATCGAACTGCATCTGTATCGGCACGCTGAACAGATCGCGCGCGTTGTTGGCACGGACCGTCACCTGGAAGGTGGAACCGACCTGCGCCTGCCCGGGCGAGACAACGGCCAGGTTCAGCGGCGTCACGGCAGTGCCCGGCGGGATGGTCGCCGGGGCCGGTGCAGTGCCGGGTGCCGGCTGCGGCAACGGCTGCCCCGCGGCTGCAATGCTCGGAATCATGGCCGCGGCAGCATTGGCGGCCGTCGTCGTCGAGGCGGGAGCCGGATTGTATGCAGCGGTGGGCTGCAGCGCTCCGCCGCCAGCCTCGGAGCCATGGCGGATCAACTCGACATTCTGCCCTGTACCTGTGTAGACGGCGCGCGTGTTCTCGTCCGTAAGGAGCGAGTCGCGGACGATGTGCGGGATGATCAGGAAGACGATCTCATCGGACTGCTGAACCTTGTCCTGGCTGGAGAAGAAATACTTCAGGATCGGAAGCTCGCCGAGACCCGGCGTTCCGTTCACGTTCTTGGAGTCCTGGTTGGTGAGGATGCCCGCGAGCAGGCTCGGTTCGCCGTCCTTGAGCTGAATGACTTGTTCCGCCGAACGCTGCGAGATGATCGGCTCCGTCACGCCGCCTTCGAGGTTCACGCTGCCGTTGGTGCTCGAGACCTCCACCTTCAGCTTCAGCGAAACCTCACGGTCGTAGTGCACTGTCGGCGTAATGTCGATGTTCACGCCGACGTCGATGTACTGGAATTGCGTCTGCACGCCAAGGCTGGCAATGCCGGCCGAAACACCCGCGTTATAGGAGCCGGTGGCCACCGGATATTTCGAGCCGATCTTCAGAATCGCGCGCTGGCCATCCGTGGCGCGAATCCGCGGGTTCTGCAGGACGCGCGTGTCGCTGTCGGAGAGCAGCGCGTTCACCGTGCCACCCGATACCGCCACGGCGAAGTTCGTCGCGTTGAGGTTGCCGAGCGTGTTCAGCGTGAGGTTGGTCGTGTTCGTCCCGGTCCCAGTCCCGGTGCCGGTTCCAGTACCCGTTCCAGTTCCCGTACCGGTGCCTGTGCCTGTGGTTGATGTCGCGTTCGCGTTGCTGGCCTGCGGCGCGATGCCGAAACTGGTGGGCAGCGTGATCCCGAGGTTGCGCTCCTTCTGGCGGCTCACCTCAAGTACGGCGACGTCGATGACGACCTCCGACTTTGTGCGGTCGAGGTCATTGATGATCTTTTCGGCCAGCACAAGCTCATCCGGAGAGGCTTTGATGACAATCGCGTTCTGGCTCGCAACGACATAAAGCTTTGCGCGCTGATCGAGCAGATTGCGCAGTGCGATGAGGATCTCGTTCGCGTCGTTCTGCTGCGAGGCGTTGGTGAGATAGAACGTCTGCACCGCCTGGTCAGTGTCTTCGTTGCGATTGTTGATGTTGTCCTCGGCAACGTAAATGGTGTTCGGAGTGACCGGCCTCCAGAAGGTCTTGCTCTCAATGCCGACGATGCGCAGCGCGTCAAACAACGAGATATTGGTGAGGTCGATCGGAATGCGGGTTGAGTTGTACTTGGGATCGAAGATGACGTTCAGGCCTGCAGCCTTGCCGATCGCCTGGTAAATATTCTTCGTGTCCTCGACCATGTGCAGCGTGATGGGGTCGTTGGAGACCGGCTGCAACTGCGGAGGGCCGCCGAGGGAGTCGATCTCGTGCCGCACTTCGCGCTGATGCGGCGTCTCCTCGTCAACCCCCGGAATCAGCACCTGCGCTTCGGGACCGGCGTTGGAGAGCGCCTTGTTATTGATGCCCGCCGGCGTGGAGGACGGGCCGGAGGTTGCCGGCTGCGGGGCGGGAGCGCCGGCGCCCGGCTTCTGGGTGAGCTCGAGTTCCTGCGCCCCGGCCTGGTTGCCGGGATCGATCTGGAGAGCGCGCGCGAACTCGTTGATGGCGCCGCCAACGTCGCCGGCCTGACGGAGAACGCGGCCGCGGTCGACGTGCTGATTGGCCGCCTCAAAGCGCAGCCGCTCATAGCGCTCCTTATAGCGCATGTCCCTGGGCTTTTTGAGCCACGCCTGGCGATAGGCCTCGAAGGCGGCGTCGTAGTCCTCGCGGGCCTCGGCGCTTTCGCCGCGCTTGTTCCATGTGCTCGCGGACTGTGCATGAAGCGGAGCGGCGAACAGGAGGGCGACAAGCAGCAGGGACAGCACGCTCACGCCCCTGGTCAAACTGGCTGAGAGCGCGCTAGGCAACCGGCCGATCTCGCGTCGTTTCATTCCTGTAACCCGCTCCCGTAAATCCCGCACTGTGGGCTCGGAACGCCGCCGGAGGAAGCCTCCGGAGCGGCGCACAGTGCGCTTCCGGGGTGAGTCTGGTGCGCTTTCGAGCGGATGTTCGGGCTCGCTCCATACTACCATCGGCCGCGCGGCCGACTGCTCACGCCGAACAGTGCGCGGCGAGGTGCTGGCGTGCGGACTTGCGGGCCCCGAGCCCGGCTCAAAATGGTCTTCAGGAGGGTTCGTAATCACGTGTGAGCGTTGCCTTATCGCATTGGACGGGTTCCCACCCGTGAAGTCATACGTTCCGGGTTAATCCTTCTGCGTCAGCGCTACACCTTTGGCTGTAGGCGCGATCTTTCCATGCGGGCACTAATTTTTTGCATAGCTGGAGCGCTCGACGCGAGGCGGCGGCGGCGCATCCTTGGCGCTTTGGTAGCATCGAACTTTCGCCCATGCCTCGCTCGCTCTCCAACCCGACGACGCCCACCACGACGGCCAAGCCCAGCGGCAAGCCGAAGGACCGCGACCCCGTCGCTGCGGGCCAACGCGACGCCGCCTTCAACCGCTCGGCGAGCTTCAACTACTTTCTGGGCGACCGCTACGAGTGCGGCGTGGCGCTGCGCGGGACCGAGGTGAAGTCGATCCGCGAAGGCAAGGCGAACCTGAAAGACGCCTATGGTCTGCTAAAGGACGGAGAGGCGTTTCTGCTGAACGCGCATATCGGCCCGTTCTCGCATGGGAACGCGATGAACCACGAGAGCCTGCGCACCCGGAAGCTCCTGCTGCATAAGCGCGAGATCGAAAAGCTGAACGCCGCGACTCAGGGCAAAGGCACAACGCTGATCCCGGTGCGGTTGTACTTCCGCAACGGCCGCGTCAAGTGCGAGCTGGCGGTCGCGACCGGAAAGCAGCAGTGGGACAAGCGCGAGACGGAACGGAAGCGCGAGGCCGACAAGGAAACGCGCGCCGCGATTGCACGCAGCCAGCGGCGTTAAGAAGTCCACATACGGGTCAGGGTACGATGAGAGTACATGACCTCCAAGCTGCTCTTTCAGGACCCCTCGGGCTTTGCTACGCCTCTGCTCGTCGCCTTTGCCGTGGACATCGCCACCGGAAAGGATGAACCCGGCTCTCCTGCCCTGCTGACGACCTCGGACGCACTCGCGGCGAGTGTGGCCCCGTGGTTTGCGTCAGGTGAGTTCAAGGGATCGCTTGCCGAAACGCTGATCCTCCGCCGTCCTGATGGAGTGAAGGCCGAGCGGCTGTTGATCATCGGCCTTGGAAAGGCGAACTCGCTGACAGCGAATGAGGTTCGCAAGGCGGCCGGAACCGCGATCCGGCTGGCGCGGCCGCGCGCGCTTCGCGATGTGGCCATTGCTTTTCCCGAGGATCGCGCGATCGCCGATGAACACATCGATGCCCTGCCCTGCTTTCTCGCGGCACGGGCGCTTGCAGAGGGCGCGATCGTCGCCGATTTCGACATTGACACCTATCGCAGCGACCGCAAGGACCTCAGCATCAGCAGTATGACGGTGCTGCTGCCGAACGCCGATGACGAGACGCGGAAGGATGCGCAGCGAGGGTGGGATGAGGGCGTCGTGCTTGGCGAGAGCCAGAACTTCACGCGCTCGCTGGTGAACGAGCCAGGCAACGTGCTTACGCCGACCGAACTCGGCCGGCGCGCGGCTGCGATGGCGAAGGACCTGGGGCTGCCGTGCGAGGTGCACTCGACGGACAAGCTGAAGGAATTGAAGATGGGCGCCTTCCTCGGCGTCGCGCAGGGATCGTATGAGCCGCCCGCCCTCATCGTGATCCGCTACGAACCCGCAACTGCTCCGGCGCCGGACACTCCGGTGCTCGGCCTGGTGGGCAAGGGCATCACTTTTGATACCGGCGGCATCTCGATCAAGCCCGCCGACAACATGGACAAGATGAAGTACGACATGGCCGGCGCCGCCGCGATGCTGGGTGCGATGCGCGCGATCGCGCTGCTTAAACCGGCGGTACGCGTCATCTGCGTGATCTGCTCGTGCGAGAACATGCCCTCGGGCCGTGCCTACAAGCCCGGCGACGTGCTCACGGCGATGTCGGGCAAGACGATCGAGGTGCTGAACACCGACGCCGAGGGGCGGCTGGTGCTGGCCGATGGCCTGCATTACGCCAAGACGCTCGGCGCGACGCGGCTAATCAATGCAGCGACGCTGACCGGAGCCATTGGAATCGCACTCGGCCAGCTCAACGCCGGGCTGTTCACGAATGACGACGAGACGGCGCGGCGCTTCCTCGACGTCGCTCCGACAGCGGGCGAAAAGTTCTGGCAAATGCCCTGCACGGATGACTACCGCGAGCAGATCAAGAGCTCGATTGCCGACATCATGAACACCGGCGGATCACGCCACGGCGGTGCGATCGCAGGCGCGATGTTCCTGAAGGAGTTTGCCGGCGACACGCCGTGGATTCACCTCGACATCGCCGGAACTGCGTGGGTCGACGAGCAGAAGCCGTGGCAATCCAAGGGCCCGAGCGGCGTCGGGGTACGCAGCATCACCGAGTGGGCTCGAAGCTACGCAAAGTAATTCTTTCGCGACCCTTCTTGACCGGTTTGCTAGACTGCGCACAAGAGTCATTCGATGGTGAGAGATAAAGGAACGCTCATGCTCAGTCGATCTCTGTATGTCTTCGTCGCCGGCTGTTTTCTGGCCGGCTCCGCCGTTTTGGCGCAGCAGCCCAGTGCCGCCCCTGCCCAGCAACCTGGCGCCGCGCCCGCACCGGGTCAAAGGCGGGCTATTCCGCAACCGACGAACCTCAAGGTGCTGCCGAAGGACATGACCGGTCCGCAGGTCATCGCGATCATGCGGCAGTTCGAAGGTGACCTGGGAGTCGAATGCAGTTACTGCCACGCGAAGGACCCGGCCACCGGCCGTCTGAACTTCGCCTCGGACGCAAATCCGACGAAGGATCGTGCTCGCGTAATGATGCGGATGACCAGCACGATCAATTCGGAATACCTGACCCAACTGACCGATCCGAAGGCGGAGAGCTCCGTGACATGCGGGACGTGCCACCAGGGCATGCCTAAGCCGATGCCTTTCGTGCCGAAGCCACATGAGCGCCCGAGCGGACCTCCGCCGGCTGCCAGCGGCGAGGCTCCGCACGGACGCTAACGCACTGAACGGTGTTTGCGTGCGCAACGTTAGCGGGTGCGGCCGCACTACACAGGTCACAACGGCTTGGGAAACTAGTTTCCCAGGCCCTCTGCAATTTTTCTCATCTTGACGTCAAGCGCGGCGGGTGGAAGGGTTGTAAGGTTCACCAATCCAAAAGGAATCGTGCTTCAGCAAAGAGGGGTGTCTTATGCTGTCCGTACGCTATGCCATTAGTTTGTGTGCAGTCACTCTCAGTTGCACGCTCGCCGCTCACGCAGATGTTGTAAATTTTGACGCTCAGGCATCAGGTGCGTCTAGTTTTTTCAACGGAACTGTTAACTCGCCGCTCACCATCGGTAACGCCACGTTTACCGGCGGACAGCTGATCAAGGCGGAGAGCGGCGCTAGCCCGGATCAAACTGGCGTCTATGCAACCGCAAGTTTAGCTGGAGGCTATACGGATCCGCTCCATATCACATTTTCGTCGCCGGTCAGCGGATTCAGCATCCTGGTCACCAACCTCGTTGCTGACACGTTTACCGTGGCGGACAACGTGGGCGACTCCAGTTCGGATGCTATAGGAGCAGACTCGCAGCAGACCTTCTCTCTGGCTGGGAGCGGCATCACCTCGGTCACAATCTCTTCCGCGAACCAGGCTAACTGGGACTTCGCGATCGACAACGTCACGTTCACCCCTGGCACCGTCGCCGCCACCCCTGAGCCGTCGAGCCTGGCGCTGCTCGGCACGGGACTGGCTGCGCTGGCGCGGTTCGGCCGGCGTCGGCGGGTGGCATAGCCGGCGGATCGCAGATCGTTCTCACAGACCGCATGCGGCATCGCGCTGTAATCTGAGCGCATGTCGCGTGCGGCCTTGCTCTTCAATCCGAACGCCGGCCGAGGCGGACACTCGCGGGTGGCTGCGCTCGAACGCGCGGCAAATGTGCTGCGCGACAAAGGCATCGACGCGGAAATTGTTGCGACACTCGGCCCCGGCACGGCAGCCGTGCAGGCCGCGGGCGCCGTCGCGAGCGGCGTCCAGCTTGTCTTCGCGTGTGGTGGTGACGGCACGCTGCACGAAGTTGTGCAGGGACTCGCGCATCACCCTTCTGCCACTGTCGGTGTCATTCCGCTCGGAAGTGCGAACGCGCTCGCGCGTCACCTGAGGCTGTCTTTCGACGCTGCCGAGGCGATGCGGCAGCAGCTTGGTTTTGAGCCGCGTTTGATCCCATTGGGCCGCGTCACCTGCGACACACCCGGTGGCCAGCGCTCCCACTATTTCGTCGTGATGGCCGGCGCGGGGCCTGATGGGATGCTCGTCTATCGCATGCTGGCGAAAGGCAAACGCCGCCTGGGACGGGCGATGTACTACATGCGCGCTGCGCGGCTGTTCATGAGCGAGCGCTTTGCGGGATTTCATGTGAACGCCGAATTCGCCGATGGCACATCGCTGGAACGCGAAGCTGTCAGCGCGATGGCGATCCGAGTGGGCGACCTCGGCGGATTGTTCAGTCCCTTGATCCGGGGCGCTTCACCGGCGGACGAAACGTTGCAGCTCACGCTTACCCAGCCGCCTCACCAGTTCACGCTGCCCGCGTGGTTTGCGACGAGCTGGACACGCACGCACCGCTGGAATCCCTACACAAAGCACCTGTCGGTCGCGAGCTTCGCCTGCTCCGCTGCCGGGCACCGGATCCATGTGCAGGCCGATGGTGAATGGATCGGCACCACGCCGATGCAAGTCGATCTCATACCGAACGCGCTGCGGCTGCTGATGCCCGCATCCCGCTCTACATCGCAACTGGAACGCTGATACCCAGCCAGCCGAGCACGCGCGTAATCTCACGCCGCGCTACAGCCGCGGTGGCGAAGAGCAGAGTTTTTCGTATCGGATCACTTTCCGTGAGCACGCGATGCTTGTGATAGAAGTTGCTGAACGCCTGCGCCAGCGTGAACGCATACTTTGCGAGCACCGCAGGTTCCGCAGCGGCAATCGCCTGCTCCAGCACCAGCGAAACACGCGACGCTGCGAGCCACACCTCCCAGATGCTTGTGCCCTCTTCACCGTCGAGCAGTGGTGCGAGCACTTTGGCATCCAGCGCGGCAAACTCTTTCAACACCGCAGCTTCGTCCGCCTCGCCCTTGCGGAAGATGTTCGCCGCACGCACGGCAGCGTACTGTGCGTAGGGTCCGGTTTCGCCCTCGAAGCTGAGAGCGTCGCGAAAATCAAACGCGATCACCGTGCTGCGTGTGAAGCGCAGCATGAAATAGCGCAGAGCGCCGACGCCGATCGCGTTCGCAATCTCCGCCCGCTCTGGGTCGTCGAGCTCAGGATGACGTGCATCGACCTCCGCCCGCGCCGCGGTGATGATGCGATCGATCAGATCATCCGCCTTCACGCCGAAGCCCTTGCGCCCGCTCACCTCAATGAAGCCACGGTTTTTGTCTTCATCGCTGAGCACGTAGCCGAGCTCCTGTGCGGTGCGAGCCGTGAGACCTACGAACGCGTAGTTGACGTGCGTGTAGCGCGCAGCCTGCTCCTCGTATCCGAGCGCGCGCAGCGCCTCCTTCACCTGCGTCTGCGGGTCGTCCTGGCGCGAGTCGATGACGTTATAGATTGCGTCAGCGTGGCCGAAGCTCGGATGCGGATCCTCGCCGTCGATCGACGACACCCAGCAGGTGTGGGTCGGATATTCGCGGAACCGCGCGTAGCCAAAGTCGCGACCGAGCATACCGAACTTCCAGAGGTGATACGCGATGTCCTTGCCGACGTACGTTACGGTTCCGTTGGACCGGACGATGATCTTCGCGTCCTCGTCTACTTCGCCCGTTGCGAGCGATTGAGCACCCGCTCTGCGCATCACCCAGCAGCCTGCGTTCTTTCCGGCCGTCTCCTTGTAGAGAACGCCGCGTTCGACCATCAGCGCGCGAGCGGCCTCCCAGAAGTGCAGGTGCAGGATCTCGCTCTCGCGTGGGAGGAAGTCGTATTCGATGCCGAGCCGCTCCATTGTTTCGAGATGGCGGCGCAGAACGCCAGTTGCGATGATCTCCGCAATCTGCGCGGTGTCGTTGCCGCCGGCTTCAATCGCATGCAACGTGTCCAGCCGAAGCTGTTTGCGCTTCGCAGCTTCCTTCGGATCGGCCTCGTACCACTGCGACACCTGCGCGTAGAGGTCCCAGCAGACGTAGTCGAGCCGCCTGTTTGTCTCGAGCAGCTCCGTCACCCAGCCGCGCACCGCATTGAGGTCCATGCCCTGCAGCGTCGTGACAGCGACGACAATGTCCGCCACCTGCACGCCCGTGTTGTCGATGTAGTTCTGCACGCCGGTTGCGTAGCCGGGCTTGTAGTCGTCAGGACGTACCATGCGCGCGAAGCTGTCGCCGAGGATTGCGTTGCGCAGATGCCCGACGTGCGCCGCCTTGTTTGGATTGATGCTTGTGTGCTCGATCAGGCGAAAGCCTTCGCCCCCGATCCTGGCATGCTCATCTCGCGCAATTCGTTGCGCGGTTGTCGCGCGGTCGAGCTTTACGTTCAGATAGCCCGCGCCGGCAATCTCCACGCTGGCAACGCCGGCGATCCTGGCCAACTCGGGTTGCAGCTCCTGCGCGATGGCGCGCGGAGCCTTCTTGAGCCGCTTGGCCAGCTCGAACGCCACAGGCAGCGCCATCTCGCCAAACTCGAGATTCGGCGGCAGCTCGACCGCGAGCTGTTGGAGTTCCACGCCGTAGCGCTCGCTCAACAGCGCCTGGATGCGCGCTTGGATGGTCTGCTGCAGAATCCTGTACATATCGAAAGACGTTCTCTATTTTCTTGATCGGTGATCGTTTACGGCAGGTGGGCGGGCAACGTGTCCAGTTCCTCGCCCAGCGGCATTCGCCGCGCGCGGTGCAGGCGATGCACGAGGAACAGGCCGCCGCCGACAGCGGTGATCGAGATGAACAGCCAGGCGTGAATCAGGAGCCCGAAAAGTCCCGCTGCAGTTGGATGTGCACCATGGCGAACCAGCGCGTCCTTGCAGGCCCACTCGAAGGGCCCGATGCCTCCCGGCGAACTCGGAATCAAAAACGAGAGGTTTGCCTGGGAGACGGCCTGCCACGGTCCGAGGACATCGGTCTTCAAGGCGACGAGCTTTGCCGCCGAGAGATAGATCATGCCCTCAAGACCCCAGGCGATGAAGCTGAAGACGAACAGCAGCAACGTGCCGCCGATGCCGATGTGCTCGATGCACTCCATAGCAAGAAGCAGCCAGTGCTCGATCTTTTTGACGATTTTATTGTGGCTCTTCGCCGCGAACGAGCGCAGCGGGCCCTGAAGCGTGTGCGCGCCAAAGACAAGGATAAGCAGGGCGACTGCGGAGATGGCGAGCCCGACCTCTGCGCCGCCGGCAAGCTTTGGCGAAACTTTGCGCCCGCCGTGCATGGTGATCACAAACAGCGCCGCGAGGCTGAAGACGTCCAGCAGCTTTTCAAGGATCACTGTGCTCAAGACGATTGATGGCGTTGCGTTCACGTCCGGCGCGTAGGTGAAGATGCGCATCACATCCCCGATGCGCAGCGGAAGGATGTTGTTCGCCGCGAGTGAAGTCATGAAGATGCGCGCGCAGTCGCTGAACCGCGCCTTTACGCTGCGCAGCATCCACCACCAGCGCACACAACGAAGGGTGTATCCGGCCACGCTGAAGAGAACGATGCCCAGGATCCATGAGGGTGCGACGAAGCGCACGGTCTCCAGATCCTTCATGTCGAAGCCGCGGAAGGTCCACCACAGAAAGAAGGCGCTGATCAGCAGCCCCGGCACCATCTTCAGCAGATTGAGGCGACGCTCACGACTCATCGCGAGGTCCTCAGGGTGGCGGGCCGAGGATTCCCCGGCGATGTTGTCGGTTGAGCGAGCATTGATACGCCTCTTCATTGTACCGTTTGCAATGAGACGATCTGGCACAGCAGCGTGTTGCAAACGCCGGGCGGATTCGCGTCCAGGAAACAGCGCGGAGGAAACAACGGTTTGGCTGAATTTTCACCCAGCCCGCAGAGCATGATCGGACGATGGTCCGCTACCCGCTGGAGCGCTCTGCTGGCCGTGTTGACCCTGGCCACGCTGCTGGTTCATGGATACCATCCGCTTGCCGAGGACGGCGGCCTGTACGTCGCGGGCGTTGAGCTCACGTTGAACCGCTCGCTCTTCCCGCATTTCACGGAGTTCGTATCCGAGCATCTGCACTATTCGGTGTTCGCGCCGGTAGTCGCCTCCATCACGCGCCTCACGCACCTTCCTCTGCTCGGAGTTCTTCCGGTAATAGAGCTGCTCAGCATCGTGATGATGCTGACCGGCGCGCGCGCGCTGCTTCGGCGTGTAACGCAGAAGGAACGCGCGCAGCTCGCCGGAATCGCCACCCTCGTGGCGCTCTGGACCGTGCCGATCGCGGGTACTTCCCTGCTCCTGATGGATCCTTATGTCACGGCGCGAAGCCTCTCAACGGCGCTCTCGCTGTGGGCCATCGGTTTTGCGCTTGACGACTGGAGAATCAAGCGCCGCTCGGCCGCCGGGTGCGTGGCCGCGATTGCGCTTGCGGCAGCTTTCCATCCGCTGATGGCGGGCTATGCGCTCGGTCTGATCCTCGTGCTCCGCATTCTGCATTTTCGCCACAAGGCTCTCGTGCTCGTCATTCTGGCAGTGCTCGTCTTTGCGATATCGGCGATTCTGCAGGCGCGCGCTCCGGCGGAGTCCACAGCGGTTGTGCTCGCCGCCAACAGCCGCTATTACTGGTTCCTTTCGCAGTGGCACTGGTACGAACTCGTTGGGCTCATCGCGCCGCTGCTGGTGCTGCTTGCGCTGCGCCGCAGCCCGCTCGGACTCGACGCAACCGCAACAATGCTCTGCAACGCGGCAGTTCTTTACGGATGCTTCGCCGCGGCTGTCGCGCTCATCTTCGCGCACGAGAGCTATCAGGCTCACATCGTCGCGCGTCTGCAGCCGCTGCGTGCTTTTCTGGTGATCTATATGGTTATGCTTTTGCTGCTCGGGGCGTGGCTGCAGGAAGCTTTTCGAGCGATTTGCGTCAGCGCCTTTTTGGCGGCGGTACGCCCGGTATGCGACCGCCGCGGTCCTGGCGATCGCCGCACTCGCGATGTTCCTATCGCAGCGGAACCAGTTCCCCGCATCCGCGCACATTGAGCTGCCCTGGCGATTGCACGAGAATCACAACGCGTGGGTGCGCGCGTTTCTTTGGTGCCGCGACAACACGCCGCCGGACGCGCTCTTCGCGCTAAACGCGCACTACATCACGACGCGCGGCGAGGACGCACAGACCTTCCGCGCCATCGCGCTGCGCAGCGTCATTCCTGACTTCTCCAAGGATGGCGGCGAGGCTGCCATCACGCCGCGGCTTGCAGAGGAATGGGCCGCAGGCTTCACCGCGCAGCTCGATCTCGATAAGCAGACCACGCCCGAGCTGCGCGCGCACCTCGATCCATACGGCGTGACCTGGGTGATTCTGCGAACCAGCTCGCCCGCTGTCCTGAGCTGCCCGTATCGCAACGAGATTCTGAAAGTGTGCAGGTTAACGGGCTGATTCGGCCCGAGCCGCGGCGATCAGATGTGGCCGAGCAGCCGTTCGCGCGCGCGCCGCCGCAGTGACGCGCGCAGCAGAACCGCGATCAAAAACGTTTGCAGCACGACGATGATCAGCAGCGCCCACGGATACTGCGCGGCCAGGCCGCTCGCGCGCCACCAGCCCGGCAAGACTCGCGCGCTATAAAACTTCATGACGGCCAGGTCACTCTTGATGACGGGAGTGGTTGGAGCCGCAGCGACGGGCGCCGGAACCGGCGACAGCGCGGGCGCTGGTGGCGCGATCGGAACAGCCTTCGCGGAGGCCGTCAGCGCGGTTACAGCGGACGCAATCGTCTTTGCGGTCGCATGGCCCGGCTTGCTCAGCTTCGGCGTGGCCGGTGCCGTTCCAGCCTTCGCGGAGGACGTCTGCGAATCTGCGCTCGGGGTTGTCGTCGGGGCCGCTGTCTTCGCAGTCGTCGCCGGTGACACCGCTGGCTTGTCGGCGCCGTTGGCTTCCGTCACGAGCTTCGCCGGCGAACGATCCTGAGCGGGTGCCGAATCACCGTCCACCTTCTTCGAGGAACTTGCCGTGCTGGCCTTCGGCGGCTCCGGCTTCACCGTCTTTATGTTGACGGCTTCCGGCTTGGGCTGCTCCGCTGGCTGTTTGGCGCTGGTAGAAGCCACCACAGCCGCCGTCGTGGTCTGCGCATCCTGCGCTGTCGCTCGCGCCCAGGCGGGCAGCAACACTGCCGCGATCAGCAGCGGCACGATGCTCGTAACCAGGGCGGCCTCACGCGAACGACGGCCTGGAAGAATGGTCTGCCGCAGCCCCCGGAACGCAAGGCGAACGATGCGCACGAAGCTGCGCACCGGATGATCACGCTCCCGGCTGTCATCCCAGCCCAGCCAGGTATCGGCGCGCGAGTAAAGCACCATCGTGAGCGCCTCATCCTCGGCCAGTGAAAGCGCATCAAACTGGACGCGCAGCGATTCATCTTCGACCCGCACGACCGTTCCGGGCAGCGAGGCGTCCCCATCCAGCACCGGCAACACGATGCGCACAGCGTCATCCGGCCGCACGTTCAGGCGCGAGCCCGTCCACAGCCGCACGCCTGTGCTCGAGAGATCGCCGGTCAGCCCCTGCACCACATTGCCGTCCGGCAGGACGACGCCCGCCGGCACCTCCACATTCACGCGCACCGCTCGCCGCCGCTGTTGGTTCTCCCACGCCACGGCCGTCGCGACGCTCAGCAGCATCACGTTGAACAGCGTCCAGATGACGTTCACCACGACCGTACCGTGGTGATGGGGGTCATACATGTAGTGCGGCAGGCTGAGCAGCCGCCCCTGCCATGCCGGCGCGTTCGATGCGGGAAAGAGGTGCAACCTCGGAATCGCACACAGCAGCCCGACGAAGTTGACAAACAGCATCAGCAGAAACGGCCGCGCAATGCGGCGGTCGAAGAAGCTCGAGTAAAGCACCTGCCCTTTGGGCGTCACGTTGAACCGCGGACGCCGCGGCCACAGAAACGCCCCGATGGTCGGCAGCAGAACGTATGGCGCCAGCACCGTCTCGTAGATCTCATTCCAGAAGGAGTGCCGATGCCTCCCCTGGATGCGCAGATGGGTCAGGTACAACATCACCAGGTGCGGCGCGGCGTAGGCAAGGATCACCTGCCACGTTCCGGGCAGGTTGGTGCCGCCGTAGATCAGGTAGATCAGTGGCGCCATCAGAAACACCAGCCGCGGCAGCGCGAACAGGAAATGGGCAGCGGAGTTGAGATAACAGAGCCGCTGCGACAGCTTCAGCCCGCTCCCGAAGAGCGGATTTTCGAGCCGCAGAATCTGCGTCATGCCGCGCGCCCAGCGCACGCGCTGGCGAATGTGCCCGCTCAGCCGCTCGGTGGCAAGGCCCGCCGCCTGCGGGATGTTGATGTACGCCGTGCTCCAGCCGGCCTTCTGCAAACGAATCGAGGTGTGCGCGTCCTCGGTCACCGTCTCCGTTGCAATGCCGCCGATCTCGTCCAGCGCTCTCCGGCGCAGCACCGCGCAGGATCCGCAGAACGAGGTCGCGTTCCACAGGTCGTTGCCGTCCTGCACGACGCCGTAAAAGAGCTCGTTCTCCGCCGGAATATGCCGGAACTGCTCCAGGTTCCGCTCAAACGGATCGGGCGAGTAGAAATGCTGCGGCGTCTGCAGCAGCCCGAGGTTCACGTCGCGCTCGAACCACCCCATCGTGAGTTGCAGGAAGCTGCGCGTCGGCACGTGGTCCGCGTCGAAGATCGCGACGAATGGCGCATTCAACCGCTTCAGCGCCGCATTGATGTTGCCCGCCTTGGCGTTCTCGTTATGGGCCCGTGTCATGTAGCCGATGCCGGCCTGCTCCGCGAAATCGCGAAACTCCTCGCGGCGGCCGTCATCCAGCAGGTAGACGTTCAGCTTGCCCTCGGGCCAGTCGATGTTCGTCGCCGCCAGCGCCGTGTATTTCACCAGCCGCAGCGGCTCGTTGTACGTCGTAATCAGCAGGTCGACCTCGGGCCACTTCTCCGGATCATCCGGCAGCGGCACCGGCGTGCGCCGCAACGGCCATAGTGTCTGGAAGTAGCCCAGGATCAGCGCGAAGAACGCGTACACCTCCGCGCCGAGCACAACGCAAACGAAGAACGCGTCCAGCCTGCTCCACGTCGCGTCATGAAACCGGAAGTAGCGCTCGACCGCATGAACGCGCCAGATGCCGTAGCGCACCGTCGCAAAACACGACAGCACCACCAGCATCAGCGTCGTCAGGTACGACCCCGAGCCGCGGTGCAGCCACATCGCGCTGAGCACCAGCAGACCGCCCAGCATCGCCTGCTGTGGCCAGGGCAGCGGGACAGCCGCGGACGCGAGCAGGAACAGTGTCCCGCCCGCGACAATCAGAAATCGCAGGAGCCGCGGAAGGATTGCATCACTAGACTCGAACTCCCGCCAGAGAGGCGATCGCGTCATTGCTCGCTCCACCGCGCCTTTCTAAAGCCTGACGCCGGCGCTGCCTGCGTCCGCAACCATGCGGCCAGATTCAGCACATCGCCTGCCACCGGCGCGTCCGGCGAATAGTCCATCACCGTCATGCCCTCCGCCAGCGCCTCGGAAACCGCAGGCGAGCGGCGAATGACGAACGGCAGCAGACGGTCGCCGAGCTGTTGGCGCAGCACCTCGCGAACATCCAGGTGCAGCGGCTGCGAGGCATCAAATCCGTTCAGCACATAGCGCGGATGCACAGGCTTTCCCGTGCCGTCGGTCACATCCGCAAAGACCCTCTCCACCACGTTCAAACTGATCACCGAGCTCATATCAGGCTTCATCGGCACCAGCACAATCGAGTTCATGCGCGCCAGTCTCCGCAAAACCCACGGAACGGAAGGGGTCAGGTCGACTAAAAGCCGCTGCATCCCCTGGCTGTTCCGCGTCAACTCCTCGGCCAGCCACTCCTGCGCCTCGAGATCGCCACCCTTGTCCAGCAGATCGAAGCTCAGCAGATGAATCGGCGCGTCCGCGCTTCCTGCCGGCGGCGAAAACGTTCGCACAACTCCGGGCTTCAGCTCGCTCGCCCCAAAGTAAAACGGCAGTAGCCCATGCGAGGTGGTATCGGTCAGCAGGACCTTCTCGCCGCTGGACGCCAATGCACGCCCCAGCGTCGCCACCAGGCTGGTCTTGCCGACGCCGCCGGCCAGTGAGAATACCGCCAGGACCGGAACCTCGCCGGTCGTGGTTTTTCGCTCCTCCGGACGCCGCTCCTGCAGGCCCTGATCGAAGAGTTCGCGCAGCGCGAACCACCGCGAGGCCACGCGCTCCCGCGACCGCTGCAGCGTGTCTTGGACGGCCGGATCGGACACCCCCTCGGCTGAAGCTTTTGGGCGCTCCTCTTCCTGAAGCCACGCTGGACGCAGGTCCGGCACATGCACGTGCTCCGCAGGCGTCGCTGGCGGGATGCGCAACCGCTGCGCTCGTGTGGTTGTGGTCCTGCGCGTGCTTCGAAGCTCCGCTCTCGCTCCCGCGGTTCGCATCCTTCGTGTCACTCGCGTGATTGGCGTGATTCGCGTTCTGTTGCGATCCGTACGGCTCAGCAACCGGCTCCGATTCCGTAACGGCAAATGCCGCCGTGATGGGGTCCGCGACAAACCCGGTCGCATCCGCATCGTCGGCTTCTCCGATCGGCGGCAGGCGAAAGCGCCCTTCCCGCGTTGGAAATCTCGCCGGACGCATGTCCTGTTCAGGGGTGACCAATGACGCAAACACCTTCTCTGGCGGCGGCTGATCCGGCTCGCGCTGGTGTTGATACGGATCCGTCAGCTCTCCGGGCAGCTTCGCCACCGGCTGCGGCCCTGCCAGCTTGCGGCGGCGCATCTCGGCCTCGGCATAGCGCAGCGCCTGCCGCTCGGCTGAAGCCCTCGCATCCGTAATCTCTCTTGCTTCGCGCCGGGTCGCCGCGTCGGCCGCCGCTGCAGCCTCTGCACGCTTGGCTGCGTGAACGCGCTCCTCTGCGGCCTTGCGGCTCAGCTCGGTCGCCTGCCGCATCGCCTGCGCGCGGGCACCCTCCTCCAGCTCGAGGTCCCGGCGCTGTTTGGCCTCGGCTGCCTTTCGCGCAGCCTTCTCATGCAGCCGCGCAATCTCCTCTGCCTCCCGAGCCGCACGTTCTGCAGCCGCGGCTGCGGCCTCGGCCTCTGCCTGCGCCCGGCTCTCCGCATCCTTCGCCTCCTGCGCCGCACGGTGCCGCATCAGCGCGCGCGACTCCCGCCGGGCACCCGAGAAGTCCCGGTATCGAGCGCCCTGCAGGTTCGCCCACGAGTACAGAACCGCTACATCCTCGGGGTTCTCCGTGCGCGACTGCTCTTCAATGACCTCCGGCTTGTGGCCGTCCATCCTTAGCCTCAAATTCCGGGTGAAATCCGTCACCCCAGCCGGAGTTCCCGCAAACGACCCAGGATGGCCTTGTCAGGTAACGTGAGGCTACGTTCCCCTTTTTTGCCAGTCAATGCACCCTAAGTAACACAAAGGCGAAACTGTATCGCCAGTTTTGGCTGCAAAATGGCCCTTATCCTGCTCAACGGTGCACGCCTGCTTCGGGCCGCCCCATAGTCACTTTCGTAACGTAGGGGCCGCTCCTCACGCCGCTATCCCCAACCCGCCTGCGCGACTTTTTCGACTTATTGCCGGCTCTTCAGCGCCAGATCCAGCAGCTTCCGGGCGACGGCCTCGTAGTCGTGCCGCAGCACCCCGCCCTCATGGACGAAGCCGCCCGACACCGGCTCGACCCCGAGCGCCCGGACGCGATCCAGGTCGGGCTCAATCGGCGCCTGCCCCTCACGGGCGTACTGCTCCAGCGTCTCCGGCCGGATGGGCGCCGTGTTGATCAGCGCATAGTCGAACAGCCGTTGACCACGCGCCGCTCCGCAGTGGTTCAGAATCTTCTCAATGTGCTGCGACGCCGTCAGTCCCAGCGACTCGTTCGCCTGGGTCATCAGGTTGCACACATACACACGCGTCGCCTTCGACGCCGCAATCGCCTCCGGAATCCCCTTCACCAGCAGGTTCGTGATCAGGGACGTGTATAACGACCCCGGTCCCAGCGTAATAAGGTTCGCGTGCGCAATCGCCTCCAGCGTCTCCGGTACGGGGTCCACCGAGGCCGGATCCAGCATCAGCTCGACGATGGAGCGTTTCGAGGCAGTGATGTTCGTCTCGCCCCGCACCACTGAGCCGTCATCCATCTGGGCCGTCAGAGTCGCATTCGCGGTGGTCGCCGGATAGATATGCCCGCGCGTCGCCAGAATCTGCGACGACGTCTGCACCGCCTGCGCAAAATCTCCCGAAATCCCATTCAGCGCGGCCAGGAACAGGTTCCCGAAGCTGTGGCCCTGGAGATCCCCATGCTGGAAGCGATATTGAAACAGCCGCGAGAGCAGGTGCTCGTCCTCACTCAGCGCGACCATGCAGTTGCGAATGTCGCCCGGCGGGAGCATCTGGAGGTCTTCGCGCAGCCGCCCCGAAGACCCACCATCATCGGTCACCGTCACAACCGCGGCGAGGTCCCGGATCAGGCAGGGAGAATCCGGACACGGCGCCGCACCCGTCCGCCGGCGCACACCCCCGCGCCTCTCAAAACCAGTCGGCGACCCAGGCGTGGCAACGTAGCGCTTCAGTCCCAACAGCAACGTAGAGAGGCCCGTGCCGCCACCGATCGCCACTACACGCAGCTGAGGAAGAACAGGATCGGACATGCGTCCTTTAAGTGTAAGCGCAGACGCGGATGCAGCTTCCACAACGCCGGAGTTAGCGAGTGAGGAGTGAGGAAAGACAACGCATGCACCAAAAGAAACCGGGGCTCTCGCCCCGGCTTTCCTAACCCTAACTTCTCACTTGCTAACTTGCTTCTACGCCTCGGGGTACAGCAGCTCCGTAAACCGCGGGTCCTCGGCGACCGACTCAAAGTCCGAGTCCGCCCTGGCCTGCAGCCGGTTCTGCCCATTCAGCCGGATGGCCTCACGCAGCTTGTCGATGCACTCCTGCGTATCGCCGGTCATGCTGGCCAGCAGCGCCAATCCGTAGAACGCATAGTCGGCTGACCCGTTCTGCGCCAGAATGTGCTGGAAGTGCTGCCGCGCGTCCTCATACTGCCCATGGTTCAGCAGCGAGATCGCATAATCGTATCGCTCTTCGTTGGACTCAAACTTCGTCGAGCCCTTCTCAATCTGCGACATGCAGGCGGCGATGTACACGCGGATGCGGTCGGCCAGGTCCTGCGGCGCCGTCTGCAGCATCTGCGTGAAGGCCTGGTGCGCCTTCTCGATATTTCCCGCTCTGCATCAGCTTCAGCGCGCTTTCATACATCGCGAGCGTCTGTTTCCGCGCAGCGTCATCCGGGGCCTGCGTGCCGGCAATCGTGCGCGGCATGCGGCGCAGGTTACTCGACTTCGCGTCGTTCCGGGTTGACTGAGAACCGGCTGAGTGTGGACTGTTGGACGGGGCAACGGTAGATGCCGACTTCGTGGCCATAGCGCTCTCTGGTTACGTCGGGGGCTTGGGAGGAGCCTAGGTTTCAATTTGGGAAGCTTGCTTGCTGGTTATACGTTTCCGCGGCCATCGCGGTCAAATCGATACTAGCGTGTTTCCTCGTCACGTCCATCCTTCGGCCCTGTAAAGCACCGGATTCAACGCAGGATCGTTATACATCTTCATCTGCCGGTACAGCTTGAACCGGCGTCGTCCAGCCGACACATCGGCCCAGAGCGCGTCCAACGCATCGCGGAGATCGTCTCTCTGCTCATTCAACACGGCGAGCCGCTCATGGTTGCGGTGCGCATGCTGCTCGTCCGTTGCCGCGCGCACAATCTCCTCCTCGGTATGAAACCGCTTCAGGTCGAGGATCGACAGCCGGTCGATCATCATTCCCGGAGTCTCAGAGTGCAGCGGCGCCTCGGCGCGTTGCTCGCCCGCCGCCTCCAGCAGCCTCCGGTCGATCCGCTCCATTAGATCGTTGCGTCTTTGATTCAATCGATCGATCGCCCGCTTGATCGCCACGATCTTCTCCGGAGTCGCCTTCGGGTCGCGGGCCTCGTCCTCTTCGTGCCATAGGTCAAAGTTCGCCCGATGCTGCTCCACAATCAGAGCGTCCAGCTCACTCGCCGGGGCCGGCATCTCATCCGGGCCGTGCCACCGGCGCGTCGCTTCCGACTGAAGCTTCACGATATGTGCCGCATCCACCATCAACCAGCCCTAAGCATAACCAACATCGACGCTCTATCCTCTACCCTCTATCCTCTAGCCTCTACACTTACACGAATGCCGCCAGTGAACCGCGTCCTCGTCTACCGCCTCGGCAGCCTCGGCGACACCCTCATCGCTCTTCCCTGCTTCCACCTCATCGCCCGTGCGTTCCCGCACGCCGAGCGCCGCCTCCTCACCAACCTGCCCGTCGCCGCCAAGGCCCCGCCGGCCGCCGCCGTGCTTGAGCACACCGGCCTCATCCACGATTACATGCGCTACACCACCGGCACGCGCTCCGTCCGCGAGCTCCTCCGTCTCGGCCTCGACATCCGCCGCTTCGCGCCCGATGTCCTCGTCTATCTCACCGGCGCCCGCGGGCTCGAGATCGCCCGCCGCGACGCCAAATTCTTCCGCCTCTGCGGCATCCGCCACCAGATCGGCGTTCCCCTCACCACTGCCGCGCAGCTCAACCTGTTCGGCGGCGAGGTTCCCGCCACTCCCGACGCCGACCTCGAGCCCGAAGCCGCCCGCCTCGCCCGCAACATCAGCGAACTCGGCAACGCGGACCTCGACTCACCCGGCTCCTGGGACCTCCACCTCACCCCAGACGAGCACGCCGCCGCCGCCCGCGCGATCGGCCCCGAAGCCCTCAGCGCCACCAGCTCCTCGCCGTCTGCGTCGGCACCAAGGTGCAATCCAAGGACTGGGGGCGCGACAACTGGCGCGAGCTCCTCACTCGCGTCGCGAGCGCCTTCCCCAACCGCGCCCTTCTGCTCGCCGGCAGCCCGGAAGAGTCCGACGCCTCCAACTTCGCCGCGGCTCACTGGCAATCCTCCGGCGGAGGTCCCGTCCTCAACCTCTGCGGCCGCCTCACGCCACGCGAGTCCGCCGCCGCCTTCGCCCGCGCCCGCCTCTTCGTCGGCCACGACTCCGGCCCCATGCACCTCGCGGCTGCCGTCGGCACGCCGTGCGTGGCCATCTTCGCCGCGCGCAACCTCCCGCGCCAGTGGTTCCCTTACGGCTCCGGCCACCGCATCCTGTACCACCGCGTCGAGTGCGCCGGCTGCGGGCTCGAAACCTGCATCGAGCAGCAAAAGAAGTGCATCCTCTCCATCACGGCCGACGAGGCCCTCACCGCGATCCACTCCTCGCTTCTCGCCGCCAGTCGATAACCTGCCCGTCCTGACTGCGTCAAAAAACGCAAGGTTGAAGTGCGATCAAGTGAACCGACCCGCAAAGGAGGCCATGATGCCCACTAAAACGTCCTATGTCAGTTGCAGCGCACAATCCTGCCCCCTCTTCCCTACGGCATCCTTCAGCTTGCCGTGAGCATCTTCGATTAGCAGATTCAGCTCGGCTGCATCTGCACGATCTTCAACTCTCCGTGAGGTGACATCGCCTAGGCTGCAGTATCTGACTGCCGCTCCGTGTCCACATTTGTTCGCGGACTCTCTGCGTCCGTCCAGGATTCTTGAATGGCTGATTCCCGCAGTTCTGCTATACGCGACGTCCTCGCTTTTCTGTTGCATCACTGGTGGCAAGAGAAGAAAAAGGTTGCTGCGGTGGTGCTTACGATCTTTGCCGCTACCGGAGCCGACCTTCTTC
Source organism: uncultured Acidobacteriaceae bacterium (assembly GCA_963762465.1). Classification (GTDB taxonomy): domain Bacteria; phylum Acidobacteriota; class Terriglobia; order Terriglobales; family Acidobacteriaceae; genus Granulicella. The sequence continues at coordinate 257,779 of CAVXKS010000006.1, read as the reverse complement.
TGCCGCTCTACTCCGGCCGGCTGATCGACGCGCTCGCGCTGCCCGTCGCGCAGCGCGACCATGCTCTCTTTGTTGCCCTCAAGGATGTGCTCTGGATGGCCGTCCTGGGCGCGATCCTCGTCGTTGCCCGGTATCTCAGCTTCTACGCGATCAGCAAGCTCACCGTCCGGCTCATGCCTCGTGTCGCCTGCAACGCCTTCTGGCGCGTGCAGCGCTTCTCCACGGACTGGCACGCAAACAACTTCTCCGGCTCCAGCGTTCGCCGTATCACCCGCGGGATGTGGGCGGTCGACCTGATGGACTTCACCATCCTGCTTGCGCTCGGCCCGGCGGTGCTTGTCCTCGTCGGAGCCACGCTTCTGCTTGGCTATCACTGGCCTCTGATGGGCGCCATCGTCGCCTTCGGAGCCGTTGTGTACGCCGCGCTTTCGGTCTGGCTATCGCTCGGCTACGTCGCTCCCTCCGCCCGCCTGGCCAATGCCGAGGACTCCAACATCGCCGGCGCCATGTCCGACGCGCTCACCTGCAATCCGGTCGTCAAAGCGTTCGGCGCCGAGCACCGCGAGGATCAACGCATCGATCACGTTCTGCGCCGCTGGTGCCGCCGCACCCTGCTCACCTGGATGCGCGGCACCCGCACTGGCGGTCTGCAACTGCTGGTTCTGATGGTGCTGCGCCTGGCTGTCATTCTCTGCGCGCTGCTGCTCTGGTGGCAGGGCAAGGCGACTCCAGGGGACGTCGCCTTCGCTCTCACAACGTACTTCCTCGTCCACGCCTATCTCGGAGAGATCGGCCAGCACGTCGCTAACTTCCAGCGCGGCGTCAACGAGATGGAGGAGATGGTCTCGCTGCACCACCGCCCGCTGGGCATCGTCGACCACGATGGCGCGCACCCCCTCCGCGTGCAGCGCGGCGAAATCATCTTCGATCACGTCTGCTTCCGCTACGCCCGCAACCTCCCTCTGCTCTATGAAGACCTGTCGCTCCGCATCGCGCCCGGCGAGCGCGTCGGTCTCGTCGGCCACTCCGGCTCCGGCAAAACCACTTTTGTCAAACTCCTGCATCGCCTCTACGACATCTCCGGAGGGCGCATCCTCATCGATGGCCAGGACATCTCCCACGCGCAGCAGGAATCCCTCCGCTCGCAGATTGCGCTCGTGCCGCAGGATCCCATCCTCTTCCATCGCACCATCGCGGAAAACATCTGCTATGGACGTCCTTCGGCCACCCAGCAGGAGATCGAAGAGGCCGCTCGTCTCGCCCATGCTGACGAGTTCATCCGGGCCCAGCCGGAAGGCTACCGCAGCCTCGTCGGCGAACGCGGCATCAAGCTCTCCGGCGGAGAACGCCAGCGCATCGCGCTCGCCCGCGCCTTCCTCGCCAACGCCCCGATCCTCATCATGGATGAGGCGACGTCCTCGCTGGACTCCGAATCCGAAGCCCTCATTCAGGAAGCCACCGAACGCCTGATGATCGGACGCACCGCCATCGTCGTCGCGCACCGCCTCTCCACGGTGCGCATGCTGGATCGCATCCTCGTCTTCGAGCACGGCCGCATCGTTGAAGAAGGAACCCACGACTCACTCATCGCCAGGTCCGACGGTGTCTACAAGCGTCTTTTCGATCTCCAGGCACTCGGCCTGCTCACCGGCGACGAATCCAACGCCGACGCAAACACCGGCAACTGGTCTCCAGACCATGACGCCGATCGTGAGTCAGACCAGCAGGAAGCCCAGGTCGCCTGACCCGCGCCGCGCTATCCTTGATCTCGAATGCTTCCCGAACTCCACACAGTTCTCGGCCTCCTCGAAGGCGGCTTCCGTGACATCCGCGTCCTCGTCGTCGGCGACCTCATGCTCGACCGCTACATCCTCGGCGAGGTCGACCGCATCTCGCCCGAAGCCCCCGTCCCCGTCCTCCGCCACGCGCATCGCTACCAGCGCCCCGGCGGCGCCGCTAACGTCGCCATGAATCTCGCCGGCCTCGGCTGCCAGCCCTTCCTCGCTGGCCTCTGGGGCGCCGACGCCGAACAGCGCGAGCTCGCCACGCTTCTCGACGCCGCATCCATCGACACCGCCGGCGTCGTCACCTGCTCGCTGCCCACCATCTCCAAAACGCGCATCGTCGGCCGCACGCAACAGCTCCTTCGCCTCGACATCGAATCCCGCGACGCGCCCTCAGCCGAAGACCTCGCCTTCCTCACCGAGCGTGTCCTCGGCCTCATCGAAAAGGTCCACGCCGTCGTCCTGTCCGACTACGCTAAAGGCGCGCTCACGCACGAGCTCTGCGCCACCGCCATCCGCGCCGCCCGCCGCGCCGGCGTCCCCATCCTCGCCGACCCCAAAAACCCTGACCTCTCCAAGTACTCCGGCGCGACAATGGTCTGCCCCAACCTCACGGAGCTCTCCCTCGCCACCGGCGTCTCCACCCAGCACCTTGACCATCTCCTCGCCGCCGGCGAACGCCAGCGCGTCGAACACGGCTTCGATTACCTCACCGCCACGATGAGCGAGCGCGGCATCCGCGTCCTCTCCGCGACCGGCAGTTTCCACTCGCCTGCCCGGGCCCGCGAGGTCTTCGACGTGTCCGGCGCCGGCGACACCGTCATCGCCACCCTCGCCGCCTCGATGGCCGCCGGCCTCAAGGTCGAAACCGCCGCCGACCTCGCCAACCTCGCGGCCGGCATCGTGGTTGGCAAGGTCGGCACCGCGCCCGTCGCCCACCACGAGCTCATCTCGCTCCTCACGCCTTCCACCAAACTCTCCGCCACAGAAAAAATCCTCGACCGCGGCCGCCTCGCCGCCCGCATCGCGGAGTGGCGTGCCGCCGGCGAGACCATCGTCTTCACCAACGGCTGCTTCGACCTCCTCCACGTCGGCCACATAACCCTCCTCGAAGACTGCCGTAAGTTTGGCTCCAAGCTCGTCCTCGGCCTCAACTCCGACGCTTCCGTCTCCCGCCTCAAAGGCCCCTCACGCCCCATCGTCGGCGAGCTTGAACGCGCCCGCGTCATGGCCGCACTCGCCGCCGTCGACGCCGTCGTCCTCTTCACCGAGGACACGCCCCTCGAACTCATCCGCGAGATCCGCCCTGACGTCCTCGTCAAAGGCGGCGACTACACCATCGAGACCGTCGTCGGCCACGAAGTCGTTCTCGCCGCCGGCGGCCGCGTCGAAATCGTCCCCACCGTCGAAGGCTTCTCCACCACGAACATCGTCCGCAAGCTCGCCGGCAACGAGCCCACCTGCTAACCACTCGAGCATTCAGCCCAACACCTCACCCGGACCGCCGTCTCCCCCCACGCCGCACCTGCACTCGATTCCCACCCTTCGCCTCGCGAGCCTCCCGCGCCTCGGCCCGCCTCTCCACCGCCGCCTTCGCCGCGAGCCCCAGCCTCTTCAGCCCCGCGCGCATCGCCTCCTGCTCTCTCCGCGAGAGCACGCCCGTCACCGCCTCGATGTCCCGCGCATGCCGCGCATAAAGCTCTGAGATAAACCTTCGCCCCTCCGCCGTCAGCTCCACGATCTTGCTGCGGCGATCGTCTTCGGCCGTCTGCCGCTCCACAAACCCGCGCTCCTCCAGCCGGTCCACCGCCGCCGTCATCGACGCATTGGCCAGCAGCACCTTCTCCCCAATCCCCGAGAGCGTCATCGGGCCCTTGTGCAGCAACACCTCCAGCACCATAAAATCGCTCAGGCACAGTCCCTCCGCCGCCACACAGGCCTCCACGTACTCCGCCAGTGCGCCGTAAGCCCGCGCCAGCACCACCCACAACCTCGGTCCGCTCGTTCCCGGCTTTTCCGTGCTCCTGGCCATAGATCCTCTCCTTCAAGATGCATCGATTCAGCAGAACGATCCGCTCGCGGCCCGAACTTTGAATCTTTTAGTTCGATATCGAATCATACGATATGGAAGGAGTTGACCTCCATGGCAACTAGACCCGTCCCCGGCCTCCACCATGTCACCGCCATCGCCAGCGACCCTCAGCGCAACCTCGACTTCTACACAGCCGTCCTCGGCCTTCGCTTCGTCAAAAAGACCGTCAACTTCGACGACCCCGGCACCTATCACTTCTACTTCGGCGACGACGCCGGCACTCCCGGCACCATCCTCACCTTCTTCCCCTGGCCGCACGCCACGCCCGGCCAGAGTTGGCGCCGGCGAAGTCACCCACACCGCCTTCAGCATTCCGCCCGGCTCGCTCGCGTTCTGGGAACAACGCCTCGCCACCCTCAACGTCCCCGTCGAAAGCATCCAGGAACGCATGGGCGAAACCGTCCTCACCTTCGCAGACCCGGACGGCATGAAGATCGAACTCGTCGAGCACGCTGAAGCGTCCACCCTCAAAGCCCCGCGCTTCTCCGACGTCCCCGCCCAGCACGCCATCCGCGGCTTCTTCGGCGTCACCATGCTCCAGCGCAACATCGAGCCCACTGAAAAGACCCTCGCCCTGCTCGGCTTCCGCAAAGTCAGCGAAGAAGGCAATCGCGTCCGCTTCTCCGCGCCCGGCAATGCGCTCGGCAATCACATTGACATCCTGCTCGATCCCGCAGCGCCTCGCGGCCGCATGGGAGCAGGTACCGTGCACCACATCGCCTTCCGCTCAGAGGACTATGAAGACCAGAAGGCCTGGCTGGCCGTCATCCAGCAGCACCTCGGCGTCTCTCCGATTATGGAGCGCGACTACTTCCGCTCCATCTACTTCCGCGAGCCCGGCGGCGTTCTCTTCGAGCTCGCCACCGACATCCCCGGCTTCACCATCGACGAGCCGCTCGAATCGCTCGGCGAAGAGCTCCGCGTGCCGGCCTGGCTCCAGCCCGATCTGCCCGAGCTTGCACGCCATCTCCCCCCGCTCTCGCTGCACAAGGCGAACGAGGAGGTGCGCGCATGACCACGGCCCCACAAACCGGCCCACACGCGGCCGCTCCCGTCCTCACCGCCGGCGTCTCGCTCGAGCAAGCCGATCGCGCCATCGTCCTTCTGCACGGCCGCGGAGGCTCCGCCCGCGACATCCTCTCGCTCGCCCCGGAGCTCGAATCTCCCCGCACCATCTATCTCGCGCCCGAGGCCGCCGGACACACCTGGTACCCGCTCTCGTTCCTCGCCCCCCGCGAGGCCGACGAGCCATACCTTACCTCCGCACTCGCTCGCGTCCAGGCTGTCGTCGAATCCGTCGAGCAGTCCGGCATCTCGCGCAGCAACATCGTCCTCGCCGGCTTCTCGCAAGGCGCCTGTCTCGCCACCGAGTTCGTCGCCGGCCATCCAGCCCGGTACGCCGCACTGATCGCCTTCACCGGCGGTCTCATCGGCCCGCCCGGCTCAGCCCTCACCGGTTCCGCCGCTTCTGACAAGAAGGAACTCGCCGATACGCCCTCGCTCTTCCTCAGCGGCGACCCCGACCCGCACGTCCCCTGGGCGCGCGTCGCGGAGTCCGCCTCCATCCTCCGCAACATGGGCGCGCAGGTCACCGCACACCGCTTCCCCGGCCGGTCTCACACCATCTCTCCGCAGGAGTTGCAGCTTGCCCGCAACCTGCTCTCGCACGCCTGGCAGTAATTCACACGACGCCGCCCATCGAAACACCAACGCTAACCCGAAAGGTTCAAATCATGCCGGAAACCACATCCCCCACCATCACCTGGAAGATAGACCCCGCGCACTCCCACGCTGAGTTCAAGATCAAGCACATGATGATCTCCAACGTGAAAGGCAGCTTCAGCGGCCTCAACGGAACCCTCATCGAAGACACCACGGACCCGTCCCGCAGCCGCATTGAAGCCACCATCCCCATCGAGTCCCTCAACACCGGCGACCCCCAGCGCGACGCCCACCTCAAGAGCGCCGACTTCTTGAACCACGAGCAGCACGCGCAGATGACCTTCAAATCCACCCGCGTCGAAAAGAAGGGTGCGGAAGAGTACGTCGTCACCGGCGACCTGACGCTGCACGGCACCACGCGGCCCGTCACCTTCCAGGTGGAAGGCCCAAGCGCGCCCGGCAAGGACCCCTGGGGGAACACGCGCATCGGGCTCTCGGCGACCACAAAGATCAACCGCAAGGAGTTCGGCCTGACTTGGAACGCTGCGCTTGAGACCGGCGGCGTCCTGGTCGGCGAAGACGTCAACATCACTCTCGACGTCCAGTTCATCAAGGCCTGAGCCTCACCGAGCCCAGCAACGCGACAGGCGCAGGAACAGTCTCCTGCGCCTTCGCATGTCCAGCAGGGCGCCGGCTGCCCATCCCTACTCCTCTTTTGAGTACGAGTGGGAACCACGCGCCCGTACCCGGCGACCCCGTTCCTAACCCCTCACTCCTAACTCGTAACTCTTTTCCCGCGATAAACTATCCCTGATGGCTGTCCAGCAACAAAGCTCTCCCCTGAAGTTCGTGGTCGCCGGCGCGCTCGTCGTCGCCGTGATCGTCTGGCTTGCCGTCTCGGCCGGCAACCAGGCCAAGAGCTACTACGTCACGATTGCCGAGCTCCAGGGCATGGGCTCCAAGGCCTATAAGGAGAACCTGCGCGTCGCCGGCAACGTCAAGCCCGGCAGCATCCAGCGCACCGGCCCCAACGCCAGCTTCACTCTCGTCGAGCTCGATAAGACCCTCCGCGTCCAGTACCAGGGGGCCGAGCCTCCGCCAGACACTTTCAAGGACGACGCGCAAGCGTTGGCGATCGGCACCTACGGCCGCGACGGCGTCTTCCACGCGACCCAGCTCCAGGCCAAGTGCGCGTCCAAGTACGCCCCCGCGAAACCCGGCTCGACTCCCACCGGCAATACCGCGCCGATGACGACCGCCTCGGTCGCCCGCTAGAACCCGTCGGGCGTTCCCAACAGGTTCGCCCGCATTGACCGGCGGCCCTCACGCACTCTGAACTCCCCAAAGCAAAGCAGTCGCAGGATCGAGTCGGGCCGAAGATGCCAGCTCGCCCAGCCTAGCGGGCTGTCTCCGTTCGAATCGCGCGCATCCACCTTGGCTCCATGATCCACGAGCATCCGGATCGTCTCTTCATTGCCGAATGCCGCAGCGCGGTGCAGCGGCGTCTCGCCCTTCGTCCGCACGTCCCGCATAAATCCACCGGTCTCTTCCCCATTTTTGGTCGCGAGGTTCGGATTGGCGCCGGAGGATAGAAGAACCCGCACGACCTGGTCATGCGGTGTGCGATCCGTCGTACACAGCGCACTGTGCAGCGCCGTCTCGCCGTTCTGAGCGTCGGCGTAGTTCACCTTCGCGCCCTGCTCAATCAGGAACATGCAGAGCCGCCAATGCCCGTGAAAGCTGGCGCCGTTCAGGTCGAGGTTCGTCCCCAGTGTCTCCAGCCTGGCGCCCTGCGAGAGGAGAAACCTGATCGCGCTCACGTCGCCGTGATAGGCGCACCGCTGGATCAGGGAGAGTCCATCCGGATCAACCGTTTCCGGCGGCAAACCCGCGCCAACGATCTCGAACACCAGATCCGTCCGCCCAACGGCAAACTCCCGCAGCACCCCATCAGCATCGTGCGACATGACAGCGTCTCCGCCAGCAAGGATACCTCGCGGTCAAAGCGATCAATAGAAATCGTCACTCCCCGAAACGATCCACCCTGCTTGACAAAAGCACGCTCCAGAACAAGGGGTCTGTTTCCGCCGTCACGTCGCGGCTACACGCAAAGTCCAGACCTAAGTTCCCTGTTCCGAAGACTTTGCGCGAAAAGTAGGGGGTACCCCTACTCCGTCAGCGCCTTCATGTACAAATAACGGAACTCGACGCCTCGGTAGAATGCGTCCGCGCGAATACGCTCATCCCGTCCGTGCGCGCGATCGTCGTCGAAGTCCACCCCCATCCCGCTGATCCCGTAGCTCGGAATCCCCGCCCCCATGGTGATGATCGAGTCGCTCGCCCCGGTCGACATGGTCGGGATCACTGGCAGCCCCGGCCACATCTCCTCCGTCACCCTCCGCAGCGGACCGTACACATCCTCCCTGGCCGGGGGTGGCTCCATGCTCTTCTTCGCCGACCCCAATCCCACGCTCTGTCCGGCGTCGTTGACATAGCTCACCGTCAGCTTCGGATCCGCAAAAATCTGAATCAGCTTCTGCCGAATGTCCTCCTGCGAGCGGCCCGGAAGGATTCTGCAGTTCACGTTCGCCTTCGCCATGCCAGGTAGCGCATTGCGCGCGTGCCCGGCGCTCACCATTGTGGCGACGCACGTCGTCCGCAGAGTGGCATTGTCCGTCGGGTCCTTCTCGAACTCCGCAATGGCCTTGGAATCGCCCGCCAGCACGCCACGGATGGTCGCCGAGCGGTCGGAGCCGGCGATCTTCTCCTTAGCCTGCAGCTCGGCGCGAGTGACCGCATTTAGCTCCACGGGAAAGGGCGAGGCCTCGAGCCTGGCCAACGCGTGCGTCAGTTCGTAGATCGCATTGTCCGGCCGCGGCTGCGAGCTGTGCCCTCCGGGATTCGTGGCGGTTACTTCGAAGTCGGCGTACAGCTTCTCGGTCGCCTCGACATCGAGCTCCGCCGGCTTTCCGCCGCGCAATTCCAGCCCACCGGCATCCGGATTGATGACAAAGTCCGCCTTCATCAGGTCGGGCCGGTGCTCCAGCAGCCACGCCACCCCGTTCGACGCGCCGCCTTCTTCATCAGCAGTCAGCGCGATGACGAGATCGCGGTCCGGCACGTAGCCCTCGCGCTTCATCCGGATGAAGCTCTCGACGAGAGCGGCGTCCTCTTCCTTGATGTCCTGGGTGCCGCGCCCGTAGAAGAAGCCGTCCTTCTCAACAAACTGGTACGGGTCGGTCGTCCAGTCGGATTTGCGCGCTTCAACGACATCGAGGTGGCAGATGGTGATGATGGGCTTCAAGGTCGAGCCGGGTTTGCCGCGATAGCGCGCGACGAGATTTTGCTTGCGATCATTGGGGCCGGCGAGGATGAGGTCTTCGGCGGGGAAACCGGCGTCGAGCAGGCGCTGACGCATCTTCTCCGCTGCTGCTGAGACGCTGCCGTTCGAGTCCTGCGTGTTCGTTTCGATCAGTTGCTTGAAGATGTCGCGAGCCAGCACACGATCCTGTTCAGGTAGCGTGGGCGCGGTCTGTGCGAGTGCCTGAAAACCACACAACAGCAACGCGCTCGCAGCGCTAATCGTGAGCACAGTCGATCTCCTATCCCGCATTTCGCCTCTCATGGCTTGTTGTATCTGAATTCGTCTACCGAGTTATGGCTCTATACTCGCATAGCAGCGATGCCCTCATCTCCAGACAATCGGCCGGCAGTAGAACTGTCCGGTGTGTCCCGGCTGTTCGGAAGCTTCGCCGCGCTGCGCGGAGTGTCCATGCGTGTGCACGCCGGCGCCTCGGTTCTGCTGCTTGGAGAGAACGGTGCGGGTAAATCGACACTGCTGCGGCTTATTGCGGGCCTCCTTTCGCCAACCCAGGGCAAGCTCGCCGTGCTCGGCGGAACGGCACGGAGTGAGCGCGACCGGGTCGCATTCATGAGCCACGCGCCGATGCTGTATGACGAACTCACTGGCGTCGAGAACCTGCGCTATTTTGCGTCGCTGTATGGGGTCGGCAGGGCAAGCGCCGAGCAGGCGCTGACCGACGTGGGCCTGGATCCGCAGATATCAAAGCGCGTCGGCGAATACTCGCAGGGGATGCGGCAGCGCGCATCGCTGGCCCGTGTGCTGATGCTGGAGCCGGATCTGCTGCTGCTGGATGAGCCCTTCTCGAACATGGACGCGGGATCGGCGCAGATGATGCTCGCGCGGCTGCGAACATTTCTTGCGCAGCCGGGGCGCAATGGCTTCGCACGCACACTGTTTTTGACGACACACCAGGCGGAGCTTGCGCGTCCGCTCGCAACCACGACCCTCGTGCTGCACGCGGGTCAGCTTACGGCGCAGAACTGACGACGCATGAAGACGAACGCGGCACGGCTGCTCGACAAACTCGGCATCGCTTATGAGATTCGAACGTATGAGGTCGATCCTGAGGACCTGACGGCGATCTCGGTTGCGCGGAAGATCGATATGGCGATCGAACAGGTGTTCAAGACACTGCTGACACACACGTCCGACGGCGAGCACCTGTTTGCGGTGATTCCGGGCGGCGATGAGCTCGACCTGAAAAAGCTGGCTGCGGCCGCGGGTGCGCGCAAGGCGGAGCTTGCCGCGTTGAAGGAGGTTGAGCCGCTGACGGGATATATGCGCGGTGGCGTTACGGTGCTCGCGGCGAAGAAGCCGTTTCGCGCGTTTGCCGATGAGACGATCGAGTTGTTCGATCAGATTTCGATCTCGGCCGGGCAGCGGGGGCAGCAGATCGTGCTTGCGCCGGCGGATTATCTGCGCGCGACGGAAGCGACGATCGCGGATCTGACCAAGGCTGTGTCGCCTGCGAAGGGGACGCACGGATGAGCTACGCGGGCTACGTGCTCACCCATTTGAAGAAGGACTTGCAGCTGGAGTGGCGTGCCCGAGAGCTGATCAATGGCATGCTGTTTTTTTCGCTTCTGGTCGTGGTGGTGTTCTCGCTGGCGTTCGATCCGGCGTCATATCCGACGATCGCGCGGCAGATCAGCGGCGGACTGTTGTGGGTGGGGCTTCTGTTTGCATCGATAACCGCACTGAATCAGAGTTGGGCGCGTGAGATGCACAATAATGTGCTCGATGCGCAGCGGCTGGCGCCCGCTCCGGCGTCGGCGCTGTTCACCGGCAAGGCGCTGGCGAACTTCATCTTCGTCAGCGTTATTGAGCTGGTGCTTGCCCCGGTGTTCGCGGTTTTCTACAACCTGCACCCGCTGGGTAATGCATGGCTGCTGCTGCTGATTCTTCCGCTGGGCACGTGGGGGCTGACGGTGAACGGAACGTTTTTCGCCGCGCTCAGCCTGCGCACGCGGAACCGGGAGCTTCTGCTGCCGCTCGTGCTCTGCCCGATTGCGATGCCGGCGCTGCTGGCGATGATCCAGGCGACGACCAATGTACTTACCGGGGACTATCCGCCGTCGTTGTGGATCAAGCTGCTGGTCGGCTATGACGTTGTGTTCACAATAGCCAGCGTGCTGCTGTTCGAGACGGTGCTGAACGCGGCGGATTGAGGGGCGATATCCGCCAGGATTTTGCCGATTATCGCGATAAAATCGAAGAGAAGTGGACAATCGCAGCGAAACAAAACGGTTCCCTCTCTGGGCCAGCCTCTATCTCGCACTCACGTTTGCGGTGCTCGCGATCGGATTCTATGAGGCGATGACGGCGCCCAAAGAGGCGACGATGGGGAATTTGTACCGTATCTTCTTCTATCATTTCCCGCACACGATCCTGAGCTTCGTGTTCCCGTACATGAATTGCGCGGCGGCGTTCCTGTTCCTCTTGTGGCGCAGGAGCAATGCACAGCGCGCGCTGAAGGCGGATGCATTCGCACTGGCCTCGGCGGAACTGACCGTGCTGTATGCGTCTGTGGGGCTGGCGACCGGGATGCTGTGGGGACGTGCGGCGTGGGGCATCTGGTGGACGTGGGATGCGCGGCTGACAACCTACCTCTTGCTGTGGCTGCTGTACGTGAGCTATCTCTTGCTGCGGCAGTTGACGAGCGGCGATCAGAAGCCGGTGTTGTCTGCGGTGCTCGCGATCTTTGCGGCGATTGATATTCCGATCTGCTTTATGTCGATCCGGTGGTGGAGAACGCAGCATCCGGCGCCGGTCTTCGGCGGAGGTGCGGATTCGGGGATCGATCCGCATATGCTGCCCGCAGTGTTCTGGAACCTGGCGGCGTGGGCGATGTGGGGAGGGTTTGCGGTGGGGCTGCGCTACGCGATCGAGCGGCGGAGGCAGCGTAATCCGGAAGAAGCGACAGCCGTTGTACCGAGCGGCGCGCCGATGCCAATCCTGGAGGTTCGATGATTCCCTTCTCTACGGTTTCGGAACGGCACCTGGTTTATGCGTACTGCGCGGTGTGGATTCTGCAGTTCGGCTACGGTACATGGCTGGCCGTGCAGTGGCGCCGGAGCGGAAGGCAAACGGGAGGCAAAAAAACAACGGAGCAAAGTGGTTAGCCTTGATCCGTTGGTCCGAGGAGTAGCTTACGACGGGCTGCTCAGCGTGGCTGCCTCGTCCATCTCCTGAACCCGCAGTTCGAAGATTGGTTGCGCAAAAAATTCTTCTCACGTTGCGGCTGCGCACCGTGACCCATAGACTCGGGAGACGTGTTCCAGTTCCGTCCAAATCTATGTGCTCGACTGTTTTGCGCGGCGGCAGCTCTTATCGCGAGCGCGAGCGTATTGCTGATAGGATGCGGCCACAAGGGATTCCCTGAGTATCCAGCGAACTATCACGAGTTTGCGTATGTGAGCGGCGGCGCTTCGAACACGGTGACCGTGCTGGACCTGGTGTATCTGCGGGCCGATCGCGTGCTGCAGGTGGGACGGAATCCGACGGGGCTGGCAGTGAACCCGGTGCGTAACGAAGTTTATGCGGTCAACACGGGTTCAAATTCGGTCACGGTCATTGATGCGACGACGAACAAGGTAGTGGCGACGATTGGCGTGCGCCAGCGGCCCTACTTCATTGCGGTTTCGCCCGATGGCAAGCGCGCGTATGTGCCGAACTCGGGGTCGAACACGGTGAGCGTGATCGACCTGGATGCGCGGCGGCAGATTGCGGTCGCGGCGACGGGTGAAGGGCCGGGCATGGCGCGAGTGGCACCGGATGACCGCACTCTAGTGGTATCGAATGCGCAGGCGGGCAGCGTTTCGGTGTACTCGATCAATGCGTCGGGGGCCCCGCTGATTCTGCGGGATGCGTTCCCGGGCTGCCCGGGCGCGACGGACATCGCGATTCTGCCGGATTCGACCAAGGCCTTTGTGGCGTGCTCGGGCGGGCACCAGGTGATGGTGGTGTGGCTGGCGGCGGCGGCGGATTCGTGGCGTGGCAAGCAGGATGCCGGGCTGCAGCACGACCAGATGCTGACGATGCTGGATGTGGGCAAGACGCCGACGCATGTGGCCATGATGCCGAACGGGTACGAGGTGTTCACGACGAACTTTGATTCGGATTCGATCTCGGAGATCTCGACCTGGACAAATGAGGTGCTGGGAACATATGTGATCGGGTCGAAACCGTCGCGCGGGATTATCAGCAATGACGATTCGACGCTGGCGGTGACGAACTTCGGGGCGGATTCCGTGACTTTGTATTCGATTGACGATGCGCGGATCGTCGCGGCAGCGCATACGGGATCGCGGCCCGATGCGCTGGCGTTCTCGGCGGACGAGCACCTGCTGCTGGCGGTGGATGCGGGGTCGTCGGACGTGGCGGTGATCCGAATGCAAAGCAAGGATGGGCCGTCGCTGGTGACGATGCTGCCGGCGGGAGATCATCCGAATGATCTGGTGGTAAAGGCGTTCCGAACACGGCCGACGCTGAGGCACTAGAGTCCGCGGGATTTTGCCTAGTCGTTTTGTAGTTCGGCTTCGCGGGTCTCGCGGAGGGCGTGCCGCGTCGCGGACACGTATGCGCCTCCGAGCAGAAGAAGGCCGGAGATGAAGGCCCAGGTGATGAGGCCCACGGAGACTTCGAACGGGCCGTAAACCGCGCGGAAGTCGAGGTGCGGAAGGACGAGGATGTAGAGGTACTTGGCTGCGGTCCAGAGGATGCCCATGACGATGGCGGTGGGGAGAACGGCGCGGGCGGGGACCTTGCGTGCGGGCAGCGTCCAGTAGATGAGGAAGAAGAGCGCGATGCTCGCGAGCAGCGCGACGATCTGCAGGAAGCCGCGGCCAACAAGCGCGAAGAAGGCGTTCTGTGTGTGGCCGAAGAAGACCCACTCCAGCACAGTGCGCTGGGCTGCGGTGAGCGCGACGGAGGCCATCGCGAGCAGAGCGACACCGATTGCGAGTGCGATTGAGACGGCCTGGTTCTGCAGGTACGAGCGGTTCTTTTTGACTCCCCAGACGCTGTTCAGCGCGACTTCAAGCGGGAGGAAGACGCCGGTCGCGGTGATGAGCAGGACGACGATGGACACAATCCTGGTCTTCGCGTGAGAGAAGGCCAGCACGCGCATGTTGCGCATGACGAAGTCTTGATGGTTGGGCAGGAAGTTGGACATCATCTCGCCGACGACGTCGGCCATGCGGGCGGAATGGAAGACACGCTGCGAAAGCGTGAGCAGAAGAACGATAAATGGAAAGAGCGACAGGATCGCCTGCGCGGCGACCGAGAAGGCGTAGGTGTGGACCTCGGTCTTGAGCAGATAACGGCCGAGCGCTTTGAGCTGGTTCGGGGTGCCGCTGACGGGGATGGAGGGCGCGGCGTCGAGGTTAGTGGAGACAGACTCGTCGCCGGCCCTCTTGGGTGCAGGCGGGGATTCGGCTTTGATTTCGGGGCCGCTGTGATCCAGCTTCGCGGCGGTGTCCGGCGGTCGACTCATTCGTTCAGTCTATCGAGCGCCCATTGTGCGGCCTCGGCGAGCACAGGGTCGTCGCCTTCGGCCCACTCGCGGAGCTTCGGTATGTAGCGCGAGTCGCCACTGTTGCCCATCGCAATCGCGACGTTGCGTTGCAGTCGCTTGCGGCCGGTGCGCTCGAGCGGTGAGCCGCGGAAGGTGACATTGAAGCTGCGGCCATCCATCGAGGCAAGCCATTCGAGTGAGGGATTGATGAGCTCGGGCCGGGCGGGCAGCGAGCCGGATGCAGCGACAGGAGCGCGGCGGTTCCAGGGGCAGACGTCCTGGCAGATGTCGCAGCCGAAGACGTTCCGGCCCATCTGCGAACGGAGCGGCTCGTCGATCGCTCCCTTCTTCTCGATCGTGAGATAGGAGATGCACAGGGACGCGTCCATCTGGCTTGGGGCGGTGAGTGCGTTGGTTGGGCACGCGTCGATACAGCGTGTGCAGGTGCCGCAGCGATCGGCAGCCGGGAGAGCCCAGGCCTCGGGGGCGAGCTCGAGCGAGGTGATGATGACGCCTAGCAGGAGCCAGGAGCCGAGGCTCTGGTTCAGAACGCATGTGTTCTTGCCGATCCAGCCGATACTGGCGCGCTGCGCGTATTCGCGCTCAACGATCGGGCCGGTGTCGACATAGCAGCGCGTCTGAAAGTCCCCGCCGAAGCGTTCGTGAAGGGCCTGTTCTACGGTTCGGAGTTTTTCGAGCAGAACATCGTGATAGTCGCTGCCGGGATAGGTATCGTGAGCGCGTCCGCTCCATGCATAGCGTGCGATCCAGCCGGCGTCAGGGGGTGCGGTGTCGATGGAGCGCGGCGCGTCGGGATTGTAGTTCATCGCGCCGACGATGACGGAGCGGGCCCACGGTATGGAGCGGCGCAGGTCGCCACGAACGAACTCGCCGGAGTTGTCTGCGCGCTTGAGCCATTCCATCTCACCGGCGCGACCGGAGGCGACCCAGTCGGCGAAGCGGTTGCTGGATTGTGCGCTGGCCGTCGTTCCGGCCTCTGGAACAGCCGCAATCCCGGCGAGATCGAAGCCTGTTTCGCCGACCCGGTGCTCGATCCATTCACGGTCTGAATTGCGGAGTACCATCATCGCGACAGGCGCTCCACCTCAATCAAACCGTAGAGTGCACGGACGTACCGAGCGCGAGGCCCAGGATTAGGGTATCCTGCCCTTTTGAATTTGAGCTTGCCCGTCATTCAGGCCCCTTCGAGGTATTCCGTGCGGCTGTGTTCCGGTTGTGGTCATCAAGAGTATCGGCGCCTGCCGCGCGAGGGCGTGTTTGAGCGCTCGATCCTTCCATTGCTGGGCCTGTTTCCATGGGAATGCCGGGTGTGCCAACGCAAGATTTACATGCGGCAGCGCGGTGAAAAGCGAATTGCTCATCCTCCTGCAAGATAGCTCGCAATAAGTTCGAGAAGATGAACAAAGTGGCGCTTTTGACTGGGTAGCGACGGACGGCAATCGACGAGTGTGCGTCATTTCAAGTATTTCCGTCGAAAGTTCCTGACAGGAATTTGCTCGTGCTGTAGACTAAGTCCGCCTTTAGACCATCTGCACGAACGTGCTGGAATCCGGCGGTAAGTTTGCCCATTACGCAACAGTACCTTCCTTCGGAACGCCAGAGTGCCTCTAATCGGACTCCGCGCCAGATCAACCGCAACCTCATTTTGAACCTGGTGCGGAAGCAGCAGCCCATCTCACGCGCGGATCTGGCGCGCGTCTCGGGATTGCAGCGCAGCACTGTTTCGCTGATCATCGAAGAGCTGATTGCGGACCGGCTGGTGGTAGAAGGTCCGACCGGGAGATTGCCGCGCGGACGGCGACCAACGTTTCTGCAGCTGAACTCGCAGCGCGCGGTGCTGGCGCTGGATATTCACCCGGATCAGATCACGCTGGCGATCTCAGACCTCGGCGGCAAGATTCTGGCGCAGAAGCTCGTCGACATTCCGGAGAGCCAGCGCTCCGTGGCAGCGATCGTCTCGGCCATCAAGAAGATGATTTCGGAGCACAAGCAGAAGGCCTTCGATGGAATCGGCGTATGCCTGCCCGGACGTACGGATCCCGTGCGCGAGGACCCCATCTTCGCACCGAACCTTCACTTCCCTTTCCGAGATATCCGCAAGCGCATTGCGAAAGCAACCGGGCTGCGAGTGGAGATGGACAACGTGGCCAATGCATGCGCGCTGGCGGAGGTGTGGTTCGGCGAGAGCGACGACGGGCATGATCTTGTGGTCGTCAATGTGTCGGAGGGCATCGGCACAGGGATTCTTGCGAATGGCCGGCTGATTCGCGGAGACAAAGGCATGGCCGGCGAATTCGGTCATGTGCAGCTTGATCCGGATGGGCCGCCATGCGGCTGCGGGAACAATGGTTGCTGGGAGACCCTCGCCTCGAACCGTGCGGCGGTGCGCCAGTTCGTGGATTCAGGTGGAGCTGCAGGTACGACGTTCAGTGCGCTCCTGTCGTTGGCGCATGCGGGTGACGCGACGGCAATCGCGGCGCTGGAGAGGATGTCGATGAACCTGGGCCGCGGGTTGCGGATGATTGCAACGGCGCTGGCCCCGAAGGAGATCGTGATTGTTGGCGACTTCACCTCCGCCTGGTATCGCTTTGGGCCGACGATTGAGGCCGAGCTGCGGCGGCACGCGCTGAGCTCCGGCGCCGTGCTGCGGCCGGCATATGACGGGGGTTCGGCGCGGCTGCGGAGCGCGGTCGCGCTGGTGCTGAATTCGGGAGCGTTGCAGTAGGACAGCCCTATGCCGACTCATTGACCCAAAGCACCGGCTGACGGATCGGGAAGTTGCGAATGATCTCCGGAACCGTGGGATCGGGATTGAGCGTCTTCCAGAGTGCGATGTAGGAGCTGTCCTGGTAGGCGAGGCCCGCGAAGAGCAGGCTTGGTTGCCGCACGGGCAGATCGTCGAAATACTCGACGTCATGCGCGAACGGCCACTTCGATTTGTCCTGAATGAACGGGAACATGAAGTCAATCGTCTTTCGAATGCCGCGCCCGTCAGGCGTGGCGAAGGTCCAGAGATTGTCGTTCGGCACGCTGGCGATCTGACATATCGTGGAGAGCACATCCATGTCGAACAGCGAGTAGCTGTAGGGCTTGGTGCGGGCGAGCTCCAGCGGAAGGCGGCCGTCCGGCGCGATCTGGTCTGGAACGAGTCTCGTACGAAAGAGCTCGCGGCACTGGGCCGACCGTGCCGTCGTCGTGCGTGAAGCGCGCGAACTCGGCAACCTGCGCGACCCAGCAGGTGCCGTGGTTGTTCTTCGCGGCTTTTTCTTCGAGACCATTCTTTGAGGTGGTCATCCAGGTGGTGTAGTCGGCGAACCAGCGACGTACGGCGTCAATCTCATCGGACTTCAGCGCGCCGGAATGGTCCAGCCACGAGGCTGAGCGGGCGACCTCCACCAAGTGAAGGGTATCGATGATCCCGGTGCCGCGGCCGGGAGTAATGCCGTGGATTGCCTGCGCATATTGCAGGTTGGGGTTCATGCGAGTATCCGGGTTCACGAACCAGGCGCGGAGGTGGTCGGCGGCCGTTGCCGCGTACCGCGTCTTTTTTGTGATCAACCAGGCGGCGGTGAGAGCCGGCACTTGCAGACTGAGGCGAATGAGCAGCTCGCGGTGGTCGTTGAAATTTGCCGGGTTGGACATGCCGTCGCGGCGGATGTACGGGCCGTTCGGGTTCTTGGGGTCGGGCCACCAGTAGTCGCCCTCGGAGAAGTAGTCGTGCGGCCCTCCTTCGCTGCGGGCGGCCGGTACGCTGGTGAGCGTTTTTGGCTGCTCCTGGAGATATCGGTCTGCGGCCCTGAGGATCCGGCTGCGATCGATTTTTGCGACGTCGATAGCTGGGGGGTGGGTGTGGGGCTGCGCAGACGATTGGAGACTCCACACGGCTGCGGCCGACGCGGCCAGAAACTCTCTTCGGTTCATCGCTCGAAGTTTATCGCAGGGCCGCTGTTCGGGGCATTCGGGGCGCGGTCTATGCATCAACGTGCCTTCCGGACGCCTCAAGAGCGTCAAAATGGAGCAGGCACGAAGATTGTCCTTGCCAGCAGGCTAATCGATTTAGTAAAGGATTCTATGCACACCTTCAGCCGCTCTTGAGAACTCTGGAGAAGATGCTCGTTCCGAGGTGAACGTTTGAAGAACTCAGTTTCCAGGCGCACCTTTGCGCGCCTCGTTGCCGCTGTCGCCGGTTCAGCCTCTGCTTCGCCGCTGATTGGTGAAGCCAAGATCACGTCGACGGCTCCGGCACGCCTGGCATTTCCGCAGGGGTTCCTATGGGGTTCGGCAACAGCTTCCTACCAGGTCGAGGGAGCTGTCCACGAGGACGGGCGTGGGCCAACGATCTGGGACACGTTCAGCCATCTGCCGGGAGCCGTGGCAGCGGGCGATACCGGCGATGTTTCGACGGATTACTACCACCGATACAAGCAGGACATCGCGCTGATGAAGGAACTCGGGCTGCGCAGTTATCGATTCTCGATTGCGTGGTCGCGCATCTTCCCTACCGGCAGCGGAGCAGCGAATTCGAAAGGGCTGGACTTCTATAGCCGTGTGGTCGACGGCCTGCTCGCGAACGGAATTGAACCGTTCTGCACGCTGTACCACTGGGACTTGCCACAGCCTCTGCAGGACAGGGGCGGATGGGAGAATCGCGACATAGCGAAGGCGTTCGCCGATTATGCCGGCTACGTCACGGGCAAGCTCTCCGACCGCGTTCATCGATTCATGACGATGAATGAAATTCGAACCTTTGTGGAGCTTGGGTATCAGCAGGGTACGCATGCCCCTGGGATGAAGCTGAATGCGGCACGGGTCGCCCAGTTGAACCACTATGCCGTCCTCGGACACGGGCTGGGTGTGCAGGCAATTCGTGCGGCTGCGCGCCCGGGAACTCAGGTCGGCATCGCGGATAATGTGCAGGCGACGACGCCACTGATCGAAACGGGGCCTCACATTCAGGCCGCAACGCGCGCGATGCGCGAGCAGAATGCCCAATATCTGACGGTCATCCGGGAGGGCAAATACACGGATGCGTATCTGCGCAGGCTTGGGCCGGACGCGCCGAAGTTTACTGCGGAGGAGATGAAGATTATCTCTTCGCCGCTCGATTTCGTTGGGCTGAATATTTATCAGCCGACCTACGTTCGCGCCGACGATTCCGAGCTTGGGTACGCGGTTGTTACGCCGCCGGCATCCTTCCCGCACATGTACAGCCCGTGGCTGTATGTCGGCCCTGAGGCGATCTACTGGGCTCCGCGGCTGGCGAACCAGCTCTGGAATCCGGGGGAGCTTTACATCACGGAGAACGGTGCGTCGTCATCTGATGTGCCGCAGGGCGATGGAAGTGTCGTTGACTCGGATCGCATCATGTATCTACGCAACTATCTTGGTCAGCTCCATCGCGCAATAGCTGAGGGAGTGCCTGTGAAGGGGTATTTCGTCTGGAGTCTGCTGGACAACTTCGAGTGGGCGGACGGATACGGAAAGCGCTTCGGGATCATTTACGTGGATTACGCCACGCAAAAGCGAACGCCAAAGATGAGCGCTATGTTCTATCGCGACGTGATCGCGCGCGGCGGGCTGGCTTAGTCCCTGAGGGAGTGCTGCGCTTCTTCGCGGCGGTACCGGGAGAGACTGCCATCGTGGACTCGCGCTGCATCAATTCCGGCTCGAACATGATGGTGTCGGGGAAAGCCTCCGTCGGGTTCTGAATGCGCTTCAAGACTTGTTGTGCAGCCATTTCTCCCATCCGCCGCAGCGGCTGACGAATGGTCGTGAGGCTCGGGGTGTGGTAAGCCGCGCTGGTTATGTCATCGAAGCCGACGACAGAGATGTCCTCGGGGCAGCGCAGGCCGGCATCCTTGATGGCGCGAATCGCGCCGATCGCAGCGATATCGTTGAAGCAGAAGATGGCCGTGAAGTGGTGGCCCGATGCCAGGAGATCCTTCACGACCGGATAGCCAAGCTCCGGCGACCAGGAGTTATTCCGGATGTGCACGCAAAGCTCCGGACGCATGCGAATCCCGATGCGTTCGGCAATCTGGCGGATGCTCTCCCAGCGTGATTCGGAATCGAGTGCATGCGGCTGCCCTTTCATGAAGGCGATGTCGCGATGACCTAGATCGTAAAGGTGCTGTAGCGCCAGCGACGCGGAGTGGTCGTGATCGAGCATCACGTTGGTCACGCCGCGCATTCGCTTGTGTCCGGAAATGGAAACGACGGGGACATCGACAGACTCGGTCAGCATGGTATTGACGAGAATGAACCCGTCAACGGCGCGCTCGGTCAGAACGCGCGGATAACTCTCCAGCAAATCGGGTCGACCCTGATGACTCACGACGAAATGCAGATAGCCGGCCTGCAGCAGGTGCTCTTCGACGCCATTCATCACCATGGTGAAATACCCCTCACTGAACTCCGGCACGATCACACCGATCGTGAACGTCTGCCGGGTACGCAAAGAGCGAGCTAGGAAATTGGGCCGGTAGTTCAGCTTCTGCGCGGCGGCGAGCACCCGTTCGCGTGTCTTGGGCGCAATCGTCTTTGCCCCCGGCGCGTTGTTCACAACCAACGACACGGTGGCAGGCGAGAGCCCAAGGTACTCCGCGAGTCCTTTCAGACTTATGGGGCGGTCTTCGGGGCCACCATTAGAATTACGGCTCATGAGTGGCAATAGTTTTATCACTATCCTGTGGGTTTGGCTTGCGCTAAGTCACTCAAAGGTTGCGGTCTCCTGCGTATAGTACGGGTATGGCAACGCGACCTGTCGAGAGCACCTTGAAGGTGCTGCAGCCGGAGCGATGAAGCAGCGCTGATGCCCACCTTCCTTCGTGTGTCTCTCGGGATCGCAATCCTTCCAGCGTACTTCGCGACGACAGTCCTCATCGGCTGGCTTACTCGGCGGCGCAGTGGCAGCGCCAACGCATTTCTCAACGCCAGCCGTTCTCTTCCGCTTCCTCTTGTTACAGTGGCCTTTCTCGCAGCCAACTGCGGAGCGCTCGAGGTCATCGGAATGAGCGCAATGGCCGCGCAGTACGGAGCCGAGGCTTTCCAGTTCTATTGCATCGGTGCGATTCCGGCGATGATCTTCCTCGGGATCTGGATGATGCCTGTGTATCGCCGCAGTGGAATCCGCAGCGTTCCTGAATATCTTGAATACCGCTACGGCCCCGGCATTCGTCTCGTGAACGCCTGTGTGCTGGCGGTGACGACATTGCTGTTGGCCGGAATCAGCCTCTATGCGATCGCGCAAGTGCTCCAGGTGGTCGCCGGAATCGGGTTTGCTGAAAGTGCTCTCGTTACGGGCGGGGTGGTGCTTGTGTATGTCTTGCTGGGCGGTGTTCGCGCGACAATCTATAACCAGGTCCTCCAATTTGCGCTAATGATTGCCGGCCTCTTGCCTCTCACAATTCGCTAGCTGGAAATATGGCGCGATCGTTTCCGCAGCAGCCGAGGCGACCATATGTGGCGGGGGCATGCCGCTGGTCTCCCCTACCGCGCCGATGGACGTGCTCGGGATTGTCGTGGGTCTGGGATTCGTGCTCAGTTTCGGCTACTGGTGTACGGATTTCGTGCTGATGCAGAGGGCTTTCGCTGCGCGAACAGATGATGCGGCGCGCCAGGTTCCGCTATGGGCAGGCTTTGGGAAACTTGGGTTCTCGATGCTCGTCGTGGTGCCTGGTCTGGCGGCGCACCGGCTCCTTCCCGGACTGGGACATTCGCAGCGGTTCGATCAGGCGCTACCGGCGGTAATGAGGCAGTCGTACGGTCCAGCGATGCTCGGGCTTGGGCTGACCACAATCGCAGCCAGCCTGATGTCTGCATTGGCCGCGAATGTTTCCGCGTTCGCCGCCTCTGGACTGAGGACATCTATCACGCACACCTGGTCCACACGACAGACCCGACCATCATTATCTGGTCATAGGGCGCGTGGCGACGGTCGCCGCAGTTCTGGTCAGCGTGCTCACTTCCTACATCAACTTTTTCTTCTCCGATTTCATGGAGCACGTGCAGATGATCTTCTCTGTCTTCGGCGCGCCATTCTTCGCGATCTTTCTACTCGGCATGACGCACGCGCCGAATCAACGAGCGAGGCGCCATCCTCGGATTCCTAAGCGGCACAGCGGTCGCGCTGCTGCACCTCGTCGCGTTCAGTTTCGGCTGGCTGCATTATGGCAGCGTTATGAGCTGCGAACTTCTACGTTGCGATCTATGCATTCGGCACCTCGGTGCTCGTGGCGTGGATGACAAGCATGCGGAGTTCCACGGCGGGTAACACCGGTGGGCGTGTGCAAATGAGTTTCTCCTTGCTCGCCACACCTCGACTGCTTTGGGTGCTTTCAATCTTCTGATCTTTGCTTGCGTCGGGTTGAACATAGCTTGGAGATGATCGGAAAGCCGGAACCGTGCTGCTCGCCTGAGCGATAGAGTGGTAGAAGCAGTGGAAAGCAATTGATGAGACCTTCTGAAGCAGATATCTACGGCACATCACTTCGATTTTTTCGCGCCTGCCCGCGTGAATCTCATCGGGGAACACACCGACTACACCGGCGGACTTGTCATGCCCATGGCAATTCCCTTCACCACCGTCGCGCAGCTGCACGCCGCAACAGACGGCCGATACAGCTTCTCGAGCGATCTCTTTCCGAGTATCCGCACGATGAGCCCGAATATCTTCCTCTTCGAGGACCGGCGAGTGGAGTGACTATCCGGCTGGCGTTTTGCGCGAGCTCGAGCTGCGTAACATTCAGATTCCACCGTTCGCTTTGCACCTCAGCGGCAATGTGCCGCTCGGTGCAGGGTTATCCTCTTCCGCTTCGATTGAGGTTGTAACCGCTATTGCGCTGCTCACACATGCTAAGGCAGCGCTTCCCGCGCAGGACATCGCCCGGCTTTGTCAGAGCGCAGAGAATAACTACGTCGGATCGCCGTGCGGGATCATGGATCAGTTTGTGGTCACAGCCGCCCGAAAAGATCATGCACTGCTTCTCAACACGCGCGACCTTAGCTTCGAGCTCTTGCCGATGAACCAGGGGGATCTCGCGAAGTGCAGAATTGTCGTCGCGAACTCCGGCGTGAAGCACTCGATCGCAGGCGGAGATTATGGGATTCGCCGCCGTGAAGTCGAGGCCGGACAGGCAAAGCTCCGCGAGCGATTTCCTGATCTGCGCGATCTTGGCGACGCGACACTGGCGCAACTCGCTGCCTGCGAGCCCGAGCTTTCACCGGAGAGCCTGAAGCGTTGCCGGCACATCATTAGTGAAAATCAACGGGTGAGACGAGGCTCGTGAGGCCATGCTTTCTGGTGATCCGGTGCGGCTGGGCTTCGGTCATGACGGCCGCGCACGCCAGTGAACGCGACGATTTCGAGTGCAGCATTGAAGAGATCGATTTTCTTGTCGACACCGCTGTTGCAGCTGCGCGGATGCTTCGGCGCTCGGCTTACCGGGGGCGGCTTTGGAGGCTGCACCGTCAACCTGGTCAACGCCGAAGACGTGGACGATTTCATCGTCACCCTTGGCTCTGCCTATCGCGACAAATTTTCGCTGGAGCTGGAAACGTACGTCTGCGATGCTGTCGACGGCGCACTGGCGCGGAACGCTGCACAGCTCGACACTTCAAGGGAGGCGCGCTGATGCTGCAGGTCTTTAGAGAATCTCCACACCGGCGCTGGAATCCGCTGAACCGCGAGTGGGTCGTGGTTTCGCCGCATCGCACGCAGCGTCCGTGGCAGGGCCAAACCGAAGAGACCGCAACTGCGCCTGCGAAACAGTACGACCCCGAGTGCTATCTCTGCCCCGGAAACATGCGCGCCGGCGGACATCGCACACCTGTCTATACGCGAGACGTACGTCTTCGATAATGATTTCGCTGCGCTGAAGAGCGATGTTCCTCCGGCAGAATTCGATCTCAACGATGCGGGCCTTCTGCGCGCCACAACCGAGCGTGGCGTCTGCCGGGTTCTGTGCTTCGATCCTCGCCATGACCTCACGCTCGCAACGATGGACGTCCCCGCCATCCGGCGAGTTGTGGATGTTTGGGCTGAGCAGGAGCGGGAACTCTCCGCGCGCGAAGACATCCGCTACGTGCAGATCTTCGAGAACCGTGGCGCGATGATGGGTGCCAGCAATCCGCATCCGCACGGGCAGATCTGGGCGACCGAACATATCCCGAACGAACCGTCAGCGGAACTCGCTTCTCAATCCGAGTACCTGACGAAAAACGGACGCCTGCTCCTGATGGACTATCTCGAACTGGAGTTGAATCAGCGTGAGCGCATCGTTGCCGAGAACGACTCGTGGGTTGCGCTTGTGCCGTTCTGGGCAGTGTGGCCGTTCGAAACGCTGGTGCTGCCCCGCACCGCATATCCGGAACATCAATGAGCTCGACGATGCGGGGCGCGATGGCCTGGCGTCGATTCTGAAAAAGATCACGGCTGGCTACAACCGCGTGTTCAACGCACCGTTCCCGTATTCGATGGGCTTCCACCCCGCTCCCTGTGATTCGAACGAACACGACGAATGGCAGCTCCACGCACATTTCTATCCGCCTCTGCTACGGTCGGCCACGATCAGGAAGTTTATGGTCGGGTTCGAGCTGTTAGGCTCTCCGCAGCGTGACATCACGCCAGAATCCGCTGCCGAGACGCTTCGCCATGTAATGGACCGCTAGCGGAGATTGCAGCAGCCGAATGGGAAGCTATCCTGGCGTTCGGTAACCGGTCCTCGGTGTCCCCGAAAACGCCGCGTGCAGGATTGCGAGACCATTGCCGAGTTAGTGGAGTGACCGGTATATTCATTGGCAGTCTCTTTTGAAACGATGTAACACTATTGCCGATAATGCTGCCGGCTCGTCGCTGGTAACGAAAGGCTACCTTTGGACATTCGTGAGATTGCACGCAGGGCCAAAGTTTCGCATTCGACGGTTTCCCGGGTCATCAATAACGTGCCGACCGTCGATGCGAAACTCGCGAAGCGAGTTCAGGCGGTCATCGAAGAAGTGGGGTACCGGCCAAACTATCAGGCCCGCGCGCTTGCTCGAGGGCGCAGCCACACAGTGGGTCTTATCGTGTCGGAGATCAGCGGCGGCAATCCATTCTTCGCTGAGATCATCCTCTACTTCGAACGCGCCGCCGTGGAGAATGGTTTTGAAGTGCTCATCAGCTTTGCTGATACCGAAAGGGATCCCAATCACATTGCAGTCTGCGCAGACCGGATGAAGGAACGGCGCGTCGAAGGCATTGCTGTCCTGACATTCGGCATGGAAGAGAGCCTGCACGGCGATAGCGGAAAGCTGCCGATGGTTTATGCAGGCGCTGATCGGCAACTGGAGGGCATCCGGAACATCCGAGTGAACTATCAAAGCGGCCTTCGCGATGCGGTAAAGCATCTCGCGGAGTTTGGCCACAAGCGGATCGGATATCTCAGTGGCAATCTTGACTGGAGCAGTATGCGGATGCGCTATGAGGCGCTTCGAAAGGCAATGCGTTCCACCGGTCTGCCGCTTCAGAAGGAGCTCGTGATCGAGTGTAACCACACCCTGGAAGGTGGGGCAGAGGGGATGGCCAAGCTGCTTTCATTACCGAAACCGCCCACTGCAGTGATTTGCTGCAATGACATGGCCGCGATCGGTGCAATGAAAACGATGAGTTCGCGGTCTCTGGTAGCTGCTCGCGACGTCTCGTTGATCGGCTTCGACGACCTTCCGCTCTGTAGCTTTACACAGCCTTCTCTGACCACGATCCGCTTCTCCCCTGGCGAGCTGGCGAACCTTGCCTTCCAGGCGCTTCTCGAAGACATCCGGCAAGACAAGGTGCGCCATGAGTACGAGTACAAGACACGATTCGTGCTCCGCGACTCGACCGGTGCACCCCGCGTACACGCCGCTCGGTAACCCGAGGAAGGTCGGGAGCAGCTTTCAGTAGGCGCGCACCTTCACCTTCAACAGAGTGCCATGCGGATTCAGTGTCAATCCGAAAGCTGTCTCATCACCATTGAGCAATCGTTCTGTATGCCACACCCCAGCATCGAAGTGGCCTTCCTGGACGGTCACGAGCATGGCGTGTGTCAGTGCTGAACCGAGCTTCGGCGCGAACACGATATTCGCATTCATGCCGCCGATCAGGAACTCATCGGAACTAATCTGACCGACCAGCACTCTGCCGTTCCGCTGAGGATTTCCGCGGCCGCGCGGTCCACCGTAGCCGTTCAGCACTGGACCGAACCGGACAGCAACATCGAACTGATCGAAGGTCATCGTCGGATTCGCAAGACCCTCCTCTTCAATCACAGCTTTCAAGTCGCCTGCGTCGCTGAGCGAGCGAAATGCTTCCGCAGCGGGGCCGAATAATGCGAAGTTCATCGCGACTTCACTGCCCCATCCTTTAAAGGATTCCAAATTCTGGGCCGACATCCCGCCGTCAACGCCGAAGATCGAGATACCCAGCGAATTCGGTGACGCAAAAGTCACGAACATGTTCTTCGCGTGTGCAATGGAACCACCGGTCTCCGGCACATAAAGCGGATTATCACCACGGTTGTAGAGGGTCAGCAGGTTCTGGTACGAGTCCTCATCTTCATCGTAGATGTCCGGACAAATTAGATCGATATGCGGCGCGATGCGCTTCCACATCGGAAGCAACCACGCAACCGCGCCTCCGCTCGGCGAGGAGAAACCAGGCCGTAGCAATCCCGGCTGCTCGCGCGGCCACACGTTGACGTACATCGGCAAAGGATAGGCACTCTTCCCTGCCTCCGCGACAGAGTCGATATAACGCGCGGTCCAGTAGGACATGAAGGCTTCCGGTGCGCGCTCTGCGAACACCTCAGACCATGTGCCGTGTTCCTTTATCCTGCCGAGTGACGCCAGGACTTCGGTCGGGACCTGCTCGTGAAAACGGGCGTTCCCTTGAGCGGAGTAGTCGCGATCGGAGCCAAGGACGCCTGCTTCGTTCTCGACCTGGACGAGGATGACGGTGTGCCGGGTTCCGTCGATTGACTTAAGATGAGTCATCAGCGCGGCAAACGCGGTGCGGTCCGCTTCGCGGCTCGCGTCGCCGAGAGGGCTCAGCGCCTCGACCGGCTGCTGCGCGGAGTCGAGAACAGGCGGGTACTTCCTGGGATTTTCTTTGATCCACGCGGGCGCGTACGTCATTGCACCGTTCTTCCATGTACCGAACCACGAGAGAACAACGTGCAGATTGTGCGCCCGCGCTCCGAGCACGATCTCATCTACCGTACTGAAATCAAAACTGCCTTCGTTCGGCTCGATCGCCTCCCAGTACGCCGGCACCGAAACTGTGTTGCAGTGCATCGCGGCCAGCACCGGCCATGCAGCATCGAGCGCTGCCGGCCACCCGCCGGAGTTGTGTACCTGCGCCCCGAGGACAAAGAAAGGCTTGCCCTCGACAAGCAGATGAAAGTGACCGTCAGACTTCTCGATCCTTGGGATCGCCTGAGCATCAACGCGCGGTGACCTGCAGATCATCAACAGAAGAAAAAATGAAATCGCAAGCTTCGTTGCTCGCGAACACAATGGGAGGCGATCTGACTCGGCGTACCTGATCATGCTCGTTATGAGCTCCGTTCTTTAGCTTGCGCCCTCATCCTGGCACTAATTCAGAGGGAGGCCTGTCGGCCAGCGCTGAGCCCCACGACTTGTTCGGTGATGGTCCCATGCGCAGACGCAGTTCCCCTCCATCTGCAATCTGCTGATGCGTAATCCACGATCGATGGAGTTCTTTTCCGTTCAAACGTGCCTGCTGGATGTACAGATTATCGGCGCTGTTGTCCTCCGCCACGATGGTGAACGTTGAGCCGTTCGCTGGATTGCGAATGGCGGCACGATTCACGAGCGGGCTGCCCAGCACATACACTCCATTCGCCGCGTTCACTGGATAGAAGCCAAGGGCCGCGAACACAAACCAGCTCGCAAGCTGACCGCAGTCATCATTGCCGGGAATTCCCGCCGGCGTAGCGTTGTAAAGCGCCGCGACTTTGCGAGTCCAGTACTGCGTCTTCCACGGCGCGCCCGCGAAGGAGAACAGGTAAGGGTGATGATTGCTGGGTTCATTGCCCTGTGCATCCTGCCCAACCATCCCCGTGATGTCGGGCCGAGCGTCGAGAACCGTCGAGGGCGCCGTGAAGAGACCCTCAAGTTTCGCAATAAACGCGTCGTCGCCACCATAGAGTTGAATGAGCCCCTGAATATCATGCGGAACGCTGAAGCTCGCCTGCCATCCATCCGTCTCCACGTAATCGTTCGTCTCCTGGTCAGGACGGAACGGTGTCTGCCATTGACCATCCTTTGACCGGCCCTGCATGAAGCGCGTTGCCGGATTGAAGACGTTGCGATAGTTCTGGCCAAGTTTGACGAACATCTCGCTGTCTTCGGTCTTACCAAGCAGCCGTGCCAGCGCACCAGCGCACCAGTAGTCGTAAGAGAGATCGAGCGTCGAGGAGACACTGCCCGCGTGAAGATCGCACGGCACATACCCGTACTGCCGGAACATCGCCTGCAGCTCACGGTTTCCACGCGCTTCAGCGCCCACAAGCGCAGTATCACGAATGGCAGCGTAAGCGGCTTGAATGTCGAACTCTCGAAAGCCGCGGACGTAGGCACCAAGAATCATCGCCGCGGCATGAAAACCGACCATGCTCCACGTTTCATTCGCCCACAGAGGCCACATGGGGAGGGCGTGCTGCCCGAGCTGGTCATAGTCAATCAGCAGAGTGCGGACAATATCGTTGATGCGATGCGGCTGAGTAATGGTAAGGAATGGGAACTGGCCGCGGTAGATATCCCATATTGAGAGTGTCGTGTACTTCGTGAAACCAGGGTTTGGGTGAGTCTTCAGGTCTTGCCCGCGGAACGATCCATCAGCATCGTTGTACGTGGCCGGCGCGACAAACGAGTGATACGCGTCAGAGTAGAACGTCTTTTCCATTTCCGGATCGAAGAACTCAGCATTTAATCCTGAGAGTACGTCCGTCCAGGTGCGGGTCGCTCGCTCTGCGACAGCGTCAAAGTTCCATTCGGGCACCTCGCTCCGAAGATTTTTCGCAGCGCCTTCGATGCTGACTGGCGAAATGCCCACGCGAACGAGCAGAGGGTCCTGCGACGAGTGCCGCGTGAAGATCAGCTTGATCTCCTTGCCCGTGTAGTGATCGCCGGGTTCGGCCCGCGTTATCCTTCCATCCACACTTGCATCGATCGTCTCCGCAGCATCGGAGAGCTCCAACGCAAAAAAGATCGCGCGGTCATGTGCCCATCCTGTAGTCGATCGGCTGCCTGTAATCCTGGCATTGCTCTCGATCGTCAACTCCACTTGCTGAACACGGCAATTGAGACCGTGCACGAGATCGACCATGAGGCCCTGCCGTCGACTGCCGGTCCCGTAGCGATATCGATGCATGCCACAACGAGTCGTGGCGGTCAGCTCGGCGTGCACCTTCGGCGTATCGAGGTGGACGCCGTAATAGCCGGGACGCGCAACCTCTTTTTCGTGGGAGAAGAACGATCGATACCCAAGCTCCGAGGCAGAAAAAACAATGCCGGAGTCCGTCCCAAGTGCCTCGATCTGCATCTCGGTGAGAGGCTGGATACGGCCGGCATCCCACGACCAGTTGAGACCCTCCACCATTGGCATCATCAAGATATCGCCGAGATCAATCCCTCCGGTGCCCTGAACATGCGTATGGCTGAACCCGTTAATCACGTTGTCCCGGTAGTTATATCCAGAGCAGTGCTGCCACTCGTACCAGTCGCCCTGGATATTCCAGTGTGGTTCGGGCGGCCCGCTGGTGTCCGGACTTAATTGCACAAGACCAAACGGCAGCGTCGCCCCCGGAAACATGTGGCCACGCCATCCAGTCCCGACCATGGGATTTGCTGACGTGACACCATCCGGTCTCCTCGTCGAGGATCGCGGTGCAGCGGCTTGCTGCCCAAACATCGACAACACCGACGAGTATGGAAGCAGCTGCGCCGCCGAAAGACCGACGCAGGATTTGAGAAACGTTCGTCGGGGTTTCAAAACAGGACGGAAACTTTTCATTGTGATCTCACGCTTTCTGCGGGCCCGACTATTGCGCAGCGCCCAACTGCACAGCCGATTTCTCCGGATAATCCAGGCGAAACGAGACAATTTCGAACGGATGCACGTGGAGCGTTACCCGATTGCCTTTCAGCGGCAGCCGGTCGCCTTCGGGCTTCTCCATCAAATTTGTCTCTATTGCCTCCGTTGCACCCGCAGGCACATCGATATCGACATCGTGATCCTCGCCCTTCCACTCATACAGGTGAACGATGATGGAATGCGTGTCTTCGGCCTTCTTCATCGCGGTTACAACAACGTTGTCGGACGAGGGTCGCAGAAAGGAGTGTTCCGATGCCATCGGTCCATTGTGCGGCTCTGCTTGCATCGCAATCAGCGAGTAATTGAATTCGAATCCCTTGCGGACAGTAAGCGCGGCTTGCCAGGTTCCGGCATGCGGATAGAGCGCATAGCGGAAATGATTTGGTCCGCGATCGGCATTGGGGTCGGGATAGACAGGTGAACGCAGCAGAGTGAGCCGAAGGAGATTTCCAACGGCATCGTAGCCGAACTTACTCTCGTTCAGGAGACTGAAGCCCTGGCTTTGATCCCCGAGGTCCGCCCACTTCTGGGCTGACACTTCGAAGCGAGCTTTTTCGAACGAATTGTTGCGCGTCGTGGGACGCTGGATCGTCCCATACGGAATTTCGTACGTTGCGAACGGTGCGCTCGCGGCCAGCGGAAACGCAGCCTTGAGCAGGACATGTGTCTCGTGCCAATCAATGTTATTCTCGACGACCACCTCGTCCGATCGAGTGTCGAGCTCGATGTCCTGCACAAACTTCGAACTCTGCCAGGAACGGGTGACACGCACGACGGCCCGCAAAGGCGAGTTGCTGACGAGCTTCACGGAATCGGCCTGATCGAGACGCGTAGGCGGCTGATCAAGCGTGCCGGGATCGATGTTCCAGGCATCATAGATCTTCGGCGTGTCCTTGAATGCTTGCAACTCGTTGCCGCAGCTTCCCTGCGCAAGTGTTTCGAACTTCGCACGTTTGTCGTAGAGGCTTGTGATGCATCCGGTCTTCGGATCGATTGTGACTCGCAACGATGCGTTTTCAATCGTGGTGCCATGCACTGAAAGGTCGCTGATGAAGCTGCGGCGCCCCGGCACAACGCGCAGGACGCTGTAGCCCATGGATGGAATCCCGTGGGCGAGAAGACGGATCACAAACCTATTCGTCGTGGCATCGCGTGAGATCACCTCGGACGGAAGTACCTGGCCTTTCGCATCAAGGACCGATACCTCGGGGGTTGCGTTCGGCATCTGCACGGTGACAGTCACGAGATCAGACCGGTTCCACGCGAGTGGATTGAAGACGAGAACGGGAACGCCTTGCGGGATTCGCGTATCGATGTGCGCAGAGAGCGTCGCCAGTGCCTTCCGGCTCACTTCGTGATCAATCCATCGGACTTGGTCGAAATCCTTTTGTGCGTCACGATAGACGTCCGCAATCCCCGAGCCCGCTGCGAGGTCGTGAAATCCATTGAAGGCGATCTTCTTCCACGCATCAGTCAGCTCCGCGCCGGGATATGGATCGCCGTCCAGCCACGCGAGCGATGCAAACTTCTCCGCATTCAGCGTGGCTTGGGGCGCTTTCCGCAGGTTCCGCTTCTGATTCGCCTGCGTCGTGTAAACGCCGCGATGTGTCTCGAGGTAAAGCTCATCTTTCCACGTCGGGATCGCAATCGATCCGGCTTGTGGCTCGGGTGCGTGATATCCCTCGGCGATGCTTCGGTAATTCCATACCGGCGAGTTCTTTGCGATTTGCTTCTGAACCGATTCGAAGTAACCATTCGCTGTGCCGAAATGCGTCTGCGGAGCAACCATGCCGGGCTGCATCCAGCGGGAGGCCTGATCGAGGATGACGCGTGTTGGTCCGCCGCCATGGTCGCCCACCCCATACAAATCCAACATTTCCGTCATGCCGGGAGCCTGCTGACGCGCCTGCACCATGTTCGCAGACAGGCGCACGGAGCCTACATCGCGGTTCGTATAGCCCCTCGGAAAGTACGTCAGGACCTTGCTGCCATCCGGCGACTCCCACCAGAACAGTTTCAGTGGCAACTGGTTCGTGTCGTTCCAACTCATCTTCTGGGTCACGAAGTAGTCGACACCAGATTTCTTGTAGATCTGTGGCAACTGCCAGTTGTACCCGAAGGAATCGGGATTCCAGCCGACGCGGACATCCACTCCATAATGCTGTTGATACCAGCGCTTGCCGATGAGCAGCGACCGAGCGGTCGACTCGCCGTCGGGAATGTTCAGATCGGGCTCAACCCACATGCCGCCGACAACCTCCCACCGGCCTTCCTTGATGCGCTTTGCGATCTCATCGTCGATGTCCGGGTATTTGTCGGCCATCCACTCGTTGTACGCAGCCGCCGATTGAGTGAACACGTAGCCCGGATACTCATCCATCAGTTGCAGCGCGGTCGAGAAGGTACGCCGCACGACGTCGACCGTTTCAGTCCAGGGCCACAGCCAAGCCGCATCGATATGCGCGTCCCCATCTAGCGAAACCTGCACTTTCTGCATGGTGGGCCGCAGCGGCTCGATCGTCGATTGCGCTTCTCGAAGCGATGTATCGAAGCGTTTCTGATCACCGGCATCCAGAGCGCTTTGATGTCGATCTGATCGACCGCCTTCTCCAGCAGCTTTCCTATCCGCAGATGGATCTGCTTCCAGTGACGGAAGAAGAATGGCTGCCGACAGCACCTCGTCTCGCAAATCGACTGGATTCGGGCGGTCAGGTGAGAAGTGAATCGTGATCTGCGTACCGTTGAAGCGCTTCGGCAGTACCGTCGCGAGAGCCTTCACTGCGACAAGAATCTTCTCGCCGGCAGCGACGTGCGCCAGCAGTTCCACCGGCTCGATGTTGTCGCCCATCGCGACCCGGCGACCGTTCACGTAGATGATCTGCGTCAGGGGCAGATGGGCATCGATGGACGCATGAAAAAAGATCGCCGAGCCGGTCAGATCGTAACCATCTAGAGATTTGGGGATTTCGATCCAACGCCGAAACCAAATCCCCTCTGTTCCGAGATCTCGATTCGCCTCCGCCACGGGCCATGAGGAGTCATCGAGATTCGGGTCCTCACCATGCGGCATGTCAGCAGTGTGATAACGCCAGGTTCCGCTGGGAAGATGATCGAGATCAGAGAGGCGATTGAGCGTCGTCTGTGCGGCGGCGGGAAATGTCGCAATCGCCTGCCCTGCCTGTGCCATGCCGGCGCATGTCTGCGCAGCCCATAAAGCCAGTACTGCCGCCAGCATTGTGAATCTTGCGTTCATCGAGATTGCCCTTTCAAATGCGAAAACTTGAGAACGAGAGCCGAGATCATACGCTCTTTGCAGCGGCCACTAGGGCGACTCCCAGTGGCTCGAGCCGGATACTTGAGACACTGCGGCGATTCTCTGTCCAGTTCTCCATTGGGCCGGGTAGTGCAATGTCCTCATGTGGCGTTTCCGTCAGATTCAACACGAAGTAATAAACACGGTGCTGGTCTTCACGAGTGGTCACCGCAACCCCACGAGGTACCTTTAGCAGCGGCGTAACACCGGCAGCATCTGCGGCGAGCTGTGCGAGTGACTCGTGGAAGCCATGCTCTCCACTATCCGTTCCCGCATAGATGACCCAGCCCTTTTCGTAACGGTGACGTGTCACAGCAGGCATCCCCTCCATACGACCTCCGCGGAAGGAAGCGACCGGCTCGGCACCATGCAATTGCAACGACTCCATGATCGTCCGAGGTTTGAACACCTCGGAGCTTCCATTGAAATGCATGCCGAGTTGCGCCTCATGCGCGCTGTCCATCTGCCCACGTGCGGAGCTGTATTCAACGAGATCCAGTCTTGCGACCGCCGTCACACCGGCGATGTCGGTAAACACCCCGGGGGACAGGATATGCCGCATGCTGGCGTCCGTGTGCTGAGTGCCGACGCGGCAGGTGATGATTAGCACTCCGCCCCGCGCGACATACGCTTTCAGCTTGTCTGCGATCGCATCATCGATCAAACGCAGGTTTGGAGCCGCGATGACCTTGTATCGGTCCAGCTCGGCAGAAAGAGGGATGATGTCGATATTGCGTTGTAGCGACTTCAAACCCGCGTAGTAGCGCGAGCACTCAGCGTCGTAGCGGTCCGTACGCTCGCCTACCGACCAGAAGCCCTGTGCGAACTCGTTCGTGAAATCGTACAAAAGAGCCACGTCCGCATTGGTCCTCGCGTTCGCGAGTTCGGGTCCCAGCCCAGCAAACTCACTCCCAATGCGCTGCAGAATTGGTCCCTGTGGTGTCAGCTTGCCGTCGAACCCCTTGATGAATGAAGGTCGTGATTGCTCTCCGCCAGCCACCGGCCTGCGCCACTCGAAATAAATATGGCCGCGACTTCCATGTGCGAGATTCAGATAGGCCTGCATGCGCAGACCTTCATCAAGTGCGTTCGGCGGCAAATACGCGATCTGTTCGGCGCAGAAGAACCGCTGGTCACGGCTGGCGCATCGGGCAAGGTCGTTATTCATGCAGGAGATGTACTGATGGTAGTAGTCCGTCAGGCCAGGAGCACTCACATAGTTGTCCCACGCAGTGGCATCCAGGAACTCTGCGCCGGCCTTGTGCACATTAACCGACCATGTAGTATTTGGCCAGTTGGTATACACGAACTGATGCTTCGTGACCTGATGAAGAATCTCCGCCTGACGACGAAGATGATTGAGGTATGAATCGGAAAAGAACTCGCGGTAATCAAGGCTGTTCGCCGGCTGCCATCCACCTTCACCAGAGTTCTTCGGAAAGTGAATCTGCGACCAGTCAGTGTAGTGATTGCTCCAGAAGGCCCCGTTCCAGTTGCGGTTCAGCGCATCCAGGCTGCCATATTTCGCCTTTAGCCACCGCTGAAATGCATGCTCGCAGTTCAGGTCGTAACACTCGAAAGGAATTCCTGGCTCATTATCGAGCTGCCATCCGATCACCCCGGAATGGGAGCCGTAGTGCTCCGCAAGCGCTTGCGTGATTCGAGCACTCGCCGCAAGATAATTTGGACTGTTCGTGCAGTAGCCCTTGCGGCCTCCATAGGTGTAGGGACCGATTACGTTTGCGCCGAGCACATCCGGATGAAGCGCATATAACCACGGCGGTACAGCAGCCGTCGGCGTTGCGAGAAGGACTTTGATTCCGTGCCGATTGGCAATTTCTATCGCACGGTCCATCCAGTCGAAAGAAAACTTCCCTTCTTCCGGCTCAAAGGAGGACCACGCAAACTCGCCCATGCGGACCGTGTTCAGACCCAACGCCTGCATTCCGGCAAAATCGGGCTCCCACTCAGTGGGATCCCACCACTCGGGATAATACGAAGCCCCAAGCCGATACACATCCCACGGAGAGGCCGTTACCATGGAAGTGACGCTGGAGAGATCCGACCGAAATAACTTGGACGCCTGAGCCGGTCTGGCCACGAGAGCGCCGAGCCCCGACAGACCGACGGTCTTCGTGAACGTTCGCCGATTCATCCCGTTGTTTCCCTCCCGCGCGTAATTCTAGAAAAAACTGCAGCGGCTGTTCGGCAACCGGTCTCTGGGTTCAATTCTCCCAATCCCTAATTACAAGAACAATACCAGAGCAAACTGCGGAATCAAAGAAGTAGGCAAATATGATGACACTGCAAGTCTAATCATGTAAGCCCCGCCTGAATCGGATTGCGCGCTGCACCAGTGACCGGTATATTGAAGCGTCTGCCTTACCATTTCCCGCCGTGCACCATGGCAGCCGAAACTCCGAAACGGAGCCCCACATGCCGCAGCTCTCAAGACGATCGGTGCTCATGGCAGGCAGTGCAGCAGCTCTATACTCAGCCACTCGTCCACTTGCAGCGCTACCCCAGTCGAACGCTTCTGCAGGACGGCCTGTGGCTGCGGACCGTCGCTTCTCGAGTCCCGCGATTGAGACTGTAATCAAGGAAACGAGCCGTCGCATCGCCGATCCGCAACTCGCTGCAATATTTGAGCAGTGTTTCCCGAACACCCTCGACACGACTGTCTTCTTTGACGAGCAGAGTAGCCCACCAGACACCTTCATCATCACCGGCGACATCGACGCAATGTGGCTGCGTGACTCTTCTTCCCAGGTCTGGCCGTATCTTCCATTCGCGCGCAAGGACACTCGCCTGCAGACAATGTTGCAGGGTGTGGTGCGGCGGCATGCACGGCTGGTTCTAATTGATCCGTATGCGAACGCCTTCATGCGAACACCAGCCGATCCACCGCTCAGCTGGGCAGTTCATGACGACACCACCATGCTTCCCGGGGTCGCTGAGCGGAAGTGGGAGGTTGATTCCCTATGCCACGTTGCCCGGCTTGCCCATGGTTATTGGCAGAACACGGGAGACAGCACACCGTTTGACGCTACCTGGAAGGCGAGCGCCTGGAAGATTGTCGAGACCTTTCGCGAGCAACAACGCCGGGATGGGCACGGCCCGTACCACTTCCAGCGCTCGTCACGTACACCGACCGATACTCTGCCACTCCGCGGCTACGGAAATCCCGCCAAGCCGGTCGGGCTCATCTTCTCCATGTTCCGCCCGTCGGACGACGCCTGCATCTTCCCGCTGTTTATTCCGGCAAATCTGTTCGCCGTGCAAGCACTGTCGCTCCTCTCCGAACTCGCCCACAAAGCCGCGCAGGATGATCGCCTCGCAAACGCGTGCGACGAACTGTCCCGCGAAGTAAGGTCCGCGCTCACCGCGAATGGCATCGTGCAGCACGGCACGGTTGGCAACATATGGGCCTATGAGGTCGACGGCTACGGCAATGCACTCCTGATGGATGATGCCGGAATTCCTAGCCTTCTCAGCCTGCCCTATCTTGGTTGCTGCGCGTTGGACGACCCGCTCTATCAGCGCACTCGGCGCTTCGTACTCAGCTCGGACAATCCCTACTTCGTCAGAGGAACCGCGGCTGAAGGAGTAGGCAGCCCGCACGCAGGCCAGTCCAACATCTGGCCAATGGGAATCATCGTTCAGGCGATGACATCCACTGATGATCAGGAGATTCGACAGTGCCTCCGCTGGCTTCGTGACACTACAGCCAACACCGAATTCATGCACGAGTCCTTCAACAGAGACGACCCATCACACTTCACGCGGCCATGGTTCGCCTGGGCGAACACTCTCTTTGGGGAGCTGATCCTGGACCTGCTGCGGAAAAAACCTCACCTCCTGCGTGAGTCAATCTGACCTTCGGCGCTGCCGATTCCTGCAACCATGCTGAGATATTCAAAGGATGATCCATGGATAATCCAGATAAGAAACAGCGTCTCTCTCTGGGACGTCGTGATTTCCTGAAGACCTCAGCCGCGGCAATCGTGGGTGCGGCATTGGAAGATGGCACAGCTGCCGCAGAGCCGATCAATAAGGATGCGCCCGTACGCTCCTCCTCACGCGCATCCGCCACTCTCCGCGACGCCAATCCCTTACAGGGAACGAACTCCACCTTTCGTTTTTCGCGCGGCAACACGCTTCCGATCGCCGCATGTCCGTTTGGAATGGCCCACTGGACGCTCCAATCGGCAGAAGGGACGCCGTGGATCTTCGATCCGTGGAGCCGCCGCCTGCAGGGATTTCGCTGCACGCATCAGTTAAGCCCATGGCTCGCCGACTACGGCCAGGCCGTCTTCCTTCCCTGCACCGGTACGCCCAAACTGGACGGAGAATCGCGATCGTCCTCCTGGCGTCCCGAGCAAGCTCAGCTCCACCCGTCCTCTTTTGAGTTGCAGTTGATGCGCTACGAGATTGATGCAAAGCTGGTTCCGACGGAGCGCTGCGCCTTGATCAGCTCTAGATACAAGACCGCGGATGCCCCAGGTTTCATCATTGAAGTTCCGGGACATGGTGTCACGTTCGATCAGGACTCGAACGAACGCAGCATTCGTTTTCAATCTCGGGCGAATCACGGCGGCGTTCCGGAAAACTTTGCGACCTATTACATTGTTGAGTTCGACCAGCCTTGGGAACAGATACAAACCGAGGAGACGCATGGTGGGACGGCCGCTCTAATTACCTTCGCTTCCACTGGCGCTCGCACCCTCGCCGCACGGATCGCGACTTCGTTCATCTCGTACGAGCAGTGTGCACGCAATCTGGTTGCTGAGCTCGGCACTCAACCCGTTGACCAGCTGCGCGAAAGTGCAGAAAAGCACTGGCAGAGTTACGCTGGCCGCGTGGAAATCAGGGGCGGTACAGACCGGCAACAAAAGACCTTCTACTCCTGCCTCTACCGCGCATTGCTCTTCCCTCATACGTGGCATGAATTCGACGCAAGCGGCAAACCGCAGCATTTCAGCCCGTATGACGGCAAAATTCATGCTGGTGTGATGTATGCGGACCATGGCTATTGGGACGTTTATCGCGCCTGGTACCCGCTCATGTCCATCCTATGGCCGGAGAAGCTCGGCGAAATCCTCGAGAGCTGGGTCAATGCGTATCGCGAAGGCGGATGGCTGCCACAGTTTCCCTGTCCTGGTTACCGCGCCTGCATGACCGGAAGCCTTATCGACGCGGTCTTCGGCGATGCGGCTGTCAAAGGTATCCAGGGGTTTGATCTGAAGACCGCGTACGAGGGCCTCAAAAAACATGCGACCCAAGCAGGAGATCCGGAAAAGGGTTACGGCCGCCGCGGCATCGAGAGTTATCTGAAGTTCGGATACGTTCCCGTTGAGACCGTGAGCCAGTCCGTCGCCGAGACGGTCGATGCAGCCTATGGGGACTTCTGCATCTCGCAGGTAGCGACTGCGCTGGGAGAGAAAGACGACGCTCGCATGTTCCTCGAGAGATCGCGCAACTGGCAGCGTCTTTTCGATCCGAACACGCGCTTCTTCCGCGGCAAACATGAGGACGGCACGTGGGTTGTGCCATTCGATGAATTCCAGTGGGGATCACCGTACGTGGAGGGATCGGCATGGCAGCATCGATGGGACGCGCCGCATGAAATCCCGGCACTCATCGCGCAAATGGGCGGCCCCGCAAGCGCTGTCGCTGCACTGGATCGGATGCTCTCGGCGCCACCAATCTTTCACATTGGCGTGTATGGCCAGGAGATCCATGAGATGTCGGAAATGGCAGCCGTTAATTTCGGCCAGTATGCGCAGAGCAACCAGCCAGTGCATCACCTGCTTTACATCTATGCAGCGGCCGGCCGGCCGGATCGCACGCAATACTGGGTTCGCCAGGTGCTCAATAAGCTGTACAGTCCGGATGACTTTCCCGGCGACGAAGACACGGGCTCGATGTCCGCGTGGTACATCCTCAGCGCGATGGGTCTCTATCCGCTATGCCCCGGAAAACCAGAGTACGTATTCGGCAGCCCCCTTTTTGAAAAGATCACGTTGCATCTTCCGAAGAACAAGACCCTCGAAATCGAGGCTCGCGGCCAAAGCGAAACCGCCGTTTATGTTTCCGCACTCACAATCGATGGAGTGCCCCCTGATTCAGTTTATCTTCCTCACGAGACCGTTATGCGCGGTGCCAAGATCGTCTTCTCCATGCAGGACCATCCACTGAAACACTGAAGCATGTAGCTATGGTCGCGGTACGCGCTCCTATTGTGCAAGGAACGCTATGCTTCCATGAAAACAACGGCCGATCGCGCAGGCACGATCACTGTTCCGCTATTCGGCTGCGCGTCCTGCTCCTCCGGCGTAGCCACAACAACGGTCGCCGCGCCGGGCACAGAAACGTTCACCGTGATCGGGCGAGCCTCTTCTAGGTTCATCACAACGACCGCCCTCTTTTTATCCTCTGCGATAAACACGCTGTACTTGAACAGCCCATCCGCTGACGCCGTGCCGTCCAGCGTGTCTCGGAACTCAGCGTCCCATAAGAACTTTCGATATTTGCGCCGCAGTGCGTCAACCTTCTTGCCGTAATCCAGAGTGAGCGGAAAATCTGTGACATGGCCCTTAAAGTTGAACGGCTCATAGCTGATGATGTAGCGGTACAGCAAGCAGAGATTAACCTCCTCCCGTGCATTGAAGCCACGCACGGCGGCCATCAACGGCGCCTGCGAATCGAGGTAGCGCAATGCATGGCGCGTCGCCGTGCCAATCCGGTAATAGCCCAGATAGTAGTACGGCATCAGCCAGTCACCCGGACCCTCGCCGGCAAAAAGAAAGTCAGGATTCACCTTGTCCGCAGCCCGACGAAACTGCTTCACCAATGGGATATCCGCGTTGAATAGATACCCCGGGGCAGTGTAGCCATGCCCCTGCGCGAAGTTATACAGCACACCGTTGTGCTGCATCACCTCGTCAAACAGCCATCCGTGCGCGCCGAGCGCGAGAATTTTCTCGAACTCATGCGTTGCGATATCGCGATACGCCGCCGAGCAAACATCCATAATCGCCCGACGCCGCTGATTAATCCCCGCCAGCTGCGTCGGCGTGGTGTACGCATATCCGCCGGACTCATACTTATTGCCGTACGGATCAACAGCCTCGTACTTATACAGCTCCTTCTTGTAGTACTCCGTCGACATGTCCGCAAAAATCGGCTTGCCGAACAGAATCATGTGCACACCCTTGGCCTGCAGCTCAGTAACGGCATCGTGCAATTCCTGCCAGGTCCCGAGCCCGGGGTCCGTGTCCAGGGATGGATCGCCGCCGTCCTGTCCGCCCTTGTTCCATCCCACCAGCTGAATCGCCGTGACCCCGTTTTCCGCACACTCTGTCCCATACTTCACAAGCTCGCGATACGGAACGCTGTAATCCTGCTCTGCGCCGTCCACGCGCAATTGCAGCCACGAGTGCACATCCTGCGCCCAGGGCGCGATGCGCGGCTTCTTGAACCATGTCTCTCGCCACTGCTTGTAGACATCCAGGCCCGCGTGCCAGTCTCCGTCATAGGTCCGCATCACGATCGGCGCAAACTGAACCTTCGAATGGGGATGCGCGAACACGAAGTGACAGGTCCGGAATTCGAGATGCACCGGCCATCCGGAGATCTCATCCTCCTTCGGCACGTCGTCATACACCCAGTCCACGACGCCCGGATGCTGCTCGAACGTGAACTCCATCAGGTATCGAATCTCCGGATCTTCGATCGCCACGTAGATTCCCTGCTGCGCAGAGGTTCCCGGCCGTATAGCTTGAAGAAGACAGTATTGGCTCTGGCTCGACTCGATGGTCCGCGTCGGCCAACGCACTCCCCAATAGCCCTTCGCGTTGTCAAAGCGCGGATAAATCGAATCGCTGGAGAGCGCTCCAACCCACATGTGGTGTGCCTCAACCACACTGTCCCGCGACGGCGGATTGAAGTCGCCGAAGTAGGGGTAGTCCACGGCC
This sequence comes from uncultured Acidobacteriaceae bacterium, assembly GCA_963762465.1. GTDB lineage: Bacteria > Acidobacteriota > Terriglobia > Terriglobales > Acidobacteriaceae > Granulicella. The sequence goes on along the minus strand of CAVXKS010000006.1, from coordinate 215,920 downwards.
TCGACGAAACAGTCGGAGTTGTTCTCCAACTCCGCATTGAACGTCAACTTGCCGTTCTCGAGCGTCACCGTGCCGGTAAACGCGATCGGCATCACGCCGCCGTGCTCGCTGACCAGGTTCTCCCAGTGCATGCGCACCTTATTCGCCGCAACCTTCTGGATACTGAGCGCCTTCTGCTTTGTACCGAGGATGAAGTTATCCCGTCGTTTGCTGAGCGGAACGAACAGACGGAACGACACGCCGAGCTCCGGCCTGCGTTCGATTACCCACGTCCCTGCCTTCCGCTCCATCCGGACCAGCGCCCCGGAGAGGCTGTCGAACGCCACCTGAAGCTGCGCGTCCTCAAGCACAACCTCCTCGCCGAGCTTGATGGGCGCAACCGGTCGCGACTCCTGGTCCTGTGCCGCTAACTCGGTTCCGCTACCCAGCGCTCCGAATGTCGCCAGACCTGCAAGCTTGCCAAACGTCCTGCGACTGATTCCCTCTTTCATTACTTATCTCCTGAAGATACCGGTCTCCCGAATACTATACATCACGCCTTAAGGTTCGGCTTCTAACCCAGACATCTTCTGCCACAACTTCGCGAGTTGCTTTTCAGCTCGCACGCCTGCTCCGTCATCTTGCGGTTTAACCAAGTCAAGCACAAGGGCTCTGAGCATATCGAACCTGCTCAGAGCCCTCGTGTCGCTGCAACAAATTGAATGGCGTTAGAACACGAACTTCCCGGAAAACTGAAGGAACCGTGCATCGATGGTGTTGCTCTGATTCGCCATCGTCCCAGTCAGTGCTAACGCGTTCGTGCCTCCGATGTCCGTGCTGGTATTACCAGGGTTGCCGAAGCTCGGGTGATTCAGCACGTTGAAGGCGTCAGCGCGGAGCTCCAGGTATTTGCCCTCTCGCCACACTTTGAAGTCCTTGAACAGTGATGCATTCAGTCTCCAGTTGCCCGGCCCGGAAACATCGTTCTTGGAACTGCCGAAGAATGGCACCACGTTGGCATAGCCTGTGACGTATGGCACACCGAGGGGGTTGGGGAAAGTGTTGTTCGTTGTCCCATTGGAGTTGTACTTTCCATTGGCAAGGGCTGAATCAGGGCCGATTGCAGGCGAATAATAGCTGAAGTGGCCGGTTGCGTAAGGCTCCAGGTCATTCGCCGCAGCCGCGTTGTTTGAATTCAGAACACCCCGAGGGTCGGCAAAGGCGCATGGGTTGAACCAACGCGTCCTCGTGTGGGTCTGCGCCGCGCAAACGTTCGGAGCTGTATTCGACGGCGTCCCCGTAGTGATGCCGCTCTCATAAGGCAAATTGCCGCTCGTGGTGGGATTCGGCGCTGGCAGGCCAGTTGACATCGGGTCGGCGATCTTGACAGCGCTATTGGATAGCCCGCCGTTGGCGTTCCCCCAGCCCGCGATTCTGCTGATACTAACCGTAAACGGCTGGCCGGTCTGCCCCCACCATTCGGCGTCGGTCTTCCATCCGCCGATAATCGCGTTCAGGATCCCGCCATGGTTTGCCCACTGTCGGCCTTCGCCGAACGGCAGATCATAATCAACGTTGATCACCGCACGGTGGCGGATATCGTAGCCGGACTGCCCCCACTCATGAATGATAGGGATCAGCGCGGCTTGCTTGTAAGCGCCGTAGTCTCCGCCCAGCAAATCGCCGGTGTTATCGAAGGCGTGGGCCCAGGTGTAGCTGCCAAAGAAGGACAGCCCGTGGCTGTAGCGCTTCTGCATCATGACTTGCAGGGAGTTGTACGCGCTTGCACCTGTCCACGACATCCAGAACTGCCCGCTGAGATGCGGAAACGGCGTGAATCCATTCCCCTGCTGACCGCCAATCGTAATCGCCTGCGGCATGTCCGGGTTGTTGAGCCCCGTCACCAGGTGGCGTCCAAGGCTACCTACGTAACTGATCGTCATTGTGGTTGAGGGCGTAAGGGCCTGCTGCACGCTCGCGTTGTACTGGATTGTGTAGGGCATGTGCATCTTCGGGTCCTCTTCACCCACGGCTGGGAAGGCGGCGTTGTTCGTGATTCCACCCGGTCCCATGAACTGCCCCAGACCGCCCTCCAGCGTATTGCCGAAGGCGTTTTGTGACGCACAATACTTGCCTTGGGTGCAGCTCGGCAGAGCTGCGGTGCTTGCGTTCACGATGAACGGCGGATTCAGGACGTTCGCAGCTCCTCCGCCGGGCTCGAACCCCCCCATGAAGATGCCGCCGCCGATCCGGCCCACCACCTTGGGGTTGAACTGGTAGGCAGCGCCAAACCGCGGGGACCAGTTCTCCTTGGGGAAATCCACCAGATAAGGGTTGCTGGTATATACCACCTGCACGTTATCCGCGCTGAGCAGCGCCAGGAAGTTCGGTGGAAGCGGGTTGCTCTTCTGGCTTTCCGGCATCACGAACTGCGCAGTTCCTGTCCCGCCGTTGGAGGTCATCGAGGTACTCGTCGGCACAAAGTTCGCCAGCTGGCCGGACTGTTCCCTCTTCGGCGTGAAGTACTCGTACCGAAGGCCAATGTTCAACGTAAGTTTGTGCGTCGCCTTCCAGTCGTCCTGCACGTACCCGGCCATGTATTGCTGCACGAAGTGGGTGTAAACGATCGTGCTGATGGCGCCGCTCGCCATGTTATCCGTGGTGCTGTATCCACCACCCTGCAAGGTGCCCAACCCGAGGAAATCCGCGATTCCATTTCCGGAGGGACCGCTTAGTCCGGTCACACCCGTATAGGTGCTGCCGTAGGTGTAGCTTCCACGAGGGTTCGCGGCGTTCGAGCTATACCAGCGCCCGGGCATGGCGTCTATACCCATCTTCAGCGAGTGGTTCCCAACTACTTTGGTCACGTTGTCGATGATCTGGTAGACGTTCATGCCCTCGTGGGCCGGGTCGTTGCCGTGAGCTCCAAATGTGGTTAAGCCGCCGATCGCTGTCGAGGGCAGGCCGCCGTTCAGTGGACCCGCGTTGAACGGAACGCCCCCCAATCCGAGAGATGCCGAAATGTCGGTGTTGTAGTTGTACTGGAGGTTCGCGTCGTTACCCCAGTTGAAGCCAAACCGGAATTCATTGATCAGCGAAGAGGAGAACGTGTGCGTCTCGCTAAGCATGAAGTTCTCGGACAGGTAGCTCTGGCTGTGACCCTGATTACTCGTGGTTCCATCGAGAATCGGACCGAGGGGCGCGGGGAAGGTATTGATGGCGTGCTGATAGTCCACGCGGAAGGTGGCCAGATCGCGGGCACTGATGTTCCAGTCGAGGCGCTGATCCCAATTAATCGGATTTGATGTCGACTTCAAGCTCGTCTGATAGTTGTTAGAGATGACTCCAGAGTCCGTGTCGCTCGCAGAGTTGCAGTCACCCGTGCTCCATCCGCCGTTCGGCTGGCCCGCACCAGGCCCCGACTGAACGTAGTTGGGGCAGGGGTACTGCTTGAGGAGATTCAGGGCAACCGGATCGATCTGGGTCGGCGAGAAGACGTTCTGACCGGGAGCAAACGTATATCCGGCGAACGTCGACTGAGAAGTGCCGTACTGCTGAAGCGTGCCAGTCGGTCCTTTTCCCGCCGGGATTACGCCGCTCGTGCACGTGTACGTGCCGGTGTTGGTGTTAGGCACGTACAACACAATAGGACAGGAGTTGCCGGACAGGGCCGGGTTCAGAAGCTCGGTGAAGTCGCCCCGGCGTTCGCGCGCCGTAGGCACGCTGAAGGTACTCGGGTTCGCTCCGTTCACGTAGCGCCCGCTCTGAACGTCGCCGAAGAAAAACAGGTGATTCTTCAGAATCGGGAAGCCGATCGCGGCGCCAAATTGGTTCAAGTGGAATTCCCCGACCTTCGTGCCCGGCTGCTGGGTCCAGACCTTCGAATCGAAGACCGTGTTTCGCACATACTCCCAGATCGCACCGTGAATCTGGTTCGTGCCGGACTTCGTAGTGGCGTTGAACACAGCCGCGTGGCCGCGCCCGAGTTCCGCGCTATAGTTGCTGGTCTCGAGCTTGAACTCTTGGATGGCTTCCGGCGGAGGCGCCAGGTTGTAACTGGAGCCATTGATATAGTCGCTGTTCACGACGTTGTTATCCACGCCGTCGAGCTGGTAATTGTTCTGCTCCTCATGCTGACCGTTCGATGAAAAATCGCCGTTGCCGGCGCCGCGGCCCACCTCGGGTGTGACGCCCGGCGCTTCCTGCGCGATGAAGATCCAGTTGCGGTTAGCGAGCGGCGCATCATTCAAGAATTTCGAATCGATGTCCATCGCCACTTCAGCGGTCTGCGTCTGCATCAGCGGCGCCGACGACGTGACAACAACCGTCTCACTCACCTTCCCGGGTTGCAGATGGAGGGGAATATTCAGACGGTCCTGAACGTGAACGACGACATTGTTCTCCTCCGTGGTCTGAAAGCCCGGCGACGAGGCGCTCACCGTATAGTTGCCGATCTTGACCGGCGAGAAGAAGTAGTTGCCGCTGCCGTTGGTCTTCGCCTTCAGCACCAGCCCCGTGTTCGTCTCGGTCACCGTCACTTGCGCGCCTGGTATGACGGCGCCACTGGAATCCGTGACCACGCCGATGATCGCGCCCTGATCCACCTGCGCCACCGCCGCACGGCCGCACACCAGACCCAGTACAACGATGGCCAGCATTAAGCTGTTGCAGATGGCCCGACTGAGCCTGGGAACCGTTCTCCGGGGGACTTTCGCCATTGTGTCGGAGTTGATTGCAATCGATTGTCTGGCCATCCAAGTACTCCTGCTCGTCAGTGCTGAGTTCACCAACGATGTATGTTTTTACGTGCGTCGGCAATCTTAGGCGAACCCTTTCAAGGGTGTCAAACAAATTTCGAGAGAGCGGTAACCTAAAAATAAGCGGCTTAGAATGATGAGCTTGCGGATAGACATTCTCTGTGCAAGGAAAACGGGTTCCTAATCCAATCGACACTCCTGCGGCTGCCGCCGCAAGCCGGTTTCTACCCTAAATCTCGCCACGTTTCGGCTTGAGCGCCACAGGATTGATTCCCCGAATGGGTTGTACCGGAGTACGGCAGGACACCAAGCTGCAAATGTTGTTCGACGGCATCACGTTCACAGACACATGTTCCGGAAAGGTCCGCGAGCGGTGATCTGATCCGCGACTTCGAAGGTGAGAACGAGCCAATGACAAGACGAAACCTCCCGAACTCAACCCCTGCGAGCATTCGTCCTCGATGCTTCAAACGCGTCACTCATGGAACGACTCGCAAAGGACCTTGCCAGAAGGCGACGCGGTGTTGACCTCCATCGAGGAGCGTGACCTGGCATTCATAATTTCCCGGTTTCAACGATCCAAGTGGAAGCGTAAAGATGAATGGCGTCACTCCCAACCGAGTATTCGCGAGAGGACTGACCGCGAGCAACTTCGATGTGAACGCGAGCTGCCCTCCTGAATAGAAGCTAACGTAACCCACAAGCGGCTCTTTTTGCGGCGCCGCAGCCGTTGCGGCAGGCTGTGGGCCGGCGTCTGTGTAAGCCTGCAGGAACACGTACAAATCTTTGTCCGCCCTGAATACGCGCGTCACGCTGGGAATAAGTTTCTGCCCGTCCTCTACGAGCGGGTTCGCTGCATCATTCTTGCCAGCCTGTTTTCCATGTACGGTGTTGTAGAGCGCATCGGAGGCACTAATCCGCTGACTGCTCAACACGACGGAGCTGATGGGAATCTGCTTGACGACCTTATTCAGGTTCGGGATGTAGAACGAGGTTTGGAAAGTGCCGATACGCCCCGTTTCATCATCACGCGCTAAAAACTTGATCGTGTAATGACCCGGCAGCAGCGTCACACCGGCGTCGTACTCGATCGGCTGATGCGCCAATTGCGCCGCTGTCTGATCGCTCAGCTTGATGTTCACGCTGTCGCGGATATTGCTGACTGTCGTGCCGCCAAAGTCATCCTTGATCTCGCAGACGAAATCGATCAGTGTGTGTTCGGAGCCCATCTTCTTCGCCAGTGCCAGTTCGCGTCCGGGAATCTTGACGACCAGCGGCACGTAGTACTCTGCGCGATTCAATTGGAAGTAGTTGATCTCCATCGAAATCGTGAGATCGGTAACGGGATCGCCCAACATCAACGCGTCTTCGAGTTGCCGCTCTTTGTCTGTTTCATTAAAGTGGGCGAACTCTTTGGTCGCGTAATAGCCCTGGCGGTAATCCAGCGAAGCAGACGCATCGCTGTTGAGGGTTAGCTTGATCTTGCGGAAGTGTCCGTTTTTGGCCGTGTTCGTCGTGTAGTAGCCGAGCACGTAATAATCAGTGACCGCACGCTGCGCCTGCGTAATGCCGCGTGTCAGGTCGTTGTTGTCGAGCAGCGCCTTGCCACCCGTATCCGCCGCGAGCGAGTAGAGGGTGTCCTGTGATTGCTGGAAGTTGTTGTTCACTGCCTGAGCGGACGCGCCGGTGTACATCGCCTCACCGCCAGGCGAGCCTTGTGTCGCATCGCCGAGCGGTGCGGTCGCCACGAGGCCCCGTGCGTCGACAGGCCAGAAGGTCACACCTGCACGGATCGCAGCATCGACGGTTGCGTGGAGTTGCGCCTGATTGTCGATGCCATGCAACCGCAGTCCGCTGGCAAAGTAAATCAGCGACTTCTTTTCGTTCATGCTCGCCATCATCTGCGCCGCCGTTTGAAGCGCAGAGAGCTGGCGGTCGTTGTTGAATACGTTGAACTCGCTGTCGTCCTGGCCGAATGCGGCGCCCGTATCCGCGCTGCTGGCGTCGTCGATTGAATCCTGCGAGCCCTGCCCTTCGCCGACGAGCATCGTCTGCAGGATGCTCAGCAGTCGATTGCGATCTGCGGAGAAATCCTGCAACACATCTACGGACCCGCCCTGGTAGCGCATGATCGAAATCAGGTCGGCGGCGGTCATCTGTTTGCGGATGAAGGTCTCTGCGGCGGTGATTGCACGCAGCTGGTCCTCGGGCCGCATCGTCGTCATGTCAAAGTACAAGGCGATCAGCCTGTGACCCTGATACCGGCTCTTGCCTGTGTCGCGTTGAGTGTCTTCTGGAGCGATCGAGGTTCGGGTCAGGCGATGGTAGATCGTTATGTGCTCGTCTTCATCCTGCAAAGGAGGCAATGGATTTGCGTCGGTTGGCAGCGTCTCGTGCTCGCAAAACCGGATCTTTTGCGGGACCCCATCTTCCGTGATCGTGAAATCTTTGGCTGACAGGCCGTTGATGAAATGGCCCTGCTTGTCCTTGGCAACAACCGTTTCGACGACCAGCTGAGAGGTGACGGTCAGCTGGTATGTTCCGTTGCTGTTCTGCGTTGTGTTGCTTCCAATCTGCTGCGCAGACGCTGCGAGTGCACCGAGCATGATTGCGGCCGATGTAAATAGGGAGGATGCTCGACGGAGTTTCATCAGAAGCGGAACCTCCCGACCAGCTGGACACTCCTCATCGGCATTGACGGAGGCAGGCAAGCCGAATGTTGTGGAGTTCAAGCCGACTGTTGTGGGGTTCCAGACTGTGTTCCACGCCGTAAAGCTCGCATGGTTCAGCAGATTGTCCGCCTCGATCCTAATGTCCAGGCTGTCGTTTCCGTGAACCCGCAGCGGTGCGTGCGAGCGCGGCGTTCATCGTGAATGTCATCGGGCCCGCGAATGGAGTTTCGCCCCGCGTCTCCCCACTGTCCATTCGCGGGCGTGGTGTACGCCTGCCAGTTTAGAAAGGAGCCATTGGCCTTGGCATACACGGGTGCGTTTGTTCGGTCAGGACGCATCGTTCCCGTAACACCGGTGCCTGGGACGGTCGCGAGATAGACAGGTGTCTCGGGAAGACCGGACCCGGCGTTTATCTGAGCGAGCACGGTCCATTCTTTGAAGGCACGGCCTCGCCAGCCGCTCAACAGTGTTCCGCCGCCCTTTCCCATGCCCGTTGTGTACTGCAGGATGAAATTCAAAAGGTGACGCTGATCGAAACTTGAGAGACTGCGTTCTGCGCGGAGATCCAACCAATTCTGCGCAACGATGGCAGGCGCTGTTGGACTCGCCGAAGATGTGCCTGATGAGCTCGCCGTCACCGAGCTTGCCACGACATGGCCCTGGCCGCCGACTTGCGTGTCGTCGTCCACAGACTTGGCAAACGTGTAGTCGAGGGTCGCCGTGATGCCGGCCCGCAGCCTGCGCCGCAGTTGCAGCTGTGCGGCCTCGCGTTCAAGATTGCCACCCGAGGTCCTGTAGATGAAACCCACCGGGACATTGCGGGCATGGATTCGCTGCGCCGATAGGATACGTATTCGGCAGGAATTCCTGCGTGCCGTGTGTGCCCTTTGTGCCTAGATAGGTCGCCGTCATTACCAGCGCGCCGGGCAGGTCGCGCTGTGCAGAAAGCTGCCACAGTTGCGCGTAGCCGACTCGAAGGTTTGGATCCACTGCGAAGTTGTCGGGCGTCGTACCTGCGCAGTTCAGAAATCCATTCGCCAGAGTCAGTGGGCAATTCGCACTACGCCGCACATTCAAGCTGTTTGAGAGAGGCGCCTGCTGCGACATGCTTTCTGCTGCTGCGAGATAGATCGAGGTGTCGTCATAGATGCCATAGCCGGCGCGAACTACGAGTGTTGAAGCAGGAATCGGTCGCCAAGACAACGCGATACGCGGCTCAATCCCATGCAGGTCGCCGTGAACGAGAGACGACGGATATTCTTCACCGGTCAACGGGCCCTTCGGCGAACTTCCCACAACTGGAGCCGCCGTAGCGAAATCTCGTGTGAGGTCCAGATTCACAAGGCGGCCTTTGAGTTCCGTCATCGGCCCGCCGTACTCCCAACGGACGCCTGCGTTGATCGTCAACTCGGGTCTCAGACGCCAGTCATCATTCACGTAGACGTCGTATGCGCGCTGTCTCAGATACTTGTCGGCATTCCCGTAGGCAAGCGTGCTCGCGTCAGGAAGACCCAGCAGAAAATCGGCCAAATCAGAGCCGGTTGACGTTGAACCCGATGCAGCGCTGAATGTGAAGCTCCCTCGCGGATTCTGCTGCTGCAACTGGTTGTATTGCTGCCATCGAAGATCGCCGCCAGCGAACAAGGTATGACGTCCGCGCGTGGTTGAGATATGCAGCGAAATCTGATCGCTTCGGTTCCGGTTGAACTCACTGTTTCCATCCGTCAGTGCGGCGATCCCGCTGGAGAACGTGAGCGACGGAGGTCCCCACTCTCTCGGGTCCTGATCGTTGCCCTGATTCCAGCGTTGCCCGAGATGTTGTTTGCATACGCGAATTGCGGCACGAGTTGGGTGCGAAGCCGCGAGAACTGATAGCCCACGGTTGCAAACATCTGCCGCTCGAAACGGTGCTGCCAATTGACATTCGTCTTCATGCCCAGCGTGTCGGTCGTATCAACGAAACCAAACAGGCTTTGGTTGTTCGCACGAATGCTCTCAAAGCTAAAACCACCGTAGAGAGAGTCTCGATGGCCGACGGTCTTGTCCAGGCGCGACTGCAGAGCGTCCTCATGCGTGTCGCTCAACAAGGACCGCTCGTAGTTATACGGAGTGCTTCCTGCGATGTTGGGGAGCGGGTACAAAGCCAGAAGCGCCTCTGCCTGCGGGCTCACAGGAATTGGTCCTGTAAACGGTGTGCCACTGGCGGGATTGTAGATCGTGAGCGGCTGCCCATTTGCATCGGTTAGAACACCGTTGCGCTCGGCCGTGGTCGGCACAACACCCGTGCCTGTGCTTGCGGTGCCATTGCGCGTCCATTGGTAAGCCAGGAAGAAGTTGGGACCACGATAAAAGAGCGGCGGAATCCGTATCGGGCCTCCAAATGTCGCCACCATCGTAATGCGGTTGTAGCTGTCCTTCGGCAGCACACCGCCGCCCAACGAATATGGCTTTGCATCAAAGATCGAGTTATCCGCAAACGCGCCAAAGCTTCCGTTGTACAGCGCCTTCGTTCCTGGCCGGTGGTTGCCGATTGCAGGCGACAACGAGTACTTCGACGTCGCTGCATTACTCTCGCTGCCATTGATCAACAGCCCGTCTGCTGAACGATCCGCATCGTCATTTGCTTGAGGCGGCTGAGCAACAGGCTCTTCCGGCTTCTCGTTCTTTGCACTCTCTTCCGGCTTCTCGTTGTTTGCACTCTCTTTCGGCTTCTCCTTCTCACGATCCTTCAAGGGCGCCGCAATCGTCGGCTCCTTCTGCGCCATCGACAGCAGATCCTTCAGGTCGAGCATCTGCAGCGTCCACTCAGCCTGATCATTTGTCGGATTGATCGTCACATTACCGTTCAGCGGAGCGAAGCCGCGCAACTCAATCCTGATCTTCCAGCTTCCTTCAGCAATCTTCGGGAACTCGTAGAGCCCCTGCGAGTCTGTAACCGTGGATAACTCCGTTGAAGCCGGGTCAGGGTCACCGTCGCCCCAGGAACCGCGATGTCCTCATAGCGCACGCGCCCGTGATACTCCGCCGCCCAAAGGCTTGCGCTACAAGCACAAGACAGACGCAAGCTACCCAAGTCCCAATGCGCAAGTGTCTTGTGAACAAGCCCGAACCTCCGTTCATTGCTTTCCTAATACGTTTCGTTGCGGAGTCTGTTTCAATTCTCTCGCACATGATTCCCGTTCGACAGTGGTTCGGGCCGTCCTGGGAGTTCAGTCCGTTTCCGGCATCATCGCCTGTTCCCTCACGACCGTCCTTACAGCGGAGCTGTTCCATCTCTCAATTGGCAGAAGGCTCCTCGACATGATCAACCACCAGCACCTGCACGGGAGCCTTGCTCATCGCCTTAAGCTTCAGTCCAATCTGCTCGGTTATCGCGGTGTATAGCGGCGGCGGCGCATCGGCCGCAGGCGTATCGCTAGGCGGAGGAACCTTGATTCCCATGCCTCCGAACTGCGATTCATCCGGCGTCCATTTCAGCAGGAAGTTGAAGCGCCCCTGCAATTCAGTCTCGTCAACTACCGGGCGATCCAGCACCGCCTCCTGCATCAAGTTGCAAAAGTCCTCCATCGTTGCATTGTTCACGGTCAGCACTCCCAGCCCGCGGAAGAAGAGAGCGGGCAACGCACCAGCATCTGCAGGAGCCTTCTGCATCTTCTCGCCACCCTCTGCAACGGCCAGCACATACGCCGCCATCTCCTTCTTATCGTCATGGAACTTCAACTGGAAACGATCGGCGAGCGCCTGCCTCACCAGATTCCGAAGCTGATTCGGACTCGGCATTCCGGGGATATCCGGTTTACCGTTGAAGTCGTATTTCTGGCTCGACGCCCAATCCGGAAGATTCATCACCTGCTTATCCTGCACACCGTACGCAAACTTGATCAGGTCCAGCAGCGTAGTGTTGACCGTCACAAACTGCCCGCCGGGCCGCACCGAGAAAAGCTTGCCTTGCTCTTCCGGCGGGCTTGGCTTGATGGTCAGAACGTCAAAAACGGGCTTCGCGTCCGCGGGCATCGGTGGCGCTGGTTTTGGTGCTTCTGGAATCGCCCATGCCGTCTCGGGAGTTGCGCGCTCAAAGACAAGCGGCAACGGGTGGTCTCCCTGGACAGCAGTGCCAGTGATCGACTTGCCGTCTGCCGACAGCTTCCCCACATACGTCAGATCAAGCATCTGAATCGCATACTTCAGGGTTCCGTCCTGGAAGCTTATCGACGACGCCTTTATGCTCTGCCCTCCCTGGTCGATGGAGTACATCGTCCCCGCCAGAGAGCCGTCCGCCCCCTTTGAAACCTTAAGTACGGTCCGAAGATCCCTCTGCGGAAGGTGCAATGTTCCTTGCCAGGTGTCTTCAACACCCTTCGAGGCAGGCGCCTGGGCTGCCGCCGTCCAACACGCTAGCCAAGCAAAGAGCGCAAGAATCACGAACGCCAGGCATCCGCTCGCGGTCTTGCGCGGCGAAACCTGAGAAGCAACATGGAACGATGTCATTTCAATCCGATCGCTGACAGAATGAGTTCTACAAGCTGGAAAATTGTACCTGTAGACGGTATACGTGGAAGCAGGTCACTGCGGTTCCATTGTCTTCGCGTCACTAGTGCCTAGAGTCGTAAAGACTCGCCGCCGGTTGCGCCTTTGGAACCGCCCCATGATTGTCACGCTGCTATCATCCCGTATACCTCATAGACGTTGATGTCTTCGTTTCGCTCGGCTCTTCTTCGGCAGAACCTTATCTCGCATTCAGCCGTGCGCACCGGAAAATCCTTTCACTCCTATACTCGCTTCCGTTTAAATACTGTGAAGTCGGACCGTTCACCGCTCATCTTCCTTGCACAAGGAGTGCTCTGCCCATGCTCAGCATCGCGCGAAGGACTCTCGTCGCAGCCTCTCTTCTCACCTTCGTAGCTGGTTTCTGCGCGCAGGCTCAGACGCCCATCGTAGAAGAGCCCAACTACAAGCCCACGCTCACCTTCGATGTCGCTGTGATTCGCCTTGCGCCCCCGCCGGACGCGAACTTTCACGTCTCCGTGTCCAGCCCGCCACACTCCAGCCGTTTCGAAGCGACGAACCTTCCCATCAAGGCCCTCATCCAGATCGCCTACGGCTTTGACGCCCCCGTCGTGGGCGCGCCGGACTGGGTAGCGAACACCTTCTACAACATCAACGCACGGTCCGACGAAGCCGCGGATGCCAGGCTCGCCAAACTCACCGACAACGAGGTCCGCCTGGAAAAACGAAACGCGATTCGCGTGCTGCTCGCCGACCGCCTCGGACTGAAGACACACCCTGAGACTCGCAATACCTCCATCTACAACCTCGTCCTGACTAAGGGAGGACTGAAGATGCAGCCTGTGCCGCGGCCGGCTGACGGCGACATGCCAGCCGTCCCGCCACCCGCCGACGTGCAGGCGCATGGATCCCGGCACGGCCTCGAGTTCATTGGCTCGAACGCCTCGATGCGTGCCATCGCCGGCGCCCTGAGTTCGATGGTGGAAGCGCCCGTTGTCGATAAGACCGGTCTCAACGGCACCTACAATTACACGCTTCAGTTCGGGCGCGATTGGTCCGCGAACGATCCCGATGGCTGGCCATCGATCTTCACCGCTGTCCAGGAGCAGCTTGGGCTCAAGCTCGAATCCGTGCACGAGGCTGTCCCGAATCTCGTGGTCGACAACATCACGAAGCCTGGCGAAAACTGATGCCGAACCTCCGTGCATACGAGTATCGTTCGCCTCGACCAAAAGGACCCGCGCTAGTTCGCAGTGGGAGTCTCCTCGATATGGTCGATAACCAATACAGGAAACGAACGCTTCGTCTTTTCTAACTTCAGCCCCAGCTCTCCGCTGCCAGCATGGAATATCGAAAGCGCAGCATTGGCCTCAAAGCAATCGGCGTACGAGCTCGCGAGGCGCGTTTATCAGCACTAATGTGCCCACGCTTTAATGAATGCGTTGTCTTGGTGGCGTCAACTGACCGCAATTTCCGGATTGCCTCTCAACCATGAGCAATTAAGTAACTCCCGCATCGAACCGCGCGTCTTCCGCTACACGTTCATCGTCGGAGCCACTGCCCTTCTTTTGCTCACGAGGGTAGCTGCCCAGCGCGAAGCAGACCAACACAGCCACAACCAGCGCCACCATCACGATTCCGAGCGGTTTTTTGTAAGATCTCCATACATCGAACCCGACCGCAATTAGGTAGCGTCCGGTGGCATTGCCGAGCGTAAAGGCGCCAAACATGCAGCCGTAGATCTCTGCCATGGATCGCATGCCAAAGTAGCGGCTGACGACGAAGGGCATAAGGTCGCCCTCGGCGCCAGACGCCAGACCGAGTAGCAGCGCGGCAGGCGCGGCCAGATGAACTCCGAGACCACTCCATAGCATGGCGACAGCGATGGCTGCTCCGGCGAATACGGCGGCCATCACGTAGGGGGCGAAGAAACGGTCAACGAGGTAGCCATTGGCGATCCGCCCCACGACGATCGCCACTCCGAACAGCGAAGCAGCAAATGCAGCCGAGGATCCGGATGCACCGGAATCCGTGAGCAGGGGCGCGATGTGCGAGTTTGTTCCCGTGACACATGCGGCCACAACGAAGAAGATACCCGCGAGCAGCCAGAAGTTTCGTGTACGGAGAGCCTGCCAGACGGTGATGCCCGTTGCCTCCTCGGGGATAGCCACGCGCGCAGCGCTCGGGGCAATGTCATCGGGCGCTAGCCCCATTTCCTGTGGATTCGCTCGAAGGAACAGCCAAACCGCCGGGACTGCAACAACGAGGCAGAATCCGGCTATGCCCAGGTATGCCACTCGCCAGCCAGAACGCTCGATCAGTCTTTGTGCAATAGGCATGACGACGAAGGTCCCCACACCCACACCCGCAGTGGCGAAACCGAGTGCTGTGCCGCGACGCCTGTCGAACCAATTCGCGACGACGCGGGAATAGGTGACCGGGGTCGTGGCCACTCCGAGCAAACCGATGAGGGCGAACAGGACATAGAAATGCCAGAGCGGCGGCGGAAGGAAGTAGATCGCCACCAGGCAGCCGATCATCGCAAGATGCGACGCGACGATGACTGTTCGCGCACCATGGCGGTCAACCAGACGGCCGGCCAGCGGGGCGGAGATCAGCACCATCAAATCGATCAGCGATATTGCAAGGGCGATGGAGCCACGGCTGGCATGGAGTTCGGTTGCGAGAGGTTTGACAAAGATGCCGAATGTATAAACGACAACCGGGCCGATTCCGCAGGCACTGCCCACCGCGGAAACCAGTACGACCCAGTAGCCGTAAAAGACCCGCCCTCGGGCATGATGCGGCCGTGCAGAGCTCGTGCCAGAGCCGGGTTGGGCGCCTGAGGAAAGAGGCATGGAATTCGTCTGGCAAGACTATTGGATCGGGCCATGATTGAAAAGGAATGAAGTACGCAGAACCGATACACGTTTCCGCGCGCCATGATTTTCACCAGCCAGGAGGATATCCTCCGAGATACCGGGAAGGCGTAAGCTTTGTCGACTGCAGCATCTTCGTTCCATCGGCGTTTGGGAAACGGCGGAGATAGGGAACCATCCAGATGACGTCGTTCGAATCCAGGCCGTTCGGTCCAGGTGTGTCCTGAGACACGCCAGCCTTCTCGCTGAAGTAGCCGTTGTTCTTGAGACCCGAGAAAGTGCGATTCGCGAGGCGCTCCACGGCATGATCTCCCGCGGCGTAGAGGTTCTCGCCATTCGCTTCGCCGAATTCAGCCAGCATTACGATCGGCGCCAGCGCGAAGAGATGATAGTGCAAGGCACGCTGGCCGCGGCCCATCTCGAGCGGAAGCGTCCCATCTGCAGCAATTCGCGACACCGCGTCATCGAAGGTGCCTAGCGCCCAATCGTAGAGCGCCCGATCGTTACCGCTGACGGCCGCTCCCATGACCGCGAACCCGGCCCAGTAATAGTGATTGTTGGTGCCGTCGTTCGTGCCTTTCGTATGGCGCATTGTGAAGTAGTCGCGCGTCTGTTCAGCGACGATTTTCATCCAGTCGATGGCCGCCTGGCGCTCTTCCGGCCTGCCAGGTTCCGCAGCACGCACTTTCAACCAACTCACAGCCAGTGCTCCCAGCGTCCAGTTCTGTACGTAATGGGCTTGGTTAGTTGACATCGATCCGGTCATGGAAGACGCGGCAGCGTCTTTATCCAGCATCTGTAGCACGCAGGCGGCGGCGGCACGATTCCCCGTCTGCTGATAGGCGTCTGCAACCTTCTCCGCTTCGTTCATTGTTTCCATATACGCTTTTTGTGCTGCTCGGTATCGTGCCAGCCGCGCAGGATCGACGACGGAATGTTTTGAGTCGATGTAGAACGAGCTGGCGACGATGTCTTTCGGCAGCGGCGGCAAGGCCGGACACGCGTAACTGCCGGCCTTGGGAAGAACCGGATCGAGATCCCAAGGGCTACGCAGTGAAGCTGGTAGCTGTGCCGCGGCAACGAAGCCGGCAGCAGCACAGAAGCTTGCCAACAGCAGCGCCTTCTTTTTGTTATCCATGAACACAATTTCCTGCCGAACCGGCAAAGTGGAGTGACCCAACCCACGAGGCCCGACACTGACGGCTGAGCTGATGCCAAACCGTCAGGGTCGACTTCCTTTTGGGAACTCGTAGTCCTCGCCGCTCAGTTCTGGTTGAATCCGCCGCAGCTAGAACGTCAGCCGGGCGGTGAGCTGTAACTGTCGCGCGGTGTTGGCCGACGAACAACCCAAGCCTCCCGCCGTAGTGCACACCGTTCCATCGGTGCCGCTCGGGTTGGGAAGGCCTTGGTGGTTGAAGACATTGAAGGCATCCACATTCAGGCGCAGCAGCACTGTCTCGGTAATGGGAAAGACCTTGAACAGCGAAGCGTCAGCGTTCCAGTTGAAGGGTCCATTGATCACGGTGTGGCCGTACGGGTTAGTCACGTCGATGGCGCCCTGGGAAGGTCCATTGTTGTTATCACCAGGGACCACCCCGTAACCGATGACGGTGCCGGCCTTCACGCCGGTCACGCCTGAAATGGCAACGTCGTTCACGCCGTAATATTTGCTGGTGCAGTCCGTGCCAATCGGTGATTGATAGGGCGCCCAGTTGGCGGGCAAGCCCTCAACCACATTATTATTTCCGGCCGCTACACAGCTATTACCGTTCACGACCGTCGGGGCCAGATAGCCGTTGAACCACTCATAGCTCTTCAGGCAGACGCCGCTGCGGCAGTCGGTGATAGGGGCCTTGTTCCTATATACCTTCAGCGGATTGGTCGGCCCCCAGTTCGTCGTGGTGATCTGGAAGTCCTTCTCGACGACGCTGCCCGCGCCTGCAAGCTGCCAGCCCCCCACCAGTTCGTTCAGGCCCTTACCCACGCCGCTCATCCAGTGCTTGCCACGGCCGAAGGGCAAGTCTACGATCCCGTTGAACTGGATGTGTTGCGGAGGATTATTGGTGTCCACCATATAGTTTTCCCAGCGGTTCAGCGCCTTGTAGTAACCCCACGTCGGAGTGCCCGGCGGAGGCGGAGGGGGAAGATTGGGCGGGGTCACGTAACTACCGCCCTGCGGCACATAACTCACCGAAGGCGAAGCGGAGGGAAGATAGGCGCTGTAAGGATCGATCTCGTCGGCGTTCTCGCCGCCGTAGTCCCCCCCCGTCCGCATTGATTTGGAAAAGACATACTCGAGCTGCCACGCCAGACCGTTGTGATAGAGCTTCTGGTAATTGACCTGAAGCGCGTTGTAGTTCGACCAGCCGCTCTTTTGGATCTGGTAACTTCCGCCGCCGTAGGTGACCTGGTCGTACGGTCCCTCCCCGGTATTGGAGTTCTGCGGGCCAATCGCGCTGGAACTGGGCGTCGCGGTGCCGGTTGAGACTTCCCAGCTGAACGTTGAGGGATGGCCGTTGTAGAAGAAGTAGTTGTTGAGATTGGTCGCGTGCGTGTAGAGGTAGCTGACCTGCAGCACAGAGTTCCACTTCAGCGGCTGCTCCACCGTAAAGTTCGCCTCGTCCACGTACGTCGGCGGATCGACCGGATCGATACTGACGATGCTCATGCCTGGCTTGATCGCATTGGTGCTGTTGCTATTAATCGCGGCCGAGCTATTGACGCCCATGATCGGCGTGCCTCCTCCCGCCACCGTCGTGGCATAGTTGTAGGTCGGAGAGCTATTAGGCGAGGACACCAGCAGGTAGGCTTTCGTGGGCGCGTAGTTGATGTTCGTATAGTCTTCCGAGTACCCCGCGGTGAAGGGGTTGTTGCGGTTGACCTCGCGGTATGCTTCGCGGATCGGGATCGGATAGATGTACCGCCCCGCGCCGCCGCGCAGCACGGTGCCCCACTTTGTGCCCATGAAAGGCTGCCAGGCCACTCCCAGACGCGGACCCCATGTGAAGTTGTAGCTGTTCACCAGCATGGGAGGCAGATTGGCCTCTTCCGGGGTTTCGAACTTCGCGCCATTCAATTCGTCATTGTTGATGATGGCTTGCGTGGTCAGCCCCTCTGCGATCAGCTTGGAGGTCGGCGCCGAGGTGACGATGGCATCGTTCTTCAAGTCGAAGCCCATCATCGCCCCCTGGCCTTCCCAGATGGCCGGATGCGACTCGTAACGAAGTCCGAGGTTGACGGTAAGGTTCCGGCGGACGCGATAGTTATCCTGGAAATAGAGGTCCGTCTCCATATCGTGCAGGTGCTGATATGGCGGCTCCAGGTTCACGCTATAGCTCGAGGCGCCACCCAGAAACTCATCGGCATTCAACTGCCCTGTGTTCGTGTAGGCGCCGGGGCTTCCGGTAATGACTGAGCCGGTGGCAGGGTTATAGAGTCCCGTGTCCTCACCATTGAAGTTGACCGTGTCCTTGATCTCGTCAGGACGCGATCCAAAACGCTCAAAGCGGTAGCGACCGCCGAAGAGCAACTGATGATTGCCGAGTGTTTTGGTTAAGTTTTCGTCGATCTGGGACACGCGCGAGCTCATCCCGTACTGGAACTGTGTGCCGTCCAGCGGCTGAAAGATGCTTGCAATATAAGGGAAGCCCACTTCGCCAAAGTTGTTGGGTAGCCCTAGTTCCGACTCAAAATTAGTAAACGGGCTCCCTCCTGCATTGTTGTACTCTCCCGTCCACTGTTGGCTGAGAATGGTCTCGGAGAAGAATGTGGGCGAGAAGACGTGATCGAACCCCAGAGCGGTAGCAAATAGAGAGACCGTGGTGGAAGAAATGCCACTGGCCCCGGCCGGGATCGTAGCGCCTCCCGGTGTGGTGGCCGGCAACGAATACGACTCGTCCACCGGGTCGTTTCGTGGACTGGTATTGGTGTCCAGATTCTGCGTGTAGCGCAGATACGCCCGGTTGTTTTGGTTGAAGACCTGGTCCAACCGGAAGGTGATCTGCGGCTCCACATTAAGCTCGGGAACCAGGCCAATCAGGTTGGACTTGACCAGAGGATCGTTCCCGTTGGTGGGCAGGGGCGTCATCGCGTTCAGCACCGCGGTCGTGGGAGATTCACGGCTCTTCGGAATCTGGTTGGGAAGTCCGTTGACCGCAGGGAAGGGCGCGCGACAGTAAGGATTCGGGCCGAGACCATTGCAGTTGGCCGATGGTGCCGTCGTGGCCGGATCGTAGAGCTGTTGCAACACGCCCGAGCTGTTGACCAGTCCGCTGAAATCGCCATTCCGCATGGCCACTGTAGGCGTGGTTTCATTCTGAGAGGCGATCTGCGCCAGGGAGTATCGCTCATACGCGAAGAAGAAAAATGACTTGTTCTTCCCGTCGTACAGGTGAGGAATCACGATAGGGCCGCCAACGGAGGCGCCGAACTCGTTGCGAATATACTCGGGCGCGACGAAGTTGGACAGATCCTTCCGGCTGCGGGCGATACCGAAGGCATTGTTGCGGGCCGTCTCAAAGAGCGAGCCGTGCAGTTGATTGGTGCCTGATTTCGTGTTGAGGATGACTGTAGCGGGCGCCGCATACTGAGCGCCGGAGGACTGGTCCTGCACCCGAACCTCCTCGATCGCGTCTGGATCGACCATCTGGCTCGATCCCGCATGCACGCCACCGAACTCGCGGTTCGCCAGTGTCACACCATCTGTCTCGTACTCCAGCGCCGGGCCCGACTGGCCGTTAACGCAGGAGCTGGACTCCGGGCAGGGTTCCAACCCTGGCGTCGTCTCGTTCACCAGGCTGATGATGTTACGCCCGTTCATCGGGAGCTGATTGATCCTCTGGTTTTCCAGCGTGTAGGAGATGGTGCCCTTGTCGGTAGTCACAAGCTGGACCGCGTTCGCGTTCACCTCGACCGTCTGCGACGTGGCGCCCGGCGTCAGCTCGGCGTTGATCACCGCCGTTTGGTCCACCAGCAGATCGACCGTTCTCTGGTTGGTCCGCATCTCCGGCGCGCTGATCGATATTGTGTAGCTGCCGGTATTCAGGCCAGGGACCTGGTAGAACCCGACGCCGTTGGCTTTCGTGTCTGATGCCACGCCCGTCGCTTTGTTGACCACGTGGACTGTGGCGCCAGGTATGACAGCTCCGGTCGGATCTGTCACGGTGCCTTGAATTGATCCTGCACCGCTCTGCGCCGATGCCATTGGGCAGAGCAGAAGAGCGACGACCAGAGCGACAATAATGTTGATGAGTCGCTGCTCTGACGTGACTTGTGTTTGCGAGTTCGGTCTAACTGCCATCTGGCCCCCAAAAGCCGTGCATCGATGAATTTAAGCGAGTATCGGAAGCCTGGATCGAATGCCAGTCCATAGATTCGCTATGCGACCGAAATTTAGTTCAAAGTACAAACTGTTGTCAATCGGCAAGATGTTAGTTTCACATAATGAAATACTCCTGGGGTAAGGCGCACTCCTGGGTCATCGAGTGTCTGAAGGACATCACTCTCCGCAGCCGCAACCATTCTGCTGGTGGTGGCGGTGCAGATCCGATAGCTCTTCGCGATTTGGCGAAGACTCTGGCGCGATGCGTGTAGCGGCAGATGGCTTGGCGATCCAGCACCAGCGGATTGCGTCCGATGTGCCGGCCTTCCAGACGGGCACGCCGCATGCCGGCGCTGACCCGCCCGATGATGAGGTTGCGTTCGCGCTCGGCGATCGCACTGATGATCACGACAACCGCGCGGCCCAGGGCATCGCCTGTGTCGATCTGCTCGCCGAAGCTGATGAACTCGACGTTGAGCCGGTTGAACTCATCGAGGATGTCGAAGAAGCGCCGGAAACCTTATAGCGATCTAAACTTCACGCATCATGGACATTCAAGAAATAACCCGCCATCTCTGGCGGTTCATTAAGCCTAATGGCGGAGAGGGAGGGATTCTGTTTGTGCTAGTCGTAAACACTGCAAGACCCCGAACGGCTGGAAACGGTTCCCGGTGCAGTTTGGTGGGAACGGCCGTATCAAGCCAGGCTGGGTCTTCCGGTATCTCAATCTGCCGATCAAGACCTTGGCACCGACGAAACCGGCCTATGAAGAGTAGCTGCCCGAGGCATACACGGATGCCGAACTCTCGGGTCTGTTCGCCGGAGTTGAAGAGGACCCGTACCACCATCTCGCTTTCGAGTTGTTGCTGAAGAGCGGGATGCGTGATGCGGAGGCGATACATCTTCCTTGGCGCACGTGAATTCCGAACACAACGCCATCCGGGATCCGCAGTGTTCCCGAATTCGATTTCAAGGTGAAGGATAAGGAACAACGTGACGTCCCCCTGCCGCCGGAACTGATGACGAAGTTGCGATCAAGCCGTGAAGCTCACCCGAACCATTTTCTGGTCCTGCAGACTGGGCGCGGGAACCCGAACCGCAAACTGCTCGGTTCACTGAAGAAGATCGCGAACACTTTGAATTTAGCCTGCCGTGACTGTGACGCATGCACCCGGCGGAACGAGTGCGAGCGCTGGTTCCTTCACAAGTTCAGATCTACCTACATCACGAAGCTGCTGCAGAGTGGAATGGATCTACGCACGGTGATGAAGCTGTCTGATCACTCTGACTTGGAGAGCGTCATGCGCTATTGTCACCGGCCAACACATGAACGTGAGCGCTAAGCGAGTGGAAGCGGCGTTTGTGGAACTGCTACAGCGACTCATCCAAACCGGAACGCGTTGAACTGCTGGGTCGGATATTCCGCGCATCGTGGACGGAGCGCAATCAAACTGCTGCGGCGGATGCTGAGACGCTGAGGAGTGAACTTTCCAGATTTGAGGCAACAAAGAAGAGAATTCGGCATCAGTTGGCCAAGGGCCATCTCTCCGATGAGGATTTCGCCGGGGTGAATCGCGAGGCAGAGGCCGCTCTGCGGGAACTGCGTGACCACCTCGCGCCGTGTGAGTCGAATACGCTCGACGTGGAGACCGCTTTCAGCTATCTGCAATTCCTACTTTGGAACACCTACACTGTGTGGGAAACCGACGATTTACGCGGCAAACAGCGACTTCAGCGGAGAGTGTTCCCTAATGGTCTCTCATGGATTCAGAACGGCTTTGGAACACCCGTAACCCATTCACTTTATCCGCTGCTAGCGTCAGATTCGCTCACGGATCGTGACTTGGTTGCCCCCCAGGGATTCGAACCCCGATTGATCGGTTCAGAGCCGACTGTCCTACCATTGAACGAGGGGGCAATTCAAATTGAATATGGCAGCTGCAGGCTCGGGCGGGAGCCACAATCAGCCGCCTGTTTGAGTGTATTTGGCGCGGGCGAATGGGTCAACTCAGAGCCGCTGCGTCTCTACTCCTCCCGCAAGACTTCCAACGGCTTCTGTCCGAGCACACGATGACTCGCGAGCCAGCCTGCCGCTACAGTCAGCGCGGCCGTGATGCACAGCGCGGCAACATTCCACCCGAGATCCAGGTGATAGTCGAAATGAAACACACTGCGCAGAAGCACGCGTGCAAGGCCGTTCGCAAAAATTAGTCCAACAACCCCCGCGATCAAACCCAGCACAGCGAACTCGATGGAGAAAATGCTTGCGATGCGCGGGCGCGTGGCACCGAGCGTCTTCAGCACAACCACCTCGCGAATGCGGCGATAGCGCGTGCCGGCGATCGCGCTCGCAAGGATTACGATGCCTGCAAATGTGCTGAAGCCGGCGAGGAACTGGATCACATAGCTGATCTGCAGCAGCACCTGCCGGACCGTCTCTACCGTGGCTGCGACGTCGATGACCGTGATGGTTGGATAGTGCTGATAGAGGATGCGGCGAAGCTGGCCTGTCGTAGCGGGATCACAATGCAGTCCGCCGTACCATGTGACCGGAAGGCCTCGCAGCACGGCCTCGGGAAGAATGAAGTCTGCGCGCGAAAAGGCGTGTTGACTGTCTGCCTCATACAGCGCGGCGACGGTTGCGTTAATGGGTTCATCCTGCGGCATAAACGTGATGCGGTCCCCAACGTGCACATTAAGCCGGTCAGCGGCATGTCGCTCGATTGCGACCACCGGGTGCGCGCCGTCGGCAGCCTCCTGCGCACTCCACCACTGCCCGGAGACAACCTTGTCCCCCGGCGGAGGCGCTTCTGGTATCGGTGGCCATGTGAGTTGCGCAGAGATGACGCCGCGGCGGGGCATGTGCTTGAGTTGAAGCTGTTGAACTGGTGTTTCGTTGATTGCCGAAATGCGAGCCGAGATCACCGCCGCAATCTCCGGCTTACCCTGCACGCCAGGTCGCCCCGCAAGCAGCGAGCGGACACCCGCCACCTCGTTGCTGGCAATATCGATCAGGAATAGATTCGGCAGCTTCGCAGCGGTGGTCGCCTGCATCTCGCCTACGATGGACCGCTGCACCATGGACACCGTTGCAATCTGCATCACGCCGAGTCCCAGCGCCGCGAGCAATGCCGCTGAGGGATTGCCTGGTCGGTAAAGATTTGCGAGACCGTGACGCAACACCGACGGAAGCTGTCGGCGGGTCGTGTTGAGGAACACCTTCAGCAGCAGCAGCGTCAGAGCCGCCGCGCCAAGCAGTACCAGAAGCGCCACCAGCAATCCGAGCGCGAACCAGCCGCCGACCTGCCGCGAATCCGCCACCGTCGCTGCGAGCGCTGCAAGTCCAACCAGGATCAGCGCTGTTGCAGCAAGCTGCAGGCCGGAACCTCGCAGATGTCTGGCCGCGCGTGTGAACAGCGGAGACTCTTCGTTCTCCACTGCGCGACGGAGGATCAGAATCGGCCGCACATTGCGGATGTCGAGCAGCGGCGGGAGCGTGAAGAGCAGCGTCGTAAGCAGGCCCGCGCCCAAACCAAGGAGCGCTGCGTGCGCATCAAGCCGGAAACCGGGTGTAAGGTGAAGTAACTTTGCGAGAAAGAGCGGCAGCGTCAGTTGTACTCCGAACCCAAGAAGCAGCCCAAGAACAGCTCCGCCCAGCCCGAGCAGGAACGTTTGCAGCAGGTAGATGCGAATGATCTGCGAAGACCCCGCACCGAGCGACTTCATGATTGCGATCGAGTCGAGGCGCTGCTGGAGATGTGCTCGCATCGCCATCGCAACCCCGACCGCACCAAGCACGAGCGCAACCAGTGACATCAGCGAGAGCAGACCCGTCGCGCCATCGAGCGCGCGCGTGATCGACGGGTTCGCTTCCCTGTAATCGCTGATTTGCGCCTCAGGCAAAATTGTTTCGAGCTGGCTGCGCAGCTTCGCCACATGCGCGTCCGGGGCCGGTTGACCGGAAGCCGTGGGTTGCAGCTTGAAGAGAAGACGACGTGTCGCGCGCGTTCCAGGCGCAAGCAATCCCGTGCCGGTAAGCGCGTGTTGCGAAATCAGAATCCGCGGGCCTGCGGCGAAGGATCCGGTCAGCCGGTCCGGCTCGTCCGTGACGACCGCAGCGATGCGAAACGTGCTGTTGCCCAGTTTGATCGAGTCACCAGGTTTCAGATGCAGCCGCAGCAACAGATCGTCCCCGACGGCGACCGTTGAATCTGTAAGTGCATCGCGCAGCGGCATGGCCGGCTGCAGCACAACGTCTCCGTAAAACGGATACTTCCCCGGGTCGACCGCCTTCAACGCAACCAGCAGCGGATCGAGCGAGGTGGTTGACGAAGCCATCGAGAGCATCTCGGTCACGGTGGTCGAATTGAGTCCCGGAATTTTCTCCAGCGTGGCCTGCTGTAGCACCGTCGGCGGCTCCATCATGCGCGCTGCAATGTCCGCGGCCATGATGCTGCGAGCCCGCAGCAGAAGCATGGAGCGGAACGACGCCGAAAATCCCCTTACGCCGGTGAGCGCGGCGACCCCGACCGCAACTGACAGCAGAACAAAGGCGAACTTGCCAGGAGAGCTGCGAAGCTCGCGTGTGGCGATGCGCGCCGCAGTCGAGTACGAGAGCGAGGCCATCATCAAACCTCGCTCGCCACTGCTGTGCGCTCTTCCGCGACAATCTCACCATCGCGCAAGATGATTCGACGTGACGCGTGCGCCGCAAGCGCCGGATCGTGCGTCACAAGAACCAAGGTCGTGCCCTCGGCTTGATTCAGCTCCAGCAGAAGATCCAGCACATGCTGTCCGTTCGTCGAATCAAGATTGCCGGTAGGCTCATCGGCGAGCACGATCGGTGGCCGCAGCATGAACGCCCGTGCAAGCGCCACTCGCTGCTGCTCACCGCCGGAGAGCTGAACAGGATAATGGTCGAGCCGCTCAGCTAGACCTACAGACGTGAGGAGTTGCCTGGCGCGCTCCAGTCCCTCACGCCAGCCGCCCGATTCCGCATTCAGTTCGTACGGCAGCAGAACGTTTTCAAGCGCGGTGAGCGTTGGAATGAGCTGATAACTCTGAAAGACGAAACCTATAGTCCTGCCCCGAAGCTGTGCCAACGCATTCTCCGGCAGATAACTGATCGCCGTTCCCTGCCATCGCACATTGCCGGAGCTGGGATTATCCAGCCCCGCCAGCAGACCCAGGAGCGTCGATTTCCCCGAGCCCGAGGCGCCCATGATCGCAACAAACTCGCCGCGTTCGATGGTAAAGTCCAGACCGCGCAGGATGTCGATCGTCGTGGAGCCCGTGCGCAGGCTTTTGCGTAACGCTTCAACAACGATGATGGGAGTTGAAGAAGTGACCGGGTTTGGTGCATTGGCTGACGGATGCAAGGCAGGGCCTCTCAGTAAAATCAAAGACGTGAATAGACGATACGGGCTGCGGGTTGATTCGGTTCTCATCTTAGCCGCGTTGACTGCACTGGTGGGTTGCAGCGCGGCAGGCGGTAACGTCAGGCCGGCGACGGAGCCTTTGGCTGCGGTCTCATCCCACGTGAGCGCGGCCGCCGCGGAAGCCGCCGACCCGCCTTCAGCTGCATCTCCCGCTCCAGCTTCTGATGTCTCGACGGACTCTCGGCCCGTCATCGCCTGCTTCGGCGACAGCCTCACTGCTGGACTCGGAATCGAATCGAGCGCAAGCTACCCTGCCGATCTTCAGCGGCTGCTCGACGCCGACGGATACCACTACCGCGTCCTGAATGAAGGTGTCAGCGGCGACACGACAAAGGACGGGCTCGGACGGATCAGCCGCGTGCTCGCTCATAAGCCGCAAGTCGTGGTGCTCGAGTTCGGCGGTAATGATGGGCTGCGCGGACTGCCAGTCTCGGTAGCAGAGCAAAACATGGCGTCGATGATTCAACGCCTGCAGCGCTCTGGAGCGAGGGTTGCGCTCGCCGGCATCTCGCTCCCGCCGCAGTACGGGAACGATTACATCTCCAAGTTCGACTCCATGTATCCGGCACTCGCGAAACAGTTTCACGTGCCGCTGCTGCCCTTCATCCTGCAGGGTGTTTACGGAGTTGAAGGTGACGTCCAGCCCGACGGCGTGCATCCGACGGCCCAGGGGGCAAAGCAGGTCGCTGAAAATGTCGAGAAACTGATTCAGCCAATGCTGAAGAAATAGCGTTTCATCCGAGGACAACAACGGGCTGTACCAGCGTGCCCGCGATGCGCCGCGCTATACACAGCAGATCGCGCGGCCCGCTGAAAATCTTGATCAAGGGTGCGGAAGAAAGCTCCTGCACGTTCACCTGCATGCCATTTCGAATCCGCCCGGCGGTCAGCTCGTCCACGATCACCGACGGCAGATCGGGCAACAGCGCGCGCGGGTGCGGAAGCCGGCCCTCAATCTCGGCCGCGGTCAGCGCCTTCAGCTGCTCAACAGTGATTGTTTGCGCAAGAGTGAACGCGCCGGCCTGAGTTCGGCGCAGCGACTTCAGGTGCGCGCCACATCCGGCAAGCTGCCCCAGCTCGTGCGCGACTGAACGCACATATCCGCCGGCAGAGACATGCATCGTGAAGCTTGCAAGATTGCCTGCCAGCGACTCCAGCGTGAAGCTGTGAATCGTGATCCGCGCCGGTTTCACCAGCACCTCTTTACCTGCACGGGCAAGCTTATGCGCCGGCAAACCGCCGATCTTCTTCGCCGAATAGACCGGCGGCACCTGGTCGATGGTGCCGTGAAACCGCGCCGCGAGTGCCCGCAGTTGATCGAGATCGAGGGTCAGCGGCGCAGGCGCAGACTGTGACTGACCCTCCGCGTCGAACGTGTCTGTGGCGAATCCAAAGCAGATCGTGCCGGCGTAGTGCTTTTCAGAGTCCGAGAAGAATTGCGCCAGCCGCGTGTACTTGCCGAGCAGAAGCGGCAGCACACCGGTAGCCATTGGATCCAGTGTTCCAAGATGCCCGACGCTGCGCTCACCCGTAGCGCGCCGCACAATCGACACCACATCGTGCGATGTCATGCCCGCAGGCTTGTCGAGGATAAGCAGCCCGTTCATACATCCACCTTCAACGGCTGTAGGGCTTTGCGCCGATGAGTGAAAGGAATTCGACGCGCGTCTGCTGCTGTGTCTTGAACACGCCCAGCATGGAGCTCGTTACCGTCTGGGAGCCCTGCTTCTCCACACCACGCATCATCATGCAAAGGTGCTGGCCCTCAAGCACGACACCGACTCCCTGCGGGCGCACCGCGTCATTGATCGCCTCCGCAATCTGCTGCGTGAGCCGCTCCTGAACCTGTAGCCGCCGCGCAAAGAGATCCACGATGCGCGCGACCTTGCTCAGCCCGAGGACCTTTTTGTCCGGCAGATAGGCAACGTGTGCTCTCCCATAAAACGGCAGCAGATGATGCTCGCAGAGTGAGTAGAACTCGATGTCCTTTACGATCACCATCTCGTCATAGTCGACATCAAACAGCGCGCCGTGCAGCACATCGTCGACGGTCTGCTGGTAGCCGCGGGTGAGAAAGGCCATCGCCTTTTCCATGCGCTCCGGTGTGCGCAACAGGCCGTCGCGCGCAGGATCTTCGCCGATACGGCGCAGAAGCTCCGAATAAATGCTCCGGCATCGTCGCTTGCCCGAGCTCAACGTGCGCGGCTTCAGCAGCACGCTGGGCAGGCGTCTCTCCGTCGCGATTCGGTCCTGGTTTTTCTACCGGTGGTTTCGTCGTCATTAGCTTTACACTTCCGTTCGATGCTTCGGCGCACCTTCCGCACCGAAGTAATCGAATGCGTTGTTGCTCGTCTCCTCTACCCGAACGCGTTCGAGCGTTGCATGCGGGTACTCCGCGAACATACGCCAGATTTCGATCGCCAGGTTCTCCGTCGTCGGCACAACATCACGGAAGCACTCCAGCGTATTCAGGTTCGCGTGATCGAATCTCGAAACCAACTCGCGGTCTGCAAACCGGTCAAGATCCCCGAGATTCGTGACCATGCCCGTCACCGGATCGATGGCTCCGGAGAGCGTCAGCTGCACGGTGTAATTGTGGCCGTGTCCATACGGATTATTGCACTTGCCAAAGGTCGCTCGATTCTCCTCAGGCGAAAGTGCATCCACATGCAGCCGGTGCGACGCGGAAAAGCGATAGCGGCGCGAAAGATGAGCATGCGGCGATCTGCTCATGCACCCTCGCCATAAAAATCCGCGAACAGATCGGGCATCTCATACACACGCACGCGATGCAGCTTCGCATTCGGAATCTTGCCATCCAGCCGCCGCCAGATCGCGACCGCAATGTTCTCTGTCGTCGGCACGGTGGACGCGAACTCCGGCACCTCATGGTTCAAATGACGATGGTCATACACCGACAGCACTTCGCGTTGCAGAATCTCCTTCAGCTGCTTGAGATCGACGACGAATCCGGAGACCGGATCCGGCTGGCCGGCTACCGTGACCTCGAGCGTGTAGTTGTGGCCGTGTCCCTGACGGTTGGCGCACTTGCCAAAGACGCGCTCGTTCTCCTCTTCGCTCCATGCGGGATTGAAGTAGAAGTGCGCGGCAGAAAATTCGGCTTTGCGTGTCAGCAGAATCATAGGAAACGTCAAGTGTATTGGATGCTCGCGAATTGCAGACGACCC
This sequence comes from uncultured Acidobacteriaceae bacterium, assembly GCA_963762465.1. Taxonomy (GTDB): domain Bacteria; phylum Acidobacteriota; class Terriglobia; order Terriglobales; family Acidobacteriaceae; genus Granulicella. The sequence continues at coordinate 187,181 of CAVXKS010000006.1, read as the reverse complement.
ATCTTAGCGGCCCGTGTGATACTGGCGTCCCTTCCATGCCACATGATGAAAAATGCGGTGCTGAATCCAGCTACGCACCAGCAGGCCGATAAACAGCGGCAGCCCGAACACTGACAGCGCCGAATTCACAAACCCGAAGTGCGCGCGCGCCACGCGAGTATAAAAGCGAATCACCGTGCGGAGCCACAGCAACACAATCGCCGCGCGCTCCCACAGCACAATGTACGGCAGCAGCCACAGCAACACCGGAAGCAGGAACAGCAGGATATCCAGCAGCCGCCACGCAGCCAGCCGCAGCGCATGCGGAAACAGCAGTGCCAGGTTCTTCGTCCAGCCCTCAATCATGTCGCTCAGGCCGCGGTACATGCGCGTGCTCAGAGCATCCGGGGCGTAACGAAATCGTATCGGTTTCTTGGCGCGCTTGATGTTCCACGCGAAGTCCACGTCCTCCAACACCGACCCTCCGACCGCACGATGCCCACCGACTGCAAAGTACGCTCCACGCTCCACGAGCAGAAACTGCCCATTCGCCGCAGCCGTGCGCTTGTTCGGATCATTTACCTCGGCAGGCGGATACACACTCGCCAGTTCCGAGAAGATCAGCGGCATCACCGCACGCTGCAGCACGCCCGACACAATCTGCCGCGGCGAGTACGACAACATCACAACCTTGTACTTCTCCGCCTCATGCATCGCGTGGCGGAGATCGTTCGGCTCATGCAGAGTGTCCGCATCCGTAAACAGCAGCCATTTTCCCTGCGCCTGCTGCGCGCCGAACCAGCACGCGTTCGTCTTACCTGTAAACCCGCCCTGCGCTTCGGCCAGCGACGGTGCCTCGAGCACACGCACCCCGCTGTGCTTCGCCGCCGCTTCCTGCGCAAGCGCGCGCGTGCGATCCGTCGAGTGATCGTCGACGATAATCAGTTCCCAATCCGTCCCCAGCGGAAACAGACTCGAGTCCTGCACCAGCACGCTCTCCAGGCACGCCGGAAGATTCTGCTCCTCATTCCGCGCCGGAATAATCACACTCAGCTCCAAGCTGATCTCTTCGCCCATCGGCGTCAAATGCGCGGTCTGCGCGTCCGCAGCCGACGCCGGCCGCACCGGATCATCGTCGACCGGCAGCCCAAGAATCGGGCTCAGTTTCGGCTTATCGCAGTTGGGCCGGTCGGACACTGGTTCGTATTATAGGAAGAATGTTGCATTGCATGAGCCTGCGGTCCCCTTTGCGATCGAAGCGGGGATCAAAGCCGCGAACGAGAACAGCAATTTTCGCCACCGCAGCGCTCCTGGCGCTTGCCCTTACCGGCTGCGATCGCGGCAGCCACCCTGAGCAGATCGGCACACGCGCTCCGATGTTTACCGTGAATGACGGCGAGCATGCGGTCGACCTCAACAAGTTCCGCGGTCACGTCGTGATCCTCAATTTCTGGGCAAGCTGGTGCGCCCCCTGCCTCGAAGAGCTTCCCAGCCTCGAAGAGCTGCAGCGCGACCTCCCGCAGGTCCAGATCGTCGCCGTCTCGACCGATGACGACGCTGCCGCGTACGAACGGTTCCTCAAGGAACATTCCGTCTCGCTGCTCACCGTGCGCGATGCCGAGCAGCGGTCCAACGCGATGTACGGAACGTTCCGCTATCCCGAAACCTACGTCATCGACCAACGCGGCATCATACGTCGCAAGTTCATCGGCCCGCAGGAGTGGACCAGCCCCGAGATCGTGAACTACCTCCGAAGGCTCGCCTCCTGACCCGGCTTGTTAGGATAGAGCTATGACGCAGTTGGACGTGATGTATCGCTACGGCGTGCCGCCGAGTGAGGCCGCCATGATGGCACTCGCCCGCATTCGCGAGATCTACGGAATTCGCGGGCTCGTCTTCGACGAAGCTGCACGCACTGTCCGGCTGGAATACGACGCCACTCGCCTCACCGACCCAATCGTCGAGGGTCTGCTTCGCCGCTCCGGCCTCGACATCATCGAGCGCGTCTCACTCATTCCACCACCGCCGCCGGAGCCCGCGCCGCAGCCCGCCGCCGGCTAGTCATCGCCACCGGGTCATTGTGCAGCCGCGCCGAAGGGCCCCGCTGCATGCAATGCCAATGCCTTGCGGCGACCGCGCGACATCCTGTATCCTATTCAAGTTGCATTGACTGCAATGTGCGCCCGTAGCTCAGTGGATAGAGCAACTGGCTACGAACCAGTAGGTCGGGCGTTCGACTCGCTCCGGGCGCACCATACATCCCTTCCTCTACATCTCAAAACACCTTCTACTGCTCGCCCCAGCTTAGCTTGGCCCGCAGCACGTTGAAGATGCCGTTCGGACGCAGCCGCAGCAGCTTCACGCAGCGCTCCGATCTCCGGCAACGAATCCGGTCGTTCAGCAGCAGTTCCACGGCTTCCTGCCCATCCACCGTCAGATACGTTTCGTGTGGAACGACATCGACGGTCACCACGATCTCTGCCCCGCCCGGCACCACAATCGGCCGGATCGTCAGCAGGTGTGGGCAGATCGCAGTCAGCACCATGGCATCCAGTGACGGAATCAGAATCGGGCCATCCGCGGCCAACGTGTACGCCGTCGATCCTGTGGGCGTCGCGACGATCACGCCATCGGCGCGAAACCGCGCCACAAACTCGCCGTCAAGCTCCACCATGAACTCGCCCATACGAGCGATCGCGCCCTTCGCCAGCACCACATCGTTCAGCGCCAGCCACTCGCGCGGGGCCTGGTTCTGGCGCAGCAGTTCCGCACGCATCATTTTGCGAGAGTCGATGAACGCCGTTCCGTTCTTCCACGCCTCGAGCGTGGTAAACAGCTCCGCGAGTGGAACCTCGGTAAGGAATCCCAGCGATCCAAGATTGCAGCCCAGGATCGGCGTCTCTGTGTACGCAAAAGCACGCGCCGCGGAGAGCAGCGTGCCATCACCGCCCAGCGTTACGCAGATCTCCGGCTTGTGACTCGGCATGTCCGGCCGTTCCACCGCTTCGTGCCGCCGGTTCAGATAGCCCGCGCTCTCCGGGTCCAGCACACATTCATAGCCGCGCGCCCCAAACCAGTCCAGCAAGTCCGCAAGGATCTCGCACAACTCCGGCTTCTGCGGCTTCGAGATGACTGCAGCCTTCGGCATTGGACTTTCAGTGTACCTGCGGAATCTGAGAGGGTAGAGGTAGAGGGTAGAGGGTAGAGAACAGAATCTGCGAACCGCCCGGCCCCTGTGCCGAGTTTGACGCGTCGTCGATTTCCGTACCTGACCTTGGAAATCGATACCCCTACGCTCTACCCCTTACCCTGCGCCCTCTACTCTCTAAAGCTCGCATGCAACAGAAACTCCCGATTCCCTTCCATGCCCAGAATCGGTGAGTCCATCACCGCCAGAACCTCGCCTTGCGCGTCACGCACCGCGGCGCTCACGCGTTCAATGGCGAACGAATGCGCTTGAGGATCGCGCACGATGCCGCCCTTTCCCACATGCTCGCGCCCGGCCTCGAACTGCGGTTTTACCAGCACGACAGCCTCTCCCGTCCAACGCTCATTCGCCGGAGCCAGCGCCCCGGCAATCGCCGGCAGAACCAGCGTCGCCGATATAAAGCTCACATCCATCGCGAAGAACCGGATCGGCGCGTGCATCAACTCCGAAACCTCGCGCGGCTTTAGTAAACGAGCATTAGCCCTCTCCATCAGCGTCACACGCGGATCCACCCGCAGCTTATGCGCAATCTGCCCAAATCCGGTATCGATCGCCACCACGCTCGCCGCTCCATGCTGCAGCATGCAGTCGGTGAACCCACCCGTCGAGGCGCCCACATCCGCGCACGCCAGCCCCGTCACATCAATCGACCACGTCTTCAGCGCGTGCTCCAGTTTTAAACCGCCCCGGCTCACATAGCGCAGGTCCTCGCCCAGCAGGCGCACCGTCGCCTCCTCGGCGACCTGGGTGCCCGGCTTGTCCACCTTCTGCTCGTTCACCAGCACGCGGCCGGCGAGGATCATCGCCTGCGCCCGCTCCCGCGATGCGGCATGCCCCCGGTCCACCAGCAGCTTGTCGATTCGTACTTTCAACTAGGCTCGCCGCCCGCCTCTAGCCAGGCTGCAACCAGTTTCCCCGACGCGGCTTGCTTCGGCAATGCCATGACGTACACTGGGCACTCGGAAAAGCTGCAGCAGGCCGTCGCGATGGGCATCCATCCTCGCAGGCAATCCGTCATCGTCGCAGGAACGTAATCCATGAAGAGCAACGTTGAAGGACCGATGATCAATGGAGCCACGGAGCAGGATGTCCAGTTGTTGGGCCGGATACGGCGTGGCGATGAGCAGGCTATGGGCGCCATCTACGATCGTTACTCGCGCGTGGTCTACTCCGTCGCCCTCCGGGTCCTGCGCGACCCGGCCTCGGCAGAAGACGTCGTCCAGGACGTCTTTCTGGGCCTCTGGCGCCGTCCCGACAGCTTCATCTCCGCCCGCGGCAGCCTGGGCGGGTGGCTCGCCGTCGTGGCCCGCAACAGGTCCATCGACACCCTCCGCCGCAAACGGCCCAGCGAACAGGTCGAGGAGGTCTATCTCGCCTCACCGTTCGATCTCGCCAGCGAAGCCGAGCGGAACACGATGATGCAGCGCGCCCGGGCCGTTATCGTGCGACTTCCGTTGGAGCAGCGCAAGGCGCTGGAGATGGCATACTTCGATGGACTCACCCACTCTGAGATCGCCGAAGTGACCGGCGACCCGCTCGGCACCGTCAAGACCCGCATCCGTACCGCGCTCTTGAGCCTGAGAAAGGAGCTGGAAGCATAACGATGATCAACAGCCACATTCCCGACGACGACCTCGTCCTCTTCGCCCTCCAGCTTCTGCCCGAAGATCGCATGCGGCTGGCCAAGAAGCACGTCGATACATGCGATCTCTGCCGCGGTGAAATCGCGAAACTGCAGGGCGACCTCGTCGCCTACTCGATGACCGCCGATATCCACCCGCCTTCGCCGGCCGCGCGCGAGCGCCTCCTGCGCCAGGTGGCCAAGGAGCCGAGGCTCGCCCCACCGGAGCCAGAGCCGGAGCCCGAACGCAAGCCCGCACCGACCCCGGCATTCGCGCCCCTCACTCCCGCCGAAGATCGTCGCGACTTCGAAGACCGCCGAAATTTCGAAGATCGCCGCTCCCCCGAGGCTCACAGCGCCTCCGAACCCTTCTTCCCCACCCGCCAGAGCCGTGGCCTGCGGCACATCCCCGAGGATGAGCTGGAGGTCCCGCCAGAGCGTCGCCGCCGCGGCCTTCACCGGGGGATTCCTGAAGAAGAGCCCGAGCTCCCGAACCAGCGCCGCCGTCCGAGCCGCCTGCCTTGGGTGCTCGCCTGGACCGGATGGGCCGTAGCCGCGGGCTGCTCCTTCGTCGCCGGCCTCCAGTTGCACCAGCGTCAGCAGATCCAGAACTCCATCGCCGCGCAGCAGGCCCGGATTGACGACACGACCCGCCAGGCCGTCCGTGCTCAGGATGCGCTCGCCACCCTGACTGCCGCGAACGCCATGCAGATGCCCCTGCACACCACCGCCGCACTGAAGCCCGCCACTCCGATCAAGCCCGGCACGGCCGCGCCTCCAGCCGCCCCGACCCCTGAGGCCCTCGTCGCCTACCTCGCCGATAAGGGCGCACTCGTCTTCATCGGCACGCATATGGAACCCGCGCCCGCCGGCAAGACCTACGAGCTCTGGCTTCTGCCCGCGGACGGCCGCAACCCCATGCCCGCTGGCACCTTCAAGCCCGACGCCCAGGGCACCGCCCACCTCATGCTGCCCCAAATCCCCAAAGGCGTACCCGCCAAGGGCTTCGGCATCACCGTAGAAAACGACGGCGGCTCCGAAACCCCCACCCTGCCGATCGTCATGTCCTAGCGCCCCACCCGCAAAAGCAAAGGCCGCCTCAACAGGCGGCCTTGCTTGTTTCCCTCATCGCCTCTAGGGCGACGTAACCACCACCCGGACTCCCAGCCCCTGCAGGTTCACATGCGTGGTCACCGTGTCCGTGTCGGTCTGAATCACGGTCATGAACTTGTTGTCTGACGATGTCACGTAGACCTTGCCCGTCGGCGTTCCCGTGGTCGCGACAATCGTCGCCGGATGTCCATACACCTTGGTCGGCGTCGTGTTCGTGTCCGTCGTCGCCGACGCCGTCGATATTCCCGGAATCGTCCCGCTCACCGTCCCGCTCACCAGGTTCACCACGCTCACCGAGCCCTCGACGCCTGCCGCGGCATTGCCCTGGTTCGCCACATACGCCTTCGTCCCGTCCTGCAGCACCGACACCATCACCGGGTTGATCCCCACCGGAACCGTGGCCAGAACCGTACCAAACCCCACCGCATCCACCGGATTCGCCGCATCGCAGTTCGGGTTGGTCGCCGGCGAAGCCGTGCTGCACAGCGGGATGTTGACAATGCTCAGCGATCCCGGGTGCACACCGTCGCCCTGGTTCAGCACTACCAGCTCGTTTGTGAGCGGCAACAGATCCGCCCACACGGGGTTCACTCCCGGGTTCACCCCGACCGTGCAGGTCGCGCACGCCGGAATCACTGGCATCGCCAGGTCAGGCCCGTTGTTCACCACGTTGATCACGTTCACCGTGCCCGATCCCTTGTTCAGAATGAATGCCCGCTTGCCATCCTGCGTCATCACTCCGTACACCGGATTGATCCCCACCGGAATCGTGCTCGAAACCGCAAGGTTTCCGGCTTCAATTGAAGACACCGTGCTCGGTGTCACCTGATTTCCCTGGCTGATCACATACGCCCGCGCCGCCGCATTCGCGCCCACCACATAGATCGGATTGTTCGGCACGCCGATGTTCTGCACCAGCGTGCCTGTGTTCGCCAGCGCCGCTACCTGCGACAGTCCGGGCTCCGGCACAAACACTGAGGCAGTCGTTCCCCCGAGCGAAACTGCCGTGATGCTCACCGGCGAAGATCCCGCGCTCAGCGTGCTCTGCCCAATCTCGCTCGAGATCAGCGTCTCCGGATTGCCGGCGGCAAACGAGTTAAACGACCCCGCGCTGTTGATGACGTATCCCTGCGCTCCGCCCTGCGCAAGCACCAGGTAGTTCGGGTTCGAGAGAACCTGCGGCGTCGACAACACCGTGTCGCCCGAGACGTCCACGAATGTCAGCAGGCCCGGGGACGATGCACTCGGAGTCGAGACTGCAACCGCATATTTCGCTGGCTGAGTGGCCGGCCCAACGGGATTAATCGCGCTCACCACCGGCCGATACTGGTTTCCACAGCCCGCCGCAAGCACGCTAAGCGCCGCAGCGGCACCCAACAAACAGTTCAGCAGAATCGGTTTCCGCCGCCACACACTGCCGCCAGGCAAAGCCTGAAGGTACGATCGTCTTCCCAACAAAAGCTGACTCCAGAAAATGAGCGCGCTACTCGGCCGCCCATCAGCGTCTATTGTAGACGAGCCAGTGTACGTTCTCGGCGACGCAGCCCTCTAACTCCGACGCAGTCCTCTAATAACTCAAAGGAGACAGCCATGAACGAACCCGACGTGATTCTCAGGATGCTCGGCGGTCACAAGCGCGAGCCACGCTCCATCGCCGTCGTCGGCCTCTCCGACGACCCCGCGCGCCCCAGCCACTCCGTGTCGGCCTACATGCAGCGCCAGGGCTACCGCATCATCCCCGTCAATCCCGGCGTCTCTCACGTCCTCGGCGAGCTCTGCTACCCTTCCCTCCGCGACGTCCCCGACACTCCGGACATCGTCAACGTCTTCCGTCTTCCCCGCTACATCCCCGGCATCGTCGACGAGATGATCGATCTCGGCCTGCAGAACCTCTGGGTCCAGCTCGGTATCCGCAACGACCCCGCCGCCATCAAGGCTGAAGATGCCGGCATCTGCGTCGTCATGGATCGCTGCATCCTCATCGAACACGCCAAAATCTTCGGCGCTTCCGCCCGCGTCGCCTGAATTGTCACTCCATTGTTTGAATCTCCGCGCCATCAGCGTTCGATCCGTTGCGCCCTCTAAAATAGCCCCATGAGTTTCGGACGCACAGCCTCGCTGCACAGGCTCACTCTCCTCTGGGCCCTTCTGCTGCTTCCGCTGCTGTGCGCTCACGCCCAGATCACCGAGGTCGGCGATGGCGGCCCCGGCCCCGTCAAAGCCCAGCACCTCACCGCCGAACTCACCTCGCTCTCTCCGCAGATCACCCCGGCCGGCACGCAAACCATCGGCCTCGTCCTCACTATCGAGGAGCACTGGCACGTCTACTGGGTCAACGCCGGCGACTCCGGCGAGCCACCCGCCATCAAGTGGACGCTGCCCAAGGGCTTCACCGTCGGCCCGCTCCAGTTCCCTCCGCCGCAGCGCCTCCCGCTCGGGCCACTGATGGATTACGGCTACGAGGACCAGGTCGCCTTCCCCATCACCGTCACCGCGCCGGCTAACGCAAAGCCCGGCAAAGCACACTTTGACGCCCACGTCACCTGGCTCGTCTGCGCGCAGGTCTGCCTCCCGGGCAAAGCCCATCTCGGCTACGACATGAACGTCGTCCGCGGGCCGCTGCCACCGGCACCCGTGGTCGGTGCACTCGGCGAATCCATCAACTCTCTCCCGAAGCCGCTGCCCTCCGAGATGGCCGCCTCCGCAGTCGGCGACGCCAAGCACATCCAGCTCACGCTGAAGACCGGCTCCCACGAAACCGACGCCGAGTTCTATCCCTTCGACCCCGAGGTCATCGAAAACGCCGCCGACCAGGAGATCCAGTCCCTCCCGGACGGCGTCCGCGTCACCCTGCAGCGCGCCAGCGACTCTGTCTCGCTCCCCAAATCGCTCCACGGCCTGGTCGAGCTCTCCAGCACCGAAGCCTATGAGCTCACCGCACCCGTAACTCCCGGCGTCGTCACCGGCCTCACTCCCGCCGCCAAAGCCGCGAAGCAGACAGCTCCCGCCGACGTCACGGTCTGGGGCGCCATCGGTCTCGCCTTCCTCGGCGGCCTCATCCTCAACCTGATGCCGTGCGTCTTCCCCGTGCTCTTCCTCAAGGGCCTTGCGCTCGTCAACTCCTCCAACGAAGAAAGGCATCGCCAGCGCGCGCACGGTCTCGTCTACACGCTTGGCATCCTCGTTTCCTTCTGGATCATCGTCGCCGTCCTGCTCATCCTCCGCGCCGGCGGCAGCGAGCTCGGCTGGGGATTCCAGCTTCAGTCGCCCGGATTCGTCGCTGTGCTCGCCTCGCTCATGTTCTTCCTCGCGCTCTCGCTCGCGGGACAGTTCGAGATCGGTCTCTCGCTCACCTCCGCCGGCGGCGGCCTCGCCCAGAAGCACGGCTTCGCCGGCAGCTTCTTCACCGGAGTCCTCGCCACCGTCGTCGCCACGCCCTGCATGGCTCCGCTCATGGGAGCCGCCGTCGGCTTCGCCCTCGCGCACTCCGCGGCCATGACCTTCACCGTCTTCACCGCGCTCGCGCTCGGCCTCGCGCTTCCCTACCTCGTCCTCTCCATGCAGCCGCAGTGGACCAGCGTTCTTCCGAAACCCGGCGCCTGGATGGAGACGCTCAAACAGCTCACCGCGGTCCCGCTCTTCGCCACGGCCCTTTGGCTCGCATGGGTTTATGCGCAGCTCTACCCGAAGGCTGGGGTCGACCGCATGACGCGTCTGCTCGCCTGCTTCCTCATCGTGGCCATCGCCGGCTGGTTCCTCGGCAAATGGCCGGCGCGGTGGGGCTCGGCCATCGCCGCGATCATTCTTATCGCTTGCGGTCTCGCACTCCCCTTGCGCAGGCCCAAAGCCGAAACCATGGCATGGCAGCCGTACACGCCCGCCACCTTCCAGGCCGCGCGCGCCTCCGGCAAACCCGTCTTCGTCGACTTCACCGCCGACTGGTGCCTCTCTTGCAAGTTCAACGAAGCCACGGTCCTCCGCTCCTCTGAAGTCGAGCAGAAGCTTCGCGACGACCACGTCCAGCTCCTCAAAGCCGATTGGACGCAGTACGACCCCGAAATCACCAAAGAGCTCGCCGCCGTCGAGCGGTCCGGCGTCCCGACGTACGTCATTTACCCCGCTGGCGCCAACTCCAACGCCGACGTCCTGCCCGAGCTCCTCACCAAGGACATCGTCCTCAAAGCTCTCGAAAAGGACGCGAAATCATGAGCACCGCCATCCCGAATGCCGCGACTCCTGGTTCGTCCACAATCACCGCCGAATCCGACGCCCAACAGATCCGCGACCTCATCGCCGCCTGGGCCCGCGCCTCCGCCGCCGGCGACCTCGACGCCATCCTCCCCCTGATCGACGATGACATGTTGTTCATCACGCATGGCGCAGAGCCCTTCGGCCGCGACGCCTTCGTCCAACACTTCACCTCCAACGTCAAACGAATGGACCTCAACGTCACCGCACATGTACGGGAGGTAGAGGTCCGTCAAGATCTTGCCTTTGCACGCACCTGGCTCGAGGTCCGCATCACTCCCCCGCCGGACGCGGCGAAAGCGGAACCTGTCACGCGCACAGGCTACTCACTCGCGATCTACCGCCGGCGTCCCGGCGGCTCCTGGAAACTCTGGCGCGATGCCAATCTCGTCTAATCGGAGACCAAGCGGGTGCCCCACGCCTCTGCCTTTCTTTTTGTCATCCCCGCAGGGGATCTGCTTTCCGGCGAGGACCCAGTTGCCGCGACCCGTTTCGCTAAGGGCACGCTTCAGCCCTGCGGAGTCGTCGTGTCGAAGGGGCACGGCTGGTAGCCTCGAGCTTTAGCCCGAGGTCTCCGTGCCGTACCGGCCCATCAGAAAAGGGCTTTAGCCCCTGAGGTCCGCTGGGCATCACTTCCACCGGAGACTCCCCGTCTAATACAAAAGGAGAAGCACCGATGACCCGCACGCTTCGCCTCCTCGTACTCTCGACCACCCTCCTCGCCGCCACCGCCTTCGCCGTGAAGCCTGGCGACCAGGCCCCCGACTTCAAAGGCAGCGACTCCAACGGCCACACCCAAACGCTCTCGCAATACCGCGGCAAGTGGGTCGTCCTCGAGTGGGCCAACCGCGGCTGCCCCTTCGACCAGAAGCACTACAACAGCGGCAACATGGAAGCGCTCCAGAAGGAATGGACCGCCAAAGGCGTCGTCTGGCTCCGCATCGTCTCCTCCGCACCCGGCCAGCAGGGCTACGTCACGCCCTCTGAAGAGAACCAGTACCTAGCCCGGCACCACGCCGGTCCAACCGCCGCCATCCTCGACCCCACCGGCGCCATCGGCCACCTCTACGAAGCGAAGACCACCCCGCACATGTTCGTCATCGACCCCACCGGCAAGCTCATCTACATGGGCGCGATCGACGACAAGCCCTCACCCGACCCCGACACCCTCAAAAGCGCTCACAACTACGTCAGCGAAGCGCTCGAAGACGGTATGGCCGGCAAGCCCGTTCCCACCCCCGTCACCCGCAGCTACGGCTGCTCCGTGAAGTACGCCGAGTAGCCTGTAGTCCTGAGAACTGAGACTGAGACTGAGACTGAGACTGAGACTGAGACTGAGACTGAGAACAGTTCGATCCTTGGCAGATTCCGATAACAGCGATCCACAACAAAGTTACGTTTCCCACAATTCTTAGTGACATACAAATAGACGTTCCACGTGGAACCGCACTGTTCCACGCCTAATCGAGCGCGTGATCCGCAATTACATCCACGCCACTCCACACCTTCTTCCCACTCCACGCCACATCCGGTCCGCGCCAGAAATCATCCCCCGCGCTAAACCCAGCGGCAGAAACGCCGCCGTGCAAAGATACAGACTCCCCGTCGAAATATACGTCTCGGCAATCTCCGGCTGATGCCCGCACAACCCGATGCGCAGCCACCCCGCGCGATCAAACGTTCTTGGCGCATCCAGGGTCCGCGCGATCACCGCGCCGAGTGCACACCGCACCTGCTGCGGCGTGACTCGCTCCGGCAGCATCTTGCGATACGCTGCATCGGCCAGCAGATGAAACGCCCCACAGCGATACGCCAGCGATCGCCCGATCGGCGGAAAACTCCCGTCCGGTGCAATGGTCCGCTCCTGTATGGCCGCATACCGTGTGGCGCGCGCATGCTCATTTGAAATCAACAACTTCCACGCCTCATTTTGATCGCCCACGGCTTCCAGAATTGCGAGCAAGAATGGATGCATCACGTACGAGTCGTAATAGTCCGAGTGATAGCGCGGCCCATCGCCATAAACCCCATCGCCCACATACCATTCGCTCATCTTTTTCAGCGCAAAATCAACACGCTGGCGGTCCCAATCTTCCCCGAGTTCGTAGAGCGCGACTTCGATCATCGCGGCGAACAGGAGCCAGTTGTTCATCGGCGGCGTTTGTTTGTGTGTTGCGCGGAGTGCATTTCCGAGGTTTTTTCGCACGTTTTGAGGCAAATTGTCGCGCAATGATTTCGGCGCGCGATGCAGCGCGAGCGCGAGGAACGCCGCATCCACAATCGTCTGCCGCTCTTCACCAAACCGCAGCCATCCCGGTGAATTGGGATCGACGCCGTGCGCAATCGCAGACAGCGCCCAATCCACATACTGGCTGCGCAATTTTTCTTCGGCACCTTCGCTCAGTTCATGCTCCAGCCACGGCGCGATCCCCGACAGCGTTCGCCCGACAGCTTCCAGGTGAGTCACTTTGCGCCGTTCCTGCTCATGACCCGGAGCAGCCTCGACCGGCATCTGCTGCTGCAACTTTGCCGCGGCGGCCGCGCGCATCACCGGCCGCGCAACGCGGTCGAGTATTGCAACCCACTCCGCGCGGCCGAGCGAAGGCGCTGAAGGTTCACAAGGTCCCACTACAGGCTCAGCGCTTAGACCCCGCGGTGCGGCGAGCGCGCCGGCGCTACCCCACAGCGTCCGTCTCAGAAAATGTCTGCGCTGCAACTTCAAGGCCTCGCTTACTTCGCCCACGCGAGCCCATCGGCGCCCGGGCCTGCATCGATCTCCTTCGCCACAGTCCAGTTCTTCAGATCGATTGCCGCTACCTTGCCGCTCTTATTGCACGACACATAGGCGACCGTCCCATCCGGCGGAATCAGGATCTCCTGCGGCGTTGACGGCACTTTGATGGCATTCGCGACACGCATGGCGGAAAGATCGATCACCGCGACCTCATTCGCAGAGGGCACACACACCAGCAGCCACTTGCCATCGGGCGTCGGCGCGGCGCCGTACCCGTTGCCGGGCAGTTCCACCCAGCGGGCCACCTTGTCCGTTTTTGTGTCGATCACTGCCAGCATCGGCTCGGTCTGGTCCGAGGTAAACACCCAGCGGTCATCGTTCGAGATCGAAATGCGCTGCACTTCGCCCGAGACCGGAATCACCGCGATCGTTTTGCGGCCCAACATGTCGAGCACAGACACGCTGCCGGGTCCTACGTTCGCCGTGTATCCGCGCCTTCCGTCATGCGAAAGCACGAGCATGTGCGACTGCTCCGCTCCGGTCGGAATCGTCCCTACGATCTTCTGTGTCTTCGGATTAATGACGGTGACTGCCTGGTCCAGCTCCGTTGTCACATACAGCAGGTTGCGTTTCGCATCGAGCACCGGGTCATGCGGCCGGACACCATGGCTGAACTGTAGATCCCCGACGATCTTGCGCGACGGCAGATCGATCACGAGCATCTCGTGCCCATCGATGCCCGGCTTTCCAACACCCGTGCTTCCGTAGATCGGAAGAAATGCCGTGCGCCCATCCGGGCTCGCGACAACCTCGTGCCCGTGCACACCGGGCGTCTTCTCGTCGATCGCCGCAAGCTGTTTCCCACTCGCCGGATCGATGACACTCACGGTCGCGTTGCCCTGGTTGGCGACGAGCAGCGACTGCCCACCCATACTCACAGACATCATTGCAGTACATGCCGCCGCTGCGATCAGAATTTTCATGATGCGCTGAAGTATATCGCCTCGATATTGTCGCGGGGGCATAGCCCCGCTTTCTGTTGCGCCATTTGCGGCACGGCTGAAGCCGTACCCTTAACGAACCTCGCGGCTTGCGGGGGAGCCGATGGGCTGTGCGGACTTGCAGACCTTGAGGGCGCTACCGTTTCGAATCGCGTATCCGCTCAATCTCGCGCATGCGGTCTGCAAGAATTTTCTCGCGGCCTTCGCTCGTCGGCTGATAGTAGCGCCGTCCTGCAAGCGATGGCGGCAGGCACTCCATGTCCGCCACCTTGCCTTCGATATCGTGCGCGTACTGATATCCCTTGCCGTAATCCAGTTCCTTCATCAGCTTCGTAGGCGCATTGCGCAAATGCAGCGGCACCGGCTCCGCGGGCTTCGCCTCGATGTCCGCCAGCACCTCGTTGTACCCGGCATACAGTGCGTTCGACTTCGGCGCGAGCGCGAGATAGACCACGGCCTCACCCAACGCCAGATCACCCTCCGGCGAGCCGAGAAAGTGCAGCGCATCGCGCGCGCTCAGGCACAGATTCAACGCTTCCGGCGCGGCGAGCCCGATGTCCTCAATGGCCATCCTGACCACGCGCCGCGCCACATACATCGGGTCCTCGCCGGCGGCCAGCATTCTGCCCAGCCAGTACAACGACGCATCCGCATCCGAGTTGCGCACGCTCTTGTGCAGCGCGGAGATCAGGTCGTAGTGCTGCTCGCCTTTCTTGTCATAGAGCAGAACGCGCTGCTGCACCGCCTCGGCAGCCAGCGACTTCGTGATGACCTTTTCGCCACGACTGTCCGCGAGCTTGGCCGCGACTTCGAGGGCATTTAACGCATTGCGCGCATCGCCGCTCGAGTAGGACGCAATCTGCTCGAGCGCTCCCTCGTCCGCGCTCAACCCCATTGCGCCGAGGCCGCGCTCGGAGTCATTCAAAGCGCGGGTGAGCAGCGCAAGGATGTCCTCCTGCGAGAGCGCCTGCAGCGTATACACGCGGCACCGGCTAAGCAGCGCGGCATTGATTTCAAAGGACGGATTCTCGGTTGTGGCTCCAATCAGCCTTATGGCGCCGCGCTCGACGTAAGGAAGAAACGCATCCTGCTGCGCCTTGTTGAAGCGGTGAATCTCGTCGATGAAGAGAATCGTGCGCGAGCCAAACTGCGACGCCTTCTCCGCGTCGGCCATGACCTGCTTGATCTCTTTGATCCCGGAAAGCACCGCCGAGAACTCGATGAAGCTCGCGCTGGTCGCGTGCGCGATGATCTTCGCGAGCGTCGTCTTTCCTACGCCCGGCGGTCCCCAGAAGATCAACGACGCCGAATCATCGCGCTCAATCTGCGTGCGCAGCGGCTTGCCCGGCCCCAGCAGATGCTGCTGGCCGACGAATTCATCCAGCGTGCGCGGGCGCATGCGGTCGGCGAGCGGCGCTGTCGTCCGCATTCACCCGATCCCTCCGCGCATCGGCGCTGTATCGAACAGGCTCATTTCCGCAGCCCCTGTTTTTGTGCCCACACGCGCAGCGGAATCTGCCGCATCGCCTCATACATCAGGATCGACCCCGCCACTGCCGCATTCAGCGATTCGACGCTGCACGGTATCAGCACCTGTTCGTCTGCAAGCTGGCGAGCCTTCAGCGACAGACCCGCGCCCTCGTTCCCAATCATGATTGCGAACGGATGCACAAAGTCCGTGTCGAACGAAGACGACGCAGCATAAACGGGCTGTCTCGATTCGTGTCTATCGAAAAGTGCCTCGTCTCTATCCGGTATCGAGACGCCGTAACGCAATCCTATCGGCGCATCCTGATTCTCGATTCGTCCGGTAAGCACCCCATGCCGCGCCGCCTTGACGGGGTATCCGTACTCGGGTCCCATCAAGAACCCGCTCACCGCCGCAAAGATCCTCACGCCCTCAGCGTGAAGCTTCTGCACAATCTCTTCGATCGGAAGCCGCGTGACCTTCTCAGTGAAGATTGCTCCTGCCGCAGAGCGCACCACCTTCGGGTTCCAGTGGTTCACCGTTCCCGGTGTCACCATAATGTCTCCCGGGCCAAACGCAGCCGCCGAGCGAATCAGCGTCCCGAGATTGCCCGGGTCCTGCAGGTCCTCAATAATCAATCCACCCGGCGGATCCGGCCGGTCCCGGATCGGATCGCGAATCACCCACGTCGCGGCAATTCCTTGCGGCGTCATGGTCGTGACAGCGCTGTCAAACACATCCCGGCTCAGCACCGCCCAATTCGCGGTCCGCAGCTCCTTGCGCCATGCCTTTGCCGGACGCGCGCAGCCCTGCGCAGGTAATTCGGGGTCCAGAAATCCCTCATTGCCCTCGCGCAGATATATCGTCTCGAAGCTGTGCCCCCACATGTGCGCGTCGTGAATAAGATGTTCCCCTTCGAGCCCCAGCAGATCCCCCGGCTTTGACGCCTTGCCGCTCAACGCCGCCCGCAGCGCCTTCACCTTTGCATTCGTCCTGCTCGTGATGGGCGGGGGCAGCTGCATCGCCACCAGTGTACCCGCCGAAGCGCCCGCCGGCGGCTTGCGGTAAAGTCATACGGAGGAGATCTCCCCGCCCTTGATCGCAGAGATGCTTCGCATTCATCCGGAGGAGCCGGAGCCGCAGCTCGTGGCGCGCGTGACAACCGCGCTGCACGCCGGCCAGGTCGTCGCGCTTCCTACCGACACGTTTTACGGACTGGCCGTCGACCCGGTCAATCTGCGCGCGGTCGATCGCATCTACGACCTGAAAACGCGCGCGCGCCACAAGCCGCTCTCGCTGCTGATCGAAGACCACACGCAGGCCTATGAGCTCGCCCGCTCGCTCGATGGCGCGTTCGATCGCCTGGCGGAGCGCTTCTGGCCCGGACCGCTGACGCTGGTGGTCAAAGCCGGCAGCAAGCTTCCGCTGCGCGTCACTGCGAACACCGGCAACGTCGCGCTGCGTGTGCCGGAAGCGGCCATCTGCCGTGCGGTGGTACGCGAGCTTGGGCTGCCGATCACGGCGACCTCCGCGAACCTGCGCGGCCTGCCCGAGTGCACGTTTGCGGGCTGCGTGCGCGAGCAGTTCGGGGACAAGATTCCGCTGATTGTAGACGGCGGACCGACCGCGCGCTCGGTGGCCACGACGATCGTGGACCTCTCGGGCGAGCCCGGCTCCTGGATGATCCTGCGCGAAGGCGCGATTCCGACGCACGAGATCGCGCTGGCTCTGCACCGCTGAGCAAAAGTCGGCCGTGCGCGCGTGAGGGTGGAACTCCACACCGGAATCGCGGATACTACTCCCTGACCAGCCGATGGCCACGCGCACGAGAACCCGGACCGCGAAAACGCGCCGCAGCCTGGGCGCGCGCCTGCTCGGCTGGACGCTGCTGGTGCTTTTGCTCGTCGTGGCGGGCTGGTGCCTGTGGGTCTATCGGCAGATTGAGTACACGGCGCACATTGATAACGCGGAGCACGCGGATGCGATCGCGGTGTTCGGCGCGGCGGAGTATGCGGGCCGGCCGTCGCCGGTGCTGCATGCGCGGCTGGACAAGGCTGTCGCGCTGTACGACCGCGGGATTGCGCCGGTTGTGATCACGCTCGGCGGCGGGTCGGATAAGGACTCGGGCCGCACGGAAGGCGGCGTGGGGCGCGATTATCTGCTGGCGAATGGAATTCCGTTCGACCACATCATCGCCGAGACGCACACGTTCGACACGCAACAGCAGGTGCAGAAGCTTGCGCAGATTGCCGGCGCGCACCAGTTCCATACGATTGTGGTGGTCAGTCGGACGGGACGCATCTGTTCCGGATCGCGCTGCTGTGCCGGCAGGCGGGGCTGAATGTCTACACGTCGCCGCGCGCGCCGCTTGGGCACATCGATGACGTCGACGCCGCGGAGCGCGTGCTGCACGAGATTCTCAGCTACACGGCGCTGCGGCTGAATCTTGGCAGCTGGGTGCATCGGCTCGACCGCAAAGGCGATTAGGCTAGTCAGATGAGACTCGCTGCCGTTCTCTTCCTTGCGCTCACGCCAACGCTCTTTGCACAGTCGCCGATGGGGGGTGGCACCGATCACGAGAAGCCACCCGTGCCGGCCTCACACTCGGTCAACGTCACGTTTCAGGGGCGGGTGATCACGCTGAAGGTCGAAGACCTGCTTGGGCTGCCGCAGGTGACGGTGCATGTACACAACGCTCACCGCAATGACGACGAGACGTACACGGGGCCACTGCTCTCGGATGTGCTGGCCAAGGCGGGCCTTGTCGCGAGCAAGGAAACGGAGCCGCTCATCCTGCATTCGAGCGTCATTGCGACGGGGACGGACCACTATTTCGTGCTCTACTCGGCTGCTGAGGTCGAGCCCATGTTTTCGCGGGGCCAGGTGATCGTTGCGGTGATGAAGTCCGGCCTGCCGAATAGCGAAGGCGGCAACATCCAGCTCATCAACACGGACGGCGCACGGCCTGCGCGATGGGTTCATGGGCTCGCGGATATCAACGTCATGAGTGTCGCGGCGACGGCTCACTAAAACAAGACGCGCATGCCGGCCTTCGCCACACCGAAGCTGCCGATCCATTGCGACAGGCCGCCGAGTAGTTCCTTCTCGGGCATCGTCATCTCCGCCTGGCGGATGGGCCCGACGCCCTGCGCGCTCATGATCATCTCGCGCAGCTTGGTCGCGGTGGGGAGCTCGAAGCCTTCGCTCACCCAGACTTCATTGCCCTTTCACGCTCAGCAGCACGTCGCCCTCGCCGTTGGTCGAGTACACGCGCTCGTCCGGGTCGGTTTCGTCGGCTTGGCGGCGCTTGAGGCCGTCATACTGGCGCGGCAGCTCCTGCTCGAAGACGTGGAAGAAGCTGCGCGCGGAGTCTGCGTTCTTCCAGCGGGAGAGGTAGAGAATGGCAATCGATTTTGTTGTGGACTTGTCGGCATCGGTCGCGTTCTTGCGCTGCGCGGCGTAATAGACTGCCGCCGTCCCACTCCGGGGTCAGCGCCTCGGCGAGGGGCTTGCCGCCGAAGAGCTCGGCTGTCATGCGGACGTCGAGCTCGCCCATCACGCCGACGTCGTACGGCGTATAGCCGGTCGCTTCCAGAGTTGGATGAATATCCGGCAGAACGAGCACCGGCTCCGGTTTGCGGTGCAGGTAGTCATCCGGATGCATGATCTCCGAGCTCGTATTCGGTGGCGCGTCCAGCACGCCGGTAAACGCCCGCTGCGTTCCGGCCTTCAGCAGCACCGCCTGCTCAAAGCGAAGACCCTCGGTGTAGGGAAACAGCAGCGACTCCTGCAGGACCAGCGGAGCGCGCGCCAGCACGGGCGAATCACTCATATCGCCGGCGCCGTTGATCAACTGCTCGCCGATCTGCGGGACGTCCTTCAGGGTCTTCCCGCTCGGCTTGAGCATGTAATCGGCGAAGCTCACCATGGCCTGGCCTTCGAGCACGGCCTCGCGCGCGGTGTCCGACTCATCGGTCTGGATGTGCTTCGCGTCTTCCTCCACGTTCTTCGCGACGGAATCCGGCTCCAGGTCTTCCCAGTTCTTCAGGCCAACCTTCTGGTCCTGCAGAGCGTGCGTGAGCTCGTGCGCCATGACGGGCTTCTGCTGGTCGATGGGCACCCAGTCGAGCAGGTTCATGGTCTTGGTCTTGTTGTCGTAGAAGCCGGCGATTTGTTCGGTGAGCAGGCTCAGCAGAAACGGCCGCAGGTTGAAGTCCTTGTCGAGCAGACCGAACTTCTTGAGCACGAGCTCGCTGCGCTCCATGCGCTTGTTGCTCTTGTCCTCGTCGAACTTTTTGCGCAGCTCCGAGTTCACCTTGTCGCGCGTGATGAAGACCTTCTTGACCGAATGCTCGATCGGCAGGCCGGTGTCCTTGCTCACAAACTCAAAGATCTCGTTGGCGTCGGCGAGCAGTTGCTTCTCCTGCGCCTTGCTCAGCGGCTGGTCGATGACGACAGTGGTCTGACCTTCCTGGAGCTTCGGCGGCTCGACGCCCGGCGTGGTCAGCGGGACGGGCTGGTCCTGTGACGACGGGGTCTGCTGCTGCTTCGCAGGCGCCTGCTTCTGCTGAGCCCCGGCGGCCCCGACAGCCAAAACAATCCCCAGAGCCACCCACCCATACCGCTTAAATCGGTTCTTCACGCCGCCTCCATCCATCTGTTCAGTGTACGCACCGCGCTCGCGAACCTCACGGAGTCGCTACAATTAAGCCGGTAGTCGACACATGAGCCAGAACGTACAAGCCGAACTCGACGCGATTCTGCACGGCGCCGCCGTTGCCTCGTTAGACGACCGGGCGTTCCTCCGCGTCACCGGCTCGGATGCGACGCGCTGGCTGAATGGCATGGTGACGAACTCGGTGCAGGCGCTTGCGCCCGGCGAAGGATGCTATGCCTTCCTGCTGAATGCGCAGGGGCGGATACTGGGCGACTTCACGGTTTACCGCGAGCCGAGCGGTGATCAGCCGGCGTTCATCCTTGCCACCAGAAGCAACAGATCGAGCCCGTCCAGAAGCACCTCGATCACTTCATCATCATGGACGATGTCGAGCTGACGCCGATGGAGCGCTACAGCCATACCGTGCTCCTCGTTGGCCGTGACGCTCCTCAGGTCCTGCGCAAAATGGAGAACCCGGCGGCCGGGCTGCAGCTCCTTTGCCGATCTGCCGGCGCTGCAGCCTGCGCTATTACCCACAGACGGCGACCCAACTCACTACGCCGACAGGCGGCTCAATTCCCCGCTTCGAGATCTCGCCGACCTTCGCGGTCGACGATTTGCTCGAAGAAGCGAAGGCAGCCGGAGCCGTCGAAGTCTCGCCCGCAGCCGTTGAAGCCCTGCGGCTCCTTGAAGGCCGCCCGCTGTATGGTCGCGACATCACGGAGAAATACCTTCCGCAGGAGACGAACCAGCCGCACGCTCTGCACTTCAACAAGGGCTGCTATCTTGGCCAGGAGATCGTGGAGCGCATCCGGTCGCGCGGGCAGGTGCATCGTCTGCTCACACCGCTGACGCTTTCAGGCGAACTCCCGTCTGAGTTCCCTGCTCCCATTGAGGCGGATGGCAAGCCAGTTGGCGAGATCACCTCGGCGGCACTCGTTCCCGCTGCCGGAAGGCGACCAGATTCTCGCGCTTGGGTACGTCCGTCGCGAGGCGCTCGACACGCACGCGGCGCTGACCTATTCCGGAGGCACCGCCGCGCCTCGATCCATTTCAAAGCCATCTGCATCCAATCCAACCGAGTTCACCCATGCCTGAGAAGACACCGTTCGTCATCAACGACCGCCGCAAGTTCACCGCCGAGGGCGAGCTTCGCCCCGATATGCCGCACACCGAGCCGGAGCGCGAGGAACCCAAGCCTCAGCCCGCAGCCGCTGAACCTCAGGCCGAGGCCAAGGCGCCGATTCCATTCCCGTCGGCCGCTCCAGAGAGCGCCGCGGCGGGATCCGCCGCACCCGAGACCGATGCGCTGCCGGATGAAGACCAGCTTCCTCCGCCGCCAACCGCGGAGCAGACGGAGCGGGTGAACCGCGCGTATTCGGCGACGGTCGACCGGCTCGACACGGCGGTGCGCGCGACGAATCCCGGCATGGAGCGCATGCCGGAGATGAACTTCGAGCGGCTGGTGCAGTCGCTTTACATGCAGGCGCTGCTGCAGTTGGGCGGAGCAACGGAGCCCGGCCAGCCGGCGCAGGTGGACCTGCTCGGCGCGCGCCAGACGATTGACATGCTCACGGTGATCGCGGAGAAGACCAAGGGCAATCTCACGGACGACTGAGGACAAGCTCACGCAATCGGCGCTGTTCGAGCTGCGGATGGGCTTCCTGGACGTCACGCAGGCGCTCGCGCGGCAAGCCTCGAGGCAAGGAGCGCCGGGTGCGCCCGGTGCGCCGGCCGGTCCAAGCATCGTACGGTAGGGATGCAGGCGACGCTCACGTTTCTCGGCAGCGGCACGTCCATGGGTGTGCCGACCCTTGGCTGCGGGTGCGCGGTGTGCACGGACGCGCACCGGCCGGGCTCGCCTAACCGGCGCACGCGGCCGTCGATTCTGCTCACGTACAACAAGCACGACGTGCTGATCGATACGGGACAGGACTTCCACGCGCAGGCCGTACGTGAAGGTATTCAGCATCTCGATGCCGTGCTCTACACGCATGGCCATGCGGACCACGTGCTCGGCATGGATGACCTGCGGCCGCTTACGTTTGGGCATCGCGGCGAGCTTCCGCTGTATGCAGACGATGCGACTGCGGAGGTGATCGAGCGAGTGTTTGAATACACGTTCCGGAAGAAGGACCGCTATCCGACGAGCGCGCGCGTGACGATGCACCGTTTGCCTTCGGAGGCAGGCGTGGCGATCGATCTCTTCGGCGCTCGATTTGTGCGGGTTCCTGTCACGCATGGCCGCGAGACCATTGCGGGGTATCGCTTCGGGGCGGCGGCCTATCTCACAGACATGAGCGACATCCCCGAGGAGAGCCTTGCGCTGCTGCAGGAGTTGGACATTCTGATTCTGGATGCGCTGCGCCGCGAGCCGCATCCCAGCCACTCGCACCTTGAGAAGTCGATCGAATTGGTCAACAAAATCGCTCCGAAACGCGCTTACTTCACGCATATCAGCCACGATCTCGATCACGAGGCGACTAACGCAACCCTCCCCGGAAACATCCGGCTCGCGCATGATGGGCTGCAGCTTACGTTCGAGATTGCACCTGAGCAGAACTGATGCAGATTCTTCGCAGCGTTGACGAACTCGCGAACAACCAGCAGCGCTCTGTCGTGAGTGTTGGCAACTTTGACGGCGTGCATCTGGGACATCAGATGGTGCTGCGGTCGATGGTGGAGCGTGCGCGTGAGCTGGACGCGCAAGCGGTCGTCGTGACGTTTGATCCGCATCCATCGCACGTGCTGCACAGCTCGCGACGAACGCCGTTGATCACGCCGTTGCCGCAGAAGCTGGATCTGCTGGCAGCGAGTGGGATTGATGTTGCGCTGGTTCTTCCGTTCAACGAAGAGCTGCGCCGCTGGAGCGGCCGCGAGTTTGCCAGGCGCGTGCTGTGCGATGCGCTGCGCACGGTTGAGGTGCACGAGGGCGAGACGTTCCGGTTCGGGTACGGTGCGGAGGCGGATGTCGCGAGTCTGTCGGAGCTTGGGCGCGAGTTCGGCTTCACAGTGCGCGCGTATGAGCCCCGCATTGTTGACGGCGCGCCCGTTTCGTCCAGCCGCATTCGCGCGCTGATTGCGGCGGGGGATATTCGTGAGGCCAATGCGCTGCTGGGGCGCGAATTTGCTGTCCGCAGCACGCCCGCGCCGGGTCGCGGATACGGGACGCGGTACACGGTGCCGACGATCAATCTCGCGCCGTACGCAGAGTTGCTGCCTGCGATTGGTGTGTATGTGACGAGGCTGGCAATTCGGTCCGCTCAAAGTGCGCGTGTGTTTCAGGGCGTGACGAATGTCGGCAATCGGCCCACGTTTGGCGCGGACTCGTTTGCGGTGGAGACGCATCTGCTGGACTTTGAGCCGATCGCGCTGGATGAGTCGACGCCGCTGGAGCTGACCTTCCTGCATCGTCTGCGCGATGAGCGAAAGTTTGCCAGCCCGGAGGAGTTGCGCGAGCAGATCGGGCGCGATGTCGCTGAGGCGAAGAGGATCTTCGCGGCTGCTTAGATTCGTTCGGCGCGTTTCTTTTTCTAATCCTGCGGCGAGGGCTCGCTGGACTTCTTCTGAATAACGATGGGGCGCTTCGGTGCGGGCAACTGCGGACCGGGACCGGCGGATGGAGCGGCTTCGTCGTTGGGCACGCCT
This sequence comes from uncultured Acidobacteriaceae bacterium, assembly GCA_963762465.1. Taxonomy (GTDB): domain Bacteria; phylum Acidobacteriota; class Terriglobia; order Terriglobales; family Acidobacteriaceae; genus Granulicella. The sequence goes on along the minus strand of CAVXKS010000006.1, from coordinate 163,504 downwards.
TGATTCACGGGCACGGGCGGAGGAACCTGCATTTGCGGTGGTGGTGGCGGAGGCGCGGTATCCACGTTGTCGTCATCGCTGCTCGGGGTGGTGGCAGGAGCAGGAGCAGGCGGCTGGTCAGTCTGGGTCACGTCGACATCCAGCTTCTTCTTCGGGGCGTTCGCGCGAGAGAACTGCTCGTTGGGGTGGTTTGCCACGGCGACCTTCATGAACTGCATCCAGATGGGCAGTGCGGCCTTCGCTCCGGTCTCCTTTTCGCCCAGCGAGCGCCGGTCGTCGAAGCCGATCCAGGTGCCGCAGGTGATTGATGGCGAGAAGCCGATGAACCAGGCGTCGGTGTAGTCGTTGGTCGTCCCTGTTTTGCCGCCGAGGGCGTGATTCATTGACGCAGCAGCGGCGGCGGTTCCGTGCTGCACGACGGCCTGGAGGAGAATCATCATCTCGCGCGCGATGTCGACGGAGATAACTTCGCGGACCTCGGGCGGATGCTCGGTCAGCGGCTCGCCTTCCGGCGAAACGACGCGGCGGATGTAGTGCGGCGCGATGCGGATTCCGTCGTTCGGGAAGACGCTGTAGGAGCCGACCTGCTCGGCCAGCGTGAGGTCGGCCGAACCGATGGCGACCGGAAGATAGGCAGGGATGTCGCTGGTGACGCCGAAGCGATGCGCCACCTCGATGACCTTCTTGATGCCGATCTTGTCGGCAAGCCGGAGCGCCGGAATGTTGCGCGACTGGGCGAAGGCGTCGATGAGTGTCATGGAGCCGGACCACTCACCGCGCTCGTAATCATGCGGCGTGTAGGGGCCGCTCGGCGGTGAAGAAGGTGGTCGGCGTGTCGAGCACGGTGTCGTACGGCTTCATGCCGGCTTCCATCGCGGCGGTGTAGACGTAGGGCTTGAAGGAGGAGCCGACCTGTCGCTCGGCCTGGGTTGCGCGGTTGAACTGCGAGAGTGCGAAGTCGCGGCCGCCGACCATAGCGAGCACCTCGCCGTTGGCGTTGTCGACGGCCATCAGCGAGGCCTGGGCGCCGCTGTCCTGCTCGAGGATGACGTGCAGCGGGTCGGACGGATTCTCGCTGGTGACCTTGACGTAGACAATGTCGCCAGCCTTGGCGAGTTCGCCGCGCGCGTACGCGGCCGGTCCACGCCCAGTCCGGATAAGTCATCGTGGCGTTCTGACTGCCGATACGCACAGTCATCTTCGTAGGCGAGACCTCGGTGACGAGCGCGTGGAAGTACGCGCCTTCGGCGATGGGCTGCGCCCAGTCGGCATGCTTGTAGGTTGCGAGGTCCTGGCCCTCGGCGCAGGATGTTTTCGAGATTGCCCTTCCATCCGTGGCGGCGCTCATAAGCGGCGACGTTGTCGAGCAGCGCCTTTTCAGCGGCGCGCTGCAGGTCGAGATCGAGCGTGGTGTAGACGCGCAGGCCGGCGCCGTGCACCTCGTCGACGCCGTACTCGCGCTCCAGCTGGCGGCGGACCTCTTCCACGAAGTAGGGCGCCTCGGTATTGGCGGGCTGCTCGAGATGGAGACCGAGCGGCGCGGACATGCCGACTTCGGCCTGCTGCTGAGTGATCTTGCGGTCATTGCAGCATCTCCTGCAGGACGAGATTGCGGCGGCGGAGAGCGCGGTCCGGGTGACGCACGGGCGAGTATTCCTCGGGGCCCTTGGGCAGGGCGGCGAGGAGGGCGGCCTCGGGGAGGGTGAGGTCGCGCGCGTGCTTGGAGAAGTAGTACTCGGATCCGGCCTCGAAGCCGTAGGTGCCGCGGCCGAGATAGATCTGGTTCGCGTAGAGGGTGAAGATCTGCTGCTTGGTGAAGTGGCGCTCGATCTGGAGCGCGAGGAAGATCTCCTGCAGCTTGCGCCCGTAGGTCTTCTCGGTGGAGAGGAAGAGGTTGCGCGTGAGCTGCATCGTGATCGTCGAGGCACCCTGCGCGCGCTTGTCGGAGTGGAGGTCGGCGTAGGCGGCGCCGATGACGCGGACGAAGTTGACGCCGCCATTGTGTCTCGAAGTTCTTGTCTTCGATGGAGAAGATGGCCTGGCGCAGAACGGGCGGGAACTCGGAGTATGGGACGACGATGCGGCGCTCGAGCGCGAAGGAGCCGAAGATCTTTCCGTGGATGTCGTAGAGCTCAGTGGTCGTGTCCGGCCGGTAGCGCTCGAGCTCGGCCATCTGCGGAATGGTGACGGTGAAGACGAGCAGGAGGGACGTCATCACGCCGAGTACCGCGGCTGCGATGAGCAGCATGAGGAAGGCTGCGCGCCGGCTGATCTTCGGATCGCCCGGGCGCCGGATCCATGACCGGAAAGCGGCGCATGGCCGCCCATAGCAGGGCTGTGCCGCCGCTTCCGCTGATTCTTCGTAGTCTCCGGTTGACTCAGCGCGGTCTGCACGGCCTCTCCACCTTACCATGCAGCCTTCGGGCCGCTATGCTGCCTTCGCCTTCAGCATGTCAAGCGCTTTGTTGAGCTGGTCGTCAGGCTGGGAATGTTTGATTGCCGGCGCCTTGTTGGTGCTGTCACTGTCGGTATCGGAGTCGTCCTCATCGAGATCGAAGCTGGAGGCGACCTGCGTGGTGGGCGTCACCGCCTGCTCCTCCCTGTCCTGTTCGAACTTCTTGCCCTTGGGCGAAGCGTACTTCGCGACGGAGAGGATGATGGCGCCGCCGTCCGGCAGCTCGAAGGTCTTCTCCTGCGTGCCCTCGCCGAAGGTGCGCTCGCCGACGACGTCGCCGCGCTTGTCGTCGGCGATGGCAGCGGCGACGATCTCCGCCGGGCCGGCGGTTCCGCGGTTCACGAGCACCGCCAGCGGCGCGGTGGCGTTGATGGTCTTCGAGGACTCGGCAGTGAAGGTCTGCTTGGGAAACTTCTGGCCTTCGAGGGTCGCGATGGTGCCGGACTGCAGGAAGAAGTTGGCGAGGCGAATGGCTTCGGCGTCGTCGCCCGCGGAGACATCGCGGAGGTCGAGCAGAATCTTCTTCGTTCCGGTCTTGTTCATCGAGTGCAGCTTGGACTCGATCTCGTTCACGTGCTCCTTGTCCAGGATGTACGGCTTGAGATAGAGGATCGAGGAGTTGTCGTACAGAGTTTCGCTGACCGGCAGGCTCGGAGACGACGACGCGGTTGAGGACGACCTTCTGGGGCTTGGCCTGGTGCGGGCGGATGACGGCGAGGTCGAGCTCGCTGCCGGGGGCGCCCTCGAGCATCAGCTGAATCATCGCCAGCGATAGATCGCGCGTGTCCTGATTGCCGATGGCCTCGATGATGTCGCCGTCGCTGAGGTTTCCGCGATCAGCCGGGCTGCCTGGGACGACCGAAACGACCGTGGCGTAGCCGTAACGCTTGGAGACGTTGATGCCGACCTGCGCCTTGCCGCCCTTGTCTTCCTTGTAGGACTTGTAGTCGGTCGGGGTCAGGTAGCTGGAGTCCGCGTCGAGCGACTCGAGCAGACCGCGCAGCGCGCCGTTGGTCACGGCGGGAATGTTGGGGTCCTCGACGTAGTCGTTCTGGATGTGCTGGAGCACCTCGCCGTAGACGTTGATCTGGCGGTAAGCGCCGTCCTGCGACTGGTCGCCTGCCGCCGCGACTCCGCGGGTGTTGACCCCGAGGAACAGGCACAGCACAAAGACGACGGAAACGGCTAAGAGAGAGATCTTGAGGCTCTTGGGCATCGCGGGTTCAGGGCTCCGGAAACGGCAGCACGGCTAAAGCACACAGGTTAGACGTGGCTGCCTAGTCGAATGATACTCTCAATGCCGAAGATTGCGCCTGGTTGCGAACGGGGCCTGGAGGCAGGCGAATGGTGGCGGTGAGTGGAATCGAACCACTGACCTACGGGTTATGAGTCCGTCGCTCTAACCATCTGAGCTACACCGCCGGAGGGGGAAGGTCGCATCCAGCGGACAAGCCGCGACGTCAACCTGCGGAGGTCCCGGGCGAACGAACTCGCTGGGTGCCATCCTCTAAACTCAATCCTATAAGGGGCAAAGGCGCAGGTCAAACGTGCAAGGGATCTCCTCAACCCGCTTCAGAGCAAAGAGATACGTTGCACTCGCGGCGGTATTGGCCCTGCTGCGGCCCATGACGGCGTATGCGGATTCGCCGGCGTGCAGCGCGGCAGACACTTCCCTGAACTGCCGGCTGCGTAGGCCTGCTGCACTGGCTGGAGGCGGCGGCGTTTGTGCTTGGCGCTGGTACTGATCGCCGTGGTCGGGGTGGCGATACACATCTTTCGGAAAAACCGCGTGAGCCGAAAGGGCGGTCGATGAGCCTGGGCATGCCCGTGAAGCCCGAGCGGGTTCTGGCGGTTATCCCCGCACGGCTGGCTTCGACGCGTCTGCCACGCAAGGTGCTGCGCGAGGTGAATGGCCAGCCGCTGCTGGCATGGGTCGTCGAGGCGGCGTTGCGGTGCCCGGCGATCGGCAAGGTTGTGGTTGCGGCAGATTCCGAGGAGGTCGCGGCGCTGTGTGCGGCGCGCGGGTGGGAGTGCCTGATGACCTCACCGGAGCTGCCAAGCGGGAGCGACCGGCTTTTCGCGGTGTCGCGGAAAATCGATGCGGATGTTTACGTCAACATTCAGGCGGACGAACCGCTGTTGCAGCCGACTCACATTGAGGCGCTGCTGCAGCCGTTCGCAGATCCTGATGTTGCCGTTACGACGCTGAAGGTGCGGTGCCCCGAGGAGTCAATCGCGGACCCCAACGTGGTGAAAGTAGTGACAGCTCCGGATGGGCGGGCGCTGTATTTCTCTCGAGCGGCGATTCCCTTCAACCGCGACGGTCAGACGACGGCGTACTGGAAGCACCTGGGACTGTATGCGTATCGCAAGGCGGCGCTGGCGCGCTTTGCGGCGCTTTCTCCGGGTGAGCTTGAGCAGATCGAGCGGCTGGAGCAGTTGCGGCTGCTGGAGAACGGTATCGGCATTCACGTCGCAGAGAGCCCGGAAGACACCATCGGCGTCGACACCGAAGAGGACCTGCACCGCGTGGATGGTTTGCTGCGGGCGGCAGAGCGTGACAGATTGTCAGCGGAATCAGACTGCGTCGATCGTGAGAATGATGCAGCCGTCGCGGTTCTCCGTCCGGACGTTTCGTGAGTGAGCTGACGATCCAGCTTGCGCCGGCGTCGCGCAGCTCTTCGGCGCTATGTGTGCCGAGAACTCCGAGCACACGGCAGCCGGCCGCAACGCCCGCGCGCACGCCGCTGGGCGCGTCTTCGAAGACGAGGCAATCCTGCGGCTGCACGCCGAGCAGCTCGGCGCCGCGGCGATAGGGTTCTGGGTCAGGCTTGCCGCGGTTCACCTCGTCGCCGCTGATGATGCGGTCCGGCACAGGCAGGCCAGCAGCTTTGAGGCGACCGAGCAACAGGCGGCGCGTTGCAGAGGTGACGATGGCCCAGCGGTGCGCGGGAAGATTTTCGAGCAGCTCGCGCACGCCGTCGAGCACTTCGAGGTCGGCGGTGTCGGCGACTTCCATGTCTTCGATGAGCTTCGAGGCCTTCCACTCTTGTCGATGTCCGGCTTGAGCTGCGCCATGATGTCGATCGGCGCGCACGCCGTGCGGGATTTCGACCTTGTCCGCGTTGGGCAGGCCGTAGTGCTTAGCCCAGCGGCGCCAGCTCCGCAGCACGCTGCCGATCGAGCTGATGAGCACGCCGTCCATATCGAACAGAAGGCCGGAGACCTCGATCTGAACATCTTGAGTTATTTGCTGCTGCCATTAAGTCTTCTGCCCTTCCATGACAAAGCTTTGCGCTGCGGCGAGAATCGTCTGCACGCTCTCCGGGCTGCAGCTCTCGCAATAGACGCGCAGCAGCGGCTCGGTGCCGCTGGCGCGCAGCAGCAGCCAGGTTTCCGCGGCGTTCTTTTTGGATGCGCATGCGGGGTTTTCGAGGAAGAACTTGATCCCGTCGAGCGTCTCCTTGTGCAGTACCTTCATGCCCGCGAACGCGAGCGTGCCGGGCGCGATCTCCTTCGCGCGCGTAATGGCCGACTGCTTGATCTCCTCGCGCGATGTGCATGTCGATGCGGCCGTAGTGGTGCTCGCCGAACTCCTCCTGCAGCGCGGCGACGAGCTGGCCGAGGGTCTTGCCCTCATCGGCCATCACGTTTGCGAGCAGCAGGCTGTTGAGCAGGCCGTCGCGCTCCGGGTAGGTGCTTCGAGATGCCGATGCCACCAGACTCCTCGCCGCCGATGAGAATCGGCTGCGCGAGCATGAGGTCGACGACGTACTTGAACCCGATGCCGTGCTCGTGCAGTTTGCGGTTGTGTTTGGCGGCGATGCGGTCGAGCATCTTCGTCGTGTTGAAGGCGCGCGTGATGTCGCCGGGCCAGCCTTTGCGCTCGAGCAGCCAGTTGAGCAGAACGGCGTAGATCTTGTGCGCGTCGACGACGTTGCCGTGCTCGTCGACTGCGCCGATGCGGTCGGCGTCGCCGTCGGTGATGAGGCCGGCGTCGCACTTGTGCTCGACGACTGCCTTCTGCGTGGCGGCGATGTGCGGGAAGGATGGGCTCGGGGTTGATGCCGGGGAATGCAGGGTTCAGCTCGCTCGCGGAACTCGACGAACGGAATGCCCGCGCGCGTGAAGATGCCAGCGATGTAGCCCTTCCCGGCGCCGTACATCGTGTCGATGAGGAAGCGGAAGCCGGAGCGCTTGATCGCAGGCAGATCGACGAAGCTCTCGAGCGCGGCGATGTAGGTCGGGGCGAAGTCGACCTCTTCGATGTGGCCGGGGGTTGCAGCTTTGGCGACGGGCTGCAGCAGTTCGTTCTCGATGGAGGTGATGATGCCGGGGCTGCCCGCGCCGCCGTAGCTGGCCTTGTATTTCACGCCGTTCCACTGCGCGGGGTTGTGGCTGGAGGTGATCATGACGCCGCCGGCGGCCTTGCGCTCGCGCACCGCGAAGGAGAGCTCCGGGGTGGGCGTGATCTTGCTCGAGAGCTGCACGGGGATGCCGGCGTCGGCGAGCACCTCGGCGACAACTCTTGCGAAGGCCTCGGAGGCGAAGCGCGTGTCCCAGCCGATGCAGACGCCTGCCGCCGGCGTTCTCGTGCTTCAGCACGTAGAGCGCGATCGCGCGGGCGGCTACGCGCACGTTCTCGTAGGTGAAGTCGTCGGCGATGATGCCGCGCCATCCATCCGTGCCGAATTTAACGACTGTAGTTTGCTCCATCTGGCCTCAGCTTGTTTCCAATTTTGCTTAGTTTTCTTTACGTCAGATCCTGACGGCCTGTGTTTTTCAGCTCGCGCGACAACCTTGCCCACATCCTGCGAGCCCTCGCGCGTCGTGATCAGGATCGCATCGTCGGTTTCGACGACGACCAGGTCCTTCACGCCGACCAGCGCGACTGTCTTTCTCGGCGAGAAGACGTAGCAGCCGGTGGACGCGATCTCGACGTGATGCTGCGCTTCGACGACGTTCGAGTTGTGCGCCTCTGTGCGCTCGGCAACGTGCTCATGCAGAGCGGCCCATGAGCCGAGATCGCTCCAGGCGAAGTCGCCGGGCAGGCAGTAGAGCTCGGACTTGCCCTCGCCCTTTGGCGGAGCGCGGCTCGAGCACGGCGTAGTCGATCGAGATGGATTCGCACTGCGGATAGAGCTCGGCGAAGACCTTGTCGAACTTCGGCGTCCCCCAGGCCGCGGCAATCCGCTCCAGCAGCGCGGCGGTATTTGGCTGATGCTCGCGCATGGCGTCGGCGAGCGTCTTCGCGGTCCAGAGAAACATGCCGCTGTTCCAGGCGTAATTGCCGGAGCGCAGGAAGCGCTTGGCGCGGCGTCTTGTCGGGCTTTTCAGTGAAGCGGCGGACGCGACGCACGGGAATCGATTCACCGCCCTGCGCGATCGGACCGAGCCGCGGCGCCGAGTTCGATGTAGCCGTAGCCGGTTTCGGCACGCGTGGGTGAGACGCCCAGCACGACGATGGCGGCGCTGCGCCGCGCGAGCTCCGCACCCGCGCAGACGACGCGCCGGAAGCGCTCCACATCGCCGATCGTGTGGTCGGAGGGAAAGACGCCGAGAACTGTATCGGGCGACTGGCGCTCGAGAAGGAATGCGGCGAGCGCGCATGCCGGCGCCGTATTGCGTGCTGCGGGCTCGCGCAAGATGTGCTTCTTAGCGACGTCTGGAAGCTGACTGCGCGATGGTGCTTGGCCAGCAGATCGTTGGTGATGATCCAGACCTGCCCTGCAGGAGGCGATGGGCTTCACGCGCTCCAACGGTGTTCTGAATCATCGTGCGATCGCCGTCGAGCGAGAGCACCTGCTTGGGCTTGGCGCGGCGGCTGCGCGGCCAGAAACGTGTGCCGCTGCCGCCGGCGAGGATGACCGCGGCGAACTCCGGATGGACTGTCTGGGTGCGTCTCCGGGCTCACGCCGGCAGCCTTGTTGCGCTTCCCGGTCCTGCCGCTCACGCTACTTCAGCCCGCCAAGGAAGTCACGCATCCGCTGCACGCCCTTGTCGATGACATCCGCGCTGACGGCGTACGACAGACGAATGTGTTCGTCGGTTCCGAATGCCTCGCCCGGAACGGTTACGACGTGCGCCTCGGTCAGCAGCCGCGCGGCCAGATCGCTCGCGGACTTCACGCCGCCCTTGCCGAGGAACGCGTTGATGTTGGGGTAAACGTAGAACGCGCCTTCGGGCACGGTGCAGGTGAGTCCGGGGATGGACTTGAAGCCTTCGAGGATGCGGTCGCGAAGCTTGATGTAGTCCGCGCGCATCTCCTTCACGCAGTCCTGGCTGAGCGTCAGCGCGGCGATGGACGCGCGCTGCACCATGCTCGCCGTGTTCGACGTGGACTGCGACTGCAGCTTGCTCATCGCGGCGATGATCGGCTTCGGGCCGAGCGCGAACCCGGCGCGCCATCCGGTCATGGCGTAGGTCTTCGACAGCGACCCGAGCACGAGCACGTGCTCCTTGCACTCGGTGAGCGAGGCGCCGGAGACGAGATCGCCCGAGAAGTTCAGGTACGCGTAGCACTCGTCGAGCCAGACGTAGATGCCGCGCGCGTGCGCCATGCGAACGATGGCGTAGAGGTCGTCCTTCGGGATGACCGCGCCGGAGGGGTTCGATGGCGTGTTGAGGATGATCGCCTTAGTGCGGTCGGTGACCGCCGCCTCGATCATCTTCGCGGTGACGCGGAAGTTTTCTGCCTCGCTGGTCTCAACGAAGACCGGTTTGCCGCCGGCGAACTGCACGATGTCCTTGTAGCTGACCCAGTACGGCGTCGGGATGATGACCTCGTCGCCGTGATCGATGAGCACCTCGGCGGCGTTGAAGATCGAGAGCTTTCCGCCGGCGGAGAAGACGCATTCTTCTGGCGTGTAGTTCGTGCCGAAGTCCGCAGCGTGCCGGTCGACGACCGCCTTCCGCACCTCGGGCACGCCGGCGACGGCGGTATAGCGCGTGAAGTTCTTCTGGATGGCCTCGATCGCGGCATCCTTGATGTGCTGCGGCGTCGCGAAGTGCGGCTCGCCCGCGCCGAAGTCGGCGAGGTCAATACCCTGCGACTTCATCTTCAGCGCCTCGGCGGTGATGGCCATGGTCGCTGAAACTTCAATGCGGTTGATACGGTCCGTCAGGATCTTCGTGGGCGCTGCAACTGTCGCTGTGCTCATGCTTCAAGTTTCGCAGATTTGCCGCACCACATCCACTCTCCCGGCAAAATCCCGGCGGCCTCCCAGTTGGCCCGTGCGGAAGAAGCGGAGGCGCACGGCGCCTCCGCTTCCACCACCATCCGGCGCGAGGCTACTGCACAGGGGTCGGCAGCCACGGGATCCAGGTAACATTCGGCCCGCTGATGCTGGAGCAGCCGTGGGCTGTCGGTCCGCGCCCGCATCCCCACCAGTTCTCTGTCGCATCCACACTGCCGGCGGCGTTCAGGTTCTGCACGCCGATATTCCTGCCGTTAAGGTTGTTCAAGTGAAGCTGCAGAAGAGCGCCATTATTCACGCCCACATCGACACTTTCATCTTCGATCGTGTTTCCGGAGATCACCAGCCCTGTGATCGGCGTCGTTCCGAGAACCGATATTCCCGTGTTTCCCGTTGTTCCCACATCGGCGTCCGGGCCGTTGCCCGAAATGTAGTTCCCGACAATCGCGTTGTCGTTAACATTCGGATTTGGCGGGTGTCCCGGGAACGTCAGATTCACGTGATTGTGTATGGACACGCCCGGTTGCGAATTATCAATCAACCGATTGTTCACCACTGAGTTATCGATCGTTACATTTCCCGGCCCCGGCGCAAACAGCCCCACACCTGCGCCGCCTCCCGGGCTGCCGAAGCCATTGTGCATCGACACATTCTCCGAGACCGTATTGTGCGAGATCCCAAACGCCAGCGGCGGCTTGCCTGTCCTCACATACGCCCCATGCGACGCCATTGTGATTCCGCAATCGTACGCATTGTCGCGCACCACATTTTTGGTGATGACGTTGTCGTGGTTGGGCGCCGTCTCATCGCTGATGAGGATGCCGCCCGAGTTGTACTCCACCGTGTTCTCCGCAACCGTAGAGTGGTCGACGCCCATCAGGTGGATTCCCTCGCCGCAGTCATCTGCCTCGTTGGTCTCAAACGCCGGCAGACCGTCGCATCCCGTCCCATTCGTCTCATCGCGATCGTTCATGCCGAACCGTGTTCCCGGACACAGTCACGTCCGATGCGTTCTGGATCAGCATCCCTTCGTAATTCGCATTCTGGACGGTAAAGCCCCGCACCGTAACGCCGGCGAGCCCGGGCGCGTCCCATCCATCGATATAGATCCCGTTCGACTTGCCGGTAGCGTCAATGATTGTGTTCATCTGGTTCGCTCCTACGAGCGAGACCCGTTTCGTGATCAGCACATCCTCGGCGTAGGTTCCCTGCGCAACGTCAATCACATCGCCTGCGCTGGCCGCAGCAACGCGCTGAGGTGATGCTGCTGTAACATCCTCCATTGCCGTGTTGATTGACACACAGCGTCGCCGCGCCGGCGGCCTTTGCCACCAGCAACAGCACCGCTGCAGAGCAAGAAATAGCCCAAACGTCGAGATGCAGAGATCCGCATTCCATGGAACATAACGTCCTCCTGAAAGAGATAAGTGCTCTTTGCGTGAGGCTGCACTCTAGGCTGCGCGAAAAGGGATGTCAAGCAATGGCGCGCCTATTTCACAAAAGGTTCAGCACCGCTTTCGCAGCACCCATGTCGTCATACAGCGGTAATCCTGCACGATGGTCGTCTTCAGCGGATCCACCATCACCCCGTTCAGCTCGTTCGTCAGGCCCAGCAACAGCTCCTCATCCACGAGAAACCACTCCTGCCCATCGCCGATCCGGTAGATGTCGCGCTCGCACCTCGCTCAAACTGCATCCCGATCCTCGAGCCCATGCGCGTGAACAGCAGCCCTCCCGGCCGCAGCACCCGCCACAACTCCTCGAGCATCGTAAGAAACTGGTGCTGGTCCCGCGCAAAGTGCAACACCGAGCTGCACATCACCACATCCGCGAACCCATCCGCGAACGGCATCGCCTCAATCTGCCCGACCTGAAAGTTTTCTCCTGGCAGCTTCGGATTCAGCTCCGCGGCCAGCGCGCGCACATGCTCCACGCCCTCTCGGTTCGCATCCAGCGCATACACTTCGCAGCCGTCGCGCAGCAGATACACCAGGTTGCGTCCATACCCGCACCCGGCGTCGAGCACTTTCATTCCAGCCGTGATATTTCCCCGCAGGATCTGGTCGAACACATAGATATCAATCTGACCAAACTGCTCCTGAATCGTCACACCATCTCCATTGCTCGCCGCAACCGGCAGCATCCCAGCTGCTACTCGGCGCCGGGCACAGCCACCCCGATGATCTTTTTCTTCTTCAGCCGCTCCACCACGACGGGCGGCACGAGGGACGAGATGTCGCCTCCGAGCTGATAGACACCCTTGATCAGCCGTGAGCTGACATAGGTGTACTTTTCGGCGGGCATCATGAAGAGCGTCTCGAGTCCGGGTCGAGCTTGCGGTTCATCATGGCCATCTGGAACTCGTACTCGTAGTCGGAGACGGCGCGGATGCCGCGGATAACCGCCTTCGCTCCCTTGGTGCGCGCGAAGTCCACGAGCAGGCCGTCGAAGGTCTCGACCGAGACGTTGCTCAGGCTGGCAGTCGCCTCGCGCAACATCTGCTCGCGCTCATTCACGGTAAAGAGCGGCACGCCCTTGGAGGCATTGCGCAGAATCGCGACCACAAGATGGTCCACGATCTTCGCTCCGCGCGCGATCACATCCAGGTGGCCATTGGTCGGCGGGTCAAACGTCCCGGGATAAATCGCGGTAATCGCCTTGCTCATAGCACACCCAAGGATACAGGTTTGGTCAGATCACGCAGGCTGATTCTCGAGGTACGCCTGAACGTACTCGCGCACGCCATCTTCGAGCGAGGTGAACTGCCGCGTGTACCCGGCGGCGCGCAACTTTTCCGTCTTCGCTTCGGTGAAGTACTGGTACTTGCCCTGAAGCTCCTTTGGCATTTCGATGAACTCGATCTTCGGCTCGCGTCCCATCGCCGCGAAGACCGCGCGCGTGAGGTCGAGCCAGGTGCGCGCCTTGTCCCGTTCCGCAGTTGAAGAGGCCGCCCGGAGCACCGGCGTCCTGCAAGGCAAAGTGCAGCGTGACATCCACCGCGTCCTTCACGTAGATGAAGTCGCGCCTCTGCTCGCCGTCTTTGTATTCCGGCCGGTAGCTCTTGAAGAGCTTCACTTCGCCGGCTGCAGCGAATCTGCTCGAAGCTCTTGATGACGACCGAGCGCATGTCGCCCTTATGGTCCTCGTACGGTCCGTATACGTTGAAGTACTTGAGACCGACGATGTTTCCGCCTTCGCCCTGATCAAACAGCCGATGCTTCAGCGCCCAGAGATCGAACATCTGCTTCGAGTAGCCATACATGTTCAGCGGGCGAAGTGTGCGGAGTCGCTGCGTCGCTGTCGTCGTAGCCCTGCGAGCCGTCGCCGTAAGTCGCGGCGCTCGACGCATAGACGAATCGCGCGCCCTGCTCCTGCGCCCAGTTACACAGCACGCGCGTGTACTGATAGTTGTTGCGCAGCAGATAGTCGGCGTCCTTCTCGGTCGTGGCGCTGCATGCGCCGAGATGGATGACCGCGCGAGCGTCCGCGTACGCATTCTGCTCGAGCAGGCCGAGGAAGTCTTCCGGCGAGACGATGTCCTCGTAGCGCAGGCCGACGAGGTTCTTCCACTTCTCTGCTTCCCCCGCTTTGCTGACGCCCAGTTCGTCGACAAGGATCAGCTCGTCTTCACCACGAGCGTTCAGCTCCGCCACAACGTTGCGGCCAATGAAGCCAGCCGCACCCGTGACAATAATCGGTTCCGCCATTCAGTCTCTGTCCTCTCTGAAGACCTCAACCATCGTAGCGGAACTGGCGCTTCACCCCTTCAACAGCTCCCTCGCGATCACCATCCGCTGAATCTCGCTCGTGCCTTCGCCGATCGTGCAGAGCTTCACGTCGCGATAGAACTTTTCCGCAGGGTAGTCCTTGATGAAGCCGTAGCCGCCGTGAATCTGCACGCCCTCTTCCGCAATTCGGCAGGCGACTTCGCTGGCGAAGAGCTTGGCCATGGCGGCCTCGCGCGTCACCTTCTTGCCCTGGTCCTTCATCTGCGCCGCGCGCATGGTCAGCAACCAGGCTGCGTCGAGTTGCGTGGTCATGTCGGCCAGCTTGAACTGGATCGCCTGGAAATCGCTGATGGCCTTGCCGAACTGCTTGCGTTGCTTCGAGTACTTCACGGCAGCGTCGAGCGCACCGCGCGCGATGCCCAGCGAGAGCGCGGCGATCGAGATGCGGCCGCCGTCCAGCGTGCGCATGGCGTCCTTGAAGCCGCCGCCGAGTTCGCCGACCAGGCAGTCGTCCGGCACGAAGCAGTTCTCGAAGATCAGCTCGGCCGTATCACTGGCGCGGAGCCCGAGCTTGTTCTCCTTCTTGCCGCTGCGGAACCCGGTAGTGCCGCGCTCCACGAGGAACGCCGAGATGCCGCCGTGCGTCGCCTTCTCTTTATCCGTTATCGCCAGCACAAGCGCGCAGTTCGCGTAGGTGCCGTTGGTGATGAAGGTCTTCGAGCCGTTGAGGACCCAGCCGCCGTCGCCGCGCACGGCAGTCGTGCGCATGCCGCCCGCGTCGGAGCCTGAACCGGGCTCCGTGAGGCCCCATGCGCCCAGCCACTCGCCGCTGGCGAGCTTTGGAATCCAGCGCTTCTTCTGCGCGTCGTTGCCGCCGAGCATGATGTGGTTCGTGCAGAGCGAATTGTGGCTGGCGACGATGATGCCGACGCTGCCGTCGACCCGCGAAAGCTCCTCGACCGCAAGGACGTACTCGACGTAACCGAGGCCCGCGCCGCCCAGTTCCTCCGGGAAGATCACGCCCATCAGTCCCATTTCGCCGAGCTTCTTCACGACAGCTTTGGGGAATTCGCTCTTCTCGTCCCACTCGCTTACGTGCGGCGCGACCTCGCGCTCCGCAAAGGCCCGCACCTCGCGCCGAAGCTGCTCCTGCTCATCCGTCAGTCCGAAATGCACCGTGCTCCTCCGTTTCGCTGTATAAGCTTGCGCTTCTACATGTATCAGATTTCCCTATACTCTTGCATTTCCGCGAACAGTACTTCAGTTATGCCGGTCAGCTGTTTGTACGGGGTCAAATACGACTGCCTGATACCATCTCGGCGACTTCCGGTGTCTATATGTCCGGGTCCGCAGCACAAACTTAAACCAAAGGAAGCCAATGCGTCCGCGCCAGCTCGCTGCCTCGCTCCTTGTTGTGCCTCTCGCGCTTCTCGCCGAACAGCCGGCCCGCAGCCCGCGTAACGCGCCCGCGCCGAAGTCAGGAAAGCGCTACTACGTTTCCTGTGACCCGCGTCGCGCTCTATAAGAACGGCGTCGGTTTCTTCGAGCACACGGGGCGCGTCACCGGAGACGCAGCGGTCACGATCGACCTCACCAGCGGGCAGCTCAATGACGTTCTGCAGTCGCTCACGGCCATCGATCTGAACGGCGGCCGCATCTCCGGCGCGGGCTACAACTCGACGACGCCGCTCGATCAGCAGCTCAAGACCCTGCCGCTGTCGCTGGATGACAACCCGACAGCCTCGGACTTTTATTCCGCAATCCGCGGCGCGCGGGTCGAGGTGCACTCGGGCACTGTTTCCATCACCGGCCGCTTGCTCTCGGTCGAGGCGCGCACCACGCCGGCGAAGTCTGACGACAGCTCTGGCACGAACACCATCGAGCGCTACTTCATCACCGTCGTCTCTGACGCGGGCGAGACGCGGACGATCGAGCTCACGGCTGCAACTTCGGTGCGCCTTCTTGAAGCCTCGCTGCACAACGACGTCATGCGCTATCTGCAGCTCATCGACGCGAACCGCTCGCAGGGCACTGCGGCACCTCACGCTCTCTGATCACGGCACGGGCACGCGCGAACTGCGCGTCAGCTATATCTCCGAGGTGCCGATCTGGAAGTCGACGTATCGGATTCTGTTTACGAATTCCAACTCAGCGCACGCAAGAAGCGACCCTGCAGGGCTGGTCCGTCGTGGACAACACGACCGGCGCGGACTGGAACAACGTCCAGCTCTCGCTGATTGCCGGCGCGCCGCAGAGCTTCATCCAGCCGCTCTCGCAACCGATCTACTCGCGCCGGCCGGAGATTCCGATCGCACAGGAGGAGCAGCTCACGCCGCAGACTCATGATTCGAGCCTGGAGGCCATGGACGTGATG
This sequence comes from uncultured Acidobacteriaceae bacterium, assembly GCA_963762465.1. GTDB lineage: Bacteria > Acidobacteriota > Terriglobia > Terriglobales > Acidobacteriaceae > Granulicella. Next base: position 147,751 of record CAVXKS010000006.1, on the reverse strand, counting down.
AAGGTGAACGGCCCGCCTCGCCCGAGCGAGATGGCTAGCGCTCACAGGGCATGGCAGCGATGTCCGGAATGGCGGCAGGCTCGCCGGAGGCATCATCGTGGCATGGCCAGTGGCACGCGGAAACGGTCGCGGGCTCCGGCGGGAATATCGGCGGCGGAGTCTTCCACGCGCCGCCCCTGCTCCAATCTACGAGGACGCAGCGCGTCGCCTCTATCATCCCGACACTCAAACGGCCGGCTTCGATGACTTCTTCGAGTACAAGATCAACCAGCCGATCACGATCCGCAAGAATGAGTCCGCGCTCGTTCCAATCCTGCAGGTGAAGATTCCGGCTGAGTCCGTCACGCTCGTCTCTGCCGTCCGGACCTCCATCTCGCAGCCGCTGCGCGCGCTCTGGCTCACCAACAACTCCGGCCTGACGCTGGATCGCGGCAGCTTCTCGATCGTCGAAGACGGCAACTTCGGCGGCGAGGGCCTGCTCGATCCGATCCATCCGGACGAGAAGCGGCTCGTCTCCTACGCAGCCGACCAGGCGGTGCACGTGGCCGCGCAGGACCAGCACTCCGACCAGCACACGACGCAGATTACCGCTGCGAAAGGCGTTCTCCGGCTGCATCACACGACGACCCAGGAGATCACCTACGTCGTCCACAACGCGGCCTCCACCGCGCGCACTGTTGTGCTCGAGTACAAGCTGAACCCGCCGTTCGTCTTCGACGACGACTCGAAACCCGATGAGACGACCGCCACGGTTGCGCGTTACCGATTGACCGTACCTGCCGGCGGCACAGTGAAGCGCTATATCGGCGAACACCACCGCAGCGTCGTCACCTATTCGCTGCTGAACTCCAACGACTCGCAGCTGACCTACATCCTTGAGCAGTCGAAGGACAACCCGGCGCTCGTTGCCGCGCTGCAACCCGTGCTGGATGCGCGCCGCAAAGTGGCCGATGCCCAGGCGGCGGTGGATGAGACGAACGCGCGGCTGACATCGCTTCGCGAAGAGGAGGACCGCGAGCGTGCCAATGTCACGGCGCTGAAGGATGCCGATAAATCTGCGAGCTCCCGCTTCATCCGTGACCTGAACGAGACCGAGGACAAGCTGCGCGCGGCGCAGGCTGAGCTCGACACCAGGACGGCTGCGCTGAATGCGGCGAAGGCTGATCTCTCGAACGCAATCGAAAACCTGCAGGTGGACACCGGAACAAAGGATTGATTTGCAGCGACTCTGCTACTCGGCCGCGCGGCGTGCCTTGCGGATTAGCCGCTGCGCCTCGCCGACGCCTTTGGTGCCGAGCAGCTGATACTTCTTGCCTTCGAGGTCGTGGTAGTTCACAAAGAACTCCTGCACCTCGTCAATCCACTGATCGGGAAGGTCCTTCAGCTTCTCAACGTTAGCGTAGCGGTGGGTCGCCTCGGCATACCACAACGAGCCGGTCGTTACGGGTCTTCTTTTTGCCCTCAACCTGCTGGCCTTCGATGACGCCAATCAGTCGTCCCTTCACCGCGCAGCCCGGGAACGCCGGCTCGTCCATCAACAACAGCACATCGATTGGATCGCCATCGTCTGCCTGCGTCTGCGGCAAGAATCCGAAGTCGTATGGAAAGGACATCCCGGCGGGCAATGTTTTCTTGTGCGCAAAGATTCCTTGCTCGACGTCGAAGCTGAACTTATTGCGGCTGTGGGCCGGGCGTCTCCACGATCACCTGGACCACGTTGCCCTTCTCCACCGGTTTCAACTTCGTCGGATTCCGCAGCGACTTCATGCGCTACTCCTTCTTGAACACTACGTCCATGAGATGTCGGCCAAGCCTTTTGCGTTCACCTGCTTCGCCGGGAGAGTGACTTCTGCAGTGACGCTGCCGGTACGCCGTTTTAGCCCGTCCGGCTGGTAAAATGGGCGTATGCCATCCATCCAGCGTCGTCATGCCGTAACGGTCAATATCGGCGGCATCCGCGTCGGGTCTGACGCCCCGGTCGTTGTGCAGTCGATGACCAACACCGACACCGCCGACGTCGAATCCACAATTCAGCAGGTTGCCTCGCTCGCGCGCGCGGGCTCCGAGCTCGTCCGCGTCACCGTGAACAATGACGACGCCGCGAAGGCCGTTCCCTACATCGTGGAGGGCATCCGCAACAAGGGCTGGGAGACGCCGATCGTCGGCGACTTCCACTACAACGGCCATCTGCTGCTGCGAAAGTATCCTGACTGCGCGAAGGCGCTCTCGAAGTACCGCATCAATCCCGGGAATGTCTCGATCGGGCGCAAGGACGACGACAACTTCCGCACGATGGTGGAGTGCGCGGTCGACAACCAGAAGCCGGTGCGCATCGGCGTGAACTGGGGCTCGCTGGACCAGGCGCTGCTCACCCGCATGATGGACGCAAACTCCAAATCCGCGAATCCGCTGGACGCGAGAGACGTCATGATGGAGGCGATGGTCGTCTCCGCGCTGGACAATGCTGCGGCGGCCGAACGCTACGGCCTGCGCCGCGACCAGATCATTCTCTCCGCGAAGGTCTCCAACGTGCGCGACCTGATTGACGTCTACACCGAACTGGCGCGGCGCTGCGATTACGCGCTGCACCTCGGCCTCACCGAAGCCGGCATGGGAATGAAGGGCGTCGTCGCCTCGACTGCCGGACTCGCGCCGCTGCTGCTGAACGGGATCGGTGACACGATTCGCGTTTCGCTGACGCCCGAGCCCGGCGCCGACCGCGCGGAAGAGGTCCGCTGCGCGCAGCAGATTCTGCAGTCGCTCTCCATCCGCAGCTTCATGCCGCAGGTCACGTCCTGCCCGGGTTGCGGACGAACTACGAGCACCTACTTCCAGGAGCTCGCGCAACGCATCCAGACCTATCTCGTCGAGTCCATGCCGGAGTGGAAGAAGATCTATCCCGGCGTGGAAGAGCTGAAGCTCGCCGTGATGGGCTGCATCGTGAACGGCCCCGGCGAATCCAAGCACGCGAACATCGGCATCTCGCTTCCCGGCACGTTTGAGGAGCCGAAGGCGCCGGTGTATGTGGACGGCAAACTCTTCACGACGCTCAAGGGCGACCACATCGTCGAGGAGTTCCAGGTCATCCTGGATGAGTACGTCGAGAAGCGCTACGGGCGGCAGGTCGTCGAGGTCTAGAGCGAATCTCCGAGCTGATTCCGCGCAACTGCGAAGCTGCTTCTCATTGACCTCTGCGATTTTTTCTTCGCAGGGCCGGCCACAACGCCAGCAGTCTCGCGCCCACGCCGGGTCTCCCCGTTTCCTCTACTCGCCGTGCCTGAGCTGCGTGCGCTCCCACTGCCACGGGCTGTTATGCATGCGCAGCTCACGCAATGGATAGAACGTTCCCCGCCACATCACACCACGCCGCGCCCATACCGAAAGCATCGAGCGCAGCATTGCCCACGCCATCACAAAGACTGCCGCCGGGTAGAGCCAACCGTAGCGTGCGTCGATGCGGCTGCGCTCACTCATGATGCGATAGGACGCGCCGATGCAGCAGACGGACATAAGCGCAGGCAACGCGGTCTGCAACCAGAAAAGCCCAGCTAACGGAGCGAGAAACAATATTAAAATGGCGAGCGCACGCGATCGCCATCAGCGCCGCCCTGAAGTTCACACTCGCAAACAGATTCTTTGTGAGACCGCGCACGATGCCGCGCGCTCCCTTGGCCCAGTGGACCAGGATCAGTTCGGGCCCGAACGCCACGCGCTGACGCAGCCCGGCGGCTTTCATCCTCCGGCCGAGGGTCACATCTTCGACCACTGCCAGACGCTGCGGCTCCCATCCGCCGAGAACCTCGAATGCTTCGCGACGCACCAGGTTGAACGCACCAACGCCGATGACATCGTGCCTCGCCTGCGGATCGCTGACGCGCCATGGTCGCGTGATCCACATCCCAAGCACACCGAAGAAGCTGAGCACCAGGCCCTCGCCGCGACCTCTCACGTCAGGTGTCGGGAGAACAACCACGTGATCGGCCTGCGTCATCGCCGCATAGGCCATCGCTCTGCGCAGCGATGACGGCGAGAAGAGTACATCGCCGTCCGTGAATAGCAGGTACTCACTCGACGAATTGCGCGTTCCAACCTCAAGTGCAAAGGTCTTTCCCAAGCCATCCTTCGGGAAGGTAGTCCACGTGGATCGCTCCGATCTGCTCCGGATAGCGCGCAGCGAATTCGTCGACAATCTGCCGTGTCTTGTCGGTCGAACGATCGTCGATCGCGAGCACACGCAGGCTGCTGTACTGCTGCGCCATCAGCGTCTCCAGCGTTGCGCGGATGTTCTCCGCCTCATTGCGCGCGGGCACGATCACGGTGAGCGACGGCGCCGCACCTTCGGGCGGAATCAAGTCCCACTCCGGTTGCGAGATGTCCGGCACCTCACCGACGCGCCGGATCGCCTCATTCGTTCTCCACAGCCAGAGCACAGCCAGCAGCCACTCTACGTACTCGGCCGCCACGCGCCACCCGGGTGAGATCATGCGGGCGCCGGAGCCTCCACATCGCGGAGCTCAGGCGCAATCCTCGCGCCGATAAAGAATATGACAGCACCGGCCGCGAAGGAGATCAGCGTGACAGCCATGCCCAGCCGCAGATTGCTGTGGTCGCTGATCATGCCAATCACCTTCGACGACGGCATGTCGCCCAGCACATGGATCATGAACAACTGCCCCGCCATGGCCGTCGCGCGCAAACCATCCGGCACCGCGTTGAGCGTCGCCGCGTTCACCGGCCCCGTTCCCAGGAAGATCAGAAACACCGCGGCCGAAAGTGAGGGCACGATCCACGCTCTCGGCCCAAAGAAGCACAGGACCGCGGGCGGAATCGTGAGCAACGCGCTTATCGCGGGTACCAGGTACAGCGCCTTCGCGGTCCTCCTCGACCACACCTGCGCCACCCATCCGCCCAGAGCCGTGCCACCCAGCCCCGCGACGACGATGATCGGCCCCATCAGCGCGCCCGCCGCCTCAATCGAGTACCCCGCCTCCCGGTGCAGAAAGGACGGCATCCACCACGAGATCCCTCCCAGCGAAAACGTGACGGCAGCGTAGCCGAGAATCGAGGTCAGGTACGGTCCATTCTTCAGCAGCGACATTACGCTCGCTCTGTCAGTCTTCGCGCGTTCGTGTCCCCGGTCGATCCGCTGCGGCTCACGCATGACGAACAAAATCAGCAGCGCCATCAGCACGCCCGGAACCGCGCTGGTGATGAAGCTCATTCGCCAGCCGTGATGTGCAGCCACCCACGCCCCCGCCTCGTACCCTGCAGCCGCTCCCATCGGCAGAGCAATATTGAAGATGGTCATCGCGCGATTCCGCTGCGACTCCGCGAAGAAATCCGCCAGCAGCGCCGGCGCAAACACCCCGAAACAAGCCTCACCAATCCCCAGCGCGGCATGACGCAGGTTCAACGACATGTAACTGTGCACACTCGCCGTGAAGAAGTTCACCGCTGCAATTCCCAGCGCGGCAACCACGATCATCGGCTTGCGCGGAAACCGATCGCCCAGCCAGCCCGTGATCGGCGAGGCGCAGACATACGCCACCATAAACCACAGCGTCAGCGATCCAATCTGGCTATCGGTCAGCGCAAACTCGTGCTTGATCTGCTCCTGAACCCCCGGAAGAATGTAGCGGTCCAGATAGTTCACGAAGTTCATCGCCGTCAGCAGGACAAGCGCAGCCGTTGCGCCCGCGACCGCTCTTACCCTCGGCTTCACGTCCAGCATCATCGACCCGAGCATAGCAGGTGCACGGCAACCAAACGTGACGTAGCATGGCTCGCATGCCGCTCGCCATTAAACTTGCCGCCGCAGCAGCCATTGTCATCTCACTTCCCATGAGTAATCGAAAGCCTGATGCAACGCCCGCCCGACCCGAAGCCTCTGTTCTCCGACTCGATCCCGCACTCGACGCGCTGATTCCTCCCGGCGCGAAGCCGGAGCTCGTGGCCAGCGGATTCAACTTCACCGAAGGTCCGCAGTGGAGACACGGCCGTCTGTGGTTCGTCGATGGGCCTGCAAACAAACTGCGTGCCACGACGCCAGACGGCCATGTCACCGAACTCCTCACCTCGGCCTCAGGCTTCGCCAACTTCCTCGGACCGAACGGAAACGCCCCTGACGCTCAAGGCAGGGTCGTGATGTGCGAGCAGGACGGCCGCCGCGTCGTCCGGCTCGTCGGTGCTGACGATCACCTCAAAGTTGAAACGCTGTTCGAAACCTACGAAGGCCATCGCCTCAACAGCCCCAACGACATCATTTTTGCAAAGGACGGCAGCTTCTACTTCACCGATCCGCCGTATGGCCTGAAAGGCATGGACAAGGACCCTGCGAAGGAGCTTCCCTTCAACGGCGTGTACCACTACAAAGATGGCAAGCTCACGCTCATCATCCGCGACCTCACGCTCCCCAACGGCATCACGCTAACCGAAGACGGCAGGACGCTGTACGTCGCGAACTCCGGCCCGCACATGATGTACATGAAGTACCCTGTCAACCCTGATGGCACGGTCGGCGCCGGCACGATGCTCATCGACTTCCAACCGTCACCGGAGCACGGCGTTCCCGACGGTCTCAAGCTGGACACGCACGGCAACCTCTGGGCCTCGAGCCCCGGAGGCATCCGCATCATCACACCGCAGGGCAAGGTCCTCGGCCAGATCAAGCTGCCGGAGGTCGCGGCCAACCTCGCCTGGGGCGATGACGGGAAAACACTTTACATCTGCGCCTCCCACAGCGTGTACAAGCTGCGCACGTCGGTCATCGGCAGAATGCCGCTCTTCTCGCAACCGTGAGAATTGCTATCGAACAACATCTGTAGCCCAGCCGAGGAGCGTACATTTATTCGCATGAGCATGGATCGCCGCCGCTTCGCGCAACTGTCCGCCCTCACCCTCGCCGCCACTCGCCTTCCGGCGCAGAAGCCCGCTACGTCCCTTACGGGCGCGGCCACGTTATCGAAGCCCGTCGGCTTCGCGGCGGTCGGCATCGGTGACATCTCCAAAATTTTCATGCAGGCGTGCGATCGCACGCCGAATGCCATCATCACGGGCATCGTGACCGGCCACCCTGCTGAAAAAGGCACGAAATACGCGGAGCAGTACAAGCTCCCGCAGAGCTCCGTTTACACCTACGAGACCTACGACAATATCCGCGACAACCCCGCGATTGAGGCCGTCTACATCGGCCTTCCCAACTCCATGCACTGCGAGTACACAGTTCGCGCCGCTGAAGCCGGCAAGCACGTGCTCTGCGAAAAACCAATGGCGATCTCCTCCGCCGAGTGCCGCAAGATGATCGACGCCTGCCGTGCGCACAAGGTCAAGCTGATGATCGCCTACCGCGTGCACTACGATCCGACGTTCGCCCAGATCCGCAAGATCATTCAGGACGGCGACATCGGTGATCTCGTCGGCTTCCAGGGCGGGTTCTACGGCCAGAAGAAGGCAGGTGAGTGGCGGCTCAACCGTGCTCTCGCCGGCGGCGGTTCACTCCTCGATCTCGGCATTTATCCGCTCAACGCCATCCGCTGGTTATGCGCGGAAGAGCCCAATGATTTCCGCGCCATGGTCTCGACCATGGAGAAGGGCCCGCGGTTCGCGCAAGTCGAACAGACGGTGGAATGGGTGATGAAGTTCCCCTCCGGCGTCCTCGCCAACTGCGGCTCCTCCTATGGCATGGATGGACCCGCATTTCTTCAGATCGACGGGTCCAAAGGCCGCATCCATATTGAGCCCGCGTTCTACTACGGCGACGTGAAGTACACGTTCACCGGCCGGACCCGGAACGGGGATGTCTCCGGAGGGTACCCCGTCACGGGGCAGTACGATCAGTTCACGGCCGAGGCCGACCACTTCGCCGCCTGTATCCGTAACAATCGCACTCCCGATACACCCGGCGAAGAAGGCCTTGCGGACATGCTCGCAATCGAGGCGATCTATCGCGCCGCCGGTGCGCCGATCGCCTGACGCGCTCCGCAGAAACAGCAGTGGAAGACAACAGTTGCTGCCGGAATCGCATCAGAGAACGGGACTTGTAACGCTGCGTATTGCCCCCTGCCCTCCCGGCGCGCCGTCCCGGGCGAACGGCCGCGGCATCTTACAATCTGAGCTGATGCTCAAACGGAGACTACTGGACGCATGTACGACAACGCTGCGCCGAATGGCCCCCCCACCTCCACGGAAGCCCTCCGCCGGATTAGCACTGGCGTAACGGGCATCGACGACATACTCGACGGCGGTTTGCCTGCCGGGCATCTCTATCTTCGTTGAGGGCAATCCCGGCACCGGCAAAACGACCCTCGCTTTGCAGTTCCTCCTCGAAGGCACCGCGCACGGCGAGAAGTGCATGTACGTCACCCTGTCCGAGTCCAAGGCCGAGCTCCAGCAGGTCGCCGCCTCGCACGGCTGGTCGTTGGATCCGCATTGACATCTACGAGATGATTCCCGGCGACGAGGACCTCGGCCCGGAGGCACAGTACACGGTCTTCCATCCTTCCGACGTCGAGCTGAGCGACAATATCGTCGCCATCCTGAAACAGGTTTCGCTCGTCAGCCCCGAGCGCGTCGTCTTCGACTCCTTGTCGGAGTTCCGCCTTCTCGCCCGCGATCCGCTCAAGTACCGCCGCCAGATCCTCGCTCTCAAGCGCCACTTCAACGGGCGCAACACCACCGTCCTTCTGCTCGATGACCGCACCGCGGAAGGCGGCTCCCAGGACCTCCAGCTGCAGAGCATCGCCCACGGCGTGCTCCGGCTCGAGAACCTGGAGCGCGACTTCGGCATCACGCGCCGCCGCCTGGCCATGCACAAGCTCCGCGGCTCCCGCTTCCGTGAGGGCTTCCACGACTACTCGATCCACACGGGCGGGATCCAGGTCTACCCGCGCCTCATTGCCGCGGAGCACAAGCCCGGCTTCGTTCACAAGCAGGTTCCCAGCGGTCTCAAGGAGCTGGATGACCTCTTCGGCGGCGGCATCGATACCGGCACGAACACTCTCCTCATGGGTCCCGCCGGCTGCGGCAAGTCCACCATCGCTCTGCGCTACGCCGTCTCCGCGGCCAAACGCGGCGAGAAGGCCGCCATCTTCACCTTCGACGAGTCCCTCTCCACCCTCATCGCCCGCGGCCGTGGACTTGGCATGGACCCGCAGCCTTTTATGGATAACGGCACCCTCGACATCCAGCAGATCGACCCTGCCGAGCTTTCGCCCGGCGAGTTTATCTCCCGCATCCGTTACCTCGTCGAGCATCAGGACCTCAGCCTGGTCGTCATCGACAGCATGAACGGCTTCCTCAATGCCATGCCGCATGAGCAGTTCCTCGCCATGCAGCTGCACGAGCTCTTCTCCTACCTCGGACAGCAGGGCATCGCCTCTCTCGTTACCCTCGCCCAGCACGGCTTCGTCGGCATCACGCAAGCCCCCGTCGACGTCAGCTACCTCGCGGACTCCGTGCTCCTCTTCCGCTACTTCGAGCGCGCTGGAGGCGTCCGGCAGGCTCTCTCCGTCGTCAAGAAACGCAGCGGCCGCCACGAGCGCACCATCCGCGAGCTCCTCTTCGCCGACGGCACCATCAAAGTCGGTCCCGCGCTCTCCCAGTTCGAGGGCGTCCTCTCCGGTCACCCCACCTACGTCGGCCCTGAGGCCGAGCCCACGGAGCATGCCCTCTGACCCCTCGCGCCAAACGTTCGACCCGCGAGACCCGCACCATTATTCTCGCGCCCACCGGCCGCGATGCCCAGCTCATCGACGGCGTCATCGAGCGCTCCGGAAATCCATGCCACGTCGTCAATTCCATCTCCGAGCTCTGCGATGAGATCCGCGTCGGAGCCGGCGCCGCCATCGTCGCTGAAGAGGCCTGCAAAGCCGACGCGGCCGTCCAACTCCAGCCCGTCCTCACCGAGCAGCCTCCCTGGTCCGACTTCCCCCTCATCCTGCTCATCGCCGGTGGGCGCGTGACCGCCGAAAGCGAGCGCCTCCGGCAGCTCCGCCAACCGCTGGGCAACGTCATCCTGCTCGAGCGACCCATCCGGCCCGAAACCCTCCTCAGCACCCTTGCCACCACGCTTCGCGGGCGCGAGCGTCAATATCAGATTCGCGATCAGATTCAGCAGGCCGAGTTCGCCCAGGAGGCACTCCGCCGCTCCGAAAAACTCGCTGTCACCGGCCGCCTCGCCGCCTCCATCGCCCACGAGATCAACAATCCTCTCGAGTCCGTCACGAACCTCCTCTATCTCGCCCGTTCGGAAGAGTCCCCTGAGGTCCTTCGCAATTACCTCCTGCTCGCCGAGCAGGAGCTCGCTCGCGTGACCGAGATCACAAAGCACACGCTGCGCTTCTATCGTGAACCCAGCCATCCCTCCACCGTGGATCTCGTCAAGGTGCTCGACTCCGTGCTGTCGCTCTATAGCTCGCGCCTGAACGCGGCCGGCGTTCACGTCGACAAGCAGATTCGTGCGCCTTCCGTGCTGCTCATCGCGTCACTTGGCGAACTCCGCCAGGTCATTGCCAACATCATCGGCAACGCACTCGATGCCATGCGCACCGGCGGCCGACTCGCTGTTCGCATCTCCACAGAAGAGCGCTCATGGAGACCCGGCCGGCCCATGGCGCGGCTCACCATCGGCGATAACGGCACCGGCATCCCGCAAGATCTTGTCTCGCGCATCTTTGAGCCCTTCGTCACCACCAAAGGCGAGACCGGCACGGGCCTCGGTCTGTGGGTAACCGCGGAGCTCGCCCGCAAGAACGGCTGGACCATCCGCGTTCGCAGTTGCGCGCACACGCCGGGCAGCGGCACCACCTTCTCCATCCTGCTTCCGCTGCTTCCCAAGCCGCTCTCAGCCAGCCAGAACGAGGAAGTCCTCGCCAGCTCCGCCATCTAGCTCGACCGAAAAAAGAGCCCCGGAGCGCGCCCGGGGCTGATACATTCCTGCAACTTCGTCACTGGCTAAAGAGGCTGTTTCTCCTCCGGCATTGCAATCTCCTTCAGATACTTCTCCGATAGCGTGCTCCTGATCTTCGCAATCGGCATCAGCGTCGGATAGAACTGCACGAACGTGGTGTCGACGGCTCCATGGTCCTGGTGACAGCTGTAGCAGGTCGCCGTCGGCGGATCCATCTTCCCGGTCGTTCCCCCATCGAATCCGAAGAACGCCCACTTGCCTGGGAACCGTGCATCGTCCCGCACATGCACCTCAAGCCCCATGATCTCGTCCTGGTAATTTCCGTGCTGATTGATGGAGCCTTTCCCTTTTGCGCCGCGAACTTCCAGCACGAGCATCGTCTTGTCCGGCCAATGTCCCGTCGTGACGAAAGCTCTGTACGCATCAGGGTTGACGAACACGTTATCGAACATATGGTGGTCCGGCATGCCAGAGCTTGCGCTGTAGCTCATGTCAAATCCGCTCGTCAGATACACCCATTCGCGATAGTGCTCGGGAAACTTCAATTGCGCATCGCTCGTGTACTGCGGCTCATCGGCGGGCTGCAACACGCCCAGAAATTTAGCCACCGGCAAAAGAAGCGCCGTTAGCACCAGAGCAATCTTCGCTGTCGTAAGCATGTTCGAAGTATGCGTCTGCGGACTCCACACCGCCAGACCAGCCGCTGCACGGTTCCTGCCATTCGCTGCAATCCAGTTCCCTCCTTGCCACCGCAGAGTCTACGATTCCTCTATGGACACGCCAAAGCCAGGTTTCCGCTGCACGTCGTGGCTGTGGATCGCCGCCGTGTGGTTTGGCTTTGGTGTCCTCGACGCCATTGACACCGTGCTGATGATGCATTCCGAAGGCATGCATCATCCCTGGGGCAAGCTCTTCCTCACGTCCGCTCTTGCATGGGTTCCCTGGGCAGTCGCCACGGCTCTGGTCATGCGTCTCAACCAGCGCTTTCCCATTACGCAATGGCGCTCCTGGAAAACATGGCTCTTCCACGTCCCCGCTTATCTCGCGGTCGACTTCACCTGGACGGCCTGGTACTCCGCGCTCGAGTTGCTGCTCAATCCCTACGCAGCCCCTGGGCCACCCAAGCCCTTTCACACCGTGTGGCTGCGCGCCTCCGCCGAGCATCTGCTCGCGTGCTTCATCCTCTACGGGGCCATTCTTGCCGTGGACACCGTGCTCGACTCACGGGCTCGACTGGCTCGGCAACAAGCTGAAACCGCGCATCTCAACGAGCAGCTTTCGAAAGCACAACTCGACGCTGTTCGGCGGCAGATTGAACCGCACTTTCTCTTCAACACACTCAACTCCGTCTCCGCGCTCATCCGCGAGAATCGCAACGACGCCGCCGTGATGATGATCGCCGGTCTGAGCGACTTCCTCCGCCGGCTGCTTCAGGACCCCTCCCGCCAGCAGGTCCCTCTCGCTGAAGAGATGGAGTTTGCTCAGAAATACCTCGACATCCAGAAGGTCCGCTTCGTCGATCGCCTGCAGCTCGCTGTCGACGTTCCCAGCGATCTGCTCGTCGCGCAGGTTCCTACCCTGATCCTGCAGCTCATGCTGGAGAACGCGATCAAACACGGCATCTCCAAGCGCGCGCACGGCGGTCTCGTGCGCATCTCCGCTTCACGATCGAACGGCACGCTCACCCTCTCGGTCTATAACGACGGGCCAGGTCTGGCTGCCGCAGACTCCACGCCCTCCGGTATAGGTCTCACCAATATGCGGACCCGGCTTCAAGGCCTCTACGGTGACGCGTTCACACTGCACATGCAGAACCAAAACCCCGGCGGCGTGCAGGTCTCCGTTTCGGTTCCATTCATCGAGCACTGAGGAGCAATCTTGTCCTTCGACCCGCAAAACATCCGCACTGTCATCGTCGACGACGAGCCACTCGCGCGCTCCAACCTCCGCGTCCTTCTGCAACGCGATTCCACCATCGACATCGTCGCCGAGTGCGGCTCCGGCCCTGACGCTCCCACCATCATCCGCGAGACCCGCCCCGATCTGCTCTTTCTCGACGTCCAGATGCCCGAGTGCGACGGCTTCGACGTTCTCGAACTGCTCGGAGCCGAACTCCCGCTGGCCATCGTCTTCGTCACCGCGTACGATCAGTACGCGCTTCGCGCCTTCGAAGCGGGCGCGCTCGACTATCTTCTCAAGCCGTTCGACAACGCCCGCTTCGATCTCGCGCTCTCACGCGCAAAACAGAAGATCGCGCACGGCAAAGATCAACCGCGCAAGCTCGACCGCCTGACAATCAAATCCGCCGGCCAAATCGCGTTCGTAAATCTCTCCGAAATTGATTGGATCGAAGCCGCCGACTACTATGCCGCGCTGCACATCGGCACGCGCACACACCTGCTTCGCCGCAGCCTTTCTGACCTCGAGCAGGACCTCGACCATGCACTGTTCTGCCGCATCCATCGCTCGGCGATCGTCAACCTGGATCGCGTCCGCGGTCTGCGCTCCAACGAAGATGGCGATTACACCGTTCTGCTCCACAATAACGCTACGCTTCGCCTCAGTCGAAAATACCGCAAACAGCTCCAGTCCCGCCTGGGCGTTCTCACCGAATCAATCTGAAGCGCCTCACCATGCATTCCAGAATCCGCCGCGCTCCGTCAGCGTAATCTCCCGGCCGAACAGCTCGCTCAATCCGCGCTCCGTCAGAAGGTCCTGCTTGCGGCCGTCACTCACAATTCTCCCCTCGCGCATCATCACCACGCGCTGCATCTCCGGCAGAATGTCCGCAATGTGATGCGTAATCATCACGATGGTCACACCGCGCTTCGCTAGTCCGGCGAGCATCTCGCGAAGGTCATGCTGCGCCGCCAGGTCCAGCGCATTCGATGGCTCGTCGAGCAGCAGCATCTGCACCTCACCATCCACGGATGCACCCGCAAGCGCACGCCCGATCATCACGCGGCGTTGCTGCCCCGCGCTCATCTGCCCGACAAGCTTTTCGCGCAAAGCCTCCGCTCCAACCAGCGTCAGAATCTCCTCAGCTCTCTCCCGCATCGCCTCTGTCACATGCAGGTTCGGCCACAGCGTCGAACTGGAAAAGAACCCCGTGACGATCGCATCAGATCCCGTCGTATGCAGCGTCGGCTTGCCCGGCAGCTCCGGACTCACCACACCCATCCTGCGCTTCAACTCCGTAAGATCCCACCGCTCGCGTCCCAGCAGACACACGCGCGTGTTCTCCTTCACCATCGGGTACAACTCACACGTCATCGTCTTCAGCAGGGTGGACTTTCCACACCCATTCGGCCCGAGGATGGCCACGTGCTCCCCGCGCGCAACGCGCAGGCTCACATCATGCAGCACCACGCTGCTTCCGCGCGCCACGTGCACATGCTCCAGCTCAATCAACGGCTCACGAATATCCATCACTCTAGTTTGTCATTCGCCGCGGCGAAATTCACCGTACTCTGGCGAGCACACCCAGAATCCTTACGCCGGCCTTGACGCTGGCCCAGGCATTCCCCGACACCTTCGACTCGCCGCCAATCCGGCAACGATAATCTACCGGAATTTCAACCACACGGAGGCCCATCCTCACCGCGTTGATCTGCATCTCCAAATTCCACCCATAGGTCATTTCGCGCATCCGCATCGCTTCCAGGCAGTCGCGACGGATCGCACGGAACGGCCCCATGTCTGTATAGCGAAACCCGTACAGCATCTTTACCAACCCGCCGATCATCTTCGCCGCAAACACCTGCGCTGCATTCAGCGATCCCGGCTCTGCCTTTCCGCGAATCCGCGATCCAACCACGAAGTCCGCCTCACCGCGTTCAATCGGCCGCACCATCTGCGGCATCGCGCTCACGTCGTCCGATCCATCGCCGTCGAGAAACACCAGCACATCGCTCGACGCATCCGCTGCCCGCGCACCCGCAGCACACGCCGCGCCATATCCACGCGGCGAGTTCACCACACGCGCACCCGCCGCCCGCGCCACGTCCGCCGTTCCGTCGGTGCTTCCGTTGTCGACCACAATGCACTCCGCAATCTCACCCCACGGCATCGCTGCGACAACACTCCCAATCGACTCCGCCTCATTCAGCGCTGGAATCACCACCGCAACTCTAGGCTGCATCGTGCTGCCCCCTGCAATCGAACCGCCGCCCCAGCCCCCATCCCTGCCACAGCATCTCCAGCGCAAACGCGCACGCCACCGCGAAGTACATCCAGCTATTCAACACAAACATCTTCGGCCCGGGGTCAGCCCACTGCGTCGTAAATGCGTAGAAGAACGCGCACACATACGTCAGCGTCACCCAGTTCGGATCCACTACCAGCAGCGGAATCAACCACGCGATATACCACGGGTAATGCGGCGAGAAGAGCAGCATCAACGCCATCGCAAACATGATCGACGCCCGCACAAACGCCGGCCGCTGCACCTTTACTCCGTCGCCTATCCGCTCTCTCGACGCGCGCCTCCACGTCCACCACACAATCGCACCAAACACGACCCCGCAGAACAACTCATACCCCGTCTTCGTCAACGAGTGCAGCCCCAGCACCCGGTCCGCATACTCCAGCAGAAAATACCGCGTCCCAGTGTCCAGCCCCTCCTCATACGCATAGCCACCCAGGAACCCGAACACCAGCTTCCCTACTGACGCATAGATCGCATACCCCGCCGCGCACACAGCCACCACCGTGGCCGGCATCTTCCAATCTCCCCTGCGCCACAGCGCCGGCAGCAACACCAGCGGATAAAACTTCGTCATCACCGCCAACCCGAGAAACAGTCCCGTCATTACCGGCTGCTCGCGATAGCGAAACAGCAGCGCCAGCGACACAAACGCCAGAATCACGGCATCCACATGCCCTGAACCGCCGATCTCCCAGACCAGCAGCGGGCACCACGCAAACAACAGCACATCCGTCGATCGCCGCCCCATTCGCTTCAGTAATGCGATCAGCGCGCCCGCCGTCACGCACTCGAACCCGAACATCGCAATCTTCATCGCCGCGACCGTCGGGGAGAACAGCGTCGCGATCCAATAAATCATCTGCGCCACCGGCGGATAGATAGTGTGCGCGTACTCCTTGCGATTGATGTTCTCGTAAATATCCGGATAGCGCTGCTGCAGAATCGCCAGTGCTCGATTTCCCGGCACATACCTGTACGGGCTGATATGCGCATGCTGCACAATCCCGTCCCACACGTAGCGGTAGATATCCGATGACAAGAACGGCGCAGCCCTCAGAGTGACCACCTGAAACGCCGCACCGAACGCGAGCACGATCCACAGCGTCGCCCTGTTCACCGGCTGCGTCAGCACCATCGCGACAGCCGTAACAAACAGCACATCGGACCACCCCGACACGCCTGAAAACCCGATCGTGAACCGAACGTGCTCCTCGCAGAACTGCCACGCCATGGCCAGCAGCCCGAATCCGAGCAGACACAAGACGGCGTTCGTCAGCCATGCGCGCCCCCCATGCCATGGGCTCGGTGCAACGCGCGTCATCGTCCCTCACGCTCGCGCAGATACTCTCGCGTCCACCGCGCGTCAAATCCATTCACCACTGCAAATTTCGGACGCTCTCCACGCAGCAGTTCCCCCTGCAATATCGCCAGAGTCTCCGCATCATCCACGTCATACCATCGCGAGAGCTCCACCAAAGGCAACCCAAGCTCCCGCACGCGCTGCTCGGTCTCGGCATACACGCGCTCTGTGCTCCACGTAATTCCTTCGAACAGCCGCGACTCCGCGCGCTTCACGCCAATCAGGTAATACCCGCCGTCCTCCGACGGCCCAAGCACCACTCGCTCACCCGGGTTCTCCAACGCGCTCACCGCCTCACGCAAAGCACTCGCTGGCAGCGTTGGCGAATCCGAATCGATCAAGCAAACGGCACCAAACCCGCAACTCAGAATGTCCTCCGCCGCGCAAAACAATCGCTCCCCGAACCCATCGCCTCTCTGCGCAATCAGCTCAAAGCCATTCGGCAGCAACCCATCGAAGGCCGCCTCATCGCCCACCGGCGTATAGCAGACCAGGCCTCGCGCGCCGCCTCCGCCTGCAACCGTCGCGATATTCTCCGCCGTATCGCGCAGGAAGCAGACATTCAGCGCCGCCGCTTCTTCCGCGCTTAACGGCGGCTGCAGTCGGGTCTTGACCTTGCCTGCTCGCGGAGCCTTCGCCATCACTGCCAGCGCGCAGACTCCTTCGAGATCGGGCCTCCCCACAGCGCGTTCAAGAATCCGGTAGCCCGGATCTCTTCGATTCTCCAAACCTCAACTCCCCGCCAGTCAAACATTCGACGCCAGTGAACGATCCGTTGCTCAGTCTATCGTGCAAACGCACACCGCCTCGCGTTTGCCGCACAGCTCAGCAGATGTCATCCTCAATCTATGCGATTTCGCTCGCTGCTCCTCGCAGCTCTCGGTGTCCTCCCCGCTTTCACGTCCGCTGCCCCCGCGCAAGAGTCCGGCCCATGGCGCGCATCCAGCAGTAACGCGCGCTCGATCACTGGTGACATCTTCTTCTCGCCACTGAAGATCACGATCGACTTCACCAACTTCACCATCGCGCAGATTCGCTCGCTCCAGACGCAGGAGGCCCGCGCGCTCTTCAATCCCGACAATCCCACCGGCGGCGGCAATGTCTTCCGCGTCGACATCTCAGCCCAAAAGCGCTTCCTCCACAAGAACACGCTCTGCGGCTCTGACTCCACACAGTGGATCGTCACCTACGCCCAGGGGCGCGACCTGCAGGTCGCCTTCTTCTCCGGCGCCACGCCGCCGACCCTCACAATCGACGCGATCAACGACGCGCCGAACCTCTGCGGCGTCTTCTCTTATATCCGCTGACCCCTTGAACGGAGCCCGATCCACCCCGCAGCCAAGGGTATACTGCCGCGATGCTTAACAAGTTCGGTACGTTCCTTTTCCTTGTCTGTTCGGGAGTTGCATATGCGCAGCAAGCGCCGCAAGCGCCGAAGACCGAGTTCCTCATGCACCTTCGCGCCGAGCTACAGGAACCGCAAGATGTCGGCGACACACCCCTCGGGCCGAGACACATCTTCTACGTCACCGGCGGTACCTTCACCGGCCCCTCACTCAAGGGCCAGGTGCTTCCCGGCGGCGGCGACTGGGTGCTCGTTAGAAAGGACGGAGTCTCACAGTTAGACGTCCGGATTACTCTTCGCTCCGATGACGGCTGCATGATCTTCGTCAACTATCGCGGACTCGTCGATATCCCACCGGACATTCGCTCCCGCATCGCCAAAGGCGAAGACGTTCCCGCCGATCGCTACTACTTCCGCATCACTCCTGTCTTTGAAACCGGGTGCCAAAGGCTCGCATGGCTGAACAAAACCATCGCCATCGGAGTGGGCAAGAAGTCCAATACCGCGGTCTCCTACGACATCTTCATGGTCCGCTGATCCGGTCTCGCAAATCTTTACTCCTCGAAGCTCCGGTTCCAGCGCGAAATCACTCTCTGCTCGCGCTCGAATCCCAGCACGCTCAAACTGCCCGTCCCCAGCGCGAGCATCTTCTCCGTCCACCGCCGGCAAGCCAATCCACCGCGCTGCCAGGATGCGCAGAATATGCGCGTGCGCAAACAGCGCCACCTGGTGCGAGTCTGCTGCGTTCGGCCCGATCGCCACCGCAGCCAAGGCGCGCGCGATCACCTTGTCCGCGCGTTCGCCGACCTGCTCCACGCTCTCGCCGCCGACGATCTCATTCTTCCAGACGCTCCACTTCGGTCCATACTTCTCGCGCATCTCGGCAGTCGTCTTGCCTTCGCTCTCGCCGTAGTTCCACTCCATCAAATCGCGTTCAACAATCGCCACATCGGCATAGCCTGCAATTTCGCACGTCTCCTTGGCTCGCTGCATCGGGCTCACAAATACCGCCGCAAATTTTCTTCCTGCCAAATAATCCTTCAGCTCACGGGCCCTCTCGCGTCCGCGGTCCGTCAACGGAATATCCGTGACGCTCGTGTGCCGCCCATCCGCCGACCACTCCGTCTCTCCATGCCGCACGAGCCATAACTCCACGTTTGATGCAGCGCTCATCCTCTTCTCCATCTCTTTCCTCGTCATTCTATCGGCCGCCTACAGCTGTTCGTCATCCGTGCGTCATCTGCGCCTGTTAATCTCGGCGTCGAGCAGCATCGCCCGGGTCCATCGCATCACAAACCGCTGGACCACAAAACGCCCCCGAAGGAGCTCCCGTCGTTGCGTTCGGCGCACAAGCCATCTTCCGCGCTCGCTGCAGCCGCGCTCTTCTGCGCGGCAACCTCGCTCTTCGCCGTAGTTTCACTCACGGCGCAAAAGCTGGTGCACTACGCCACACCGCCCGACGCCGCTCGCGGCAAAATCGTCTACAACTCCGGTTGCATCGCCTGCCACGGCCCCGAAGGTAAGGGCGCCGATCCTGCCAGCACCGTCTTCGTCCGGCCGCACACATTTCCCGACTTCACCCTGTGCGACCAAACCACACCCGAACCCGACTCCTCCTACAAAGCCGTCATACTCCACGGCGGCCACGGACTCGGCTTCTCGCAGATCATGCCTGCTTTCGGCGACATCCTCACCGATCAACAGATCGACGACGTCATCGCGTATGTGCGCTCGTTCTGCCACAACGTCCACCACTACCCCGCCGGCGAGCTCAACCTGCCGCGCGCCCTCGTTACCGAAAAGGCCTTCCCCGAAGACGAGCTCGTCCTCTCCACCTCTGCCGACGCCGGTTCGCCGGCATCCTGGACCACCCACGTGATCCACGAGCAGACCTTCGCCGGGCTACAGCAGATCGAAATTGACGTCCCTGTCAACTACGCCGTCAATCCGCAGGGTTTGCCGAACAACAACAACTGGACCACCGGATTCGGTGACATCACCGTCGGCCTCAAGCGCGTTCTTTTCTCGAGCCTCCCTGCGGGATCTGTCGTCAGCCTCCAAGGCGGTTTCCTCCTGCCTACCGGGGACAGCCACCGCAACTTCGGCGCAGGCACCACCACCTTCGAACCCTTCCTCGCGTACGACCAGCTCCTCGGCGAACGCAACTTTCTCCAGTTTCAACTCGGTGGGGACGTGACGTTTGACGCGACGAAATCTCCGCGCAGCCTGTTCTTCAACGCCGCCGCCGGCCGCTCGATGGCGCCTGACCGTGGTCTCGGCCGGCTCTACACACCAATGGTCGAGTTCGTCGGGACCCACGACTACGCCGCGGGCGCCGGCACTGACCTCAACATAGTGCCGGAGATGCAGGTCACGGTTTCCAAACGCCAACATATCCGCGCGGCCGCTGGTGTCAGCGCGCCCATCACCAACACCGCCGATCGCAAACCCCAAATCACCTTCTACGTCCTCTGGGACTGGGCCGAGGGTGCCTTCTGGAAGGGCTGGCGATGAACCGATCTATCCTTGGCTCCGCCCTCCTCATCACCTCGGCAATGTGCGCCGCCCTCGCCGCGCGCTCGCCGCTGCCCGTCTTCGCGCGCCAGCAAACGCAAGCTCCAACCTCTACCGCGCAACTTCAGCCAACCGAGGAAAAACCCCTCATCGCATTCAAGCCGCACCAGGCAACCGCCTTTCACACCTCCGACCGCTGCGTTGCCTGCCACAACGGCATGACCTCCGCCAAAGGCGACGGCTACTCGATCGGCTTCGACTGGCAAGCGAGCGTGATGGCCAACGCGGGACGCGACCCCTACTGGCAGGGCAGCATCCGCCGTGAAACCATAGATCACCCTGAGTCCACACAGTTGATCCAGAATGACTGCTCGACCTGCCACATGCCCGCCGTCCGCCTCGCCGACCGCGACGACCACCGCGATTCCCACATCTTCGCGCGCTTCCCGTTCCAGAACCTGACCGGTAAAACGTCACAGCTTCAGCGCTCTGCGCAGGACGGCGTCACCTGCTCCGTCTGCCACCAGATCGACAAAGACAAGCTCGGCGATCCCTCCACCTTCAGCGGCAACGTCGTCATTAGCCGCGCGGTGCACTACGACATTCGTCCGGAGTACGGTCCGTTCGCGCCCGATCATGGCCACCAGACCATCATGCACTCCTCCACCGGCGGGTTTCTGCCCGAACAGGCCGCCCACATTCGCGAGGCTGCACTCTGCGCCGGATGCCACACCCTCATCACCACGCCTCTCGGTCCCGGCGGCAAACAGCTCGGCCACTTCCCTGAACAGGTCCCGTATCAGGAGTGGCAGCATAGCGACTTCTACAACAAACGGACCTGCCAGGACTGCCACATGCCCCCGGTCAACGGCCCCACCCCAATCACCGCGCTGTACGGGCAGCAACGCGAGGGCGCCCGCTATCACTTCTTCATCGGCGGAAACTTCTTCCTGCAATCCTTACTCAACGAGCACCGCGACGACCTCAAGACAATTGCGCGCCCGCAGGATCTCGAAGCCGCCGTCGCGCGCACCCGGGATTTCCTTGGCACACAATCGGCGCGCCTCACGATTGAGGACCCCACCCTCTCCGCCGGTACAGTCTCCTTCACCACCTTCACCCAGAACCTCACAGGGCACAAGCTCCCCACCGCGTATCCCTCACGCCGCGCATGGTTGCACGTCGTCGTCACCGATGCGAATAATCGCACGATCTTCGAATCCGGCGCGCTCCGCCCCAATGGCTCCATCGTCGGCAACATCAACGACGACGACCCCACACGCTTCGAGCCGCACTTCCGCGAGATCACCCAGCCCGATCAGGTCGAGATCTACGAGCCAATCCTCGGCGACATCAACGGTCACGTCACCACCGGCCTGCTCAGCACCGTCCGCTATCTCAAGGACAACCGCCTGCTCCCCACCGGCTTCGACAAATCAACCGCGACGCCCGACATCGCCGTCTACGGCAATGCCGCCTCCGATCCCAACTTCACCGACCGCGGCAGCGAAGTCCGCTACATTATCCCGACCAACTCCTCCGCTGGTCCGTTCCACATCAAGGTCG
This sequence comes from uncultured Acidobacteriaceae bacterium, assembly GCA_963762465.1. Taxonomy (GTDB): domain Bacteria; phylum Acidobacteriota; class Terriglobia; order Terriglobales; family Acidobacteriaceae; genus Granulicella. The sequence continues at coordinate 125,853 of CAVXKS010000006.1, read as the reverse complement.
AACTCATGTACCAGCCAATCGGCTTCCGCTGGGCGCACAATCTCGCCCCCTACAAAGCCGCCGAACCCCAGCGCATCCTCCACTACTACGAGTCCGATTCCGCGCTCACCGCCACCATCCTTGCCTCCGCAGAAGCGACTCGCTGACGCCGATTCATCGCATCGCGAACTCTCCTGCTGCAACATCCGCGCGTGCTATCCTCGCGCCGTGCCGACCGTAACCGAATCCTCACAGCCAGCCGAGCTCACCACGACCCTCCGCCACTCCCTTCTCGTCCGCATCACCCACTGGCTCACCTTCATCGCTTTCATCGCGCTCCTCGTCACCGGCATCGAGATCCTCCTCTCCCACCCGCGCTTCTACTGGGGCGAGGTCGGCAACGTGAACACGCATCCGCTCTTCACATTCCACGTCCCGTCCTCGCGCGACACGGTACCCACCGGCTACGGCTACGTCCTTCCCGACCAGAACGGCTGGAGCCGTTACCTCCACTTCGAGGCCGCCTGGCTCCTTGTGCTCACTGGCATCGTCTATCTCGCATATCTCGTCATCACCGGCCATCTACGCCGCAATCTCTTCCCTACGCGCGAGCAGCGCTCGGTCTCCGCATTCACCACGCGCATCGGTCACTATCTACGTCGCGCAAAAGCCGCAACGGATGACCTCCACACCTACAACGTCCTGCAGCGCACCTCCTATCTCGTCGTCATCTTTGTTCTCTTCCCACTCATCATCTGGACCGGCCTTGCCATGTCGCCCGCGGTCACCACTGCCTTCCCGCTCACCTCTTCTCTGCTCGGAGGCCGGCAGTCCGCGCGCACCATCCATCTCTTCGTCACCATTGCGCTGATCCTTTTTGTGATCGTTCACGTCACGATGGTCGCGATCTCCGGATTCCGCGCTCGCATGCGTGCGATGATTACCGGAAAAGCCGATCTGCACACCGAGCTCACACGGAAGGAGCTCCCATGAATCCCATCACTCGCCGCAAGCTCATCACCACCGGCACCGTTGCCGTCGCCGGAGCCGCCGGTCTCGCCTCTGCGGCACGCATCGCCGAACGCTACGGCCTCATTCCGCCGGATCACGGCGTTCTCTACGGCACAGGCGAAACCCTCACCTACGCCTGCCAGCGCGCCCTCACGCTCGCGCGTCCCTTCCATGAGTTCCCGCGCAGCATGATCTCCAAACAGCCGTTCATGAACGAAATCGGCGGCAAACTCCCCGACCCCTTCAAGACCTCGCAGGCGAACAACTTCGTCGACTGGCGCCTCGACCGTCGACGGCCTCGTCACACACCCGCTCTCGCTCTCCATCGCCGATCTCCGCGCCGTCGCCACGCGCAGCCAGATCACCGAAATCGCCTGCGAAGAGGGCTGGTCCTACATCGCCGAGTGGATCGGCACTCCGCTCTCGCTTGTCCTCCGCGAAGCCGGCGCGAAACCGGAAGCTCGCTTCCTCGCCTATTTCTCCATCCAGGAGCCCTGGTGGGAAAGCATCGACATCACCGAAGCCCAGCATCCCGGCACGCTCATCACCTGGGGCATGAATGACGGCGATCTCCCCATCGGTTTCGGCGGCCCGCTGCGCTTGCGCGTGCCACGCCAGCTCGGCTACAAGAGCATCAAGTTCCTAAACCACATCACCGTAACCGACTCCATGAAGCAGTACGGCAAAGGCCTCGGCTCCTCCGAGCCCGAAGGCGGCTACGCCTGGTACGCCGGCATATAGAAACTCCTATGATCCTCAAACAGTACTACCTCGGCTGCCTCGCGCACGCCTCCTATCTCGTCGGCGACGAAGCCAGCCACACGGCCATCATCGTCGACCCGCAGCGCGACATCCAGCAGTACATCGACGACGCTAACGCTCTCGGCCTGCACATCCGCCACGTCTTCCTCACGCACTTCCATGCCGACTTCATCGCCGGCCATCTCGAGCTCCGCGATCGCTGCCACGCCACCATCCACCTCGGCGCTGCCGCCGCGGCCGAGTACGCCTTCACCCCCATGCACGATGGCGACCTCCCTCGAATTCCCCGGCCTTCGCCTCGAGGTTCTCGAAACGCCCGGCCACACCATTGAATCGATCTCCATTCTTGTCTTCGATCTCACCAAAGATCCCACGAAGCCCTATGCCGTCCTCACCGGCGACACGCTCTTCATCGGCGACGTCGGCCGCCCCGACCTCCGCGCCTCGCTCGGCTGGACCGCCAACGACCTCGGCGCGCACCTCTACGATTCACTCCACCACAAACTTCTGCCGCTCCCGGACGACACCCTCGTCTATCCCGCGCACGGCGCAGGTTCGCTTTGCGGCAAGCAGCTCTCGTCCGAGACCGTCTCCACCCTGGGCGTGCAACGCCGCGTCAACTACGCGCTCCAGCCCATGTCCAAAGAGCAGTTCGTCTCCCTCGTCACCGCCGACCAGCCCGACGCGCCTCAATACTTCACCTACGACGCCATCCTCAACACCCGCGAGCGCGAAACCCTCGACCACACTCTCGAAAAAAATCTCCATCCACTCACGCTCGATGAAGTCCTCGAACTCCAGCGCAGCGGCGCGCAACTCCTCGACGTCCGTGACTCCGCCGAGTTCGCTCTCGGCCATCTCACCGGCAGCATCAACATCGGCCTCGGCGGCCAGTACGCCACATGGGCCGGCACGCTGCTCGATCGCCGCCGCCCCATAGTCATCCTCGCCGAGCCCGGCCGCGAGCACGAAGCCGCACTCCGCCTCGGCCGCATCGGCTTCGACTACGTCAGCGGCTATCTCGCCGACGGCCTCGCCGCACTCGCGGGCCGCACGGACCTCATCTCCACCACCGACCGCGTCAGCCCCGCCCAATTCCACACCGAGATCGCCGCCGACTCACACTTCATCCTCGACGTCCGCAACCCGGGCGAGTACGCCACCAAACACATCCCGCACAGCCTAAACATCCCGCTCAATCATCTCGAAGAGCGCCTCGCCGACCTCCCGCGCGACCGCCGCATCGGCGTGCACTGCGCCGGCGGCTACCGCTCCTCCGCCGCAGCCAGCATCCTCCAGCACCACGGCCTCACCAATCTCATCGAGATGACCGGCGGCCTCACCGCCTGGGAATCCGCGAACCTGCCCCTCATCTCCGCCACCTAAAACAGTTCGGCCTGACCCGAGATCATCGAGCCAGGCCGAATGTCTTACCAGGCCAGAACTAGTTCGCCTGCGTTCTCGCGAGATCGAAACGATCAAGGTTCATCACCTTGTTCCAGACGCCCACGAAATCCTCGACAAACTTCCCGTGCGCATCCGAGCTTCCGTAAACCTCGGCAAGCGCACGCAGCTGAGCATTCGATCCGAAGATGAGATCGGCGCGCGTCGCGGTCCACTTCACGTCTCCCGTCTTGCGGTCGCGCCCCTCGAACGTGTCCTTCGCATCCGAGGTCGCCTTCCACACCGTGCTCATGTCGAGCAGGCTCACGAAGAAGTCGTTCGTCAGCGCCTCCGGCCGTTTCGTGAACACGCCGTACTTCGTCCCGCCGACGTTCGTGTTCAGCACGCGCATGCCGCCAAGCAGCACCGTCATCTCAGGCGCCGTCAGCGTCATCAACTGCGCCTTATCCAGCAGCAGCACCTCAGCCGGATGCTGGGCATCGCTCTTGTCCTTGTAGGAGCGGAAACCATCCGCGCCCGGCTCAAGCACCCCGAACGATTCCACATCCGTCTGCTCCTGCGAGGCATCCATGCGCCCTGGAGTGAACGGAACGCTCACGTTGATGCCCGCATTCTTCGCAGCCTGCTCAACACCTGCGCACCCAGCCAGAACAATCAGGTCCGCCACCGAAATCTTTTTCCCGCCCTTCTGCGCGCCATTGAAGTCGCTCTGAATTTTTTCGAGCGCCTTCAGCACCTTGTCCAGCTTCTTCGGCTCGTTCGCCTCCCAGTCCTTCTGCGGAGCCAGACGAATGCGCCCTCCATTCGCGCCCCCACGTTTGTCGGAGTTCCGATAGGTCGCGGCCGCAGACCACGCCGTCGAAACCAGTTCCGACACGCTCAGCCCCGACGCAAGAATCTTCTTCTTCAGCGACTCCACATCCTGCTCATTGACCAGCTCATGATCCACCGCCGGAATCGGATCCTGCCAGATCAGCTCCTCCTTCGGAACCTCCGGTCCCAGATACCGTGCGCGCGGTCCCATATCGCGGTGCGTCAGCTTGAACCACGCCCGCGCAAACGCATCAGCAAACTGATCCGGATTCTCGTAAAACCGCCGCGAGATCTTCTCGTAGATCGGATCCAGGCGCAGAGAAAGATCAGTGGTCAGCATGCCCGGTGCATGACTCGGTGCAGGACTCTTTGACCCGTTGCCATTATGCGCAGCCGGCACGGTGCCCTCACCCGCGTTGCCCTTTGGCTTCCACTGCTGCGCGCCGCCCGGGCTCTTCGTCAGCTCCCACTCGTATTTGAAGAGGTTCTCGAAGAAGTAATTGCTCCACTGCGTCGGCGTGTTCGACCACGTAACTTCCAGCCCGCTGCCGATCGCATCGCCCCCAATGCCGGTCGCGTACGCACACGACCATCCAAGGCCCTGCTCTTCAATCGGCGCGCCTTCGGGTTCCGCTCCCACATGCTGCGCAGGTCCAGCTCCATGCGTCTTGCCGAACGTGTGGCCGCCCGCGATCAGCGCCACAGTCTCTTCATCGTTCATCGCCATGCGTGCAAAGGTCTCGCGAATGTCCTTCGCAGCCGCGATCGGATCCGGCACAAAGTCCGGGCCCTCAGGATTCACGTAGATCAGGCCCATGTGCGTTGCGCCGAACGGCTTCGCCAGCTCGCGATCACCTGCAAACCGCTTGTCCGTCCCCATCCATTTGTCTTCGAGGCCCCAGTTCACGTCCATGTCCGGCTCCCACACGTCCGCGCGTCCACCCGCGAAGCCAAACGTCTTGAAGCCCATTTCTTCGAGCGCAACATTCCCCGCCAGAATGAACAAATCCGCCCAGGAAATTTTCTTGCCGTACTTCTGCTTGATCGGCCACAGCAGCCGCCGAGCCCTGTCGAGGAGCACGTTGTCCGGCCAGCTGTTCAGCGGAGCAAAACGCTGCTGCCCTCTTCCCGCGCCTCCGCGGCCATCACCGATCCGATACGTGCCCGCGGCGTGCCACGCCAGCCGAATCATCAGCGGTCCATAGTTGCCAAAGTCCGCAGGCCACCAGTCCTGCGAATCCGTCATCAGCACCGCAAGATCCTTCTTCAGCCCCTCGTAGTCCAGGCTCTTAAACTCCTCGGCGTAGTTGAAATCCTCGCTCATCGGGTCCGATTTCGCCGAATGCTGATGCAGGATGTCCAGCCGCAAGTGGTTTGGCCACCAGTCAGTGTTCGTTCTCGGGGCTGCGGTGCTGTGTGGGAATGGGCATTTCGCTTCGGTCGCCATGCGTCCTCTCCTTCTTGGTTGGCTTGGTTTCAACGGATGGGTTCGCATGAAACCCAAATCACCGGCCCCGGCGAGCCTCCCGCCCGGGTGGTCACATCGATCTCGATCAATTGACTGTAGCACCGCCGAGGCGCATAGTTCCAATATGTAGGTCGCATTCGACGTATAGGCAGCTTCTATGGAAATCAACCAGCTCCGATACGTCTGCGCTATCGCTGAAACCGGTAGCTTCAGCCGTGCCGCCGAGCGCTGCCAGGTCGCCCAGCCCTCCCTCTCACAGCAGGTCCTGAAGCTGGAGAAAGACCTCGGCGCCAAACTCTTTGACCGGCTGGGTCGCAGCATCCGCATCACCGAGGCCGGCCGCGCGTTTCTGCCGCATGCGCGCTCCATGCTCGAACAGATGGAAGCGGCACGATCCAGTGTCGCCGCCAAAAAGACAGACATTCGCGGCAGCGTAGCCGTGGGTGTCATTCCAACCATCGCGCCCTTCCTCATGCCGCGCTACACAACAGCCTTCGTGAAGAAATACCCCGACGCGAAGCTGCGCATCGTCGAAGAAACCACCCCGCTACTCGTCGATGCCCTGCGCGACCTCTCCATCGATCTAGCCATTCTCGCCCTTCCACTTCGCCACAAAGACCTGCAGCTCTTTCCGCTCCGCACCGAACCCCTCTTCGCCGCGCTCCCGAAAGCCCATCCACGAGCCGCCGCAGAATCGCTCTCCCTCAAGACTCTTCGCGGAGAATCATTCGTCATGCTGCGCGACGGCCACTGCTTCCGCGATCTCAGCCTCGCCACCTGCACGCACGCACGCATCACGCCCAACATCGCGTTTGAAAGCGACCAGTTCAGCAGTGTTCTTGGAATGGTTGCCGCCGGGGTCGGCATCTCCATCGTCCCCCAGATGGCAATCGACCGCAATGCTGGCTGCGGATATGTGCGCCTCACGGATCCCCGCGCCACCCGCACCATCGTCGCCGCCGTCCTGCGCGGCCGCAGCTTCAACCGCGTCCAGCAGGACTTCCTCTCAAGTCTCCAGAACGGAATTCAGCCTCGCGCAAAATCGCGATAACACGCCTCCGCCAATCCTGCGTCTCGCCTCTTACTGCGTCGGAATCTCCGCAAAAATCTCCGCAAGCTTCTCCGGCGCAGACAGGAAAGGCGAATGGTCCGTCTCGATGGAGAACGTCTTCCGGCACGGCGACTGCTTCTGCATCTCCTGCTGCAGCATCAGCGTGATCGCACGATCGCCCGTGCATTCGATGTAATACCGCGGAATGCGCCCCCAGCCTTCCGGCGTCGTTGTCACAGGAGCAGCAAACGGTGCGATGGCCTGATCGCAAAGACGCGACTCTGCAAAGCCCGCATCCTCATCGCTGCAATTCCCGTAGAAGGCTCTGCGTGTGTACTCGCGCTTGAAACCGGCGGCAACTCCGTCCGGACGCATCTCCATCGTCAACGGATTGACCATGCTCTCCAGGTCCTGCGAGGCCCAGGTCAACAGACTGTCTCCATTGCGCGGCAAAAACGCGCACACGTATGCCAGCGCCGCAACCTGATCCGGACACCTCTCCGCAGCCTCAGTGATCACAACCCCGCCCATGCTGTGCCCCGCCAGAATCACCGCCTCCGTCTGTGCGCTGGCAATTTCGCAAACCGTCTCCGCGTAGCTCTGCAGCGTCACCGCCGACATCGGCGTCTTGTCATCTCCATGTCCCGGCAGGTCAGGCGCGAGCACCGTATGCCCCTTCGCTTCCAGCAGTGGCACAACCTTGCGCCAGCACCATCCACCGTGCCACGCCCCATGAATCAGCAGATAAGTTGACATTGAGGCCGACCCTAGCAGGGCCACCGCAACCGGTCAACGCAATAATCTCCGCGGCCCCCGCCATCCATCTCTCCTGACACCCTCCTGTCAGCAGCCTGCGCGCACTCCCTTTACCCTCTACTCTCTACCCTCTACCCTCTAATCATGGACTTCCAGCTCCACACGGACTACAAGCCCCAGGGCGACCAACCGACCGCCATCCGCGAGCTCGTCTCCGGCATCCACGCCGGCGAAAAGGATCAGACCCTCCTCGGCGTCACCGGCTCCGGCAAGACCTTCACCATGGCCAAGGTCATCGCCGAGCTCAACCGCCCCGCGCTCATCCTCGCCCACAACAAAACGCTCGCCGCCCAGCTCTATCACGAGTTCAAACAGTTCTTCCCCACCAACGCCGTCGAGTACTTCGTCTCCTACTACGACTACTACCAGCCCGAAGCCTACATTCCCTCCGGCGACCTCTACATCGAAAAAGAGGCCACCATCAACGACGAGCTCGACAAGCTCCGCCTCTCCGCCACGCGCTCCCTCTTCGAACGCCGCGACGTCATCATCGTCTCCTCCGTCTCCTGCATCTACGGCCTTGGCTCGCCCGAAGCCTACTACGGCATGCTTCTCCTCCTCGAAAAAGGTCAGAAGCTCAAGCGCGAAGACATCACCCGCCGCCTCGTCGAAATCCTCTACGAGCGCAACGACGTCGACTTCCGCCGCGGCACCTTCCGCGTCCGCGGCGACATCATCGAGGTCTACCCCACCTACGACGAAAACGCCTTCCGCATCGAGCTCTTCGGCGACGAGATCGACTCCCTCTCGCAAATCGATCCACTCTTCGGCACCGTCAAGCAGCGCTACTCCCGGCTCCCCATCTACCCAAAATCCCACTACGTCGTTCAGCCCGAGCGCAAATCCACCGCCATCGCCTCCATCGTCGCCGAGCTCACCGAGTGGGAAGCGCAGCTCGAAAAAGAAGGCCGCCTCGTCGAATCCCAGCGCATCCACCAACGCACTCGCTTCGACCTCGAGATGATCAAGTCCGTCGGCTACTGCCACGGCATCGAAAACTACTCGCGTCACTTCTCCGGCCGTCTCCCCGGCGAGCCCCCGCCCACCCTCCTCGACTACTTCCCCCGCGACTTCATGACCTTCATCGACGAGTCCCACGTCAGCGTCCCGCAGATCCACGGCATGTGGCACGGCGACCGCAGCCGCAAACAAAACCTCGTCGACTACGGATTCCGCCTCCCCTCCGCCATGGACAACCGCCCGCTCCGCTTCGAAGAGTGGGAGTCCCGCGTCGGCCAGACCATCTACGTCTCCGCCACGCCCGGCCCCTACGAACTCACCAAGTCCGCCGGAGTTGTCGTCGAACAAATCATCCGCCCCACCGGCCTCGTCGACCCGCAAGTAGAAATCCGCCCCATCAAAGGCCAGATCGACGACCTCCTCGCCGAGATCCGCGACCGCGCCGCCATCAACCAGCGCGTCCTCGTCACCACCCTCACCAAGCGCATGGCCGAAGACCTCGCCAACTACTACTCCGAGGTCGGCGTCCGCTGCCGCTACATGCACTCCGAGATCGAAACCCTCGAGCGCATCCGCCTCCTCCGCGACCTCCGCCGCGGCGAGTACGACGTCCTCATCGGCATCAACCTCCTCCGCGAAGGCCTCGACCTCCCCGAGGTCTCACTCGTCGCCATCCTCGACGCCGACAAGGAAGGTTTCCTCCGCTCCCAGGGCTCACTCATCCAGACCATCGGCCGCGCCGCCCGCCACCTCGAAGGCCGCGCCATCCTCTACGCCGACAAGATGACCGACTCCATGCGCCGCGCCATCGACGAAACCAATCGCCGCCGCGAAAAGCAGGAGTTCTACAACACCGAAAACAACATCGAACCCCGCACCATCATCCGCGCCATCAACGACTCCCTCGCCACCATCCTCAAGGCCGACTACGCCGACCTCACCGACGAACTCTCCCCCACCGCCGAAGAACTCTCCTTCAACACCCAGGCCGAACTCGACAGTTACATCGCGAAGTTAGAAACCGAAATGCGCGAATCCGCCAAAAAATTCGAATTCGAACGCGCCGCCACCCTCCGCGACCAAATTAAAGAGCTTCGCACCAAAGAGTTCTTGTTCGCTACCTCGCATCGCTAGTAGTTTCCGGTGGCCCGCTCATGCCCTATTCTCGCGCATGAGTGGAAAAGCAAGTATCAGCGGCAAATATTTCTCCTATACACGATTTATCGATAATGATGTAAACCGTTCCTGCGGAGAAGTTTCTCGTGACCCTATCCTCAGTTTTCCAACGAATCAAGAGCTCCCTTTCTACGAGCAGCAACCGCTGTTACTCTCATCTTTCTATCGGTTTCAAGTCGACCTTCGAGTTTACCTACGACTACAGTTCATTTCGAAGTTGTGTCGATGCGTCGGAGCAACGTCGAAGGGTTCAGCGGAACCTCAACATCACTCCTGATGGGTATCATGTCCGCGGACAATCTATAGGGGATACGATCGCTTTTGCGTATTATCCATTTGCCGCTCGGTATTGGCAAGGCAATCTTTTCAAACAGGCCCCAAGAGGCATGACGAAAAGTACGACATTGACGCTCGGATTTCGGAGAAAGACTTGCAAATATGGCAGTCTCAGGGACCTGATGTCCCCCTGCTGCGCGCAGCGCTGCGTGAGATGCTGGAGGAGCGCTGCAGACTAAAATTGCACTTGGAAAACGGCCATACAGTAAAGGCTCTCGAGCTTGTGGTTCTGAAGTCCAAGCCTAAGGCCCTCAAACCATTTGACCCTTCGGAGATTGTTCCCTCGGGGGCGCTGCGTTTCTCACCCTACCCGGCAAAACTGGTTCCTGGACCGCCTCCTAACGCCTTTTACAACACCTCCATGCAGGCTCTGGCATATCTTTTAACTGCACCTGGACAACCAGTGTTTGACGCAACGGGGCTGCCAGGCACCTATGATTTTCAACTCGACGCGGGATCCCTCGACGCCCGAGACTGAAAACGATCCTGGATCTCCGGCGCGAATGCATATTGAAGATATCGGCTTAGGTTTTCGTACCGCGTCGAGAGAAATGCCTTTGATGGTAGTCGATCATTACGAGAAGCCGTCCCCGAACTGAGTCCCTCTGCAGGACGGGTGGCCCGATCACAACAACACTGCGGTGGACGGGTGGCCCGATAACAACCACCCAGGGTGCCCCCGTCATGACCGTCTCATCGTTCTGAGCGGGTGGAGGGTGTCGGGTGCCCCATCGTACGCGCAGCGGACGGGTGGGGACGAAGATGGCGGGTGGCCCGATCACAACCACGCTGGGGTGCTGGGGTGCCCCGTTCATGACGGTCTCATCGTCATGAGCGGGTGAGCGACGCTGCAACTCTGCACCACCCTCATACTCCGACAACCCCGCTCATGGACACAACACGTCAATGAACGGGGCACCCATCCGGTATCATCCCCAAATGCCGAGCCGTCTCAAGCGTTACCACACCTTCGGCCACGACCACTTCGTCACCTTCAGTTGTTACAAGCGTCTCCCTTATCTGAATCACGACCACGCTCGCATCGTCTTCCTCGATACTCTCGAGCGTCTCAGGAACCGGCACCAGTTCTACGTCTTCGGCTATGTGCTCATGCCCGAGCACGTCCACCTGTTATTGAGCGAGCCATCAAAGACCAGCCTGAGCGGCGTTTTCCGCGCGCTCAAAACCGAGACCTCGAAACAGCTCAAAGGCGAACGACTGCGCTTCTGGCAACTCAATTACTACGACTTCAACGTCTTCACCCAACCCAAGTTTGTCGAGAAGCTCCGCTACATCCACCGCAATCCAGTCGAACGCGGACTCGTCGAAAACCCCGAAGACTGGCCGTGGAGCAGCTATCGCCACTGGCTCACAGGCGAAGTCGGAGGCATTCGAAATCGAATCACACTGGACCTGGACCAAACGCGAGCAACAGCAACTCACTGTTCTGAGCCCACTCACCCCCTAAATCTACCCACCTTGGATCCCCCACTCATCACAACCTCATCGCGATGAGTGGACTATGCACCGCCCCTCTCCAATTCCAACCACAGATCCGAAGGGGCACGGCTGGTAGCCCCGGGCTTTAGCCCGGGGTCTCAGTGCCATAAAAACGCCGCGTCGCAGACGCCTTCCGCTCTGCCGAAGGCCGTCGTGTAGTCCGAAGGACGGAACGACTGAATTGCCTTCCTGTCAGCAGCCATCAAACCCTCCGGCAGAAAGCGCAGCCAGCTTACCAGCACCCTCTCCTACGACCGGCCACAATCGCGCGTATGATCTGTCCACCACACCACGGGAACTTCACCATCCGGCCTCCCCAGAGCCCTCGGGCCCGTTTTCATCATCACAAAACGGATCAATCAGGAGGTTCATCATGAAGCGCACTCTTGCGACTTCTGTCTTTCTCTGCGCCGTCGCGCTCGCTCTCGGCATCGTGCCCCGCGCTTACGCCGTCAACCACAAATGCTCCAACGCTTCCCTTCAGGGCAGCTACGGATACACCGCTACCGGTACGCTTCTGCCCACCGGTGCTCCGCCGCCCTTCGCCGGTCCCTTCGCTGAAGTCGGACGCCAGACCTTCAACGGAAGCGGCGACACTAGCGGAGCCGCCACACTCAGCGCCAACGGCAACACCCAGAAGGTCACAGTATCGGGTACTTACACCGTCAATCCGGACTGCACAGGCTCCATGACGCTCAATGTGGCGCCCTTAGGAGTCACAAGCCATTTGGATTTCGTCATCGACAATGACAGCTTGCAGATTCGAACCATCAGCACAGACCCGTCCATCGCAGTCGAAACCCGTGTCTACACCAGGCAGTTCAGCGGAGAGGGGTGGCAAGACTAGGGTGTGCGCCATTCATTGCGGCATCATCGCGATGAGTGGGGTATGCCCCGCCCGTCTTCAATTCCAACCACAACATCCGAAGGGGCACGGCTGGTAGCCCCGGGCTTTGGCCCCGGGTCTCAGTGCCATAAAAACGCCGCATCGCAGACGCCTTCCGCTCGGCCGAAGGCCGTTGTCGAGGCGAAGCCGGAACGACTGAATTGCCTTCCTCACACCGCCAACAACCTCACTCCACCGCCCAGCAACTCACCCGCTCGCCCGGGAAACGAAGTCCAAACCGCGCGAGCAGCTCGGGAACGCTCTCCGGCTTCATCTCCAGGCTGTACCGCTGGCACAGCGCGCCCATCGTTGCCGGATCGGCGTTCGTCACGCCGCCAAGCTCATCCAGTTCGCGAAAGAACTGCTCGAAACCCGCAGGCGCGATGATCTCCAGAATTCGTGCAGGTGTATCCCCGGCATTCCAGAACGTGTGCCATTGATTCCGCGGTTTAAAGATCAGATCACCGGGCTTGCCGACGAGCACCTCGTCACCGAGGAGAGCGCCGACCGAGCCCTCCAGCACAAAGCTGTATTCGTCTTCGCGGGCGTGCCGGTGAAGCGGTGCCGCGAGAGCTTTGGCAGACATCGGGTGTTCGATCAGCGAAAACCCTCCGCCCGACTCCAGCTTGTCGATCATGAAACGCACCCCGATCGTGCCGAGGAACGCCATCCGGCCCTCTCCAGGCCCCAGTACCTTCGCGGACGTGGAATTTGCTTCAGCCGATTGCAAGACTATGACCCTCCAGGTTTCACAGCTACGGACCTGCTAACTTATTTCACGGTTCGCCACGTCGTCAACCGATAAAAGTGATCGTAAAAACCAGGCAGTCCCGGCGGCTGCCCCGCCACCGAGACAAGCCTCCACGCGCCCACGATCTTCGTCGCGAGCCGACCCTTCTGGCCCTGCGCCACAGCGCCAGACGCCAGACAAAGAATCACCACCCCAAAACGCAATCACTCGACGCATGGCAAGCCAGTACAAGGTTGTCCGAAAAATCCCCGCCCAACTCCCTCCCCAATCCGCGCGGACATCACTGACCCGCTTCAAAGTCCAGACCTAAAGTCTCTGTTCCGAAGACTTTGCACAAAAAAGGGGGGAGGGGGGTACCCCCAATAAACTCCGAAAACGTCTCCCCGTCTCCGCACCTGTGCAATACTTCTCCCGGCCGAAGTCCGCCCTCCCCGGCGTTTCAGCGCTCCTGGACTCCAGCACGCACGGAGGCACCCATGCTCAAGCCGGCACTCTCGCTCTCGCTGCTCCTATTGACCCTTCCACTCCACCAGCAGTCCGGCCCCGACGCCACACCCGCCGCCGCGCCCATCCCCGCCGCCGACGCCGCCAAGGTCAACCCCGTTCACGCCACGCCAGCCTCGCTCGCCAAGGCGCGCAAAATGTACGGCTACGACTGCGCGATCTGTCACGGCGCCTCCGGCAACGGCAAAGGCGACATCGCCGGCATGAAGCTCAAGGACTACACCGATCCCGCCGCGCTCAGCGGCCTCAGCGACGGCGAACTGTTCTATATCATCCAGAACGGCCGCGGCCAGATGTCCGGCGAATCCGCTCGCCAAAGCACAGATGAGGCTTGGAACATGGTCATCCTAGTCCGCTCATTCGCGCGCAAGTGACCTGATCGCAGTTACCTGCGCGGTCTCGGCAGACTGACCGTCCGCAGCCGGGGCCCGATGAACCTCGGGCCGATCATGCCCAGCACCCGGTCGATCGATTCCTCGGTCCGCATCCCCGACGTATGCGTCGCGCGCATCCCCTTCGCAATCATGTTGCAGATCTCAAAACGCGTGTTGCCATACGACAGCGCAAGATAAATCTTGTCGGAACGCACAGGATCTCCAGTCGTGCAGGTGGATGCAGCGTGTGCTTCGGACTCATCTGGAATTTTTGAATGAGGCGGACCGGCGGGCTACTCCTTAGACTACGCTCTTTCTTTCATCCTGCCGAACCCGCGACGCTTCAGCGTTAAGCGTAGGCTCCGCCCAGCACTCAAGGCAGCCACCCCGTGGTTATGAGTGGCGCGAGGTTGACGGCAACTACGTCATGGCTGCCGTCGCAACCGGCGTCATCGCCTCTGTGATCGCCGCCTCCGCCTCCCGCTGATTTCAGCGGCTGCAAGGGAGGTTCCCGTCGGAATCCCCCTGCAGTTCGCAGCCCCTGTCCGTGAGAGCATGGGTCTATGAGCAACTTCATCCCGAAACCTGGAACGCCCAAACTAAATGGGCTTGGCCCAAAGGCGCAGCGGCTAGCCGCATTGCGTGAAAAGGCCGCCGAGGCGAGCAGCGAAGCTACAGCGAACAACGGGAACTCGAACCCGGCTGTGAAACCCCGGAAGTCCTTCGCCGGTAAGAAGACAGCCTTCCAGCGCAAGGCAACCTGACCCTCCGGGTACCCTTCCGAATTCGACAAAACCTCTCCACCCAGCAGCCGTCTAATTCAAAGCCGGCAAACTGCTGAATCCCGAAAGGGAGGTCGCATGAACTCTGGAGCTGTCGCAGCCGCAGCCCTGTTGGTCCTTGCCGCCCTGGCACACCAGGGGCCGCCTCCACTCAGTCCGGTGCCGCCCCCGCGGGAGACCTTCATCTCCGCCGCCGAGGTCGTCCTGGATAATGCGGCCGCGATCGACGTGAAGGCCGACAATGATCACTTCAACGGCGCGATGCAGCAGCTCCGGCAATCCAATGAGAACCTAAAGGCCATGGCCGCGGACGAGGGCGAAGAGAGCATTGCCACGACCATGAAGGACATCATCTTCCAGATCTCCTCCTGCCACATCCAGGCGATCGACGGCACGCCCACGGATAGGTGCGAAGCGCAGATCAAGTCCGCCGAGAGGCAGGCGATGACCACGCTGAAGCGCCACAAGGAAGGCAGTTCCTGGGCGGAAGGGCCCCCAGCCTGAAATCATCCCCAGCGAGCGAACTCGCTGGGGATCCGTGTCAGGCGGGCACCAATGCCTGCGGCACCGCTGAAGGCTGGAGCGCGAGATATTGGTGAACGAACGCGATGGCCATGCTTCCCTCGCCTACGCCGCTCGACACGCGTTTGATGGATGAGTGGCGCACGTCACCGACGCAGAACAGGCCCGGCAGATTTGTTTCCAGGGGATACGGACTGCGGTCCACGTCCGCCCATCCCGGAAGATCGCGACCCGTGCACACGTAACCGAGTTCGTCGCGCTCGAGTTCAGCGGGCAACCAGTCGGTCTGCGCGTTGGCGCCGATCATGACGAAGAGGGCGTCGGCCTCCCGCGTGCGTGCGGGTTCGTTGCCGGTAACCGTGCAGATCGTCTCGACCGAGTGCTCGCCCCCGACCGAAACGACGCGGGTGTAGGGCTCGACGGTGATGTTCGGCCGCTCGTTGATCTGATCGATCAGATACTGCGACATCGTCAGCTTCAGCCCGGCGCCGCGCACCAGCACCGTCACGCTGTTTGCATAGCCGGAGAAGAACATCGCCGCCTGGCCCGCGGAGTTGCCGCCGCCGACAATGAAGATGTCTTTGCCGATCACGGTCGGCGCCTCCATGCGTGATGCGCCATAAAGCACGCCACGACCAAGGAAACGCTCGATATTGTCAGCCTCCAGCCGACGCCACTCGACGCCCGTCGCGAGGACCACGGTTCGCGTGCTCACGCGCTTGCCGCAGTCGAACTCCACGCACCATCCACCCTCAATCGGCTCGAGGTTCGCTACCTCACGCGTCAGCACAAGCTCGGCGCCGAAATACTCGGCCTGGCGCAGTGCGCGCTCGCTGAGCTCGTCGCCGGAGATGCCGCTGGGGAAGCCAAGATAGTTCTCGATGCGCGACGAGGTTCCAGCCTGTCCGCCGACAGCGCTGCGCTCGATCAGCAGCACCTTGAGGCCTTCGGAAGCGCCGTACACCGCGGCAGCCAGGCCTGCGGGTCCCGCTCCAACGACAACCACGTCATAGCCATCGCTGCGGGGCTCGGTGCGATAGCCCAGCGCTGCGGCTACCTTGCGCACAGTGGGCGGCTGCCCTACGCAGAACGCGCGGTCCACAACTACGGCCGGCCCTGAGAGGTCCTTCGGCATGCAGGCCGGCACGCGCTCTGGATCGCGCTCGCGATCCACCCACTCGTAGGGAATGTGATTCAAGGAGAGGAAGCTGCGAATGTCACGACAGTCAGTGTCATACTGCGAGCCCACAACGAGCACGCGCGACATCGGAACATCGACCATGCGGTCCTGAATCATGTTGAGCCGGCTGCTCATCGTCTCCATCACCAGCGCGCGACATTCCTTGGAGCTATCCAACAGCTCCTTGAACTGCACGCGGTCGAGCTTCATCACGCGCGAAGGCTCCCTCGCGCGCAGCGAGGCGATCGACGCCGATCCGAGCAACAGCGGAACCTCGCCACCGAACTCGCCCGCGTTATAGCGGTTCACCACCTGCTCCTGGCCGGTGATGTACTTCAGCACATCGAACGATCCCTCGATGCATAGATAAAACCAGGGCTGCTCGCCCTCGCGAATCAGCCAATCGCCCGTATTCAGACGGATGTCCGCCGCGGTGCGCGCGAACCGGTGCAGCTGTGCTTCTGGAAGGCAGGACAGGAGTGGGAATTTTCTAAGCTCTTCGACGTTAAACAAGAGACCCTCCATTTTGCAGGGGTGCCATTCACTTCGGCACGGTTGTCGGAGTTTTGCCGGCTGCCGGGCTGGCTCGCGCGGCTCTCGTTCTTAGGGCGTCACAGAAAGGATACGCCTCGTTGTGCAATGAATGTTGTCAGGCAGATTTGCGCAGTGTTTATTGAAGGGCCCGATGTATTTGAGGAAATACGTTTGTCTCGCGTTGCCGGTTCCCGGGATTCTTCCGTGCCGGGTTTAGAAGAGATGCAGGAAAAGCTGATTCGTTAGCAACGCACCGAGATACGCCGCGCAGCTCATGTACGCAAACTGCAGTGCAGGCCACTTCCAGCTGTTCGTCTCGCGACGGACGACGGCAATCGTCGACGTGCACTGCATCGCGAAGGCGAAGAAGACCACAAGCGCGATCGCGCCGCCGATGCCAAGATCGTGATGCAAGGCCGTCTGCAGGCTGGCCGCGTGTGTAGAAGGATCGACGCCGTACAGCGTGCCCAGCGTGCCTACGATCACTTCGCGCGCGACGATCGAGCTCAGCAGGCCGATGCCGATCTTCCAGTCGAAGCCGAGCGGATGAATGACGGGAGCGATGAACTGACCGATGTGGCCGATGACGCTCGAGGAGAGATCAGAGAAGTGGCTGCCGTGGACAGGAAGGACGCTGAGCAACCAGACGACGAAAGTGCAGGCCAGGATGATGGTGCCGGCCTTCTTCACGAAGAGCTTGCCGCGATCGTAGAGACGCAGGGTAAGCGAGCGCGGCGTGGGCCAGCGATACTGCGGAAGCTCCAGCACGAAGGGCGCGGACGAGGCCTTCATCACGCGCGAGTTGAGCAGCTTCGCCGTGAACAGTGCCATGAGGAACCCGAGCGCATAAAGGCTGAGCATGACCGTTGCACGCAGGCCAACCAGATCGCCGAGGATGTGGCGGTCCGGAACGAACGCCGCGATGATGAGCGTGTAAACCGGCAGCCGCGCCGAGCAGGTCATGAACGGGGCGATGAGAATCGTCGCGAGGCGCTCGCGCTTGTTTTCAATGGTGCGCGTGGCCATGATGGCCGGCACAGCGCACGCGTACGCGGAGAGCAGCGGAATGAATGCCTTGCCATTGAGGCCGATGGCGCGCATCACGCGGTCGGCAATGAGCGCAGCGCGTGCCAGATAGCCGGAGTCCTCGAGGATGCCGATGAACAGGAAGAGCAGAAGAATCTGCGGAAGGAAGACGAGCACCGACTGCACGCCGTTCCAGATGCCCTCGCGCAGCAGGGCGCGGATCCAGTTGTCCGGAAGCGACTGCGCGACGAAGTTGCCGGCGCGCGTGAGGAGATCGCCGAGGCCATCGGAGAGCGGCTGGCCGATGGAGAAGACGACCTGGAAGACCGCGATGACGACGACAAGAAAGATGATCGGGCCCCAGACGCGATGCAGCAGGACGGAGTCGAGGCGGCGGGTCCAGAGGGGCGACTCGGGTTGCTCGAAGTGGCTGCGTGTGGAAACCTGGCCGGCCCACTTGCGGCAGGATGCCGGGCTCTGAATGATAGGCAGCCGCGCGGAGCCGGGACGCGTGAGCGCGAACTCTCCGAACTGCTGGAGGAAGTTGCGGATCAGGTCCATGCCTGTACCCTTCGCGGCGCTGATGAGCGCCACAGGGTGGCCGAGTTCATGGGCGAGCGCGAGGGCGTCGATCTTGCCGCCGCGGGCCTCGAGCAGGTCCGACATCTTAAGGAGCACAAGGGTCGGCAGGCCGAGAGACAGAATCGGCGCGGCGAGCATGAGCTGCCGGTTGAGGTGCATGCAATCGAGCACGAGCAGGACGGCGTCGGGCGCGGGCACGCCGGGCATATTGCCCTTCAGCACGTCGACGGCGACGCGCGCGTCTTCCGAATAGGTCGCCAGCGAGTAGATTCCGGGGAGGTCGATCAGTGTGAGGTCCGGACGGCCGAAGCTCTTCATCGTGCCGGAGTGGTGCTCGACGGTGACGCCGGGGTAGTTGGCGACCTTCTGTCGCATGCCGGTCAGCCGATTGAACAGAGTGGACTTGCCGCAGTTCGGCGGGCCGATGAGCGCGATCGTGCGGATGCGCCCGGTGCGCTGCTTTCCGTTCTTCGATCCGTTGCTGGAGGTTTCCGGAGTGATTACCGGCAGCTCGGCGACCGCTGTGGGGGATGTCGGGGTGCAGCAGTCCATTGGGCTACTTCTTCCCGCTCACGGCTGTCGGGCTGTTCGCGCCAGCGTTTTCCTGGCCAGGCAGTTCGACGGTGATGTGGCGGGCGGTCTCTTTGCGGAGAGCAACTTCCACGCCATCAATCCGGTAGACCGTGGGGTCGCCGGCCGGGGCGCGGCGGAGCACCTCAACGTTGGCGCCGGGAAGGAAACCGAGATGCGCGAGGTGGTCGCTGACCTTGTCCGGGAGCTCCAGCGCTTCGAGGATTGCGGATTGTCCAACTCGGAGATCGCTGAGGGCCATCAGGTCTACCTCTCCCGACATATACGACCATTGCTGTCGTAGTTTGAGTATATACCTGCCGGGGGAGTTGTGTCGGAGTGGGGAGTGGCTCGCGCCCCACGGTAGAAGGGTAGGTCGAGGAGGTCCGGCCGGCTGGAGCGAAGGTTCTGTATGCTTTGAGCTTTGGAGGATTAGGGCGGTGTTCGAATTAACTCCCAAGCTGACACGGCGGCAGGTTCTTACGGGTGCGGCGAAGATTACAGGCGGGGCGGCTGCGCTGCATCTCTCACCGGGGCTGGCGCGAGCCGTCAGCACGCCGGCAGGTGCAGACGAAGCGGTTGCTCCGGTGCGGCTGAGCAATGGGTGGGAGTTCTTCAAGGGGCCACTCGGCGGGCCGTGGGAGGTTTGGCACAGCCAGGAGCTGGCAGTGTTCTCGAAGGTGGAGATGCCGCACTGCTTCAACGCGATGGATGGGTGCGATCCGGACGTGGCCTACTATCGCGGGCAAGGATGGTATCGCACGTGGATTCAGCCGAAGAATCCGTACGCGAACGGGCGGACGCTGCTGCACTTCTGGGGAGCGGGGCAGGTGACGACGGTCTGGCTCGGCGAGGAGAAGCTGATCGAGCACAAGGGCGGGTATGACGAGTTCGTGGTCGACCTCACCGACGCGCTGGCGAAGGTGCCGACGCAGAAGAAAGGCGTGCCGCTGGCGGTGCTCTGCGACAACTCGCGCAGGATGGATACGATCCCGAGTGACTTCTCGGATTTCTCGCTGTACGGCGGGCTGTATCGGCATGTGGAGCTGGTGTATGTTCCGGCGGTCGCGATTGAGGCTCTGCATATCACGGTGAGCGATGCGGCGAGCGCGCGTCAGACGGCTAAGGTTTCGCTGCGATGCTATGCGCCGGGTCAGGATGGGCATTGCAGCGCCGCGGTCACGATCACCGATCCGAACGGCAAAGTTGTGCACCGGTCGACGCACATCTTGCAGTCTTCCGCGAACGAAGCGGACGTTGTGAGTGCGGATCTGGCCGGTGCGATGCTGTGGTCGCCCGCGCATCCGCAGCTTTACACGTGCACGTTGACGCTGAGCGGCAACGGCGCGAGCAGCACTGTTAGCGAACGATTCGGTCTGCGCCACTTCGAGTTTGTCGAGCATGGGCCCTTCAAGCTGAACGGCGAACGGCTGCTGCTGCGCGGAACGCATCGGCATGAGGACCACGCCGGATATGCGGCGGCGATTCCGGATGAGGTCACGCGCAAAGAGTTCCAGATGATCAAGGAGATGGGCGCGAACTTCATCCGGCTGGCGCATTATCAGCAGTCGCGTCTGGTGCTGGATCTATGCGACGAACTAGGGTTGCTGGTATGGGAGGAGCTTCCGTGGTGCCGTGGCGGGATTGGCGACGCCGCGTGGCAGCAGATGGCCAAGGACAAGCTGACGACCATGATCGATCAGCACCGTAATCATCCGAGCATCATTCTGTGGAGCCTTGGGAACGAGGATGATTGGCCGACGGAGTATCCGTCGGTGGACAAGAACGCGATTCGCGCGTTCATGACCGAGCTGCGCGACCAGGCGCACCAGCAGGATCCGACGCGGCTGACGAGCTTCCGGCGGTGCGACTTTGCGCGAGATATCCCGGATGTGTATTCGCCGTCGATCTGGGCGGGGTGGTATCGCGGGCTGTATACGGAGTACGAGTCGGAGCTGAAGAAGCAGGCGGCGCTGGTGCCGCGGTTCATCCACATGGAGTGGGGCGCCGACAGCCATGCGCGACGGCACAGCGAGACGCCCGACAAGGTGAATACGGAAGTACCGCCGGGGCACGGAGCCGACGAGCGGGGACTCGATTATCTGCCCACCGGAGGGATTCCGCGGGTCTCGGCCGAAGGCGACTGGAGTGAGACGTACGCGTGCAATCTCTTTGACTGGCATTTGAAGGTGCAGGAGTCGCAGGACTGGCTGACCGGAGCGGCGCAGTGGATATTCAAGGACTTCACGACGCCGTTGCGTGCGGAGAATCCGCTGCCGAGGATCAATCAGAAGGGAGTTGTTCAGCGCGACCTGACGAAGAAGGAATCGTACTTTGTCTTTCAGTCTTACTGGGCTGACGAGCCCATGGTGCACATCTACGGGCACACGTGGCCGGTGCGCTGGGGTAAGGACGGCGAACTGAAGATGGTGAAGGTGTACTCGAACTGCGAAGAGGTCGAGCTCGTTCTTATTAGCCAGTCCGGCGACAAGTCGCTCGGGGTGAAGCGGCGCAAGTCGCAGGACTTCCCTGCTGCGGGGCTGCGCTGGACAACGGCGTTTCCGGCGGGCAAGGTTTCGTTGCGAGCGGTGGGGAGGCGCGGCGGCAAGACCATTACGGATGAAATCGCGTTCGAGTACGAGACACGACAGTGGGGAGCGCCGGCGCGGTTTGAGATCAGCGAACTGGCACGAAACGGCCGCGATGTCACTGTCGAGGCACTACTGGTCGATGCGAGTGGCGTGGCCTGCCTGGATTCGCGCAAGGTGGTGACGTTCAGCTCAGCAGGCAATGCGCAGATACTTGATAATCTGGGAACGGTGGGCGGCTCACGCGTGGTGCAACTCGCCAACGGAAGAGCGTGGATGACCTATCGCATTCC
Organism: uncultured Acidobacteriaceae bacterium; assembly: GCA_963762465.1. Taxonomy (GTDB): domain Bacteria; phylum Acidobacteriota; class Terriglobia; order Terriglobales; family Acidobacteriaceae; genus Granulicella. The sequence continues at coordinate 103,985 of CAVXKS010000006.1, read as the reverse complement.
ATCCCAGAGTAATGGCGAATTCGTAGCTGGAATCAGCGCCGACGGACTTCCGGCGGCGTTCCTGACGATAACAACTTAGCGGCGGACGAACGCCCGCGCAACGTGCGGGCGGCGATACGCGAGTGCGGCAAAGCCAAGCAGCGAGGTCGCGAGCAGCATCCAGCTCGAGGGCTCAGGTGTGAGTCCGGGCGGCGCGACCACGTGGCTGGGGGGTGTCGGGAAGCTGCCGAAGAGGCTTGGATACTGCGGCGAGTAGATCGGCGGGCTCACGACATCGGGCAACGGCTGCAGGGGGAGAAGCTCCGGTGGCGGCGTATTCATCGCGACCGTGACAGGCGGGGTCACCGGCGGCGGAAGCATGTCCATCGCGAAGTCGAACCCGGTCAGGTTGAGCGGCGGAAGGTCTCCGTCGACAGGCTGTTCGATCAGCGGAACCGCGCAGGCGAAGTCAAGCTGAGCGAGAGTCTCCGTCGGGGTCTTCGGATGCCAATTGGGATGGGCCTTGTCCCAGGCTACCCAGCGCGCTGCTGTGGCCGCGCTCACCCTGTGATGGCGAACCTTTTTCTGGATAAAACGCACGCACTCAGTGGATGCATGGACGCCTACCACTCCGAGGCTAATAGCCGCCGCCGTCACGATCAGAACCAGCGGTATGCGGACGATAGGTTTCATAAGGGGCCTTCCGCCTGCACTACCTTTGATGCAGATAAGGTGGTGCGGGTCTTTACTTGAGTGGGGTCTCTGTAGTTACTGGAGATTAATCCAGAGTACTGCGAAACCCTGTTACAAACGCCGCCCCGGACCAAGATTACTGCCGGAATCCGGCCGGGTCGGAAGTTCGTCGTTGATGGGAGAATGAGACGGATTGGGCAGATGTCCCGCATCCACTTCATTCAGCTTATAGAGAAGCGAACGGTAGCTCATCTGGAGCCATTTGGCGGTCTTCTGCCGGTTCCAGTTGTTCGTCCGAAGAACTTTGAGAATGATCTGGCGCTCGAGATCCAGCGTCGCCTTTTTGGTGATGCGTTTCAGCGAGAGAGGCTGGCTGAGATCGATATCCGCAACAACACTGTCGCTGGAAAATGCCTGGGGCAGCAGCTCGGCTGCGAGGAGCTCCTCGTCGCCGATGAGGACGTAGCTGCGGACCAGGTTCGCGAGCTGGCGAATGTTGCCCGGCCAGTTGTAACGCTCCATGAGCTGGATCGTCGAGCGCGAGATGGGTTTGGGCGAGAGCCGGAAGGTCTTCGCGTTCTGCTCGGTGAAGTACTGCACTAGCGGCTCGATGTCCTCGCGACGATGCCGCAGCGGCGGGAGATTGATTGTGACCGCGTTAATGCGATAGAGGAGGTCGAGGCGAAAGGTGCCTTCATCGATCTGCACGCGGAGATCGCGATTGGCACAGGAGACCAGGCGGGTTTCAATGGTGCGGGTAGCATGGCCGCCGACCCTTACGAAAGTACCGTCCTGGAGCACCTGCAGGAGCTTGGACTGGGCCGAGAGATCGAGGCTGCCGACCTCGTCCAGGAAGAGGGTGCCGTTGTGGGCTTCCTCGACCCGGCCGCGTTTGGTCGAATGGGCTCCGGTGAAGGCGCCCTTTTCGTAGCCGAAGAGCTCTGTTTCCATCAGGCTTTCGGGAATTGCCGGGCAGCTAACCTTCACGAGCGAGCCTCTCGACCGGCCGGAGAAGATGTGCAGAAAGCGCGCACATACCTCTTTGCCGGTGCCGCTCTCGCCCTGCAAGAGGACCGGCACTCCCGTATCTGCAACGCTTTCCAGCTTCTGCCGAATGGCCCGCATGGCTGCGGTTCGCCCAAAGGCGAACTCCAGCGGCGGCAAATCGTAGAACTCTGCGAGATCGATCATCGGTCCAGTCTCTGGCTCACTACACTTCCTGTAGCACGTGCTGTGCCATTCCGTAGCGCCGTCTGCGAAGATTCGAACAGTTGCCTTGGAATCGACTTTTTCACCGATTTTCTGGGTTAATTGTTTGTATACCGTAAGAGCGGGAGGATTTCGGCGGTGTGACTTTTTTTGCCTACAAAAGTGCAAAGTTCTTCCCTTTCCGATGAACTCCGGCTACACTTGTCTCCGTCTCAGGGACTCAGTAGTCCTTTCTAAATTGCTGTGGCCCCGAGGTTTGGATCATCTGCCCGCATCCGCGGCAGTTACTGAAATTGCGGCCGAACCCGCCGGAGTTGCTGGAATGCTTTCGTCTGTCGCTATCCCGGAGTCGCCTTCCCGGACGGCCGTGTCGGCCCTTCCCCGGCTGTACGCGCTGGACTCGAACGTTTCGGTGCTGCACTACCTGCAGCGCGCGTTGGAGCCCCGCTACAACCTGAAGGTCTTTTCCGAAGAGCAGGGGCTTCTGGATTGCCTGACCAGAAACGAGGCTCCAGACCTGATCCTGCTCGAGTGGGAGAGCATGGAGAAGTCCTTGACGGTGCTGTCTCATATACGGGCGAGCCTGCCGGATGTGCCGATCGTGATGCTGTCGTGCACGGCAGAGGTGAAGGATTTCGAGGTAGTTACCCGGATTGGGGCGCGCGGCATCGTGCTGAAGCCGTTTCTGGACGGCAACCTCGAGAGCGCGATAGACGAGCACCTGGCCCAGGCGCAGAAGGCGATCACGGCCGAGCCGCAGGAGATTCCGCTGGACGAGACGCACTCGTTCGTGCGCTCCAGCAAGCGGATGTGCGAGTTGCAGGCGCAGTCCGCGCTTGTCGCCAAGAGCGACATCCCGGTGCTGATCCTGGGCGAGAGTGGCACGGGCAAGGAGATCCTGGCGCTCTATACGCACAAGATGTCGAACCGCGCGAACCGGATGTTCCTGAAGGTGAACTGCGCAGCGATGCCGGCGGACCTGCTGGAGAGCGAGCTGTTCGGCTACGAGCAGGGCGCGTTTACGGGCGCGGTCAAGACGAAGCCCGGTAAATTTGAGGTCTGCACCGGAGGCACGATCTTCCTGGACGAAATCGGCGAGATGCCCGCAATCCTGCAGGCGAAGCTGCTGCAAGTTCTGCAGGACGGAACGTTTTCGCGGCTGGGTAGCCGGTCGCCCATGCGCGTGGATGTTCGCGTGATTGCCGCGACCAATATCAATATGAAGGAAGCGATCGCGCGAAAGGCGTTCCGCGAAGATCTTTATTACCGCCTGAACGGATTCTCTCTTTCGATTCCGCCGCTTTGCGAGCGCCGCGAGGAAATTCCGCTGCTGGCGAACTACTTCATGCGCAAGGTGGCCAAGAAGTACGGACGCTCGCCGCTCCCGCTTTCGAATCAGCTGCTCGACGCGTTTTGCCGCTACTCATGGCCTGGCAACCTGCGTGAGATGGAAAACGTAGTCAACCGCTACTTCATTCTGGGCGATGAGCGGCCGATTCTAACCGAGATGAACCCGTACACGCCGTTCCGGGGCGAGAGCAATGGGCTTGCCGATCCTGGAGAGGGCGCCGGGTTGAAGCAGATTGTGCGCAACCTGAAGGGTGAGGCCGAAGCGACGGCGATCGCGCAGATGCTCGAGAACAAAGGATGGAACCGCAAGGCTGCGGCGAGCGAGTTGCAGATCAGTTACAAGGCGCTGCTATATAAGATCAAGCAGTACGAACTCGCGCCAAAACGGGCCTGAAAGACTTGCCAAGCATGCACGATCCAGATTCGTATTACCGGGTCGTCGTTCAGGGGAACGACGGTGCAATCAAGGGCTTCGCCGAAAAGGCGCAGTGGACAACCGCGAATGGCTCACTGACGGGTGAGGACCAGCGGCGGGAGAGCATCCGCCTGAAGCGGCTGGACTCGGGTGCGATCGAAGATGTTCCGCTGGAAAACGTCAAGGCTGTGTTCTTCGTCCACGACTTCACGGGCGAGGATCAGCGGCGCGATCTCCGCTTCCATGACCATCTGCCGGCAACACAGTGCCTCTGGGTCCGCGTCCGCTTCGATGACGGCGAGACGATTGAAGGCCTGATCAACAACACGCACGACTTTGTCGTGGGCTCAGGCTTCCTGATGGCCCCAGCGGACACCCTGGGCAACAACTGGCTGATCTATGTCCCGAAGAAAAAGCTGATGGGATTCGAGGTGCTTGGACTGCGCCCGAAGACGAAGAGCCTGTCAATGCTGGATGAGCACGCGTAGAGGCAGTGAATAGTGCTTTATTCACCATTCACTACTCATTATTCACTGGAGATCAGGCGTTCACGGCCCTTCCGGTGCTCCGACACGTACCACGCGACCGTCTTGGCAAGGCCCTGCTGAAAATCAGCCTTAGGCTCGTAGCCGAGTTCCTTCCGAGCGCGTTCGATGCTCGCTAGCGAGTGCTTCACGTCGCCGACGCGCTCGGGGCCATACTGCGGCTGCTGCTTGAACCCAAGTGCCGAAGCGATTCCCTCGTAGACCTCGTTGAGCGTGCGGCTCTTCCCTGTTCCGACGTTGAACACGCGGCCAGTAGCGACCTGGCTGGGCGCGTGGCAGGCGAGCAGATTGGCATTGACCGCATTATCGACAAAGGTGAAGTCGCGGCTGGTGAGGCCATCACCGAAGATCGTTGGGGTGACGCCATCCATCATCTTGTAGATGAACTGTGCGATGACGCCGGAGTACGGCGAATCCGCGGCCTGGCGCGGTCCAAAGATGTTGAAGTAGCGCAGGCACACGCCCTCGAGCCCGTAGGAGTGGAAGAAGGACTGGATGTAGTACTCGCAGGTGAGCTTCTGCACGGCGTAAGGCGAGAGCGGGCCGGGCAGCATCTCTTCGTGCTTCGGCTGCGTGGGTTGGTCGCCGTAGGCGGACGATGAGGCGGCGTAGACGATGCGGCGGACGCCGGCATCGCGCGCGGCGAGCAGCAGATTCAGAGTCCCATTGATGTTGGCCTCGTGCGAGCCGAGCGGGTCCTTTACGGAGCGCGGAACCGAGGCGACGGCGCCCTGGTGCAGCACGTACTCGACACCCTTGCAGGCAGAGCGGAGGCCGTCAGCGTCGCGCAGGTCGATGTCTTCAAACCTGATGGCCGACCGGATGTCTTCCAGATTCTCAAGGTTGCCGGTCGAGAGATTGTCGATCCCGGAGACCTCGTGGCCTTCCTCAACCAGCTTGTGTGCCAGCGTGGACCCGATAAAGCCGGCGATGCCGGTGATGAGAAAACGTGCCATTGCTACCTCTACTCTGCGAGCTCTTCCAAAGTCGCCGTGCTGATGTTGAGAGCGGCTGGTCAGCCACGACGACTAGATGCCGTCTTTCGATGCTCATTGAGACACACCATACTGCCAATGATGCTTTCGGGTGAATCTCACCTCTCACACAGGTATGGCGGTATTCCACGAGTAGTTTAGACGCTACTCCTGTGCGAGATGAAATAATTGGAGAACTATGTCGCTTACCAAAGAAGCATCTTTTGCTGAGGCGGTCGAACAACGTCTCGAGGGCCTGAAGAAACGCACCGCGAACGTCGGAGTTATCGGACTGGGGTATGTCGGTCTTCCGCTGTCGCTTCTGTTCGCCGAAGCCGGCTTCAGCGTAACGGGATTCGACATCGACGAGAGGAAGGTTAAGGACCTGGACGCCGGGCGCTCGTACATCTTCCGCATTCCAGCGGAGGAGATTCAGAGCGCGAAGGAGCAGGGCTTCCGCGCGACCAATGATTTTTCCAAGCTGGCGACACAGGACGCGATCATCATGTGCGTGCCCACGCCGCTGACCGGCCATCGTGAGCCGGACCTCAGCTATATCGAGAACACCGCGCGCGCAGTAGCGCCGTGGCTGAGAGAAGGGCAGATCGTCGTGCTCGAGAGCACGACGTATCCGGGTACGACGGAAGAGCTGCTGATTCCGATTCTCGAGAAGGAAAACACGCAGGGTCTGAAGGTGAAGACGGCGGCGAGCAAGGACACTGATCGCGTGTTCTACGTCGCGTTCTCGCCGGAGCGCGAGGATCCGGGCAATACGCAGGTCGCGCGCCGCGATATTCCGAAAGTGGTTGGCGGGCATGAGCCGACCGCGACAGAGCTGGCTGCAACGTTGTATGAGGGCATCTTCAAGCGTGCGGTGCGTGTGTCGTCGACGCGTGTTGCAGAGATGAGTAAGCTGCTCGAGAACATCTACCGCTGCGTGAATATCGCGCTGGTGAACGAGCTGAAGGTGCTCGCGATGCGCATGGGCGTGGACATCTGGGAGGTCATCGACGCCGCGTCGACGAAGCCGTTCGGATTTCATCCGTTCTATCCGGGGCCGGGTCTTGGCGGCCACTGCATTCCTATCGACCCGTTCTACCTGAGCTGGAAGGCGAAGGAGTACGACTTCAATACGCGGTTCATCGAGCTCGCGGGCGAGGTGAATGAGAGGATGCCGGAGTTCGTCGTGGAGAACGTGGCGAAGGCGCTGAACCATCACCGGAAGCCGCTGAACGGATCGACGATCCTGATGCTGGGGATGGCGTACAAGAAGGACATCGACGACCTGCGTGAGTCGCCCTCGCTGACCGTCATTGAGCTGCTGCGCGAGCAGGGCGCCGAGGTGCTGTACAACGATCCTTACTTCCCCACAGTGGGACGCGGACGGCACTACAACCTGAATATGGAATGCACGCCGCTGGAAAAGCTGGGCGACTATGACTGCGTGCTGATCATGACCGACCACTCCGACTACGACTACAAGGACATCGTCCGGCAGTCGCAGCTGGTGGTCGACTCGCGCAACGCGACGAAGGGTATCCAGTCGGAGAAGATCTTCCGCTGCTAACGATCCAGGCTGGCGGCGCGCGCGTGTAATCGCGTTGCGCCGTCTGCAATGTCAGCGGCGAGATGCAAATGGCATTAAATCCAGCCTCGAACCCGGTAGTACAAGATCTTCGCACTCTCAATCGTCAGCGTCTGAAAACCCGAGAGGCGGCCGGACCAATTTTCGCTCAGTTTCATCACATCGGGGGCTGGATAAGGGATGACATCCACGCCCTCGCGGCGGAACAGCCGCTCCGCCCGATACATGTGAAAGTCACTGGTGAGCAGCACCCGAGTTCCTGGAACACCCTGCAGAAGACGGGCAGTGTCGATTGCGTTCTGGCGCGTGGTGGTCGACTGCGGGTCGAGGAGAATCGCACCCGCGGGTATGCCCTCCGCAACCAGAAAGTCACGAATCGATGGACTGGCCTCACCGCTAATAACTATGCTTCTGCAGCCGCCGTTCTGCCATGCCAGCAGAGCATACCGTGCGCGCCAATAGGATGAGTACGAGATGAAACCGTGGTCCTCGTTCGCTGCGCTCAGGAGGATCAGGACATCGCCCTTCGGCTGGTCCATTGAGCCGGCATACGCGTGGGCCCACCACCTGTCGACCGGTGTGGCGATCACCAGGATTATCAGCAGGCCAATGGCAGCCAGCACTCGGCACAACCATCTGCCCGCACGATGGATCGATGGACGAGTTGCGGACCCACCAGGAGCTGAGTTCACGCCGGTCGTCCCCGCGAAGCACCAATGACATCCTCGAAGATGTCCATGAGTTCATCGGCGACCGTGCTCCAACTCCGGCTCCACTGGGCAGAGATGGAGTTTGCATCCCATGAAGTCGCGAGCACAGCGTCGAGCGCCTCGGCGAGGGCGCCGCTGTCGTGTGGCGGAATGAGGCGCCCGCAAGCATCGCTCATGATCTCCGGGATGCCGCCGACGCGTGTTGCGATGACGGGCCGGCCGCAGGCCAAAGCCTCCAGCACTACGTTTGGACAACCCTCCATGTAACTCGGCAGTGTAACGAGGTCCGCGGCAGCGATCCAGAGCGCCACGTCGTCCGGCTGGCAGGGCGGCAGCGCGTGAATGTAGCTGCCACCACCGGCAGCCTCGATGGCCAGCGTGATCTGTGGCCTGTCTGGACCCTCGCCGACCATGTAGACCTGCAGATCCAGTCTCTTCGTGTGCAACTTTGCCGAGGCTTCAACGAGTTCGCGAAGTCCCTTTCGCACATCCATGCGGCCGATATACAGCACGATGCGCGCTTCGGGATCGAGTTCGAGGTGCCGCCGGGCCTCAGTGCGATCCCGCACGTGGAAGACCGAGAGATCGCAGCCGTTCACGACGGCGCGGGAACGCTCTGGTGACGCACCCATTGCGAGCGCCTTTTGTCGTAGGTCTTCGCTCACTGTGACAAGAAAATCCGCTTCGCGCAGAACCGTACGCGTGTACTTCGCCGAGATGCGATCAGCGATGCTGTGAATATCCGATCCGATGCCCATCGCCACGAGCGGAACGCGTAGCTTCTTGGCGATCTGCAGCGCGGCGTACGAGTCCGGATAGAGGAAGATGCTGAAGATCAAGTCCGGCTGGAAGGCGCGGACGCACGGCAACAGCGCGTTCGCAGCCATGGCGCCATTGAACGGACGAGAGAGTAACGGGACCGCTGGGTAGTCGTGATAGCTAACGTTAACGCCGGCGGGAGAGTAGTTCTTGTCGAGGCCGCTATAGAGTCGAGTGCGCGGGCGCAGGAACGATGGGTAGGCCGAGTTCGGATAAAAGACATGGACCTCCGCTTCCGGACTCAATGCGCGGATCGTCTGATACGCCGACCGTCCTTGCCACGGCTCGCCGGAGCTTGGAAAGTAGCGGCTGACGACCGCGATCCTCAGCATTCCTGGAAATCCTGAACGAGCGCGGAGTTCGTCTCCGCGGGCTCAGTCGCCTGCCCTCGCCCTGCGATTGCGTGCAGCAGGTGCGCGTAGCGACGCGCTAGCACCGCGCGCTCATACTGCGCGATGCGCTCGGTGTCCGGGCGGAACTCCTGGAGCAGCGACTCGCCGCGATTCACCGCATCGAGCAGCAGATTGCGGATGCCCTCGACATCGTCGATGCCGGCCCACCATCCGGCGCGCATCTGCTCGAGCAGGTGCCGCGTCTCTCCTTCCGGATGAACGGCGCCGACAATCGGCTTGCCGCCGCCGACGTACTCATAGAACTTGTTGCCCACGTTCAGGGGATCCGTGTTGAGCAACAGCACGTAATCCGTTTCGCTCATCGCGGCAAGCGCCTCCCGCTGCGGCAAATAACCGTAGAGCTCGACCATGTCGCCGAGACCCAGCAGCGCTTCTTTGAAGCGGGGCTCCTCGATGTGACCGATGAAACGCAGCTTCAGCCGCGATTTCACGTCCGGCGGAAGCTGATTGATCGCATCTACGAGCGTGCTTGGCGCTGTGGCTGGGTAGATTGTGCCGACGTGAGTGAGGAGCACCTTTCCGTCATTCCGCGGGTCACGGGTGCTGAGCGCGTCATCCGGCTCGCGTCGAAGCCGTTCGGAACGAGGTGAAACTTTGAATCCGGCTGTGCGGATATCGCGAATGAATCTTCTGCCGCGCCGCCTCGGTGACGGCGACGACGGCAGTGGAATTCGCGACTGTCTCCGCTTCTATGCGGCGGGCGACCTGCTGCGCACGTGGGCTATCGCTGAAGGAGAAGCTGACGAGTTCGAAGGAAGTCGCGATCCACTCATCGCGAAAGTCGGCAACGATTGCCAGACTTCGGGGAACTGCTTGCGAAGTTTCTTTATCAGAAGAAGATTCGAGAACGCCGGAACAGTAATCGACCACGAGATCGATCTTGCGCTCGCGAATAATCCGCGGAGCCACGCGAGAGAGCACCGGGAACCACGTAACTTGTGGGTCCGGCAGAAGTACGTTGTCGACCATCCGCTTCAACAAGCCGCGCTTCTTATTCTCATTGGCCGCAACCGCCTGAGGCGTTGCGGGCTTCTTCGATGACTTCGACCCATCAGGAAACGCTTGATCGCCTTCTTCATTCCGAAGGGAAGATCGAGCGTGAGCGTGCGGTGAACCGTAACGGACGGTGGAATGTCCTTGAGCAGCGATGCATCGGTACCGACCGCGGCCGGGTTGCGGGTCGTCAGCACGTCGAGCCGGATGCCTTGCGCGGGCAGGTAGCGCGCCAGGCTTGCGGCCCGCATGACACCTGTCCCACCAACTGGAGGAAAGACATAGCTGACAAGAAGAACGTTCAGTGGTTCCATCAATGGGCCTCGGAAAAGCCGGCGGTGAGACTTGGAACGGGCTCGCGCCCGTTGACGATGGCGTCGATCGCAGAGTACATCTGCCACGCGGTCGCCCAGTAAAACTGCATCCCGCGGCGCTGCGCCTCTTCGGCAACCCAGCGGTAAACGTTCGGCGAGCCCGTGATCCAGAAGAGGATCGAGATTTCGCTCGACCGCCCCGTGGGTGTACAGCTTGATAAACAGATCATCGCCGATAACCGGCGCGACCTCGAACCACTGCCGCACCCGGTCTGGATTGGGCATGTCATACCCGGCGATTTCGCCGCCTTCAACGCGTGGGCACGAGCCGTTCGCCGAATCGTAGCGCCACCGGTCCCGTAATCATCAGCAAATCACCTTGCCTGCCTTTGCCCGGGAGAGCTTCGACTCCGCGATCAAAGGATCGCGGCCGATTGTCGGGATTGTTGCTGCACCAGTAGATCTGGTTCACGATCTGCGACTGAGTGGGTGATGGGAGCGACGGCATCGTGAAATCCGCGTAGCAACCCAGCTCGCTGAGCAGTCCAATCTCACCGTTGACGCCGCACCATTTGCCGTCAGGACGCGAGTTATCAAGTGCCCAGTTGCCATGAATGAAGCCGAACAACGTGCGGCCATCCTGCTGTCGAAGAAGCCCATGATCCTGGCTGAGTCGCCGGCAATACTCCAGGATTTTTCCACTAAACGCCTCGGGAGTGTCATGGTCGTGATGGAGATGCACTTCGACATCGCCGAGCCCGAGTCCGACGATTTCTGCGATACCGTCGAGCAGCTCCCGCCGGTACTCCTCCTGCGGATAGAAGAAGCTGTACTGCGCTGGTCCGCCGGTCGCGTCCGCAGGCACCTCGTTCGCAATCTGCGGCCACCGGTCACGCCAGCGCCCGACCCGCGAGAGGGCCGTCTGGACGGAAGCTCCCATGCCCAAGGGCTCATAGTGATCCATTATGGCCAACCAGACTCGCTTCGGATGCGTAGTTAACCGGTTTCGCCGGAGTCGCTCCTTCAGATACGGCAGGAACCAGATTTCAGCATGGCGAGGGAGCTTCATAGATGATTTGATTTCATCCCTTTACACATGCGGGTGGCCTGGGTTGAGCTTTCAGTATCGGGGGAGCCGCTGGGCATTGTCAAAAGCAATTGGGCCTCTGAAATCTGGGCCGTAAACATTGCATTCAAGGACGCGAATCTGCCCAAAATCGTTGTGCGAAACAGACTCATTGGTAGCAGGCCGCCGTTGGCTTTGCTAAACCCGCGGATTGCCGTACCGGGAAAGGATCTCGGCAATTCGGTCGGAAGCGTGACCATCCCATAGCGGAATCTGCCCCGCCTGTTTGCGATGACCGTTCAGCGCATTCGCAAACTCCGCGCGGAGCAGGTTCCAATCCCGCCCGATCAGCACATTCGTTCCACAGGTGATCGTGATCGGCCGCTCCGTGTTCTCACGCAAGGTGAGGCACGGAGTTCCCAGATACGTGGTCTCCTCCTGGATGCCGCCCGAGTCCGTGACAACGACCGAAGCGTGCTTTTGCAGCGCAAGAAATTCAAGATAACCCAGCGGCTCTACCGTCCGGAGGTTCGGATTGCAGTTCTTCAGCTGCTGCGACCAGCGATCGCGCGTTCGCGGATGCACCGGGAAGATCAATGGCAGATCACGGCTCAGTTCGTCCAGCGCCTTCAACATCGGCAGGAACACAGCCTCATCATCGACATTGGACGGCCGATGCAGTGTTATCAATCCGAACCGATCAAGCGATAGCTTCTGCTTCAATTGACCGAAGAGAGCTTCTGCCTTCGGCAAGAATTGCACCAGCGTATCAATCATCACATTGCCGACAAGAAACACCTTCTCTTCGGGAACGCCCTCGCGCTTCAGGTTCTCATTACCGTCAGGGGATGGCGTAAAGAGCAGGTCCGAGAGCTGGTCTGTCACTAGCCGGTTGATCTCCTCAGGCATCTCCCGATCGAACGACCGGAGACCGGCTTCCACGTGAGCAACACGGATTCCGAGCTTTGCGCAAACGAGCGCCGCAGCAACCGTCGAGTTCACGTCGCCGTAGACAAGAACGATGTCGGGCTTGCGCGCGAGCACAACTGGCTCAAACTTCGACATGATCGCGGCTGTCTGCTGAGCATGGGATCCGGAGCCAACGTTGAGGCTCTCGTCGGGTGCGGGGATTTCGAGTGTCTGAAAGAAGACATCCGACATCTGCGCGTCATAGTGCTGCCCCGTATGCACCAGAACCTGCTTGAATCCGGCCCTCGCGAGTGCCCGGTAGACCGGCGCCGCCTTCATGAAGTTCGGTCGTGCCCCAACGACGTGCAGAACGGTCATCTTTTTGTCCCTTTTCTGATGAACTTCTTACTTCTTTTCTCGAAACACTTCGGTTCAACGCAGAAGCTGATTGCGGAGACTGACTCCGAGGCCGGGAAATCGATGAGGCTCCCAGAATGGCGATGGCCATGCGATCAATGAGCGCAGGATGTAAGCAACTTCGCCTTTCAGCCGGTTATCCCGCGCGATCAGCGCTGCGCTGTATAGCTGCGTGGCGCGCACCCTTCGTGCCCACATCCAACGAGCCGGCCCGGCGAGATCCGCAACCAGGGTGGTCGCAAGAATCTGCTCCATCGCGTCCAGCATTCGCTTCGGGTTTGCACTCATGCTGGACGGAGACACGTAATAGTCGGTGACCGCGTCTGGAACAAACGCGAAGCTGCCGAGGCGCTTCAGCCGGACCCACATCTCCCAGTCTTCGCATGCACGAATGTCTTCCCGAAAGCCGCCGTCGCGTGCCAGTGCATCACGACGAGCAAGCACCGTGGATGGGGCAATTGGATTGCAGTACTGCAGCTTTTCTCTGACGACTTCAGATCGATCAGCAATCGATACCTGCCTCACACCGGTATCATCAAAGCTGCGTATTCCTGTGTATACGAGAACAGTATCGTCCTGCACCCGTTCCGCCTGAAGTCGCAGTTTGTCCGGCGACCAGAGATCGTCGGCGTCCAGCAGAGCGATCCAATCGCTGCTGGAGCTCCGGACGCCCGTGTTGCGTGCAGCAGAGAGGCCACCGTTCGGCCGGCTGACGACACATGCGCCCAGCTTCTTAGCAACATCTGCAGTGTCATCCGTGGACCCATCATCGACAACGATGATCTCTGCGGGGGCGAGCGTTTGCGCAAAAACGGATTTCAGACAACGCGGAAGAAAGTGAGCTGCGTTGTAGGCAGGAATCACCACACTGATGTTCACGAGACGCATCCTCCTGCGTCTTGTCTGCCGCGCGGCCGCTGGCAGGCACCGCCGCGCAAAGCGGTCCCGTCGACCGGGCATGCTGCCCCGGGGTGAATGGCATTACACATTGCTTGGGGTTCCGCTCGCTACCGGGGACCGAACAAGAAAGCCGATGATCTTCTCGGTCGGTTGTGCGAGTGGTTTCGGCAACATTCCACTAAGAACGTTCAGGCGTGCATGGTCCTCCGGCTCCAGGACGCGCAGCACATAAAAGAGCACCAGAAGAACCGCGAACGCCGTAGTTCCTCCGACGATTACACCCGCCAGCGCCGGCAGCCTCGCGGCAATGACGTGTGCAACCAGTCCACTGATCAGACTGCTCACCGTTATCTTTGCGATCTGTGCCCAGGGCAGGCGGATGCCGTAAAGATAAATTCCGACGGCCCACATCAGTCCGACCGCGGTCACCTGCGCTGCTCCGCTGCCAATGCACGCACCCACCGCGCCATGCGCCGGAATCAGAAGCCAGGCGACGCTAATATCGACAATGCCCGCCAGGACCGTAGCCCAGATCACATAACTCTGTCGCTCATTGCTCTGCAGAAGGCTCTGAACCGGGGCGATGAAGGCCTTCGGCAAGCAGAGCAGCGGAGCAATCGTGACGACCAGCGCAGCTCCGCGGTACTGATTGCCGTACAGAACCATCAGGACTGGAAAAGCGAGAGATGCACAGATGAAGTGCACAGGAATTGACGACAATGCAAGATAACGGAAGGTCGAGGCAGTGATGGCGGGCAGTCGCGATTTATCCCGGCCATACTGCGCGAAGATCGTTGCCCCCGTGGCGGAACCGAAAACCGCCGATGTAATCAGCAGGCGCTCGGCAATGCTGAAGGCAACGGAGTAGTAGGCGACCTGCCGGATGTCTGTGCAAAGCCGCTTCAGCAGAACGAACTCGGAGCGGTCCCAGACCACCATTGCAACAACCATGCTGGCCACGCTTTGCCAGGCGAAGGTGATCATCCGCTGGCGCAGCCCCTCCGGCTCAACGTGCGCCTTCGGCCACCTCGCGATCCTTGCCGTCGTTGGCACCAGCCGAACAACGCAATCCACCAGGCGCGTCAGGAGCATCGATGCGCCAACGCCGATCACTCCCCAATGAAGGATCACGGTGGCCATGATGGCCACAAAGAAAACCAGGATCGAGATCACAGAGGCGGGCAGATTATAGGAAAGTTCCTCAGTGGCAACATTGGCCTGCGCCGGAACCGAGTTGATCATGGCCGGGAGAATACTCACCACAACCAGGACGGAGGCTAGCTTGTACCCGGAACCGGCATCGCCGAGCACCCAGATGATGAGTCCAACAGTGCCGAGCGTCGCGAGCCCGGCCTGAAGCCATAAAGTGCGGAAGTAGATGTGGCGTGCCGTGCCTGGGTCCGACATCCCCAGGAACTCGGACATGTACTTTTGTGTCGTAGAAGGGATGCCAAGGCTGCCGAGACTCGTCACAACAGACGAGATCCATGCCACGTAGATGATGTATCCCATCTTCGATGGCCCAAGCGCACGGGCTATCGCGATGGAAGTGAAAAGTGTAACCAGGGCACTGACGAGATTTTCGAGACCGTACCAGCCCGTGTTACGCGCAATAGTCTTCGTGTTCGACATTCGATTCAGCTAGCCGTCCGGTCCTTCAATCCTTATAGCCCTTTGTGACTTGGATGCACCCTGGCGCGATCCTCACAGCGGTTGCCGCAGGTCTTTGTGCCCAGTAATCGCGCTTACCCGCGCACCGCAAAGAAAACCCGTCCGAACCCCGCCCCGGAACAGGTCTCCGGTCAGCCACAAGTTCACTTTGTGCAGGTCCGGCTGAAGTTGATCTTAGCATTCTTGATGTGCAATTCATTGCCCACTCGTGCACACCGAAGTACCTAATTTGATCGGAGAACCCGATTCGCACGGTGATAATACCGTCGTGGTACCCCTCTGCCCCGTGGTACGCTCTGGTACTACCTTCAGAGCCGTTTTCGAAGCTACCATTATGAATTCCCTGCGGCGAATCCTGGTCACGGGTTGCGTGGCTTCAGTGCTGCTCATTGAGCTTGCATTCCATAGCCGGCTTATGGAAGCGCAGGCTGCGAGGCTCAACGCCGAGTCGCTTTCGTCGGCCTCCTTTCCAGCTGGCTTTGTCTGGACACAGGACATCAGTCAAGCGCCAGTCGACGCGAAATCGGATGACACCATTCAGTGGCTCGCAAATGCAGGTGGATGGGGCTCGGGCAGAATGCGTGTCGACTTTTCGCTTCGTGTGCTGGTCGTGACTGCGTCCACTCCGGAAGTGCCATTCCGTCCGGGAAATCAGTTTTATGGCGACGACTCGGAGACTCCTTCGGCAGTGCCCCTGCCGGTCGGCGGAGGCACGGAAGGACAGCAGAGCTATCACTGTCCCGACGAGCAGCAGGATTGCCACTACATCGTGGTCGATCGAACTTATCAGAAACTCTATGAAGGTGTTGCGGCGAACTACGACGGGCGCGCACTCACAGCCCTGTTCCTTGCCGTTTGGGACCTGAATCGGCTCTACCCGCCGTCGGGTGGAGGAGATCAGTGCACAAGCGCCGATGCAGCCGGATATCTCATCGCTCCCTTGCTCTTCAACGCAGATGACCTGGCGGCCGGGCCTATCGATCACGCCATTCGCTTCATCCTGCCAAACGATCGCACTCGAGCCGGTGTGTTCATCCATCCCGCCACACACGGCGGAGCGCCGACGGGACCTGATTCGGCTCTGCCCTATGGAGTGCATCTTCGACTCAAGGCCTCGTACGATATCTCCCCGTCGAGGCCTGCGGCGCAGATCGTGGCACGCGCCATGCAAAAATACGGCATGTTTCTTGCTGACCGAGGCACGATTGCTTTGACGGCCCAGAATGACGCCGATACGCGGGCGAAATACTCCGATGTGGGCTTCGAACCTAACGACCTGCAGGCCCTGAAAGTAACCGATTTCGAGGTTCTGAAAGAAGATTCGGTCATCCCGCTCACGAACGATTGCGTTCGCAACGATTAACGGGTTCGTCCCCGAGCTGCTTCCCGCCTAGATGGATCGACCATACGGAAAAGGATTACGCCAGCAGAATGTCCATTCACGAGTTCATCCTGAATATAAAGCGCGCTGAAACCCCGTTTTACGCCCGCCTGAAACGAATCGGAAGGGCTGCTATGACCTTCCGGATCCCGATTCCCCGCTCTCTCGACCCGATCTATAGGTTTATCCTTTGGCGCCGCCACATTCGGTGGGAGATCACTGAAAAGCTGAGCGTCGTGTTTTACCGCTACCCTGTGATGCGCATCCTCTGTGTCTCGATCGGCGAACGGCTCCGGATGGAGCAGGTGCCGAAGATCTCCGGTAATCCTAGGATCTATATAGGCGACGACGTCTATCTGTCCGGACTTTTGATAATTCTGGCCGGACGGGTCTTTCCTGATCCCGAGATAAGAATCGGGAACAGGACCTTCATTGGTGATGGCTGCACGATCTCTGTAGCAAAGTCCGTTGAGATCGGCGACGACGTTCTGATCGCGGCGAGCTGCTCCATCTTCGACTACTCAAATCATCCCGTTGACCCGGTCCGGCGTGTCGCGGGTCTCCAGGTCAATCCCGCAGAGGTGCGGCCCGTGCGAATCGGCAACAGGGCTTGGATTGGACAGCGCGCGACCATACTTCCAGGAGTAACGATCGGCGCTGATGCTGTGGTGGGCGCCGCCGCAGTAGTGACGAAGGATGTTCCGCCCGGCTGTATCTGCGTCGGCAATCCCGGACGCATTCTCTCGCGCAAAGTCTATGACACCAAACCGGATGACCTCGTCCGGGCAGATGACCTTTAGGCCCCGCGCCGGCGCATTCGCGGTGTATTCCGGTAAAGCTCCATGTACTCCTGAACCATGACCGGTAGAGTGAAGTAGCTTTCAAACGTCCGCGCCGCATTCTTTGCGAACGCCGCACGAACGTTGTGTTCGGTAGCCATTTGCATGATCGCATCGCCCATCGCTGCTTCGTCATTTCGGCATACGATCATGCCGGCCTCCCCCAACCGCACAACCTCTGCCATGCCTCCCACGTCCGTAACGATTGCAGGCAGGCTGATTGAGAGCGCCTGAAGCAGCGACATCGGCAGGCCCTCAGACAATGAAGACATAACGAAGGCATCCGCGGACGCAAAGAACGGAGTCACATCCAACTGCTGCCCCCAGAACGTGACACTCGACTGTAACCCAAGGTCGTCGACAATCTTCTCCAGCCGCCGTCGTTCTGTACCGTCGCCTACGATCCACAGCTGCATCCCAGGAAGGTGTGACTTCGCGCGAAGAAAACCACTGAGCAGGAGCGGCAGGTTCTTGACCGCTTCCAACCTTCCCACGTACAGCAGCGTCAATCCTCGCTTTTCGCGGCGCTGCTCCTGCGGTGGAGGCACAATCGGCACAGTACCGTTGTAAATGCGCACGATTTTGCGCTCGTGTGCGCTGCCCGCCTCCCTGATGTTCCTCACCGTCGCATCGCAGATCCCCACGATCCAGTCGCAAAACATTGCCGCAACCTTGTACTTGCGCTCCATCGTCACATTGCGCGGCGGTGCCACCAGACTGTGTCGCGTCGAGATGACGCTGGGCACGCCGGTAAGCCGCGCTGCAGGGGCGGCATAGATCGTCGGTGTCGGGTTGTGCAGATGCACGACATCCGGTCGTAACGAGCGGAAAATCCGCGCAAACGCCAGCGAGGAATCCGGCAGATGACGGCCGACGTTCGATGTAACCATGAAACCGTCCGCACGCATCCGTTCACCCAGGACGCCCAGTCGCGTCAATGCATACACCCTCGGCTCGTGTCCCTCCTGGCGCTGCAGGCGGCACATCTGAGAGACAAGTGTCTCCGCTCCTCCAACTTCCATGCTGTCGACCACATGAGCAATTTTCATTTGCGGGTGTCACTGGCTTGAGAAAAACTCAGTGGGTCAGGTTCACGATACGCAGAGTGATGTACATCATAACGATGAACCCGACTGTCAATAATGCGGAATAGCGCAGAATGCGACCGAGCGGCAGCCGGAGCGAGACCAACCCACGCTGAAGGGCCATCTGGAACGTGACCTCCGTGAGGCCTCCGAGCAGAAACAACGTGAGGATGAACGCGCGTGATAGAAACCAACCCGCGACTAGAAATCCAACGAACGAGAGCACAAGCAGGCGGGCTAAGCGCCTGATCACATCCTCGTCAGGAACTGTCGGCAACGCTGGCCCCAGCGGGTACGAGGGTTCATCCAGGACAACTGCCTTTTTCTCTATACCCGTTCGAGGGGACGCCACCACAAGTACATCTCTGATGCTGGGGAAAAGAAACATCGACCAGAAAAACAGGCCACACAGACCCAGTTCCGCCGCACAGACGACAATAGTGTTGTGCGCGGTCTTTCCGATGTAATCAGGCATCTCGCCGAACCCGATGCCGAATAGCGGGTGTGTTTTCAGCAGCTGCAGGCCGTCTCCCCACAGCTCGGTTCGATCCTCGCCCGCACTCGTCGAGATATCTCTGCCGCCCGTGTAGTTCAAGGATGAGGCCGCAGCAAAAAGAAGACCCGCAAGCAGGAGGGCCGGCACAGTACCGATTTTCTTCCGCAGCGCAACGATCACAATCGCAAGAAGCGCCAGGATGGACCCGCGGGAGTGAGTCAGGTACGCTCCCCAGAGCAGGATGCCCACCGGCACAAGCACAATGAAGAAATTGCGTACGAAGCGTTTTTTCTTCCAGAAGAAAAATGTCAGCGGCAATACACAGACGATCAGTTGCGCAAAGTCGTTCGGGTCATGGATCTGGCCCATTCCACGTAACCTGTAAAACCAGACCTTCTGGTCGTTACTCATCCCGAAGAAATACGAGTTGTCCGTATCCACGGACGCGACAACGTCCGTAGTGGCTAGTCCACGGTGCATCTCCATCGCACCTTGGCCAATCACGAAAACGCACACGAAGATCATCAGGGCGATGACAATCTGCACTCTTCGCTTGGTCGTGCAGTGCAGACAAACGATGAAATAGGCGTAGGGGTTCGGAATAAACTGGAGAAACGCCGCAAAACCGCCCCCGATCCAGTGAGCTCCAATCGCCAGGGACATGAAGGTAGCGAATGCCAACCCGAGCAAGGCGAGTGTCTGGGAGGTCTTCCCAATCATTGACCTGGGGATGAGCGGAATCGAGATGAAAGTGAGGACTGCAGCTAGAATCAGCTCAATCCGGTATTCCGCCAGGGATCCGAAGATGACGGGAGGCGTTAGATAACAGGTCAGTAGGTAGAGGATACTTAGAACAAATCCCATCGCTGAGGTGTCCGGTCGCTCCTCCGTACGGATAGAATACCCCAAAGCTGGTTTATGCCCGCTGGTGATGTCCAGGCTCTCTCGTTTGCATGGCTGCACTTGTGCCCTGAGGGTCGGACAACGCGCTGGCTCGCATACCCATTTCGTATCGTGTGACCACAAGCACAAACTATCGCATGCCTGAGTGGGAGCCAAATCTAGTATCCGTAATTATGCCGGCTTACAACTGCCAGGCCGTGCTCAGAGAGTCCGTTCTATCGGTCATCGCCCAAACCTACACCAACTGGGAGCTATTGATCGTCAATGATGCCTCAACGGACCGAACCCTGGCCGTTGCCCGCGAATTGGCCCGCACCGACGAACGCATTCGCGTTCTCGCACTCGAGAAGAACGGGGGCGTGACAGATGCTCGCAATGCCGGGCTCGATACAGCCAGAGGCAGATATATCGCATTCCTGGATAGCGACGACCTTTGGCTGCCAGACAAACTACGAATTCAGATCCACTTCATGCAGAGTTCGGGAGCAGCCTTCTGCTTTACCCAGTACCGCCGTTTCGGCAATAACAAAGCGCTCAGTAGGCCCATTGCGGTTCCCGCCCAGGTCACGTATCGCCAGCTTCTCAAAGGAAACGTCATCGGCTGCCTCACCGTCGTACTAGACCGAGCCAAAATTTCTGACGCTTCGATGCCGCGTGTGAGGCATGAAGATTACGTCACATGGCTCCGGATCCTGCGCAGCGGTATTGTTGCCCATGGGATATCGCAGGATCTCGCGAGATATCGCGTTGCGTCCGGTTCAATCTCCGCCGATAAGAAAAGGGCCGCCGGTTGGACGTGGAACATCTATCGCAATTTGGAAGGTCTATCTCGCGCAAAGTCCGCCTGGTGTTTTCTCAACTATCTCGTGCATGCCATGTACGTGCGGTGCTTCTATTAGATCGGCACGGCACAACCGCCCATTCATCGCCGCTGAGCCGTTACCGTGACGTTTGCTGTTCCCGTGGCGCTGAACGTCAGCACGCCGGCACTATCGGTCTGCGCACTGGACGGGCCCCCCGCAGCAGAGATGCTGTACGTTGTATTCGGCATCAAATCGGAGATGTAGTGGGTCGTTGCCCCGGACGCTGGATATGTCGTCCCCGCAAAGCTTCCAGGCCAATCCCGCATGAACATCACGAGGTTGGATCCCACCAAAGCTCCTTCAAACTTGGTCCCTGTGGAAGATGTGACCTTCGTCGCTGAAGAACCGGAGAAGTTGGCTGGCCCCCACTCAAGAAGCGTGAGAATGCGCGCCGATGTGACATTGCCCGCATCGGCTTTTATCCGCCCATAAATCTCCCAATCGTTCGCTGCGTCCGAGTCGGTATAAGTAGCTTCCAATTGCGGCGCATTCGTCGTGGGTTCGAGAACGCTCCAAAACACCTTCTGCCGTCCGGATCTTGTGCTCCATGAGGCGGTCCTCCCGTTGAAGGCCGGCTTCCCCGTCGAGACAAGATAGGTCGCTTTATCCCAGGCATTCGATCCCGTAGCGCCGCGATCGTAAGTGATCACCTGGTTCGAATTCCGCAGGTAGATCAGCGATCTCGATGCAGCGGTGATCCCGGCTGTAATAAGTCGCATAGCCTCCCCATCCACCGTTGTATGCATTGTGGTCCTCCGCGATTGCTGCTACATAGCTAGGCAACTCGGAGTGATAAAGCGTGTTCAGGCCCCCTTGGTAGCCATGCCAGAATTGCCCTCCAAATGCGGCTACCTGCCAGTAAGTGAAGTTACAACTGTTGTTGGCCGCACACGTTGTTCTTTCCGGCGATTGAATAAGGTCGAGCGTGTTTTTGTTCAAGGCAACGCTGTACTCGTCGTTATAGTTGTTGAACTCCGTCCGTCCCTTCGTGATGTACTCGCCCTTGGAATAGAGGTCGAATCCACCGCAGAATTCGTGTTCGTGATCAATCTGTGTGTTCGTGCAGTAATACGAGAAAATTGTGTTCGCTCCCGTCGTCCACCCACCCGTGCGTGTAACAATGTGCTGGTTGCCCGCGTCATACCAGTCCGTTGGAAACGAAGGCCGCGGATCCGCTGGTGCAGTGTCTATCTTGGCCCCATGTGCCGAGAGCATCAGATCCAGGGCAACAGCTGACCCATAGTCATTTCCAATCTCCGCTGGGAGGCCGCAATAAAATTTGCAATTGCCTGTTTTTCCATTGACCATGCCAAACGCCGTGTTCTTCACTATCCACTCAAGTGCGGAGGTTCGATCTGTCCGTCCCACATAGGAGTCCGTCGTCAACATTGTCGCCTCAAGCGCGTAATTCGACGGATAAACGAAGTAGGTGTTCGAATCTCCATTAGTCAGGAAGTTCCATCGCGACGCCTCGCTCGGTGCACCGCTCAGTCCTGTTAATAAGGTCAGATCGCCCACAACGCGCAGATCCCAATAACTCATCGTCCCAATGCTCATCTGCGGACCATAGCGAAACGGATCGTCATATCCCGCTGTATGAACCGCATCCATTGCACGGCGCAGCGACGCCAGGGCTCCGCCGTAGATAGTGCCTTCGCTGGATTCCCCCCCACGCGCGCCTCCAATGCATGGGATCGGCGTATGCCACAGCGTATTGCATTTCGGTTGCGACGGAAGGTTCTTATATGCCCCGTTATATGCCTGCTGAACAACGGCCGGGTCTTCCATATTCGCCCATTCCTTGTACAGCATGCCTCCCGTGACATAGCTCCAATATGCATGGAGTGAACCCGCTGTTCCATCCGGACAGACCTGATAACGAGTCGCCGCGCAGGAGTTCGTCAGCGGCGGATCGTCAGTGGGGTCGTCGTTGAAGGTCAGCGCCGCCGCAACCAGGTACAACATGCGGCTTTGGGTATAGTTGTTCCCCATCGCTCGCATATTCGTTGTGCTCCATTCACTCGCCTCGTTGAATTGAGCCGGACTGTTGTATTTCCCAATTACGGCCTGTGCGCCGTTATAGATATTATTAACTTGCTGGTAAGCAATTTTTGCGAAATAGGCACGCATCGCTGTCAGGTCGTTCGCGCTTGAGATATAGCCGCCGCCCATCAGCCAATCCGGAGTAAGCGTGAGCGCCCACGCACTGTCGGACCAATGGTTCCCTTTGCTAAGATCCAGCTTGCCTGCAATCACATAGTTCGCCATAGTCATGAACACATCGTGTCCATAACATCCCCATTGATCTCGCTCCTGCTTCGTGGGTGCAACTTCCGAAAGAATGGCGAACAAATTAGCGTCCAGCTCTTTCCAATTCTGAGACTGATCCGAGCTGGGTTGGCCTGACCCTCCATGACACGTCCAGCTCCAGACCGCGTTATCGTGCTGCAAGGCGACCTTCGCCCTCTCTCGAATGCTTTGGTATGCCTCGTTCCCTGATGTGCTTTTTGTCCTCAGTTGCGCTGCCATATCGGGCGTAAGGACAAGCCGGGGATGGAACTTCACCGGATCGGGCGAAGGTGTAATCGTAATTTCTGATTCTGCGGAGAGTGAGTGATCCGCATTACTAACGGCCTTCAGAACGTATTTACCGGGCTGATCGGCAAAGAGAGCCACGGTACATGGCTCGTTTGCAGTGCACGGGTTGATTCCAACGATCTTCCCACCTGAAGCACTCCAGGTCACAGTGTCGTTGTTAACTCCCGTGACGAAAGCCGTGACTGTCTGATAAGTTCCTCTCGGAGCGACTACAGCTCGCGGGTAAACGAAGACTCTCTGTGCAATCGCTACATTGCAAACAAGACAAAGAACGACGAACGTGATTTTTTTCATTGTCACCGCTCACTCAGAAATAGGACCGATGTAAGCTTCGCATGGAAGCACCTCAAGAACACACCTGACTAGGTGATGACTACACGGATTGCGGTCGTCGACTGGATGGCCCGTCAGTCCGGTTGAGTATAACCCCGTCGAGAACTATACGCACCTTTTCAGCAGCCGCTCGCGTACTAAGCTCGCGCCCGAGATCCTCATATGCTGTTTCCGCGATTCGCTTTCTCAAGTCAGGTTGCATCAGCAACAATTTGCATGCATTCACCCAATCCTCAAGAGTACGAACCAGCAATCCATTCTCTTGATTCCGGAAGAACCGTGCGTGGTCCACTTCGTCAGAGGCGACAACAGGAAGACCCGCACTGATATAGGCGAGAACCTTCCCGAATGACTTGCCTCGACTGTACGGAAAGGTTGTACATATCGGCTGCAAACCGATTGCAGCTCCGCAGAGTGACGCAACGAACTCCCTGTAGCGCATTCGCGGGCGGGCCTGATGCGAAATACCCAGTTGATGCAATGGGGCAAGCCAATCGGCAACACGTTCAGGTTCCGATGAATACACCGCGACGCTGAACTGAAGGGCCGATTCGGCCAGTTTGGTCCATAACTCCAGCATCAAATCAGCCTCATGGGGATAGTCGAACGGATTACCTTGCGCCCAAACCAAAGTTGGACTACCGGATGTCGAATGCGCCCCCTTCGGCCTTTTGATGTACGTTCCTGTCCAGATCACCCGGACGTTTCGATTGTAAGAACGAAACTTTTCTGCCAAAAACTCGCTTCCTGCAATCACTGCGGCGCTTCCGGTCAGGCACGCGATAACCTGTTCGGGATTGTTTAGTATGTCAGCATCGTCGGCGTCGAACACGCAGGGGTTATCCGGATATAGAGTCGGGTTGTTGAAGGGATGCCTTGACTGCTGAAGGAATAAGACAGCATTCGGCTCGGAATGTATGATCTTTCGTCGCGTGGGCAGGTCCAGCCATGGAGGTACCACGATTGTTCTCCACCCCATCTTTCGCAGCTCGCGTGCAACAGCTACGGCCCGCAGATCCCCGGCCGTTCCTGTATACATCTGATCGGGGAAGAAGACGGCCCGCTTAGTGGAGGCGCGCTGGCTAAGCTGCTGGAAATAGACGTAAGCCCGCCCTGCGGGTATTGATTCGCGGAGTTTAGACCGTAAGCTCAACATCATGTATCATATCCTGACGTTCTTTCGTAACAAAATTGCCAAATGAAGGCTAACTTTGCGGCAGCAGGTGATCCGCATCTTCATCTCTGTCGCCATTGGCATTCAAGGTCAGATTGCTTGCTAACGCGAGCAACACTTCACTTTTTCGGAAAGCTCTATGGGGAAACCTCGAACGCGCCCTTGCCTGATGTTTGTTCTCGGAATGAGCTCTACGAAGATCGGTGGGATGGAGAGATTTCTGCGGGGTCTAAGTGTCGAAATGGACGCTGCCGGCTGGGATACAGTCCTCTGTTTCGATGGCGTCCCTCCCCCGGAGTTAGAGCAATATCTGCGGCTGCCATTCATAACTCTGGAGAGTGTTCCGAACCAGGATGGGCTCGGCAGGGGAGCCGCCAAGCCACTTTGGAAAGCACTCAAGAGACATCGCCCCCGAGTCTTCATGTACGCCTTCCATAGTGTTATGCGAGTTTTCCCCTGGTTGGCGAAGTTATCGGGCGCCGAACGCATCTATTTCAACGATCACTCCTCACGGGCGCAGGGTCTAGTTCCACGGCCGCTGCGCATCGACAAGAGAGTCGTTGCTCGAATCCTCACGATGCCGCTCACAGGAATCATCAGCGTCGCGGATTTTACTCGGCGCTCGGGCGCAGCCTTCAAATTGACGACCGCCCCCAATGTTGTCGTTAGAAACGGTATCGAAATCGTTAATCGGAACAACGAGCTGAGATCTAAGTTTCGCGAACAGCAAGCTATTCCTGACGACGCAATTGTCGTAACGCAAGTCTGCTGGATGGTGCCGATCAAAGGAGTAGATGTCGCGCTTGAGGCGGCACGTGTTCTGTTGGCGCGGCATTCCCGGTTGCACTTTTTGTTCGTCGGTGGCGGCGAAATGCTCGACAGTTATAGAGCGACAGCGTCCCGGATGGATCATTCCGGCCGGATCCATTTTCCAGGAATCATAAGTGAACCGGTCAAGGCAGGTGTACTGGATGCCAGCGATATTTATTGCCAGCCCTCGCTATGGCAGGAAGCATGTCCGCTCGCAGTGCTCGAGGCGATGTCTAAAGGACTCCCTGTCGTTGCCAGCGATACAGGCGGCCTGCCTGAACTCGTCATTCCGGGCGTCACGGGGCTGCTGACTCCGGTTGGTTCCAGCGTTGCCTTGGAAGCAGCGATCGAAGAGTTAATCCAGGACGAAGCTCTGCGCACACGACTCGCTAAGGCTGGATTGGACAAGGTCCAGCACGAACATCGCCTGGAGCACGTTATTGCCACTTATACCCGTATCCTCACTGGCAAACTAACGATTGAAGATGGCGGGTACGCGTAATTCCGACTGAGCGCGAAGTAAGTTAGATGGCAACACGGGACGGCGATTTCAGCGCGTGACATGGAAAAGACTGCTCCCTCCCTGCAGTTGTGCGAACCGCAACTGCATTGGAGAGAGCATCCTTGTCGCTCTACTGAGCAGGCGAGATTGTCACGTTCCCTGTTCCCGTTGCACTGAACGTCAGCACCCCGGCATTGTCTGTCGTTGCCGTTGCTGGTGCGCCTGCAGCAGAAATGTCATAGGTTGTGTTCGGTGTTAGGTCGGAGATGTAGTGCGCCGTCGCCCCGGATGCCGGATAGGTCATGGTTGTAAGACTTCCGGGCCAATTCTGCATGAACATCACCAGGCTGGATCCGACCAGCGCGCCCTCGAAGTTGGTCCCGTTAGAGGAGACAACTCTGGTTGCCGACATTCCCGAGAAACTAGACGGCCCCCACTGCAGAACGCTGAGGAATTGTGCAGATGGGACAATTCCCGCATCCGCTTTTATCCGCCCATAGACTTCCCAGTCATTTGCCGCATCCGCGTCCGTGTAAATTGTGTCAAGCTGTGGAGCGGCTGTCGTAGGTTCCAGAGCCGTCCAAAACACCTTTTGGTTACCCGACCGGGTAGTCCATGAAGCGGTATTCCCATTGAACGTTGGATTTCCCGTCGAAACAAGATAGGTCGCTTTGTCCCAGGCATTCGATCCCGTAGCTCCGCGATCGTAAGTGATCACCTGGTTCGAATTCCGCAGGTAGATCAGCGATCTCGATGCAGCGGTGATCCCGCTGTAATAAGTCGCATAGCCTCCCCATCCACCGTTGTATGCGTTGTGGTCCTCCGCAATTGCTGCTACATAGCTCGGCAACTCGGAGTGATAAAGCGTGTTCAGGCCCCCTTGGTAGCCATGCCAGAATTGCCCTCCAAATGCGGCCGCCTGCCAGAAGCTGAAGCTGCAACTGTTGTCGGACGCACACGTTGTTTCTTCCGGCGATTGAATAAGGCCCATCGTGTTTTTGTTTAAGGTAACGCTGTACGCGTCGTTATAGTCGTTGAACTCCGTCCGTCCCTTCGTGATGTACTCGCCCTTGGAATAAAGATCGAATCCACCGCAGAATTCGTGCTCGTGATCAATCTGTGTGTTCGTGCAGTAATACGAGAAAATTGTGTTCGCTCCCGTCGTCCACCCACCCGTGCGCGTAACAATGTGCTGGTTGCCCGCGTCATACCAGTCCGTTGGGAACGAAGGCCGCGGATCCGCCGGCGGGTTGTTGGTCACCGGGTCGGCGGCCGGAAGAGCCAGGAGAAGGTCCAAAGCCACTCCGGAACCATAGTCGTTGCCCAGTTCCGCATCGATTCCGCAGTAGAACTGACATCCGCCAGCCTGGCCGGTCGCCGTTCCGTACGCGGTGTTCTCTATCAACCACGCAAGGCCGGAGGAACGGTCGGTTCTTCCGTCGTAAGAGTCCCCTGACAACATCGTTGCTTCCGCCGCGAAGTTCGATGGGTATACATAGTTCGCATTCGAATCCCCGTCCGTGACGAAGGTCCAGCGCGAAGTTTCGCTCGGGACACCGCTCAAACCTGTCATAAGGCTGAGATCCGAAACATAGTGGAGATCCCAATAGCTTGTTGTACCGAGGCTCATCTGTGGTCCGTACAATGCCGGATCATCGTATCCAGCCGTGCGGATTGCGTTCATTGCGCGGCGCAGATGTGCGAGTGAGCCGCCGTAGATGTAGCCTTCGCTCGCCTCACCTCCGCGCCCGTCCCCCATGCACGGTACAGTCGCTCCAGTCACGGCTGTCCAGGGAGCGTTGCAGGAAGGCACTGACGGCAGGTTGTTGTAGACCGCGTTATATGCCTGTTGCACCACCGTCGGGTCGTCCATGTGTGCCCATTCCAGGTAGAGCATTCCCCCCGTCACGTAAGTCCAGTACGCGTGCAGCGAACCAGCCGTCCCATCCGGGCAAACCTGATAACGCGTCGCGTTACAGGTATTTGCCAGCGGTGGGTCATCCGTTGCAGTATCGTTGAAGGTTAGCGCTGCGGTCGCCATCAGAAATATTCGAGCGTTCGTGTAGTTATTGCCAAACGCGCGCATGCCGCTGGATGCCCATTCGCCCGAGGCGCCAAACTGCGCCGGCGAGTTATAGTTACCGATCGGCGCTATTTGTCCGTAGCCTCCGGCAATTTGAGACTGTTCGATTTGATAGAGGTACTGGCGGACCGTAGCTTGGTCCGTTGTGCTCAGATAACCATTACCCATCAGGTAGTCGGCTGTCACCGCAAATTGCATCGCCGAGTCACCCGCTCGATTTCCGTTGACTGCGATCTCACCTGAAATCACATACCCGGCGGTATTGATAAAGATATCGCGGGCCGCGCATCCGAACTGATTGCGCGTGGCCGAGCTGGGGTCCAGCAGAGAGACCACTGCCATCCACCAGGCGTCGAGCTCCTTCCAGTTCTGGCTTTGATCTGAGCTTGGACCCGAACCTCCTGTGCACGCGCTCCCATTCCAGGTTGAAAAGGTCCAGATCGATGAATCGTTGTTGTAATAATTCGTTGCAATCCCTTTGATCGCCTGGTACATGGGATCATTCGCATTCGCCTTGGCCTGCAGCGACGCGACTTCATCTGACGTGACAAGGAAGCGCGGATGATCGGTTCTCGGTGTCGGCGACGCCGCGTACGTGATCGTCGAGGTTGCGACTACCTGGTTGTTCGCATTGCTCGTAGCGGTCAGGTGATAGGTGCCGGCCGTGTTTGAGTACAGTGCCACCGTGCACGGCTCATTCACCGCACAAGGATTTGTACCGACGATCGTCCCACCATCGCTCGTCCAGGTGACTGTCTTATCGTTTACGCCGTTAACAATTGCCGTGACCGTCTGATAAGAGCCACGCACCGCGACCGGACTCTGCGGGAACACATAAACCTGCGCGGTTCCCGGCGGCGGAGGCGCCGTTGCCGAATCGATCGTGATCGACTCTTGGGCCGAAGCAGTCTGCTCCGGAGATCCGTTGTCACTTACCGTGACCGTGAAGCTCGAGCTTCCTGTGGTCGTCGGAGTGCCAGAGATCGCACCCGCACTCGACAGGGTCAAGCCCGCAGGCAAGCTGCCCGAAGACACCGTCCATGTATAACCAGGAGTTCCGCCAGTAGCACTTAATGATCCCGAGTAATTTGCTCCACTCGTGCCAGTGCTGAGAGTCGACGTCGTGATCGTCAACTGCGGAGTCGTGATTGAGATGGACTCCTGCGCAGAAGCCGTCTGCCCCGGCGACGAGTTGTCAGTCACCGTCACCGTAAAGTTCGAGCTGGCCGTGGCCGTCGGTGTACCCGAGATCACACCTGTACTCGACATGGACAATCCGGCGGGCAAACTCCCCGCAGTTACGGACCAGGTGTAGCTCGGTGTCCCCCCTGTCGCGCTCAGCGTCGTGCTGTACGAACTTCCCGTCTGCGCCGCCCCGAGACTGGTCGACGTAATCGTCAGTTTGCTCGCTGCTGCACCTACCGTGATCGACTCCTGCGCCGTCGCCGTTTGCGATCCGCCATCCTTTACCGCAACCGTAAACGTCGAGGTTCCCGTAGCCGTCGGAGTTCCCGAAATCACACCTGCGCTCGACAAGTTGAGACCCGCCGGCAGATTGCCCGATGAAATCGTCCACGTGTAGCTCGGTGTTCCACCCGTCGCGCTCAGCGGCGCGCTATAAGAGCTGCCATTCGTTCCTGCCGCCAGGCTCGTTGTCGTAATCGCCAGCCCTGCTGCAGACACCGTAATCGATTCCTGCGCCGTCGCCGTCTGCGATCCGCTATCCTTCACCGCAATCGTGAACGTCGACGTGCCGGTCGCCGTCGGCGTACCTGAAATCACACCGCCGCTCGACAGACTGAGACCCGCCGGCAGACTGCCCGACGAGATCGTCCACGTGTAGCTGGGCGCTCCACCCGTCGCGCTCAGCGTCGCGCTATAAGAGCTGCCATTCGTTGCTGCCGCCAGGCTCGTCGTCGTAATCGCCAGCCCTGCTGCAGACACCGTAATCGACTCCTGCGCCGTCACCGTCTGCGATCCGCTATCCTTCACCGCAACCGTAAACGTCGATGTGCCCGTCGCTGTCGGCGTACCTGAAATCACACCGCCGCTCGACAGACGTCAGACCCGCCGGCAGACTGCCCGACGAAATCGACCACGTGTAGCTGGGCGTTCCCCCCGTCGCGCTCACCGTCGCGCTATAAGAGCTGCCATTCGTTCCTGCCGCCAGGCTCGCCGTCGTAATCGCCAGCCCTGCTGCAGACACGGTAATCGACTCCTGCGCCGTCGCCGTCTGCGATCCGCTGTCCTTCACCGCAACCGTAAACTTCGATGTACCCGTCCCGGTCGGCGTACCCGAAATCACACCTCCGCTGGACAAGTTGAGGCCCGCCGGCAGACTGCCCGACGAAATCGACCACGTGTAGCTCGGCGTTCCCCCCGTCGCGCTCAGCGGCGCGGTGTACGATCCGCCATTCGTTGCCGCCGCCAGACTCGTAGTCGTAATCGCCAGCCCCGGTGCAGACACCGTAATCGACTCCTGCGCCGTCGCGGTCTGCGATCCGCTGTCCTTCACCGCAACCGTAAACGTCGATGTGCCCGTCGTTGTCGGCGTACCCGAAATCACACCTCCGCTCGACAAGTTAAGGCCCGCCGGCAGACTGCCCAATGAAACCGACCACGTGTAGCTCGGCGTTCCGCCCGTCGCGTTCAGTGTCGCGCCATAAGAGCTGCCATTCGTTGCCGCCGCCAAACTCGTGCTCGTGATCGCCAGCGTAGCCGCAGAGACGGTGATCGACTCCTGCGATGACGCCGTCTGCGCAGGTGATCCGCCGTCCTTCACGGCAACCGTGAACGTCGATGTACCCGTCGCTGTCGGCGAACCCGAAATAACGCCGCCGCTCGAGAGGCTCAGGCCCGCCGGCAGACTGCCCGATGAAACCGACCACGTATAGCTCGGCGTTCCCCCGATCGCGCTCAGCGCGGCGCTGTACGAGCTTCCAATCTGCGCCGCTCCAAGCGAACTGGTCGTGACGTTCAGCCCCGGCGGGACCACGAGGATCGACTCTTGCACCGAAACCGTCTGTGCGGGCGATCCGCTGTCCTTCACCGCAACCGTGAACGTCGATGTGCCCGTCGCGGTCGGTGTGCCCGAGATCACGCCACCGCTCGACATCGTTAAACCAGCTGGCAAACTGCCCGACGAAATCGACCACGTGTACCCTGGCGTTCCGCCGGTGGCGCTCAGCGCTCCGCTGTACGAAGTATTGATCTGTCCGGCGGCAAGCGCCGCAGCCGTGATGTTCAGTGCCGCGGGGGTCACGGCGATCGACTCTGATACTGAAGCCGTCTGCGCAGGCGATCCGCTGTCCTTCACCGCAACCGTAAAATTCGATACGCCAGTCGTCGTCGGCGTGCCCGAAATCACACCGCTGCTCGACAGGCTGAGACCTGCCGGCAGGCTGCCCGACGAAATCGACCACGTGTAATTCGGCGTTCCGCCTATTGCGTTGAGCGATCCGCTGTACGGTGCGCCGATCTGTCCGGCGACAAGCGCCCCCGTCGTGATGTTCAGCCCCGCCGGCGCGACCGTCACCGACTCTGAGACCGAAGCCGTCTGTGCAGGCGATCCGCTGTCCTTCACCGCAACCGTAAAATTCGATATGCCAGTCGTCGTCGGCGTGCCCGAAATCACACCGCCGCTCGACAGGCTCAGGCCCGCCGGCAGGCTGCCCGACGAAATCGACCACGTGTAATTCGGCGTTCCGCCGATCGCATTCAGCGATCCGCTGTACGGTGCGCCGATCTGTCCGGCGGCAAGCGCCCCAGTCGTGATGTTCAGTCCCGGCGGCGCCACCGTCACCGACGCCGAGATGGAAGCTGTCTGGGCAGGCGATCCACTGTCCTTCACTACAACCGTAAAATTCGATATGCCAGTCGTCGTCGGCGTGCCCGAGATCACACCGCCGCTCGACAGGCTCAGGCCCGCCGGCAGGCTGCCCGACGAAATCGACCACGTGTAGCCCGGCGTTCCACCGGTCGCGCTCAGCGTCGCGTTGTATGTCGCTCCAGCCTGCGCCGCGGCCAGCGTAGCCGAACTGATGCTCAAAGTCGGCGGCGCAGTCGCCACCGGCGTGACCGCAATCGAGAAGGTGATCGTCTTGGTCAACTGCGGTGAGCTCGAATCCGTAGCCGTAATCGCAAAGCTCGACGTTCCGCTCGTCGACGGTGTTCCCGACAGCACGCCTGCACTCGAAAGCGTCAGCCCTGCAGGCAGCGTTCCCGAGGAAACGGCCCACGCGTACGGCGCCGTGCCACCAGTCGCCGTGAACGTCACGTTGTATGCAGTCCCGACCTGGGCACTCGGAAGATCTGTCGTCGTAATGGACAACGAGTTGCCGCCCTGCACTGGATTTGTCACCGTCAGCGGAACCTGATTCGAAGACCCGCCATTCGTATTCCGCACCTGCAACTGCGCAACCGCCGGCTGCGCCAGCGCGCTCCCGCTGATCTTCGCCGCGATAGTCGTTGAATTCACTACCGTCGTCGGCATCGCCGTGCCGTTCACCGTCAGCGAGGCCTGCGACTCAAAATTCGCGCCCTGCACTGTCACCGTAACGTTCTGTGTGCCTGCCGTAACCACCTGCGGCGAAACCTGGTTGATTGTCGGGCTCACCAATGCCAGGACCGTCACTCCGGACCCACAACCGGAGCACAACAGGCTGATAGCAAATCCGAGCGCTGCAACCTTGGCGAAAAACTTATTATCCATTCCAACCTCTGACATCAAAGCCCAGCGACGGCTCCGGACAGCAAAAAGCGGAGTTGGTCGATGGGCAGTGGAGCCAGTACAGCAATCGCGCGTGGGGGTATGGAATGCATACTCGCCATTTCCCGATACAACTTCGCGGTCGGTATATAGCGCTGTCGACTTTGGTGTGGTGCTTCGATCTGCTACACGACGGGCCGGACGCTTCAAAAGATCAGCAATAAAAAACATTCGCTACATCGGTTCCTTTCGCTGCAAACACGACGCACGACACATTTCGGACAACAGCTATCCCGCTTCATGCCGAAGGCACAAAGTTGGGTCGCACCTGGATTAAGCCGATTCCCTCTTGGATCCAGCCAGGGTCAGAATGCTATTGCTGCTACTCGAGCCAGGAAACTCCGCCGCAAGGCTCATGTCGTTCGCTGCGTTTTTGTTTGAGACCTCAGCCCGTGCGTTTCGTTAGCACGTGTGGATATTCGATAGGCATCTAAGTGTTGATTTCTCGCATCGGCGTACAACTTTCGCGGCAGACAGAGATCATGCAGAACAAGCATTTGGTGGCAGACCCAACCTTCTGTCGCGCAGCCAACCGTCGCTCTGCACATATCGGCGAAAACAAATAAAATAGAAACACGCGCTGGTTTCACGGGCACGGGGCGGCGAGGGAAAATGTGCGGCATCGTCGGTGTCTTCGGACACCAACCGGTCGGTCAAGTCATCTACGACGCTCTATCCATGCTGCAGCACCGCGGTCAGGATGCAGCCGGAATCGCCACATCGTTTGAAGACCGCTTCTATCTTCACAAGGGAAACGGCCTCATCACTGACGTCTTCGACGCCGGCAACATGGCCAAGCTGCTAGGCAACGCCGGCATCGGCCATGTGCGCTATCCGACAGCCGGCTGCGGCTCCGTCGCCGAAGCGCAGCCCTTCTACGTCAACTCCCCGTACGGCATCGTCTTCGCGCATAACGGCAACCTGACCAACGTCGCCGAGATCGTCGAGAGCATCTTCGAGCGCGACCTCCGTCACCTCAATACCACCTCGGACTCCGAGGTCATGCTCAACGTCTTCGCCCACGCCCTTACTCAGCACCGCGCCGCCCGCCCCACACCCGAAGACATCTTCGCCGCCGTAGAAGAAGTTCATCGCCGCTGTAAAGGCGGCTACAGCGTCGTCGCCATGATCTCCGGCGTCGGCCTCCTCGGCTTCCGCGATCTCTACGGCATCCGTCCGCTCGTCTTTGGCTCCCGTGGCAAGGAAGGCCTCTTCTCCGGCCAATCCAAGGAGTACATGATCGCCTCCGAGAGCGTCGCGCTCCAGGTCGCCGGCTTCACGCTGGAGCGCGATGTCCAGCCCGGCGAGTGTGTCTTCATCGACATGAACGGCCAGCTTCACACGCACCAGTCCGCCCTCGCGCACGAAAAAGCTCCCTGCCTCTTCGAGTACGTCTACCTCGCGCGCCCCGACTCCGTCCTCGACGGCGCCTCCGTCTACCAGTGCCGCATCAACATGGGCATCAAGCTCGCCGAGAAGATCCGCCGCGAGTGGGCCAACATCCCTCTCGATGTCGTCGTCCCGATCCCTTCCACCAGCCGCACCGCCGCGCTCGAGATCGCCAACCGACTCAACCTTCCCTACCGCGAAGGCTTCGTGCGCAACCGTTACGTTGGCCGCACCTTCATCATGCCCGGCCAGGCGCAGCGTGAATCCTCCATCCGCCGCAAGCTCAACCCCATCCCGCAGGAGTTCGCCGGCAAAAACGTCCTGCTCGTCGACGACTCCATCGTCCGCGGCACCACGATCAAAGAGATCGTCGCCATGTGCCGCGAGCTCGGCGCCAAAAACGTCTACGTCTGCTCCGCCGCGCCGCCCGTCATCTACCCAAACGTCTACGGCATCGACATGCCCGCGCGTTCCGAGCTCATCGCCAGCGGCAAAACCATCGACCAGCTCGCGAAAAACATTGGCGCCGACGGCATCATCTTCCAGGACCTCGCCGACCTCAAGAGCTCCATCACCGAGGTCTGCCCCGGCCTCACCCACTTCGACACCTCGGTCTTCGACGGCACCTACGTCACCGGCGACGTCACCGCCGCCTACCTCGAAACCCTCGAGAAGCAGCGCAACGACGCTACCCGGCGCAACCAGGACGTCGACACCCACATCACCCGCAATCTCTCCGCCCACATGTAAACACAGCCCAGTGTTAATGAGGACGTTCCAGTAACAACGTGACTGTCACGATTCCATCAACATCTATCCCCGCCGGAATATCGTAGGAAAACCTTCGCTCGGTGACTCTTCCCGAAAACTGTTTCCCACCCACATCTGTATGTGCCACAAAATCGCCCTTCGAAGGAAGAAGGAGATCAGTCACGCCATCTTCAATGCCAGTGCAGGCTGACGGCTGGGACTCCGTGACGAATTGAAAGAACACTTGGATGCGCACTGCACACGCTCCCGCAGACTCAGGGCGACGCTACCGTGCTGCATGCCTTGGACTGTCTCATTGTCTCAGAGGCGAGCCCCACGCATCGGACCGCACGATCCGCACCGGTCCGAGAAGGCCGGACGGCAGCAGAGGAGACTCAGCGCCGTAGAACGGTCTCGTCGTATACGTGTACTTCGTGGTCGTACCCGGCTGTTGATCGCCGATCAGGCGGTTCACCCAGAGATTCGTCACCTGGATTTCCACCGTGTTCGTGCCCGGCTTCATGATTCCGGTCACATCCATCCGGAACGGCGGCTTCCAAACAATCCCGAGGTCTTTGCCGTTCACCGATACCTCCGCAATATTCTTCACATCCCCGAGATCCATCCATAGCCGCGCACCAGTCTTGAACCACATCGCTGGAGCCTGGAACGACTTCGAATAGGTCGCAGTCCCGGAGAAATATTTCACTCCAGAATCGTTGCTCTGTGTCCAGGAAATCAGTTTTTCAAAGTTCGCCTCTGCAGGCGCTCCGCGGCCTGATTGAAACTGCACCTTCCAGGGTCCCTCAATGCCGGAAACGTTCGTCTCCATCGGCAGCGGTATGTTTCGCGACCGCACCTCTGCCTTCCTGCGAAACACCACGAACACGGCTTCATTGGCTGCAAGCCGGAGCGGCACGAGAGTGCGCTCGTCTGCGATACGGTACGATGCCGGTTCGATTTTGCCACTATCGGCATGCCACAACTCCGGAGCCTTGCCTGTGACGCGAAATCCAACATTGACCGTCTCGGCTCGGTTGTCCCTGTTATCCACCCAGTAGATCTCGCCGTCAGAGATACGCCGGTGCGTGAACAATAAGTTCGTGCCGGCCTGTTGTTCCCTGACCTGGAAGTCCGGCGCCACCGTCAGCTTCCGCAGTGCTTCGGCGAGTGTTTGTCCTGCCAGCACTCTACCTTTCCCATAGCTGTGATCGCCCGTTCCTGAGCCGAAGAGTTGACCCGCGATCCTCTTGAATTCGGCCTGTTCGTCGCTCAGGCTGGGACTATCCATCGGCTTTGGGCCGACGATAACCGCGCCATCATTCACAAGGTCACGGAGCTTCCGCAGCACCGGCAGCGTCATCCGGCGCGTACTCGGATCGAGCGCCAGCACACGATAGCTGGTGCCTCCCGGAGTTACTATCCGTCCGTTCTTCACGATCAGTCGATGCAGGACAACATCGCTGTTGACGTAATCGAAGTTGTACCCTGCAGGCACGTCCGGCCCTTGAACAGCGAATAGTTGCGTGATGTTGGCGTCTTGGCCATACAGATACGCCACGTCGGCCACAAACGTCCCCTGCTGGAGCAAATACGAGCTCCGCGCCAGGTAAGTCATCCAGGGTTTTGCCAGCTCCGCCCACGTCTCATGCCGGTTGAACCACTGCCCGTACATTCCCAGCCCAAGCCCAGGCACCTTATCATCCAGCGGCTGGTGCACCGAGGTGTGAATCACAAATCGGTTGAGACCCATCGCCAGTTCCCTGTCGGCAGCCGGCTTCAGCGTTTCGGGCGACCACGTCCATGGTCCAACGGACGTCGTGAACGACTCGGCCGCTACCAGGTTCTGCCCGTAAATATGGGCTACTGAAGCCGATTCCCGGATGTCGGCATCGCGGGTAGGACCGCCATCCGGAACCCACATTGCGCCCATCGGAACATCAGCGGTTCGCTTCACTTCCATGCCATCGGCGATCAAGGAGCGGCTCTGCTCGTGCGACTCGGAGTAGCGCCCCATACCCCGCGCATGCAGGATGGCGGTGAGTTGGTCGTAATGGTTCTCTACGACGAGATCGGATAAAGTCTGTCGAAAGTCATAAAGAAAGCGGTCACTCGCCGCAGAGCTTTCGACCACATGCCCTGTCAGCACCGGCATCCAGGGAAGCATGTCGTAGCCTCGGTGCGCCTTGAACTCAGCGAACATGTCGTCCGTCCAGTTCTGCGTTCCATCTTCCCAGCTATCGGTGACGACATACTTGAGCCCGCGCTTCCCCATCAAGCCGCCAGTCGCGTCATTCAAGTTAGCCAGGAACCTCTCGAAATATTCCCTCACATATATAGAGCTCAGCTTATCGACCTCGAGCCCGGTGGCCTCCGGTTCGGCAGGGTTATTCATTATGCCGATAAGTGAATAGCCAAGCCGCACCACCACCCAGCGTCCCGGCGGCGGTGTCCAATCGAGCGTGCCATCCGGCTGCATCTTAGCTGTTAGATCCACAACATCGGATTTCCGGATCGCGTCTCCAGCTTCGGCCGGCGGCGTCGCCACATAGAGTAAGTTGCCTTCTCGACCGAACGCCGCTTTTGTTTCGAATCGATTAATCGGCATGTCGGATCGAAACGCCAGTTCAGCGATGCGCGCTCCGACAGCGGCACTCTCTTGCGGAGGCGCTTTGAAAGTAACCCGAAAGAACTTCGCAGTGACTGCAGGAAATGCAATCGTGCGCGCCGGAAATTGTGCCAATGCCCATGGAACGTCCGCGACGAAATGAAAATCCTGGCCATCGTCACTTGCCTCGACCGCCACTCTCGTTTGAGCCATAACCCGGTGCTCTTCGCCGCTCTTGAACACGAACGTGATGCTCAGTCCGCAAATCCGTTGCGGCTCGGAATATTCAAATTGAATCCACGACGTCTCATTGGGCGCTGCGGCCGGGAGCAATGTCGCGTTTGTGAGATCGCCATCGCTAAGCGTTGCCAGATCGAAATGCCCGCCGCTCGATGCAACCCTCGGCAAATCATGAACCGCCGCGGCGTTCGCAGGCAGTCGATACGCAAACACCTCGCTATCTCGGTAGAAGTCCGGCGCCGTCCTGTTCGACGGAATGTTTTGAAAGGGGCCCGCGTTCGAAGGCGGCCTCTTCAACACTCCATGAAACGCGTCGCCACCGTTGATCTCGGTCTCAGACCACACAAACTTCTTCATCCCGTGTGCAGGCAGTACCCACGACCCGCCTGATAAGTTCCATCCCGCGGAGCTCGCAACCCCCATCTCCAGCCCCAGTTCATCAGCCAGCGTGGTTGCGTATCGGAACGCGTCCTTCCACTCCGGTGTCATGTAGACCAACCGTTTCTGAACGATCTGCGGCGTGCCCAAAGAGGCATCGAAGTTCTGGAAACCTCCGATTCCCACACGGTTCATCCATTCCAGGTCGGCTTTAATTCCGTCTTTTGTGACGTTCCCATTCATCCAGTGCCACCAGACCCGCGGCTTCGCGCTCTCCGGAGGTTGCTGAAATCCGCGCGCAAGGGAATCGTCCGATCTCTGCGCTGAAGCAAAACTCGCTCCTAACAAAGCGACAATCGCCGCTATAAGGCCGCGTCTCACTGCACTCCTGAAGGTCCGCCGGCAATGTCCTTCTCGAACGTACTGCCTGAAAACTCGCGATTCAGCCACACTCTCCCCTTCGTATCGGAACAGCATCTGCACATTGACCACATCGCGCGGGTGCGAACCCCATGACCGCGAGGTCGGAGGAATTCGAGTCCCGCTGTCGCAAACCCTGAAAAACCGGTATCTCTTGGTATTTCTCAATTGCTCCAGATTGTATCTGGTCACGTCGATAAAGGCCGCATGCCGGCAATGCAGGCCCCCCGCCTGTGGCCGCCAAATTCGAAATGACCGTTAAAACCGCGCTCCTGCTGCGACAGACAGCTATGCAGACGCCGAAGCCCTGGCAGCCAGGCCCGGTGGCTTACCGCCCCGAATCAATAGCCAGAACATGAACACAATCTCCCCAATAATCGCGGGCTGGCTGTACCTGTAGACCCTGTCCTGATATTCCGGGAGCAGTATGCTTACCAGGCTCAGCAAGACCCACGCCGCCCCGGCAAGAGCAAGCCAGAGTCCGAGAAATCGCGGCAGGAATCGGGACCTGTATACCAGCAGCGCGAGCGGAAACAGCCAAAGCCCCCAAAACAATTCGGCAACCACCAAGCCGCGCCCATGCATGTTCAGGAACAGCATGGCCAAGGCGTCCCGCTGAGGTTTGTCGACGATGGAAAGAAAGTCGGCACCATGGACAAGCGCCAGGGCAGCCAGTGAATTCAGCTCATTGACGAACGCGATCGGGATCGAAACCGCGATCAGGACCACCATCATCGTGGCGTGCCATCGGTTGACCCCTTCCAGCAGCTTGAACAACGCAAGAGCCACAAATAGAAAGGCGGCCTGCCCTACCAGTTGGCCGGCAATCCCAAAGCGAAAGAGCGTCTCGTGTGCCGCGATGTTGCTGGCCGTTGCCGCTGCGTTCCCGTGGACGATCAGATGGTCGGGAACATAGCCCATCGCGAAGAATCCCACCATGGACGTCAGGACATACAGCAAACCCGCGAATCTGCCCGGATTCCGAGTGAAGGCCATTTGTCCTCTATTTCGCCCATCATACGATAGAGCCTTGTCAGAACCTCCGCTACGCGGCCCAAATCTGATCCGTGAAAAAGCGCAGGGCTCGGCAGGAGCGGTTCTCAATTCGTGACAAATCGCCGATTCATTCATCCACCGCAGCACCCGTCGCGATAAGTCGGCTGTGGCGAGTGACCCGGCCATTTCTCAACCGGCCACTAACCTTCTTCCCCCACGTACACTATCTATGTCACCACGCGAGCCCCGTTCGCCAACCACTGCAACCTCACGAATGAAACCAGCATGGGGCCTCCGCCCCAAGGAACCGTTCGCACGATGCCCGGCGCCGCCCTCCAATTTCCCCCCGAAATCAGCGAGCCCCGGCTGCTCGCGCTCTCCGGCCCAACTGCACTCACGGGCTTCGAAGCCGATCGCCTCACCGCGCGCCTTCGCGCCATCGACCCCGCTGTAACCGGCGTCCACGCCTTTTTCCTCTACCTCATCACCGCCGCCGGCCCGCTCAATCACCAGCGCCTCGCCGACCTCCTCGAGCTCACCGACACTCCGCTTCCCGACCCCGCAATCTTCGTCGCTCCGCGCATCGGCACGCAGTCGCCCTGGTCCAGCAAAGCTACAGACATCCTCCTCAACACCGGCTTCACCAACGCGCAGCGCATCGAGCGCATCCGCGTGATCCAGATCAACGGCTCCCAAAACACGCAGCCATGCTTCCCCGCCCTGCACGACCGCATGACCGAGACTGTCCTCTTCGGCGGCCTCGGTGAACTCCGTAAGCTCTTCGCAGAGCACACGCCCAAGCCCCTCACCACAATAAACGTCCTCAATCGCGGCGCCGATGCCATCCGCCAGGCCGACCGCACCCTCGGCCTATCCCTCGCGCCCGACGAGATCGACTACCTCGTCCGCGAGTTCACCGCTCTGGGCCGCAATCCCACCGACGTCGAGCTCTACATGTTCGCCCAGGCCAACAGCGAACACTGCCGCCACAAAATCTTCAACGCGTCATGGACCATCGACGGAGTTCCGCAGGACAAATCCCTCTTCGCGATGATCCGCAACACCTACGAGCACTCCAGCGAGAACGTTCTCTCCGCCTACCGCGACAATGCTGCGGTCATTCGCGGCGGCTCCGGTTCGCGTTTTAGCCCTGACCCCCAGACCAACATCTTCACCGCGCACGAAGAAGAGATCGACATCCTCTGCAAGGTCGAGACCCACAACCACCCCACCGCTATATCTCCGTGGCCCGGCGCCGCGACCGGGGCCGGCGGCGAGATCCGCGATGAGGGCGCGACCGGCCGCGGCGCAAAACCCAAAGCCGGCCTGTGCGGCTTCACCGTGTCCAATCTCAACCTTCCGCAATCGCCCCAGCCCTGGGAGCGCACACCCAGCCGCCCCGCACACATCGCT
Organism: uncultured Acidobacteriaceae bacterium; assembly: GCA_963762465.1. Lineage (GTDB taxonomy): Bacteria > Acidobacteriota > Terriglobia > Terriglobales > Acidobacteriaceae > Granulicella. Next base: position 62,994 of record CAVXKS010000006.1, on the reverse strand, counting down.
TCTCCGCTCGACATCATGATCGAGGGCCCGCTCGGCGCCGCCGCCTACAACAACGAGTTCGGCCGCCCCAACCTCTGCGGCTATTTCCGCACCTACGAGCAAGATCACGAAGGCACAACCTTCGGCTATCACAAGCCGATCATGCTCGCCGGCGGCCTCGGCAACATCCGCGTCGAGCACGTCAAGAAGCGCCCCATCCGCCCGGGCGATCTCCTCATCGTCCTCGGCGGCCCCGCGATGCTCATCGGCCTGGGCGGCGGCGCTGCCTCCAGCCAGTCATCCGCAGAAAAAAATACCGACCTCGACTTCGCCTCCGTCCAGCGCGACAACGCCGAGATGGAGCGCCGCTGCCAGGAGGTCATCGACCGCTGCTGGCAGCTCGGAGACAGCAATCCGATCATCTCGATCCACGACGTCGGCGCCGGCGGCCTCTCCAATGCCTTCCCAGAACTCGTCAAGGACGGCGGCGTCGGCGGCGTCTTCGACCTCGCCGCCATCCCGCAGGCCGAAGCCGGCCTCTCGCCGCTCGAAATCTGGTGCAACGAAGCCCAGGAGCGCTATGTCCTCGCGCTCCCACCCGAACACCTCCCGCTGTGGCAAAACATCTGCGAACGCGAGCGCTGCCCCTTCGCCGTTGCCGGCCACGCGACCGAAGAACTCGAAATTGTCCTCATCAACTCGTCAGACCCAAATGGGGAAACTCGTCCCATCGATCTGCCCCAACAGCTCCTTTTTGGGAAACCTCCCAAAATGGAACGAAGAATAGACCGCAAGAAACCCAAAAATTGACCCCTCCAAAACCGCTCAAAACCCGCTTAAAAGCACTCAAAACAGCTCGATTTCGCACTTCGACTCTGTGGAAATCCCCCCGGAAATCTCTGTGGAAGACGCTGTGCAGCGGGTTCTCCGCATGCCCGCGGTCGCTTCAAAATCCTTCCTCATCACCATTGGTGACCGCTCCGTAGGCGGCCTCACCGTTCAGGATCAGATGGTCGGCCCATGGCAGGTTCCGGTCGCCGACTGCGCCGTAACACTACGTTCTTTCAACAGCTTAGCTGGCGAAGCGATGGCCATCGGCGAGCGCACACCTCTCGCGGTCACGAACGCCCCTGCTTCCGCCCGGATGGCTCTTGGCGAAGTCATTACAAATCTTGCGGGTACACCGATAAACAGAATCTCCGACATTAAGCTCTCGGCCAACTGGATGGCCGCCGCAGGCATTGGAAACGAAGACGAAAAGCTCTTCGACGCGGTGCATGCCCTCGGCATGGAACTCTGTCCAGCGCTTGGACTTACCATCCCGGTCGGCAAAGACTCCATGTCCATGAAGATGAGCTGGCGCGAAAACAACGAACAGCGCGCCGTTGTCTCCCCGCTCTCGGTCATCGTCTCCGGCTTCGCCCCCGTAACTGACGTAAGAAGAACACTTACTCCTCAGCTCCAGCCCGAAGGCACACTCATCCTCATCGACCTCGGCGAAGGCCGCAACCGCATGGGCGGCTCCGTCCTCGCGCAGGCTTACAACATCACGGACGGCGAAACACCGGATGCCCCGAATCCAGAAGTCTTGACGTCCTTTTTTCGCGAGGTTCAGGCTCTCAACCGTGCTGGCAAACTGCTTGCCTATCATGACCGCTCCGACGGCGGCCTGTTCGCCACCTCGCCGAGATGGCTTTCGCCGGACACTGCGGGCTCGAGATTGCCTTCCATGCGATGGCGCCTCGCGCGGCAATTTGAAGTCCCTGTTCAGTGAAGAGCTGGGCGCCGTCGTTCAAGTGCCGCGCGGCAGATGCGCAGGCATTCTCGATTCGCTCCAATCGCCGGGCTAACAGCCCACGTCGGCCCGCACAACCGGTCAAACGAGCTCGATCGCTCGTCAGCCAAAACGGCGACGATATCTACACCAATAAACGCACGACGCTCCACAAGATCTGGTCGGAAACCTCCTTCCATATCGCCTCGCTCCGCGACAACCCCGCGTGCGCACACAGGAATTCGCCCTGCTCGACGACCCCGACCGCCCCGGCCTCTTCGCCGACGTCCCTTCGACCTCGGCGAACGCGTTTGTTCTCCATATCTTAGCCTCGCCAAGTCCCCGCGTTGCGATCCTGCGCGAGCAGGGCGTCAACAGCCAGTACGAGATGGCGTCGGCGTTTGATCGGGCTGGTTTCGAATGCGTCGACGTCACGATGAGCGACCTGCTCGCCGGCCGCACTGACCTCTCCAGCTTCATCGGCCTGGCAGCCTGCGGCGGCTTTTCTTATGGCGATGTGCTCGGTGCAGGCAGCGGCTGGGCTAAGACCATTGTCTTCAATAACCTACTGCGTGACGCGTTCGCTGCTTTCTTCGCGCGGCCGGATACGTTCTCGCTCGGCGTCTGCAATGGCTGCCAGATGATGGCCCAGCTCCGCGATCTCGTCCCCGGCGCGGAACACTGGCCGCGCTTTGTCCGCAATCTCTCCTCGCGTTACGAGGCCCGCCTCTGCATGGTCGAGGTCCAACCGTCCGCCTCTATATTCCTCTCGGGCATGGAAGGCGCCCGCACGCCCATCATCGTCGCGCACGGCGAAGGCCATGCCACACATCTCGCGCCCTCAGAGTTCATCGCCGTCCGCTACATCGATACCTACGGCCGCCCGACGCAGCATTATCCGCTCAACCCGTCGGGCTCGCCTGGTGGAACGGCGGCCCTCACCTCAGCCGACGGCCGTGCGCTCATCATCATGCCGCACCCCGAGCGCATCTCGCTCGGCCTGCAACACACCTGGACCCGCACCCTCCAGCACAGCCCCTGGCAGCGCGTTTTCGACAATGCGCGGGCATGGGTGAAGTAGCAAACCCATAAGATTAATGACTGATGCCTGACACACAGCAGCCCATCGATTACAAGTCCGCCGGTGTGGACATCGAAGCCGGAAACGAAGCGGTGCGCCGCATGAAGGCGCACGTCGCGCGCACGCATTCGCCCGCCGTGCTCACCAGCCTCGGAGCTTTTGGTTCGCTCTTCAGCCTGCGCGACGCCATCGAGGGCATGGCCGATCCGGTGATGGTGCAGAGCACCGATGGCGTCGGTACGAAGACGCTCGTCGCCGTGATGGCTGGGCGTTACGAGAACCTGGGCCGCGATCTCGTTGCCGCGGTGGCGGGTGACATCGCTGTGATGGGCGCGCGGCCGCTCACGTTCCTCGACTATCTCGGCCTGCACAAGGTCGAGCCCGGGATTGTCGAAGAGCTCGTTCGCGGGATGTCCGCGGCGTGCGAAGAATCCGGCATCGCGCTGGTCGGGGGCGAGACCGCCGAGATGCCCTCGGTGTACGCTCCCGGCGACCTCGACGTCGTGGGTTTCGTTACGGGCGTCGTGGATCGCTCGAAACTCCTGACCGGCGCAAGTATCGTTGCAGGGGATGTGCTCTATGGGGTGTCGTCCACCGGCCTGCACACGAACGGATGGTCGCTTGCGCGCAAGCTGCTGTTCGAGATCAACAAATTCGACATCCACGAAGCCCGCCCTGAGCTAAACGGCGCAAACCTCGCCGACACGCTGCTGGAACCGCACGGGAACTACGTCGTCGCGATCCGCCGCGCACTCGACGCGAATATCCCGATCAAAGGCATGGCGCACATCACTGGCGGTGGCTTGATCGAAAACACACCTCGCATTCTGCCTGAACGTCTCGGAGCCGTCATCGATCGCACGGCTTGGAAGCCGCAGGAAATTTTTATGTGGCTTCAACAGCTCGGCCGGATCGGCGAGGAAGAGATGCATCGCGTCTTCAACATGGGTATCGGTCTGGTCGTCATCGCGCCCGCAGGCCAACACGCAGCACTTGCGCAAGCCTTCGCTAGTTTCTCTGTCGCAGAGATCGGCCGGGTGGAGGCCAACACCGCAGGCGTGCGCTTCACAGGAGGAGCGTGACCACGATGCTCTCCCGACAGGAACTCCTGGATGCGATTCCGCACTGCCTGACGCAAACGAATCTTCCCCTGCCCAACAAGTATCCCGGCAAGGTGCGCGACACCTACGATCTCGGCGACCGCCTCCTGCTGGTGACGACAGACAGGCAGTCCGGCTTCGACCGCATGCTCGGCGCCATTCCGTACAAGGGACAGGTGCTCAATCGCACCTCACTCCATTGGTTTGAAGCCACGCGCCACATCGTGGCCAATCACGTGATCGATTCACCGCATGCGAACGCGCTGCTCGCGCGCAAGTGCCGCGTGCTGCCGATCGAGTTCGTCGTGCGAGGCTATCTCACCGGATCGACCGACACGGCCATCTGGACGAAGTACAGCGGAGGCGAGCGCGACTTCGCCGGCATCACGCTGCTCGACGGGATGCACAAGAACGAACGCGCTCCCGCGCAACCTGATCACGCCAACGACGAAAGAGTCCACGCACGACCGCCCGATCACGCCGACGGAGATCATCCGGGAAGGCTGGCTGACGCCGACCGAATGGGAGTACGCCTCCTCGCATGCCCTGCAACTGTTCGCCTTCGGACAGCAGCGCGCGGCGCAGCACGGTCTGATCCTTGTGGACACCAAGTACGAGTTCGGCGTCACGCCGCAAGGCGAGGTCATTCTCATCGACGAGATCCACACGCCCGATTCGTCGCGCTACTGGCTTGCGCCGACGTACGAGCAGCGCCTCGCTGAAGGCCGCGAGCCGGACATGGTCGACAAGGAGTTCTTCCGGCTCTGGTTCCGCGAGCGCTGCGATCCGTACAAAGACAAGACGCTGCCGACGCCGCCGTCCGACCTCATCGCCGAGCTCGCCTCGCGTTACATTCAGCTTTATGAGGCCATTACCGGCAATCTGTTCGGGCCCGACATGCGCCCACTCGAAGCCACCGTTATGGAGGCGATCGCACGATGAACACACGGCGCGAACGCATCCTCATCGTTGGCTCCGGCGCGCGCGAACACGCCATCGCGGCCGCGCTCGCGCGCAGCGCGCAGCATGCTGAGCTACTCTGCTTCGGCTCAACACGCAACCCTGGCATCGCCGCCCTCACGAATGCCTATGCCGCGGGGAACATCAATGACAGCTCCGCGATTACTGCTTTCGCATGCGAGCACAATGCGACGCTCGCCATCATCGGCCCTGAAGCCCCGCTTGCTGCCGGTGTGGCTGACGCGCTCTGGTCCGCGAACCTCCCGACCGTCGGGCCGACGCAATCCCTCGCACGCATCGAGTCCTCCAAATCTTTCACGCGCAGCCTGCTCGACCGCCACAGCATCCGGGGTAATCCTATGTTCCGGCGCTTCAACTCGCTCGAAGGCGTCGAATTATTCCTCGAGAAGCTGGGCGATCGTCACGTTATTAAGGACGACGGTCTCGCCGGCGGCAAAGGTGTTAAGGTCTTCGGCGACCACCTTCACTCACGCGCCGACTCGATGGCCTTCTGCCGCGAGCTGCTCGCCGCGGGGCATCCGTTCGTCATTGAAGAGAAGATGGAAGGCGAAGAGTTCTCGCTGCTTAGCTTCAGTGATGGCACCACGCTGCGCCATATGCCCGCCGTGCAGGACCACAAGCGCGCCTTCAACGGCGACCGCGGCCCGAACACCGGCGGAATGGGTTCCTACACGGACGCGAATGGTGGACTTCCCTTCCTCACTCGCGACGAGATCGCAGCGGCCCACGAGATAAATGCGCGGGTCATCGCCGCGTTGCACAAGGAACTCAACGCGCCGTACCGCGGGATCCTGTACGGCGGATTCATGGTCACGGCCGACGGCGTTCGCCTGATCGAATACAACGCGCGGTTCGGCGACCCAGAGTGCCTCAATCTGCTCACGCTGCTCGAGACCGATTTCGTCGCGATCTGTCGCGCGATCGTCTCCGGCGCGTTGCACGAGCTCGACGTCAACTTCGGGTCCGACGCGAGCGTCTGCAAATATTTAGTACCCGAAGGCTACCCTGACCGCCCGCGCAAGAGCGATCCGGTCCCGGTGCCTGCAACGCTTCCTGCATCAACCACGCTGTATCTGGGCTCTGTCGATATGCAAGGAACTACCCTCGTTTCCGCCGGCTCGCGTACCCTCGCGGTTGTCTCGCGCGGGAAAGATCTCGCCGAAGCCGAATCCACCTGCGAGTCCGTGCTCGCCGACATCGCCGGGCCATTCTTTCATCGCTCCGACATCGGCACCGCCGCGCTGATCGGCCGACGGGTTGAGCACATGAACGCGCTGCGGTCCAACTCCGCACAACTGCCAGCGAGGCACGCATGAGCCTTCGCGTCGGCGTCCTCGGATCTACGCGCGGTACGGCGCTGAAGGGCGTGCTGGACGCCATCGCAGCGGGCACGCTTGCGGTCGATCTTCGCATCGTTATCTCCGACAAGCCCACCGCGCCTATTCTCGACCGTGCGAAGCTCTACAAGGTGCCGTCGATGTTCGTCGATCCAACGGGCCTGACCCGCGAGCAGTATGACGAGCGAGTCAGCGCCGAGCTGCGCAAAGCCCGCGTCGAGCTGGTGCTGCTTATCGGTTACATGAGGATTCTTTCACCGCACTTCGTCAGCGACTGGCACGGGCGCCTGCTCAACGTTCACCCATCGCTGCTGCCAGCGTTCGCAGGCCTGATGAATCGCAAGGTGCACGAGGCTGTGCTCGCCGCGGGCGTGAAGGAGACGGGATGCACGATTCATCAGGTCACCGAAGACGTTGACGCGGGACCGATCGTTCTGCAGAAGCGATGCCCTGTGCTTCCCGGTGATACCGTGGACTCGCTTGAAGGAGCGCGTGCAGGCGCTGGAGCAGAGCGCGTTCATCGACGTCCTGCGAAACTGGAATGACAGGAGCAGCCAGTGACGAAGACCATCATCGCCGGGCGGAATTCAGGTGGGCATCATCATGGGGTCGCGCTCGGACTGGCCCACGCTGGAGCACGCGGCGAAGGTTCTTGATGAGCTCGGCGTCGGGTATGAGGCCGAGGTCGTGTCAGCGCATCGCACGCCGGATCGCATGTTCGAGTATGCGGCTAGCGCCGAGGCGCGCGGCGTGCGCGTGATCATCGCCGGAGCCGGCGGCGCGGCGCATCTGCCCGGGATGGTTGCGGCGAAGACGCGGCTGCCGGTGCTCGGCGTTCCGGTGCAATCGCACGCGCTTCATGGCATGGATTCGCTGCTCTCGATCGTGCAGATGCCCGGCGGTGTCCCGGTGGCGACGTTTGCGATCGGCAACTCGGGCGCGAAGAACGCCGGGCTGTTCGCCGCGTCTATCCTGGCGCTGACGGACTCGCGGATTGCGGAAGCGCTTGAGGCTTTCCGGCGCGCACAGACGGATTCCGTTCTCTCCAACCCCGACCCACGCGCATGAGCAGCTCCCGCCGTCCGCGCGTTGGGATCCTCGGCGCCGGCCAGCTTGCGCTGATGCTCGCCGAGGCAGCACCCGCGGTTGACGCGGACGTGCTCTGTGCCGGGCGGCCTGGCGATTGTGCCGGGCAGGTCGCGCCGGTTCTTCCTGTCGATCTCAACAACCCACATGCCGTGGCCGAGTTCGCGCGCAACGTCGACCTCCTCACCATCGAGAGCGAGAACATCGATGCGCATGTGCTGCACGGGTTGCCGCTGTTTCCCAACGCGCGAGCCATCGGCACGGCGCAGGACCGGCTGCTCGAAAAACATTTCTTCGTCGACTGCGGCCTTGAGGTCGCGCCGTTCGCTCCGGTCAACGACCTCGTCAGCCTGCATGGGGCGATCCATGAAGTCGGCCTGCCGTGCATTCTCAAGACGCGGCGGCTCGGCTACGACGGCAAAGGCCAGGTGCGACTCACGCACGCGAATCAAGCCGCTGAAGCGTGGGAGGCCGTGCGTGGTGTCCCCTGCATTCTCGAGGGCATGGTCGACTTCGAGACTGAGGTCTCGCTCATTGCAGCGCGCAATCGCTCCGGCCAGCTTGCGTTTTATCCGCTCACGGAGAACTTTCACCGCGAAGGGATCCTGCGCGTGTCGCGCGCGCCGTCGCATCCGGAGTTGCAATCGCTGGCCGAGCAGCACCTCACGCATCTGCTCGATCGCCTGGACTACATCGGCGTCCTGGCCGTTGAGTTTTTTGTCGCTGGCCAGCATCTGCTCGCCAATGAAATGGCGCCGCGCGTCCATAACTCCGGACACTGGACGATCGAAGGGTCGGACACCTCGCAGTTTGAGAATCACCTGCGCGCGATCCTCGGGATGCCGCTGGGCAGCACCGCGTCACGGCCGACGGTGATGTTCAACTGCATCGGGGCTATGCTCCCGCGCGAACAAACTGCGCGGTTCCCCTCCGTCGTGCGTCACGACTATGGAAAATCCGCGCGCCCGGGACGCAAGGTCGGACATCTCACGCTGCCCGCCTCTGACACGGCGGCTATCACAGCACTTGAATCACTTCTCAGCACGCAATAGCGATACACTGCCGTCGATGCTTCGCCGTCTCGTTCTACTGACATTCCTCGCCGCATCGGCCGCAACTTCAGCAGCCCAGTGGCAGCTGCAGGACGCTCACACCACCGCCGACCTGCGCGGCATCGACAACGTTGGCGGAGGCGTCGCCTGGGCCTCCGGCTCTGACGGCACCATCCTTCGCACCGAGGACGCCGGCTTCGTCTGGCAGCTCTGCGCCAAGCCTGCCGGCGGCGAACACCTCGACTTCCGCGCCATCCAGGCCTTCGACAACAACACCGCCATCATCATGAGCAGCGGCAAAGGCGACCTCTCCCGGCTCTACAAAACCACCGACGGCTGCCAGACCTGGAAGCTGATCTTCACCAACCCCGACAAAGACGGCTTCTGGGACGCACTCGCCTTCAGCGAGAAAATGCCAGCCGCGTCCGAAGAGGCTTGGAAGTGACCGACGTTATGGCGTCCTGATCGGCGATCCGGTGAACGGCATGCTTCTCCGACTCTTCGGAAACTCACGACAGTGGTTCGATATTGGGCGCGTTTCAATGCAGACGACCCGAAACATCCAGCCCGAAAGCCGATCGCGAAGGAGAGTCGCTCGTTCGCCGCCAGCAACTCAAGCGCTGTCATAGTGCCCGGGAACTAGCGCAGTCTTCGCATTTGTTACCGGCGGGGAGCAGGCGCCAGAGTTTGTTCCGCAAATCTTCACGCAGCCCTTCGACGGTGCACGCTGGGTACGCCCTGGGCTGTCACCGAATCCCAATTGCCTAGCGGGCCAACGTCAGGCGCATTTGCCGCTCGCGGCGACACCCGCCGGAGACAGCCGTTTATCGAGACGTTCGTCATTGTCGGGGGAGATTATACGCAGCCTACAAAGGCGAACACCTCGATCTTCTTCCCCGCGCAAGACTCGTCTTCTTTTGGGCTACGGAAGCGGCCAAACCTCCACCACACCCCACCTCACGGCTACCGCATCTGCCGTCGCCTACGACCCCACCACCAAAACCTGGATCACCGTCGGCCCTAACGGCACCGATATCTCCACCGACGACGGCCGCAACTGGCGCGCCCTCCACCCCGACCCCAAATACACCGACACCCCCGACGCCGACCAGCACTGGAACGCCCTTTCGCTCCCCTTCGTCGTCGGCCCACACGGACGCATCGGCACCCTCCGCGCCTCCGCCCTCCAGCCACGGCCCAAATGACGGTGCTGACTGTCTCGTCGGGGCGCCGCTTCAGGCGTGCCGTAAAGCTGCCAAAACGGGCTTTAGCCCTGAGGTATGCTCTCTTCGACATGCCCCGGCCGCTTCTGCTCGCCCTCACTTTCCTCGCAACCTCCTCCCCCGCGCAGTGGCAACTCCACGACGCCCACACCACCGCCGACCTCCGCGGCATCGACAACGTCGGCGGAGGCGTTGCCTGGGCCTCCGGCTCCGACGGCACCATCCTCCGCACCGAGGACGCCGGCTTCGTCTGGCAGCTCTGCGCCAAGCCTCCCGGCGGCGAGCACCTCGACTTCCGCGCCATCCAGGCCTTCGACAACAACACCGCCATCATCATGTCCAGCGGCAAAGGCGACCTCTCCCGCCTCTACAAAACCACCGACGGCTGCCAATCCTGGAAACTCCTCTTCACCAACCCCGACAAAGACGGCTTCTGGGACGCACTGCATTCGCGAGTCGCGGCCAGCATATCCGCTACCAGAATCGCGTCCGGTGGTCTCCTCGGGGATCCTGTCAACGGACACTTCTGTCGTCACTGGGAACCTACGGAGACTCCACTGGACACCTGGAACATCGAACGATCTCGCACGCAGCGCGAAGCACCGGGAAAGGAGTCATTCGCGGCAAGCAACTCAGCTGCTTGTTCGTCGACAGCTGCGTTCAGTTCTGATTCGTCACCGGAGGCCCGGACGGGCACGCTTCATTCGTCGCACGGACATCTGACGATGGTACGGCTCAGACAACTTCGACCGCATGTATCTGTGCCTCGTTGGATTCACGGACCGATTGCCCTCGCTCGAGGTGCAACTGCATCCGTCGAGCGTTTTCGCATCGCACGACATCGAGAGCGGCATGGTATCGACTCAGCGACTCATCGTCGTCGGTGGCGATTACACAAAGCCTGATCAGACGCAAGCGAACAGCGCGCTATTTCGACAGCACGACGGCGGCCTACATGGTCCGCCGCCACGACCCCACCCCACGGCTACCGCTCCGCCGTCGCCTACGACCCAAACCAAAACCTGGATCACCGTCGGCCCCAACGGCACCGACATCTCCACCGACGACGGCCGCAACTGGCGCGCCCTCCACCCCGACCCCAAATTCAACGAGCCCCCGACGCCGACCAGCACTGGAACGCCCTCTCGCTTCCCTACGCCGTCGGCCCGCACGGACGCATCGGCACGCTCCGGGCCTCCGCACTCCAGCCCTCGAAATAGGCCGTCGGGGAGCTCCGGCAGAATTTTGTTTGCACCAAAAGCAGGGCATGATACCGTTATCAGGCTTCGGGTGACCGGTTGCTGACCAACGCCTGAGCGAATGCAGCGCGTCCGTTGCGCTCCCCCGCATCTGGAGGCACTTTGACCCCTCACCATATTCCTCCGCACCATGAGCGGCCTCTCGTCCATCTCGGGATCGACCTCGGCGGCACCAGCCTGCGCGTCGGCGCGTTCGACGATGACATGCAGCTCCTCGCCACACGCGTCATGCCTACGCGCGTGCGCTCCGGTCCGCAGGCGGTCGTGCATGACATGGCCGACGCCGTCGCCTCGCTGCTCGACGAGACCACGGGCCGCGCCGAAGCTATCGGCCTCGGCAGCCCCGGCCCGCTAAACCTGGTCGACGGAACGCTCGGCCAACTGCCCAACTTTCCAGGATGGGACTTCTTCCCGCTGCGCTCGTCGCTCGAAGAACTCACCGGGCTTGCTGTTGTTCTTGACGGTGATGCCAACGCGGCGGCACTCGCGGAGTGGAAGCTCGGCGCTGGCCGCGCTCACGCCGTCAATTCCATGGCGATGATCACGCTGGGCACCGGCGTCGGCTCCGGGCTCATTCTCGACGGCCGCATCTGGCAAGGCATGGTCGGGATGGGCGGCGAGGTTGGTCATGTCTCGGTCAACTTCGAGGGCCCGGTCTGCTCCTGCGGCGGCCGCGGATGCCTGGAGTACTATGCATCGGCCACCGGCATCGAACGCGCCGCGCGGGCGCTTGCCGCGCGTTCCCGCGGTCCACTCGCCGACCTGTTCGCGTCGAACCGGAACGTGACCGCGCGGATGATCGCGGACCTCGCCTCCTCCGGCGATCGCGATGCGCGAGAGCTCTACGCGCAGGTCGGCCGTTACATCGGCCGCGGGCTTGCCGGCCTCGTCAATACTCTTGACCTTCCTCTTTATGTAATCGGCGGAGGTGTTGCAGCGGCGTGGGATCTGTTCGCGCCGGAGATGTTCCGCACGCTTCGCGAACTCAGCTATGTGTACCGGCTGCAGCAGCCGTCGCAGCTCGCGCATCCCGAACCGAACCGTCCCTTCGTGACCTGTGCCAAGCTAGGTGCCGAGGCCGGCCTGCTGGGCGCCGCCATGCTGCCGTCGCTCTCCCAAAGCGCTCCTCGTCATGAATAGACAACGACCGAATCCGTCCGCTAGCCTCACGCTTTTCGCGTGCGTGCTTCTCTTCTGCGCGATGACCGCACGCGCGCAGACCTCTGCGCCGGCCGCACGGGCAGAAACCCGCCTGCCGCACATGCTCTCTGACCACGCAGTCCTGCAGCGCGATCGTCCAATCCATATCTGGGGATGGGACGCGCCGGGCGTGACAGTGAGCGTTGAATTCCGTCACCAGCACGCTTCGACGCGGGCCGATGACCTCGGCGCATGGTCCGTCTACCTGAACCCGGAACCGGCGGGCGGCCCGGACACACTCACTATCCAGGGCAGCAGCCAAATCACGCTTAGTGACATGCTCGTTGGCGACGTGTGGTTCGCCTCCGGCCAGTCGAACATGGAGATCCCCCTGCGCGGCTTCCCCGGCTCGGCCGTGATCAAGGACGCCGACAAGGAGATCGCCTCCGCGAACGACCCCGCCGTCTGCGGGCAGATGCGCCTCCTCCTGTTCGACAAAAAATCCAACGACTTCCCACTCGACGACCAGCCCTCCTCGTGGACGCCGTGCAACTCGACGACCGCGACGGAATTCTCGGCGGTCGCGTTCTTCTTCGGCCGCGAGATCCACGCCCGCGAGCACATCCCTATCGGTCTCATCGACTCGACCTGGGGCGGCACACCGATCGCGTCATGGATCTCGCTCGCCGCGCTCTCGTCCGACTCCAGCCTTATGCCGGTGTTCGCTCGGCGCGCGCGGTTCGCCGATCTCCAGACCGACCTCGCCGAGCGCATTGCCTACGAGCAGCACGCGATTGCCGCCGCGAAAGCGGCCAAGCAGCCCATCCCGGAGTTCATGTGGCACCCCAACCAGGCGTCATGGGAGCCATCGTTTCTGTTCAACGGCATGATCGCGCCCGCGGTTCCGTACACCATCCGCGGCTTCCTCTGGTACCAGGGCGAGACCGATTCCAATCCCGCCGTTCACAACCCGCAGCTCTATCACGTGCTGCTGCCCACACTCATCCGCGACTGGCGGGCCCGCTGGAACGAAGGCGACCTGCCGTTCCTGTACGCGCAGATTTCGAATTTCAACTCGCCGAATGAAGACTGGGGCGCGGTTCGCGACGCGGAGCGCCAGACCCTCGCGGTCACTAACACCGCGATGGCTGTCACGCTCGACGTTGGCACGCGCGACAACGTCCACCCGCCCGACAAGCAGACCGTCGCCGCCCGGCTCGCGCTCGGCGCGCGTGACCTCGTCTATGGCGAGCACGTCGAAGACTCCGGGCCGCTGCCGATCTCCATCACGCCTGACGGCAACGCCCTGCGCGTCTGGTTCTCCCACGGTGAAGCGCTCCATTCCGCCGGCGGCACACTTCACGGCTTCGAAGTCGCCGACGACAGCGGCCACTTCCACGCGGCCGATGCAACGATCGAGGGCAGCACTGTGCTCGTCCGCTCCGCCGCCGTTCAGCACCCGGCTCGCGTGCGCTATGCGTGGGCCAGTTTCACCGATGCCAACCTCTTCAACGCCGCCGGTCTGCCGGCTTCCACTTTTACCTGGCCGGAACCATAACACCTAATGCCTGATTTCTAACTCTCTCGCTTCCTTGCCCAAGCGTCCCTCCAATCCGCCGCCGTCAACCTCTCGTCCGGTCCGGATGCGCGATGTAGCCGAGCGCGCGGGTGTGGGCGTCATGACCGTCTCGCGCGTGCTTAATGGCACGGCTCATGTGGCCGAGGACACCAGCGCTCGCGTCTACGAGGCGCTGAAAGAGCTGCAGTACCAGCCCAACCTCATGGCGCGCGCGCTCCGCGGCCACCGCACCCGGTCCATCGGCGTCATCGTTCCGTATCTGTACGATCCCTTCTTCGCCTCCTGCGCGCACGCCATCAGCTCTATCGCGAAGCAGCACGCGTACACCGTTCTCCTCGCTACCTCGGACGAGAACTGCGCTACGGAAACGGATGCCGCGCGCGACCTCCTTGGCCGGCACGTCGAAGGCATCATCGTCATCCCGGCGTCAAACGGCCGCTCGCACCTGCACGAGCCCGAGTTCCGCTCCATCCCGATGGTCGCGCTGGATCGTCCTGTGCCGCGTTCGGGCATCGACCACGTTCTTGTCCAAAACCAGAACGGCGCCGCACTTGCCACCGAGCACCTCATCCGGCACGGACACAAGCGCATCTGTTTTCTAAGTCTGAACGAGAAGATTTACACGATGCACGCCCGCGCCGCCGGCTATCTGAAAGCGATGCATGCCGCCGGGCTCGAGCCCGAGTGTTTCTTCAACGGGGGCGATGAAGCCGCGACTCTCGACTTCGTTCGCGCTGTCTGCACGTGTGCCAATCCTGTGACCGCCGTTTTCGCGGCAAACGGCCTTTCGTCCCGGCATGCGCTCCACGCACTCGCCGCACTCGATATTCAACTCCCGGAACAACTCGCGTTCATCGGCTTCGACGATTTCGATTTCGCCGACATTCTCCGCCCCGCACTCACGGTCGTCCGCCAGCCTGTGCAGCGCGCCGGCGAGGAGGCCGCGCAACTCCTCTTCACGCGCCTGAAAGCTGACGCCAGCGGGCCGAAGGAAAAGATCAACCTGCCGGTCGAGCTGATTCTCCGCCGCTCCTGCGGCTGCGAATCGGCGTAGATCACGACGTTCAGTTTGAGCATCAGTTAGCGAGCTGCGACATGCTGCTCTATCAGGCTCGCACTGCTCATGTCGCGCCGGACGTAGATGCGATAGCTGGCCGGGACCACAGATCTGCCCATGCTGCGGTAGCCCGTTGTGGGCGTGCGCTCCAGGGCGATGGCGTAATGCTGATTAAGCCACTCGTCGAAAGCCGGCCACTGCGCAAGCTCGCCATACCCACCAGGCCCAGACGGGAACAGCGAGGCCGTGACGATGAAGACGAGCGGAGGCTTGGCCTGGACTTCCTGCGCGAACGAGCTGCGCGAGTTGCGTATGGCCTCACCGTCTGGCGGTTGAAAGAGGAACTCATCGTACATCTGTCCGGAGGCTTGCACGAGCTGCAGGCGCTCGAGAGTGTCGATGCAACCGGCAATAGTATCGAGGCACTGGAGCTTCCCTGACAAAGGGCCAAGGTGGTCCTGCGTGTCGACGAGGCGAAGATCGCTGCTGAGCTGTGCCTGAAATGCGGCATCCGGCGATTGGTAATGGGCGGCTCTCCAGACAGAGATCGGCGCGAAGATGCGGCTGTCCACAAGAGCGCGACGCCGCTGAGCCATTCGAGACTGCGGCTTCTGGAGAGCGACAGAATCGCGCTCAGGTCCAACGCGATCAGGAGCAGAAGAAAGATGAGGAATGGATCTCGCTGGTAGCAGTGGTCCGGTCAGAACGCCCCGTTGCAG
Organism: uncultured Acidobacteriaceae bacterium; assembly: GCA_963762465.1. Classification (GTDB taxonomy): domain Bacteria; phylum Acidobacteriota; class Terriglobia; order Terriglobales; family Acidobacteriaceae; genus Granulicella. The sequence continues at coordinate 47,627 of CAVXKS010000006.1, read as the reverse complement.
GCTCCGCCTGTGACAGTGCGTGGATGCAATCTCATCGTCGTAGAGTAACGGATTGCGTGGTGTGGGGCATCTGAAGGTCGGCGCTCATAGTCGACATCAATTGTGAGGAGTGAAACGCTGCTCGTCTTCGGCCGCCAACCAACGTTGGCACGTTCAGCCCAACGCGCCTCATCACCCCTATGCGCGTGACACAGAAATCGTGCTGAGTCCCCTGGGCGCAACCAGTCTCCTGCTGAGACGTGCTGGCCCAAACCATCTCGCTGCGATATCTTCGTAGACCACAATAAAGCAGGTGCACGCAGCATGACCAAGCTCGTCCTCGCTCTCGCCGCAGCCATCGCGCTCGTTTCGACCACGCTCTCCGCGCAAACTACTGACTCCGGCCGCGCCACCGCCTTCCGCCGCGCCGGCACGCTCACCCGCGGCATCAACGCCTCCGGCTGGTTCGGCGGCTGGGGCGATTACACTGCCGAGCGCACCTCCAAATGGATCACTGCCGACGACCTCGCCGAGATGCGCAAGCTCGGCTTCACCTACGTCCGCATCGGCGTCGACCCTGTCTACTTCGGCAGCTACGGCCGCCCCGACGGGCCCGGCAAAGAAGCCCTCTGGAAGCGCCTCGACGACGCCGTCGACCTCACGCTGAAATCCGGTCTCATCGTCGACCTCTGCGTCTTCCCGCGCGACGACTACAAGCAGCAGCTCGCCACCGACCGCGGCGCCACCCAGTTCCTGTTCCTCTGGGAGGCGCTCGCCCATCACTTCGCCGACCGCGATCCCGACCATCTCGTCTTCGAACTCATGAACGAATCCGAGGTCCAGGATCCCTACCGCTGGATCGGCATCGAGTCCGCCGCCGTCACAGCCATCCGTCACATCGACACCGCCCACACCATCATCGCCTCCGGCGCCCACTACGACTCGCTCGATGATCTCCTTGTCACCCAGCCTCTCGCCGACGAAAACGTCATCTACACCTTCCACTTCTATGAGCCGTACCAGTTCACGCACCAGGGCGCTTCCTGGGGCTCGCCCGAGTGGCTCTACTACAAGAACATCCCCTTCCCCGCAACGGTCGAACAGCTCGACCCCACGCTCAAATCCATCCCGAATGACATCGCTCGCTACCAGCTCTTCCTCTATGCCGCTCGGCCACTGGAACGCCGACACGGTGCGCGAGCGCATCACCTTCGCCGCCGATTGGGGCCGCGAGCACAATGTCCCGATCCTCTGCAACGAGTTCGGCGCGTATCGCGACACCGCACCGCCTGATTCGCGCGCCCGCTACATCGAAGCCGTCCGCTCGGCGCTCGAGGCCAACCACATCGGCTGGGCCATGTGGGATTGGAGCGGCAACTTCGGCCTGGTGCGATACCCCGACCCCGGCGACCACGCCCACATCGCGGTCGACCCGGCGATCGCCAAAGCTCTCGGGCTTGACGCCATAGTTGTCACCGGAGCGCAGATCGCGACGCACAGAAAAAGACGAGAGCGAATCCGCTCTCGTCTTCCAGTCACGGATTGAATCGACCTACTGGATCGTCACCTGCATCGTGAACGGCAACGACATCTGGTTGCCGTTCCCGTAGGTGATGTATGGGTTCTGCGTAATCACCTGGCTTCCGACCTCCTTCGCCGTCACCTGCACGGTGTAGGTTCCGGCAGGCGTCACCTGCGCAGTGTTTGCGCCAAGCTGCGTCGTGCTGCATCCGCTCGCGCCCGCCAGAATCCCGCAGCAGAGCACCAGCGCCGCCAGTGTCCCGATCCGGCTGCGCAGCGACCGCTTCCGCCCGAAGGCGAACCCCAGCGCTCCCAGGCCCAGCATCGCGAAGAACACCGTGCCGGTCGGCCGGGTGCGCAGCATGGCAACGCCCGTTGGCGTGTTGGTCGTGATCGTCATGATCACGGTTCCGGGGCCGCTGCAGCCCTGGGCGACCGTGCACGGGCCGGTGACACCGCCGACAGACAGCACCGTCCCTGTGGCCGGTCCAACGTGCACCGAGTTCGGGTCCGACGGATCCGGTTTCGGGTAGACGAACGTGCAGGTCGCGTATGCCGGAAGTCCGTCGCACGCCAGTTGCACCGGCAATGAGTAGTTGTTCAGCAGCCCGTTGGTACCCGCGACACCGTAGCCGAGAATCGAGCTCAGGGTCAGCGTCGCCGACGCGCTCGATCCCTTCGCCACGGTCAGAGAGCCGGGGTTTGAGCTGATCGACACCATCGGATTCCGCAGCGCGGTGTAGTTCAGGGCTGTGCCGGTGAAGGACGTGTAGTTCGGGTTCGTGTAGGTGCTTTCGCTTCCTGCTCCCGACTGGGCTGTAGACCGGCGTGACCGTGTAGGCCGTCATGATGTCCGGAATTGCGTTGTTGCTCGTGTCGATCGCCAGGCAGCTTGGATCGAACTGCGCCGTTCCGTCCGACTGAACCGGAATCGGCTGCGCAGGTTGCCGTCGATGCTCCCTGGAACGTTACCGACCCGTAGTTCGTGCCGATCACCTTCCCCGTGCTGTCGCAGGACCGGCTGGCCGATCAGCGGCTTTCCATCGGTCGGAAGCCACCGTCACCGTGTAGTAGGCGGGCGTCATGATACTGCGAGACCGATCCGTCGTATGGCTCGGCTGCGCCCGACGGGTTGCCGAGCACCAACGGGTAGTACGGATTATTCTTCTGGACCTGCGCCATCGTCGGCTGAGCTCAGCGCCACGGCTCCCGCCCCGACCTTCACAGACGAGGTCGCATTGGAACCCGCATAAGCTCTGTCGCCCTGGTAGGTGACCGCGAACTGGTATGTGGCTGCCGGCCAGGTTCGTCGGCGTGAGCGTGACGGTTCCGTTCGAGAGTGTCCCGGTCAGCGTGACGGGCGTGATCCCATTGCCCGTAACCGTGAGCGTCACCTGGCCAGTGGGGTTGGCGTTGTACCGGAGGACGGCGAAACCGTGATCACTGTGGCCGCACCGTTGACCGTCGGATTATTCACCGTGATCTTCGTCGTCGAGGCGGCGAGCGCAGCGCCAACACCGGTCGCACTCACACCGACTGGGCGAGTTCGCTGCATTGCTCTGCACCAGCACCTGTCCTGTGAGCGTTCCCTGATCGCCGGGGCCCGGGCTGAAGGTCACCGTCACGGCGCAGGTCCCGCCTACAGGGATCGCGGAGCTGCAGTTCGATGACGATCCGGTGTAGTCGGCGGTTCCGGAGAAGCCGGTGATGTTCAGCGGAGCATTACCGTCGTTCAGAATCGTGAAGTTCGAGGAAGCGTTAGCTGTCGTGCTGCTCAGCGTACCGAAGTTCACCGAGGCATTCGCTCCGATGAACACGACGTCCTTGGCTGTCGAGTCCGCGATGTAGATGTTCTGCTGCCTGATCGAGTGCAACCGATGCGGGTGCAGTCACGCTCGCCGCGACGACCGTTTCATCCGCCGGGTTGAGCGTTCCGCTCTCATTCGGAATCCGCACTGTTCCGCCGGTTTGCGCGACGTACACCGAGCCGGAGGGGTCAACCGCAAGTCCGCTGACGGTGGACAGCGATGTGAGCAGAGTCGTCTTCGTCCCGGTCGGTGTCACCTCAATCAGATTGCTTCCGTCCGCGACGTAGAGATTGTTGTTCGAATCGACAGCGAGCGCAGACGGCGCGGTGAATCCAGTGATGTCGGTCTCCGTCTGTGCGAACGCGGCTGAGGGTTACGCCGACATTGCTCAGCTTCACCACGCGTCCGTTCGACGGGTCCGAGATGTAGAGATCGTCGTTCGCGTCGGTCGCGAGCTTGAGATTCGTTCCCAGGCCGCTCTTGAGCGTCACCTGAGCGGATGTCATCAGCCCGCTCGGTCCGTTCGGCACTTCGACGACAGTACCGCTGCCGCCATCCGCGATGAAGACATCTCCGGCGCCATCCACCGCAACTCCGGTCGGCGACGTGAGACCTGTTCCGACGTTTGTCGCCGTGCTCGATCCCGCGGCGAACATCTGCACCGCGCTGAAGCCAGGGTCAGCAACATAGGTGTTCCCTGCGGCATCCACGGCAATCTGGCTGGGCGTCTTCAATCCACTGTCGATGGTCGACTGTATACCCGGAGAGAGCTGGATAGCCGGTCCCGAACCTATGCCGGACAACGGCATCGATGCGAGCACGTTGCCTGAGCCGTCGAGCATCAGCAGCTTCGCGCTTACGCTGCCCGCTGCATGCGGATTGAACGTGACGTTCACGCTGCAGCTGCTGCCCGCAGCGTACGCGGTTCCGGTCTTGCAGCTTCCGCCTGAAGCGATGGTGAAGTCGGGCGTCTTGGCCCCGGCCTCTTCGATCACGAAGGAGCCGGGCGTTGCGCTGCCGTTGAATCCAAACAGAATGGATGCAGGCGTTGATGAGGACGAGCCGGCAGCGATTGTGCCGAGCGCCGCGGTGTTGAATGTGACGGCGTAGATCTGCTGCCCGTTCTGGTTGCTGGGCACGTACATAATGCCGCGCGCCCAGTCGATGCTCACCTGGCCGTTCGCAGGAACGGGCGTAAGCAGCACAGCCGACGATGTCTGCGGCGTACCCGAAGGATTCGGGATGAAGTACACACCCTGCTTCGAGTCGCTGACGTACAGATTCCCGTTCGCATCAACCGTGACGCCGGTGACCGCGGGCAGATTCGGGTCGACGCGCGCGAGACCCGCGTCCGACGCCAAGCCGGTTGAGCCGGCCGGAATCATCAGCACGCCGGGCAACGGCGTCTTCTGGTCGGCCTCTTCAACCACGTAGATGTTGCCGAACTTGTCCTCCGCGACCGACTGCGCACGGGCAGACATCGCCGAGATGATCAGGCTGTTGGCCTGCGTGTTCGTCGAGGTAACACCGGTTCCAACCACCGGCAAGGTAAAGATGAAATTCCCGCTGTTCTGGGCTGTGACGAGGACGTTGTTGTTCGGCGTCGATCGCAATCGCCCACGGCTGGAAGTAATAAGGAGTGGTGTTCGGCGTATCGCCGCAGGCGAATCCGTACGGCGCAGCCGGTGTGCCCGATCCCTTGGGGCAAAGCGCGGTGGAAGAGTTGCCGTTCGCGGCGCTGATGGTATCCAGCCCGTCCCACGACTTCGTCGCGGCGTCATACGGGAACCGGCCCAGCACGTTGTTGTAGTTGCCCTCGAGATAGAGATCGTTGTTCGCGCCGATGGCGATGCCGGGGTTCGCATATCCGCCCAGGCTTCCCGCAGGCAGCAGCGTGATCACCGCTCCGCCTCCGGCTGGATACTCGTAAAGCGCGCCATTCGCATAATCGACGAACAGCAGGTCGCCGAAGGAGTCAGATCGCCGTCTGGAAGACGGTCCCCAAGCCGCTGGGAGGCGTGAGTGCCTGCGCGTAGCTGGCCGCAACCACCGGCGTGACCTGGGCCTCTGCCGCCTTGCTCATCGAGCCACAGAACAGCATCATCGTCAGCGCATGCCCGGAGAACCGGCGAAGCGATGTGAAGGACTTGGTGACCATTCCATTTCTCCCTGAAAGACTCATACCTTCCCTGCGTGCCATTCCTGCGTGGACCCTTCTACTGAATCGTCAGTGTGAGCGTGAACGGAAGCGATGACCGCTGATTTGTCGTCAGATCGATCGTGTAGATGCTCACGTGATACGTTCCCGTCGGCGTTGTGACCTGCGGCGACGGCTGGCGTATGCGTATAGCCCGAGTTTGTGCATCCGCTGAGGCCGGCGATCGATCCGCCCAGCAGCAGCACACACACCGCCGTGAGCAGCTTCACATTGAGCCTCGTCTTCTTCCGAAGCGCCAGCCCAAGCACGCCCAAGCCGAACAGGCTCGCGTACTCGATCGGCGACGGCCCCTTCCGCAATGGATCGTGGTGCAACGCGCCGACATTCACCGGCAGATTGCTGCTGATCGTCACATGGCTGGACAAGGCGCACCGGTCGTGTCGTTGCCGAAGTCGAGCGTCGGCACGTCGAAGGTGCACTCTGCGTACTGCGGCAGCGTGGAGTTGTCGCAGTAGAGCGTGCGCGCCGAGCTTCGGCGCATAGCCTTCGAGCGGAGCCACCGTCAGCGTGCTCTGCACCGGCGTGCCCGCCTTCGTCGTTATGGAAGCGTGGGCTGGCTGTGATCAACGCGCTCGGAGGAACGATCTCGATCGCCGACACCGGTGAGGTTACCGCGGCGAAGTTGAGATCGCCGCTATAGACGGCGGTGATGTTGTAGACCTGCCCCAGCTGCGATGTATTCGGCGCCGGCGGCGAGGTTGGACGTGTTGAAGATCGCGGTTCCACTCGCATTCAGCGGGGCCGTGCCGAGCACGGTAGTGCCGTTCATGAAAGTCACCGTGCCCGGTCGGCGAGCCGAGCTTCGAGGTCACCGTAGCCGTCATGGTTGTGCTCGAACCCTGCTTGACGTAATACACGCCGTTGATTGCCGAAACGCCGGCAGGTGTGGAAAGCGCAGCCGTGGAGGCAGCCTGCGCCACCGTGAACGTGTACGTCTTCGAGCTGGAGCTGCCGCCGAAGATCGGGTCGCCGTGGTAGCTGGCGTAGACGCTGTAGGTTCCGCCGGCCAGGGCGGTCGCCTTGAAGCTCGCCGCGCCGTTGGAGACGGTGGAGTTCAGCACGATCGGCGCCTCGCCCTTGGTCTGCGGCGAGAGCGTCAGCGAAATCTTTCCGCCGGTAGGCGTGTTCCCGGGCGAGCAGGTTGGGTCGAGCGCGGCGACCGTCGCCGTCGACCGCCGTGCTTCCGGGATAGCCGACGCCCGTCGCGGGATTCAGCGTGATCGTGGTTGACGTGCGGCAGAGGTTGTTCTCCGAGTACGCCTCGAGCGTCGCGCTCGAATGTCGGAGCATTGATCGCGTTCGTAGAGAAGCTGAGGCTTCCCTGGCTCAGGCCCGTGTTGGCTGCGGTCACGGTGACGCCGAGCGTGCAAGCCGATCCGCTCACGACCGCTGTTGCGCCCGCTGTGTCACACGGGTTCTGCCCGTCCTGACTGAATCGCGTAGTCGGAGCCGTTCGTGCCGGAGAAGGACGGCGTGGTCGTCGAGGAGAACGAGCAGCGGAGCGTTGCCGATGTTGAACACGCTGATGTCCACCGGATCGCTGGTTGTCGCCGGTGTCGACGATGCCGAAGTTTACGGCAGCGTTCGCGAGCATCAGAACGTTGGGCGTCGTGACGCTCGTCGTCACCGGACCCAGCGGCGTTCCGGTCGTGTTGATCGTCGTCACGTTGTAGGAGTCCGCCGTCACATACAGGTTGCCGAGCGCGTCCAGGCCGAGACCGGTCGGCGCAGTCACGCCTGTGTTGTCAATCGGCGACGCATCGTTCGCGCTCAGGCCCGTACCCTGACTCGTCGTCTCAAACGGGATGCGGATAATCCCGCCGCTCTGCGCGACGTACACCGAGCCGGAAGGATCGACCGCAAGTCCGGTCACCGGCGCCGCCAGGCTGCTCGTGATCGTGGTCTGTCCGCCCCAGGTGTTCACCTCGACCAGGTTCGCGCCGTCCGCCACGAACACGTTGCCGGCATTGTCGACCGCAACTGCCGTGGGCTTGGTGAAGCCGCGAGCCCACGGTGCCGACGCCCTCCATCACGGCGGTCTGCGGATTGTAGATACGCACCACGCGTGCGTTGTTGGCGTCGGCAGCGTAGACGTTGCCCGCGCCATCGACGGCGAGCTGCACATTCGCGCCGAGGCCCGTCGCCACGGTGGTCTGTCCGGCAGGGTTCGGCGTGCCGCCGACCGAGGGGATTTCGATGATCTTGCCCGAGTCAGCGATGTAGATGTCGCCGTTGCCATCGACGGCAACGCCGGTCGGAGCAGTGAGTCCGGTTCCCACCGGAGAGCCGGCAGACGCTGTCGTCGTTCCGGCCGGGAACAACAGCACGGCGTGCTTTCCGGGGTCAGCCACGTAGACGTTGCCCAGCGAGTCGCCGGCAACCTGCGCGGGCTGCGTGAGGCTGGTCGCGAGCGGCGTCTGCGCCACCGGCGAGAGCAGTGCGGCTGCCGGTCCGAGTCCAACGCCCTGCGAGGTATGCCGTGCTTCCGGAGATCACGTTGCTCGAGTTGTCGAGCATCGAGATCTGCCCCTGGTCGCTGCCGACGGAGTTCGTGCCCGAGGGATCGAGCGCGACCCAGTACTGGCAGCTCGAGTAGGCGTTATACGTTGTGCCCGCGGTGCATGGCACCGCTGGTGTTGTGCCGGCGGGCGCGGGATTCGGGTTCGTGCTGGAGGCGATGAAGTCTCCGCCGCCGTTGGGCTGCGTGAGCGCGATGCTGCCCGGCGTCACCGTGCCGCTGAAGGTGAAGAACACAACGCCCGGTGTCCCTGCGGTGCCCACCGGAGTCGAGCCAAGGTTCACCGCTCCCGGCTGCCACACAATCATGTTCCCGGTGCCGGCGATCGGGCCTGAACCTGCCGGCGACCAGTTGCCCGTCGTTCCGGTCGGCAGCCAGAAGAAGCCGCGGTAGTCGATTGCAGGATTGGCGTTGATCGGTGTCGGCGTGAGGTACTCGGCGTGCTCGAAGTTGAAGCTTGTGGCCGTGACACCGATCGGGCTTCCGCTCTCATTCGGGATCATCAGCAAGCCATTGCGCGTTCCGCCGTAGCTGTCGCTGGCGGTCGGCAACGTAGATATTCCCCGCCGCATCATGCGTAATGCCGTTGAACTTCTCCGAATTGCCGGGGTCGATGCGCTGCAGCGAGGACTCAGTGCCCGAGATGCATGCCGTATCCGGAGTCGACGTGCCCGCCTTCATCGCCGAGACGCAGCTCGCAATCGTCGATGCCGGAATGAAGAAGACGCCCGTGTGCGATTCGCAGCGCTGACGTACGGATTCTCAATGAAATACAGATTGCCGTTGACGTCCACGTCCATCGGCATGATCTTCGAAGTCAGCCCATTCAGCAGGTATTGGTACTCCGGCAGCCCGGACCTTCGGTCCCGCAGGGAAATTCGCCACCGTCCCGCCCTTATCCGACCGGGATTACCAGCAGCGCGTTCGATGTCTCTTCGGAAACGAACAACAAACCGCTGCCATCCTTCGCGGGGCTGTCATAAAACGCGACGCCGATGGTGCCTGAGCCACCGAATCCGGCTGCAATCTGTGCCTCCCAGTTGTCGTTGGGCGGAGAAATCCCAAGTGCCTTTAGCCGCGTCATAAGGCACGCGATAGATGTGCTGGCTGCCGCTGTAGCGGTCTGTAATATAGAGCGTTCCCTGGGCATCCATCGCCATGCCCTCGTTCCAGTACGTGCCCGAGGTGTCGATCTTGTCGGCAGATGACCTTCATGGTCGTCGAGCCCTTCGGCAACTGGTACAGCGACCCGTAACCACCGCCGCCGCACACATCGAGAAAGACCGTATCTCCGTTCGGCGCGTTGATCGTCTTGTAGATCTGGCAGGCGACAGGCAGATTCAGCGGGAACGGAATCACCGATCCGGTCGAGACCAGATTCTTCTGCGCATTGCCGGCGCCGCTGAAAGACAACATTCCGAGCGCAATCACTAACCCGGAGCGCACCAGCCCCCGGAGATTCGCTGCTGTCTCGATGGCCATAAGACCCCTCCGAAATCTGAATCAATCCCTAAATGCTTCGGCCGCTGGCCTCGCGCATCGTTTCGGCCGCTTACGGCGGCCGGCAGCCATGGCTCAGAACGTGAACTTTGCTCCCAACTCCATGAGCCGTGACCCGTACTTGATATTCGCAATACCAAAGCTCGGAGACCTGAGCTGCGCCGGCGTGAGTGGCTGCCCCGCGACGGCAAAGTTCAAGTTGCCCATGTTCAGGTTCGTGTTGTCGTTGTTGTTGAACGAGGTCAGCGGGTGGTTGAGGAAGTTGAAGGCCGACGCATGAAGCTGCACGGTCTCTTCCCTCACCCACGCCGAAGGTCTTATAAAGCGAAAGATTGTGATTCTGATACGCGGGTCCGTGAATGTATGGCAGCCGGTACACTCCCTGGCCGCGTCGGGTTCGCGGTCACGCCCGCAAATGGGCCCGGTCGTCGGGCCTCCCGGCATCGGCACGCCGAAGCAGAGCGGGTTGATGTATTGGTTGGGCTTGCTTCCACCCGCCGGGTTGCAGTTCAACGTCGGCATCAGCTGGTAATCCGGCGTTCCCAGCCATGTGGTCGGCATCCATGTTGGTTACGCAGTACTGGTGCCCGTTCTTATCCGGCGCGATGTTGTATTCGGTCTGATGCACACCGGCTGGATCGAGGTCGAGGTCGCCTGCTGCACCGTCGCCACCTGCGTCACCTGCAGCGATCCATATCCAAAGCCGAAGTTCTCCCCTGCGCCGAGGGCAGATCGACGCCGCTCTGCCAGTTCGAAATACCGGAGACCAGCCAGCCGTTCGCCAGTTCCTTGAGACACAGGTGCTGTCGCCCTTGTACCGCTTGCCGAGGTCGACCTGGTAATGCGCGTTGAACACGTGCGTGCGATCGTAGGGCGCCGGGTTGTAGTCGTTGCGCAGGTTCACCGGGTCGACGATCTGGTTGTTGTAGGAGGCCGCTGTCGCCAAGCGTCTTCGAGAACGTGTAGTTCGCGCCGAACGTAGCCAGGCCGGTGGATTTGTTCCAGCTCGCCTGCAGGCCGTTGTAGTTGCCGTAGAAGTTGTGGTTCAGCATGAATAGATGTGCTGGTAGAACGGGATACGGACGGAACTAGTCCTGCCCCGCCGTGGTCAGCGCATCCGATGCTGACCGGCTTGCAGCTTTCCGGGCAGGTTGCACAGGCAGAAGCCGTTCGTCGTCTGGTCGCCGAACATGTAGCCGGCAGGAATCAGGTTCAGGTCGGAGGCCTCGCTGTATTCGTCGCGACCTGTTGAACGAGCTGAGGTGCTGCATCGTCGTGCCGACGTACGCCACCTCCACCAGCGAGTTCTTCAAAGCTCCCTTGAATATGCCGGTGTTGATCCGTCTGCGAGATCGTGCCGTTGTACTGGTAAATGATCGGCCGCTCCGTGTCGGTGGTGGAAAGCACATCGATGTTGATAGTCTGAAGGATTGATCGGCGACTGCTCATCGACGCCGTCAAAGTTCCACTGCTGCTGCAGGTAGCGTCGTCTTGAATCCCTGCGCCGTGGCAGCCGCGGCAGCGTACGGCGCGAACTCCTCCTGGTGGCGGTACATGCCCCAGCCGCCATGCAGCACGGTGTTGCCGTGGCCGAAGATGTCCCAGGCCATGCCGACGCGCGGCGAGAAGTAAATCGACTGCGGAGTGTTGACGGAGTTCGGAATGGAGCTCTGCACTCCGTGCCAGACGATGCCCGGGATAGTCGGTCGTCGCCGCGCAGGAGACCGGTGATCCGATGGCTTCGGTGCACTGCTGCTTGTAGAGCGAAGGCGAGAAGGTCGCCAGTCCGTTGTTGTGGCGGTCGGTCCACGGGCCGAGATGCTCGATGCGCGCGCCCAGCATCAGCGTCAGCTCATGGAACCCCTTGCCGTGAATCTTCCACTGATCGTTCACAAAACCGGCCAGCGTGTTGTAATGCATGTCCACGATCGGGCGTGAAGTTCGTCTGCGGGAAGCTGTCCGGCGTGCCCAGGTACATCATCGCGACCGGGTTGATGCACGAGCCGAGATACGCTGCGCCCGAGAGCCGGCTCGTTCCCGTCGACCTGCGGGTTCTGGCAGGCGATGAACTGCGCGTTCGTGAACGGCCCCTGCGGATTGCTGTTGTACTCGTAGAACGAGTTGCCGGGTTGAAGCTGTACATGCCCTGCGGGTAGCCGTACGACCGCCGTCCCGTTGATCGATGCCCTTCTCCGAAGTAGAACGCCGAACTGGAAGAAGTGCGCGCCCTTGCGTCCAGCTCAGGACGTCCTGCACATCCGGCACCACCTTCTTCATGTGAATCTGGTTGTTGTAGAAGCCGCCGGGCATCAGCATATTCGGATAGCCGAGATTGCTGTAGTCCTGCAGCGCAGGCACCGAGTAGTCGCCCGCATTCTTGTACTCGCCCAGGTAGTTGAAGTTCCCGTTGCCGCCGTTGTACGAGTTCATGCTGAAGCGCGACACTGCAGTCGGGATTGCCCATGTTGCCCGGCTGGCTGATGAACGAGATCGCCGCCTTCAGCTTCGTTCGTCGAGCGAGCTACTGAAGGTGTGGGTGTAGGTGAGCGAGCCGATATTCGAGATATCGCCGCGTCGTGACGCCGCCCGGATACAGCACCGAATTGCTGGGGATGTAGTTCAGGTTGACCGGCGTCAGCGGTGATCTGCGTCTGCCGCCCGTACGCCATGTGACACGCTGTTGCTGTCGCTGATCGCGTAATCGAGGCGCGCGTGCAGCATGTTGCCGTTCTGCGTCACCACCACCGGCTGAATGTAGTTGTAGCCGGACACGTTATGGAAAGGATCCGCGTTCGGCAGCCGGCAGCCAGTTCACCAGCGCCACACCGCCGGCGTTGGCATACGGCTTCACATTGCCGTCGGCCACCATGTTGCCGTTCGCAAGATAGTTCTCCGCGTAGCACATCGGCTGAATCGCATTCGGATTCAGCAGCCCATCGGGCCGCGCGCCGCAGAGCTGCGCATTCAGGTTCGCCACGCTGAAGTCGCCGCTGCGCTCCGCCAGCGTCGGCACCCATGAATCCAGCGTCGTCGGCGAGTACTTCTGGTTTAGATACTCGAACCCGAAGAAGAAGAACAGCTTATTGTTGCTGCGTCCGAAGCGCGTGCCCGGAATCCACAGCGGACCGCCGATCGTTCCGCCCGGATAGTAGTAGCTTCCGTCCGGCCGCGTCTGCTGCAGATAATTGTTGTCCCAGTCGTTCGCGTTCATCGCCGTGTTGCGGGCGTAAAAGTAGAGCTCACCGTGATACGTCGACGTGCCGTGCTTCGTCGTCGCGTTGAACACCGCCGGGCCCTGCGCGTTCACCGCGCTGAAGGTCGAGGTCGAGACCTTCGCGCTCTCGATCATGTCGGCGTTGATCGTCTGCACGGTGCCGGTGTTCGGTCTGCCGATGTCCGTCAGCGAAACGCCGTCGAGCACCGTCGCAAGACCCGTCGGACCCGCGCCGTTTGACAGAGAAGCTCACCCGTAATGCTGTTGTTAATACCCACCGCCGCCGTGTTCGCCGACGTCTGGTTATTCACGCCCGGGCTGATCACCGAAAATCCGGGCAGCGTCTCGATCAGCTCCGTCGCGTCGCGGCCGACGATCGCCAGCGTTTCCAAATCCTTCGACGTAATGACGTCGCTGCGCTCCGGCGTATCCAGCGGCTTCACCGCCTGGCTCTCCGTCGCCTCCACCGTCACCTCGGCCGTGGCCTCGCCAATCTGCAGCTTGATATCGCTGAACGCCACGCGGTCGCCCGGCCGGATCGGAAACGGCTTCGACTCCCAGGCCTTGAAGCCCTGCATCGAGACCTTCACCTGGAACCGCACATCCGATGTCACCGACGGAATCGTGAACTCGCCCGTGCCATTGCTCACCGTCCGCCGCTCGGTCTTGTTCGAGAGGTTCGTCAGGATGACGCTCGCGTGAGGAATCGCCGCGCCGGTCGAGTCCTGCACGATGCCCGACACGCTCCCGGTCGTCTCCTGCGCCATCACGGGCGATTGCCACAGCAGCAGCCCCGCGACCAACAGCATCACCAGTGCGGCTGCCGGCCTGATCCTGGGAAATGACCTCATCGCTACAACCTCCCGTTGGTTTCCTTCCGTTTGCCGTCAGCTGCACGCCGCTCCGGGGTCCCCGGCGAGCTTCGCTCGCTGGAGTGATCCGGGTGGAGCTTAACGTCCCATGAGCGCCTCTCGCAGCCTCTTCTGCCGGTTCATCAATCTGTCCGTTTGCTGTGCCCTTCGGCCGACGGCGTCCACACCATCATCCGCCGGTTCCACCGCGTCGAAGCCGTTAACTTCGCAGCCAGCGCGGCGCCGGGTCGCAACGCCGCCTGCCTCTCGTCCAGAGCTCCGCCGATATCGTTATCATGAAGGCACCAGCCTTGATATAGAACGGCTCTCAGACTGTCAAGAAAAATTGTGCTGCGCGCGCTAAAAAATCGATTCAGGCCGGAGTGCCCGCATTGCTTCGGTTACCTGAATCGACAACAGTTCCCACCCACTCGCCGCGACGTATCATCGCATCTCTCACGCGCTGGATATTTTTCCTGCCTCACAACAGACGTGGCTTTCGCCCGCGCCGGTTACAGCTCTCCATCCAAAGCGCGAGCGCATGGTAGGGTTATCCCCGTCGTAACCGCAGCCAACGGCCACCAACCGAACGAGAGGCTCGATGAAGCTGCACCCCTCTGCTCCATACTGCTCAGCTCTGCTACCCTGCTTGTTTTCGTATTGATCGCTTCCGCTGCGCATCGGCCAATCCGCGCCCGCAACACCTGCCTATGGCCCGTATAACGTGCGCTCCATCGCCGGCGGAATTGGCGTCACGAAACAATTGGCCGCGCACGATCCTCTCGCGCTCTCAGGCTCCGGCTGGTCGCTGAGTCTCTGGGTAAAACCCGACACCGCCAATCGAGACTGCGCTGCTCGCCGGCGTCGGTCAGCCTCTTGACGCGTTTCCCCGCTATCTCGCCCTGCGCTCCGGAAAACCCACATTCTGGGCCGGTTCGGAGGAAGCGCTCGAGTCTCCACTGCGCTTGCTCCCAACTCCTGGCACTCCATCGCTGTCTACACGGAGGGCGCCGACACGCATCTTCTGGTCGATGGACAAGACGTCGCCCACGCCGCGCTGCCCATCGGCCCGGCCACGCCCGAACTGCAGATCGCGCCCTTCGTTACGCCCACATTCGGAGTTCCATCACTTCAGCGGTCTGCTCGCATTCGTGATCCTCGCTCGCGATCTCACACCGTCAGATCGCGACGCAACTCGCCCACCCGCCCACAGATCTCGACAACCTCGCCTTCGACGACGCTTCCAAACCCTGGCCGGTGCAGACGCGCCAATGGATCGGCTATCGCTCACCGCAGGACCCAGCCACACTGCCGCGCAGCGCCGCTCCGCCGCAGAAGCCCGTCGCCCATCCTGTCCCTCATCTCACCGACACTGCTCTCCGACGACCACCGC
Organism: uncultured Acidobacteriaceae bacterium; assembly: GCA_963762465.1. GTDB lineage: Bacteria > Acidobacteriota > Terriglobia > Terriglobales > Acidobacteriaceae > Granulicella. The sequence continues at coordinate 32,625 of CAVXKS010000006.1, read as the reverse complement.
ACCCTCACGCTTCGCGCGAACTGGCGAATGGGGCGAGGATTCAAACGATTTACCAGACGGCGCCGCGCATCTCCGCGCCTGGCTTCGACGACTCCCACTGGTACGCCGCTGTCGTGCCCGGCACCGTTCTCACCACCCTGGTCGCGCGCGGCGTCTATCCCGACCCCGACTTCGGCCTGAACAACATGGCGATCCCGGAGTCGCTCGCGCACAAGCGCTTCTGGTTCCGCACGCATTTCACCGCTCCGCCCGCCACGCTGCACGGCCATCCCACGCTCACCTTCAACGGCATCAACTACCGCGCGCAGATCTTCCTCAACGGCCACGCACTCGGCCGAATCGACGGCGCCTTCATCCGCGGCCGCTTCGATGTCGCCGGCCTGCTCACACCCGGCGACAACGTGCTCGCCGTCCTCATCTCTCCGCCGGACCACCCCGGCATCCCGCACGAGCAGTCGCATCGCCGACGGTCCCGGCGAGAACGGCGGCCTCATGGCCATCGACGGCCCCACCTTCGCCGACACCGAAGGCTGGGACTGGATTCCCGCCATCCGCGACCGCGACATGGGCATCTGGCAGGACGTCACGTCTTTCCGCGCAAGGCCCTGTCTCGCTCGACACGCCGCAGATCGTCACCACCCTCCCGCTGCCGGACACCTCGCGCGCCGCAGTTACGCTCCGCGTCCCGCTGCACAACGCAACCAACGAAACTCTGCACGCCACGCTCGATCTCTCCTTCGAAGGCGTGCACATCACTCGTCCGATCACCGTCGCTCCCGGCGACAGCACCGTCACCCTCACGCCCGCCGACACGCCTGAGCTCAACATCGCGCACCCGCGCCTCTGGTGGCCCAACGGCTACGGCGAGCCCAAGCTCTACCACCTCACCGCCGCCGTCCGCATCGGCACGCCCCAGCCGAAGTCTCTCGGACGAGCTGCACACTCCGCTTCGGCATCCGCGAGCTCACCTACGAGCTCTCCCTGCTCGACACCACCGGCCATCTCCGCCGCGTCGAAGTCGATCCCGCCAAAGCCGCACTTACCAACGAGCCGCTCGTCGACGAAACCCACGAAGGCATTCGCGAGACGCCACTCGGCTGGGTCGCCTCGCTCACCGCCGCCGGCGAACACTCGCCCGCCGTTCACGAGTCCACCGACCTCGCCACGCAGCCCGCGCTCGTCATCAAGGTCAACGGCGTGCGCATCGCCATCCGCGGCGGCGCCTCCGGCATGGAGGACATGCTCAAGCGCGTCTCGCGCGAGCGTCTCGAACCCTTCTTCCGCCTGCAGCGCGACGCGCATATGAACATCATCCGCAACTGGATGGGCCAGAACACCGAAGAATCCTTCTACGATCTCGCCGACCAGTACGGCCTGCTCGTCTGGAATGACTTCTGGGACTCCACGCAGGACTACAACATCGAGCCGGACGACTCCGCGCTCTTCCTCGCCAACGCACGCGACACCATCACGCGCTTCCGCAATCATCCCTCCATCGCCGTCTGGTGCGGACGCAACGAAGGCGTTCCCTCACCCGCCGTTAACCGCGGGCCTCATCGACCTCATCGCGCAGCTCGACGGAACCCGCTTCTACTCCGCCAGTTCCAACCGCGTGAACCTGCACGACAGCGGCCCCTACAAATACCAGGAACCATCGGAGTACTTCACGCATCTCGCGCTCGGCTTCGCCGTCGAGATCGGTCTTCCTTCACCGCCCACGCTCGAATCGCTTCGAAAGCTTCCTCCCAAAAGAAGACCAATGGCCCATCTCCGACGACTGGGCCTATCACGACTGGCATCATGGGCGGAAACGGAGACATTGCTCGACTTCATGAAGGCGATGGACGAGCAGCTCGGCCCTCCGTCCTCACTCGCAGACTTCGACCGCAAGGCCCAGCTACTCAACTACGTCGGCCATCGCGCCGTCTTTGAAGGCTTCAACGCACAACTCTGGAATCCCAACAGCGGCCGCATGCTCTGGATGACGCAGCCCGCCTGGCCCTCCACCGAGTGGCAGATCTTCTCGCACGACTACGACACGCATGCCGCCTATTACGGCGTGAAAGCTCGCCAGTGAGCCCATCCACATCCAGCTCAACCTGCCCGACCACGACGTCGCCGATCATCAACAACACCACCGCTCGCGCTCTCCGCCGTCACCGTTCGCATGCGCAGGTCTTCGATCTCTCCAACCATCGCTCTCTTCGACCGCAGCACGTGATCCACGTCGACGCCCCGGCCAACGCCGCCACCGCATGCTTCGCGCGTTGCCTCGAAGACGTCGACCTCACGCAACCCCGTCTCTTCGTCAAGCTCACACTCGCCGATGCGACCGGGCAAGCCGCTCTCCCAAAACTTCTACTGGCTCGCCGCGCACGACGCCGACTTCCGCAAGCTCAACGACCTGCCCGCCGTCACGCCTGCAGGCCACGCGCAACCCAATCCGCTAACACGCGGAACCGACCGCAGCACATCACCGTCACGCTGACCAACCCATCGCAGACCATCGCGCTCACCACCAAGCTCACGCTTGCTCGACGGCCCGAACGGCCAGCGCATCCTGCCCGCCTACTACAGCGATAACTACGTCTCGCTGTTGCCCGGCGAGCAGCGCACGATCGAGATCAGCTATCCGGCCTCGCCCGCACACCCGCACCCCATCGTCGCGCTGCGCGGATGGAACGTAACGCCCGCAGCCATGGCATTCAGCCTTAACTCGATAACTCGAAACTGGCAGCTCGAAACCGAACGCGCAAACTCTTTGCCAGAATTCCGATTCGCTCCAACTACCCGCGCGCGCTCATCTCCGGCTCAAGCTCACGCATCTTCGGGAACTCAAACCGATACCCCGCCCCACGCAGCGTCTTCAAATACCGCGGCGTCTCCGGCGTCTCCTCGATCTTTTCGCGAATCCGCCCGACGTACACATCCACGCTCCGCGGCGTCACAAACCGCGCATCGCCCCACACCGCATCCAGCAACTGGTCCCGCGTAAACACCCGCGACGGATGCCGCACCAGATACTCCAGCAGCCGAAACTCCGTCGCCGTGGTCGGCACCGGCTCACCCTTCACGCGCAACTGCATCGCGCTGCGGTCGATCTCCACATCGTCAAACTTGATCAGGGGAGTGGCAGCCTCGCTCGCCGGCTGCTCGAACCGCCGCAGCACGGCCTTCACGCGCGCCAGCAGCTCGCGCATCCCGAACGGCTTCGTGATGTAGTCATCCGCGCCCAGCTCCAAGCCCACGCACGCGATCGTTCTCCGACGCACGCGCCGTCAGGAAGATGATCGGCACGCTGCTCAGCGTGGCATGCCGCCGCAGCCGCCGGCACAGCTCCATGCCATCCCCGCCCGGCACCATCACGTCCAGCAGAAACAGCGACGGCCGCGCCCGCTCCGCATCTTCCACCATCGATCCAATCGCAAAGTAAGGACGCGCCGCGTATCCCGCGCGCTCCAGCTGATGCCCAACCAGCCGGTTGATATCCGGATCGTCCTCCAGAACAAAAACTGTCTGGGTCTGGCTCACGCTGTCCTCCACGTGCAGAGCTCTCCTCCGCACACCACAAGTCTAGTTTCACCCTGCTTTCACATTGCGAACGCAGCGTAAATTCGGCGCATCCGCAGGAACCCACAACAGTTACTCCAACAAGCCCCGCACCGCCGCCTCCAGCGCCGCCGTCCACTCCGCCGCAGTCGCCTCGGGCCCAAGCTCCACCGGTCCGCCGACACGCACCTCCAGCTTCCCCGACCGCACCCATCGCCCACTCGCCTTCAACTCACCCATCCCACGCAATGCCACCGGCAGCACCGGCACCTGCGACTCCTTGGCGAGCAATCCCGTGCCCTCGCGAAACCGCTGCAGTGCACCCGTCTCGCTGCGATGCCCCTCCGGAAAAACCATAACCGAATACCCGCGATCCATCGCCTCGCCTGCATGCGCAAAGCTCCTGCGGAACCCGCTCAGCCTTGGCAGCGGAAAGACGTTGTACAGCGCCGTGATCAGCCAATACCCGATCGGCGCCAAAGCATTCACGAAGGCCTTCCCCTGCCCCCGCCCGCGCCGCAAATCCGGTCAACAACTCGCCGGACATCGCGATCGCCACGCGCCTCCGAACACGCCCCGGCAACGCATACAACATCAGGGGCCCGTCATACGCCGTCACATGATTGCCGATGATCAGCATCGGCCCATCCGGAATGACTTGCGTCGTCAGCACCACTCGCGGCTTCGCCAGCAAACGAATCAATGGCTGCGCGATCAGTTCGAGAAACGCCACGCGCAAGACCTGCATCTGCCACGCCCACGGCCAGCGCAAATACGGCAGCGAATCTTGTTTCCGCTGGACTCCTGCAACAACACTCTGCTTTGGCTCGGCAATCGCAGCACGCCTCTGGGTCGAGCTGCCGGAGGCAACCGCTGCGGACTCGTCACTGCTCTGTCAAGCGACGGCTCCGCATCCTGATCCGCACCGCGAAGGATCCGCCTCAGTTCACCGAGTGTCTTCACCTGCGCGATCGTCTCATCGCTCACCTCCACACCCAGCCTGCTCTCCATCAGCGACTGCAACTGCACGCGCGCCAGGCTGTCGAGACGCAGATCCTCGCTAAGCCGCGCCTCATCTCCCGTCTCGCGCGGCGTCTCGCCCGTGACCTCTGCAATCATCTCCAGCAGCATCTCCTCGGCTTCGCCACGACGCCGCCACGAACCGCCGCGCACGCCCACGCCGCCACCTGCCGCCGAATCAATTTGCCCGTCGACGTATACGGCAGCGCGGCATCCGGCCACCGCACAAATCTCCGAATCTGCTGATACTCCGCCAGCGGCGCATTCGCGCGCCGCACAGCGTCGCTCAACTCCGCATCGCTGCCGTTGAAGATCACCGCCGCAACCGGCTCCTGCCCATTCGCTCCGTCGCACGCCACAACTGCCGCAGCCTTCACGCCTTCCTGTTTCAGCAACTCCGCCTCAAGATCCGCGGGATGCACATTCATCCCGGCGGCCGTCACAATCACGTCGCCCTTGCGGCCCAGGAAGCGCAGCTCACCAGTTTCATCCTGCGCTGCAAGATCGCCCGTCGCGAGCCACTCGTCTTCGCGCGGCCTCATCGCTCCCGCCTGCCATGTGGCACCGGAAACCATCGCGCCGCGCACCAGCACCTCACCGCCTTCGCCAATCTTCACCTCGCGCCCGGGCAACGGTTTCCCCAGCGTTCCGCGCCCAATCTTGAACGGGTGATTCAGCGTCACCAGCGCCGCAGTTTCGGTCATTCCATAGCCTTGAATCACGGGCAGCCCCACCGTGCGCCAGAAGGATTCCAGCTCGCTCGGCAGCGTCGCGCCACCGCAGATCAGCGCCCAGAATCTCCACCCCAGCTTGCGATGCACTCGCCGCAGCTTCCACCATCGCTTCCACGCCGGCAGCGCACTCACGCGCTCAATATCCGTCGCCAGCGAAGCATCTTCATTCAGCAGGTGCGCACGCAGTAGCGCGATCACGCGCGGCACCGCAATCAGCACGTTGATCTTCTGCGCGCCGCAACGACTCCACCATCCGCGAAGGCTCAAGCTGCGTCTCAAAGTGCAGCTCCGCCCCCAGCACCGGCGGAATCCACAACCCCATGAACTGCCCGAAGACATGGCTCAGCGGAAGCGTATGCATGAACCGCAACGGATGAACCAGCCGCTCATATTTCCGATACTTCTCGATCTCGCTCTCGATCGGCTCCAGGCTCACCAGCACATTCCTGTGCGTGTGAACAATTCCCTTCGGCTCCGAAGTCGTGCCTGACGTGAACACAATCTGAAACGGCGCATCCAGCGTCACCGCCGGATCGACCTCGAAGCTCACCTCCCGCGGCAGCTTCGCTCTGCAACTCCTCGAGCGCCATCTTCGCGCCTTCGAATCGCAAACCGCGCAGCAACTCCGCATCACCCACCACCAGCTTCGCCTGCGTATCCGCGACGACCCGCTCCACAAACTCGCGCGCTCCCGCTGCATCCAGCGGAACCACAATCACACCGCGCAGCACACACCCGAAGAACGCCGCAATCCACTCCGCCGAGCTCACGCCCCACAACGCAACCCGCTCACCCGCAACAATCCCGCGCCCGCGCAGCTCCGCCGAAAACCGCCCCGCAAGCTCCGCAATCTCTCCGTAGCTTGTGCGCAGGTGCCGCACGCCGCGATGCTCCACCACGGCCGTCTCGCGTCCACGCCGGCGCATGTCGTCGATCAGGCTTGCCAGATGTTCGCGCTGCATCATCCTCCAGCTTTCATCTCTTCAATAGATGATGAATCTTCACGCAAGTGGCCGTCGACACGAATGCGTCTTATGCTCACCGCGATAGCATGGTCTCATCCCGTTGCGCGAGGAGTCCCGCATGCCCACTCCCGAGAACGCCGCCCCGCTCTCTCAAGACGAACTCCGCCGCATCAACGCCTACTGGCACGCCGCCAACTATCTCTCCGGCGGCATGATCTTCCTCCGCGCCAATCCGCTTCTTCGCGAGCCGCTCAAGCCCGAGCACATCAAGAATCGCCTGCTCGGCCACTGGGGCTCCGACCCCGGCCAGTCGCTTATCTGGGTCCACCTCAATCGCCTCATCAAGAAGTACTCGCTCGACGTCATCTACATCTCCGGCCCCGGCCACGGCGCGCCCGCCACCCTCGCCAACGGCTATCTCGAAGGCCACTACTCCGAGGTCTATCCCGACTGCAGCCAGGACGCCGAAGGCATGCTCACGCTCTTCCAGCGCTTCTCGTTTCCCGGAGCGCTCGGCAGCCACTGCACGCCCGAAACTCCCGGCTCCATCCACGAAGGCGGCGAGCTCGGCTACTCGCTCTCGCACGCGTTCGGCGCGGCCTTCGACAACCCCGACCTCATCGTCGCCTGCTGCATCGGCGATGGCGAAGCCGAGACCGGCCCGCTCGCCACCTCATGGCACTCGAACAAATTTCTCAATCCCATTCGCGACGGCGCCGTCCTTCCCATCCTTCACCTCAACGGCTACAAGATCGCGAACCCCACGATCCTCGCGCGCATCACGCACGACGAGCTCGACGCCCTCATGCGCGGCTACGGCTACACGCCATACTTCGTCGAAGGCGACGATCCCGACACGATGCATCAGCTCATGGCCTCCACGCTCGAGCACTGCGTGAACGAGATTCGCTCCATCCAGCAGAACGCCCGCACCAACAACGACTCCACGCGCCCGCGCTGGCCCATGATCGTCCTGCGCTCGCCCAAGGGCTGGACCGGACCGAAGATGGTGCACGGCCATCACGTCGAAAACTTCTGGCGCGCCCACCAGGTTCCCGTCCCCGATGCGAAGACGAACAAGGAAGACCTTGCGCTCGTCGAATCATGGCTTCGCAGCTACAAGCCCGACCAACTCTTCGACGAAAACGGCCGCCTCATCCCTGAACTCCAGGAGCTCGCGCCCGAAGGCGACCGCCGCATCTCCGCCAACCCGCACGCCAACGGCGGCCTTCTGCGCAAGCCGCTCGCGATGCCCGACTTCCGCGACTATGCCGTCGATCCCAAAGGCCACGCGCAAATCTACGTCTCACCCACCGCCACGCTGGCCAACTTCCTGCGCGACATCATGAAGCGCAACATGACGAACTTCCGCGTCTTCGGCCCCGACGAAACCGCCTCCAACAAACTCGATGGCATCTACGCCGCCTCCGATAAAACCTGGCTCGCCGACATCCTCCCCATCGACGCCGACGGCACCGACATCTCGCACGCCGGACGCGTCATGGAGATGCTCTCCGAGCACACACTCGAAGGCTGGTTCGAAGGCTACGTGCTCACCGGGCGCCACGGCTTCTTCTCCAGCTACGAAGCCTTCATTCACATCATCGACTCGATGTTCAACCAGCATGCCAAGTGGATCGAAAAATCGAAGAACGAGCTCCGCTGGCGCGCGCCCATCTCCTCCATCAACCTGCTCATCACCTCGCTCGTCTGGCGGCAGGACCACAACGGCTTCAGCCATCAGGACCCCGGCTTTCTCGACGTCGTCACCAACAAGAGCCCCGACGTCGTCCGCATCTATCTGCCGCCCGACGCCAACTGCCTGCTCTCCGTCGCCGACCACTGCCTCCGCTCGGTCGACTACTACAACGTCATCGTCGCCGACAAACAGCCGCACCTCGCTTTTCTCTCCATGGAAGAGGCCGTGCTGCACTGCACCAAAGGCATCGGCATCTGGGACTGGGCCTCGACCGACAACGGCGAAGAACCCGACGCCGTGCTCGCCTGCGCGGGCGACATCGCCACCATGGAAGCGCTCGCCGCCGTCGCCATCCTCAAAGAAAAACTTCCCGACCTCAAAATCCGCTTCGTCAACGTCGTCGACCTCTTCCGCCTGATGCCCGACACCGAGCATCCGCACGGCCTGACCGACCGCGACTTCGACTCGCTCTTCACGACGGACAAGCCCGTCATCTTCAACTTCCACTCCTACGCCTCGCTCATCCACAAGCTCACCTACCGCCGCAAGAATCACGACAACATCCACGTCCGCGGCTACAAGGAGAAAGGCAACATCAACACGCCGCTCGAGCTTGCCATCATCAACCAGATCGACCGCTTCGATCTCGCCATCGACATCATCGACCGCGTGCCCGGCCTGCAGAACACCGCTGCACACATCAAGGGCTGGCTCAAGGACCAGATCATCGAGTCCATCAACTACGCGCATACCGAAGGCATCGACCGTCCCGAGATCACCAACTGGACGTGGTCCGGCCCGAAGCAGGCGCCGCGCATCCGCCCGAACACGAATTCCAGAAGGGCGCATCCAAGCGAGTAGGCCACGCCCATGATGCGCTGACGCTCCCATCCTCGTCCTCAACAGCGGCTCATCGTCGCTCAAGTTCGGGCTTTATTCTCCTGGCTCGCAAAGCAGCGCAGACGAACAGCTCCTCCTCGAAGGCAGCGCCGACGGCATCGGCCGCACCTCCGGCTCGCTGCACATCCGCAACGCCGCCGGCGACGATCTCCTCCGCCGCGATCACCTCCTCGAATCGCAACCCGAAGCGCTCGCCGCGATCCTCTCTGCTCTTCGCGAGCACGCGCATGCTGACACCGGTCGCAGTCGGGCATCGCGTCGTGCACGGCGGCCCGCATCTCCGCGAGCACACGCGCATCACGCCCGAAGTCCTCTCCACACTCCAAGCCTCCGTACACTTCGCTCCGCTGCACATCCCGCAGTCGCTCACGCTGATCCGCCAGGCCCAACAAGCACTCCCCAAACACCACAGTTCGCCTGCTTCGACACTGCCTTCCACCGCACGCTTCCGGAAGTCGCCGCACACCTCCCCATCCCCACACGCTTCCGCGACGCCGGCGTGATCCGCTACGGCTTCCACGGCCTCTCCTGCGAATCCGTCGTCGCCCGCCTGAATCCCAATCCCGCAGCGCGCTCATCATCGCGCACCTCGGCAACGGCTCCAGCATCACCGCCGTGCTCAACGGGCAATCGATCGACACCTCCATGGGCCTCACGCCCACGGGCGGCATTCCCATGGGCACGCGCTCCGGCGACCTCGACCCCGGCGTGCTCCTCTATCTCCTGCGCAACGAAAATCTCTCGCCCGACGCAACTCGAAGATCTCCTCAACCACCAGTGCGGCCTCTTCGCCTTCTCCAACGGCGAATCCGACATGCAGGCACTCCTCGCACGCGAAGCCTCCAACGACGCCTGCCGCCGCGCTCGCCATCGACGCCTTCTGCCACCGCCATCCGCAAATACATCGGAGCCTACGCCGCGCTCCTCGGCGGCCTCGACCTCCTCGTCTTCACCGGCGGCATCGGCGAACACAGCGCGCCATCCGCACCCGCATCTGCGCCGGCCCAAACGGCAGCCTCGATTTCCTCGGCCTCAACCCCGCCAAAATCCTCGCCTTACCCTCGCAGGAAGAACTCCAGATTGCCCGCCACACCCGTGTACTCCTCGGCTCCTGAAACCCGTCAAACGGCAGCGCAGACCCGCTGTACCGCAACATTCCGCTAACGCCGTGTTTATTTCACTAGCACGCGGAGTTCCTCCCCAGCCGCGGCAAGGAGCAGTCTGATGAAACGCATCCTTCTTTCCACCGCGCTCACCCTCGCCCTCACCGGCACAGCGGCGTTCGCACAACAGGCGCAGCCTACACTTCCGGAGAACTCCCCGAATGCCAATGCGCCTTACCACCACGGCCATCACGCGCCAAATCCGCAGAAGCAGGCCGAGTTCATCTCCAAAAAGCTGAACCTCTCCGCCGACCAGACCGCGAAGCTCACGCCGATCTTCGCCGACCGCGATCAGAAGTTCCAGGCGCTCATGCAGGACCAGTCCCTGACCCCGCAGCAGCGTCATGAGCAGATGAAGGCCATCCACCAGAGCACGGAGCAGCAGCTCGCGACGGTCCTCAGCCCGGACCAGCTCCAGCAGCTCAAGTCCATGCGCCACAACCACCGCGGTCCGGGTCAGCGCGGCCCGAACGGCGACAACAACCAGGCCCCGCCTCCGGCAGCTCCCAGCGGCTTCTAACCGGCAATTCGGTCATCGCACAGCGAGCCCTCGCACGCGACAAGGGCTTTTCGCTTTAGTGCCCACATCTCCCCTGCACCATTCCGGCCACTCGCATCCACATGCGCCATCCGTACACTAGCGCAATGGACAAGTTTGTCATCCGTGGCGGCAATCCCGCTCCTCGGCACCCTCAAAGTCTCCGGCGCAAAAAACTCCGCGCTCCCCTGCATGGCCGCCGCCATCCTCACAGAAGGCGAAGTCATCCTCGAAAACATCCCGCAGGTCCGCGACATCGAGACCGAGCGCAAGCTCCTCGCCTCCATGGGCGCCGAGGTCGAGCTCGGCTACGGCCGCGCCCAGCACCGCACCCGCATCAAGTGCGGCGTCCTCTCCGACCCCGTCGCGAAGTACGAGATCGTCAAGACCATGCGCGCGCAGCTCGCTCGTTCTCGGCCCGCTCATCGCGCGCACCGGCGATGGCCCGCGTCGCGATGCCCGGCGGATGCGCCATCGGCGGCCGCCCCATCGACCTTCACATCAAGGGCCTTGAAGCCATGGGCGCCACCATCACCCAGGAGCACGGCTACCTGGAAGCTCGCACCGACCGCCTCAAGGGCGCGCATATCGTCTTCGACAAGATCACCGTCACCGGCACCGAAGACCTCCTCATGGCCGCCACGCTCGCCGAGGGCGAAACCCTGTTCGAGAACTGCGCGCGCGAGCCCGAGATTACCGATCTCGCTGCTCTGCTCAACGCCATGGGCGCGAAGATCGAAGGCGCCGGCACCGGCACTATCCGCGTCAAAGGCGTCTCCAAGCTCCACGGCGCCAAGCACCGCATCAACCCTGACCGCATCGAGGCCGGCACCTTCCTTATCGCCGCGGCCATCACCGGCGGCGACCTCAACGTCGACTGCTGCAACCCCGCGCACCTCGGCGCCGTCATCACGCGCCTCGAAGACTGCGGCGTCAAGCTCGAGATCGGCAAGGACAACGTGCGCGTTCACTCCGGCGGCTCGCTCACCGCGAACGACATGTCCACCGAGGAGTACCCCGGTTTTCCCACCGACATGCAGGCCCAGTACATGGCCCTCATGACCCAGGCCGAAGGCACCTCCGTCGTCACCGAAAACATCTTCGAAAACCGCTTCATGCACGTCGGCGAGCTCAACCGCATGGGCGCGAACATCACCATCAGCGGACGCACCGCCACCGTCCGCGGCAAAACGCCGCTGCAGTCCGCGGCCGTCATGTGCTCTGATCTCCGCGCCTCTGCCGCGCTCGTCCTCGGCGCTCTGGTCGCGGAAGGCGAAACCATCCTCGACCGCGTCTACCACATGGATCGCGGCTACGAACACATCGAGGAAAAGCTCCGCGGAGTCGGCGCCCAGATCCGAAGGATGGGCGACGTATTCGGAAAGAAGTAGCCCCGCCGCATGGGCGGGGTCTTCCGAAGGAATTAGCCTCTGGGACTGTCACCGCAGAATCGGGAACGCCTTCGTCCTGATGCCGCCCCGGGTCTTCCCGCATGCCAGTTCCTCCGGCCATCGCCAATTCCATTCCCGGCACCTGCAGATGCGGCATCGGCTTCGCCTGGAACAGCTTCCGGCAAGGCACCGCGATCCAGCGCGCCCAGTTGTTCGCCTTCTTCCGCCGCGCGCTGTCCGTCGCAATCCCCGTGTTCGCATACATCTGCCGATACAGCTTCGAGACAAACACAAACGCCAGCCGCGCGCGCAGGTTCGGCGTCACCTGAGGCCCGCTTCCAGATCGCTCCCATGCTGTAAAACGAATCCCAGACCTTCTGCGTGCGCGCCCGCATCTCCGCCGGCTGCATCGATGGATGCGGCATAAACATCTTCGGCCGCCGCTCCGCCGGAATCAGCCAGTAGCGCGTCACCGGCACCCCATCCACCTTCGGCGCCTCCGCTCCCTGCTTCCTTCTCCCAGCGCTGAAAGTCGATCGTGCCCGGCAGCGGCGTCAGCATCACAAACTGCGCAAACGCAATGTCAGCGCGCTTTCGCCAGCTCCTGCGTGGCCTCGAAGGTGTCCGGCTTGTCGGTCGGCAGCCCGAAGATAAACGAGCCCAGCACATGCACGCCGTTGGCGCGAAACACCTTCAGCCGCTGCACCAGGTTCTCGCCCGACAGGTTGAAGTCCTTGAACACCGCCTTCAGCCCTTCGGCCGTCACCGCCTCCACGCCCACCAGCGCGCCCAGGATGTGCGCCTTGCGCATGGCCTGCAGATACTCCGGGTCCTCGGCGGCCTCCATCGTGATCTGCGTGAAGAACACAACATCGCACGGCAGCTCCGCCAGCTGCCGCATCAGCTGCATCTTCTCTTCGCGGGTCTTTTCCAGCGCCGCCAGCTTCTCGTAGTTCTTCTGCTCGCGCGCCAGCCGCAGGTCCGTAAAGCTCACCGGATAGAAGTTGTCGTCCGCCAGCGTCATGAAGCGGATGCCTCTGCGGCGCAGCTCCACAATCTCGCGAATCACCGGCGTCATACGGCCGCTGCCGCGGCCTCTGCCCATCCGTCCGCCACACCGAGCAGAACGAGCAGTGCTTCGGGCATCCGCGCGTCGTCTGCACCGATCCCCACATGTACTTGCCCTCGGGCAGCAGGTCCCAGCGCGCCTCGCGAAACGGTCCGCCTCCAGCCGCCCACCCTCGTACACCCGTTGCAGCCGGCCCTCCGCACAATCCCGCAGCGCCTCGCCCCATGCAACGTCGCCATCGCCGCGCACCACGGCATCCGCCGCGCCATGCGTCAAACGCCTCTTCCGGATACAGCGACGCATGCACGCCGCCAAACACCACGTGCGCCCCGCGTTCATGCGCAATGCGCCCCACCTCATAGCCGCGCATCGCATTCAGAGTATGGATCCCGATCCCGACAACATCGCCCGGCCGAATCGTCTCCGGATCGAGCGGCTCCAGCGTCTCGTCCACGATCCTCGGATCGCCAAATTCGCTCCGGCGTCGCCGCCGCAATCACAAACAGCCATCGCGGCGTAATCACCGCAATCCCAAACGAACTCTCACTTGGATTAACCAGATGAATCGACATCGAAATTTCCCTCACTCACGCGCTGATCTCCGCCGGGCTTTGAAACATCCGGCACCACAGGTCTGTGGACAACACCACACCTGCACCGACGCGAAGGTCAGGATCAGATCTGTAGAGGAAGCCTGTATGCGTCTGCCGGGGGGCTGCCGCGAGGCGGAGAGTGCGACATCTGCGCAATCCGCGCGCGCAGCCTCTCCTGCATGGAAGCCGAAGGCTTCAGAATCAACCGATAATCCCACTCGCCGTCTTGACGGGCAGGATCTTTCTTCAGCCACTGCTTGCGAAGCAGCCCCAGCAGCAGTACCAGGCACAAAAATCCAAGAAACGCGAACAGGCTCAGCTCAAAGTCTTGGCCGCGCGGAAAGTTGTCGAAGGTGCCGTAATGTTCGGTCCAGGGCGCCACAACGAGCAGCAGGGCCATCAGCCCTATGATCACTCGGCTGGCCAGCGCCAGCGCTCGCGAGAATCCCTCGATCTTGGCTCCGCTCGTGCTGCAGCCTCTCCTCACGCCGTCCCTCTCGCCCTCTGTGAGACTACTCCTGAATTCACACATCTGACGCAACGCGCACAGATTGATCGCGCCGACGGCTCGCAACAAAGCTCGGCATCCTCATCGGATACGGTGCCGCGAAGCCCGCCCCATTCATTGGATGCGTCCGGTCTACGTAATGGACAAGGGACCCCATCCGCCTTGAACGAACCCGGTTCGTCGAAACCTGCAACAGCGTCCAACTACCAGTGGCCGCGCCTGCACCGCACGCTCAACTCTTCCTCGATTGCGACGGCGTCCTCGCCGACTTCGAGTCCGCCGCCGAGCGCATCTTCGGCATGCCCAGCCACGAGGCGCACCAGAAACTCACACCGCACCACTTCTGGCAAAAGCTTCGCAACCAGCCGAACTTCTACGGCACACTTCCGCTCATGCCCGACGCGATGACGCTCTTCAACGCGGTTCGTCATCTGCACCCTGCCATCCTCACCGGTTGCCCGCTCGGCGGCTGGGCCGAGCCCCAGAAGCATGCCTGGGCCGCCCGCCACTTCCCGGCACAAAGATCATCACCTGCATGGCCCGCGACAAGCGCCTCCACATGACAACCGGCGACATCCTCGTGGACGACACCCTCAAGCACCGCCACCTCTGGGAGGACGCCGGCGGCATCTTCATCCACCACACCTCCGCCGCCGAAACCCTCGCCGAACTCACGACCCTCGGCCTGCTCCCTTGATTACCGTGCCAGCCGCACGACGCCGCGCGCAGCCGCCACAGTCGACTCCGCCTCATGCAGGAACGCGCCAAACTCCGCACACTCTCTGACCCCGCCCAGCCACACGTCACCCTTCAGCGTCTCCGGCGCACACACGAACCCCGCCGCCATCGCTGATCGCAAGCATTGCACCGCGCGCTCGGCCATCCCCATGCGCGCATAGTGCCGCGCAAAGTACATCACGATCTCCGGCTCATACGCCGCATCCGCCTCCTCCATCAATCGCATTGCCTTGCGATGCTTGCCTTCCAGCACCGCCAACAGCGAACTCATCAGCGCGGACATCAACTCGGACAGCGCCATCCTGTCCAGCCGTTCACGCAGCAGCGCCACCGCACGGTCCGTCTCCTCGAGCGCCGCCCATGCCGCCGCATCCAGGTAGTACGCCGCGCGGCCGCCGTAGCTCTCGATCGCCGCCGCATAGTCTCCCGCGGCGAATCGTGTGTGCGGCACGCTCGTCACCATCGCAGGATCCAACTCCACTGCGCGCCGGTGCGCCTCCTCAGATTCCTTCAGCAATCCGCGAAACCGCAGCACCTGCACCAGCCCTGCAAAACACTCCGGCTCGCTCGGATGTCGCTCGAGCCGCGCCATCAGCCGCTCCGTCGCCGCATCGGCTCGACCTGTATCCACCTGCACCAGCGTGTAGAACTGATGCGCACTCGCCAGTTCCGGGTCAATCGCCAGGGCGCG
The DNA here is from genome assembly GCA_963762465.1 of uncultured Acidobacteriaceae bacterium. Classification (GTDB taxonomy): domain Bacteria; phylum Acidobacteriota; class Terriglobia; order Terriglobales; family Acidobacteriaceae; genus Granulicella. The sequence continues at coordinate 17,067 of CAVXKS010000006.1, read as the reverse complement.
CTCGAACGCCGCCTCCGCCAGCGCCTTCACGCGCTCCGAGCTTCCCCCAAATTTACCGAGAAACCAGCAGCACCTTCCCATCCACGCCCACGCCGCCGCGAAGTTCGGGTCCTCCGCCAGACACGTCCAATACAGCTCGCGCGCCAACGTCACCGACTCCAGCGACCGCTGCGCCGTCAACTCCTTCGCCCGCGCAAACCGCTCATACGTCCTGCGTGCCACACCCGGCTCACACTCCACGCGGATCTCAAACCGGTACCCATGCTTCGACACCGTCCGGATCGCATCGCGTCCCACAATCTTTCGCAGACTCACAATCGTGTTCGTCAGGTTGGCCTCGCTCACATGCACGCTCGGCCACAGCATCCCGGTGAGCTCGTCCTTGGTCACAAGATGCTCAGCCCTGCGCACCAGGCACAGCAGCGCGTCGAACGCCTTCGGCTGCAGCGCCACGGTATCGCCGTTCCGCTTCAGCATTCGATTCCCCGGATGCAGTTCAAACTCGCCGAACCGGTACGCCGTCTCCACTCTGCTTTGATTTTCCTTTGAAAATCCCTGCGCCATCCGTTCCCCGATCTCGTTCGAAATCAGCCTATACTCCGTTTCATCATGGTCACGCAAAGTTCCCCAACTCGCTCCGTTCGCATCATCTTCGCACTCGCGCTTTCTCTGAGCACAGCTTTCATGCTCTTCGGTTGCGAACACCCTCTGCTCGCGCAAGCAACACCCGCCACACAACGAGACGGCGCGCATGATTTCGACTTCAACATCGGCAGCTGGCACACGCACATCCATCGCTTAATGGATCCCTTCTCCTCCACCTCCGAAAGCATCGATCTCGATGGCACCGTCACGGTTCGCCCGATCTGGAACGGCAAAGCGCAACTCGAAGAGATCGAGGCCGACGGCCCTAACGGCCACTGGGAAGGCATGACGCTCTTCCTCTACAACCCCGACTCACACGAGTGGTCTCAGACCTTCTCCAACAGCAATATGGGCGCCCCGGATTCCGGCAACATCGGCTACTTCAGCAACGGCCGCGTCAACCTTTACGGGCAGGACACCTTCCACGGCAAAGCCATCCTCGTCCACGCTGTGTGGTCCGACATCACACCCGGTGGCCACCACTACACCGAGTCCTACTCCAACGACGGCGGTCAGACCTGGCAGCTGTCCTTCAAGGCCGAGCTCACCCGCGACACCAGCAATGCCCAAACTGCCGCCAACGTAACGGCCGGTGCTCTGCCCTTCCCTGACCCTCCCGGCGACACTGACCCAGCCCACGCCTTCGACTGGGACCTCGGCACCTGGAAGATTCACATGGATCGGCTCGCGCATCCGCTCACCGGTTCCACGACCTGGACCCACATGGACGGCACGACCACCAACTCGCCATTCTGGAACGGCCGCGGCAACATCGCGCAGGTCGAAGCGGACGGCCCCAACGGCCATCTCGAACTCCTCGCGCTTCGCCTCTACAACCCCACAACGCATGAGTGGTCCACCAGCTTCGCCACCAGCGGAGTCGGCGTCCTCAACACACCCACCGGGCGCCCCATCTTTGGCGGCTTCAAAGACGGGCGCGGCGAATTCATCGACCAGGAGCCCTATAACGGCCGCACCATCCTCGTCCGCTTCCGCATCGGGCCCATCGATGCCAACAACGCGCAATCCGAGCAGGCCTTCTCCGCCGACGGCGGCAAAACATGGGAGACCAATTGGATCAACCATTACACCCGCATCAAGCGTGATTAGTTCTCGAGCCCCGGCACCCCATTCACCGCATAGCCGTGAATGGAGTGGTCATCGGCTTCACGCAACGCTGCTTGGCCCCGTCCGCCTCAGCGCGCATGCTTGCCTTGAAACTCCACGCTGAGCCAAATCCCGATCACCGCAATTCCAGCGAAGAATACGGCCAGCGCCGCAGTCCCTCCGTTCACCACATTCCCGCCGCGATACAGTCCCCAACCCACCACAACATTCACCAGAGCCCAAACCATGTTCACCGGCGCGGATGACAACCCTTTGCCCGGCGGCTTCGCAAACGGAGTCGGAAACGCGTCACCCGAGATCCCATGCACGAAATGAGGCACCGCGTTCGCCAGAAACATCCCCGCAAAAAAACACGCCACGTAGCTATACCAATGCATCACCGGCTCCTGTTAGAACTCTTGCTCCCGCATCAGGCCGTACTGCTCTCTTCAACGCACAGATCCGGATCATCGCTCGCCGGCAGCATCCCCTTCGCCTGATAGAAAGGCTGCATCTCGCGATTGATCGCGGGCAGCCAAAACGTAAACCACCCGGCTCCGAGCACACAGAATGCACCCGTAATCATCACCGTGTGCGGCGCTCCAATCTTGTGCGCCAGGAATCCCGCCAACAAGCTGCCAAACGGCGCCGTGCCCACAAACGCCATCGTGTAGTAGCTCATCACACGCGCTCGCTTGTCCTCCGTTACCAGCGACTGAATCACTGTATTCACCGCCGCGGCGCACTGCATCATGCCAAAGCCCACAAACAGCATCAGCACCAATGACAGCCACAGCACATGCGAAAGTCCAAACAGAATCAGCCCCGCGCCAAACATCGCCGCCGAGATCTGAATCATCCGCGTCAGCCCCGCCACCGACTTCCGCACAGCCAGTGACATCGCCGAGACCAGCGCGCCGACCCCCGACGCTCCCGTCAGCCACCCTAGCGTGTTCGGGCCTCCATGCAGCACCTTCCCTGCGAACACCGGCAGCAGCACCGCATACGGCCACCCCATTAAACTCACCACCGCAAAGACGATGAGCGCCACGCGAATCGGCAGAAACCCGCGCACATAAGCCCATCCCTCGCGCATCTGCTCGACCATGCTCTTCGCATGCCGCCGTACCTCCAGCGGCTTAACCCGCATCATCAGCAACGACGCAATCACCGCGAAGTAACTCACGCCGTCGATGAAAAAGCACCATCCCTCGCCCGCCGCCGCCACCACCACACCCGCAACCGCCGGCCCGACCAGCCGCGCCGCATTCACCATCGACGAATTAATCGCAATCGCATTGGGCAGATCTTCCCGGTCCTCCACCATCTGCACCAGGAACGACTGCCTTCCCGGCATGTCGAACGCATTGATCATGCCTTGCAGCGCCGAGAGCCCAATAATCTCCCAAAGATTGATCACCCCCAGCAGCGTCAGCGCCGCCATCGCGAGCGACTGCACGGCCGCCGCTGCCTGCGTCCACACCAGCAGCTTGCGCCGGTCCAGCCGCTCCACCCACACACCCGCAAACGGACTCAGCACAAACGTCAAAATCTGTCCCGCAAAACTCACCACACCCAGCAGCAGCGCCGAGTGAGTCAGCCTGTACACCAGCCAGCTCGTCGCCAGCCGCGTCATCCACGTCCCCATCAGAGACGTGCCCTGGCCCATGAAGTACAGCCTGAAGTTCCTGTGCCGCAGCGCCCGCCACGCATGCGACATCGAACTCAATCCCCTGGCTCGGCTCTGCTCCAAACTCACCTCGAGCCCTTCTCCAGCTTCCTCACTCCGCCGCGCCCATCAATATCAGTGACCTCTGCGCAAACGGCGAGTACACCAGCAGCGGCATGCCCGCAATCGCCAACCCCACGCTCATGTGATGCAGCAGCAGCGCCGGGCTCAGCGCCCACAGCACGTCTACCACTAGCAACGCCGGCCACAGCTGCAGAAACTTCTCTCTCGCCCTCGGCGCCCGAAACAACACCGCACAAACCACGAACACGCGCGCCGGAATCAGCACTGCCGCCGTCACTACAATCACCCGGAACGCCACCCGCGCATAACTCAGCGGCCTCAACAGCTCGCCAATCTCCCCCAGGTTCGCCAGCGCACCCACATAAAACCCCACATACATCACCTGCAGCAGCACAAACAGCGTCCGCACCACCCTGTGCGAGCTGCGCGGCAAATCGTCTGGTCCCGCGAGCACACGATCCAGCACACCCTTGCTCACCCGCTCCGCAACCACCCCCGCACCGGCCGCCTGCCCGATCCGCTCCACCGGCGCCACAAACCTGTACCCCCGCCGCGCCAGCGTCTCCACAAATCGCGGGCTCCCCGCCTTATCGCCCAGCGCCTCGCGCACACGGTTCACCGCCGAGTTCACGCCGTGCTCATAATCCACAAAAGTCCCCTCGGGCCACAGCTCCCGGCTGATCTCCTCCCGCGTCACGATCTCGCCCTGTCGTTCCACCAGCATCATCAACACCTGGAACGGCTGCGCATGAATCCGCACCCTCACACCCTGCCTGCGCAGCTCGCCCGTCGCGGCATCCGCCTCAAACGCGCCAAACCGATACCGCCTGGCCGCCACTCGCTCCACCATCACGGCGTCCAGTCTATCCAACCACGCGCTCTTAACCCGCCTTCCCCCGTTTGAGATCACCCCGCAACCCACTCACGCCGCACCACTTCCCCCGTGAGATTCAATTCTTGCCCGCGTTACCTCGCTTGCATTGCGCCAGCCACGCCCAGGCCTCAACTTCAGACCCATGAAACGCCACCTGTCGCTCTCCATTGGCGCATTTCTCCTCTTCCGAGCCCCACATCTCTTCGCCCAACCCCCCGCCGCCGCGGTCTCCGCCTTCAACGCCTATGCCGTCCAGGTCGAGTCCCGACTCGCGAACCAGCACCGCTCCTCCAACGCCTTCCTCACCCTCGACCCCGCCGGCCCGCGCACGCCTCCGCTCCGGCGAAGCTCCTCATCGAAAATCTCACACCCAGCTCCCAACCCTCCGACGCCCTCCTCCACCACTGGCGCGCCACCGCCTTCGTCCCTAATGCGACCCCCGCTGACTTCGAACGTCTCCTCCGCGACTTCTCCGCCTACCCGCACAACTTCGCGCCCGAGATCCTCGCCTCCACCGTCCTCACCCAAACCCCGACCCACACCCTCCTCCGCCTCCGCACCCGCCAGCACCACGTCATCACCGTCGTCCTCGACACCACCTGCGACGTCACCTTCGCCACGCTCGATCCCGCGCACGGCTACTCCATCTCCCGCAGCACCCGCATCGACGAGATCACACCCACCGGCGCCGCCGCCACTGACGAACAAGACAACGGCTTCCTCTACCGCCTCAACACCTACTGGTCATACGAACAGCAAGGCAACGGCCTCTACCTCCAGCTCGAATGCCTCTCACTCACCCGGGCGATCCCGCACGGCCTCGCCTGGGCCGTCCGCCCGTACCTCGAATCCATCCCCCGCGACTCGCTCGTCTTCACCCTCACCTCGGCCCGCAACGCGCTCCACAAGCCAGCACCGCCTCAACTGAAAACTAGCAACTGAAAACCGGCAACTGGACGCACGAAACCAACAACCGCCTCGACCAGAAAGGGACGAATATGAGCACCACCCCACTCACGACCGCCAAACCCGCGTTCACCTCCGCGCTGCGCATCAACCGCTCCCTCACCGCCTCGCTCGAACGCCGACTTCTGGAAAATTTCGCCGCGCGCACACCACGCCGCGTCACCTCCGACCACCTCACCATCCTCGGCCTGTCCGCACAAATCGCCGCCGGCGTGTTTTACGCAATCGCGCACTCGCACCCACTCGCATTGCTCGCCGTTAACGCCTGTATCGTCCTCAACTGGCTCGGCGACTCGCTCGACGGCACACTCGCCCGCCTCCGCCACCAGCAGCGCCCGCGCTTCGGCTTCTACGTCGACCACATCACCGACCTCTTCGGCGCCGCCGCTCTCCTCACCGGCCTCGCACTCTCCGGCTTCGCGCACCCGCTCACCGCCGCCGCGATGCTCATCGGCTTCCTCCTGCTCTCCGCCGAAAGCTTCCTCGCCACCCACACCCTCGCGCGCTTCGAGCTCTCACAATTCCTCTTCGGTCCCACCGAGCTCCGCCTCCTCCTGATCCTCGGCAACCTCTTCCTCCTGCGCAGCCCCTACGCCCACATTCTCGGCCACAACATCCTCCTCTTCGATCTCGGCGGCATCATCGGCTCGGCCTGCATGCTCGCGCTCGCCGTCGCGCTCACGCTCCGCCACACCGCCCAGCTCTTCCGCGCCGAACCCCTCCCTCACTCGGAACCCTAACTCGCATCTCGCATCTCGAAACTCATTGCAAAACCTTTTCGCAGAATCTCTCCACAACCATATGCCGTCAGCAGGAAACTCCCATGAACCCACTCACCCGCTTCCTCCGCTTCAACCTCGTCGGGCTTCTTGGCATCCTCGTGCAACTCACCACGCTCGCACTCCTCAACCACGTTCTCCCTACGCGCTACCTCCTCACCTCCACCGTCGCCGTTGAGCTCACCCTCCTCCACAACTTCCTCTGGCATCTCCACTACACCTGGCCCGAACACCATCGCTCCACAAGCTCGGCACTCCCGGCACTGCTCCGCTTCCATCTCTCCAACGGCGCTATCTCGCTCTTCGGAAACCTCGTCCTCATGCGCCTCTTCGTCCACTCACTCCACGTGCCCATCCTCCTTGCGAACGCGCTCGCCATTGCCTCTTGCGGCATCGCCAACTTTCTCCTCGCCCACTACTGGGCCTTCGCCGAAAACTTCAACAAGGTCGACCAGCCGCTCGCCGGCGTGCAATAGCCCCCATCCCAAGCCAATCGCACGCATGCGTAGGTTCAAAATTTAACGTGCGTCCGCACGACAACGCGCTAGACTTACGCCGTGCAAAACGACCTCCTCGACACTGCGCGACAACAAGCCGAGAAGTCTGATCCGCCCATCCGCACAGCCGCGCTGCTCCGAATCGCCCGTGCCGAATCTCCCGATGCCGATCGTGCGCGGAGCACTCTCGTCAAAGCTCTCGATGCCGTCCCAAACCTCCCCGGGCCCGCTCGCCAGCCCCTCTTCGATGAAGCACGCATGGTCGCTGCGGCCGTCTCGCCTGACTTGCTTACTGATCTCCCGATCACTCCGCACAACGCATTCAACGGATTTGATTCGCTCAACATCATCCAGATCATGCTTACCCACGGCCACATCGACGCTGCTTTCGACTACCTGTTGCACCGCGACGATCCCGCCTCTTTTCCTTTCCTTTCGGTCAGCGCCGTCGTTCACCGGATCGACCCGCACACTCCGGAAGCAACCGATCGCCGCCTCAAGCTGCTCCGCCACGCAGTGGAGATCTGGCGCAAAGGCCCCTCCGGTTTCTCCCCTCACTCGCACGGTAATTTCACGAGAGTCTTCAGCCATCTCTGGGACCATTTTCCTTCCGGCGAAGCTCTCGCAATCGCTCACATGATCGTTCATCGCGCCGCTGAGGAACCGGACGACGGAACCTCCTCCGGCTACACGAACGAGGTTCACTTCACCTCCCTGCGTCAGGACACGCTCTTCCAGATCCTTCATGTTCTGCGCCATCTCGACCCAACGCTCGCGCAGTCGCTGATCGACTCTCACCCTCAGCTCGCTCTTGCCGCTCGCCGCTACTCGAATGGTCTCGAGACCTTGCATCAGGAGATGGAGGCGGAAGCAGAACGCCGCAAAGCCGAAGGCGCAGCCTGCGGTGGCGGCTTCATCTTCGCCGGCGACCCCGCAGACTTCGGCCGGCAGCGCAGACTCTTCGACGCTACTCACAGTGGAGATTTCGAGCCATCCATCCAGGACGCACTCGAGAAATATCAGCAGGACACCGCGCCCGACACGCGCAACCATGCGCCAAAAGCCTATTGGCCCTCAACTGGCGCCTTCCGCACACTCTTCTATCAGGCCGGTAAACGATGCGGCCCTGACGCAGCCACGCTGCTGGACCGCACCCCAGATGACGACATTCGCCTCTTCGCCACCATCGAGCTCGCCGCAGCCCTGGCCGGCGTACCGGCATCGTCGGTCACCACAATGAAGCAACCGCGCCCCATAATGCGAAGCCCCGACGGCCGCCTCATTCGCTGCCCCAAATGCCAGTTTCAACCACCTGATGGCCTGCGCTGGCCATGCAAATGCGGTCATGCCTGGAACACATTCTGGACCGCAGGCAACTGTCCCGCATGCCACTTTCAGTGGGAGGTCACTCAATGCCCGTCCTGCGGCGAAATGTCGGAACACCAGGCCTGGTATGTTCCCGAGCCCTAGCTCTGGCGGCGCTTCATTGATGCTTTTCTGAGCCGGCAAACTCTCCATCCGCGGCGATTTGTATATTGAAGGTGAGGATGGAGGTGCCATCTCAAAGCATCTTCCACACCCAGGAGAGCCGTGTCCGTTCATCCGTACCCTCGTCGCCGATTCATCTCCCTGATGCTCGCAGCGCCCTTCTTCGGATCCGCGTTGATGGCCCGTGCAGAAGCTTCTTCCGAAGCTCTCATCACCGGCTTCGGCGCAAAACCTGACGGCACGACGCTCAACACCAAAGCCATTCAGGCCGCCATCGACCATCTCGCCGCACGGCACGGAGGAACCGTCGTTGTCCCCCGAGGCGTCTTCGTCAGCGGCGCGCTCTTCTTCAAGCCCAGGGTGAATCTCCGCCTCGAGCCCGGTGCGGTGCTCCGCTGCTCGACAGACATGGCCAACTTCCCCGTCCAGCGCACCCGCATCGAAGGCCACTTCGAAGAAAACTTCAACCCCGCTCTGATTAACGCCACTCACTGCGATGGCTTCCAACTCACCGGCGAAGGCACCCTCGACGGCGCCGGCCGCCCCATCTGGGACGAGTTCTGGAAGGAGCGCAACGCCGCGCCCGATCCGCACAACTTCCCCAACCTCGGCATTCCCCGCGCCCGCCTCGCCCTCATCGAAAACTCCCGCGGAGTCAAAATCGAGGGCATCACCTTCAAGGATTCGCAGTTCTGGAATCTTCACCTCTACAACAACGACGGCGTCGTCGTGCATAACGTGCGCTTCCAGGTACCCGACGACTACAAGCAGGCCCCCAGCACCGACGGCATCGACGTCGACAGCTCCCGCAACGTCACCATCGACGGCTGCTTCTTCTCCGTCACCGACGACTGCATCGCGCTCAAAGGCTCCAAGGGCCCCCACGCCATGGACGACAAGAGCAGCCCGCCCGTCGAGCACATCCGCGTTCGCAACTGCATCTACAAGCGCGGCGGCGGCGTCCTCACCCTCGGCAGCGAGGCCACCATCGTTCGCGACGTCGTCGTCGAGAACTGCAGAGATCATCGGCAACGTCCGCGTCGCCACCCTGAAGCTGCGCGCCGACACGCCGCAGCACTACGAAGACATCACCTTCCGCAACATCACTTCAGAAGCGCCCGCCGGGCCCATCCTCGCCGTTCAACCGTGGTCGCAGTACTTCAACCTCCAGGGCCAGGCCCCCCCGCAATCCGTCGTCCGCAACCTGAGCATGACCGGCATCAAGGGTCAGTTCGCCGCGTTCGGGACCATCAAGCCAAACCCAGGGCAGACGCAGATCAGCAACGTCCTCCTGAAGGACTTCAACGTCCAGATTCCGCAGGACAAGGCCAGGCTCGCTGCCTCCGGCGTCACAGACCTGAAGTTCGAAAATGTCATCGTGAACGGCCAGCTGCAGTCAGCCTGAGCAGATGTCCCGCCGCCGCGCACTCCTCGAGCTTGCCCTCGCCTACGGCCTCATCCTGCTCGTCATCTGGACTGCTAACCCTCTTCAGCGCATCCTCTACATCGCTGCAGTCGTGGTCGTTGCTGCCATCCTCGCGCTCTCGTTCGAAAATTGGGACAAACTCAGCGGGGCCCCCAGCGAACATGTTCGCTGGGGTGGGAAACTCGGCCTTCGCCGCACCAATCTTCTCCGCTCCCTCTGGGTCGCCGTCGCCGCTGTTCTCCTCGCTGCAATCCTTATCCTCGTGGCCGCGCACCTCCATACCCTGCACGCGCCACAGACCGCCCAACGCTTCATCGCGCGCTACTGGGGGTACGCGCTCTGGGCCTTTGTCCAGCAGATTCTCCTGCAGGATCTCTTCCTCCGCCGCCTGCTCGTCCTTACCCGATCCCCTCGCCTGGCCGCCTTCCTGGCGGCGCTCATCTTCGCACTCGCTCACCTGCCCAACCCCGTCCTCACGCCGATCACCTTTGCCTGGGGCCTCATCTCCTGCCTGCTCTTCCTCCACTACCGCAACCTCATCCCGCTGGCGATTGCGCACGCCGCCTTCGGCATCGCGCTCGCCATCAGCATCCCCTCTCCGCTTATCCGTAACATGCGCGTCGGCCTCGGCTTCCTCCAATTCGGAGCACAGCACCACCACGAAGGCGTTCCCTCCCGCTTGACAACGCCGGCGTCCAAATAGGGCCTTCTTCCGCCCGATCGCCCCTTCCCGTCCGGGCATTGCACAACGACGCACCCAAAGTCCAGACCTAAGCCCAATTTTTGGAAGACTTTGCGCAAAAAGTACGGGGGAGGGGGGTACCCCCTCCCCCACTCCGCTAAACTACTCCCGATGGCCCTCGACCCCGCCGGCACCCGCCTCGCCAAAATAATTTCCCTCATCCTATTCGCGCTCTCGCCCGCAATTCTCTCGGCGCAATCCGTCGCGGGAGGGAAGGTCGTTCTCGTCCTCCCCTTCGAGAACCGCTCCGGCAACGCGACCCTGAACTGGATCGGCAACTCCTTCCCGGACACGCTCGATCGCCGCCTCAACTCCGCCGGCTTCCTCACCATCTCCCACGACGACCGCGTCTTCGCCCTCACTCACCTTGGCCTTCCCCCCGACTTCCGCCCCTCCCGTGCCACCACCATCCGCATCGCCCAGCAACTCGACGCTAACTATGTGGTCATCGGCGACTTCAGCGTAGCCGAGCACTCGATTTCCATCGAGTCTCAGGTCCTCTCCGTCGACCAGCTTCGCCTCTCCCCTTTGGTGAACGACGTTGGCCCGCTCGACCACCTCTACGACGCCGAGAACGCCATCGCCTGGAAGGTCGCCCGCGTCATCGATCCGAACCTGAATGTGGCCGAACAGACCTTCGTCGCGGCCGGTGAGAGCGCCGTTCCGCTCCCGGCGTTCGAGGACTACATCCGCGGCATCAACGCGACCAGTTCGGCCGAGGCGCTGCAGCGGCTGAAGACCGCTGTCGCCGCCGCCCCGAGCTACGCAGCCGCACTGATGGCGCTGGGCAAGCAGGAGTACCTTGCGCGCGACTACGACTCGGCGGCCGCCACTCTCGCCAAGGTTCCACTCTCCGATCCGCAGGCACTCGAGGCGAACTTTTACGTCGGTCTGGCCCGGTTCAACTCCGCGAATTATGCCGCCGCCGCCGCCGCGTTCGAGTTCGTCGGTGGCCGGCTCCCGCTGCCGGAGGTCTTGAACAACCAGGGAGTTGCTCTGAGCCGCCAAGGCAAGGATGGCGTGGCGCTCTTCCAGCGTGCGTCGGCCGCAGACCCTTCTGACGAGGACTACCACTACAACCTCGCGATTGCGCTCTACCGACGCGGAGACCTCCAAGCGGCGCTCAAAGAGGCGGATGCGGCAATCAAACTGAAGCCGCAGGACCCGGAGGCGGGGTCACTGCGCGCGCACCTCTCGCTGGCTCCCGTGGGCTCAAAGCTCGATCCGAACGGCGGCTTTGCTCCGGTCGAGCGGATTCGGCGCAACTACTCCGAGGCGGCGTTCCGGCAGGCGGCGTTCCAGCTTGATCAGTTGCGAGCCGCGCGCATGGCCACGCTTGCGCCCGCGCAGCGCGCAGCGGAGTACACCTCGCTCGGGCGCGATTACCTTACCCAAGGTCTGCTCCCGGAGGCTGAGCAGCAGTTTCAGTCGGCGATTGCAGCCGACGCGAACAGCGCGGGGGCGCATGCGGGCCTCGCTGAAGTCCGTGAACGCAGCGGCAATGCTACAGAAGCGCGCGCCGAAGCGCAGCGATCCTTGAACATTCAGCCCAACGCACCTGCGCTCCTTGTTCTCGCCCGGCTGGATATCGCGCAGAAACATCTGCCCGCTGCCGCCGACGACATCTCGCGCGCTCTGCATGTTGAACCAAGCAACTCTGCCGCCATAGCTATGCGCCAGAACCTGCAGCAGCGCGGGCAAGCAGTACGCTGAGACATGCTCCCGCTGCTTGCGAACCTGTCCCCGAACATCGCGCTCGTTCTCGTGACCTCCGCTGTCGGGCTTATTGCGGTGGAGCTAAATCGACCGGGGTCGATACTGCCGGGGGCTGCAGGCCTTCTTCTGTTGTTGCTGGCGGCGGCGAGTCTTTGGCAGCGGCAGCCGAGTGCATTTGCAGTTGCAGGATCCATCGCGTCGATCGCGCTACTCCTGTTACAGGCCCGGCGACGGCTTCACCTATCCCTGATCGTCGGTCTCACGATCCTGCTCGTCGGCTGCTTCATCCGCCTCGTTCCGCGCTCTTCCGGTGCCAAAGTAAACCCGGCAACGGCCGTCGCGTCCGGCACGATTCTGGCGGCAGGAACCACCGTGCTCACCCGCATCGCGCGGCGCGGCCGGCAGAACAAAGGTTTAGACTAGAAAAGAGCGCACAAAGCGCCCGGAGCCTTCTCGTCTGATGCACAGCCTTTCGCGAGCCCTGCTCGCCACCGCGACACTCCTCCTTTCTCTCACCGGCGTCGCCGGTGCACAAACAACCCCATTCGGCCGCCAAATGGCGCGCGTGGACTTTGGCATCAGCGCCGCAGGTGCGCTAAACAAGACCGTCACCGGACCGATCATCCCAACCGGCGCTTCAAACTATGGCACGGTGATGTCTCTCTATGGATCCAACACAGTTGGCGCACTGGGGAATATCCGATATACGGCGAAGCCGTACATAGGGATCGAGTTCAACTACAGCTGGGCCCGTTATACGGAGAACTACTCGCCCTCACCCAACGGCGGCAGCCTGTTTCAGATTCAAACGACAGCGAACGAATACAGCTTCGGCTATCTCGTCACTCCGCCGCACCCGATCTTCGGGTTTCAGCCGTTCGCGTCTGCGGGTGCGGGAACGACGCAGTTCAAGCCGACGGGCGGCGGCGGCGAAGGAGCGCCCCATCAGTTTCGCGCAACGTACTATTACAACGTTGGTTTGCAGAAGGATGTGTTCAGCAACTTCGGCGTGCGCGCTTCATTCCGCGAAAACTTTTTCCTGGCGCCAGACTTCGGTCAGAACTATCTGACCATCAAGCAGCACACGACAACGCTTCAGCCGACCATTGGCTTCTACCTCCGCTTCTAGATCGCAGCAAGCCCTCATGAACCGCCTCCTCGACAACGAACAAGACGAGCTTCCGCAACGAGAGCGGGAACTGACTCTCAGCACCGGCGCGATTCTGGCAATCTTTCTCGGCCTGGTGCTTCTCTGTGGAGTGTTCTTCGGCTTCGGATATAACCTCGGGCGCAAATCGACGCCGGCCGCGAATACGGCGACGCCCGCAGCGACGAGTGAGACCGAGCCTGCCGGTACGGGAAGCTCGACATTCGACAACTTCAAGCCATCGCCGAACTCTCCGCCGGCCGCTGCGGCAACTACGTCCTCGGCGCCTGCTCGTTTGCATGAGCCGGGAATTACGGAGAATGCTCCGTCAGCGGTGACGCAGGCACAACCCGCGGCTGGTCCGCCACCGGCACACACCACACCCGCCCCGAGCGTCGTGACTCGTCCGACCAGCACAACGGCTCCGAGCTCAACCGCGCTGACCAAGCCAGCCCAGACTGCAGCGCCCGCGATCACTCCCGGAGGGGCGTTCGTTGTGCAGATCGCTGCGATCTCAGCGGCACACAAGGACGATGCGGACCTGTTGGTGAATGCGCTGCACACGAAGGGATACCAGGTGTCCGAGCGCACACAGACGCAGGACAACCTCATTCACATCCAGGTAGGACCGTTTGCGACGAAGGCCGATGCAGAGGCCATGCGTGAGCGGCTGATCGTCGACGGCTACAACGCCATCGTTAAATAACCGGCAATCTACTCTTGATTCGCTCGGCCACGTTCGAGCTCTGCGTCCATCGCGGAACGCACGCGTTCCATCAGGTCTTCACGCGATGCCGCATCCTGCGGATGAATCGGCGGAAGAAACCTTACATATGCGTCGCCGGGCGTGATGCGGAGACTTGCCTTCGGCATCATTCGTTCCGTGCCGCTGATCACAACGGGGATGATGGGCGCGCCCGTCGCCTCTGCGAGGAAGAATGCGCCCTTCTTGAAGGGCAGCAGACGGCCGTCAGGCGAGCGGGTTCCTTCGGGAAAGACGGTGATGTGCAGGCCGCTATTGAGCGCGTCCGCCGCGGCTTCGGTGCTGCGCTGTGCGTCTTCACGCGAGTTCGCACGCGACACCGGGATGTATTTGCCCAGGCGCATGGCGGTGCCGAGCAGCGGAATCTTCATCAGCTCTTTCTTGATGAAGACGCTCGTCATGCCGGGAATGGACGGCAACAGGACCGTGGGGTCGAGATTCGAAAGATGATTGCTGAGGAAGATGTAGTGAACGCCCGGCTGCACATTCTCCCGCCCTTCAATATGCACGCGAATGCCGGCGGCTTTGGCGCCGAGAGCGACAATGTTCATGCCCCAGCCGTACATTGTGTTGAAGCTTTTGCGCAGGATGGACCACGGGATCCCGACGAGTCCAGCGGGCACGCCGACAATCAGATATACAGCGAGCATGCGAAGCAAAGCGAACATACTTTGTTAGGATATCGAAACGTGTTCGCGTCAGGTGTACAGAGCGGCCAAGTGGCTAAGGGTCTCTACGGCGCTCGAGATGCGATCCGGTCTGGATGGCCTCGGGCAGCTTTTCGTAGATGCTTCCGAAGCCGCCGTTTGAGAGGATTGCGATCACATCACCGTAGCGCACGCGCGGAACGATGTCGCTGACGATCGCATCTGCATCTGCGCACAGCACGGCGGGCACTCCGCGTGCGCTGAGAGCTTCGACGACGTGACTGGGCTCGAGCCGCTCGAGCACCGGGATTGCGTCACTCTTGAACACGGCGGCGAGGATCACCTCATCGGCAAGCGCGAGGCTGTCGACGAGTTCGCGCTCGAACACGTTGCGGCGCAGCGTGTTGGAGCGGGGCTCAAGCACTGCCCAGAGCCGGCGGCCCGAATACGCGCCCCGAAGTGCGCGAAGCGTTTCGCGGATGGCGGTGGGGTGATGCGCGAAGTCGTCGATGACCGTGACGCCGGCGACTTCGGCCCGGACTTCAAGCCGGCGCTTGACGCTCTTGAAGCTCGCGATGGCGGCTTCGATCG
The DNA here is from genome assembly GCA_963762465.1 of uncultured Acidobacteriaceae bacterium. Lineage (GTDB taxonomy): Bacteria > Acidobacteriota > Terriglobia > Terriglobales > Acidobacteriaceae > Granulicella. The sequence goes on along the minus strand of CAVXKS010000006.1, from coordinate 1,926 downwards.
CCTCAACGGGAATACCCTGCCCTGCGGCGAGGGCGGCCGCAGCGGTAGCGTTGAGGGCGTTGTGCTCGCCGGCCATGGGAAGGCGAAGGCGCGCGAACTCGAGTCCGCCGCGAAGAAGCTTCCACGACGTTGAGGCGCCATCCTGGCGGAGATCGACGGCGCGCCAGTAGGAGTCCTCCTGAAAGCCGTAGCGCTCGACCTTGCAGAACGCGCGCGCGGCGCACTCGGTGACGTTCTCGCTGGCGTCGAAGGCAACCAGGCGTCCGCGGCGCGGGATGAGGTTGACCATGCGCCTGAAGGCGGTCTTCACGGCTTCGAGATCGGCGTAGATGTCTGCGTGGTCGAACTCGACGTGGGTGAGGATGGCGGCGTCTGGAAAGTAGTGCAGGAACTTCGGACCCTTGTCGAAGAAGGCGGTGTCGTACTCGTCGCCTTCGAGGATGAATGGGCGCGTGCCTTCCTGCACGTGAAAGCTGGAGCCGAAATTTTCGGCAACTCCGCCGATGAGGAAGGACGGCTTCCAGCGCGAGGCGTCGTCTGTCTTCATACGCGATGCGGTTTCGAATATCCACGCGAGCATGCTGGTTGTTGTGGTCTTGCCGTGCGTGCCGCAGACCACGAAGCGCTCGCGGCCGAGCAAAAATTCGTCGTGAATGAGGGCGGCCATCGAGGTCATCGGGATGCGGTCGTCGAGAACGACTTCGAGCTCGGGATTGCCGCGCGAGATGGCGTTGCCGACGACGACGAGGTCGGGACGGGGCTCGAGATTTTTTGCGGCGTAGGGCTCCATGATGGGGATGCCCATCGCGCGGAGCTGATCGCTCATCGGCGGATAGGCCGCGGTGTCGGAGCCGGTAACGCGATGCCCGTGCGCGCGAAGCATGCCGGCGAGCGATGCCATCGCGGTCCCGCAGATTCCGATCAAATGCACATGTTTCGCGCTGCTCACGAGGCTTCCTCCACTGTGTCGTTGCTCATTTTTACCCACGCGCCGAGCGGAAGAGAACGGTTCTGCCCTGTCACGTGGCCGCTGCGGAGGCCGATGGCGATCGGCCCGACGAAGTCTTCGAGCGCGTGCAGGCATGCGGCCTCCAGAAGCTCCATCTCGTCGGGCTTCACGTTTGCCTTCATGTCTCCGAGTATGATGCCGCGCACGTGTTTCAGCAGGCCCGCGGCGTGCAGATGGTGCAACATGCGGTCCCACTGATAGGGCTTCGTGCCGATGTCTTCGAGGAAGAGTACGGTCGGCTCGTCAATGCGCAGCGCCCATGGTGTGCCGAGGGCTTCGGCGAGGATCGAGAGACAGCCGCCGAGCAGACGGCCGTGGACTTCGCCGTCGCGGAGACAGCGAAGGCCGTCGTCGGGGCCGACATGCCATGTGGATCTGCCTTCGACGGCGGCGTACCAGGATGCGCGATGCACGCCGTCGAGGCTCGACCAGTCCGCGGCGACCATCGGGGCGTAGAAGCTCATGGTGCGGAGTTCGTTCCAGAGCCACACGTGCAGTGAGGTGTGATCGCTATACCCGACGAAGACCTTTGGGTTCGCGCGGACGACAGAGGCATCGAGGCGGGGCAGCAGTTCGGCAGAGCCCCATCCGCCGCGCGTGCAGAGCAGGCCTTCGATCTCGGGGTCCACGAAGGCGGCGTGCAGGTCGCTTGCGCGCTGCTCTGCCGTGCCGGCGTAATACAGCGGCCCTCGCGCGAGTGCGTGCGGCATCAGCACCGGTCGATAGCCGAAGTGCAGAAGGCGGTCGACGCCGGCTTCGACGAGCTCCGGCTTTGCGGCCGAGGCGGGCGAGACCACGGCGACGCGGCTTCCATCCCGCAGCCGCGGCCGCAGAACGTCACGCAAGCTCCACCTCGCCGCGGCAGATGATCTCTGCCGGTCCGGTCAGCAACATCTCCTGATCATCGGCGGCCCAAA
>CAVXKS010000005.1:0-95724 GCA_963762465.1 uncultured Acidobacteriaceae bacterium | reverse complement strand
CGACGCGCTGACGGCCGCCGATAGAGGTTGCGCTGAGTTCGCGCTCAACCCCGTGGACCACGATGGCAGCGGCGGATGACGCACATGTGCCGGTGCCGGAGGAGTGCGTTGGGCCGACGCCGCGCTCGTAGATGCGGAACTCGATCTCGTTGGCGCTGAGGATGCGCACGAACTCCACGTTGGTGCCGAAGTGAAACATGGGATCGACGCTGATGATCGCGCCGAGCTGCTGCCAGGTCATACCGTGGCTTGAAAAGTCATCGGTGTCGACGAACGTGACGAAGTGCGGATTGCCGACGTTGACCATCGCGCCGTCGATGACGCCGTTCACGCGGTCGATTCCGATCGCGCGGCGCATCACGCGCGGCACGCCCATGCCGCTCTCGATCCACCAGGTTGCGCCGTCGCGGCTGAGCACGCGGCAGGTGCGAGTCCCGCCGTGTGTGCCGAACGTCATTTGCGTGAGGCTCTCATTCTGCGCGAGCCAGGCGGCGACGCAGCGTGTGCCGTTGCCGCTGAGTTCCGCCTCGCTGCCGTCGGCATTGAAGAGGCGCAGGAAGAAGGTGCCATCCTGTTTGCGCTCGAGAAACTCGATCCCATCGGCGCCGATGCCGGTGTGGCGCTCGCAAAGCCTCTTCGCCAGCGCGGCATGGCGGCCTGCAGCGGCGCTCTCCTCAATCACGAGGAAGTCGTTGCCGCAGGCATGCGCCTTTACAAACTGAAGCGAACTCACTCGACCTCCGAATCCTCGAAAACAACGACCTGGTCGGTGGCGTCACTGGCCTTCAGCTGCGAAAGGACCTGATCGTGGCCGCGCCTCGTTGCGATCACGGGAAAGCAAACCCGCTCCCATCCGGCAACGTTGTCGTGCTCCGTTACGTGCAGCCGTTGTCCCGACGGCGTCAAGCACCTTCAGGATCGCAGACATCATTCGGAACCGCGCCTGATCCACCTTGCGCGTGATCTCTTCCGCCCGCTCCGCACCGACGACATCTTTTCCGACAGTCGTGCCGACCTCGGCGCGCACCTCGTAAAACAGCGGGTAACGCTTCCATCCCAGCTTGCCTTCCATCGCACCGACGATCTGCAGCGCAACCAGCAGAAGCACCGTCGCGATCAGCGCTTCGATGTACATTCCCGCGCCGCACGCCATCCCGATGGCAGCGACCACAAACACTGTGGCAGCACTCGTAAGTCCCAGAACGCGGCTCTTCGTATGAAGAATCAGCCCGGCACCCAGAAAGCCGACGCCCTGAACAATGTTGGCCGCGACCTGGCCCTTATTCGGCGTGGAAGCGCCGGCGAGCACGTCGCTCATAATCGTGAACAGTGCCGCGCCCATGCAGATGAGCATGTTGGTGCGCAGACCGGAGTCCTTGTGGCGCCACTCGCGTTCCAGCCCGATCGCACCGCCGAGCGCGCACGCGACGAGCAGACGGCGCGCCGCCGAGCCGCCAAGCGCCATCTGCTGCGGAAGACTGATATGAATGACGGGGGTCAACACCGAGTAAGGATACTACCGCGCCCGGAACGCCAACAGATGATGCACCCGCGACGTCACCCCACGCTCGCGGAAAAAAGACCCGTGCCGCATGGTGACGGCACGGGTACGCTCTCACCGTGAAAAGATCAGGCAACCGGAGCCGAGACGTTGATCTGCTCGGAAAGCTCCGTCAGCAGCTTGTCTGCATGCTTCTCCTCATCCAGCGTCTTGTCGAGCAGTGCTGCATGCTCGGCCTCGCCGAGGATGATGGCCATGTTGCGAAGTGTGCCGTAAATTGCGATCTCGTGATGTTCTACCTGGTTACCGGCCGCGATCAGAACAACATCGCGGAGGGTCTGGTCCTTTGCATCCTTGGCGGACGCGCTGCCTTCACTGATAAGGGCCGCAGTCACCTTGCACTTCGATGTGCTCGCCTCGCCGTCGTTGTCGCGCATGATCCGCTCCAGACGGGAGATGTGCTCCTTCGATTCCTCTAAGTGAGTGCGGAAGGCGTTCTTCAACTGGCTGTTGGTTGAGTTTTCGATCATCGTTGGGAGACCTTCCTCGACGATCTGGCGCTCGCTACTCAGCGACCGCTGCAGCATCGTCCTGTACAGCTCCCGAAGGTTATTCATGTCCGGTGTAAACAGTCCCATAGTTTCTCTGCTCCTCTCAGCGCAAGTGGGGGCGTCAGCCCTGAGAGCGCTGCTGCTCTTCTTCGGATTTGTCTGTTTGCCGGCGAACCTTCCCGACCGGCTCCTATGACGCGTTCTTCATGCGCCACACACCGTAGGATGCGGGTTCACTCTAGTGCGTGGTTTCCGGCTTCCACAGTTCGGATTGATAAATCTTTGCGCAGGGCTGTCCAGTGGTGCAGATCACCTCAAGCTCTTTTAATCCTTCGGGATGCGCCTGGACAGCCTTCGCGACAGGGTCTCCGGCCATTGCAATCACGATGGCAGCGTAGTGGGCAGGATCAGAAAGTGCCTGCTCCCAGGCAACTTCATCGTCCTCACTGAGGATGGTCTTCAATGGCCGACCGCCGGTCTGCGCGATACCCACATGCGCGCTCGTCGACATGAGCACCGGTAGCTGCAACGGCAGGCCCTCAATCGACCGTGGCCACGGCGCGCTCAAACGGAATGCGCGTAGAGGCATTCACGATGCCTTCCTTGAGCACCAGCGGAATGCGGTACATCATCCCGAGGCAGTTGGCGACGCAGAGCAACATAGCCGCGGGCTGCCATAGGCGCGCGCCGACTCGAGCCCAGCCGGCCGTTTTTGCGCGAAGCCACAGATCGAGACGCTCCGCTGCGAATGCTCCGTAAATTGCAAGCGCGGGAAGCATTTCCATCCCGTAGCGCGCGTTGTAATACGAGTGCGGCCAGAGCTGCGGAATGAAGATGGGCACCGACCCGTACGCGACGGAGTAGACGTAGAACGGAAGCGGAATCCACAGCAGCCACAGGCCGGACTCGGCGCGCGAGCGAGCGGCGACGTCTGCGCGACGCTTCCACTGCAACCATGCGGCGTAGAGCGCGCCGAACATGAGAACGAAGCCGGTCTCCCATGCCGCCAGCGTCGATCTGCGCGGTGCGCGTGTAGAAGAGCAGAGCCCACGCGGGATTGTGCCATCCGCGGTAGTGCTGACCGGGCGGCGCTGTTTTGCGCTCGATTGCGGCCGCAGAGTACGGTCCGCGCAGGAAGTCCAGCCAGTCGCCCTTGAAAGTGTGCGTTGTAGCAGAACCAGAAGATCGGCCCGGCGAGACACAACAGCGTGAAGATGAGGAACGGCGTCCGCAGCCGGCGACGAACTTGCGCGCCGCTGCGCCACAGCTCCCACGCAATCCAGCACCACACGACGGCGCCGATCACCCAGCCGTCATAGCGCGTCATCACCTGGCCGAGGATGAGCACGCCCGCAGCGATCATGCCGCCCGCAGCGCCGCGGGCCCGGCCTGCGCGCAATGCGGCAACGGTTTCAGTCGCGGCGACGACGGTCCAGACGAGCAGGCACAGAAACAGCGCCTCCGTCATCGCGGTTGTGGCGAGATACAGAAGATTCGGGTTCAGCGCATAGAAGGTGGTGGCGACGAGCGCCCATCGAGGCCGCATTAGCCTGCGCGCCAGGCGCCAGATGCCTGCGACGCTCAGGGCGAAGCTCAGGATCGACATCGGAACCGCGGCGAAGCCCGTCTGCCACATCTGCATATTGCCGATGAACGGCAGCATCAACACATGCGGCAGCGGAAGCCACACGCCTCCGAGTTGCCCGAGGCCGGGGTAGTGCGAGTCGAGGATGCGGCGCGCGATGCCGAGGTGCGCGACCGCGTCGCCATAGAGCAGAAGGTAGCCCTTGGAGTAGCAGACCAGCAGCGAGAAAAACCCGAGCACGACACCAGCGGCGGTGAAGGGGTAGACCTCACCGCGCGTGGCGGAACTCACCGCCTCGGGATCCCAGGGCGGAGGCGCCCCAGCTCCGCGCCGCCGACGCCTGATGGTCTTTGTGCCGTCCGGTCGCTTTTGGGGAGTCTTCACCCGTGGCAATCCTCTGCGCTTCGGTGGCTTGCCGCCATCCGGTTAGAGATGCGACAGCTCGCGCAGATGCTCGATGCGTTCCTCAACCTCCGCGCGGGTAGTTTGCTGCAGACGCTCTGTGCCGAACCGCTCAACGGCGAAGGAACCCATGGCGCTGCCGTAAAACATGGCGCGGCGGAAGATCTCGGGCGTGAGCTGCCGCTGCGACGCGATATAGCCATAGAAGCCACCGGCGAAGGAGTCGCCCGCACCGGTCGGGTCGACCACCTCGTGCAGCGGCAAACCCGGCGCGCGGAACGGACGGCGTTTGACGCCGTCGCCGAAACTGCGCTCACTGAAGTACGCCGTCGCGCCATATTCGCCATGCTTCACGATGAGCGACTTCGGACCGAGCGCCATGACCGCTTCAGCGGCACGCAGACCGTTTGATTCCCCGCTGAGCATCTGCGCCTCTTTGTCGTTGATCAGCAGAACGTCGAGTTCGCGCATTACCTTCAGAAGATTCTCGCGGTGCGCACTGATCCAGTAATTCATCGTGTCGCCCGCAACCATCGCGACCTTCGGCATCTGCGAGCGCACGCGCGCCTGCAGAACGGGATCGATGTTCGCGAGGAACAGGAACTCGGAATCCTCATACCCAGCGGGGATCTTCGGAGCGAACTCGGCGAAGACATTCAGGTCCGTCGCGAGCGTATCCGCCTCGTTCAGGTCACGCAAATACGCGCCGCGCCAGTGGAAGGACTTGCCGGGAGCACGCTCGATTCCCTTGGTATCAACGCCTTTGCTCTTGAGCACGTTTTCGTGCTCGGGGAGAAAGTCTTCGCCGACAACGCCAACCACACGAACTTTCGTAAAGTAGCTCGCCGCCAGTGCAAAGTGTGTGGCCGCTCCGCCGAGCACGCGCTCGCGCTTGCCGCTTGGCGTTTCGAGCGAATCAAACGCCACCGATCCAACTACAAGAATTGACATTCAATCTCCGCGTATGGGTTAGAAATATTTTCCGAACAGCACGTCGAGCTTTTGCTTCGTTGCCTCTGGAATGACCTTGCGATCCGTCATGATCGCAAACTTCGCCGCGGTCTGCGCGGGGCTCGCGCTCAGGTCCTTTGGCATCAGCCGCACGGCAGCCTTGACGACCTTCTGCGCGTTGCCGCTGTTCTGGTGCATCACCGCAATCACCTGCTCGACCGTGACATCGTCGTGGCCCTCGTACCAGCAGTCGTAGTCCGTAACCATCGCGAGTGTGGCGTAGCTGATCTCCGCCTCGCGGGCGAGCTTCGCCTCCTGCAGGTTGGTCATGCCGATGACGTCTGCACCCCACGAACGATAGAGATTGCTCTCGGCACGCGTCGAGAACTGCGGGCCTTCCATGCAGACGTAGGTTCCGCCGCGTTTGCCGACGACGCCGATCTCTTCGCACGCCTTGACAAATGTGTCCACCACGATGGGGCAGACGGGATCGCCGAAAGCCACGTGTCCGACCACGCCCTCCCCGAAGAACGTTGCGTTCCGCGCGAAGGTGCGATCGATGAACTGGTCAGGGACGATGAAGTCGGTTGGCTTGTGCTCCGCTTTCAGGCTGCCGACTGCGCTGACGCTCAGGATGCTGGTGACGCCAAGCTTTTTCATCGCGTAGATGTTGGCTCGGAAATTCAGCTCGCTCGGCAGAATGCGATGGCCGTTTCCGTGACGCGCCAGGAACGCGACATCGCGGCCCTCAAGTCTGCCGAGGACAAATACCTCGCTCGGATGGCCAAAAGGTGTTTCAATCTTTTCTTCACGGACGTCGGTCAAGCCGGGCATGCCGTACAGCCCGCTGCCGCCGATGATTCCAATCTCCGCCTTCGCCAAACGCCTCTCCAGAGAACAAAATACGTGCCTTATGCCGCAAGTCTCAGTATAGCTGGCTGTATGATTCTATTTTGAGAGACCGCTCTCTCGGCTGCGTACAACGGATGAAATCATTTCAAAGCTTTACGTCTCTCGCGTTCGCCTGCGCGTTGTGCCTTGCACCGGCCGCGTGCGGCAGCGGGTCCTTGATCGGCGAGAGCGGGCCGGCGAATGCTTCGAGCTATCGTGCAGCAGGCGGGGCTCGCCGCACAGACGCTGCAGACCTGGTACAACTCCGGCACAGGCCTTTACGCTTCGCCGAGCGGCTGGTGGAATGCGGCGAACGCTATTACGGCGCTCGCCGATTATGAACGAGCCGCCAACGACACGACATACGTTTCTGCGATCACGAATACCTTTGCGAAGGCACAGACCGGCTCCTCCGGTCACTCGAATTTCACAAACACGTTCTACGACGACACCGGCTGGTGGGGGCTCGCGTGGATTGATGCCTACGACCTCACCGGAAAGCAGGCGTATCTCTCGATGGCCGAGACAATCTTCACCTACATGACCGGGGGATGGGACACCGCGACCTGCGGCGGCGGCATGTGGTGGAACACGACTCACACGTACAAGAACGCGATCACGAACGAACTCTTCCTCACGATGGCAGCGAAGCTCGCCAACCGAACCACAGGTGACGCGTCGGCCGGCTATTTAGCGTGGGCTCAGAAGGAGTGGGTCTGGTTTCTCGGCTCAGGAATGATCAATGCGAGCGGGCTTATCAACGACGGATTGAACAGCAGCAACCCCGCCGCCTGCAAGAACAATAACGGCATTGTGTGGAGCTATAACCAGGGCGTCATTCTTGGCGGGCTGGTGGAACTCTCCGATGCCGCCTCCGATCCGACGCTGCTGGCCCGTGCGCAGAGCATCGCGAATGCGGTGTTCTCGCCGGGATCCGGCATGCTTTCCTCAAACGGCATCCTTGTTGACCACGGCGTGTCCGGCGGCGACGCGCCACAGTTCAAAGGGATCTTCATGCGCAATCTCATGGCGCTCTATGCGGCAGCCCCCAATGCGCAGTACAAGACCTTCGCCGATGCAAATGCCGACAGCATCTGGACCGACGACAACAGCGCGAATCGCTTTGGCGCACTGTGGCAAGGACCTGTCGATTCAACCGATGCCACACGCCAGACATCTGCGCTCGATGCGCTGGTCGCGGCTGCTGCAATGAACTAACGATGCTCGCCTAAACCCAACTGCTTGCAGACAACTGCCACGCGCCGCTTCACGTCGTCGGGCATCTCGAGCATCGCGGGCCATGGCCGCGTAAAGCCTTCTGCGGCCCATTTGCGGGTCGCATCAATTCCCATCTTGCTGCCGAAGTTCGGCAAGCGGCTCGCGTGATCCAGCGAGTCGACCGGCCCTAACGTGAACTGAATGTCGCGCTCCGGGTCGATGTTGTTGGCCACGCGCAATGTCACCTCGCGAATGTCGTGCACATCGCAGTCTTCGTCGACGACCATGATGCATTTCGTGAACATCGCCTGCCCCATCGCCCAGATCCCGTTCATCACCTTGCGTGCATGCCCCGCGTACGATTTGCGGATGCTCACGATCATCAGGTTATGAAATACCGCCTCAGGCGGCAGATTCACGTCGACGATCTCCGGCAGCGTGAGTTTCATCAGCGGGAGGAAGATGCGCTCGACCGCCTTGCCCATCCATGCGTCCTCCATTGGAGGCTTGCCAACAATCGTTGCCGCATAAATTGGATTCTTGCGATGCGTGATGCAGGTGATGTGAAACACGGGATACTCATCGGTCATCGTGTAGAAACCCGTGTGATCGCCGAACGGCCCTTCGGTGCGCAACTCGCCGAGCTCCACATAGCCCTCGAGCACAATCTCTGACGTCGCGGGCACTTCGAGATCGACCGTTTCGCACTTCACAAGCTCGACGGCCTTGCCGCGCAGAAATCCTGCGATGAGATACTCCTCCACGTCAGGCGGTGCGGGCACGATCGCACTGAAGGTCACGGCCGGGTCCGTGCCGATCGCGACCGCAACCTCCATGCGCTCGCCGCGAATCTTCGTCACGACATGCTGCGGTAGTCCACTCACATCCATTGCGGCTGTCGTCCCGCCCGCCGTGCGCGCCATCACGTCGACTGCATCGGCGGTGTTCTCCGCAGCTGCTCGCAGCCGGTCACGGAAATGCTCCGCAGCAACCTTCTGGCGCTGCCAGTGCATGCCGGTCGTCTTGCTGTCGTACACCTGCATGCGATACATCCCAACGTTGCGCTTCCCGCTGCGAGGGTCCTTAGTTACGACACACGGAAGCGTGATGAACGGGCCGCCGTCACCCGGCCACGTCGTGAGCACGGGAAACTTCAGCACATCGACATCCTCGCCACGCAGCACAACGTCCTTGCAGGCCGCGTGGTTTCGATCGACAACCTTGGGGAAAAACGAGCCAATCTCCGCCAGCATCGGCAGCATCTTGAGCTTGTCCATCAGGCTCGTCGGTGGCACGGGATGCAGCAGCGCCTCGATGCGCTTCGCCACGTCGTCAAGCGAGTCCACCCCAAGCGCCATTCGCATTCTGCGATCGCTGCCAAACTGGTTCATCAACACGCGCGCGCCCTTGTAGCCAGCGACATTCTCAAACAGCAGCGCGGGCCCGTTGCCTTTCACCGCGCGGTCTGCAACTTCGGCCATCTCAAGTACCGGCGAGAGCTCCGCCTTCACGTGCTTCAGTTCGCCCGCACGCTCTAGCGCCTCCACCCAATCCCGCAACCCATCGAACGCCACGTTATCTCCTCGGAACATTGTCGCTCAACTGTCTGACCCAATCGCTCAACGAAAATTGATTCGCAACGCCTGCATCAACCCCGCACCATAGAACGCCCTCGCCTCCATCCACGGAAGCGTGCACGCGATACACGCGAGCAGGATCACCGCGGTCGGCAACAACAACTCTCTGTGGCGAGGCTCTTCAGCATCCTGCCTGCGCCAGCATGTCACGAGCAGCATCATAGCCGGGAAGACGGGCAGCCAATATCTCGGTTGCACACCATAGACCGTCCGCAATCCTACTGGTGTCCATATCAGATACTCGGCGACCGAGATGCCGATTAGCGGAACGATCACTGCGGCCGCAATCAGCATCCTCGCGCGCCAGCTTCGCACACCCGCAGCCGGCGCCCGCCATGCGATCAACGAGCAGACACACACTCAAGACCAGCGCTGCCCCATGATGCGGCAGCAGGTCGTTCCACCCGACGACATACAGGCCGCGGTGCACGAAGTCCCACGCTGCATCCGCCGTTCCTCTGCCGACGCCGAGGCACGCAGCGAATGGATGCGCGAAAAAAAACGCCACCTGACGAGCAGGGTCGGCTTCATCGGCTGTGTCCACGCCGAACCGTGCGACCAAATGCCACCATGCTGCACACGCAATCACCACAGCGGTGAAACTCGCGCCGGGTTTGAGCCATAGTCTCCATCCGCGCTGCTTCAGCTCCGCAGGGGGCACAAACACGAGTAGCCCGAGCGCTGCATACGGCGGCTTGGCCATCGCGCAAAGTGCGAACAGCACCGTCGCAAGCACCAGCTCACCCTCGGCTAATGCGTGCCGTTCATTCAGCGCCCTGCAAATCAGCGCCACGCCCAGCGCAGCCACAGGCAACAGCAGCGCGTCCTGCGAACATGTCGCCTGCAGAAATAACTCGCTGGGCAGCAATAAGGCCGGCAGCAGGATCCATGCGCCGCGCCCGCTCCACCGCAACGCCAGCCAGCCGAGCAGAGCCGCCGTGAACGCGCTCAGCCATCGCGCGAGTCGCAGGCTTGTAAAAATCGTTAGATTCGCCGCCTCGGCGATTTTCCATCCAATCATCGCGGGCACGTACAGGCCCGGCGGATACGTTGCTGTATTCCCGAATCCGACGAATCTCCTCTTCCCGGACCAGCGTATGCCCGCCCAGCGCGCCTGCGCTTCCGGCGTGACCGGACCGTACTTTCTGTCGTGAAAATCCGCGCTCTGCGGCTCCCACCGCATCCGAATGGAATCCATTCCGTCCATCGCTTGCACAGCGCCGGTGTCCACGTCTCCGCCTGCCTGGTCAGCACCCATCTCCGGCAGGATTTGGCCGTGCAGAAGAGCAAGCACACGAAGAGACTGGTTCGGCTCATCCGGGCCAAAGAACGGGGCGGTCGTCCAGCAGAGCACCGTCGTCAGTAGCAGCGCGAAAACGAAATAGAACGCGGGTAATCTGCGCTCGACCCAGTCCAAACTGCCCACCTCGCGGTCCCCCACTCTTTCGGCCCTCGTCACAGCCGCAAGAAGATCTTTCGGCGCCACAGGAACCACACGGGCAAAAAGCACACAATGACAAAACTCACCGCAAACGCCAGCGATGTCCATGCGTTCGATCCCGCGCGCCCAAAGACATTCCAGTACATCAGGTACCACCACGTGCGGCGCACGCCATCCGCTCCCGTCGCGTGCAGATAGAGCATTGTCTTCACAATCACAATTGAAATCGTGAACGCTGCAATCGCGTTAGAGCCGAAGACCAGCCAGGGCCACGTTAGGGCGCGCAGCGCACGCGGCCACGGCTGCGGCCTGTCATCCACCAGCCACGAGCACGCCGCCAGCACGGCCGCCCCAATCCCGGCGGCCAGCAGCACGTAGCTGGAGGTCCAGAGATTCTTGTTGATCGGAAACCATAGCGACCAAATCTCGCCAGACGCAATGCCCGCCACACCCCAGGCGGCAAGCCGCACGCGCACCCTTCGCCAAGTCGTGCGAGCGGAACTCGCAGCCTGCATCGCAAGCCCAGCCAACGCGCCCAACAAGGTTGTTGCGACAGCGGGCAACGTGCTCAGAATGCCCTCTGGATCGCGCGTGTGGTTATAGAGCGTGCCCGTGTGCAGCCAGCGCTGCGTCCAGCCCATTGCAGCGCGATCCAGCCACGCCGCAAGATTCAGGTTCTTGTCCATGAACGGCACATCATGCCCGGGCATGCCGATGCCCGGCACCGGCACCCAGCGCAGCAGAATCCAGTAGCCGACCAGTAGCGAGGCAGTAATCAGCACGAGCCACCGCACACGGCGCGTTGCGATCACGATCAGCGCGGCAACCAGATAACAAAGCGCGATCCGCGTAAGCACGCCGTAGAGCCGCAGACCGCCCCAGTGCATGCGCGGGAAGTACGCCAGGACGAGATCGAGCAGGAAGATTTTGCCTGCGCGCACGAACGCTCTTCCCGTCAACGTTGCGCGGCAGTCTCCGCGCGCCGCACGCGCCGCCATGGAGAACACGATCGACGCACCAACCAGGAAGAGAAACGTCGGGAAGACCAGGTCGGTCAGGGTCCAGCCATTCCACGCGGCATGATCAAGCTGCCCGAAAACGTGCGTCCAGTCGCCCGGATCGTTCACCAGGATCATCAGCGCGATCGTCAGCCCGCGCAGCACGTCGACCGACAGCACACGCTGCGGCTTCACCAGCATGTACTCTGCGCTCGCGCGCTCCGCAACCACGCTTGTTGCCATGACAGTCATCATCAACGATTGTGTGCAACCCGCGCCACTCCGGAACGGAACCGTGCTCTTCGGTGTCTATTCCCGCAGACGCGTTCCTCGCCGGACGCACGTCGAGACTGACCTGACTGGAGGTGCCCTATGTTCGAGGACTCACTCGTCGAATCCGCTGCCTTGCTCCGCACGAATAATCGCTGGCCCGCGATGGTTTCGATCACGGCGCAGCTCTGCGCTGCCGCGCTCATCCTCACTCTGCCGCTGCTTCACCCGGAGGTCCTCCCGATCCCGCACTTGCTGCCGGCGACGCTCGCTCCTCCGCGGGCCCCGGTCCCGCCGGCTCCGCCAATCCATCTCCGCTCGCACTCGGCAAATCTCGCAGCAACTCACGCTGTCTCGGCGCCGCCGAGCACACAGCCGAGGCGAATCTTCCAGACGCATCCTGCATCCCTCTGGCGCTGCGGTCGACCGACCGAGCTTGCCTGTCCTGGATCTTGGAGCGAAGAATGCCGCGCTGCCTTTCGGCATCAACACTGGCCCCGCAGCTCCACGCGTCGCGGTCTCCCCTGCCGCCCCGGCGTCCGCTTCTAAGCGGCTGAGTCTGTCCCAAGGCGTCACCGCCGGACACCTCATTGCGGCCATCCGGCCCGAGTATCCGCAGATCGCCCGCGCAGCCCACATCGAGGGCACAGTCACGGTTGAGGCGATCATCTCCCGCACCGGTGCAATCGAAAGCGCGCACGTCGTGAGCGGTCCCCCGATGCTGCACGCGGCAGCGCTGGACGCCGTTCGCCAGGCGCGCTACCACCCGTTTCTCCTCAACGGGCGGCCGACAGATGTCGAAACCACCATCACCATCGTGTTTCGGATGAGCAGCTAAGCGCTGAACACCGTGGCCTGCGGGTTCACCAGCACGGCTTCAAGGGGATACCCTGCGTCTTTCCACCCCTGCAGCCCGCCGCGCAGCGGACGCACCCGCCCGACGCCCAGACGGCGCAGCTCCATAGCCACCTTTGCGCTGGTCTCCTCGCTCGGGCACGTGCAGTACAGCACGATCTCGCGATCGCCGGGGATTTCATCCCGATGCCTCCGCAGCTCGTCCGGCCCGATGCGCAGCGCGCCCGGCAGCACCTCCGGATCGGTCAGGACATCCAGCGGATGCCGCAGGTCGATGATGAACGGCGGCTCATTTCCGTCCGAGCGGGCCTGCTCCATCATTCCCAGCAACTGCTCCGGTTCCAGCCGCAGACCGCGCAGCTCCGCCATGAAGCGCCGCCGCTGCACGTACCGATAGATCACGATGGTAAAAATCATCAGCAGCACCAACCCGGCGGCGAAGTGCGTCAGCGTCTCGAACAGCCGGGCCGATCGTGTTGCGATATCCCCAAAGCAGCGCCCTGCAAACAACCACGCCGCCGCCCACAGCAGCGTTCCCGCCATGTCGTAGAGCAGGAACTCGTAGAAGGCCATGCCAGCCTGGCCGGCGATTGGCGCCGCAATCGTGCTCACCCCAGGCACGAACTTCGCGAACAGCAGCGTAATTCCACCGCGCCGGGCGATCGAGCCCTGCGCACGGTTGACGCAGGTCGACGCGTCCAGCGAGAGCCTGCACAGCACGTCGAGAACGCGGCTGCCATACTGCCGCCCCAGCCACCACCATGTGGAGTCCGCCAGGAAGCACGCCAGCAGCACGACAGGGATGATCAGCGCGATGTGCAGCTTGTGCGCCGCGCTCATCGTCCCCGCCGCCAGCATCAGCGGAACGCTCGGAATCGGCACTCCTGCCTGCTCCACCAGCACCCAGCCAAACATGACGGTGTAGGCGTGCCGCAGAAACAGCATCTTGACCAGACCCATAACCGCCCCCACAACTCTTCCGGATGTCCCTCAGATGTCTCTGTGGACTCGTGCGTTGCAGAAAAGATAGTCCTGGAAAAACAACCCATCATGAACCAAAGAGCTGCGACCCGGCAAATGCAATCACGAACCGCGTATCAGCTCTATGGAAAAAGGCCGGGCGGAATCGCCCGGCCTTCTCATCGATTTCCTTTCCCGGTTATTTCACGCGAACCTTTGGTTCCACGGACATACCAATCCGCAACTCGTGATTTGGGTCCTGCTGCTGCAGATTGTCGAAGTTAATTCTCACCGGAATTCTCTGCACGACTTTCACGTAGTTGCCGGTCGCGTTCTCCGGCGGGAATAGGCTCAGCGCCGATCCCGTAGCGCCACCGATCTGCGTCAGATGGCCATCGAACTTCTTTCCGCCCAGGGCATCGACCGAGAGCTCGACTGCCTGTCCGACACGCATCCTGGCAAGCTGCGTCTCTTTGAAGTTCGCCGTCACCCATAGGTCCTCGAGCGGCACAATCGTCAGCAGTGACTGGCCGACACTCAGGTTCGCTCCTACAGCCACCGTCTTGCGGCTCACGATGCCATCAATCGGCGCCGTGATCTTCGTATACCCCAGGTTGAGCTTCGCCTGGTCCAGCCGCGCCTGCGCCTGCTGCACTTCCGCAACCGCGGCCTGCTCACGAGCCAACTGGGCGGCTACCTGCTTCGGTGCCGTCTGCTGGCTCTGCCGCTGTTGGCTGAGCGCCTGCGCCAGGCGCGCGCGCGCCTGCCGGATTTGATCCTGCGACGCGGTCGCACTCCGCTCGGCCTCGTTCAGCGCCGCCTGGTCCCCCGTCGAGGTTGCCACAGCCTGGTCAAACTGCTGCTTGGAGATCACGTCGTTCTTCACCAGCGGCGTATAGCGGTCCACATCAATCTGCGCCTTCAGGGCATTGGCCTTGGCCTGCTGAATGCGCTCATTCGCCGCTGCCGCCTGCGCCTCGGCCTGCGATACAGCGGCTTCGGTCGACGCGACATCCGAGGTGGAGGTCAGCACCTGCGTGTGCGTCGTCACGCTCGTGATCGGCACGTTCACCCGCGCCTGCTCATAGTCGGCCCTGGCGTTCTGGAGGTTTGCCTCCGCCTGCTCCACTGCAACTTCGAAGTCGCGCGGGTCAACCTCCGCAATCGGGTCGCCCCTGTGCACCGTCTGCTGCTCCTCCACATCCACATGAATCACCTGTCCCGCCACACGCGAGCTCACCTGGTACAGGTTGCCATCCACCTGCGCGTCGTCCGTGTCCTCCGTGTAGGTCGACCGCCAGTAAAAGAAGATCGCGATGGCAGCAAGGATCGCGACGACGATAATGATGATGATCCGCCGCCGGCTCTTCTTCTCCGGCGCATCGTCTTCCTTCCGCTTCTGATCGGCAGGCGGCGGTCCCTGCTGTCCCCCGCCCTGCCCACCTTGCGGCTTTATCTGTACGGTGCCCTGTATCTCCGCAGTTTGGCCCTGCTGTTCCTGCTCATTCTGATCGGCCACGTCTACTTCCCTCCGAGATAATCCTTGTAATTCGTCGATGCCACACCCAGCGCGCGCGCCAGCGAAAGCTTCGCCACATTGTGCTGATACAGCGCGCCGATGTACTGATCGTTCGCCTGCTCAAGCTGGGAGAGCGCCTGCGACACCGGCAGGCTGTCACTCACGCCCGCCTTAAATCGCTGCTGCGCCTCGTTCAGAGCCTCGCTCGCCAGTTGCACATTGCTCTGCGCCGCATCCACCAGCTTTGCCGCGCTCTGGATGTCCAGAATCGCGTCGCGCACGTCCTGATTCACCTGCTGCACGCGGTCTGAAAGCCTGGCCTTCGACTGATCATATTGCGCCTCGGCCACCTGCTCATCGCCGTGCGTCTTCGCAATCTGCAGAATCGGCGCGCTCACCTGCCCTGTCGCCGAATACGTCCCATGCGAGTGTGCCGGCGTCGTTCCCAGGTCACCAAAGTCGCCCGCAAAACTTGCCACCGGCAGTTGCTCATCGAACGCCGCCTTCTTGCCCGCCTCCGCTGCCTTCAACTGCTCGTTCGCCGCCGCGAGATCCTTCCGCTGCTTCATCGCCTGTTGAAATGCCTGCTCCGGATCCGGCGCGTCCAGCGCCGCGAACGGCTCCTTATCGCTCAAATCGAACTTCTGATCCAGCGGCAGACCGATCGCGCGCGCCAGCGAAAGCTTGTCTTTCGCAAGCTGATTCTGCGTGGCAATCAACTGTTGCTGCTCGTTCTGGTAATCCACCTGCGACCGCAGCACATCCAGCCGCGGACTCGTACCCGCGTCATGCGCCTGCGTCGCCTGATCCAGCTGCACCTTCGAAGTCGCCATCTCTGCCTGCACGGAAGCGATCCGCGCCTCATCCGCCAGGCAAAGCAGGTACGCATTCCCTGCCGTCAGCACCACAAGATCGCGGGCGTCCTGCGCAGTCAGCTTCGCCGACTCAAAGTTGTGCCTGGAGGCCATGTAGTTTTCGAACGCCTGCAAGTTCACCAGGTTCTGCGTCAGGTACGCGCGAAAATCCACCACCTGAAATGGCCCGACGATCGGGCTGATCCCCGGAAACTTCAAGCCATAGGCCGCCAGGTTCACCTGCTCGACCTCAATCGACGCCGCTCCGGTGACCGTCGGCAGCAAGCGCTGCAAATCCTGCAACCGTTCGCCGTTCGCGTTCATCTCGTTTGAGGTCTGCAGAATCAACCCAAGATTGTTCTTCAATCCACGCTGGATCGCATCATCCAGGCTCAGCGGAAGCACATCCGCTGTCGCCTTCCCGCTCACGAGGCTGCCGTGAAAGCTCGGGTCGACTCCACCGGCCGCGCCGCTCTGCGGTCCCACCGGTGGCCCGGGCTGCTGCAGCTGCTGCTGAACCTGTTGCACCTGCTGCAGGTCCGTCTGCTGCGGATTCGTCTGGTTCAGCGGAATCCCGGTCGGGCTCGGCTGGGACTGCGCGTTCGCCACTCCGGCCGCTGCAAACGCAAACGCCGCCAGCCACGCGGTCGCGCTCCGCGACGCGCGTCTCCTGTTTTCAAACATATCTCTCATGCTAACCCGTCAGCAGTACTCCACCCGGCGGTCCACAAACCTGCTCAGAAGCGTTCTTCTTCATACAGATGCAGAACCCACGGGAGGATATTCAAAACTTTGGTCGTGAAAAAATGCGGAGGCCCAGCCGCGGCCGTGCACACCCCGGTGCGTCCGCCGAACATTTTCGAATTAGATGTCCGCGACATAAAAATCCGCAGCCTCTACACTGTCTTCTTTGCAACACTTCGCACGATTCAGGAGTTCGAATCATGTTTCTCGGCATCGACGTCGGCACCGGCGGCACCCGCGCCGTCCTCATTGACCGCGCAGGCAAGGTCCTCGCCTCCCACTCCGCCGACCACGCGCCCATCGCCTCCGCGCACATCGGCTGGGCCGAACAGGACCCCGAAGACTGGTGGCGCGCCGCGCAGGAAGCCATCCTCGGCGCCCTCAAAGACGCAGCCGGCGCCGGGCACGGTAACAAGGTTGAAGCCGTCGGCCTCACCGGCCAGATGCACGGCTGCGTCATGCTCGACCGCGACGGCGGCGTCCTCCGGCCCGCACTCATCTGGTGCGATCAGCGCACCCAGCCCGAAGCCGATTGGCTGAACCACACCATCGGCTACGAAAAGATCATCCAGCTCGTCGCCAACCCCGCACTGCCTAACTTCACGCTCACCAAGCTCCTCTGGGTCCGGCAGCATCAGCCCGAAATCTTCAAGCAGATCGCGCACGTCCTCTGCCCCAAGGACTACGTGCGCTTCCGCGTTGACCTCTACTTACGCCATCGACATGCAGGAGGCCTCCGGCACCCTGCTGCTCGACGTCGCGCACCGCCGCTGGTCGCAGGAAGTCGCCAGCGCCGCCGGGATCCCGATGTCATGGCTGCCTCAACTCTTTGAAGGCCCCGAGATTTGCGCGCGCATCTCGCCCGAAGGCGCCGCCGCCACGGGCCTCGAACCCAACACACCCGTTGCCGCCGGTGCAGGCGACCAGGGCGCTGGCGCAGTCGGGCATGGGCATCCTCACGCCCGGTTCCGTCTCCGCCACGATCGGTACATCCGGCGTCGTCTTCGCCGCCACCGCCACGCCCACGCTCGACCCCAAGGGCCGCCTCCACACCTTCTGCCACGCCGCTCCGGGCATCTGGCACGTCATGGGCGTCACCAACGGCGCGGGACTGTCGTTCCGCTATCTCCGCGATACCTTCGCGCCGCGCAACGCCGACGGCTCGCTCGCCTCCTATGACGAGCTCACTCGCCTCGCCGCCGGACGTCCCGCCTGGCTCCGACGGCCTCCTCTGGGCGCCCTATCTCTTCGGCGAGCGCACGCCGCACCTCGACCCCAACGCCCGGGCCGCCTTCGCCGGCATCAACGCTTCCACCACCTTCGCGCACTACGTCCGCGCCGTCCTCGAAGGCGTCGCCTTCTCGCTGCAGGACACCTTCACGCTTTTCCGCGAACTGGGCATTCCCGTCGAAAAGATCCGTCTCGGCGGCGGCGGCGCTCGCGGCCCGCTCTGGCGCCAAATTCAGGCAGACGTTTACAACCACCCCGTCGAAATCCTCGAAGCCGAAGAAGGCGGAGCCTTCGGCGCGGCCCTTCTAGCCGGCACCGGCGTCAACGCCTGGCCCTCGGTCGCCGCCGCCTGCGACGCCACCATCCGCCCGGCCGCCACCATCGCCCCGCAGCACGCCGATGTGATGGCTGCTGCCTACACCCGCTTCCGCAAACTCTACCCCGCCCTCAAATCCGTCGAAAGCTGATGCCTCTCACCAAATCTGGGTGCCGGGTGCCGGGTGCACCACGTCTCGATTCTGAGACGTGGGTTCGCACGATGCATACACACACCCTGCAACTTACTTCACGCCCAGCCGTCAACCTCAGCAGCTAAGCTGTTACCGACCGCATGACCACACGCTCGCTCGCTGCGCTTCTCGGCCTTCTTCTCCTCTGCCCCCTCGCTCTGCGCTCCGGCGGACAATCGAGTCAACAGCAGCCCGCCAGCCAGCTCGCCCGCGCTCACCCTCCACGCCGAATCCCGCATCGTCCTCGCCGACGTCACCGTCACCGACCGCCACGGCAATCCCGTCCACGGCCTCACCGCCGCCGACTTCCAGGTCTTCGACAACAACCAGCCGCAGCGCATCGCCTCCTTCGACGAGCACATCCTCACGACCTCTGAATCCTTCAACCCACCACCCGCGCAGACCGACACCGCGACGAACATCTATCAACCACCTCCCGCCCGTCCTCAACGTCGTCCTGCTCGACACCACCAACCTCGAGCTGCCCGACCAGATGTACCTCCACCTCCAGCTCACGAAATTCATCAAGTCCCTTCCCGCCGGCCAGCCGATCGCCATCTTCGCCCGCCATGGCGATTACATGGCCCTGCTCCAACCCTTCACCGCCGACCACGCGCTCCTGCAAGCCGCCATCGACCGCGCGCTCCCACGCATCGTCGCCGTCGGCCGCGAGTACCGCTCCGACACCGACACCCTCCGCCAGATCGGCCTCTATCTCCGCCAGGTTCCCGGCCGCAAAAACGTCCTCTGGTTCACCGGCGGATCCACCGCCTATCTGCTCGACGGCCTCTCCGCGCTCACCGTCGGCTACCCCCATGGGCCCGCCCGCGAACTCCGCAGCAGGCGCTGCCATGCAGGCTGCGACCGCACCCTCCACTCCGCTCGCCACGCCCTCGATCGGCGAAGGCGCCGACCATCTCCGCGAGGTCTACGACGAGCTCGAAGCTGCCCGCGTCGCCATCTATCCCATCGACGCCCGCGGCCTCACCACCGAAGGCGACGTCGCCCTCGGCCCGCAGCAATCCGAGATGATGCAAACCGCCGAAGCCACCGGCGGCGAAGCCGTCGTCAACCGCAACAGCCTCGCGCTGGCCGCCGCGCACATCCTCTCCACCGACTCCAGCTCCTACACGCTGACGTACTCACCGCAAAACTTCCACTACGACGGCAAGTGGCACAACATCCGCATCACCGCCCGC
Organism: uncultured Acidobacteriaceae bacterium; assembly: GCA_963762465.1. Classification (GTDB taxonomy): domain Bacteria; phylum Acidobacteriota; class Terriglobia; order Terriglobales; family Acidobacteriaceae; genus Granulicella. The sequence goes on along the minus strand of CAVXKS010000005.1, from coordinate 76,409 downwards.
AATCGCGACTACCACCTCAGCTATCGCCGCGGCTACTTCGCCGACAAACCGCAGCACGCTTCCGCCAAGCCAGCACAAGCTCACCACGCTCATCGCCGGCAACTCCAAACAACCCGTCACCGCACCTGATATCCGCAGCACGCCGCTTCTCTTCGAAGCCAGCGTGCACCCCGCCTCCGCCCCATCCACCGACGACTACATCCCGCTCCGCCCCGCCGCCGCTGCCACCAAAGGCACCGCTGCCTTCCGCGTCGACTACTCGCTCTCCACCGCAGGCCTCTCCACCTCCACCGCCGACGGCGCCTCACGCGCGACCGTCTTCTTCGCCGCCATCGCGCTCGACAGCGACGGCAACCGCATCGGCCAGACGCTCGACCGCGTCCGCTTCCCGCTCGCGCCCGGCAGCGCCGCACGCAAGCTCCAGGTCGAGCAGCAGATCGATCTTCCCAAAGGCGGCGACTTCCTCGCGCTCACCGTCTGGGACCCCGTCAGCGGCCACCTCGGCACGCTCCAGATCCCCGTCACCGTCGGCGCAAACTCGAAGTAGTCCCCGCCTACTTCCGCACCAGGTTGAACCCGAACGCCCCCTTGATCCTTCCCTTCACCGCCAGATCAATCCACAATCCCGCCACATGCTCCAGATAACGCGCGTTGCTCAGCGGCCCCACATCCACCGGCTTCATGCCCGTGTCCGCGATCAAGCCCGATCCACCACGCGCTTCGCCTCCGCATCATCGCCGCAGTACATCATGTCGAACGCCGGATCGCCCATCAGCGCCGCGCCAATCGTGTTGAACGCCTTCACCACGCGCGCTCCATTGGCCCACTGCGCAATCGCCAGCGCCGCACTTCCGGCAGCCGGAGTCTGCACACCCAAGTCAGGTCCGACCGGATTCACCGCATCGATCACAACCTTTCCATCCAGCGCCAATCCCTTCAGCGCCGACTCCACCGCAGGCCACGGCAGCGCGATCACCACCACCTCCGCGCCTTTCACTGCCTCCGCCGGCGTCGCCACCGCCACGCCCGCATCACTCGCCTTCTGCCGGTCCTTGCTTCCTTCGCGCAGACCCGCCGTCACCTCATGTCCCTTCTTCGCCCACAGCTTCCCGAGCTGCGCGCCCACGTTCCCAAATCCAAGCACAGCAATCTTCATCTCACGCTTCCCTTCTTGAAGTGAGTCCGCAAAACGCAAACGAATCGCACCACACCATCGCCAGGCGATGATCAGTGCACAGAAAATTCTTCCGTTGGATGCGCACGCGACCGCTCCGCTGCATTAAAGTTGTTCTCCTGTCCTCCGGGCCCCTCTCATCTCCTCTCAAGCGAGGTCTCCCATGAGCACAGCTCCCATCGCCCCCACCATCGACCAGATCAAAGCCAACATGCGTTCCAGCTGGATGGCCGGCGACTTCGGCGTCGTCGCGAAGACCATCACCGCCGGAGCAGAAGAGTTCATCCAAAGCCTCAACATCCCGCCCGGCGCGCGCGTCCTCGACGTCGCCTGCGGCACCGGCAACACCGCCATCCCGCTCGCCCGCCGCGGCTGCATCGTCACCGGCGTCGACATCGCCACCAACCTGCTCGAGCAGGCCCGCGCCCGCGCCACCGCCGAGCATCTCGCCATCACCTTCGACGAAGGCGACGCCGAAGCCCTGCCCTACGGCGACGCCACCTTCGACGCCGTCACCACCATGTTCGGCGCCATGTTCGCCCCGCGCCCCGAGCTCGTCGCGCGCGAGTGCGCCCGCGTCCTTCGTCCCGGCGGTCTGCTCGCGATGGGCAACTGGGGCCCCGGCGCGTTCGTCGCTCGCATGTTCAAGGTCGGCAGCACGCACGTCCCTCCGCCGCCCGGCGTCCAGCCGCCCATCCTCTGGGGAGACGACGCCACCGTCCGCGAGCGCCTCTCGCCTTACTTCACCAACATCGACACCAAACCCATGCCGATCGACTTCGACATGCCCACCAACCCCGCCGGCGCCGTCGACTTCTTCCGCACCTACTTCGGTCCCACCAAGGTCGCGTTCAGCAAGCTCGACGAATCCGGCCAGAAGGCCATGGCCGCGGATCTCGAACACCTCTGGTCCTCGGAGAACGCCGCACCCGACCCCGCGAACCACACACTCATCAAGCACGAGTTCATCCGCATCACCGCGACAAAATCCAACATGGCTTAAGCGCCATCAAAAGGCTCCGCCGTTCCACATGGGCCACTCCGCATCCAACGCGAATAGGAGGGCCTCATGTCGATCCAATCCACCGCCCAGGACCAGCTCGAATCCCGTCTCCCCAAAGTGATCGATGCCCGCACGCACGGCATCATCGACTACTGCCACGCCGCCTTCTTCCTCGGCATGGCCTGGTTCTGCCGCAAGAGCAACCGCCCTGCCGCGCTTGCCTCTCTGGTCACCGGCTCGTTCATCCTGGCCGAATCGCTCCTCACCGACTATCCGCTCGGCGCGTTCAAAGTAATCCCCTTCGGCACGCACGGACGCATGGACACCGGATTCGCCGCATCCTCTCCCATCATGCCGCGCATGTTCGGCTTCTCCGGAACTCCCGCGGCACGCATCTTCCAGGGCAACGGCCTCATGGAAGCCGCCGTCGTCGGCATGACCGACTGGGACAGCGAACGAGCCCACGCCGAAGCTGCCTGAGGCACTGGCAGGTTCCGCCGCTCTCCGGCGCTAAACATCCGCGACATCGAGCGTCGTACCATCATTCGCATGTCCGCCGCACCCGACACTCCCATCCGCTGCGCAGTCCTCGGCTTCGGCCTTGCCGGCAGGGTCTTCCACTGCCCCTTCATCGCCGCCGTCCCGGGCCTCGAACTCACAGCCATCGTCCAGCGCAAAGGCGACGAAGCCGCCCGCGCCTACCCCTCCGCGCGCATCCTCCGCTCCATCGACGCCGCCTTCGCCGACCCAACCATCGACCTCATCGTCGTCGCCACACCCAACGAGACCCACTTCGACCTCGCCGCCCAGGCCCTCCAGGCCGGCAAGCACGTCGTCGTCGACAAGCCCATCACCTCCTCCGCCAAATCCGCGCAAGCGCTCGCCTCGCTCGCCAAATCGCACAGCCGCATCCTCGCGCCCTTCCACAACCGCCGCTGGGACGGCGACTTCCTCACCGTCCGCAAGCTCCTCCACGACAACACGCTCGGCCGCGTCGTCGAGATCACCTCGCGCTTCGATCGCTACCGCCCTCTCCAGCGCCCCAACACCTGGAAGGAATCCGCCAGCGCCTCCACCGGCCTTCTCTACGACCTCGGCCCGCACCTCGTCGACCAGGCGCTCGCTCTCTTCGGCCCGCCCGCGCGCCTCACCGCCATGATCCACCACGACCGCGACACCACCGACATCGACGACGCCTTCGACATCATCCTCGAGTACGAACGCGGCTTCGGCCACACGCTCCGCTACATCTGCGCCGCCACCGTGCTCGCCCCTGACCCCTCGCCCCGCTTCCTCGTCCACGGCACCCACGGCAGCTACCGCAAGTTCGGCGTCGACCCCCAGGAGCCCACACTCGTCAACACCGACCGCCGCCCGCCCGCCTCGACTCCCCCGAACAGCACCCAGCCCTGGCTCCCCGAACCCGACTCCGCCTGGGGCACGCTCACCGTCGCCCACGAGCTCACGCAAAACACCCAGCTCACCCGCTCCACACTCCCCACCATCCCCGGCGACTACCGCCAGTTCTACGCCAACGTCCGCGACGCCATCCTCGGCAAAGCCCCTCTCGCCGTAACTGCCGACGACGGCTACCGCACCCTCCGCCTCCTCGACCTCGCCCGCCAATCCAGCGAACTCCGCCGCACCCTCCCCGTCACCTTCGACTGAACAGGTTAGCGAGTGAGGAGTTAGCAAGTTAGGAATAGCATATCGTTCGTCGCCTTTCCTAACTCCTCACCCCTAACTCTCCTCAACTCCTCACCCTCGTGTTACCCTGCCGAGAATGTCGCGCCCATCCATCCTCTGCATCAGCACCTACGAAAAAGGCCAGGCCTTCCTCCGCGAAGTCGCCAGCCTCGGCTGCGACATCCACCTCCTCACCGTCCACAAACTCCGCGACGCCGACTGGCCGCGCGACATCCTCGCCGGCCTCCACACCATGCCTGAAGACCTCACCTCCGAGCAGGCCCTCCCGCACATCGCCAACCTCATGCGCCACATCCCCATCGCGCGCATCGTCCCGCTCGACGAGTTCGATCTCGAAACCGCCGCCCTCGCCCGCGAGCACCTCCGCCTCCCCGGCCTCGGCCAGACCGCCACGCGTTTCTTCCGCGACAAGCTCGCCATGCGCGAAGCCGCCGCCCGCGCCGGCGTCCCCGTCCCCGCCTTCTCCTCCGTCGCCAATCACGACGCCCTCTAGCACTTCCTGCAATCCACCGAAGGCCCCTGGCTCCTCAAGCCCCGCTGGTCCGCCTCCGCCATCGGCATTCACAAATTCAATTCGACAGAAGAGGTCTGGCCTCTCCTCGACCGTCTCGGCGACGCCGCCACCAATCACCTCGTCGAGTGCTTCCTCCCCGGCGACATCTTCCACGTCGAAGGCATCACCTGGAACGGCGACGTCCTCTTCGCCGCGCCGCACAAGTACGGCCAGCCGCCGTTTGAAACCATGCACACCGGCGGCATCTTCTCCACCCGCGCGCTCGACCGCTCAAGCGAAGAAGCCCGCGCTCTCCTCGACATCCACGCCGCCACGCTCCACGCTCTCGGCATGACCGCCGGCGTCACCCACTCCGAATTCATCCGCGCCCACGCCGACGGCCGCTTCTACTTCCTCGAAACCGCCGCCCGCGTCGGCGGCGCCTACATCGCCGAGGTCGTCGAGCACGCCTCCGGCCTCAATCCCTGGATCGAGTGGGCGCGCATCGAAGTCGCCCTCGCCCGCGCGCGACAGATTACACGCTCCCGCCCATCCGCCCCGACTACGCCGGCAGCCTCATCTCGCTCGCCCGCCAGGAGTGGCCCGACACCTCGGCCTACACCGACCCCGAAATCGTCCACCGCCTTCGCAAGCTCCACCACGCCGGCCTCATTCTCCGCAGCCACGACCCCACCCGCATCGAATCCCTGCTCTCCGCCTACACCACCCGCTTCCTCACCGACTTCTACGCCCGCCTCGACGCCCCCGCCAAACCCACCGCCTAAGCATTTTCGCTTGTTCGCTTTCGTTTGCTTTTGCTTTGGCCCTTTCTCTTGCCTCTGCCTTTGCTTTCTGTCATCCTGAGGGAGCGCGAACTCGCAGCGAAGACCGACGCTCCAACTGACAACCGCGCGCTTTCCCCTCCCACTTTTCATCACCCGACTTACAAACCGAAACCCGCAAGATAACGGTATCTTAGAAAGAGTGACGCACCTCAACCGCAGATCCTTCATCCAGAGCGCTGTGCTCGCCGCTAGCGCCATGAAGCTTCGCGCGCTCGACGGCAACGATCGCGCAGCAACAACGGACATCGCCACCCTCCGCTCCGACTTCCGCACTCCACCCAAGAATTTTCGGCCCATCGTACGCTGGTGGTGGCCCGGCGACGACGTCATCGAGACCGAACTCCTCCGCGAGCTCTCGGCGCTCGACGACGCCTGGTTCGGTGGCACCGAGATCCAGGCCTTCGACAAAGCCTTCCCCGACAATCTCCCCACCGCCCAGAAAGACCGCATCAACGGCTTCGCCACCGACTCCTTCTTTCGCCACGTCGCCATCGCCGCCCGCGGCGCCCGGGATCGCGGTCTCTTCATCGACTACACCTTCGGGTCCGGCTGGCCCTTCGGTGGCGGCGAGGCCATCACGCCCGAACTCGCCGCGATCGAACTCCGTTCCTCCCATCTCTCCGTCGAAGGCCCCGGCACCTTCCACTCACAGCTGCAAACCCCATCCATCACGGACGGCGACCCGTAACGCTGCTCAACAACCTCCCCGCCGGCTGGGCGGAGCGCATGCAGAACCGCGCAAAGATCGTCGCCGTCATCGCCCTCCGCGGCTCCGAGCCGGAGTTCGCGTTCCACCAACCCGCACCTCGCGGCCGCGCCGTCTTCCGCTCAGGCGAGCTGGTCCACGGCACCGCCATCGACCTCACCGCGAACATCGCGGCCGACGGCCTCCTGCACTGGGAAATCCCCAGCGGCACGTGGCAGCTCTTCGTCTTCCGGTCCGTGCCCACGGGCCAGCGGCTCAATGCAGGCGCGGGCGCCGGCCCACAGCTCGTCATGGATCACCTCAACGCTGAAGCGTTCCAAGCGCACGCCCATCGCGTCGGGGACGCCGCTGTCCCGTTCCTCAAAGACGTGCTCGGTAACGGCATGCGCGCCATCTTCTGCGACAGCCTCGAAGTCCGCGGCAATCTCTTCTGGAGCGACGACTTCGTTCTAGAATTCAAGCGCCGCCGCGGCTACGACCTCCAGCCCTTCCTGCCCATCCTTCAGGTCCAAACTTCCGTAGAGCCCGGTGACCGGTTCTTCGAAATGCCCTTCTTCGAGATCAAGGACATCGGCGATCAGGTCCGCCGCGACTATCGCCTCACCGTCGCCGAGCTCATGACCGAACGCTTCTACGGCCAGTTCAATCGTTGGGCGCACGATCACAAGCTGCTCTCCCGCACCCAGGCGCACGGCGCTCCCGTAGACGTCCTGCGAGTCTACGAAGATGCCGACATCCCAGAAACCGAACAGCTCTACGACGAAGGCTGCTACGACTTCCTCAAACTCGCCTCCTCGGCCGCTCACATCAACGGCCGCGCCATCGTGGGCAGCGAGTCCTTCGTCTGGCCCGGAGCCCTCTACCAGACCACGCCCGAAAAGATGAAGCTCTCCGCCGACGAGCTCTTCACCGCCGGCGTCAATGCCATCGTCTTTCACGGCTTCGCCTATCAGGTGCCCGGCATTCCCGCGCCCGGCTGGCACCCGTTCTGCGGCATCAATCACTCCGGCAACTATTCGTCGCAGTTCAACGAGCTCAACCCGCTCTGGCCCTATTTCGCGCAGCTCAATCGCTATCTCAGCCGACTGCAATTCGTTCTTCAGTCCGCAAAGACCGTTCCCGCCGTCGCACTCTTCCGCGACACCCTCACGCACGGCGCCGAAGAGGCTGCCGCCCACGCCTCCGCTGAACCAGGCCATCATGGACGCCGGCTACTTCTACGACCACATCAACGGCGACTCGCTCCTCCAGAGCAAAGTCGAAAACAAATCGTTGATGACCGTCGCCGGAACCAGATACCGCGCACTCGTTCTACCGTCGATCAACTCTCTGCCCGCGGACGTCGCCGAAAAAATCGAGTCCTTCGCGTCCGCCGGTCTTCCCGTTCTCTTCGCAGGCGACCTCCCCACACGCGCCAGCGGCTTCACCTCTCGCACTGAAGACACGCAGCGCGTCGAACGCGCCATGGCCAGCCTCCGCCGCCACACCTCCTTCCACTCCGCCACACAGGTCCCCTCGCTCATCTCCGCGCTGAGCACCGCCGCCGCTCCGAACATCCGGTTCCGCGGCAATCCGTTCTTCTTCATCCAGAAGCAGCTCGACAAGACTTCCCTCTTTTTCCTCCGCAATGAATCCGATGAAGCGCGCAAACTCGACGCCGAGTTTGACGCTACCGGCGAACCTGAACTCTGGGATCCGTGGACCGGCGAGATCTCCGCCCTTCCCTTCACCCGGAGCGCACGCAACAGGATCGCCATCGAGCTCGATATCCAATCCGCTCTCATCCGCGCTCATCGCGTTCTGTCCCGATAACGGCAACCGTTCGTCACTCGCGAGAGGAATCTGTCCAACAGAAATCCTCAAAGTGCAGGAGATTGGAACGGACGGCTGGACCCTCGTCGCAACTGAGGCACTACCCGAGCACGGCTCCCGCAGCATCCGCCGCACGCTTCCCCTGCTGATCGACTGGTCGCTCGACGCAGAGCTCCGCAGCTTCTCCGGCCGGGGCGTCTACACGACCAGCTTTACAGCTGCCGAAGAACCGAACCACGCCCGCATCGTCCTCGACCTCGGCGACGTCCGAGAGGTAGCCGATGTCCGCCTCAATGGCACTCCGGTCGCGACCCTGCTCCTCCGCCCCTACCAACTCGACATCACAGACCACCTTCGCCCCGGCGAAAACACCCTCGAGGTCGCCGTTACCAACACGCTCTTCAACGCCATGGCCCTTCGCGAACCCAGAAACTTCGCTCCTGGCCCAACCGAGAACAGCTCCGGCCTCATGTCCGGCGGCCTCATCGGCCCGGTCCGCCTCAAGTACATGGCTTACAAACCCTTGGAGCCGTGTACGTATGTGAACGACTTTTTGCAAATACCGCCTGGACTGCGCAGGGTACCCATTACCGGACCGCCCACCTCACAGTCCAAGGGCCCATGTTGCCGTTCTGCAGGGGAGGCCCCTCCCGCCAGATCTCCTCCCCGGCAAACTTCGACCGTCGCCTCCGAAGAAGAATCCGCCAGGTTCGCCAGCAGCTCCAGCCGCTGGCCCGTCGCCAACCTCCACTCCACCCGCACCGCCCCCGCCCCGAGCACCTGATAAGTCCCCGCGCATTTTTCAAAGCGCGCGAAGAGCGGAAGCATTCTTTCCCGGCGGAGTTGCAAGAGCTGGCGGTACAGCATCAGCCATTCGCGCCGTTCACCCCCTGCATTCATCCAATCGAGCTTCGCCGCGATAAAGGTCGATTCATTGAGAGGGTCTGGAATCTGCTCACGCTTCGCAGGATCGGAAAACTCCGGGAAGGCAGCAAACTCATCCCGTCTGCCCTTGCGAATCTTCTCCGCAAGCTCGCCCTCGAAGTCGCAGAAATAGAGAAACGGCCTTTCCGTCTTCCATTCCTCTCCCATGAAGAGCATCGGAATCTGCGGCAGAAGCAGATAGAGAGAAACAAGCGCCCTGTACGCGTTCGCATCGAGGAGCTGAGACAACCGCTCGCCGAACGCGCGATTACCGACCTGGTCATGGTTCTGCAGGAACGAGATAAACGCCGGCGGTGGCAGATGGCCGCACGGTTCCCCGCGCACCTTCGCCCCGCATTTCATCTCTTCGCCCTGGTATGCGAATCCCTCTGCGAGAGCGCGGCCCAGCAGTTCGGTGCGCCCTTCATAGTCCCCGTAATAGCCTGCGTTCTCATGGGTCGCTGCCGTGTGCAGCACATGATGCACGTCGTCGTTCCACTGCGCCGTGTAACAGCCCGGCTCACCCGTCTCGTCTCGAATCAGCCGGCACGCCTCGTTGTTCTCATTCTCGAGAATCAGGTGCAACGGCCTGTGCGTCACAGCGTTTCGCAGCGTCTCCGCCAGCTCGACAAGAATGTGCTTCGGGCTGTTGTCTATCATCGCGTGCACCGCATCGAAGCGAAGCCCGTCCAGGTGAAACTCTTCGACCCAGTACAGCGCGTTATGAAGGACGAACTCGCGAACGTGCTCGGAGCCGCGCTCATCGAAGTTCACGGCATCGCCCCATGCAGTCTTGTGGCAGTTCGTGAAGAGCTCGTGGAAGTACTTGCCGATCAAGTTCCCTTCGGGGCCGTAGTGGTTGTAGACCACATCCAAGATCACGCTGATGTTGCGCGCGTGCGCGGCTTCCACAAAGGCCTTGAAGTCTTCAGGGCGACCATAACTGCTGTCGGGCGCGAACAGCAGCGCGCCGTCGTAGCCCCAGTTCCACCGCCCCTGGAAGTCCGCAACCGGCATGGTCTCAATTACGGTCACGCCCAGATCGCGCAGGTGATCCAGCTTGTCGATCGCAGCCCGGAAGGTTCCTTCGGGAGTGAAGGTGCCGACGTGCAGTTCGTACAGCACCGCCTCCTCCCACCGCCTGCCCTTCCAATGACCATCGCGCCAAAGGAATGAGCCCGGCGCGATGACCTCGCTGGGCCCAGCCGTATCCTGCGGTTGAAATCGCGAGACAGGATCGGGGACGCGCGTGCCATCCGGCAGCACGTACCGGTAGAGCGTCCCTATGGTCGCGCGGGAGGTTTGAAGTTCATGCCACCCATCCCCCTTCGCGATCATCGGGAGAAGCTCATTTTGATTGTCTATGGCCAGCCGAATGTATTCGGCATCCGGCGCCCACAGCCGGAAGGTTACAGATCCATCGTGCTCAACCCGAGCTCCGAAAGGCATTTCATGGGTTCGGGTGATCCCCTGCCGGCCCTCGTCAACGAACTGCTCCTCTAGGGGAGCGAGCGTAGACATACCTAAAACTCCGCTGTATGTAATTACGGTTCACGTACGCTCCGTATGTGATTGGAAGCATAGGACCTGCACGAAGGTTGCCGCGGCGCGGTTATGTCGCCGAAACGGCATTTGCACAACACTAATAAGTGCAATTTGGGCGGGCTGGCGGGGCGTCTGGAGTCAGCTGCGACTGAATATCTTCAGTAAGACATCCACCGACTGGCAATTCAGCACGTCCGACGTCGCCAGGCCGGCCCGCCGAGCCTGTTCTATCCCGTAGCGAATCGTGCGGTACTCGCCGGTACTGTGCGAGTCGGTTGAAATGGCGATCCTGATCCCCGCTGCCCGCACGAGTCTTGCATTCTCGGCAGACAGATCAAGCCGGTCGGGACTGGAATTTATCTCGAAGAAGCAGCGCCTCTCCCTGGCGTGCGCGATGATGCCCTCGAAGTCCAGTTCGTAGCCGGGACGCTTGAGGAGCAGACGTCCGGTGGCATGGCCGAGGATAGTGAAGTAGCGGTTATCCATCGCGCGCAACACACGCTCGGTCTGCCGTTCCCTGTTCATCGCGAAACGCGAGTGGATAGAACAGACGGTGTAATCGAGTTCGCGCAGGACGTCATCCGGAAGATCCAGCGTGCCGTCGGCAAGGATGTCGACCTCTGCGGACTTGAGTACGCGAAACCCCGAGAGCCGAGAATTGAGCTCGTCGATCATCCGGATCTGGCTGCGCAAATCCTCTACGGACTGGCCATTCGCGATCTTCAGGCTCGGCGAGTGATCGGTGATGCCGATGTATTCGTAGCCGAGCTCTTGCGCGGCGTGGGCCATCTCTTCAACGGAATCGGCTCCGTCGCTTGCGAAGGTGTGGGTGTGCAGGTCGCCGCGAATGTCCTGCTGCGTGACGAGTTGCGGCAGAGCGCCATTGCGCGACTGGCTGACTTCATCCAGGCCTTCGCGGAGTTCAGGCGGGATGAACTCCATCTCGAAGCGTTTGTAAAAAGCCTCTTCGCTCGGGAAGGTACTACCGCCGAGTGCAGTCAGGCTCCCGGTGAAACGGCTCAGCTTGCGCAGATGCGCAGCCGAACCCGTTCCGCGGATCAGGCAAAGCCCCCAACTCCTCTTCTGTGCGTGTTCGAGGCAGAGCAGCGGACCGGACGACAGCGAGTATGTCGCCGTCGCTGCGGTCGCTTCGATGAGAGCAGTGCGGCCGCCATAACGCTTCATCGCTTCGATGACTCGATTGAAGTCGCGCGCCTGAACCACAAAATCCAGTTGGCCGATGATCTCCACGCGCCGGCGGTACTCGCCCACAGCTTCGACCCGTTCGGCACCGGCCGTATTGAGCAGGAACTTCTCAATCGAGTCGCAGAGCGGAGGGGCATGATAGAGCAGTATGGTCTGGGTTTCCACGAGACCGTAGCGGACATGCTGGGCCATGCGAGCGCCGAAGACGCTCTCGATCTGGCCGCTGTCGAGAGCCGAATGCAGCGCCTCGACTGTGGAGATGCCGAGCTTTTTGTAGATACGGAGAGCACGCCGCGGATCTAGGCGCGGATGAGCGCTGAGCTCGACAAGTTCCGGAGTGGAGTTGGAGCGAAGCTTCTCGAGCGTCTTCAGCGTGCCGGTCTCGACGATCTCGCGGATAGCGCCGCTGATGGCCTCGCCGATGCCGGCATAGATCCGCAGATCGGCGTTGCTGCGGACCAGCTCGTCGACGCTCTCGCCCAGCCCGCGGACGACGGCGGCCGCGCGCCGGTATGCGCGAACCTTGTAGGGATTTGCCTTTTCCAGGGTAAGCATCTGCGCCAGCGAGGAGAGGCGGTCTGCGATTTCCGCATTACTCAGCGTTCCGGAGTCGCTGGTCGGCAGCACTCCTGATTGGATGCGGAAAAACCGGCGTATCTGCTGAAGATTGTGGTGAGCGGGCTGGGGCTCGAACCCAGGACCAGCGCCTTAAAAGGGCGATGCTCTACCAACTGAGCTACCCGCTCGCTCTCTCATTAAGTTAGCACGCTCAGGACAGATAAGCACGATCAGACCGCAGTTCACAAGCTGCGGCTGTTCGTCGGAGACCGTGCGCTTCAACTGCCCGCACGCCGCATAGATGTCACGCCCACGTGGACGCCGGATGTAGGCCGGCATTCCGCCTTCGATCAGCAAGCTTTTGAAACCGCGCGACGTCCTCAGGCTTCGGCTGCACGTAATCGATGCCCGGGCCTGGATTCCACACGATCAGGTTCACCTTCGCGCGCATCCCGCTTCAGCAGATCGAGCACCTCGCGCGCGTGCTCCGGCTGATCGTTCACGCCGCCCAGCAGAACGTACTCAAACGTTACCCACTCGCGCGTGCGCAGCGGAATGCGTCTGCACGCTTCGAGCAGCTCGGCGATCTTCCACTTGCGCGTAATCGGCATCACGCGCTCGCGCACAACGTCATTGCTGGCGTTGAGCGAAAGTGCAAGCTTCGGCCGAACCTCTTCAGTTGCGAAGCGCTCGATGCCCGGAAGTATTCCGCTCGTGGAAACGGTCATGCGCGATTCGGGAATGCCGATTCCCTCGACCAGCAGACGCACGCTGCGCATGAACTCGTCGTAGTTCAGGAACGGCTCGCCCATTCCCATGAAGACGAGGTTCATGCGGTCTTTGCCGATCTGAATCGCCTGCCGGTTGAGCACAGCCGCGACCTGCCCTGCGATCTCGCCCGCAGTGAGGTTGCGCTTGATGCCCAGCTTTGCCGTAAGGCAGAACTGGCAGTTCACAGCGCAGCCGACCTGGCTGGAGATGCAGATGGTCGCGCGCCGGAATCCTTTTTCCGCAAGCGTGCCGAAGCTGGACTTCGCGCGCCCGTTTCCGCGGCGGTCCCAGTAGCCGGACTTCGCCCCTGAGACAGCCTCTTCCGCATCGACGGACTCGGCAGCCTCTTCTTCCGCGGCTTCGCTGCCGTCGCCGCGCTCGCCGCCATCGCCGTCCGGCATCCAGACGGTCTCGACGGTCTCGCCGTCGGCCATGCGCATCAGGTAGCGCTCCGTGCCGTCGACCGAGCGAGCCGTCTGGACGATCTCGGGGAGTCCGACGCTCCAGCCCGCAGTCATGAGTTGCTCGCGCAGCTCATGCGAGAGGGTCGTCATGTCCTCGACGCTGAGGACACGCTGCTTGTAGAGGGCCTCCCACATCTGGCGGGCGCGGTAAGGCTTCTGCCCGAAGCTGTTCATCAGCTCGGTCAGCTCAGCGAAGGTTTTCCCGAAAAGAGCGCGCGTTTCCACTCCTTCTAGGATACTGTTTCCCGGTGAGCCATCACATTGATCTGGCGGAGGTGTATGCAGCAGCGCAGGACATCAGGGCCGGCTATGGAATTGGCGCGGATATGGAGGCGCAACGGCGGATTCTTGAGGCGAACTCAAAGGGAGATGCGCGTCAAGAGGCGTTCTGGCAGGAGGTCTCGAGGACTCTTCAGTCGCCGGTATTCTTCTATCCCGGCCTGTGAAGAGTCCTGCGGAGGACCATACATCACCCTGCTGCGCGCCAAAGCGCAGCAAATGGCCATCATCGGCAACCCGCTAGGCGGCGGCCAGCACGGCGACGCGGCGGTCAGCCTCGACCACACCGTCGGCGACGCCTACGTGCGCATACAGCGCGCGGGCTTCGATCCAATGGGACACGGCATGGTCTCTTTCACCGGCGGCCATCTCGGCCAAAGCCGCTACGCGGAGCGCGTTCGCCATTTCGAGTGGATTGGGCGGTGAACTTCGGTAGTACTCGAGAACGGCCATGGGCATCGCGCAATCCGGTTGCGCAATCACCTGCTCTGACGGCGAACTCGGCGGCGTGTCGCAGAGCATGGGCCCAACGTGCAGGTTGTTGTTCCGCCTGGAAGGATTCTGCTGCTTCCTCATACAGCGCCGTAGCGTCGGATAGCCGACCCTGGCGCCGCGCTGACTTTGCTTCAATCACGCAATCGTCACCGCTCATGCCGACCAGCGTACTCCCGCGGTGTGCTGTTGAAAACCCCGCCCCATGAAAGAATGTAGGGGATGGCCATTTCTGTTCCTGTCGCCGAGAATGCGACCCCCAGCACCCCCCATACCCGCGATATCCGCTCCACCCGGCTCCCCAACGGGCTGCTTGTGCTCACCGAGCGCATGCCCCACCTCCGCTCCGTTTCGATGGGCGTCTGGCTGGACGGCGGATCGCGTGACGAGACACCCGCCGATGAACGGTATCTCTCACTTTCTAGAGCACATGGTGTTCAAGGGCACCACCACGCGCAGCGCGCAGCAGTTCGCCCGCGAGGCCGACGCGCTGGGCGGCAATCTGGACGCTTTCACCGGCAAAGAGACGGTCTGCTTCTCGATCAAGGTGCTGGACGAGAGCGTGCCGGCGGCGCTGGATCTGCTGACGGATCTTGTTCTTCACCCGACATTTGCGCCGGACGACATCCTCCGCGAGCAGGGTGTGATCCTGGAAGAGATCAAGATGGACGAGGACAATCCCGACTACCTCGTCCACGAGCTGTTTACGCGCAACTTCTGGCCGCATGACGCGCTCGGCCGGCCGATTCTGGGGACGGCGAAGACGGTGTCGAGCTTCAACCAGCAGATCGTGCTCGAGGAGTATGCGAACCGCTTTACGCCGGCGAATATGGTCTTTGCCGCGGCGGGAAATCTGCAGCACGACGAGTTTCTCGCTCAGGTGGAGGCTGCCTTCGACTCGCTCACGGCGAGTTCCCGCGAAAGGCTGGTCCACGGCGAGTCGCCGATTGTGAAGCCGCACATCACGCTGAAGAACAAGAAATCGCTGGAGCAGGTGCAGATGTGCCTCGCGGTTCCGGGGCTGCCGGTGGCGCACGAGGACCGCTACGCGGCGTTTCTGCTGAACTCGATTCTCGGCGGCGGGATGAGCTCGCGGCTGTTTCAGTCGATCCGCGAGGAACGCGGGCTGGCCTATTCGATCTACTCGGAGCTGAGCCCGTTCCGCGACACGGGATCGGTGGCGGTCTATGCGGGCTGCGCCGTGGAGCGCACGCGCGAGGTGCTGGATCTGACTCTGGCGGAGCTGAACCGCATGAAGTCCGAGCCGGTCTCCGAAGACGACCTGAAGCGGGCGAAGGACCAGATCAAGGGCAACATGGTGCTGGGACTGGAGAGCTCGTCCTCGCGAATGAGTTCGCTGGCGCGCCAGCAGATGTATCACGGGCGATTCTTCTCCGCCGAGGAGATTACGGCGGAGGTCGACCGCGTCACCCCGGGCGATATCCGCCGGCTCGCGGGCGAGTTGTTCCAGACGGACCGCCTGGCGCTCACGCTGCTCGGCAACCTGGGGTCGCTGGAGATCAAGCGAACGGACCTCGTCTGCTGATTCCGGCCTGCTACGTGCCGCTTTTGGGTCACGCAAAGCCGCGTGCCCCTGCATGACTTGCAGCAACCTGGTACGTCTATACTTCTGAGTTGTCATTCCTATGAGGATCCCTGCCTTGCAAACCGCACGTTCTGAGCGCGCCTCTTCTTCCAGGATTCATTTTGAGTCTTCTGTATCCGAGATCCGCGTTGAATCTTCTATAGCGGAGGCCGGCTTCACGCTGGTCGAGCTGCTCATCGTCATGTCCGTGATCCTGATCCTCATGACGCTCGCCATTCCGCAGATGCAGAAGGTCATCAAGCGCAGCAACGAGACCTCGGCGATCCAGTCCCTGCGCGACCTGGATTCGCAGGAGGGGACGTACAACTCCACCTATCCGACGCACGGCTTTGCGTGCACGCTGGCTGAACTCGGCGGCAAGGCCGGCGCCGGGGCGCCGTCGCCTGAGGCCGCGCAACTGATTCCGGATGACCTCGCCAGCGGTGTTAAGGCCGGCTACACGTTCACCATCACGTGCGGCTCGAAGACCACTGTCAACAATGTCGATCAGTACAACAGCTACACGATTACGGCCGTTCCGAACGCGGTCGGCAAGACCGGCGACCGGGGCTTCTGCACGGACGGCAACGAGATTCGCTCTGATCCGAAGGGCGGGACAAACTGCACCGATCCGATGCTAGGCCGGCGCAATGCGGTGGTCTGCGCTGTCGTTGCTGGGCATCGCCCTCACTGGCTACGCGCAGACGCCGACCGCGGCGGCGCTGGCGAAGAAGGTCGACGCACACTACAACCATCTGCACTCGCTGGAGGCGCGCTACACCGAGCGCTACCAGGGCATGGGCATGGACCGCACCGAGACCGGCACGCTTACGCTGGAGAAGCCGGGCCGCATGCGCTGGGCGTATGACATGCCCGCCGGCAAGGTCTTCATCCTGGACGGAACGAACGCGATCTCGTACACGCCCGGGCGATGCGCAGGCGACGAGATTCCCGGAGAAGAAGCTGGACGATCTGCGCTCGCCGCTGCGGTTTCTGCTCGGGCATACGGAGCTTCAAAAAGAGCTGCGCGGGCTGAGCGTGACGCTGGTGAATCTGAACGGCCAGACGGGATACACGCTGTGGGGCACGCCCGTCGGCATCGAGCAGAGGGTTCGATCATTGGCTGTTACGGTCGACGCCGAGGGTTTGATTCACATACTCCGTCATCGAGGAGACGGACGGCGCAATAACCACGTTTACCTTCTCGGATATGCAAGAGAACGTGCCCGTTCCCGACAGCGAGTTCCGGTTCATCCCGCCGGACGGCGTTACGGTGATTGACGGCGCCGCGCCCGTCTAAAGCGTTTCAGGCGTGTGCACGGTAAGTTACCGACGGGCTGCACGAAGGTACTGAATTTCATCGCCAAGCCGCGTCCGCTCCGGTTAGAGTGGATGCCGCCATGTTATCGATATCGCGCCACGCACGCAGCCGTTCCCTGTCCGCTCTCTGCCTCCTCGCCGGTTGTGTGTCGCTGCTGAGCGGGTGCGGCGGCGGTGGTAGTACCGGTGGAACCTGCAGCGGTGCGTCCTGCCCTGTCACGAGCTACACCATTACGGTAGCTAGTGCGAACCCGGCCAGCGGGGTGTCGATCAGCTATGGCAATTCGGTTACGAGCCTTCTGGCAACCGGAAACACGCCGTTGTACGTTGACCGAGAGTTCCGGCACGACGATGATCTTCAACGCGCCTGCGACAGCGGGCAATAACAACTTCAGCTTCGTGGACCGGATGCACCTCGGTTTCCGGCGCAAACTGCACAGTGACGGTCTCGGGCAATGTGACGATCACGGCGAATTATGTAACGGCTGTCGCGCCGACCGTTACGGTAACGCCGGCGAGTCCTTCACGATCACGGTCAATCAGGCGCTGTCGGTGACGGTGGCAGTGGCTGCATCGCCGGGCGGAGCCACGCCGACCGGGTCCATCGTGCTGACCAGCGGAAGCTATACGTCGTCTGCAATAGCGCTGAGCAGCGGAAGTGCGACGATCAGCATACCGGCAGGATCCCTCGCGACCGGAACGGCTTCGCTGAAGGCGACCTACACGCCGGATACGGTCGAGCGCCGTGGCCTATACCAGCTCATCCGGCACGGCCTCGGTGACGGTGAATCCGCCGCCGGCGCCCACGATGAGCATCGGGCTGTCATCATCGAGCATTACAACCCTGCAGCCGCTCACCGCGACCGTGACTATCAGCGGAACGCCCACGCCGACGGGCAGCGTCACTCTGAGCAGCGGAACCTACACCTCAGCAGGGACGACGCTGAGCGCCGGTGTTGCCGTCATTACGATTCCCGCGGGTTCACTCGCCGCAGGCAATGACACGCTCACGGCAACCTACACGCCGGATTCCGGCAGTTCGTCGACATACGGCAGCGGGACCAAGACCGCGTCCGTGACGGTCACGACCGTCTATACCCTCACGGTCAATACGACGAACCCGTCGAGCGGCGTCAACATCACGGCAACCAAAGGACGCGAACAACAGCACCGGCGGCAACAGCCCGGTGTCACTCGTCTATCCGGCGGGGACGAATGCCGTGCTGACCGCACCTGCGACTTCGGGCAGCAGCACCTTCAGCAGTTGGTCCGGCTGCAACTCGACCTCGGGAACACCGGCGGTGACCTGCAATTTCACGGTCAACGCGAACGCGACCGCTGACGGCGAACTACACCGCGCCTGCGATGATTACCGTCTCGCCCGGCGAGCGGGAATGTGACGATCGGGCAATCGCAGCAGTTCACCGCGGCGGTTACCGGGCTGAGCCCCGCCACGTGACATGGAGCGTTGCGGTGGCATCCGGCGCGGGAAGTGCGGGAACGATCTCGTCGACAGGTCTCTACCAGACGCCTTATCCGGCGCCGAGCAGCGTGACGATCACCGCAACGAGCACGGCGAACAGCTCAATAACCGGAGCAGCGACGGTCAATCTCATCGCGCCGCCGAGCACGGCGGGGCCTGCGCTGTCGGTCGACGCAGGCACGGGGATCCGCGCGATCAGTCCGCTGATCTACGGCATGAACGCCTATCTGCTCGACCCAACAACGGCGCAGAACACGAATATCACGGTCGCGCGCTGGGGCGGCGACGACGACCTCCCGCTACAACTACCAGACCGGCATCGTCGAACTCCGCGAGCTGACTACTTCTTCGAGAACTTTAGCGGCGCCAACAGCATGCTGCACCAATGCGAAACACCGGAAACGGCACCAACTTCAACGACTTCATTGCGGAGACGAACACGCTCGGCGTGAAATCGATCGGTACGGCGCCGGTGCTTGGTTGGGTTTCGAATCAGTTCACGCACAGCTCAAACGAGACGGCCTGCAGCTTCCCGAAGACCGGACTGAACGGTCAGGCCTCCTATCCCAACCAGCAAACCTACAACGGCGATGGCTGTGGCAATGGGGTCGAGTCGGACGGCAAGACGGATCTTTTCGGCAACGACACGGTCGCCTCCTTCACCAGCGTTGCGACACCTCCTCCAACGGCGCCGACGCCCGCCAGTGCCGCAAACAACACTTGGGCTCTGACCACATGGACGGGCGGATGGGTCAACTGCCTGCTGACCGGAAGCACGAACACGGTGAACTACTGTGGAAACGCCGGCGGCCACGACGCGAACATCTGGGACCTCGACAACGAGCCAGCCTGGTGGGATGCCGTGCACCGCGACGTGCACCCGAATCCCTCGACCTATGATGAGGTGACGAACGGCGGCATCGGAACCGCTCTGGCGATCAAGACAATCGATCCGACGGCGCTGACCAGCGGACCCGTCATCGACAACTGGTGGAACTACTTCTACTCGAAGAAGGACATCGAAGCGGCTGGGGCGACGGGCTGCCATGGCAATCACCCTGGGCCAACCCAGCCGACCGACAGGCCCATGGCGGCGTTCCGATGATCGAGTTACTACCTCGCAGCAGATGGCCTCCGCCTCGAATACCTACGGCATGCGCCTGCTCGATTATCTCGACATCCACTCCTACGTCGCCGGCAGCTACAACGGTTCGCAGGTCTCCTTCACTACGGCGGGCGATACCGCCGAGCAGCAGGTCCGCATGAATTCGACGCGTGCTCTCTGGGATCCGACGCTATACCGATCCGAACTTCCCGCAACCCAACTACAGCGCGGACCCGAACTACACCACGACCTGCACAATACCCGCTGCAGGCGCCGCAGATCATCCCGATGATGCAGTCCTGGATTACAACTGGATGGACAGGCACCAGCTACCCGAGCACCGGGAACCTCCATCGACGAATACAACTTCGGCGGACTGGAGTCCATCAACGGCGCCGTAACGCAGGCGGACGTGCTCGGAATCTTCGGGAAGTATGGACTGACGATGGGCGTCTTCTGGCCGACCAGCACCTACGCGAACTCATCCGGCGTGATGCTTCAACCGGGTGCAACGATGGCCTTCGAGATCTACCGCAACTATGACGGCAATAAGTCAACCTTCGGCGATCAGGAGCTGAATTCCAGCACAGGCGATCAGAGCAAACTGGCTGTTTATGCTGCCTACCGCACCTCGGACGGGGCTCTGACGATCGTTGTCATCAACAAGACCTACGGCTCGCTGACGGACACGCTGTCCATCAATAATTTGAGCAGCCCCGCCGGGTCGGCACAGGTTTACCAATACAGTAATGACAACTTGAATGCGATCGTAGCGCAACCGGCGGCCACCATCACGGCGGGCTCGGGCTCGAATCCCCGGACGATCAGCGGCACGTTGCCGGCCCAGTCAATTACCCTCTTCGTCATTCCGCGTCACTAGCGCAACACGCGGCTGAATACCTCGCGCGAGGTATTCAGCCGCATTCTTCCTTGAATCCGCCCCAGCCGTGTACCGTAAGTCCATGCGTTTTTTTGCACTCGCTGTTCTCGCCGGGCTCACGGCCACCGCATTCGCACAGACACCCTCCACTCCCCTTCACCTCATTCCTATGCCGCGCGAGGTCACGTTCAAGGGAGACCAGCCGGTGACCGGCGTGACGGTTGACTGCCCGAACTGCGGCCCGGAGGATCAGTTTGCCGCGAGCGATCTGCGCGATGACCTAGCGGCGCGTGGCATTCCGGCAGGCAACGGTCTCAGAGTTGTGCTCCAGCGGCTGGGCCAGCATCCGGATCCGTCGTTTACCGCCGAGATGCAGCCGGAGGGCTATACGATCGCATCCGCGCCCGGCGTGCTGACCCTGACCGGCGCAACCGGCACAGGCCTGTTTTACGCGGCCCAAACCGTCAAGCAGATGATCGATCGCCAGCCGAATGGCAGTTTCGTTTTGCATGCGGCGGAGATCCGCGACTGGCCCGCCATGCGCTATCGCGGTCTCAGCGATGATCTGTCGCGCGGCCCGGTGGACACGCTCGAGTTCCAGAAGAAGCTGGTTCGCACGCTTGCCGCATACAAGGCGAACCTCTACTCGCCGTACTTCGAGAACACGCAGCAGTACGCGTCAAACCCGCTGCCGGCGCCTCCGGGCGGCAGCATCTCGGCGACAGACGCGCGCGAGCTCGTCGCTTATGCCGCGAAGTATCACGTGATGATCGTGCCCGACCAGGAGGCCTTCGGCCATCTCCGCCACATGCTGGTGTACGAGCAGTATCAGCCGCTGGCCGAGACGCCGCACGGTGCGGTGCTCGCTCCGGGACAGCCCGGCTCTCTGCAGGTGATCAACCAGATGTTCACCGAACTCGCCGCGCTTTACCCTTCGCCATTCCTGCACATCGGCGCCGACGAAACGTTTGACCTCGGCGTAGGCCAGACCAAACCCGCTGTCGATGAGCAGGGGCTCGGCCCCGTGTATCTCAACTTCATGCAGCAGATTGACAACACGTTGCGTCCGCTGAATCGCCGCTTGCTCTTCTGGGGCGACATCGCCGAACGCTCGCCAGATCTGCTCAAGGGAATGCCGGACGAATTCAAGAACAACACCATCGCGATCAGCTGGCACTACTCGCCGTCGGACACCGGATTCACCAAGTACCTGAACTACTTCAAGTCCGCCGGGTTTGAGACGTGGGTCGCGCCGGGCATCAACAACTGGTCGCGCATCTACCCGAACTACAACTCTGCGCTAAAAAATATTCAGGAGTTCACGCGCGATGGCCAGCAAATGGGCGCGACAGGACAACTGAACACTAACTGGTACGACGACGGCGAAGCGCTTGCCGCCAACAACTGGTACGGCATCCTTTTCGGCTGCGCGGCCGCATGGCAGCAGGGTGAAAGCTCGATCCCGCAGTTCCAGGCAAGCTTCGGACCGGTGTTTCACGGCGATCTGACCGGCAAACTGAACATGGCCCAGCAGGAGTTAATGGCCGCTCACGACATCCTGCAGTTTGAAGCGAAGGTCGGCGACGGCTCCGATGGGCTCTTCTGGATGGATCCGTGGTCGAAGGACGGCCAGCAGTATGCCGACAAAATCCGCCCCTACTCGCACGAGCTGCGCATGCACGCCGAACACGCACTGGAGTTGATCGCGCAGGCCCGCGCCGCGTATCCCGCGCCACCTGAGCCCGTCGTCTATTCGCCGACCGATGAGCTTCCCTCCAACCCTACGACGCTGCGCGAGCACAAACGCCATTGATGCCCTGGAGCTGGGCGCGCGGCGCTTTGACTTCATTGGCGAGAAGTTTCAGCTCGCCGATGAGATGGCTGCTGGCTACGCGCGCGCGCAGGCCGATGCCACATCGACCGACCGCAAGCAGCGCAACCAGGTCAGTCGCGAGCTCAGCGACATCAACGGCGTGAACGGCCGCATCCAGGACATCAAGGACGGCTATTCGCTGATCCGCGATCTGTACGCGCAACTCTGGCTGCGCACAAACCGGCCGTACGCGCTGCGGCCCGTGCTCGCGCACTACGACTACACGATCGACATCTGGCTCGCGAGGATGGACCAGGTGCGCAGTGCGCAGCGTCAATGGGGCGACACGCACACGCTTCCCAGCGCCTCGGAGCTCGACATCCCTGCCGCTCCGCCCGCTGCTGTACCTGCACCGGCCGTTCCTGCGCCCGCTGCTCCTGCGACGCAAACGCCCGCGCCGTCCACCGCAAAATAACTATGCCAACGCTCATCACAGCCCGGCGATTGATCACCGACATCGGCTCAGTGGAGTTCCCTGTCGCTCATCGTCGACGACGATGGCACGCTCAGCGATATCAGCTCCGACCCCGCGGCACTCGCGCACGAAGAGGACACGCTCACCTGCGCGTTCTTTGACATCCACACTCACGGCGCGATGGGGCATGACGTGATGTCCGCCTCGCCCGCGGAGCTGCGCGAACTCCAGCGCTTCCTCGCGTTGCGCGGCGTCGCACAGTATCTTCCCACCACCGTGACGGCGTCCGTCGACTCCACTCTGCACGCGCTGGAGTCGCTCGCCAATGCCATCGAGGCCGAGCCGCAGCCGCTGCAGGCACAGCCTCGCGGCATCCACCTCGAAGGACCCTTCCTCTCGCATGCAAAGCGCGGTGTCCATCCAGAGAACCATCTGCAGACGCCGAACATCGAGCTGTTCGATCGCTTTCAGCAGGCCGCACGCGGACACATCTCTCTGCTGACGATCGCTCCCGAGCTCGAGCGGCGCGATCGATCTCATCCTCTATGCAACCTCCATGGGCGTGCGCTGCTCGCTGGGCCACACCAACGCGCTCGCAGCCGAGGCCTACGCCGCGGTCGATGCCGGCGCAAGCAGCGCGACGCACACCTTCAACGCGATGCGTGCGCTCGATCATCGCGAGCCTGGCGTCCTCGGCGTCACGCTCGACAGCGACCGCCTCTACGCCGAACTGATCTGCGACGGCGTGCATGTTGCGCCTGAACTCGTCCGGCTATGGTTCAAGTGCCAAAGCCCCGGAGCGCGCGATTCTCGTGACCGATGCGATGTCTGCCGCAGGCATGCCGGACGGCAGATACAAACTCGGCGATTTCGATGTCGATGTCGCCGACGGACGCGCGTTCCTCGCCGGAGATCTTGCTCGCGGGCGCCCACACCCTGGCGGGCTCCGTGCTCACCATGGATCGCGCCGTAGCCAACTTCTGCCACTTCACAGGTGCGCCGCTCGCCGATGCAACTCGACTCGCCTCGCACAATCCGGCAGCGATGCTCGGCGTCCGGAGCTGACTCGTCTTGCGCCAGGCAGCCCTGCAAACCTCAACCGGTTCGACCGCGGCGGACCGACCTCACTGCAACCTACATCCACGGCGAGCTCGTCACGTAGGTCCGCTTACCTGCCCTGCCGCGCACGCCACAGCGCACCCTCGAGCGGCTGCACGGCGTTTCCGTCCACACTGATCTCCGGCCACGCCGCGCGCAGATGCTCCTCCATCGCGCGGAGCACTCGCGGAATCCTGCCGAGCACGCTGCCGGTGAACGCAACGCGCGACGCATCCTCCGCCGCACACTCTGCCGCCCGCATCTTCGAGATCACCAGGCTCACCTGCGTCGCAAGCTCCTCGCCCGCATGATCCAGCACGCCCTGCGCGAGCGCGTCGCCGCTCTCCGCGCACTCCGCCACAACCGTCGTCAGCGAAGCGAAGTCGGGCCGCTCGCGCAGGTTCGCCTTCGCGACCAGCGAGCCCAGATCCTCCAGCCCCCACGCCTGCTGAATCTCGCGCAACAGGCAGGTTTCCACTCCGCGATCGCGCGCTCGCAGACAGGCACGTATCGCCTCCAGCCCAATCCACGTCCCTGACCCCTCATCGCCCAGCACCGGCCCCCATCCGCCCGCGCCCACCGTGCTCCGCTCTGCACATCGGCCGGTCACATGCGATCCCGTGCCCGCGATGACCAGCACTCCCGGGCCGCCCTCGGAACGCAGCGTCGAGCGCAATCTGCTCGTCTCCGGTGATGATCAGTCCGCCGCTGACGAGCTCATGCAAGCGTGCCTGTCCGCCCAGCGCCGCACCTCC
The DNA here is from genome assembly GCA_963762465.1 of uncultured Acidobacteriaceae bacterium. Taxonomy (GTDB): domain Bacteria; phylum Acidobacteriota; class Terriglobia; order Terriglobales; family Acidobacteriaceae; genus Granulicella. Next base: position 51,916 of record CAVXKS010000005.1, on the reverse strand, counting down.
TCACTCGATGACCCCGCGAGCCCGAAGCAGGTGCACGTCACGGAATCGCCCGTCACGCCCGCAGCCCCGAGAGCCTCGCGCACAATCGTCCGCAGCCCTTCCGTCGCGGCCCGCTCGCCCACATTCATCAGCTTCACCGTCGGCCCGGAAGACTGCCCCAGCACTCGCGATTCATCCGCGACCCAGCATTCCGTCTTGGTTCCGCCACCATCCAGTCGCGACAAAATACGACATTCGTTCACCACTCCCGTTCGCGCTCGAGCAAGCCGTGCGTCAAGCCCGTTATCATAACCTGCAACGTTGCCTCACGTCAGCGCACCGCAGGAGGGATGAGTCCGCTTGCCCTGTTCCATCGACGCCCTTGCAACTCTTGCTCGCAACCCAGCGGCTCAGCGTCTTCGATCTCGCTCTCGTAGCGGCTTACCTCATCGGCATCACGCTCTTCGGCCTGCGCTTCCGCAAATCGCGCGGCGCCGCAGCCGCAGACCGCTCGCTCAAAAGCTACTTCCTCGCCGACAACACGATCCCATGGTGGGCCATCGCGCTCTCCGTCGTCTCGGCCGAAACCTCCACTCTCACCATCATCTCCATCCCCGGCGTCGCGTTCGCCGGCGACTTCGGCTTTCTGCAGGTCGTCATCGGTTACATGCTCGGCCGCATCGTCGTCGCCGCCCTCTTCCTTCCGCGCTACTTCGCCGGCGAGATGCTCACCGCGTACCAGCTCATCGACCGCCGCTTCGGCCCCACGCTGCACAAGGTCACCGCCGCGCTCTTTCTCGTCACGCGCGCCGCGGCGGAGGGCGTGCGCGTCTTCGCAGTCTCGATCGTCGTCGGCATCGCGATCGGCACGCGCGACGTTCTGTCCATCGCCATCATCTCCGCACTCACGCTGCTCTATACGTTCGAGGGCGGCATGGCTGCCGTCGTCTGGACCGACGTCGTGCAGATGGCGATCTACGTCGGCGGCACCGTCGTCGCGCTGCTCACGCTCGGCTCGCACGTGCAGGGCGGCTGGCCGGTGATTCATTCCGTCGCATCCGCCGCGGGCAAATTCCACATGTTCAACTTCGCGCTCAATCTCACGACAACCTACACCTTCTGGGCCGGCGTCCTCGGCGGCACCTTCCTCACCATGGCCTCGCACGGCACCGACCAGCTGATGGTGCAGCGCCTGCTCGCCGCGCGCAATCTGCGCCAGTCCACAGCAGCGCTGCTCAGCTCCGGCGTCGTCATCTTCCTGCAGTTCGCGCTTTTCCTGCTCATCGGCGCCGGGCTCTACGTCTTCTATCAGCAGCACCCAGGCGCCACATTCCGCACCAACGACTACATCTTCCCCACCTTCATCGTGCGCGAAATGCCCATCGGCATCGCCGGTCTGCTCGTGGCTGCGATCCTCGCCGCCGCGATGTCCAACCTCTCCGCCGCGCTCAACTCGCTCTCCTCCACAACCGTCGTCGACTTCTACATGCGCTTCCGGCCCGCCGCCGATGACCGCGAGCGCGCCATGATCGCCAAATCATCAACGGTTCTCTGGGCGCTCGTGCTGTTCGCGATCGCGATCTACTCCGTGCACGCCGGCGGCAAAGGCCACGTCGTAGAGATCGGCCTCTCCATCGCTTCCGTCGCGTACGGCTGCCTGCTCGGCGTCTTTCTGCTCGGCACACTCACACGCTTTGCCACGGAGCTCGGCGCCATCATCGGCATGATCTGTGGATTCATCCTCAACCTCTGGATTTGGCAAGGAGCTTTCCCTGTGCATCTCGGTCCCGTAACCATCCCGCACATCGCCTGGACCTGGTACGTCCTCATCGGCGCCGCTGCGACATTCTTGATCGGCGCGCTCGCAAGCCTCTTCGTTGGAAACCGCACGCGGACGCAGCGAACCGCCGCGATTACCGCAGTTTTACCGTTGCTGTTCTTGCTGCCTTTTCGCGGCGTAGCTGAGCAACCTGCTGTTCATCACAAGCAGGTGCAGGGTCCGCGAGTCGTCCCCACGCCTGACTTCCGCGCCGCCTCCGCTCTCATCAACGATGCCATCACCTATCACCATCTACCCGGCGCCGTCCTCCTCGTTGGCCACAGCGGCCGCATTGTCTTTGAGCACGCCTACGGAAATCGCAAGCTCGCCGGCGAACCCGGACTCAACGGCAGGCCCAGCCCCGCCGAGCGCATGACCGAAAACACCATCTTCGACATGGCCTCGCTCTCGAAGAACCTCTCCACATCAACCTGCATCATGCAGCTCTACGAGCAGGGCAAGCTCACCTTCGACGAACCCGTCGAGCAGCTCCTCCCAGCGTTCAACCAGGACCACGACCCCGAGCGCGCGAAGGTCACCGTGCGCATGCTGCTCACGCACTTCTCGGGCGAACCCGCCGACGTCAACCTCAAAGACCCGTGGGGCCTCGCTAAACCCGACAAAGCCGAGGGCATCAATCGCGCGCTCACGACCCCGCTGCAGTCCGCGCCAGCCGCGGTCTTTCGTTACTCCGATATCAACTTCATCCTCCTCGGCGACATCGTCGAGACACTCTCCGGCGAGCCGCTCGATGTCTACGCCCAGAACCACATCTTCAAGCCGCTCGGCATGATCGACACGCGCTACCTTCCGATCGACAAAGCCTGCGGCCCGCACAAGATCATCGGCGCCGCAATCGTGTGGGCTCCCGCGCCGCGCGGTCACGTGCACCACGCTTGCCCTGCCGGCGACTGGAGCACCTCGCTGCTGTCACGCATCGCTCCAACCACACACGATGACGAATCGAAATCCGACCCCGCGGCCAACCCCCACTTCGACATGCTCACGCGCGGCACGGTCCACGACCCCACCACACGGCGCATGGGCGGAGTCGCCGGACACGCCGGCGTCTTCTCCACTGCGCACGATGTCTCGCTCTTCGCGCAGGCTCTTCTCGACCGCCTCGCCGGCCGGCCCAGCAACTTCCCGCTCAAGCAATCCACGCTCGAGCTCATGACTATCCCCGAACAACCCGATCATCATCCCGGACAACTGGAGGCCGCCAATCAAGCCGAGCAGTACGCGATCGCCCAGGGCGAAAAAGGTGCGCAGCCCGGCCTCGCTCCGCGCTACCCGGCCATCCGTGACCAGGACCTCCGCGGCTTCGGCTGGGACATCGATACCGCGTTCTCCAAGCCGCGCGGCATGATCTTCCCCATCGGCAGCTTCGGCCACACCGGCTTCACCGGCACGACCCTCTGGATGGATCCCGGCTCCGACACCTACATCGTTCTCCTCACGAACGCCGTCCACCCCCGCGGCAACACACCGATCTCCAACCTGCGTGGTGAAGTCGCGACATCTGTCGCGCAGGCATTGCATCTCTACGCCGCTGCAGCGACGAGCAATGCGCAGTCCGCTTCCACACAATCAGAATCCCTAACTCTCACCGGCATTGACGTCCTCGGAATCCGACCACTTCGCCGAGCTCACGACCCTCGCCGCGCAACACAACAACACGCTCCGCCTCGGCATCCTCACCAACCAGTCCGGACTCGATGCACACGGCCGTCGCACCATCGACATCCTCTCCACCGATCTCCCCAAAGTCATCCCCGGCGCCAAGCTCACCACCATCTTCTCGCCCGAGCACGGCATCTTCGGCGCGCACGACACAATGTCCTTCGCTCCCGAGACGGACCCCACCACCCGCCTCCAGGTCACGTCCCTCTACGGCCCGCACGACTCCGACAAGCGCCCCTCGCACGAGCAGCTCGCCAACCTCGATGCCGTCGTCATCGATCTGCAGGACGCCGGCGTGCGCACCTACACCTACGAGGCCGTGACCGGCTACTTTCTCGAAGCCGCCGCACGCGAGCAACGCGAGTTCCACCACACGCTCAACATCGTCGTGCTCGATCGCCCCGACCCGATCGGTGGCCTCGCCGTCGAAGGTCCAGTCTCCGATCCCGGCCCCGGCAGCTACATCGACTACACACAGGTCCCCGTGCGCCACGGCATGACCCTCGGCGAACTCGCGCGCTTTTACAACGGCACCAAACACATCGACGCGCCACTCACCGTCGTCGCCATGCAGCACTGGACGCGCTCCGAGTTCTACGACCAGACCGGCCTGCCGTGGATCGACCCCAGCCCCAACCTGCACAATCTCACCGCCACAATTCTGCTGCCCGCGCTCACGCTGCTCGAACCCACAAACGTCACCGTCGGCCGCGGCACGCCCACGCCATTCGAGCTTTTCGGCGCTGGCCTTCCGCCCAAAGACAAGACGACCGGCGCGCAACCGCCCGCCTGGTTCCGCGCCTCTGACGTCGCTTCAGCCCTCACCGCGCGTCACATCCCCGGCGTCACCTTCTCCGCAACCACAGCCACCGTCGACAATGATCCCATTCACCCATACCACGGCCAAACCATCGAAGCAGTCCGCATCAGCGTCACCGACCGGAACGCGCTCGACAGTCCCGAGCTCGATGTAGAAATACTCAGCGCGCTGCATAAGCTCTACCCTGAACAGTTCCGGCTCGACCGCGCCACCAGCTATATCGCCAACAAAGCGACACTCGACGCAATCACCCGCGGCGACGATCCACGCTCCATCGCAGCCACATGGCAGCCCGCGCTCGCAGACTTCAAATCCACGCGCGAACAATATCTTCTCTATAAATAATCAATAGGTCACTGGAATTGTTAGCTACCGCTTCGCAGGAAGCGCATCCCGGATCGCCGGGTCTTCCTCACTCAGCACCCACGAACACGCGCCCTGTAAGCCACGTTACTTCGCCAGCCCATAGCGACCGAAAAGGCACGGTTGTCGATATGGAACGCCCACTCGCGCGTCTGATCACGCGTTTTGTAGATCCATTAAGTGATTCAGATACAGAATGGCCCCGGAGTGGACCGGGGCCCGTGGGTTGAGGGGTAATTACGTCGGCTGATTGCTGTCATTCGTAGAGCCGGAAGGCGTCATGCCCAGCTTGCGATCGAGGTGATCGACGAGCTTGGTGTGCTCCGCGATGACCTTTCGACCCTGTTCGACAGTCTGCTTTAGCGCCGAGTTCTTCGTGGTCTGCTGCTCAGCGACGAAATCGTTCAGTGCGATATGGTGGTCCTTGTCCATGCACCGGATAAATTCCTTATCGAAGTCCTTGCCGGAGAGTGAACTCAGCTTGTCGAACTCGGTCTGGTGCTCCGGGTCCAACGAGCTTGCAGGCTGCACGCCCATCTGATCGGCGATAGGTTTCATCTGCTGCTCAAGCGTAGTGTGGTCCGCTACCATTTTGTTGGCGAAGTCTTTTACGTCAGCGCTGCTGGCTTTATCGGCGGCAAGTTGGCTCAACTTGATCTCGTTGAAGTCGCTTTGCGATGCTCTTTCGACAAAGATTTTGTCCTGCTCCGCCTGGTCTGGTTTGCCTTGAGCCCTGAGAGCCGGCACCAGCAGGAGCATCAGAGCCCCTGCACTGATCGTGAAAAATCTCATGTTCATCTCGTCTCCTGTGCGAGTCGGTCGCGCTAACTCTCCATAGAGGTTAGGAGGTGGGGATATAGACCGGCGTTGCACCGGAAATGTGTGTGAGAGCAAGAACGCCTGCCACTTTCGATCGCGCCAACAACGAAGAAGGACCGCAGAAGCTATGCTTCTGCGGTCCCTTTGAGTCGACGTTTGTTACAGCTTTTTCTTCAGGTCATACGCCATGTTCTTGTGAGCGGCGACGACGCTTTTACCCTGCTCGACCGAGGCCTTAAACTTGGCATCCTTGGTGTCCTTCACCTCTTTCGTGAAGGCGTCGAGGTCGTGGGAGTGGTCCGTAACCATATCGGAAATGTATTCCTTATCGAAGTCTTTCCCGGAGAGGCCCTGCAGCTTGTCGTATTCCTTCTGGGCGTCAGAACTGAGAGCCGTAGGTGCAGCGATTCCCCAGGATTCCGCGTAGGGCTTCATCTTTTCGGTAAGCTTGGTGTGGTCGGTGACCATGCGCTGACCGAATGCCTTTACGCCGGAGTTGGCAGCCTTCTGCTCCGCTAGCTTGCCGAGTTGAATCTCGTCGTAGTTGCTCTGGGATGCGTTCGTGAGGAACTGCTTGTCCTGGTCGGTCGCTTGGGCTTTTGCGCTGTGTGTCAACATCAGCGCCGTTGAGCCGATGGCAAGACAACATATCAGATGACTAGCTCGCTTCATTGTCGTTCTCCTGAACGCGGCCGTGCCGCGCGTCGTAAATGACACACGAGATTGAGAGTCGACGCGAACGGAGCGCGTTGCATGGCATTTGGCAACTCGTATCGATATCCTGTAGATCATCGGAGATTTATGCAGACCACAGCCGGTATACAGACGCCCGTCGCAGACCGTGAACCACGTACAACCGCGATCCACTCGACTGAGCTACATGACGATTACGCGTGGATGCGGGACAAAGAGAGCCCGCGCGTCCTCGACTATCTCCGGGCGGAGAATGATTACACGGCCGCCATGATGGCGGGCACAGAAGAGCTGCAAAATCAGCTCTACGACGAGATTCTGTCGCACATCAAGGAAGATGATGTCTCGGTGCCGTACCGCGACGGCGGGTGGGAGTATCTTGTCCGAACGGAAAAAGGGTTACAGTATCCAAGATATTGCCGGCGAGCTGTTGGGTCGGGGCCGAGCTTGTACTCCACCGTCAGTACGCCGGCCGAGACGGTGGTTCTGGATGTAAACCAGCTTGCCGAAGGCCAACCGTTCATGGCGGTTGGCGACAGCGCCGTCAGCCCCGATGGAAGGCTGCTGGCGTACACAACAGATAACACGGGATTCCGGCAGTACACGCTCCACATCAAGGACCTGTCGACAGGAGAGGTGCTCGCCGACACAGCCGAAAGAGTGGGATCGCTGGTTTGGGCGGCCGATTCGAATACGCTGTTTTATTCGACTGAAGACGACCAGACGAAGCGGCAGGATCGGCTATTTCGGCACAGGGTGGGCGATCCAGTGAGTGCGGATGTCGAGGTGTTTCACGAGCCGGATGAGCGCTTCAACTTAGGCGTCGGGCGGACGCGCGATCGCAGATATCTGCTGCTGCAGATCGGCAGCCATACGACAAGCGAGAGCTGGTTTCTTTCGAGCGCCGCTCCGGAGCAGCAGTTCAAGCTGTTTGCTCCCCGCTCTGACGATGAGGAGTACTACGTCGATCATCGCGACGGGTTCTTCTACATTCGCTCAAACCGCGAAGCTGAGCAGTTCAAGCTGATGAGGACGCCCGTCGAAGCGACGGATCGCGAGCACTGGGAGGAGTTGCTCCCGGAGCACAACGATGCGCCGTTTGAGGATTTCGACCTGTTCCAGAGCTTCTTAGTGGCCGGTTATCGCGAGCGCGGACTGCCGGTTCTGCGGGTGTTTTCCCTCGAGGAGAAAGGAAAGCCAGTAGCTCCCCGCGATATACGCTTCCCTGACCCCGCGTATACAGCCTTCAGCGAGATCAATCGTGACTTCAATGCGAAGACTTTTCGCTATGCGTACCAGTCGCTGGTGCGGCCGTCGTCAGTCTTCGAGTACGACATGGCGACTGGCAACTCGACACTTCTGAAGCAGCAGGAGGTTCCGGGCGGTTTTGACGCGTCGAATTACGGTTCGGAGCGGCTGTGGTTTCGAGCGCACGATGGCACGGAGGTGCCACTGTCCCTGGTGTACCGGCGCGACGCGTTTGAGAAGAGCGGCAATAATCCGCTCTACGTGTATGGGTATGGGAGCTACGGATATCCGCTGCCGCTTGGGTTTTCGGCGTCGCGGCTGGCGCTGCTCGACCGCGGTCTTGTGGTGGCGTACGCGCACATTCGTGGTGGGGGCGAGCTCGGCGACCCGTGGCACGATGCGGGCAAGATGATGCAGAAGCGGAACACGTTTACGGACTTCATCGAGGCCGTAGAGTTTCTGGTGAGCGAGGGATATGGCGATGCGTCGCGTGTCGCCATTGAAGGTGGTAGCGCGGGCGGTTTGCTCATGGGAGCCGTGGTGAACCTTGCCATCGAGGCCGGCAAGCCGAACCTGTTCCGCGCAGTTCTGTCGCATGTGCCGTTTGTCGACGTAATGAACACGATGCTCGATGCTTCCCTTCCCCTGACGGTCGGCGAGTACGAGGAGTGGGGAAACCCGAATGAGCCCGAAGCGTTTCGTTACATGCGGAGCTACTCGCCGTATGACAACCTGCGCGAGAGCGCGTATCCGGCAATGCTGGTTAAACGAGCTTGAACGATTCGCAGGTGATGTACTGGGAACCGGCGAAGTATGTCGCCAAGCTGCGCACCCTCCAAACGAATGACTCGCCGCTGCTGCTGCACGTCAACATGGATGCGGGCCATGGCGGCGCGTCCGGGCGCTATGACTACCTGAAGGAGATTGCGTTCGACGACGCATTCCTTCTGCGTGAGCTGGGTGCTCAGAAAAAGATCGGGGCTTAGCGCTCGACCTCTTCGCGGAGACCACCGTCGCCTTCGCCCGGCGCGAGGAAGAGGTTGGTCTCGAGGCCGTGCTGTCGAGTGTAGAGGTCGAAATAGCGGCCCCCCGCCGCATAGAGCTCTTCGTGAGTGCCGCGCTCGATGATCCGGCCTTCTTCGACAACGAGGATCTGGTCAGCGCGCCGAATCGTGGAGAGGCGGTGCGCAATGACGAAGGTCGTGCGGCCCTGCATCAGATAGCTGAGGCCGTGCTGGATCATCGCTTCGCTTTCGGAGTCCAGAGAGCTGGTCGCCTCGTCGAGGATGAGGATGCGTGGGTCAGCGAGGATGGCGCGCGCGATGGAGAGGCGCTGGCGCTGTCCACCGGAGAGCTTTACGCCGCGCTCTCCAACAATGGTCTCGTACGCTTCGGGGAATCGCTCCGCGAACTCGTCAACACGGGCGATTCTGCACGATTCGAGAAACTGCTCTTCGGTTGCCGACGGCCGGGAGAACAGGATGTTCTCCCGGATCGTGCCGTCGAAAAGAAATGTCTCCTGCAGGACGACTCCAAGTTGGCGGCGGTAGCTGGCGAGGCGAATGGTCGCGAGGTCGATGCCATCGATGAGCACCGCGCCGGATTGAGCGGTGTGGAAGCCGCAAACCAAGCTGATAATCGTCGATTTGCCAGAGCCGCTGGAGCCAACAAGAGCGGTTACAGTGCCGGGCTGAGAATGGAAGCTGACGCCGTGCAGCACGGGTTTTTCCTCCACGTAAGCAAAGCTTACGTTCTCGAACCGCACGTCACCCCGGATGATCCCCGCCTCGTGTGTGCGGTTCGGGTCGGCGTCTTCAGTACGCTCAGTCATAACTTCGCGTGTGCGGTCCAAGCCGGCCATGGCTTCCGTGAGCTGGGTTCCGATCGCGACGAGCTGCACGATGGGTGCGGTCATGAAAGCCAGAACCATGACATACGCGAAATAGCCGCCCGTCGTCAGTCGGCCGATTGCGTGAAGGTGTGCGCCCATCCACATGACAACCACACCGACCACTCCGAGGATAACGGTCGAGGAGAGCGTCATAAGTGATTGCGCGGTCAGTGAGCTGATGACGTTATTCAGCAGCCGCGCCACACCACCCGCGAACACGTCGGCCTCGCTCGCCTCAGCGTGATAGCCCTTCACTACACGGACCCCGCCGAGCGACTCCGTCAGGCGCCCGGTCACTTCGGCGTTAATCTTGGCGCGCTCGCGAAAGATGGGCCGTATCGTCTTGAACGCGCGCTGCAGCACGAGCGCGAAGGCGGTCATGATCACAAAGGCGAGCAACGTCATGCTGACGCTGACATGCAGGAGGTACGCAAACGCAAACAGCGCTGTCAGTACACCGCCGACAAAATCCACCACACCCGTGCCGATAATGTTGCGCACGCCTTCGACGTCAGTCATGATGCGCGCGACAAGTGTGCCTGTGCGGTTCTCGTCGTAGAAGGCGACAGGAAGGCTGCCGATATGCTGCTGGACCTGTTTCCGCAGCTCAGCGATCATTCGCTGACCCGACTTCGAAAGCAATTGCGTTAGAGCATAAGACGTAATGCCCTGGATCAACGTGGCGAACAGGACAGCGCCAACGACGTAGGGCAGCAGCCGCATGTGTCCCAGCGTGAATACCTGGTCGATGAGCGGCTTGAACGACAACGGCAGAACAAGCGAACAGGCGCGGTTCACAATCATGATGCAAAAGCAGCCGAACATCAGCCACCGGCGCGGCTTCACCAGCGCCCAGATCTCCGGCCAGATCTCGCGGAACTTCACCTTCGGGCGCTTCGCTGTGAGGTCTGCGCCGATTGCCTTGCCAGTGTTGCGCGAGGGGCGGTCAGCCCCCTTCATCCCACTCCCACCGATGCCGTGCGTGAAACCACCCATTTGCTCTAAGTGTAGCCGTTACGACATGGTGATCATCCTAACAATTGTCCTACGCCGTCCGGGAGCGTCGCGCGGCGATGAAGCTGCGGACAGACAGTAGCGTGAATACAAGACAGACGATGGACATCAAGCCTTGCTCCTGCGCGGCCGCAGGATGAGCGAGTGGACCGCGGCCGGCAGCGACCCACTGTTTGATAGCCATGAAGCCGGGAAATAGAAATCCGAGCAGACCAACGGTGACCGCGATGTGCATCCAGAGCATCCGACGACGAGGGTTTTCCGTCAGCGCGAGAGCACCGCAGATCATCAACACCACGCTGAACCACAGCGGAATAAGCGCAGTCGGATGAGTGCTTCCGGTGCCAACGAAATATGCGAGCCCGATGATTCCAAGCAGAATGCCAAATGCAATGGTTAGCTTTGCCAATATCTTCTCCTATGCGCCCGCAGCCTGTTTCACCTGTTGCAGAACAGTCGCGACGCTCCAGTCGTTCGTAGGATAAAACGCAATCACCTTGCCGTCTTTACCGATAACCACCGTTGCGAGGGAGTGTTGCAAAGTACCTTTCTCGCCGGGTGTCACGCCGAAGTCAAAGAACTGCTCCATCTTCGGCAATTCCCTTTCGCTCGGGGCAGCGAACTCCCAGTGCTTGAACGTCTCCTTAGAGTACTGGCCAGTGTATGCGCCACCGTAGCTCTTGAGTACCTTGGCTGTGTCGTATGCAGGGTCGAAACTGACCGTGAGCAGGTGCGTATCGTGATAGAGCGTCGGATCTGCCGCGAGCTGCTGGTCGATCTGCGCGAAGTTGCGGCTCATCCGCGGGCAGTAATCGGCCAGCGGACAACGGGTGTAGATGAAGGTCATGAGCAGCACCTTGCCGCGGTACTGCTTCAGGTCGATCTTCTTGTCCGACTGATTCAGCAGTGTGAAATTCGGAACCTCATCGCCAGCTGTGGGCACGTGATATTGAACCGCTTCCGAGTAGTCGGGCTTCGCCTGCGCGATGATGTCGATTTCGCTGAGCCGTAGATTCACGGGACCCTGCGGGCTCGGGTCGGCGAGCATCGTCGCCAGGATCCTATCGCCGGGGTGAAGCTCCGATAGCGCGGAGCGATCTGTCACCGGATACGACATCGTCATGGCTTCCATCAGGCCAGGGATCTCGTCATGCTGCAGCGTCACCTGCCCATCCTTCGCGTCGACGCGCTGCACAACTCCGCGGATTGGGTATTGCTTCGTTGTGCTGTTGCTCAGGGATGCGGAGGTGGACGTGCGGTTGCATCCATTGACAGTCAGCAATGACGCCGCGCCGAACAGAGAGGTGATGAACAGGACTGCAATCGCTGGTGTTCTGTGTGCGTATCGCTTCACACCACTGATGATAGTCGCGTGCTAGCATCGAAGCTTTGCTGTGCTTCAACAGGGTCGACCGGGTGCGGCGGCCACTGCGGGGAAGCGCGGCTCACGCTGTTTTCTCGCAGCCCCGCCTCGAGCGCACCTTCACTCGCGATTCTGCGCGATGTTGGGAGCCGTGCTCTTGCTGGAAGACTTCAAGCCATCCGCGATCAGTTCGAGCCCACCGCTGCCGTGGCTCGCCGTGGATTTTCTGCTTGCGGGGCTGGGCACCGTTTTGCTCGGGCCCCTGCTTCCGTCTGTAGCACACGCATGGAATCTTACAGATGCACAGAGCGGATTGCTCCTGCTGGCGAAGTTTATCGGCGCCTTTCTTGGCGGCGTGACTGTTCCGCGGCGGCTTGGTTTCGGAATCTTCGCGGGATCGCTGCTTGCATTCGGCGGGTTTGCTGCGTTCGCACTTTCAGACTCGCTCTTGCCCGGTTGTGCGGCTCTGTTTGTGAGCGGGATCGGGTTGGGTCAGATCATCGCTTCTACGAACATCGTCACCGGACGGCGATATCGCACTCACACCGGATCGGCCCTTTCCTCACTAAACTTCTTCTGGAGTTTCGGCGCTGTCATCACGGGCGTACTGGTGGGCTCGTTTATTCCCCGCTTCGGCCTGCGCACCCCGTTGCTGTGTTTCGCAGCGCTCTACCTTGTCTGTGGGATCGGCGGGGTTGCTAGGAATACCGGATCGGCTCCTGACGTGGAGCGTAAATCTGACGCACCCCGCCCGGTCGCGGTGGGCACAATCGCGTTTTTCGCCCTCCTGCTCTTTCTCTATGGCGGCCTGGAGACGTGTTTGACCGCCTGGATTACCACGTTTACGCTTCGCTTTTCAGATCTTCGTCTGCTCGGAGGCCAGTCAGGAGTTGTGCTGATGTGGGCGTCACTGACGGGCGGCCGGGCGGTGGCGTCCGTTGGCTTGAGGCATTTCAGCGAACAGGTCGTGCAACGGACAGGTCTTCTGCTGGTGGCCGTTACGATTGCAGTGCTGGGCTGGGCTCACCACGGTTGGACACTCTCCGCCTGCTGCATTCTGCTCGGTCTCGGCCTCGCTCCGTTCTTCCCCGCGACCTTTGCAGTGCTGATGCGCAAGCAGCCTCCGGCCCGGACTGCCGGATTTGTCCTCGCGGTCTCTGGGCTGGGCGCGGCACTTTTCCCATGGATGATGGGGGTCCTGTCGACTCAGACGGGATCGTTGAGGATTGCAATGGCGGTACCCTGGATGCTGGCTGTTGTGCTGCTTCTTCTTAGCCTCATGTTCCGTTCAGCGGACGCGTTTTCCACCCCGAATAAGGGCGAAGGTTCGGTGAAAGTCGGCGTATAAAGGATGCAGGCAGAAAGTGCCGCAGATGCCGACGTTTACTACCGAATCCGACCTTTTGGACGCGCTCGTCCGCGGCGTTCTCGTCGTCTTAGCGAACCGGCAGGCGGCACGAACTCTGCGCGACGCGTATGACGCCCGCCAGCAGGCAGCCGGTCTGCGGGCGTGGGACGCCGCTCCGGTGCTCGCCTGGACAGACTGGACCCGCACTCTCTGGACGGAGCTTGTGGTTCAAGGACACGAGCTTCGGCTGCTGCTCAACACGGCCCAAGAGCACAGCCTGTGGCGCGAGATCATTGAGGCCTCAACAGCCGGACGGACCCTGAGTTCGCCGGATACGTTGGCAGACATGGCTCGTTCCGCCTGGGCGCTCGCTGCTGCCCACATCGCAATAGGCCGAATCCGTACAGCCGCCACGACATTCGACAGTCGGACATTCGCCGGATGGTGCGAGAGCTTCAGGAAGATCTGCACATTAGAGAGTTGCATGTCCTTCGCAGAGATAGAACAGGCTCTTCGCGCGCACGTGACCTCTGGTGCACTGCGACTCGACAGACCGGCCGTGCTGGCGGGATTCGATGAAATGACGCCGGCGCAGGCGGGACTTGTTGACAGCTTGCGGCTGCGTGGCGCTCGGATCGACGAAGCGGCGATCGAATGGAACGGATCATTTGATCAGTGGCGCGTCAGCAGTATCGTTCCCTCGGCACAGGACGAAGTTGTTTTCGCGGCGCGGTGGATTCGGGAATTCTTCTTCAACAGCCAGCCTCAATCCCCGGCCCCTCGCATAGCAGTGCTGTTGCCGCAGCCGCAAGAGAGCCGGGCAGAGATCGAGTCCGTGTTTCGAGAGATTCTGGCGCCCGAGCTGCAGCCGATCGACGTAGACAACTCGGCTGCGCCGTGGGAGTTCACCGCTGGTGCTCCCTTGATTGGCCAACCGATGGTCAGGGATGCTCTGGCATTTTTGCAGCTGGTCCACGGACCGCTTCCTATCGAACGACTCAGCGCGCTCCTTCGTTCTCCGTTCATCGGATACAGCTCGGAGCTGCTTACCGCGGCACGGTTCGACTCACACGTCCTGCGGCGTGGATCGTATCTCGTGCCTGAGCTCGACCTGGATGGACTCACCCGGCTCCTCCGGCAGCAATCCGGATCAAAGAGCGCTCCGATATTTCGCCCAGCATGGCTGACGGCGGTGAATCACATACGTGCAACGAGGCTGGCAACGCCGGCTTCACGAAGCTATGCGGAGTGGGCGGAGATTGCACGTGGTCTGCTGAAAGCGGCAAACTGGCCGGGCGATCGCGTGCCGACGCCTTCGGTGTTCGCCACCGCTGCCGCTTGGAACGCCACATTGGACCTGCTCGCCACGCTCGACTTTCGCGGGTTGCGCGTAAGTTTCACAGCAGCGATGAAGACACTGCACCTGCTGTTGCAATCGGCGCGCGTGAGCGCTCCGGCCGCGCATTCTCCCATTCAGATTATGTCGCCCGAAGAGGCGGAGGGCACGGTGTTCGATGCAGTCATTCTTCTGCATGCGACGGACGAAGCCTGGCCGTCACCCGCGCGCTTGAATCCCCTGCTCGGGTGGCCGCTGCAGCAGGATCTCGCATTTCCTGGCGCGAACGCCGCACGCGATGCGGATCTATCGATCGCGCGTGCAAAGTCTTTATTGCGCCGCACCAACAATCTGCTGGTGCTGAGAGCAGCGGCGGATGAGCGTGGCACGTTGCGTTCTTCGTCCCTCTTGGATCGGCTCGGGATCCCCTTCGCGCCCGCCAGTTCACTTCTGCCAGACTGTGCTCTGCCTGAGCCAGTCGCGCCGGAGATCGTGGCCGATGATGTCGCGCTTCCGCCGCTACCCTCGCCCGAGCTTCGCGGTGGAGCGACCGTCCTAAAGCATCAAGCCGCATGCGGGTTCCTTGCCTTCGCGGAGATGCGCCTGCACTCCACAACCATCGATCCTTGCGAGCTGGGCCTTGATCCTATCGAACGCGGAAACCTGGTCCACCGTGCTCTCGAAAACTTCTGGAGCGCGACCCAGTCACAGGCCGAACTGCGCGCGCTCTCCCATGACGAGCGGCAACGGCGCGTTAACGAGGCAATCGACTTTGCGTTTTCCAGATTCCAGTCGGCTCCAGCCTGGAACACCGCCTATCTTCAGGTCCAGCGCGAGCGTTTACGCCGTCTCCTTTTGCGGTGGCTGGATGTTGAGCTGCAGCGCGGTCCATTCACAGTTCGCAAGCGCGAAGAACGCACCTCGATTCCGGTGGGGCCACTCCAGCTGAAGGTTCAGCCCGACCGCGTCGATCATGTCGAGGGCGGAATCGTACTCGTCGACTACAAAACCGGCTACAAAGTCCACCCATCAAACTGGGAGGGTGAACGCCCCGACGACCCCCAGCTTCCGCTTTACGCGCTTTTGAGCGAACCAGGCACGCTTCAGGCGTTGCTCTTTGGCCGGATTCGTCCGGGGCTGGAGATGAAATGGCAAGGACTGGCGACCAATCAGACAATTCTCCCCAAACAGCGGCAGAAGCTGGTTGACCTCGATCTTCGCCGCGAGGAGTGGAATTCCGTTCTGACGAAGCTGGCCGAAGACTTCGCATCCGGCCGCGCCGACGTTGACCCGAAGAGCTTCACGGTCAATTGTGACGGCTGTAGGCAGCGCCTGCTCTGCCGGGTCAATGCTGCAGCGTTGGCGAGCGCCGTCGACGAGAGCAACAGCGAGGAGGACTCCGATGTCTGAGCTCCTCAATTTCCCGCCGCTCGAACCTCTGGATTCAGCGTCAGAGGGCAACCTGCCACCTGATCAAGAAGCCAGGCGCCAGGCACTCGACGTGCGGCTCTCCGCGATCGTCGAGGCGCCCGCAGGGTCCGGCAAGACCGGACTCCTGCTGCAACGGTATTTGAAATTGCTCGCGGAGGGTGGCACCTCCCAGCCGGAGGAGGTACTGGCGATCACCTTCACTCGCAAAGCAACCGCCGAGCTGCGCGAGCGAGTGCTGGAACAGCTTCACGCTGCATCCGAAGGGCAACCACTGCCCGAGGGTGCCAGCAGCTTTGAACACGAGACGCGATCTCTTGCCGCCGCGGCAATTGCAGCCGATGGACGGCTCGGATGGCGGCTCCTCGATCAACCTCAACGGCTGCGTATCCGGACGATCGACGCGTTATGTGCGGAGATCGCGCGAACGCTTCCTCTGCTTTCGGGATCGGGAACGAACCAGCCCGTAGATTCCGCCGAGTCGCTGCACCGCGAAGCTGCGCGTCGTACGCTGCTCGAGTTGGGCGGCGCAGACGCTGACCTCAATTCCGCTCTGGAGACGGTTCTTCTTCACCGGGACGGCAGCCTCAGCGATTGTGAGGCGCTGCTCGCGCGAATGCTGGAACAGCGACAGCAATGGGGCGAGCTCGTTCCGCTGGACACTATATCGCTCTCAGAGGAGCACCTCGACACAGAGGTACGTCCGCGGCTCGAACGATCCCTTGAGGCCATTGTTTGTGCCGGGCTCAACCGCGTGCTCGACACCATACCGCAGCCCGAGCTGATCGAACTGACGGAAGTGGCCTCACGGCTTGGGGCGGAACCCTCCTACGTTTCGGAGGAGCCGTCTCCCATCGCTCTCTGTTGCGGCCGACTCCGCTCGCCGCAGGCGCGCGCGGACGACCTGGCGCACTGGGAGGCTCTGCTGTATCTGTTGTTCACGAAGGACGGCGATTGGCGCAAATCATTCAGGCCGAATGTTCTGCGTTTCAATATCTCGTACGAAGATGGCACGCTGCTGAAGGACATCGTCGGCCGGCTGCAGACTGACGAGATCGCAGAGGCTCTCAAATCAATACGGCGGCTGCCGCCGGCCGGTCTGCCTGAGCAACAATGGCGTGTTGCGAAGGCACTCTTTCGTTTGCTCCGTCACGCGCTTGCCCACCTGAAGGTTGTGTTCGCCGAGACCCGCCGGTGCGATTTCTCCGAGCTCGCGCTGGCCGCCTGCGAGGCGCTGTCCGCGGAAGATGGAGCTGCCGACCTCTCACGCTCACCTGGGGCGCGTCTCACCCATCTGCTCGTCGATGAGATGCAGGACACCTCGTCTTCGCAGTACATGCTGATCGAACGCCTGACTCGCTCGTGGGACGGCCATTCGCAGACTGTCTTCCTGGTCGGTGATCCGAAGCAGTCCATCTATCTCTTTCGCCAGGCCCGCGTAGAGCGGTTTCTTCGCACAGTCGCAGAACGGCGGCTAGGCGATGTGCCGCTCGAAGCCCTGCAGCTGACTGCAAACTTCCGCTCTCAACGCGTGCTTGTTGAGGCGTTCAACGACACATTTTCGCAGCTCTTTCCACCGACGGCGCTTGCCACACAGGCGTTGGGCGAAGAGCTCGAGGTCCCGTTTGTGCGTGCGGATGCGACTAGGCCGGCGTCGGCCCATCCAGACGCGATCATCTGGCACGCCGAGATACTCGGCAGCAGCCGCCGGACATCTAGCGATCGCGATCCGACGACATTTGAGCTACGGACCGCGCGCACCCAGCGTGAAGCCCGGCAGATCCGGGGGATTATCGAAGAGTGGCGGGCAACGCCGCTCCCGGACGGCCGCACCAAGCCGTGGAGCATTGCCGTGCTCGCCCGCGCCCGAAAACATCTCACCTCCATAACCGCCGAGCTGTCGCGCGACGATGGCGCAGGTCCAATCCCGTTCCGCGCAGTTCAGATCGACAGTCTTGATGAATGCGCGGAAGTGCTCGATGTGCTCGCGCTTACGCGCGCCCTGCTCCATCCAGCCGACCGTGCTGCATGGCTCGCCGTTTTGCGCGCTCCTTGGTGCGGCCTTTCACTTGCCGATCTGCTTCGCCTTACGGGAGAAGGGCCGCAGGCCGACCCGGACGCATCCATTCCGGAACTGATCGGGAGTCGCCGCGATCAACTCAGTGCAACGGGCCAACAGCTTCTCACCCGGACGTGGCCGACGCTGGATCAAGCGATGGCAACGCTCGGCCGAACGTCATTTGCCGCCCATGTTGAACGCACGTGGTTGTGCCTCGGTGGTGATGCCTCGCTATCCCCCGCTCAGCTGGCCAACGTGCGCCGGTTCTTCGAGGTTCTTCGGGAAATCGAGCAGGACAGCGACGGAGCGATCGATACCGGGGTCCTCAATGCGCGCCTGGCGAAGCTCTTTGCCGAAACTTCTTCAGATGAGAACGCAGTCCAGCTACTCACGATCCACAACAGCAAGGGCCTGGAGTTCGATATTGTCCTTATTCCCGGGCTTGAGCGATCAACAAATCGCAGCCGCTCTGAGCTGCTCAATTGGCTTGAACTCGACCCTGCGGATGGCGAAGCGGCTCATATTTTGCTGGCTCCGATTGGATCGCGCGGCGAACAGGCAGATGGCTTGAACCAATGGCTGTCGCGCGTAAAGCGCTCGCGCGAAAATGCGGAGCTTCGTCGTCTGCTGTACGTTGCGTGCACCCGGGCCCGCGAAGCGCTCCATCTCTTCGCCGCATGTGACGCGCAAAACGGCGGAACTGCCCGGACCCCGAAGGAAGGAACGCTGCTGCGCGCCGCATGGCCAGTCGCAGCAATCCATTTTGGCGCGCCCAGACACTCGACCGAAACTTCCGCGCCAAATCCAACAATCCCGGCCCCGCATGGCAATCTCCTGCCGTTTGCATCCGGCCCAATCTCCGAGGAAGGCCTGGCGTTGGCCGCCTCTGCCAGCGAAGCCACTCGAACCATTCCGGTCATCCACCGTCTGCCATTGACCTTCAATCCAGTAGCGCGGTTCACGTCGGCAGACACGCTGAGGCTGCCCTACACGCCCGCTTCGGCCCTGCCACACTCGCCTGCGTTCGAACGGCCGGAGGGCTCGTTCACGGTGCGCGCGTTCGGCAACATCGTCCACCGGTTCCTTCAACTCCTGAGTGCTATGCTCGCGGCCGGCGACAGTCCCGATGCACTCCTCAGCAGCATCCGCTCATGGGAACCCCGCCTCATCACTGCTTTTCGCAACGAAGGCCTTTCCTACCCGGCGGCACAGCGCGAATCGCCGCGTACCATCAGAGCTCTACTCAACACTCTGGAAGATCCTGTCGGCCGTTGGATTCTCTCGCCCCACAACTCCGCCGCTAGCGAGCACTCGATTACCTCAAACAGCTCCTCGGTTCTCCGGAGCGACCGGACGTTCCTGGCGGGCCCGGCCCCGCTGACCGCCGGTGATGCTCGAATCTGGGTGATTGACTTCAAAACCACAGAACAGGGTTCACGTTCTCCTGAGCGGTTTGAGCAAGATGAGCTCCTTAAGTACCGTGACCAGCTGGAGCGCTATGCTGCTGTGCAGCGCGACTTATCTCCCGCAGCTCCTAGCATCGGCCTCGGTCTCTATTACCCTCTTATCCCCCGCCTCTTGCACTGGACTTTCTAGGAACCTCCCCCTTTCGGCACGTCTGAACCCACTTGCGCCGGTGCTATCCTTCTATCGCACGGCTCGGAGGATTCACAGGCTATATGTCACGTTCAGGCCGCCTGGTCCTCTGTGTCGATGACGAACGAGTAGGACTCCACGTGCGCAAGCTTCTACTGGAGCGCTCCGGTTATAACGTCCTAACCGCGAACGACGGCAACACCGGACTAACACTCTTCAGGGAAAATCCCGTCGATGCGGTTGTCCTGGACTACGCCATGCCCGGCATGCACGGCGGAGAAGTGGCTGCCCGGATGCGTGCTGAGAAGCCGGACGTTCCCATCCTTTTGCTCTCGGCCTATGTCGGGCTGCCGTCCGATGTTACCGGGTTAGTAAACGTCTACATGACGAAAGGAGAAGGCGCCCCTGCTCTTTTGGAGAAACTCGATCGGCTGTTTTCGCAACTTAACTCTTAGCTTCTTCGAATATTTAAGGGTCGCGTTTGCGGCCACTTAAGATTCATTTCTGCGGCGAACGAATCGCCGTTTTGCGAACCCTTAACGGTTGCCTTTGCGAGCGGTCGAGTGAACCTTAGCCAGCTAAACCGGATACTGCTCCAGACGCTGCTGCTCCCCGTGGTAGCCCTGCTGCTTGTTTCGGGAGCCCTCATCTGGCAGGTTGGTAATGCACTCAGGACGGTCACCGATCTCCGCGATGCCGACCGCAATATCGCTACGGCTACCTCCATTCTCGCGAAGACCGTCGATGAAGAGTCCGGACTGCGAGGCTTTCAAAACACCTCGAATGAAGCCTTTCTCGAGCCCTTTCAAAAGGCACAGGCTCCCCTCGCCTCCGATGTGAGCTCGCTGCGCACGGACTTGGTCGCCCACGGTAAGGACACGAGTCTGCTCGACCAGTTCGTGGCCGCCCATCATGGCTGGCTGGAAAGCGTCGCTACTCCGATGATCGGCTTGATCCGATCCGGAGGAGACACGCGCGACGTGGCTCTCAACCTGAGCGGCAAGAACCAGATGGACCAGATGCGCGCCACGCTCAACGAATTGATCGATGAGCAGAAACTGCAACGGCAAAATGAGGTCGAAAACTGGCAGAACCAGGTCCGTCATACCCTGGAAGCTATCGTCGGCTGCGCCGCGTTGATCGGTCTTCTGATTGGGCTGTTCGCCCGCAGCCGCCTGCATATGGTCACACAAGCCTTCCAGGGCGCTATCGCCGCACTTCGCAAGAACGCGCAGGCGACATATGACTCCGAGCAGCGCCTCCGGACTACGCTAACCTCCATAGGAGACGGCGTCATCGTGTGCGACCAGCACGGCCGGGTCGAACTGCTGAACGCCGTTGCTGAGCAATTAACCGGCTGGACCCAGGCTGAGGCGGCCCAACAGCCGATCAGCGACGTCTTTCTTATCCTCGATGAAACTACACGCGAGCTGATGGAGAACCCTGTCGATGCTGTGCTTCGCACGGGTCGCGCAGTCTCACTCGCCAACCATGCAATTCTCCTGCGTCGCCCCGGCGGAGAAATTCAGATTGACGACAGCGGCTCACCCATCTTCGATCGCTCGGGCGAACTCGCCGGTGTCGTGATGGTCTTTCGGGACGTCAGCGAGCAGCGACGGACACAGGCCGCACTTCTCGCGAGCGAAAAACTTGCTGTGACTGGACGGCTCGCCGCAACCTTGGCGCACGAAATCCATAATCCGCTCGACTCGGTCGTTAATCTGCTGTACCTGATGAAGAACGGGTCCACACCGGAGGAAAACATCGAGTTCCTCGACCTGGCCCGCTCGGAGCTGGACCGAGTTACCCAGATCAGCCGCGCCATGCTCGGCATGTACCGCGAATCAAAGACTCCCATCGAACTTGACTTGAGGGATTTACTGGACAGTATTCTCCTTCTGCTGCAACGCCAAATCACACAAGCGGGCATCACTCTCAAGAAGGACCTCGCCGAAAATGTGAAGATCAGCGGCTACCCCGCGGAATTGCGCCAGGTCTTTACGAACCTGCTCACAAATGCAATGGACGCATCCAAGCCGGGGTCTGTCATCGAAGTTTCGCTGCGTTGCAAGCCATCGCTCGATGGCCAGGGCTCGCGATCCAGCCGCACTGGCGTGATAGTGTCTGTAACCGACCACGGCGGGGGTATTCCTTCCGACACGATCAAACACCTCTTCCAGCCCTTCTTCACCACGAAGGGCGAGAAAGGCACCGGGCTTGGGCTGTGGGTAAGCCAGGGAATCGTGCAGAGGCACGGCGGGGACATTCGGCTCGAGTCGCGCACTGATGACGCGAATCATGGCACCACAGTTTCCGTCTTCCTTCCCAAGACGGCTGTTGAAATCCGGGCTCCCGAAACGGTCGCGTCTCAGGCCTGAATTGCCGCACAACAGAGCAGTTGCTCCAGCACAGTCGCGGCATACTCGCAATCTTCGCGGCTCACGTCGTAGTGCGTTACCAGCCGCACTGAATTTGGCCCGATTGCACTCGCCAGCACGCCGTGCTCTCGCAGTTTGCGCACAAACGCCGGCGCATCTGCGCTTTCGCCCCTCCTCTCGCTCAGCGTAAAGATCACGATATTCGTCTGAACATCCGCCGGATCGATCTCCGCCCCATCGCAGCGAGCGACCGCTTCCGCGAGCAGCCGCGCATTCGCGTGATCTTCTCCGAGCCGCTTCGGCATCTCTTCCAACGCAATCAAGCCTGCCGCGGCCAAAACGCCCGCCTGACGCATTCCACCACCCAAGGCCTTACGAAAGACCCGTGCACGCTCGATCACCTCGCGCGAGCCCACCAGCATCGATCCGACTGGTGCGCCGAGTCCTTTGCTGAGACAGAACATCACCGTCTCGAAACCTCGTGTAAGTGTCGCGACGTCCACTCCCAATGCCGCAGCCGCATTGAACACGCGAGCTCCATCCAGATGCACCGGCAGTTTGGCCTCGCGTGCACCTTCCCAAATCTCTTCAAGCGTCTCCAGCGGGGTCACCGTGCCGCCAGCCATATTGTGCGTGTTCTCAAGGGCGATTAGTCCTGTCGGTGCCCGGTAATAAATCTTCGGCGCAATTGCCCTGCGGATCGATTGCCATGACAATACGCCGCCATCACCCTCCACCGCGCGCGGGACGCAGCCCGAGAACGCGGAAACCATCGCCATCTCCCAATCGAGAATGTGCGACCGCGCTTCGCAGATGACCTCCTGGCCGTGGTCTGTGTGAAGCCGGATCGCGATCTGGTTCCCCATCGTCCCGGTGGGCACAAAGATCGCAGCCTCGCGCCCGAACACTTCGGCAGCACGTTGCTCAAGGCGATTCACAGTCGGGTCTTCGCCATAAACGTCGTCGCCAACGTCAGCCGCAGCCATCGCCGCGCGCATTGCCGGCGGTCGGCTTCGTCACCGTATCACTGCGCAGATCAATCACATTTCCGTTCGCCAAAACGCTTCACCTCTCCCGCCGCGACGGCCAACAGTTCACCAAAGATCTCACTTGAAACCAGCCGGCCGCGCGTCGTGAGCGACCACCGGCCATCGGTCACACTCATCAGACCTTCGCGCGCGAGTTCCCCGACCCGTTCCTCACAATCGCGAACCCAGGAGATCGGGAACCGCTCACGCAAGCTCTCCACCGAAACTCCCTCCTTCAACCGCAAACCAAGGAAGATCCACTCCTCAAATTCATCGCGCCTGTCGATTTCGATAAACGCAATAACACGTTCTCCGTCGTAGACGTCAAGCTCATCCGGATTTGCGAATCGCACCGCCGTGCCATCGGCTCGCAGCAGCATCGAGTGCGCATCCAGGCCAAACCCGATATACGGCGCACGCTCCCAGTACTTCCGATTGTGCCGCGCCTGATGGCCGGCGGCTCTGGCAAAATTGGAGATCTCATACTGCCCGAAGCCGTTGCTCGCCAGAAACTCACACGCTTCCTCATACATCTCCGCCGCGAGCTCTTCACCTGCAACCGCCCGAGCATGCAGTCGAGCGCCGCCACCCAGCACCTCGCGGCCCAAGCGCGAACCCTCATCGATCTCCAGCAGATACACGCTTAAGTGCATCAGCTCCGAAGAGCACGCCGCGACCAGCGATCTCCGCCAGCTTTCGCGCGTTTGGTACGGCAACCCAGCAATCAGGTCCGCGCCAATCTCGCGCACACCCGCCGCCCGAAGCCGTGCAAACTCGCGCATACAGGATTCACCGGTATGCGTCCGGCCGACAGCCGCGCTCTCGCGATCCACAAAGCTCTGTACGCCCAGGCTCACGCGATTCACTCCTAAGTGCAACGCCTCGTCCAGAACCTCATCCGAAATCTGGCCCGGAGCCGCCTCGAGCGTAATCTCCGCGTCGGGATCCATCGCAAACTGCCGCCGCAGCGTCGCAAAGATCTGTCGCATTTGCTCCGGTTCGAGCAGGCTTGGCGTTCCCCCACCGAAGTACACGGTATCGACGAAACGCGGCAGCTTCACCCCGAGCCGGTCTGCTTTCGCCGCAGCACCTTCCATCTCCGCGCATAACCTCTGCACATAGTGGGCGATCCGCTCGCCCGACGAAACGCCCGAGGCAAAGTTACAAAAGCTGCACTTGGCGCGACAGAACGGCACGCTCACATACACACCCAGCCGCTCCATTTGTGCCAAACCACTCATAATTCCATTCTTTCATGCGACCAAACCCGGCCACTACAATCTATTCATCATGGCGGCCGTTACGGAAGACAAGCAGAGCAAGCCACAGGGCGGGGATCCCAAACCTCCGCAGCGGCCCGGTCCTGACGAGGACGTCGTCGGAAAGGCTTATGACTCCCGCCTGATGCGCCGCCTGGGCCGCTATCTCACGCCATACAAGGTGGCCGCGGGTGTGTCCGCCTGCGCCACCATCATCAAATCCGCGTCTGACGTCGCCGGCCCCTACTTCGTAAAAGTCACGGTCGACACCTACCTTGCTCCCACCGGCCATCCAGGGTGGCTCGGCCGGCGCCTCAGCGCGCACCCGCTCACAGGCATCAACGAGTTGGCTCTGCTGTACCTCGGCGCTCTGCTCCTCAGCTTCGGTCTCGAGTTCATTCAGACCTACCTGATGCAGTGGACCGGCCAGAAGATCATGTTCGATCTACGCTCGCAGATATTCCGCCACATACAAAGCATGCACGTCGGCTTCTTCGACCGTAATCCCGTCGGACGCCTCGTCACACGCGTCACCTCGGACGTCGATGCGCTCAACGAGATGTTCACCTCCGGAGTTCTCGCCATCTTCGAGGACGTGTTCGCGCTCAGCTTCATCGTTTACATCATGCTCCGCATGAGTTGGCCGCTCGCGCTGCTGACGCTCTCTGTGATTCCCGGCATCCTCTACGCCACCAAGCTCTTCCGCGAGCACGTCCGCGATAGCTACCGCCGCCAGCGCGCCGCCACGGCACGCATCAACTCCTTCACGCAGGAGTATGTGTCCGGCATGAGCGTTGTGCAGCTCTTCAACCGCGAGCCTCGCGCTTTCGGCGACTTCTCGGCCGTCAACGCTGAGAACAAGCATGCGTGGACCGACGCGATCTTCGCGTACGCGCTTTACTACCCCGTCGTCGAATTCCTCAGCTCCACAGCGATTGCACTCGTCATCTGGTTCGGTGGCCGCGCTGTGCTGCGAAACACTGCCGTGGGTTCCCTGAGCACCGCGTCAATACATTCTGGCGTGTTCCACACGGTCACGCTCGGCATCCTCATCGCGTTCATTCAGTACGCGCAGCGCTTCTTCCGGCCCATCCAGGACCTCAGCGACAAGTACAACATCCTGCAGGCTGCTATGGCCGCAGCCGAGCGCATTTTCAAGCTGCTTGACACCGCGCCCGATATCTCCTCGCCCCCACATCCGCGCACTGGTGATCACTCAGGACGCATCGAATTCCGCAACGTCTGGTTCACATACCAGAAGCTCACGGCGGATGACGCGACGATCCTCGCCTCATCGCCTAATCCTGAGCGTGATCTTCCACACGTGGAATGGATTCTCCGCGACGTCAGCTTCACCGTTGACCCTGACGAGACCGCAGCCATCGTCGGCCACACCGGCGCCGGCAAGACCACGCTCACCGCATTGATGATGCGCTTCTACGACGTGCAGCGCGGCCAGGTCCTCGTTGACGACATCGACGTGCGCGAGCAGGACCTCCTCGCGTTGCGCCGGCGCTTCGGTGTCGTGCTCCAGGATCCGTTCCTCTTCTCAGGCGACATCCAGTACAACATCCGCCTCGGCTCCTCCTGGATCACTGAAGACGAAGTCGCGAATGCAGCCGACCAGGTCAATGTGGGTGAGTTCATCCGCACGCTTCCAGGCGCGTTTCGTGAGCCCGTGCTCGAGCGCGGTTCCACTCTCTCGACCGGCCAGAAGCAGCTCGTAAGCTTTGCCCGAGCACTGGCGCACAAGCCTGGCATCCTCATCCTCGACGAGGCCACCAGCTCGGTCGATACCGAAACAGAACTACGCGTGCGCTCTGCTCTGGAACGCATGATCACCGGCCGCACCAGCGTTCTCATCGCGCATCGCCTCTCGACCATTCAGCGCGCCGACACCATCCTTGTGATGCACAAGGGCAAGCTCCGCGAACAGGGTACACACCAGCAGTTGCTCGCAAACCGGGGCCTCTACTACAAGCTCTACCAGTTGCAGTACAAGGATCAGGAATCCGGGACGTCCGCTCTCGGCACGCCCTTCCGCGAGACCTCGACCGCCTGAGATCATCCCGTTTCGTGCGCTTCCGGCTTCGCCCAAAAAACTTCAAAACCTCCTCCCAAGCCGCCATAGAGTTCCAGGCTCGCATCACACTGCCAGCCCTTTAATGCCGGGAGCCGCCCGCATGTACGTCCGTCCTGTCGTCCTCCTCTCCGCACTTACGCTGACCGCCGCTGCGCAAACGCACCGCACTCATCGTCCCGCTTCCGACGACACCGCCATCCACAACGTCTTCTGGCAGCCCAACGATCTGCACCAGGGCTCACCCATTTTCCTGACGGTTGAATTGGAGCGGCCGGCGACGCGCGTCACGGGCAGCTTGGTCAATAAGCCGATGACGTTCTTTTGCGACTCACGGGAGAAGAAAACCTGGCACGCGCTCGCGGGAGTCGATCTCGACGCTCAACCCGGCGACTACGGCCTGGATGTCACGGCTACGCTCGTCGGCGGCCGCGTCGCGCATTCCAGCCAGAAGGTCACGGTTGCGCCCGGCGACGTCAAAGCCGGCGACATCAACGTCCCAGAGAATTACGTGAATCCGACCGACACGGAACAGAAGCAGATCGCCCAGGACGAATTGCTCAAGAAGCGCGCCTACGCGCACTCCGCGCTGCATCCGCTCTGGTCAGGCGATTTCGTCAAACCCGTCAACGCCGCCTCTACACCCAGCTTCGGCGAATCCCGCATCCTCAACGAAGAGAAAACCAGTCTTCACACCGGCACGGACTTTCCCGCACCCGAGGGCACGCGGGTCGCCGTCTCTAACTCCGGAACGGTCGTTCTTGTCCGTGACCTCTTCTACGAAGGCAATACCGTCATCGTCGACCATGGCCTCGGCCTGTTCACTGTCTACCTGCACATGTCCCGCATCGACGTCCACGAGGGCGACAAGCTCGATAAAGGCGCTAAGCTCGGCCTCTCCGGCGCCTCCGGCCGCGTCACTGGACCGCACTTGCACCTCGGTGTTCGCTGGAATGCCGTCTGGCTTGACCCTGTTCAGCTTCTCGCGCTCACCTTGCCGAAGACCAGCCAGCCAGCCCCGCCGCGCCACACCACCGAACGAAGCTCGCGTCGGCGATAAACGCAGGTCCGGCTCACCTGCGTGGAGCCGCCACCGAAGAGACCTGACGCGCCACGACCTGACCAGGCGGAGACGGCCCTTGCCGCTGTTCCACCGGCAACACTGGCTTTCCCCGCAGCACATCTTCGAGCGCATCGTGCACAAAGAGCAGCGACAGCGCGCGCCCGTCTGTAAGCGCCTGCGTCTGTCCTGCATTGTGAATCAACATCGCCGGCCGCGCGTCAAATTCACCCCGCGAAGCCTGCTCGTCCTCTCCCGTCCAGGACGGCAGCCAATCCCAAATCATGATGCGCCATGAGTGATCGCCCTGCACAATCATCGTCGTATCCTTCCATCTCGGCGACTGCTGCAGCGCCTCCATCACATGGCCCAGAGTCCGGTCCGCCAGCGCCAGGTTGTCTAGGTACGAGCTCCCGCATACGTGCGCATACTCATCGTCCACGCGGTTCCAGACGTTTGGACTATGCGGAATCGGAAAGTGCAAAAAGATAAAATCCGCCTGATTCTCCTTTAGCACCTCTATCGCACGGCTCTCTAGATCCACCTGCGACTTCAAATGACGCGCAACATCAAAGTCACAGTTTGAGCGGTCCAGCATCTCCGGCGAATAAAGCTGAAGCGCAATCTCAGAGAAGGGCTTCTTCGCATTGGTCCAGATGCTGTCATCCTGCGCCATATCCAAACCAACGCGGTCCAGAAAGGACCAGTAGCAGCTATCCAGGGCGCTGCCATAGATCGAGCAGTACGGGTTGTACCAGCCGACCGCGCTCGTGCGCCAACCTGCTCGCTGCGCATCATGAAACACGGTCTCCTGCGCGTCGATCGGTTGCGATCCGTGCTCACCCGCATAATGAACGAGCAGCTTGTTGTTAAACCCGTAGTGGACATCGTCGATGATTCGACCCGTCAGCAACGACGGAATCACCATTGCCGTCTGCATTCCTGCCGGCTGCAGGTTCGTATACAACGTGCTCTCGCCCCGCAACTTGTCGAAGTTCGGCAAAGCAATATCATCAGCCCGGTGCCCGAAGATCTGGTCATAAGACAGTTCGTCGAAGACGATCCACACCACCGCCGGGTGTTCACGCGCCGGCTGCCCACCGGACTCCCATGCCGAGCGAATTGTCTGTGGTCCCGGCCGCCAGGCCATTACCGCTACAATCTGCACGACGCTGAAGAGGCCAAACACGGCCGCGAAGATTCCGATCGCATCGCCAACTCTCACCGTAAGCTTGTAAACGCGGGGAAACTCAAACAGAAAAAGCAGTAACAATGCCGCCCACACCAGTCCAAGATCAAGGATGACGCCATAAGTCAGCGGAAACGGAATGAGTGGCCGGGCGCGCTCGAGCAGATACGGCGGAGCAAACATCATCAGCAGCAGGCGCGCCCACCCATGAAAACGCGTTCGTTCTATCAGCAGACGAGCGACGAAAAACGCGACGCCCAGCAAAAGAATGGCGATCAGCTGTGCAGCACATATCCCCGCGAGGCTATAAGGACTATGGAAACGTGCGTTTTGACCGAGGTCGAGAAGATCGTTATAGTTCACCACCAGGACGAGTGAACTCAACCCAATGCACTGGAACAGTTCTTTGAATCTCTTCCCGCCAGCTTCAGCTCGGCTCTCTACAACTGACATCGTGAGTTATCTCCATACCCAAACGTTCAGACTGCTTCTGACGTCGCGGTCTTCTCCAACAGAAACAATACGCGTCCGTTGGAAAGCGCCATTTGGGATTCGACCCTGAAGAGGCCATCGCAAGCGGCGATGAAGTCGCGCTCACTCAACGATCCGTACAATTCATCGCGTCCACGCATCAAGCTCACAAACATTGGATCCGTTGCAGGCACCCACTCCACCACGACAAATCTCCTCGTCAATCTGCCGCACAGCTCCAGAATTGCACGCAGCGGAATCTGCTCCAGCAGCAGCAGATGATGGATCACCGCCAGCAGCATCACAAGATCAAACTGCCCCTCCAACCGTTGCAACAGCGCCGTCGACTCGCGGTTCTCCCACCCGATCGCCGGCGTCGGGCGAGCCAGGTCCGCATGAATCGTCTGAATCCCCAGATCCTTCGCCTGACTCATCTGCGCAATCCGCTCCGCTGCATCCGAATCACGCTCAAGCGCAACTACCTCCGCCCCGGCGTTCGCAGCCATCGCGCTGAACTCGCCGGTGTTGGCTCCCACGTCTAGCACGATCGCGGGCCGCAGCTCCTCCAGCACTTCGCGAATCCACACGCGCTTCTGATCGGTCTCCGCCGCACTGTAATGCGCGTTCGTGCTCGTATACTCCGCCCACTCCGAATTCGAACCCTTGGGCATGGCCGACCGCGTTCGCTTACGCAACCCCGCAACGGTTCGCTTCAACGTATGCAGCGTGAACTCGGGATCACGCCCCGGCTGTTTCCTCGTTACGGCAGTCTGGCTACTCTTACGACGATCAAGCAGCGCCGGAATCGTTACAGGCCATAGCGCCGCCGGCGAAAAACGCTTCCCCCAGCTCAGAGCCGCATACAGTTCCTCCGGCTCATATCCATCGCGCTTGAACGACGTCAGCTCCAGCGGCCAATAAAGCATCTTCTTCATCAGCAGAGGCAGCAGAAACGTCCGCACATACTGCCCGTAAGCTAACCACAACGCGCTCCCCACATCGCGCCGCTCGAACGACAACACATCCACCAGCACCGGACGTGGTCCTTGGAACAGCACGTTCAGCGGCGTCGCGTCCTTAAGAATCCAGCCCTCATCCAGGGCCTCGTCGCAAAGCCGCAGCGTCAGCTCCGCCGCGGCCAGCCATTGTGACGCAGTCCACTCCCACGGATATACAGGGATGCGCACCCGCGGATGAATCAGGCGCAACCCACCCGCGCCGTCCGCCACCTCGCTGGCCACCATGTCGCCGCGCTCCACTGCCCGACGATAAAAATCAGAGTCCAGAAACTTGAACACCGGCTCCCGGAACTCAGGCCGTATGGTCCGCACAGCCCGGTCTCGTTCCACAACGAGAGAGCCTGCGGGATCGCGAAACGTCGGATCAGCGGCAGCCTGACTCATGCCACGTTGCGCGGGTCACCCTTCTCCTCGCCAAGAGGAGCCAACACTTCTGCCTTGCGACGCCAGCCGAACAGGCCGCGAATCTTCTTCCGGAGAAAGAATGCCGCTGCTGCCATTACGGACGCTGCAGACTGCAACGCCAGCAAGCCCGATCCAGGATCTACGTACATCGCCATCGCTCGCCGCTCCGTGGCAATCAGAACACATAGGCCGATAAAGCAGCTGACCGCGAAAGAAAGGAGACGCTTCATTGATACTCCCCGTACGGTCTGGGCGATCACTCTGCCAGCCGAGATCTATCTGATTTGAGCCCTAAACGTCTTCGTCCTAAACAACAATCTACACTTCAGTCGTGCCACCAGCGTTCTTTCTCTTGCTGGTGGACACAATTCAGACACAGAGACGAGCGAGCTCCGGCAAAAGACGACTCCTGAGACCAGAAAACTTCCAATCCGTCATCTTGCAGCGTTTTTGGGAACAAGAACGATCAACCCGATCGAGCCCAAACGAGGCTGGCGCTGAATTGAAACGTTCTCAGTCCTCTTGAGCGTGCCGCTCCGCCGCTTCAACCAGCTTCTGAAGCCGCCGGTCGCGCGCGTCGGGTGTCTGATAATAAAAGACCCCTAACAACTGCTGCCTGCGCTGAACAATTGTCATTCGCTCCCACCCGTTCTTTGCCTTCAGACGCCCCCGCAGTGCACGCGCGATTAACGGCGGCAACTCCTGCTCCGCCTCCATCGTCGCCAGCAACCGCTCGGCCATCTGCTGCGCCCGCCGCCTCTGCGACTCCTCGCTCTTCACCCCGAAAACCCACTTTCCAATCTCTCGACGCATCGATTCCGAGAGCCTGTCATACCACTCCCTCAGCCCCGCCTCATCGTCCAGCAGCAGCTCCAAAATCTCCGGCAGCTCCGCCGGCCTCGCCTCCATGTCTGGCTCCAGCGCCACCTCCACCGGGTCGCCGCACACCACACCGCCAGCCCTCTTCTGGGTCTCGCGATTCACCAGCATGTAATACCCATTGCCATCCGCGAACAGAGAAGTCCGAAACGGCGCCCCATTCACCTCTCCGCGGACACGGAGCCGGATCATCCTCGGCCACAGTTTCCGCGGATCAAAGGGCACCCGCGCGATCGTCCATCCCATTCCGCGCTCCTTCTCAAGCACCGCTCTGAACCTTTTCGCCGAACTCGAAGCCGCTTTCGCCATCTCGCCACCATGTTAGCGGCGCTCCGACCTCGCCCGGCGATAAACTCGACCCATCAGCGCCTCGTCCAACCCGCGCATCTTCCTCTCCGCCGGCGAGGCCTCCGGCGACGCCTACGGCGCCCAACTCATTGCCTCCCTTCGCACCCACCTTCCATCCGCGACCTTCACCGGACTCGGCGGCGCCCAGATGGCTCGCCAGCAGCAGCAACAAATCGTCCGCGCCGAAGATGTCGCCGTGATGGGCGTCACCGAAATCCTCCGCCACATCCCGCACATCTACTCGAGCTACCGCCGCCTCGTCCGCGCCATCCGCCGCGACCTGCCCTCGATCGCCATCCTCATCGACTTCCCCGATGTCAACTTCCGCCTCGCCCGCCACCTTGACCGCGCCGGAGTCCCAGTTATCTGGCTCGTCTCGCCTCAGCTCTGGGCCTGGAAGCGCCGCCGCCTCCGCTGGGTCCAGCGGCGCGTCTCCAGGATGCTCGTCATTTTCCCTTTCGAAGAGACCTTCTACCGGGAACGAGGAGTCGACGCCGAATTCATCGGCCATCCGCTCCTCACCCCGGAGTCCACCAGCCCTGTACTCCCCCGCGAAACCTACGCCGCCCAGCACCACCTCGACTCCGGCAAGACCTGGATCGCGCTCCTTCCCGGCAGCCGCTGGAAGGAAATCCGCGCCAACCTTCCCGCACTCCACGAACTCGCGATGAGCGACCTCATCGCCACCGCCGCCGCCGAAACCACCTTCGACGGCCGCAAGATTTCCACACCCCCAGACCCCGCCGCCCACACCCGGTTCGAGTTCCTTCTCCCCGTCGCCTCGACCCTAAGACCTGCCGCCCTCCAAGCCTACATCAACGAACTCAACCGCGAGCATATCAAATATTTCGGCCCGGAAGCTTCAACGGTCCGTTTAACTCTTGTGCCGGACGCTCGTGAGGCCCTCCATCACGCCCGAGCCTCTGTAGTCGCCAGCGGCACGGCCACCGTTCTGGCGGCGATTGTGGGAAACCCCTTCGTCGTGGTCTACCGGGTCTCGCCCCTCACCTTCGCGCTCGCCAAACGCCTCGTACGCTACCCCGACGAGTTCCCAGACATGACCGACGCCTCCGGGAATCTGCCCGTCGCCATGCCCAACCTGATCGCTGGCCGCCGCATCGTTCCCGAGCTCCTCCAGGCCCGCTTCACCGCCCAGAACGTCGCAACTGAACTCGCCCCGCTCCTCGCCGACACCCCGGAGCGCCATGCCCAGATCGCCGCTCTCGCCGAACTCCGCCACAGCCTCCTCGCACCAGGCCATCTCCAGCTCACCCCATTGGACCGCGCCGCCGAGATCATCGTCGATCTCCTGCACAATCAAGCCGAACACCCGCGCCAGCCTCCCAGCGGCTCGTAGTCCGAACCTCCCTTCAGACGTCTAATCTGACAGACACTCGCGGAGAACCGTCTATCTGCGGTAGCTTTGGCTTAAAGCTGCTTCCCCGCGAATCCGCCAAGGACCCCATGCTTCGCCTGCCCTCTACGTTGCGCTGCCTTCTTTCGATCGCCCTCCTCGCCCTGACGTCAGCCGGGGTTAAACAGCTGCACGCCGCCATACCCGCCCGCCAGCAGATCGACGTTTCCGGCTATGTCATCAAGGCCGACCTCGACCCTGCCACCGGGCGCCTCAACGCAACGGCGACCGTGACCTTCACCACGCTCGAAGACCTCACCAGCGTCGTCTTCGGCTTCAACAACGGCCTGCAGATCTCTTCCCTCACCTCCGCCGACAAATCCACCCTCACCCCCGAGCGCAACGCCGCCGATTCGACCGTCCGCGTCAGCGTCCCCACTCCGCTCACCAAGGGCACAACCTCAACGTGGACATTCACCTACACCGGCGTCCCCACCGTCGACACAAGTCCCGTCGACGGCATCAACTTCGTCCACGTCGCCGACCCGGTCAGCATGCTCCTCTATCCCGGCCGCTGGTTCCCCATCTCGCTGCCCGGCCTCTACACCGACCGGTTCACCGCCGAGATCCACGTGACCGTCCCTGGCGGTGAGCGCGTCATCGGCAGCGGCGTCGCCGGCCAGCATCCGGCGCCGGGCGGCAAAAGCGAGTTCGTCTTCAACTGGACGAAGCCCGGTTTCCCGGGCACCATCGTGGCCGGCAAATTCCTTCCTCCGGTCTCCGCCGCCGACGCCCCCAACGTGCATGTCTTCCTCACCGACGCGAACAAGGCCAAGGCCCATGACTTCGCCGAGACCGTCGCCAAAGAGTTCGAGTACATGACCAACGAGTTCGGCGGCGCCGAGTCTCCGCTCATCAACGTCGTCGAGCTCCCCTCCGACTCCGTCTCCGCCTCGTGGGCCCCGGAGATCGTCGCCATCCGGCCCGACCGCGGCAACACTCGCCTGCTCGCCAACACCGTCGCTCATCAATGGTGGGGCTCTGAGGTTTCTCCCGCCACCCTGAACGACATGTGGGTCACCAATGGCATGACCCGCTACGCCGAGCTCCTCTACCTCGAAGACCAGAGCGGCAAAACCGCCCTCCAGAACGCCATCACCGACACCGAAGCCGCCGCGCTCGCCTATGACACCGAGCCCCTCACCTCGCTCTCCCGTCTCGATCCCTTCTCGCCGCAGTTCCAGAACATGACCTACGACAAGGGCGCGATGGTCTTTCACATGCTCCGCTGGGAGATGGGCGACGACGTCTTCACCAACTTCCTTCGCGCGCTCCTCTCGCAAAATATCGACAAGAGCATCCGCACCTCCCAGGTCCAGACCATTGCCGAAGCTCAGTCACATCTTCAGCTCACACCGTTCTTCTCCCAGTGGGTCGACGGCACCGGCGCGCCCGACTTCGGCAACAACTACCAGGTCTACCGCCTGGGCAACGGCAAAGGCTTTCGCACGGTCGGCACCGTCACCCAGGACCTCGACCTCTTCAAAATGCCCGTCGAGCTTCGCGTCGAGACGGAGGGTAAAACCGAAGAGCGCCGCGTCGATCTCTCCGGCACCGAGTCCGCCTACAACGTCGAGACATTCGGCCGGCCCCGCAAAGTCACCATCGACCCTGACAACTGGCTCCTGAAATCAACCCCCGACCTCGCCGTACGCGTCGCCGTTTTGCGCGGTCAGCAGGACGTCGCCCAGGGCGATCTCCTCGGCGCTATCGGCGAATACCAGAAGGCCCTCGACCAGGACCGCGGCAGCTCGCTCGCGAACTACCGCCTCGCCGAGGTCTTCCTCATGCAGAAGAATTATCAGTCGGCCGCCAACAGCTTCCGCGACGCCCTCCGCGGGGATGGCGACCCCAGGTGGATTGAGGTTTGGAGCCACATTAATCTCGGGAAGATCTTCGACATCACTGGCCAGCGTGAGCGCGCCGTCAACGAGTACCGTCTTGCCATCCAGACCAACGACAACACTCAGGGCGCGATTAACGAAGCGCGCGCGCTCATGCAGAAGCCCTACAAACGCGAGGACACCTCCGGCACATAGTCAACCGCTGAGCAGCACGAAAGCCAGACGGAGTCTGCACTTCCGCGACGTCGAATTCTTCACGACGTCGCATGTGCGGTTGTCATTGAACGAAACTTCATTCAGCGCTCCGCAGCAAAGTGCCCGGATATCCACACAACTGAATCGATTCGCACTTGCGTGCACAGGCTCGCCATCCGTAAGGTTTGTCCAACTGATGAACGAGCAGTAAGTCGGAAGTGAATCGCTGAAGGGGCTAACGAACACAGCAGTCGGCGCAAGTCGAAGGTTGAATCGAAAGCAAGTTCAGAGGACGAACGGAAGATTGAGGCCGGAAGTCGGTCGAAGGCAAAACGCCTGAGGACGGAGCCCTCGACGAGAGTCGAGGCAGCCAGCCTCAGGAAGCCGGAAGCCAAGGCATCCGACGCAAGTCGGAGGAAGCCGGGAGACCGGACGGTTCGGAGGAAACAGCGCCTGGCGCAAGCCAGATTGCTGAGAATCCGGAAGAGCCGGAGGATCTGAGCACGGCGCAAGCCGGCAGCTCAACCAAAGGCAGAGACGGAGGACACGGCGCCTGACGCGAGTCGGGGAGGCTTGGCCAACGGAAAGCCTGAGACGGGATCTGCCACACTGCAAGATTGTCACGATGAAAGCGCCAGAGGCTCCGGCCTCTGGCGCTTTCGTATCTGGGCCCGATCTATTCTTGGCGCCCGTCTAGGGCTGACCCTTTCCGCCGCCGGCGCCGTAGATATTTCCCGTTGTGTAACTCGCATCCTCTGCCGCGAGCTGCACATAAATACTGGCAAGCTCTGCCGGTTGCCCCGCGCGCTTTAGCGGGTAGTCACCGCCGAAGTTCTGGAAGTGCTCCTTCGTCGCACCTCCGGAGATTTGCAGCGGTGTATAGATCGGGCCGGGCGCGACGCCGTTCACACGGATTCCCTTCGGGCCCAGCATCTTGGCAAGCGACTTCACGAAGTTCATCGTGGCGGCCTTTGTCTGCGCGTAAACGTACAGATCGGCATTCGGATCGTACGCCTGCTCGGAGGTTGTCGCGATAATCGTCGAACCCGGGCGCATGTGAGGCACGGCCGTTTTGATAATGAAGAACGGCGCATAGATATTGGTCTTCATCTGCCAGTCGAACATCTCGGTGGAGATTTCGTCCAATGACTGTGCTTGAATCTGGCGCCCTGCATTCGAGACGAGAATATCGAGGCCGCCCAGCCCGCTCACGGCCTGCTCGACGAGGCGCTTGCAGTAGGACTCCTCCCGCAGGTCACCGGGGATTGTGACGCACTTGCGGCCTTCGGCGCGAACCAGTTGCACAACCTCCCGGGCATCCGGTTCCTCTGTTGGGAAATAACTGATCGCCACGTCGGCGCCTTCGCGCGCATAAGCGATCGCTGCGGCGCGGCCCATTCCTGAGTCGCCGCCGGTGATCAGCGCTTTGCGACCGACCAAACGGCCTGAACCCTTGTAGCTCTTCTCGCCATGATCCGGTGGTGGCATCATTTTGCTCGCGAGGCCTGGCCACGGCTGCTGCGTCGTATCGTACGGCGGCTTCGGATACTTCGTGGTTGGGTCCTCGACCGGTTGAGCGGTCGGCGCGCCCTCCCGCGAATGCGATTCATTCTGCGCGAGGACCGGCATCGCTGCTGCTGCTAAACCCGCTCCAAGTCCGCCCACCAATTTGCGCCGGGAAAGGCCCGACTGATCGCTGCTCATATCCTGCATTCTCCTTGCACGTGTTGGGTGCACGAGGGAGCCGGCAAGTTGCGCATAAGAAACCACGAGGATTTGATCCGACCGCAAGAAACCAGGGATGTTGCTGGCTTATACCACGCGGCGAGCCAGGTTCGCCGCGACCCGCTCTCGGACGCTCGGCGAAACCTCGGGGCAGAGGCCGGTCTGGGTCATCAGTGGAACTTCCGCCAAAGTCTGAAGCACATGATTTGTGCGCCCCAGTCCGCTGTGCCGGACCAGCGCCCGTGCCAGAACACGCAAGGCAGTGGCCCGCAATGTACTTCTGCACAGGATGAGATCCGCGATCGTATCCTCGTCAAACGCAAAACGAATCGAGTGCGGAGTTCCGCCGAACATCAGCAGCTTGCGCGCGCCGTTGACAATCTCCTGCTCGAGAAAGAACGAGCGAATTACGATGCCGATCGAATCGTGCTCATACCCGGCGCTGTTGAGTTGCCAGTGCACCACCGTCGTCGTATCGTGACGCCAGCCGCCAAGCAGGCTCAGCCACTTCCCTTCGACCGTGCGCAATCCCGCGAGGAAACCGCCGTCGATCTCACACGAACTGCGCCAGCGAAGCCATAGCTCCTTTTCATTGCGAACAGGATTCAACGACGAACGATTCAAGGTCTTGAACTCTGCAAACGAAATCTGTCCCCGCGCCTCCGCAACAAACTCGACGCGCATTCGCGAACCGAGATGACGCCGATAGTAGCGAAGATTGCGCCGCGTAAGCCGTCCCATTCGCGCAAGCGTCTCGTCATAGCTTGGCGCAAGCGTCAGTATGCGACCGATACGCCGCTCACGATATCCAAGTAAGGCTCCTGGAAGCGGAGTCGGCGCTGACCCGATCTGGGTTTCGTGTGTGGCCAGAACAACGTGCGCTCCACTCCTTAGCAGCGCATACGCTGCGCGCTCGGCGAAGCGCGCCCGCTCGCCCGGCATGGCAATCACACTTCGAAACCCGACCGCATCGTCCGTCGAGAACACTCGCGTCCGCACACCGGCGATTCGGTACTCGAAGAACAGCGCGGCCGCCATCATGTCGTCAGGCTGAACCTCATGTAACCCCGCAGTGCGCAATTGCAGCACAAGGTACGGAGGCTTGCTTGCGAGAGATGGCGTGTAGAGGAAGTACTCGAGCCAATGCATGGCGCCGAGCTGACCGGTACGTTGGGCGAGTTCCTGAAGCGCCTGTGCAAGCTGAAGAACCTGCTTCCGGCCGCACACAACTACAAGGTCATCGCCGAGAGGAGTAAACACAGAGGAGCGCAAACAATAAACCTCGCCCTGAAGTGACTGCGTACATAACTCCTCAGCATTAGAGAATCGATTAGACGCTTCTTTGGGCGGCCGCGTCTAATCGCAGAAGAACCGTTATGTCGTGAGGTGTAGCCACCGGATCGGCTGTCGCATCCTCCGCAGACAACGGCAGCTCTCCGCTCCAGACCTGAGAAAACCCGAATCTGTCGGTCAAAATCTCTGCATGATAGGCGTTCTGATAGATCAGATCGATACGGTGCGAGTGATTCGATCGCGTGATATTGTCAGCCAGCCGACACACCATCGGCTCCGCAAACGCGTTGTACAAAAAAAGCAGAGTGGGGTTGGCGGGCAAAGCTGGCTTGCTGGCGTCGCCGACTTCGACCCGGATGGGGCAGCGTGCCCCGCCCAGGCTCCGCCAGCGCTCCGCATTACTCTGCGCAATGCCGGCGAGCTGCGGATTCAGCTCAATTCCAACGACCTCGCGAAACGGCAGACGGCTGGCGAGCAGCAGGGCTCGCCCCTTGCCACACCCCAGATCGACAAACGTGTAGTCCTCGATCTTTGCCTCGCCAATCGGGTCCCGCCAGCGCTCAAGTGCGGCGTCGAAGCGGGAGGGTGCCACCCCCGCGTAGGCGGTGATGTAGGCGTCGTGGG
This sequence comes from uncultured Acidobacteriaceae bacterium, assembly GCA_963762465.1. Classification (GTDB taxonomy): domain Bacteria; phylum Acidobacteriota; class Terriglobia; order Terriglobales; family Acidobacteriaceae; genus Granulicella. The sequence continues at coordinate 13,246 of CAVXKS010000005.1, read as the reverse complement.
CGTGACCCGTGGCGAGGGCGGCGCCGCCGATCACGCCGCTGGTCTCGGTGCCGTACCGCTGATCGAAGGGGTGCTGGCTGCCTGCCGGCGTGCGGCGCGTGAGCGCGGCGGGAACGGCCCTGAGCGTACCGACGAGACCGCGTTGTGCGAGGGACCAGCGCAGCTTCCGCCAGAGGTTCAGCATGAGAGCTCATTATCGTTGAAGACCCGCTCGCCCCAACTGGACTGGCTCGACACTGGGCTTATCGCGATTTAAGCGCGGCCCCGTCCTTGGATAGCCTGCTCGTATATAGGCCTCATGGAGTACCCAGAGCAGGAGATCACGGTAGACGGGGCCATCACGAGGTTGAGTAGCAAGACTTCGGGATCAAAACGAGTGAGCATCCGACCGCCGGCTCAGCCTCAACCATCAAGAGCTGAAGCGCATGCTTCATTAGGCAGCCGTCCTCCGCAAAAGGCCGTATGGGTTCCTTGAGAAGTCGTGAAGGCTTCCGCAGACCGTGGCTTTGCTCACCCGCCCCGCAAGAGAGTGCAACGTAGAGGGATACAGTAGGAGTGGCCACCCGCGGCGGTGCCTGGAGCTATCGAAATGAACCCGTTCCCCGGTGTACTGTCTGCGTTCCTCGCCATGATCGTTCTGGTCTGGATCATCCGGTGTTTGAATATCCTGCCCGAGTACGAGCGGGCAGTCGTGTTTCGGTTGGGGCGTGTGCTCAGGAATTCGAAGGGGCCGGGCGTGGTCCTGATCATCTGGCCGATCGACCGCATTGTGAAGATCTCGTTGCGCGTTGTGACCTGGGAGATTCCGCCGCAGGACATCATCACGCGCGACAACGTGTCGCTGAAGGTGAACGCGGTGGTGTACTTCCGCGTGGTCGACGCAACGCGAGTGGTGATTGAGGTGGAGAATTATCGCTTCGCGGTGGAGCAGGCGGCCCAGACTGCGCTGCGTTCGGTGCTCGGCGAGGTGGAGCTGGATGATCTGCTATCGCAACGCGAGACGCTGAATGAGAAGCTGCAGAAGATTCTTGACGATCACACCGAACCCTGGGGCGTGAAGGTGGATCGCGTGAATCTGAAGCAACTGGACCTGCCGCAGGAGATGCAACGCGCCATCGCCGCGCAGGCCGAGGCCGAGCGCGAGCGCCGAGCGAAGATCATCGCCGCCGAAGGCGAGTTCCAGGCCTCCGCGAAGCTGGCCGAGGCAGCCACCGTGCTAAATCGTGAACCGAGCGCACTCACGCTGCGCTACCTGCAGACGCTGGTTGAGATTGGCGTCGAGAAGAATACGACCGTGGTGTTCCCGCTGCCACTGGAACTGCTGGGGCATTTAGGGGTGAAGCTGGGGGGAGGGATCGCACCTTCACAGGGCGAAGCCGCAAGGCAAGTCCCATTCAAAGGGTGAGCTTTGGGGCCTCTTATGCAAGCTTGCGCGCGGTGAACAGCAGCGCCAGATTGGGCCCCGAAACGTCGATCAGTTCCATATTGGCGGCGTGCAGCCACGTTTCGATGTCCTCCATCTTGAACGCGCGGACCGACATCACTCGTTCCACCGTGCCTTGCAGCAACCGATAGCTTGTCGACGGCGACCTGCGAAAGGTGAAGCAGGTGAACGTGCCGCCTGGCTTCAGCGTGCGGCCAACCTCTTTGAGAACGCGCGGCGTGTCCGGGATGAGTTGCAGGGAGTTGGAGCAGTTGATCGCTCCGAAGGTCGAGTCTGCGAATGGCAGGGTCCAGGCATTTCCGCGCACGAGTGGGGTGTCCCGGTTTGCAGCGCGGCACGCGCGCAGCGAAGCGAAGCTCAGGTCAAATCCAAGGACATCATTCGGGCCGAAGCGTCGCACCAGGGTGCGGGTCCAGCGGCCGGCGCCGCAGGCCAGGTCCAGCACCGGACCGCCGGCCGGTTTGACATGGTCCAGCAGATAAGCGTCCTCCAGTTCAGGGGTGAGCGCGCGATTCCAGTTGCGCCCCATGGAGCGAACGAAGGCGGGGCGCCAGACGCGCTCATAAAAGCGGACAAGGAAACCGATCTCCATACCGAGCTGGCCGAGGCCGCCCTGGTGTTTGATCTCAGGCGAGAAGTCCACGAACCCTTCGGTGACCGGATACTTCCGCTGACATCCGGTGCAGGACCAGACGGTCAGAGTTCGGTCCAGAGAGCTATGGCAGTTGGGACAGATACAGATATCGGGCAGTGTCGTCACGTGGAACAGTATGAGGCCTTTGGTTGGAGCGTGCACGCGGGTCCTGAGTTTTTGATCTCAGGACCGGAGGAACAGCTTCGTGGCACCTGCAAACCATTGGTTGAGATTGGGGTGGAGAAGAATACGACAGTGGTGTTCCCGCTGCCCGCTGGAACTGCTGGGGCATTTGGGAGTGAAGCTTGGGGGGTGGGGTTGGGGGTTCGCAGGGTGAAGCTGCAAAGTGAATCGCCGTGCGAGCCTGAGCGATCTCGCCTCATAGCGATCTCGCCTTATAAAGCATCCCTGTCGTTCCGCCTGCGGCTCCGCGACCGCCTACGGCAGTAAGGAAGGCGCTTCGCGCTGGTTGTTTGCGGCACGGCAGAAGCCGTGCTCTTCCGGTTTGTGGCTCCGAAAGACGGGCGGCAGCATACCCCACCCATCGCGATAGGACCGCGATGAATGGAGCACCCAAGATGTGGCGCTGAAAGATGGGTGGGCCACCCGCCCATTGAAGGGTTCAGTAGTCCCATGGGTTATAAACACGCAGGGCTGCGGTGCCGGTCGCATCGCAGGTGCCGCCGGACACTGTGTAGTTCCCGTAAATCGAATAACTGTCAAATTCGAGATCGTAACTGTTCAGGTCCACTGTTCCAGTGAAAGTGATGGTGCCGTTGGGGGTTTGAAACTGAACATCGACCTCAGTTCCAATGAGGAAGCTGCCCGACGAAAGAGTTCCGGCAGTTACGGTTCCCGAACTGAAACACGGCGTACCGAAAGTAAATGGCGACTCTCCCGCAAGTCCGGAGCTACCGTCCGGGTTGACGGCCATTTGATACAAACCGCCGGACACAGTAAATGTTTGCTGTTGGCTGGTCGTGAATGTGCCGTCCATGGCCTGATCGAGATATATGTTGACTCCGGTGACAGTTCCTTTGTCGCCACCGCCATATCCGCCGGCGATCGTGTATGTACCGGTGAAATTGTCGAAGGCGCCGGAAGCGTTACCCACGATTGTTCCGGTGAGCGCAATAACCGGCCCGTCGGATGCTGTAGAGGTCAGGGACAATTGGTTGCCGGTCAAGGTGCCAACCAGACTGATGGGGGCCAGATGGCCAAAACATGTCGAACCGTCGACAAGCATCGCGCCGGTTACTGAACCGCCGGATTCAACAAGACCACCGCCGACCTGCATCGCTGACATGCCGGTCGTTGATGTTGTGCTGAATTGCCAATCGCCCGAGATAGGCAAGAACTGCGGTGTCGGAGGTGTCGCAGGTGTCGGAGTCGTGCCTGGGCTCGTGGTTACGCCTGATGGAACCGGGGCCGGTCCTGGGGCCATGTTGCAGGCGGTTAGAAGAGCGGCCGAACCAAGAAGAATGACGGCGATGCGACTCATCGGATTTGTCCTCCGCGATTCTGGTTGCGCAAAACGCTAGGACGTTCCTGAGGGTATCTGCAAGCAGTAAGACACGGGGCCGCGTCTGTTCTGTTGAATACCGCGGTTTGCAGCGCCTCCAGCGTCCGAACGCGCTACAATTTGGGGCACAATCGGGAGAGTCCCATGGATGGACCATCCCCTGGTCCGCCTCCAGCCGTTACGCCAAGCGAAGACCGTTTGGATTCCTGGAAGGAGATTGCGGCCTATCTTCACCGCGACGTGACGACAGTCCAGCGCTGGGAAAAGCGCGAGGGGATGCCCGTTCACCGGCACTTGCACGAGAAGATCGGCTCAATCTACGCTTCCCGGGCGGAGCTGGATGCCTGGGCACGCAGCCGAAATTTTCAAACGGCACAGGAGAACGGAAGCAACGCCGTTGGCGATGCTTCGCGCGTCGTGGCGATCAACGCTGACACAACCTCTCGGCGCACGACTAGGCGCTACCGCGTCGTGATCGCAGGGATGGCAATCTTAGTTCTTGTGGCCGGTTTGGCCGTGTGGCGACTCTTTTTCATCGGACCAGTACTCACCGGCAGCGACGTAATTCTCCTGGCAAGTTTCGTCAACCGGACCGGTGATCCGATCTTCGACAACTCGCTGGACAGAGCACTCGAAGTAAAGCTAACCGAGTCTCCCTTTTTGGGCCTACTGCCCGAGGCCGATGTCCGGCGCACGCTGGGCATGATGCGCCATGGCCCCGACGAGCGCGTGACCCGGGAGCTGGGCGTTGAAATATGCCGCCGCCAGGGGCTCAAAGCGGTCGTAGTGCCGGAGATCGACGCGGTCGCCGGCAAATACCTCATCACCCTGGAAGCAATCGATGCAAGCAGCCAGAAGACGCTCGCGCGCCGCCAGGAAGAAGCGGAATCAAAGGACAAGGTAATTGCCGCACTGGGCAAGGCAGCTGCGGAGCTGCGAACGCGGCTGGGTGAAAGCTTGAGCTCCGTCGAAAAGTACAACGCTCCTCTCGATGTCGCGACCACGAGTTCGCTGGATGCGCTGCAGGCTTACAGCACGGGACTTACGTTGTACCGCTCAGGAAAACGGCGCGATGCCATCGCCCTTTTCGAAAGGGCCGTCGACCTGGACCCGCAGTTTTGTTCTGCCTACGTTGCTCTTGGCAGCGCGTATCACAGTGTGGGTGACGAGGAGGCGGCCAGAAGAAACTTTGCCAAGGCCTTTCAGCTAAAGGACAGCCATCTGACGCAGGAAGAAAATTTTGAGGCGACTGCGCTTTATCACTCGGCGGTAACGGGGGATCTGCAAAAAGAAGATGCGGTGGTTACGCTGTACAAGCTGGCTTATCCCCGCAGTGTGAGCGCGTATAACCTGTCGGGAATCGTTCATGCGTCGCTCGGCCGAACGGAAGAGGCCCTCGGCGAATTCGAATGGTGCATTGACCACGCTCCAATCCCTTCGTCGAATGCCTACTCTAATGCAAGCCGCGCACTGCTCATATTGGGTCGACTTCACGAGGCCAAGGGGATGCTAGAACGCTGGCGGCAGAAAGGTTCTTTCACGCCGATTCAAACAGAGCTGCGCTACGAAATTGCCTTTATTGAAAACGATGCGGTCACGATGGACCGGATCACCCGGGAAACTGCGGCAGATGACATGCGCTTGCTCCACGCGCGCGAGGAGCATGCATTCTTTCGCGGCGACTTCAACGAGCTTCGTTCGCTAAACGAGACCCTGGTGAAACAACAACTTCGTCCGAATGGAATGGAAAATGCGAGTTTCGAGCTTGCGTGGCATGCCAGGCTCGAATCCATCGCCGGCAACTATCCACTGGCGCAAAAGCTGTGCCTCCAAGCTGAAGAGTTGGGGAATAGCAAATCGGCACTCGAGAATTGCACCGCCGCATCAGCTTATGCGGCGATGTGGCGCAGGCTGAGATGCTGGCAGCGAAACTGAACCGACTATTCCCTGAGGACACGCTGACCCAGAAAGTCTATCTGCCCTTGTGTCGGTCGATCATCGAGCGCAAGCGTGGAAATAAGGTAAACGCGGTGAATTTGCTTGTCCCCGTCACGCAATTTCCCGAGGCATCGATCTTTTATAACCGAGCGCTGGCTTATGTAGATGCAGGAGAGTACAGCAAAGCTATCGACGAATTCCAGACAGTCATCAGCCATCGAGGATGGGACCAGTGGCCGATCTATGCTCCACTAGCGCAGCTCGGCCTCGCGCATGCGTATGCCATGCAAGGAAATCTTGATGACAGCCGCAGAGCCTACAACGAATTCTTCACTACATGGAAAGACGCAGTCCCGGATATACCCATACTCCGCCAGGCGAAAACCGAATATCAGAAGCTCACCGAAACGGGATCTGCCTCATATCCATTGCCGGACAAAGGCAGCCGTTCTTGACTGTGAAGACACAAAGGGCGGACTCTTTCGAGTCCGCCCTTTTGGTTTTGGCGCGAAGCGCATCTCGCCGACCGCAATGGTCTAGATGGTTTCGGCGCCGAGTTCTTCCTGTTCGCCTTCCATGCGCATCGCCTCGAGCTCGCGCTCTTCGGCTTCGTGGGCTTCCATGACCTCGGCCTGGATCTGGGCTGCCGCCTCTTCGAGCTCGGGGCTGAGCGCGACGTTGCGGTAGTACTCCATACCCGTGCCGGCGGGGATAAGGCGGCCGACGATGACGTTTTCCTTGAGGCCGCGCAGCGCGTCGATCGAGCCGTTGATGCTGGCTTCGGTGAGCACGCGGGTGGTCTCCTGGAAGCTCGCCGCCGAGATGAAGCTGTCGGTGGAGAGCGACGCCTTGGTGATGCCGAGGAGCAGCGGACGACCGATTGCCGGACGGCCACCCTCCATCAGCACGCGCTGGTTTTCGTTGTTGAAGCGGAAGCGATCGATCTGCTGCTCGAGCAGGAAGTTCGAGTCGCCAACCTCCTCGACCTTCACCCAACGAAGCATCTGGCGGACGATCGTCTCGATGTGCTTGTCCGAGATGGACACGCCTTGCAGACGGTAGACCTCCTGGATTTCGTTGACGAGGTACATCTGCAGCTCGCGCTCGCCGAGCACCTCGAGGATGTCGTGCGGGTTACGCGGACCGTCGATGAGTGCGTCACCGGCGCGGAGGCGCTCGCCTTCCTGCACGTTGACGTAGACACCGCGCGGAACGCTGTACTCCTCTTCCTGCCCGTTATCAGCGGTCACATACACCTTCCGCTGTCCCTTGGTGACGTCACCGAAGCGAACCGTGCCGTCGATCTTGGAGATGATCGCCGGATCGCGGGGCTTGCGGGCCTCGAAGAGCTCGACGACTCGCGGCAGACCGCCCGTGATGTCCTTCGTGCGGGTGGTTTCGCGCGGGATCTTCGCGAGGACGTCGCCAGGCGAGACCTCGTCGCCATCCTGCACCATGAGGTAGGCGCGTGACGGCATGAGGTAGCGCTTGTTGCTCGGAGCCGATGCCTTCGCAGACTTGATGAGGATGGCGGGCTGGCGCTTCTCATCGGCGGACTCGGAGACGACGAGACGGGAGAGGCCCGTGACCTCGTCAATCTCCTCGTTGACCGTGAGGCCTTCCTGCAGGTCCTTGAACTGCACGGTGCCGGCGATCTCGGTGAGAATGGAGAACGTGTAGGGATCCCACTCGCCCAGCAGGTCGCCGAGCTTCACGTTCTGTCCGTCCTCAACGCGAAGCTTGGCGCCGTAGACCAGAGCGTAACGCTCCTTCTCGCGGCCCTTCTCGTCGATGATGGCGAGCGAACCGGAGCGGTTCATGACAACCAGGCCGCCTTCCTTGGAGCGGACCGTGACCAGGTTGATGAAGTGCGTCTTGCCCGCGTTCTTGGCTTCGAGATGCGAGGCGTCCGCCACGCGGGAGGCAGTGCCGCCGACGTGGAAGGTACGCATCGTGAGCTGCGTTCCGGGCTCGCCGATGGACTGCGCCGCGATGACGCCGACGGCTTCGCCCATCTCCACCATCTTGCCGGAGCCGAGGTTACGGCCGTAGCAGAGGATGCAGCATCCGCGCTTCGACTCGCAGGTGAGGACCGAGCGAATCTTGACGCGCTCGATACCCGCGGCCTGGACAGCGGAGGCCTTGTCTTCGTCGATCTCTTCATTGATGTCGACGATGACCTTGCCCTCGAAGTCCTTGAGCTTCTCGAGCGAGACGCGGCCGATGATGCGGTCGCGCAGCGGCTCGATGGTCTCGCCGGCCTCGATGATCGGCATAACGTAGATGCCCTCCACGGTGCCGCAGTCGTTCTCGGAGATGATCACGTCCTGCGCGACGTCGACGAGGCGGCGGGTGAGGTAACCGGAGTCAGCGGTCTTGAGCGCCGTGTCAGCCAGTCCCTTGCGGGCGCCGTGGGTCGAGATGAAGTACTCGAGCACGGTGAGACCCTCGCGGAAGTTGGCCTTGATGGGCGACTCGATGATTTCGCCGGAAGGCTTGGCCATCAAGCCACGCATTCCAGACAGCTGACGGATCTGCTGCTTCGAACCGCGGGCGCCGGAGTCGGCCATGATGTAGATCGGGTTCATGGCTCCTTCCTTGTCCGCCTTCTTCATGTTGTTGAACATTTCGTCGGCGACGCGGTCGGTGACTGCGGACCAGAGCTGGGTGACCTTGTTCTGCCGCTCCTGGTTGGTGATGGAGCCTTCAAGGTACTGCTGTTGGAGGGTAATGACCTGCTTTTCAGCGTCGGCAACGACGGTGTACTTCGACGCGGGGATGACCATGTCATCGAAGCCGACCGACAAGCCGGAGCGGGTGGCGTACTGGAAGCCGAGCTCCTTGATGCGGTCGAGCGCGCGGACGGTGGTCTCGAGGCCGAGGTTGAGGTAGCAGTAGTTGACGAGCTGGCCGATGCCCTTCTTCTTGAGCAGACCGTTGATGTACGGGAATCCCTCGGGCAGCGCGTCATTCAGGATGGCGCGGCCGACCGTGGTCGAGATGTACTGCTTGTTGAAGTGCACGGGCTCGGTGTGCGTGATGTCCTGGTCGTCGTAGGCGGTGGTCATGTCGAGCACCGCGCCGGTGTAGCGCAGCCGGATCGGCGTGAGCGTCTCCACCTGCTTGGCCTCGAGCGCCATCAGGACCTCTTCGACGTTGGCGAAGGCGCGGCCTTCACCGACGGCGCCGACCTTGGACTTCGTCAGGTAGTAGAGGCCGAGCACCATGATCCTGCGTGGGCACGGTGATGGGCTGGCCGGAGGCCGGCGACAGGATGTTGTGCGACGCGAGCATCAGCACGGACGCTTCGATCTGGGCTTCGGGGCTCAGAGGAATGTGCACGGCCATCTGGTCGCCGTCGAAGTCCGCGTTGAACGCGGTGCAGACGAGCGGGTGAATCTTGATGGCCTTGCCCTCGACGAGCACAGGCTCGAAGGCCTGGATGCCGAGGCGGTGCAGCGTCGGAGCGCGGTTCAGCAGCACGGGGTGGTCCTTGATGACCTCCTCGAGGATGTCCCACACGATGGGCTCCTGCAGCTCCACCATCTCCTTGGCCTGCTTGATGGTGGTGCAGTGGCCGGTCTGCTCCAGACGGTGATAGATGAACGGCTTGAAGAGCTCGAGCGCCATCTTCTTGGGAAGACCGCACTGGTGCAGCTTGAGCTCCGGGCCGACGACGATCACCGAACGGCCGGAGTAGTCGACGCGCTTGCCGAGCAGGTTCTGACGGAAGCGGCCCTGCTTGCCCTTGAGGGTGTCGGAGAGCGACTTCAGCGGACGGTTGTTCGCACCGCGGAGAACGCGGCCGCGGCGGCCGTTGTCGAACAGAGCGTCGACGGCCTCCTGCAGCATGCGCTTCTCGTTGCGCACGATGACCTCAGGCGCATGGAGGTCCATGAGCTTCTTGAGGCGGTTGTTACGGTTGATCACGCGGCGATAGAGATCGTTGAGATCGGACGTCGCGAAGCGGCCGCCATCCAGCGGCACCAGCGGACGAAGCTCGGGCGGGATCACGGGGATCACGTCGAGGATCATCCACTGCGGCTTGTTGTCGGACTTGCGGAAGGCCTCAACGACCTTGAGACGCTTGGAGTACTTGAGCTTCTTCTGCAGCGAGGTCTCGGTCTTCATGCGCTCGCGCAGCTCGATCGCGAGCTCGTTGATCTCGACGCGCTTGAGCAGTTCCTTGATCGCCTCGGCGCCCATCATGGCCTTGAAACCGGAGGGGCGGTACTGCTGGTCGAGCTCGCGGAAGCGATTCTCGTCCTTGATGACCTCGCGCTCCTTGACCGGAGCGTCGCCTGGATCGACGACGACGTAGGACTCGAAGTAGAGGACTGCTTCGAGCTCACGCAACGAGATGTCAAGCAGGTGGCCGATACGCGACGGCAGGCCCTTGAAGAACCACACGTGCGAGCAAGGCGACGCGAGCTCGATGTGACCGAGACGCTCGCGGCGAACCTTCGACAGCGTGACTTCAACGCCGCACTTGTCGCAGATGACTCCGCGGTGCTTCATGCGCTTGTACTTGCCGCAGAGGCACTCCCAGTCGGTAATCGGGCCGAAAATCCGAGCGCAAAATAGCCCGTCGCGCTCCGGCTTGAACGTGCGGTAGTTGATGGTCTCGGGCTTGGTGACCTCGCCGTGCGACCACGAGCGGATCTTCTCGGGGCTGGCGAGCTGAATCTTGATGGAGTCGAAGTCGGTGATGGGACCGGCAAGTTCGAATGGGCTGGAGCGGAACATGTTTTCTCTCCGTTGCAGTGCTTAGCTCGATGCCAACTTTTTGGTTCGCTCTCTCGCTTGTCTGAGAGCCTGTTGCGAGCTTCGCTGCTGTACTGCTGCTGTTACGGTCGGCTGCGCTGTTCTGCAACCTCGAATCCTGAGGTCATCGCCCTGCCTCTGCTCTTCCCTGCCGTTACACAAGCTCAGGAAGAGCAGAGGTGGGCGGATTGGTTAGTCGGCGACGGCAAGCTCGGGCAGAGCCGGGATGCCTTCGTCGTGCGTGCCGTTTACCTTCACCAGCTCGACATCAAGGCAGAGCGACTGCAGCTCACGGATAAGCACGTTGAACGACTCGGGCACGCCAGGCTCGATGGCAGCCTCACCCTTGACGATGGCCTCGTAGATCTTCGTGCGGCCATAGACGTCATCGGACTTAGCGGTCAGGAGCTCCTGCAGGATGTAGGCGGCGCCATAGGCTTCGAGCGCCCAGACCTCCATCTCACCGAAGCGCTGTCCACCGAACTGCGCTTTACCACCCAGCGGCTGCTGCGTGATGAGCGAGTACGGCCCGATAGAGCGTGCGTGGATCTTGTCGTCGACAAGGTGCGACAGCTTGAGCATGTAGATGTAGCCGACCGTGACCGGCTGCTCAAACGTCTCCCCCGTCATGCCGTCGATCAGAGCGCTCTTGCCCGAGGCCGGCAGACCCGCTGCTGCGAGCAGTGCCTTGATCTCGGTTTCGCGCGCGCCGTCGAACACTGCGGTGCCGAACCAGATGCCGCGCTTCATGCCCTTGGCGACGCGCAGGGTCTGCTCGTCGTCCAAAGTGAGAAGCTGGTTGAGCGCAGCCGTGTTCTTGAACTCCTCGCGGAACACGTTGCGGACCTCTTCGGCCTTCTGGAAGTTCTCGACGAGCTTCGCAACCTTCTTGCCGAGGTCATGCGCGGCCCAGCCAAGGTGCGTTTCGAGGATCTGACCAACGTTCATACGTGACGGCACACCCAGCGGATTGAGAACGATCTCGACAGGCGTTCCGTCGGGAAGGTACGGCATGTCTTCCTCGGGAAGGATGCGCGAGATGACGCCCTTGTTACCGTGACGGCCCGCCATCTTGTCGCCGACCGAGAGCTTGCGCTTCATGGCGATGTAGACCTTCACCATCTTGATCACGCCAGGCGAGAGCTCGTCGCCCTTGCCCATCTTGGTGATCTTCTCGTTGGTGATCTTGCGGAGAACATCGATCTGACGCGAGGTCATCTCTTCGATCTCGTCGATCTGCTCGTTCACGCGCGGATCCTTGTCGGCGTAACGGATACGCTTCAGGTTGCGCGTGGAGATGAGCTCGATCGTGTCGCGGTCGAGGATGTCGCCCTTCGAGAGCAGCTTCTTGTTGGTGCGCTCGTCGTGCAGGTCGGCCTGGACTTCCTTCGAGCCGAGGATGGATTCGAGACGCTTGAGGCGCTCGTCGGTGAGGATTCGAATCTCATCGGCGAGGTTGCGCTCCAGCTTCTCGATCATCTCCTGCTCGATCTGCAGAGCACGCTGGTCCTTCTCCTGTCCCTTACGGGAGAAGATGCGGACGTCGACGACCGTGCCTTCGATGCCCGGAGGGCAGGTGAGCGAGGCGTCGCGGACGTCGCCGGCCTTCTCACCGAAGATGGCACGGAGCAGCTTCTCTTCAGGAGTGAGCTGCGTCTCGCCCTTCGGCGTAACCTTGCCGACGAGGATGTCGTTGTGCGCGATCTTCGCGCCGATGCGGATGATGCCGCTCTCGTCGAGATCGCGCAGCGCGTGCTCGGAGACGTTGGGGATATCACGCGTGATCTCCTCCGGTCCGAGCTTCGTGTCGCGGGCCTCGATCTCGAACTCCTCGATGTGAATGGAGGTGTAGTAGTCCTCTTTCACGAGCTTCTCGGAAATCAGGATCGCGTCCTCGAAGTTGTAGCCGCGCCACGGTGTGAACGCGACCAGCACGTTACGGCCGAGGCCGAGCTCGCCCTGCTCCGTGCACGGACCGTCTGCAATCACCTGCCCCTTCAGCACGCGGTCGCCCTTGCGAACGATCGGCTTCTGGTTAATGCAGGTGTTCTGGTTGGAGCGCTTGAACTTCGTGAGCTGGTAGATGTCGGACCCCACCTCACGCGAGAGCTGCGTGGGGTGGTGCTCGCCTTCGACGCGCACGATGATGCGTTCGCTATCGACCGAGTCCACGATGCCGTTGCGCTTGGCCAGGATGACGGCGCCGGAATCGCGCGCGGTGACGCCTTCCATGCCGGTGCCGACGAACGGAGCCTCAGAGACGAGCAGAGGAACCGACTGGCGCTGCATGTTCGCACCCATCAGCGCGCGGTTGGCGTCGTCGTGCTCCAGGAACGGGACGAGCGAGGCGGCCACAGAGACGAGCTGCTTCGGCGAGACATCGATGTAATCGACCTCCGCCTTCGGCACGAGAACGAAGTTGCCCTGCTTCCGGGCGTTGACCAGGTCCTCAGTGATCTTGCCTTCGGGGTCGAGGTCGATGTTGGCCTGCGCGATCGTGTGGCGGTCTTCCTCCCACGCGGAGAGATAGAAGCTGAACGGCTCGACGTCGATGGTTCGTTTGCCATCCTTCTTGAGCTGCTTGTTCAGCTTCTGGGCGTCGTTGATCTCGAGCGTGTCGCCCTGGCGCATGCCCGACTCGCCGGCATTGGAGATGGCGACGTAATCGAGCACCTTGCCGTCCTTGACGCGGCGGTAGGGTGACTCGATGAAGCCGTACTCATTGATGCGAGCGAAACAGGAGAGCGACGAGATCAGACCAATGTTCGGTCCTTCCGGCGTCTCGATCGGGCAGATGCGGCCGTAGTGCGTCGGGTGAACGTCGCGGACCTCGAAGCCTGCGCGCTCACGCGACAGACCACCTGGCCCGAGGGCCGACAGACGGCGCTTGTGCGTGATCTCCGAGAGCGGGTTCGTCTGGTCCATGAACTGCGAGAGCTGCGAC